>NZ_CP051625.1:0-2400000 GCF_012844345.1 Pseudomonas sp. gcc21 | reverse complement strand
AGTGTTTTTTCATGCGCCGACTCTAAGGCATTTTTTGCGGCCAGACCATGCGAACGCTGCCTGTTGGGGTCGAGCGTAGCGCTTGCGCGATTGCCGTCGAGCCCGCGCTCGACAGCCCCAGGGCAAACGCCTGGGGGTGTAGCGCGCCTGCGCTACGCCAAGGGCGAGTTCACCGCCGCTGCGCTCAGATCGGTGGAATGTTCATATCGAATCGAGGAATCCGCTCCTCTTCCCGGGAAGGGCGTGGAGGAATATGTGCCTCGCCAACCACGGTATCGCCATCCAGACTTTGCAGATGGATATCGAAACCCCACAGCCGGTGCAGATGGCGCAGCATTTCATCGGTGGTCTCGCCGAGCGGTTTGCCCTCGTGGCGCTGATGACGAAGGCTCAGTGAGCGGTCCCCGCGCCGGTCTACTTCCCAGACCTGAATATTGGGTTCGCGGTTGCCCAGATTGTATTGCGCCGCGAGATACTCGCGCACCAGCCGATAACCCTGATCGTCATGGATCGCGGCGATTTCCAGGTAATCGCGCTTGTCGTCGTCAACCACCGCAAACAGCTTGAGGTCGCGGATCACCTTCGGCGACAGGAACTGCAGTATGAAGCTCTCGTCCTTGAAGGTGCGCATGGCGAACTTGATGGTTTCCAGCCAGTCGCTGCCCGCAATGTCAGGGAACCAGCGGCGGTCTTCTTCGGTCGGGTTCTCGCAGATGCGGCGGATGTCCTGCATCATGGCAAAGCCCAGGGTGTAGGGGTTGATGCCGCTGTACCAGTTGCTGTCGAAGGGCGGCTGGTAGATGACGCTGGTATGCGATTGCAGGAACTCCATCATGAAGCCATCGGTTACCTTGCCTTCGTCGTACATATGATTGAGCAAGGTGTAGTGCCAGAAGGTGGCCCAGCCTTCATTCATTACCTGGGTCTGGCGCTGGGGGTAAAAGTACTGCGCGATCTTGCGCACGATGCGAATGACTTCACGCTGCCAGGGCTCAAGCAAGGGCGCATTCTTTTCGATGAAATACAACAGGTTTTCCTGGGGCTCGCTGGGGTAGCGGGGCTCCTCGTGCTGCTCGCTGGCGTGGTTCGGACTGACCGGAATGGTTCGCCACAGGTCATTGACCTGCCGCTGCATATGTTCTTCGCGCTCTATCTGGCGACGCCGCTCTTCCTCGGCGGAGATCGGATAGGGCCGCTTGTAACGGTCTACTCCGTAGTTCATCAGGGCGTGGCAGGAATCGAGCAGATCCTCCACCGCATCGATGCCGTGACGCTCCTCGCAGCGGGAAATGTACTGCTTGGCAAAGACCAGATAATCGACGATCGCGCTGGCGTCGGTCCAGGTCTTGAACAGGTAGTTGCCCTTGAAGAAGGAATTATGGCCGTAGCACGCGTGGGCGATGACCAGCGCCTGCATGGTCATGGTGTTTTCTTCCATCAGATAGGCGATACAGGGATCCGAGTTGATCACGATCTCGTAGGCCAGGCCCATCTGCCCGCGGGTGTAGTTTTTCTCGGTATGCAGGAAGTGCTTGCCGTAGGACCAATGGTGATAGCCCAGCGGCATGCCTACCGAGGCGTAGGCATCCATCATCTGCTCGGCGGTAATGACCTCGATCTGATTCGGGTAGGTATCCAGACCGTATACGTCATGGGCGATACGGCCAATCTCTCGATCGTACTCCCGGATCAGGTCGAAGGTCCACTCCGAGCCGGTTGAAATAGGTTGCCGGTTCATGAGGCCATCCTCTTCTGAAACAGATTACGAAATACCGGATAGATATCGCCGGCACCGACAATCTGTTGCTGGGCGAAGCTTTCCGAGAACTTCGCAGCGACCCGCTCATATTCGTACCACAACGCCTGGTGCTCGCGGGGAGTAATTTCGACGTAGCAGTAATACTGCATCGCCGGCATGATCTCGTTAATCAGCAGATCGCGGCAGATGGGAGAGTCGTCGTTCCAGTTGTCGCCGTCGGAGGCCTGGGCGCAATAGATGTTCCATTCATTCGGCGAGTAGCGCTCCTGCACAATCTGCTGCATCAGCCGAAGTGCGCTGGAGACGATGGTGCCGCCGGTTTCCCGGGAGTAGAAAAACTCTTCCTCGTCGACTTCCTTGGCGCTGGTGTGGTGACGAATGAACACCACTTCGATGCGCTCGTAGTTTCGCTGCAGGAACAGGTACAGCAGGATATAGAACCGCTTGGCCAGGTCCTTGGTGGCCTGGGTCATGGAGCCGGAGACGTCCATCAGGCAGAACATCACGGCCTTGGAACTGGGATGCGGTACCTTGGTGATCAGGTTGTAGCGCAGATCGAAGGTATCGAGAAATGGTATGCGCGCTACCCGACGACGCAGCGCCTGAATTTCCTCCTCCAGCGCCTTGATATCGTCGAGATTGTCCGGCTGGGTGAGGCGCAACTGTTCAAGTTCGCGCACTGCCAGGCGTAGCCGGGAACGGCTGCCGCCGCTTAGCGCGATGCGTCTGGCATGGGCCGCCCGCATTGAGCGCACAATGTTGATACGTGACGGGTTCCCTTGTTGGGTGATGCCGGCGCGTACGGTTTTGAAGGTGTCAGTTCCAGCCAGATGGCGCTTGATCAGGTTGGGCAGCGCCAGATCTTCGAACATGAAATCGAGGAATTCTTCCTGGGTGATCTGGAATACGAAGTCGTCTTCGCCCTCACCGCTATTGCTGGCCTGGGAGCCGCCTCCACCGCCGCCACCCTGTGGACGTGCGATCTGGTCGCCAGAGGTGAATTCCCGGTTGCCCGGGTGAACGCGGGTCTGGCGTCCGCCCTGGCCATGATGAAAAATGGGTTCGTCGATATCACGGCCGGGAATACTGATCTGCTCGCCGTGCTCCATATCGGTGATTGAGCGCCGGCCCACCGCCTGTTCAACTGCTTTCTTGATGTGCGCCTTGTAGCGGCGCAGAAAACGTTGACGGTTTACCGTGCTCTTGTTCTTGCCATTCAAGCGTCGGTCGATCACATAGCTCATTCAAGCCCCTCCGGGGGAGGGTCAGCTTCAAGCTGCAAGCGACATACTTGAAGCTGACCGTGCTGCTTCGGTGTTGCCTACGGTCATGCAGACTGCTCGTCGCTTGCAGCTGCAGCCTGTCTCAGGCTATTGCGCTTTGCGCACTCGCAGATACCATTCCGACAACAGTCGAACCTGCTTCTCTGTATAGCCGCGCTCTACCATGCGCGTTACAAAGTCGCTGTGCTTCTTCTGATCCTCCGTCGATGCCTTGGCGTTGAAGCTGATGACAGGCAGCAGGTCTTCGGTGTTGGAGAACATCTTCTTCTCGATAACCACCCGCAGTTTTTCATAGGACAGCCACGACGGGTTCTTGCCGTTGTTGTGCGCCCGGGCTCGCAGCACGAAGTTGACGATCTCGTTTCTGAAATCCTTCGGGTTGCTGATGCCTGCGGGTTTCTCGATCTTCTCCAGTTCTTCGTTCAGGGCAGCGCGGTTGAGAATCTCGCCGGTGTCCGGATCGCGGTATTCCTGATCCTGGATCCAGAAATCGGCGTACATGACGTAGCGATCGAAGATGTTCTGTCCGTATTCGCTGTAGGACTCCAGATAAGCCGTCTGAATTTCCTTGCCGATGAAGTCCACATAGCGCGGTGCCAGGTATTCCTTCAGGAAGCGCAGATAACGCTCGCTGACTTCGTTGGGGAACTGCTCCTGTTCGATCTGCTGTTCAAGCACATATAACAAGTGAACCGGGTTTGCCGCAATTTCACTATGGTCGTAGTTGAACACCCGAGACAGAATCTTGAAGGCAAACCGGGTCGACAGACCGTTCATGCCTTCATCCACGCCCGCTGCATCGCGGTATTCCTGGATCGATTTGGCCTTGGGGTCGGTATCCTTCAGGTTCTCGCCATCGTAGATGCGCATCTTCGAATAGATATTCGAGTTCTCGGGTTCCTTCAGGCGCGACAGTACGGTGAATTGCGCCAGCATGCGTAACGTGTCGGGCGCGCAATGTGCTGTGTCCAGCGAGCTGTTCGCGAGCAGCTTCTGATAGATCTGGATCTCATCACTCACGCGCAGGCAATACGGGACCTTGACGATAAAGATCCGATCGATGAAGGCCTCGTTGTTCTTGTTGTTGCGGAAGGAGTGCCATTCCGATTCGTTGGAGTGCGCCAGCAGCACCCCGTTGAAGGGTATCGCGCCCATGCCCTCGGTGCTGTTGTAGTTACCCTCCTGGGTCGCAGTCAGCAAGGGGTGCAGGACCTTGATGGGCGCCTTGAACATTTCGACGAATTCCATCAGGCCCTGGTTCGCCCGGCACAGCGCGCCGGAGTAGCTGTAGGCGTCCGGATCATTCTGCGGAAATTCTTCCAGCTTGCGGATATCCACCTTGCCCACCAGCGACGAGATATCCTGGTTGTTCTCATCACCGGGTTCGGTTTTCGCCACGGCGACCTGCTGCAGAACCGAGGGGTACAGCTTGACGACTCGGAACTGACTGATATCGCCGTTGAACTCGTGCAGGCGCTTCACTGCCCAGGGCGACATGATGCTGTTGATATAGCGCCGCGGTATGCCGTAGTCCTCCTCCAGAATCGCGCCGTCTTCTTCAGCGCTGAACAGACCGAGCGGCGATTCGAACACCGGCGAATCCTTGATCGCGTAGAAGGGAACCTGCTGGATCAGGGCCTTGAGTTTTTCGGCGAGTGAAGACTTGCCGCCGCCCACCGGGCCCAGCAAGTAAAGGATCTGTTTCCGTTCTTCCAGACCCTGCGCTGCGTGTTTGAAGAACGACACGATATGTTCGATGGCGTCTTCCATACCATGAAAGTCAGCGAAGGCGGGGTAGCGCTTGATCATCTTGTTGGAGAATATTCGCGACAATCGAGGGTCAAGCGAGGTGTCGACAAGCTCAGGTTCGCCTATCGCCATCAGTAGTCGTTCTGCCGCCGAGGCGTACGCCGTGGGATCCGTTTTGCATAGATCGAGGTATTCCTGCAGGGAATATTCTTCCTGCCGGGTAGTCTCGTATCGGTTCTGAAAGTGGCTGAATATGCTCATGGCGCGACCTCGCTGTTGCCTGGATAAGGTCTGTGGCTTCCGGGCAGCTGTCCGCCTGACGCTGTACAGGGCGACGGCATTTCTATACGCATGAATCCCCCCATACCACTTCAAAACGGACATTGGGGATGCTGCAGAATCCGGGTGCCGCGGAGCAGGCTCCGGATCCGGCAGCTCCCTTTTTATCGGAAGCCGGCAGACCGGCCTTCACTTAATAAATTCGCCTTGATTTCAGGATAGTTGCTTTATGGAAGAGTGGCAGGGCAGAAATGAAAAAAAGTTTGAGGCGGGAGTTTTTTGCGGATCAGTCGTCGTCGCGCTCGTACTGCTCGGGGTGATGCCGATGCCACAGCTCAAAGCCTCCGTCGAGGCTATACACCTCAGCGAAGCCGGCGCTGGCCAGGTACGCCGCAGCGGACTGGCTGGAGTTGCCGTGGTAGCAGCAGACCACCAACGGCTTGCTGTGGTCCGTGGCCGCGAGGTACTGCGGCAGATTGGTATTGTCCAGGCGGGTGGCTGAGGGAATATGCCCACTGGCAAAGGATTGCTCGTCGCGGATATCCACCACGTTAGCGCCCCGTTCCAGCAGCCTGGCTGCATCATCCGGACCTATGCGTTTGAAATCAGTCATGTTCTTCTCCGCAGTCACATTCGTGGCGTTCGCCTGTGTTCAGATTCATCAGGGTCATGCTGTTACCCCACACACACCCGCTGTCCAGCCCGTGGATGCCGGTAACATTCACCTTGCCCTCCAGCGCCGCCCAATGTCCAAAGATCAAACGAATATGCGGATCGGGACGTGGGAAGCTGAACCAGGGAGCGAAGCCGGTGGGTGCGCTGCCAATGGCTTCCTTGGATTTGAGCTCCAGGGTACCGTCTGCTTTGCAAAAGCGCATGCGCGTCAGATAGTTGGTGATTACGCGCAAGCGGTCGACGCCTTGCAGATCTGCTGACCAGCGTGCCGGGGTATTGCCGTACATCTGATCCAGGTAGTCCGGCAGTAGCGTGTCGGAGCGCAGCACAGCCTGAACCTCGGCGGCGCGCTCGAGGGTCTCGGCTACTGTCCAGATGGGCGGAATCCCGGCGTGGGTCATCGCGTAATTCAGCGAGTCGTCATAGTAGGCGAGCGGGCGCTGTCGCAGGTTGCCGAGCAGAGTGGCGCGGTCGGCGGCCTTGAGTATCGGCAGAAGCGTGTCGGATTTGCGCAAGCGGCTTGCGTCGCGCGCTGCAGCCAACAGGTGCAGATCATGATTGCCCAGCACCGCAATGCAGGCGTTCCCCAGACCATCCAGAAAACGCAAGGTGTCCAGAGATTGCGGGCCACGGTTGACCAGATCGCCAACCGACCAGAGCGCGTCACGCGACGGATTGAAATCCACTCGTTCGAGGAGACATTTGAGTTGCTTCAGACAACCCTGGATGTCTCCGACTGCGTAGGTAGTCATGCCGAAGCCTTACGTCAATTCAAAGCGTTGGGTTGTGCCAGGCGAAATAGCGGAATCTCGGCGCGGAATTCGTGCTGGTCTTCAGCGCGCATGCCATAACTCCCCTGCATGGTGCCAACCGGGGTCGGTAACAGGCAACCGCTGCTGTACGTATGGCTTGCGCCAGGCTCGAGTACCGGCTGCTCGCCGACTACGCCTGGTCCTTCGACTTCCTGAACCTTGCCGTTACCGTCTGTGATGATCCATTTCCGGTCGATCAGCTGCGCTGTGACGGCGCCTTCGTTACGAATATTGACAGTGTAGGCGAAGGCATAGCGGCTGGCGCTGGGATCGGATTGTTCGCGCAGGTAGCGGGTTTCCACCTTGACGGTGATGGAGTGGGTGGGTGACGCGTTCATGTCAGGTCCTTTTGCTGGCGTGCCAGACGATTGGCCAGCCTGACAAATCCGGCCAGGTCGACCTGCTCGGGTCGGGTTGTCGGATCCAGCCCTTCTTCAGCAATGCTGTCGGCGTCCAGCAGCGGTTTCAGTGTGTTGCGCAGCGTTTTGCGTCGCTGGTTGAAGGCTTCGCGCACCACCAGTTCGAGCAGCTTGGGGTCATCCGCCGGGTGGGGGAGCTGCGCGTGGGGCGTGAGCCGGACGATGGCAGAATCCACCTTGGGCGCGGGGCTGAACGCACCGGGACCCACATCGAACAGGTGCTCGACCTGGCAATGATACTGCACCATGATCCCGAGACGCCCGTAGTGGTTCATGCCGGCACCGGCAGCCAGCCGCTGTACCACTTCCTTCTGCAGCATGAAATGCATATCGGCAATGCAGTCTGACTGACTCAGCAAATGAAACATCAGCGGTGTGGAGATGTTGTAGGGCAGGTTACCGACCACCCGCAGCTTTTCGTTTTCTGTTGTCAGCTGGCTGAAATCGAACTTCAGCGCGTCGCCTTTATGCAGCTGGAACAATGGCTGGTGGCCGAATCGGGCCTGAAGGATCGGATGCAGGTCGTGGTCCAGCTCAACCACATCGAGCCGAGCCCCACTGTCCAGAAGACCTTCCGTCAGTGCGCCCTGGCCCGGGCCGATTTCAACCAGATGCTGACCAGCGCGCGGGGCAATAGCACGCTGAATGCGGTTGATTACGCCCGGATCGTGCAGGAAATTCTGACCAAAGCGCTTGCGCGCCCGGTGTGGTGCGAACTGGCTCATGCTTATCCTCTGGCTTCGATCATGCTGATGGCAGTGTCCAGCGCTACGTGCAGGCTGCCGGGGTCGGCGCGACCTGTACCGGCCAGATCAAGCGCCGTGCCGTGGTCCACCGAGGTGCGGATGATCGGCAGGCCCAGGGTGATATTCACTGCCTGGCCGAATCCCTTGTGCTTGAGCACGGGTAACCCCTGGTCGTGGAACATCGACAGTACGGCATCAGCATGGTCGAGATATTTCGGTGTGAATAGCGTGTCGGCGGGCAACGGGCCCTCGAGCTGGATACCGTCGCGGCGCAGCACTTCAAGCGCAGGAATGATCACGTCGAGTTCTTCCCGGCCTAGATGGCCCCCTTCGCCTGCATGCGGATTGAGCCCGCATACCAGTATCCGTGGCCTGGCGATACCAAACTTGTTGCGCAGATCCGCATCGAGTATGCGGATGACGCGCTCGAGCAGAGGGCCTGTTATCGCATCGGCTACCGCGCGCAGCGGCAGATGGGTGGTCGCTAGCGCGACGCGCAGCCCAGGGCAGGCCAGCATCATGACGACCTGCTCGGTGCCGGTCAGCTGCGCGAAGAACTCGGTATGCCCGGAAAACGCGACGCCAGCTTCATTGATGACGCCCTTGTGCACGGGTGCGGTGACGACCGCGGCAAAGCGACCATCGAGACACCCCTCGCCAGCCTGGCGCAGCGTCTCAAGCACGTGAGCACCGTTGGCCTTGTCCAGTACTCCCGGATGACAGGGAGCACTAAGCGGAACTGACAGCACGCTCAGCTCGCCGGCTGCCTGGGGGCGGGCTGGCTGCGTCGGGTCAAAGGCACTCAGAGTTACCTTCATACCCAGCTGTTGCGCACGTTCTTCCAGCAGTCGGGCATCGGCTATCACCACGCGCTGGTGTGCGCAAGGCTGTGCAGCCAGCATCAGGCATAGATCGGGACCGATGCCGGCTGGTTCACCGGCAGTGATTGCAATGGCGCTAACCGGCACTAGATCTTGATCTCAATGTAGGCTTCGTCGCGAATCTCGAGGAGCCAGGTCTGCAGCTCTTCCTCGAACTTGCGGTTGCGCAGCATGTTTGCAGCCTGTTGCTTTCGCATGTCCTGGGTCATGTCAACGCTGCGCTTGTCGAGCACTTCCAGAATGTGCCAGCCGAACTGGCTCTCGAACGGCCGGGAGACCTGGTTAACCGGCGTGCGGGCCATGACTTCGCCGAATTCCGGCACCATGGCATCGGCTGTCACCCAGTTCAGTGAACCGCCATTGAGTGCTGAGCCGGGGTCTTCCGAGAAGGAACGGGCCAGATTGGCAAAGGATTCGCCGGCCTGGACGCGCTCGTACAAACGCTGAGCCAGTTGCGCGGCCTCGCTTTCAGTACGGATTTCGCTTGGTTTGATCAGGATATGGCGGACGTTGTATTCATCCACCAGCTGGCCTTCACCACCGCGTTGCTCGAGCAGTTTCAGGATATGAAAGCCGCTGGGCGAGCGCAGTGGCTGAGTAATCTCGCCAATGTCCAGCTGGCCGATTGCCTGGGCAAAGGGGCGCGGTAGTTGTGCAGCCTTGCGCCAGCCAAGTTCACCGCCTTCCAACGCGGTATCGCCACCTGAACGGCTGACCGCCAGCGTGGTGAAATCGGCCCCGGCGCGCAATTCGTTATACAGCTCGGTGGCCAGTTCAGCCTTTTCCCGGACTTCCGATTCGCTGGCGGATTCGGATACCGGCAATACGATCATCGCCAAGCGATAGTCCGCCGAGGTCTGGTACTGACCCACTTCGGAGCTCAGGAAGTTGCGCACTTCCTGATCGGAAACCTGGATGCGTTCGGCAACCCGGCGCTGGCGCACCCGGTTGATGATCATCTCGCGCCGGATCTGTTCGCGTGCCTGCTGATAACTGATGCCGTCACGCTCCAGTGCGGCGCGAAACTGCTCCAGGGAAACGCCGTTGCGCTGGGCAAGTTGCTGCATAGTCTGGTTCAGGCTGGCGTCGTCGATTCGGATACCGGCGCGATCACCCATTTGTAGCTGGATGCTTTCGAGAATCAGTCGGTCCAGTACCTGACGCCTCAGCGCGTCTTCAGGCGGCAGCTGCGCATCGCGCTCGTTGAGTTGCTGACGTACCGCACCCATCCGCTCTTCTACCTGGCTGAGCATGACGACATCGTTGTCCACGATGGCCGCTACCCGATCCAGCGGCACTACCTGTGCCGCTGCGCTCGAGCTGAAAAACAAACCGGCACACAGGCCGATTACTGCTGTGTATAGCTTAAAAGGCATTATTTTCACGCTCTCTGTAACCTGGGATTCCTTCCGAGAGAAGGGTTTCTACACGGTTGCCGGTGACACTGCCAAGCCCCTTGAGGACCACTTGCAGGAAGATACCGCGATTGGGTTCGTCGTCGGCGAGCGATTCATACTCGTCGTAATCGACCCAGTAGCGGTTGACGATGCGGAGTTTCCAGCAGCAGCTGTCGTATTCCAGACCGCCCATGGCTTCCAGGGTTCGGTCTTCGACAAAATCGTGCTGCCAGCGGCCAATAACGCTCCATTGTTGACTGAGCGGCCACATGAAAGAAAGGTCAGACTGGTCGATCTTGTTATTCAGGTCGTTTCGATAGGCGCCGGTGCGGGTATCGAAGGTGTTCAGCTCATTACGGAAACGGTAACCGACATTGATCGCCTTGCGTGGCTCGGGCTGATAATTGATCCGCACATCACCGGCGTTGCTGTCGCTGTCGTCCGGGTCCCACAGCAGGTTGCTGCTGAGGCGCCAGTCATCATGCATCTGGTACATGAATTCGGCCGCGTAGGCGGAATTGGAACTGCGGTCACGTGGGTCGAGTTCACCGGTTACGTCGGTCAACTGCACCCGGCGATCATTCAGGTAGAAGATCTGGCCCAGGCTGCCACGCATGCGCTCACGTCCAGCATCGTCAAGGAAACGGCTGGTGGCGCCCAGCGTGACCTGATTGGCGTCGCCAGTGCGGTCACGACCGCTGAAGCGGTCATCGCGATATAGCGAGTTGTAGCTGAAGGTGGTTTCGTTGGTATCGAACAGCGGCTGATCGCTCTGTTCCCTATACGGCGCGTAAACGTAAAAGGCGCGCGGCTCCAGGGTCTGGCGCATGTCGTTGCCGAACCAGCTGGTGTCGCGGTCAAAATACAGGCCGGTATCCAGGCTGCTGACCGGAACGGTAGTGGACGGTGTCCGATCGGCGTTGGCGTAATCGAAGCCGTCGCCCGCACGCTCGTCGAATTCCAGATCGTAGTGGGTCGACTCCAGCCGCGTCTTGGGAATAATGAAGCCCCAGCTGTTGCGTAACGGGTAGCTCAGCGCCGGGCTCACGTTGACGCGATGGCCGTTGGCCCGTTGTAAGCCACTCAGACCCACGTCGGGTTGGCCGATGGCGAAACCGTTTTCGTCACTGACTGTGCCGGTACGCAAATCACGATCAAAATGACTGTACTGAGCGCTGTAGTCCAGTCTCAGGCCGGTTTCACCCAGCCAGTTGCCGCCGTCCAGCTGCAGCTGGGGCAAACGTTCATAAGGGGTTACGGCGGTGACGGTGGACAGCTCATAGCCGTGAACCAGGGCCTGCAGGCGCCATGTGTCACCGGCGTAATTCATCGAGGCGCGCTGGTTCACATAATCATCAGGGCGCGACTCCAGTGCCGAGGACAGATCATGGAAGTAGTAGGGGTCGCTCATATCCGCCGTATCGATCCGGGCGGACAATCTGTCGGTCAGCGACTGGGCATGCAGCAGGTGATACATCCAGCGCTGTTCGCCGAACTCCTTGTCATCCAGGAACGCCGCGTTGAGCTGGCTCTGGCTCACTCGACTCATATGGCGAACCTCGCCCTCGATCAACGCGCCGCGTTTTGACATCAAGCGGGGGTACAGGGTTGCGTCGTAATTCGGGGCCAGGTTGAAGTAATAGGGAATGGTGATTTCGTTGCCGCTGTCGGTGCTACTCGCATAGCTGGGCGCGAGCAGACCGGTCTTGCGGCGGTCATCCAGCGGAAAATTGAAGTAGGGCGTATAGAACACCGGCACATCCTTGACATGCAGCCGCACATGCTTGGCCTCGCCCCAGCCCTCTTCACGATCCAGCTCTATATCCTTGGCGTGCAGCGACCAGGTATTTTCGCCTGGCTCGCACGTAGTGTAGGTGCCATTGGTCATGACGATGACGGCGTCGTCCCGGCGCATTACCTTGTCCCCGGTGCCTCTGGCTGCGGCATCATGAACGACATACTTCACGCGGTTGACGCGCGTCTCGCCCGTATCGACGCGCATCTGTGCTTCGTCGCCGATCATCAATACGCCCTGGTCGCGTAGCCGTACGTTGCCTTCCAGGCGAACCAGATCCTCGGCACGGTCGTAGGTGGCCTCGTTGGACTGTGCCTGCAACCGACCCTGACGCAATACGACGTCGCCTTGCAGAACGCCGATCTGGCTGCTTTGTTCGAAACGGCTCGAATCAGCGGTCGCATGAATCGGCAAGTCCGAGAAAGGGGTTTCATCGTCCCGTCCGGCACGTTCCGGCTCGATATAAGCGCCGCCACAATACGGCGCGATCGCGGCTAGCTGAGCGGCATTAAGTTGCTCACGCGGTACCCAGTCCAGTTCGCTGAAAGGCGTGGGTTGCGGTGGCGGCGGAATGGTTCGGGCTGCGCCCTGCGGTGCAAAGGTCTCGTCGACAGGTCGGGTATCTGCTTTGGCCGGTCTTGGAGGCTCGCTCCGGGCGGGGCGTGGGGGTAGTGTCGCTGGCGTGCTCAGAGGACTGCAATTCCATCCCGAACCGTCAGTGCTGGCGCGACATTCCACTTGATCGTTGGCCAGACTCGTCATGGGCTGGGCCAACAGCAATCCGCTTGCCAGCATCATGGGAAATGAAGAACGAAACGGAGGTATGCGGTAGGCCATTGTAATTATTCCGGGCTTCCAGTCGGTGCGAGCTCGCTCTGCTTGTGCGAGAAGAATGCAACATGCATGCTGCGTTTGCGTAAAGAGATCGTGGATAATAAAGCATTGTGCGGCGCCAGAGCCAGCGCCGTCCGCTCGGGATGGGAATGATGGATTCAAGACAGACGATACTGCATGAATGGTTACCTTCAGCGCTGGAAACAGCCTACCGCGAACAGGGCTGGGGCACTGTTCCGGTAGGCGAAATCACGACCGCGAGCGCCGACGCCAGTTTCCGCCGCTACTTCAGGTGGCGTGATGGCGCGCGTAGCCTGGTGATCATGGATGCGCCTCCGGAGCGGGAGAACTCGACGCCCTTCGTCGAGGTGGCAGGCCTGTTGGCCGAGGCTGGCGTACGCGTACCCTTTATATATGTAGCGGATCTTCAGCAGGGATTCCTGCTTATGGAGGATCTGGGCAGCCACACCTTCCTTGAAAGCATTCAGGCCGGGATCAGTGATGCCGAGCGTCAGCGTCTGTTCAGCGCGGCAATAACAGTGTTGGTCCGCTGGCAAGCGACCAGCCGTCCCGGCGTGCTGCCGGAGTATGACGAGGCGGTACTGAGCCGCGAGCTGGCGCTGTTTCCGGATTGGTACGTCGGCAAGCATATCGGGCGTGCAATGACTGCAGAGGAGTCCGCGGACTGGAATGAAGTCTGCGCTGTTCTGCTTGGCAGCATCCTTAATGAAGCCCGGGTATTTGTGCATCGCGACTACATGCCGCGCAATCTGATGACCGCGGCCGGCGAGCCAGGTGTGCTGGATTTTCAGGACGCGCTCTATGGCCCGGTGAGTTACGACGCGACGAGCCTGTTTGCCGATGCATTCTTCAGCTGGTCGCCCGACGAGCGCGAGGCCTGGCTAGGTGAATACTGGCAACAGGCAAAGGCGGCCGGGGTCCCGGTTCCTGACGACCTGGCGGTATTCCTTGACCAGGCGCGACTCATGGGCGCGCAGCGGCACCTCAAGGTACTGGGCATTTTTGCACGCATTCGCTATCGCGACGGCAAGGCCCGCTATCTTGAAGATGCGCCGCGTTTTGTTCGATATCTGCGTGAGGCCTGCGCCCAGGATGCCCGCCTGGCGCCTTTGGCCCGGTTACTGGACAGTCTGGGACTGCATGCATGAAGGCAATGATTCTGGCCGCCGGGAAAGGCGAGCGGATGCGTCCGCTGACCCTGACGACCCCCAAGCCTCTACTGCCTGTTGCGGGTAAACCCTTGATTCAGTGGCACATTGAAGCGCTGGCCGAAGCCGGAATGCCCCGTCTGGTAATCAATCATGCCTGGCTGGGCGAACAGCTGGAACGACGCTTCGGCAACGGCGATGACTTCGGCGTGCAGATCAGCTGGTCAGCCGAAGGCGAGCCGCTGGAAACCGCAGGCGGTATTCTCCGGGCGTTACCCTTGCTGGGTGAGGCACCGTTCCTGCTGGTAAACGGCGATATCTTCACCGATTTTGACTTCTCCGGCATGCGTTGTGACCGCGATAGCCTGGCGCATCTGGTGCTGGTGGATAACCCGGCGCACAAGGATCAGGGCGACTTTGTTCTGGTTGATGGGCAGATTCGCAATCCGCAGCCCGGCGAAGCCGCGCTGACCTACAGCGGCATAGCGGTACTGCATCCGGCATTGTTTGATGGCCTCAAACCCGGCGCAGCGGCGCTGGCACTGCTACTGCGGCGAGCGGCAGATCAGGGGCGGGTGACCGGACAGCACTTCTCCGGCGTGTGGATCGATGTCGGCACGCCGGAAAGGCTGGCTGAAGCCGACCGGCAGGCACAGGCGCGCTGACCATGCTGTGGCCGGTAACGGTAGCGGGAACATTCCTCGGTGGACTGGCAGGTGGCGCGCCGGGCTGCATTCTTGGCGCGGTGCTGGGGCATGCTCTGGATCGTCATCTTGCCTTGCAAAGCTGGGGCGAGTTACCGCAGCGTCTGAGCCGAGCGGCGGGCCGCCAGCATACCTTCGAGGAGGTGTTGTTCCTCAGTCTGGGCAGGCTCGCGAAGGCGGAAGGTCAGGTCCAGCCTGCCCATCTGCAGCTCGCGCGGGAGATCATGTCGCAGTTTCGCTTGTCCGATGCAGGGCGCGTCCAGGCGATGAAGGCATTCAATCGAGGCAAGGATCCGCGGATCAAGGTGGAGCGGATGATAGGGCGCCTGTGTGAGGTCGAGCCGGCCCGTGCCGCTGATTTGATGGATTGCTGCTGGCGAATGGCGCTCGTCAACGGTTCGCTCGGGGCTGCCTCTGCCGCATTGCTGGACGACTGGGCGCAGCGGGCAGGGCTTAGCCGGCCAGAACAGCAGCGGATGCATCAACGCCACCGGGCCCGCAGTGGTAATGGCAACACAAGGCGCGCGCCGGTCTCTACCCAACACTTGTTAAGCGAGGCGGCAAACGTGCTCGGAGTTGATGCGGCCGCCCGACCTGAAGCAATCAAGCGCGCCTACCGCCGGCTGATCAGCAAACATCACCCTGACAAGCTCACCGGTGCCAGCCAGCAGGAACTGGCCACTGCTGGTGAACGCATACATGCCATTCAGCAAGCCTACGAAAGGCTTAAGCGGCACCGCGGTTTTCGATGAGTGTGACGCTGGCAACCGCAGCAAATGAGAACTGAGCCTGATCCTTGCGGTAAACTATGGCAGTCCCGAATTTACCGCTGAGGTCCTGTCATGCCCGATTACGCGATCGCCCCCTCCATTCTGTCTGCCGATTTCGCCCGCCTGGGCGAGGAAGTCGATCGCGTACTGGCCGACGGGGCGGATATCGTCCACTTCGATGTGATGGACAACCATTACGTACCCAATCTGACCATAGGCCCGATGGTGTGCAGCGCACTGCGCAAATACGGCATAACCGCGCCCATCGATGTGCATCTGATGGTCAAGCCGGTCGACCGCATCATCGGCGATTTTCTCGAAGCCGGTGCCAGCTATATCACCTTTCATCCGGAAGCCAGCGAACACATCGATCGCTCATTGCAACTGATCAAGGAAGGCGGTGCCAAGGCGGGACTGGTATTCAACCCGGCCACGCCTCTGGATAGCCTCAAGTACGTCATGGACAAGGTCGACATGGTGCTGCTGATGAGCGTCAACCCCGGCTTCGGTGGGCAGAAGTTCATTCCTGGCACGCTCGACAAGCTGCGTGAAGCACGTGCGCTGATCGATGCCAGCGGGCGCGAGATCCGTCTGGAAATTGATGGTGGCGTGAATGAAGGGAACATCCGTGAGATCGCCGAAGCCGGTGCAGACACCTTTGTTGCCGGGTCGGCCATCTTCAACAAGCCGGATTACAAGGCTGTGATCGACCAGATGCGCGCCGAGCTGGCCAAGGTCCAGCGCTGAGCATGTCAGCGCTGCGCGAACTCTTCGATGGCAACTTGCCGCGCCTGGTGATGTTCGACCTGGACGGTACGCTGGTCGATTCCGTGCTAGATCTGGCTGCTGCGGTAAACCATATGCTTGGCCAGCTCGGCCGGGCGCCCGCCGGTATCGAGCAGGTCGGCGATTGGGTGGGTAATGGTGCGCCAGTACTGGTGCGTCGGGCGCTGGCGCGGTCGGTGGAGCATGTGGGCGTAGACGATGAAGAGGCCGAGGCGGCACTGCAGATATTCCTTCAGGCCTACGGGGGTGCGCATGCGCTTACAACGGTGTATCCCGGCGTCGCAGAATATCTCGACTGGCTGCAACAGCAGGGCGTAAAAATGGCGGTGGTCACCAACAAGCCACAGCGCTTCGTTGCGCCCTTGCTGGAAGAGATGGGCATTGCGCGGTTCTTCGAGTGGTTGATAGGGGGTGACACCCTGCCGGTCAAAAAGCCTGACCCGACCGCGCTGCTTCACGTCATGCAACTGGCGCGGGTGAAGCCGGAGCACAGCCTGTTCATTGGTGACTCACGCAACGATGTATTGGCGGCACGCGCCGCCGGTGTGCGAATGGTAGCGGTGCCCTATGGGTATAACCACGGGCGCCCCATAGCCGAGGAAAACCCCGATCTGCTGGTTGATTCGCTCGACGCGCTCATATAGCCTAACGGCTTCCAACCTGTACTTCATGGATCAGCCGTGTTTGTCAGCAACCGCATACTGATGAGAATGATGAAGGCGCTCGCCCGCTGGCGTTGGCGTACCTGAAATTGTTCCGCCTGCGTATCACGCGGGCACCGGTTTGTGTCTGACAATTACCCCGCCCTGTGAGGCTGATCATGACCCGCGAAGAATTTCTCCACCTGGCCGGCCAGGATTACAACCGCATACCCGTTGTGCGTGATGTACTGGCTGACCTGGATACCCCGCTTTCAACCTATCTCAAACTTGCCGATGGCCTGTATTCCTATCTGTTGGAATCGGTGCAGGGCGGTGAGAAGTGGGGCCGCTATTCAATCATCGGCTTGCCTGCCCGGACCGTTCTGCGGGTGACCGGTCACCTGTGCCAGGTGCTGGTGGACGGCGTCGAGACCGAGCGCCATGAGTGCGCCGACCCGCTGGCCTTCGTCGAAGCATTCAAAGCGCGCTATCGGGTCGCCGACGTTCCGGGCCTGCCGCGTTTCAATGGCGGGCTGGTCGGTTATTTCGCTTACGACTGTGTGCGCTACGTCGAACCGCGCCTGGCGCATTGCCCGAATCCCGATCCCCTGCAGACGCCGGACATTCTGCTGATGGTGTCCGAAGAAATAGTGGTGTTCGACAATCTGGCCGGCAAACTCCACGCTATCGTCGTGGCCGACCCGGCTCGCCCCGAGGCCTATGAAGAAGCCTGTGCCCGGCTGGAGATCTTGCTCGGCAAGCTGCGCCAGCCGGTAGCGCAGCGCCGGAATCTGAACCTCGACGTACCACTGGATCGCGAGCTGGACTACCGCGCCACCTTTACCAAGGACGACTATCAGCAGGCGGTGGATCGGGTGAAGGAATACATTCTTGCAGGCGATTGCATGCAGGTCGTGCCATCCCAGCGCATGAGCATCAACTTCAAGGCAGAGCCCATCGATCTGTACCGCGCGTTGCGCAGTCAGAACCCGACGCCTTACATGTACTTTTTCAACTTTGACGACTTCCATGTAGTTGGCAGCTCGCCCGAAGTGCTGGTGCGCGTGGAAGACGGTGAAGTCACAGTCCGTCCGATTGCCGGCACCCGGCCACGCGGCGCCACTGAAGAGGCCGATCTGGCGCTGGAGCAGGATCTGCTCTCGGATGACAAGGAGCTCGCCGAGCACCTGATGCTGATCGACCTGGGGCGAAACGATGTAGGCCGTGTGTCGCAGATCGGCAAGGTACAGCTCACCGAGAAAATGGTGATCGAGCGTTACTCCAACGTCATGCATATCGTGTCGAACGTGCGCGGCCAGTTGCTGCCCGAACTCACCGCGATGGATGCGTTGCGCGCCATTTTGCCCGCAGGCACCCTGTCCGGCGCGCCGAAGATTCGCGCAATGGAGATCATTGACGAGCTGGAGCCGGTCAAGCGCGGCGTGTATGGCGGCGCAGTGGGCTACTGGGCGTGGAACGGCAATATGGATACCGCCATTGCTATCCGCACAGCAGTCATCAAGAACGGCGAACTGCATGTGCAGGCCGGGGGCGGTATCGTTGCCGATTCGGTTCCCGAGCTGGAATGGGAAGAAACCATCAACAAGCGCCGCGCCATGTTCAGGGCTGTCGCCCTGGCTGAACAGTCCGCCGAGTGAGGATCAAGACATGCTGCTGATGATCGACAACTACGATTCGTTTACCTACAACGTGGTGCAGTACCTCGGCGAGCTCGGCGCGCAGGTTACTGTTATCCGTAACGATGAGATGACCGTGGAAGCAATCGAAGCGCTCAAGCCCGAGCGCATCGTTGTATCGCCCGGCCCCTGCACGCCGAACGAGGCGGGCGTATCGGTACCGGTACTCAAGCATTTTGCCGGCAAGTTGCCGATCCTGGGCATCTGTCTGGGGCACCAGAGCATCGGCCAGGCGTTCGGCGGCGAAGTCATTCGCGCGCGTCAGGTCATGCACGGTAAGACCAGTCCGGTTTATCACGAAAAGACAGGCGTGTTTGCCGGCCTGGAGAACCCATTGACCGTGACCCGCTATCATTCTCTGGTGGTTAGTCGCGAGCAGCTGCCGGACTGTCTGGAAATTACCGCCTGGACCCAGCATGAAGACGGTTCCATGGACGAGATCATGGGGCTGCGTCACCGCGACTATATGATTGAAGGTGTTCAGTTCCATCCCGAATCGATTCTGACCAACCAGGGCCACGAGCTGCTGGACAACTTCCTCAAACAACAGGGCGGCTTGAGAAACTGACGAGACCCGGCAGATTCTTGGACTGATTGCACACAAGGAGCACCCCATGGACATCAAGGCAGCACTGGCCCGCGTGGTCGACCATATCGATCTGAGCACCGAGGAAATGCAGGCTGTGATGCGCCAGATCATGACCGGGCAGTGCACTGATGCGCAGGTTGGCGGGTTTCTGGTCGCCCTGCGCATGAAAAGCGAAAGCATTGACGAAATCACCGGTGCCGCCATGGTCATGCGGGAGCTGGCCTCCAGCGTTGATATAGCGGGCGAGCGGTTGGTAGACACCTGCGGTACCGGCGGCGACGGAGCGAATATCTTCAACGTGTCCACTGCGGCCGCCTTCGTGGTCGCAGCCGCCGGCGGCAAGGTCGCCAAGCACGGCAACCGTGCGGTGTCTGGCAAAAGCGGCAGCGCCGACCTGCTTGAGGCGGCGGGCGTGAATCTGGATCTGACGCCCCAGCAGGTCGCCCGCTGTGTCGATAGCGTGGGTGTCGGTTTCATGTTCGCGCCGGCACATCACGGTGCAATGAAACACGCAGTAGGGCCGCGCCGCGAACTGGGGCTGCGTACCCTGTTCAATATCCTCGGCCCCATGACTAACCCGGCAAGCGTCCAGCATCAGGTGCTCGGGGTATTCAGCGCCAAATTATGCCGGCCGATGGCTGAAGTGCTCAAACGTCTCGGCAGTAAACATGTGCTGGTCGTGTCGGCCAGGGACGGGCTGGACGAGCTGAGCCTGGCATCGGCCACCCATATCGCCGAGTTGCGTAACGGCGAGATCACCGAATATGACGTAACGCCCGAGGATCTGGGTATCAATAGCCGCAGTCTGATCGGACTGAATGTCGACGGCCCCGAGGCTTCCCTTACATTGATCCGTGATGCACTGGGCAAGCGCCAGACCGAGGCGGGTGAGCGGGCAGCGGATATGATCATTCTGAACGCCGGCGCGGCGCTCTATGCAGCCGATCACGCGTCCACCCTGCAGGAAGGGGTAGAGCTCGCATCGGATGCCCTGTACAGCGGTATGGCGCGGGAGAAACTGGCGGAGCTGGTCGCCTTCACCGAGGTGTTCAGAGAGGAGGCCGCCCAATGAGCCTGCCGACCATTTTGCAGAACATCGTCGCGCGCAAGCATGAGGAAGTAAAAGAACGGCGCGCGCAGACGCCACTCAGCGAGCTGGAACGTTTGAGCGCCGCTGCCGATGCGCCGCGGGGCTTTGCAGATGCGCTTCGTCGTCGCGCGGCTGAGCGTCAGCCGGCAATCATTGCAGAGATCAAGAAGGCCTCTCCGAGCAAAGGTGTCATCCGCGAAAACTTCGTACCGGCAGAGATCGCGTCCAGCTATGAGCAGGGCGGGGCGGCTTGCTTGTCAGTGCTCACTGATATCGACTTTTTCCAGGGGCATGACGATTATCTGCGCCAGGCACGCGCGGCCTGTAGTCTGCCGGTAATCCGCAAGGACTTCATGGTCGACCCTTATCAGGTCGTTGAAGCCCGGGCGATAGGCGCTGATTGCATCCTGTTGATCGTCGCTTCCCTTGAGGACGGCCAGATGGCCGAGCTCGCCAGCGTAGCGGCCGAGCATGGGCTGGATGTACTGGTTGAGGTGCATGATGCCGCCGAACTGGATCGTGCGCTGAAAATTGATTCGCCGCTGATCGGTATCAACAACCGCAACCTGCACACCTTTGATGTCAGCCTGGAAACCACGCTGGACCTCCTTCCGCAGGTGCCGACTGATCGCATGCTCATCACGGAAAGCGGCATCCTCAACCGCGCGGATGTTGAAGTCATGCTCGCCCACGATATTTACGGCTTCCTGATCGGCGAAGCCTTCATGCGCGCTGAGGATCCGGGGACCGAACTCAAGCGGCTGTTCTTCTAGCGGTCAGTCCCGCGTATCGCCGGTCCGACCTGGCGATACGTCATCGGATTCTTCGATAATTCCTACTTACATATTGCGCTTTGACTCCCGACGATTCGATGTGAGAATCCTTTTCATCTCAACGGACGGATCTCTTCATGCGCCTCAAGAATACCGCCAGCCGATACGGTGCGATTGCGATCGCGCTTCACTGGATAGTTGCCCTGAGTGTTATCGGACTGGCCATTCTGGGTTTATGGATGGTCGATCTGACTTACTACAGCCCCTACTACCGCAGCGCGCCGTTCTGGCACAAGAGTATTGGAATCAGCCTGGCGGCTCTGATAGTCGTGCGGCTAGGCTGGCGATTGATGAATCCCCGTCCTGCGCACATACCCGACCACAAACCCTGGGAAAAACGTCTGGCTGCGTTAGTGCATGCATTGCTCTATATCCTGCTGGCGGTCATTGTGATCAGCGGGTTTCTTATCTCCACCGCCAAGGGTCAGGGCGTCAGCGTGTTTGGCTGGTTCGAGATACCTGCAGTGCTGACGGGCTTGCCCGCACAGGCTGACCGTGCCGGCGCGGTACATTATTGGGTGGCAATCAGCGTACTGGTGCTCGCTGGACTGCACGCCCTGGGCGCGCTGAAACATCATTTCATCGATCGGGACGACACGCTGCGCCGCATGCTCGGGATGCAGTCACGTACGCCACGACAAAATCAATGAACGACAGGAGATCCAAATGAAAAAGACTTTTGCAGGCATTGCGTTGGGCGGTCTGCTCGCCTTGTCCGGTTCGCTTCATGCTGCCGATTACGTTATCGATAAGGAAGGCCAGCACGCCTTCATCAACTTCAAGACCGGGCACCTCGGCTTCAGCATGCTCCATGGGCGGTTCAATGATTTTGATGGGACCTTCACCTGGGATCAGGAAAAGCCAGAAGCCAGCAAAGTGAACGTCACCATTGATACCGCCAGTGTCGACACCAACCACGCGGAACGTGACAAGCATCTGCGCAGTGATGATTTCCTGGACACCAGCAAGCATCCGCAGGCGACCTTTGTGTCCACCAATGTCGAGATGACTGGCGATGACACCGCCAAGATCACCGGTGACCTGACCCTGAACGGCGTGACCAAACCGGTCGTGCTGGATGCCCGGTTCATTGGTGAAGGGGAGGATCCATGGGGCGGTTACCGCGCAGGTTTCGAAGGAACCACCACTATCAAGATAAAGGACTTTGACATTTCCATGGACCTCGGCCCGGCGGCGGCTGAAGTAGAGCTGGAAATGAGCATCGAAGGCATCCGTCAGTAAACGACTGATCCCATAAAACGGCGAGCCATCAGCTCGCCGTTTTTGTTTCTGGAACTATCCGTTGCCAACCCGATGAAGCCAAGCGAAACGAATGCTGATAGGATGCAAACAAGAATTGATCGCGTTTAGGGTTTCGGATCCCAAAACCCCAGACGCCGGCCGCAAGGGCCAGATCTGCTCGTCAACCTATACAGGATGCTCTCATGTCGTTTCGTCAAAGCCGTATTTCCACCGGTCTTTCCCGTTGTCTCCTGGTAACAGCCATGATGTGGGGCGTTTCCATCCCGGCATTGGCTGCGGACGACATCAAGGTAACGCACAGCAGTGGCGAAACGCAGGTAGCCACCAATCCGCAGAATGTGGTGGTGCTGGATTGGTCGACACTGGATACGCTGGCGCAGCTTGGCGTGCAGGTGAATGGGATTCCATCGTCAAACCCGCCGGAAATGCTCAAGCAGTACCGTGAAGGTGACTTCGTCAGAGCGGGCACACTCTTCGAGCCGGATTTCGAAGCGCTGAAAAATGCCAAGCCTGATCTGATCATTCTCGGGCGCCGAGCCCAGGGAAAGTTCGACGAAGTATCGAAGTTCGGTACCACCATCGACCTTACGCCGGATCCGAATGACCTGCTCGGCAGCATCGAGCGCAACACCCTGTTGCTGGGCGAGATCTTCGGCAAGCAGGACAAGGCCGCCGAACTGACGGCGAAACTGAAAACATCCGTTGCTGAGCTGAGAAAGCTCACCGCCAACCGCGGCGATGGATTGTTGGTGCTGACCACAGGCGGCCGCATGGCAGCATTCGGGCCGGGCACCCGCTTTGGTCTGATTCATGATGTGTTCGGTGTCGAGGAAGCCGTAAAAGACCTGAAGATTGGTCGTCACGGCCAGTCAGTTTCCTTTGAATTCCTGCTTGAGGCCGACCCGGATTGGTTGTTTGTGATGGACCGTGACGCAGCAATCGGCCGCGAAGGCACCGCCGCTGCAGAGATGATGGACAACGAGCTGGTCGAAGCCACTACGGCTGGCAGCAAGGATCAGATTGTCTACCTCGACCCGGCCAGCTGGTATCTGCTGGATAACAGTGGGATCGGTGTGATGCAGGACAGCGTCGACGAGCTGATCAAGGTATTCTCCGCAACTCGCTAAGGCGTCCGGTGATGTTGCTGCGCCGGGTCAGGCTTCGTCTGCTGAGCCGTGCGCCGCAGTTATTCTGAGGTCCCCGCGTTTTCTCCAGGCAGGAAGCATGACCCACAACCTCTCTTTTGCCACCACAGGGTCGCCTTCACGGGCGACCCTGTGGCTGGTTCTACTGCTCGTGCTGGTCGTTGTACTCGGGCTGTGCAGTCTGAATGTCGGCGCCAGCCGCATGAATCTGCTCAATGTCTTCGGCGCCGATCCGGATGACCGTGTCTCCAAGCTCCTGTTTGTAAGCCGCCTGCCGCGCACGCTTGCGCTGATCCTTGCTGGTGCAGCATTGGCTGTGGCGGGCGCGATTTTGCAGATGATGGCGCGCAACCGCTTGCTCGATACTTCCACCACCGGCCCGATGGAAGCGGCAGCCCTGGGTATGCTGGTGCTGGCCATTCTGCTGCCGGAGGGCCTGCCACTCTGGGCGCGCTTTCTGGTAGTGAGCAGCTTTGCCGCGGGCGGGATTCTGCTGTTTCTGGGTGTGCTGAAACGCATGCCGCTGCGCTCGGCACTGATCGTCCCGCTGGTCGGATTGGTTATCGCTGCAGTGGTCCATACCGGTAGTAGTCTGCTGGCGCACCATTTTGATCTGGCCCAATCGTTGCGCGCCTGGGGCAGCGGAGATTTCTCCGCGGTGTTGCGCGGGCGTTACGAACTGCTATGGATTGCCGCTGCATTGACCATCGCGGCGATGCTGTTGGCGGACCGATTTACCGTGATCGGCATGGGCCGTGATTTTGCCACCAATGTCGGCGTCAATTACACGCGCCTGCTTGCCGCGGGTGTACTGCTGGTATCGCTGATAGTCGGCAGCGTCGTGGTCACCGCAGGCGTCATACCTTTCATTGGCCTGGTAGCGCCGAACCTGGTGCGACTGATTACCGGAGACAATCTGCGGCGGGCCATTCCATTGATCGCCTTGATGGGCGCGGCCGTGTTGCTGAGTGCAGATCTGCTGGGGCGTCTGTTGATTCATCCCTATGAAGTTCCGTCATCGAACATTCTGTCGATCGCCGGCTGCCTGATATTTCTCGTCATTCTGCTGCACGGGAGGTCCCGGTGGGCATAGGACAACAGCGGGATCCTGCTGCGCTTCGCCTGGCGATACTGGCGGGTCTTACCCTGCTGTGTGTGGTGGGCTTCATGACACTGAACGTGCAGAGCGACTGGGCTTTCATTGTCGAATACCGAGGTAGCCGACTGGCGGCCATGCTGCTCGCCGCCTGCGCTATTGGCGTCTCCACCGTGCTGTTCCAGACCATCACTCACAGCCGCCTGCTGACACCGTCGCTGATGGGGTTCGATGTGCTGTACGTGCTGGTGCAGACGCTGGGTATGCTGCTGCTCGGCGGTGAACTGGCACAATGGTCACCCTCGCTGCGCTTCGCCGTGCAGGTGTTGATCATGGTGGCGTTGGCTTTGGTGCTGTTTCGGCTGCTGTTTTCCGGATCGGTGCGCAGTCTGCACCTGATGATCCTGCTCGGTATGCTCGCCGGCATGCTGTTTCGCGAATTATCCGAGTTGGGCGGTCGGGTTCTGGATCCCAGCGAGTTCGGTATCAGTCAGGGCATCGCCCAGGCCAGTTTCGGTCGCATGAATACGGAGTTGCTGGCCGTCGCCGCCGCGGTGCTTGTGCTGGCGTGCCTGTTACTGATGCGCTGGCGTCGCACACTGGATGTGCTGGCGCTGGGGCGGGATATCGCAATCAATCTGGGCATCGCCTTCGAACGCGTCGTACTGGGCGTGATGGCGGTGGTCGCCATACTGGTCTCTGTCGCCACCGTACTGGTCGGGCCGACGCTGTTCTTCGGCTTGCTGATAGCCAATCTGGCCTACTGGTTTACCGGCTCGCAACGCCACCGCTGGACGCTTCCGGCAAGCGTGATGGCCGGTGTGATCTGTCTGGTCGGCGGCCAGTTGCTGCTGGAACATGTTTTTGCCTCAACCTTGCCGCTGGCCTTGGTCATTGAACTGGCCGGCGGGTTGCTGTTCATAGCGCTGCTGATGCGCGGAGTCAGACAATGATCGAAACCCATGCAGTATCCAAACGGTATGGCGACACGCTGGTGGTCGACAACGTTTCTCTGAGTATTCCCCGGGGCGGCTTCACGTCCATCATCGGTCCCAACGGTGCGGGCAAATCGACGCTGCTATCGATGATCAGCCGCCTGACGCCGATGTCGTCCGGCAGCGTCATGGTCGACGGTATGGATGTAACCCGCACGCCCGGAAGCGTGCTGGCACAGAGGCTATCGATCCTGCGTCAGGATAACCAGACGTCTCTACGGCTGACCGTACGCGATCTGGTAGCCTTCGGCCGCTTCCCGCATTCGGGCGGGCGCCTGACCGCCGAGGATCATCGCCATGTCGACGAGGCCATGGCGTATCTGCGGCTGGATGACTACCGCGACCGGCCCATCGACGAGTTATCCGGCGGGCAGCGACAGCGTGCCTATGTCGCGATGGTCATGTGTCAGGACACCGAATACGTGCTGCTCGACGAGCCCCTGAATAACATCGACATGCGCTTCGCCGTGGACATGATGCAGCTGTTGCGCCGGGCTGCGGACGAGAAGGGCAAGACGGTCGTGGTCGTGCTCCACGACATCAACTTTGCCTCCTGCTATTCCGACCACATCATCGCGATGCAGCACGGCAAACCGGCGTATCAGGGGACGCCACAGGACATCATTCGCGATGAGGTATTGCGCGATCTGTATGAAATGGACATCAGCGTGCATGAGGTGGATGGGCAGCGGATCTGTGTTTATTTCCGGATGGGGTGATTCAGCCTGAACTAAACCCAGGACGTGCTGCGGACGCCATCGCGGCGGGTCGCCCCTCCCACAGATTACCAACGCGCCTCTGGTCTCACCTTGTGGGAGGGCGATCGGGACGCCGAACCGTCGTCGCGATTAGGAGAGGATTTCAAGCGGCGGGTCGCCCCTGCCACAAATAATCCAATGCGGCCCAAAATAAATTGTGGGAGGCGCGACCCGCGGCGAAAACAGTTTCCAGACGAGTGGGAGTCACAGGCTAAACGACTGTCTCACCCAGCGCCGCTCGCCCATACGCCTGCGCTTCAGCAATCACCCAATCCCGAAAGGCCAGCAAGGTCGCTGATTCGGCCTTGCGCTCTGGAATCACCAGATAGTAGCCCTTGTCGCTTTCGAAACTGTGGGGGTTGGCGATTACCAGGCGTCGGGTTTCCAGTTCGTTGCGAATCAGGAACGGCGGTATCAGCGCGACGCCCATGCCCAGCATGGCCGCTTGGGCGAGCATGGAGAACAATTCCAGACGGGTGCCGTTGAGGTCGTGTTCGACGCGCATGTCCTGCGAGGCAAACCACTGCCGCCAGGCGTAGGGGCGGGTGCTTTGTTGCAGCAACGGCATGCTCGCCAGGTCATTCGGGCTCAATTCGGCGCGATCGCCAAGCAACGCCGGACTGCACACAGGGACCGGATGCTCCTTCATCAAAAAGTGCGCTTCAGTACCTGACCAGTCACCGTCACCGAAATAGATGGAGGCATCGAATTCGGTATCAGCGAACAGAAAAGGCCGTGTGCGGTTGGTGAAGTTGACCGTCACCTGTGGGTTTGCCTGTATGAACTGACCAAGACGTGGCAGTAACCATTGGGTGCCGAAGGTGGGTACCAACGCCAGTTCCAGCGTAGCCGTGCCCTGATTGCCCATCACCGAAAGGGTGTCACGTTCCACTGCATCCAGGCGGCTGGCCACG
Source organism: Pseudomonas sp. gcc21 (assembly GCF_012844345.1). Lineage (NCBI taxonomy): Bacteria > Pseudomonadati > Pseudomonadota > Gammaproteobacteria > Pseudomonadales > Pseudomonadaceae > Pseudomonas > Pseudomonas sp. gcc21. The sequence continues at coordinate 2,372,921 of NZ_CP051625.1, read as the reverse complement.
CGCCGGCTGTAGGTCTGTCCGGCCTCGGTTAGTTTTACGCCACGCCGGGTCCGACGGAACAGTTGTACGTCCAGAAACGCTTCGAGGTTGGCAATCTGACGACACACGGCGCTCTGCGTAAGCGCGAGCTCTTCGGCGGCCTTGGTGAAGCTTTCGTGGCGGGCCGAGGACTCGAAACAAATCAACGCCTGGGTCGGTGGAATCTTGCGGCGCATCAGGCCTCCAATGTACAGCGGCGAGCTCCGGCCAGAGATGGGTTGAATGCTTCGGAATGCACTTTGATGAACATCAGACGGTCAGCTACCACCACGGCCTGAGGGTTCGGTCAGGTTCGGAGTTCCAAAATAGCACAGATTGCTGAGAAAAACGCGGTTGCTACCCACCGGGACCGCCCCTACCATTCAATGCAAACCGAGGCCCCGCCTCAGTATTTCCAAATACAACGACATACGGAGTTCCCATGGCCCATTCCAAAGCAAGTTTCAACTGGAGCGATCCCCTGTTGCTGGACCAGCAGCTGACCGAAGAAGAGCGCATGGTGCGCGATTCTGCCGCCCAGTACTGCCAGCAGAAGCTGATGCCACGGGTCCTTGAGTCGTTCCGTCATGAGCAGACTGATGCTGCTATCTTCCGTGAAATGGGCGAGCTGGGTCTGCTTGGTGCGACCATCCCCGAGCAGTACGGCGGAAGCGGTCTGAACTATGTCTGCTACGGTCTGATCGCCCGTGAAGTCGAGCGCGTTGATTCCGGTTACCGCTCCATGATGAGCGTCCAGTCCTCGCTGGTGATGGTCCCGATCAACGAGTTCGGTACCGAAGAGCAGAAGCAGAAGTATCTGCCCAAGCTGGCCAGCGGCGAGTTCATCGGTTGTTTTGGTCTGACCGAGCCGAACCACGGTTCTGATCCGGGTTCCATGGTGACTCGCGCGCGCAAGGTAGACGGCGGTTATCGCCTGACCGGTGCGAAGATGTGGATCACCAACAGCCCGATCGCAGACGTGTTCGTTGTCTGGGCCAAGACTGAAGATGACGTGATCCGCGGCTTCATCCTGGAAAAAGGCTGGGAAGGTCTGAGCGCTCCGGCAATCAAGGGCAAGGTGGGTCTGCGTACCTCCATTACTGGCGAGATCGTGATGGAAGACGTGTTCGTACCTGAAGAGAACCTGATGCCTGGCGTAACCGGCCTGCGTGGTCCGTTCACCTGTCTGAACTCTGCACGTTACGGTATCGCCTGGGGCGCACTGGGCGCGGCTGAGTTCTGCTGGCACACCGCTCGTCAGTACACACTCGACCGCATGCAGTTCGGTCGTCCGCTGGCGCAAACCCAGTTGGTACAGAAGAAGCTGGCCGACATGCAGACCGAGATCACCATGGCGCTGCAGGGCTGTCTGCGTCTTGGCCGCATGAAGGATGAAGGCACTGCCGCCGTTGAGATCACCTCGATCATGAAGCGTAACTCCTGTGGCAAGTCCCTGGACATCGCCCGTGTCGCCCGCGACATGCTGGGTGGTAACGGTATTTCCGACGAGTTCGGTGTGATCCGCCACGTGGTCAACCTTGAGGTGGTTAACACCTACGAAGGTACCCACGATGTGCACGCGCTGATCCTGGGTCGCGCACAGACCGGCTTGCAGGCATTCTTCTAAGACTGTCCGGCAAACCAAAACGGGGCTGAAGGTTGATCCTTCAGCCCCGTTCGTTTTTCTGAACCGGGGTTGTGTTGCGCTTCCTGTCAGGGAATCAGCAACACGGGACGGTGACTTGCCCTGGCCACCGCTTCAGCTGTACTGCCGACCAGTAACTCGGTAATGGGCGTGTTCCCGCGCTTGCCGATGATCAGTAGCGCCACATGTTCCTGTTCGGCGAATGACACCAGTTTTTCTGCGGGGGCCCCCATGATTCGCCGGGATTGCACCTTGGGGTAGGTCTCGGCGAAGTATTTCAGTACCGGTTGCACCCGCTCTTCGTCATGATCGTCATCCTCATCGGCTTTTATCCAGACGACAAAGCCATGATCGATCCTGCTCAGCATCTTCTCGAAGCTGCGCTGAGCGTTACGCGAGGAGTCAGAACCGTCGGTCGCCAGCATTAGCGGTGAGTCAGCCACGGCCTGTTCCGCATCGGCAGGAATGACGACTACCGGTACAGTGCTTACGCGGGTCAGATTCAGCACCACATTGCCAAACAGCGCGGCGCGCCCTGCCGAGTGGTTACGGTTCAGTGCGATGATCCCGTCAGCATTGAGCTTGCGCGCGGCTGCCGCCAGTTCCGCAGCAGGGAAGCCATGGCGGACGACATGATCCACCTGCACATCAAGCTCGCTTCGGAGGCGCTTTTCGATTTTCTCCAGATGGTGGGCAATCGCTGCGTCATTGTCTTCCAGTCGCTTGCGATTATGCGTTTCGACTACGTGGGTCAGGCTCAGTCGCTCGACACCGAGCAGTTTGATGATGCCTGGGAGGTGATCGAATATCTTGTCCCATTTCTCCGAGTAATCGACGCTCAGAACGCAGTGCTTAAGCATGGTGTCTCCTTGCGAATCTTGACGGCCTCTTTGCAAATCTGACCCTGCGCCGGCAGCTTAATTCCTCATTTGTCTGGCCCGGACGCGAGCGCGGCGTCAGTCAGGCTCGCTCATTTTCATTCTGTCGTATTGCCCGGTGTAGCGAGTGCGCCGCAATCTTCTGCTACCCATTTCGATACTTCCGTATGCTCAATCCGCACAGGCTCATCGTCTTTGGATGTGGCGGCGTGATTACTCTTGCCCGAGAAGGAGGAGCGCATCTCACGGCTGCTGATCATTTCCAGATCACCACGCATGTCACCGACAAAGCCATGATCGCCTGAGCAGGTACCATGGAAGGCAAGGCGCGACTCTCCGTCCTGTTCGATCTGCAGATCACAGCCGCTCATGCTTTGCTGTGCTTCAGCCAGCAGCGCCTGCGGATTGATCATCAGGGCGGCATCTTCAGCGGTTATGCAGTCGGTGGTGGTGCGCAGGTCTTCTTCTGATTCCAGCGTGGCTTCCATCTGGGCGCGCTGTTCGGGAGGCAGTTGTTCCAGCACGGCTTCCTGCTGTTTGCGGATATCAGCCTGAGCGTCCCTGCCGTTGACCAGCGTAGTTGCGTGACTGCGCCAGAGCCCAGGCTCGGGTTGCGGAATAATGGTTTGAGCTTGCGACATAGCGGCTACCGCTGACAGGCAAGCGCCGATTAGAAGCCGCTGGGGATGATTCATCGACATGTCCTCTGAATAATTGGCTTCGCCAACTATAGATAGAGGGGACAGGGCGGGCAAAAAAGGCGGACAAATCTGCGAACAGACCGACGGTACATTGAGCGCACACAGCAAAAGGCCCGGCATTGCCGGGCCTCGATTTTGCCTTGTCGCTTAACGGCTGAACAGCGCTGGTTTTTCGCGCTGCGGCCGGTTAGAGCGGGGAGCTGTCTCGCGTGGTGCAGCGGCGCTCGGCGGAACGGCGCGGTTACCGTAGGCTTGCAGGCGTCGTTCTTCTGCTACTGCGTCACGGGGTTCGCTGATTCCCGGGCGCGCAGCACGCGGAGCGCTGTTAGAGCGACCACCGCTACGGGGTTTGTCCGAACGCGGCTTGTCAGCGCGTGGCTTATCGCTGTGCCGCGGGCTGCGCGAAGGCTTCTGGGCACCATTCGCTGCCGGACGACCACGACCGCCGCCTGGTGCGCCACGGGGGCGTTCCGGACGATCACTGTTGAGTTCGGCCTGCGCCGGTGGCTCGAAGCCCTGCAGATCGCCCTCGTCGATACGCTGACGGGTCATCCGCTCGATTGCCTTGAGCAGCTTCTCTTCGTCGGGGCTGACCAGGGAAACGGCGCCACCGCTGCGACCGGCACGACCGGTACGACCGATACGGTGCACGTAATCTTCCGACACGTTGGGCAGTTCGAAGTTGATAACGTGTGGCAGCTGGTCGATGTCCAGACCACGCGCGGCGATATCGGTCGCAACCAGAATCCGCAGCTTGTTTGCCTTGAAGTCCGCCAGGGCCTTGGTGCGCGCGCTCTGGCTCTTGTTGCCGTGAATCGCGGCGGCGGGCAGACCGTTCTTGTCCAGATACTCAGCCAGGCGGTTGGCGCCGTGCTTGGTTCGGGTGAACACCAGCACCTGCTCCCACGCGCCCTGAGTAATCAGGTGCGCGACCAGTGCACGTTTGTGGCCCGCGGCGACGCGGTAGACGCTCTGCTGAATACGCTCAACCGTGGTGTTGGGCGGCGTGACTTCGATACGCGCCGGAGTGTTCAGCAGCTTGTTGGCCAGATCGGTGATGTCCTTGGAGAACGTCGCCGAAAACAGTAGCGTCTGGCGGGCAGACGGCAGCTTGGCGATGACTTTCTTCACGTCGTGGACGAAACCCATGTCGAGCATGCGGTCTGCTTCGTCGAGTACAAGGATCTCAACCTTGGACAGATCGACAGCGCGCTGGCCGACCAGATCGAGCAGACGGCCGGGGCAGGCGACAAGCACGTCGAGGCCCGGGGCGATGGCTTTCATCTGCGGGTTTGCGCCCACGCCGCCGAAGACACAGGCGGACTTCATGGGAAGCTCGCCGCCGTAGGTCAGAAAGCTCTGGTGAACCTGCGCCGCGAGTTCACGGGTCGGGGTCAATACCAATACGCGTACCTGCTTGGGCGCACGGCGATAATTGCTGTCGGCCTGGCCGAGGGGAAACAGTTTTTCCAGGACGGGCAGGGCGAAGCCTGCGGTCTTGCCGGTGCCGGTCTGGGCGGCAACCATCAGGTCGCGGCCTTGAAGCACTGCCGGGATGGCTTGTAACTGGACGGGGGTAGGCGTGGTGTAACCGGTGGCCGCTACGGCGCGCACGAGCACGTCGGAAAGACCGAGAGAAGCAAAGGACATTCAGATAACCCTGTGATGGCCGTTTGCGGAGCGAATTGTCCGTGCGGCCGGTGATGAAGGAGCGCGAGTATAACAGACTCGCGCAGGATGCGTTGAGGCACATGCCCGATCAGGCAGATGGTGAAGCCAACGGACGTACAAAATTGAGACCGGCTCCGAATAAATCGGAACCGGTATCGGGGCTCAAATCAGCTGCGTTTCAAATTGCGCCAAACAGCCAGGCTCGGTTCGGCCTGGTTAAGCGTATAGAAGTGCAGCCCGGGCGCGCCGCCGTCGAGCAGGCGTTCACACATGTGCGTAATCACCTCCGTACCGAATGCAGCGATGCTGGCGCTGTCGTCACCGTAAGCTTCCAGCTGCTTGCGTATCCAGCGCGGAATTTCAGCACCGCAGGCGTCGGAAAAGCGCGCCAGTTTGGTGTAGTTGGTGATCGGCATAATGCCCGGAATGATCGGGATATCCACGCCAGCCTTGCGTACGCGCTCAACGAAGTAGAAATAGCAGTCGGCGTTGAAGAAGTACTGCGTGATGGCGCTGTCCGCACCGGCCCTGGCCTTGCGGATGAAGTTCTCCAGGTCGGCCTCGAAGTGCTTCGCCTGCGGATGAGCTTCAGGATAGGCCGCCACCTCGATGGTGAAATGATTACCTGTTTCCTGGCGAATGAACTCCACCAGTTCGTTGGCGTAGCGCAGTTCGCCGGAGGCCCGGCCCATACCGGACGGCAGGTCGCCGCGCAGCGCCACGATGCGCTTGATGCCTGCTTCACGGTACTGGTTGAGCAGGCTGCGCAGGTCTTCCTTGGAGTCGCCGACGCAGGACAAGTGCGGTGCGGTCGGAATTTTCACTTCCTGATCCAGCTGCAACACGGTATTGACCGTGCGATCCCGCGTCGAGCCACCGGCACCATAAGTCACCGAAAAGAACTCGGGTTTCTCTGCTGCCATGACGTGAGCCGCGGCGATAAGCTTTTCATGACCGGCGTCGGTCTTGGTCGGAAAGAATTCGAAGCTCACTGGAGCTCCGTTAATTAACTGAGACATCTGTTCCTGCTCTCCTTTGCTTGGCAGCGTTGCCAGCGGCAAGCAGAGCCGGCATCACGCTCGGTTTGCTTGCCGCTTCAGGCTTGCCGCTAGACGCTGTTTTAATAACGGTAGGAGTCCGGCTTGAACGGTCCTTCCTGGTTCACGCCAATGTAGTCGGCCTGTTCCGGTGTCAGCTGCGTGATGACGCCGCCGAAGCCCTTGACCATCTCCAGTGCCACTTCTTCATCCAGCTTCTTCGGCAGGACCATGACGGTAACGTTCTTGGACTTCTCGACGACTGGCAGGTCGGCAAATTTCTCGTTGAACAGGTGGATCTGGGCCAGTACCTGGTTGGCGAAGGAGCCATCCATGATGCGGCTGGGGTGCCCGGTAGCGTTGCCCAGGTTAACCAGGCGGCCCTCGGCGAGCAGGATCAGGTAGTCATCGTTCGCAGCATCGATAGCGTTGCCGGTGCGGTGAATCTTGTGAACCTGCGGCTTGACCTCTTCCCAGCCCCAGTTCTTGCGCATGAAGGCGGTGTCGATTTCATTATCGAAGTGACCAATGTTACATACCACTGCACGCTTTTTAAGCGCTTTCAGCATGGCAGCGTCGCACACGTTGGCATTGCCTGTAGTGGTCACGATCAGATCGATCTTGCCCAGCAGGTCAGCGTTAACGCAGGTGTCGGTGCCTTCGTTGAGGCCGTTCTTGTAGGGGGAAACGACTTCATAGCCGTCCATACATGCCTGCATGGCACAGATCGGGTCGACTTCGCTGACCTTGACGATCATGCCTTCCTGGCGCAGCGATGCGGCAGAACCCTTGCCCACGTCGCCGTAACCGATGACCAGTGCCTGCTTTCCTGACAGCAGGTGATCGGTGGCGCGCTTGATTGCATCGTTCAGGCTGTGACGGCAACCGTACTTGTTGTCGTTCTTGCTCTTGGTGACGGAATCGTTGACGTTGATCGCCGGGATCTTCAGCGTGCCTTTCCTGAGCATGTCCTGCAGACGGTGCACGCCGGTGGTGGTTTCTTCGGTCACACCGTGTACTTTTTCCAGCACCTGCGGATATTTGTCGTGGAGCAGCTGGGTCAGATCACCGCCGTCGTCCAGCACCATGTTCGCGTCCCATGGCTTGCCGTCCTTGAGGATGGTCTGCTCCAGACACCATTCGTATTCTTCTTCGGTCTCGCCTTTCCAGGCGAAAACCGGAATGCTGGCGGCGGCGATGGCGGCAGCGGCCTGATCCTGCGTGGAGAAAATGTTGCAGGAAGACCAGCGTACTTCGGCGCCCAGCGCTGTGAGCGTCTCGATCAGCACGGCAGTCTGGATAGTCATGTGAATGCAGCCCAGAATCTTTGCGCCCTTGAGAGGCTGCTCGCCGGCATATTTGCGACGCAGCGCCAGCAGTGCGGGCATTTCGGATTCGGCGATGATGATCTCGCGGCGGCCCCAGTCGGCGAGGCTGATATCGGCCACTTTATAGTCGTTGAATTCTTTATCGTTCATTACTGCACTCATGCGTTTACTCCATTCGTGTTCAGCGAATGGGCGCGGTTGTCATTCGAGACACACTCCGAGCCTGACGGCCATCTGACCGCTGCAGCGCCCCTCGGAGGGTCGATAAGGTTGGCCTGGACACCTGTTGCAACAGCGTCGGCTTGGCCTGAATGGCGGGAGCGGTGATACTTGCGCCCGTCATGTAAAAGTCGGAATAAAACGATGCCTGCTGTTCCAATCTTCAAGTTATTCGTACCTGTTGCGCTGTCCCTTGCGCTCATCGGCTGCGCCGAAGAAGTCGATCCTGATTCACCCGAGGGCAAGCGCCAGGCCCTGTTCAAGCAGATGCTCCACCACAGCGAGCCCATGGGCGGCATGTTCAGCGACCGCCTGCCCTATGATGCAGAAGTCTTTGCTGAGCATGCGCGCCAGCTTGATGCCATCGCGGACGCGCCCTGGGAGCACTTCCCTGAACCAGGCGATTCAACCCAGCCGACCGATGCCCTGCCGGAAATCTGGTCCGAACCGCTGGCCTTTTCTCTGCGGGTCGAAGACTTCCAGAACGCCAGCGCCATGCTTGTGGCGGCCGTTGAAGAGGGCGCAGAGGATCCGGAAAAAGTCCGGGACCCGCTGCGCGCCGTACAGCAATCCTGCAAAGCCTGTCACGATGATTTCCGCCGTTAGGCGCTGACCTCGGCGTGCTGCGTTTCGCAGCGCGCCAGTTCCTGTCCTAGAGTCCCGCTTCCGCTTTCAAGGTGTCCGCCAGATCTGTCTTCTCCCAGGGGAAGGCAGTGAAGGTGTCGCCCTTGACTGTCATTTCAAAAGGTGTCCGACCGAAGTGCCCGTAAGCCGCGGTAGCGCGATACATCGGGTGCAACAGGTCCAGCATGCGGGTAATCGCATAGGGGCGCAGATCGAAATGCGCACGGACCAGCTGGATGATCTTGTCGTCGCTGATCTTGCCGGTACCGAAGGTGTTGATCGAGACAGACGTCGGTTGTGCCACGCCGATGGCGTAGGACACCTGAATTTCGCAACGCTCGGCCAGGCCGGCGGCGACGATGTTCTTCGCGACATAGCGGCCGGCGTACGCGGCGCTGCGGTCGACCTTGGACGGATCCTTGCCGGAAAACGCGCCGCCACCGTGGCGAGCCATGCCGCCGTAAGTGTCAACGATGATCTTGCGGCCGGTCAGACCACAATCACCTACCGGGCCGCCAATCACGAACTTGCCGGTCGGGTTGATGTGGTATTGGGTGTCCGCGTGCAGCAGCTCCGCTGGAATCACGTGCTTGACGATGGTTTCCATCACCGCTTCGCGCAGGTCAGCCTGTTCGATTTCGGGATTGTGCTGGGTGGACAGGACGATCGCGTCAATACCCACGACCTTGCCGTTGTCATAGCGGCAGGTGACCTGGGATTTCGCATCGGGGCGCAGCCAGTTCAGCGTGCCGTTCTTACGCACCTCTGCCTGGCGCTCGACCAGACGGTGAGCAAAGGTCACCGGTGCAGGCATCAGCACGTCGGTCTCGTTGCTGGCGTAGCCGAACATCAGACCCTGATCGCCGGCACCCTGGTCTTCAGGCTTCTGGCGGTCGACGCCCTGTGCAATATCGGGTGACTGCTTGCCGATGATATTGATGACACCGCAGGTCTCCGCGTCATAACCGACCTCGGAGGAGGTGTAGCCCACGTCCTTGATCACGCTGCGGACCAGGTCTTCCAGGTCAACCCAGGCGCTGGTGGTGATTTCACCGCCGACGATCGCCACACCGGTCTTGACCATGGTTTCGCACGCCACCCGCGCGTATTTGTCTTCGCTGATGATGGCGTCCAGCACAGCGTCGGAGATCTGATCAGCCAGTTTGTCCGGATGGCCTTCCGAGACGGATTCAGAAGTGAAAATCGAGTAGTCGCTCATGGCGCAGTCCTTGGGTTGACGTTACTGTTCGAAGAATGGGGTTTGGCAAATTGCTGCACCTGAAGCTGGAAGCCGTTGCGCAGACCAATGTACAGATTGGCCCCCGGCTCCAGCCCGGCGTCGGCAGCCCAGCGGTTGAGGTCTTCCTGATCGAAGCCGAACCACAGGTCGCCACAGGTTTCACGCACCCAGCTCTGGTCGTGTCTGCATAGCTCAGTCAATACGAGGCTGCCGCCGGGCTTGAGCAGCGCCGCGAAGCATCGCAGCGCATCGGCTGGCGCAGGCAGGTGGTGCAGAACCATATTGCTGACCAGACAATCAGCCGGCGGCAGTGCTTGGGGTTCCAGCACATCGGCGAGCAGACATTCGACATTATCCAGTCCCGCTTCGGCGCATTGCTGGCGGGCCCGATCGAGCATGGCCGGGGCATTGTCGAGCCCCAGCACGCGTTCGAAGCGGCTCGACAGATCAGGCAGGAAACCACCTTCACCCGGACCCACCTCAATCGCGAGCGCACGGGCTGGCAAATTCAGACTGTCGATCAGGCTGAGCAGAGGTTCGCGATACATACCGAAATGCGCAATCAGGTCCTGCTGCGCCGGGGTGCCGTCAGCAAAGCGGGCGAAGAACTGGCGCGATACTTCAGCGCGTTGTCTGTGTACCGCTGCGATGGCCGCGTCCAGCTGGTTATCCAGCGGCAGTGCGTCGAGCCCGCAGAGAAGCTGCTCATGCACGGCGCGCCACAAGCTGTCTGCCGCGGGCAGGCTGCGTCGGTAGAAGATCGAATTGCCTTCGCGTCGGGTGCTGACCAATCCCGCGCCCGCCAGTACCTTCAGATGATGACTCATGCCGGACTGGCGCATATCGAAAATCTGCGCCAGCTCCAGAACGCCAAACGAGTCGTTGCGCAAAACCCGCAGGATATCCAGGCGCAACACATCGCCGGTTGCCTTGCAAAAGGCGGCCAGGGATTCGGTCGGGCTGTCGGGCGCAGCGAGGCGGGCAATCTGATTCATGGGGCGCAGTGTAGTTGCGCATCGAGGAGACTGCAATTGCTATATCAAAACTTTTTGATATAGGTGTGCGGCGGTGCGCGCGTCGGGCACCGCCGCTGTTTTCGGGGTTTTCGTTGCCGCCACGCGCGGTTTGCGCGAAAATGCGCGGCTCAATTACTGGTCGTGCCGTGCGGCCATCTCTTCGTTATGCAAGCCACAGGAGTTTTCCATGCCCAGCCGTCGTGAACGAGCCAATGCCATTCGTGCCCTCAGCATGGATGCTGTGCAGAAAGCCAACAGCGGCCACCCTGGTGCCCCGATGGGCATGGCGGACATAGCCGAAGTGCTATGGCGCGACTACATGAAACACAATCCGGCCAATCCGGGCTGGGCCGACCGCGACCGCTTCGTGCTGTCCAATGGTCACGGTTCCATGTTGATCTACTCACTGCTGCATCTGACGGGCTATGACCTGTCTATTGATGACCTGAAAGACTTCCGCCAGCTGCATAGCAAGACACCTGGCCACCCGGAGTACGGCTACACCCCCGGCGTTGAGACCACCACCGGCCCGCTGGGGCAAGGGCTGGCCAACGCAGTAGGTTTCGCTCTCGCAGAGAAAATCATGGCAGCGCAGTTCAACCAGCCCGGCCATGCGATTGTTGATCACAATACCTACGTGTTCATGGGCGACGGCTGCCTGATGGAAGGCATCTCCCATGAAGTCTGCTCTCTGGCCGGCACACTCGGACTGAACAAGCTGATCGGTTTCTATGACGATAATGGCATCTCGATCGACGGTGAGGTCCACGGCTGGTTCACCGACGATACACCCAAGCGTTTTGAATCCTACGGTTGGCAGGTCATCCGCAATGTCGACGGCCATGACGCCGAAGAGATTCGCACCGCAATCGAGACGGCGCGCAAGGGCGACAAGCCCACTCTGATCTGCTGCAAAACTATTATCGGCTTTGGCTCACCGAACAAGCAGGGCAAGGAGTCCTCCCATGGCGCTGCGCTGGGTGATGACGAAATCGCGTTGACCCGTGAGAAGCTTGGCTGGAAACATGGGCCCTTCGAAGTGCCCGAAGATATCTACGCAGAGTGGAACGCCCGGGAAGCCGGCGCCAAGGCCGAAGCCGAGTGGGATCAGCGTTTTGCTGCCTACCAGGCGCAATTCCCTGAGCTGGCTGCTGAGTTCGTGCGGCGCATGGCTGGCGAGCTGCCGGCTGATTTCGAGCAGAACGCGTCGGCATTCATCCGCGACGTAGCGACCAAGGGCGAGAACATCGCCAGCCGCAAGGCCAGTCAGAACTGCCTGAACGCTTTTGGTCCGCTGTTGCCTGAACTGCTGGGTGGCTCGGCGGATCTCGCGGGTTCCAATCTCACGCTCTGGAAAGGCGCCAAGCCAGTCGTGAAGGAAGACGCTTCCGGCAACTACATGTACTACGGGGTGCGTGAATTCGGCATGAGCGCGATCATGAACGGCGTCGCTCTGCACGGTGGCCTGGTGCCCTATGGCGCAACCTTCCTGATGTTCATGGAATATGCCCGCAACGCGGTGCGGATGTCCGCGCTGATGAAGACCCGCGTCATATATGTATTCACCCACGACTCCATCGGTCTGGGCGAAGACGGTCCGACGCACCAGCCGGTCGAGCAGCTGACCAGCTTGCGCACCACGCCGAATCTGGATACCTGGCGTCCGGCTGATACAGTCGAATCGGCGGTCGCCTGGAAGTCCGCTGTCCAGCGTAAGGATGGTCCGAGCGCGTTGATTTTCTCGCGTCAGAATCTGCCTTACCACATCCGCGACAACGAGACCGAATCGTCCATCGCCCGCGGTGGCTATATCCTCAAGGGCTGCGAAGGCGAGCCTGAGCTGATCCTGATCGCCACCGGCTCTGAAGTTGGTCTGGCAATGCAGGCGCATGAAGAACTCACCCGCCGCGGTCACAAGATCCGCGTGGTCTCCATGCCCTGTACCAGCGTATTCGATCAGCAGGATGCCGAGTACAAGCAGAAGGTGCTGCCGTTGGAAGTGGGAGCCCGGATTGCCATCGAAGCCGGACATGGCGACTTCTGGTACAAGTACGTGGGTCTGGATGGTCGCGTGATCGGCATCAATACCTTCGGTGAGTCCGCCCCCGCGGCCGCACTGTTCGAGGAGTTCGGCTTCACCGTGGAGAACATTCTGCTGGCGGCCGACGAGCTGCTGGAAGACTGAGCGGGAATGTCCGCTTCTTCGCCTTATCGCATAGCCATCAATGGTTATGGCCGTATTGGTCGCTGCGTTCTGCGTGCATTGCACGAGCGTGGCGACAGCGGCATGCAGATCGTTGCGCTGAACGATCTGGCCGATCAGGCCAGCATCGAATATCTGACGCGTTTCGATTCAACCCATGGCCGGTTCCCCGGCGAGGTGCGCGTCGAAGGGGATTGCCTGCATATCAATGGGCACTGCGCGAAGGTGCTCAGCGCCGCGCGCCCGGAGGATATCGACTGGGCGGCTCTGAACATCGATCTGCTGGTGGAATGTTCAGGTCAGTACACCGAGCGGGCGGATGCCGAGCGCTTTCTGCGCGCAGGCGCACCGCGGGTATTGTTCTCGCAGCCAATGGCGAACGCGGAAGCGGTGGACGCCACGCTGGTCTATGGCGTCAATCATCATCAGTTGAATGGCGACATGCGTCTGGTGTCCAACGCCTCCTGCACCACCAATTGCAGCGTGCCCGTGCTCAAACTGCTCAACGAGCAGGTCGGTCTCGAGTTCGGTTCCATCACTACCATCCACTCCGCCATGAATGATCAGCCGGTCATTGATGCCTATCACCATAATGATCTTCGCCGCACGCGGTCTGCCTTTCAGTCGATGATTCCGGTATCCACCGGCCTGGCGCGGGGTATAGAGCGGCTTTTGCCGGAGCTCACCGGACGCGTGCAAGCCAAGGCTATTCGCGTACCGACCCTTAACGTGTCGGCGCTGGATATGACGCTGCAGATGTCCCGTGATACCAGCACCGACGAGATAAACAGCCTGCTGCGCGGCGCTGCGGCCGGTTCGCTCAAAGGGTTGCTGGATTACACCGAATTTCCGCACGCCAGCTGTGATTTCAACCATGATCCGCACTCGGCGGTTGTCGATGGTAGCCAGACGCGGGTATCGGGTCCGCGCATGGTCAATTTGCTGGTCTGGTTTGATAACGAGTGGGGATTTGCCAATCGGATGCTGGATACCGCCGGCCATTGGCTCGGTAAGGTTGATGCGCCTGCACAGGTCAGGGGAACTTGAGAGGGCTTTGACGGTCCGGATACAGCGACCCGCATAAAGCTGTTTTCACACCCAATCAAGATGCCCATTCAGGGATTGCGGTTTCTCATTTATTCAACAAGGAGCACACATGAGCGTTTTGACCATGAGCGAGCTGGACCTTAAGGACCAGCGTGTATTGATCCGTGAAGACCTCAACGTACCGGTCAAGGATGGTGTTATCAAGAGCGATGCGCGTATCCAGGCAGCTTTGCCGACTATCCGGCTGGCGCTGGAAAAAGGCGCAGCGGTCATGGTCTGCTCACACCTCGGCCGCCCTGAAGAGGGTGTGTTCAGCGAAGAGAACAGTCTGGCGCCCGTCGCTGAATACCTGAGCAAGGCATTGGGCCGTGAGGTCCCGCTGGTGCGTGATTATCTGGCCGGCTGCCAGGTTGAGCCCGGTAATGTAGTGTTGCTGGAAAACGTTCGCTTCAACAAGGGCGAGAAGAAGAACGACGATGAGCTGGCACAGGCGTATGCCGCGCTGTGTGACGTATTCGTGATGGATGCCTTTGGCACCGCTCACCGCGCGCAGGGCTCAACCCATGGCGTAGCCAAGTTCGCTCCGGTGATCTGCGCCGGTCCGCTGTTGTCTGCCGAGCTGGAGGCGTTGGCAAAGGCGCTCCTGGAGCCGGCCCGCCCCATGGTAGCCATCGTTGCTGGCTCCAAGGTATCCACCAAACTCGACGTGCTTACTGCGCTTTCCGACAAGTGTGATCAGCTGATCGTGGGTGGCGGTATTGCCAACACCTTCCTGGCTGCCGCGGGATTCCCGGTAGGCAAATCCCTGTACGAAGCGGATCTGGTTGATACCGCCAAGGCGATTGCTGCCAAGGTGAGCGTGCCATTGCCTGTGGATGTAGTGGTTGCCAAGGCATTTGCTGAAGATGCCGAGGCCGCTATCAAAGCGGTTGAGGACGTGGCCGAGGATGACATGATCCTGGATATCGGTCCAAAGACCGCTGCCCAGTTTGCCGAGCTGCTCAAGTCATCAGGCACTATCTTGTGGAACGGTCCGGTGGGCGTGTTCGAGTTCGATCAGTTTGGCGAAGGCACCCGCGTTCTCGCCAAGGCTATTGCAGAAAGCCCGGCGTTTTCCATTGCCGGCGGCGGTGACACCCTGGCTGCGATCGACAAGTACGATGTAGCCAAACAGATTTCCTATATCTCCACCGGTGGCGGCGCTTTCCTGGAGTTTGTCGAAGGCAAGACCCTGCCTGCTGTGGAAATCCTCGAACAGCGCAAGGCCACGGTCTGATCAATCAGCCGTGCGGCAATGGAGGCGTGCTGCCTTCGTCTTCAGTTGGGCGCAGGCTCGGCAATGCCTGCGGCAACCTTTGCGCCAGTAACTTGCAGCCTGCTGCCCTCTGCGGCAGGCTAGCTACCAGAATTCTGAATATTACTTACCGGAGATAACAGATGGCTCTTATCAGCATGCGTCAGCTGCTCGACCACGCCGCGGAATACGGCTACGGCGTGCCAGCATTCAACGTCAACAACCTGGAACAGATGCGCGCGATCCTGGAAGCGGCAAGCAAGACCGATTCCCCGGTCATCGTTCAGGCGTCGGCCGGTGCGCGTAAATATGCCGGTGCGCCCTTCCTGCGCCACCTGATCCTTGCCGCAATCGAGGAGTTTCCGCATATCCCTGTGTGTATGCACCAGGATCACGGCACCAGCCCGGCCGTTTGCCAGCGCTCGATCCAGCTTGGCTTCTCCTCTGTGATGATGGACGGCTCGTTGGGCGAAGATGGTAAGACGCCTACCGATTACGAATACAACGTCAACGTCACGCGCCACACAGTGGATATGGCCCATTCCTGTGGTGTGTCCGTCGAAGGCGAGCTGGGTTGCCTGGGCAGCCTGGAAACCGGGCAGGCCGGCGAAGAAGACGGCATTGGCGCCGAGGGCATCCTTGATCACGCGCAAATGCTCACCGATCCGGAAGAGGCTGCCGATTTCGTCAACAAGACTCATGTGGATGCGCTGGCTATCGCCATCGGCACCAGCCACGGTGCCTACAAGTTCACCCGCCCGCCGACAGGCGATATTCTGGCGATCGACCGCATCAAGGCGATTCATGCGCGCATTCCCAACACGCACTTGGTAATGCACGGGTCGTCTTCGGTCCCGCAGGAGTGGTTGCAGATCATCAACGAGCATGGCGGCAATATCTCCGAGACTTACGGTGTGCCGGTTGAAGAGATCGTTGAAGGCATCCGTTACGGCGTGCGCAAAGTGAACATTGATACCGATTTGCGTCTGGCATCTACCGGTGCGGTCCGCCGCTTCCTGGCGGAGAACCCCAGCGAGTTTGATCCGCGCAAATATCTGGCGAAGACAGTCGAAGCGATGCGCGATATCTGTATCGATCGCTACGAGGCGTTCGGTACGGCCGGTAATGCATCGAAAATCAAGCCGATCTCGCTGGACGACATGCATCAGCGCTACCTCAGCGGTGAGCTGGATCCGAAGATCAACTAACGCCCTGTAAGGGGGCGCTCCGCTGCCCCCGACACGCTGTGGAGATTGCCATGGATCAGATTGATGACGACAGTCTCGATAACGACGACGATGAAGCTATCGCACGTGCAGGGCTGCGCGAAGCAATCGAGAACCAGCTCGCAGATAACAAGCCCGAAGCGGCTCAGGCGACCTTGAACAAGCTGATGCTGGTTGGCTACAGCCGCGAAGACAGCATTGATCTGATGGCCCATGTGCTGGCGTTTCAGATCGGTGAAATGTTCAACGAAGATAAACCTTTTGATAACGAGGCCTATGAACAGGCCTTGCGGAATCTGCCGGATCTGCCCTGAAGGGTAGGTGCCGTCTGGCGGCGATCTTGCCTGCAGGGACGGCATGACGGTTATAGACAGGAAGGAATGCATGTCACTGATTTCGGTATTGCGGGTCATTCTGTTTTTTATTCTGGCGGTCGTGGTAGCCGTAGTGCTGGCTACCCTTGTGCAGACGCAGTTCAATCTTTATGAATTGCAGAAACTGGGTACGGACATCCTGCCCGCCGATCGTATCGACTCAACCCTCAAGGATTTGGCTAACTTTACGCCTCTGATGGCGGTGATCGTGCTGGCGACGTTTGTCTGCGCTTTGCCTGTGGCCGAAGGTGTGGCTCGCATCCTCAAACCATGGCGCCTGGTGGTGTATTTCCTTGCCGGCGCGGTCGGCCTCTGGGTCGCCTTCCAGGCGGTCAACTGGTACGCACCGCCTCCTGTATTTATTGCAGCAAACCGCGAATTGCCCGGCACGCTCTCCATGATGGCAGCGGTCGGTGTCGGCAGTGCCCTGTTCGGCCGATTGGTGCGCCCGCGCACGCGGCGGGGCCTGCGGGTACTAGGCTAGTGGGAAGATTTCACGGAGAGCGATGCGATGATCAATAAGCACAAGTATCTGCTAGCGGCTGTTGCCGTGGCTGCTTCACTTGGCGCTCACGCTGAGGAATATCAGGTTGAGATTGTTGCACGCAATCTCGAACATCCCTGGTCACTGGCGTTTCTGCCGGATGGCCGCATGCTGGTCACAGAGCGGGCGGGTCGGCTGCGAGTGATCGAGGCTGATGGTTCGCTGCGTGAGGAGCCGGTGGCCGGTGTCCCCGAGGTTTTTGTGCAGAGTCAGGCAGGGTTGTTCGAAGTTGCCCTGGATCCGGAATATGCATCCAACGGGCGATTATTCCTCAGCTATGCCTGCGGCACCGAAGCGGCCAACAACACCTGCCTTGCGAGTGCGACGTTGCAGGACAATAGCCTGGTCGAGGTAAACGAAATCTTTCGCGCCCAGCCGGCCAAGCGCGGGGGCGCACACTACGGCGGCCGTCTCGCCTTCTTGCCTGATAACACTCTGGTGCTGGGACTTGGCGATGCGTTCATCCATCGCGAAGAAGCGCAGAACCCGGCCAATCATCTCGGCTCGACCGTACGTATTAACCGCGATGGGACGGTGCCTGGAAACAACCCCTTCGTGGACGACCCCAACGCTGCGCCAGAGTTGTATACCTTGGGTAATCGCAACGTGCAGGGCATGGTGTACGACACGGCCAACCAGAGGTTGATCAGCCATGAGCATGGTGCCAAGGGTGGTGACGAGATAAACGTACTGCAGCCGGGCAAGAATTACGGCTGGCCGAAGATAACCTACGGTGTTGATTACAGCGGTGCCGTGATCAGCCCCCATACTGAAGGGGAAGGGTTGGAGCAACCGCTACTTCACTGGACTCCGTCCATCGCGCCGGCGGGGATGTCCTTGTATAACGGCGAAATGTTTCCGGAGTGGAACGGGAGCCTGTTAATTTCCGCGCTCGCCGCCAGGCAGGTGCGCCGGGTTGTGCTGAATGGTACCGAGGAGGTGGCTCAGGAACCCCTGTTCATGGAGCTAAACGAGCGTATGCGGGATGTCCAAACAGCACCGGACGGTTCCATTTACCTGCTGACAGATGATCCGGAAGGCAAGGTTCTGCGGATCTTTCGCGATTAACAACGTCAGGGTGCAGCGGCCTCGCAGCACCCTGTTTCCTTACTGTGCCGAGCGTTTTGCTAGCGGAGTCACTGAAGCCTTCAGGGTCAGTTGTCCTGGGTGGGCTTTGATCTGAGCTAGCTCAGCGGTTTGTTCGATCAGCTGGTCTCGCAAGGCCGCCTCGTTTTGCTGCAGCTCTCCAACCAATGCGCGCATCGCGCTCAACGCGGATATCGTAGAGCTCTGGTTCCGCATGTTCTGATGTTTGAGCCGCATGCAAAGCCAACCAAGAATCACAGCGAGTAACAAAAGCCCCACGCTGATCAGCAGAAACGGGTTGCCCAGCTGCATGAATTCAGCCGGCGAAGGATCAGCTATGGAGTCGGCGTTGGCAGCTGCCGGCAGGCAGGGCAGGATCAGTGCAAAAGATATCCAGCTAAGCGGTTTGTTGTTCTCCATAGCGATCCCCTATTCTTCCTTGGCTTGTACTACTTGAGCTGTGCCTTGAACTATATGGGCATTGTGATATCAGTTCAACCGCTGAAAGTCGCCAGATCCTGCAGCCCAAGTGCTTGAACCTGGGGCGGCGCGCCTGCGCTACGCCAGCGTTTCAACGCGACCAGAACCAAGGCGCGCTGATCAATCGCGCGTTGAGTTGTGGTCCCAAGTCAGCTTCCGCGAGGCGACAGGGCTGCGCTGACACGCTGCGAGTACGTCCCTGCAAGCTCGGCGATGACATCCATTTCATCGAACGGTCATCGCAACCCTGTCGTCTCGCTCCGCAGGTTAGATTTGAGTCGCCGGACAGAACCCCCACAATTGATTTCAATCTCTGCGTCATGCCGATGCCGGATCAAGCCTGCCGACTGTCAGGGTGGAGCAGGTGTCGAAAACAGGGATGTTTTCGTCAAGCCCCCAGGGATGGGTTAACGGCGTCCTGCGTAATCCTGGCAGGCGGTGGGCGACTGGCTGGGACCGGCCAGCACGATCGCAGCGGTCAAATCCCCCCTAACCCCCCTTTTGACCAAGGGGGGAATCAGTCTGTGTTCGCTGATGGGGCTGGTGCTCATTCGGGGTTTCTGCGCGCGTATTTATTCAAGCAAATCGCAGCGGATAGTCCTGGCAACACGCTCTAACCCACTAACACCCACGTAACTGCTAGGCTCAATGCGTCACGCATGCTTGTTTAGGAGTTACGAATGAAGGCGATACAGTTGAAAGCCCCCGGTGGTCTTGATCGGTTACAGCTGGTTGAGCTCGATGATCCTGGCCAACCGAGTCGGGGAGAGATTCGCGTGCGGATCCATGCCAGTTCTTTGAATTTTCATGATTATCTTGTGGTAGCAGGCAAGATTCCGAACGATGACAACCGTATTCCCATGGCTGACGCGGCTGGCGTAGTCGAGGCAGTCGGGGAGGGCGTTGAGGAATTCAAAGCCGGGGATAAGGTGATCTCGTGTTTCTTTCCATGGTGGCAGGAAGGCGGGCCGGTTGATGGGTTTTCCAGAGGCGTGCCAGGCGATGGAATGGATGGTTACGCAAGGGAGGTCGCGGTCACACCCGCTAGCTGGTTTACGCCTGCGCCGGAGGGGTACAGCCACAGCGAAGCCGCAACGTTGCCTACCGCAGGACTGACTGCATGGCGGGCGCTAGTGGTTGATGGTGGCATCAAGGCCGGCGACACCGTACTGGTAATGGGTACCGGCGGCGTTTCAATCTGCGCGTTGCAGATGGCTAGAGCGATGGGTGCGCAGGTCGTTGCTACGTCTTCGTCCGAGGAAAAGATGCAGCGGCTCAAAACGATGGGTGCCA
Source organism: Pseudomonas sp. gcc21 (assembly GCF_012844345.1). Classification (NCBI taxonomy): domain Bacteria; kingdom Pseudomonadati; phylum Pseudomonadota; class Gammaproteobacteria; order Pseudomonadales; family Pseudomonadaceae; genus Pseudomonas; species Pseudomonas sp. gcc21. The sequence goes on along the minus strand of NZ_CP051625.1, from coordinate 2,352,997 downwards.
GCCACGTGCTCAATTACAGGACCGAGAAAAACTGGGGTGAGCAGGTTCGGGAAATAACTGGCGGACGCGGTGCGGACATCATCGTCGAGATAGGCGGCCCGGGCTCGCTGCCCCAGTCGATCAAGGCCGTACGTGTGGGTGGCCACATTGCGCTTATCGGCGTGTTGACCGGTATGGCCGGTGACGTGCCAACCGCCGAAATGATGTACCGCCAGGCACGCATTCAGGGAATTACTGTTGGCAGCCGGCGTCACCAGCTGGACATGGTCCGCGCGCTAGACGCCATCGAAATACGGCCGGTAATTGATCGTAGCTTTGCGCTGGGTGAAATCGCCGATGCATTCCGTCATCAGGAAAGCGGTAAGCATTTCGGCAAGATCTGCCTCGAGTTCTAAGCAGTGCAGAGCGGTCAGCAAGGCCCGTGAGTAACGTTTCAAAGCGGCCAGATGACCAGCAGCATCGGTACGCTGATTAATACAACCAGGATTTCCAGCGGCAGCCCCAACCGCCAATAGTCTCCGAAACGGAACCCGCCGGGACCCAGGATCAGCGTATTGTTCTGATGCCCTATCGGAGTGATAAAGGCGCAAGATGCGCCAATGGCTACGGCCATCAGCATACTGTCGGGATTTACTTGCAGCTGCTGGGCGATGCTTAGAGAAATCGGGCACATCAATGCTGCGGTCGCGGCATTATTCATGAAATCAGACAGCGTCATGGATATGATCAGTATCAGTGTCAACGCCGCGATAGGGTTGTCCTGTGCGAGATACTCAAGGATGTTCTTGGCCAGCAGATCAGCCGCGCCGGTCGCAGCCATAGCACCAGCCAGCGGAAACAGCGCTCCCAGTAATACGATGATGGGCCAGTCAACGGCGTCGTAGATGCGCTTCAACGGAACCACTTTGGTCAGCATGTAACCGAGTACGCCGGCGGCAAAGGCGATCTCGGCGGACAGGATCCCAAACGCTGCAAGTAGTACAGAGCACATCATGAGAGCGACAGCGGTATATGCCTTGCGGGTGTCGGGGATGAGGATTTCCCGCTGGGCCAGGGGAATGCAGTGGTGCTCGGTGGCGAAGGTGCGCACCGACTCAGGAACGCCCTGCATCAGTAGTACATCGCCTGCCTCCAGCATGGTCGAGCGTAGGCGACGGATCGAGCGGTGGCCCTTCCGCGAAATGGCCAGCAGATTGATGCTGTACCGGCTGCGGATCTGCATGTCGGACGCACTGTGCCCGATCAGAGGTGAGCCGGGATGGATTACCAACTCCCGTAGTACGATCTCATCTGCATGGTGGCGCGGCTTGCTCTCCTCCTCATTCTCCTCCGGCTCGCTCGTCTCTGTGTCGGGATCGTCAGATTTGGCCTGGCTGTGCGCTGTCACCTCCGGCTCGGGCGGAGGTTTGGATTCGGAGGAGGCCTCCATGGCCTGCTCGTCGGGCTCTTCTTCCGGTGCATCCTTGTCCGTGGGTACTGCTTCTTCGAGTTTGAGCCCGAGCCGGGTCAGCGTGGCACCCAGTTCTTCCGGTTCCGCTTCGATGACCAGGATATCCCCGGCCCTGAGCATGCGACCGGGGTAGGGCGCGGTGACGCGGTAATCGTCGCGTACCAGGCCGACGATCTGCGCGTCAAACTCATCCAGACGGGCTTCGATGTCGCGGATGGTGCGCCCGACCGCTTTGGCATCGGCGCTTATCTTTACCTCGGTGAGGTAGGTGCCGGTATCGAAACCTTGTTCGCTGGCTTGAGTGCGAGCAGGGACCAGCCACCGTGCAGCCAGAACGGAAAATATCACCCCACAAAGTGCCACTGTGACGCCAACGGGCGCGAAGTCGAACATGGCGAAGCTGCTATTGCCGGTAGACTCGCGAAACCCGGCAACAATCAGGTTGGGGGGCGTCCCGATCAGCGTGGTCATGCCGCCAAGAATGGTCCCGAAAGCCAGGGGCATGAGGATCTTGCCGGGTGGTATGTTTTGCCGGGCCGCCAACTGAATGGCGATTGGCATAGTCAACGCCATCGCCCCGACATTGTTCATGAAAGCGGAAAGCAGAGCGCCAAGCAGGACAAGGGCACCTTGGCTGACAAGCGGATTTCCCCGTTTAGGCAGAATTCGCTGCGCCATGGCCTCAACCGCGCCGGTGCTTTGCAAGCCATAGCTGAGCACCAGCACCGCCGCGACCGTGATCACAGCCGGATTGCCGAAGCCACTGAAGGCGCCTGCACTGGGTGTCAGCCCAGTAATAACGCATGCCAACAGTGCTGCCAGAGCGACGACGTCGTGTCGCCAGCGTCCCCAGATGAACAGGCAAATAGTGATGCCGAGGATCGCGAAAATCAGCGCCTGATTTGTGGTCACTTATGTCTTCCAGTTGAATTGAGAGTGATCAGAACAGCCGCACCTTGAACCGGCGTCCCTTGATTTTGCCTTCTTCCAGGCGCTCTAGTGCTGTTTTGGCCAGGTCCCAGCGGATGGCTACCAGCGCCTGAAAATCACTGATACTGATTTTGCCGATGGCGTCAGCGGGTAGACCGGCTTCGCCAGTCAGCGCCCCGAGAAGATCCCCCGGGCGCAGCTTATCTTTCCGGCCGCCAGCAACGGCTACCGTGCGCATCGGCGGCAGCAACGGGCGATCCAGTCGTTCCGGGAGCTTGTCCAGTGAATGCCAGGCCAGCGGTTCACTTGCGGTCTTCTCAATGGAGCGGGCACGGCCTTGTTCTGCCGGGGCCACCAGGCTAAGGGCCAGTCCGGACTGACCGGCACGGCCGCTACGGCCGATGCGGTGGGTATGCACTGCCGGATCGGGGGACAACTCGACATTGATGACTGCCGCCACACCTTCAATATCGATACCTCGCGCGGCAACATCCGTCGCAACCAGCACGCTGCAGCTTTGATTGGCGAACAGGGCCAGCACTTGATCCCGCTCACGCTGTTCCATATCGCCGTGCAGAGCCTGGGCACTGACGCCATTGGAAGACAGTATCTGCTGCAACGCTTGGCATTGCTGACGGGTGTGGCAGAAAGCAATGCACGGCTGTGGACGCTCCTGCGCAAGCAGACGTAGCACCGCCTGCAGGCGATCCTCCGGCTGGACTTCGTAGAAGCGTTGGACGATCGGGTTGACCGGACTGGCATCTTCGATGGTGACGGTTGCAGGGTCCCGCATGAAGCGCCCGGCGAGCGCTTCTATTCCTGGCGGGTAGGTTGCAGAAAACAGCAATGTCTGTCGGCGCTGCGGCGTTTTGCTGATGATCTCACTGATCGGTTCGAGAAAGCCCATATCCAGCATGCGGTCGGCTTCATCGAGCACCAGGCAGTTAAGATCCTTCAGGGCCAGTGTGCCACGGTCCAGGTGGTCCTTGATTCGACCCGGTGTGCCTACTATCACATGCGCACCCTGCTCAAGCGACGCGGCCTGCGGGCCGAACGGTGTCCCACCGCACAGGGTGATGATCTTGATGTTGGGCAAGCCGCGCGCTAGCGTGCGCAGCGCAGTAGCAGTCTGGCCTGCCAGCTCACGCGTCGGAGCCAGAACCAGCGCCTGGCAACCAAAGAATGCGGGATTCAGGGGCGTCAGCAGACCGATTCCGAAGGCCGCGGTCTTGCCGCTACCGGTTCGTGATCGTGCAATGAGATCACTGCCGGACAAGATAATCGGCAAAGCCTGTTGCTGAACGGGTGTCATGTGCTCGTAGCCTAGATGGTCGAGCGTCGCGAGCAGGGCAGGGGGAAGAGACAGCGTGGAAAAGGAACTGGAATTCACGGAACAATGACCTGCTGGAAAAGGCAGGTCAGTGTAGCAGACCCCGATGTGGCACACCGAACGAGCTTAGGAAGCCTTTCGATGACTATCGCGCTCGGCCAAGTTGCGTTGATATCCCGCACAGAGGCTATTTCACCAGCTAAACGGGTACGCCAGCCTGGAGCGCGGGTTTTCGGATTTCGCCTTGCCTGACCTTCGCTCGCCAGGTTTCTCAGGGGCTCCTTAGCGCCGAATACGCGACTTACGAAAGCCGCCATGCGTGGGGAAGGAGCCGGTATCGCCAACCAGCCAGAATCGCGTAGCCCGGTAGAACGCTTGCATCGCTGAAACATGATAACCGCGGGCTTTCTGGTAGGCCCATTTCCAACCGTGTCGTGAACTGTCCATAGTAATGTCGCTCTATCAAGGTTAAACCGTCGTTCCATTGACAGTAGTGGTTGCTGAAAGTTTCCATGGATGGCATTTTTGACGCAATAGCGAATGGCCGGTACGTACTCGCGGTGCGAGACATATCTCAATTTTTGATTTTAGTGGTGGACTGTTGTCTTGTTGCGCCCGTCTTCCTTGGAGCGATACAGGGCTTTGTCGGCGCGTTCGATCAACTGGGTATGATTCTCCAGGTCGGGTTCGATACAGGCGACGCCGAGGCTTACGGTAAAGGAGAGCAAGGTGCCCTCGTGGGCGACGCGCAGGCGTTCGATTCCCTGGCGAAGCCGCTCGGCAAACTGGGCAGCACCGTCCAGGCTTGTATCCGGTAGGAGTACCACAAACTCTTCACCGCCATAGCGGCCTGCAAAATCGGTTTCCCGGGCCAGCTCGTGGGTGACCCGGGCGACTTCACGGATAACCTCATCACCGAGCTGGTGGCCATAGGTATCATTGACCGCCTTGAAGTGGTCGATATCAAACATCACCAGACTGACCGGCGATTGGTAGCGCAAATGACGAGCAAACTCGTGCTCCAGGCATTGTTCCCAGTGGCGGCGATTGAGCAGCCCGGTCAGGCCATCGCGCAATGCCAGTTCCTGCAGCTGATTATTGGCCGACTCGAGCTGGCGTTTGTTGACCGCAACATTGGTTACGTCATAGATGATCAGACAGACATGGTCGATCTCGCTGCTGGGGCTACGCAACGGCAGAATGGTCACGTTCTGATACATCTCATCAGCGAGTCCGGTGATCGGTTGGTAACTCTTGAACCGGAACAGGTTGGGCCGTTGTTCCCAGATGGTGAAGGCTCTGGTGCCCAGCATGACGGCTGTTTCCACCTTTCGCATGAACCATTCCTGCTCAATTTCCGCAAACAGGCCGAACAGCGATTGGTGTGAAACGTTCTCCGCGCTCATCCCGGAGTGGTTTTCCATAAAGCTGTTCCACACCTCGATACGGTACTGGCGATCCAGCACTACCACCCCAACATCGATGCTCTGAACGATATCCAGCAGCCAGTGGAGTTCGTCTATATCAAACTGAGCGGGCATTGGCTCGTCCTTGTTCTGAGGGTTACCCATCTATCAGAAAATCCAGCTGTTTCTGAAGGCGCGGAACCGAGTCTTCGGTGAACAGCAGCATCAGATCGAAATGGATATCCAGATCCTCGAGGCCGTAGCTTATTTCCACCGCGAGGGTGCGTTTCCAACGACGCTGATTGATGCGGATGAGCTCCTCGATCGGGCAGTGCTGGCCGAGCACCAGAGGATGGCCTTGGGACAGATTGATGAGGAGCTGTTCGGAAAGGCCGTTTAGACAGGCGCCAATGATAATGCTCGCCAGGTCCAGCAGCATTTCCAGTTTGGCGCTCTCGTCGAGGTGTGTTCTAAGCAGACTGGCGACGCTGTCGATTTCCGCGTCATGGAATATGAGCAGCGCCTCGCCAGCTACGCCTCCGCCGATATAGCCCTGGCAAATGGCAGTAAGACGTTCGCCTCGCTGGGCATCGGCGAGCGCCATGTGCAGCTCGCCGACCTCGAGGATATTGACGTTCGGGATGGGTAGCTTGATGAAGACGCCAAGCACGCGGCCAAGAAGCTCGGCGGCGCGGCCCATTGCCACGTTGGCAACCTCACGAAACGCATCGCGAAAAGGAACGCTAGGCAGGCCGGCCGAATATTTGGGTGACGATTGCCTGGCCGAACACACCGGAATAGTAATATCCAGCATGCTCAGGGCTGCGCTCAATTGGAGCGGATCGGCAGGCTTCTTGATGAACGCTTTTGCACCCAGTGCCTTGGCCCGGCGTATCGCTTCAGCCTGCACGTCACCGGACACCACGATCACGTGGCATTGCAAACCTTCTTGCTGAAGCTGAGCCAGTACGCCGAAACCGTCCAGTTCCGGCATCGTCAGATCCAGCAGAACAATGACTCCGAGTCCGCTGCGAATCGCGGCCAGCCCTTCGAGGCCGTTTGCCGCCTGGGTGATTTGAAACAGGCTATCAGCCGGAAGTGCGCGGATCAGCTGTTTGCGCGCCATAGCGGAGTCGTCGCAGACGAGCAGCGGCAGAGGAGGGCTGCTCACGCGGATCCTGAGAGAAGGTAGGGCTGGGATCTGTGCATTGTTTCATCCATGAGTAGTGCGTGAAGTCAGATGGCCACCATGACTGGTCCATATACTAGCAACCGAAGCACCATAACGCAGCAGTGCATTGCGCTAGTTTTATCTCAGCCATGACGAGAGTGAAACAACCCAAACGCCTCCTCAGACCAATGGCGAAACGACCGTTCCTGACAAGTGCGGGTTGCGGGACGGGCGGGGGCTGGGTACGGTAGTTTGAGACCAACGACAGGGCGCTACAGCTAGTAGGTGAGAGCCAAAGCCTTGTTTGGCTCGTAGACTATGTGAAGACCGCTACAGAGGGGCTGGGTCAGCTATGCTCACCCGAACAGGGTATTGCTGCTGAAGCCCAGGATTACTACTGTGCCCGCTGACCTTCATACGGCCCGACAGGTGTCCAGAGGCAGAATAACAATGAACCGGCTTGACCTGTCCATCGCGAAAAACCCGTTTGATGATGCGTCGTCAGTTGCATCCGCTGGACCCTTGGCATGCAGAATCATGCTGGCAGCGTTGTCCGGTGCACTGCTGTGCATCCCCTGGTTGATACCCCATCTGTACTGGACTGCCTGGCTTGGCTGGGTACCTTTGCTGTTCGCACTGGACGGTACGCGGCTGCCGACGGCGACACTGCTCGGCTGGGTCGCAGGCGCAGTATGCTTCGCCGGCGCCAGTAACTGGATGGTTGAGTTTGCTATCAATCTGAAGGGGCTTTCGTTCCCGCTCAGTCTCGGCCTGGCGGCTATCTTCTGGTTGTACGCAGGGTTGTCGGTGGGCCTCGCCTGTCTGCTTTACCGGTGGCTTGCGCGTGCGCTTCCCGGGTTTGAAGTACTCACCTTCACCTTCAGTATCCTCGCGGTAATGGCATTCTATCCGCTGCTGTTCGAAGCGCGATTTGCCGAGGCGCAAACGCAGTTCCTGCCCGCACTGCAGGGCGTTGACCTGGTCGGTGCGCAGGGAATGGATGCGATCATGCTCATGGTCAGCGCTCTGGTGTTCCATGTACTGCGGCGCGGTCTGGTTCGCAGCGCAGCAAATCGGGCAATCAATATAGGTGCAGCCGTATTGGTGTTTGCCTGGTTCATTTACGGATTCGTCAGTTTGCAGGCATGGGACGAGCGTACTGCCGAATGGGAAACGCGCCGAGTGGGACTGGTGCAGCCCAATGACGCTGTCACGTTGGACCTGCCCAAGCCCGCTCCCGGTTTCAGTCTTGAGTCGCCTGAAGAAATGCAGGCTACCGAGCGGCTGATCAAAGGCGGTGCTACCTGGGTTGCCTGGCCTGAAGCGCGCTATAAAGGCTATTTCGAGAATTACAGCGTTCGGTACGGTTATGCTCAGCGATTAAGCGAGTCCGGTGTTCCGCTGGTTTTCCATGACGTTGAGAATCGCTGGGTAGACGGTGAAAGGCAGAGCTTCAACTCGGTGGCCTTCCTTGGGCAGGACGGCGAGTTGGCTGATACCTACCGCAAGGTTCAACGTATGCCGTTCGGCGAATACTTGCCGGCGTTTTTTTCTCTTCCCGGCCTGAAAACCATAACCAACCTATTTCTGGGCGAGTTCCTTCGTGAGCTCTCTGCCGGGGACAGGCATGCCTATTTCAACATGGGGGGCATGGAGGTAGTGCCGAAAGTATGTTTTGAAACGGCATTTCCTGAATTTGTCGCTGATTCGGTAGGGGCTGAGGGACAGGGCAAGGTGTTGCTTTTTCTTTCACAGGACAACTGGTTCGGCGAGACGACCCAACCGTTCCAGCACCGCGCCATGTCGATCGTTCGCGGAGTGGAAAACCGGGTTCCGATGATCCATCTCATCAACAACGGGCCCTCGGTGGTATCCAGCCCAAACGGTCGTGTCATTGCGGGCTCCCGCGCATTTTCCCGGGCAGAAATGCTGGTCGATATTCCCTTCTCGACCGAGTCCGGAGGTAGCTTTTACAGCCGTCATCCGCATTTCTTTGGCACTCTGGTGTACGTCGCGCTCGGGTTGCTGGTTATCGCAGTGCTGGTGGTCCGGCGCCGAGGTCACACCGCGAGACCGGCGCTGTAGCCGGAAGACCAGGCCCACTGAAAATTGAATCCACCCAGGTGTCCCGTTACGTCCAGCACCTCACCGATAAAAAACAGCCCAGGCTGCTGTTTGGCTTCCATTGTTTTTGAACTGATCGCGTCGGTATCTACCCCGCCAAGGGTTACCTCGGCTGTGCGATAGCCTTCGCTTGCGGAAGGTTTGAGACACCAGCCGTTGAGCTGTTCTCCTATGCGAATCAGTTGTTTGTCGCTGATTTCAGCCAGTGCGGTATCGTCGTGTTCGGGCCACCACTTCTGCTGCAACTCCGCGATCAAACCCTTTGCCAGATGCTGCCCGAGGACTGTGCGCAGGCGGCTTTTACCGCTGGATTGCTTCGATTGCACGAGCCACTGCGGTGCATTGATGCCAGGCAGCAGGTCAATCGAGATGTCATCACCCGGGTACCAGTAGTTGGAAATCTGCAGTACCGCAGGACCGCTGATGCCGCGGTGGGTGAAGAGCATGTTCTCGGTGAATGAATGGCCGTTACAGCGGATAGTGACCTCAACAGCCAGACCGGAGAGGCGCTCGCAGAGCTGCTTCATCGCGTCACTGAACATCAGCGGCACCAGTCCTGCACGGCGTTCGGTCAGAGGAAGATCAAACTGTCGGGCGATCTCATAACCCAGTCCACTGCCGCCGAGTGTGGGGATCGACAGTGCGCCGGTCGCTACAACCAGTGATTCGCAGGCCAGCGTGCGGACGGTGTCAGCCTGCTGCAGACCAAGGCGATAGCGCGATGTGCCGGTGTTGATAGCTTCGATCCGGTTGATTTCGCAGTGCGTCCGGATTTGCACGCCGGCCCACTCGCATTCAGCGACTAGCATAGCGACGATTTCTTTTGCTGAATCCTTGCAGAACAGCTGGCTGTGTTTGCGTTCTTCGTAACTGATGCCATGGCGCTCGACCAGCTCGATGAAGTCCCACTGGGTATAACGCCTGAGCGCTGACTTGCAGAAATGCGGGTTGGCAGAAATGAAATTGTCTGCTTCGACCAGCTGGTTGGTGAAGTTGCAGCGGCCGCCGCCGGACATGAGGATCTTCTTGCCTATCTTGTTGGCTCGCTCGAGAACCAGCACGCGGCGTCCGCGCTGTGCAGCGGTGAAGGCACAGAGCAGTCCGGATGCTCCGGCACCGAGAATGATTACGTCAAAATGCTCGCTTTTGGCCGACACGGGTGAATCCGTCAGAACAGGGCGCAGCAGTGTACCAAACCGGCGCAGCGGGTAGGTGACTGCTAATCGAGGAGGGCAGGTCGGGCGACCCTGACCCGGTTGTTGGTATCGCGGCTCTCGCGGATCAAGGCATCGTCCCCGATACCCGCTGAAGATTTCGCGAGGCGGTCGTACAGCACTACGTTGACTGTGGCGGCGAGATTCATGCATCCGACAGTCGGAACATATACGACGTGATCAGCCCGGTCGATCAATACCTGGCTGAGACTGCCGTCTTCTGGCCCAAACACATAAAGCGCGTGCTCGGGATGGCTGAATGCAGGCAGTGCGGTAGCGCCTTCGACCAGTTCCACGCACACCACGCTGGTGCCCGCCGGCAGATCGTCAAGTACGTCGTTCACGCTGATCAAAGGAATGCGTTGGCTGACGCCCTGGGTATCGGTATGGAAACGTGCCGCCCTTGCATAGCGCATGCCGGTGTAACGGACAGAAGCCACGCGGTAACAACCCGCAGCGCGCATCACGGCTCCGACGTTGGTCGGGCTTTTCGGGTCGATCAGGCCAATGCTGGCGCAAGGTGGGGGCATGTGGAATCGACTATGCTTGGCAATGTAAGGTTTTGCCCGTTAGGGGTATAGTGCGGGCTGGATTCTACCATGGGAATATGATGAAACTCCTTGTTCGCAACCTTGCGCGTAACACCACCGAAGCGGAACTGCGCAATCTGTTTGAGGCACACGGCATCGTAACGGCCTGTGACCTCGTACTTGACCAGCAAACCGGCAAGTCGAAGGGCTTTGGCTTTGTTGAAATGCCCCACCCGTCAGATGCCAAGGCTGCCATCAAGCGATTGAACGGCACGGATGTAGCGGGGAGCCGTATCCGCGTGAAGCTGGATGAATCAACCAGTGCCTGACCAGACCGGTAACGATCCGCTGCACGGTGTAACGCTGAAGCAGGTGCTGACCTCGCTGGTTGATACCTACGGTTGGGAAGAGTTGGGAAACCGCATCCCGATCCGTTGTTTCCAGGTTGATCCCAGCCTGAACTCTAGCCTCAAATTCCTGCGGATGACCCCTTGGGCCCGCCAGAAAGTAGAAGCGTTGTATCTGGCCTCCCAGCGCTGAAGCGTCCCGCTCGGGAAATAACAACGCCGTTATTCCACCTGCTCCGGAATAACGGCTGAATATATATTCATTTCATCTAAACCCCTCTAGAACGGGCGTTTGATCGTCGCGATCTGTTAACTGCGTCACGTTCACTGGTTTCCCCGTTCCGCCACAATGCCTGTCCTATAACAAGATGGTGGGCCTTACATTGAACACCTTTGACAGACCTTTGCAGGTGCTGGATTGCCGGTGGTTATTGGCGCTTTACGCGGTCGTTCCTGTTTCGCTTGCCCTGGTGCTGATAGATAGCCTCGTTCTGGACGGTCGCCTGCTGCGCCAGCATATTCCGGTTGACCCGATGCAGTGGCCGTTCTGGACAGTGATATTCGGGCTGCCGCATATCGTAGCCAGCCTTCTGACAATGGCTGACTCGGAATATATCTCGCATTACAGGCGTAGCCTGTTACTGCCCTTCATGGGGTTTGCAGGGCTGACCAGCCTGGCGATATTCGGGCCGCAGCCGCTGGGCGAGCAATCGATGTTCATCTTTCTGGCGTTCTACACCATTTATCATGTGCTCGCGCAGCAGCTCGGCCTGACGCTGATGATGATGGGTGTGCCACCGTCCGGTGTATTCAAGACCTGGAAATGGTTGTCGATTCTGTGTGGCTTCGTTATTTATGTAACTGTCTACTCAGCCAGTCTGCTCGGCTATGAACTCTTTGCTGGCGTCAGCGCTTTCGAATTCCTGATGGCAATAGCTGGCCTGATGTGCGCAGCTGTGATCGTGCTGGCGTTCAGGTTAACCAGGACTTCGCGTAATCGGATTGGCGTCTGGTATCTGTGGAGTAATGTCGCCATGCTGACTTCCGTATTGCTGATTCATGAGATCGGCTACACGCTGTTTGTAATTCTTATTCCGCGTGTCATCCATGACATCACGGCGTTCATGATCTACATCACCCACGACACCAATCGTAACCGGGCTGCGCCTGTGAACCTGGTCTATCGCCTGACACACTTCAGCAAGCTGCCGCCCATCATCGTGCTGCCCGCCGCTTCAATTGCAATTGCCTACGTATTGACCAGCCTGCAGGATGATTATCGGCTGGCGGTCGTATTTGCTCTGACTATCACGCTGGTGCACTACTACTTCGAAGGGTTCATCTGGCGGGGCGGCAATCCGCACCGCCAGCATATTGAATTCAGGCGTTGATCAATCCAGCGCTGATTTCAGGGCAGGGCGATCCGGCGTGACATCGGTAACCAACGCCTGCACAAAGGATTGTGCTTCAAGCGAATAGTCCCACCGCTCAACCGTGCAGCGGTGCCGACCGGCCGCGTATTCATGCTGGATCAGGTTGACCGAATTGGGCACCTGGCCGCGCGTACGGCTGGACATTGCAGTACCGGCCTGCACAGTCCAGGCCTTGCGGCCTGTTTCGCCCGCTTGACCATAGACCGGCCACACGTACGGAAGATGTATGTGCCCCCCAAGCAACAGGTCCATACCCGCATCGACCCAGGCCGGAATCGCCCGTTCCCGGCCGATCAACAAATTGGCTGTGTCCGATTCTGCGACCGCGCGTACCGGGTGATGCTGCATGACGATACGTAGCTGATCGGGCTTAGCCTGACGCAGCCGCTCGATGACTCGTGCCGTCTGCGAAGCGGACACTTCGCCATCCTTGTGGCGGGATGCGCGGGTGGTGTTGACCCCAAGAATCAGTACATCCGAGTTGGCAAACTCGGGCTCCAGCTGCTTCCCGAATGCGCGCTGGAAATTACCATACGGGTTGATGAAACGCGCGAACAGATTGAACAGCGGGATGTCGTGGTTACCCGGAACGGCGAGTACCGGACATGTGATCTTGTCCAGAAAGCGCTGAGCGGCGTCGAACTGATGACGGCGCGCCCGCTGGGTAATATCGCCGCTCAGTAGCAATACATCGGGCGCACAGGTGTCGATGAACCGATGCAGGGCATCCACTACATGGAGCTGCTCGGTGCCGAAATGCGGATCCGATAGTTGAAGAACGCGGGTCATGGGGTCGCCTCCACGGTCACACGCGGCACCAGTAGCGGAAGCTTATCGTTTGCGACCCGAAACGTCAGTGGTGCAACCATTCGAGTGATTTCACCATCCAGAGCCACTTTTACTTTGCGGCGACCGCGGCCGGGTCGTACCACCATGGAGTCGAATGCAAAGGAAATGACATTTTCCGCGTCGCCCAGTCGGCTTGCCAGGCCGCGTACTAACAGCCAGTAAAGTGACAGAGTGCCCACCGGTCGGGAGCTCATCAGCACGAGCCTGTTGTGTTCTGAAGCCTCTGCTTCCTCGATTCCAATATGTTCCATCTGGAGTCGGTTGTTGCCCACAACAATGGTCGGCGTGCGCAGTGAATGGATAGCGCCTTCGTATTCGAGCTGAACATCAAGTTGTCGGTGCGCATGCGCCAGAGTGGCCAGAGCCGACCAGAGTGCAACCAGGCGGCTGCGGCCATAGCGTCGTTTATAACGCTCGCGGTCCTGCAGCAACCTAGGATACAGCCCCAGGCTCGCATTGATCAGAAACAACTGGTCATTGAGCATCCCAACACTGACCGGGCGCACCCGGGCATCCAGTAGGCACTGCACTGCCGCCTCGGTATCCTGGGGAATGCCATGGCAGCGTCCGAAATAGTTGAATGTCCCCTGCGGGAGGATGCCGAACGGGACGCCAGAGCCCAGCACCACTCGGGCAACCGCATTGAGCGTACCGTCGCCACCAATCGCTACCACTATTCCGTCGTGTTCTCGCGCCTTTGCCAGCGCCTTCTGCGCAGCAGGGCCGAGCTGCGATCCGCTGCTTACTGGTATGAGCTCGTAGCGGCGGCCGGCCGCGGACAGCAGCGCCTCGACGGTTTCACGTATCTGGTCGGCATTGCCCTTGCCTGAGCGGCTGTTCATTACCATGAAAAACGGCTCCTGCCCCGTCAGGGTTGGGCAGGGCGAGGGGCGGATGGGTACGGTGCGCAGGGCTGGGTCGGTCATGCCGATGAGCATAGACCATCTGGCGAAACGACACGGAGATTTTGCCCAGCCAGCACAGACAAAAAGCCGACACGAGGTCGGCTTTCATGCGATGAAACAACGCGTCAGGGCAAGGTGAACAGCACCTTGACCGCGTCAGTCACCGCAGCGCTATCGACGTAGCCGATGGCGTTCGGATCCGCAGCTACCTTGGCGACCACTGCAGCGTCACCCGCTACGCTGGCGGGTGGCTGGCCTTTGCCGGTGAAAATCAGGCCAGACCAGTAGGATTTGAGCTGCGACTCGTTCTTGCTGGTCACCGTGGTGTAGAAGTTTTCCTTCACCGGGTTCCAGCCTTCCTGATCGATGCCGGTCAGCGACTTGTCCTTGCCGAGGAAGATGTTCGCCACTTCCGCCTGCGAGGGATTTTTGGCCGCAGCGGGATGAGCGATAACCGCCACGCCTGCCTGGGCTGAGATTGCGGATACAGCCAAAGCGATGGCCGCCATGGAGCGTGCAAAAATTTTCATTAGACTGCTCCTTAGAATACGAAGTCGAGGCCGATGCTGACGATGTCACCATCGAAGGTGCGGGCAGTGCCAGTAAACAGGCCGGTGAGATATTCTTCTCCAGACTGGATAAATACGCCGCGTCCGCCATCAGAGGTGTCAACGCGCTTGTATTCACCTTTCAGCGTAACGGTGGGGGCCAGGCTGTAGTTCAACCCATAGGTCCAGGAGGATTGCCGACCGGCTCCAGCTTCGTCGAGCTGCGCATAAGTGACGTGCCCGAGAACATCACCGAGCCGGCGCCCGCTCATTACATAGAATGCGTTCTTGGTTGGTGTTAAGCCCTCGACTACTAGCCTTGTCGCCTCGCTCGCGGCCAGCCAGGTGCCGTTGTCATACTGATAGCCAGCGGAGCTGAATTTGCCTTTAACATCGTTGGCGATATCGGCCATTCTATAAATTGCAAGTTCCGGCATTGTCATGTTCAACCCGGCTTCGCTGTAGGCCACCCGGAAAATGCCGTAATTGAACGTCTCCAGCGTGATATTTGCGCCAGCGACCTTTTTGTAGTCCATGTCATACATCTGGTCGTAGGCGAAAAAGTCGCGATTCTCCGCTTGTCCGCCATAGGCTTGCACGCTCACCGAGCCGTAGCTGACCGGAATCGAATAGGTGAAATCGACACCTTCGTAATTGGATATCTGCACCTGATGGTAGATCTCGTCGGGTAGTCGCAACCACGGATAAGTGATTCCGACATCCAGCGTTTCGGAGTACATGTACACCGGGTTGCGCAGGCGACCCGCGCGAAGCGTCAGGCGGTCGGAGCCCTGAAACGAAAGGTAGGCCCATTCCAGATTGGCCTTCCAGGTATCCTGCTCGGCTTTCAGTGTGACCTGTGTGGTGAGATTGAGCCGGTCGGTTAGGCCGTATTGAAACTGCCCGCCGAGCTTGGATAGCTCGTCTCCGCGCCATGAGTCGTTGGTTTGGCCCTGAATACCATAGCTGCGGCCTTCATCCTCACCGCCCAGGTGAGTAAACCCCAGTGTGCCGAAGCCATTCAAGCGGTATTCGCCCTGACTCAGCGCGAAAGCGGGTGACGCGGCGAGGCAGGCTACTGCCAGACCGAGCGCATGTAATCTAAACATTCAGTGTGCTCCTTGAAGCAAATCAGATTTTGAATTGGGCGGTCGCCGCCCGGAGTTCGTCTCCGGTGCTGACGAGCTGCTCGCCCAGTCGGGCCGTGGCATTGGCCCCTTGTGCGGTTGCTTTGGCGTCCTGCTGCAACACTTGCGTTTCTTGTTGGATGGAGCTCGACAGGCCGGTTTGCTCGTGCGTATAGCGGGCAATATCGGCATTCAGCTCGTTGATCTGGTTGACTGCGGTCGCGATGGTAGCGAGCAGTTGCGTTGCTTCTGTGGAACGCTCAATGCTGTCACGGGATTTCTCGCTATTGGCGGTCATCACGTTCAGTACGTTGTTGGCGCTGTTCTGAAGGCGTTGGATGATCTGTTGGATCTCGGCGGTCGAGGTGGCAGTTTTTTGCGCCAGATTGCGCACTTCATCAGCGACAACAGCGAAGCCGCGGCCTTGCTCGCCTGCGCGTGCAGCTTCGATCGCCGCATTCAGAGCGAGCAAGTTGGTCTGTTCGGCAATATTGCGGATAACGGTCAGGACTGAGCCGACCGCCTGGGTTTCTTCCTCCAGCTCAGCCATGGACTTCACCGCGCCGGTGACGCTGGTTCCCAGATCGTTGATGCTTTCTGAAAGCGTATTGATGCGGTCACGGGCTGTAGCGGTTTGACGCGTTGCAGACCCAGCCTGCTCGGATGCCTGTCGAGAACGTCGGGCAACTTCCTGGATGTGGTCGTTCATATTCAGGATGTCGCGGGAGATCGAATCGGTGTGCTGTTGCTGGGATCTGGCGTTCTCTTCCGAGTTTTGTGTTAGCCGATACAGCTCCTTCGATACGTCGCTTAACGGACTGGCGGCTTCGACGATTTTGCGAATCGTGCCTTGTAGTGTGTCGAGGAAGTTGTTGAAAAGGTTGATCATTTCGCCGATTTCATCGTTCGAATCAACATTCACGCGACGCGTCAGATCGCCTTCGCCGCGGGCAATGGCTTTCAGTGAGCCGATTACGCCATGCACGTTGATCATGATGCTGCGGGTAACTGCCCAGGCACCGAAAGCGACCAGCAGCACCAGTACCAGGGACAACGCCATTCCAAGCCGTATAGTGGTGCTGTTGTCTTCACGGGTGACCGAAAGCGTCCGCTGAAAGCCGGAGTACGCTGCCTCGCGAAACCCGTCGCCGAGTTCCTGCGCGGTTGAAAGATCCTTGGCCATCCGGTCCAGGCTGGGCCGCAATTCATCAAAGGAGGCTGTACCGGTGATCAGCGCGCTGGAGGCTTGTGATGCGTTTGTCGCGTAGCGATTGATGGCTTCGGCCCACGCTGTCAGGTCGCGAGCCAGTGAGGGCTCGCCAACCACCAGCTTGGCGATGCGGCTGCGATGGTTTTCGATTTCGCCAATTATCTGGCTCGCGTCGTTCAGCGCGGATAGCTCCCCGGCAGTGACTGCATTGTTATAGATGCCAGGCAACCTTGAAAACTGAAACAGGATCGCATCGGCGGTCTCCAGCGTGGGGTAGCTGACTCTTTCAAGCGCATCCAGCCGGGAATCAATTACAGTCAGCTGCAGGGAGCTATACACGACGTAAGCGATCAGGCCCGCAAGCGCGATCGCGGGAGCGATTGCCAGCTTGTACGTGAGGGAAAAATTCTTGAGCATTTGACTTCCGGTGTCCGCAGCGCGTGCGGATGTTAACAAATGAAGAATGATGCTTAAATGCCACTAGTCGGTTAATTGGCGACTTGAACTTGGCGATGTATGCAGTGGGGTATCGGCGGTCCAGAGCGGCGCATGAGACCGTCCGTCAGGAATGAAAAAGCCGGCACGAGGCCGGCTTTTTCAACAGCTAGGGCAGCTGATCAGGGCAAGGTGAACAGCACCTTGACCGCATCCGTTACCGCAGCGCTATCGACGTAGCCGATGGCGTTCGGATCCGCAGCCACCTTGGCGACCACTGCAGCGTCACCCGCTACGCTGGCGGGTGGCTGACCCTTGCCGGTAAAAATCAGACCGGACCAGTAGGATTTGAGCTGCGACTCGTTCTTGCTGGTCACTGTGGTGTAGAAGTTTTCCTTCACCGGGTTCCAGCCTTCCTGATCGATGCCGGTCAGCGATTTGTCCTTGCCGAGGAAGATATTTGCGACCTGCGCCTGATTGGGTGCGCTTGGCGCGCCCGGATTGACGATCACGGCAACGCCCGCCTGGGCGAAGCCCGCGAGACCCAACAACGTCAGTGCGATGAAGCGATTGAACAGTTTCATTTATCTGCTCCTCAGAAGACGAAGTCGATGCCGACGCTGATGATGTCAGCGTCGAAGTTGCGGCTGGGCGTACCGGCCTGTCCACCCAATAGTTCATACATCGCGTTATCCACGGTCTCCTGGGCTGACTTCACAAATACGCCCTGGTATTCGCCGGACGTTGAGACTCGCTTGTACTCGCTCTTGAGGATGACGTTAGGGCGCAGGCTGTAGTTCAAGCCCGCGGTCCAGGAGCGTTGCCGTCCGTCGCCCTCATCCAGTTGCGCATACGTCAGGTGGGGGAGAAAGTCGCCGAACCGACGACCCGCCATCAGATAAAAGGCGTCTTTTTCCTCCAGGTCTCCGCCTGGATCAAGGTTGGTGACTTCGTTGCTGGTCAGCCATGTCCCGTTGTCATACTGGTAGCCAATCGACAGGAACTTGGCTTTCTGAGCGTCCATTACGTGCGAAACGGCGCTCGGCCCGAAGGGTGTGGCTATAGGTATCGCAATCTTGGCTGTAACGTCGGACTGTTCATATCCAACGCGCAGGGTGCCGTAGTTATTCGTCTCAAGCGTAATCGCGCCGGCCCTAGTATCGTCTGCATCAAGTTCATACACATCGCCCATGATGAAGTTGCGACGGTTTTTCGACTGGCCCGCTGCCACCTGAACGGCGAGCGAGCCATAGCTCAAGGGCAGCGTATATATCGCATCAATCCCTTCGTAGGTCGGGCTCTGGATCTGGAAGTACACTTCATCCGGCAGGCGTAGCCAGGGATAGCTGAACCCCACGTCCAGCGTGTCGGAATACATGTACACCGGCGAACGCATGCGGCCGGCACGCAGAACAAGGCGATCGGTGGTCTGGTGAGATAGGTACAGCCATTCGAGCTTGGCCTTCCACGAATCCTGTTCAGCCTTGGCGATCCCCTGCGCGGTAATAGCCAGTTTGTCGGTTACACCGTAACGGAACTGGGCGCCGAGCTTTGATAGCTCATCACCTCTCCAGGAATCGGTGGTCTGGCCCTGTTTTCCATAGGTGCGACCATCGTCCTCACCGCCCATATAACTGACGCCGAGTGTCCCAAATGCATTGAGTCGGTGCTCGCCCTGTTCCAGCGCAACTGCTGGAGTGGCGGCCAGACACATGGCCGCCAGACCGATGACGCGTGATTTATTCATTTCAGGTAGTGCTCCTTGCGGTGTTATCAAACGCGGAACTGTGCGGTAGCCCCGCGCAGGTTGTCTTCCGTGGAAATCAGCTGTTCGCCGAGGCGTGCAGTGGCTTCCGCTCCTTTCGCCGTGGCCTGCGCATCATGCTGCAGGACCTGGGTTTCTTTCTGGATAGAGCTCGAGAGGCCGGTCTGCTCGTGCGTATAGCGGGCAATGCCGGCGTTCAGCTCGTTGATTTGGTTGACTGCGGTGGCGATAGTCGCCAATAGCTGGGTCGCCTCTGCGGAGCGCTCGATGCTGTCGCGGGATTTCTCGCTGTTGGCAGTCATTACATGGAGCACGGTATTGGCGCTGTTTTGCAGGCGCTGAATGATCTGCTGGATCTCGGCGGTCGATGTCGCGGTTTTTTGTGCCAGGTTGCGTACCTCATCAGCCACCACAGCAAAACCGCGACCCTGCTCGCCCGCCCGAGCAGCTTCGATCGCTGCGTTCAGTGCCAGCAGGTTGGTCTGTTCGGCGATGCTGCGGATCACCGTCAGTACCGAGCCGACAGCCTGGGTTTCTTCCTCCAGCTCAGCCATGGACTGCACGGCACTGGTGACGCTGGTGCCCAGGTCATTGATGCTTTCAGATAATGTCTCGATGCGTTCGCGAGCGGTGGTAGTCTGCTGGGTAGCAGACTCAGCCTGCTCGGATGCCTGCTGCGAGCGGCGCGCCACTTCCTGAATGTTATCGTTCATGTTCAGGATGTCGCGCGTAATGGAATCCGTGTGGCGCTGTTGGGATTTGGCGTTTTCCTCGGAGCCCTGGGTGACCCGATACAGCTCCTTGGATACCTGGCCCAGCGGGGAGGCTGCGTCGACAATCTGACGAATGGTGGACTGCAAGGTGTCGAGAAAATCGTTGAACAGTTTGATCATCAGGCCGATTTCATCGTGAGACTCCACATTGACCCGGCGAGTCAGGTCGCCTTCACCGCGGGCGATGGCCTTCAGCGAGCTGATCACGCCATGCACGTTGCCCATAATGCTGCGGGTGACGGCCCAGGCACCGAGTGCAACCAGGAGCACCAATACGAGCGACAAAATAATACCGAACCGAATGGTCGCGGCGTTCTCTTCACGGGTGCTGGCAAGCGTCTGGAGAAAATCAGCGTAGGCATTCGCGCGGAAATCAGCGCCAAGCTGCGTGGCCTGGGTCAGGTCATTGGCCATACGGTCGAGGCTGGGACGCAAGTCATCGAAGGAAGCGGAGCCGCGAATGAGTGCGCTCGAAGCCTGGGAGGCGTTGGACGCGTAACGGTTGATCGAGTCGCGCCATGCATCCAACTCGCGTTTGCGTTGAGCCTCACCGGCGACTAGCTGGCCGAGTTGTTTTTGGTGCTGTTGAATGTCCGACAACACCTGGTTGGCTTCTTCAATCGCCGACAATTCACCTGCGGTTACGGCACTGTTGAAAATGCCGGGCAACCTGGAAAACTGGAACAGCACGGCGTCCGCGCGTTCGAGTACCGGATAGCTGTTGGTCTCCAGCGCAACCAGACGGGAATCGACCGTGGTGAGTTGTACAGAGGTATAACCGACATATGCCACCAGGCCGAGCAGAGCAAGAGCTGGCACCAGGGCGAGTTTGTAAACGAGCGAGAGATTCTTGAGCATATGACTTCCATTGTCTGCTGCGCTGAATGTAACAAAGCGTTCGTGATATTGGAACGCCACTATCAAAATAAGTGATAGGGCGTTGAAGATCACCTTGAGAGGTTATCGGCGGGGTGCTGGGAAAGATGAGCATATAGCCAGAGGATGCTGGAGTAGTGTTCCGTCACATCACCGGAGCTGGCTATCCTTGCTGCCACGACGGTTGTATCCACCATGACGCTGGTTTTCTTTATCCTGAGCGGCCTGGCAGGCTATGCACAGGCGCACACCGGGTAGCGCTTTGCGCCGGGCTTCGGGGATGGGTTCATCGCATTCTTCGCAATGCGTCAGGCTTTCGCCACGAGGCAATTTACTACGGGCTCGCTGTACCGCTTCATCCACGGTATCGTCGATCTGATCCTGAACTGCGCCGTCCTGTGCCCAACCGGTAGCCATGGGACCTCCAATTGAAAATGCACGCGACCCGACGCCGCGCTCATTCCTCAAGTATGGAATCAATCGGCAGATAGGCAAATCCAGCCACATCAGACCAATCGATTCGGGCACAGCGCGAGCCTTCCAGGACGGGCATTGCCCTGTACCAACCGGTCTTAGCTGCCCACCTCGGCGTTATACAGCTGCTCGTAATACTCGCGGGCCATCCGGTTGGAGTCGAACGCGGGGACCACATCACGCATCCCTTGCTTGGCGATTTCGAGCCATCCCTGCGGGTTGTCGTAATACCGGGCAATGATGTCGTGCTCGAGGATGCGCATCAGATGCTGATAGTCGGCTTCGTCCTGTTCATGTTCGGGCAGCGACGGGTCGGCAACAGGAATGATGAAGCTGTTTTCTCCGTGACGGGCAAACTCTGGAATCCAGCCATCTTTTATCGAGAAGTTTACTGCGCCGTTCATTGCTGCAGTCATACCGCTCGTTCCGGATGCTTCGCGCGGGCGACGCGGGGTATTCAGCCAGACGTCTGCGCCCTGCTTGAGTAGCCGGGACAGCTCTATCTCATAACCGGTCAATACTGCGATTTTCGCTGCTTTATAAGAAAACCGCACCAGCCTGTCGAACATCTCGATAGCGCCGTTATCGGTAGGGAAGGGCTTGCCAGCCCAGATCACCTGCACGGGTCTGTCGCTTCGCTCGATCAGCTGGGTGAAACGGTAAATGTCACGGACCAGAAGATCGGCGCGCTTATAGGCGGCGAAGCGGCGAGCCCAGACCACTGTCAGCGTATCGCGATCAAAGAGCTTACCGGTCTGGTCAGCCACCACCTTGAACAGCTCGTCTTTCATCTGTTTCTTGCGTTCAACCAGACGCGCGTCATCGCCTTCATCCAGCGCCGCGCGCAACGTGCGGTCCTGCCAGAACGTCATGTTCTGGGCATTGGTGATCGCCTTGATCTGGCAGATATTCGGGTTGCTGCCCCACATTTCGTTCGAGACAACACCATGCAAGTGCGAGACGGCGTTGGCCACACGCGAAACACGCAACGCAGCGAGGGTGTGGCTGAACATGTGGCCATCCAGGCCGGTCATGCGGACGACTGTTTCGTGGGACAGGCCGTTGAAATAGCCCATGTCACGCAGGAATGCCGTCTCGTGTTCCTGATTGCCTGCCAGTTCCGGCGTGTGGGTGGTCAGCACGACGCGATTGCGCACCTCGTCGAGATCGCCGAATTGCTCCATCAATTGAAAAGCCATTGGCATCGCATGGGCTTCGTTCATGTGATAAAGATCGGCTCCGCCCAGCGCCTCGACCAGCTTGGCCCCGCCGATACCGAGCACGATGCTTTGTGCTACCCGCGCAGCGTGTTCCCCATCGTAGAGCCGGTGGGTGATGGTCTGCGCGAGGTAGTCATTTTCCGGAATGTCAGTGGTCAGCAGGTAAATCGGCGCGGTGTTGAATATCTCTGGCGCCAGATACAAGGCCTTTACGTAAACTGGGTGGCTGTTGACCGTCACCTTGACGGTGATGCCACTGTCCCGCAGGAAGGGGTAGTACTTGCGCTGCAGCTGCACGCGCAGTGTCTGGTCCTCGTTGCGTTCCTGATCGTAATAACCGAACTTCCATAACATCCCGATACCGATCAGGTTCTGTTTGAGCTCATAGGCGCTGCGCATGTGTGAGCCCGCCAGAAACCCCAGACCGCCCGAATAGATTTTCAGCGGCTGGGCGATCGCAAACTCCATGGAGAAATACGCGACCCGCTTGTTGTACCGCGGGTCGATAGGATAGGGATGACGCCATTGATCATAAGTATTCATGGTCGAATCCAGTTCTCGTCAAATAGGGGCAAGCAGAGGTCGCAGTCGGTTATGGGTGAGTCCATTTGCCCTTGCCGTACTGCTGGAAGGCGGGATGTCTTTAAGTGTCAGGCATGCAAGCAACTTCGGCAAGGCCAAGGCCGCACCGCCTGTCGATCCGTGGACATCAGTCGCCGCGCGGTGGTTGCCGAGGCGTATAGGCAGCGGCGTGTTTTGGAAGCTCATCGTCGATATCCCACCAGCCGGCTTTGGAGGCGACATAAAAGTGCACAGCGGGGCGCGTATCCAGAGGTTCGTCCAATAACCCGGCACGTATCCGAATGGTCCCAGGATCTGCATCGCGCTGGCTGAACAGTGGCGAGCCGCAACGGCTGCAAAAGACCCGTTGCTTGCCGGGTGACGACTCGTATGAGGCCATGAGGTGCGCGCCGCTGACGACATTTACCGCAGAGCGTTGTACCGGGATATTGGTTGCGAAGGGCCCGCCCTGTGCTTTACGACACTGCGAGCAATGGCACACCTGGATCGGTTCCAGCTGGCCTTCGATCTGAATGGTTACCTCGCCACATAGACAGCTGCCTGTTGTCATGAGTACTCCTTGGTCTGCTCTGGGCCCGAGCGCAAAGGCTGCACACTCGGGAATCTTTTGTTCCGGGAATCGTCCACTGCATAACACCAGAAGGAGAAAAGATAATGAAAGCGCGTGACGAAAAGCGAGACCCGGACCGCACCACCGACCAGATCGCCGTGGACGAAGACATCGATGAGGTATCTGTTCCCGAAGATGAACCCATGGGGCCGATCGGCAAGGTGCCTACCGAAGACGAAGCCATAGACCGCGCGGCAGAGGCCGGTTTGACCGAGGCTTCGCAGCCGGGCGAAGGCCCGACCATGGACGACGCGACGCCGGAAACCCTGCTGCCGGATGACGGCTCGCGCTCGCCATTGGAAGCGGGGGACGGCGAGGTGCCTGCCGACCAGGATTTTTCTGTGGTGGACGAAGAGGATATTGGTGCGGGCGACGGGCTGGATGAAGCGGAACTTGGGAGAGTCAAGCCGCTGGACGGCAAACCCTGGGACGGGGAAGAAAAGTAAGTTTGTATTACGAATGAGCAACAGCTGACCCGGCGCACGCGGTGAGTGCGCGGCGTCGGGTACTCTGCAGGTTGGCGATCTCATGAACGAAAGCCTGTTACGTCCCGCGAAGACGGTTCATCTGGCTGCCACGGGTTCCGCTGCGGCTGCCCATCGCTGACATCTGGCATGCTCGTCCAGGTCGCCCCAGGCCTGTTCGATAGGGGCCTCAATGCGTTGTAACAGTTCCTGCGCTTTGCGCTTGTCCTCAGCCGAGCAGGAAATCCGCGCAAAGTTGTTTATGTTCCACTGATCCGGATAGCGCTCGAGGACGTCGTCGATACCTTCCTTCATGACCGCCCAGTTGATGCGCGAGTCCTTGATAAGCCTGTCATCGAACTGTATTTGCGCCGCATGCCAGTACAGTCGCGCATACAAGCCGCTGCCTTCGCTATCCCGGGTGCGTTGCATGGCATCCATGGCGAATTGTTCGATGGCATCCGCGCTGCCGTTCCATTTCGGTGAGTAGTAATCAACCGCGGCGTAATAGATCGGGTAGTAATCAGGGTAGCGAGACAGCGCCTCGTCGAGCATGTCCTCGAATCGCTCGTCCGGCCAGTACTGGCTCTTGGCGACAACTGCCATGGTCACATACCACTGAGGATCACGCGCTGCGATCTGTTTTGACTGCTCCAGCGCCAGGCGGGCGCGCTCGATATGTTCATTGAACGGTTGCCAGTCTTCTTCCTTGACCGACTCTGTCGGACCCGTACCACGATAGCTCCACGCCTGATGAATCAGCATGCTGGCCCGCGCCAGGTGGGCGGTGGGTGATCTCGGGTATTGCTTCAGCCAATCACCGATATAGTCATCCAGATAGGCCCAGTACGCAGGGTCACGAATGGACGGATCGAACATCGAGCGTATGCCTGCGTCCAGCGCACTGAGTTTCCACACCCCGCTGGGTGAGCGCTCCCGGTTCGTACGATATTGCTCGGCAAGCGCTTCAAGATGGGCAAAATCGGCGTTCTGCAAGTCGCGCGTCACGCTGTCATAGATCGCTCTGCGTTCACCCAGCTCGTCTGACAGGGCTGTCACCGGTGCGAGCAAACTGCTGCAGGCGAGGCAAAGGTAGCAAAGCTGCTTATTGATGGCATTCATGAATCCCTCCGGTTCTGACAGATCAGCTTCCGTACTCCGAACGAGCGGAGCCGTCCCGACATTCAATGCAGGCGACGCGATATGGCGACCTCGGTCAGGACTGGCAAGGGTCTGTTGCTGTTCGTCGCGGCGGCGATGAAGCGTACGACAGACCTGGACACTACCGTTGCG
Source organism: Pseudomonas sp. gcc21 (assembly GCF_012844345.1). Taxonomy (NCBI): domain Bacteria; kingdom Pseudomonadati; phylum Pseudomonadota; class Gammaproteobacteria; order Pseudomonadales; family Pseudomonadaceae; genus Pseudomonas; species Pseudomonas sp. gcc21. The sequence continues at coordinate 2,327,931 of NZ_CP051625.1, read as the reverse complement.
CGCTGAATCGGTGCGGATCAGGGCGATCCGCAGCTTGTTGGAATTCGAACGATCCAGGCGGGGCCAATGTGCGGCAACTGCAATGGTGCGCCATCGTGCAGGATGTACCAACCCCACCAGGTGGACCTGTTTCACAGACTTGGAACTTAGGGGATTCCAAAGAGCGAGGCTTAACCCGAGCGTGCAGTCACCGTTACGGATTCGCCTGGCTGCAATACGCACTGGCCGCGAGCATGGAATACCCGTAGGGGCTCGGAGTTGCTGTCCCGAGAGAGCAGATCAACCTGATCGTCATGTAGCGCGACTCGCAATCGCAGGCCCTGGTAGCAAAAATCCAGACTCACCCGGTCGAGGTCAACCGGCACGGAGGGAAGCAGGTGCAGACCGTCCGGCTGTGGTTGAACCCCCAGATAATGCCGCTGCAGCACATCCAGTGAACCAGCCATGGCGCCAAGGTGAACGCCTTCAAGCGTGCCGCGGTTGGGATCATTGGTCAGATCGACGTTCAATGCCTGCATGAAATATTCCCAGGACTCTTCGGGGCGGTGATATGCCAGTGCGCCGGCACAGACTACCTTGGACAGGCTGGATTCATGGGTTATGTGTCGCAGTTGATCCTCCAGAGTACGTTGCAATACAGCCTCGTCCGCGGCATATCCGAGACGCTTCAGCAGCGCCTTCAGAACGGGCGGTGAAAACAGATACAGCAGCATAAGGGTGTCGGCCTGCTTGCTTATCTGATAGCGCTCAGGGGTATCCCCCCGCCCTTCGAGCATCCAGTCCAGACGGGGATGGTTGCCGCTCAGCCACTCTTCGGGCGGCGTGCACAGCTGTTCGAAACCTTCGAACGGGCTTAGCGCGCCCTGGTCCGTGAAATGTAAATACAAGCGCCGGCTGACATCTTCCCAGTGCGCCAGTTCGTCCGCGCCCAGGTCGGTACGCTGGCGTAGTGCGTCGGCCTGCTCGGCCGGCAGGATGTCGAGCAGTTGTAGCCCACACGTCAGGGTCCACACCGCCATGAGATTGGTGTAGCTGTTGTTATCCAGCCCGGGTTCGGCGCTGTCGGGATAGCGATTGTGGTACTCATCGGGGCCGACGACGCCACGGATGCAGAAGCGTCCCCGGCTCTCGTCATAAAGTGCGCGGTTGGCCCAGAAGCGCGCTATCTCCACAATCATCTCGCCGCCGAAACCGGCCAGCATCGGCATATCTCCCGTTGCCAGATAGAGCGTCCACACATCGTAGGCCACCGCGGCGCCGATATGACGCTGCAGGAAGGTGTAGTCCGGCACCCAGTGACCTGATGGTGGATAGCACTGAAAGGGCGGCGTTTCATCCTCACCACTGCGAGCGCTTCGCCAGGGATACATGGCGCCTTGCAGGCCCAGGCGGCGCGCACGTTTGCGGGCTGTATCCAGCCGCCGATAGCGGTAGTCCAGCAACTCCAGCCCAAGCTCCGGGAAATGCGTAGAGATGAAGGGGAAGGCAAAGATCTCGTCCCAGAATACCTGGCCGTAATAGCCTTCATGCCAGCCGCGTGGCGGACAGCCGAGATCACGACCGATCGAGTGCGGCGATACCGTTTGCGCCAGATGATAGGCGTGCAGGCGCAGCGTCAGTTGCGTGCCGGCCTGGGCTGCACGCAGCGGCATGCGCGCCCACAAGCGCCGCCAGGCCTTACGGTGATGCTGCAGCAACAGGTCGAACGGCTCTGCTGGAAGCGCGTCGATAACGAGGTTGCGCGCGCTGCGGGAATCGCCAGGCAAATCGTCATCGACGCGTACCACAACCCGCTTTTCTATCGTGAGCTGCCGAGCGCCGGACAGCTCGATGCTGGCGTGTTGAACCAGCCGCCCCTCGCGCTCGTCGTTGTGCCAGGCAAGCGGCTTGTCACTGCACGTTTTCACCGCCATGGCCAGATGGCGGTCGGGTGTGCACAAGGATGCACTGACGGCAGCAAGTCCGGGTGAATCGCATTGGTATATGACATCGCGCAGCCGCGAACCCTCATAGGCCCGATTACGCGCGATCAGACTATTAGTAACAGCGCCGTCGAGCGTGGCGCGAAGATGCAAGCGCTGCAGAGCCTCCGGTAGCGTCAGTTCCCAGCGCAGCAGTGCCAGTTCCGGCGATGCCATGCTCAGCAGGCGCGTCTCGCGCAGCCGCACGGTTTGACCCTGCAGCTCAAAGCAGATGTCCCGCTGCGCCAGGCCGTTGCGCACATCCAGGCTTTGCCGATACGCGCGCACCTGGTTCGCATCCGCTCCAAACCAGCATTCGCCATCAAGGCTGATGCTCAGACCGAATGGATCAGGCAGATTGACCAGAGCGCCCAGGGTCACTTGTTCGCCGTTGACCTCGCGTGGGGCTTCGTCATACCAGCCTGCGCGATAGAATCCGGCATAGCGCGTCTGCTGCCAGTCATGCGGGGGCAGCAGGGCAGCCGCTTCAGGGGCACTGCTGCGACAGGACAGCAAGCCATTGCCCAGGGCCAGCAAGGCTTCACGGCGGAGCTCATCTTCAGGATCGTAGTGATCGAACTCAACACGCCAGCCGGCGCGAAACACGTCAGACATGCAATACCCTCGCTTCTTGCAGCAGCCTGGCGGCCATCCGGGTGACTTCTTCCCGGCCTGCATAGGCCGGTTGTGATCCGTAATCGGTGACCGCCAGGTTGGCCGAAGCCACGCCCCAGGCAGCTGCGTCCAGCGGGGGTATTCCTTCCAGCAGTGCAATAGAAAACACGCCAGTGAAAGCATCCCCTGCGCCGGTGGAATCAACCGGGTCGATCTTGCCTGGCGGTATGTGGGTCAGCTCGCGGTCGGTTGCCAGAACACAGCCTCCATCGCCCAGTTTGATACACACCAGCTCGACGCCTTCGTCGCGAAATTCCCGGGCGGCGCTGGCGGCGTCGTTGACCGAACTGAGCTCGCGCCCGACCAGACCGCTGGCTTCGCTGATGTTGGGGGTAATGGCGCGCAGCCGGTGAAGTATTGCTGGCTCCACGCGGTCGACAAAGGAAGGATCGAGGATTACAGGGATATCAGAGGCAGCGGCTGTCTGTATGGCGCGCCGCACCACCCAGGCAGGAATTTCGCAATCGACTACCAGGCACGCAGGCTTGTCGGCGTCCCGTATAGCTGTTTCAACCTTCGCTGCCGCCGACTCATCCCAGCAGTCGTTGGCATTGGAGGCGAGGACAATATGCTTTTTGGCATCCGGCGGAACCATGATCATCGACACGCCGGTAGGCTGCCCGGTCACCAAATTCACGCCGTCCAGATCAACCCCTACTGCCGCCAGCGATCCCAGCGCCTGCTGCGCCAGGTCGTCATCCCCGACGCATCCGAGCAGTCGGCTGGTGTGCCCGAAGCGCGTGGCGAGGAATGCAGTGTTGGCGGCTTTCCCGCCCGACAAGCGGCAGAAATCGTGTGCCGGGAGCATGTCATTGCTGCCGATGGCGGCGTTCACGCGCACCTGGAAGTCAGCGTTGATGCTGCCCAGTGAAAGCATTGTGCGGGGTTTCATGTGGGAGTCCTTCGATCAACAAGACTTACCCATGCTGACCGATGCAATGGCAGCGGGTTCAGCCTCGCGGGGTGTCAATCAGAACAGTCGCCATCTGCCAGACTCAGAATTGGCTCATTCGTTTTCGGCCGAAAGGGCCAAACCATGCTTCGATTCAGGACGGTTCGCTCGCGCGCTTCGCTTGCCTGGCTCCTGGTTCGTTTCAGTCCGCCGCAGGGCGGGGCGGGTAAGGATGCGTAAGCTGGCCCGTATTACCGGGCCAGCCAGGCCTCCGCCTCAGCCGTCTCGTTCAGCGCGAAGGCTTTCAGGTTCAGGCCCGGAATCAAGGCACCTTCGACCGTACTCATCTTGCGCACCCAGGTCTGTCCGGCGATGACTGCCATCCGGTCAAACTGTTTGATAAGGCGAAAAAGTTGTGGCAACCGGGACATCTCCACCGCCATTGCGCCCAGCGTCGGAAGTTCGAACTCACCCACTTTCACCAGCATCGCCCCGTCGGTGATGCCGTTAGCCTGCTGAATCATGTCGTCGAGGGCAGCCTTCATGGATGCACTGTCGAGTTTACCGCTGAATACGACATCCAGCCGGTGGTCGTTGACTCGGGTTGTCTGGAACATGGCCGCTCCTTCTAATGCTGCCGTTGAGAGTCGTAGGCGCCCTGGCGCGCGATTAACTGCTGCATTGAGTCTAGTCGATAACCGCAGTTTGAAAAAAAAGTTCCATTTTCTTTGTTGCGAGAGGTTATTCAGGGAAACTCCTGATAGTTGTGCCGGTCGAACGCGATGCAGGGCAAGAGCTCTAGCACGATGTTTCGCGCAAAAGACAAGAACTGGAACGCGCCGTTCCGTAGAACAAAAAATGAGTACTGCGTTCAACTAAACGGTGGTAGTCGTGCACTACTAGGGAATGTCGGAAAGCTCGAGAACGGGAATGAATCTCACTTTTCAGACGATGATAAGGAATGGTTATGACAGAGTTCGCGCCTGTCGATGCTCAGGTGGTTTCGCGCCTGGCGTCTGATATCGAATCAAATGGATATGCTGTTCTTGAAAACTTCTTCGCACCGGAGCAGCTGGAGCTGGCGCGACAATATATAACGTCCGAGACGAACAAGCATAATCAAGAGTATTTCTCGATCCACGGGATCGAGGCGATGGAAGGCAGCCTTATGGCAAGTCTGGGTGCGTCCACCACGTTCCGGAAATTTCTCGCTGATATGTACGAGCAGGTCACCGGCTCCCAGCCCCCAGCTGCCGAGCGTATCTTTCCTGTGATCCGTTGCCTGCAGGGCAAGAGCGGTCTGAAGGAATCCCATTTCTATCATTTCGATGCGACCGCTGTAACAGCGCTTGCGCCGGTGTTCATCCCGACCGAGGGCAAACACTGCGGCGACCTGATCATGTTCCCCAACCTGCGCCCGGTGCGCTCGAATGCCGTGGTGAACATCATCGAGAAAGCGATAATGCATAACACCCTGAGCCAGAAGTTGACGGCCTTCGCGGTGAAGCGCGGTCTGCTCAAGCCAATCACCATCAAGCTGGTCCCTGGCAACCTCTATCTGTTCTGGGGCTATCGCAGCCTGCATTCGAACGATCAGTGCGAACCCGAGAACCTGAGGGCGACCGGCCTGTACCATTTCGGTAATCCGCACCGCGAGAGTTCGCTGGCACGGATCTTTCTCGGCAAGAACAAGCGCAAGGCCAAGCTCGATCATGACGGGCTGCGCCCGCAAGCCTGAGGGTGGACCGCTCCGGTATCAGTCCGTTGCCGGAGTGGGCCGTACCAGAATCTCGTTTACGTCGACATGCGCGGGCTGCGACAGTGCATAGAGTACCGCCCGACCGATATCTTCCGGCAACAGAGCATTGCCTGGCGGCTGGTCAAAGAATGGCGTATCCACCATCCCCGGTTCGATCAGCGTGACGCGGATGCCGCTGCCTCGGATTTCCTCGCGCAAGCCGTAGCCGATCGCTGTAACGGCCCATTTGGTTGCGCTGTACATCGAGCCCGGAATGGTTGCGCGTCCGGCCGCTGAACTGGTCAGCAGCATATGCCCGCGGCTCTGACGCAGGGCGGGCAGACAGCATTGCACAGTCAGGCCGACACCATAGATATTGGTCAGGATCATGTCCTTCCATACCTCCGGGTCGGCCTTGCTGAAACCGCCTGGCTCACCGCCGCGTCCGGCATTGGCAAACACCGCATCCAGCTGACCAAAAGTATCCAGTGTGGCCTGCACCATGCGCTGCTGGTCATCCAGTTGCTGCACATCGCAAGCCACGGTCAGCACCCGTTCCGGCCCGCCCAGCTCGTTTTGCAATGCCTCCAGCTTGTCTTTTGAACGGGCCGCCAGCACCAGCCGATAACCTTTGGCAGCCGCTTCGCGGGCGGTCGCCTCACCTATGCCGGACGAGCCTCCGGTGATCAACAGAACCGGGTCGGTCATGACGCTACCTCCTGAGTGACAGATGATAAAAACTCAGTCTAGCCAATACCGGGGAGGGCGCTTTGGGTCAGGTCTGCTGGGTGGTTTGTGTTGGTTCCGGTTCGGTGCGGGCCTGGAGCACTCTGTCGGCATCGTCGCGCAGCAGTGCGGCCAGATTGCACGCCAGGTCGAGACGTCGCACGATCCAGGGCGACAGGTCGTAACCGAAGGGATCTGTCTGCGGCAGCTCAGTCGGCCAGGTTGTTATTGACGGAGCAGTGGCGGGTGACTGCGGCTCGCGAGCGGTCAACAGGCTTTCGATGATGGCTGACGCACGCTGAAGTGGCTCGCGCGTGGGTTCCTGATCCAGATTGCGCCGCCGCATCAGCATGGTCTTGACCACGGCCAGCTGCGCCAGCAGGTTGTGGCCATGGATCAGCAGGCTTTCCAGCGCTTCAAGTGGAGGTCTGACTGCCCTGGGCTCCGACAGGGAGCGGCGCGTAGCCTGCACCAGCGCCGAGAGACTGTCATAGGCTTCGCGGCGGGCGAGACGCCACTCCAGTTCAGGCTCGTCATCCACCGCCTGCAATTGTCCGAGGCTCAGGGTTGAGCGGGCATGCCGCGCCTGAGCTGCCATGGTACGGGCCACCAACGCAGGTATCTGGTTGCGCTCCCAGGAGGGCAATACGTAGCTGAACGCCCAGGCGATGCCGGTGCCAATCAGCGTGTCGGCCAGGCGTTCGAACACATTGAACGCTGTCGTCATGCCGCCGCTGAGCAGATGCGCCTGAACCAGGCTCAATACCGTGGCAGATACCGCAGTGATCAGATAACGTTTTATTGCAAAGGAGTGCGAAATGGCCTGAGCGATAGGAACGATGACTAGCAGCAACAGGGCTGGCGCCTGGGTCGAGAGGATCGCTGCGGCGAGTACGCAGCCCAGCGCGGTGCCGGCTACCCGACTGTTTCGCCTCTCAAGCGTATGCGCAAGGCTGCCGCGCAATACCACGACCACCGCCAGCAGTATCCAGTAATCGTGCGTAGCCCAGGGCAGCGCCAGTGCAATCAGATAGGCAGTGCCCACCGCCAGGGCGGCTCGAATGGCATGGCGTAGCGGCGGCGCGTCCCAGTGCCAGAGCATGGTGAAGGGTTTCCACGACCACGAGGTCGGGCTGACAAAAAGTTGCCAGGCGGTACGTACGACGGTCAGATCAGGCGCCGTTTCGCCACGCGCCAGGCCGTTCAGGTGTAGCACCTCATCGTTGATATTGCCGATACGGTTGCCGATCGCCCGCGACATCGCGGTCGCCGGAGGCATAGGGCCGGGTGCCATGTCTTCTTCCAGTTCGCCTCCGACCCTGGCTAATTGCGGGCGTTGATCCACAAACCGTCGCGGTTGGCGTCCGGTCAGTAGCGCGTCGGCAACGGCCTCCACTGCTTGCGCCTGTTTCATCAACAGCTCGCGGAGTTGATGAAACACCGGGGCATGGCCGGGCACTGACCGTAGCGTGTCCAGATCCAGTTCGCTGGCGAGGATGTGGTCGCGTATCTCCAGCGAACACAGCAGCATCGCCGCAATCTGTTGGCGGCGCGGCGTGCGGGGTGATTCGAGAATAAGGTCCCGCGCCGCCTGTAGCTGATCAGCCAGCGCAGCCTGTTGCTGCATCAGCTGACCGGGCAGTACGGGTAGAGGGTTCAGCGCATCGGCCGGTACGAAGCGCCGGGCCTGGGTGTGCATCATGGCGCTGAGTGATAGCAGCGCCTCGGCGAGGATCTGCGCGCGATATCGGCTGTTAAGGGCGATGTTGGCCAGCGTCGAATAAGTGATATAGCTGGCCGCACCCAGGGCGAAATACAGGCAGGTCGGCAGCAGCCCGACGCTTTGCGGGTGTGTCGCCACAGCCATCGAGAAGATCATCGAGAACATGATCGAAATGACCAGGGGCAGCCCGCGCTTACCCCAGGCCCCCGCCAGGAACGCGCAGAAGGTCGCGGGCACCAGCAGCAGACCAAGCCACAATGGATCATCCTGCAACGCCTGCATACTGGCGAACAGCGGTAGACCAATCAAAGCGGTGGGTAGAAGAGTCAGGAACTTGCCCCGGCGGGGCGCGGCGTGGTCGGTTGGAATACATACGATCGCCCCGACTGCAGCGACGGAGCCCGCATAAGGACCAATCAGCAGATAAGCGCTTCCGGCAACCAGCATCAGGCCGAAGCCGGCGGAAACGCCAGTCAGTACGTAGGAGCTCAGGAGGGTGCGCAGAATAGCCCTTGAAATTTCCCGGACGGGTGCGATGCGGAGCACGGGTTCGCCTTGTAATGCTGGGTAATGGTGTTCAGTGTAGACGACCGATCGGGCGCTCGGTCGCACGGTGCCGGGACGCCTGAAGCATCTGGCAAGCGAGCCGGGCGGGCCGTCAGGGTGCGCTCAGACAGAGCCTGGCCATCTCGCGCTGAAGATCAGTCTTCCTCGGGTTTCTGCCGACTCTTGGCAGTGTAATCGTTCTCTGCGAATACCTCGGCGAGTATCGCCTGCTCGATGAAACTGCGCTCGCCGGACCGCGCCGGGATACGCACTATCAGATGCAATTCACTCGCGGTAGGAAGTTGTATCGACACGCGTGGGTCAACCGTAGGAACGTCGAGGCCACGGTGCTCGGTCAACCGCTTCATGTGTCGGCGCGCCTTGTCCAGATAGGGCTGACAATGTTTGTCTGCACAGGCACGCAGAGCCTGCTGAGCGTCGCGCCAGTTGTCCTCCCGCTTGAAGGGCACGGTGAACACGTGAATGACGAAATCGTGGGTGTAACTTTCATTGATGACCGGCTCGGAGACGAACAGCGCATTGGGGATGACGGTCATCCGACCGGTTCGCTGGTGCGTGAGGCGTCCCGGCCCTACCTCCAGTATGGTGGTGGCCAGCAGGTTCTGATCGATGACGTCACCGCGGAAATCCTTGATCTGAATTCGGTCGCCAATCTGAAAGGAGCGTGCACCGGATTTCAGCAATGAGCCGGTAAAACACAGGATGAGCTCCTTGGTCGCCACCACGAAGGCCACCGCGATCGCGACGATGGACAGCGCCAGGGTGCGTAGCTCCTCGCCCCAGATCATTACCAATCCCACCAGAAGCAATAGAATCAGGGCGTTGCGGGATTGCACTATCCATTTTCGGCGCAGCTCCGGCGCAGGGACGGCGCGGCGGATGAACCGGGCCGATATGGCGCGCAGAACCAGCGTTGTCACGATCAGGATGCCACTGCTGATCAGCAGGCTGAGAAAACTGTCGGAAACCCTGATACTGGTCAGGTACAGGCCAATCTGCTCGATCATTCAATCTATCTTCGACAAGGTGGGCGGGTGCGGAACCGGGAGAATATCAAATTGCATCAAGCGAGGGGCCAATCAGCGCTTCGAGCTGGGGATATACGCCGGGGCACGCGACGAGATAGGGATTGCCCTCAAGCAGACCCTCGCCCCTGAAAAAGTCGTTGCGCAGACCTCCCGCCTCGCGCACCAGCACCAGACCAGCCAGGCAGTCCCAGCTCTTCAGACGTGTTTCGTAGTACCCGATCAGGCGGCCTGCGGCCACGTAAGCCGTCATCAGCGCGCCTGAGCCATTGCGGTAGAACACACCGCCCTGTTCCAGCAGGCCGGCAAGAAACGGCAGGAAATGTTCCTTGCCTTGCTGATAGAAGGTCCCGACGCCCATCAGCCCTTCGCGCACGTGGCCGGCATCGCTTACCTGCAAGAGAGTATCGTTCACGTAAGCGCCCCGGCCCAGACAGCCATGGAAGAGTTCGTCGTGATTCGGATCGGCGATCGCGCCCAGATAGGGTTCGCCATCGATCATCAGCCCGACCGATACGCACCAGGTATGCAGGCCGTTGAAGAAGCAGGCTGTGCCGTCGATCGGGTCGATCACCCATACGCAGCGGGCATTGAGCGCGGCGGAGCCGCTTTCCTCACCGAGAAAACCGTCCTCGGGATAGGCTGCCTTCAATTCTGCGCGGATGAAATCCTCCAGTTCACGGTCCGCCACGCTGACGACGTTCTGCCTGTCACCTTCTTTGGTATCGATGACCAGGCTGCCTCGTCGTACGTAGTAATCAGCGCCCCGTTGTGCTGCTTGCTGTGCCAGCCGACGCGCGAGGGCATAACGCCCGTCGATATCGAGGCCGCTGGTGTCAGGGGTGGGCAGGGTCGGGTGCATGGCGTGCGTTCCTGAAGCGAATGGAGACGACAAGGGTACTGAAAAACGCCGGCAAATATAACGGAGCGATGGACGATGGTTCGCTGCTTCAGGACGGGTCTGTTGCCGGCGAGTTCTTTCGGGTCCCACGCAGATTCATCAGGAACAGGCCGAACTGTAAAACAATCAGCGCATACGCCTGGGCGTGCCAGCCCCAGGCGATCCATAGCGCGTTACTCAGGATGAAGCACAGAAAGCCCCAGTTGCGCTTTTTGCGGGATTGTGAACCGACCAGGTAAGCCGCGACCAGCGTCGCGAACATGGCTGGCCACTGCAGAGCGTCGATAAATGCATTGATATCCATGGGGAGTCTGACCGGGCGGCAAGCGAGACGTTCCGGTCTGCGCTGCTAACCCCGTGGTGGTTGTTCCTCCGCCTGGTCGTTATTGTCCCGGTGTTCCTCCTTTTTTGCCTGGAGCTTTTTCTTCTCGGTCTTTGGGCCCGTGAGACTGAGTACCTTCCAGTCTTCTTCGGGGCGCAGTGCGCTGTGCTCCGTCATGACTTCTATGCGGCCCTTGGGCGAGATGGCAAACAGCGGAATGATGTCGCTGTGTGCATTGAGCAGGTCCTCGTAGCCGAACGCGGCGGTCAGTCGCGTTTCACGAATCTGCCAATCCTTGCTCAGCAAGCTGGCGAATTTGCTGTAGCTCATGTCCTCGGTGAACAGGGTGTGGCCGCGTTGTTTCGAACCCAGCTGGTGCTTCTCAGCCGTGTCGGTTTGCGAGGCGGCCAGCAGGGTATAGATGTTCCGGTCACCAAATTCCGTGCGGTACCGCATGCCGGCCACCACGTTCATCGCCGGGTCGGGGGAGAGTGCCAGCAGCTTGCCAACACCCACCAGATCCAGATGATGGTCCGCATAGCTGGAGACTGGATTACCGAAAAATGTAGGCAGTCCGGCCATGCGCGCCTCGCGAATATGTTCCCACTGCGAACCGGTAAGCATGACGCGAAACCCCTGTTCTTGCAGGGCCGCGCCAACTGCCCGGGCGACCGGATTGGCACCGACGATCAGAAACCCGCTCGGCGCTGGCTCCGCAACTTTAAGCAGCCTGGCAAGCCCGCGGGAGGTCGCGCTTTGCAGCACCACCGTGCCAATAATGACCACGAATGTCAGCGGTACCAGAATCTCTGCAGCCTCGTGCCCGGCTTCCTCCAGCCTGATGGCGAACAAAGCCGATACCGCCGCGGCAACGATGCCGCGCGGGGCAATCCAGGACAATAACGTCTTCTCACGCCAGTTCAGGGTGGAGCCAATCGAAGACAGCCAGACCGATGCCGGGCGGGCAACAAACTGCATGACCAGCAACAGGATAATTGCCGCCCAGCCCAGCGAGGTGATGTCGTCAAGCGTCAGTCTCGCGGCCAGCAGGATAAACAGGCCGGAAATCAGTACGACACTGAGATTTTCCTTGAAGTGCAGGATGTCATCGATATGCACATCCTTCTTGTTGGCCAGCCACATACCCATGAGCGTAACGGCGAGCAGCCCGGATTCGTGCGCGAAGGTATCCGATACGCTGAACACTGTGGTGACTAGCGCCAGTGTGGCGAGGTTCTTGAGATAATCGGGTACCCAGCCGCGTTGCAGAACCCAGCCCATGAACCAGCCGCCGAGCAGACCCAGTACGGTGCCGATTGCGATGGTCTGAAGAAAGGTGAAAAACCCGTGCGCAAGGCCGGATGCCTGACTTTGCGCCACAATAAACTCGTAAACCACTACCACCAGCAGAGCGCCGATCGGATCGATCAGGATCCCTTCCCAGCGCAGGATATTGGAGATATTGGCGTTGGGACGTACCGTTCGCAGCATCGGTACTATCACCGTGGGGCCAGTAACCACAGTCAGCGCGCCGAACAACACGCTCAGTTCCCAGCCAAGATCGAACAGAAAATGCACGGCCACGGCCACAATCGCCCAGGTCACACCGGCACCGACCACCAATAGGCGGCGCACCACCATCCGCTGCGTTCTTATTTCGTTCAGATCAAGCGTGAGGCTGCCCTCGAACAGGATGACCGCCACCGCCAGGCTGATCAGCGGAAACAGCAGATCGCCGAGCAATTCGTCGGGCGAGACCAGTGAGGCGAAGGGGCCCAGCACGATACCTGCGGCGAGCAGGAACAGGATGGCCGGCAGTTTGACGCGCCAGGCAAACCACTGGCAGGCGAAAGCGATCAGAGCGATAAGCGCGAAGGACAGGGTCGCGTTTGTCAAAGGGTAATCCTTGCTGTTGATGGTTTGATGCTGCCCTTACGCGGGCCGATGCTTTGATAGACCTGTCGAATGCCGATGTACTCCACAGTTTTTCTCTCGGATGGTCAGTTCATCGGCGCGGCCAGGCCACGCGGCGGCTGCCAGAGCTGTCTGGATCAGTAAAACCAGCCGGTTCTGAATGAAACGCCCACGACTAGGAACAACACACTGATGACAGTGACCGGAATGATATGCCAGGCCATGGACACCAGTTTTTCTTCGGTGAGGTGGGGGATGACCCGCAGTCGCGCATCGAGTGCGAAAGCGGCTGTGGTTGCGAGCAACAGCAACTTGATGCCGACCAGCCGGCCGGCGACATCGGCCGGGTCGATCCAGCGTGCGGGATCCGGCACCAGCCGGTAAGCCAGCATCAGCCCGGTGACGATCTGGACGACCAGGGCGGGCAGGCCGATTCGCTCATACGCCGACTCGAAGCGCATCAACTCGGCGGGGCTTCGTTCGCGCAGGACTCTCGGGAGTATCGTGCACGCCAGAATCAGGTGCCCGCCGGTCCAGACTGTTGCGCCGAGAATATGCAGAAGTATCAGAATGCCGTACATATCATCAGAATCCGGGTTGGGAGTGTTTGGGGTGCATAGCCTACATTATCCGCCGCCGGTCGGCCTTGATCTGACCCGGACGTAATCGGGCTGTATCGGCAGCTCGTCGGGCAAGTGGTCTGTTTCAAGGGTTCCAGCTAGTGATATCGATATCCTGATCTAGAGTGGGGGTAGGGAACATACCCTGGTGCAGTCCTCATAGAAGATATCGGATGTCTTGATCATGACGGCCAACAATAACAACATCCAGAGCATCGCCCCGAAAGCGCACGCCTCTGCACGGCTGGTTGTCCTGTCCTCTGGCGCGCTGTTCGGCAATACCATCAGGCACTATCTGCAGGGCGAGGGATACTGCACGCTGATTCATCAACCAGAGCAGCTCCGGCGGTTTCGCTGCGATCTGGTGTTGCTGGATGCCCATGGTTATTCCCGCGACCAGTGCATGACAGTCTTCTCACTGCTGGGTGCGACGCCCCTTGCACTCATCAATACGCACGAACCGTTAGCCAGAGCGCTGTTGCAGCTTCATCCGCACATTCGGGGCGTGTTTTATCCCGGCAGTCACCGCGACAACCTCCTCAAGGGCACCCAGGCGATCCTCAATGGGGGTGACTGGCTGCCCCGTGGTCTGATGCAGCAACTGGTGGATTGCTATCGGAGGATGAATCACTCATCAGCGGCAATCGCTTTGCTCAGCGCGCGCGAGATCGAGGTTCTGGCGCTTGCCGGTCGCGGGCTATCCAATGCCGATATCGCCGACCAGGTCAATCTCAGCGTCCATACGATCAAAAGCCATATTCATCATGCATTGCAAAAACTCGATGCTACCAATCGCGCTCAGGGCGCAGCGCTGGTGCTGGGGCATATCGAAGGCAGCTCGCGATGAAAGTGCTGGGGCTGGTACTGGCTCTGTGTTGCGCCGTGTCTGCGCAGGCCGATGAGGCGGAATTGAGTGGGTTCATCATCGACCACACCATTTCGCGAACCGGCCAGGAGTTCTACCGCTACTTTTCCGAGCGCATCACTGATATTGGCGATCCTGATTTCAACCTGGTGATAAAGGAGCGTCCGTCCGCCCGCTGGGGTGTGCTGATCTGGGTAGAGCAGGACGGGACATTGCTGTACCGGCAGTTCATGCAACCGAGCCTGTCGGACGTACGCGACACTGCTTACGCCGCAGCCGATTTTGTCGTGGATTCAATCAACCGCAGAAAGATCGAAGCCATGTTTACCGATCCTATCGATCTCGCCGAGGACGAACTATGAAGAGCGCACATTCTCTCGTCAGCCTGTCGCTGGCATGCACGTTGGGCATTGCTGTTGCTACCGGGGCAAGCGCAACAGAGCTGGTTTACACGCCAGTCAATCCGTCATTCGGTGGCAGCCCGTTGAACGGCGCCTGGTTGCTCGGCAACGCCCAGGCGCAGAACGATTACAAGGATCCGGATGCGCTGGACCGGTCGTCGCTGGGTGGTGGCTCGGCACTCGATCGTTTTACCAATCAACTGGAAGGGCGGTTGCTGTCCCAGTTGCTGGCAGACGTTAACGACGGCAATGCCGGTTCGCTGACCACGGATGATTTCATCGTCAACATCATCAACGACTCCGGCAACCTGAACATTCACATTACCGATCTGCTCACCGGTGAAGTCTCCGAAATCGAAGTGAACGGCTACGGCGCAAACTGACCTCGGGAGCACCACAGGGATGAAAAACCTACTGTCTTTATGCGTGATCCTGGCTTTGCTGCAGGGCTGTTCTTTGCGAGAATCCATGCCTGCCGAACCGCAGGAGCCCACCCTGACCCCGCGCGCCTCGACCTATCAGGATCTGCTGGATCTACCCAAACCGCGCGGCCGGCTGGTGGCTGCAGTCTACGGTTTTCGTGATCAGACCGGTCAGTACAAACCCAACCCGGCCAGCTCATTCTCCACGGCTGTGACGCAGGGCGCGGCCAGCATGCTGGTTGATGCGATGCAGGCCAGCGGTTGGTTTGTTGTGCTGGAACGCGAGGGCCTGCAGAACGTTCTCAATGAACGCAAGATCATCCGCGCGTCCCAGGCTCAGCCGGACGTGCCGGCCAATATTGCCACCGGACTGCCTTCTTTGCTCGCGGCCAATCTGCTCATGGAAGGCGCGATCGTTGCCTACGAGACCAACGTGCGCAGCGGCGGTCTCGGGGCGCGCTATCTGGGCATCGGGGTATCGCAGGAATATCGGGTTGACCAGGTCACGGTCAATCTTCGGGCAGTGGATGTACGCAGCGGCCAGGTGTTGTCGAACGTGATGACCACCAAGACCATCTACTCGGTGGGTCGCAGCGCGAACGTGTACAAGTTCATTGAATTCAAGGAGTTACTTGAGGCTGAGGCGGGGTATACGACCAACGAGCCAGCGCAGCTGTGCGTGCTTTCGGCGATTGAAGCGGCGGTCGCCCATCTGATCAATCAGGGCATTGAACGCCGGCTATGGCAGACGGCTGTTGCTGACCGTGGGGCGGTTCCGGCAAATGCAGGCGTGGCAGGAAATTGAGGTTGTATGACGGAAAATTCAACCGTTCGATGGATGTGCGATGCAGCCAGCCGGCGCAGGATGGCTGCTCACACCTTGTCTTGGGCATGGCGATGACTTCAATGAAGCGGATTATTGCTCTGGTCCTTTCGCTGTCAGCCAGTGTTGGCACCGCTGGCGTCGTGCTTGCCGATCCGAGCCAGGGTTCACCTGATCTGGCGCCGGCCGAACTCACGTTGGGCCCAGCACCCACCCGGCTTGTTGGCGCAGCCGACCTGGCCGCAGCGCAGAACCGTATCGCAGCTATTCAACAGAATGGGGAAGGGCTGACCGCTCACATCCAGCAGGACGGCGCAGCACTTGAAGCGCGTATTCTGCAAACCGGCTTCGATCACATAGCGACCATCACCCAGCAAGGCTCGAATAGCGACGCGCTGATCATTCAATCCGGTTCACGCAATCAGGCCGACATTACCCAGTTTGGCGCGGCTAACCTTGCGCTGATTGAACAGGCCGGTTCGGACAAGCGCAGCAGTATTGTCCAGCACGGCCAGAGCACCACCGTTCTGGTGCATCAGTACTGAAGCATTCCGTTCGCGCGTTCATTGGATACTTTTGGAGAGTCGTATGGACAAGTTCAGACACCTCATTGCCGCCGCGCTGACGCTGGCTGTCATGCAAGCCCATGCGCAGGATAATCAGGCAATCATTGAGCAGAATGGAGAGGAGCACCAAGCCACTGTTACCCAGAGTGGCAGCGGTAACTATGGTGAGATATCCCAGGTGGGTGGTTGGCTTAATACCGCGACCATTGAACAAACGGGGGACCAGAACCGTGCAATAACGGACCAGGGAGAATGGGGGAACGTTGCCGAAACAATTCAAGAGGGTAACGGCAACGAAGCCATCATTGATCATGGCGGAGGTTTCACTGCTTCAGTCAGCCAGATTGGTGATCTGAATCAGGCTTTCGTTACCCAAAATTATCGCGGCAGTGAGGTTGAGATAGTCCAGCTCGGGGACCAGCATCTCGCGGATATTTATCAGGATGGTTTAGGTCACTACGCCCTGACCCAGCAAGAGGGTGTAAATAATAGCGTCACAATCGAGCAGGGCGAATATTATGCTGACAGTCGGGCAATGGTGGACCAGTCCGGTAACGATCATGTCGCTGCGGTATATCAGCCCACCGGTGGCTACAACGAGGCCGGCATTTATCAGACAGGGTCCATGCACACCGCCGAAATAACTCAGCAGGCGGGAGACCTTCTGTCCGGCGATCACGTCGCGGTGATCCAGCAAGACGGCACCGGCCATGTCGCGCAGGTTTCGCAGAGAGATCCGTGGTTCAGTGGAGGCAACACTGCAAATATCTTTCAGCTTGGTGATGAGCACAGCGCCACCATCACGCAGGAAGGCGAACTCGTGACCACGATAATCAATCAACAGGGATCGCTCAATACGGCCTCAAGCTACCAGTCAGGGCAATCGAACATGGCGTTGATCGGCCAGAACGGGGACCGAAATCTGGCGGAGGTAACTCAAACCGGCTGGGGAGCCGAAGCTACGATCACCCAGGCCGGATCCGATCACCAGGCATTTATAACCCAGAGCATGTCGGGAGGGTTGGCAACCATTACACAGCTCGGCGCTGCCAATCTCGCAACCATTACCCAGCAGTAATTCGCGGAGCCACGTACGGTCGAGAAAAGCTGTTGAAATGGGATGTTTGGTTCAGACGGCCACAATACTCGATAGCCAACAGTGGGGCATTGGCAGCCCCGGCGCATGTAACGCGGCCATTGAATTGGCCGAGATACCGGAACGGCAGGCGACTGCGAAAGTCCCGGCATCTCACCTAGCGTCAGGAGAAATATATGAACGTGTTCAGGCTTGTTCTGGCATCTGCGCTCACGCTGGCTGTCGCCCAAACCCATGCTCAGGATAATCAGGCCCTCATCTACCAGGAAGGTGAAGAGCATGAGGCGATTATCAACCAGAGTGGCACCGCTAATTACGCCGACGTAAAACAACTGCAAGGCTGGAATGACACCGCATCGATTAATCAGGTCGGTGACCAGAACAGGGCAGCTGCGGTTCAGAATGGCGTAGATAACTTCATGGAGAGCCTCCAGACCGGCTCGGCAAACGTAGCCAGCGTCTTGCAGAGTGGCAGCTTGTTTACCGCCTCCATCGGTCAGGAAGGTCATGCAAACGAGGCAGCAATCTCCCAGGGTTTCTTGAATAACAAGGCTCAGGTAGTTCAGCTGGGAGATCAGCAGTTTGCCGAGGTTCGTCAGGAAGGCAGTACCCACGATGCCTTTACCCGACAGCAAGGTGTCGGCAACAGCGTAGTCGTTGAGCAGGGCGGTTATTACGGAGGCAAATGGGCTTTTGTAGAGCAATCAGGCACTGATCACGAGGCCGCGGTGTATCAACCCAGCGGCGGCGACAACAGCGCGACCATCTATCAGTACGGCTCACTGCACAGCGCTGAGATCACCCAGACGCTGGGAGAATTTCTGATGGGCGAAAACGACGCCTTTATCCAGCAGGAGGAGGGCACTGGTAGCACCGGGCGTATAGAGCAGGATTACTCCAAGAACATTGGCGGCATCATCCAGTTCGGAGACGAACATTTCGCATCGATCACCCAGAGTGGAGAATCCCAGACCGTATTGATCTCGCAGGACGGATGGCTGAATGACGGCCTGAGCTCGCAGATGGGCGACGCCAATGACGTTCTGATCGAGCAGAACGGCGAGCGGAACCTCGCGCAAGTCTCTCAGGCTGGTTCGCAGCTGGAAGCGGTTATCAACCAGACCGGAGCAGATCATCAGGCCTTTATAACTCAAGGGTTAGCAGGTAATCAGGCGATCATCACTCAGCTGGGTATGGCCAATCTGGCCACAATCAGTCAGCCGTAAAGCAGGCGACGCTGTTCAGGTACACAGCCGAAGCGAATTTTTAAGGTAATGCCAAATCAGGTTGAAACGTACTCGGGAGAATCTCATGTACAAGCTATCAGGCGCTATCGCTGCCGGACTTATGCTCGCTATTTCTCAGGTGTATGCCCAGGACAATCAAGCGACTATCTATCAGGACGGTGTCAATCACAACGGCACAATTACGCAGGATGGCGATGCCAACGAAGCAGACCTTCAGCAACGCGGGCTCATGGACGCTATCGGAACGATTAGCCAGACCGGCGCTCAGAATTTCGCTGCTATCGATATGACCGGGTACAGTACTGCCGAGACCGTTCAGGAGGGCAGGGGTAACCAGGCGTCGATCAGGCATGAGGGTGACCTGTTCAATAGCACCGTTACCCAGGTGGGCGATCTGAATACTGCGAACGTTGTGCAGAGTTATCGGACCAGCACCGTTGAGGTGGCCCAGACAGGTGAAGGTCACTTCGCTGATATTTACCAGGTGGGCAGGGCTCACTATGCATCTACCCGACAGGAGGGGACGAACAACAGCGTCACTATCGATCAGGGCGAATACTACGTTGGCAAGTGGGCTCTGGTGGACCAGTCGGGCAATGACCATGTCGCTGCGGTATATCAGTCCAGCGGCGGAGATAACCGCGCCACCGTCATGCAGGTTGGCTCATTGCACAGTGCAGAGGTTCACCAGGAAATCTACGGCACACTGGATGGTAACAATGTCGCTATGGTCAGTCAGGCTGGGGTTGATCACACCGCCTGGGTAATGCAGCAACGTGCCAACAATACGGCTGAAATTGATCAGCTGGGCGAGGGGCACAACCTGAGCATTACGCAGCGTGGCGAATTCAACAGCTCGGCAATGACTCAGCAGGGCGCGTTTAATACAGCGGTCAGTTCGCAGATCGGCGACGACAACAGCGTGGTCATAGGCCAGAACGGTGAACGGAATCTCGCTGAAATCTCCCAGACAGGTGCGGGCCTCGAAGCGACTATCAGCCAGTCCGGAATGGACCATCAGGCCTTCATAACCCAAGGACTGTCCGGCGGTCAGGCGACCATCACACAGCTGGGCGCCGCTAATCTGGCAACCATCATGCAGTAGACCGGGCAAGCCGACCTTTTTGGGCTGCGTTCAGGCCTGCTCCGGCGTGATTGGAGGTTAAAGCCTCGTTACGTGGTAGTCGTATGCGCGGTTAGCCAGCCCCGGACATATAACGCGGTCATCCGGTATGGCCAGAGCAGTACCCACTGGCGTAGTGCTAAAGCAGTAGCTGTTGCAGGTTACTCATATCGTCAGGAGAGCTCATGTGTAAATTCAGACTCATTATTGGTGCGGCGCTGACGCTGGCCGTAGCGAACGCTTATGCGCAGGATAATCAGGCGTACATTTTTCAACTGGGCGAGGAGCTGGAGGCTCAGATCACGCAGACCGGAAGTGCTCACTATGCGGAAATCAGGCAAAGCGGATTTTGGGACCAACAAGTCCTGCGTAACGTTGCTTCTATTGATCAGACTGGTGAGTTGAACAGGTCGACAGTGCACCAGCTTGGTTCTGAGCACACCGCGCAAACAATTCAGGACGGTCGCGGAAATGACGCGCTCATTACTGGCGGAGCGTACGGTCAGAGCGGAGGTTTGGCGACCATCACGCAGTCTGGTGATGCGAACCAGGCTTTTGTTGACTCAGGAAGGGAGTCAAGTGAGGTATCCGTTCATCAGGTTGGAGCTCAACATCTTGCCCGTATTTCCCAGAGTTCCGCCAACGCAGGAGTCGTTACGAGACAGGAAGGCATCAGCAATAGCGTGAGTGTGAACCAGAGTGTGGATGAAGGAGGGGCCGGTTGGGTGACTGTGGCGCAGCTCGGAGATGGACACCTGGCAGACGTGATCCAATATAGCTACAGCCAGGGTGCCGTCGTCGATTTCTTACAGGTCGGGTCAGGGCATCATGCAGAAATTCTCCAGTCGGTGTTTTACGAAGCAGAGAGGGGGCTTGCCGTGCTCAGTCAGGATGGCACCGATCATTCAGCGGGTATCACCCAGGAGGGTGGTAACGACGCATTCGTCACTCAGTATGGAGACGGTCATCTAGCCATGGCGGGCCAGCGCGGTGAGTACAACACCATGACTATCAGGCAGAGCGGGTCGACGAACGTGGCCTGGAGCATTCAGGACGCAGATTGGGAGGTGGCGCAGTACAATAGCTCGCTGATCGAGCAGGACGGTGATTTGAACAGAGCCGACCTCACCCAGAGAAGAGCCTCGTACGCCGACGCCGCTATCTACCAGACCGGGTCTAACCATGAAGCGGTGATCATGCAGAGATCACAGGGCAGCCAGGCCATTGTCACCCAACTTGGCGCGTTCAATCTGGCGACCATCAATCAATAATTCATTTGACGCTCTGCTTCGAACAGGGAATTGAAGCGGAGCGTTCGAGCGGCTCGATATCTTCCCGGGCAGCTCTCCCTCCAGCACGTCCGCATGATCATCCTGCTGTTTCAAAAAACCTTCGCAACTGCCACCATGTTTCCACGTGGTTACTAGCCTTCCGGAGCAACTCATGAACACATTACACATCGATATTGTCTCGGATATCGCCTGTCCCTGGTGCGCCATCGGCTATGCACGGCTGGAGCGCGCGATGGCTGGTCTCGAAGGCGAACTGGCGTTCACTGTCGAATGGCATGCTTTTGAACTGAACCCGGATGCTTCCGGTGAAGGCGAGCCGATATTGCAGGCGCTGAGCCGCAAATACGGGCGCAGCGAGAGCGAAATGGAAGCCGCCCAGGCGAACATGGTCAGTATTGCCACCGAGCTGGGGCTGAATTTCGAGAAGATGCAACAGCGCCGCACAGCCAATACCTTCGATGCGCATCGGCTGGTCAAATGGGCCGGTGAGCAGGGCCTGCAAACGCAGATGAAACAGGCATTTTTTGACGCGTATTTCGGTCAAGCCGAGAACGTAAGCGATCGGGATGTTCTGCTGCGCTGCGTGGAGTCTGTTGGTTTGGATAGCGATGCCGCGCAACGGGTGCTCGAGTCGGACCAGTATGCCGAAGCGGTACGTGAGGATGAGGAGCGCTACAGGCAGGCCGGCGTTACAGGTGTACCGGCCTTCATCATCAACGGGCAGTACATGATTGCCGGTGCGCAGGAGCCTGAGACATTGATCACCGCGTTTCGTGAGATTGCATCCGGCAAGCCCAATGTTTGAACTGCAGCCGATCGATCCCGAAGCCTACCGGCGGGAAACGCGCCGTAGCACGCTGACCGTGGCGGTGCTGTTTGCGGTAATCGCCATGGCAACCGCGACGGTATCCGTCGCTCTTTTCGGAGAACCCGGCGGGAACAACTTCATGTGGAATCTTGCGGGTGTGCTTGTTGGACTGTTCATCAGCAGCGTGGTTGTTCGCGGGTTGCTCTGGGATAAGCCGTTCATGGCCTCCGCGCGCTACGGCTGGCAGCTCAAACGCAGCCTGATGCGCGTTACCAATGTGATGCATCAGGTTGAGGCCGGGGTGGCAGCCGACAACCCGGAGGCGATGAAGCTATTGCGTTTCTATCATCAGGGACTGACACAGATGCACGAGCTTGATGGGAATACCAGCGCACTGGCAGAGCTTCGCAGCGAGAAAGAGGCGCATCGCCAGCGCCTCGAAGCACTGGGTATCGTGGATGACCAGCCCCGCCTTGATCCACGTTGGCTGGATGCAATCCAGGGCTACGGCAAGAAGAGCAAATAGGAAATGCGCCCCGTTATGCGGGGCGCCTGGATCTTTACTGAAGGTAATCCCTGAACTGCACAGACACCGAGCGCACCTGACTCGATGGCCAGTTAGGTACGTTGATGCGCTGGACAGCCCCATCGCCGCCCCGTGGCGTCAGCTCAATGGCAATCACGTCATAAGGCGGAGAAGCGGCGGGAATAAACAGATCCACGCTGGTGATAAAGGGAACCGCCGCGAGTGTCGGGTCGGGTATCCCGGGTTCGCTCTGCTGGTCGGCGCCCCGGTCATGCAGAAACAGACTGCTGAGTCGGTCCAGAAGTGGAGCCGTTTCGGCAGTTATCACGTTCGTTCCGTTCACTGTAAGCACATCGTTACCCTCTCCCTGATCGCCCCATAATTCCTTGTCGCGACCGATATTCAGGTTCGTATGCGCTGCACTGCGCGACAGAAGCGCGCCAACCCCGCTTCCCGGCTGAGAGGTATTCAGGCGCACGAAATAGCTGTCCTGCGAGAATCCTTCCCGATAGAAATAGTGGTCGGCATTTTCCACCTCCCGAATCAGGCCGAACTCGTAGGTGGCGTGCTTTTCCCCGCGGATCGGACCCCATGTACCGCTGCTGTCAATCGCGTGCTCATAAACCGGGGTGTCTGCCAGGCGTACGCCGGTTTCCGGATCGACTTCGAATACTCTCAGGGTGGCACCTTCAGCGCCGATGTTTTGCGGAAATATGTTTGCCCGGCCCGCGATCCATACCGCATCGCCCTCTGCTTCAGGGATCTGGTTGGTCGCCGGTTCGCGACCGTTGAAAAAACGGTACATGTGCGAGAAGGAGTCAGCGGAAGTCGCCACTTCTATATGACCGACCGGAGCGTCCGGCTCGGGGTAAATGTTCTCTGCGCCAGTAATCTCCTGTGTCACGTATTGGCCCCACAGCGCCAGCGTCGGGACCTGGCCAGGCGGTGCTTCGGCAGCACGCCCGTCGATGTTCACGTAGTGCGCAACCTTGGCAGCGTGCTGAGGCGACGCAAGATAGAGGGCGCTAACGCCCGTGCCCAGCGAGTGGCCCATCAGGTCGATCTGCTCGGCGCCGGTGGTGCGCAGCAGCTCATCGATCAGAGCGTTAAGCCTGGCGTGGCGCTCCACTACGACGGCCGGCTCAGCGATCCCGGCTGGGTTACTGGTGTCATACTCGAATACAGCCAGATGCGAACGGGGATAACCGTTTGCCATGAAGCGTTGCGCCTGCGATTCGAACTGCGATGCAGAACCGGCGCCGCCGTGGATGAACACCACGGGCCGCAGCGAGGTGTCGACGGGTTTGCCGGCCTGTTTATCGAGCGAATCCTGCAGGTGTGTCCAGGCTTCAAGGGAGGTACGCAGCTCGCGTTGGCCCGCCTGGGCATTCTCCGCGAACACCGCTTCAGCATTCAGTGCCGTCAACAGCCCTTCGGGCCCGGTCATGGCCGCCTCGAAGCTTTCCGTGTCTGCCCAGTCGATCATGGAACCCAAGGTGTTGTTGGCTTCCATGGCGGAAGTTATTTCCGGCGTAATACCGATGCCATTGGCCAGGTCTCCATCCGCATCCAGCGATTGCAGAAAGCGCGATATGTTCAGTACCGCCGGATCACCAGTGTGCTCGGCATCCGCGACAACAGTTTGCGGCGTGACAATCGATTGCCCGGCGGCCGAGCCGAGTTCGATCCCCGCCACCGAGAAAGTGACCGTTTCGCCTTCCTTGTATCTGAACACACCCGCTCCGTCAGTGGTGCCGTTCTGGCTAGGCGTTTCATACCGGATGCCCGCCACCGGGCTGTCGAGAAAAACACCTTCGGATACGTCTTCGGAACCAGGGTCCGGATCAGGATGGTGATCATCGTCCGAGCCAGAACCTGAACTGCATCCGATCAAAGACAGAGAAAAAACAAGTGATAGTGCTGCGCAGCGGACACCCGTGCGCGGGCCATGAGCCTTCATGCCACATCCTCTTTTTGTTGTTGGAAGTGATGTCTGCGCCGGCATTCAGTGATCGACACACAAAAGACAATCGATCAAAGCATAGGACACTTTTTATATCTGTTCCGTGAAGCGGGCTTTAGGCGATCTCCATCGTTCGATGGATGCAGGGGCCGCGCAGGACGTGGAGGATGGGGCGGGAAGCGAACGATTCGCTCAATCAAGCCATCAAAACAGGAGGTAAGGAGATGATCCTTCACCACTTGAATCAGACACGGGTAATGTTCGCCCTGGCAATGGTTGCCGTTTCAGTACAAGCCGATGATTTCAATCAGGCACAAATACATCAGGACGGAGAACAACAGCACGCCAGCGTCTGGCAAACCGGCGCAGGCAACCGTTCGACCACGACCCAGACCGACAGCGTGCTGACCGAGGCTTTTACACGGCAGGACGGCAGCTATAACGAAGCCGATATCACCCAGCGCGGGATAGCGCTCAGCACCACAGTGGATCAGGTTGGACAGCTGAATCAGGTCGACATCTGGCAGTATGAGTCAGCCAGCGATAGCTCGTTGACTGTTTCCCAGGCCGGTAACGAGCATCGTGCGCTCGTTACCCAGATGCACGTTGGACAGACTGCGCTGATCGACCAGGCAGGCAACGGGCATTATGTCGATATGAGCCAGTTTGGCGAAGGGAACGAGGCTACCGTGATCCAGTCAGGCGAAGGTCACAATGCTTTGGTCAGACAGACGGGCATCCAGGAATTTTCGACTGTGTATTCCTATTACGGGTACGTTCGGCTCGAGCAGAGCGGTATCCACCAGGGCGCTTCGCTCAATCTGGGGGGCTGGCGCAATCACATACAGCTGGATCAGAGTGGGCAGGGCAACCACGCCACCCTGCACCAGCATGGCTCGGATCTGATGATTGACGCAGTGCAGCAGGGCCAGGGCAATGAGCTGGAAATGTACGGTTCAAGCTCGGGCAATGACATAACCATCGATCAGAACGGCACCGGCAACTGGATCCAGACATCTCATCCCGGCAGCTTCGAAGGCCATGAAGCCAGTTTGTCAGTCAGCCAGACCGGCGACTCCAACTGGGCGCAGGTCACTCAGGATTCAGCGATGGCTCAGGCCGATGTCGTTCAGTCCGGCTCAGGTAACTTCGCCAGAATCGAGCAGTATTGACTCGGGGCGCCGGTCCAGCTCTGCGCTGACCGGCGCCGCTTAACCAGAACCCGAAAACGGCGGACCACGTTGCCGCGCTTGATGGTCTGCCACTGCAATTGCCGAAACTCTTTTCCGACTTCGCCTGTACGCCGCTGGCCTATCCCCGGTTTGTCGTTAAACTCTATGTAGATGGCGCCTTAGAGCGGTTGCGCCAGGTGTAGAACCTTTAGCGACCGCTGGATGCCGAAACACTTCAACCATCCACTTGATGGTATCGGGAGGCATTAGTGAGCCAGTTCAGCAGCCCCAAATTCGATAACAGCTACGTGCGGTTGCCGGAACGTTTTTATACACGCCAGGCGCCTGAGCCGGTCAAGGCACCGCAACTCATACGCGTCAACGAAGCGTTGGCAGGCCAGCTAGGTATCTCCGCAGACTGGCTGAATTCACCTGAAGGTCTGCAAGTGCTGGCAGGCAATCAGCTGGCGCCGGGCTCGGAACCGATCGCCACCGTGTATGCCGCCCACCAGTTTGGCGGGTGGAATCCCCGATTGGGGGACGGGCGTGCAGTTTTACTGGGCGAAGTGATCGATAAAAAAGGCGGCCGCTTCGACATTCAGCTCAAGGGTTCGGGACGTACGCCTTATTCGCGTGGAGGGGACGGGCGTTCGCCGCTCGGGCCGGTGCTGCGCGAGTACATCGTCAGCGAGGCGATGGCGGCCCTTGGCGTGGCCACTTCACGCAGCCTGGCTGCGGTCACCACCGGTGAAAAGGTTCACCGTGAACGCAGCCTGCCAGGTGCGATATTGACGCGCGTAACCTCGAGCCACATTCGCATCGGCACCTTCCAGTATTTTGCCAGCCGGGACGATCAGGAGGCTGTGCACATACTCGCTGATCATGTGATCAAGCGGCATTACCCTGCCGCAGCCAAGGCCGAGCGCCCTTACGTGGCGCTGTTGCAGGCGGTGATTGCGCGTCAGGCTAACCTGGTAGCTGACTGGCAGCAGCTGGGCTTTATCCACGGTGTGATGAATACGGACAACATGCTGGTCTCAGGCGACACCGTTGACTACGGCCCCTGCGCCTTCATGGATAGCTACCACCCGGACAAGGTGTTCAGTTCCATCGATCAGCACGGCCGCTACGCGTATTCCAATCAGCCCGGAATTGCCCAATGGAATCTCGCCTGGCTCGCGCGCGCTCTGCTGCCATTGCTTGACGAGGATGAAGACGCTGCGGTGCAGGCCGGGCAGCAGGCGATTGACGCTTATGAAAAGCAATATCTGGACGCTTACAACGAACTCATGCGGCGCAAGATCGGGCTGGCACGCACCAATGACAAGAGCATAAACCTGGTGACAGAGCTCTTGCAGGCCATGCACGCGGCGGGTACCGATTACACGCTGACTTTCCGCCGGCTGGCCGAGCTGGCCGGGCCGACGCCGGGGCCTGATCAGGCCAGTATTGCCGGTATTTTCGAACTGCCTGACACGCTGCAGCCATGGCTGGAGAAATGGCGCGCCCAGCTTGAGACGGAGGCGGCTCCAGCGGCTGAACGGCAGCAGCAGATGCTGGCCTTGAACCCCGTGTTCATTCCCCGCAACCATCTGGTCGAGGAGGTCATCCGCGCGGCTACGGACAAGGACGACTTCGAGCCGTTTCACCAGTTGGTCGAGCGGCTTGCGAGCCCCTGCCGCTATGATGAAAAGGACGCCCGCTACGCTATGCCGCCGCGGCCTGAACAGGTGGTTGCGCGTACCTTCTGCGGAACCTGATCGACAAGGAAAGAGTGAATGCTCAAGCCAGCAGGTGGACAGCTGAAGGCCAGGCTGTTCCAGATCATCTTTGAGTCCGATTCGCGTCTGGCCAAGGGATTTGATATCGCTCTGGCCGGGCTGATACTGATCAGCGTCGCGGTGGTACTGCTGGACAGCGTCGCGTCCGTTCATGAGCGGTTCGGCGTGTTGTTCTATCGGCTGGAATGGGTAGTAACCGTCCTCTTCACTATTGAACTGGCCTTACGTATCTATTGCCTGGAGAAACCCTGGCTGTATCTGCGAAGTTTCTACGGCGTGATAGATATGCTGGCAGTACTGCCCACCTGGTTGGCGCTTATCGCACCCGGCGCGCAGACGTTGGTGGTTATCCGTTTGCTGCGCACCCTGCGATTGTTCCGGGTGCTGGAAATGATGTCGCTGGTCGGGCAGGGGCGGTTACTGCTGGACGCACTGGCGCGTAGCCGCGGACAGATAATGCTGTTTCTATTCTCGGTGTTGATGTTGGTAACGATATTTTCGTCGTTGCTGTATCTGATCGAACCGCCTGAAGCCGGGTTCACCAGCATTCCCAGGGCGATCTATTGGGGTGTGGTGACGCTCACCACTGTCGGTTATGGGGATATCGCGCCGGTTACGCCCCTCGGGCAGTTCATTTCAATGATGATCATGCTGACAGGGTATTCGATCATTGCGCTGCCGATCGGCGTGTTTTCCGTGGAGGTAATCAACGCGTTGCGTCAGGAGCGCTATTCGGACGAGGCGTGCCCAGGCTGCGGTCGCAGCGAGCACGAGCGCAATGCGCGCTACTGCAAATACTGCGGCACCTGGCTGAATGAAGAGACCCCGGACCCTAACAGATCCTAGCGAGCCGGGACAGGCAGCTCGACAATACGGGCGGAAACCTCCTCGCCGTCGATCGTCAACTCGGCTATGGCGATGGGCAGTTTGAACCGGCGACGCCCCGCACTGCCGGGATTGACGTACAGCACGCCGTCACGTTCGGTTATCGATGGCTTATGCGAGTGGCCCGAGATAACCACCCGTGCGCCCATGTCGGCATGGTCGATGGCCAGTTCCGCCAGATCATGGATAACAAATATCCCTGTCTCTCCCAGCGTGATATGCGCCGTTTCAGGCAAGCGCTGTCCCCATTCGCTGCGGTCGTTGTTGCCGCGCACGACGGTTACCGGCGCCAGGGCTTGCAGCGACTCGATGATGCTCTCATCCATGATATCGCCGGCATGGATGATATGGTCGCTTCCCCTGAGGAAGGCAACGGCTTCGTCGCGCAGCAGATTATGCGTATCGGCTATCAGTCCGACTCTCAGCATAGGGTGGTCGGACAGGTGCGGCGGAGCCGATGCCCGCCTGCAGCTGTCACGGTACTCAGCTCTGGAGGACGGATTCGCAGCGTCTGGATGCTTCGATCAACCGCTGGCGTGTGCCTTGATCGATCGCGTCCTGGCTGCCCATCTCTTCGAGCTCACTGGTGCTGAACTCGCTGCTGACTTCGCCGGCCGCACATTCGCAGAACGCCTTGGCTTTTGCTGCGCTATGTTCTGCCTGAGCGCCCTCGACGCATTCAGCAACGAAGGGGGCTTTGGCGCCCTCAGGCCATTCGGCGCTCGCGGGCAGGGCGACGGCCAACGGAAACAACAAGGCAATCAGGTGACGGTACTTCATGCGGTACTCCTGTTCGTACGGTGTCAGGCAGGAATGCCTGGTTCTTCATCTGAGGCGGACAAGCGGAGCGAGTTCCCCCAGCCGACAGCCATACTCGCGCCGAAGCTGTCATCATGGCGGCGGTTCTTCAGGAGAGAGGTCGATGGACAACAACGTATCATCCGAAAATACCCGTGGCGTGGCCTTCGGGGTGGCAGCCTATGCCATGTGGGGCTGCTTTCCGTTGTTCTTCGCTCTGTTCGAGGGCGTCCCCGCCTATGAGGTGTTGGTGCATCGGATTCTCTGGTCCTGCGTCTTTCTGATCCTGGTGATCAGTCTGCTGCAGCGTTGGCAGCCGGTCACGGCGGCGCTGGCCAGGCCACGGAGCCTGGGGCGGGTGGCAATCTGTGCAGTACTGATTGCGATCAACTGGGGTTTATACATCTACGCGGTGGAAACCAACCATGTGTTGCAGGCCAGCCTGGGATATTTCCTCACGCCGTTGATCAACGTTGCGCTGGGTGTACTGATACTTCGCGAGCGCATGGCGCGTCTGCAGGTGGCTTCGGTGGTATTGGCCGGGCTCGGTATCATGATTCAGGTGGTGATGCTCGCGAGCGTGCCCTGGATCAGCCTGATTCTGGCAGTATCCTTTGGCTGCTACGGGCTGGTGCGCAAACAGGTTGCCCTGGACGGGCTGTCCGGCCTGTTCGTAGAGACGCTTATTCTGCTGCCGATTGCCTTGCTGGCGCTTGGCTGGTTGACGGCGTCCGGGGTGTCCAACTTCCTGGTGGAAGGCAACACCCTGTTGTTGATCGCTTGCGGAGCAGTGACCGCGGTGCCCTTGCTGGCCTTCGCCGGTGCAGCGCGACGCTTGCGTCTGTCCACTGTGGGCTTTCTGATGTACCTGAATCCGACCCTGCAATTCCTCATCGCGCTGTACATATTCAAAGAGCCGCTGGAGCAGGTTCAGCTGATCAGCTTCATCACGATATGGATCGCACTTGTGTTGTATTCGTGGTCCGCCTGGTGCGAGAGTCGAGCCATCGAACAACACGGCTGAGCTGACATGCAAAGACCTATCACCGGTTATCACCTCGACGAAGAGAACCATTGGGTGGCGGAGCTTTCGTGTGGCCATTTCCAGCATGTCAGGCATAACCCACCCTGGCAGGAGCGCTTCTGGGTGACCACCGAAGCGGGCCGTATCAGTCGATTGGGCTTTCTGCTCAACTGCAAAAAGTGCGAAGTGGGCGCGCCTCCTGACGGTGCGGCCTGATCTCTACTTGGAGGCGCGCTCCGAGGTCGACCTGGTTCCCCTCCGCGATCCGATTTTCGATATGGCGGTTTCGCAGCTTTTTAATGGCACTTTCTTTCCTTTTGAGAATCGGAGGCATAGACATTGTGGAACGAAGTGTTCCACTAGTCAGGTAGTTTGCGATGACATGCCTCGCACCTGAAACACCATCGTTTGATTGATGAAAAGCGACGCCCGTCGGAGCAGGATCGGCTGGTGTCGTCCTTACAAATCGTTGTGGCCAGCAGTCTGGTTCGGGACCACGAACGAACCCGCAACCGAAACACACGTGACTGGAAAATAAAGCTCAGATGACCATTACTCCGCCTTAGAGACCCGCTGGAAATATTGAAATCGCTTCCGTCACCGGCACTGGCCGGTCGGCGCAATTCAATGTTGGGGGTTTTTAGTGCATTTTCGCGGAGATATTAATGGCCTTCGAGCCGTAGCAGTCATTGCAGTGATGCTTTTCCACTTTGGCATAGTGGGTGGGCAGGGCGGCTTCGTCGGCGTAGACGTATTCTTTGTTATATCCGGCTACCTCATGACCGGGATCATCGTCTCCCGGATGGAAAGCAGCCGATTCTCCGTGTGGGAGTTTTATAAGGAACGGGCCAAACGAATCGTTCCGGCGCTGGCATTTCTGTGTCTGTTTCTCGTCATTATTGGCTGGGCGCTATTGCTTCCCTCGGCCTATGAACAACTCGGTAAGCACGTCCTTGGAAGTTTGGGCTTTGTTTCCAATCTGATGTACTGGAAGGAATCGGGGTACTTCGAGCAAGCCTCGCACGACAACTGGTTGCTGCATACCTGGTCGCTCTCGGTCGAGTGGCAGTTCTATCTGATCTATCCGATTGTTATCGTCGCGTTGCGCGAGATGCTGTCGCTGCGCCTCACCCGCTGGGTGCTGATATTGCTGGCGTTGGGCTCTTTTGCCTTGTCGGCATACGCCTCGTCTCGCTGGCCGACCTCGTCCTTCTTTCTGCTTCCTACCCGCATGTGGGAGATGCTGGCGGGTGGGCTGGTGTATCTGTTCCCGCTTGGCTTTGCGCAACGCAGTAGCCGCTTGCTGGAGCTTTCAGGCATATTGCTGATTGGTGCATCGGTGCTGATTTTTACCCCTGCGACCGTCTGGCCGGGCTGGTTGGCGGCTATCCCGGTGATGGGTACGGTGTTGGTTATCTATTCTGCCCGTTATGAGTCAGCGATAACCGGGAACGCTGTCTCGCAGTTCGTGGGGCGGATTTCCTACTCCGTATATCTGTGGCATTGGCCCATTGCTGTCTGGATATATTACTTTGCGCTTGAGGGCGATCCGTTCTGGATCGTTGCGGGCGTGGCCGCCTCGGTGCTGACCGGCTGGCTGTCGTATCGCTACATAGAAAACAGGGCGCGGCGTAAAACTGATTCGCCGGGATTATGGCAGCCTGGAATGGGCGCGGCCGCGGCAGTCATCCTGGCGGCTTCCCTGGCCACCGTGACCCTCGCTGCGCAGGGCTATCCATCCCGAATCAACGATGAATTTCGTGAAGCCACGGCAGAGCTGATTCTGCCGCGCCGATCCAATCGGTGGTGTTTCCACAATGTCGAAACAAGCGGGTCCGGGGAGGTCAATCCAGTCGGTCAGGAGGGACTTGAATGCCTACTCGGTGCTGCGGATGGCCAGTTGCGGGCATTGTTGTTCGGCGACTCCTTTGCCGGACACTACGGCCCCTTCTGGGACGATCTGGGCAAGGAACACGCGATATCGATCAACTCGGTCTCAACCAACTGGTGCTACCCAAGCCTCGCGAGGGACTTTACCGGGGATATGACCGGCCTGAGTTACCGGCAATGTCTGATCAACAGGGAGTACCTGGAAGCTCAAGCCGATAGCTATGACCTGATTATCCTGGCGGGTCAGTGGGGCGCTGTGCAGGAGCACAACCATATGCGCAACGTAGTCAAGGCGATCGATTATCTCGCTGAACGCACCGGGATGGTGGTGGTGATGGCTTCGCCGACTACGTTCGATGTCAGCGTAGCGGACATGTATAAACGCAGCCTGCGGTTCGGTGGTGAATTTGATATCACCCGGTTCCGCAAGACGCGGGATGTGCCTGCCAGAGAGGCTAACAGCCTGCTTGCGGACTATGCCAGCCGGCATGCGAATGTCATGTTCATCGACCGGCATTCGATGTTTCACGTAAAGGGTGTTCGCTCTGACGTGACCGCCGAGAACGTGCCATTCGGGCTTGATCCGTCCGGTCATATCAGCTTGTACGGTTCGCGAATGGCCGCTAAAGCGTTCAGGGAAACCGCCGTCTATCAAGCCTTTCTCCAGAGCATCCAGGCTCTTCCCGGTGGGGACGTTCAGTGAGCGCTCGCGCCAGAGGCCTGCGCGCAACGCAGGACGTGGCCGTTAAAGTATTTCCCGAGTGACATCCAGCACCCGGCCATCCACGGTACGCTGAAGCTTGTCCTCGATTTCACTGCAGATGGACTCGACCTTTTTGGCAGAGGTCGCTGCGACTACAAACGACCATTCGCTGGAATCCAGCCGGTCCAGGTCTGCGCTTTCGCAGACGGCGATTGCCGGGTTGCGGCCAAAGCGTTCGTGTAGCCCGCCCATGCGCTGGCGCTTTTCCTTGAGAGAACCGCAGCCGGGCAGCGATATCCTGAAAGTCAGTACGCCTATATTCATGGAGTGCTCCTGTTCAGCTGAGGCGAATCGGTAGAGCCCTCGCGCCAGTCTTCGGCAACCTGGCTGCCGCGCGCCTCATTGACGGGCAGCACAGTGAAGATAGCCACACCAAACAGCGCCATGCAGAACAGGATGGCATCGGCCAGGCCGAACGCCCACTGCACCAGCCCCAGCCCTAGAATGCCGAACACCGCTGCGAGTTTTGAAGCCGTGCCCCACAGGCCAAAGAATTCGGCGGATTTACCCAGCGGCGTCAGCACGCCTACTAATGCCCGACCCGCTGATTGCGAGGCGCCGAGACTGGTCCCGGCGAGCGCGCCGGCAAACAGGAACACATGCTGGGGCTCCCACGTTACCCCCAACCACGCCCGCAGCAGACCGGTCAGGTGGGGGGTCTGCCAGATCGCCAGAATCGCCACCAGCCACAGTAGCAGCGTCAGAATATAGGTCAGGCGCGCGCCGAGCCGACTCTGCAAGGCGCCGAAGGCAAAGGCGCCCAGTGCGGCGGTAATCTGCACGGTGATAAACATGAACGCACGAATCTCCTCGCTCCAGCCGATCACCTGCGCGCCATAGATGAACGAGAAGGCGATGATGATGTAGATGCCGGCCATCGAGAAGAAGATGGAGATCAGCAGTGAGCGCAAATCCCTGAACTGGTGTATCTCCCGGAAGGTAATGGCCACGCGTTGTATGCCCACACTGACCAGTGACTGGCCGGCCGGCGTCGCGCGTTTATCCCCGCGCTCTTTCAACCAGATGAAAGTGGGGATCGCTGCCACCAGAAAGAAACCGGCGGCAAAAGGGCCTACCCAGCGAATAGTCTCGTAATTTTCAGCCGACACATCGCCCAGGAAAAACAGCGTAAACGCGGTGGCCACCAGGCCGCCGATATATCCGACGCCCCATCCCAGCCCGGAAATCCAGCCCAGCGCCTGGCGTGGACCGAGATCCGGCAAAAAGCTGGCGACGAAGCCTTCTCCCATCGAATAAGCGAAGTTGGACAGGATAATCAGCAGCATGGCCGGCAGGATCCAGCCCGGTTCGACGAAGTACAGCAGTGCAGTGGTCAGCACTGTCAGCAGATAGCTGCCGAACAGAAAGCGTTTGCGGCTGTGCGAATAATCCATGATCGCACCGCATACCGGGTTGGCCACCACAACCATCAGATAGCTGACCGCCAACGCCAGGCTCCAGAGCAGATTACCCATCCGGTAATCCGGCGCATCACCGACGATGATCCGCGTGAACAGGTCGCCGAAAATCACCGTGATGATCAGCAGCGTATAGCCCTGATTGGCGAAATCGAACATAGCCCAGCCGAATATTTCCCGCTTGGGCGCAAGTTCGGTGCGGTTCATGGACACTCCTGGCAAGCAGTTCAGACAAATGGAGTCGCCACATTACCACTCCCCCATGACGCTGCGAATGCACATCGCCATTGGTCGGCAGCGGCGGAATGTGGATAATGCCCGTCACATTTCCTCGCTTGTCCAGCGGACCGGCAAGGATTTCTGCCACGCACTAAGCACGGATGTAGCAAGATGTCTTATAACAAAGCGCGTTTTATCTTGATGGGAATGTTGGCTTCGGCACCTGCCATGGCGGCACAGACTGATGCTGAAGGTTTCGTAGAGGGCAGTACGCTGGATCTGTTCCTGCGCAACGGCTATATCAGCCGCGATTACAAGCAGGGCAATCAGGACAAGGCTGAATGGGGGCAGGGCGCTGTCGCCTCGTTCAGTTCGGGCTTCACCAAGGGTACAGTCGGCTTCGGTGTAGACGCCTTTGGCATGTACGGCGTGCGGTTGGATAGCGGCAATGGTCGCGCGGGTCACCCCGGCATCGACTTCTTCATGGTCGACGATAACGGCGATATCGAGCACGACGTTGCCCATGCCGGCGCTGCGCTCAAGGCGCGTGTTTCCAATACCGTTATCAGCTACGGCGATCAGCGCCCGACATTGCCCGTTCTGAGCCATGACAACTCGCGCCTGTTACCGGAAACCTTCACCGGTACCCTGATCACCTCAGCGGAAATCGAAGGGCTGGTTCTGCATGCCGGGCGCTTTACTGCCGAGTCGCGCAAGAGCGATGAAGGCCGCGACAGCGCAGCGCTGAAGGCTATTGATGTACTCGGCGGTCGCTACCAGTTCAACGAGAATATCAGCGCCTCCCTGTATGCATCCGATGTCGAGGACGTGCTCAAGCGTCAGTACATCAACCTGAACTATGTCCGCCCGCTGGACAATGGCGACTCGCTGACGCTGGATTTCGGTGGCTACCGGACAAATCAGGAGAAGGAGTTCGATCCCACAGAAGGCAAGAACCGCATCTGGAGCCTTGCTGCTACCTACGAAACCGGCCCGCATGATTTTACCCTTGCGTACCAGCGTAGCAGCGGCGATGTCGGCTACAATTATGGGTATTACCAGAATCTCGGTGGCGTGGGTGACGGTGGCACGACTATCTGGCTGGCGAATTCATACTGGTCTGATTTCAACAATGAAGACGAGCGTTCCTGGCAAGTCGCATACGGTCTGGACTTTGCCGAGTACGGTGTTCCGGGTCTGAGCTACAAGGTGGCCTATGTGCGCGGTACCGATATCAATCTGGATGCGGCGGGACGTGGTACTGAGCGTGAGTTCTTCAACCAGTTCCAGTACGTCGTGCAAAGCGGGGCGGCCAAGGACCTGAGTGTGCGCCTGCGCAGTTCGGCGCTGCGAGTATCCAGCAACGCTCAGAACGCAATCAGCGAAGGCAACGAAGTTCGCGTCTTTGTCGATTTCCCGCTGGATATTCTCTGACGTAAGCAGTTCGACGGCTCGCAACGAGCCGTCGACTCATCCCGCCTTTTCTCAGCGACGCTCCCAGACCTCGACATGGTTGCGGCGATCGACGCTATAACCACGCTCACCCGGCAACGCTTTGTCCAGTCCGAAGCGTTGCAGATAAGCCTGCACCTTGCTGCGGTCCGCGTCGCTGGCCCGCTCCAGTACCCGATCCGCTCTGCGCAGTATGTACATCGAGTAGGGCGCAACGCCTGAGGTGATCGGCGCGCCGCGGAAGGTGGTTTCAACCTGTCCCACATGGCGCTGGTGCGCCTTGCTCGCAACGGGCTGGCCGTCTTCCGGCTGAAGCTTTTCTATCAACGCATCCATGCACTCGAACTTGGCGGTCAACTCAGGGAAGATTTCCTCGGCGACATGCTTGAGCAGCGGCTCCAGGGTGGACGGGATAGCATCCTCGGCAATGAATTCACTGCCGTAACCGGGGAAATCCGGCGTATCCAGGCCGGGCGCGGTCATGCGCTCTACCCAGCGGAATACGTTGGGTGAACGGCGCTTCATCAGATCCGACGGCACGGGGTCGCGGCCCAGGTGCGCGAACATCGGACCAATAAGCCCGTAATCCGCCACGCTTGGGCGGCCACCGAACAGGTAGGGATGTTGCGCAAAATGGGCTTCGAGAATATCCAGCAGACCTTCAAAGGAGCGCTCAATCAAGGGAACGGTTTCGGCATTGATACCCAGCGCGGGCAGATAGGATTGCATCCGCGCCATGATTGCTTCGGCCCGCGTGGCATCGCTGCCGGTAGCGAACGCGTGGCGCAGGAAGGATTCCTGTTGTTCGAGGTAGGACCAGCGATAATGCATGGCATGGCGCAGCATGGCCTGATAGCCGTAGTACTGCAGTATGACCGCCAGCACTGACTGTAACGGGCCTTCCGGATAGGCCGGGTAGGGCACGCCCTGGCGCTCGAAGTGATCAATGATGTCCAGGCTGTCCTGGATGATCTCACCGTCCGGTGTCTCCAACACGGGGATGATACTACGCTTGATCGTCGGTAAGATTCTGTCGACGAAATCCGCATGAGCGGGTGGCAGTTCAAGATAGGCGATGCCCTGCGTGCGCAGGTAGCTGCGGGCTATACCGGTATAAAGTGAGTGGGGAAGGCCGTAAAGCACGTTGGCAGCGGGACTGACGGGCATCGATGTCTCCTTGTGAGGTGGGATGGCGCTTCGGCGATTGTGCCAGCTTTGCCGGGCATGGCCTGTAGCCGGGAGCAAACTGGGGTCAGAATGTGAACGGCGTCACATTGTGTCCGCCAGCTTCAGGCCGACGATTCCTGTCAGTATGAGGGCGAGGCTGACAAGCCGCCCGAGCGACATGGGCTCAGCGAAGAGAAACACGCCGAGCAGAGCAGAGCCAATCACACCGATTCCGACCCACACGGCATAGGCGGTGCCCAGCGGCAGGGTTTTCATGGCGACTGACAGCAAACCGAAACTGACAATCATGGCGAGCAGGGTACCGATACTCGGCCACAGCCGGGTGAACCCCTCGGTGTATTTCAATCCCACCGCCCATACAACTTCCAGCAGACCTGCCAGCAGAAGAAGAATCCAGTTCATCGTTTTACCAAACGAACATCGGGGTCGTCCCCAACTCATGGTCGCTGCAACGGGGTCGTCCCCGCTGCAGACTGGTTTGAAAGAATGGTATCAGAACGAGCGGAGGGTCTCTCGGGCCGTCGGGGAAGCCTTCAGCAAACCATGCTCGTCAGAACATGGGTAGCTGAGGTGTGCCTGCTTCTGCTTTAAGTAGCTTTTCCTCGAGCGCTTCGCGCAGAAGCATGGCGATAGGTGCGGCGAGGGCGCGGCGGAGAAAATCGGCATCCTGAGTTTTGCTATGCCAGTAACGGAAAAGGTCTTCCACGGCGGGAGAGGCATCATCCGCAGCGGTCACGTGAAACAGATCACCGGGGCTTATCGTGCCGGGTCGCAGTACACGAGCGTAGGCACCACAGCGCGCCGCGCGGACGAATTGTTTTATGAAAGCCGGATCGCCCACGCGTGCGGCCAATACTGCGCACGGGGTTCTGGGTGCGGTTATTTGCATTATCAACTCCCCGGCCCGCAGGATGTCGCCTACGCGAACCCTCGGCCACCAGTGAGTGATCGTCAGATTCTCGCCGAAAAAGCCCGGCTCCAGGTCGCGCTGTAACTGCTGTTTCCACCAGTCAATGTCGTCCTGGCTGTAGAGATAAACAGCCTGATCGGGTCCGCCGTGAAAGCGTCTGTTGACGATGTTGTCCCCCGGCAATCCATTCTCGTCGATCCGCTGCGGGCCCTGCATGGGCTGTTTGAACAACCCGGTTTGTTTCACTTTTCCGCCTACCTGCAGGCTGCGTAGTTTGCCCACATTAAGGGAGAGAACGCGTGGAGAATAGGGCATGACGAAACCTGATAGTCGGGGAAGTTGAGGCAGCAATTCTATGACGAAGGGTACCGGCTGTAACCAGGTCGGGCATGTGTGGGTACGTGCTCAGCTTAGGATGACGTCCCTGTCATCAGAGTACTCAGCGCAGCACGGGGTTGCCTGACATCAGGATGTCTTCAACCGCCCCGGGCGAAACGGCTCACTGACTAGTCCCCTTTGTGCTCTCCGCATCGAGTTTGTCCTGGGTGCGGGTATCAAAATCGCTGGCATCATGGCGCTCCGGAAGCTGCTCCTCAGGATTGCCCCAGGTGCGGTTCACCATTCGGCCACGTTGCACAGCGGGCCTCTCATCAATAGCCCTGGCCCAGCGCTGCACATGGACGTAAGAATCCGCTTCGAGAAATTCTGCTGCTTCATACACCCGGTTCATGACCAGTGCGCCGTACCACGGCCAGATCGCCATATCAGCGATGCTGTATTCATCCCCGGCGATATACTGCCGCTCCGCCAGCTGGCGATCGAGCACGTCCAGCTGCCGCTTCACTTCCATGGTGTAGCGATTGATCGGGTACTCGTATTTCTCTGGCGCATAGGCGTAAAAATGACCAAAGCCACCGCCCAGCAACGGGCCGGCGCCCATCTGCCAGAACAGCCACGACAGGCATTCCGTCCGCCTGGCCACATCCTCTGGGATGAAGGCGCCGAATTTCTCCGCCAGGTACAGCAGG
Source organism: Pseudomonas sp. gcc21 (assembly GCF_012844345.1). Lineage (NCBI taxonomy): Bacteria > Pseudomonadati > Pseudomonadota > Gammaproteobacteria > Pseudomonadales > Pseudomonadaceae > Pseudomonas > Pseudomonas sp. gcc21. The sequence goes on along the minus strand of NZ_CP051625.1, from coordinate 2,289,207 downwards.
ATCGACCCCGATTCAAACACACGAGTCGGCGGGTTGGTGCTGTTGTCCAGCATGGCCGGAATCTTCGAGTTGGGATTGATGCTGACAAACCCGCTGCTGAACTGGTCGCCTTCGGTGATTCTGATCAGGTGCGCGTCATACTCGGCCCCTTCGTGCCCTGCAGCCAATAGCTCCTCGAGAAGGATCGTTACCTTCATCCCGTTTGGCGTGGCGAGCGAATACAACTGTAGCGGGTGCTTGCCGACGGGAAGTTCCTGATCATGCGTTGGTCCGGCAGTCGGGCGATTGATGTTGGCGAATTTGCCGCCATTCTCCGCATCCCATTTCCAGACCTTGGGCGGTGTGTAGGTTGCGTCTGTCATATGTATGCCTTCTTTTCAGGGTTTGAGAATTGGACCCGGGGTGGGGCCAAGGATATCCAAGCCGGCGACGGAGTGGCCATTGCTACGGCAGCAGAACCTTTGTTTTTCCCCCGTTCCGATGCGCGCAACGCTGCGTGCAAGCGCAAATGATAGTTGGTAGCAAATGAGAATGATTATAATCCGTCTGGACCGGGCCAGCCGGCGATCGGGTTTTTGGCTGGTACTCCCGTTGTGACTACGACGATGACATTCTCAAGGAGCTCTTTTCAAATATGGCTAAATTCAATCGACACCGGCTGGCCTGCAGTGTTGCCGTGGCAGCTACCATGGGGTCGCTGGCGCACGCGCAGGAGGCCATCGAGTTGCAGCCCACCACGGTCGTAAGCGCCGCAGGGTATGAGCAGAACATTGCACATGCGCCCGCGAGTATCTCCGTGATTACCCGGGAGCAGCTGGAAAAGCAGTCCTATACCGATGTCGTTGATGCCATGAAGAATATTCCCGGCGTATATGTCACGGGTGGTGGCAATATGCAGGACGTCAGCATCCGTGGTATGTCCTCCTCTTATACGATGTATCTGGTCGACGGCCGCCCTGTTTCTTCCGGCCGTTCGGTCAATACCAATGGTAGTGATGGCGGCAAGCAGATCGGTTTGCCGCCACTGTCGATGATCGAGCGTATAGAAGTGGTGCGCGGTCCGATGTCGTCACTGTATGGCTCCGAGGCGATGGGTGGCGTGATCAACATCATCACCCGCAAAGGGGGCGATGCCTGGGCCGGTACGGTATCGACCGAATACACGCTTTCACGTAACGATCTTAGTGAAGACGCCTGGCTGGGCAACTTTTATGCAGGGGGTGCGCTGGTACCCGGCCTGTTGGGCGCCAAGATTCATGGCTCACAGTCGGTAACAGAGGAGAGCCGATTTGTGGGGCTGGATGACAGCGCAGCGAGCACGCCCGACGGCAAACGCCGTCAGGCAGGTATCGAGCTTTACCTGACGCCGGATGAACAGAACCGTTTCTCCGCCAGTTACCAGGCTGCGCGGCTGGACGAGACGCACCACCCGGGCAAGAGCATCGCAGCGGACGCGACGGAAAACACCACTGAGTTCGACAAGGACATCTACGTGCTTGCCCACGATGGGATCTACGGAAACCTGCGCACCAATACCTATCTTCAGCACGATGTTTCCGAACGCGTGCAGGACGCTACCAAGAAGGAAGAAGTCAGCACCTTCAACACTCAGGCGAACTATTTTCTTGGCTCGCATGTGCTGACCTTTGGCGCCCAGTACAAGTACGAAGATTTTGTCGATGAATCCAACGGGCTGCTGACCTCTGGCGTGCCCGGTGCAGTCAAGAGTGTGGATCGCTGGCTCGCAGCGTTGTTTGCGGAAGTCGAATGGGGCGTAACTGACGATCTGGCGCTGACAACCGGCCTGCGATACAACGACGACGAGCTGTTTGGCGGCTATCTGTCGCCACGGGTTTACGCGGTGTATCAATCAACTCCCAACCTGACGCTGAAAGGCGGCGTGTCCACCGGTTATAAGCAACCGGGGCTTGCCGATGCGACCGAAGGGTTCGGTCGCGGCACAGGCGGCGGCGGATCGCCCGCGCCTCACCCGCGCGCGCTGATCATTGGTAATCCCGAGTTGGACCCGGAACGCAGCACAAGCTATGAGGTGGGTTTCAATTACGACAATGTCGAGCTGGGCTTCAACACCAGCCTCATGGTCTTTCACACTCAGTACAAGGACAAGATTGCCGAAGACCGTTTATGCGCAACGGATAGTGACGGCTCGAGCGATAACCGCGACAACGTCGCGGCCTGGTCCTGCGGTTTCGCCGGCACCGACTATTACTTTCTGAGCACGCGTACCAACGTCGATGAAGCTGTTATGCAAGGGGTGGAAGTGACCCTGGACTATGCGCTGCGTCCATCGCTCTGGTTGAGCGGCAGCTATACCTACACCGAGTCCGAGCAAAAAACCGGTGAGTTCAAGGGCGATCCGCTGAACAAGCAGCCCGAGCATATGGCAAATGTGTTGCTGGACTGGACTGTCACGCCAAAACTGAACGCCTGGTTGCAGGGGAACTATCGTAGCGAGACGTCAGACTACCTGAGCCGTACCAGCATGTCAGACGGCACGCCGGGATACGGCTTCGTCGATGCCGGTGTAGTGTACAAGGCGACGGATAGCCTGGACGTCAAGGCTGGCCTGTACAACATCGCCAACAAAGAGGTCACCAGCGAGGAGTATGGCGCCGTGCTGGATGGGCGTCGTCTGGTTGTGGGCTTGACCATGGACTTCTGATCATGCTCTAGGCGAAGTGGCGGCTCGGAACATTCGAGCCGCTTGTCGAACCCAGGCAGCAGGTGCTCGCCTCAAGCAAACAGGTTTTTGCCCCGGAAAATCCTTCTCAGCTATCGCGTTAATCCTCTCAATACACGAGCTCCGCTAAGCCATCGACGCGTGTCCACTTGGCAATTTCACAATCGCCCGTACCCCACCTGTTAAATCTGTGAAGGCGTCCCGCTGCAAACGGCATCTTTTCCGGATAATCCAGCGAATGAATATTCAGCTTCCGGCTATATGCATGGAGTTGTTCATTGTCGTTGCCTTGTTGTCGGCTCCAAACAAATAAAGGGTTGAACATATGAAACCGATTTATCCGGTGCTGGCAGTAGGCGCCATATTTCTCGGGACTGCTGTCTGGATGTCGCAATCGGGCGAGGCGCCGCTGGATGGCAAGGTCCCCGAACAGGCTTCTATTTCTACTGACGCAACGTCCGGAATCGATGCGGGACCTTCAGCGCAGCAGCCTTCTGAGCACGTAGAACAGCAGGCTGCGCAAGCAACCAGTGAAACAGCTTCGGTAGACAGCGCTGTAACAGACGCAGATCTGTTGCAGGAGCAGCAGTTGATCGAATTGAACCCGGATTACCCGACCATGGCGATGCGGTTGCATGAAATGACCGCACGTCGCGATGGACAGGCCTTCGACCCGGCCAAGGTGCGGGATGCGCTTGCAGCTTCAGCCGCCTGGGAGCCCAGCGACGACGCAGGCGCAGGGCTGGATCTCACCGAAGAGGAACGCAACGACGGTCGCGAATTCATCGAATTCAAGCGAATGAAGCTTGAAACACTGGTCGCTGGGGACACGCTCGAACTGCCCGTCAGCCAGAGCGGCCAGACCTACCAGGCAGAGATAACCCAGGCCGTTGCCAACAGTGACGGCAGCGTCACCTGGCACGGGAAACTGGTTGATGAGTTGGGCGCCGTGACCGACGAATCCGGCTCGGCGTACGACGTTACCTTTACTTCCGGCCAACGGATGGCCTCAGGCGGCATGTTCACGCCAGAAGGCCATTTCGTCATAGAAGCGGTAGGCGAACAGGGCTGGATTGCCAACGCATCCACGCTATTCAAGTTCGATGAGAACGAGCCGGATTACGTCATTCCGGATGATCTCTGAAACCTCCCTTCTCAACTCACGCTGGAAACCAACACCCATGATCAATCGTCTCGGGCATTACCTCAAATTTGGCGCTACCGCTCTGGTCGTCAGTGGCGCAACCCTCACCGCTCACGCAGCACAAATCGATCTCCTCGTGTTGTATGACGACGCCAGCGCATCCCGGATGCAGGGCGAGCCGGCAGTGGTTCTGAAATCCTGGCAGGATCAGATCAACACCATGTATCGCAACAGTCAGGTTGATCTGCAGCTGCGTATCGTCGGCGTGGAGCGCAATGATTTTGCTTCCAGCGATATGACCCAGGCATTGATGACAGTGGCGCGGTCTGCCTCGGTCGCGCAGATTCGCGACCGTGTCGGCGCGGACTTTGTTACCCAGCTTCATCAGTCCGGCAACTGTGGTGTTGGCTATTTATCCGTTCATCCCAACTACGCTTTCAACGTACTGGGTGCCGGCTGCGGCCCGGCCGCACTGGCTCATGAGCTGGGCCATAATATGGGCCTGAATCACTCGAGAGCGCAGGGTGATACCAGTGGGACGGAATATCGTTACGGTCTCGGTCACGGCGTAAACGGCGCCTTCGGCACGCTGATGACCTACGAATGGTATTACCGGGCCGCCAAGATGTCAGTGTTTTCCAATCCACGTATTCAATGCCGTGGTTACCCCTGTGGTGTAGAAGAAGGCGCGCAGGGCGAGGCTGATGCAGCCAAGGCAATCAACAACGTGAAGACTCGCGTGGCAGATTTCCGTCCTACCAAGGTAGGCGGTCCCGGGCCGAACCCTGGCCCGACAGAGCCGGAAGAGCCTACCAATCCAAACGAGCCGACGGAGCCTACCGATCCAGAGGGCACCGTGCAGAATGGTAATTATCTGATCAAAGTCGCCGCCACTGGTCGCTGCCTGAACGTCAACAATTCCCGCTGGGGTATGAGCGATGTGGTGCAGTGGTCATGCACCCAGGCCCCCAACCAGCAATGGACACTGACGAGTCAGGCCGATGAGTTCGTCAAGCTGGCCAGTACAGGCACGCAGGGCTGTTTGAATGTAGTGGCAAGTAGCCGCCGCGCGGGGGCGAATGTCATTGCTTACAGATGTTCCGAGCGTGAAAGCCAGCAATGGCAGCTCAAGCAAGTTGAAGAGGGCAAGTTTCAGGTGACCGCGCGGCACAGTGGCTTGTGCCTGGATGCCGGCAGCAATGCCAACGGCAGCAGCTTGACTCAGGCAACCTGTAACGGTTCTGACAGTCAGCGGTTCCACTTCAGCAAGATGTAACCCTCAGGCAGACTAGAGCCTCACCATTGGTGGGGCTTTTTTTTGCGTTTTTTTCGCCTAGCAGATTACTATCCCCCGGGCGCAGCCAGCGCGGCAGACGCTGCGCGATCGAAGCGGGATTTACATCCAGGGCTTCTTCATCAATGGCTCGTTAAGGTTCAGTTAAGCAGGGCCTCTTATTCTGTGAACGTCAAAACCAACCACAGGAACTGAACCCATGAAAACACTGACTACTCTGCTCGTTGCCGCTTCTCTGACCCTCGGCGCAAACCTGGCGCTGGCCAAGGATATCGGACCTGATCAAGCGTTGAAACTGCGCGATGCAGGCACCATCCAATCCTTTGAGAAGCTCAATGAGGCAGCACTGGCCAAGCACCCTGGTGCCCAGATCGAGGAGACTGAACTGGATGAAGAAAACGGCCGGTACTTCTATGATGTGGAATTGCGCGATGAAAAAGGTGTGCAATGGGATCTCGAACTCGATGCCAAGACCGGCGAAGTGTTGAAGGACCATCAGGACGACTAATGCGGCTTACTACGCTTTCAATGCTCCCTTTGGCCATGTTGCTTGCCGCCACGCCAGCGGCAAGCCGTGACCTGGATCAGGATGAAGCTTTGCAGTTGCGCCGTGAGGGCGCGATCCTGTCGCTAGAGAGCATCTTGCAGCGCGTTTCGGAGTCCTATCCGGACGCGCGCTTGCTTGAAGCGGAGCTGGAAGAGGATGACGGCGTGTATACCTATGACATCGAACTGATTACGGTCGATGGCGTGGCACGCGAGCTGGAGATCAACGCCCGGGACGGGCGCGTGCTTCAGGATGAAAAAGACTGATGCGGCTGTTATTGGTCGAAGATAACGTGCCGCTGGCCGATGAACTGGTGGCCAGTCTCAGTCGCCAGGGCTATGCCACGGACTGGCTGGCCGACGGCCGTGACGCCGATTATCAGGGCAGCAGCGAACCATACGACCTCATCATTCTCGACCTCGGCTTGCCTGGCAAACCGGGGCTTGAGGTGTTGCGCGACTGGCGCGCGCGTGGTTTGGCAACGCCGGTGTTGATCCTCACCGCGCGGGGTTCATGGGCCGAGCGAATCGATGGCTTGAAGGCTGGCGCGGATGATTATCTGACCAAACCCTTTCATCCCGAAGAGCTGCTGTTACGCATTCAGGGGTTGTTACGGCGAGCACATGGCCTGGCCAATCAGGCTGTTTTACGAGCCGGCGGGCTGGAGCTTGATGAATCGCGCCAGCTGTGCCGCAAGCAGGACCAGGAGATCGAATTGACTGCTGGTGAATTTCGGCTGCTGCGCTACTTCATGCTGCATCCAGGACAACTGCTATCGAAATCGCAGTTGGCTGATCATCTATATGATGGCGAAACCGAGCGCGACTCTAACGTCATCGAAGTGCACATCAACCGCCTGCGCGGCAAGCTTGGGCGTGAGTTATTCGAAACCCGCCGCGGCCAGGGTTACCGGTTTGGCGGCGCCTCTTGAGATCGATACAGCGCAGTCTGAGCCTTGGACTGGTAGCGGTTCTGGTCATTCTGAGTTTGCTGTTGCTGCAAACCAGTCTCTGGTTATTCGAGGCCGGGCTGCGCCGTACCCTGGCGGCTGACCTGCGCGACGAAACCGAGGGGCTGTTGATAGCGCTGATACCAGACGGGGAGGGCGTGCGGCTCGATGCTCAGCGAATCAATCCGCGTTACCAGCGTGCTTTTTCCGGCCATTACTTTCGGATTGATGTGGCTGATCGCACCTGGCGATCACGCTCGTTGTGGGATGCCGATCCCAGCTGGCCAAGCAGTGGCGGACTCAGTGACGAACTTATCGACGGCCCGCAGAATCAGCGATTGATGGCGTATCGCGCGGAATTTCAACGTGACGGCAGGATCATCCATATCAACGTGGCGCAGGATTACACCCCGGTCCTCGACAGCTTTGCCCAGGTGCGGCTGGGCGGCTTTGGTCTGGTGTTGCTGTTTCTGCTGATTCTGGTGCTGCTCCAGCGTTATGCGGTGAAGGCTGCGCTGTGGCCGCTTGAGCAGGCGCGTCAGCAGGTCGCTCAATTGCAGCAGGGCCAGCGACAACAGCTGGAAGTGAGAGCAGCGGTTGAGCTGCAACCGCTGATTGAGCAGATCAACCATTTGCTGTCGCACACTGACAATACCCTGAAGCGATCGCGTCATGCGCTGGGCAACCTCGGCCACGCACTGAAGACGCCCCTTGCGGTGTTAAGCAGCCTGATTCAGCGGGAGGAGCTGTCCGCCCACCCGGCATTACGCAGAAACCTGGAGGAACAACTCAGCCAGATTCAGCATAGGGTTGGTCGTGAGCTGACCCGTGCGCGTCTGGCTGGGGAGGTATTACCCGGCGCGCATTTCGATTGCGCGGCCGAGCTGCCGCCACTGTTGGAAACGTTGCGCATGATTCACCCGCGTGATATCTCGCTGCGCTGGACGGCACCCCCGGCATGTCGTCTGCCCTGGGACCGAGAGGACATGCTGGAGTTACTCGGCAACCTGCTGGATAACGCCTGCAAATGGGCGCGCTCGGCGGTCACGCTGACAATCGTAGAGGAGGCTGACGGTTACCGGATGCTGATCGAAGATGATGGCCCCGGGATCGAACTTGCCGAGCGTGCACGGGTACTGGAGCGGGGAACCCGGTTGGACCAGCACGTCGATGGACAGGGCCTGGGGTTGGGGATCGTGCGCGACATTCTGGCCGCCTGGCATGGCGAACTGTCACTCGGCACTAGCGCACTGGGCGGACTGTCGGTTGATATCCGGCTGCCACGGAGTCAGCCGTTGCTGGGATGAACGGGCGCCAGGCATCTGGAGGACGTATAAAAAATCCCGGCGCAAGGCCGGGATTTTTTGTACTGCGGGAAGCTGATCAGCAGCCGTACTTCGCCTTGAACTCGCGGCGACGACGGTGCAGGACCGGCTCGGTGTAGCCGTTCGGCTGCTTGGTACCCTCGATGCACAGCTCGACGGCCGCCTGGAAGGCAACACTGTCGTCGAAGTCGGGGGCCATCGGCTTATATGCGGGGTCGTTGGCGTTCTGACGATCAACGACGGCAGCCATACGCTTCATGGTTTCCAACACCTGTTCTTCGGTGCAGACGCCATGACGCAGCCAGTTGGCGATATGCTGGCTGGAGATACGCAGAGTAGCGCGGTCTTCCATCAGGCCTACATCGTTGATGTCCGGCACCTTGGAGCAACCGACACCCTGATCGATCCAGCGAACAACGTAACCGAGGATACCCTGGGCGTTGTTGTCCAGTTCCTGCTGAATGTCTTCAGCTGACCAATTGGTATCGGTAGCCAGGGGCAGGGTGAGGATGTCATCGATGGAGGCTGGCGTGCGGCTGGCCAATTCGGCCTGACGCTCGGCGACATTGACCTTGTGGTAGTGCAGAGCATGCAAGGTCGCTGCAGTGGGAGAAGGAACCCATGCGGTATTCGCGCCTGCCATCGGGTGCCCGATCTTCTGTTCGAGCATGGCAGCCATCAGGTCAGGCATGGCCCACATGCCCTTGCCGATCTGTGCACGGCCCTTCAAACCTGTAGCCAGACCGATATCGACGTTGTTGTTCTCGTACGCACCGATCCACTTGGCGGCCTTCATCTCGCCCTTGCGAACCATCGCACCCGCTTCCATGGAAGTGTGAATTTCATCACCGGTGCGGTCGAGGAAACCGGTATTGATGAAGGCAACGCGCTCGCTGGCCGCCTTGATACAGGCTTTCAGGTTCAGCGAGGTGCGACGCTCCTCGTCCATGATGCCGACTTTCAGGGAGTTGCGCTTGAGACCAAGCAGGTCTTCGACGCGGCTGAACAGTTCGGTGGCGAAAGCCACTTCTTCCGGGCCGTGCATTTTCGGTTTAACGATATAGACCGAGCCGGTGCGGGTGTTACGGCGAGAGGTATTGCCGTTGAGGTTGTGGATGGCGATCAGGCTGGTGATCGCGGCGTCCATGATGCCCTCGGGTACTTCATTTCCATCCTTGTCGAGGATGGCATCGTTGGTCATCAGGTGGCCGACGTTACGTACGAACAGCAGGGAGCGGCCGTGCAGCGTCAGGCTTGAGCCGTCGGCAGCGGTGTATTCGCGGTCCGGATTCATGGTGCGGGTAAAGGAGCTGCCGCCCTTGGCCACGTTTTCGGCCAGATCACCTTTCATCAGGCCAAGCCAGTTACGGTAGACCAGAGTCTTGTCTTCCGCATCCACGGCGGCGATCGAGTCTTCGCAGTCCATGATGGTGGTGAGTGCTGCTTCCAGCAGTACGTCCTTCACGCCGGCTGCGTCAGTCTGGCCGACGTTGCTGGTAGGATCGATCTGAATCTCGAAATGCAGACCGTTGTGCTTGCACAGCACCCCTTTGGGGGATTCAGCGTCACCCTGGAAGCCGACAAACTGGGCTGCATCCTTGAGACCGGTCTGACTGCCGTTCTTGAGTTTTACGACCAGCTGACCGTCCTGGACCTGATATTCAATGGCGTCGACGTGGGAACCTTCGGCCAGCGGGGCTGCCTCATCGAGGAACGCGCGGGCGTAGGCAATCACCTTGTTGCCGCGGATTTCGTTGTAACCGGGGCCCTTGGTGGCGCCGTCTTCTTCGGAAATCGCATCGGTACCGTACAGCGCATCGTACAGTGAACCCCAGCGGGCATTCGCCGCGTTCAGAGCGAAGCGGGCGTTGGTAACGGGTACGACCAGCTGCGGGCCAGCCAGGCGGGCAATTTCTTCGTCGACGTTTTCAGTCGTGGCGCTGAAATCTTCAGGTTCAGGTAACAGATAACCGATTTCCTGCAGGAACGCCTTGTAGGCGACCGGGTCGTGCGCTTGACCGGCGCGCTGGTTGTGCCAGGCATCGATCTGGTTCTGGAAATCATCGCGTTTGGCGAGTAGGGCCTTATTGATTGGCGCCAGGTCTGTGATCAGCTTCTCAACCCCAGACCAGAAAGCGTCGGCATCGACACCGGTACCGGGGATGGCCTGCTGATTGACGAAGTCGTGGAGTATTTTGGCAACCTGTAAGCTGCCGACTTGGACGCGTTCAGTCATGGAAAACCCTCACTCTGCAGACAACCTGCGCGAACGCGCAGGACGTGGAATTTGGAGAGGCAGCATGTTACACGATGACAGGTTGCAAATCATGCCCGGCACGTGGAATTCTAAAGCGCTAGCCACAGAGCCCAGGCGTATAATGACGGAATGTTAATGGATCAGGCTTTTCTGGATTTGCTGATTGAGGGCCTGCCGGAGCTCGAGCCGGGACGACCTTCGGATGCGGCTGCGCTGAAATACGCCAATTACTACGGCATTGATTTCAGCCGGCATGTCGAGCAACACCTCGGAAAGGTGCACGCCGATGGGTTTGATCTCGCCGTGCAGTTGTGGCGGCCGTCACAGCCAAAGGGCACGCTGGTCATCCTGCACGGTTACTACGACCATATGGGGCTGTACCGGCACCTGATTCGCTGGGCGCTAGGGCACAAGCTGGCGGTGCTCGCCTTCGACCTGCCGGGTCACGGTCTGTCCAGTGGCGACAGGGCAAGCATTGATTGTTTCCTGCGCTATCAGAAGGCTCTGGATGGCGTGCTGCAAAGTGCAGCGGACTGGAATCTTCCCGGTCCCTGGCATTTTCTCGGGCAAAGCACCGGCGGCGCCATACTGATTGACCGGCTGCTGCACGGCGAGATGCCGACCGAGACGGGGGAAAGTATCCTGATGGCACCCCTGGTCCGGCCTCGCCAGTGGGGCATGTCACAGATGAGTCTGAAATTGCTCGGCGGCTTCATCCAGCAATTGGGTAGACGCTTTACCGACAACTCCAACGATCCTGATTTTCTGGCCTTCATCCGCGAGCGTGATCCGCTTCAGGCGCAGATTCTGCCCGTTGCCTGGGTGCAGGCGCTGGAGAAATGGATTCCCCGCATTGAATCGGCCTCGCCTGCTGCACACCGGCCACTCATCATTCAGGGCCAGGCGGACGGGACTGTCGACTGGCAGCACAATATCAAGGTGCTGCAGGAGAAATTTGATACCCCCGAGCTGCTTTACCTGCCCAAGGCGCGTCATCATCTGGCCAACGAGGGTAAGGCGCTGCGCAAGGAGTATCTGGACTGGTTGAGCGATAAGCTGGGTTATTGAAGAGTCCTTCGCCCACCTTGCTCGGCGTCACTGCTCAAGGGTTCAGTGCATCGCGGACGGCCAGCTCGACCGCCGCATAAAACAGTTTGCCGTGTTCCGATTCGCTCCATTTGATCAGACCCGCCAGCTCGTCATCGCTGAGGTCGCGGTAGACGTGAGCCAGCGTTGCCGGTAGGTTCGGCTGCATCTGGTTGCGCAGATCGTCGCGCCTGCCGGTGACCACGGATTCAGGGATTTGCATCAGCCCGCCCAGAAAGCTGTTGGCGCTGGCGGCTGCGAGACTGGCTAGCGATAGCGAGACCTCCACACCAATATCCAATGCCGGCAGGAGCTCGCTCAGTCGATCGATATGTGCGCGTCGCTCCGGGCTCAGCGCGGGTTCGGGAAAGCCGCGCTGCATGGCAACGATAGAAGCGGGTGAGGTGGCGCGGGTCTCGGCGTTTACTACCTTGCGACCTAGGGCACTGTCGTAGAAGGCAAGCGCCTGGCGCTGATCTTCCTCCTGGAGTGTCAGCGCAAGCCGCGCCAGCGCACGATCATGCATATCCTTCGGGGCGAAACGCAGGTTGCTCTGGTTGACGAGTGATTCATGAATGCGCGCTGGGAGCTGCTTCGCATACCGCTGTTGCGCGGCTTTCAGGGCAAACTGGAAATGTTCCTGGTGTTGGTTCATTCCGGACGCCTGATAGAGCGCGGCGGTTGATCCCGGCGCAGCCTGTGCAGCAAAGCTGTGAAGTACCAGTGTGGTCAGAAGGGTCAGTATCAGAGTGTGCAGTGCAGTCAGGCGCATTGATGCCTCAATAGTCAGAATCGCGAGGAGTAGTGTCCGCTGGCCCGGCTAACTTGTCGAGCTTCACGACGGCTGACGTTGCGTTAAAACGATTAGAAAACATCAACAGATTATGACGTTCAGGCTACAATCAATCCGGTCCCGCTCCGGGATTCTGTCAGCCGGCCGGCTGGTCTGCGGCCTCTTTTGAGTAACACATGAATGCCAGAGTTCCCTCTAGCCGTACCCACCTGCTTTGAGCAAGTGGCCGATGATCTGGCCGCTAAAGGCTGGTCAGTTCAACACGATGTGTTTTCCGAGGAATTGGTCGCCGCACTGGGGCAGGCGTGCCGCCAGATGTGGCACAACGATGCCCTGACACCGGCGGGCATCGGCCAGGGGTCAGATCTGGCGGTAGTGCCTGAAATACGCGGCGATTACACACGTTGGCTGGATGAATGCTCGCCGCGCGCTTGCCAGAGCGAATATCTGCAGATACTTGAACAGCTGCGTGAAACGCTCAATCGCTCGTTGTTCCTGGGTCTGGACAGTTTCGAAACGCATTTTGCGCTCTATCCGCCCGGCGCCGGTTATAGCAAACACCTGGATCGCTTCCAGAACAACCCGCTGCGTATGGTTTCTGTGGTGGCTTATCTTAACCAGAACTGGCAGCCGGGCGACGGTGGTGAGCTACGTCTGCATCTCAAAGAGGGGCTGGTTGATGTAGTCCCGACCGGCGGTACGCTGGTGGTGTTTCTGAGTGATCGCATTCTGCATGAGGTCCTTGAGGCACACAAAGAGCGGGCCAGTCTGGTTGGCTGGTTTCGGCGTCGGCCACTCAATCCGTTGTTGCGCTAGGCCAGATGGAAAAGCTCCTCGTCAGCAGTTGTCTGCTCGGTCAGCCGGTACGCTATGACGGCAGCGCCGGAGGCCCTTTTGGTCTGTTGCAGCGTTGGCAAGCCGAGGGCCGCATCATACCGATCTGTCCGGAGGTCGCTGGCGGATTACCGACCCCACGTCCCCCGGCTGAGATCCCCGGCGGACAGGGTGCAGCCGTGCTGACAGGCCAATTGAAAGTCAGAACGCTGGACGGGGATGACGTGAGCCCCGAGTTTTTACGTGGAGCGCATATCGCGCTGCAGCTGGTGAAACAGCACGGAATCCGGTTTGCCCTACTGAAGGCGCGTAGCCCTTCATGTGGCAATCTCGAGAATTATGACGGTACCTTTAGCGGGACCAAAGTGGCGGGCGAAGGGGTAACGGCGGCGGCGTTGAAGCAAGCGGGCGTTCAGGTATTCAACGAGGACGAGCTGGACAAGCTGGCGCGGCTGATGGACGGATCAAACGGCTGATCAGCCGGTACGACGCCAGGCCGGCTGATGTTTCGGCGCGGCCGCGCCGAAACATCAATGAAGCAGGTTTTATCAGAACAATACGCGGCTGCGAATGGTTCCTTTGACCTGCTGGATCTTCTCCAGCGCCAGATCTGAATAGGCCGCATCAACGTCGATCACGACATAACCAACCTTCTCGTTGGTCTGCAGGAACTGGCCGCAGATGTTGATGCCGTTCTCGGCAAATACCTGGTTGATCTCGCTCATTACGCCGGGCACGTTCTTGTGAATGTGCAACAAGCGATGCATGCCGGGATGCGATGGCAGAGCCACTTCAGGGAAGTTGACCGAGGTGATGGAGGTACCGTTGTCGCTGTAGCGCACCAGCTTCTCGGCTACTTCCAGGCCAATGTTGGCCTGCGCTTCCATGGTTGAACCGCCGATATGTGGTGTCAGCAAACAGTTGTCGAATTCACGCAGCGGTGAGATGAATTCGTCATTGTTGGAGCGCGGCTCGACCGGGAATACGTCGATCGCGGCGCCGTTGAGATGCTTGTCAGCCAGCGCAGCAGCCAGCGCGTCTATCTCAACCACTGTGCCGCGCGCGGCGTTGATCAGGATGCCGCCTTTTTTCATCGCACGGATTTCCTTCTCGCCGATCATCCATTTGGTGGCAGCGGTTTCCGGCACATGCAGGGTCACGATGTCTGCCTCACCAAGCAGATCGGTCAGCGAGGCGATCTGGGTTGCATTACCCAGAGGGAGCTTGGTGACCACGTCATAGAACATAACCTTCATGCCCAGACTTTCAGCCAGGACGGACAGCTGCGTACCAATGGAGCCGTAGCCGACGATGCCGAGCTTCTTGCCGCGAATTTCAAAGGAGTTGTTCGCGCTCTTTAACCAGCCACCACGGTGTGCGGCAGCGTTCTTTTCCGGAATGCCGCGCAGCAGCAAGATGGCTTCGGCGAGAACCAGTTCGGCCACTGAACGGGTATTGGAATAGGGCGCATTGAATACGGCAATGCCGCGCTCACGGGCTGCTTCAAGGTCAACCTGGTTGGTGCCGATGCAAAAGCAGCCGACAGCAATCAACTTGTTGGCGTGATTGAACACATCTTCAGTCAGCTGGGTGCGCGAACGGATGCCAACAAAGTGCGCATCAGAAATCGCTTCCTTGAGCTGCTCATCAGGCAGCGAGCCAGTGTGATAGTCGATGTTGGTGTAACCGGCTGCCTTGAGCGTGTCGACGGCAGTCTGGTGCACACCCTCGAGGAGCAGAAACTTGATCTTGCTTTTGTCCAGCGAGGTGATGGCCATGATGTCAATTTTCCCGTAGTACTGATGAAATGAGCCGGGAGCGCTTTGCGGCTCAGTGGCCGACAGAAGTGTCCTGTGTTGGAAGCCGCGTATGCTAGCATAATCTCCCTTTTTTGATGCCTGTCGCTGCGTGAAATCTATTCCTGCGCAGCATGAATTTCGTTTGAGAGCAGCCATGACCCCTGAAGCCGTGATCGAAACCCTGAAGACCCTGGTCGAGCCTGACAAGGTGCGCGTTGATGCCGAATCCCTGAATAACTGGGGCAAGGACTGGACCAAGCATTTCGAGCCAGCGCCGCTGGCGATTGTGTTTCCCAGAACGATCGACCAGGTGCAGGCGCTGGTGCGTTTTGCCAATGAGCAGAAGCTGGCGCTGGTGCCATCGGGTGGCCGCACCGGGCTGTCTGCGGCTGCGGTAGCGGCCAACGGCGAGATCGTGGTGTCCTTCGATTACATGAGCCAGATCCTCGAATTCAACGAGTTCGATCGGTCTGTGGTGTGCCAGCCGGGCGTGGTTACCGCGCAGCTTCAGCAGTTCGCTGAAGGCAAGGGCCTGTATTATCCGGTTGATTTCGCCTCGGCCGGATCAAGCCAGATCGGCGGCAACATCGGCACCAATGCCGGCGGTATCAAGGTGATCCGCTACGGCATGACGCGCAACTGGGTGGCCGGCCTCAAGGTCGTGACCGGTACCGGCGAGCTGTTGGAACTGAACAAGGACTTGATCAAGAACGCCACGGGTTACGACCTGCGGCAGTTGTTTATCGGGGCCGAAGGCACGCTGGGCTTCGTGGTCGAGGCGACCATGCGCCTGGAGCGCGCGCCGCGCAATCTGACGGCAATGGTGCTGGGTACGCCGGATTTCGATTCGATCATGCCGGTTCTGCATGCCTTTCAGGGCAAACTGGATCTGACCGCGTTCGAGTTTTTCTCCGACAAGGCCATGGCCAAGGTGCTGGGGCGCGGTGATGTGCCGGCGCCCTTTGATACTGAATGCCCTTTTTACGCCCTGCTTGAGTTCGAGGCGATCAGCGAAGACATTGCCACCCAGGCGTTGGAAACCTTCGAGCATTGCGTTGAGCAGGGCTGGGTGCTGGATGGCGTGATGAGCCAGAGCGAGCAGCAGCTGCAGAATCTGTGGAAACTGCGCGAGTTCATTTCCGAAACCATCGCCCACTGGACGCCGTACAAGAATGATATCTCGGTCACTGTTGGGCAAGTGCCTGCCTTTTTGCATGACATCGACAGCATTGTTGGCGAGCACTACCCTGACTTCGAGATCGTCTGGTTCGGTCACATCGGTGACGGCAACCTGCATCTGAACATTCTCAAGCCAGAAGAGTTGTCCAAGGATGAATTTTTCGCTCGCTGCGCTACAGTCAATAAATGGGTTTTCGAGATCGTGCAGAAGTACAACGGCTCGATCTCAGCCGAGCACGGTGTTGGCATGACCAAGCGCGATTATCTGACCTACAGTCGCAGTGAGGCAGAGATTGCGGTGATGAAATCGATCAAGGCGGTATTCGATCCTAACGGCATCATGAATCCAGGCAAGATATTTGCCGTCTGATCCGTCCCGTTTACGGCCTGCCAGCTGCAGGCCGGTATTTTCAGGAATTTCCAATGTCCTATCAGCACTGCTATCTCGACGGAACGCCACTTGACCTGCCGGTAGGCAAGGTGGTGTGCGTCGGTCGCAACTATGCCGAACACGCCCGTGAGCTGAACAACCCGGTCCCGACCGAGCCCCTGCTCTTCATCAAGCCGGCTACTGCCATCGTGCCGTTGGCTAACGATGTCGTTCTTTCTCCGCGGCGTGGGCCAGTCCATTACGAGACCGAAATAGCGCTACTGATCGGCGAAACCCTTAGCGGCGAGGTGACCGAAAGCCAGGCTGAAGCGGCCATCTGCGGCATAGGCCTGGCGCTGGATCTGACTCTGCGCGAGCTGCAGGACCAGCTCAAGGCCAAGTCCCATCCCTGGGAGCGCGCCAAGGCGTTTGACGGGGCCTGTCCGTTGTCCGGCTTCGTTGCTCCTGCGAAGCTGATCCTGACTGACATTCCGCTACAGTTGAAAATCAACGGAGACGTACGGCAGCAGGGCAGCAGCGCCGAGATGATCACCCCGATAGTCACTTTGTTGCGGCAGATCGCCGATGTCTTCACCCTGCAACCCGGCGACGTGGTTATCACGGGCACTCCGGCGGGCGTCGGCGTTCTCAAGCCGGGCGATCGACTGGAGCTGTCGATTCCGGGCGTGCTTGAGCAATCGACTCAGGTAGTCGATTCCCACGACTGAAGCTTTCGGGTCCCGCGTTGCCCGCCTGGCGGATGTCACGCCCTTGTCATCTGTTAATGGTTGTATGGCCGTTTTCCCTGGAGGCTTCGCATTGAAGCGCTTTCTCATCGTCCTGGTTCTGGCAGTTGTCGCTGCGCTTGTCTATTTCCGAATCAACGAACTCGATGTGCTTCTCTGGCAGTCCTGGAAACTCAACCGCCAGCCATTGCCCGAGCGTGCACTGGACCTCGGCCGTTATCGCGTCGATATTGAAGCGGTACCCATTCCCGAGCTGGAAGATGATCTGTCAGCCCTGACCTATAACCACGAAAGCGGCACGCTGTTCGGCGTGCTCAACGGCAGGCCATGGCTGGTTGAGATCAGCCTTGAAGGCGAACTGCTGCGCCAGGTGATAGTGCACGGTGTTGATGACATGGAAGGGTTGGCGCATATCAGTGGCAATCGATTCGTGCTTGCCGAAGAGCGTGAGCACAGATTGATCATCGTCGACCTTCCACCTGATGCCACTGAAATCAATGTCGAAGGCATGCGCAGTCTGACTATCGGCCTGGATCAGGATGGCAATGTGGGTTTCGAGGGTCTGACATGGGACCATATCAAGGGTGAGCTGCTGGTGGTGAAGGAGCGTGACCCGTTGCGCTTGTTGACCGTTCAGGGGTTCGTTGATGCGCTGGAGTCGGGCAGTGTTTCCATTACCGAAATCAAGCGCTCGGATTCTGATCAATTATTCATGGCAGACCTCTCCGCCCTTAGCCTGGATGAAGACAGCGGTCATTTGTTGCTGTTGAGTGACGAGTCGCATATGGCGGTGGAGTACGATCGGGACCGTCAGGCCGTCAGCGTATTGGGCCTGTGGTGGGGTATGAGCGGGCTAAGCGCCACGGTGCCGCAGGCAGAGGGTATTGCTATAGATGCGCAGAAGCGCATCTATATTGTCAGCGAGCCGAATCTTTTCTACCGCTTCGTCCGGGAAGACTGACGGGGCAGGGCTGCGGGGTTGTCAGTCTTTCGTCAGCGTTCTGACGCCTTCGCGGGTGCCCAGCAACAGGACATCGGCAGGGCGCGCGGCAAACAGGCCATTGCACACCACCCCCACGATCGCGTTGAGCTTTTCCTCGAGTCCCCGGGGGTCGACGATCTGCATGTTATGCACGTCGAGTATGACGTTGCCGTTATCGGTGGTTACGCCTTCACGGTAAACCGGATCACCGCCCAGTCTGACGATTTCCCGCGCAACGTGGCTCCGCGCCATGGGGATGACCTCCACAGGTAACGGAAATTCGCCCAGCGTGCTAACCAGCTTGCTTTCGTCGGCAATGCAGACAAAGGTGCGGGCGACGGCGGCAACAATTTTTTCGCGGGTCAATGCTGCGCCGCCGCCTTTGATCAGCTCGAGATGTTTGTTGGCTTCGTCAGCGCCGTCCACGTAGTAATCCAGATTGGCCACATGGTTCAGGTCGTATACCTCGATGCCGTGGCTTTTAAGGCGCTCGGCAGTTGCTTCCGAGCTTGCGACGGCCCCGTCGAAGTAGCTTTTGTGTTTGGCCAGGGCGTCAATGAAATAGTTTGCGGTGGAGCCGGTGCCGACACCGATGACGCTCTTGTCTTCCAGGTTGGGCCTCAGCAAATCCACCGCTGCCTGGGCGACCGCCTGTTTGAGTTCGTCCTGCGTCATACCCTGTTCTCCGAAATCAGCGAATAGGCTGCCGATTATACGGACTCCTGATTGTCGTGGTGTAGCTCCCAGGGCTTCTTTCGCTCTTATCGGGCACGCCGGCTGCACGCCGCTTGCGACCAGCCCTTGTCAGCCCCTAAACTGCCCGATTCCATTTCAACCCTACAAGCTGAAGGTCAATGCTGGAATCCTACGTCAAGAAGATCCTCTGCTCGCGCGTCTACGATGTGGCCGTCGAGACACCTATTCATGCCGCGCCTTTTCTCTCCGAGCGGCTGGGCAACACAGTGTTGCTCAAGCGCGAGGATTTACAGCCGGTTTTTTCCTTCAAGATTCGTGGCGCCTACAACAAGCTTGCACAGCTGACCGATGAACAGCGCGCCTGCGGCGTAGTGACCGCGTCGGCGGGTAATCATGCGCAGGGCCTGGCCCTGGCGGCGCGTCAAATGGGCGTAAAAGCGACCATTGTGATGCCGCGTACTACCCCTGAAATCAAGGTAAAAGCCGTGCGTGCCCGCGGCGCGCGAGTCGTGCTGCACGGGGATGCCTTCGATGAAGCGCTGGCGTATTCGCAGAAGCTGGTCGCTGAAAAGGGGCTGGTGTACATCCATCCGTACGACGATCCTGACACCATTGCCGGCCAGGGCACTGTTGCGATGGAAATCCTGCGTCAGCACCACGGTGATCTGGACGCCATCTTCGTTCCGGTGGGGGGTGGCGGGTTGATCGCCGGCATCGCCGCCTATGTGAAATACCTGCGTCCGGACATCAAGGTGATTGGTGTTGAGCCTGATGAGTCGAATTGCCTGCAAGCCGCGCTTGAGGCGGGCGAGCGGGTGACGCTGAGTCAGGTTGGGCTGTTTGCAGACGGTGTGGCGGTCGCACAGATTGGTGAACACACCTTCGAAGTGTGCCGGCGCTATGTTGACGAGGTCATCACGGTTTCGACCGACGAGATGTGTGCGGCGATAAAGGATATCTACGACGACACACGTTCGATCTGCGAGCCCGCTGGGTGCCTGGGCGTTGCGGGTATCAAGAAGTACGTCGAGCGCGAAGGCTGCACGGGCAAGGTGATGATCGCCATCGATTCCGGTGCCAACGTCAACTTCGACAGGTTACGTCACGTCGCTGAGCGCGCTGAGATCGGTGAGAAGCGGGAAGCGCTGCTGGCGGTGACCATTCCAGAGAAGCCGGGCAGCTTCAAGGCGTTCTGTCAGGCGATCGGCAAGCGCGCTATCACCGAGTTCAATTACCGTTTCCATACGAATGCCGAGGCGCATATCTTCGTCGGTGTGCAGACGCATCCGGAGCATGACCCGCGCGATGCTCTGGTTGCGCGTCTGCAGGAAGACTTTCCCGTACTGGATCTGACTGATAATGAGCTGGCCAAGCTGCATATCCGTCATATGGTCGGCGGGCATGCGGACAAGGTTACCGATGAGGTAGTGTACCGATTCGAATTTCCGGAGCGTCCGGGCGCCTTGTTCAACTTTCTCAACAAGCTGGGCGGCCGCTGGAATATCTCGATGTTCCACTACCGCAACCATGGCGCTGCCTATGGACGCGTGGTGGTAGGCCTGCAGGTGCCGGTGGCTGATCGAGGCAAGGTGCCCGAGGCGCTGGATTCCATCGGCTACGCCTATTGGGACGAAACCGACAATCCGGCGTACAGCTTGTATCTGGGTTGAGGTGCCAGGGCACGGCGTAGCGCAGGTGCGCTACACCCCCAGGCCGCACTGCGCGCTGCCGGGGTTTCCTGGGGTTGGCGTGCGCCTGCGCGCCGACGGGTTTGGTGTTGCTACAGACTTTGGCGTAGCGCAGGCGCACTACACCCCCAGGCGGCACCGCGCGCCGACACGGCGATTCTTCTTGGGTTGAGCAGCGCGATTTAACCTGCCCTGGCCGCGTCTACCAATATCTCCCACTGCTCAGCCGTAACCGGCATCACAGACAGACGGCTTGCGCGTTGCAGTAGAGGTAGTCCTTCAAGTCCGGCTAAAGTCTTGATTTTTTCCAGGCTCAATAACTGCGTAAAGCCTTCCCGGTAACGCACGTCGACGGCCTTCCAAGGCAGTTTCTCCTCGGTAGCTTTGGGGTCGTGGTACGGGTTGCTGGGATCGAGTGCTGCGCGGTCCGGGTAGGGCTCGCTAACGACCTCGCCGATACCTGCCAGACCAGGCGGCTTGCAGCTTGAGTGGTAAAACAGGAACAGGTCGCCGGGCTGCATCTGTGCAATGTGATTGCGCGCCTGGTAGTTGCGCACGCCGTCCCAGGGTGCACGGTCCGCATTTCTCAGGTCGTCGATGGAGAAAGCGTCCGGCTCCGACTTCATCAGCCAATAGTGCATATTTTTTGACGCCAATTTGACATTAGTAAAAAAACACCTTAAATAAGCTGCTGCGCGCGAGTGTGAACGCCTCGCCGCAGGTGCGCGTACAGGTTCGGCGCGTCAGGGATAACAACAACAAGGAGAGTGGTATGCGTCGCAAGCCCGATTGGCTCTGGATCATTGTCATCGTGTTCGGTCTGGGCGTGGTTACAACGGGCTACACGCAGGGCTTCGTTGAGCATACATCCAGGCATGAAGTCATTCGGATGACGCCCTGAACAGCAGAACCTCCTGGTCGCTGACGATACCATCGAGCGGGATATCCCACGAAGCGATCGGCAGCGCTTCCACCTTCTGGCAGTGGTGAGCCAGCCCGAGTAAGCGCGGGCCGGACCATTCAGGGCGCCACGTCCGGTAGGCGAACGTGCGGTCATAGAAACCTCCGCCCATTCCCAGTCTGTTGCCCTGCTCGTCGAATCCCACCAATGGCATCAATACCAGGTCCAGACGCCATGGGCGGGCCTGCAGCCCGCGCTTCACTATCGGTTCGTGGATGCCGAAGCGATTCTTGACCCAGCGCTGGCGCTTCACAATTCTCTGGAAATGCATCCGATCCATTGGCCAGCCAGTGATAACGGGCAGGTAGCATTGTTTGCCGAGGCGTCGGGCATGGGCCATCAGCAGAGCAGGATCGATTTCCCCGTCGTTGGCCAGATAGAAGGCGATGTGCTGGCTGCGAATGAACAGCGGATGTTGAGCAAGCTGGCGGAACAGTTGTTGGCTGGCTTTGCGTTGCTGTGCGGGGGAGAGTTTGCGGCGGGTCTGACGCAAACGGCGACGCAGCGCGCTGCGTGATTCACCGTTCATGGATTGGGTCCCCAGAATGCCGCTGCCGGGTTAGCCCTTGAACCCGACAGTTCAAGGTGGTGGACACGGCGCTGTCGAAGGCTTTCCGTCATGCGGACATGCACACTGACAGCAACGCGTGGCCTCCTTTTACAGGAGTATCGGCTCAGGGACATCTCCGGCTGGCAAACACCCCAGGGATGTCTCGGACTATACACAAGTAACTCCGGAATTTCATACCGTTGATCAGTTCTGGTGGCGGGCGAGGGCCTGATCCAGACGGGCAACGAGGTCAGTAATCTGGCGCTGCTGATCTTCAAATGCGGCGTTCTTGTGGGTCGTACCGGTGAGCATTTCATGGCTGATGTTCAGGGCAGCCATGACCGCAATCCGGTCGACGCCGATGACCTTGCCGCTGTTGCGGATATCGCGCATTTTGGTGTCCAGGTGGCGGGCGGCCAGTTCCAGATTGTTGCGCTCTTCAGGCGGGCAACTTATGCGGTATTCCTTGTCTAGGATGTGCAAAATGACCGTTAGGGGTTCGCTCATGAATCATGCTCCAGGGATTTGAGACGCAATATCATGGCTTCGACCTTGTGACGCGCCAGATCGTTCTTTTCGATCAGCTGCATCCGTTCCTCGCGCCAGTTGCGCTCCTGTGAAAGCAGGTGCTGGTTTTGCTGCTGGAGCCGTTCGCAGACCGCGATCAACTGTGCAACCTTGTCTGTCAGGGTATCGATATCGGGTTCGTCCATTTGCGCCATTCTGCCATCCCGGTTTCGCCAACTATAGAAGGGGCCCGCAGGCGGGTCAAACTGACCGCCGTCGCGATATCAGGGTGCGCGAAAAGCCGTTCGCTGCTGCGCTGCGGCCGCTACTACGTCACCAGACTGGACCCTTTACCTCTTGCGCAGTAGATTACCCTAAGTCAGGTCGGCAGATGACTAATATCCGCTGCCGCTGTGCAAATCTTCCAGTCTTCTGTTTCCCGCGAGGCCCCTTCCTTATGGCTTTGATGCCAGACGTATTCGATTACGACCGCTATGCCCAGTTATTCAGTGACCACGGTGCTGCCGGTAACCCCTCCGAGTTGCATGGCCACCTGATCGGTCGCCTCTCTGCCGGCAGCCGGCTCGATCATGGCGCCTGGCTGAGTGTCGCCACAGAGGTCATTGACGGGACCTCCGCGCCGGGGGAGGCGGGCAAAGTCCTGTTGCTGCAGCTGCATGACGCCAGTCTGGCTCAGCTGTCTGGCAGTGGCTTTGACCTGACCTTGCTGATTCCCGACGACAGCGCGACCATTGATCACCGCACCCGGGCGCTTGGCCAGTGGTGCGAGGGCTTTCTGGGCGGTTTTGGTCTGGTTGAACGCACTCAGGAGCTGAGCGAGGAAGTGGACAGCGTTCTAAAGGACTTCGCGGCTATTGCGCAGGTGCAGACCGACCTTGAAGAGTCCGAAGCCAACGAAGTGGATTTCATGGAAGTCATGGAATACGTGCGCATGGCGGTACTGATGGTCTTCAGTGAATGCCAGCCCGAAGAGCCCCAGGATCAGCCGCCCGCATCCCTGCATTGATAGAGGTACCTATGCGAATCAGCAAATCGGAATATGCCCGCCGCCGCAAGGCATTGATGGAACAGATGGAGCCGAACAGCATTGCCGTGCTGCCGGCAGCCCAGGTGTATATCCGTAACCGTGACGTCGAGCATAACTACCGGCAGGACAGCGATTTTCAGTATCTCACCGGCTTTCCTGAGCCGGAGGCGGTAGCAGTACTCATTCCGGGCCGCGAGCATGGCGAGTATGTGCTGTTCTGCCGGGAGAAGGACAAGGAACGCGAGCTATGGGATGGCTACCGTGCCGGTCAGGAAGACGCGATCAGCGAATATGGCGCTGATGATGCGTTCCCGATCAGCGACGTCGACGACATTCTGCCGGGGCTGATTGAAGGGCGTGAGCGTGTCTATTACGCCATGGGCGCCAATCAGGAATTCGACCTGAGGCTGACCAACTGGATCAAGACCATTCGCAGCAAGGCCCGCCTGGGCGCCCAGCCGCCGAATGAATTCGTCGCGCTTGATCACCTGCTGCACGACATGCGCCTGTACAAGAGCGCGGCCGAGATCAAGGTCATGCAGGCCGCGGCAGATATTTCCGCCCAGGCCCATACGCGTGCCATGCAGAGCTGCGAACCGGGCCAGTATGAATACCAGCTTGAGGCGGAGCTGCAGCATTGTTTCATGCGCAACGGCAGTCGTTCGCCGGCGTATGCGTCAATTGTGGCGGCGGGGCGTAACGCTTGCATTCTGCATTACACCGAAAATACCAGCCAGATCCGCGACGGCGATCTGGTGCTTATCGATGCAGGCTGCGAGCTGGACTGTTACGCCAGCGATATTACCCGCACGTTTCCCGCCAACGGGCGGTTCTCCCCGGAGCAGCGCGCTGTCTACGACATCGTGCTGGCCGCGCAGGCCGCTGCGATTGAAGTGATAGCGCCCGGCAGGCACTGGAACGAGTCGCACGAAGCGACGGTTCGGGTAATCACCGAGGGCTTGCGTGATCTGGGTCTGCTGCAGGGCGAGGTGGATGAACTGATTACCAGCGAAGCCTACCGTCCGTTCTATATGCACCGCGCCGGCCATTGGTTGGGCATGGATGTGCATGACGTCGGCGACTATCGTATCGGCGGTGAGTGGCGCGTTCTTGAACCCGGTATGGTCATGACCGTCGAGCCAGGCATCTATATCGCGCCGGACAACACCAACGTGCCGAAGAAGTGGCGCGGTATAGGTGTGCGGATTGAGGACGATGTCGTGGTCACGCGGGCGGGCTGCGATGTGCTTTCAGCCAGCGTGCCGAAGGATGCCGATGCAATCGAGGCGTTGATGGCCGAGGCGCGTGAAACCAGCGGAGCCGCTGCGTGAGCAAGACCATCAGTATCGTCGGTGGCGGAATGGTCGGTGCCAGCCTGGCGCTGGCACTGCAGGACTGCGCGCGCAAGGCGGGCTGGACGATACGCCTGATCGAGGCGCACCCGCCGAACCGTGAAGGCTTCACTCAACCCAGTTACGACGCCCGCTCTACTGCGCTGTCACAGGGCAGCCGGAAGATTTACGAACGCCTGGGTATCTGGTCGACGCTGGCGCAGCGCGTCGAACCGATCCGCCAGATTCATGTATCGGATCGTGGCAATCCCGGGTCCGCGCGTATCAATGCAGCGCAGGAGCGGGTGCCTGCGCTGGGGTACGTGGTCGAAAACGCCTGGCTGGGCGAGGTACTGATCGGCGCACTGGATCACGATGTGGTGGAGTGGATCGCTCCGGGTCGGGTTGTTCGGGCCATTCCCGCACCCGACGGTTACGGCATCGAAGTGGACTCTCCGACCGGCGAACAGACTCTGCACACTGATTTGCTGGTGATCGCTGATGGCGGGCGTTCGAGTCTGCTTTCGCAGCTTGGAGTGCACCGTGAGGTTTCGCCGTACGGTCAGGTCGCGCTGGTCACCAACGTTACCAGTGCCGAAGGGCATGACGGAGTGGCCTACGAGCGCTTCACCGATTCCGGCCCGCTTGCGCTGTTGCCCATGTCTGAAAGCCGAAGCGCACTGGTATGGACGCTGCCGGAGGATCAGTCGGCCGAGGTTGCATCGTTGCCCGACGACGCCTTTCTGCAGCGTCTGCAGCTCGCTTTCGGTTATCACATGGGCGCACTGGTGAAGGTGGGCGAGCGCAACTGTTATCCGCTCAGTCTGATTGAAGCGGAAGAGCAGGTGCGATCGCATCTGGTGATCCTGGGCAACGCCGCGCACAGCCTGCATCCGATTGCCGGCCAGGGTTTCAATCTGTCGCTGCGCGATACGCTGGCTTTGGCCAACACGTTGATCCGCGCCCAGCAAGAGCGGAAGTCACCGGGCGAGCTTTCCGTGTTGATGCGCTATCTCGAGCGTCAGCGCAGCGATCAGTTGATGACAGTGGCTTTCAGTGACCGCCTGACGCGGCTATTCAGCAACAGGCAGCCGCTACTCGCCGCCGGGCGTAATCTGGGCCTGCTCGGGCTGGATATTCTGCCGCCCGCCAAGCGCCTGTTTGCTCGCCAGGCAATGGGGCTTTGATTCAGCCCGTGATTTCAGCTTTACCACCGGGAGGCGCACATGGCGCAGTTTGATCTGATTATCGTGGGTGCCGGCATGGTTGGCGCCACGCTTGCACGCGCCGTGGCCGACACAGAGCTGAAGGTGGCCCTGGTCGACGCGATGCTGCTTGATGCGCCGGTTCCCTTCCAGCTCACTGCCTCCGGGTACGATCCGCGAGTGAGCGCGCTGAGTGCGGCGTCCGAGCATATCCTTACCAATCTGGGCGTGTGGCAGCGAATACCCGCGTCGGCACGCTGCGCCTATCAGCATATGCATGTGTGGGACGCAGAGGGCACCGGCGAGGTCGGTTTTGATGCGGCGTCGCTTAGTGAGGTGCGGCTCGGCCATATCGTCGAGAACTATCGTATCCAGCAGGCGTTACTCGACAGTCTCGCTGAAACCGAGGTGGCCCTGTACGGCGGTCAGCGCGTGGACGGCCTGGTTCAGGAAGATGACGGCTGGCGCCTGATGCTAGCCAGCGGCGAGCGGCTGTCAGCGTCGTTAGTTGTAGCGGCCGACGGCGCGCGGTCCCAGGTGCGTGAGCTGTATGGATTTGACATGCGCGAATGGGATTATCTGCATGACGCCATCGTGACCACGGTGTGCACCGAAAAACCCCACGATGATACAGCCTGGCAGCGTTTTCTGCCGAGCGGGCCGCTGGCGTTGCTGCCCCTCCCGGATCGTGATGGCGAACACTATTGCTCGATAGTCTGGTCGCTCAAGCCGGCGTTGGCCGCCGACATGATGGGGCTGGATGATGAGGCTTTCAGGCGCGAGCTGGGGGATGCTTTCGAAGGGCGGCTTGGCGAGATTCTGGCGGTTGATCCCAGACGCCGGATTCCCCTGCGCCAGCGTCACGCCAAACGCTATGCCGTTACCGGGCTGGTGCTGATTGGTGACGCGGCACACAGTATTCATCCGCTGGCGGGGCAGGGCGTCAATCTGGGCCTGCTGGACGCCGCCGAGCTCTTTGATGTACTGGTTGCCGCGCTGGAAAGAGGCGAGGACATCGCTTCGCTGCAGGTATTGCAGCGCTACGAACGCAGGCGCATGGGGGCCAATCTCGCCATGATGGCCGCGATGGAAGGCTTCGAGCGTCTGTTTGATGCGGATGCCTTGCCATTGCGCTGGATCCGCAACACCGGGATGCGGCTGCTTGATGGGCAGGAGCTGATCAAGGGTGGGATCATCCGGCGCGCCATGGGATTGAGCGGCGAATTGCCCGCTTTGGCGCAGGATCCACAGTTGCGCGAACAGCGTTGAGTTGTTTATTGCGGCCGTTAACGGAAATCATTATCATCTAGCCTCTGATTCCTAACGAGAGGCTCTCTCATGTCTGCCAAAGGTTCCATTGTTGCCGCAAGTCTCGCGCTGACCGCTTTCACCGGCCTGGCTCAAGCCAAGGAGCTGGTTGTCTACTCCTCCCGCCAAGAGCATTTGATTGAGCCGGCATTCGAGCTGTACACCAAGAACACGGGTGTCGACATCAAGTTCATCACCGATCGCGAAGGCCCGTTGATGGCGCGTTTGCGCGCGGAAGGTGCGAACACGCCGGCAGACATTTTCATGACCGTGGACGCGGGTAATCTGTGGCAGGCCGAGCAGCAAGGTCTGTTTCAGCCGATGGAATCCGAGCTGATCGAAAAGAATATCCCTTCACAATACCGCGCCGAAAGCGGGCAGTGGACGGGTCTTTCGCTGCGCGCCCGTACCATCGCCTATTCAACTGAACGGGTTGATCCGAAGGAGCTGAGCACCTACGAGGCGCTGGCGGATGACAGCTGGAAAGGCCGCATGTGTCTGCGCACTTCCAAGAAGGTATATAACCAGTCACTGGTTGCCACCATGCTTGAGTCGATCGGCGCTGAAAAAACCAGTGACGTCATCAAGGGGTGGGTGGCGAACCTGGCCGCTCCGGTGTTCTCCGACGATACCGCGCTGCTCAAGGCGATCGACGCGGGCCAGTGTGATGTCGGCATCGTCAACAGCTATTACTTCGGCCGCCTGAGCAAGGCAGAACCGGACGTTAAAGTCGCGCTGTTCTGGCCGAACCAGGATGACCGCGGTGTTCACGTGAACATTTCCGGCGCTGGTGTAACCAAGCACGCGGATCAGCCTGAAGAAGCGGTCAAGCTCATTGAATGGCTGACAACCGAAGAAGCGCAACGCGTATTCGTCGATATCAACATGGAGTTTCCTGCCAACGATTCGATCGAGCCGTCCAAGGAAGTAGCCGCCTGGGGTGAGTTCAAGGCGGACAACATCAATGTTGAGGTCGCGGGCCGTCGCCAGCCTGAAGCCATCATGCTGATGGATCGCCTCGGCTGGAACTGATCCGGAGAACCTGAAGCAGGTTTTTGCCGATATACTGCACGCCCGGTCAATTGACCGGGCGTTTTTGTTTCGCACATCTCCTGGAGTGGCTGTGCCCCATCGTTCGCTTACCAATATGCCCCGTTGGCGTCTGATCGCCTATGCTTCCGCCGCACTGGTCATGATGCCCTTGCTGGTTCTGGTGCTCAGCTGGCAGTCGGTTGATCCGGCAATCTGGGGCCACTTGTTGCAGACCCAGATGTTGCGTCTGATCACCAATACGCTGGTGTTGGTGCTGGGAGTCGGTATTGGCGTCGTCGTGCTGGGGGTGAGCCTCGCCTGGCTGACCAGTCTCTGTGATTTTCCCGGCAGGCGCCTGTTCGATTGGGCGCTTATGCTGCCGTTCGCCATTCCAGCTTATGTGCTGGCCTTCGTGAGCGTGGGGTTGTTCGATTTTTCAGGACCCTTCCAGAGCCTGCTGCGGGATTGGTTCGGTAATGATTTCCGCTTGTTCTTCTCCATACGTTCCACCACTGGCGTGGTGCTGGTTCTTACGCTGGTGTTTTACCCCTACGTGTACATGCTCGCGCGTGGCGCCTTTCTGGCGCAGGGCAAAGGGCTTATGGAGGCTTCGCGTATCCTCGGGCATACGCCGTGGCAAGGATTCTGGCGGGTCGCCATCCCCATGGCGCGGCCGGCGATCGGCGCGGGCGCAGCGCTGGCAATCATGGAGACCCTGGCGGATTTTGGCGCTGTGTCGGTGTTCAACTATGACACCTTCACCACGGCAATCTACAAGACCTGGTATGGCTTCTTCAGTCTGCAGTCAGCCACTCAGCTGGCGAGCCTGTTGTTGCTCTTTGTGTTCATGGCGTTGTTTCTCGAACGTCGGGCGCAGGGCAGCAGGCGCTTTCCCGGCGTCGACCGGCCAAGGCAGGGCGCGCTGTATCACCTCACGGGGTATCGAGCCTGGCTGGCGACCGGTTTTTGTCTGGTGGTGCTGGCGCTGGCATTCGTGATTCCGGTTGGCCAACTCATTTACTGGCTGGTGAATAGCGGCATTCATGATCTGAACAGCCGCTATTGGGGTGTGATTCGCAATACCTTGATGCTGGGGGCAATGGCGGCGGCGATGACCGTCACGCTGGCCACGCTGGTTGTGCTGGCCAGGCGCTTGCAACCGATACGAAGGGTGCGCAGTGCTGTCGCGTTGGCTAATCTCGGCTATGCATTGCCGGGCTCGGTATTGGCTGTCGGGATCATGTTTGCGTTCAGTTTTCTTGATAACAAGCTGGTCATTCCGGTCAGTCGTGCGCTGGGAGTGGAGAATCCATCCCAGCTGCTGCTCGGTAGCGTGTTTGCTCTACTGCTGGCCTACCTGATTCGCTTCATGGCCGTTGCGCATGGTCCGCTGGATACCTCGCTGGCGCGGATTCGTCCGTCGCTGCCGGAGGCGGCACAGAGCCTGGGGCAGACCGGTTGGGCGGTATTCTGGCGTGTCTATCTGCCGCTCCTTCTGCCTGGCGCTTTGAGTGCAGCGCTGCTGGTATTCGTTGATGTGCTCAAGGAAATGCCCGCTACGCTGCTGATGCGGCCGTTCGGCTGGGATACGCTGGCGGTACGGATCTATGGCCTCACCGCTGAAGGAGACTGGCAGCGCGCCTCGCTTCCGGCGCTTACACTTGTCCTGGCCGGCTTGTTGCCGGTGATCGTGCTGATACGTCGGTCCGGTCGTCGATAAACGGGTCTCCGCCACGCTGTTGACCGGCGGTGCCGGTCAAGGGCTGCACAGGATGCCCGATTGTGGCTACAATCGCCCCCACTGAACCACCCTTGATTTAAGGAAGACTGAATGGGCTCGCGCACTCCCCTGTATGATCAGCATGTCGCCGCCGGTGCCAAGATGGTCGACTTTGGTGGCTGGGATATGCCGTTGCACTATGGCTCCCAGATCGAAGAACACCATTACGTCCGCCGCGACGTGGGTATGTTCGATGTCTCGCACATGACCGTGGTTGATGTGACCGGGACCGAGGCCAAGGGCTACCTTCAGTATCTTCTGGCCAATGATGTCGGTCGCTTGTCGTTGGCGGGCAAGGCGCTTTATACCGCCATGCTGAACGAGCAGGGCGGCGTCATTGATGACCTGATTGTCTACCTCATGCAGGACGGCTATCGCCTGGTCGTCAACGCAGCAACACGCGAGAAAGACCTTGCCTGGATGCACAGCCAGGCCGAGGAATTTGCGGTCACTCTGAGCGAGCGTTCAGATCTGGCCATGCTTGCCGTCCAGGGCCCGCGGGCCCGTGAAGTGGCAGCCAGCGTGGTCAGCGACACCCGCGGCGCACTGATCAACGACATCAAACCCTTTCAGGGGCTGGTTGACGGCGACTGGTTTATCGCCCGCACCGGTTACACCGGCGAAGACGGCCTCGAGATCGTATTGCCCGCAGAGCAGATTGCCGAGTTATGGGACGCCCTGATAGCCGCGGGCAGCAAACCCTGCGGTCTGGGCGCGCGTGACACGCTGCGTCTGGAGGCCGGGCTCAATCTCTATGGCTCCGATATGGACGAGAGCGTGTCACCGCTGGCCGCCAACATGGCCTGGACGGTTGCCTGGGAACCTGCCGAGCGCGAGTTTATCGGCCGTGAAGCGCTGGAAGCTCAGCGCGACGCCGGCGATTTGCCAAAGCTGGTTGGTCTGGTGTTATCCGAGCGTGCCGTGTTGCGTAGCCATCAGAAGGTGATTGTGGATGGCATTGGTGAAGGTGAGATTACCAGTGGCAGCTTCTCCCCTACGCTGGGCGTGTCGATTGCTCTGGCTCGCGTGCCGCGTGCCACCGGCGAGCATGCGAAGGTCGAAATCCGTGGCAAGCAGCTTGCTGTACGGGTGATCAAGCCGGGCTTCGTACGTAACGGCAAGCCATTATTCGAATAAGTTTCACTTCTCTTGAGGACAGTCCGATGAGCAATATCCCTGCCGAACTGCGTTACGCTGCAAGCCACGAATGGTCCCGCCTGGAAGAAGACGGCACCATTACAGTCGGTATTACCGATCATGCTCAGGATCTGCTGGGTGATGTGGTCTTTGTCGAACTGCCTGAAGTTGGCCGCACGGTGACCGCTGGCGAAGAGTGCGCAGTGGTTGAATCAGTAAAGGCTGCGTCGGACATCTACGCGCCTGTCAGCGGCGAAATCATCGCTTTCAACGAAGCGCTCGGCGACACACCGGAACTGGTCAATAGCGAGCCATACGCTGGCGCCTGGTTCTTCAAGATCAAGCCGACCGATGCCAGTGAACTGGATAAATTGATGGACGCTGAGGCGTACGGCGCTTCTATCTGAAGAATGTGATGCGGCCAGACCGGTAACGGGCACCACGAGGAGGTTCCGCTTATCGGCTGGCTGCGTTGGGTAGCGCGTCCGCTAGCGGGCCTGATTGACTGGCAGGCCGCTCAGCAAGATTTCAGTCTTCAGCAGATCCAACTCGGCGACGCGCTCCAGATGCTTGAGCGATGTTACCGGTGAAAGCGCAGGCCCTCTGCTACCCATCCCGTTTCCCGTGCGTAGCCCCACCTGATGCACGACCGTTTCCTATCTTCAACAGGTAACCCCATGAGCAATGCACTAAGCCTTACCGATCTGGAACAGACAGACGACTTCATCCGCCGTCATATTGGCCCCGATGCGGCTGAACAGCAGGCGATGTTGGAGACGCTGGGCGTCGCGTCACTGGACGAGCTGATTAGCCAGACGGTACCTGGAAGCATCTTGCGGAAAGAGCCGTTGGATATGGCTGGGCCGCGTAGCGAGGCCGAAGTGCTGACCTACCTGAAAGGCGTGGCCAGCCGCAACGAGGTGTTCACCTCGTGCATCGGGATGGGATATCACGGGACGCTGCTGCCCAATGTGATCCTGCGCAACGTGCTGGAAAATCCCGGCTGGTACACAGCCTACACACCCTATCAGCCAGAGATCGCGCAGGGACGACTGGAAGCGCTGCTGAACTTCCAGCAGCTGACGATAGATCTGACCGGTATGGAGCTGGCCAGTGCCTCCCTGCTGGATGAGGCCACCGCCGCGGCCGAAGCCATGGCGCTGGCCAAGCGGGTTGCCAAGAACAAAAGCAACCTGTTCTTCGTTGATCATGACTGTCACCCGCAGGTCATCTCGGTGGTGCGTACGCGTGCGGAAGCGTTCGGCTTTGACCTGGCAGTGGATGATGTCGCCAATCTTGACCAGTACGAAGTGTTCGGTGCGCTGTTCCAGTACCCCAATACCTGGGGCGAGATCAATGACCTTAAGCCGCTGATTGATGCCGTGCACGCCCAGAAGGCGCTTGCCTGCGTTTCAGCGGACCTGCTCAGTCTGGTATTGCTGACGCCTCCCGGCGAGCTCGGGGCTGACGTGGTATTCGGCTCCGCCCAGCGTTTCGGCGTGCCCATGGGATATGGCGGACCGCACGCAGCGTTCTTTGCCACGCGTGACAGCTTCAAGCGCGCAATGCCGGGCCGGATTATCGGCGTATCGGTCGATACTCGCGGCAACCGGGCGCTGCGTATGGCACTACAGACACGCGAGCAGCACATCCGCCGCGAGAAGGCCAACTCCAATATCTGTACAGCACAGGTATTACTGGCCAATATCGCCAGCTTTTATGCGGTGTACCACGGTCCTCAAGGGCTCAAAACCATCGCCGAACGGGTTCAGCGCCTCACTGGCATTCTTGCGGCCGGTCTGGAAGCCAAAGGCATCCAACGCGCCAATAGGTGTTTCTTCGACACCCTGACGCTCAAGGTTCCGGGTAAGGCCAGGGAAATTGTCGAGCGTGCTCGCCAGGCACGGATCAATCTGCGCATGATCGACGCCGATTCGCTGGGCGTCAGCCTGGACGAGTCCAGCACACGGCAGACGGTGGAAAATCTGCTGGCGGTCTTCGTCAGCGACGGCAAGGCTATCGATATCGCCGCGCTGGATGCCCAGGTTATCGGCAGCGATATGGGCATTCCGGCGGGTTTGCGCAGGCAGTCTGCGTTTCTTACCCATCCGGTGTTCAACAGCTACCATTCCGAAACGGAAATGCTGCGCTACATCAAGTCGCTGGAGAACAAGGATCTGGCGCTGAATCATTCAATGATCCCGCTGGGTTCATGCACCATGAAGCTCAACGCCACGGCCGAGATGATCCCCATCACCTGGCCCGAGTTTGCCCAGTTGCATCCCTTCGCACCGCTTGCGCAAGCCGAAGGTTATCGTGTGATGATCGACGAGCTGGAGGAAATGCTGCGCGCCATCACCGGTTTCGATGCAATCAGCATGCAGCCGAACTCCGGTGCGCAGGGTGAATACGCGGGCCTGCTGGCGATCCGCAAGTTCCATGAAGCCAAGGGCGAGGGGCACCGCAATATCTGCCTGATTCCCACATCCGCACACGGTACCAACCCCGCCTCGGCCATGATGGCCAGCATGCGCGTGGTACTGGTCGCCTGCGATGATCAGGGCAACGTCAATATCGAAGACCTGCGGCAGAAGGCTGCGGACAACGCAGAGAATCTGTCCTGCCTGATGATTACCTATCCGTCGACGCATGGCGTGTACGAAGAAGGCATCGGCGAGATTTGCCGGATCATCCATGAGCATGGCGGTCAGGTGTACATGGACGGCGCCAACCTGAACGCCCAGGTTGGTCTGACGCGTCCAGCCGATATCGGTGCGGACGTGTCGCACATGAACCTGCACAAGACATTCTGCATTCCCCACGGCGGCGGCGGACCGGGCATGGGGCCCATTGGCGTCAAGGCGCATCTGGCACCCTATGTGGCGAATCATCCCGTTGTCCCGCTGGAAGGTCCCGATCCGAGCAACGGTGCAGTCAGTGCCGCGCCCTGGGGCAGCGCGAGCATACTGCCGATCAGCTGGACCTATATTGCTTTGATGGGCGCACAGGGTTTGCGCAGCGCAACCCAGACGGCGATTCTCAACGCCAACTATCTGGCCAAGCGCCTGGGCGAAGCCTATCCGGTGCTTTATAGCGGCCGTAACGGACGCGTTGCGCATGAATGCATCATCGATATTCGACCGCTCAAGGCGGCTTCCGGCATTACCGAGGAAGATGTGGCCAAGCGTTTGATGGATTTTGGTTTTCACGCGCCGACCATGTCCTTCCCGGTCGCCGGCACGCTGATGATCGAGCCGACCGAAAGCGAGTCCAAAGCCGAGCTGGATCGCTTTATCGACGCGATGCTGACTATCCGCAGCGAAATCAGCCGCGTCGAGAAAGGTGAATGGAGCGCCGAGGATAATCCCCTGCATAATGCACCCCACACCCTGGCGGATATCACCGGCAAATGGGAGCGCAGTTACTCCACCGAGCAGGCAGTGTTCCCGCGACCCTGGGTCGCTGCCAACAAGTTCTGGCCAAGCGTCAACCGTATCGACAACGTGTATGGGGACCGCAACCTGTTCTGCGCCTGTCCGCCGATCGAAGCCTACGAAGACTGACGCAGCATCGCTCGGAGCGCTGGCCTGCGAACGGCGAGCGCCTGGTCGAAAACAGAACCGGCGCTAACCAGGGCCTGACGTAAAACGGGGCCTTGCGCGCCCCCGGGCGCAAGCCTGTATCTCAACCGCAACCACTGCGGCCATCGTCTGGCATGGTATTGTGGTGCCTGTTTTCTCCACGCATGTATCGAGTTCAGCACATATGATCGAAACGCCGCCGGATACCACCCCGACCGAATTCGAAGGCGTATACGCCGCCCTGGCTGAGGGTAAGCGCAAGCGATTGCGCCGGCTGTTGCGTGACATTGCTGCAGACCGCATAGCGAGCTTGCTGGAAGCGTTGCCCGCAGAAGACCGTCTGAGTGTCTGGCAGCAGATACCTGAAGCACGTGAAGCCGAGGTTCTCGGATACCTTGATCCCCGGCAGGCGTTGGAGCTCCAGCGCGATGCGGATACCGAGGTTCTGGAAGAGCTGCTGCGTCAGGACAGGATCGAGCCCATGCAGGTCGGTCGGCTGCGCGAAGCGCTCGAGGCGGGCAAGTTCAAGCGCGTCATCCGGGTATTTCGTGACATTCACCCGGCCGAGGCGGCAGGGCTGCTTGAGGCGCTGCCGCCGCCAGAGCGAAGCACTGTCTGGGAATTGCTCGACAGCGAACGTGCTGGGCGCATTCTGGTTCAGCTGCACGATGAAGTCCGCGCCAAGCTGGCCCTGGAGATGGGTGAGGATGAGCTGATTGCAGCGGTGCGCAAGCTCGATCTGGATGATCTGGTCGATCTGATCCAGGCGTTGCCGCCCGGGCGCGGCCGGCGCCTGCTGTTGTCCATGGACGAGCGCAAGCGCAAGCAGCTGGCGTCGATGCTGTCCTATCCGGAGGAATCGGCCGGTGGTCTGATGAATATCGACCATATCGCCGTGCGTGCTGACGTCAAGATCAGCTCCATCCAGCGCTATTTGCGTCTGCTTGAAGATCTGCCGGATCACACCGACAAACTCATGGTGGTCGATCGCAACAATCATTATCTCGGTGTACTGCGCCTGAGCCGTCTGGTAACCAGCGCTCCCGATGCGCAGGTGCAGGAAGTCATGGACGAGGATTTCGAAGCGCTTAACGTGCAGATGTCGAGTCAGGAGGTTGCTCGCAAGTTCGAGGACCTGGACATGCTCTCGGTGGCAGTTGTAGATGAGCATGGCGCGCTGCTCGGCCGCATTACGGTGGACGATGTGATGGACATCATCCGCGAGCATTCAGAGCGGGCCTTGATGAACATGGCGGGCTTGAACGATGAGGCGGACATGTTCGCGCCCGTGCTCACCAGTATGCGGCGGCGATCGGTATGGCTGGCTGTCAATCTGGTGGCTGCGTTCCTTGCTGCTTCGGTGATCGGGCGGTTCCAGGGCACGATCGAGCAGATAGTGGCCCTGGCGGTGCTGATGCCCATTGTTGCGAGCATGGGCGGTATCGCAGGTAGCCAGACGCTGACCCTGGTTATTCGTGGGTTGGCGCTTGGTCAGATCGAAGTGGGCAACGTCAAGGTGCTGCTCGGCAAGGAAATAGGCATCGGCTTGCTCAACGGCATCATATGGGCCGTTGTGGTGGCGGGGCTGGCGTATTTCTGGTTCGGTAGCATCCAGATCGGCGCTATTATCGGTGCGGCCATTATGTTGAACCTGTTGTGTGCAGCGGTGGCAGGGCTGTCGATTCCGCTGATCCTGCGTCGCTTCGGCATTGACCCGGCCCTCGCCGGGGGCGTGATGCTCATGACGGTGACCGATGTAGTGGGTTTCTTTGCCTTTCTTGGCCTCGCGACGCTGTTGCTTCTTTAACTGGTCGCTGGTTCGATCATGCGTCGGGCCTCCTGTAAGATCCGCAGATCTTTAATCGGAGGCGCTCATGTCTGACTTTCCCGCGTTGAACGATGATCTGCTGCTGCAGCCCGATACCGGGCGGCTCGGCGCACCCCTGTCGAGCGGCTCCTCGCCGCGCATTCTGCTGTTGTACGGCTCCAACCGCGAGCGCTCATTCAGTCGTCTGCTGGTGCTTGAAGCCGAGCGTCTGTTGCAGCGCCTCGGCGCCGAAACCCGGGTGTTCGATCCCGCCGGATTGCCCTTGCCGGACGACGCGCCTGAAGACCACCCCAAGGTGAAAGAGCTGCGCGAGCTGATGCAGTGGTCCGAGGGACAGGTCTGGTGCTCACCCGAACGGCACGGCGCGATGACGGCCGTATTCAAGGCCCAGATCGACTGGGTGCCGCTGGCCCTTGGCGCGGTGCGGCCAACGCAGGGCAAAACCCTGGCTGTCATGCAGGTCAGTGGTGGGTCTCAATCCTTCAACGCGGTCAACCAGATGCGCGTGCTCGGGCGCTGGATGCGCATGGTCGTCATCCCCAACCAATCCTCGGTGCCCAAGGCCTTTCTCGAGTTTGACGAGGCCGGGCGCATGATGCCGTCCGCCTATTATGACCGGGTGGTAGACGTAATGGAGGAGCTGATGAAGTTCACCCTGTTGCTGCGTGACAAGAGCGACTACCTGGTCGATCGCTATTCCGAGCGCAAGGAGTCGGCCGAAGAACTTTCCCGACGGGTAAATCAGCGCGAAATCTAGGAACGTCCATACTTGCCCAATACCTGCTTGCTGGCGGGCCGAATGCTATTTATCAGGGGGCAAGTATGACCATCAAGCTAGGCATAAACGGTTTCGGCCGTATCGGCAAACTGGCGGTTCGTGTTGCATGGGACTGGCCTGATGTTGAGTTCGTGCAGATCAACGATCCGTCCGGTGACGCTGCGACCCACGCTCATCTACTCAATTTTGATTCCATACATGGCCGCTGGCAGCATGAAGCCACAGCGCAGGACGCGGCTCTGGCTATCGGTGGCAGGGAAGTAAGGCTGACGGCCAACCGTGCGATTGCAGACACCGACTGGTCCGGCTGCGATGTGGTGATCGAATCCAGCGGTGTGAACAAGAAGATGTCAGCGTTACAGGGCTACCTGGATCAGGGCGTCAAGCGCGTCGTCGTCAGCGCGCCGGTGAAGGATGAAGGCGCTCTGAACATCGTCCTGGGGGTAAATGAGCACCTGTTCGATCCCGCGCAGCATCGTGTTGTGAGTGCAGCGTCCTGCACCACCAATTGCCTGGCGCCGGTGGTCAAGGTACTGCATGAACAGCTGGGTATACGCCACGGCTCGATCACCACCATTCACGGGCCGACCAATAGCCAGGGTGTGCTCGACAAGCCGCACAAGGACATACGCCGGGCGCGTGCGGCCGGCTTGAGCCTGATACCGACGAGTACCGGGTCGGCGGCGGCCATCGCTGAGATATTTCCCGAGCTGAAGGGCAAGCTTAACGGTCAGGCCGTACGTGTTCCTATCGCCAACGCTTCGCTTACCGACTGTGTGTTCGAGATGGAAAGGCCAACCACCGCCGAGCAGGTGAATGCCTGGTTCAAGGAGGCTGCCACGGGTGCCTTGCAGGGGATTCTCGGTTATGAAGAGCGCCCGCTGGTCTCCATTGACTACCGGACCGATCCGCGCTCCTCGATAGTCGATGCGCTGTCGACCATGGTGATCAACGGCACCCAGGTGAAAGTCTATGCCTGGTACGACAACGAGTGGGGCTACGCCAACCGCACCATGGAGCTGGCACGGTTGGTCGGCAGCGCGGTTTAGCTGGCCTGGTGCTGCCTGGCCAAGGGTGAGGGCAGGATGCTCATGCCGCGGGCTGGCTCGTAGTCGCTGGGTTCGATCGTTGCAGCCGATAGGCGCTGGCCAGCCCGATCATTGCGACCAGCATGCCAGCCAGTCCGATCATGGGCAGTGAGAACGTCTGGGTGACCTGCGCGCCGAGCGCTGCGCCAGCGCCCTGGCCCAGAAACATCATCGAGCCGTTGAGCGCCATCACCACCTGCCTGGCCTCAGGCGCGGCATCCATCAGCTGCGCCTGAACCAGCGGGCTCAGAGTGAACAGCGCGCACGAGCCCAACAACACTGCCGATCCCATGCCGAGCCAGCTGAACAGACCGAGGCCGGTCAGCCACAGCATCGAGCAGAAATAGAGCAGCTGGGTCAGCGCGATAATTACGAAGATGAACGTGAGTAACTGGCCGGCGCGATCCGGCGATGCGAATCGGCCAGCTATGCTGATGCCGAGTATCGCCCCGACGCCCACCAGCATTTGTGACAGGGCCACCTTGTCGGTGCTGCCGATGATCGTCTGCATCACTGGTGCGATATAGGGAATCACACAGAAGGTTGCGCTGAACGCGGTCAGTGTCATCAACAGCAGCCGGCGAACCGAGGGCTGCCAGCCCTTTAGCAGTAGCGCCCAACCGGTGTGATCC
This sequence comes from Pseudomonas sp. gcc21, assembly GCF_012844345.1. Classification (NCBI taxonomy): domain Bacteria; kingdom Pseudomonadati; phylum Pseudomonadota; class Gammaproteobacteria; order Pseudomonadales; family Pseudomonadaceae; genus Pseudomonas; species Pseudomonas sp. gcc21. The sequence goes on along the minus strand of NZ_CP051625.1, from coordinate 2,250,051 downwards.
TGGCTGACGATGCGCGGCAGGGTCAACCGGATGGCTACCGCAGACGTAAAGCATAGCGCCGCTGCGAGCAGGAAGGTCGAGCGCCAGCCAAAGTGTCCGCCAATGAGACTTCCGGCTGGCATGCCGAACAGAAACGCGATGACCATGCCGCCCATGACTGTCGCTAACGCGGAAGCGCGCCTCTCCGGCGGAAACAGGCTGGCCACGACTGCCGGCACCACGGGAATGACCAGAGTAGCCGCCAGCCCGGCAAGGATACGCAGGCCGATCAATTGGCTGAAGGTTCCAGCCAGCGAGGCGAGCAGGTTGATGCACCCAAGTACGGTCAAAGCCGTCCAGAGGAGGCGTCGTCGCTCCAGCTGGCCGGTTCGCAGGGCGATGAAGGGGGCGGTGATGGCATAGGTCAAGGCGTAGGCTGCGGCCAGATAACCGCCAGTAGCCGCACTGATGCCGAAATCAGCCGCCAGTTCTATCAGCAACCCGGCGAACACGAAAGTCTGGGTGCCTATAGCACAGGTGGCTGTAGTGAGTGCGAGAAGATTACGGTTCAATACGGTTGCCTCAACATTGGAAGCCAACATCAATCGAGCTTCGAGAATACTGCAAGGCTCCAGCACCCGGCGCATGTGGCGAGGTATTCAGCCCATCTATCCAGGCAACCGGCAAAGCTGTGCACTGCTCGGCGAATAACCGGATAAGTCGGAACTTTCTCGACAGCGCCACTTCGAAATGTTTCATTGCCGGTCCGGCACGTTATTGTTCAAGGAGACATCCATGACCTGCTCATCGCCTTCCATGGTTGTTACCGGCAGATGGGTCCCTGCATTCTTCATCAGCCTGGTGTTATCACTTTATCTGTTGGTCCCGGGCTCCGCGCAGGCGGAGGAAGCGGCAATGCGCGGCAAGGTCGCGGTCATTACCGGCTCAAGTCATGGACTGGGACGTGAACTCGCGCTGCTTGGAGCCAAGGAAGGTATGCGTCTGGTGCTGGTCGACATGCGCCCGGCGCCGTCCGAGCAGCTGGCCGAGCAGATTCGTTCCCAGGGTGGCGAAGCCGTGGTAGTGGACGTCGACCTGGCAGATCCGGAACAGCGCCCCCGGGTGATCGAGGCGGCGATGGAGCATTACGGACGCATAGACTATCTGTTCAATAATGCCGGCTATTCCTATCTCGCGACGCTTGAGCAAATGGACATCGGTCAGGCCAAGCACATGTTTGAAGTCAATTATTGGGCGTACGCAGACCTCACCCAGCGGGTGATTCCGATCATGCGCGAGCAGGGCGGCGGGACCATTCTCAATGTGTCTTCGATCCTGGGCATGCGCGCTGCGCCCTCAGGGCTTGGTCACTACTCGGGCAGCAAACACGCCATTCACGGACTGTTCCAGAGCGTTGCAGTGGAACTCAAGGAAGACAACATCAAGGTGTTTGTCGCCGCGCCCGGCGGCATGCGTACCCGGATCAGCGAGCATTCGGTCGGGCCGCTGGTGTCGAAGGAAGATCGCGCCGCGGATTGGGAAGACCCGGCTATCCCGGCCCGCGATATCTTCGAGATGATCAAGGGCGACGACGTCATCTTCAACCCCGGCTACATTGGCCGATAACGGGATCGCCTGGCCATCGCGTTGCGCCTGGCAGCTCTGCATGTGGCACTTACATGGCATTCGGCAGTCTGAGGGTGACCAAGACCAACAGAAAAAGGGGGACACATGTCCAACGAAGGCTACCACGAGCCCATAGCAGAGCTGACCGACAAGACACGCGATATGCATCGTGCGCTGGTATCGCTGATGGAAGAACTCGAAGCCGTCGACTGGTACAACCAGCGAATGGACGCCTGCAAGGACGACGAGCTCCGCGGGTTACTGGAACACAACCGGGATGAGGAGAAGGAGCACGCGGCGATGGTGCTCGAATGGATCCGTCGGCGGGATCCCGCGTTTGATGAGCAGCTGCGCAAGTACCTGTTCAAGAGTGACGCCTCGCTCGAGCACGATTGAGCAGGCGCCGGCCCGGTACTCAGAGGTCGGTCAGCTCGACCATCAGATCATCCGCCAGATTTTCGAGGTCGTTGCGCAGTGCTGCCAGGTCTGTCTGGGGATACACGCCCAAACGGGCCTCGGCCTTGAACAGCACGTCTGCACTCATGGGGGCAGGCGTGCACTCGGTGATCAGTTCCTCGACATTGACGCCATGGCGCGCCAGTACGCCCGACACTTCATGGACGATCCCTGGTCGGTCGTTACCCACCAGATTCAATTTCAAACCTTGCTGTTCGGGCTGCTCAGCCTGTCCGCTGATAGCCACCTGAACATTGATGCCCAGACTGGTCAGGCCTTCCAGGTCGATGCGCAGGGGTTCAACCTTGTCCTCGGCAATATCCACCAGCAGAATCCCGGCGAACTGACCGGCCATGCGCGACATGCGGCTCTCCAGCCAGTTGCCTCCGTGCTGGTTGATGGTCTGCGCGACGCTTTCCACCAGACCGGGTTTGTCGGCGGATATAACTGTCAGTACGAGTGGCGTGTTCATGGTCGGGCTCCTATTGAGGTACATATTGTAGGTAGCGGTTGGGCGTTGGGCACCCCGGTGCCGGGCCGGCCAGCGTGTGCTCAGCATAATCGCACCGGCCGGGATATTCGAGACGCTGGATGCTGGCTTGTTCCTTCAGATTGCCTGGAGCGCTGGCAACAGCCTCGCACACATCTCCGGACAATTGCAGGCCTGCCATCTGTATAATGCGGCCCCGACAGAATGTTCTGCCGATCCATCACCCAGGAGTCCGCAATGAATCTCCCCAATCTGCGTCTGAAATCCAACAGTGATCGCCGTATAAAAGGCGGACACCTCTGGGTGTTCAGTAATGAGGTAGATACAGCCCAGACTCCGCTCACGGTGCTCGAGTCGGGGCAGGAAGTTCGGATTGAAACCAGCACGGGCAAGTTCCTGGGCCTGGCTACCGTCAGCCCGAATAATCTGATCTGTGCCCGCCTGCACAGCCGTGACGCCAGCGCGCCGCTGGAAAAGTCCTTGCTGGTGCATCGGCTCAAGATCGCGCTGAGCCTGCGTGAAAAACTCTTCGACAAGCCGTTCTATCGTCTGGTGTATGGCGACTCTGACCTTTTGCCTGGTCTGGTTGTTGACCGGTTCGCCGACTATCTCGTGGTGCAGATTGCTACGCCAGGCATGGAGCGGGTGCGCGAAGCCATCATTGAGGCGTTGGTTCAGGTGTTCAAACCGGCCGGTATCCTGTTCAAGAACGACGGCGCTGCACGCGCTGCCGAAGGCCTGCCATCAGTGGTCGAGGCAGTGCACGGCGAGGTGCCGGAGCGAGTGGCGCTGGAGGAGAATGGCGTTCAATTCGAAGCGCCGGTCTGGACCGGGCAGAAAACTGGTTGGTTCTATGATCACCGTATGAATCGCGCTCGTTTGCAGCCCTATGTTGCCGGTAAGCGCGTGCTGGATCTGTACAGTTATATCGGGGGTTGGGGCGTGCAGGCAGCTGCGTTTGGTGCCAGCGAAGTCATGTGCGTTGACAGTTCGGCACCGGCGCTGGATCTGGTCGAGCACAACGCTTCGCTGAATGGCGTGGCGGACAGGATGGCCGTGGTTGAAGGTGACGTTATGGACGCGCTGCGTGAGCTGAAATCAGGCGGTGAAAAATTCGACGTAGTGATTGCTGATCCGCCGGCCTTCATCAAGAAGCGCAAGGATATCCGTAATGGCGAAGCGGCTTATCGCCGGTTGAACGAGCAGGCCATGCGCCTGCTGAACAAGGACGGTATTCTGGTTTCGGCATCCTGCTCCATGCATCTCGCCGAAGACCGGCTGCGTGACACCTTGCTCGCCGGTAGCCGCCATCTGGATCGGCATTTGATCATCGCTGAGCGCGGCTTTCAGGGGCCGGACCATCCACTGCATCCGGCCATTCCTGAAACGGGCTACATCAAGGCGTTTTTCTGCCGGGTTCTACCGGTCTGATTTAGCGCTAAAGGAGGGTGCCGGGTTTTTTGTGGGACGGGCGCCCCCGCCGCGATGGCATCCGCAGGACGCCCTGTTTGGTTCAGACATTAAAACAACTGGCCTGACGGCCAGATCGCCGTGAGGTCACGTCTCCCACAAAATAGTCTCGTGCTGCGCTTGACCTACTGCGGGAGAGGCGATCGGAACGCCGAACCGCCGCCGCGATGGCGTCGGCTTTGGCTTCCTGCGTCGCTCTAACTCCTGCATTCATGCAATCGTCCGCAGGACGCTCTAGGTTTCCGACAATAACAACGCTCAGTCACGCAGACTGATTATCTCCCAGCCCTTGTCCTCAGCATGCGCCCGCAGTTTCTCGTCCGGATCAACCGCCACGGGGCGATCCACCATGCTCAGCAGCGGCAGGTCGTTATACGAGTCGCTGTAAAAGCACGCCCCGTCCAGGCTCTGATCATTTTCACCCAACCAGCGCTCCAGACGGGTCACTTTGCCTTCGCGGAAACAGGGTATATCGGTGGTTTTGCCGGTGTAACGTCCGTCGACGCGCTCGCATTCGGTGGCTAGCAGTATGTCGATGCCGAGCCTGGCAGCGATCGGGCCGGTGACGAAGCGGTTAGTGGCCGTGATGATCATCAGCGTATCGCCCGCCTGACGATGCTGCTCGATCAGCTCGATGGCCTTCGGCAACATGATCGGATCAATCACTTCCTTCATGAACTGTTGGTGCCAGGTGTCCAGCTGCTCCTCGGGGTGTTCTGCGAGCATCTGCAGGCAGAAATTCAGATACACCTCTATATCCAGCCGTCCGGCAAGGTAATCATTGAAGAACTGATCGTTGCGCTCCTGATACACAGCGGCATCAACAATGTTCTGAGCGACAACGAACTGACCCCAGGCGTGATCGCTGTCTCCACCGAGCAGCGTGTTGTCGAGGTCGAAAATGGCCAGTGGCACGGGGCACTCCTGTAAGGTTGGGATGAAGGCCACAAGGATAATCCAGGTGCACGGCAAATGCTTGAGCTGCAGACCATTTATGCAATTGCTGCGCTGCGCGTCTTTGTGGAACAATGCGGTGACACCCGATAAAGGATCAAGGCTGTGATTGACCCCGATGGTTTCCGTCCAAACGTAGGCATTATCCTGACCAATGGGTTGGGCCAGGTGCTATGGGCGCGGAGAATCGGTCAGGACGCGTGGCAGTTTCCCCAGGGCGGGATTCAGCGTAACGAGAGTCCGGAACAGGCCCTTTATCGTGAGCTGCACGAGGAGGTCGGGCTGATGCCCGAGGATGTTGAAATCCTTGCCTGTACCCGCGGTTGGCTGCGCTACCGCTTGCCACAGCGGCTCATTCGCAATCATTCCCAGCCCATATGCGTTGGTCAGAAACAGAAATGGTTCCTGTTGCGGCTCAAGACCGACGAGGCGCGCGTGTGCATGACAAAGACGCCCAAGCCTGAATTCGACGGTTGGCGCTGGGTCAGCTACTGGTATCCGTTAGGTCAGGTAGTGGCCTTCAAGCGGGATGTCTACCGCCGCGCCATGAAAGAACTGGCGCCGCGCTTGCCGACTGGTGAGCTTACGGAATGTTGAGCATGCTGACCACGCTGCGGCGAATCGTTCAGGAGGTCAACTCGGCAAAAGACTTGTCGACAGCCCTGAACATCATCGTTGCGCAGGTCCGCGAAACCATGGGCACTGAAGTGTGCTCGGTCTACCTATTCGAGCCGGGTTCCGGACGATACGTCCTGATGGCTACCAAAGGCCTCAATCAGGACGCTGTGGGGCGGGTCAGTCTGGCCAGCAATGAAGGTCTGGTTGGTCACGTGGGTAACCGCGAAGAACCGGTCAACCTCGAAGACGCCGCCGCCCATCCCAAATACCGCTATTTTGCCGAAACCGGCGAAGAACGTTTTGCCTCCTTTCTGGGTGTCCCCATTCTGCATCACCGCCGGGTGATGGGTGTGCTGGTGGTGCAACAGAAGGAGCGCCGCCAGTTTGACGAGAGTGAAGAATCCTTCCTGGTCACCATGAGCGCCCAGCTCGCAGGGGTGATTGCCCATGCTGAAGCGACCGGTTCGATCCGTGGTCTCGGGTGGGGTGGCGAAGCCGTTCAGGATACTCGTTTCGTCGCGGTACCCGGCGCGCCCGGCGTGGCCATCGGTCAGGCTGTGGTGGTGTTGCCGCCGGCCGATCTCGGTTCGGTTCCGGACAAGCCCGTTGCCGATCTGGATGCAGAGCTGGCATTGCTGCAGCGCGCCCTCGAGGCGGTGCGCCAGGATATGCAGACGTTATCACGCAGATTGTCGTCACAATTGCGTCCTGAAGAGCTGGCGCTGTTCGACGTATATCAGATGATGCTCGACGACTCCGCTTTGGGTAGCGAAATCTCTGCCGGCATTCGCAGCGGTCAATGGGCTCAGGGCGCGCTGCGCGATGTGGTGAACGCGCACGTCAATCGCTTCGAGATGATGGACGATCCCTACCTGCGCGAGCGCGCTTCGGACGTCAAGGATCTGGGGCGGCGAATTCTTGCATACCTGCAGGAAGCGGGTAAGCGGGAATTGGTTTTTCCCGAGAACACCATTCTGGTCAGTGAAGAACTGTCTCCGGTCATGCTCGGCGAGGTGCCGAAGGAAAAACTGGTCGGCCTGGTCTCCGTACTCGGCTCGGGTAGCTCGCACGTTGCGATCCTTGCGCGTGCCATGGGCATACCCACGGTGATGGGCGCAGTAGACCTGCCCTATACGCGGGTTGACGGCATGGAGCTGATCGTCGACGGCAACCATGGTGAGGTCTATTCCAATCCGTCCCCGGAGCTGCGTCGCCATTACTACGATCTGGTGCGTGAAGAACGGGAGTTGATACAGGGTCTCGAGAAGCTCAACGAGGCGCCCTGCGTCACCCTCGACGGGCATCGCATGCCATTGTGGGTGAATACCGGTCTGCTCGCCGATGTGGCCAGGTCGCTTGATCGCGGCGCGGAAGGGGTAGGGTTGTATCGCACTGAAGTGCCCTTCATGATTCAGGATCGCTTCCCCAGCGAGAAAGAGCAGCAGGCCACCTATCGCGGGCAGCTGGAAGCCTTTCACCCGTTGCCCGTGACCATGCGCAGCCTGGACATTGGCGGCGACAAGGCGCTGACGTATTTTCCGATCAAGGAAGACAATCCCTTCCTTGGCTGGCGCGGTATCCGGGTGACGCTCGACCATCCCGAAATCTTCCTGGTTCAGACGCGCGCCATGCTCAAGGCCAGCGAAGGGTTGAATAACCTGCGCATCATGTTGCCGATGATCAGCAGCGTGTATGAGGTTGAGGAAGCGCTACACCTGATTCATCGCGCCTACAGCGAAGTCTGCGATGAAGGGGTCAAGGTGCATATGCCCCCAGTCGGCGTAATGATCGAAGTACCCGCAGCGGTATATCAGGCGCGTGAACTGGTACAGATGGTCGACTTCCTGTCGGTGGGCACCAATGACCTGACGCAATATCTGTTGGCGGTGGATCGCAATAATCCGCGGGTCGCCGATCTGTACCATTCGCTGCATCCCGCTGTGCTGCAGGCGCTGGTCAAGATTGCATCAGCCTGTCGCATCGCCGGCAAGCCAATGAGTGTGTGCGGCGAGATGGCGGGTGATCCGGCTGCGGCGGTTTTGTTGATGGCGATGGGCTGCGATGTGCTGTCGATGAATGCCACCAATCTGCCCAAGGTCAAGTGGTTGCTGCGCCAGATCCGCCTCAGTGACGCCAAGGCGTTACTCGACGAGGTTATCGAACTGGATAACCCCTATCTGGTTCAGAGCACTCTGCACCTGGCGCTACGTAACATGGGTTTGGGCAAGGTACTCACCCAGACACGCTGAGCCGGTTTGCGTCACCATGTCCAGGTTGACTCGCCAAGCCTGGCGCCCATAGGCCCGAACCGCCGTTCCCTGAATTCAATCCCACCGTCCTGATTGATACGCAAGAGTGTGCTGGCACGGGTGCCGTAGGTGTCGCCGATAATAAACGCGGCAGACAGGGCGCGCTCCCAGTCAGGGTCGATACCGGTGTGGGGCAGTTGGTCGTCGGGATATCGCTGGCTGTCTGCCAAGAGCGCTAGCAGTTGTTCGGCATCTGCGTTGGCAGGAGTGCTGGCGAGTCGCGAGCGTAGGGCTTCGAGCTTCGGCCAGGCTGAATCGAGCGAATCATTGGATAAGCCGTAAACGCCCGGTTGCAACGAAGTGGAACGGCGTTCGCGGCTGTTGATGTGCCAGAGCTGGTCACGGTCGCCGACCAGTAAATTGAACCCGGCGTAGTCATCCAGATGCTCTTTTATCCGGGCGAGAAACGCCTCGGGCGGCTGATCGCAAGCAAGGTAGCGGCTCACCAGTTCGCCGCGTGATCGCGGCCCCTGACGCGCGCCCGGGGCACGGATATTGGTAAGCGCAGCAAAACGTCCTGAGCGGGTAACCCCCATCCAGGTTCCGCCGGCTTCGAGGTCCTTGCCGGCGAGCAGATCTGGTTGCCCTTCATCATCCCAAAAGCTGGCGGCGCGGGCGGGGCGGGCATGGAATTCGTCACGGTTGGCTAGCATTACTAACGGCTGCCCGGCGGTTTGCCAGGCAAAAGCAATCAGGCACATAGATCATCTCCAATGGTCCCCGGAGTGTAGCGCGGCTAACGCGGGGAGGGGAAACGCGGTGGTTTTCAAGTACACTAACCGGCTTGTGAGCGGTGCCCGGCGGCGCGGCTTTTTTGAAGATCAGGAGCGGTAAACCTTGGAATTTCTGATTTATCTCATTCTGGGCGGCTTTGCCGGCACGCTGGCGGGATTGTTTGGTGTCGGTGGCGGCATGATCATCGTGCCGGTTCTGGTCTACAGTTTTACCGTCCAGGGCTTTTCACCCGAGGTGCTTACTCACATGGCGGTCGGTACGTCCCTGGCGACTATCGCTTTCACCTCGATCAATGCCATTCGTGCTCATCACCTGAAGGGCGCGGTGCGCTGGCCCTTGTTCGTCTGGATGGCGGTGGGAATCGTATTCGGTACGATTCTGGGCGCTTTTACCGCTGCGCTGCTTGAAGGCCCCCTGCTGCAGAAAATCATCGGTGTGTTCGCCATTACGATCGCCATTCAGATGATTTTTGATATCAAGCCGAAGGCGGGTATGGATGTGCCTGGCAAGCCTGGTCTGACTGCGGCTGGCGGTGTGATTGGTTGGGCCTCGGCAATCTTTGGTATTGGCGGTGGTTCGCTGACGGTGCCTTTTCTGGTCTGGCGCAGCGTGCCTATGCAACAGGCCGTAGCTACGTCATCTGCCTGCGGACTACCCATTGCTGTGGCCGGCGCTATCAGTTTCATATGGACTGGCTGGAGCGCCGAGCCACTGCCCGACTGGTCGGTGGGATTCGTGTATTTGCCGGCGTTGGTAGGGATCGCCGCGACCAGCATGCTGTTCGCCGGCTTCGGTGCCCGGCTCGCCCATAAGCTGTCCCAGCGGTTGCTGAAGCGCCTGTTCGCGCTGCTGCTGGTGTGTGTCGGCATCAATTTTTTAATCTAGGGATATCCAATGCTGACTTACCCGCAAATCGATCCGGTCGCTCTATCTATCGGTCCGTTACAGATCCATTGGTATGGCCTGATGTATCTGGTCGGTATCGGTGGAGCCTGGTGGCTGGCTGGCCGCCGCCTCGACAGCTTTGCCCCTGACTGGTCGCGTGAGAAGCTTTCCGATCTGGTGTTCTGGGTTGCGCTGGGAGTAATTGCCGGCGGCCGGCTGGGCTATATCCTGTTCTACGATCTGGCTGCCTATATCCAGGATCCGACACTCATGGTGCAGATCTGGAAGGGAGGCATGTCGTTCCACGGTGGTCTGATAGGCGTACTGCTGGCGGTCTGGTGGTTCGGCCGGCGCAATAACAAGCGCTTCTTCGAGCTGATGGATTTCATCGCACCGCTGGTGCCCATCGGGCTCGGAGCAGGGCGCATCGGCAACTTCATCAACGCCGAGCTCTGGGGCAGAGCCTCCGACGTACCCTGGGCAATGGTATTCCCGACCGACCCGCTGCAACTGGCGCGGCATCCGTCGCAGCTGTATCAGTTTGCGCTGGAAGGGGTGGCGCTGTTCGCCATCCTGTGGATCTATTCGCGCAAACCCCGTCCGACCATGGCGGTGAGCGGACTCTTTGGCGTTTGCTATGGCGCGTTCCGCTTCATCGTGGAATTCTTCCGTGAGCCGGACGCGCATCTGGGTTATCTCGCCTTCGGCTGGCTGACCATGGGGCAGCTGTTATGTATTCCAATGATCGTTATCGGCGCAGCAATGATGTGGTGGGCCTACAGCAAAGGGGATGTGAAGCATGAAACAGTATCTTGACCTGATGCGCCTGGTCCGCGAGCAGGGGACCTTCAAGAGCGACCGTACCGGGACCGGCACCTACAGTGTGTTCGGCCATCAGATGCGCTTTGATCTGGCTGAAGGTTTTCCGCTGGTCACCACCAAGAAGTGCCATCTGAAGTCCATCATCCACGAGCTGCTGTGGTTTCTGCAGGGCGACACCAACATCGCCTACCTGAAGCAAAACGGCGTCTCCATCTGGGATGACTGGGCTGATGAAAACGGCGACCTGGGCCCGGTGTATGGATATCAGTGGCGTTCCTGGCCATCCCCGAACGGCGGCTCGATTGATCAGATCAGCAAGCTGCTGGAGATGATCCGCAGCAACCCCGATTCGCGGCGTTTGATTGTTTCAGCCTGGAACCCGGCGCTGGTCGACGATATGGCGCTTCCGCCCTGTCACGCGCTGTTCCAATTCTATGTGGCTGACGGCAAGCTGAGTTGCCAGCTGTACCAGCGCTCGGCGGATATCTTCCTTGGCGTGCCTTTCAATATCGCCAGCTACGCCTTGCTGACGCTGATGATTGCCCAGGTATGCCAGCTTGAGCCGGGTGAGTTCATCTGGACCGGCGGCGATTGCCACCTGTATGCCAACCATATCGAACAGACTGATCTGCAACTGACCCGCGATCCCTTCCCGCTTCCGCGGATGGTCCTGAATCCTGAGGTCACCGATCTGTTCGCCTTCAAGTTTGAAGACTTCAGTCTGCAGAACTACGAAGCGCATCCGCATATCAAGGCGCCGGTGGCCGTATGACAGGCAGCGTGCGCGTTGCCATGATCGCGGCAATGGGACTGAACCGGGTGATCGGACGCGACAATCAGCTGCCCTGGCATCTGCCGGAAGATCTCAAGTATTTCCGCAGCATGACCTGGGGCAAGCCGATCGTCATGGGCCGCAAAACCTTCGATTCCCTGGGGCGGGCTCTGCCGGGCCGCACCAATATCGTCGTTACGGCCCAGCCGGACCTGGAATTACCGGGAGCCAAGGTTGTGGGCTCACTGGATGAAGCTCTGACTGCGGCCAACAATCAGGCTGAGCTCGACGGCGTTGATGAAATCATGATCATTGGCGGCGCGAACATCTACCAGCAGATGCTCGGCCAGACCGATCGCATCTACCTGACCTTGGTTGAAGCAGAGCCTGCCGGGGATGCGTGGTTTCCTGAGCTGCCTGAAGGGCAATGGAAGCTGGTCGAAGAGAGAGCCGTAGCGGCGGGGGAGGATTATCCGGCGCACCGTTATCAGGTGCTGGATTGGGTCTGAAGCAGATTCGAGAAGTATCCAGGGCGGTTACCCGCCCCGGAATAGGCCGAAGCATTCTAAAAACGTAGCGAGCGAAGGCCAGGCAAGGCGGAATCGAGCGAAAGAGCGCACCGGGCTGGCGTACCAGTTTACGAGTGTAAATGAGCATCTTGAACGAGATTCCAACGCAGCATGGCCGAGCGCAGTAGTTTTTAACTATTCCTCCAGCATTGCCTTGTTGCGCACCGCACCTTTGTCAGCACTGGTAGCCAGCAACGCATAGGCTTTCAGCGCTGTGCTGACCTTGCGCGGGCGGATCTCGACCGGCTTCCAGCCTTTCTTGTCCTGTTCAGCGCGGCGCTGCGCCAGCTCCTCATCGCTGATCAGCAGGTTGATGCTGCGGTTCGGGATGTCGATAAGGATCTTGTCACCATTTTGCACCAGGCCAATCGCGCCGCCGGCAGCAGCTTCCGGAGAAGCGTGGCCGATGGACAGGCCAGAGGTGCCGCCGGAGAAGCGTCCGTCGGTCAGCAGTGCACAGTCCGCGCCCAAGCCCTTGGATTTCAGATAGCTGGTCGGGTAGAGCATTTCCTGCATGCCGGGGCCGCCCTTGGGGCCTTCGTAACGAATGATGACCACGTCGCGCGGCTTAACTTCATCGGCAAGAATGCCTTTGACTGCCGAATCCTGGCTCTCGTAGATGCGTGCGTTGCCTTCGAACACGTGGATGGATTCGTCCACACCAGCAGTTTTGACCACACAGCCATCCACTGCGATGTTGCCGTACAGCACGGCCAGGCCGCCTTCGCTGGAGTAAGCGTGCTCGACGCTGCGGATACAGCCATTGGCACGGTCGTCATCCAGTGAGTCCCAGCGGGTCGACTGGCTGAACGCAGTTTGTGTGGGGATGCCTGCGGGGCCGGCGCGGAAGAAGGTGAGAACTTCTTCATCGTCGGTCTGGGTGATATCCCACTTGGCGATAGCCTCTTCCATACTTGGGCTGTGCACAGTAGTGGCGTCGGTGTGCAGCAGTCCGCCACGAGCCAGTGAACCCAGAATGCTGAAGATGCCACCGGCACGGTGCACGTCTTCCATGTGATATTTCTGAATGTTCGGCGCAACCTTGCACAGCTGCGGCACACGGCGTGAGAGCGCGTCGATCGCACGCAGATCGAAATCGATTTCGGCTTCCTGAGCGGCGGCAAGCAGGTGAAGGATGGTATTGGTGGAACCGCCCATGGCGATATCCAGCGTCATGGCATTCTCGAACGCACGCACGTTGGCGATGTTGCGCGGCAGTACGCTGTCGTCACCTTCGGCGTAATAACGGCGACACAGATCGACAATGGTGCGACCCGCCTGCAGGAACAACTGTTCGCGGTCGCTGTGCGTTGCCAGCAGCGAACCGTTGCCGGGCAGAGCGAGGCCGAGGGCTTCGGTCAGGCAGTTCATGGAGTTGGCGGTGAACATGCCGGAGCAGGAGCCGCAGGTCGGGCAGGCGCTGCGCTCGTATTCGGCGACTTTTTCATCGCTGGCACTATCGTCCGCAGCAATCACCATGGCATCGACCAGATCCAGACCGTGGCTGGCGAGCTTGGTCTTGCCGGCTTCCATCGGGCCGCCGGAAACAAATACAACCGGGATGTTCAGGCGCAGCGCGGCCATCAGCATGCCGGGGGTGATCTTGTCGCAGTTGGAGATGCAGACAATGGCGTCAGCACAGTGCGCATTGACCATATACTCCACCGAATCGGCGATGATCTCGCGCGATGGCAGCGAATAAAGCATGCCGTCATGGCCCATGGCGATACCGTCGTCCACTGCGATGGTATTGAATTCCTTCGCCACGCCGCCGGCCCGCTCGATTTCCCGTGCCACCAGTTGGCCCATGTCCTTCAGGTGCACGTGTCCCGGCACAAACTGGGTGAAGGAGTTGGCGACGGCGATAATGGGTTTCTTGAAATCCTCATCCTTCATGCCAGTCGCGCGCCACAGTGCGCGGGCACCGGCCATGTTACGGCCAAAGGTGGATGTTTTCGAGCGGTAATCAGGCATGACGGTTATCTCGTTGTGCGTTGCGAAGCGATGGGCAAGCATACCAAATCGGCCGCGTGCGGGCAGCAGCGGCGCGTCTGGCGGTTGGTGAAGTAGAGAACGGCGCGCTTAGATCGCCTTCTCGAACACCTTGGAATTGCGCTGATAGTTGTACAAGGACGCGCGCTTGGCAGGCAGACGTTCGACGCTGCTGGGGATAAACCCGCGCTCGCGGAACCAGTGGGCGGTGCGCGTCGTGAGTACAAACAAGGTGTCGAGCTTGAGCGCACGCGCCTGTGACTCGATATGTTCCAGCAGCTGATCGCCCCGTCCGCCGTGACGGTAATTGGGGTCAATCGCCACGCAGGCAAGCTCGGCTGCGCTGGAATCCTCGAGTGGATACAGCGCCGCGCAGCCGATGATCATGCCGTCGCGTTCAATCAACGTGAACTGGCTTATCTCGGTCTCAAGCACCTCACGGGAGCGCCGCACCAGAATCCCGGCTTCCTCGAGCGGGCGGAGCAATTCCAGCAAGCCGGCCACGTCTTCCACCGTTGCGGTCCGGATCTGCTCGAAATTCTCCTGGGTGACCAGGGTGCCGCCGCCGTCGCGAGTGAACAACTCGGTCAGCAGCGCGCCGTCTTCGGCAAAACTGATGATGTGGCTACGACGCAGGCCGTTATTGCAGGCTTTGCACGCAGCTGTCAGCAAGGAACCGGGCAGGCTGTTGCCAAGTGTATTGAGCATGGGCATGGCGCGGGTAGGTTTCAGCTCACGCAGCAGCGTTCCTTCTGCATCTAGGATCCCTGCATCCGGTCCGAACAGAATCAGTTTGTCCGCATCCAAAGCGCTGGCCGCACTGGTGGCGACGTCTTCACAGGCCAGATTGAACACTTCGCCCGTGGGCGAATAACCGATGGGTGACAGCAGCACGATCGAGTTCTCGTCCAGGTGTGCGCTGATGGCCTTGCGGTCGATGCGCCGCACTTCGCCGGTATGGTGAAAGTCGACGCCGTCGACAACACCTATGGGCTTGGCCGTTACGAAATTACCGCTGACTACCCGCAGGCGCGAACCCTGACCTGAAGCCGTGCACAACCGGGCTTCGATCGCAATGCGCAGGCTGCCGACAGCGTCCATGACGCAGGCCAGCGTGTCGCTGTCGGTGATGCGCAGATCCCGGTGGTAGCGTGAGTCGATGCCGCGCGCAGCCTGCCGCTCTTCAATCTGTGGACGCGAACCGTGCACCAGCACCAGCCGCACGCCCAGGCTGTTGAGCAGCATGATGTCATGCATGATGTTGGTAAAGTTCGGGTGCGCGAGGGCTTCGCCCGGCAGCAGCATGACGAAGACGCGGTCCCGATGGGTATTGATATAGGGCGTCGAATGGCGGAACCAGTTGACGTAATCGTGCATGCGGAGATCTTCCGTGCAAAAGCAGCAGTTTAGGGACATTCCGCGATGCGCTTCAAGGGCTGTGTGCTGCCCTGGGTCCCTTGCCGTTTTATCGCCGCCGCGACGCAGCTCCTTTGGTGCAGTTCAGGCTCCGGTCGCGCGAGGCTATGCCAAACGGATGTAACAAGGGCAAGATAGTCTCAACAGAGCCATTGAAGAGAGGTCAACGTGAGCCAGAATCCCGCCCCGATTGTTGTTAACTCGGCTGAAGAAGCAGTCGATCGCCTGGCGACGCTGTATGAACAAGCTACCTCTGCCCTGAGTCAGGCACTCAAACATTACCTGAAGGACCGTACGCTACCGAGCGAGCCGCAGAGCCAGCTGTTTCGGTATCCTGAGCTGCGCCTGACCTATGATGCCCAAGGCGAAGCCGCCACCAGCGTCCGTGCGTACGCGAAGGTGCAGGTGCCCGGTACGTACAGCGTGACGGTCACCCATCCGCGTGCTTTCAGAAAGTATCTGCTGGAGCAGTTAGGTCCCTTGATGCGGGACTACACCGTCAAGGTTGAGGTTGGCGTCAGCGACCAGAATATCCCTTACCCCTACGTGGTGGATCAGGGCAATGAACTCGCCGGGTCGGGCGTTACCGCGCGTGAGCTGGCGCGGTATTTCCCCAGTACTGACCTGTCGGCTGTCAGCGACAGCAACGCCGATGGACTGCACGACTGGGAAAATACCGATCAGCTGCCGTTGGCATTGTTCGATGCATCGCGGGTGGATTTTTCCTTGCGGCGACTGGTGCACTACACCGGCAGTGACTGGAAACATGTTCAGCCGTGGATCCTGCTGACCAACTATCACCGGTACGTCGACCAGTTTATTCGCCACGGTCTGGACATGCTCGCCAGCGATTCACGGTTTTTGCGCCTGGTCATGCCGGGCAACGTGGTGATAGAGCGCGGTATGGATGAAGGGGAAGTAGCTGCGCTGGTGGAAGGGGTCGTGTGGCACCGTTACCAGATGCCGGCCTACCACCTGATCGCCGGTGACGGGCATGGCATTACCCTGGTGAACATCGGTGTGGGCCCGTCCAATGCCAAGAACATTACCGATCACCTGGCAGTCCTGCGGCCGCATTGCTGGCTGATGATCGGCCACTGCGGCGGCTTGCGTCAGTCGCAGAATATCGGTGATTACGTGCTGGCCCATGCCTATATGCGCCGCGATGGTATCCTCGATCGTGTTCTGCCACCGCACATCCCGCTGCCTGCGCTCGCAGAAATCCAGATGGCGCTGCAGGAAGCTGCCGCGCAGATCACCGGTGACCGGGGCGATGATCTGAAACGCCGCCTGCGCACCGGCACGGTGCTCACCTATGACGACCGGAACTGGGAGCTGCGCTGGGCTCAGGAGCGCCCGTTGATCAACCAGGCGCGGGCCATCGCGGTGGATATGGAAAGCGGCACCATCGCCGCCCAGGGTTATCGTCTGCGTGTGCCCTATGGGACCTTGTTATGCGTATCGGATAAACCGTTACATAGCGAGATCAAGCTGCCGGGTGCAGCGGGAGCCTTCTATGAGCGAGCAGTCACTCAGCATCTGCATATCGGTATTGCAGCGCTGGATCTACTGCGCAACCAGCTCAACTCACTGCACTCGCGGAAATTGCGCAGCTTTGATGAGCCGCCGTTCAGGTGAGGCTACGTGCCCATGCAGGCTCCAGCGTTAGCTGAACCTCAGAGCGTCTTGCAGACGCTATCGCGGCGGGTCGCCCCTCCCACTTAGGACAGTGTGTACTCAGAGCTCTTCAGTGGGAGGCGTCGGGCCGGGGGGCGCCTCCCACAAGATAGTTTCGTGTTGCACTTGACCAACTGTGGGAGGGGCGACCCGCCGCGATCGGCGGCCGCAGGACGCCCCAGGGTTTAATTGACACATCATCAGCCGCTGAGACAAAACCGCTCTATCAGCTGACGCAATATCTTCACGGTCGGGTCGATCCTATCCATTGCGAGAAATTCGTCCGGTTGGTGCGCCTGGTCGATATCTCCGGGGCCGAGGATGAGCGTTTGCATACCGAGCTGGTTGAGGTATGGCCCTTCTGTCGCGAAAGCGACGCTGCCGGCGCTGTATCCGGTGAGCTGTTCACAGGCCTGAACCAGCGGAGCGTTAGCGGCGGTGTCCAGCGGGGGTACGCCTGGGAACAATGGCAAATAGTCGATACTGATCTGCTGCTCGGCTGCGATGATCTTCAGGCGAGCATGTATCTCGGCACGCAACGCATCGGGATCCATGCCGGGCAGGGGGCGGATGTCGAATTCCAGTGCACAGGTACCGCAGATCCGGTTCGGGTTGTCTCCGCCGTGGATGCAGCCGAGATTCATGGTAGGCACCGGCACGCTGAACAGCGGATTCTGCCAGCGGCGTTGCCAGTCGGTCCTCAACGAAATCAGTTCGCCAATGACACTGTGCATGGCCTCCAGGGCATTGCGACCGAGTGACGGATCAGACGAGTGGCCAGCCTGACCGCTAATCTCCACGCGCTCCATGAGGATGCCTTTGTGTACCCGGATCGGCTTCAGGCCAGTGGGTTCCCCAATCACTGCATGGCGAGCATGGTGCAGGCTGCTGGCAACCAACGCCCGGGCGCCGGTCATTGAACTCTCCTCATCAGCTGTCGCCAGTATGATCAGCGGCTGGTGAAACGAGCGGTCCCGATAGTCTTTCACCGCTTCGATGATAAGCGGGAAAAAGCCCTTCATATCGCAGCTGCCCAGCCCGTACCAGCGGCCATCAGCTTCGGTCAGGGCGAAGGGATCATATTTCCAGCGTTCCGGGTTGCATGGCACGGTGTCCGTATGGCCGGCCAATACCAGGCCGCCTGGGCCGCTGCCGAGTATGGCCACCAGATTGGCCTTGCCAGGCTGGCCTTCTATAGCCTGTATATTGCACGAGAAGCCCAGCTCTTCCAGCCAACTTGCCAGAAGGTTGATCACCTCCATGTTGGACTGGTCATGCTCCGGCTGGGTGCAGCTTATGGACGGGGCTTTGAGCAGCGCTTCGAATTGCGCCCTGAGAGAGGGTAGGCCCATGTTTGGCTCCTGGCGTGTGGTGTCGTTACGTCGCGGGTGCGTCGTCCAGTCAACGTCCTGGGGTGGGACGGCGAACATATGATGCGCGAGAAACGACAACACACCCTGGTGACGTAAGCTGAATGGTCAGGTTACGTCACCAGGCGCGGCGAGTCAGCCGAATATGCCAGTAAGAATGAAGAAGAACAGGATCGACAGCGCGGCGCCAGCGGGCAGGGTTACCAGCCAGGAACTGAAGATACGGCCGATAACGTGCAGATTCAGCGCGCCGATACCCCGCGCCATACCTACACCAAGAACTGCGCCGACCAGCGTGTGGGTGGTGGACACCGGCAAGCCAATGGTGGAAGCACCAACTACCGTAGCGGCAGTCGCCAGCTCTGCAGCGAAGCCGCGACTTGGCGTCAGTTCCGTGATGTGCTTGCCGATGGTCGCGATGACACGGTACCCGTAGGTAGCCAGACCCACCACGATACCCGCCGCACCCAGCAGCAGAATCCAGCCGGGCACCAGAGTGGTTTCGCCCATCTCGCCGCCGCTCTGCAGTACGCCGACAATCGCAGCGAGGGGGCCGACCGCATTGGCCACGTCATTCGAGCCGTGGGCAAAGGCCATGGAACAGGCGGTAAAGATCATCAGCACCGCGAAAACCTTCTCAACGCTGGCGAAATAGAAGGTCTTGTCGGCTTCAGGGTCGATCTGGATGCGGGACAGCAGAATCAGACCCAGGCCAGTGATCAGCAGCCCGATCAGGGTGGCCAGGCCGAGCGCCTGCCAGCCGGAGATATCCAGACCGACGTGCTTGAGTCCCTTGGTCACCGTCATCAGGGTAACCAGGAAGCCGACCGCAAACATATAGAAGGGGACGTAGCGCTTGGCGTTGAGGAAGGGTTCTTCGGTGTTCAGGATCAGCTTGTGCACGCTGAGGAAGATACTGAAAGCGATCACGCCGGACAGCAGTGGCGAAATGACCCAGCTTGAAACAATGGGGACAACGCCTCCCCAGTTTACGGCATCAACCGAGACGCCCACCGCGCCGAAGCCAATCACCGCGCCGATAATCGAGTGGGTGGTTGAAACCGGCCAACCCCGGGTCGACGCGATGAACAGCCATGAACCTGCAGCGAGGAGTGCGGCCAGCATGCCGAATACCATCTGTTCGGGGCTGATCATGCTGGAATCGAGGATGCCGCTTCTTACCGTCTGGGTAACTTCTCCACCCGCCAGATAGGCGCCGAGAAATTCGAATACGATGGCGATCATGATCGCCTGCTTGATAGTCAGCGCGCGGGAGCCAACTGACGTTCCCATGGCGTTGGCGACATCGTTGGCGCCGACGCCCCATGCCATGAAGAAACCGAAAAGGCAGGCAAGGATCAGCAGCACGGTGCCGTATTCTGCGATGAGGGTCATAATCAAATGCTCTGTTGGTATGCGTGTAAGGGCTGGCCTTCAGCGGAAGCTGCCGTTTCGTTGTGCAGAAACGGCAACGTCCCTAGCGGGCCATCAATAATTCCAGGCGGTTTCCAACACGTTGTGCCCGGTCTGCCACGTCACCAATCCATTCGATGATCTTGTACAGAAACATTACGTCCACTGGAGGAAGATCCTTTTCCAGCTGATACAGCTCTGCGCGCAACTTGATCTGCAAGTTGTCGGTTTCGTGCTCGATACGGTCGAGTTCATCAATCAGCTTTTCAACCAGCGTTACTTCGCGGCCGGAGAAGCCTGTTTCCAGCAATTCGTCGAGCTCGTTCATGGCTCGCAAAGCCTGCGCTGCTGCGTCTACTGAACGACCGACAAAAGTCTTGAAACCGGCTTGCAACGGCCCTGGAATGGTCATCTTGCGGCCCAGCATGAGGCCGGCGATATCCTTGGCGCGGTTGGCTACTTTGTCCTGTACACTCAGCAGTTCCAGCAGGTCCGAACGCGGCACGGGCAGAAACAGACTCTTGGGCAGGTGCACGCGGACATCTTTTTTCAGCTTGTCTGCGGCGCGCTCCAGCTCAGCGATTTCCTGCTGAATACGTTCGGCTTCGGTCCAGTTATCGGCGATAACGGCATCGATGAAGTCGTTCAGCTTCGCTGCGCACTCATGAGCCTTGGCAATATGCAGTTGCATGGGGCCGATAGGCGAGCGACCGAACAGGCTTAGAAAAGGATTGTTGGGCATGAAGGCTCCAAGGCTTTTTAAGGCCGCAAATTATAGATGTTGATCCCCGCCACGTCACCCAAACGGTATTAACGTCGCGTCCGGCGAAACTATACAGAGAATTACAATGGTCAAAGAGACAGAAATCAAACTCCGTGTAACGCCCAAAACACTGGCGGCACTGCGCGAACACCCGCTGTTGGCCGAGCGGTTATCCGGCGAATGGCATTCCGGTCTCCTGCATAACCAATACTATGACACCGCTACGCGGGATCTTGTCGCAGCCAGGGTTGCGCTGCGGCTGCGGCGCGATGGTGATCAATATATACAGACCCTGAAAAGCCGTGGTCAGAGCGTTGCCGGCTTGTCTGAACGCAACGAGTGGGACTGGCCGCTGAGCCAGGATCATCTGGATCTCTCGTTGCTGGATGACAGTTGCTGGCCCCAGGCGCTGGCCGATCTCGATCTGAGCCAGCTGCAGCCGTTGTTCACCACTGATTTCCAGCGCACACGAGCGATTATCAAGTGGGAACGCGAAGGCGAGCCGGTTGAAGTGGAAGTGGCGCTGGACGAAGGCAGGGTCATCGCCGGCGAGCATGAAGAGCCGATCTGTGAACTCGAACTGGAGGTGCGCCAGGGGCCGGCCGTCGCCGTGCTTGAACTGGCGGCACGCCTCGCCGCCGACCTGCCGTTGATGCCCTGTGATATCAGCAAGGCGGAACGCGGTTATCGGCTGTTCGATCCGGCCAGTTATGCACTCAAGCCCGCCTTTGTTCAATGGAGTGCCGAGTCCACGGTGGACGAGGTCATTGCCGGCGCTGGCTGGCAGTTGCTGGGCCACACCCAGCGCCTGGCCGAACAGTATCGCCACACCGGGCAATGGAAACTGTTCCGCGATCTGACAACCCATCTCGGTGTGTTGCGCGCCTATTTTGGCGTGTTCGATCTGGCCCTGCCGCGCTCCGCCGGGCAGTCCTTTGTGCAGCCGCTTGATCAGCTGATCGGCGCGTTTCGTCCGCTGGCGCTGGCAGGCTGGGCCGATGACGAAGAGAGCCAGGCAGCGCGCGACAAAGCGCCTGCATTGTTTGACGAGGTGATTCAGGACCGCGCCTGGGGTGAGTTGTTCATATCGCTGGCGTTGTGGCTGCACCAATCCGGCTGGAGACAGGCACGCCCGCCACGGGGCGACAAGATCGGCGCGCTGGCAGTGCCGCGCTGGTTGCTTGCCGCGGTGGCCAAGGAGATACAGAGTCTGGTCGTGCCCCACCACAATGAACCGGATTCGGCGGTCAGCGAATGGATGGACCAACAGCCGCGGCTGGGCCGCTTGTATTTCCTGCTGTCCGGTTTCCGTCAGTTGCTGGATGTACCCGAAGCTGATCGTCTGTTCGGCGAGCTGAACAAGTTGCAGGCTTTGCTTGAGCAGTATCCGCTGGTTGATGCGGAACAGCGACCGGCCCTGCTGGCGGCGCTGCGCAATCAGGGTCAACGTCTACGGCGGCTGGATGCCTGGAGAGTGCTCAATAACTAAGAGCCGAAGCCGGAAAGGGAGAAAGGGATGCTGCATCTGAAGGAGCTGGTTACCGTGGAAAGCGACCGCTTGCTGGATCTGACCGACCTGCTCAAGGCGCTGGTGGGGCAGGGCCGAATGGACCTCGATACGGCCGAGCAGGTGAGCACGCTGCGCCGTGCGGCGGTCGGCGAGACGCAAGCGCTGCATCCGCTGGAATTCATTGCCACACAGAATCTGGACGATCTCTCCCGGCCGGGCAAGACACTTGATCTGGAGAGCCTCAGCCGCTGGCTTGCGGCCGAGGCGGGCCAGCCGTTCTATCGCATCGACCCGTTGAAGATCAACGTTGCCGAGGTCACGCCGCTGATGTCGTTCGCCTTTGCGCAGAGGCACAGGATCCTCGCGGTTGAAGTCAACGAACGCCAGGTCACCATTGCCAGCGCCCAGCCATGGGTAACCAGCTGGGAAGCCAATCTTAACCATGTGCTGAAGCGGGAAATCCTGCGCGTGGTCGCCAGTCCGGCGGACATCCAACGTTATTCACTCGAGTTTTACCGGCTGGCACGCTCGGTCAGCGGGGCCAACAACAGCGAGCAGAAGAACACCAGCATCGGCAATTTCGAACAGCTGCTGAATCTTGGCAACATGAGTCAGGAGCCGGACGCCAACGATGCCCACGTAGTCAATATCGTCGACTGGCTGTTTCAATACGCCTTCGAGCAGCGCGCCAGTGATATCCACATTGAGCCACGCCGTGAAACCGGTAGCGTCAGGTTGCGTATCGACGGTGTGCTGCATACGGTTTACAGCTTCCCGCTGCAGGTGGCGGTGGCGGTGGTCAGCCGGCTGAAAACACTCGGTCGGATGAACGTCGCCGAGAAGCGCAAGCCGCAGGACGGCCGGGTAAAGACCAAATCGCCGCAGGGTAACGAGGTGGAGTTGCGGCTTTCTACCCTGCCAACCGCCTTTGGCGAAAAGATGGTGATGCGGATTTTCGATCCGGACGTGCTGCTGCGTAGCTTCGATCAGCTGGGGTTTTCCGGCGAGGACAAACGCCGTTGGCAGCACATGGTTGGCCAACCCAATGGCATCGTGCTGGTGACCGGCCCAACCGGCTCCGGCAAGACAACAACGCTGTACACCACCCTGAAGAAGCTGGCGACCCCGGAAGTAAACGTCTGCACGGTGGAAGATCCGATCGAGATGGTCGAGGAAAGCTTCAACCAGATGCAGGTCCAGCACAACATCGATCTCAATTTCGCCAGCGCGGTGCGCGCCCTGATGCGCCAGGATCCGGACATCATCATGATCGGCGAGATTCGGGACCTGGAAACCGCTGAAATGGCGATCCAGGCAGCGCTGACAGGTCACCTGGTGTTATCCACCCTGCATACCAACGATGCCCCCAGCTCGGTCAGCCGCTTGATTGAACTCGGCGTGCCGGCTTATCTGATCAAGGCAACGGTGCTGGGGGTCATGGCCCAGCGTCTGGTGCGCACCCTGTGTCCGCACTGCAAGGTTCACACGCAGGTGGATGAAGCTGCCTGGCGCGAACTGACCCGTCCGTGGAATGCGCCGCTGCCGGCTAATGCCCATGGCCCTGTAGGTTGCCCGGAGTGTCGGGAAACCGGCTATCGAGGCCGTGCCGGCGTGTATGAACTGATGCCATTGAGTGACAGCCTCAAGCCGCTGGTGCAGTCGGATATCGATCTCCACGCGTTGCGTCGCCAGGCCTACAAGGAAGGCATGCACAGCCTGCGACTCTCAGGTGCGCAGAAAGTCGGCGCCGGGTTGACGACAATCGAGGAAGTGCTTCGCGTGACGCCTACCAGCCAGCAGAGCTGAACGATGAGCGCTGGCAATCTGCGGAGTCATCGCGGACGGCTTGCCAGCCTCGCTTGCGGCCGCCCCTTATCCATCCCTAGAATGCCGGCGTTTGCCGCTAACGAGTTCGTATCATGAATTACCGCCACAGTTACCACGCCGGCAATCACGCTGACATCTTCAAGCACGCCGTACTGTTGCGCATGGCGACGCTGATGCAGCGCAAGGACACGCCGTATTGCTACCTCGACAGTCATGCCGGCACGGCAATGTATGATCTGGAAGGGGAGGCGGCCGGCAAAACCGGCGAATACCGTGACGGTATTGCCCGTCTGTGGGACAGGGATGACCTGCCGGCTATGTTTGCCGCACTGCGCAGCGCTGTCGCCGCGCACAACCCGGATGCGGCCCTGCGCTATTACCCTGGTTCACCCCAGCTGATCGCCGACTCGCTGCGCGAGCAGGACCGCATGATTCTCAGCGAACTGCATCCTGAAGACGCGGCCACTTTGCGCGAGCACTTCAGTCATGACGCGCGCATCGCGGTGCACCAGCGCGATGGGTACGAACTGGCCAAAGCCTTTCTGCCGGTCGCCGAAAAACGCGCCCTGTGGTTACTGGATCCGCCCTTTGAAAAGGAAAACGAGCTGGCGCGCTGTCTGGTGTCGATGCAAACCGCGATACAGCGCATGCGGCAGACCGTCATTGCGCTCTGGTATCCGATCAAGGACCAGCGTCTGTTACGCGACTTCTACCGCCAGGTGGCTGACTCCGGGCTGCCCAAGGTGCTACGCGTGGAGCTGAATGTGCGTCCGGCTGATAACCAGCTCGGACTGAACGGTTCGGGCCTGATGTTAGTAAACCCACCCTGGCCGCTGTGGGAGGAGCTGGACACCGCCTTGCCATGGCTGGCGAAGGTCCTGGCGCAATCCGGCGATGGCGAATGTCGGATGGATTGGCTGGTGGGTGAACCCTAAGCCCGCGCCCGGACTGGCGCGGGCTTAGCCGGTCAGTCTTCCAGCTTGAACGTCAAGCCGGCATGCTCGGTCAGCCGTTTGATGAGCCGCTCGCCCATGGCTGGGGCAGTGGTCCAGATACCCCCGGCAGTATCGGTTGCATCGCGTACCAGACAGACCGCGCTCTCGGCGATCATGCGTGATGTCGAGCCGTATCCCGGGTCTCGCTTGCCGGAAACGCTGGCTTTGATGGTTTTGCCGTCATCCGACTCACCGATGAACAGGATGTCGTAATAGCCGTTCTCTCGCTCCTGCGCAGTCGGTCCTTCACCCGGCTTCGGAGCCTCGTCGCTGGAAAGCGAACGGTCCGACGCCACCGCCTCGGCAATGGCTTTGCCCTGCTCGCCGGGGCCGGTCAATAGCATCTCGTCATAGACAAAATGCTCGCCGTAGGCGTGGCCAAGCAGCGAGTTGGAGCGATGAACATTACGCGTATTGATCGCTGCCATGATGAAGGGCGCAGCCCAGCTATCCAGGCTCGCATCATACTCAGGCTTACTCGCCGGCGGTTGCTCGGGCCCGGTGAAGCCCGGCGCAAGCGCAAAGTGATTGCTGAGCAGCTGATATATCTCCGGATTGGCCTTGGCCGCCGCCATGGTTGCTTTAAGGCTGGCTGCGGTTCCTCCGGAGAAGGTGCCTTTCATTTTTCTGACCCGGCCCTTGACCCTCGATACTGGCCCACCGAACCGCTCGTTCGCGGCCTGTTGCAGGTAGTACACTCCCAGATCGAAAGGGATCGAATCAAAACCGCAGGAGAACACGATGCGTGCACCGCTGGCCTTGGCCGCGTCGGCATGTGCGTCGATCATCTGGCGCATCCACGCGGGTTCGCCGCACAGGTCTACATAATCGGTCCCGCTCTCAGCGCACGCGGCCACCAGTTCCGAGCCATACAGCTGATAAGGTCCGACGGTGGTCAGCACCACGCGCGTTCGCTCGACCATCGCGTAAAGGCTGGCCGGATCACTGGCATCAGCGACGACCAGAGGCGTCTCAGCAGGAGCGCCGATCTCGTCGCGCACCGCTGCCAGTTTTTCCGCATTACGACCCGCCATCGCCCAGCGTAACGTCTTGTCATCGGCATATTCCCGCGCCAGGTATTCGGCTACCAGGCGGCCTGTATAGCCCGTCGCTCCATAAACAACTATGTCGAATTCCGGTGTTTTTCGCATTTCCGGCTACCCTGTCAGATACGGTTGATGTCGGCAGCTGTCTGCCGTGTCGAGCCATCAGTCTGGCACAGACTGGTATCCCATGGCGCGCCTGCTGTGCAGTGCCGTTGCGTCCTTGGTGCTTCACGGCGGGGCAACGGCGGGGGCTCAAGCGCAACTCATTTGTCTGATCGGGGGAACATTGGCGAGCCGGGGGTGGTCAAGAACTCTGTGAAACATCACTTAGCTGATTCGATTTAGGAGCATGCACATGGTAGCTGCGAATTTGGATAAAGCCGCTGAATCGGTAAAGAAAGCCGTGAACAGCGAAGAAAGTTCGAAGGAAATCGATTCTGGTAAGGACGCGGTCATGGCCGCTTTCGACAAACTGATGGAGGCCAAATCGCATTTCCTGCACGCGGCGGAAACGTCTGGCCTGGACCTCAAGAACGGAGCATCGAGCCAATTTATGAAAGGCAGAGAACAAGCACAAGCGCAGATCCAGCAGTACACCGGCCAAGCCACTAGCTTTATCCGGGAAAAGCCACTTACCTCACTCGGCATCGCCTTTGCTGCCGGTTTCGTTGTCTCCAAGCTTTGCACTAAATCGAAATGAGTGAGATCCCGGATCAGTCCAGGCCGGGCGAAGGTGAGACGGCGACAGGTGAGGCGGATCTGCAGACGGAACTGAAAGCACTGGCTGAATGGGCCAAGCATGCTGCCCTGACCGGTAAGGATCTGGGTAAGCTGGCTTTCACGGAAATCCGCCTGACCATGTCCGAGAGCGGGAGAATTGCAGTTCTCGCTCTGGCCATGTTGCCCCTCGCACTGCTGGCCTGGATAGGTGTATCGGTCCTGCTCGGTTGGTGGGCTTACGTGCCTAGCGAGTCGGTAACTCTGGGGTTGGTGGCGTTCCTTGCAGTGCAGATCATTCCGATGCTGATTATGCTGATGATGATCAAGAGCTCCAGCAAGAATCTCGGGTTGAAGACGACCAAGCAGCATATCCACGCGTTCAGACAAGGAATCAAAGATGGCGCGCAAAGACCTGATCAATGAGGTCAAGCAAATCAACGAGCAGCTCAAACTCGAAAGGGGATTGCTGAAGCTCGAAGGGATGCAGCGAATGGCGTTTCTCAGACGCCAGTCACCGCTCTGGATTCTTGGCGGCGGGTTGGCAGTCGGATTGTTAGCGGGCTTGTCCAGCGGTGCCGGGCGTAAGAGCCTGTTGGCGTTCAGCATTGAAGGTTTGCGATTGTGGCGCATCGCGACAATGTGGATGCCCTCATCCTCGTCAGCGCTGGAAGGCGATGCATGACCGACGAGAACGGCAGGGAGCCGTTCGCTGACCATCGCGCACCAGCCCCTATTGATCCCGAAGCCCAGCTAGACCCTATAGCAATCCCAGTGTCCCAGCCCGCAACGGTTTCCCCGACCGTCTGGCTGCTGGGACTTGCTGCTGTCTACACGCTTTATTTCGCCAAGACGCTGCTGATGCCCATAGTGGTAGCGATGCTGTTTTCGCTATTGCTGGGCCCGTTGGTTACCGGACTCAAACGCATTTACGTTCCGCGGACGGTGTCTGCGGTCGTTATCATGGCGGTGCTGCTTGGCCCCTTCACCCTGCTTGTCATGCAGCTGACCGAGCCAGCCCAGAAATGGGCAAAGCAGTTGCCTGATCTGTCTGAACAGCTCACCGAGCGGCTGGATGAATTCACCGAAAGCCTGCAATCCGAACGCAGGCGCGCTCCGGCTGCGCCTGCACCTCAGCCAGCGCAGGTCGAAGAGGAGGAGGAACGGGGTTTCCGGCTGTTCGGCTGGTTTCGTGGAGACAAGGAAGAGGAGCCCGAGCCGGAGCCGCCACCCGTGGTGGTCGAGCCGCCGTTGAAAGAGGAAGACCAGGTCAGCGCGCGCATACGGCAGGGTGGAATGGAAGCGGTGATTTCCGTGTTGAGTGCGACCCCGCTGGTACTTGCCCAGCTGGTGACCAGCGTGATTCTGATCCTGTTTCTGCTGATCTTCGGGCCCAACCTGTTCGCCGCCTTCGTTGACGTTTTCCCGCATGCTCGTGATAAGCGCATGACCATCATGCTGGTGCGTGAGATCCAGCGCGAGCTGTCGCGCTACATCCTGACAGTCAGCATCATCAATACCTGCCTGGGCCTGGTGACGGGCGGCGCCTTGTGGCTGTATGGCGTTGAGGACGCGATGCTCTGGGGCGCGCTCGTAGCATTGGCCAACTTCGCGCCCTACGTGGGTCCGATCCTGGCGATGATCATTCTGGCGATCGCCGGGCTGGTGCAGTACGGGCCAGAGCTGGCAGCGCTGATGCCGGTGTTGATCTTCTTCTGCATCAATCTGGTCGAGGCGCAGTTTGTGACGCCGATCATGCTCGGCCGCAATATGCGACTCAACCCGCTGGTGGTGATGGTCTGGCTGATTCTTTGGGGCTGGATGTGGGGCGCGGTGGGCGTGCTATTGGCAGTCCCCCTGCTGGTATGCCTGAAGCTCGCCGCCGCACGTATGAATATCCTGCCGGACTGGGTGCGGGTGATCGAAACCCGGGCTTGATCAACCCGGCGCGGCAAGCGCGCCTCAGGCTGGCTCCGGGGCGCGGCTGACCAGAGCCAGCGCCGAGATAATCAGCAGACCTCCCAGCAGCATGCGAATGGTCGGCTCCTCACCGAACAGATACCAGGCAAACAGAATCCCGTAGACGGGCTCGAGCGCGAAGAACAGGGACGCAACACGTGCCTTGAGTACTGTCAGGCTGGCGACGAACAATCCGTGCGCCAGCCCTGTGCAGAACAGCCCGAGCAGCGCCAGCCATAGCCAGTCAAGCGCATCGACCTGGACCAAGGCAACGCCGCTGAAGGGTAGCAGGCAGGCAAATATCACGATGTTTTGCCAGAAAGCCACCTGCACAGCATGCAGATGGCCGCTGGTCAGACGATTGCCAACGGATACCGCTGCGAAGCAGAAACCCGACAGGATCGCCCATAGCAGACCGGTCGTGGCGCCGTGGCTAAGGTTAAAAGCCGGGGCGACCAAGACCAGGCCAATACAGATCAGGCCGACCTTGAGCAGGTCGCGGGGGCTGGGCTGTTCGCGCCAGAAAATCATTTCGAGAATGACCACGAAGGCTGGAAAGCTGGCGAACCCCAGGGTGCCGATGCCCACGCCGGCAATCTTCACCGCATGGAAAAAGGTCAGCCAGTGCACGCCGAGAAAAAAGCCGCACATCGCCAGTTGCAGGAATCGCTGCCGTGTTACGCCACGCAGGATCGGGCGAGTAAATAGACGGGCAAACAAGAACAAGGCTGCCACCGCAAACAGCGCACGGCCGAGTACGATCACCACCGGGCCGGCCTGGATCAGCTTGCCGAATATCCCGGTCAAGCCGAACATCAACGCAGCCACATGCATGCTCAACAGGGCGCGGCTATGGGTCATCGGCATCATGCGAAGAATGCGCTTGGGAGGACAGCCTCACTCATCATCGTTTGTTGGAAAGCGATAGCTTTCGCTGCCGTCTGATCGTCGAATGATTCGACCGCCGCGCAGATCCCGATAAACCGAGGCGCGCATGATCATCATCGAGGTCACCGGCGCGGTTAGCAGCAGGAAGGCCGAAATCAGCAGTTCATGCAGTACCGGCCGTGTTTCCAGACCGCTGAAATAGAGCATGGAAGCAAGCAGGAAGCAGCCGGTACCGAGCGTGATAGTGATGGCAGGGCCGTGAATACGCTGATAGAAACTGGGCAGTCGCAACAGGCCAAGGGCACCGATCAGAATGATCAGGCTGCCCAGCAGCAGTAGCAGCGCGAAGGGAATGGCCAGCCAGAGCGGGAGATCGACATGAACGACGCTCATTCGATGATCTCCCCCCGGGTGAGAAACTTGGCCAGCGCAATCGAGGAAACAAAACCGGTCAACGCGATCAGCAGCGCCATCTCGAAATAGACGTCATTGGCAAAGCGAATGCCCATCACCAGCGCCAGGATCATGCCGCACATCCACAGCGTATCCAGCGCCAGCACACGGTCCTGGGCGCTTGGACCGAGCAACAGTCGGATGGCGCAGAACAGCATGGCCAGCATGGTACAGCCCTGGGCAAAGAGAATGGTCAGGGTCAGCAATGTCGTCATGGATCACCCTGTTCGAAGATTTCGATGAGTGGTTGTTCGTAGCGGGTCTTGATCATATCCACCCACCAGCTGGCATCGTGCAGGTCGAATACATGCAGCGCCAGGTCGTTGCTGTCCGGCATGATCTCCACCCAGACGGTCCCCGGGGTCGAATTGATGATGCATGACAGAACCGCCAGCCCGTATGGATCGCGCAGATCCAGCGGAATGCGGATGAATTGTGAATTCAGGCGCTCGTGCCGAGTGAACAGAATGATTCGGCTGACGTTGAAACTCGAACGGATGATTTCCTTCAACGACCAGCCGGCCAGCCGCAGCATCACCATCGGCTTTTTCACCACAACGGTGAATGGCCGCAGCGGGCGCGACAGGATGGGCGCGGCAATAGCCAATAGCACGCCAATCAGCAGCTGCCCCGGGGAGATGCTCTGGTTCAGCAGCAACCACATGATCAACAATGCCGCCGAGAGAATCGGCGACGGCAGCCAGCGACTCATTCGCTGCCCTCCGAATTGACGACACCGGGCACCGTTGGCGCGGAGAGCACCCGCTGCGTGTAATCGGCAGGGTAATGCAGGCCGATCGAAACGCGGTCCAGATAGCTACGCAGCGGTCCGGCCTGAACGGTGAGCAGGATACAGAGAAACAGCAGGCCACCCACTGCGCCAGCCTCGGTCACTTGCAAGCGTGGCGGGGTGGATTCGGTTGCCCAGAAGGTACGTACGCCATAGCGCATCAGCGAAATGATCGCCGCCAGCCCGGAAACAATGATCAGCGCCATCAGCAGCCAGGCCGCCAGATTACCGGTGTCTGCAGTCAGCGCGGACAGACCGTAGGGGTTGAGCATGGCATGGAACAGGCTGAACTTGGCGATAAAGCCGGACAGCGGTGGCAGGCCCGCTATGATCAGCGCGCAGGCAAAGAATGACAGACCGAGAAACGCCATCGCCGCCGGTATAGGGACACCAGCCGAGTCGGCTTCCTCGGGCGCATCGCCTATGGCAAAGGCTTCCATGGTCAGGGCCAGCATGGCGGCGCTGGGTTTGCGGATACGGTCGATCAGTTCGATGAGCATGACCAGCGCCGCGACCGCCAGTGTCGAACTGAGCAGGTAGAACAATGCAGCGCTGATCACGTTGGGCTGGCCGTAGCCGATCGCGGCAAGCAGGGTGCCGGAGGATATGATCGCGCTGTAGCCTGCCATGCGGCCCAGTTCCTGGCTCGCCAGTAGTCCGATGCTGCCAAATGCGATGGTTACCACGCCGATAGCCAGCAGGGCGTTGGCCCCCAGCGCACTGGCTACGCCCGCATGATCGGCAAAGACCAGAAGCCATAACCTGAGCAGAACATAGACGCCGACCTTAGTCATCAGCACCAGCAGGGCAGCAACGGGGGGTGACGCCGCCGAGTAGGTGGTCGGCAGCCAGAATCCCAGCGGCCATACCGCGCTTTTGGTAAGGAAGGCCACGGCGAGAATGGCTGCGCCGGTCTCCAGTAATAATCTGTCAGTTGGCGTCAGCCCGGTAAGCTGCGTCGCCAGGTCAGCCATGTTCAATGTGCCGGCCGCAGCGTAGATCAGCGCCACGCCGATCAGAAAGAACAGGGAAGATACCAGGTTGATCACGATGTACTGCATGCCTGCGCGCACCCGTGCGGCATTGAAGCCGTGCAGCACCAGGCCGTAGGACGCGGCCAGCATGATCTCGAAGAACACGAAGAGGTTGAACAGGTCCCCGGTCAGGAAGGCACCGTTGATACCCATGAGCAGGAACTGGAACAACGAATGAAAATGTACGCCCGTGCGGCTCCAGCGGGCATAGGCATAGAGCAGTGAGGCCAGCGCTATGATCGCCGTCAACAGCAGCATCATCGCGGCCAGACGGTCGGCCATCAGCGCGATACCGAAGGGCGTAGCCCAGTTGGCCGCAAGGTAAACGCCGATGTCTCGCGGCCAGTGCTCGGTGTCAGTCAGATAGACCAGCGCCACCGCGTTGGCCAGCAGCGCCAGGCAGCTGATCAGGTTGATGGAGAACTTCAGCTGATGGCGGCGCTGGTTGATGATAACCAGCGCGGCAGCAGCCAAGAGCGGTATGAGTATGGGCGTCAGCAACAGCTGGTCCAGCCAGTGGCTGCTCATACGTCCGGCTCCCGGCCTTCGACATGGTCCGTACCGGTCATGCCGCGTGACGCCAGCAATACCACCAGATACAAGGCGGTCGTAGCGAAGCCGATAACGATGGCCGTGAGCACCAGTGCCTGGGGCACGGGATCGGCATAGAGCGCGGGATCAATTGGGCCTTCTTCCAAAGTGAGCGGAGGAAGGTTGATCGATAACCGGCCCATGATGAAGATGAACAGGTTCACCGCGTAGCTCAGCAGCAGCAACCCGGTTATGACCTGAAAGGTGCGCGGGCGCAGGATCAGCCAGACACCCGAACCGAACAGTACGCCGATGGCGATGGCGATGACGACTTCCATCAGAGGATCTCCTTGCTGGCCGGCGCGGCTGGCACCGACGCTCCGACAGGTACCCGGTGGCTGCGCACCGACTGGTGGGCAAGGGCGATAAGGATCAGCATGGTGCTGCCCACAACTACGCAAAAAACGCCCAGGTCGAAGAGAAATGCACTGGGTACGTGCACCTCGCCAAATACCGGCAGGACAAGGTGCGCCGTGTGGCTGGTCAGGAAGGGGTAACCGAGCAGCCAGGCGCCCAGGCCCGTAGCTGCGGTGATGGCGAGCCCGCTAGCAATCCAGCGGTGTGGCTGCAGACGCAGGTTGGCTTCGACCCAGGCGGTGCCAGCCAGCATGTACTGGATGATAATGGCGACGGAAAGGATCAGCCCCGCGACGAAGCCGCCACCCGGCAGGTTATGCCCGCGCATGAAGAAGTAGGCGGCCACCACGCCGAAGATGGGCAGTAACAGCCGCAGGTATACGCTTGGCACCATCAGATAGCCGCTGTTGGCCTGTTGCGCCGGGGTCTGGCGGGTCGCAGGATCGATACTGTTGGCCTGCTGCGCCGGGATCGGAATACTTTCGGGCGCGGGACGGAATCGACGCAGTAGTGCATAGACGGTGAGTGCCACGATACTCAGTACGGCCAGCTCACCGAAAGTATCGAAGCCGCGGAAATCGACCAGCAGCACGTTCACTACATTGCTGCCGCCGCCTTCGCTGAGTGCGCGCTCAAGGAAGAAATCGCCTATTTTGCTGCCAGTCGGATGCAACAACACCAGATAGCTGAGCGCAGCCATACCCGTGCCGGCGACCACCGCCAGGATAAAATCCCGGGTGCGTCTGGCGCGTGCCAGCCGGTTGACCCGGGCTTCGGTTTCGCGGTTCAGAATACGCGGCGGCAGCCAGCGCAAGCCCAGCAGGATCAGCACGGTTGTGACGGTCTCGACCATCAACTGGGTCAGCGCCAGATCAGGGGCGGACAGCCACAGGAAGGTGATGCTGACCACTATGCCCGTACCGCCGATCAGCATCAGTGCAGCCAGACGATGATATTTAGCCTGCCAGGCCGCGGCGAGTGCGCAGGCACAGCCCACAGTCCACAAGGCAGCGAAGGGCAGGTTGAGCGTCTCGGGTGGTCTCAGAATCCAGCCATGCGGCACTACCCAACTGACGATCAGCGTTACCGATACGCCGGCCAGTATCATCAGAAGAAGCTGCGGCTGTAATCGACGGGTGCCGAGCAGCTTCTCGAGTCGCGCCGCGAGGGCCATCAGTTCGAGCATGGTGCTTTCATAGGCCTGCTTGCCGTTGAAGCGGTGCAGAAATGGCACGCGGTCACGCTGGGTCAGGCCAAAGCGGGACCGCAGCAGCGCGTAGAGCAGCACGCCGCCGACCAGCGCGATCAGGCTCATCAGCAACGGCCTATTCAGGCCATGCCAGACGGCCAGGCTGTACGTGGGCGTGCGCACGCCCAGGACCGCTTCGACAGCGTTATGCAGCAGCGGCCCGATGGTTAATGCAGGCATGACGCCGACGATCAGACAGGACAACACCAGCAATTCGACAGGAACGCGCATCCAGCGTGGCGGTTCATGGGGCGTACTGGGCAGATCGGTGGCGGTTTGGCCGAAGAATACGTAGATGAAACGCAACGAGTAGGCGACACCAAAGATGCCCATGGCGATGGCAACCAGCGACATCCACCAGTTGTTATCCGAACCCACCTGAATTGCTTCGGCGAAGAACATTTCCTTGGAAATGAAACCGTTGAGCAAGGGCACCCCGGCCATGGCTGCGCTGGCGACGATGGCCAGCGTGGCGGTATGCGGCATGGGACGGTAAAGCCCGCGTAACCGGCGCATGTCGCGGGTGCCGCATTCATGGTCGATGATGCCGACCGCCATGAAAAGCGATGCCTTGAAGGTGGCGTGGTTAACGGTGTGGAAGATCGCCGCGACCATCGCCAACGGCGTGCCGATACCCAGCAGGGCGGTGATAAGACCCAGATGACTGATCGTTGAATACGCCAGTAATCCTTTGAGGTCATGCTGGAAAATGGCGATGAAAGCGCCGATCAGCCTGGTGCAGATGCCGGCACCGCCAATGACCCATTCCCACTCCGGCGTGCCCGCCAGGACCGGCCAGAGCCGCATCAGCAGAAAGATGCCGGCCTTGACCATGGTTGCCGAATGCAGAAAGGCCGAAACAGGGGTGGGCGCTGCCATGGCGTGCGGCAGCCAGAAATGAAAGGGAAACTGCGCGCTCTTGGTCAGTGCGCCGAGGGCGATCAATACCAGCGTGGTCAGATACAGCGGATGGTTGCGGATGGTGTTACCGGAGGCGAGTACCACGTCGAGATTGTAGCTGCCGACAATATGTCCGAGCACCAGCACCCCGGCAAGCAGGCACAGGCCGCCGGTTGCGGTAACCGTGAAGGCCATGCGCGCGCCGCGCCGGGCATCGGCCCGGTGGTGCCAGTAACCGATCAGCAGGAACGAAATCAGGCTGGTCAGCTCCCAGAACATGACCAGCTGGATCAGGTTTCCGGACAGCACAATGCCGAGCATCGCGCCCATGAAAGCCAGCAGGAACGCGAAGAAGCGCGGAACAGGGTCCTTTGGCGACATGTAGTAGCGCGCATACAGCACTACCAGCAGGAATATGCCGAGTATCAGCAAGCTGAACAGCCAGGCCAGCCCGTCCATGCGCAGGATGAAATTGAGATCCTGCCCGGGTAACCATTCAGCGGTGAAGCGCACCACCTCGCCATTACCAATAGCCGGCAACAGCGACAGAGTGATGCCGAACCCGATGAGGCCTACCAGGCCAGCCAGCCACGCCTCGCTATTGCGTGCGTTAGCGGGTAGAAATGCCGCGACGACACTGCCAAGGAAGGGTGCGAGGATGAGGATCAGTAACAGCATGGCTACTCAGGAAGAAAGGTTCAGTGCCGTATCTGGCAATCGGCAACATGCCGGGCCTTGCATAGTGCGCGAGCGGTGCGCTGGCCGTATGGCCACATCAGGCGATCGAAATTACCATTTCACCCGGAAAATGCGCAACGTGTTGATCTTCCGGGTATTCCTGAAGCCATGCGAAATGACCGGTCAGGTTACGAGCGAGGCGGCATGCACACACCCGTTCCGCCAATACCGCAGTACCCGCCCGGATTTTTATCAAGATATTGCTGGTGGTAGCTTTCGGCGTAGTAAAAGCGCTGAGCCGGGACAATCTCGGTGGTGATGTCGGGACGGCCAGCTGCGGCCAATGCCTGGGAGAACAGTTCGCGACTGGCTTCGGCAGCTTCGCGCTGAGCCTCGTCAGTCAGATAGATGCCTGAGCGGTACTGCGTGCCTGCATCATTGCCCTGGCGCATACCCTGGGTCGGATCATGCCCTTCCCAGAACACCTTGAGCAAATCATCGAGGCTGACCCGTTGCGGGTCAAACACCACCAGTACTACCTCGTTGTGTCCGGTCATGCCGGAACACACCTCTTCGTACGTCGGGTTGGGCGTCACGCCGCCGGCATAGCCTGCCGCCGTGGTGAACACGCCGTCCATCTTCCAGAACAGCCGCTCGACACCCCAGAAACAACCCATGCCGAAAATGATCTGCTGCATGCCTTCAGGGAAGGGCGGCTTGATCGGCGTACCAAGAACGGTATGCGTCTCGCTCGTCGGGATGGGTGTATCGCGGCCGGGTAGTGCTTCCTCGGCAGTGGGTAAGCGCATTTTATGTTCGGGAATGCTGCGGAAGAACATGGGCAGGCTCCTGCTGAGGATTGAACAAGGACGATCGCGACATGATCACGCCGGACCGGGGCAGTGTCCAGCGCAAAGCGCCGGACCTGGAGATCAGCCTAACACCTGAGCCAGTAGCTCGGCGGGTGCATTGCCCATGGCTACGAAATGACCGTTAAGCAAGGACGCCTGCGTCGGGTAGGCAAAGCGCTGGCCATCCAGCCCAATCACTTGCCCGCCGGCACCTTCGACCACCGCTTGTGCAGCCGCGGTGTCCCACTGGCTGGTAGGTGCCAGGCGCGGATACAGATCGGCCTGACCTTCGGCAACCAGACAGAATTTCAGGGAGCTGCCGATGCTGACCTGCTCTATCTGCTGCAGCGTTTTGATGCGCGCCAGCATGGCTTCCTGTTCCGGGCTCGAATGGCGACGGCTGGCGACCACCACGAGTGGCGTGGCGGCGGGCCGGCAATGGATGGGTTCGGCGGGTTCGTTGCCTAGCTGGCGCCACGCGCCAAGGTCTCGTCCGCCCCAGTAGAGCGTGTTGCGTGCCGGCGCGCCAACGATGCCGAGCACGACCTGGCCGTTTTCGATCAGGGCAATGTTGATGGTGAATTCGTCAGTGCCGGCGATGAATTCCTTGGTTCCGTCCAGCGGATCAACCAGCCAGAAGCGCTGCCAGCCCATTCGCTCGGCCAAAGGTACGTCGGCGTCTTCTTCAGACAGCACGGGAATGTCGGGGGTCAGCGCATGTAGGCCGGCGACTATCATATGGTGCGCAGCCAGATCGGCGGCAGTCACCGGCGAGTCATCCGGTTTGTCAGTCACTTCAGGATTGTGCCGCCACCATTCGAGCGTGCGATCGCCAGCCCGACGGGTGAGAGCGCAGAGTTCGTCAAGACGTGTCGGGAGGTTCATCGTTTCAGCTCGCCGCGCTGTTCAAGCAGATCGCGGACCAGATACAACCCGGCCAGCGCGCGGCCTTCGCTGAAGTTTTCCATTGCCGTCAGCTCCGATAGAGCATAGAGGTCGACCCAGTCGACCCGTATCGGCTCGGGTTCGTCGCCGGGCAGGCGTTTCTCATAGAGATCGCGCGCCAGCACTACGGCAATCTGCTGGCTCATGTAGCCTGGAGACAGCGAAAGGTGAGTAAGCAGCTCGAGGCGCTCGGCGCCGAAGCCGGCTTCCTCCATGAGCTCGCGATTGGCCGCATCGAGAACGTCTTCGCCCGGCTCGACCAGTCCTTTCGGTACCGATAGCTGGTAGCTGTCGAGGCCGCCGCAGTATTCCTCGATCAGCAGCGCGGTGCGGTCGTCTTTCAATGCAATGATCATTACCGCACCGTAGCCCTGTCCCTTGTTGATCAGGCGCTCATAGGTGCGTTCCGCGCCGTTACTGAAGCGCAGCTGGACCTGCTCCACGGTAAACAGCCGGCTCTTGGCAACGATCCGGGCGTCGAGTGTCTCGGGCTTCTGCAGCATGGGTGCTCCGTGGTGGACTGATCAAGGCTTGGGTATCATAGCGGCACATGCCGCAAAGCCCAACCGCCGATGCTTAACTGGAACGAGATCGATACCGTCCTGCTGGATATGGATGGAACCCTGCTGGACCTGCACTTTGACAACCACTTCTGGGTGGAATATCTGCCGCGTCGCTATGCCGAACATCACGGTCAGCCGGTGGAGTGGGGCAAGGCAGAAATTTACCCACTGATGGCCGAGAAACAAGGCCAGCTCGATTGGTATTGCCTGGATTTCTGGACGCGTGAACTGGGCGTGCCAATCGTCGAGCTCAAGCGGGAGATAGCGCATCTGATCCGTTTGCGTACGGATGCCGAACACTTCCTCAAGACGCTGCAAAAGAATGGTCGGCAGGTGATA
Source organism: Pseudomonas sp. gcc21 (assembly GCF_012844345.1). Lineage (NCBI taxonomy): Bacteria > Pseudomonadati > Pseudomonadota > Gammaproteobacteria > Pseudomonadales > Pseudomonadaceae > Pseudomonas > Pseudomonas sp. gcc21. The sequence goes on along the minus strand of NZ_CP051625.1, from coordinate 2,212,043 downwards.
CTCATCACCAATGCGCACCGCGATTCGCTGTCGTTGAAGATGGAGCGTGTCGAGCTGATGACCTATTTCCAGCGGTTGATCAGTTCCCACGATTTCGGCTACCCCAAGGAGGCTCAAGCTTTCTGGCACGCCTTGCAGGACGAAGTGCCCTTCGATCCGCAACGCACCCTTTTCATCGATGACAGCCTGAATATACTGCGTTCGGCCCGCGAATACGGTGTGGCGCAGCTGCTCGCGGTGCGCCAGCCGGACAGCCGCGGGGCGTTGCGTGATACCGAAGAATTCGACGCTGTCGATGACTATTCGGCCCTCACCGAGGCGCTTGAACCCCGCAGACCCTAGGGGAACAGGGTTTCACTGCATGGGTCAAAACCTCACCTGTTCCGAGTGAGGTTCCCATGCACCATGAGACAGGCAGTACACCTTCACCGAATCGTTCGCTGCTGTACGCGTTGCCCATTGGCGTAGGCGTGATGGCTGCGGTAGACGAAATCATCTTCCACCAGATCCTGCAGTGGCATCACTTCTATGATCTGGCTACTCCGACTATAGGCATCATCACCGACGGATTGCTGCACGCCGCCGAGCTGATCGCCATGGTGGCGGGGCTGTTTCTGATCGTCGGACTGGCGCGGCGGGGTGGGTTGTTTAAGCGCTGGGCCTGGGCTGGTTTCTTTCTGGGCGCGGGCGGCTTTCAGCTATTCGATGGCATTGTCAGCCACAAGGTGCTGCGTATCCACCAGATCCGCTACAGCGTGGACCCCTTGATGTACGACATCGTCTGGAATGCGGTCGGGTTGATACTGCTCGCCGTAGGTTTCTGGTTCTATCGGCAGGCAAGCCGCCAGCAGAACGCCGGCCGGCCGACAGGTTATTGAACGTGTTTGCCTGGTTCGCTTCGGGCTTGGTCATCATCGCCGGCCTTGCCTACCTGGGCGCTGCGATGTGGCAGTGGCGAGCAGGGCACATTTGGAGCCTGTGGCGTGTTGCCGCCTGGCTGGCCGGATGTATGTTGTTGGTTCAGGCGTTGACGCCGGGCGCCATGCTCCTGGCGCACCATGATTTTCGCTGGCATATGGCGCAGCATCTGGTGATCGGGATGCTAGCGCCGCTGGCATTGGTGTTAGCGGCCCCGGTTACGCTATTGCTGCGCTCATTGCCGGTCAAGGCTGCGCGAATGCTGACGGCTCTGATGCGTAGCGGCTATGTCAGATTCGTTTCACACCCATTGATTGCGCTGCTTCTGAACGTCGGTGCGATGTGGTTGCTGTACCTCACGCCGCTTTATCTGGCTTCCCTCGAATCAGCCTGGCTGCATGCATTGGTACACGTCCATTTTCTATTGGCAGGGTATCTGTTTTGCTGGTCAGTGCTCGCCGGGCCGGACCAGGCCGCGCATAGCGCAAGCTTCAGGTGCCGGATCGCCGCGCTGTTTCTTTCTATCGCGGCGCATTCGGTGCTGGCCAAGCTGATGTACGGTTATCTATGGCCACGCAACGTGCCGCACGACCCGGACCAGATCAGGGCGGCGGCGCAGTTGATGTACTACGGAGGTGATTTTGCCGAGGTGCTATTGCTTGTCGCCTTGTTCACCATGACCTTCAGCAAGCACGGCAGCGCGCAGCAGTTGGATGCGCGGGCTAATGCCTAGATCAGCCCTTGCCCTTGGTGCGGGTCTGATTAGGCCGGCCGTTTTTCTCGATATATTCAATGATCAGACCGGCGACGTCCTTGCCGGTGGTGGCTTCGATGCCCTCCAGCCCGGGGGAGGAGTTCACTTCCATGACAACCGGGCCGTGATTTGAACGGAGAATATCCACACCCGCCACATTCAAGCCCATCACCTTGGCCGCACGCACGGCAGTCATGCGTTCTTCAGGTGTGATCTTGATCAGGCTGGCGCTGCCGCCGCGATGCAGGTTGGAGCGAAACTCGCCGGGCTTGGCCTGACGCTTCATCGAAGCGATCACCTTGTCACCCACGACCAGGCAACGAATGTCCGCGCCACCGGCCTCGCGAATATATTCCTGCACCATGATATTGGCCTTGAGCCCCATGAAGGCTTCCAGTACGGACTCGGCAGCCTGCTCGGTTTCGCACATGACCACACCGATTCCCTGGGTGCCTTCCAGCAGCTTGATGACCAGCGGCGCGCCGCCCACCATGCTGATGAGGTCGGGAATATCATCAGGAGAATGCGCGAAACCGGTCACCGGCAGGCCCACGCCCTTGCGCGCCAATAGCTGCAGGGATCGCAGCTTATCCCGTGAGCGGCTGATCGCTACGGACTCATTGAGCGGAAACACCCCCATCATTTCAAACTGCCGCAGCACCGCCGCACCGTAGAAGGTGATCGATGCACCGATGCGTGGAATGATCGCGTCAAAGGGTTCGAGCTCCTCACCCTTGTAGTGGATCGAAGGCTTGTGGCTGGTGATGTTCATATACGCGCGCAGCGTATCAATTACCCTGACCTCATGGCCGCGCTCGCGACCAGCCTCGACCAGGCGACGGGTGGAATACAGGTTGGGGTTGCGCGAGAGTACCGCGATTTTCATGTTTGTCAGTTCAGCCTTCAGATAATTTGGATGTTTGGGGTTTGTCCTGTACGAAGCGTACCCCTGGGTTGATGACCAGTTGACCGTCAAGCATCGCCCGACAACCGATCAGCACCCGATAACGCATTTCCTTGCGGCAAGTCAGGGTGAATTCCACTAACCAGGTCCTGTCGCCCAATACCATGGGTGTGCGAATGACGCAGCGCTCCTGCATATGACCGTTGGAACTCTTGATTCGTTTGGTATCGATCAGAGGTGCTTCGCAGGCCTGCTTGCGTGGCTTGTGCAGACTGCCGGCATGCGCATTGAAGCGTACCCAGGGCTGGCCGTCGCGCTCGAAGCGCTCGATGTCACTGGCGTGCAATGCCGAGGTTTTTGCGCCGCTGTCGACCTTGGCGATCAACTGATTGATGCCCAGCTCCGGCAGGCCGATCCATTCACGTAGACCTATAACGGTGAGGTGATCAAAGGTTTTCAATCGCGCTACCTCGTTTTACGGCCCGGATGGGGCGCATCATGGGGCAACTCAGGCATTACCACAAGACTGTTAAACTGACGTCTATCTAAATTTTTCGACAGCTGCAATCGAGGTCTGAAGGCATGCAGGACACTGACAAGGTTCGTCTGGATAAATGGCTTTGGGCCGCCCGTTTCTTCAAGACGCGCGCACTGGCCAAAGCGGCAATTGAAGGCGGCAAGGTGCAGGCCCAGGGCGAACGCTGCAAGCCCAGTAAAGAGCCGCGCGTTGGCGACATCTATCAAGTGCGCCAGGGTTTCGATACCCGCACCGTGGTGGTGCGTCAGTTAAGCGGGCAGCGGCGCGGTGCACCCGAGGCGCAACTGTTATATGAAGAAACGCCGGAGAGTATCGAGAAACGCGAAACAGCAGCAGCGCAGCGCAAAGCGATGGGCGCGGGTGGTCTGATCAGCGAGCATCGCCCGACCAAGAAACAGCGCCGTCAGATCCATAACTTTCGCGACGAGCGCAATGCATCCGCAGACGACTGATTGGTATACTTCGCTGTTTTGAAAGGGCCGAAAATCATGCAGCTTCAGGACGTTTCCCAGCGTTTCATATTTGAGCAGGCGGACGTGCGCGGCGAGCTGGTATCGCTAGACCAGAGCTATCGCGAGATTCTCGCGAAACATTCCTACCCGGAATCCGTCAAATCCTTACTCGGCGAGCTGCTGGCCGCTGCGGTATTGCTGTCAAGTACCCTGAAATTTGAAGGGCTGCTGGTGCTTCAGGCGCGGTCTTCCGGCCCGCTCTCGACGCTGATGGTCGAGTGTTCGAGCAATCAGGAAGTGCGCGGCATTGCCCGGTATGCTGACTCGCTGGAAGGCGAACAGCTGGCCGAACTGATGCCGGAAGGCATTCTGGCCATCACTATCGACCCGGATAACGGCCAACGCTACCAGGGCGTGGTATCGCTGCAAGGCACTACGCTGGCCGAAGCGCTGAACGGCTACTTTGAAAGCTCCGAGCAACTGGCGACCCGGTTTCGTCTGCTGGCCGACGGGCGTATCGCCCGCGGCTTCATGCTCCAGGCATTGCCAGTCGACCGACAGACCGATCCGGATGAGCGTCGCGAGACCTGGACGCACCTGAACGTACTGGCAGATACCCTGAAGCCGGAAGAGCTGATGGCGCTGGATAACCAGACGCTGCTGCATCGTTTGTATCATCAGGAAGAGGTGCGTCTTTTTGACGCACTCCCAGTGGTTTTCAAATGCAGCTGTTCAGCGGAACGATCCGGCAAAGCGCTTGTCAGTTTGGGTCGTGAGGACGCATTGGCATTGCTTGAGGAGCGGGGCGGGGAGGTCACTGTGGATTGCCAGTTCTGCAATACCCGGTACCGCTACGACCGCCAGGCGCTCGACGCTTTGTTCGAGGCAGCCGAAGAGCATGCAAAGGGTCTTCACTGAAGCATGATCGGTCCCGATGATGTTAAACGCATCGCGTTATGGATGTTGTCTATACATTGTCAGGACCAAATGGCGCGCGGATGTCTTTTTTTTGGCATAATGGCGCGCCTGCGCGGTGGGCCAGCGCAAAAAACCACTGGGAAACATTGGAAACCATCGAGCACCGGTCAGGCAGGGCGAAGCGCTAAGCTTCAACGCATCATGACCGAGCATAGTAGTTTTTCAGCGGTTCCCTAGCATTAATTAACCAGATATCCCCCACGTGCTGAGACCGGTCCTATCGGTCTTCATGGAGATTTCGGTCAAAGCCGAAGAGGACGACGTTAGATGACGCAAGCTACCAACACTGTTTATACCGACCTGAGCATCGCCCACCTGATTGAACTGGCGATCCAGCGCAACGAGGGGCATCTGGCTGACAACGGCTCGCTGGTAGTCGAGACCGGCGCTCGCACCGGCCGTTCACCGATGGATCGATTCATTGTTGACGAGCCAAGCACCAGCAGCGCTATCGCCTGGGGCCCGATCAACCGTCCGTTCCCTGCCGACAAGTTCGATCCGCTGTGGGATCGCGTCGCTGGCTATCTGGCGGAGCGTACCAGCTTCGTTTCGCACGTACATGTTGGTTCCGATCCGGAACACTACTTGCCGGTTGTCATGACCACCGAGACCGCTTGGCACAACGTTTTTGGTCGCACACTGTTCATTAACGCGCCGCGCCACAATCCATCCGACAAGCCGGAATGGCAGATCATGAATGCTCCGCATTTTGTCTGTGATCCCGAGCGTGACGGTACCAACAGCGATGGTTGCGTCATCATCAACTTTGCTCAGCGCAAGGTCCTGCTGGCCGGGATGCAATACGCCGGCGAGATGAAGAAGGCGATGTTCTCCGTGCAGAACTTCCTGTTGCCGGCCAAGGATGTGCTGCCCATGCATTGCGCTGCCAACGTTGGCGACGATGGCGACACCACGCTGTTCTTCGGCTTGTCCGGTACCGGGAAGACCACCCTGTCCGCCGACGAGTCGCGCAACCTGATCGGTGACGATGAGCATGGTTGGGCCGAAGGCAGCGTGTTCAATATCGAAGGCGGCTGCTATGCCAAGTGTATTGACCTGTCACAAAAGAACGAGCCGGTTATCTGGAATGCCATCAAGTTCGGCTCTATCGTCGAGAACGTTGTTATCGATCCGGAAACCCGCGTCGCTGATTACAGCGATGTTAGCCTGACTCAGAACACCCGCGCTGCCTATCCGCTGGAGCACGTCGAGAAGCGTGTGATCGAGAACCGCGCTGGTGAGCCGAATGCGATCATCTTCCTGACCTGTGACCTGACCGGCGTGTTGCCACCGGTTTCGATCCTGAATAACGAGCAGGCGGCCTACCACTTCCTGTCCGGTTACACCGCGCTGGTCGGTTCCACTGAAATGGGTTCGGGTAGCGGCATCAAATCTACCTTCTCCACCTGCTTCGGCGCGCCGTTCTTCCCGCGTCCTGCCGGCGAGTACGCTGAGCTGCTGATCAAGCGCATCAATGCCTTTGGTAGCAAGGTCTATCTGGTCAACACCGGCTGGACCGGCGGCCCCTACGGCGAAGGTCAGCGTTTCAGCATCCCGACCACCCGGGCCATCATCGCTGCCGTGCAGTCCGGCGCTCTGATCGGCACCGAGACCGAGCACGTGCCGGTTATCAATCTGGATGTGCCGAAGTCGGTTCCGGGCGTGGACAGCAAGCTTCTGAACCCGCGCAACACCTGGGCCGATCCGGCCAAGTATGATGCGGCTGCTCAGGAACTGGCGAAACTGTTCATCGAGAACTTCAAGAAGTTCGAGGTCTCGCAAGAGATCGTTCAGGCCGGTCCGCAGCTGTAATCCAGGCTTGACAATGCGGTAAACAGAACCCGCCTATCGGCGGGTTCTGTGTTTCGAAGGGCGCTCTGCAGATAAGGCATCAAAAGCTTCAAATAAAGGGTTGACACCCCCGCGCTGACCGGTAAAATGGCGCGCCTCAGCAGGGGATATGTGACGCAAGTCATTGCTTCTACTGAGGGTTTGAAGAAGTAAAGTTGTACAGGTAATTCCGCGATAGCTCAGTTGGTAGAGCAAATGACTGTTAATCATTGGGTCCCAGGTTCGAGTCCTGGTCGCGGAGCCATCTGGCAATATATCGGGGTATAGCGCAGTCTGGTAGCGCGCCTGCTTTGGGAGCAGGATGTCGGGAGTTCGAATCCCCCTACCCCGACCATTTTTTTGAGCATGGGTCGTTAGCTCAGTTGGTAGAGCAGTTGGCTTTTAACCAATTGGTCGTAGGTTCGAATCCTACACGACCCACCACTCATCTCTTCCGCAATGCCCAGTATCGTTCTGATACGCCTTTGTTCTTGTTTCAGATTCTTCTCTCTACGGTTCACTCACTCCGAACAGCTTTCCACCGGCCGTGCTTGCCTGATGGTTTTTGCTGTGTCTATGGTAGGGCTCGTTCAAGCCTGACCGGGACCATCCAATGACCTATACGCTGACGCCTGTCCGCGCCGCCGAGCTGATCTGCATGACGCTAGGGCATGTGCAGCGGGAATACCCGCATTCAGAAGGGGTGCGGCTCAATTCCGACGCTGACCTCGCCGCGCCTCGCTGTAATCATCCGGTGTTTTTTGGCAGCTATGATTGGCACTCCTGTGTACACAGCTATTGGCTGTTGGCGCGGTTGCTGGCCAGCTTTCCTCATCTCGACGAAGCACCCCGGGTGGTTGCGCTGTTTGATCAGCAGCTCACCGCGGAGAACATCGAGCGAGAGCTTGACTGGTTTCGTGCGCCGGGCAGGGGAGGGTTTGAACGGCCCTACGGCTGGGCCTGGCTGCTACGCCTACATGAGGCTCTGCTGCAGCTCCGCCATCCTCGTGCTGAGCTCTGGGCGCGAACCCTTCAGCCCCTGGCAGATCATCTGTCCGACAGCTTTATCAATTATCTGCCCAAGCTTGGTTTCCCGGTGCGCACCGGCACGCACAGCAATACCGCCTTTGCTTTGGTGTTCGCCCATGACTACGCGCTGCGAACGAACAACGGCGCCTTGCACGACGCCGTGACGCGCCGTGCTGAAGCCTTTTATCTGAACGATGCGCAGTATCACGGTTGGGAGCCAGGTGGCGAAGACTTCCTCTCGCCGGGTTGGCAGGAAGCATTGTTAATGCAGAAAGTGCTCGGTCGCGGGGATTTTCTGGAGTGGTTTGGCGGATTTCTGCCGGAGCTGGCAGAGGGTAGCCCCGCAGCCCTGTTCCGGCCGGTTGAGCCGGCGGACCGTACCGATGGTCGCCTTGCGCATCTCGACGGGCTCAATCTGAGCCGCGCCTGGTGCTTGCGGGAGCTTGGTTTGGGGCTGGATGAGTTTGACTCGCGCCGGGCGGTGCTGATGTCGAATGCAGAACGCCATCTGCAGGCGGGCAGCACCCACCTGCGAGACGACTACATGGGCGAGCACTGGCTTGCCAGCTTTCTGCTGTTGGCGCTCGGCTACTAGGCTCTATTGCATGAATTCATGCTGCCGCGTTGCCACGGCAACATTTCCCAGCCGTCTCAGTGCAGCTTGAGCCGGGGCTCGGTGCTGCGTCCAATGCGATCGCTGAGCATCAGCATCATGGTCCGGGGCAGCCCGTAGAGCGCCATCTGGTGCATACGGTATAGCGAAACATAAAACATCCGCGCCAGTTTGCCCTCGAGCATGACGCTGCCCGTGAGATTGCCCATCAGATTGCCCACCGCACTGAAGGTCGACAAGGAGATAAGCGAGCCGTAATCGCGGTAGGTGTATTCATCCAGGGGCTTGCCATCTAGCAGGCGGCGGAAATTCTTCGCCAGCAGGGTTGCTTGCTGGTGCGCTGCCTGTGCGCGCGGGGGCACGAATTTGCCTTCCTCCCCGGTCGGGCAGGAGGCGCAATCGCCGAATGCAAAAATACGCGGGTCGTCCGGTATCTGCAGCGTACGGGTGACTGAGAGCTGATTGATTCGATTGGTTTCCAGTCCCAGCTCGGTGAGAAACTTCGGCGCCCGGATCCCCGCCGCCCAGACCTTGAGGGAAGCCGGAATGGTCTCGCCGTTTTCCAGCAGCAAACTGTCGGCCCTGACCTCTTTTACCGGCGAACCGGTATGCAGTTTGACGCCGAGCTCTCGGAGGGTCTGGGTTACCGGTGTGCTGATACGCTCAGGCAATGCGGGCAGCACGCGAGGTCCGGCTTCGACCAGGTTGATGTTGAGATCTTCCGGCCGGATGCGGTCCAGTCCATAGGCCTGAAGCATCCGGGCAGCGTGATGCAGCTCAGCAGCCAGCTCGACCCCGGTTGCGCCCGCGCCGATGATCGCCACGTTGATCTGCTCCGAGGGGGCATCGTTCTGGCTCGCCTGGGCCTTCATATACTGGTTGAGCAGCAACCGATGAAAGCGTTCGGCCTGCAAACGCGTATCCAGAAACAGACAATGCTCCGCAGCGCCCTGGGTGTTGAAATCGTTGGTGGTGCTGCCGACGGAAATTACCAGATAGTCATAATCCAGGCGGCGTTCCGGGATCAGCTCATCGCCATGCTCATCCTCGAGCGGCGCGAGGATAACCTGGCGCTGCTCACGGTCGAGACCGGACATGCAGCCAAGCTGGAACTCAAAATGATTCCACTTGGCCTGGGCGACGTAGTTGAGCTCGTCTTCCGTCGAGTTCAAGGATCCGGCGGCCACTTCATGGAGTAACGGCTTCCAGATATGGGTCATATTGGCATCGGCCAGGGTGACCCGGGCTCGCTTGCGTTTCCCCAGGGTGCGGCCGAGACGGGTGGCCAGTTCAAGGCCCCCGGCGCCGCCTCCTATGATCACTATTCGAGGAGGAGCGGTGTGTAGTTCTGATTGCGACATGGACGAGACTCTTGCAATTAAGGAATCGTTCGTCAGTCGTCATGTCCTTAGATGTGGACAAGCGCTGCCAGGAAGCGCGCGATCAAGCCGAGGCCGATTACCGAGCCGACTATTACGGCCAGCAGTAACCAGACTCTGAAGGGCTTGCGTTTTACCTGGTGAATCGGGGAGGCAAGGTATTCATCGACCCGTTTCTGGTCTTCAGGATATAAGCGGCTTGGCATGGCATGACCTTTTTGTGGTGTGCGCAATTCGATGTTGCGCGCTCAGGCTTGACTGACTATGCCCGCATTCTATTATGCGGGTGCGAAGAATGCATCTTGCATGGTTTGAACATGCTCCGGTTCACGTTTGCCTGTCCAGTCGGCCCATCGAGCTGCCACCGTTAGCGCAACGCTGTCGCGACAGCGCCGTCGCGTTGTTTCCGAACGCTTCACCGAAGGGGTACCTATGCTCGCAGCAAGCCTGCTTACGGGTTTTCAATCAATCGTCAGTTTGCTCATCTTTGGCGGTGTGCTGCTTTGGGGGCTCGCCCGCGCTCCCTGGGTTGAGCTGGCTGCTGATGCGCGCCGTCAGCATTTGCTCTACGGCAGCGTGTTCCTGTTGTGTGTGCTGTGGTTGATGCGCCGCGAGTTTGATAGCGGGCTGACCTTTCATTTCATCGGCATGACGGCCGTTACGCTGCTGCTGGACTGGCCGCTGGCGATCGTTGCCGGCACGCTGGCACAGGTAGCCATGGTTCTCCTCGGCATGGATGACGCAGCAGCCTTCGGCGCCAATGGGCTAGTACGTATTCTCGGTCCGGTCGCGGTGACGATACTCATCAGTCAGGCGCTTGAGCGTACTCAGCCCACCAATCTGTTCCTGTATATATTCGTCAGTGGGTTTTTCGCCGCCAGCTTTGCCGCGGTGGCGGCCGTATTGTTGGGTATGGGCATGCTGGGCTGGTCCGGCGCGCTGTCGCCCCCAGACACACTCGTTGAGTTTCTGGGCTACATGCTGCTGGTGATGTTTCCGGAGGCGTTCATCAACGGGATGATTATTTCGGGCCTGGTGGTGTTCTGCCCCGAGTGGGTGGAAACCTTCAACGCAGACCGTTATTTCCAGGAGCCTCACGATAAACCTTGAGCCGGATCAATGGTTGAAGGCCGCTGATGTGGTGCAATCGATTCCCGTCAAGACGTTTGAGAGGACCGCGCATGTCTGTCTACACACTGGCTAGAAATATCATGCAAGACGCGAGCGAACAGGCCAGAACGGCCGGATATAGCGAGCAGGATCTGGCGCGAGCGCTGATGAGCGAAGTGATCGCCGTGTATAAGCGTGAGCGCAGCGATCAGGACATCGCACATGAGTTGAATTTCCTCGCCGAGAATCTCGACGAGGATGCTGAATACGCCTTCATGAGACCCTGAGTTAGCGCAGCAACACTTCGATGGTGCCGTCAGCGCTGACTGTGACGTCCGCCTGACCGCTCTCCACGGACGGAGCTGACATTTCCTGGTCTGCTGCCATCGCCATGGTCCGGGCACGGTACAAGCCCGGGGGCTGCGACATCTGCGAATTCAGGTTCAGATGCACCACCTTGTAACCGCTGCCACCCAGGCCACGGGTCGCCAGATCAGCGCGTGCCTTGAATGCCTCGATGGCTTCCTGCATCAATTCGTCTTCGGTAGCGCGGCGGGTTACCGGTGACAGACTGAACTGCATGCTGCCAAGGTTCAGGTTTTCCATCAGTTTGCCGGTCAGATCAGTGAGTACCGCGAAGTCGCTGCCCTCCAGCACAATTTCACCGCGCTCGCGCCAGGCAACGATGTTTTCACGTTCCTTGTCGTATACCGGCTGGCTGCTGCGGTTGCCACTGGAGACCTTGACGCCTCGCGTCTGTTTGGCGATATCCAGGCCGCGGTTCAGGCGTGTGGTGATGTTTTCGGCAAGCATCGACGGATCCTTGTCCTGCTCTTCGGCGAAAAAGGTCACACGCAGGGTATCGTGGCTGACTGACTGCTGCACTTCAGCGCGCAGGGCAACCTGGTTGTAACGTTGTTCGTATTGGTCGGCCAGGGCAGGTGCCGAGGCGCAGGCAAGCCCAAGCAGGACGGCAGCGAAAAGTGGGTGGGACATGGTGTTCTCCTTGAAAGTGCGGTGCTGACATTGCTCAACCAAGCGGGTTCGCTAAGCGAGCGAAAAGGGTATCCTGCCGATGTTAAAGCTATATGGAAGCCAGCGCCTATCAAACTTTGCCCGGGCATCGGGGAAAGACCACCAGCTGAGCCCAACACTGGAGCACTAGACACCATGCAGCGGTTTTTCGTGAGTCCCAATACGCTTGCGCTGTCTCCGACTCGCCAGAACCTCTGGCGTCTGATTCTGATTCGATTGCTGGTCTGGGTTGCGCAGTCCCTGTCTGTCCTGGGCGCCTATCTGAGCGGCTGGTTTCCTCTGCCCTGGCTGCCGCTGTTGATGACGCTGGGTATATCGGCGCTGGTCTCTGTGCTTACGGTATTGCGGCTGAGTCGCGGCTGGCCGGTGACCGAGCCGGAGTATGGCCTGCAGCTGCTGTTCGATATGCTGGTGCACAGTGTGCTGCTGTACTATTCAGGCGGCCCCACCAACCCCTTCGTTTCCTATTATCTGGTTCCTCTGACTATCGCCGCCGCGACCTTGCCCTGGTTCTATACCGTGGTGCTGGCCTGCGTGGCGATTACCGCCTATAGCGTGCTGCTTGTCTGGTACAAACCGCTGGATGCGTTCGAGCTGCCGGTCGTCAGCTATATGATCAATCTGCATGTGATAGGGATGTGGCTCAACTTCGCCATGAGCGCAGCGTTGATCAGTTTCTTTGTGGTGCGCATGGCAGCCGCGCTGCGTCAGCACGCTGACCGCCTGGCTGAGCGCCGCGAACAGGGGCTTAGGGATGCACAGCTGCTGGGTATCGCCAGTGTGGCAGCCGGGGCGGCACATGAGCTTTCGACCCCGTTGTCGACCATGAGCGTGCTGCTCAAGGACATGCGCGCCGACTACGCCGCTGATCCGCAAATGCAGGAGGACCTGACATTGCTGCAGCAGCAGGTCGCCCAGTGCAAGGAAAGCCTGCAGCACATGGTGCGTACTGCGGAGGACGATCGGCTCAAGCCGCGCCGACGGGAGCGTGCGGATGCCTGGTTGAATACGGTGCTTGCACGCTGGCATCTGATGCGCCCCGAGGCAAGCTGGCAATGGAAGCCATTGCCGGGGGGCGAGGTACCCTGGATTCAGACCGGTCCGGAACTCGGCCAGGCCCTGCTCAATTTGCTGAACAATGCTGCTGATGCCTGTCCTGACAATATTCAGGTCGAACTGATCTGGGACGCAGACTGGCTTCGGTTGCGCATACGCGATTACGGGCCCGGGGTGCCGCTGCACATAGCGGAACAGTTGGGTACGGCCTTTCTGACAACCAAGGGCAAGAAAGGCTTCGGGCTGGGTCTGTTTCTGAGTCAGGCCGCGGTTGAGCGCCTTGGCGGCAGCGTTAGGCTTTATAATCAGGACGGAGGCGGCACCCTCACCGAGGTGACTCTGCCAACCGCAACGGAGGTGGACCTATGACTGACGAGACTACCGAAGAGCAGCCACTGCTGTTGCTCGTTGATGACGACCCGACTTTTACCCGGGTGCTCGCCCGGGCGCTGGAACGCAGGGGATTGCGCGTTGAGACAGCAGGCGGGGCAGAGGAAGCCATGCAGCTGGCGAAAAAGGAACGCCCCGATTTCGCTGTTCTGGATCTCAAAATGGAAGGCGAGTCGGGTCTGGTGTTGATGCCGCGTCTGCTCGAGCTATACCCCGATCTGAAGGTGGTGATACTCACCGGATATTCAAGCATCGCTACCGCAGTGGAAGCAATCAAGCGTGGGGCCTGCAACTATCTGTGCAAGCCAGCCGATGCTGATGACGTCCTGACCGCCTTGCTGTCTGATCAGGCCGACCCGGATACTCTGGTGCCTGACCATCCAATGTCCGTCGATCGCTTGCAGTGGGAGCACATCCAGCGCGTGCTGGCGGAACACGAGGGCAATATTTCCGCTACCGCTCGAGCCCTTGGCATGCACCGGCGGACCTTGCAGCGCAAGTTGCAAAAACGCCCGGTACGTCGCTGACGCCCGGGCGCTTGTTGGTCGGTTGCTGCCGTTGCAGCAACCGCTGAGCTCTTCTTAACTGTTCTGACGAATCCCGCAGATGATCCACGGCTGGTTCTCACCGGCCGCTCGTTCCAGACGCCAGCTCTCATCGAACCAGGTGCCCTGATCTTCAGGCGTGTCGCGGTCCAGACCGGTAAAGCCGACCGTAGCGATCGCGCGTCCGTCGATTTCATCAATACCTTCAAGGCGAACCTGCAGCTGCTCGACAAAACCGTTCTGCGTTGGCGGATTATCGTTGCGGGTAGCCAGCAGTTCCTGAAGTAACGGCGCATCAACGTATTCAGCCATGCCTTCTACATCATTGTCGCGCCAGTGGCGCTGCAAGGTGAAGAAGTGTTCCTCGGCGCCGCGCAGGAAGCGTTCGCTGTCAAACCAGGCAGGAGTGTGTACCGGTGCTGTGCTTGATGCTACCGAAGCAGGCGCCGTCGGTGCGGGGCGCAGCGGTTCAACCGGAGACTCCCGGAAGTGGCCGCCACCGGCCGGTTGCGGCTGTGGTTGACTGGCCTGGCGCCGCGCAAACAGCTTGAACAACATGAAGGCGATCAGACCGACAATAAGGATGTCCAGCAGCTGAATGCCCTGGAAACCGTCACCGAAGAACATCGAGGCGAGCAAGCCGCCCGCGGCGATACCGGCCAGCGGACCCAGCCAGCGACTGGCGCCGGACGCAGCGCCGGGCTGCTGTTGGTTACGCGGCGCGGCCTTTTGTTCCTGTGACTGTTGCTGCTGGCGCTGAGCCGGTTGGCTCTTGTGCGCCGGGGCTGAACCAAAGGCTTTGCCACCGCCAAACCGGCGAGCTTCGGCATCCGGAACGGTCAATCCGACCATGAGGAAGACAGTAAAGAAAGGTATCAACCAGCGCATGTGTGTTACTCCCATTTGATCAGCGGAAATAGTGCCAAACACTATTGGTCACTGACCAGCTTTAATGTGTATCGTTGTGTCAATCTCACATGATACGGGAGCCTCTGGAACGCGTTGTAAGTGACTGGGCAAAATGCAGCCTGCTGCTCCGGTAAAGCCGTCACGCGCAGTCTTTTTGCCGGGAAGAATCTGTCAGGGGCAGTCGCTATCCAGGGCTTCAGGCGAGGGCAGCATGTTTACAAGAATGCATTCGGAAAACGTTCAGGCACTGCATCTATTTGCTGATCAGGCGAGCGGCCTCGAGGCCGTTATCGCCATTCACAGCACACGACTGGGGCCGGCGCTGGGTGGCTGTCGGTACCAGCCCTATGCCGCTATCGATTCCGCCGTGGCGGATGCAGTTCGTCTGGCTCGCGGTATGAGCTACAAAGCTGCCCTGGCCGGGCTGGAGCAGGGCGGGGGCAAGGCGGTGATCATTCGCAAGCCGCACGTGGACAATCGTGCCGCGCTCTTCGAGGCCTTTGGGCGCTGCATCGAATCCCTGCGGGGCGGTTACATCACAGCGGTGGATAGCGGCACCAGCAACGAGGATATGGACTGTATTGCGCGTGAAACCCGCTTCGTAACCAGCACTACCCAGGCCGGTGACCCTGCGCCCCATACTGCGCTTGGCGTGCTCGCTGGTATCCGGTCAGCCGCGCGGGAACGTTTGGGTCAGTCTTCTCTGAACGGTGTGCGAGTCATGGTGCAGGGGCTGGGCAATGTCGGTTATGCCCTCGCGCAATTGCTGGTTGCTGAAGGGGTGGAAGTGCTCGCCGCCGATATCGACCCGGGCAAGGTACGTTTGGCCGTTGATGAGCTGGGCGTATTCCCGGTCGCCCTGGATGCCGTGTATGAATCACCCTGCGATGTTTTCTCACCCTGTGGCCTGGGCGGTGTTCTCAACGCTGACGCCATAGGGCAGCTGCGCTGCGCCGCCGTGGCAGGTTCGGCCAATAACCAGCTGGTCGATGCCGATGCTGCAGACCTGCTGGATGCTCGCGGCATACTCTATGCGCCGGATTACGTTATCAACGCTGGTGGGTTGCTGTACGTAGCGCTGACCTACAAGGGCGAGCCGGCAAGCAATATAGCCGGACGCATCGACAACATCGGCAGCCGGCTGGATAGCATTTTCGGGCAGAGCGTGGCCGAAGGGCGATCCCCGGCGACCATTGCTGACCGCCAGGCGGAAGAAATCCTTTATTCCTAGTGCGGCGTGCTCGGGAGGGGCACGTTGGTCGCAGTCAAAGTGCAATGCTGCCGGTGCGAAATACGAACCGGCTTGCAGCGGGACACCAGCGGGCCCCGTTCTAGCCCTTGTTCAGTCTGAAACGCTTACGCAGCTGCGCGTCGAGTATCGATGTTGGCAGCCAGCGCTTCAGGCTCACCATCTTTCGACTGTTGGCACCGATCAGTGCTTCTTCGGGGCGTAGCGGATTCTTGATGTAGTCCATCAGCTCAACAGCAAAGTCACGGGCCGGTGTGGAGTCGCCTTTCTGCGAAGCCATGGCGCGAGCCTGAACGCCTTTTTCCCAGGGTTTGAACCAGGAATTGTCATCGATAGTGATAGCGGCAGTCGCGTTGTTGCCGAAGTCCGATGCAATGGAACCCGGTTTGACTGTCAGCACCTGTATACCGAAGGGTGTCAGCTCAAGACGCAGTGCGTCGGACAGGGCATGCAGCGCAGCCTTCGAGGCGCAGTACACGCCGGAGAAAGGCGTGGTGGTGACGCCGGAAACACTGCCGATATTCACAATCAGACCTTCGCTTGCCCGGAGCAGGTCGGCCGTAGCGCGGACCAGTTGAAGCGGCGCAAACACATTGGTGTCGAATTGCTTGAGAAGCGTCTCGCGGTCAGCGTCCAGCACCGGCCCCATGGCACCGTAACCGGCGTTATTGACCAGAACATCCAGCCGGCCGGCTTCTTTATGCAGGCGTTCGGCACAGGCAGCGAGCTGTTCGGCATTGTTGACATCCAGCTCTACCGCGACCGCGCCCCGTTCGACCAGCGCGGACAGGCTGTCCGGTTTGCGCGCGGTGGCCCAGACCTGGTAGCCCTCGTCGAGCATTACCTGCGCCAGAGCCTGGCCAATGCCGGATGAGCAACCGGTGATCAATGCTACGGGTTTGTTCATGCTGCGATCCTGATTGTTGTTTGTTATTGAAATTCGGCGTGGACGTTGTCCGTGCGATAGTCCAGGTCAGGCGCCCGATAACCGGTACGTAGACGCGGCACTCGGTAACAGCCTGTCCAGTCACCGTCGGCCGGAATTAACTGCTCAACGCGGTAAGTAGCGGCGGTGGTGCTGGTATCTACCAGATTGGTGTTGTATCCAGGCTGTGCGGCCTGCAGCCGCCAGCTGAGACGGGTGATGGTGCGCGCGCTGTTGTTGCTGATATCGACGCGCAGGGGTTTACCGAATTCGCAGGCGTCTGGCGAATACGTCACGCTGATATCCAGTTGGTCCACCCGACGACTATCCAGCCATTGCATGGTCGCAACGATCGCACCGAGCAGCAGCGCCAGGGCAACGATCACCAGGCTCGCGGGGACCATGGGCCGCGGAAAGCGTACCAGCAGGATCAACCAGGCCAGTAGCAGGACAATGCCCAATGCCATGTACAGCTCCTTGTGTTGGATGGTTGGTCAGTCGTGCAAATGACTCTAACAGACCTGGGGCTCTGTGGATGACCAGCCGAATAATTCACAACTGTTATCGAGGCAGGCCTGAGCCAGATCTTCGGTTGCTTCGCCGCGCAGTTTGGCTAGCTGGCGACAGATTTCCGGTAGGAACTCTGGGCTGTTGCGCTGGTATGCCTGGAAGCTGGGAGCCATGTCCGGCGCATCCGTTTCCAGCACCAGACTCGATATCGGTAGCTCAGCAAGGGTTCGACGCAGGCGTTTGGCTTGGGGCCAGGTCGCTGCGCCACCGAGACCGAGCTTGAATCCCAGTTTGATATATTCTCTGGCTTCTTCGCGACTCCCCGCAAAGGCATGCACGATGCCTGTTCGTTTCAGACGAAAGCGTTTGAGCGTGGCAATCATCGGTGCGTGAGCGCGGCGGACATGCAGTAGGGCAGGCAGATCAAAGTCACTGGCGAGCTGCAGCTGCGCCTCGAGCAGTATCTGCTGCCGCTCACGGTCCAGATCAGGAAGGAAATAATCGAGACCGATTTCGCCTACCGCGCAGCACTGCGGGTGACCAACAAGGGCAGCGAGGCGCTGCTGAAGCGCATCGATATCCTCGTCACGATGTTCCTCGAGAAAGATCGGGTGCAGGCCGAAGGCGCCATACAGTGCACGATCCGACAGCACCAGTTGCCAGAGTCGATCCCAGTTTGATCGGGTAATACCCATGATCAGAATGCGCTCGACTCCGACGGACTTCGCATTCCGTATAACTTTCTCGCGATCCGCGTCAAAATCCGGACAGTCAATGTGAGTGTGGGTATCGATATAACGCATAATTGACATATTCAGAGAGTAGGTTGCTAAATAGCATGGCACATTTCGCCAAGGGTTATGACCTGGCGGGCCAGCTGCTCGCTTTCGGTGCGGCATCAGGCTGATGCCACGTTTCAGTGCGCTGTGCGAATAAAACGGTTAATCAGCTAACCCACAAACCTAGATAATTCAAATGCATAGAGCGATGGTTCGCTTTTTGCTTGGGCGGTTATGTCCCGATTGGGTAGTCCCGCCCAGAGTGTGGTCCATGGAATGGACGCTGCCGCATGTTTGATTTATCGGACCGGAATTCTCGCTAGGCAACAGTGGCCAGGAGACGGTTTTCTGTCAGTAGCAGATCGCAAACGGAGTGTGATAGGCATGATCTTCAAAGCAAATCGGGTACGTTCAAGGGACGGCATCTTGCTGGCGTTAATCTGTCTGATGACGATAGCCTACGGCATGCAAGCGCGTCATGAGCTACCTGCACGGGGAAACGTAACGACTTCCTCGAACTTGCGCTTGTGCTATGAAAGACCCCAGTTGGCTCACAATGATGCGCAGCAGGTCTCAACGTCCGGGCATTCCGATTCGGTCCGTCGATGCGGCGAGTTGGCCCGGTTCCAAGCCTTTGACAGCAAAACGCCGGCTGTCGCCGTGACCCAGGCGCAACGCATCCCCGAGAGTGATTGCCTGGCAGGTCGTCGGTCGAACAGGGGTAGCGTGCGCCAATCAGCCTTTACGCGTGCGAGTTGTGAGAACGCGCTGAGCGGCGCGCTAACGCAGCAGGCAGAACGGTACTGGTTTTGATAAAGGTTTGGTTGAAGCGATAGAGCGACCCGTTTTGCCGGGCCGCTCGATAACATCAGATCAATGGGTTTCCCGCGTTGCGCGGAAACGTATATCTGGCCACCGCTCTTCGGTCAGGTTCAGGTTGACGCGGGTGGGCGCCAGATAAGTAAGATGCCCGCCGCCGTCGATGGCCAGATTCTCCATGGCCTTGTTCCGAAATTCCTCGAGTTTCTTCTTGTCGTCTGATTCGATCCAGCGCGCTGACCAGACGTTGATCGGCTCGTAGATGCATTCCACCTTGTATTCTTCCTTGAGACGGCTGGCGACCACGTCGAACTGCAGAATCCCCACAGCGCCCAGGATGATGTCGTTGCTGCGCTCGGGGAAGAACACCTGCGTTGCACCTTCCTCGGCCAGCTCCTGCAGGCCCTGGCGCAACTGTTTGGACTTGAGCGGGTCCTTCAGGCGAACGCGGCGGAACAGCTCTGGCGCGAAGTGCGGAATGCCGGTGAAACCGATCTTCTCGCCCTGGGTAAAGGTGTCGCCGATCTGAATGGTGCCATGATTGTGCAGCCCGATGATGTCTCCTGCCCAGGCTTCGTCCAGATGTTCGCGCTCTGAGGCGAAGAAGGTCAGCGCATCGGCCATGCGCATATCCTTGCCGGTACGCACGTGGTGCATTTTCATGCCCTTGTCGTAGCGCCCGGAGCAGATACGCATGAAGGCAATACGGTCGCGGTGTTTGGGATCCATGTTTGCCTGGATCTTGAATACGAAGCCGGTGAATGTCTCTTCGGCCGGTTCCACGGTCCGTTCGTGAGCGGGGCGGGGTAAGGGTGCCGGTGCCCAGCGGACGATGGCATCAAGCACTTGCTCTACGCCGAAGTTACCCAGAGCGGTGCCGAAGAAAACCGGGGTCATCTCGCCGCGCAGGAAAGCTTCATGATCGAATTCGTGACAAGCGCCTTGGACCAGCTCCAGCTCGTCGACAAAATCGTCATACAGATCACCAAGGTGTGAACGGGCCTCATCCGAGTCGAGCTTGTGGATGATGCGCGCCTCGGTGCGCTCATGGCCGTGGCCAGGCTCGTAAACAATGATGTGATCCTGAGCCAGGTTGTACACACCCTTGAATTCCCGATAGCAACCGATCGGCCAGGTGATGGGCGCAGCCTTGATGTTCAGTACCGATTCGATTTCATCCAGTAGCTCGATGGGGTCGCGGATATCACGGTCCATCTTGTTGATGAAGCTGACGATGGGTGTATCCCGAAGGCGGCAGACATCCATCAGTGCAATAGTGCGCGGCTCAACGCCTTTACCGCCGTCCAGCACCATTAATGCCGAATCCACAGCCGTAAGTGTGCGATAGGTGTCTTCGGAGAAGTCTTCGTGACCGGGGGTATCCAGTAGATTGACCATGCAATCGCGGTAGGGGAACTGCATCACCGACGTCGTAACAGAAATGCCCCGCTGTTTCTCCATCGCCATCCAGTCGGACGTGGCGTGACGATCAGATTTGCGCGCCTTGACCGTACCCGCCACGCTAATCGCCTGGCCCATCAGCAGCAGTCGTTCGGTAATGGTGGTTTTACCCGCATCCGGGTGCGAAATGATCGCAAAGGTGCGGCGTTTACCGACCTCGCGCTGTGTAGCGGTGTTTGTCATCTGTTAAATCTTCTGGTGTGCGGGCGATAGGGCCAACCAAGTGGAAATCTGAAAATGGGGTTGGGTACGCGCAGGGGATAACCTGGCCGGCATTTTCGTTGATTTCGCGTCATGACTCAATGCATGGCTGCACCCGGCCCGATACGTACCGAAAAGATCCGCTGATTTTGCAGGAACGCGGGCCTCGGCGTGACGGCAGCCGCAGGACGCCTGGGGTTTCGGTTATAAGAACTAAAAGGACTGGCCTGGCGGCCAGGTCGCCGTAGCGGTTCGGCGCTCCGATCACGTTGCCCACAATGGATTGCGGTGGCGTGCTAAGCGTCGATTTCGTTGGCGGCAGGCGGCGCCAGTACTAGCTGATCGAGCATTACATGCCGGCCGAAGTGAAACCCCTGGGCATAGTCCACGCCGATAGAGGACACCGCTTCCAGTATTGCGGCATCGGCTACGTATTCGGCGATGACCTTTTTGCCAAGGAAGTGGCCCATCTCGGTGATCGAGCGCACGAGCGCAAAATCGACCGGGTCGTCGGCGATATTGATGACAAAGGAGCCGTCGATCTTGATGAAATCTACAGGCAGGCGTTTCAGGTACGAGAATGACGATTGTCCCACGCCAAAGTCATCCAGGGAGAACCGGCAACCAATACCGCGCATTTCGGTGATGAAGTCCGAAGCGTCTTCCAGGTTGGCTATGGCGGTGGTTTCGGTGATCTCGAAGATCAACTTGTCCCGCGGGACGGGATAACGGATCAAGGCGTCAAACAGGAAGTCAGTGAAGGTCTCGTCATTCAGCGAGTGGCCGGAGAGGTTGATCGAGAAACCGCCTATGTACTCCAGCCCAGGGAGGTGCTCGGTCATCCAGCCAAATACGGCTTCTATTACCCAGCGATCAACTGCTGCCATTCGGTTGAATTCCTCGGCAGCAGTGATGAATTCGCCCGGTGGTAGATGATTGCCTGCATCATCAACAACGGTCAGCAGGATCTCGTAGTGCGGTAACACGGAACTGTGAATCGGGCTTATCGCCTGACAGCGGATTTTCAACGAGTTTTCATCAAGGGCGCGGTTGATTCGGGTGACCCAGTTCATCACCTCGTCGCGCTCCTCAAGTCGAGCGTCGCCTGGATGGACCACTTGGATCTTCCGGCGGCCGGCCTTTTTGCTCATCTCGGCGGCGACCTCAACGGTTCTCAGCAATTCCATAACCCGGTCGTTGGTATGGTCGAAACCGAGCAACGCCATCGCAGTATTGATCACAAAGCTATGACCGCCTTCCTCGAAACGGGTGCCTTCGATTTCGGCCTTGATCGCTGAAGCCAGCTGAAAGCCTTCGACCTCCGCATCGAGTGGCACCACAACGCCGAATTCCGCCGCGCCGATTCGGCCGACGATGGCGTCGTCCCCAGCCAGATTCTCCAGGCTCCGGGCAAGTTCTTGCAGCAGACGGTCACCCGCTTCGTAGCCGCAGGTGTTGTTGACCAGCTTGAACTGGAGAATGTCGATAAAGATAAGGGTGTGGCGTTGCCGGCGTTCCTTGGCATTGGCCACACTCTGCGCGATACATTGAGAAAATTCCCGGCGGGTACACAGGCCGGTAAGCTGGTCGTGAGACGCCTCAAACGCCAGTTTCTCGTAAATCTTCTGGACCAGCGTATCCAGACCCTGCTCAACGGCAGGCAGCGCGGCATGCTCTAGCGCAGTAAGTGAGCGATGCCGTAGCTTGTGAGCCATCTCCTGCAGCGATAGCTCAGAGACTTTCTTGCCCTGTTGGCTGGCCAGGATGAACTGGCTGAAATCATCTGCCACCCAGGCAAGCTGGTACAGTACAGGAGATTGCGGCGGTGCCAGACATTCCAGCCACTGCCCCTTGCGCAGCCCCTTGGCGCGCTTTATCCAGCGCTGGGCAGTCGCATCGTTGTCGCTCGGCTCCTCGACAGGTTCGATTGTGCTGCGATACACCGCGGAGGGGAATTCATTGCCGTTCAGTAAGCTCTCGATATTGTCGAGCAACTGCTCGTGTCGGCCTTCGGCATCGTGAACTTTGGCCAGACCCTTGCCGATCAGCCTGAGCAGCGCATCGATGCGGATCAGATTGCCGGACGCTTCCTGGGAATCAGGAAGCGTCCGGGCGACCAGCTGATCGACAATCGCCAGCGTCAGGTCCCAGGAACGGCTGTCATCGCCCTGTCTGAACAGGCACAGCATCATCAGGCCTTTCCAGCCATGTTCGAGTAGCTCAAACACCGGAGCGGGGACCGGACGGGACCCGAATCGACGCACAAGCTCGCGATCAATCAACTGTTGGGCTTTGCGAATTCGTTGCTGACCATCAGCCGCTTCCGCAAGACGGCGCAGGTTACGTTCGACGAGTCGCTTTTCCTTGGCGACGAGCTGGTCAAGGATAAGCAGCGAGCGGGTGAAGCCTTCATCATCACTGCTTTCGAGAATCGTGGTGATCGCGTTGATTACCGCCGCCTTGTTGTACGCGGCGTGTGTGCTGCTCTGATCTGACAACAGGGCTATATGGTTGACCGCCTGGCGCGCCGGATGGAAGTCGGCGGTGAACAGGCTCTGATCCTTGAGCATCACCCGCAGGACGGGTACTTCCAGTTTGCGTACCTCATCGCGCAGATCATCCGCGACCTGGTCACTCTGCACGATGTTGTCGAACAGGTTTTCGATCATGTCTGCGGAGTCTTCTTCAAACTCCGACAGTTGCACCCCCGGGTCGCTGGCCTCGAGCAGTTGCTTGAGTGCGCCAGGTTTAGACAGATCGGCGTGCTGTGCGAGCAGCTGTTGCTGCATCTGCTGCAGAGCTGAAAGCGTTGCGCGACTCGGGAGGGGGGGCTCGGATGGCTCCTCGGGCAGCGTCAGACGCCCGGCTGTGCCGCTGTTCAGGCGCTTGTGGGCGGACCACAGGCGCGTGGCGGTATTGAAAGCGCTCGGTGTCGCTTTTGCGCTGCCAGGTGTTGTGTTCGCGGATTCGGCCTGCGCGGGCGTCTGCGCTTTTTCAGTGGACGGGGCCGGGGACGTGATATCTGCCGGGGCCGGTGGGGGTTGCTGATGCCTGCTCGCATCGTTGGCCTTGCGCTCGCGTATGGCCTGTTCAGTCAGATACTGCTCAACATCGATATCAGGAAGTACCCCAGCCTCGATGAACAGCTGGTTCAGACCGCGGTAGAGCGGGGCCAGATTACTCAGCAGCACATCGTAAAGTACCTTGAAGGCAACAACCTGAACCTTGCCGGTGAGACGCCAATCGCGTGTGACTTCGGCAAAGCCGTAACACAGCGCACTGGGCGAATAGGGATTATAGCAATGCGACCCGTCAGGTGAGCCGAATGCAGCGTCCAGCCGCAGCTGCAGCTCCAGCAATTGTTCCCGCAGGATAATTTCGGCCTTGGAGATGGCCTTGCGAATGACCAGCCAATCCTCGAATTCGTTCTTCTCGACCAGCGACAACCCGGCGCGCTCATTGCGTGGTTTTCGAGCTTGCCATGCCTCAATGAACCGGCCGTCAGCCGCTTCGGCTGCGTCTGCGCTGATCTTTGCCGACAGGTCGGGCACAAGATGCATCTGCTGCGTGCGGATGATGCCAAGCGTATCGAAGAAAGGTTGCTGAGCCGTCTGGCTGCGTTGTCGGTCGGCTTCGGTAATCAGCGCGTCTTTGAGAGCGCCGGTGAATTCGGGAAAAGAGCGGTTGAAAAAGGCAGTGACGTGATGGTTGGTCTTTTTGATCAGCTGCGCCTTGCTGAGCGGATCAAGCGCCTGCTGCCTCGGCGCGATGATATTCATGACCGGCGCGGATTGCTCAACGGCAAACAGCCTTGCTGCGCGCTGAATATTGAGGACGAAGCGCGGGTCCGGCTGTACCAGCTGCAAGCCGATGCCCTGGCGGCTGACGTGGGCCACGCTCACGTCCACAGTAATGTTCTTGCCGTCCAGCTGATAGACGACCGTGGCGCGCTTGTTGACCTTCAAGGATTCACGCAGGCGGCCCAGTTGACCGGCGCCAGTCAGTATCACCAACATGCCACCCTGGCTGAAATCGCTGATCACACAATCAAATTCGCCCTGGTCGCTGAGCACAAGCGTGCCAGCAATCGAAGCTGATTGACGGGTGAATTTACGTTTTTCCGCCGTCACGATTTCCCCGGTTGGCTGTCCTGTTCCTGCACGATCCATTCTAGTGCATAGAGATCGGGTGCATAGGTACGATAATTCAGCGGTCCGGCCAAAGCCAGCCGTATGCAGTTTTCCTGTGAATAAGGCCTCGGCGCTTTACGCTAGGCTATCGGCGGATCATACGCTAACTGCCTCGGGCGCTAAATGATCGTAACCGGAACCGCTCCGCCAATAGCCTATTGCTCGGGGCGCTTGTTCAACGAAAGCGGCATGACGTGGCGCGACCGCCGGTTCGCTCGCTGGGGAATGCAGGGCGAATACCATGGTCTACCCTGAATAGCGATCCAATGGCCGGGGATAGCGCGTTTGCCCGGCTCTGGCCGGAGCGAGACGATCCGCAGGGAGATTTTCGGGACGGGTATTGACCCCGTGTTCGCAAGGTTCTATGGTTCGCCGCGAACGTTGAGGCTGGCACGATCCATACGGCTCAAGTACTGACGACGAGACAGCAAGACCGCGGTTTGCGGGCTTATTGCTTTCGGCGCACGCCTTGGGAAGTAGGCGAACCAAAGTGGGGATACTGATCAGACGTTCGCACCCCCGGGTTGTGTGTTGGCTACGCGTTCAGAGCCGCTTCCGTCGGAAGGCGCCGCTCTCGTTTTACCGAGAGTCAGGCCGTCTGTCTGCCCTGCATCTGATCATCCATGTCCTCACCCGCCCCGAAACTGAATTCGTAGCTTTGGAGCCATGCCATGTCCATCAAACTTGAAGACTACTTCGACAAAGAAACCTTTGACCGCATAAAGCAACGTGCCGACCAGCACGAAACGCCGTTCCTGGTTGTTGACCTGAAAACCATCGATCGCGCCTATGACGAACTGGTCGAGGGCTTTCCTTTCGGCAAGATCTACTACGCGGTCAAGGCCAACCCGTCGAACGAAGTGCTGGATCTGCTGAAGAATAAGGGTTCCAACTTCGATATCGCCTCCATCTACGAGCTGGAGAAGGTGATGGCGCTGGGCGTCAAGCCGGAGCAGATCAGCTTTGGCAACACCATCAAGAAGTCCCGGCATATCCGCGCTTTCTATGAAAAGGGCGTACGCCTCTATGCCACCGACTCCGAAGCTGACCTGCGCAACATCGCCAAGGCTGCGCCGGGCTCCAAGGTCTATGTTCGCATTCTGACAGAGGGCTCGACCACCGCCGACTGGCCGCTTTCACGCAAGTTTGGCTGTCAGACCGACATGGCCATGGACCTGCTGGTGCTGGCCCGCGAGCTGGGTTTGGAGCCCTATGGTATTTCCTTCCATGTAGGCTCTCAGCAGCGCGATATTGGTGCCTGGGATGCTGCCATTGGCAAGGTGAAGGTGATCTTCGAACGTCTGAAGGAAGAGGACGGCATCGTTCTGAAGATGATCAACATGGGGGGTGGATTCCCGGCCAATTACATCACCAAGACCAATACGCTTCAGGTCTACGCCGAAGAAATCACCCGGTTCCTGCACGAGGACTTCGGCGACGAACTGCCCGAAATCATTCTCGAGCCGGGCCGCTCGTTGATTGCCAATGCGGGTATTCTGGTCAGCGAAGTGGTGCTGGTGTCGCGCAAGTCGCACACCGCGCTGGAACGCTGGGTGTACACCGATGTGGGCAAGTTCTCCGGCTTGATCGAAACCATGGACGAGTCAATCAAGTTCCCGATCTGGACGGATAAGAAGGGCGAACTGGAAGAGGCGGTGATTGCCGGCCCAACCTGCGACAGTGCGGACATCATGTACGAGAACTACAAGTACGGCCTGCCGCTGAACCTCGCCATTGGCGACCGCATGTACTGGCTGTCTACCGGTGCTTACACCACCAGCTATAGCGCCATCGAGTTCAACGGCTTCCCGCCGCTGGAAGCGTTTTACGTTTGAAAGCAGCGACAAGCGGCGAGCTTAAAGCTGCAAGCTGACCGAGTTGACTTGAACAAAAAAGCCCGCACTGACGCAGTGCGGGCTTTTTTCATAATCGCTTGCCGCTTAAAGCTTCCAGCTGCCGTCAGGCGAACTTCTGAATATTCGCCATCAGCTCCCGTAGCGCTTCGATGTTGTCCTTCGGATGAACCGCATTCTCGAAGCTGCACAGCTGCTCGAAATTGGCTGCGACATCTTCCGGGCTGTAACCCTCGTCCGGATTGAAGCCGATACCCAGTGAACGCTCCCAACGCACCTTGCCCATCCAGCCGCCGCCGACTTCGAACAGGCTTCCGGTTTCCTTGCACGCTTCCGAGCACAGATAGGCCACCAACGGGCTGACCAGTTCAGGCTTGAGTTTCTCGAACGCGCCGGGCGGGAACAGGCCTTCGGTCATGCGCGTGCCGCCAGTCGGAGCGATGGCGTTAACAAAGATGTTGTTCTTGCGGCCTTCGATAGCCAGTGTGCGGGTCAGGCCGTACAGGCCCAGCTTGGCCATGCCGTAGTTGGCCTGACCGAAGTTGCCGTAGATGCCGGACGTGGACGCAGTGAAAATGATCCGCCCGAAGTTGCTGTCCTTCATATATGGCCAGGCCGCGTGGGTGACCTTGTACGCACCCTCGACGTGAACCCTGTAGACCAGATCCCAGTCGGCGTCGGTCATCTTGGCAAAGCTCTTGTCGCGCAGGATGCCAGCGTTATTCACCACCACGTCGACACGACCGAAATTATCCATCGCACACTGCACGATCTTGTCGCCATCGATTACGTTGTCCGGATTCGCTACCGCAGTGCCGCCCGCTGCCTTGATCTCTTCAACTACCTTCAACGCCGCTTCGCTGTTGGCGCCTTCGCCCTGGGTACTGCCACCCAGATCATTGACCACCACTTTGGCGCCATGCCTGGCAAACAGCAGCGCGTGGGCACGACCAATACCGCCGCCTGCGCCAGTTACGATGACGACCTTGTCGTCAAAACGGATATCGCTCATGAAAATGCTCCTATCTAAACGGGCGTTGGAAAAAGGATTGCCAGTGTTAAACACTTGTTTCAATTCGCCAAGGGGCAGGGGGAACGTGAATAGCCAGGCATAAGCCGCCAAATATGGTCGGCCATGGGCATTGTGCCGGATGTCCCGCCTAGCCGCTGCAATACGCGAATCTATCGGAAGCGCATCACAAAACGCAGGTTGCGCGAAAACTTACATCTGAAAACCAATCCAATACTACTGCCGCCTATGCCGCGCACCAGAGCGGCCGCGCCTGTCTGCGTCTATAAGCTAACGGTCCGAGACAATAAGAATGAAACGACTATTACTGTCAGTACTTGCTGGTTGCCTGCTGGTGTTCGCGGGCCTCGCCGCATGGGTCCATGCGGGGCCGCCTTCCGAAGTGTCCGTCATGTACCTTGGTGTTGAGCGCAGGCTGGCCGAGCTTGAGGCAAGCACAGTCGATATTCCCGACTACCGGGTGGCCTACCTTGAAGGCGGCACGGGAGCGCCTTTGCTACTGATACACGGTATGGGCGCCAACAAGGACGAATGGAACAGGGTTGCTGCCCACCTGACGCCGGAACATCGAGTCATCGCCATAGACCTGCCGGGGTTTGGTGACAGTGACAAGCCTGCCAATGGCCGGTATTCCACCCCTGATCAGGTACGCTACCTCAACGACTTCATCGAGGGCCTGGGGCTGGAAAAGGTCCATCTGGGCGGTAGCTCCATGGGCGGTCGCATTGCTGCTGCCTATGCGGCGCAGTACCCCGACAGGGTTGAAAGCCTATGGTTGCTGACGCCGTCGGGCGTGGCGAGTGCCCAGCCCAGCGAAGTGATAAAGCGCCTGCAGCGCGGCGAGCAGTTGCCACTGGTGGTAAGCAGTCGCGAAGAGCTGGACGAATCACTCAAGCTGACCACAGAACAATCGCCTTACTATCCCGATCCGGTTAAAGATTCCTTTGCGCAAAGCGCCGCCGAAAACTACGAGCTTCACAGCCGGATCATGGCAGAACTCAATCAGGAGGCGGCAACGCAGCCGCTCGAACGCATCGTCGATGAATTGTCAGTTCCCACCCGCATCGTATGGGGCGAGAAGGACAAGCTATTCCATCCTTCATCCGCCGAAGTACTGCGCGAGCTTATCGAAAACAGTTCTGTATTTCTTATCCCCGACACAGGCCACCTGCCGATGATGGAAGCGCCGGCCGAAGTGGCTGACGATTACCGGCAGTTTCGGGCTTCGCTTGGGGAACGTTCTTAGCGAGCGACGTAAAGAAAGGTGCTGGTGCACAGGGGCTTGGGCAGGAAGACATCAGGCCAGGTGAGAGCGATATTCAATTTTCGTGATAGCGACCTGGGCGCGGAACAGTCCAGCGCTTTTCTGAGCGTAGCCGAAACCGCTTGAGCTGCCGCTGCATACGTTACGCCGGTATCACCCTGGGAATGCACCACCATAATGGGTGACTGATCAAAGCCTACGCGTGCCGCACAATGTCCGCCGAATGACCCTCCCTGCACAGCAGGCAGGTGTGATTACCCCATCGCGCTGTAGTTGGCTTCTGCCATGCGCTTCCCTGCCAGAACAAGAGGAAGCCCCATGCACTCCCTGTCTTTGCTCTCCCGTCGCCTGCTTGGTTGCAGTCTGATTATCTGCCTGCCCCACGCCTATGCCTTCAACCCGGCTCCCGATCCGGGGCCTGGTCCTGCCCCTGACCCTGATCCGGCACCGGAGGTCCAGGCCTGCCTGAGCGCGCCCATAGGCTTCGCTGCGCAAGGCGGCGGTACCACCGGCGGTGCCGGTGGCTCGGTTGTTACCGTTCGCAATGGGCGTGAACTGTCCAGCGCGCTTGATGAGCACGCAGCGGCCTGGCAAAAAAACAGGAATCACCGCACTGTGATCCGCATCGATGGCACCATCAATGCGGGTAACTCATCCGTGACGCGGTTCGATATCAAGGACACCGCCAACCTGTCGCTGATTGGCACGGGTCGCGGGGTCCTGGACGGTCGCGGTATTCTTATTCGCGGGTCCAGCAATATCATCGTCCGCAACCTGACCATCCGCTATGTGCGCGACGGCAGCGGCGATGGTATCGATATCGACGGTACCCGGCCGGTACGTAATGTCTGGATCGATCACAACACATTCCATAACCGGCTGGATGTGGACAAGGATTATTACGACGGGCTGGTAGATGGCAAGCTGGATGTCAGCAATATTACCCTCAGCTACAACGTATTCCGCGACAGCCATAAAACATCGCTGTGGGGCCACACCGACAATGACAATGGCAACACCGACCGCCGCGTTACGTTTGCCTTCAACCAGTTCAGCAATACTGCCTCGCGCACACCTCTGTTGCGTTTTGGCCAGACCCATATCTATAACAACTATTTCAATAAGGTTAGCGATTCAGGTATCAACACGCGCATGGGCAACCGGGTGCGTATCGAGAACAACGTGTTCGAGAACAGCAAGAACCCGATTGTCTCCTGCTTCAGTAGAGAGCTCGGTTTTTGGGATGCACGCGATAATCAGCTGAATAATGTTTCGTGGTACAACTCCTCGGATTGCGCTGTGGCCGGCTCCGGCAATACGGCAACGATCAGCTATAACCCGCCGTACAACACTACGTTGCTCCCCTCCTCAGAAGTGAAGGCGCATGTGCAATCCAATGCCGGGGCGGGGCGTTGCGCGCTGTGAACCCGACTTCAACTCAAGTCGCCGGGTCTGCTTGTGCAAATTGTTGACGTCCAGCTTTGGTAGGCGCGACGTGGCGCTGCAGTTGTCGTCAACGGCCAGCAGCGCCAGGCGAATCTGCTCCCGTTGGCCGGCCTCGACGCTGATGCGCAGTGGTTGGACATCTGCGGCGCCGGACGTTGCCGGCGCTGCAGAGCCACCCGTGCTGGTGCTACTCAGAAACTTTCATCCGCGCCCGGTTTGTGCAGGGATTTCTAACAAGCCGCAGCGCACCAATGCTGAAGCTCCCTGACAAATGGTTGAGTGAAATCAATTGGGGTCAGATGAGAATGGCACAGGCCACCTGCCCATGATGGAAGCGCCGGCCGAAGTGGCTGACGATTACGGGCAGTTTCGGGCTTCGCTTGGGGAGGATTCTTAGCGCGGCAACAGAATGGCCGACTATGACGCTGCAACGCGGCTTGGACAGTAAGGTCGTCATCCATCAAGCAAAGGATTGCTCGCTCAATCCCGCCTCCAAGGCACGGACAGCCTGCATTTCTCTGCAAATTACTGTTACGTTATACTTCCGTTGTCACCGGAGAGGATAGGGCGGTAGCGTGCTGAATAAACCTCAGTCCAGCGAAGTTTGGAGATGCCGTCCATGCCGCCACCTGTTCGTTTCCGCATAGCTAGAGGTTCTGAAAAACTCAAGTCAGGCGGATACGAGGTGGGCCGGCCAATGGTAGTAGGTCATTGTTTATAATGGAGAAAAAGATTTAGGGTTCGTTGCGAATATTTGGGGTGAATTATTGGTTGTGGATTAATACTGTATGCGGTCTCATCACTGTTAAGGTTCACCGCAAGATGGTGCTAAAACCTCGAAGCCACTCATTACCTTAAGAGAGCCCGATCAAATTAATATGAAGAAAATAATTTGCATTTCCCTACTCGCTGCATGCATAGCATTGGCATCCTGTGCACGCCACCCACTTGTCACCGCTACAGTACTGGAAGCCCCTTCATCAACTGAAGTAGAAACGGCCAGTATGGGTGAAACCGTTTACAATCATTACACTTGTCCATGCAGTGAAGTTTATATAGCAAATAAATCAATAGCTATTGACGGGCTGCCAAGCATAATGGCCGGATCTTTGTGGGTAGCAAAACATAGAAATGCTGAGACAGGTGAAAAATATCTTATTAGCGAGAGTTACCATAACCAACTGGCTGTAATTTTAAAAAACGAAACAATAGCTCCTTCACGTGCCATAGCTCAATTCGGTGGAATGAAAAAATATAGAATATGGCCGTTACAGTCAAACTCCGATTCAAAGGCCATTACATTTAAAGAATACCTGCCTAGCCAAAACTGGTGGCGCTTACAATATATCGGTCTGGATAAAGACGACAAAAATATACTTCGTTTTACTATTGAGACAAGAATTCAGAGCGAGATAGTTGGGCAAATTGAATACACCCACAATCTCAAGAATGGTGATGAGTTTGTTGTAAAAGGGGTGCGATTCAAAGTTTTACAAGCGCGAAACGATAGCACTTTAACTTATCAGGTGCTACAGCCCTAGCCATAGGTTTAAGCCGTTCGCTCCGATCAATGGAGGGCTAGAGCTCTCTCAGCTCCGTGAACAAAGCTGAGTTGGTTGATTCGCAGCTGGCGGCCGCGCTAACTAGCGCCCCTATTCTTCCTTGGCGGCGTATTTGTCTTTCATCAGATAAGCATAGGCAGTATTAAAGGCAACCTCCTGATAGACCTTGAGGTCAGTATCGGCGTAGTCAATCTGTATCGGGTTGCGCTTCAATGATTCCTTGATATCGGTCGTGGACATGATTATCACGTCCAGCTCGCTGATGAGTTCGATGGCCGCTTCCAGCTTGAAGCCGACCGCACCGCCAGCAAATTTGCCCTTCATCGGTCGCTGCCGGACAACCACCCGGTCCACTTGATAATCCTGCATCAGCTTGGCAAAGGTCTGCTGAAAATAGCGCAGCTCGCGCGTGCTGTTGATGTCCGTCAACGTTAGCCGCCGGGAGCGAAAATCGGGCAGCTCAAAAATTTCGTCTGTCAATGACAACAAGCATACGTTTACATCATTGCTGCTGATTTCAACACCACACACTTTCATAAGGCACCCGGCTTGGCTAGATCCGCGCATTGTAGCGCAAAATTCCTGCGCGATACGGCTGTTGCAGCCAAATTGACTCTCGACGCCACGTGACGGCGCTGCGAGCCTTGCTGCGGTCCTTGAGCGCTAGTTCTTTACTGTCTAAGATGGTCAGCTTTATTCCAGCTCAGGATCACCGCATGAACGATACTAAATCGCTACCTCCGTTGCCGGATAGGCTGTCGAGTAATCCCCGTAGTCCGCATTATGTGGAAGCAATCTTCCAACATGACATTGGTATTCTGTTGAACGGAAAAGAGCGTACCAATGTCGAGGAATATTGCATCAGCGAAGGCTGGATAAAAATCCCTTCTCCTAAAGGATTGGACCGTCGCGGCCAGCCACTACTGATCACGTTAAAAGGCACGGTTGAAGCCTTTTATAGCTGAACCAAATGTACAGCGTTAGACTGAACTTCGGTATGAAAACTATAAGTGACGTCAACAATAATAATTTTCAAGCCGCTTACGCTATGCATTGATTTAAATAGGTGGCGCCGTGATGGATATACTGGCAATGGCCGGTATCGACGAGAGCGAAAAGTGGCCCGGGCACCTTTACCATGACCATCGAATACAGAATCAACGCCCCCCTATCCACAGACCAATTTATTGATCTGCTGATACGGTCCACGCTGGGAGAGCGACGGCCTGTCCAGGATCGTCAGTGCATGGAGGGCATGATTGCAAACAGCAACTTGATCGTCAGTGCCTGGGAGGGAGAAACGCTCGTAGGCATTGCTCGGTCGCTAACTGATTTCCATTATGCCTGCTACCTGTCTGATCTTGCTGTTTGTCAGTCTTATCAGAGTAGGGGAGTGGGGCGGCAATTGCAGATCATCACGCAGTCTCAGCTTGGTCCGCGGTGTAAGCTCATTCTGATCGCGGCTCCTGCTGCAGACACCTATTACGAGTACATCGGCTTTACCAAAAATTCGCGCTGCTGGGTGTTGGAGCGCGGTACATCGATCCGTGGCCAATCAGCGCATTGAAGGAGAGTTTTCAGTGACTTGCGTTCAAGGGCGCCGTCGCAAAGCCCGGCGTGATCTTCTCAAGGAGTGAGTATGAAGTATCTGATAATGCTGCCGTTACTTGTCCTGGTCGGGTGTGCAGCCGCTCCAGAAGCTCCCGTTCCGGAGGCTGTGTTTTCAGATCCGCCCCATTTGTGGTCAGGTCAGAAGATGATTGACCACTCCCCTGAAGTCTGTGCGCGCAAAGGTGTCGAGATTCTGGAGTCGCTGCTGTTTGTCGGCGTGGTAAAGAACGGCAGTTATGTCTATGGCACGCTATTGACTAATCGTGCTGCGATAAAGTGCATCGCCAATGGGCCAACCACCTTCGTCTATGCTGCCGTGGCTGGGCCGGATGTAAAGCAGGTGGAACGGCTACGTAACGAGATTGTCTGGCGGCTGTGATTTTTGCTCGTGGTGAGACGAATAATTGGTTGCCTGGTTTGGAGGCGAATATTCACCAGCCAAGCATCCGTCTGTGATAATTCTTGGCGTTTGTCCCAACCTCTATGCCGAGAGAGCCGTAATGAACGCAGATGTGGCACGCTCATTAACACCAGCGCCGGCGCGAAAGCCAGGTCCATTGACTCCGAAAGCACTGGATCGCGAGCTTCCCGGCATTTTGGACGGTATCTCACTTATTGCCGGCGGTGCGAATGTCATCCTGCAG
Organism: Pseudomonas sp. gcc21; assembly: GCF_012844345.1. Classification (NCBI taxonomy): domain Bacteria; kingdom Pseudomonadati; phylum Pseudomonadota; class Gammaproteobacteria; order Pseudomonadales; family Pseudomonadaceae; genus Pseudomonas; species Pseudomonas sp. gcc21. The sequence goes on along the minus strand of NZ_CP051625.1, from coordinate 2,178,059 downwards.
TTGGCGCGGCCCGGGGTAGGCTATGGCGTACTGGAAAGCCGTGTAGAGAGCGGCCAGATATTCCGGCGTCCTCTCAAGCGAACGCGCACGACACTGACTTACCTCGCCGTAGCCCTGGCCGGCACGGACCGAGAAAAACAGGCCTACCGGCGAGCGATTGATGAAGTGCATGCGCAGGTGTATTCGACGGCGCGCTCACCCGTGCAATACAGCGCTTTTGATCATGACCTGCAGTTATGGGTGACGGCTTGCCTTTACTGGGGGTTCGCTGACACCTGGCGTCAGTTGCGCGGCGAGCCCGATCCGGTCTCCGCGAGCGTCTTCTATCAGCGTGCCGCTGCATTGGGGACCACGCTCCAGGTTTCACCAGAGCGTTGGCCGACTGACCTTGCAGCTTTTCAGAGCTATTGGCAGCGAGAGCTCGCGCGCCTTCAAATTGATCCTCCTGTACGCGCCTATCTGACCGACATCGCTGAGCTGAAATTTCTGCCGCGGATAGTCAGCTTCACCCTGGGGCCGCTGAATCGTTTCATCACTGCAGGCTTTCTACCGCCGCAGGTGCGTGAGCAAATGCACTTTGTTTGGGGAGCTAAACAGCAGAGAAAGTTCGGGCGACTCATAGCCGCTTGTGCTTTGGTGAACCGTCGCCTGCCCAGGATAATTCGCCAGCTGCCCTTCCTTGTTGTGTTGTGGGATTTCCGCCGACGCTTGCGTCGCGGGGTTCCGTTGGTATGACACTCGGCGCTATCAGACGGGCTTGTCATGGGGCGTGCTCGTTTTGGAATCAAGGGGGCGTTTGAACAGGGCCAGGGCCGCGCGCGCAACGAACCGGTAATCCGGCCAGGTGGGCATAAATCCCGCTGCTATAATCAATTAACAATTTAGGCAGCCAGGTTGCGAGAATGTTATGGCGGAGGTGAATGATGACCCCAAGTCTTATTCGAACCGAAGAACAAATCCAGCAGCCTTCTTTCGTGGGTTTTTGCGCGAGCCGAGCCAGGTAGGCTCGGTTATACCCAGCTCACGATTCCTGGAACAGCGAATCGTGGATGCATCCAGCCTTGCTACGGCCAAAAGAGTGGTTGAGCTTGGGCCCGGCACCGGCGGTACGACGCGGACCTTTCTCCGGCACCTTGCTCAGGATGCGCAGCTGCTTTCTATCGAGCTGAGCCCGTACTTCCATGAGCTCCTTGGCGAGATTGCGGACCCGCGCTTCACGAATCACCTGGGCAAAGCCGAGGATCTGGCCGCGATTCTGGCAATGCACGGTATGGAACAACCAGACGTGGTTATCTCCGGCATTCCTTTTTCGAAGATTCCCAAGGCTATTGGTACTCGCGTAGCGCGGGCGGTGAGAGATAGCCTGGCTGATAACGGGCGTTTCATTGCGTATCAGTTCCGCCGGGATGTAGCCTGGATTACAGACCCGATCATGGGCGAGCCCGCCAGTTGTTCCCTGGAGCTGCTGAATATTCCGCCGATGCGGGTCTACAGCTGGTTCAAGACTGCACGTGGCTGAGTCGATAACGACAACGGATGTCCAGGGCGTTCGGCACGCCATAAGACCGCATGATTGGTCTTTCAGGAGGCTTCCCTGAACGTCGGGATCTATATCTACGATAACGCTGAGGTTCTGGACTTCTCCGGCCCCTTTGAGGTGTTCTCAACGGCCACCCGGTGTTCCGGAATCGCGGACCTGTTCCAGGTGTTTCTACTGGCGGAGGAAACGAAGCCTGTCATCGCCCGCGGTGGGTTTAGCGTCAACCCGCACCATGCGCTGCACCGGCATCCTGAACTCGATGTGCTGATTGTGGTCGGGGGCGTGCATGGCGAACAACTGACCAAGCCCGCCGTGCTCCAGTGGGTCGCAGAGCAGGCGGCTCACGCACACATTGTCGCTTCTGTATGCACCGGCGCTTTCATTCTCGCCGAGGCTGGATTGCTGTCAGGCCTGGACGTCACCACCCACTGGGAGGACGTTGCCGAACTCGCTGGGAGATATCCTGCCCTCAAGGTTGTAGACGCAAGGCGCTGGGTCGATACGGGCAAATATGTGACGTCCGGTGGTATCAGTGCGGGCATCGATATGAGCCTGCATCTGGTATCCAGGCTGGGCGGTATGTCACTGGCCGAACAGACCGCCCGGCAAATGGCGTTTGATTGGCGAAGGGGGTGATTGGCGCTGCGTTTCCTTCCAGTGGGCTTGCCAGGAGCCCGGGGCACAGCTGACACGATTGTTGCTGAGCCGCTGCTTTAGCCCGTTACAGGTCGGAGGACCGGGCTGGGCAACGCGGCGACCATGGCGCTGCCTGTGTCGCCCGTTACAGGTCGCTTCACCTGTCAAACCCTTGATGCATATCAACCTCTTATCTCCCTCTAAAGAGTAAGGTTAATCCGTCGATAACTATCATGTTGGCACTAGTCCGTGCATGCCCGGTTGGGCGTCCGGTTCCCATGTGAATCATCGCCGGAGTTGATCATGTTCAAGGCGTTTCGCAATCTTGGCTTTCGCTGGAAGTTGACCCTTCCGTTAGGTGTGTTGGTGGCGTTGTTTTGCACGCTGGGAATTGTGTCGTTCATGGCGGTGAACGATCTCTCCGGACGTCTGCAATTGTTTTCATCTGAGTTGCTTCCGCAGGCTACCACTCTGCTTGAAGCAGACCGTGACATGTATCAGGCGCTGGTGGCCGAGCGGACGATGGTGCAACTTGCCGGCAATGGCAGCCAGCCTGATTTGCGGATCGAGCACCGCGACAACATGCAACAGACCTTCGATCGCGTTAAGGGTTTTGCCAGTACGACCGGGTCGTCACAGGCAAAAGCGTTAGCAGACACGTTTTTCCACACCTTCGATGTCTGGAGGCGTAGTAGTGATGAGGTTGTTTCCCTGGCGCTCAGTGGGTCCTATGTGGACAACGAGCGGGCACATGAGCTGAGCTACGGCACCTCGTATGAGCACTTCAGTGCTGCTCGTGCGCTCATCGACCAGATGAGCCAGGAGGTCGATGCGCAGTCTGCGGCAGAGGTCACTGCAGCCGAAGCGGCCGTTGTACGCGACACTGGCATCTTCACATCAGTCGCTTTGGGTGGGCTTGTGGTGTGCGCGCTGCTCATTACTTTCCTGCCGGGCCTCATTCTCAAACCGTTGTTGGCAATCCTCGCGCGTATCCGCGATATCGCCGGCGGGGAGGGTGACCTGACCAAGCGGGTCGAAGTCACCTCTACAGATGAGATTGGTCAACTGGGCAAGAGCGTAAACCTGTTTCTCGAACAGCTGCAGTCCCTGATCCAACAAGTAAGCGATTCCACCATGCAAGTCGCATCGGCTTCCCAGCAAATGAGTACTATCGCGGTGACTCAGCAACAAATGGTGGGCGAGCAGTACATGGCAATCGATCAGGTCAGCACAGCCGCTACCGAGATGAGCGCCGCGATTCACGAAGTGTCCGGCAATGCCCAGAATACGGCGGAGGCTGCTCGTCAGGCTGAGGAGCAAGGTCGTGTTGCGTCGGATCTGGTCGGACAGACCATGAATGCTTTGCGTAACCTCGCTAACGATGTCTCAGAAGCGGCCGGGGTGATAAATCGCCTTGAGCAGGACAGCGACAGCATTGGAGGTGTATTGAGCGTTATTCAGGCAATCGCCGAGCAGACCAATCTGCTGGCCTTGAATGCTGCGATCGAGGCAGCGCGAGCTGGCGAGCAGGGACGGGGGTTTGCGGTGGTGGCCGATGAAGTGCGCGCATTGGCCGGTCGGACACAGGCATCAACTCAGGACATTCGCAGGATGATAGAAAGTCTGCAATCCGGCAGTGCTCAGGCAGTGAGCGTAATGCAGCGTAGTTCCGCAATCGCGGCCGAAAGTGTTGAGCAGGCTGCCGGTGCAGAGCGTGCCCTTGAGGATACGGCCCAATCAGTGCTGCGTATCAGCGACATGGCAGCGCAGATTGCCGCAGCCTGCGAAGAACAAAGCCAGACCACCGAGGAAATTGCCCGCAATATCAATGGCATCCGAGATGCGTCGAACCAGGCCGCCCAGAACGCCGAAGAAAGCCGCGGCGCGAGCGATTCTCTGGCGCGTCAGGCAGCGCGATTGCAGCAACAGGTAGAACGCTTCAGAATCTGAGCCGCTGGTAGGTGAACGGTTCTTATGGCTCGCTTCCAGGATTACTCCCGTCGATCTGTCTTTTCGCGAACCAGTAGTGGCGGCCGGTGGCGCTAGCGGCCACCCCATAGGCGCAATGGTCTGTACTGTCATAGCGCAACGTCGAGGCTACGGCTATTCATCGACAGCGAAGGCGTCCACTGGCTTGTCGAAGGAAATGAACAGAACGCAATTTTCTTCTGACTGGCAGGTTGCCGTGTGGGCGTGCTCCGGTGGGCCATATGCGTAGGTGCCGGACTCCATCACTACGGGTTGCTGATGATCGTATTCCACCATCATTCTGCCGGACAGCAGAACCATGCGTTCGGCCGACGTATGCCAATGATGGGGTGCGGTGGTGCCGCTACGCAGACGGAAGAGCACATCAGTGTTCTCCTTTTCGGGATCGCCCTGCAGTACGGCGAGGGCACACGAGTCCGGCATAAAGGCGGGACAGGGGCTCCATTCAATATCACCGCTTGCATAATCCCGGGTGAATGCCTGCTCGTTTCCGGCTACAGACCAGCTGCTTGCCACGAGCAATGCACTGTAGAGTACTGTCCGGGCCAATAGCCTGCCTGTATTACTGTCGGTTCTTTGCGGTGATGGTTTCATGGTGTCCTACCTCTTTATTATTAGACCCCCATATTGGTCGAATGATTTCGCAAAGAAACTGGGAGATTCTCCGACGCAAGCCGCATCAGCGGCTAAAAAAGCGATGACAGCCGCATAGGCCAGGCACGAACGCTTCGGAATCTTCTGATGCACCGGAGGAAACGAAAGGAGAAGAACCGCTATGGAGTTGCTGATTTATCTGCTACTGGACGCGCTGGTCGGTGGGTTGTTCCTATGGCTTGCAGCCAGAATCACCTCAGTCGATCTGTCCTTCCGCGAGACGGTGATGGCGGCGGGTGCTGCAGCGCTAGCATCCTTGGTCCCGGGCATCGGCTGGGTGCTGTCTCTGGTTGTCCTGTTTGTTCTGCTTAAGAAATTCAGCCAGGCGGATATCTGGCCAGACATTCTCTTGATGGTCATCATCAGCAGGTTGGTCGCGTTTGTGACCTTGCTAGCGCTTTTTGGATTGTGAGCCTGACGGCCACCGGATCTCAGTCGCGCAAAGACCATGAGGGAGACTGAATGGCTGGGCAGACCAGCCATTCAGTCCGTACGGCATTACACCAGTTCGATCGCCACCGCAGTCGCTTCGCCGCCACCGATGCATAGCGAGGCAACACCGCGCTTGCCGCCGGTTTTCTGCAGTGCGTTGATCAGCGTAACGATCAGGCGCGAGCCGGTTGAACCGACCGGGTGACCCTGGGCACAGGCGCCGCCATAAATGTTGACCTTGGCGTGATCGAGATTGTGTTCACGCATCGCCAGCATGGTGACCATGGCGAAGGCTTCGTTGATCTCAAACAGGTCAACATCATCCTTGGTCCAGCCAGTCTTGTTGAACAGGTTGCTCATGGCGCCGATCGGGGCCAGGGTGAACTCGCTCGGATCCTGACTCTGGGTCGCATGGCCGACAACGCGGGCCAGAGGCTTCAGGCCACGGCGTTCGGCTTCGGCGGCAGTCATCATGACCAGCGCGCTGGCGCCGTCGGAAATCGAGCTGGCATTGGCGGCCGTGACCGTACCGTCCTTGCTGAACGCGGGGCGCAGGCTCGGGATTTTCTCGATGTTGGCGTTGTGTGGTTGCTCGTCGTCTTTGACAACCACGTCGCCCTTGCGGGTCTTGACGGTGACCGGAACGATTTCGCTGTCCAGCGAACCGTTCTCGATCGCCGCTTTGGCACGCTTGAGCGATTCAATAGCATAGGCGTCCATGTCTTCGCGGCTCAGGCCGTTCTTGTCAGCGGTTTCCTGAGCGAATGAGCCCATCAGCCGACCGGTGCGGGCATCTTCCAGGCCATCGAAGAACATGTGGTCCTTGATCTCGCCGTGCCCCATGCGCAGCCCGCTGCGGGCTTTCTCGATGATGTAGGGCGCGTTGGACATGCTTTCCATGCCGCCGACAACCATGACCTCGTTGGTGCCAGCCTTGAGCGCGTCGTGGGCGAGCATCACGGCCTTCATGCCGGAGCCGCAGAGTTTATTGATGGTGGTGCAGCCGGTGGAGGCGGGCAGGCCGGCATTCAGACTTGCCTGACGAGCCGGGCCCTGTTTCAGGCCGGCGGGCAACACGCAGCCCATGATGACTTCCTGTACGTCCGCCGGCTGGATACCCGCACGTGCAACCGCCTCACGAATGGTCAATGCGCCGAGATCAACTGCCGAGACGCTGGACAGACTGCCCTGGAAACCGCCCATGGGTGTACGGACGCCACTGACAATAACAATGCTGTTATCAGACATGCTCTACTCCTGAAGTGAGACCGACTCGGTTATTCAGCCGGGAACGGGCAGCGATTATACGCGTTTTTCGCAGGTTCATACTTTGGAACGATAGGTAACCCGCTTCGTCGTTGGCTATAGTCGGACTCCGGTAAACGGTTATATTTGCCTGAACCTAACAATCTAAAAGAAAAAGCAGGTCACTCCATGTTGAACACTCGTGTCATCAAGCCAACCGATAATGCCCATTCCACACCTCTGCTGATCAAGAATCTGCTGCTGTCGGGCCGTCGATATGAACGTAGCCAGGAAATTGTCTACCGGGACATCAGCCGGTATGACTACGCCACCTTCAACGAACGAATCTGCCGTCTGGCCAGCGCTCTGACCAGCGCAGGCGTCAAGCCGGGCGATACCGTGGCGGTAATGGATTGGGACAGTCACCGTTATCTCGAATGCATGTTCGCCGTACCCATGATCGGTGCGGTCCTGCACACAGTGAATATCCGCCTCTCGCCCGAGCAGATTCTGTACACCATGAATCACGCCGAAGACATCTTCGTGCTGGTGAACAGTGATTTTCTGCCTATTTACCAGGCCATTGAAGGCGGCCTTACAACGGTAGAGAAGACCATTCTGCTGACCGACGGCGATACCAGGACCGCCGAAATGGCCGGCTTCGTAGGTGAGTACGAAGAGCTGTTGGCTGCCGCAGAGCCGACCTACGAGTTTGCTGACTTTGATGAAAACTCCGTCGCCACGACCTTCTATACGACGGGCACCACAGGTAATCCCAAGGGCGTTTATTTCACGCACCGCCAACTGGTTCTGCACACTCTGACCCAGGCGGGCACCATGGGCGGGCTCGACAGCGTGCGTCTGTTCGGCAACCGCGACGTGTATATGCCCATCACGCCGATGTTCCACGTACATGCCTGGGGTATTCCGTATACCGCCACCTTGCTCGGCGTGAAACAGGTCTATCCCGGTCGCTACGAGCCTGATCTGCTATGCCAGTTGATCAAGAATGAGAAAGTTACCTTCTCCCATTGCGTGCCGACCATTTTGCAGATGGTGCTGAATGCCGAGTGCGCCAGGGACATGCGCTTCGATGGTATGAAGGTCATCATCGGCGGCAGTGCGTTGAACCATGGCTTGTACCAGGCAGCGACTGCCAAAGGCATGACGCTGTCAGCAGCTTATGGCATGTCCGAAACCTGTCCGCTCATTTCAGCAGGCTATATCAACCTGGAACTGGAAGCCGGAACGCAGGAAGAACGCGAAACCTTCCGCTGTAAAGCTGGCGTACCGGTGCCTCTGGTGGACGCGCGCCTCATGGACAGCGAGGGCAATTTCCTGCCACTCGATGGCAAAACCCAGGGCGAGCTGGTTCTGCGCGCGCCGTGGCTGACGCAGGGTTACTTCCGCGAGCCGGAAAAGAGTGCCGAGCTGTGGCAGCACGGGTGGATGCACACGGGGGATGTTGCAACCATCGATGAAATGGGCTTTATCGAAATCCGCGACCGCATCAAGGATGTGATCAAGACCGGTGGTGAGTGGATTTCCTCACTTGAGCTTGAAGACCTCATCAGCCTGAGTCCTGCGGTGAAGGAGGTGGCTGTAGTAGGGGTACCGGATCCGCAGTGGGACGAGCGACCTTTTGCATTGATTGTGGCTGCCGAGGGCCAAGAGATGAACGCCCGCGTGCTGCGCGATCATCTGAAGACCTATGTTGATGAAGGACGCATCAACAAGTGGGCGGTGCCATCACAGATCGCAACTGTTACCGAAATACCCAAAACCAGCGTAGGCAAGCTCGACAAAAAACGTATCCGCGTTGAAATCGCCGAATGGCAGGAAAGCCAGGCGCCGTTCCTCTCTACCATCTGAGCCCCGTACGGCGGGCCGCACAATGATGTCGGCCCGCTGCTACTCCCGTCTGCAGGCTTGCGTGGATCGCCTGGCAATCATGTTATGAGACAGCCTGTCAATCTGTACCAAATTCATACTTTGGATTGATCCCCGGTCTCGGCGACTTGTTTATAGTTCGCCGCTGTATCCGTTTCGTGCTGCGCGTTTGTTGCGCGCCGACTGTGCCATCGTCAACACCTCAGGGCCTCCCTGACTCCGCTAGCAGAGAATTCATGATGAAACCTACGCTTCTCAAGACCGCTGCCCTGGCTGTTGCCATTGCCGCGGGCAGTGTCCATGCAGCCACCGAGCAACAGATCGCTGAACTGGGCAAGAGCCTGACACCGATTGGTGCGGAGAAGGCCGGTAACGCGGCCGGCACCATTCCCGAGTGGAATGGCGGTTTGGCAACTGATGCCGGTGAGCTGAAGGACGGCTTCCTGACCAACCCCTACGCCGGTGATCAGCCGCAGTTCGTCATCACGGCTGACAACTACGAGCAATACGCCGAGCAACTGGCACCGGGTCAGATAGCCATGTTCAAGCGCTATCCGGAAACCTATCGCATGCCGGTTTACGAGACCCAGCGTAGCGTCGGCTTGTCGGATGAGATCTATCAGGCCGCCCGGCACAATGCTGCCAATTCGCAGCTGGTCAAGGATGGCAATGCGGTTACCGGCTACAAGCTGGCGCATGCTTTCCCGATTCCGTCCAATGGCCTGGAAGTCATCTGGAACCACATCACCCGCCTGCGCGGCCATTCCTTTGAGCGTGTTGTTACCCAGGCGACCCCTCAGGTCAACGGTTCTTTCGGTATCGTCCGTTTTGTTGAGCAATACGCACTACCCGAAGCGTTGAGCGATTACGACGCCGAGAGCATGGGCAACATCCTTTATTACTTCAAACAGCAGGTCACCGATCCGAGCCGTCTGGCCGGTAACGTATTGCTGGTGCACGAGACCGTCGATCAGGTCGAGACGCCGCGTATGGCGTGGATCTACAACGCCGGCCAGCGCCGTGTACGTCGTGCGCCGCAGGTGTCCTATGACGGTCCGGGTACCGCTGCCGACGGCATGCGCACCTCGGACAATCTGGATATGTTCAACGGCGCCCCCGATCGTTACGACTGGGAGCTGGTAGGCAAGCGTGAGCTGTTCATCCCATACAACAGCTTCAACCTGGGCTCGCCCGAGCACAAATACGACGACATCATCCAGGCCGGCCACATCAATCAGGACCTGACCCGCTACGAGCTGCATCGGGTATGGGAAGTGGTTGCGACCGTGAAGTCTGATCAACGCCACATCTATGCCAAGCGTCACGTTTTCATCGACGAGGACTCCTGGCAGGCTGCGCACATCGATCACTACGATTCCCGCGGTACCCTGTGGCGCGTAGCGGAAGCCCACGCTCTGCATCGCTACAAGGATCAGGTGCCTGGATACGCTCTCGAGTCGCTTTATGACCTGGTAGCCGGCCGCTATCTGGTAATGGGCATGAACAACGAAGAAAGCCGCGATTACGATTACAGCTATCGCGCCACCTCACGGGAATTCACCCCGACAGCGCTGCGCCAGTCCGGCGTACGCTGATCCGCTCTGACCTGGCGGCTGATTGAGGCTGCCAGGTTTTTTCCTTTGCGCCGGTTCCCGGTAGCGATACAAACCGCATGACCCGACGACCGTGCAACCGATACACTTGTTGCCATGGTTTCGACGATTCCCCTGCACCCCGGCAAGATCTACCGGCCTCCGTTACCAGCCGACCACTTGCCTCGCCCCGAGCTTATTGCGTTACTCAATCAGGCCGCTTCGCGTCGCCTGGTGATGATCTGTGCCCCAGCCGGCTTCGGCAAGAGCACGCTGGCGATTGAGTTATGTGAGAGCCTGGCAGCCTCGCGTCGCTCGGTCTGGATCTCCCTCGATCAACACGACGCTCTGGCAGGCCAGCTGCTTCGCAGTCTGATAGCCGGGCTACGCACCCTCCATCCTCAACTGGGCGAGCCTGAACTGGCCTTGTTGGAGGAAAGTCACAGTGAGCAACCGCTGGCACTGGAACAGCTGACTCTGTCGGTGCTGGACACCTTGAATCAGCTCCATCCCGCCGAGCAGTCTGTCCTGCTGGTGCTGGACGATTATCATCTCGCCCAGAACCCCCGGTGCGACCGGCTTTGCGCGTTGCTGTTAGAGCGTTTACCCGCGTCGTTTCAGCTGTTGCTGACCAGCCGGCAGCGGCCGGACTGGCACTTGGCACGTCTGCGTATCGCCGGCAAGTTGCTCGAAATCGGTGAGGCGCAGCTGCGTCTGAACGAAGATGCAGCCACAGCTTTCCTGAGCCGTGCGGGCCTGGTGACGAATGATTCGGAATGGTCCCGGCAGATGGTCGAGCGAAACGAGGGCTGGATCGCCGGCCTGCGCCTGGCGACGGTCGCCGCGGAACAGGCCACTGCTGCCGGATATGCCCGTAACCTGCCAGTGATGCCCGGGCCGCTGATTGGAGAATATCTGCTCGAGGAGGTTCTTCAATCGCTACCGCTGCGGGTAAGGCATTTTCTGTTGGCGATTGCCTGGTTGGACCGGTTCTCGGCGCCACTGTGTGACCGTGTCAGGGAGGCTAGCGATAGCCACGAGATCATCGAATACCTGTTACAGCACAAGGTCTTCCTGGTGCCACTGGATCAGACGGGCGACTGGCACCGGTTCCATCATCTTTTCTCGGAGTTTCTGCTCGACCAGGTCGTCAGGACTGACCTGCAGCAGCGGCAGCTGGTGCATGCACGCGCGTGCCAGTGGTTCAAGGAACAAGGCCGGATAAGTGAAGCCGTCGAGCACGCGTTAGCCGCTGAAATGCCGGAACAGGCAGCGGGTCTGGTCCACTCGCTGCCCCTCGATCGACTGCTGGCGGCGCAGCCGGTGGCCATGCTTCTGCGCTGGAAAGCCGAATTGCCAGCAGCATTGCAGGGCAGTTCGGCGCAGCTGGTTCTGGTCCATGCCTGGACACTGGCACTCGCATGTCAGCTGGAGGATGCACAGGACATGCTGAGCCGCTTGCAACGTTTCATGCCGCAGCCGAACGCCGTCAACCAGACGACGCTGATAGGGCAGGCACTTGTTTTGAAAAGCTACCTGGCACGCGCGTCAGGACAGATTTCCGAGGCTATCGAACTGGCCAACCAGGGGCTGACATGCCTCGCGGGTCTGGATGCGGGAAGTCGGCTTATGGCGATGCTAACCCTGGCGGAAAGCGAGTTAAGCCAGCACCGGATGGAACAGGCCCGAAGCTGGGCCAGAAGCGCCATTGAACTGGCTCAGCGAATGGGCGATCCGCTATTCGAGGCCCAGGTGGCGCTATTGCGCGCACGGCTGTTGCAGGCGCGCGGCAAGGTGGAGCGGGCCAGACAGGTAATAACAGCGCAGCGCACCGACCTCGCCAAACGCCCCTTGCGCCCGGATGAGTCGTCAATCCACGGCCGACTTTTGCTGTATGAAGCCTATCTGCTCAGCCTGCAGGGCGAGCGCGACGCCGCCGGTGAATTGCTGCGTGAGGGAATATCCGAGGCGCGGCGACACCGGGATATTTTTGTATTGGTGGGCTTTTGCCTGCAGGCGGTGCTGCAAGCGCAGGTCGACAGAGCAGTAACCGACGCCTTCGAAACGTTGGGCGAGGCTGAGCGGCTGATGCACCAGTGGGATGTCCCGCCGGTTTATTATCTGGGCTGGATTACCGCCATCAAGTGCGACTTGTGGATCAGTACGGGGCGTCAGGAGCTGGCAGAACAGTGGTTGCCGCGCTTGCACCAGACCTATTGCGCCGACGCGTCGGCTGCGCCACCGCCAGTATTTCACGCTCTGCCGGTTCTGGTAGGACTGGTACAGGCGCGCCTGTACTGGGTTCAGCAAAAGCCGGCGGCCTGTGAAGCGCAACTGCAAACTTTGCTGGTCGAAGCGCGTCGAGATGGCGAGTGTCTGCAGGAGCTGAACGTTCTGGTCTATCTGGCATGGCTGCAGTTCGAGAGCGGCAGTGCAGGGCAGGCCGAGCATACCTTGCGTCGGGCGCTGGCTCTGGCAAAAGATGACCAGCTGACAGGCTGTTTTTCCCCGTTGGTGCGTGGCGCGCCGTCCGGGCTTGTGGAGGCGTTGCGCCGAGCGCACGACTCAGCGCTGCGTGAGGCATTGTGCGCCCAGCTTCCCGTCACAGAGGCCGCCGCGGACGTGTCGGTTTCCGTTGCGATGAAAGAACCCCTCAGCGCCAGAGAGCTGGAAGTGCTGCGCTGCATCGCGCAGGGCTATTCCAACCAGCAAATCAGTGAAACTTTGTTTATTTCGCTGCATACGGTCAAAAGCCACGCCCGCCGCATTAACAGTAAGCTGGGCGTGGCGCGACGTACCCAGGCAGTGGCACAGGCGAAAACGATCGGGCTGTTGGCCTGAAATCCCCGAACCGCTGAGATCTGCGCGCGTGGTTAAAAGGCATTTCATGTATGCTTTTTATTCCATTTGATTGTGCGGAGCTGCGAGCCATGCCAAGCCTGAATCGCCAGATCATTATCGCTGCCTGTCTGGGTGTACTCATTGGCTGGTTGCTGAGCGGCGTGCCTGATGACGCAGGTATAAGGGAAGGCGTGTTATACGCCAGCACGCTGGCCGGCAGCGTGTTTATCGGTCTGCTGAAAATGATTCTGGTGCCGTTGATCTTCACCTCGATCGTGGTCGGGGTCGCCAGTCTCAGGGCGCATCATCAGGTGCATCGAGTCTGGGTCACTACACTGGTGTATTTCGTCTCGACCCTGGCATTGGCAATGCTCGTGGCATTGGTCGCGGCGAATATCTTCAAGCCGGGTGCGGGGCTATCGTTATCGCTATTCGCCGAGGCGATGGAGAACTTCGAAGCACGGCAGTTGACCATCTCAGAATTCTTCCTGCACTTCTTCACCAACCTGTTTCAGAATCCGTTCACCGCGTTCTCCAACGGTAGCATTCTCGCTGTGGTGGTGTTCGCGCTGTTTCTGGGCATCGCCCTGGTATCGGGTGGGGAGCGCTACGCGAACATCCTGCAGGTAATGGAAGAGTTTCTGGATCTGATGCTGCGCATCGTCGGCTGGATTATGCGGCTGGCGCCAATCGGAATCATGGCGTTGCTGATTCGCCTAGTGGCGGAGCAGGATGTTTCGCTACTGGTTACCATGCTCGGCTTTATCGTGCTGGTATTCGCCACAACCCTTTTTCACGGTGCGGTGGTTTTGCCGGCGATTCTCTACGCAGTGGCACGCAGGTCACCACTGTGGCTCTGGCGCGGGGCGCGTGAAGCGCTCATTACCGCCTTCGCCACCAGTTCAAGCGCCGCAGCGTTACCTATTTCCATGCGTTGCGCGGAGCATAATCTGGATGTACGGCAGAGCGTTGCCGGCTTCGTGTTGCCGCTCGGCGCAACCATGAATATGGACGGTACCGCCCTCTATGAGGCGGCGGCTGCGCTTTTTGTAGCCAACCTGGTCGGCATAGAGCTGAGCTTTGCGCAACAGATGGTAGTGTTCTTCACCGCCATGATCGCATCGACCGGAGCGCCGGGTATTCCCAGCGCAGGTATGGTGACCATGGTGATGGTGTTGCAGGCGGTGGGACTGCCAGCCGAAGCAATCGCCATCCTGCTGCCGATTGATCGCTTGCTGGATACCGTGCGCACGGCTGTGAACGTCGAGGGCGATATTGTAGGCAGTGTAGTCGTGCAGACTGTGACGGATCGGGCTGAGGCGCGGGTAACGGGTTGAGCTTTGAAAGCGAAACCCTGAATCCCCCCTAACCCCCCTTTTTCAAAGTGGGGGACTGGTATTGCAAACCGGCTAGATAGTCGTCAACTGATAGCGATTTATGTCGATGATAATGCCAGCCGCTGCTCGGACTGATCCCTGGAGAACAAAGTAGCCGCTACTCGGACCAGTCCCCCACTTTGAAAAAGGGGGGTTAGGGGGGATTCGCTTTTATGGTGATGATTTCAACCGCGAAGCTCAAGCCTCTGCTCAAGCTCAACAAATATCACATTCAAGACATCCTCCAGTTCAACCAGCACCTGGCGATTATCAAAGCGAATAACCTTCAAGCCCAACGCCTCAAGCTGCGCAGTACGGTGCCGATCCCTCACTACTTCGGCAGGCTCGAAATGCTGATCACCATCCAGCTCGACAACCAGCTTCGCCGCCGCGCAATAGAAATCGACGATATACCCAGTCAGCGGTTTCTGCCGGTAGAACTGTACGCCCAGCACCTGCTTACGACGCAGCCTTGTCCAGAGCAATTGCTCGGCATCGGTCATGCTACGGCGCAGCGCTCGCGCTCGTGATTTGAGTTCTTTCTTGTATGGCAGCATTGGTTCGTCCCTGACGTCGACAGAGAAACCCTAGCGTTATCGCCTGCCCCCAATCCAGCCACAGATACCAAAGCTGTGAAATGCGTGTTGAATCCCATAGCCGTTGCGGCCATCCTTGCTGGCTTGTGTAATTGTCATAGGACCCGCTCATGCAAGCCCCCAGCACCGCCCTGATTCGCGAAACCTTTCCCGTCGGCCCGTTGCAGTGCAACTGCACCATCATCGGCGACCCGGTAACCGGTAAAGCGATTGTGGTTGATCCCGGCGGCAATCATCAGACGATCCTTGATCGCCTGGAGGCGTTGGGGCTGAAGGTGGTCAGCATCATTCATACCCACGCGCACCTGGACCATTTTCTCGCATCGGGCGAGATGAAGAAGGCCACCGGCGCGACCTTGCATCTGCACAAGGAAGACCAGTTCCTCTGGGATAACCTCGAGATGCAATGCAACATGTTCGGCATACCTTATACGCCCGTCCCGGCGCCGGACCAGTGGCTCCAGGATGACGAGGAGCTCGCCTGTGGCTGCGGGGTGGCGATGCATACGCCGGGGCATACGCCTGGTTCGATGAGCTTCTGGTTTCCCGGGGATAAACTGCTGATTGCCGGCGACACGCTGTTCCGTGGCGGGATTGGCCGTACCGATTTGTGGGGTGGCGATTCGAAAGCCATCGAGCAATCCATACGCAGCCGCTTGTATACTCTCGATGAGGAAGCCGTCGTGGTAACCGGTCATGGCCCGGATACGCGGATCGGCGATGAAATGCGGGCTAATCCATTCGTTCGCGCATAATGACGCAGCGGTTTTACTCGTTCTTTACGTTATGCATACACTGCAGCAGTTTTAGCGATGTATTCTCCTGCATAACTCGTGTCACTACGTTCAAGGAAACATTATGAAGATTAAAGGTTTGATGGTTGCCGGTCTGTGTTCAGTGGTACTGGCGGGCTGTACCTCCAACCCTTATACGGGTGAGCGCCAGGCGGGCAAATCCTCGATCTATGGTCTCGGCGGCGCGGCTGCTGGCGCTGTTATCGGGGCTGCGACATCCAGCAAGAAGGATCGCGGCAAGGGCGCGCTGATCGGGGCAACGGTCGGCGGCGCAGCGGGCGCGGGCTATGGTTATTACGTAGACCAGCAGGAAGCTCGCTTGCGTCAGGAGCTGCAGGGTTCGGGCGTTCAAGTGATCCGTGAGGGCAACAACCTGCAGTTGGTCATGCCGGGTAACATCACTTTCGCCAGCAGCTCTTCGGATATTTCCAGCAGCTTCTACCCGACGCTGAATGCACTGGTACGGGTGTTCAAGGAATTTGACCGCAACGGTATCGATATCGTTGGCCATACCGACAGCACCGGCTCGATGGATCTGAACATGCGTCTGTCACGTGAGCGCGCCACCAGCGTTGCGTCCTACCTGACAGGCCAGGGCATTGCCGGTCCGCGCATCAGCAGCAGCGGCGTTGGCCCGAGCCAGCCGATCGCGAGCAACGACAGCCAGTCAGGTCGTGCTCAGAACCGCCGCGTTGAAATCAACCTACGTCCGCTTTAATCCGCTAGGCCGGGTTGACCTTAATGGTCGATCCGGCACGCTTGATCCCTTCTGAGCGCTAGCGTTCTGCGCCGGGGTATTCCCGGTGCAGCTTATCGAGTAGCGCATCCTTGTCCTGCCACAATCCGTTGATCCATCCCTGGAAATGTTCCCGGAACTGCTGGTCGTTCTGATAATCCTGACCGAGAAACTCCGCAGGGATCGGCCGTAGCTCGCAGCGCATGACGACCTTGCGAATCCGACCACTGAGCAGATCCCAGAAAGTCGGGCTGCCGTCAGGGTAGTGAATGGTGATGTCCACCAGCGACCGCAATTGCTGGCCCATCGCATCCAGCACGAATGCCACGCCGCCGGATTTCGGGCGAAGCAGGTGACGGTAGGGCGAGTTCTGCTGGGCATGCTTGGCAGGGGTCAGGCGCGTGCCTTCGAGGAAGTTGAACACGGCCACCGGCGTCGTCTTGAATTTTTCACAGGCGCGGCGCGTGGTGGCGACGTCCTGGCCGGCTTTTTCCGGATACTTGTCCAGATAGGCTTTGGTGTAGCGCTTCATGAACGGAAAATCCAGCGCCCACCAGCAGATGCCTATGACCGGTACCCAGATCAGCTCCTGTTTGAGGAAGAACTTGAGCATGGGCATGCGCCGGTTCAGGTTGTGTTGCAGCACGAGAATGTCGACCCAGCTCTGGTGGTTGCTGGTCACCAGATACCAGCCGTCGTAATCCAGCTGATCGAGGCCGCTGTTATCCCATTCGATACTGCCAGTCAGGCGCATCCAGCCGCTATTGCACAGAATCCAGAATTCGGCGATGCGGATCAGGATGCGCGTGCACAGCGTTTGCAGGGGCTTGTAGGGCAACAATTTGATCAGGGCCAGGGGGAACAACACGCTGAAGCACAGCAGGGTGTTGATGATCAGCAGGAGGGTGGCAATGATGCCGCGTAGAGGCGCGGGCAAAAATTTCAGCATTCTGGTTGCTCAATAAATGACCCGGCGTCGGGCGCCGGGTTTTGGTCCGTTTTCATTTATTGCAGCCGTATTAAAACAGCTGCAGATCCTGGGTTACGTATTGTTCTCGGCCTGGATAGCGGTAAGGGCGATGGTGAAGACGATGTCGTCCACCAGAGCCCCGCGGGACAGATCGTTGACCGGCTTGCGCAGGCCCTGCAGCATCGGGCCAACGCTGATGACGTTGGCGCTGCGCTGTACAGCCTTATACGTAGTGTTACCAGTATTCAGATCCGGGAAGATGAATACAGTGGCCTTGCCGGCCACCGGGCTATCCGGGGCTTTTTGCAGGCCGACGCTGGCGATGGCCGCGGCATCATATTGCAGAGGGCCATCGATCAGCAAACCGGGCTCCCGCTCACGGGCGATCGCTGTGGCCTCGCGAACCTTCTCCACATCAAGCCCGGTTCCGGATTCACCGGTCGAGTAGCTGATCATCGCAACGCGTGCCGGGATGCCGAAGGCTTCAGCCGACCGGGCGCTCTGGATAGCAATTTCCGCCAGCTCGGTTGCATTAGGATCGGGATTCACCGCGCAGTCGCCATAGACCAGCACTTGCTCGGGCAACAGCATGAAGAATACCGAGGACACCAGGTTGTAACCGGGGGCCGTCTTGATCAGCTGGAACGCGGGGCGAATCGTGTTGGCGGTGGTATGGATGGCACCCGATACCAGACCATCGACTTCGTCCAATGCGAGCATCATAGTGCCCAGCACCACATTATCTTCAAGTTGCTGCAGTGCCATGGGTGCGTTCAGCCCACGTCCCTGGCGTAGCTCGACCATGGGCTCGACATACCGCTCGCGGATGACATCCGGGTCGAGGATCTGCAGCCCCTCAGGCAGCGTGATGTGCTGGGCGCGGGCAACCGCCTCAACGGCCTCGGGTTTGGCCAGCAGAATGCACTGCGCGATTCCGCGGCGTTGACAGATGGCAGCAGCCTGGACGGTGCGGGGTTCGTCGCCCTCCGGCAGCACGATGCGCTTGCCTGCCTGCTGCGCCCGGCGCACCAGCTCATAACGAAATGCCGGCGGCGACATGCGTATTTCGCGCGGCGTTCCGCAGCGTTGCTGCAACCAGGCCTGATCGATATGCGAGGCGGCAAAATCGGTGACCATCTCGGCGCGCTCCAGGTCATCGACGGGTATTTCACGGTTCATGCGATCCAGCAGGGACGCGGTGGCAAAGCTGCCGGTCGGAACCGTGATGATCGGCAGACCATTATCCAGCGCTGGCTGACACAGTTGCATGACGCGCGGATCAGGGGTGATATCGCCCGTGAGCAGCAGTCCGGCCAGCGGTGTGCCGGACAGGGACGCCAGGCTGCTGGCAATGATGATGTCATCACGGTCGCCGGGAACCACCAGCAAGGTGCCTGGCCGGAACAGATCGATAGTGTTGGGCACGGTCCGGGCGCAGAGGATGATGTTCATGACCCGGCGGGTCTGCATGTCGCCAGGGTGCAGGGTGCCGGCACGGAGCAACGCAGCCACATCAGCGGTGCGTGGCGCATTGAGCTCATCCTTCCACGGGATACAGCCGATCAGGCGAAAGTCGCCGGTATCCAGCGCGCTGGACTGCTTTTTCAGTGCCTGCGAGAAATCCTTTAGCGTGCGCTTCAGTTCGGTCCGGTCGGCGGGAATATCATCCCCCGCGTCCAGGCCCTGCACCTTGTTGACGATGACGCCGATAACCTTCGGGTCCTGGGGGCCGCCGAAGGTGTGGGCATGTAACTCGATGCGGTTTGCCAGATTGGCCATGTTGTCGTCGTCGGGCGCGGAGACGAGGATCACGTCCGCATCCAGGCTTTTTGCCAGATGATTATTGATGCGCGCGGCATAACTGGCCTGGCGGGTTGGGACCATGCCTTCCACTACCACGACGTCTGCATCGATTGCCGCCTGCTGGTAGCGGCTGATGATATCTTCCAGGACGCCGTTCAGGTCACCGCCAGCCAGACGATGTTCTACGTCCTGCAGTTCAAGTGAGGCCGGCGGCTTCAGGCCCAGCGTACGGGAAATGAGCTCACTCGAACGTTCCGGGCCTTCGTCGCCCGGGTGCGGCTGGGCGATCGGCTTGAGAAAGTGCACACGCAAACCTGTGCGTTCAAGGGCGCGGATCAGACCAAGGCTTATGGAGGTGAGGCCTACGCCGAAGCCTGTAGGCGCTATAAAGAAAGTATGCATGGTGTTCCTGTTTCAATGGGTGGGTGCGGAATCCAGCAGGGAAAGGCTTTCCTCTCCGATCTGACGTTCTTCGTCAGTGGGTATCACCAGAATAGCCGGTGAGTTCGGCGTCTGAATGGTGCCGGCCTGGCCGCGCGCTAGGCTGTCGTTGCGCTGCGTATCGATCCGCAGGCCGAAAATGCCAAGGTGGCTGACAGTAAGCTCACGCACCAGAGCCGAGTTTTCGCCGATGCCCCCGGTAAATACCAAACCGTCCAGACGCGGCAGCGCGACGGCCAGCCCGGCCAGCGAGCGGGCCAGTCGATAGCAGAACACGTCAATCGCCAGTTCAGCGCCGGCATGCCCGTCGGCGCGCGCATCCACCAGCTGGCGCATGTCGTTGGACAGCCCGGAGAGACCGAGCAGGCCGCTTTCTCTGTTCAGCAGTTTTTCGATCCGGGGAAAATCCCAACCCAGGGTGCGCATCAGATGGAAATGCAGGTTAGGGTCGACATCGCCACTGCGAGTGCCCATTACCAGCCCCTCCAGTGGCGTCAGTCCCATGCTGGTATCCAGACTATTGCCATCCAGTACGGCGCAGGATGAGCAGCCGTTGCCGAGGTGCGCGGTCAGCCAGGCGCCTTCGCCGGGCTGACGTCCGGTTAACAGGCTCGCCTGATTGGTCACATAATGATGACTGGTCCCATGAAAGCCGTAGCGCCGCACACTGTGCCGGGTATAAAGCTCTTCCGGGAGGGCGTAACGGTAGGCGTGCGGCGGCATGCTCTGGTGAAACGCCGTGTCGAAAACGACAATATGTGGTGTCTCGGTGAACACCTTCATTGCCGCTTCGATACCCATGAGATTAGCCGGGTTATGCAGCGGGGCGAGCGGAGCACTGTCGCGGATGGCGCTGATCACCTTCTCGTCAACAACCTGCGCGCTGGTGAAATGTTCACCTCCATGAACGACGCGGTGGCCCACCGCGCTCAACGGTTGGTCGGCATACTCGTCGATCAGCGGCAAGAGGCTGGCCATTGCTGTGCTGTGTTCTCCATCGGCCAGGTTGATCTTCTGTTTATTGTCGCCGGCCTGCCAATTCAAGGTGGCGTTATCCGAATAGAGCCTTTCAGCCAGACCACTTAACAGGGGTTTATCGATACCCTCGCGGCGCAGGGCAAACTTGATGGAGGAGCTACCGCAATTGATCACCAGAACCAGCCGACTAGACATGTACATTCCGTTTCGCTGAGAAGTGTACGACCGATATTAGCGGGTTTTGGCCGGGCGTTGGGCATCTGCGGCCACTCGTCCCATGTGTCGGTCAAATCGTGCGTTTCGAGCTCAAGATGCGTAGACTAGCGGGCTTATTGAAAACGACAGGGGCCGAATTATGCAGATTGCTGCCAAAAAAGCTGTATCGATTGACTACACTTTGACCAACGACGCAGGTGAAGTTCTCGATTCATCCGCTGGCGGTACTCCGCTGGTTTACCTGCACGGCGCGGGTAACATTATCCCTGGTCTTGAGCAGGCGCTCGAAGGCAAGCAGGAAGGCGACCAGGTTAACGTTACCGTTGAGCCGGAAAATGCATACGGTGAGTTCAGCCCGGAGCTGGTTGCAGTCCTCGGCCGTAACATGTTCGAAGGTGTGGATGAGCTGGAAGTCGGTATGCAGTTCCATGCGTCCGGTCCTGACGGCGGGATGCAGATCGTCACTATCACCGGTGTCGAAGGCGATGAAGTCACTGTAGACGGTAACCACCCTCTGGCAGGCCAGCGCCTGACCTTCGACGTCAAGGTTGTCGGCATTCGCGACGCCAGCGATGAAGAAATGGAACATGGCCACGTGCACGGCGAAGGTGGCGTGGAGCACTAAGCTCAAGCTGCCATTGTCCTCCAGGACCGCACATTGAAGCCTCCGTATAACGGGGGCTTTTTTGTGGATGGCCGTTTGTGCTTGTGAGGTTTCGCGATAGCACGCTATCAATTCGAGTGATTAAGCAGCGCAGTGCTATCAGAGGGAAATGACCGGTCGTATAGTGGCGCCCATGAACAGTATTCAGGATAAACGCGCACGGATTCTCGAAGCTGGCACCACCGTCATGCTGCGCAAGGGCTATAGCGGCACGGGTGTGCAGGAAATTACCCAGGGCGCCGGCGTGCCCAAGGGCTCTTTCTATCACTACTTCGAAAGCAAGGAAGATTTTGCGGTCCAGGCTCTGCATTTCTACTATTTGCCGCGGCTGGAGCGCTTTGCCCGTGCGCTGGAGGAAAGCGCCGTCTCCCCGCGGGAGCGTATTCTGCGCTTCTATCGCGATCTGGTAGGGCACTTTGCCAACCAGAGCGAGCCCTCCAGCCAATGTTTTATCGGCAGCCTGTGCCATGAGATGGCTGACCAGAGCCAGCCTATCGGGTGTGCCGCCAGTGCTGTGTTCAAGCGATCCAGCGAGCTGCTGGCAGGCTGTCTGGAAAAAGCGCGAGACGCCGGCGAGCTGGCTGCCGATCAGGATCCGGCTGCTCTGGCAGGATTCATCGGGGCGGCCTGGGAGGGCGCACTGCTGCGCATGAAGCTGGATCGCCAGGTAGCGCCGCTGCGCGCCTTTATCGATCAGCTGGAAAGACTGCTGCGCCCCTGATAGCTATTAAATAGACACGAGACGACCGGTCATACGCGTCGCGTATTTCCACACTTCGATAATCGCCAGGAGTAACCAATGGCTGCTGATATTCAACCTTTGTTTCAACCGTTCACCATGGGGCCCTTGACGCTGAAAAACCGTATCGTCATGCCTCCGATGACTCGCAATTTTTCACCGGGCGGTATGCCGACTGACGCGGTTGCCGATTACTACCGACGTCGTGCCGAAGCTGGCGTGGGGCTGATCATCACTGAGGGCACCACGGTTAATCATCCGGCAGCGTCTGGCGCTGGCGATATCCCTTGGTTTCACGGCGAGGCGCTGGCCGGCTGGAAGAAGGTGGTCGAGGCTGTGCATGCTGCCGGCGGCAAGATCGCTCCGCAGCTATGGCATCTGGGTAACGCGCGCCGGTTGGGCAGTGAGCCTAATCCGACCGTGCCAGCCTATGGCCCGATGGAAAAGATAAGCAAAGGCGTCAAAGTCGTTCACGGCATGACCAAGGAAGACATCCAGGATGTAGTGAGCGCTTTTGCCCAGGCTGCTCGCGATGCCAAGGAGCTCGGGTTCGATGCCATCGAGCTGCATGGCGCCCACGGGTATCTGATTGATCAATTCTTCTGGGAAGGTAGCAACCAGCGCACTGACGAGTACGGCGGAAGCATGGAAAACCGTGGTCGTTTCGCGGTGGAGATTGTCAGCGCAGTGCGTGAAGCGGTAGGGCCGGATTACCCGATTATCTTCCGTTTCTCGCAGTGGAAACAGCAAGACTACACAGCGCGGCTGGCGCCTACCCCTGAGTTGCTGGAGGCCTTCCTCACGCCGCTGGTTGAGGCGGGCGTGGATATCTTCCATTGTTCGCAGCGTCGTTTCTGGGAGCCCGAGTTCGAAGGCTCCGATCTGAACCTCGCAGGCTGGACCCGGAAAATAACCGGCAAGCCATGCATCACCGTCGGCAGCATCGGGCTGGACGGCGAGTTCATTCAGTTCATGGTGGACACGGACAAGGTGGTGCAAACCGCCAATATCGACGGCTTGCTTGAGCGTCTGGGTAATGACGAGTTCGATCTGGTTGCGGTGGGCAGGGCGCTGATCGTCGATCCCCAATGGGCTGCCAAGGTGCAGGAAGGACGGTTCGACGAGATTCTTCCGTTTAGCCGTGAAGCGCTGAACAGGCTGGTCTGATCCGGAGAAGCCGGTGCCCGCACGAAGCGGGGCACCGGCATTCATATCACGGCAGCCCGTTCATGGGCCGTTCGCGTACCCATAGCAGCGTCGATCCCGCCACAGCCGTTGGCATCACCAGCAGGTTGATCAGCGGAATCAGCATGCCGAAGTACACTGGCAAACCAAAGCCAAGCGACAGCGCTCTGCGGCCCTTCATCCAGCGCAGCATATCGATGAAGCTGACTTTGTCGTTGTCCGCCTGATAATCCACGTATTGCACCGCCATCATCCACACGCCGAACGTCAGCAACAAAGGCGACGCGATGAGATTCACCACCGGAACCAGCGTCAGCAATAGCAAAGCTATCAGGCGTGGCAGGTAGTAACCGATCTTGCGCAGTTCGCGCCCGATGCTACGCGGGACCGTCATCAGAATATCGGCGTAGCTTGTGGGCGGACTGACCAGGCCGCGTTCCTGCTCGGCGACCTTCTCCGCGAGAAATCCGTAAAAGGGCGAGGCGATCAGGTTGGCGACCAGACTGAAACTGAAAAACAGAACCAGTAGAACCACCAAAGCAAAGAGCGGCCAGAGTAGCCACTCGACGAAGCTGAGCCACTCCGGCAGCGTGGGTACGAGCCGGTCCATCCAGATATTGAACTGCCTGATGCCCCAGCTGATCACAGCGATGAAGAGCGCCAGATTCAGCAATAGGGGAATCACGATAAAACGTCGCAACCCCGGCTGACGTATGGTTCGCCAGCCTTCCTTGAAGTATTCGGGGCCCCGTAGCGGCGCCGGTGTGTTGGCCATGGGTGGCTTTCCTTGAACAAGTGAGCGGTTACGTCAATGTACGAACCAGCTTATAGGCGTAAACTATCCGCTTCATTGAGGCTATGAAATATCCCACATGCCTGTCGGTAAACTAGGATGTGTCGATCCGTTTTCCGCCGAGGCGCACAAGGAGTTTGCATCATGAGTGTTTTGGTCAATCGTCCCGCTCCGGATTTTATCGCACCGGCTGTACTGGCTGATGGCGCGATCGTTGAGGACTTCGATTCTGCCTCATTGCGCGGCAAATATGCGGTGGTGTTCTTCTGGCCGCTGGATTTTACCTTCGTATGTCCTTCGGAGATCATCGCGCACAACAACCGCATCGACAAATTCCGCGCACTAGATGTCGAGGTGATTGGCGTGTCGGTTGATTCGCAGTACACCCATTACGCCTGGCGCAATACGCCAGTCGAGAAGGGCGGTATCGGGCCTGTAGAGTTCACCATGGTCGCGGACGTAAAGCACGAGATCACCCGTGCCTATGGTATCGAGCACGACGACGGCGTTGCGCTGCGCGCTTCATTCCTGATTGACCGTAACGGCATCGTGCAGCACCAGGTGGTGAACAATCTGGCGCTCGGCCGCGAAGTGGATGAAATGATCCGGGTCATCGAGGCGCTGCAGTTCACCGAAGAGCATGGTGAGGTGTGCCCGGCCGGCTGGCGTAAAGGCCAAAAGGGCATGAAGGCCGACGCAGAAGGTGTTGCGTCTTATCTTGCAGAGAACGCCAGCCAGCTTTGAGTTTTGCGGGCGGTCAGCTGGGCTTACTCCTTCGCCAGGCTACCGCTCCTTTTAAATTTCGCACACCGCAGCTGCGGTGCTTAGGAGGCATTGATGTCTGAAGTTCGTCACTCCCGACTGATTATTCTGGGCTCCGGTCCGGCCGGTTACAGTGCGGCGGTCTACGCTGCACGGGCCAATCTCAAACCCTTGCTGATCACTGGTATGCAAATGGGTGGTCAGCTGACTACCACCACCGAGGTCGATAACTGGCCGGGTGATGTGGAGGGTCTGCAGGGGCCGGATCTGATGGAGCGGATGCGCAAGCACGCAGAGCGGTTCGAGACCGAAATCCAGTTCGACCATATCAATAAGGTCGATCTGTCGAATCGTCCGTTTACCCTATGGGGTGATAGCGGTGCTTACACCTGCGACGCGCTGATCATTGCGACAGGCGCCTCTGCTCGCTATTTGGGGCTGCCATCTGAAGAGGCCTTCATGGGCAAGGGTGTTTCGGCCTGCGCCACCTGTGATGGCTTTTTCTATCGCAACCAGAATGTGGCGGTTATCGGCGGTGGTAACACCGCGGTGGAAGAGGCGCTGTACCTGGCCAACATCGCGAAGAAGGTCACCGTTGTGCATCGTCGCGAGATCTTCCGGGCCGAAAAGATTCTGGTCGATAAGCTGCTGGCCCGCGTAGCCGAAGGCAAGATCGAGCTGCGCCTGAACGCAACCCTGGATGAAGTGCTGGGCGATCAAAGCGGCGTAACCGGCATGCGCATTGCGCATAACGAAGGCGGCACTGAGGACATCGCCCTGAGCGGTGTTTTCATCGCCATCGGTCACACACCGAATACCGGCCTGTTCGAAGGTCAGCTGGACATGAAAGACGGCTACCTGAAGATCAAGAGCGGCACGGAAGGCAACGCCACCGCAACCAACATTCCGGGCGTGTTCGCCGCGGGCGACGTAGCCGATCACGTATACCGTCAGGCGATCACCTCAGCCGGTGCCGGGTGTATGGCTGCGCTGGACGCTGAGAAGTTTCTCGACGAGCAATAAGAGGCAGAAGCAGGACGCTTTATCTCTGGCTTCTACCCCTGTGCGGCGGATCATGCTGAATCCATCAATGATCTGCCGCGTCCCTTCAGCATGGCGTCTTTAACAAGGGCTGCCGGACGCAGAAAGGCTGTTCATGCGTGCCTGGCGGCGGCGGAAGTCGCTGGGGCTGTAGCCCGTCCAGCGGCGAAAGGCCCGGGTGAAACTACTTGGATCCTGAAAGCCCAGCTCGTAGGCAATACGCGTTAGCGAACTGGCTGAATCGGCAAGCAGTCTCAGCGCAGCATCCCGGCGTACCTCGTCGAGCAAGCGTTCATAGCTGGTGCCATGCTGACCCAGCAAGCGGCGCAAATGGCGGGTGCTGATACCCATCGGCTCTGCGATGTATTCTTCTCCTAATACCCCCCGGCTCATGCCCTGATGAATCGCATGCCGGACTTTCTCCACTATGTCATTGATCGGCCCACGGGCCAGCACGCCGTGCAACACGCCGGTCATACCGTGCAGCAGGCCTGGGCTGGATTCGGGAATGCTCAGATCGAGCCACTGACGGGGAATTTTCACCCACCAGGTATCGGCAGCAACACATTCCACCGACCAGGGAAGTTCGGGAGGAGCGCCGTTCAGCCCTGAAACGCCGATCAGGATCTCTGGCGATTCGATACCTCCGCGCCGCGCGCAGCGTAACAACAATCGCCCCATGACGTTGACCAGAGCGGCCATGTGCTGAGGATGCGGGCGCCCCCGGGGGTGCAACATGAGTCGGGCATCGTCGCCGGTAACCCGCAGTTCCAACGCAGCCTGCGTGCTCACAAGAGGGAAGAAGCGCACGAGATTGTTTACCGCTGCACTCATGTTCAGACTCGCGGAAACGGTCAGGCCGATCATCTGCAGTGACAATGGCAGGTCCCCTTCAGCGCAATGCGAGCTGAGACCCAGCCAGTCGTCCCCACTGAGCGACTGGGCTTCCTGCCACAGCAGGTTGCTGGTCGTCTGATCCATGATTTCCCGCCCGTCCAGCCGGCGAATCAGCCGCTCGGCCAGTGGTGAATCCTGGAACCTCAGCCCCCGGGCAGACAGACTTTGAGTGATTACCCGGCTCCAACCAGACCACTCCCGGGGCGTCTCCGACATTTCAGTCAGTTTGAAATTTCGCATGGTGTTCATTTCCTGACGGCGCCGTACAACGCTTCCCGGCTGTTTTTAATCAGAGTACTCTGTGTTACAGAGTTTTGAAACAGCGATACAGACCCTGCGTGTGGTCGGTGTCCGGACATGCCCTTAATTAGTGTCCCAATGAGCCGGGATCATGAATCGACTCCTATGCACACTAGCCTGCACCTGCCGGGTGCAGGACTCGCTAGTCATCAATGGAGCAGATACATGAGAACAAAAATACCGGCGTGGGCGGCACGCAGCTTGCCGATCGCCATTGCCCTGGCTGCAACCAGTGGCCATATTCAGGCCGTTAGCTGGCAATTCGGGGAACTGGACGCACAGATTGATTCCCAGATGTCCCTGGGTGCCAGCTGGTCCATGAGTAATCCGGACAGACGTTTCATCCATACCGACACGATGGTCGATGGTCGCCCCATGAATGGCCAGGCCACTGCTGGCACATCCGATGACGGTCGCCTGAACTTCAAGCGCAACGATGTGTTCTCGCAGATCTTCAAGGGCACCCATGATCTGGAATTGCGCTATGGCAACTCGGGTGGCTTCTTCCGCGGTATGTACTGGTATGACTTCGAGACCAAGGATGGCAGCCAGCACTTCTATGATATCGATGACTCGGGACGGCATCCCCTGCAGAAGGGCTCGGGTGTAACCCTGCTCGATGCCTTCGTTTATCACAATTATGCACTTGGCAATCTGCCGGGCAATATCCGCCTGGGGCGTCAGGTGGTCAGTTGGGGGGAAGGCTTGTTCGTGGGCAACTCGGTCAACGCCATCAACCCGCTGGACGTGGCCGCCTTCCGCCGACCGGGCTCGGAGGTCAAGGAAGCTCTGATCCCGGTGGAAATGCTCTACCTGTCGCAATCATTGAATGACAGCCTGACGGTGGAAGCTTTCTATCAACTTAAGTGGGCACCGACGATAACGGATAACTGCGGCACCTTCTTTGGTTCCGACCCCATCGCCAGGGGATGTCATGATCGGCTGATCGTCGCGGGCATGGACCGTCCCCAGGGCGAGGTATTACCCATCCCCGGTAACGTCTACATCGCCCGCGCGCGCAAGGACGATGAGGCCAGGGATGAAGGCCAGTTCGGCGTAGCGCTACGCTGGTTTGCTCCCGAACTGAATGACACCGAGTTCGGCCTGTATGCCATGAACTATCACATGCGCACGCCCAGCTTCTCGGGTGTGGCGGGCAACTTCCTGGCGACGTCCGATCCGGCTGAACTGGTGCCGGGTCTGGATGGTACTGTCGGGGCAGGCGGGTACTTTCTGGAGTACCCAGAGGACGTACGTCTATATGGCGTGAGTTTTCAGACCAATATCGCCGGCATGCCGGTATCCGGTGAATTCAGCTACCGACCCAACCTGCCGATGCAGATCGCTGGGAGCGACGTCAGCCGCACCATTCTGCAACTGGGCGTAGACAATACCCATCGTGGTTTGGTTGGTCTGCCCACCGGCAGCTACATCCGTGGTTATGAGCGCAAGGAGTTTTTCCAGGCCCAATTGTCTGCCGTCAAAACCATTGACCGGATACTGGGCGCCAGCCGTCTGGCGCTTGCTGGCGAAGTGGCCTACAACCATATCGGCGGTTTGGGCAGTAGTAATGGCGAGACCAAGTTCGGACGCGATTCGCTGTTCGGCCAGAGCCCCTTCGCTGATGGCACCTGTTCGTCTTTGGGCAGTTCGCCCAAAGCGGCCAGCTGGTGCGAAAACGACGGTTACATGACGAGCAATTCCTGGGGTTATCGGCTACGCGCCGGGCTTGAATACAGCAACGTGATTGCTGGCATCAACCTCAGTCCGAACCTGGCCTTCGCGCATGACGTCGAGGGCTATAGCCCCAATTTCACCGAGAACGCCAAATCAGTAAGCGTTGGCCTGAACGCTGATTACGCGAACAAGTACAACGCCAGCCTCAGCTACACCAATTTCTTTGATGGGAAGTACAACACGCTGGTTGACCGCGACTTCGCGTCCCTCAGCTTCAGTGTCAGTTTCTAATCCGGCGTAGGAGATACAAATGCATATGCAAAGAATAATAATCGGCGCCTGCGGCGTGACATTGAGCCTGGTAGCAAGCGCTGTGAGCGCACAGAACCTGTCCCAATCAGAGATCGATCAGCTGGGTGCGAGCCTGACGCCCATTGGTGCCGAGAAAGCGGGTAACGCAGCGGGCACCATACCCGAATGGACTGGCGGCCTGCCGACCAATGCAGGGCAGAGCCTTGAGGATCATTTCCTGGGAAATCCGTTCAAGGATGAGGCTCCTGAGTTTGTTATAACCGCTCAGAATTACCAGGAATATCGGGACAATCTGACACCAGGTCAGGTTGCCCTGTTCGAGCGTTATCCGGATACCTTCCGGATGCCGGTATATCAGACCCGTCGAACCGTGGGCTTTCCGCAAGGGGTCTATGACCAAGTCAAACGTACCGCCGGGCAGGCCAGACTGGTGAATGGCGGTGACGGCGTAGAGAACGTGGAACCGGGCGCATCATTCATCTTCCCGATACCCAAATCGGGCGCGGAGGTTGTGTGGAATCACATGACCCGTCATCGGCTCAACGTGCACCGCTGGTATATGCAGGCGATGCCGCAAACAAACGGCTCCTACACGCTGATCAAGATGGAAGAGGAGGTCGGTTATCCGAATCTGATGCCAGACGTGGATACGGCAAACATGCCGAACAACCTGCTGTTCTTCAAACAACGCGTGAACGCGCCTGCCCGGCTCGCCGGCAACGTGCTGCTGGTACATGACACGCTGGACCAGTTGAAGGAGCCGCGCATGGCCTGGGTGTATAACTCGGGGCAACGCCGGGTGCGACGGGCACCGCAGGTTGCCTACGATGGCCCGGGCACCGCCTCCGACGGGATGCGTACCTCCGACAACTTCTCCATGTATAACGGTGCGCCGGATCGTTACAAGTGGAAGCTCATCGGCAAGAAGGAGATTTTTCTTCCGTATAACGCCGGCAAGCTATCCGAACCGGGCTTGAAATATGCTGATGTGTTGAAAGCAGGTCACGTGAATCCGGAACACACGCGGTTCGAGTTGCACCGGGTGTGGGAAGTGCAGGGCGATGTGAAGCAGGGGCAGCGCCATATCTATTCCCGCCGTAATTTCTTTGTCGATGAAGACTCATGGCAGATCGGCCTGGCTGACCATTACGACGGTCGCGGCACTCTGTGGCGAGTCGGGGAGGGGCATATCGGCTTCAACTACAAACACCAGATCCCGGGATACGCATTGGAGACGTTATATGACCTGTTGGCGGGGCGCTACATCGCGCTGGGCATGTACACCGAGGAGGTGTCAGCACCGCAATATGGCGGTACGCCCCCAAGCTATAACCAGTTCACTCCGGCTGCGTTGAGGGCTGCGGGGGTGCGTTGAGGCAAGAGCAGGAAAATGTGGCTCCGAGGGTTGGGGTGTCTGCAAGGGCACCCCTTTTTTGTTGTAGCTCTGATCAATAGGCTACAGCTGCACGGGTACACTATCGGGACCGGCGTCATGACGCCAACGACAATTTATTGTTCGACAGGGCACGATATCTGGTGATCTGCAATCGGTTGATATGCAGCTTCTTTGAGGAACAAGCTGGCTACCGGCGCAATGCCGCGGAGGATTGAAGCCGGGTCGATGTTCAACAATACGGGTGCTTCGCCGGCCAGGGTAAGGGTCCATTCCTGTCCCTGCCAGACCCAGATTGTGCCCTCTGACTTCAACGGGTCGGGCAAACGAACATCGAAAACCGAAAGAGCGGGGCGGTCAGTGTGGCCGGCCAGCTTGAAAAGCGCTTCGTACAGTGTCCAAGCCTGATAAAAGGCGAGCTGCAGACTGCCAGCTTCATGAATGGTCTTTCGTACATGGGGCTCGGGAAGGCTTTCGATCAGGCCTTCAAGGCGGAGGGCGTGCCGGGGAGTGAAGCATTCGAGATCGATTCCCCATGGGCCGTCGGACAACCCGGCGATCACCATTCCCCGCTTATGCGTGATGCCTGCGAACCAGCCAGAGGGAAGACAGGGATGAGTCGGTGGGCCGCTACCGCGTGGGCTCCAGTCGGCTTCAGGGCAGATGTAGCCTTGAGCCGCCGCCAACTGGCTGAGCAGTCGGCGCGCCTCGCGGGAGCATGCCGCTCCACCGCTGGCAGCAGGCAACTCGGAGACTGCGAGTAATACCTGCTGCCTGGCCATACTATTTGGCGAGGGTAACCACGTCACCGCGCAGTGCGACGCCCGCCATGATAGCGCCGGCGTGGCATTCATACTCGGTACGCGATTTCATGGGCTGCTGTTTGTAAAAGCTTTCAATATTGACCACCGCATTCCCGCCTTCGGCTTTTACGCGATCCTGCAGGGCGATAAGCGCGGACAGCATGACCCATTGGCAGGCTTGCTGATCGGATTTGCCGAAGGCATTGGTCTTCTTGTTGGTCACGAAGTTACCGTGACGTTTGAGCACTTTGCCGTGCGGGGCGTCGGCAAAGACGAACTTGACCGAAGGGTCGAGCTTGGCCTTGGCATCGGCACTCGCCATCAGATCCTGGACAGACAGCATGTGGGTGGTGTCCCGGGCTTCGGCAACGCCAGCAAACATGAGACCGGAGAGCACGAATGCCAGTGGCATGATTCCTTTACGCATGGTTTTTCCTTGTGGTTGTAATAATCAGTTCCAACGTTCCAATACCAGTGACGTATTGATGCCGCCAAAGGCAAAGTTGTTGCTTATGACATATTGGCAATCGATTTTCCTGGATTGGCCTGTGATGTAGTCCAGTTGGGCGCAGGCCGGATCGACTTCATCCAGATTGGCGCAGGCGTGAAACCGGCCATCGCGCGCCATCTCGATCGCTGCCCAGGCTTCCAGCGCCCCGCAGGCGCCCAGCGTATGACCGGTGAAGCTCTTCATCGCACTGATGGGCGTCTTGTCCCCGAACACAGCATGGGTGGCGTGGCTTTCGGCGATGTCGCCCAGATTGGTCGCAGTGCCGTGGGCACTGATATATCCGATCTGGTCTCCAGGGACCTGCGCGTCAGCCAAAGCCATGCGGATCGCCTGCTCCATCATCAATGAATCCGGTTGTGTGACATGACGGCCGTCGCTGTTGGTGCCAAAACCAAGCACTTCGGCATAAATGTGAGCGCCGCGTGCGAGGGCATGTTCGAGGTCTTCGAGTATAAGGGTCCCAGCGCCTTCGCCGACGACGAGCCCGTCACGTTTCGCATCGAACGGCCGCGGCGACGTATGGGGCGCATCATTGCGTGTGCTGGTCGCGAACAGCGTATCGAATACCGCTGCTTCTGACGCAGACAGTTCCTCACACCCGCCGGCGACCATGGCTTTCTGACGTCCGAAGCGGATGGCTTCATACGCGTAGCCGATCCCTTGACTGCCTGAGGTGCAGGCGCTGGAGGTGGTATGAATCCGCCCGCGAATACCGAAGTACACACCGATATTCACCGCAGCGGTATGCGCCATCATGCGGATGTAGGAGTTGGCGTTGAGCCCGTCAGTGGACTTGTTGAGCAGCATGTTGCCGAAGTCCGCTACCGCGTCTGGCTCACCTGCGGAGGAGCCGTAGGAGATACCCAGATCGCCACTGGTAAGTAATGGGTCGTCGATCAGGCCCGCGTCGGTCAGGGCGAGCTCGGTGGCCCGTGTGGCCATCTGGGCACCACGGCCCATGCTACGCAGCACGCGGCGATTATAGTGTCGGGGCAGTACGAAGTTTTCGACCGGCGCGCCCAGGCGTGTGTTGAGCCCTTCGTATTCATCCCAGTCCGGCATGTGTCGCACACCGGTTTCCATGCGTTCGAGCCTGTCGCGGATGCTCGCCCAGTCATGACCTATTGGCGAAAAGCCGGCCATGCCGGTGATAACAACGCGACGGCCCAGACCATCCTTACGTTGAGCTGATTCCATCAGCACATTCCTCCGTTTACTGCAAAGACCTGCCGCGTGATATATCCCGCATCCTTGGAGCACAGGAACGCCACGGTCGCAGCCACTTCTTCACTGGTGCCGATCCGCTGCATCGGGATCGCCTGCAGCGCGGCTTCGAGCACGTGCTCGTCGACCATCTCGGTGTCGATCAGGCCCGGGGCCACGCAATTGACGGTGATCTTGCGCTTTGCCAGCTCTACGGCCAGGGCCTTGGCCGCGCCGATCAGTCCAGCCTTGGCAGCACTGTAGTTGACCTGACCCCGGTTGCCCATCAGACCCGATACCGATGACATGATGACGATACGACCCGGTTTGCGTCGCCGGATCATGGGCATCGAAAGCGGTTTCAGTACGTTGTAGAAACCGTCCAGGTTGGTGTGAATCACGCTGTCCCAGTTGTCATCGGTCAGCGCCGGAAAGGCGGCGTCGGCTGTGATGCCGGCGTTGCACACCACGCCGTAATAGGCGCCGTGCGTTTCGACATCCGTCTCCAGCGCGAGCCGGGCTGCCTCGCGGTCGGCGACATCGAACTGAAGTATGCGGGCACTGCGGCCGAGTGCTTCGATTTCACTGGCAACTGCCTGCGCAGCGTCGGCCCGGTTTCGGCAGTGCAGCACGATATCGAAACCGTCCCGTGCCAGGCGAAGTGCAATAGCGCGGCCGATGCCACGGCTCGAGCCGGTTACCAGTACGGTATCGGTCATGGTGATTCTCCGTTTTGCATGGCAGCCAGCGCCTCATCCGAGTCGGGCTGAAAGACGTTGAGCGTGGCTGTAGCAATGATCTGATTATGGATATCCAGTAACTGGCCACGGAAAGCGCCCAGCCCGTTCTCGGCGCGAAAATCCAGAAATACCTCAACGGTAACCGGTTCGTCGAAGGCAAAGGATGAAACTGAAGAATGATAACGCCGCGTGCCTAGAAGGAATCCGACCGCGGGTTGTGCGCCGCCGGTTACCCGCTGAACGCCTGCCCACGCGGCAACCGCCTGGGCGAGCCATTCCAGGCCTACCCAGCCCGGTATGCCTGTGTCGCTGGCAAACAGATCATCGGGATCAGGTATTACCTCGGCACGCAGGTGCTCGTCACCGACATCCAGCAATCGGTCGAGCAGACACATGCGCCGCTGATGTGGCACGAAGGGCGCAATATCGCAGGGTAGCGTCAGGTGACTACGGCTGGTTTCAAGCATCCTGGCGCTCCAGTAACAGGGCGACATTATTGCCGCCAAAGGCGAATGAATTGCTCAGCGCGCGGGTGCCCTGGAAGTCTACAGCCTCAGCGTATCCAAGAGGCGGCAGGTCGGGGTCGGTATTTCCATCGCTGACGTGCGGTGGCAGGCGCCCGGTGTTCAGTGCAAGCCAGCAGAACGCGGCTTCCAACGCGCCGCAGGCGCCGAGGGTGTGTCCGGTAAGGGCTTTGGTCGAACTGCACGGAAGCTGTGAGCCGAATACTTGATTAACGGCCAGGGCTTCCATGCTGTCGTTCTGGCGGGTGGCGGTACCGTGCAGGTTCACATAATGCAGATCTGACGCCTCGTAACCGCTCATCTGCAACGCTGCCTGCATCGCGGCAATGGCGCCCGCGCCTTCAGGGTGCGGGGCAGAAATATGGTGGGCGTCGCTGCTTTCACCATAACCGACCAGCTGGGTTCCACCGGGCTCACGGGTCACCAGAAACAGGGCCGCAGCCTCACCGAGATTGATACCGCCGCGGTTGCTTGAGAAAGGCTGGCAGCACTCATCGCTCAGGGCTTCCAGAGAACCGAAACCGTTCACCGTCAGGCCGCAGAGGCTATCGGCTCCTCCCGCAATCACGGCATCACACAGCCCCGCGGCGAGCATGCGATAGGCACTGGTCAGCGCTAATGCGCTTGAAGTGCACGCTGTCGACAGGGTGTGAGACGGACCATCCAGTTTCAGTTGTTCGGAAATGAAGTCCGAGGGTGCGCCGATCTCCTGCCGCTGATAGTGAAAATCCTCGGGCCACTCGCCGTCTTCACTGGCCGCCAATGCCAGTTCGGTCTCGCCGATCCCCGATGTGCTGGTGCCCAGGACGACGCCTATACAGGCGTCCGGCTTGCGGGCGCGGAACGCGTCGATCTCCGGCTGAAGCTGTTCGAGGACCGCTGCCAATAACTGGTTATTGCGCGAGCGATGTCTAGCCGGCCAGGCACTGCTATCTGGCAGTGCGACATTGACTGTGCCCAACGGCACCGGGCGGCCAGGTGTGAAACGGTCGCTGACTGACAACCCACGGAGTCCTGAGAACAGCGCAGCCGAGATCGTCTGCAGATCGTCGCCCAATGAGCAGACCAGAGCCGGGCGTGACAGCCGACAGGGTGGTGAAACATTCATGGGATGGGGCATAACGACTTTTCCTGGGTGGCGTCCGGCTCGAGGGGCGCGCGATACAGCCGGTATCCGGCCTGCACGTCGTCGACGATATGGCAGTTGTCACCGTCGCTTACGGTCGCCATCAACTGCTTCCTGTAATAAATTCTATGGCCGCCTTCGTGCTGCTGTACAGCCCAGTGTGAACCCGCAAATGCCTGTTCAAGCTCATCCGCTGGCCACAGGCTCCAGGCGATTCGCTCCGCCAGCCATTGTGCGGAAAATGGCGGTTCGAATGCTGCTCCCGGCAAAAAGCGAGCACCGGCGCTGTCCTGCTCCAATATCAGCAGACGCTGGCCCTGTGGGCTGAGTAACGCCAGCCGCAGAGAAGTCTGATTATGGCGAATCAGCGCGAGCAACTCGCGCCATTCGCCGTTGTGCTCGAATACCAGACGCTGGGCCTGTGGTGCCCTCGCCGGTAGCGTCGCAAGGTCCGGAATAGGCGCCGGGCGGGGCGAGATGGCGCAGCCGCCAAGCCAAACGCAGAACAGCAGCCCGGCCAGACCACCCCGAACCAATTCAAGCATCCGGTTCACTGAGTGACCAGCTCATCGCTGACCGAGTCGGTCGAACACGCTTCTGCCAGGCTATTCAACCGACGGCGGCTGGCTGATACGAAGGGGTTGCTTTGATCCCAGGCGTAACCGGCGAGCACAGAGCTGATCATCGAACGAATGCGCGGCGACTGGTGCTGATTGAAGATGATCTTCGGCAGGCGACCGTCATACCAGGCTTCGACGAACTCCCGGAAGGTCGCTACACCACGGCGCAGCGGCTGCTCGAACTCCATATCCCAGTCAATGGTTTCGCCCGCCAGCTGACGCTTGACCAGCGGGGCTGCGCGCACAGCTGAATCCAGTGCCACTGTTACGCCCGATGAGAACACCGGATCAAGAAATTCACCAGCGTTGCCGAGCAGAGCAAATCCCGGCCCATGCAAGCGCTTCACATCCGCGGAGTAACCTTCCAGCCGGTTGGTGTCGCGCACCTGAGTGGCGTTTCGCAGATACTCAGCCAGCGTCGGTTCCTGATTCAGGAAATGCCAGAGGCGCGTGGTATCGTCATCACCGGCTGCCTGCAACGTTTCCCTGTCACCGACTACGCCGACGGAGGAACGTCCATCACTGAAGGGGATCAGCCAGTACCAGACACCGGGGTGCGTAGGGTGTACGCCGATGAGGATCTTTTCACGGTCATGCTCTGGATGGTCAATGTGATCCTCGATATGCATGAACAGCGCGCAACGTGATTCAAGTGTGGAGGCCTTGGACAGATTGGCCAGGCGTGACAGCACTCGGCCATAACCACTCGCATCAAGGATGAAGCGCGCGCGCAGGATGCGGCGCTCGCCGTCCTTGGTGCGCAAGGTCAGGCTCGGGCGATCGGCATCAGGAGTGAAGTCCTCCACCAGGGTCTCGTACTGAACCTGGGCGCCGGCGTCGCGTGCGCCTTCGATGAGTCGATGGTCAAAGTCTGCACGGGGTACCTGCCAGGTCGTCCCCGGGCCCTCGCTGAACTTGTCGCGAAAATCGATGGCGGTGTTGATACCGCGCCAGGTAAATGCAGCGCCATTCTTGATTTGAAATCCGCCAGCCAGCGCTGCATCGAGCAGGCCGCAGGTTTCGAGGTGGACCATGCACTGCGGCAACAGGCTTTCGCCGATTGAAAATCGCGGGAACTGGGTGCGCTCGATAACCTGCACGCGCAGCCCGTTTCTAGCGAGCCAGGCAGCCGCCGCAGCGCCGGAGGGCCCCGCGCCAATGATCGCTACATCGGTTTCCTCTGTTTGTATGGAGGGACTATTCGGGTTGCGCTTTTCCATGCGGTTCCTTGCCTGATGCTGAAGAAGTGTCAGTGAGTGTGAGGTTGCCGGCCTGTGCGAAGGGGACCAGCAGCCATGTAGTTCCCAGGCCGACCAGGCAGGTCGTTCCCAGGTGTGCCAGCGCCGGCGTGGCGCTGAACGACAGTAATCCGAAGGCGAGCAGGCTGGATGCGCAAGACAGCGTTATGCCCAGCCATGAGGCGGGATCCTGAGCATGCTCAATGCTGAATATTCCTGCGTCCAGGCCTATGCCCAGCACCAGCAGCAGCCCCAACAGGTGAAACAGCGTCAGGCCGGTATCGCTCAGGGCCAGTACCGCCAGGCAGACGACCATGGCACCGAGCGGTGGCAACAGTACGCGCCATGCGGACATTCCGTACCGCCAGCCGAATATCAATGCAAGCCCTGCGATGGCGACGCCAAGCCAGAGCGCGATGCTGTTGCGTATTTCGCCGAGCACCTGCCCAAGCTGTGCGACCCGGTCGTGATAGTGCACATCTTCAGCCTGTGACAGCCTTTGCAGCGCATGGCGGCCAACTTCATCCACGTTGCCCAGGAGTACGATCGAGGCGGCCTTTTCATCAGGCTCATCCAACCACAGCAGCTCGTCAGCGCGCCCCAGAGAAGTGGCAAACCAGTCGCCCGCGACAAAGGCTCGCGAGCCGGGCTCGATGTGGCGGGGCAATACATGTGCGGGTAGGCCTGCGCGCTCTGCTAGCAGTCCTACCGCGGAGCTGTATAAGGCTTCGACGCGCTGCAGGTTTTGCTGCTGGCGCTCGGCCGAGGGTACGGCCTGAGCCAGGTGGCGAAACTGT
The DNA here is from genome assembly GCF_012844345.1 of Pseudomonas sp. gcc21. Classification (NCBI taxonomy): domain Bacteria; kingdom Pseudomonadati; phylum Pseudomonadota; class Gammaproteobacteria; order Pseudomonadales; family Pseudomonadaceae; genus Pseudomonas; species Pseudomonas sp. gcc21. The sequence continues at coordinate 2,140,005 of NZ_CP051625.1, read as the reverse complement.
GCCAGATGGCCTTTCTCCGCCAGATCAACCAGGGCAGGATGCAGCTGCTCCAGCCGTGTCAGCAAGGCATCCCCATTGTCCGCTTCGACAATCAGGTAGTGACTGCCGCCGGGGCGTTGCATCAATCTCTGCACTTGCTGCTGCTCGGCAATCAGGTCGGCAGGTGACGGGTTGAGTTCGCGCAGGTCATTGCTGACCTCCAGGCGGAACAGGATGAGCAAAATACCCATGATCATCACGCTTGCCAGAGCGATCCACGACAAACGTGCTCCTGCTGACAAACGAAGCAGACCAAGCTGCGCCGCGATCCGCGAAGTCGCCGGATGCTGACGCACCGGAATAAGCGGCAACCACAAGCGCACTGTCAGCCAGGCGCCGATCAGTCCCAATGCCGCGAAGGTTGCCATTTGCCGCAGTCCGGGAAAGGGCGTGGCCAGCTGAATAAGGTAAGCCGCCAGGCTGGATATCAATCCAAGCAGCAGCGCGGGCCAGATCTGCGTCAGCGGCCGGTCCGGAGCGAGGTGTCGGGCGGATTGCAGGTGCAGCGCATAGTCGACGGCGATGCCTATCAAGCTGGCGCCGAACGCGAGCGTCAGCAGATTCAGTGAGCCGAAGATGAGCCAGCTGATCGGTAGTGCAACCAGCAGGCCACAGGCAACCGGCAACATGAGGCTCAATAGAGTTTGCGCGTTGCGAAACACAATCCAGAGCATCCCCAGGATGCCGAGCAACGAGCCGATGCCGATGGTGGATACCTCCTGACGAGCTTGTTGCGCACCGGCTGCAGCATGGAACACCAGTCCGGCGCGCAGGACGCGGGCGTCAGGGTGGGCGGACTGAAAATCTTCAAGCGCCTCGCTCAGCGACGCTTGCAATGCCATGTCATAGGCGCTGCCGCTCAGCGTGCCGGTAATCAGCAACCAGCGCTCTTCTGAATCGCCAACCACCGGGAACTCGCCGTCCAGGCGCCAGTGCGTGCCCAGTTGCTGTTGAATCCAGGCGTCCTGCAGGCCGAAGGGGTCCCGGCGCAGATCAGGATCGAGTCCGGGGCTGAACAGGCGGGACAAGGCTCGGTCCACCCACGCCTGTGTATCGGCTGCGACGAGCGAGTCAGCAAGTAACCGATAACGGAAATCCGCCAGTTCGCGGTCCGGACGGCTGCGCAGCCTGTGTTCGCCTTGCTGCAATACCTGCCTGTCCAGCAACGCTGACTGCAGTGCCTGGGCCAGCCCGCGCGCGTCTGGTCCATTCACCAGCAGCACGAAGTCATTGGCTGCGCCGTCGGCAAGGCGCTGTTCAGCGCGTATCACCAGGGCGGATTGCGGTGTATCAGGGAGCAGGCTGACGATCCGCGTATCCCAGCGGGGGCAATTGCTTAGCTGCCAGCCAAGGAGTGCGGCACAAACCAGCAGTGCCAACCCCCAAAGCCAGGCAGCTGCCCTGGCGCGCTTATCGCAGCCGACCGTGTTCATCAGGGCGTGACCGGCGTAGGGCAGGGACTAGGGGTGAGATGAATATCCATGCGATCGCCATCACTAAAGGCGACAGCTATGTGTTCCAGCTCGGCTGCGCCCTCGACAACCAGGTCGGTAAGCTGGGCAGCGACCTGCTTGTTCCGGGGCGTCAGTTGGGCGCGCCAGGCTTCCGGGGTTCCGCTCAGCTGTGTGGAGAAATACTGATCCAGGCTCTGCCAGTCGCCCGCGAGCAGGCCATTGAATATGGGCAGCATGGCCTGATAACCAAGCGGCAGATCGGAGTTGTTCTCCGACAGTACGACGTCGCTCTGCACCGGGTGCAGCGTACGCCAGATCAGGCCGTTGGCCTGGCGCTCGAAGGTGCCGCGGCTATTGAGATGCATATCGAAATCGGCAAGCCAGCGGGACTGCTCGAACTCGCCGCATTCAGGCGCATTGCTGCGCAGATGCTCGAGCAATTCTGGCCTGGATGCTTCTGCATGTGCCTGCGGACTGGTCAGAGCCAGCGTGAGCAGCGTCGCGGCAAGCGCCGGGCGAATCATCACTGCTTCGCCTGCCAGCTAAGCAGCTTGTCGACCAACAGCTGCGGTGAGGCCAGGCACATCTCGCGGCTAGCCACATCCACCGCGACCTGAATGCTCCACGCGCGGGTCAGACGCTGTCGGCTCGCGGCGTCACGAATGGTGTAATCGACTTTCAGTCGGTGCTCCCATTCGGTAAGGCGTGCTTCGATGGCAATGCGCTGCGTGAAGCGCATCGGCTGGGCATAGCGCAAGCGCATATCGATTACCGGCCAGGCAAAACCGGATTCGCGCATCTGCATGTAGTTGTAGTCGATCTGGTCCAGCAGCTCGCACCGCGCAATCTCCAGATAGCGCACGTAGTGGCCGTGCCAGACGATCTCCATCATGTCGACGTCGTGGAAAGGGATGATCATCTCGACTTCGACTGACGGCAGCGGGCGATCATCCGGCGTCATACAACCTCCAATGGCGGGTGCGTATCAGTTCGCAGAGCAGGCGCAGGTCGGTTTCCAGTGCCCGATCTTCTCCGAGCGGTGCAATATGCTCGCGGCACTCGGCGACAAAGGCCTGCAACTGTTCTGGCGGTGCTTCGGCATCCGGTCTGGCGGCGCGCAGTTGCAGCGCCTGACAGGATGCGTGCAGCGCGGCGGCGGCCACCTGCTCAACCAGCGTCAGCACCCGTAGTGCATCACGGGCTGCGATAGTCCCCATGCTGACCTTGTCCTGGTTGTGGCATTCGGTGGAGCGGGAAAACACGCTGGCCGGCATGGTCAGCTTGAGCGCCTCGGCGGTCCAGGCGGACGCGCCAATCTGTACAGCCTTGTAACCGTGATTGAGCGGCGCGCGCTCAGGGGTAGCGCCGCTCAGGTTGCTGGGTAGCCCGTGACTGAAGCGCGTGTCGACCAGTTGCGCCAGTTGACGATCGAGCAAGTCGGCAAGGTTGGCGGCGGCCTGTTTAAGGCTGTCCATGACGAAGGCGACATGACCGCCATAGAAATGACCGCCGTGCATGATCTTGCCGTTCTCGGCATCGATCAGCGGATTGTCATTGGCACTGTTCAGCTCGGTTTCGAGAAACTGACGCCAGAAGGGCAGGGCGTCTTCTACCACGCCGATCACATGGGGTGCGCAACGGGTGGAGTAGCGGTCCTGCAGGCGGGGCGAATTGCGCGGCGTGCTCGGCACATGCAAATCTTCGCGCAGGCGGTCTGCCACGCGGTTCTGACCGGGGTGCGGCTTGGCGGCGAACAGGTCGGCGTCGAAATGGTAAGGGTTGCCATCCAGTGCATAGACCGCCAGTCCGGTAATGCGTGAGGCCAGCTGTGCCAGGTAGACGCAGCGGCTGAAGGCAAAGACACTCAATGCAGTCATGACTGCGGTGCCGTTCATCAAGGCCAGTCCTTCCTTTGGCCGCAGGCGATAGGGCGTCAGTCCCAGCTCGTCAAATACCTCGGCAGTCGGCCGGCGCTCGCCTTGGTAGAACACCTCGCGTTCGCCACACAGCACTGCTGCGAGGTAGGACAAGGGCGTCAGATCGCCGCTCGCGCCAACCGAGCCTTCCTCGGGGATGACCGGCATCACGTCGTGTTCCAGCAACCAGGCCAGCCGTTCGAGCAGTTCTACCGTGACGCCGGAATAGCCACGGCACAGGGACACCAGTCGCACCAGCACCACTGCGCGGGCAGCTTCAACCGGCAATACCTGGCCCAGACCACAGCCGTGGAAAGTGAACAGCTGATGAGGCAGGGTTTCGAGATCCTCAGCCGCTACTGCCCGGGTGCAGGAATCGCCGTAGCCTGTAGTGACGCCATAGATCACGCCGTCTTCGGCGAGCAGGCGTTCGAGGAACGCATTACCCCGAGCGATGCGCTCGCGGAACGTGGAGTCGCTGGACAATATTGCCGTGCGCCGTCCTTCGGCAACCGCCAATACCTCTTCCAGAGTGACCGGGGATCCGTCGAGCACCAGCGGAGCGTCGGCGGTGCGGGTTGTTGGCACTTCAAACATTATTGTCATGCGTGTTTCCAGTATGGCCAAGCCAGAAAGGGTAGAAATTGAACCACTGCAGGGGATGGCGCTGCACGCGCATCGCAAGCTGATCGGCGAAGCGTTGCATCGACCGGCTGATCCAGGCTTCGCGCTCCTTGCGGGGCAGCTCGGTTACATCATCGAAGAGTTCGAAATCGATGTGAAAGCCATTGCCGTCGCGGACGCAGGAGAGGGTGTAGACCGGGCAACGCAACAGCATCGCCAGTAGAAACGGGCCTTCGGGGAAGGCGGCCTGTTCACCCAGAAAAGGGATGTGGCGCAGCCGGGCTCCGGTGACCGGAATGCGGTCAGCGGCGATGACGACGAAGCCGCCGCGTTGCACACGTTCGGCCAGCTCCTGTGCGGTGGCCGGACCGATTTCGGTGACTTCAAGCACGTTGGGTCTTGGCTGACCGGTGACGCGCTCCAGCAGCGCATTGAATTTGCCGGCGTTACGCGTGTGCATCATGACCGTCATATCCAGTTCCGGATGATGCTTGGCCAGCGCGTTGGCGATATCCAGATTGCCGTGGTGGGCGATCAATACAATGCCGCCGCGCCCGCCGCGAATGGCTTCGCCAAACCGTCGAAAGCCTTCGCCGCGCAAACGATCCTCGCCAATGGAGTCACTCCATGCCGCGACCTTGTCCATCAATGCATCCCCAAACTGAAGGAAATGCCGATAGCTTTGCCAAAGCAGGGCCAGGGGACGCCATTGCAGTCCTGCATCCAGGCGACACAGGTACTCGGCGGAGGCGTTTCGGGCAGTGCGGTGGGTAAGGAAATACCAGAGGATTACCGGCCTCAGGACCAACAGGAACGGCCAGCGGCCCAGGTTGCGCTGAATGAACACCATCGTCTGCATACCGGTCAGCGTGCCGCGCTCACCGATGCGGGCCCAGTGACTCATCGTGCCAGGCTCATGCGGTGTCGCCGGAAACGGCTTAACAACAGGCGGGGAAAGCGCATCAACATGCCGAAGAACAGCCGTGCATGCATGGCTGATATCTGCACATTATCGCGCAGCATCCGGAAATGGCTGACCCCATCGGCGGGGTAATGCACGCGCACCGGAAGATTGCACAGCTCGCCGCCAGCCCAGTACCAGCGCACCAGAATTTCAGTATCAAAGGCCATGCGGTCCCCGCATGGATGACGGCGCAGCAAGGCATTCACCTGGCGTAACGGATACAGCCGGGCGCCACACATGGAATCTTTGATCTCCAGCGACAGCGTATTGATCCAGACCCAGATGTGGGTGGCGTAGCGGCCATAGAAGCGAACCCGGGATACCGTCTCGTCATATCGCGGGTAGCCGATTGCCAAAGCCTGGGGCGCCTGTACGGATGCCTCGAGGAAGGCGGGCAGGTCGGCAACGGCATGTTGCCCATCTGCATCGATCTGCAGGGCATGGGTAAAGCCCAGCTGCTCTGCATGTTGCAGCCCAGCCCGCACCGCCGCGCCTTTTCCCTGATTGTGCGGTAATCGCAGTAGATGGTGACCCTGCGCCGCCAGACCGTCCAACACCTGCGCGCACCGTGATTCGCAGCCGTCGTCTACCAGCAGGACCGGAAGCGCCAGGTGCGCGATGGAGGCGCATACGTCGGCGATGCTGTCAGGGTGGTTGTAAACCGGTATGAGAATACAGACGCGCAGATCAGTCATGGCGCGCCTCGCGGGTTGCCGGGGCGCTGTTGAAGCTGACGCGGCCATTGGCGTGCTTGCCCTTGTGGGAGTGGAACGCGAAGGCAAAGCCATTGTCGCGCCGGGTCAGATCGAGACGAAGGCGCATGCCGGGGCGCAGCGGTTGCTGGAATTTCAATTGCTCGCATCCGGCAAAGTCTCCGAATGGCCCGAAACAGCGCTCCGCCTGCTGGATAGCCCATTGCACGATGACCACCCCCGGCACGATCGGAAACACGTCAAAATGCCCGTCGAGGAAAACCAGGCGTTCTGGTACCTCAAGAACGAGTGAGCAGGCGCGTTCATCCGCCTGCTCCGTTCCGAGCCAGCGCGGTTTGCGGTCATCCAGAAGGTCTTCAAAAAGACGTTCAATAAGCCCACGGTCCAGCTTGCCCTGCGCGTTACAGGGCAGAGACTCGACGAATCGCCAGTAGCGGGGGATGGTGACCTGCTCGATATGCTCGCCCAAGATCCCGCGCAACTGGCGGGTCAGCTCGTGACGCTGCGGATGCTCGACTGGAATGCTGCTTGACCCAAGCACAACAATGCAGCCGAGGCGGCCATCATCGCGCCCGAGTTCAACGCAGCGGGCAGACTTTACGCTGGGGTGTCCCGCAAGCACCTGCTCAATGCGATCCAGGGATACGCGCTTGCCGCCGATCTTGACCAGGCGGTCGTCCCGGCCGAGCAAATGGAATTGTTCTGGCGTGCCGCTCACCCGATCCGGCTGTTGCCACCAGGCGTGCGGGTCAGCGAGAAAGGGGGAGCGCAACGCCAGGCGTTCGCTGTCAAAGGACAGCTCGACATCAGGCAGTGCGCTCCAGGCGTCACTGACAGCCTGTCGGCGCCGTGCGATGCCGCCGGTTTCGGTGCTGCCATAGATCTCGATAACCGGCGCGCCCAACACGCTTTCGGCGCGTGCGGCGTGGGGCTGTGCGAGCGGTGCGCCCGACGAAAATACGCGCTGCAAGCGTGGCAAGGTGGCCCATGCGATGTGTTCGGGGATGCGTGCCAATTGCGGCGGCGAGCTGACCATGACCGGCGCGAGGCCGGATTGGCCGGCCTCGGCGATTCGTTCGGCTAGCCGCTCTGGATAATGACAGTCCTCGCCGCAAAAGGGCACGCCTGAGCACAGCGGATGCAACACGGCCGCCAGTAATCCGTAGATGTGCTGGTGACTCACCTGCGCTATCACGCAGCTACTCTCGTCCAAAGGCCACAACTGGCTATGCACGGCAAGCTCTCCATCCAGTTGCGCGAAATTCTTGGAGAATTCGACCGGTTGGCCTGTGGAGCCGGAAGTATAGAGCGCCAGAGCAGGCGTAGCGGGCGTAATAGTGACTGCAGTGAGTGATAGACCGCACGGCGCGCCCGGGGCGTCCGGCCGTAACGGAATCTGTCCGTCTGTTGTATCGGCAAGGCCTGCGAGCGTGCCAGGGCGGTCGTCGGCCGGCAGTACTGCGATTCGACCGGTTTCCCAGAGTGCGAGCAGGGCGCTGGTGAATTCCAGGGGGTTGGTATGACACAGAATCCAGCGTCCGCCCGGTCGCCCATCAAGCCATCCGCGCCAGGCATCGACCCGTTCAGTCAAGCGTGCGGAATCAACCCAGTGTGCAGGTAAGCCAGAAGGAGACGCTGTGTGGCTGCGCCAGGGCAGCTGACAAAGAGGTGTGAAGCTCACGCGACGGCCCTCCGCACATGTCGACGGCACACCCACTCTCCAGCGAACATCAGACCCATCAGGCAGTAGCTGATAAAACCGTTGTATAGCGTCCAGGTAGTAAGGTCGGCATAGAGCGCTGTCCAGGCGGAAATACCGCCGTTTGCGACGAAAAAGAAGCACCAGGCCCATGTCACCCGGCGTGTATACACCACTCCTTCCTCGGGCAGGTCGGGTTCGCGCAGGCGGGCCAGGCGTTCAATGACGGGCATGCCATGGATCAGGCTACCGGCAAAAACAATCAACATGATGAGGCTGATAGCGACCGGATAAGCGCGCATACCCAGCTCTGCATGGCCCAGCACGCCAAGGCTGATCAGTACCAGGGCAGCGATGATTGCCAGAGTTCTGGCCTGCGGCAGCCGCCAGGCGAGCAGGGCAGCACCGACGATCAGTAATGGCCAACTGCCCAGCTGCCCATGCAGGCTCAGCACCAGCACCGGCCACAGTAACATCGCCAACGCACCCAGTATGGAAGTGAAACTCGACTTCACGGTCTAACGCTGCATCAGGCGGTCGACTGCGTCGACGACATCCTGCACGGTGCGCACCGATTTGAAGTCCTCCGGATCGATACGCCGACCGGTGAAGCGTTTCAATTCAACCACCATATCAACTGCATCGATGCTATCGATATCCAGGTCTTCATACAGTCGCGCTTCAGGGGTGATGTTGTCTGGATCAACATCGAACAGCTCGACCAGCGTCTTGCTCAGGTAATCGAATACATCAGTGTTCTTGGCAGGCGAATCAGTGGGCACGGCGGGCCTCCACGAGAGCGGTCAGCGCGTTAAGGCTGGCAAAGTGACTGCGGGTTTCCTCTGCTTCTGCGTCCAGCTTGATGCCGTAGCGCTTTTGCAGTGCCAGGCCCAGCTCAAGAGCGTCGATAGAGTCCAGTCCCAGCCCTTCGCCGAACAAGGCTGCCTCCGGCTCTATGTCGTCCGGAGTGATGTCCTCAAGCTCCAGCGTGTCGATAATCATCTGCTTGATTTCCAGCGACAGGTCTTGTGTCTCGGTCATGGGAAAACTGCTCCAGCTCTTTATTGAAATAATCGGTCAGCCAGGCAGTTAGTGCTCTGGCGCGGTGTCTGACAGGTTGGTTCGAATCATGGGGTATCGGCACATCGGATAATACCTGCAGCTCCATACATATTCTGCGCGGCGGGATGCGGTACCAGGGTTCGCCCTTGGTCAAGGTCGTTGGATTGCAGCGAATCAACACAGGTGTAATGGCTGTGCCTGTATGCAGGGCGATGTTGGCGCCGCCGCGGCGGAAGCTGATGGGCTCGGAAGGCCTTGTGCGCGTTCCTTCAGGAAAGAGGATCAACGAGTTGCCCGCTGCGAGGCTGGCTTTAGCCGCTTCCAGCACCGCCTCCGGGTCGCTGTTGGTTATATAACCTGCGGCCTTGATCGGGCCGCGGGTGAATGGGTTATTCGCCAGCTGACCGTTAACGATGCAGTTGGCATTAGGGGTATTGGCGATCAGATAGATCACATCGATCAGCGAGGGGTGATTGGCGAGAATCAGCAGGCCAGGACGCTTAAGCCGCTCTCCATTACCGATGCGGGATTCGGCCACGCCAACCAGACGCATCAATGCGATAAAACCCTTGAATGCCTGGCGGATGAGTCGGCGAGTAAGGTGCTGACGGCGTGTGTCGTCACGTACGAGAATCAGCAAGAGCGGTGCGATTACCACACCAATGATCAGACCGCCGATTCCGAAGACGCTGAAACAGATAGCAGTGCCAAAGCCGCGGCGCCATTGATTCAGTGTCATGCGTGCTCCAGAAACCAGCGTTGTCGTGCGGTCAGGGAGGCAACATCCCGGCTAAGCCAGTCGATAACCTGCAGAGGCGTCGGTCGCTGTGCAGAGCTGGCCGGCTCGCTCAGCAGGCGTTGCCCTGTACCAGCCGTCAGCCGAAGGGCGACCACGCAGGGGCAGGGCGGGAACTCGGTGTGCGATCGCAAAGACTGGGGAATCTCACCCTCTGAAAAAAGGGCGATCACAGCCTGTTTGCCCGTGGCCAGATAACCCGTCGCTTCGGCAATCAGCGCCTCGAACTCGTTGCCGCAGGCACCAAGCGCCTGGGTCGGTCCGCGATGCTGGCGCGCGATGGAGTACACACCGAGCACGGCATTGTGCACAGACATTGAGAAACTGCTTGGAGAAACCGGATCGCCAGCCTCCAGCGCACCCAACATTGTCAGAGAGCTTGAGACGTCGCCGTGGCGAGAAGCATGTATGACGGGAACCCCGGAGCCATCATCCAGCACACTCGCTGAATCACACACGGCACGGCCGGTCGCGCTGAGCCGACGACGCAGCATTCGGGGCAGCATCGACTCGCCCTGGCGCTCTGCAACGGCATGGCCTGGCCGGATCGAAAACTCCGAGTCGGCCGTCCAGGCCACCCAGTCTTCGATGTAAACGGGACACTTCATCCGTGAATCGCTGTGTTGATGGCGGAAAAGCGCAATCTTAGTCGTTATGAAATGTTACGGCCAGACGCGTCGGGGATTAAAAACCGTGAATCAGACGCATGGCGATTTCGGACGTTGAAATCCCAGCAAAGAAAGATAGTCGGGCTCAAAAGACTGGAGGAGCGAAATATGCAGGGAGGGGAGACAGGCGAGCCGCCGGGAAAGCATAAACTCGTCTTATGTAACCATTCGCCATTGCGAATGGTGCCTCGAGGGAGAATCGAACTCCCACTCTGTCACCAGAAACGGATTTTGAATCCGCCGCGTCTACCAATTCCGCCATCGAGGCTTTGCGTATCAAGCTAGCCGGCGCGGAGTATACGAACCGGAAGAGGGGAAGGTCAATGGTCTGGGGCGAGTATTTCCGCTAATATATGCGCCCTTTTCTTCCCACCGGAATCACTCCAGCATGCGCGTCAGCGATTTTCATTTTGACCTGCCGGACAGTCTGATTGCTCATCATCCATTGGCCGAGCGGCGGGGCAGTCGTCTGTTGTACCTGGATGGACCGTCCGGGGAGCTGCAGCATAAGCACTTTGTTGATTTGCTGGAGTTTTTGCACCCCGGGGATCTGATGGTGTTCAACAATACGCGGGTTATCCCGGCGCGGCTGTTTGGCCGTAAGGAAACCGGGGGGCAGTTGGAAATCCTCATTGAGCGGGTGCTGGATTCGCACCGCGTGCTGGCCCATGTGCGCGCCAGTAAATCACCCAAGCCGGGCAGCAGGATCCTGTTGGATGGCGATGCCCAGGCTGAAATGCTCGGCCGACATGATGCGTTGTTCGAACTGGCATTCAATGAGCCGGTGCTGCCGCTGCTGGAGCGCATCGGGCATATGCCGCTGCCACCTTATATAGATAGGCCGGATGAAACAGCGGACCGCGAGCGCTACCAGACTGTTTATGCACAGCGTGAGGGAGCGGTCGCGGCTCCAACTGCGGGCCTGCATTTCGACAATCAGCTGCTTGAGGCCATAGCCGAGAAAGGCGTTGAAACAGCGCAGGTGACGCTCCACGTAGGCGCGGGCACTTTTCAGCCGGTGAGAGTAGAGCGCATCGAAGAGCATAATATGCACAGCGAGTGGCTGGAAGTCGGCCAGGCGGTGGTCGATGCCGTTAAAGCCTGCAAGGCGCGTGGCGGGCGCGTCGTCGCGGTGGGTACAACCAGCGTTCGATCGCTGGAAACCGCCGCGCAGGACGGGGAGCTCAAGCCCTTCAGCGGCGACACCGATATCTTCATCTACCCTGGCAAACCCTTTCATGTGGTTGATGCGCTGGTAACCAATTTTCACTTGCCGGAATCGACGCTGCTGATGCTGGTGTCGGCATTTGCCGGCTACCCGCAGACCATGGCGGCTTATCGCGCCGCTGTTGCAGAGCGCTACCGTTTCTTCAGTTATGGTGATGCCATGTTCATCACCCGCAACCCGGCCGCTACCGGACCCGAGGATATTCAATGAGTCATATGCAGTTTGAATTGCTGGCTACTGATGGCAAGGCCCGTCGCGGCCGGCTGACTTTTCCGCGGGGCGTGGTGGAAACCCCAGCCTTCATGCCGGTGGGTACATACGGCACGGTTAAAGGCATGTTGCCGCGCGACGTCGAAGCAATCGGCGCGCACATCATCCTCGGCAACACCTTTCATCTCTGGTTGCGACCCGGCACCGAGGTCATCAAGAAGCACGGCGATCTGCATGATTTCATGCAATGGGAAGGGCCGATCCTGACTGACTCGGGCGGGTTCCAGGTGTTCAGCTTGGGCGCCATGCGCAAGATCAAGGAAGAGGGCGTGTATTTCTCGTCCCCGGTGGACGGTGCCAAGGTTTTCATGGGGCCGGAAGAGTCCATGCAGGTCCAGCGCGATCTCGGCTCCGATATCGTGATGATCTTTGATGAATGCACGCCTTACCCCGCTGACGGGGAGGTAGCGCGCCGGTCGATGGAGCTTTCGCTGCGCTGGGCCAAGCGTTCCAAGGCAGCCCATGAAGGTAACCCCTCAGCGCTGTTCGGGATTGTGCAGGGCGGCATGCATGAAGAGCTTCGCATGCGATCGCTCGATGGGCTGGAGCAGATCGGTTTCGACGGCCTGGCGATTGGCGGGCTGTCGGTTGGCGAGCCCAAGTCTGAAATGATCCGGGTGCTGGATTTTCTCCCGCCGAAAATGCCTGCGGACAAGCCGCGCTATCTGATGGGCGTAGGCAAGCCGGAGGATCTGGTTGAGGGTGTGCGTCGCGGGGTCGATATGTTCGACTGCGTGATGCCCACCCGCAACGCCCGTAATGGTCACCTGTTCACCGATAGCGGCGTGATCAAGATCCGCAACGCGGTGCATCGCCACGATGATTCGCCACTGGATCCAGGCTGTGATTGCTACACCTGCCAGCACTTCACACGGGCCTATTTACATCATCTCGACAAGTGCGGCGAAATGCTCGGCAGCATGCTTAATACCATCCATAACCTGCGGCACTATCAACGTGTTATGGCCGGTTTGCGCGGTGCCATTCAACAGGGTACATTGTCCCGCTTCGTGGAAGATTTCTACGCTCGGCTAGGCCTGCCGGTACCTCCTCTTGAGGCTTGAAAAGCGCCAGGGAGGCCCCATTAAACTTTTCTTGCGCGTTCATAACAGGAGCTACACATGAGTTTTTTTATCCCCGCTGCCATGGCCCAGACTGCTGACGGAGCCGCTCCGATGGGTGGCGGTTTCGAGTGGGTTTTTCTGCTCGGTTTTCTGGTCATCTTCTATCTGATGATCTGGCGCCCGCAGGCCAAACGTGCCAAGGAACACAAGAATCTAATCGGCGGCCTCAGCGTTGGTGATGAAGTGGTCACCGGTGGTGGCATCCTGGGCAAGGTGCGCAAGGTGACAGACGAGTTCATCGTTCTTGAAGTGGGCGATGGTCACGAGCTCAAATTCCAGAAGGGCGCTGTAGTCGCTGCATTGCCGAAGGGCACGCTGAAAGCCATCTGATTCGTCAATAATCATCTGTCCGGGCGCCTCAATTGGCGCCCGGATCGTTAGCGGGCCCTCACATGCTCAATCGTTACCCTCTCTGGAAATACCTGCTGATCCTTGTGGTCCTCGGGCTTGGGGCAGTTTACGCCTTGCCCAACCTCTACCCGGACGATCCGGCGATACAGATTTCCGGCGCAAGCTCTACTCAAACTATCAGTGACAACGATCTCTCGCGCATCGAATCGGCGCTGGAGCAGGCTGGTATTGCGACCAAGGGCGTCGAAGTTGCAGACAACGGCAGTTCGGGCCTGGTTCGTCTGGTCAATCGCGGCCAGCAATTGCCGGCACAGGATGTGGTCAAGCGTACCCTGGGTGGCGACTACGTGGTTGCCCAGAACCTGGCGCCGACAACCCCCCAGTGGTTGATGAATATCGGTGCTGGTCCCATGACGCTCGGTCTGGACCTGTCTGGCGGTGTGCATTTCCTGCTTGAAGTCGACATGGAAAAGGCAATTGAAAACCGCCTGAATGTCTACGAGAGTGAAGTGCGCAGTTTGCTTCGCGGTGAGCGCGTGCGTTATCGCAGCCTGCCGAATCAGGGCAATATGCTGCAGTTCGGCTTCAATGATGACGAAGAGCTTGACCAGGCGCGCCGGATCGTTTCTCGCCAGTTCACCCAGTTTCAGATCACCACCGGCACGCGTCAGAACCTTCAGGTTCTGCAGCTGACCCTGACCGATGCGGAGCTGTCGGAGATTCGTGATTACGCTGTCAGCCAGAACCTGACGACAGTGCGTAATCGGGTCAATGAGCTGGGCGTCGCTGAGCCGCTGGTTCAACGCCAGGGTGCCAATCGCATTGTGGTTGAGCTGCCTGGTGTGCAGGATACGGCCGAGGCCAAGCGGATTCTCGGCAAGACGGCCAATCTTGAGTTCCGTCTGGCAGCAGAGCCGAACGCGCCGCGCGCCACGGTGGAAAGCTTCGATTTCCGTCAGGAAGGGCGTCCGCCTGCGGATATTGAACGCAGCATCATCCTTACCGGTGATCAGGTCACCGACGCGCAGTCGAATTTCGATGAGAACGGCCGGCCGCAGGTGAATATCCGCCTGGATGGGCATGGCGGTGAGCTGATGACCCGTGCCACGCGCAATAATATCGGTCGCGGCATGGCGGTACTCTTCATCGAACAACGCCAGATCAGTCGCCAGGTGCAGCAGGAAGTCGACGGCGAAATGCAGACGGTCGAAGTCCCGGCTTTCGTTGAAGAAAAATCCATCATCAGTCTGGCGACCATTCAGAGCACGCTCGGTAATCAATTCCGTATCACCGGTCTGGATTCCCCGGCTGAAGCCTCCGAACTGGCGTTGCTGCTACGCGCTGGTGGTCTGGCGGCACCGATGCATTTTGTCGAAGAGCGGACTATCGGGCCGAGCCTGGGCGCAGAAAACATCGCCAAGGGTATTTCAGCCACTCAGGTCGGTTTCGTTCTGGTGCTGATTTTCATGCTGGTGTTGTACAAGGCGTTTGGCCTGGTCGCCGGGGTTGCGCTGACCTTCAACCTGGTCTTGTTGCTGGCGCTGATGTCGCTGCTGGGTGCGACACTGACGTTACCGGGTATCGCCGGTATCGTGCTGACGCTGGGTATGGCGGTGGATGCCAACGTGCTTATCTATTCCAGGATCAAGGAAGAGGTCGCTGCTGGTATGTCTCCGCAGCGTGCCTTGCATGAAGGCTATGACAAGGCATTCTCGGCGATTATCGACGGTAACCTGACTACCTTGCTGGTGGGCGTGATTCTGTTCGCTATGGGTTCGGGCCCGATCAAGGGCTTCGCGGTAACGCTGTCGCTCGGGATCCTGACATCGATGTTCACCGCCATCATGGTGACGCGAGCCATGGTCAATCTGTCCGTCGGCGGACGTGACATCAAGAAGCTGTGGCTGTGAGGGCTCATCATGTTGACTAACAAAACCATCAATTTCATGGGCCTGCGCAAGTTCTTCTTTGCTGTGGCAGTGATCCTGATGATCGGCTCTATCGCCAGTCTGGCGGTCAAGCAGCTCAATCTGGGGTTGGACTTCACTGGCGGAGCGCTGATTGAGCTGAATTACGCTGAGCCGGCCGATCTTGAGGCCGTCCGCGGGATGCTTGGGGAGGCTGGCTGGGATGATGCCGTTGTGCAGAACTTCGGCTCATCCAGCGATGTGCTGATCCGACTTGCCAGCGAAAACCCTGATCTGGGGGCAGAGATCGCACGCCTGATTCAGGCGGAAGAAGGCGGCGACGTCACGATCAAGCGCGTCGAGTTTATCGGTCCGCAGGTAGGTGAAGAGCTGCGCGACAAAGGTGGCCTGGGTATGTTGCTGGCCATGGGCGGCATCCTGCTGTACGTCTCACTTCGGTTTCAGATGAAGTTCGCGGTGTCGGCCATCGTGGCATTGGTGCACGACGTTATCTTCACGCTTGGCGTATTCTCGTTCTTTGGGCTGTCCTTCGATCTGACTGTTCTCGCCGCACTGCTGGCGGTGATCGGTTATTCGTTGAACGACACCATCGTGGTATTTGACCGGGTTCGGGAAAATCTGCGATTGATGCGCAAGACAGAGCTGGAAGAGGTGATCAATATCTCCACTACCCAGACTCTGGCGCGAACCTTGGCCACTTCGGCATCGACCTTACTGGTACTGTTCGCGCTTTACTTTTTCGGCGGTGAGAACCTGCAGGGCTTTGCGCTGGCGCTAATTGTCGGCGTTGGTGTGGGTACTTACTCGTCGATCTACGTATCCAACGGCCTGTTGATGACAATGAACCTGACCCGCGAGGACTTGATTCCGCCGCAGCTAGAGGAGGCAGCGGTGGACGACCGTCCCTGATCGGTTTTCAGGCGACATAAAAAAACCCGGCTCTGCAAAGAGCCGGGTTTTTTGTGCGTTACCGCTAATTGTGCAAACTCAGCGCTTCATTGCGGGCGTCAGGTGCGGCTGGATAGCGGTGAGCACCGCCTTGAAGCACTTGGGATTGCCGGCCACGACATGGCCTTTCTCGAGATACAGGTGGTTGCCGGTGAAATCACTGACCAGGCCGCCGGCTTCCTGAATCAACAGGCTGCCTGCAGCCATGTCCCATTCCGCCAGACCAAACTCCCAGAACGCGTCGTAGCGCCCTGCGGCGACATACGCCAGATCCAGGCTGGCAGCACCGGCACGACGGATGCCGGACGTCTGGCCTACCAGGCTGCGGAACATGCCCAGATAATTGTCCAGCGCTTCCAGCTGGTTTTCCTTGAACGGAAAGCCGGTTCCCAGTAACGCGCCTTCCAGGCTCTTGCGTGCACTGACCCGCAGACGCTTGCCATTCAGTGCGGCACCCCGACCGCGGCTCGCCGTGAACTCTTCCTGGCGGACCGGATCCAGTACGACGGCGTGTTCGATACGACCTTTGATGCGGCAAGCAATGCTGACAGCAAAGTGGGGCACGCCGCGTACAAAGTTGGTTGTACCGTCCAGAGGGTCAATGATCCACACCACGTCGGCGCCTTCGCCCCGGCCGGGCTGGAAGCCGGACTCTTCGGCATGGATGCCGTGATCCGGATAGGCTTTGCGCAGGTGATAGATGATGGTCTGTTCCGCAGCTCGATCGACTTCGGTGACGTAGTCATGCGCCTCTTTTTCGTTGACGGTCAGAACATCAAGACGTTCTATGGAGCGGTAAATCTGTTCTCCAGCGCTGCGCGCGGCGCGCAGAGCGATGTTCAACATGGGCTGCATACGGATATCTCTTCAGAAGGAGCTGGAAAAGCGGCGAATTGTATCAGATTTGTTGGCGTTTAGTTGCCGCCGCGACAAACGCGACAGTCCGGATGCGAATGAACAACATAGTCATGGCGTTCAGGCTTTTGTACCATGCACGCCTTATTTTTCTCAGTGTGTTCCGGGAGTGTCCAGTGTTCGACAGAGTGCGCGTGGTCTTGGTCAATACCAGTCATCCCGGCAATATCGGTGGTGCAGCGCGGGCCATGAAGAATATGGGACTGACCCGTCTGGTGCTGGTGAACCCGGAGCGCTATCCCGATCCGAATGCCCAGGCCAGAGCGTCCGGTGCAGACGATGTGCTGGCTGATGCACGGATTGTCGCTACGCTGGAAGAGGCCATCGCCGACTGTACGCTGGTGATGGGCACCAGTGCCCGCGATCGGCGGATTCCCTGGCCGGTGGTTGATCCACGTGAGGCTGCCACGAAAGTGCTTGATCAACTGGATGATCAGGACGGCGCGGAGATTGCGCTGGTCTTCGGCCGGGAAGACTCGGGCCTGACCAGCGAAGAGCTGCAGCGTTGCCAGTTTCATGTGCACATTCCGTCCAATCCCGAGTTCAGTTCATTGAATCTGGGCGCGGCGGTGCAGGTGTTGGTTTATGAATTGCGCATGGCGCTCCTGCAACGTCAGGGTCAGCCAACTAAAATGCATAAACTGGAAACTACCAACCGGCAGAATGAGATCCCGGCTACTGCCGAAGATCTTGAGCGCTATTTCGCTCACCTGGAGCAGGTGCTGGTGGAGATCGGATTTCTTGATCTGGCAAAGCCCCGCCAGTTAATGCCGCGTTTGCGTCGCCTGTATGGCAGGGTCCAGATTAACCAGGTGGAAATGAATATATTGCGCGGTATCCTGACTGAAACCCAGAAAGCCATCGGCGTGCAGGCGTCCGGTGAGCGGAGACGTTAATCCATGTTCAAGCGCATGAAAGAAGACATCGCCAGCGTGTTTCACCGGGACCCAGCGGCCCGTAATACGCTTGAGGTGCTGTTCTGCTACCCGGGGCTGCACGCCATCTGGCTGCATCGGCTGGCGAATGCCCTGTGGGTTCGTGACGCCCGGCTACTCGCGCGGATGGTTTCAAACTTTGCACGCTGGGCGACGGGCGTCGAGATCCATCCCGGTGCCAGGCTGGGCAGGCGCTTCTTCATCGATCACGGCATGGGTGTGGTGATTGGTGAAACGGCCGAGATCGGCGATGACGTAACCCTGTATCAGGGCGTCACGCTGGGCGGAACCAGCTGGAACAAAGGCAAGCGCCACCCTACGCTGGAAGACGGTGTGGTGGTTGGGGCCGGTGCGAAAGTGCTTGGTCCCTTTACCGTAGGTGCGGGTGCGAAGATCGGCTCTAACGCTGTCGTGACCAAAGCGGTGCCTGCCGGTGCTACAGCGGTGGGTATTCCCGGGCGTATTATCCTTAAGGATCCGGCGGCGGCGGCCGACGACAAGAGCGCCAAGCGGCAGGCCATGGCAGAAAAGCTTGGCTTCGACGCTTATGGGGTGACCAGCGACATGCCAGACCCGGTTGCCAAGGCAATCGGTCAGATGCTGGATCACATGCAGGCGGTAGATGGACGGATCGAAGGCATGTGCGAAGCGCTCAAGGCGCTGGGTAGTGATTACTGCGCCAAGGATCTGCCGCACTTGAACGAAGAAGATTTTGAGGCGCTCAAGGATGATGCTTCGTCCGAAGATGATGCCGTTGCTGCCGAGCCGGCCACGCAACAGGTGAGGCGCTGAGATTGTTATGAAACTCCCGATTTATCTCGATTACGCGGCCACTACACCCGTTGATCCGCGCGTGGCGGAAAAGATGATGGGCTGTCTGACCATGGACGGCAATTTCGCCAACCCGGCATCACGCTCGCACATCTATGGCTGGCAGGCCGAGGAAGCGGTTGAGCTCGGGCGTCGGCAGGTGGCTGACCTGGTTGGTGCCGATCCGCGCGAGATCGTCTGGACCTCCGGCGCCACTGAATCCAATAACCTGGCCATCAAGGGCGTCGCGCACGCGCTGCGCGATCGCGGTAACCATATTGTTACGTCACGCATCGAGCACAAGGCAGTACTCGATAGTTGCAAGCAGCTGGAGCGCGAAGGCTTCGAAGTCAGCTATCTCGAGCCCGGTGCCGAGGGTGTCATCCCGGTCGAGACGCTCGAGGAAGCGATTCGCAGTGACACCGTGCTCATCACGCTGATGCACGTAAACAATGAAATCGGCACGATCAACGATATAGCGGCGCTTGGCGCTGTGGCGCGTGAGCGTGGTGTGCTGTTCCATGTTGATGCGGCGCAGTCGACCGGTAAGCTGCCGATCGATCTCAAGGCGCTGCCGGTCGACCTGATGTCATTCAGTGCGCACAAGACGTACGGCCCCAAAGGCGTTGGCGCGCTGTTTGTGCGTCGCTCGCTCGGTGTACGCCCCGATGCGATCATTCATGGCGGTGGTCATGAGCGGGGCATGCGCTCCGGTACGCTGCCGACCCACCAGATAGTCGGGATGGGGGAAGCCTTCGCTATCGCTGGTGCTGAGATGAACGCTGAATGCGAGCGTATCAGCAGCCTGCGCGATAGCCTGATGCAGGGTCTGAGCGGGTTGTCGGGTGTGCATCTCAATGGCAGTGCCGAGCAGCGTATCCCGCATAACCTCAATCTCGCATTCGACGCTGTGGACGGCGAGCTCCTCTTGCTCTCCTTGCGCGATCTGGCGCTGTCCACCGGTTCTGCCTGCACCTCGGCCACGGTGGAGCCTTCCTACGTGCTGCGCGGTATTGGTTTGCCTGACGCGTTGGCGCACAGCTCCATTCGCTTGTCTCTGGGTCGCTTCACCAGCGCCGAGGATGTTCAGCGCGCGGCTGCGGTGCTGTGTGATGTGGTCGGGCGCCTACGTCAGGCTGGCTGATCAGGCGCGGGCTTTTATTTCCGGATAAGACCCGCGCCGCTGTTGTTACGTATTTCCATCCAACCTGCGTATAATCCGCGGGTTAACAAATCCTTGTAATCCACTATCCTCAACTTATCTATCTGGAGAGTTTCATGGCCGTTGAACGCACCCTGTCCATTATCAAGCCCGATGCCGTTGCCAAGAATGTCATTGGCCAGATCATCAGCCGCTTCGAGCAGGCCAATCTGAGCGTTGTTGCTGCAAAAATGGTACAGCTGTCGCAGGCCGACGCTGAAGGCTTCTACGCTGAACACAAAGAGCGTCCTTTCTTCAAGGACCTGGTTGGTTTCATGACTTCTGGTCCGGTTGTTGTCCAGGTTCTGGAAGGCGAAGGCGCAGTCCTGAAAAACCGCGAGCTGATGGGCGCTACCAATCCGAAGGAAGCTGACGCAGGCACCATCCGCGCTGACTTCGCTGAGTCCATCGACGCAAACGCTGTACACGGGTCTGATTCCACTACCTCCGCGGCACGTGAAATCGGCTATTTCTTTGCTGAAACCGAGCTGTGCGCGCGCACTCGCTGACCAGTAATTTTTCATACCAAAGTGATGTGAACGCCATGACTGATACAAACGGCAAAATCAATCTGCTGGGTCTGACCCAGCCGAAAATGGAAGCCTTCTTCGAGCAGCTCGGGGAAAAGCGTTTTCGTGCCGGTCAAATCATGAAGTGGATCCATCACTGCGGTGTGGACAGCTTTGATGATATGACCAATATCAGCAAGGCCCTGCGTGAAAAGCTCAGGGCTGTCGCTGAAATTCGCGGCCCGGAAGTGGTCAGCGAAGATATTTCCAAGGATGGCACGCGCAAGTGGGTTGTGCGCGTGGCGTCTGGTAGTTGTGTTGAAACGGTGTACATCCCGCAGAACGGACGCGGCACTTTATGTGTTTCGTCCCAGGCTGGTTGTGCGCTGGACTGCAGTTTCTGCTCGACAGGCAAGCAGGGTTTCAACAGCGACTTGAGCGTGGCCGAAATCATTGGCCAGGTGTGGGTGGCGAATAAGTCATTCGGCAGCGTTCCGGCCACGGCGGATCGGGCCATTACCAACGTCGTCATGATGGGCATGGGCGAGCCCCTGCTTAATTTCGACAACGTTGTGGACGCCATGACGCTGATGATGGATGACCTCGGCTATGGCATTTCCAAACGCAAGGTAACGCTGTCTACCTCGGGTGTGGTACCGATGATCGACAAGCTGGCGACGGTGACTGACGTCGCGCTGGCACTGTCATTACACGCCCCGAATGACGAACTGCGCAACCAGCTGGTGCCTCTGAACAAGAAGTACCCGCTGAAGATGTTGCTCGAATCATGCAACAACTACATGAAGCGGCTCGGTGAAAAACGCGTTCTGACGATTGAGTACACGCTGCTCAAGGATGTCAACGACCAGCCCGAGCACGCTGAGCAGATGATCGAGTTGCTGCGGAACACGCCGTGCAAGATCAACCTGATCCCGTTCAATCCGTTTCCGCACTCCGGTTACGAGCGGCCAAGCAACAACGTGATTCGCAGGTTTCAGGATATCTTGCACAAGGCGGGTCATAACGTGACGGTGCGATTGACCCGGGGCGAAGATATCGATGCAGCCTGCGGGCAGCTGGTTGGCCAGGTGGCCGATAAGACGCGCCGCAGTGCCCGCTATATTGCGGTTCGACAGCTCGCCGCTGACGAGCAGATAGAGTCGCAACCATCTGTCGCTAGTCGTTAATAACGGCAAGGTAATTTTATGATCAAGCCTGTAGTCGCAATATGGATATTGAGTCTGGCGTTGACTGGCTGTGTGACAACCGGAGAGTCGTCACGCAAGCCGTCCGATCCGAAAGCGGCGCGCGATGCTTATATACAGCTCGGCCTGGGTTATATGCAGCAGGGCGAAACCGACAGGGCCAAGGCGCCTTTGAGCGAAGCGCTGAAATTGGACGCTAATTCGGCTTCGGCCCACACTGCGCTAGCGCTGGTTTATCAGCAGGAGGGCGAATACCCGTCGGCGGAAAAGCATTTCCGTTCAGCGCTACGTATTGAAGGGAACAATCCACGCATTCTGAATAATTACGGTGCCTTTCTGCTAAGCCAGGAGCGGTATGAAGAGGCGCTCGAGCATTTCCAGAAAGCCTCCACCGATACGCTTTACAGCGAGCGCTCCAGAGTATTCGAGAATCTCGGGATGACGCATCGGATGATGGGGAATACCGAGCAGGCAAAAGCCAGTTTCGAAAGGGCGTTGCGGCTTAATAGTCGACAGCCTCAGTCGATGCTGGAATTGGCCAGGCTGGAATTTCAGGAGCAGAACTTCGTTCCTGCCTGGGAATATTATCGACGTTTCGAGCAGTTGTCGGGGCAGAACGCATCCAGCCTCTGGTTGGGCGTTCAGCTGGCGCGCCGGTTTGGCGACCACAATCGTGCCGCGAGTTATGCCCTGCAGTTGCGTCGTTTGTATCCCTCAAGCGCAGAGGCCAGAGCGCTCAAGGAGTCTGAATCTTCATGAGTTCGCGCGAGATTGATACTTCGGGTAACCAGTATTCGCAGGGAGCCGTGGACGCCGGGGCAGTGTTGCGCGACGCCCGTTTGCGCCATGGCTTGAGTGAAGACGAAGTGGCGAGGAGCCTCCGGCTGTCGCCGAAAATTCTCGAATATATCGAAACAGGGCAGTTCGAGCGGCTGCCGGGCGAGACGTTCGGTCGAGGTTATATCCGCGCTTACGCGCGTCTGATGAATCTGGACGCAGATCCGCTGGTGCTTGAGTATGACCGGCAGATGGGGGTCAAGGAGCGTGCGCACGCGGTGCACGGTATCGACAAGACAGATCGTTATACGGCGGGGCGCAGTAACAGGATGTGGTTGAGCCGTGGCGCGCTGATCATCTTTCTGGTGATAGCCGGTGCGGTATTCCTTTGGTGGTACGAGAACCGCGAAGCTGAGCAGGCCGCTGTATCGCAGTTGGACGAGCGTCTGTTCGACGAAGTGCTGGTCGACTCACTGCCATCACCGGTGCCATTGCCAGGCATGCGGCATGCAGCAGGTCAGGACATTACAGTGGTCGAGCCTCTTGCCCCTGGCTTGCTGCAGGTGGCTGCGGTCGAGGCAGAAGCCGTCGCCGAGAGTCGGCAGGCCCAGGACGCATCCGTTGAGTCGGCCGAATCGGCAGGCGAACCGGCCGCGGTTGCCGGGTCGACGAGTCAGGCAGAGCCGGCCGAGGCCGCTTCTGACGCGGCCTCGGCCGGTCGGGCAGCCAATGGATTGCACATGCGATTCAACGATACCTGCTGGGTACAGGTCAGTAGCGCGGAAGGCAAGGCACTACATACCCAACTCATGCAGGCGGAGCAGTCGCTCGATATCGATCATGAAGGGCCGTTGCAGGTCGTCATTGGCGCCATCGAAGCCGTATCCGCCATCGAATATCAGGGCACCAGGCTGGATACCGCAGCGTACAAACCAGCAGGTGTCGTCCGGCTCAAGCTGGGCCAGTAGGAGTTAAAACCAATGCACCAGGAATCACCTATCAAACGCAGAGTCTCGCGACAGATTCGCGTGGGCTCGGTACTGGTTGGCGGTGATGCGCCTATATCAGTACAAAGCATGACCAACACCGAAACCTGTGACGTGGCCGCGACCGTCGACCAGATTCGCCGCCTAGAAGCGGTCGGCGCCGACATCGTCAGGGTCTCGGTGCCAAGCATGGAGGCGGCTGAGGCGTTCGGTCAGATCCGCAAGCAGGTCTCGATTCCGCTGGTCGCCGATATTCACTTCGATTACAAGATCGCTCTGAAGGTCGCTGACCTGGGCGTGGACTGTCTTCGCATCAATCCAGGCAACATCGGTCGCGAAGACCGGGTCCGCGCTGTCGTCGATGCGGCGCGCCATAACGGCATTCCGATTCGGATCGGCGTCAATGCCGGGTCGCTGGAAAAGGATCTGCAGAAAAAATATGGCGAACCCACGCCGGCGGCGCTGGTTGAATCGGCGCTGCGCAACGTGGAATTTCTCGACAAGCTGGATTTCCAGGACTTCAAGGTCAGCGTCAAGGCATCGGATGTGTTCATGGCCGTCGGCGCTTACCGCCTGCTTGCACAGCAGATTGAACAACCATTGCACCTGGGAATCACCGAAGCCGGTGGATTGCGCTCGGGCACAGTGAAATCCGCTGTGGGCTTGGGAATGCTGCTCGCCGAGGGGATTGGCGACACTATCCGCATTTCGCTGGCGGCGGATCCGGTCGAAGAAATCAAGGTCGGATTCGATATTCTGAAGTCGTTGCGGTTACGCTCGCGTGGCATCAACTTCATTGCATGTCCGAGCTGTTCGCGCCAGAACTTCGACGTGGTGAAAACCATGAATGAGCTGGAAGCGCGTCTCGATGATGTGCTGGTCCCGCTGGACGTCGCGGTGATCGGCTGTGTCGTCAACGGTCCGGGTGAGGCCCGCGAGGCCGATATCGGTCTGACCGGAGGCTCGCCGAACAATCTGGTATATGTCGATGGCTCGCCCAGCGAGAAGCTGGTCAACGAGGGCCTGGTTGACCGTCTGGAATCGCTGATTCGCGATAAGATTGCCGCTAAACAAGCACTGGATGCCAATACCATCATCCGCGGCTGATTAAGGAAATATGCTTTGAAGACCCTGCAAGCCGTGCGCGGCATGAATGACATCCTGCCCGCCGATAGCGCCCTGTGGCAATATTTCGAACGCACCGTGGCGGACCTGCTCGCAGGCTACGGTTACCAGCAGATCCGTCTGCCGATAGTGGAGCCGACCGAACTGTTCAAACGCTCCATCGGCGAAGTCACCGACATCGTCGAAAAGGAAATGTACACCTTCGCCGATCGCAACGGTGATTCTCTTACCCTGCGTCCGGAAGGCACTGCCGGCTGCGTTCGGGCTATGCTCGAACACGGCTTGCTGGGTGGGGGTGTCAGTCACAAGGTATGGTATAGCGGGCCGATGTTCCGTCATGAACGTCCGCAAAAGGGCCGCTATCGCCAGTTCCAACAGATCGGTGTCGAGACGTTCAACCTCAGCGGGCCAGACATTGATGCTGAGCTGATCATCCTCAGTTGGCGGCTATGGCAGAAACTCGGTCTGGCGGAGGCGGTAACGCTTGAGCTGAACAGTCTCGGCAGTTCGGAAGACAGGGCGCGTTACCGTCAGGCGCTGGTTGAATATCTGCAGGCCTGCTTTGAACAGCTGGACGAGGATAGTCAGCGCCGGCTCGAAACCAACCCGCTACGGGTGCTGGATAGCAAAAACCCGGATACCCAGGCGTTGCTGGTCGATGCGCCGAAACTCGCCGATTATCTGAATGACGAAGCGCGGCAGCATTTTGAAGGGCTACGGGCATTGCTCGACAGCGCCGGCGTGCCCTATGTCATCAATCCGCGGTTGGTCCGTGGACTGGATTATTACGGGCTCACGGTTTTTGAATGGGTGACCGATAAGCTCGGTGCGCAGGGCACAGTCTGTGCTGGCGGCCGGTATGACGGTCTGGTTGAACAGTTGGGCGGTAAACCCGCGCCTGCCGTGGGCTTTGCCATGGGTATGGAGCGGCTGTTGCTGCTCATCGAAACTTTGGGCAAGATCCCCGACGAGCTGTCCCGCCAGGTTGACGTCTACATGGTCATGCTCGGCGAATCCGCCGCAACCGCAGGCTTCCGACTTGCCGAACAGCTACGGGATGCCTTGCCGGGCCTGCGGCTTGTAGTGCATTGTGGCGGCGGCAGTTTCAAGAGCCAGTTCAAGAAGGCGGATAAGTCTGGTGCCCTGTATGCCCTTATTCTGGGTGAGGACGAAACCGCGGCGCAGCAGATCGGGCTCAAGCCATTGCGCGATCGCAGCGAGCAGGAAAATATTGCCTGGCAGGACCTGCCGGCACGACTCAAACAACTGTTGTGAGCAGTACGGCAGCGCAAATAATTCGGGAAGGAGCGTAGGGTGGCTTACCAGACAGAAGAAGAACAGGTAGAGAAGATCAAGGAATTGTGGCAACGGCATGGTATGCCGCTGCTCACCGGCGCGATGCTTGCCCTGGCGGGCGTATTCGGCTGGAACGCCTGGACCGATTATCGCGAAACTCAGGCAGCGAATGCCTCTGCGTTGTACCAGACGATGCTCGAATCGGTGCTGGGTCAGGAAGAGACCACTGTCGAGGGGCGAACCCGTGCAGCAGAGCTGGCGCAGCAGTTGCGCGATGAGTATCCAGGTTCGCGTTATTCCCGCTACGCAGGTTTGATGCAGGCGCGGCTTGCGGTCGAGGCAGAGGACTTCGCTACGGCTGAGCGTTTGCTGAACGAAGTCGTCGAAAATGCTGATGATGAAGCGCTGAAAGAAATCGCCAAACAACGTCTGGCGCGGGTGCTGGCCCAGCAGGAGCGGGCGGAGGAAGCGCTCGCATTATTCGACTCGGAAGTGTCCGGGCCATTGCTGGCCGGACGCGAAGAAATACGCGGCGACTTGCTGCTGGGCCTTGGCCGTACCGAAGAAGCCCGTGAAGCTTATCAGTCCGCGCTCCGTGCAATACCTGATCGGCAGGCCCGTCCGCAGTTACAGCTGAAAATCGACGATCTGGCGGAGGAAGCCTAGTGAAGCAGATGTCCCGATACCTTGCCATTGGCGTGGCAGCCATCATGGTTGCTGGCTGCGGTAGTTCCAGCAAGAAAGAGCTGCCGCCGGCGGAGCTGGAAAAATTTACCGCCGAGGTTGAGCTGGAGCGGAGCTGGAAGCGCAATATCGGCGTGGGTCAGGGTGATCTGTACAACAATCTCAAGCCGACGCTGGATGGCCTGGCACTGTATGCCGCCGACGCCAAGGGCCGTGTCATTGCCATGGACCGGGACGATGGCTCGGTACGCTGGCAGACCAAGCTGGATGAACGCACCTCTGGTGCGGTTGGCGCCGGTGGCGGTCGCGTATTCGTCGGTACGCTGGATGGCGAAGTGATCGTTCTCGATGAAGAGGATGGCAGTGAGTTGTGGCGTGCGGAAGTGAGCAGCGAAGTGCTCGCGCCGCCGCAAACCAATGGCGACGTGGTCGTGGTACAGACGCAGGATGACAACATTGTCGCGCTGGACATCTCTGATGGCGATCGCCGCTGGCTGTACGAATCGAGTCTGCCAGTCCTGACCGTGCGTGGGCATGCCACGCCAGTCGTCAGCTTGCAGCAGGTCTATGCGGGCCTCGCCAGCGGCAAGGTCGTGTCGCTGGCAGCCGAAAATGGCGTGCCGATCTGGGAGCAGCGTATAGCGCAGCCCCAGGGCCGTTCGGAATTGGAACGCATGGTCGATATAGACGGCGATCTGCTGCTGGATGACCGGACACTGTACGTTGCAGCGTTCCAGGGCAATCTGGCTGCGTTGAATGTTGAAACGGGCGAGCCGCTGTGGCAGCAGCCTGCTTCCAGCTACGGCGGCCCGGGTGTTGGCTTCGGCAGTGTCTATCTCAGTCACTCCGATGGAGCCGTCGAAGCATTTGATGCCAACCGTCCGCGTACGTTGTGGCGCAACGAGGATCTGCTGCGCCGGAAGCTGACTGCGCCGGTTGCTTTCAGTAGCTACGTGGCGGTCGCCGACTACGAAGGTTATGTGCACCTGCTGGCCCAGACAGATGGTCGGCTGGTCGGCCGCATACGGGTTGACCGTAAAGGTGTACGCGTTGCGCCGATTGCCCAGGGCGACACGTTGTACGTCTATGGCAACAGCGGTGATCTGGTCGCGCTCAAACTGCGCTGATCACGAAAAAGGTTATACTTTCCCGGCCGTTGCCCATTAGGGGGCAGCGGCCGTTTTGTTTTTGTCGGCACGCCAGGCGTGCGCGGAGTAATCATGGTTCCTGTAATCGCCCTGGTGGGCCGTCCCAACGTGGGCAAGTCCACGCTGTTCAACCGTCTGACCAAAAGTCGTGACGCTATCGTAGCTGATATGGCCGGGCTTACCCGGGACCGCCAGTATGGCGAGGCTGTCTGGCAGGGCAAGAAGTTCATCGTGGT
Organism: Pseudomonas sp. gcc21; assembly: GCF_012844345.1. NCBI lineage: Bacteria > Pseudomonadati > Pseudomonadota > Gammaproteobacteria > Pseudomonadales > Pseudomonadaceae > Pseudomonas > Pseudomonas sp. gcc21. The sequence continues at coordinate 2,112,394 of NZ_CP051625.1, read as the reverse complement.
CGATACTGGTGGTATCAGTGGCGACGAGCAGGGTATCGATACCGTCATGGCCGGGCAGTCGCTGCTGGCGATTGAAGAAGCCGATGCAGTGCTGTTTCTGGTAGACGCGCAAGCGGGGCGTACCGCCGCTGACGAGATGATCGCAGAGCACCTGCGCAAGCGCGACAAGCACACCTTTCTGATCGCCAACAAGCTGGACGGCGCGCAACAGGACTCCATTGTTGGCGAGTTCTCATCCCTGGGTCTGGGCGCGCCTCTGCCAATTGCTGCGGCGCATGGGCGCAATATCAATCCCATGCTTGAGGCAGTGCTCGGCAGCGAAGGGGTTGTCAGTGCTGAAGTCGATGCGGACGGAGAGGCCCTGGCACCCCGCGTGATCAAGCCGATAGGCACCAAGATCGCCATCATCGGGCGACCTAACGTTGGTAAGTCGACGCTGGTCAACCGCATGCTGGGTGAGGACCGGGTCGTCGTATTCGACCAGGCGGGCACCACGCGCGACACCATTTATATCCCCTACGAGCGTCACGACAAGCCCTATACGCTGATCGATACAGCGGGGGTGCGTCGTCGCGGCAAGGTATTCGAGGCAGTCGAGAAGTTCTCGGTCATCAAGGCACTGCAAGCCATCGAAGACGCCAACGTGGTGATTTTCGTGGTCGATGCCCGCGAAGGCATTGTCGATCAGGACCTGCATCTGCTCGGTTTCGTACTTGAGGCAGGGCGTGCACTCGTTGTCGCGGTGAACAAGTGGGACGGCATGGATGAGAGCGAGAAGGACTACGTCAAGATCGAGCTGCAGCGTCGGCTGATTTTCACGCAGTTCGCTGATCTGCACTTCATCTCGGCCTTGCATGGCAGCGGCGTAGGCTTGCTGTACAAGTCGGTGGACAAGGCATACGAAAGTGCCATGACCAAGATCCCGACCAAGCGCATGACTGAGATTCTGGAAGCCGCCGTGGCGGAGCATCAGCCGCCGCTGGTCAATGGTCGCCGGATCAAGCTGCGTTACGCGCACCTGGGTGGCTCGAATCCGCCGATTATCGTTATCCATGGCAACCAGGTCGACGCCGTTCCGCGCTCCTACACCCGTTATCTGGAAAACACCTTCCGCAAGGTCCTGAAGCTTGCGGGTACGCCGATACGGGTGGAGTACAAGGGCGGCGACAATCCCTTTGCCGATCGCAAGAACGCCTTGAGTGAGCGGCAGGTGAACAAGAAGCGCCGTCTGATGAGCCACCACAAGAAAGCCGAGAAAAAGCGCAAGGACAAGCGCTGATGAACAGGGCCGGCGCCGCAATGGCCGCCGGCCCGTTTTGCTGCTGCTACGATAGTCCGTCACCGTCCCGACCCGGGCGGGATCACCCGTTCGACAGACTTACCCGGTAAGCGTTAACCCGTAGTCAGTCCCGGAGCACATAGGACAGGATCTCGACCACCTGATCAGTAGTCGTGGCCCAGGCCATGGCGGCGGCGTCGACTTCCTTGAGCGGGTGGATGATGTCCTCTGCGTGCAAGGTGACGTAGGGCTTGTCCAGCGCGGCGCAGTACCCTGCGTCAAAGGCTGCGTTCCATTGCTTGTATTTGTCCCCGAAGCGGACGATCACCAGATCGCTTTGCTCGATAAGCGTCTTGGTACGGATGGCATTGATCTTGGCCGACTTGTGATCCCGCCAGAAGCTATCTTCCTCGCTGCCAAGATGATCTCCGGCGGCATCGCTGGCTTCATGGTCGGTGACGGCTGAGGTGAATTCAATGTCCAGCCCTTTGGCTTTGGCGCCGTGTTTGATCTCGTCCCGCCAGTCGGTATGGATCTCTCCGGATAGATAGACAATAAAACGCATGTGATCTCCTGCTGTATCGAACGCCAGCCCTTGAGGGTTAGCGTTATGAAAGGGTGGGGCGGACGGCTTTGCGTTCGCGCGGCCGCCCAGTGGGATCAGGCAGCCCGCGCTTCGGGTTGGCGCTTGGCACGGTTCAGCGCGCTGAGCAGAGCGCGGAAACTCGCGGTGGTCAGGTTTTCGTCAATGCCGACGCCGTGCAGAGGTCTGCCATTGTTCAGGCGGATCTCTATATAAGCAGCGGCCTTGGCATTGGTGCCTGAACCGATGGCGTGCTCGTGGTAGTCCATGATTTCGACCTTATCCGGCAGGCCGGCTACCAATGCTTCCAGGGGGCCTTTGCCCAGGCCGCGCCAGTGTTGTGTTTCCCCCTCGTTGAGGATTTCCACATCTACTGTGCTGGTGCCGTTCTCCTCTTGCAGGCGGTGACGGATCAATGCATAGGGCGTGCTGGCTTGCAGGTATTCCTGATCAAGCAACTGGTAGATCTGCTCGGCAGTCATTTCCAGTCCGAGGCGATCGGTTTCCCGCTGCACAACCTGACTGAATTCGATCTGCATGCGACGGGGCAGGCTGATGCCGTACTCCTGTTCGAGCAGATAGGTAATACCGCCCTTGCCTGACTGGCTGTTGACGCGGATGACCGCTTCATAACTGCGGCCGATATCCGCCGGATCGATGGGCAGGTAAGGGACTTCCCAAATACCGTCCGGATCCTGCTGGGCGAAGCCCTTGCGGATGGCGTCCTGATGCGAGCCTGAAAAGGCCGTATGGACCAGATCTCCGACATAGGGATGGCGCGGATGAACAGGCAGCTGGTTGCATTCTTCAACTACCTTGCGCACGGCGTCGATGTCCGAGAAGTCCAGTCTGGGATTAACACCCTGGGTGTACATGTTCAGAGCGACGGTCACCAGATCCACGTTGCCAGTACGCTCGCCGTTGCCGAATAGACAGCCTTCAACGCGATCCGCCCCTGCCATCAGGCCAAGCTCGGTAGCGGCGACGCCTGTGCCGCGATCATTATGCGTATGCAGACTGATCAGTACGCTGTCACGCCGATTGATATGGCGCCCGAACCATTCGATCTGGTCCGCATAGATATTCGGCGTTGCCGCTTCGATGGTGGCAGGAAGATTGAGGATCAGTTTGTTGTCAGGGGTGGGCTGAAAGACTTCAATCACGGCGTTGCATACCTCCACCGCGAAATCGGTTTCGGTGGAGCTGAACACTTCCGGCGAGTACTCGAAGCGCCAGTCAGTCTCGGGGCGCTCGGCAGCCAGCCGGGAAATGATCTGCGCAGCGTTGACTGCAATGTCTATTACACCGGCCTTGTCCTGGTTGAAGACAATACGGCGGAAGCTGGGCGCAGTCGCGTTGTAATAGTGAATGATTGCGCGTTTGGCATCCTTGACCGAATCAAAGGTGCGCTGAATCAGATCTTCCCGCGCTTGGGTCAAAACCTGAATAGTCACGTCATCCGGAATATGGCCGCCTTCGATGAGTTCGCGCACGAAGTCAAAATCGGTCTGTGAGGCTGACGGAAATCCGACTTCGATCTCCTTGATGCCCACCTGCACCAGCGTCTTGAAAAAACGCATTTTCTTCTCGGCGTCCATCGGCTCGATAAGCGATTGGTTGCCGTCGCGCAGATCGGAGCTCAACCAGATAGGCGCTTCGCTGATGGTGCGTGATGGCCACTGACGGTCCGGGATGTCCAGGGTCGGGAAAGCATGGTAGCGGCTGGATGGGTTATCAATCATTGGCATCTTGTGAATCCTGTACGGGTTGGCCTTTTGGGCCTGAAAAATAAGAAGGCAGCGCTGGGTAAGTCCGGATGTCAGGCACGCAGTCGTGCGCTGACCAGACGAAGGCAGGCGAATTGACGCAAAGTGAAGCGGACGGCTGATGTGTGCATGGAAGGAACACTACCGAGAGGGATGATATATGGCAAGCTACTCCTGAATAACGCTGGATTAATGCGCTTGCCAATTAATCGCCGCAATAATGTTCCAAAAAATGGCATTCATTGTTATGAGCATGGCGCAGGTCAAGAAGCCCGGGCGTGACGCCCAGGCCGGGAGGATCAGGTGCCCAGAGACGTTACTCCGGGTTCAGACTCAGCGTTTGATGCGCCGGGCAGGCGCATATCACGCAGATCGCGAAGGTCCATGCCGCTGGGGTGCTGATACACGCGTAAGCCAAACTCCGGCAATATCGCGAACAGGTGGTCGAAGATATCCGACTGGATGCCTTCGTATACACCCCAGGAAACGGTGTTGGTAAAGCAGTAAATCTCCAGCGGCAAACCATCGGCCGTTGGGTTCATCTGCCGCACCATCAACGTCATGTGCTGGTGAATGCCGGGATGGCTGCGCAAGTAACGCTCCACATAAGCCCGGAAGGTTCCGATGTTGGTGATCCGGCGGGTATTGACCGGCTCCTTCCCCTGCTCGAGCAGTTCCTTGTTCCAGGCCTCGATCTCCAGCTGTTTCTCGTCGAGATACTCTCTCAGTAAGCGGAAACGCCGCAGGTGACTGGTTTCGTCGCCGTCGAGAAAATGCACACTCTGCTGGTCCAGCATGATGCTGCGCTTGATGCGCCGGCCGCCACTTTCCTGCATGCCACGCCAGTTCTTGAATGGCTCAGAGATCAGGCGTTTGGTCGGGATGGTGGTGATCGTCTTGTCCCAGTTCTGCACTTTGACGGTATGCAGCGCAATATCGATTACATCACCGTCGGCGCTCAGTGCGGGCATCTCGATCCAGTCACCGACGCGCAGAATATCGTTTGAGCTGATTTGTACGCTGGCGACCAACGAGAGCAAGGTGTCCTGGAAAATCAACATGAGAACCGCCGCCATCGCCCCCAGACCTGACAACAGGATGAGCGGTGAGCGGTCGATCAGGGTGGCGATCATCAGAATGGTCGCCAGCGCATAGATCACGATATTGACGATCTGCACGTAACCTTTAATTGGCTTGAGATGCGCCTTGGGTCGTCGCTCGTAAATTGTGTTGATCAGGGTCAGCGTGTTGGTAATGGCCAGTGCGATGGTGAGAATGATGAACGCACTGCACACGTTACGCACCACGATGACGACTACTTCCGGCATGCCCGGAACCAGTCCGATCCCGATAGACAGGATGATGGCCGGCACAACGTTGGCGAGGCGCGAGATAACATGTGACTGGCGCACCTCGGAGGTACCCCCGCCCAGGGGTGTTGCCCTGATCAGGCGCAGAAGACCGCGAATCAGGACCTTTTTGACGAGCCAATTGGCCAGCCAGGCGGCCAGGACAAGCAAGCCCACCGCAATGAGTGTGTACAGGTAGGGGTAGTGTTCAAGCCATTCCTGGGCATCGTTATAAAGATCGTTCATGGTGCTCTCGTTAGGTTCCGTGACAAGGATGATACTCGGTAGCTTGCAGACTCAGGGGGTGAACGAGCCGATGAATATTGCCGGGTCCACGCGGACATTGTTCAAGCTGACATTCCAGTGAAGGTGAGGGCCGGTGGCGCGCCCGGTCGCGCCAACCTTGCCGAGTTTTGCGCCACGCTCCAGTTCGTCCCCGACTTGCACGTCAACGGCTGACAGGTGGCAGACCATGCTTATCAGCCCCTGACCGTGATCAACGAAGACGGTTTTACCGTTGAAGAAATAATCGCCAACCAATATGACTCTTCCCGCTGCTGGCGTTTGGATCGGCGTGCCGGCGGACGCTGCGAAATCGAGGCCCGAGTGCGGGTTGCGTTCTTCTCCATTGAAGAAACGACGCAGGCCGAACGCGCTGGATAGTCGCCCATCAACCGGCCGGTCAAACAGAAGATTGCTCGGTTGCCGTGGGCTGAAGGTCTGGTAGGCGCTGGTCTGTTCCGACAGCTCCCGCTGGATGCGCTTGAGGCGCGCGGCATCGGGTGTCACCTGTTGTTGATTCTTGAGTGTGATGTGCTGGGATTCGTACTCTCTGGGCTTGACGCTGAACGGCACGCGCGTGCCATCAGCCAGGACGATATGCTCGGTTCCGGGCGAAGTGTTCAGCGGGATCCCGGCAATTGCGATCCAGCGGGTGCCGTCCTCCCGTACGATCAGCAGTGGATTGTCGCGATAGCGGGCGCGCGGCGCCTGCGGTTGTTCCGGTAGTCCGATGACGGCTACGCCACCGGGCACGGGTTTGTTAAGCAGCCGGGTCAGGAAACCTTCCGCCAGGGCGGAAAGGCTCAGGCTGCTTAATAAGCACAGGAAAAACAGTTTGCGGATCATGTTCAGTCTAATAGCGGAAGTGTGTGGGGCTCGGAAGAGTTCGATTCGACCCGAAGCGCAAGACGCCCGTCGCTGAGGCGGGCTTCAAGACGCTGCCCGGGCCGTGCATCAGTATGGCTGCGTACCGCGCGGCCCTGCTGGTCGAGCAGGATACTGTATCCGCGGCCAAGCGTGGCCAGGGGGCTGACCAGATGCAAGGTCTGACCAAGATTGCCGAGTCGCTGACGATGGGTCTCGAGCGACTGGTGCATCGCCCGCGGCAAGCGTTGGTCCAGATGCGCCAATTGCTGACGCAGTAATTCAATGGTCTGGCCTGGATGCTGCGCCTGTAGCCGCCCTTGCAGGCGCTCGAATCGTTGCGTGAAACGTAATTGCTGCTGCATCTGGGCACGCCGCAGCCGTAACTCCAGGTCGTCCAGCTTTTGCGCTTGCTGTGAGAGCCGTTCGCCAGGATGGCGCAATCGCTTGCGCAGGCTATCCAGGGCCGCCTGCTCGCGACCCAGGTGGGCGCGCATGCATTGGCGTAGCTGGCGTTGGACGCGTTCAAGCTGTGACAGCATCGCCTGTTGATCCGGGCTCAGCAATTCGGCTGCGGCAGAGGGGGTCGGGGCTCGCACGTCGGCAACAAAATCGCTGATGGACACATCGGTCTCGTGTCCGACAGCGCAGACGGTCGGCGTAACGCACGCATGCAACGCACGGGCAACGGCCTCCTCATTGAACGGCCAGAGATCTTCCAGTGAGCCACCGCCGCGGGCCATGATCAGCGCGTCAAAGCCGCTGCGGTCCGCCAGCTGAAGAGCCTTGACGATCTGTGGTGCGGCGTCGCGGCCCTGAACGGGTGTAGGTACGACTACCAGCTCCACGAAGGGCGCACGGCGACCGAACACGCTGATGATGTCGCGCACCGCCGCGCCACTCGGCGAGGTAATGACGCCGATGCGCCGAGGGTGAGTCGGTAACGTCCGTTTGCTGGCGGCATCGAATAAACCTTCGGCCTGCAGTTTGGCCTTGAGCGCCTCGAATGCCTGGCGCAATGCCCCGTCCCCGGCTGGCTCGATGCTATCGAGGATCAATTGATAATCGCCACGCCCTTCATACAGGCTTACCCGGCCGCGGGCGCGGATCAGCAACCCGTCACGCAGGTCCAGGCGAACCCGTGCGGCGTGTTGGCGAAACAGCGCGCAGCGCACCTGAGCCTTGCTGTCCTTCAGGGTGAAGTACATGTGGCCGGAGGAGGGACGCGACAGATTGGACAGTTCACCTTCGACCCAGATACGCGGAAATACCTCCTCGAGCAGGCTGCGCGCGCGCGCGTTAAGCTGGCTGACGGTAAGGATTTCGCGCTCGGTATTCAGGCGTTGGAATATGGCATTGTCATTCATCGGTGCATCTTAACGCGGAACGCGGCGGGGGGTTAGGGTCTGGTGCCGTCTGGCCAAGGCTGCGAGTCACCAGACAAGTGTGCAATATTAAATTGTCCGCCTGCGTGATTCCAATTGAGTGCCTTCGACCTGATAGGTATAATGACGCGCTTCCATTTTTCCCGCTCGGGAGCCTCCGTTATGCTGCGAATAAGCCAAGAAGCCCTTACCTTCGACGATGTTCTGTTGGTGCCAGGTTACTCTGAAGTACTGCCCAATGATGTCAGCCTCAAGACCCGGCTTACCCGGCGTATCGAACTGAATATTCCGCTGCTGTCTGCTGCCATGGATACCGTAACCGAAGCCCGGTTGGCGATCGCCATGGCTCAGGAAGGAGGCATGGGGATCATCCACAAGAACATGACGATTGATCAGCAGGCTGCTGAAGTCCGCAAGGTCAAGAAGTACGAATCTGGCGTGGTCAAGGATCCGATTACCATCGATGCCAGCGCCACCGTTGGCGATCTGATTGAACTGACGCGCCAACACACCTTCTCCGGCGTACCGGTGCTGTCCAATGGCGGTCTGGTGGGCATTGTCACCGCCCGTGACGTGCGCTTTGAAACCCGTATGGATGCGCTGATCAGCGATGTCATGACGCCCAAGGACAAACTGGTGACGGTGAAGGAGGGCGTCAGCGCCGCCGAGGTCCGCGAACTGCTACATCGCCACCGGATCGAGAAAGTGCTGATTGTCGATGACGCTTTCCATCTCAAGGGCATGATGACCGTCAAGGATATCGAGAAAGCCCGCGCCTATCCCAATGCGGCCAAGGACGACCAGGGTCGCCTGCTGGTGGGTGCCGCTGTCGGCACCGGTCAGGAAACCGCTGACCGCGTAACGGCGCTGGTCGCTGCTGGCGTCGATGTGGTGGTGGTCGATACGGCTCACGGCCACTCCAAGGGCGTGATCGACCGCGTTCGCTGGGTCAAGCAGAACTTCCCGGAGATCCAGGTGATCGGCGGCAACATCGCTACCGGCGCAGCTGCATTGGCGCTGGCTGAAGCGGGCGCTGATGCAGTCAAGGTGGGCATTGGTCCCGGTTCCATCTGCACGACCCGTATCGTGGCCGGCGTCGGTGTGCCGCAAATCTCGGCCATTGCCGACGTGGCTGCAGCCTTGAAGGATACCGACATCCCCTTGATTGCCGACGGCGGTATCCGCTTTTCAGGCGACCTGTCCAAGGCTATCGCCGCCGGTGCATCGGTAGTGATGATGGGCTCGATGTTTGCGGGTACCGAAGAGGCACCAGGCGAAATCGAGCTGTTCCAGGGCCGCTCATACAAAGCCTATCGGGGGATGGGTTCGATGGGCGCCATGGCGCAGAGCCAGGGATCATCCGACCGCTACTTCCAGGATTCCAGTGCCGGCGCAGAGAAACTGGTTCCCGAGGGGATCGAAGGTCGCGTTCCGTACAAGGGTTCACTTGGCGCCATCATCCATCAGCTGATGGGCGGGCTGCGTGCGTCCATGGGCTACACTGGCAGCGCCTCGATCCAGGAGATGCGCAGCAAGCCGGAGTTTGTCCGGATCACCGGAGCAGGCATGAGCGAATCCCACGTGCACGACGTGCAGATTACCAAGGAAGCGCCCAATTACCGGGTGAGTTGATTGGACTGAACGTGCCAACGCTCAGCGCTGCGGCAGGCTCGCTTGAGTTTCCAGCAAATATAAGGTGCCGGAAGCGGGCGGCGGGATGCGAAGTCACTTCGCCGTCCCGCTACCGGCTTCCGGCTTTTAGCTACACGCTCTTTCCGAAGGAAAGCACATGATTCACGATATTCACGCGCACCGGATCCTGATCCTCGATTTCGGCTCCCAGTACACTCAATTGATCGCCCGTCGCGTACGCGAGATCGGTGTCTACTGCGAAATTCGCGCATGGGATATGGACGAAGCGGATATTCGTGCTTACGCCCCCAAAGGCATCATCCTGGCTGGCGGACCGGAGTCCGTGCCGAACGAGGGTTCACCGCGTGCGCCGGAAGTGGTGTATGAACTGGGCGTGCCAGTGCTGGGCATCTGCTATGGCATGCAGACCATGGCAGCGCAGCTCGGTGGTAGCGTCAAGGGTTCAGACAAGCAGGAATTCGGCTATGCGCGCGTTGATATCGTTGGCAAGAGCGCGCTGCTGGACGGCATAGAAGATCACGTTGACGCTGATGGCATGTTCGGACTGGACGTGTGGATGAGTCATGGCGACAAGGTCATGGACCTGCCTGAGGGCTTTCATATCATCGCCAGCACGCCCAGTTGTCCGATCGCGGCTATGGGCGATGAGAGCCGCCACTTCTACGGGGTGCAGTTTCATCCTGAAGTAACCCATACCAAGCAGGGCTTGCGCCTGATGTCGCGCTTCCTGCTGGAGCTGTGCGGCTGTGAAGCGCTCTGGACGCCCTCCAATATTGTCGAGGACGCCATTGCGACAGTGCGCGAGCAGGTCGGTGACGCCAAGGTGCTGCTGGGCCTTTCCGGCGGCGTGGATTCCTCTGTCGTTGCTGCCTTGTTGCATCAGGCTATCGGTGATCAGCTCACCTGCGTATTCGTCGATAACGGTCTGTTGCGCCTGCATGAGGGCGATCAGGTCATGGCCATGTTCGCCGAGAACATGGGCGTGAAAGTAATTCGCGTAGACGCCGAGGATATGTTCCTGTCCAGGCTACTGGGCGTTACCGACCCGGAAGAGAAGCGCAAGATCATTGGCCGCAGCTTCATCGAAGTATTCGATCAGGAAGCGACCAAGCTGGAAGGCATCCGCTTCCTGGCCCAGGGCACTATCTACCCGGACGTGATCGAGTCGGCGGGAGCCAAGACCGGCAAGGCTCACGTAATCAAATCCCACCACAACGTGGGCGGTCTCCCGGATGACATGGCGTTCGATCTGGTTGAGCCGCTACGTGAGCTGTTCAAGGATGAAGTGCGCAAGATCGGCCTCGAGCTCGGGCTGCCCTACGATATGGTCTACCGTCATCCGTTCCCCGGCCCGGGCCTGGGTGTACGGATTCTTGCGGAAGTGCGTAAAGAATACGCGGAGATTCTGCGGCGCGCCGATCACATCTTCATCGAAGAACTGCGCCGGGCTGACCTCTACCATAAGACCAGCCAGGCGTTCGCGGTCTTTCTGCCAGTGCGCTCGGTCGGCGTGGTCGGGGATGGTCGTCGTTACGAATGGGTAATCGCGCTGCGCGCGGTGGAAACCATCGATTTCATGACGGCGCGCTGGGCGCATCTGCCCTACGAGTTCCTTGAACTGGTATCCAACCGCATCATCAACGAAATCAGCGGTATATCGCGGGTGACCTACGATATTTCCAGCAAGCCGCCGGCCACTATCGAGTGGGAGTGAGTTGCAGCAGCGGGGCGCTCCGGTACCCCGTCTTTGCCCCCGAAGGGGATAGTGGAACTACCAGCGAGTAAACCGATGAACAGCAGCGAAAAGATCTATTCCGGCAAGACAAAAGACCTGTACGCCCTGGCGAATGACAACATCCTTCTCGTCTTCAAGGACGACGTCACCGGTAGTGAGGATGGCGTCATCGAACCGGGTGCCAACACCGTCATCGGTCAGGTTGAAGGCAAGGGCCGAAAGTCTCTCGCCATGACCGAGCATTTCTTCAAGTGTCTCCATGCCGCTGGCATCCCTACCCATCTGGTGCGTCTCGACCTCGAGCAGGCCAGCATGGAAGTCCGTCGCGCCGAGCCCCTGGGCAAGGATATCAGCGGCAAGGGCGGCCTCGAATTCATCTGCCGCACCCGGCCTTGGGGCAGCTTCCAGCGCCGTTACCAAAATTACATCGGTGAAACTACGAGTACGCTCGACTACCTCGTCGAGATCACCATCAAGGACGACGAACGCGGTGATCCGCTCATCAACGACGACACCATCGTTGCCCTCGGCCTCCTTAGCCAACAGCATCTCGATCAGGCCAAGGATCTCACCCGTCAGGTGTGCCGTATTGTCGAGTCAGACCTGACCGACAAGGGACTCAGTCTGATCGACATGAAGATCGAAATCGGCTTCGTCGATGGCGAGGTCGTGGTCATCGACGAGGTCTCGGCAGATGCGATGCGGGTCATGGACGGCGAAGGCAAAGTGCTGGAACACGGGACGCTGTACGAACAGCTGATTTGCTAGGGTGCTGGGGCACAGCTAACAGCATCAACTCCACGAAGCCCGTAGTTCATGACTGCGGGCTTTACTTCGTATGGGGCAAGAGGGCGGTCGACAAGGCTCTCCAACCGCAGTCCATCAATAGTTTCACCGTGCGAGATACGATAAGCTTTCATTATTGCTATTCAAAATTAGCAGTTAGCCTGTGATCCTCCTATGGGCTGCTGATAACCATTGTTCACAATTTAATTTTGTGCAATATAGTTCGCTTTTTTCGATGCTTGAATTGCCGATTTGATGTGGTAGATCGTTACCCGCTCCAGGCGTCGCGTCAAAGTGGCTGCTCGGCTTATCGCTGTTTCTAGCGCTTTTAAGAGTAAATATTTGGGATGGTATTGTTATGGTATTGCTTGGGTGTTTATTTTTAATACACTGATTTTTAAGGTAAAATTTTATCTGCTGATAATCGAGTGGGAGTGACTTACCGCTTGGCATGCCCAGAGCCGAGTTCATAGACAATTCATAGCGTAGCGAAAAGCCCGCACATTTGCGGGTTTTTCATTTTTCGTCTGTCGGAGGCCCGCGCTGGTAACCTCATACACGGAAACATCATCGGAAAAACTTTGTAGGAGCCAATCATATGAGCACTATCCGCGCCGCTATCGTCGGCTACGGCAACCTGGGCAAGTCCGTGGAAAAAATTATCGGGCTGCAGCCGGATATGGAGCTGGTGGGCATCTTCTCCCGCCGCACCGAGTTGGACACCGAGACCCCGGTTTTTCCGATCGACGAGATCGCTAATTACGCCGATCGGGTGGACGTGCTCTTCCTCTGTTTGGGCAGCGCCACGGATATCCCCGAGCTCGCGCCGCAGTACGCGAAGTTCGCCAACACCGTGGATACCTATGATAACCACCGCGACGTTCCGCGCCACCGTCAGGTGATGGATGAAGCAGCCAGGAAGGCCGGCAATGTTGCGCTGGTGTCCACCGGTTGGGACCCGGGCATGTTCTCCCTGAATCGGACTTTGGCCGAGGCCATCCTGCCGAACGCTCAGCAGCACAGCTTTTGGGGGCCGGGTTTGTCGCAGGGGCATTCCGATGCGGTGCGCCGTGTCGCGGGTGTGAAAAAGGGTGTGCAGTATACGCTGCCCTCCGGAGCGGCGCTGGAGCTGGCCCGCAAGGGCGAGGCGGGAGATTTGAGTGGTAAGCAGGCGCATGTGCGCCAGTGCTGGATAGTCGCGGATGAGGCCGATCAGCAGCGCATCGAGAACGACATCCGCACCATGCCGGACTACTTCGTCGGCTACCAGACCGAGGTCCACTTCATTGATGAAGAGACCTTCGACCGTGAGCACACCGGCATGCCGCATGGCGGCCATGTGGTCACCACCGGCGACACCGGCGGTTTTAGTCACACTATCGAGTACATCCTGAAGCTGGACCGCAATCCGGACTTCACCGCCGCTGTCCAGGTGGCCTACGGCCGTGCGGCACACCGTTTGAAAGCTGCCGGTCAGAGCGGTGCCTTTACAGTGCTGGAAGTCGCTCCTTACCTGATATCACCTACCCCGCTGGACGAGCTAATCGCGCGCGACGTCTAGGCGGAACTGATCAGTGGGTTGCACAGCATTAGCGACGCCGAGGCCGCGCGGCTGGCGATCACCCAACAAATGTCTTTTGCCGACATGTTCGCCTCGCGTTTACGTCAGGCGCTTGACGTGTCGCAAGAGCGGGAAATCGGTGTGGTCAGTTTCTTCTCGTTTGCCAGCGGCTTTCTAACTGGAAAGTATCGTGGCCGGGAAGATATACAGGGCAATGCCCGTCCCGCCCAGACGGCGTTGGCCTGGATGCTGATCCGTCCCGGCGTTACGGCCCCCATCGAGGTCCATGCGACAGCACGCCATGGAGATTGACTATTCGTAATCGAGTGGCAGTGAGTCGTTTTTTTGAGGTTGGCAGGCTGTGACGCGGTCGATGCTCGCGCCCCGCTTTCTTTTGATATTAATTTGCTGACTACGTCGCATTTCGCAAGGTAAGTCTGAACCATTTTTGTAGGGGGTGGGCCTGAGCTTCTGATTGGCCCTCCGCTACAGGGATGTATCTATGCAATACCGAGCTGAAATCGACGGTTTAAGAGCGCTAGCTGTCATCCCAGTCATCCTTTTTCACGCCGGATTTTCCGTCATCAGTGGCGGTTTTATCGGTGTAGATATCTTTTTCGTCATCAGCGGTTATCTAATCACCTCAATCTTGATCAGCGAACTGGCGAATGCAAGGTTCAGTCTGGCTGATTTTTACCTGAGGCGAGCCAGAAGGATATTGCCTGTCCTGTTTCTAGTGGTCGCTGTATCTGTTCCTTTCAGCTACATGTTATTGATGCCCAGGGATTTTGACGATTTTGCGCAAAGCGTGGGGGCTGTCTCGATCTTTTCCTCGAACATACTGTTCTGGATGGAGAGTGGATACTTCGACACATCTGCTGAATTGAAGCCGCTTCTTCACACCTGGAGTCTGGCAGTTGAGGAGCAGTTTTATATTTTCTTCCCCTTGTTTCTTATGGCCTCCTGGCGCTGGGGTAAAAAGTTCGTTATAGCTTCCATCGTGTTAATTGCTGTTATCAGTCTTGCCGTCGCGCACTGGGGCGCCTATAACAAACCCACGGCGACCTACTATCTGCTGCCAACCCGAGCCTGGGAGTTATTGATGGGCTCGCTGGTTGCTTTCTACCTGAGAGACAAAAAGCCTGCCTTCTCAAGAAATACCGCCGAAATCATGAGCCTGTCGGGCTTCGGGCTCATAATGTTTTCTTTCTTTGCGTACGACAGTTCCACACCCTTTCCTTCGCTTTATGCGCTTGTCCCTATCGTTGGGGTGTGCTTGCTGATTGTGTTTACGGTAGAAGGATCCCTGGTCTATAAGCTGCTCGCCAGTCGGCTTATGGTGGGGATTGGGTTGATAAGCTATAGCGCCTATTTATGGCACCAACCGGTGCTCGCATTAGCAAAATATACTCTGCTCGACAACTACACATACATGACAATGGTGGTTCTGTGCCTTGTGGTACTGGTCATCTCCTATCTTAGCTGGCGGTTTGTGGAGGCGCCTTTTCGCAGTGGTAAGTTGTCCGAGAAGCGTTTTGTCTTCCCCGTCAGTGGTATCGGCCTGGCTTCTTTCGTGTTGTTAGGGTTTGGTATCGATAACCGGGCCTTTTTTGATAATAAGATGGTGGGCGACGATGTCGAATACATCAGTTATCTGGAATACAACGAATCCGACGACTGGCTTGGCGGGGCAAGAGTCGGGAAATGTTTCCTGACTACGAAGGAGGATAATTTTGCCTTCTTTAATGCCGACGAATGTTTGGATATATCAGATAAGAAAGCCGATATTCTTCTATTTGGCGACTCTCATGCTGCACATCTCAACAGCGCATTGCTGCATCTTTATCCCAATACGAATGTTTTACAGGCGACGTCATCCGGTTGCCTTCCCCTGCTGCCATTGACGGGGGAAAAGCGCTGCGTTGATCTGAATGACTATGTTTTCAATACGTTTCTTCCTGAAGGAGAAAAGCTGGATGTGATTATTCTGTCGGGCCGTTGGCAGCTATCTGATTCAGAAAGGCTGGAATTCACCTTGCCTTACTTGAATCAATTCGCCGATAAAATCTTCATAATCGGACCCACTGTTGAATATAGTAAAGACCTGCCAACATTGTTGGTGCAGGCATCTCTCTATGGGGCTGAGCCCGAGATGCTGGAACATTTCAGAAACGACGACCGATTCTCGGTGGACGGCGAGTTGAAAAAAGCTGTGAATAAAGACCGGGCGGAATACTTGAGCGTGATCGACACGCTCTGTTCTGAGGGCAAACAATGCCAGAGCGTGACGGCAGAAAATGTCCCGATCGCGTTTGATTACGGTCATTTTACCTTTGACGGGGCCGTTCACTCTTTGGGGCTCATGGGGCCGATGGTTGCGTATATCAACGACCTGTGAGACTGCTCGGCGGCAGAGCTACCTGTCCTGCGTCTGCAGGACGCACAAGGTCCACGGCAGTAATGCTGCGATAAGCTTCTCGCTGGCTTGACCGTAGGCGGCGACCACGCCGGGCAGCTGTTCGTCCTTCAGCGGATGCCGGGTAACGAATGTCCGGTCCGAGAGCACCCGCAGCGTGCCAGCCTCCACCAGGCGCGCGTCGAGCTCGATAACGACTTCCGCGCCGTCAGCGTATACGACCTGAAAGCGGCGCAGATTGCTGCTCAGGTGAACATCGGCATGCAGTCCGTGCTCATCGGTACTCACCGTGGCGATACCGCCGTGTTGATTGAATGACTGGGCGATGTATTCACGCAGCAGGGCTGGGGAGGGATCGGACCAGCGCGCGCCTTTGTAGGTTTTCAGCTCATGCCCGTCAGGGTTGACCAGGATACGCGGGCCGGCCAGAGTGAAGCCGGTCAGCGGCGTGTTGATCCGCAGTGACACGGGTATCGCTTCACCAGAGCCTGCAGTCTGCATTGGCGGTGCCGGAAACTGATATACCGTCATGGGTTCGGATTCAGGTAGCACGGTGCAGGCGCTGAGCCACAGCAGGCCGCCGATCAATGTACTGGTGCCAAGCAGGCGAGACAGCATGTTCACGGTTCGAACTCCTCAAGCGAGTCGCGCCCCAGAATGAAGCGGGTCGGGTTGTCTTCGAGTCGACGGGTAATGTTGCGCAGGGACGACAAGCTGCCGCGTAGCTCGCTGATGGCCGGTTCCAGCTGGCCGAGCCCGCGCATGCCATTCGCAAACGCCTCGCTATTCTCGGTCAGCATGTTCTCCAGCACCGCGCTGGTACGTGCTATCGAGTTCAATGCCTGGTCGGCGCCATCGAGGGTTCTGCTGCCTTGTTCGGTGAGTAGCGTGTTGGCATTGCTCATTAGCTGGTCGGTCTGCTCGAGGGTTCGGGTTGCCTGGGCGCTGACCTTGGTCAGCTCGGCCAGCAGGTACTCAAGGTCCTCGCCCTGACCGGCAATCACGCCGGTGGCGCGCTCAATTGAAGCGAGTGTATTGCCGATGCGCTCGACGTTCTCTTCGGAGAGGATGTCGCGGGCGCTGGCGACGAGTTGGTTGATATTGGTCATCAGGTCTTCGCCGTTGGTCAGCAATGTCGATATTGGCGAGGGCGACGCGACGATCACGGGTGTTTCGCCACTTGGCGCGCGCAATGGCGGGCTCTGCGGTGTGCCCTGGCTGAGTTCAATGACAGAGGTGCCAGTGATGCCGGTGAGCTGCAGGCGCGCCTGGGTGTTCTGCTTGATCGGAACGTCCGGTTCGATACGGATATTGGCAAGCACTCTGCGTGGGTCTTCCGGATCCAGCCGCAACCGGGTGATGTCTCCGATGCGGATGCCGCTGTATTGCACCGCGCCGCCGGTGGACAGCCCGGTAACCGTTTCGTTGAAAACAACGATGTATTCCTTGTAAGCCCGACTGGAGCTGGCGTTGCTCAGCCAGATAGCGAAGATTATGGCTGCCGCCGCGGCAAGCAGGGTGAAGAGGCCGATCAGTACATGATGCGCGCGGGTTTCCATCAATCTTGCTCCAGTTGCCGGGACAGGCTGGCAGCGTTTGCCGCAGACCGACCGCGAGGGCCATGAAAGTAATCCTGAATCCAGGGGTTGTCGGTGGCGGCCACGCGCTCCAGGCAATCAGCTACCAACACGCGCCGTTCTGACAGTACTGCGACCCGATCGCATATCGCATACAGCGTGTCCAGGTCGTGGGTGACCAGGAATACACTAAGGCCCATCGCATCGCGCAGTGTCTTGATCAGCTGATCAAAGGCAGCAGCGCCGATCGGGTCGAGCCCTGCAGTGGGCTCGTCCAGGAACAGAATGTCCGGATCCAGCGCCAGGGCCCGCGCGAGCGCAGCGCGCTTGATCATGCCGCCTGATAATTCTGACGGATATTTACTGCCTGCGTTCGGCGGCAAGCCAGCCAGAGCGAGTTTCATGCATGCCAGATGTTCGGCATCGTTCCGGCTCAGGCCAGCGTGTTCAATCAGTGGCACGGCCACATTTTCGCTGACGGTCAGGGATGAGAAGAGTGCACCGCGCTGGAATAGCACGCCGAAACGCCGCTCCATATGCGAACGTTGCTTTGCATCGAGCCGGGTAAGATCTTGGCCGAACACTTTGACGCTGCCTGCGTCTGGCGGCTTGAGCCCGATGATCGAGCGTAATAGCACTGACTTGCCGGTGCCTGAGCCGCCAATCACGCCGATGATCTCGCCGCGGTGAATATCCAAATCGAGATTCTCATGAATAACCTGGCTACCGAACCGGTTAACCAGGCCGCGTACTTCTACCAGCGGTGTGTTCTGTTCCTGACTCACCAGCCCATCTCCATATAGAAAAGGGCAGCCATGGCGTCTACCAGAATGACAACGAAAATGCATTGCACCACCGCCG
Source organism: Pseudomonas sp. gcc21 (assembly GCF_012844345.1). NCBI lineage: Bacteria > Pseudomonadati > Pseudomonadota > Gammaproteobacteria > Pseudomonadales > Pseudomonadaceae > Pseudomonas > Pseudomonas sp. gcc21. The sequence goes on along the minus strand of NZ_CP051625.1, from coordinate 2,094,297 downwards.
ACGTCGTATGTTCGCCGACTGACTCCGCGCTACCGCTGACCTTGAACCCTTCAAGGCAGCCGATGATTGCAATGAGGAAGGCAAACACCGGTGCCTTGGCCATGCCAAGCAGAAAGTGTTGCATGTCAACGTTCTGCTGCAGGAGGCCGATGAACATGGTGGGCGATATATCCAGTGCCAGGGCGCACACCATGCCACCGCCGAACAGGCCGGACAGGATCGCGATAAAAGTGAGCGCTGGCATGGCAATCAATAAGGCCAATACGCGCGGTATTACCAGTAGGTCGAGCGGGTTCAAGCCCAGAGCGCGAATGGCATCAATTTCCTCGTTTGCCTTCATTGAGCCAATTTGGGCGGTAAAGGCGCTGGCCGTGCGACCAGCCATAAGAATGGCCGTCAACAGGACGCCGAACTCACGTAAAAAGGAAAACGCAACCAGGTCGACGGTGAATATGCTCGCCCCGAACTCCGCCAGTACGGTGGCACCAAGAAAGGCGATCACTGCGCCCACCATAAAACTCAGCAGGGCGACTATCGGTACGGCGTTGAGTGCTGTTTGTTCTATCTGAGCGACAACGGCGGTAACTCGCCAGTTGCCAGGTCGTAAAAGGTTGCGTGCCAGACCGGCAAGCGTCAGGCCGATAAAGCCGAGCAGAGATACCAGATGCTCCCAGAACAGAAGCATGCTCTTGCCCACTTGCGCGAGCATATCGCCCAGCGCATTTCCGTCTGCCCGAGGTGCGCTTTCCGGAGCGAGGCTGCGCGCAATGCGCCGTAGCAGGATGCGGCGTTCTTCCGGCATGTCCGGCTGTTGCTCGGCAGCGGTTTCGAGTAATTCGCTACCGAGCAACTCAGCCAATAACTGGCCGCCGGCTGTATCGAGGTCGCCGAGGCCGCCAAGGTCGGCTTGCATCAAGGCTGTCTTGGCGCCGCCACGGCCTTCAATTAACCGACGTAGTTGTGAATAGTGCGGCAGGGTCCAGTCGCCGGTGATGACCAGGTGCAGCGGGTCACCGGGACTGTGGGACAGGAAAGGGTTTTCGGGGAGCGCCGACATGCCAGGATTCCCGAAGTGAGCCCTGCACTAAGTGTGCAGGGGCGGCCTTTAGCGCTTGTGCTTGACGCCGTATTCTTCCGACAGCGTGCCGGGGCTATCTTCCAGTTTCGGGGCGTAGTCGCGTGGGGGCTCGAAGCTGTCGAACACCGGGTCCAGGCGTTCGCGTCTGCTGCTATGGATTGGATCGGAATCGTCCTCCAGTGCAGCGAGCAAGCGCTGGCGTGTCATCTCGTCAGGAGCCAGTTCGACTGCGCCCTGCGTCAGATGCGCTTGCATCTCCTGATGGCTGCGATTCAGTTTCGACACCAGGCTCGCCGTGGTATTGAAATGACTGGCGACTTCCTGCTGGTACTCCTCGAACCGCAGCTGCAGGCCTTCAAGCTGGGCTTGCGTGCCGGTTCCGCCGCCACCGCCGACGCGTTTGGTCAGGCGCGCAATGACGACGCCGATCACTATGCCCAGCGCCAGGGAAATCAGTACTGCAATCCAGAGGTTTTCGTTTGGTTCCACCTTGGTTCCTCATCAAGTCGATCACTGCATGGGGTTACGGTAACGGCATTTCGGGTACAAGGCTAGGGTCTGTTGATCTTTAGTGATGCGCGCGCCTGCGCCCGCGAGGCACGTCCATGGGTCAGGTTTGCGCAGCGTCTGGTCGCACCCTGACGGCGCGTCTGACATGTATGTGAATCAGGACAGCTGTTAGTCTTGTGAGCATCCGACGCCATTTGATCAATAACAGTCACGGGAGTGGGCCATGAGCCGAGTAGCAGAACACGTCCAGCTAATAGAAGGGCCGGCTGGCCTGCTTGAAATGCTGGTCACTAAAGTCGAAGGTGCGGATTCGGTAGCTGTGATCTGTCATCCGCACCCCTTGCATGGCGGAACGATGCAGAACAAGGTGGTGCACACGTTGATGCGCGCGGCGCGGGATCAGGGCGCAAGCACCATTCGATTCAATTTCCGGGGTGTGGGTAAAAGCGCTGGTGCGCACGCCGATGGTATAGGCGAGATCGAGGATTGTCTGGCGGTTATTGGCTGGGCCCGAGCCAATCTCGGCGCAGATAAGCTATGGCTGATGGGATTCTCTTTTGGCGGCTACGTGGCTGCTGCGGCCGCGAGTCAGCTGGTTAGCTGGCCGGATCGCCTGGTGCTGGTTGCGCCTTCTGTCGAAAAGTTGCCTTTTGATGAATTGATGCCGCTGGCAGGGCCCGCGGTTGTCATGATGGGTGAGGCGGACGACGTGGTGGCCTCGGCTGCTGTATTCGAGCTGCTGGAAGGTAAGTCAGGCGTAGCCATGGAGCGCTTTGCGGACACAGGCCACTTCTTTCATGGTCGGCTGGTTGAGCTCAAGGACGCAGTGGAGCAGTACTTGCGCCAGATTGCCAACTCCGGATCTGACGGTTAGAGTATCGGCCCTCCCGTATTCCAGTGGACCCAGCATGACGCCTCTTTCACGCTATCAGGCGGACCTTCAGCGTCCGGACTTCTTTCACGATCCTGCCCAGGAAAATGCCGTACGCCATTTGCAGCGGTTGTATGACGAACTGGTGGCGAAGGAATCAGCAAAGCCGGGTCTGATCGGCAAGCTGCTGGGCAAGAAGCCGGAGCCGGTGAAGGGGTTATATTTCTGGGGCGGGGTAGGGCGCGGCAAGACGTACCTGGTAGATACCTTTTTTGATGCGCTACCCTTCGAGCGCAAAATGCGCACGCATTTCCATCGTTTCATGCAGCGCGTTCATCATGAGCTGGATAAGCTCAAGGGTGAGAAGAACCCCCTTTCGCTGATTGCCAAGCGCTTCGCCGACGAAGCGCGGGTGATCTGTTTCGATGAGTTTTTCGTTTCGGATATCACTGATGCAATGATCCTCGGGACGCTAATGGAGGAGCTGTTCCACAACGGCGTAACGCTGGTGGCGACCTCTAATATCGTGCCTGACGGCCTGTACAAGAATGGTTTGCAGCGTGCCCGCTTTCTGCCTGCCATTGCTTTGCTGAACAGCCACACCGAAGTAGTCAACGTCGACAGTGGCGTTGATTACCGGTTGCGCGCCCTGGAACAGGCTGAGCTCTACCACTGTCCTCTTGATGAGGAGGCTGAAGCCAGCCTGCGGCGCAGTTTCGAGAGTCTGGTACCCGAGTTGGCTGACGTCGTCGAAGGGGAAACCCTGACGGTTATCAACCGCCCCGTGCAGTCGGTCCGGGTGGGCGATGATGTGGGTTGGTTCGAGTTTCGGGAACTGTGTGATGGCCCGCGGAGCCAGAACGATTACATCGAGCTCGCGAAGATCTTTCACGCAGTGCTGATCGCCAATGTCGAGCAGATGGATGTGTCCAAGAACGATATGGCGCGGCGCTTCATCAATATGGTCGACGAGTTTTACGACCGCAATGTGAAGCTGATCATCTCCGCAGAAGTCGAGCTGAAGGACCTCTATACCGGCGGCCGGCTCGAGTTCGAATTCCAGCGCACCCTCAGTCGGCTGCTGGAAATGCAGTCCCATGAGTTTCTGTCGCGGCCGCACAAGCCATGACGCAAGAGGCCGCCCGAAAGGCGGCCTTTTTCGTTGTGCCGTTGTCAGCGTCTAGGGCGCAGGGTTGGGTTGACTCCGGTGTATGGCAGCTATGGCCTCGAGGATGGCATCGGACAGGCCCATGTTGATGCTGCTCAGGTTGCGATTGAGCTGATCCATATTGGTGGCGCCGATGATATTGCTGGTCACAAAAGGTTGGCGTGTCACAAAGGCCAGGGCCATCTGCGCCGGGTCCATTCCATGGTCGCGGGCGAGCTGCACATAGCGTGCGCAGGCGTGCTGCGCTTCCGGATTGGTGTAACGAGTGAAGCGGCTGAACTGGGTGAGTCGCGCCTTTTCCGGTCGCAGGCCGTTGAGGTATTTGCCCGTCAATGTGCCGAATGCCAGTGGAGAATAGGCCAGCAAGCCGGTCTGCTCGCGCATCGATATTTCCGCGAGGCCGACCTCATAGCTGCGATTGAGCAGATTGTAGGGGTTCTGGATCGATACGATACGCGGCCAGCCGCGGCTTTCTGCCAGATGCAGGAATCGGCTGACGCCCCAGGGCGTCTCGTTCGACAGCCCGATGTGACGAATCTTGCCGGCCCGGACCATCTCGTCGAGCACCTCAAGCGTATCTTCGATCGGGGTCAGCTGTTCATCGATGTCGTGCCGGTAGCCGAGATTGCCAAACATGTTGGTGCTGCGATCCGGCCAGTGAAGTTGGTACAGGTCGATGAAATCGGTATGCAGGCGCTGCAGGCTGCCGTCCAGTGCGGCGGTAATATGCTGACGGGTGAAGCGTGTCTGGCCATCACGAATGTGGCGCATGTCCCGGTTCGGGCCGGCAATCTTGCTGGCAACTACCCATTTGTCGCGACCGCCACGCTCGCGGAAGTAGTTACCGATGATGGTTTCGGTTGCCGTGTAGGTTTCTCCGCGCGGCGGAACGGGATACATCTCGGCGGTGTCGATGAAATTCACGCCGGCATCGCGGGCGCGGTCGATCTGTGCGAACGCTTCAGTCTGGGTGTTCTGCTCACCCCAGGTCATGGTGCCTAGGCATAGCGCACTGACTTTGAGCTGGCTGCGGCCGAGAGGGCGGTATTGCATGGGGAAACTCCTGCTGCTGGCGAAAGCCTTTATTAGTACCATGGCTGGAAATAAAGGTTGAAATTTTTGCCTCTCTTGGCATAATGCCCGCCACTTTCGACAGGATGCCTAGCCTGTCGTGGTTTACAGCGCAGATGCCACCAGACCCACAGAGCCCCCACTGAGTGTCTGTCTAGGCTTTGTTGTCTTGTAAAAACACATTTCATTCTGTAAGATTCGCCCTCTGTTTATTAGAGTGGCCTCTGAGGCTAGGATTAATGAAAACCTTTAGCGCCAAACCGGAAACCGTCAAACGTGATTGGTACGTAGTAGATGCCAGTGGTCTCACCCTGGGTCGTCTGGCTACTGAAATCGCTACACGTCTGCGCGGCAAGCACAAGCCCGAATACACCCCACACGTCGATACCGGTGATTACATCGTTGTCGTTAATGCCGAAAAGGTGCATGTGACCGGTAATAAGGCTCAGGACAAGATCTACTACAGCCACTCCGGTTTTCCGGGCGGCATCAAGTCAATCAACTTTGAAAAGCTCATCAATCGTGCTCCAGAGCGCGTGATCGAGTCTGCCGTAAAAGGCATGTTGCCGAAAAACCCCTTGGGTCGTGCAATGTACCGCAAGATGAAAGTGTACAAAGGTGCAGCTCATCCGCATGCGGCTCAGCAGCCTCAAGAACTCAAGATTTAAGGGAACTGATTATGTCGGCAACACAAAACTACGGTACCGGCCGTCGTAAGACTGCCACTGCTCGGGTCTTTCTGCGTCCGGGTAACGGAAATATCTCCATCAACAGCCGCAGCATCGAGAACTTCTTCGGTCGCGAGACTGCACGTATGGTCGTTCGTCAGCCCCTCGAGCTGACTAACAGCACCGAGAAGTTTGACGTATACGTCACCGTCAAGGGTGGTGGTACTACTGGTCAGGCCGGTGCTATCCGTCACGGTATCACTCGTGCATTGATGGAATATGATGAGACTCTGCGCAGTGAACTGCGCAAGGCTGGTTACGTTACTCGCGATGCCCGTGAGGTTGAGCGTAAGAAAGTCGGTCTGCGTAAAGCGCGTAAGCGTCCGCAATACTCCAAGCGTTAATTTCCGCGCTTGCGTCAACAGCGCCCGGTTTCCCCAAAGGATGCCGGGCGTTGTCGTATCTGCGACATGGTGTCACGCGCCCTGGTCGCTCCGCTGGAAACCCCGAATGACGCGCTCTGGCAGAGGCTTGCGGGCTAGAGGTGGTATGGATATCTCCTTGTCAAAAAAGGGCTTTTTCATTACCATCTGTTTCATTTTGTGCAAGCAGTACAAAAAAACTTCAAAGCCTTGTAAAAAGGCCTGTTTAGCTGATGGGAGACGACTGGATGAGTAATGACGGCGTTAATAACGGCCGGCGTCGCTTCCTGGTGGCAGCCACGAGTGTTGTAGGTGCCGCCGGTGTAGTGGGGGTAGCAGTTCCCTTTATAGGGTCCTGGTTCCCGAGCGCCCGAGCCAAGGCGGCTGGTGCGCCGGTGAAGGTTAATATCAGCAAGCTGGAGCCCGGTCAGCAGATTGTCGCTGAATGGCGTGGTCAGCCTGTATTCGTATCCCGCCGAACGCCTGAGGCGCTGGCTATTCTGGAAGAAAATACCGGGGTACTTGCGGATCCGCAGTCCGAGGCATCTGATCAGCCCGATTACGTTGACCCGGCAACGCGCTCGATCAAGCCTGACGTGCTGGTAGTAATGGGGATCTGTACGCATCTCGGTTGCTCGCCATTGTTCCGCCCGGAAGTCGCTTCGGCGGATATGGGGTCGGAGTGGAAGGGTGGCTATTTCTGCCCCTGCCACAGCTCCCGCTATGACATGTCCGGTCGGGTACATCGGGGCCAGCCGGCTCCCCTGAACCTTCCGGTTCCACCCCATTCCTATGAGTCCGATGACATTCTGGTGGTCGGCGTGGATCAGGAGACAGCCTGATGAGCAAGCTGCTTAACTGGGTCAACGAACGTATGGCCGTCACTCAGGTTTGGGAAGACCACCTGAGCAAGTATTACGCACCGAAAAACTTCAACTTCCTGTACTTCTTCGGATCCCTGGCCCTGCTGGTGCTGGTCAATCAGATCATCACTGGTATCTGGCTGACCATGAGCTACGAGCCTTCGGCAGCGGGCGCCTTCGCATCTGTCGAATACATCATGCGTGATGTGGATTACGGCTGGCTGCTGCGCTATCTGCACTCGACTGGCGCGTCCGCATTCTTCGTGGTGGTCTACCTGCACATGCTACGCGGGATCATGTATGGCTCCTACCAGAAGCCCCGTGAGCTGGTATGGCTGTTCGGTATGCTGATCTATCTGGTGCTGATGGGTGAAGCCTTCATGGGCTATCTGCTGCCCTGGGGTCAGATGTCCTATTGGGGTGCCCAGGTAATCATCTCCCTGTTCGGTGCTATCCCGTTCATTGGTCCGGATCTGGCGCAGTGGGTGCGTGGGGATTACCTGATCTCCGGTATTACGCTGAACCGCTTCTTCGCACTGCATGTTATTGCACTACCGATCGTGTTGTTGGGTCTGGTCGTCTTGCACATCATTGCGCTACATGAAGTGGGCTCGAACAACCCGCTGGGTATCGACATCAAGAAGAGCAAGGACGAAGCCGGCAAGCCGCTGGATGGCATTCCGTTCCACCCTTACTACACCGTGAAGGATATCGTGGGTGTGGTGGTGTTCCTGTTCGTGTTCTGCACCGTGGTCTTCTTCTTCCCTGAGATGGGCGGTTACTTCCTTGAGCATCCTAACTTTGAAGTGGCCAACCAGTTGAAGACGCCTGACCACATCGCTCCGGTCTGGTACTTCACACCGTTCTACGCGATTCTCCGCGCTGTACCTGCAATCGGCGGCTCCGCATTCCCGGGTGTACTGGCGATGGGTGCTTCTATCGCTGTGCTGTTCGTGCTGCCCTGGCTGGACCGTAGTCCGGTACGCTCGATCCGTTACAAGGGCTGGATGAGCAAGCTTTGGCTGGCTATCTTCTGCATCGTGTTCGTGGTGCTGGGCATTCTGGGTGCGATCCCGGGTAACGATACCCGGACGCTGATTTCGCAGATCTGTACAGTCCTGTATTTCGCCTTCTTCATACTCATGCCGTTCTATACCCGCATGGAGAAGACCAAGGCCGTTCCGGAGAGGATTCCTGGCTAATGAAAAATCGACTAATTGCCCTGTTATTTGCCCTGATGCCCTGTGTTGCGCTCGGCGCTGCCAGCGGATACGAGCTGGACGAGGCCAATATTGACCTGACCGACAAGGCTTCTCTGCAGGATGGTGCGCGTACCTTCGTTAACTACTGCATGGGTTGCCACTCTGCTCAGTTTCAGCGCTATGAGCGTGTCGCTACTGATCTGGGTATCCCTGAAGAGCTGATGATGGAGAACATGGTCTTCACTGGTGCTCTGATCGGTGACCACATGAAGAACGGCATGCGTCCTGAAGATTCCAAGGTCTGGTTCGGTGCTGCACCGCCGGATCTGACCATGGTTTCCCGTGTGCGCGGTGAGGATTGGTTGTACACCTACATGCGTACTTTCTATAACGATCCTTCGCGGCCGCTGGGCTCCAACAATATGGTTTTCCCGAACGTAGGGATGCCGAATGTTCTTGCGGAGCTTCAGGGTGATCAGGTAATCGGCTGTAAAGCGATGCCGGTCATGGAAGATGGCAAGCCCATGCGCGATACGCTAACGGGTGAAACCGTTCAGGAAGAGCAGTGCGATGTGCTGACTGTGGTGCCGGGCACTGGCACGCAGACCGAAGAGGAGTTTGACGAGACTGTTCGCAATCTGGTCGCTTTCCTGGCTTACTCGGCTGACCCGATCAAGCTCGAGCGCCATCGTATCGGCATCTACGTGCTGCTGTACCTGGCCTTCCTGTTCATCTTTGCTTACCTGCTGAAACGCGAGTACTGGAAAGACGTTCACTGATCCGCAGCTTTAACTGGATCAATTGCGCGCGCCCTTAGGGGCGCGCGCCTGTTTCTGGGGTATAATGCCCGCCTAATTGATAGCGGCCGGGGTATCCCTGGTTTGCGCGGCCGTGGCAACGCATGCATGCTGCTACCGCAACGCGCTAAGGATGAGGGTTGATATATGGGTGTTACCGCCAGCAAACGTTCGTCGATGGCTTTTTTCTCAGATCCACGGGACCATTATTGTCACCGCGTGCGCATTGTTTTGGCAGAGAAAGGGGTTACCGTCGATGTGATTAACGTCGAGTCAGGCGATCATCCGCAGGAGCTTATCGAAAACAATCCCTACAACACCGTTCCGACCTTGCTTGACCGTGATCTGGTGCTTTACGAGCCCAACATCATGATGGAGTATCTGGACGAGCGTTTCCCGCATCCGCCACTGTTACCCGTCTATCCGGTGGCACGCGCCAACACGCGCTTGCTGATGTACCGCGTGCAGCGCGACTGGTGCAATCTGGTGGACGTGATAGTAGACCCACGGACGCCGGCTGCGGCTGCGGCGAAAGCACGCAAGGAGTTGCGTGAGAGTCTGACCGGCGTTGCTCCGGTATTCGCTGAAATGTCTTTTTTCATGAGCGATGAATTCAGTCTTGTGGATTGCTGTATAGCGCCGATTCTGTGGCGTCTTCCCATGCTGGGGATCGAGCTGCCCAAACAGGCCAAGCCCTTGCAGGACTACATGGATCGCATTTTCCAGCGTGACGGCTTTATCGGAAGCCTCTCGTCCGCTGAAAAGGATATGCAGTAGCCATTCACCTTAATTTCAGGAGGCATGCATGGCTCAGATGAGCTCAAGCCGGCCCTATCTGGTACGTGCGCTATACGAGTGGATTCTCGACAATCAGTGCACCCCTTATCTTCTGGTCAATGCGGAATATCCGGACACGGTAGTGCCCGATAGTTTCGTTGAAGGCGGGCAGATCGTTCTTAATGTCTCGCCCAGTGCGATCCGGCATCTCGAGATGGATAACGACAAGATCAGTTTTGACGGCCGTTTCGGCGGCCGCCCGCAGCAGGTGTGGCTGCCGGCTCAGGCCATTATGGCTATCTATGCGCGCGAGAACGGCCAGGGCATGGTCTTCGAAATAGAACCGGTCACACCGCCACCTGAAGACGACAAGGATGGTACTGACGACGCCAGAACGGAAGCCAAGCCGTCCGGGCGGCCGTCGTTGAAGGTTGTCAAATAGAAGGATTTATCGAAGCCGACCGGGCTTTGGGGAAGGAAGATTGGGCCGGCTTTCTGAGGCCGGCCAAGACTTATCAGTCGATATACTCAAACAGTTTCACGATCCGCTGAACTCCGCCTACCTGCTGTACTGCCTGCACCGCCAGATCGGCTTCGCTGCGTCTGACCAGACCCATCAAGTAGACTACCCCTGCTTCCGTGACCACCTTGATACGGCGGCCGGGTATGTTGCTGTCCGCTAGCAGTCGGCTCTTGGCACTGGTGGTAATCAGGGCGTCGTTGTTGCGCGCCAGTAATGACAGTTTCGGGCCTACCGTAATTTCGTTGTGCACCACCTTGACGCGCTGCACCTCGCTCGCCACCCGCGCTGCAGTTTTGCGCAGCTCTTCATTCGGTGTCTGGCCGACAATCAGTACAACGCCGTTGAAGCTGGTCACCTCGATGCGTGAGTCGCGCTCCAGTGCAACGTCAGCCTTGGCGATGTTAACGCTCGTGCGGGTCTCGATCAGTTGATCGTCAATGGTGCTGCCGAGCGTTCGGGTACCATGATCGCCTTGCATTGGCGTATCCCGGGTGGCCGTCAGCACGCCGCTGCACCCGGTCAGGGTGGCCACGACCATCAAAACGCAGATCCCTTTGAGCATCATTCTTCGCTCCCGAATAGCTGGCGATCAATCAGATCGCAGAGGCAGTGGATGGCCAGCAGGTGTACTTCCTGAATACGGGCGGTAGAGCGCGCCGGCACCCGGATCTCGACATCTTCCGGTAGCAGCAGAGAGGCCATGGCGCCGCCGTCCCGGCCGGTCAGGGCAACTACCAGCATATCGCGATCATGTGCCGCCTGGATGGCCTGAAGCACGTTGCCGGAATTGCCGCTGGTGGAGATAGCCAGCAAGACGTCGCCTGGCTGTCCGAGGGCGCGGATCTGCTTGGAAAAGATTTCTTCGTAGCTGTAGTCGTTGGCAATGGAGGTGACAGTAGAGCTGTCTGTAGTAAGTGCGATCGCCGGCAGGCTGGGGCGCTCACGCTCGAAGCGGTTAAGCAGCTCCGAGGAAAAGTGTTGTGCGTCCCCGGCCGAGCCGCCGTTGCCACAGGAAAGTAACTTGCCTTCGTTCAGCAGGCTGTTAACCATTACCTGGCTCGCCTGCTCTATGCTTGGTCCCAGAGCTTCCATGGCCCGGGTCTTGGTTTCGATACTGTCTGTAAACAGTTGCCTGATGCGGTGCTGCATATCCATAGGAAGGAACTCGTTAGCAAGTAAAAGCTTCGCGGATCCATTGATAGGACGCCGGATCCGCAGGACTGCCATCGGCGGCAATGACATCGAAGCGACAAGGCTGGTCGGCCAGTTGAGGGTGGGTCAGTAGAAAATGCTGAGCCGCAGCAATAACGCGCTTCTGCTTGCGCCGGTCAACCGTCTCTACCGCGCTGCCCCACTGGCCTGTGCGCCTGAAGCGTACTTCAACGAATACTACTGTATCTGCGTCGCGCATGACCAGATCCAGCTCACCCAGCTTGCATCGGTAATTGCGCGCCAGCAGTCGCATTCCTGCTCTAAGAAGAAGCTGTTCTGCAAGACGCTCGGCCTGATTGCCAAGGATTTGCTTGGCGGTCAGGCGGATCATGGCGCGCTGATGACCTCGTCAACCGGAACGATGCGTCCTTCATGGATTACGCCCCAGCCCAGGCTGCGATGCACGCGGCCGTCCGGGCCTAGCGTCAGACGACCGGTTGCGCCTTCGATGCTGGCTTCTTCGTAGCGCTGAAGTTGCGGCAGGCGGCTGAATAGCCTTTGGGCGTCGGCGCCCATTGCGTACAGGCGGCCCATTGCGCCGGTTGCCTGCGGCCAGCTGCGGCTGACAGAATCATACAAGGCATCCGACCGGGTCAGCAGCCAAGGGATTTCTGCTACCAGCATGCCATCGAGATCAGCGTTATCCGCCGCATCCACGCCTAGTTGATACGCATGGGAGGTGGCGTAAACGGGGAGGTCGGCCGCGTATTGAAAGGCCAGCGTCGGCTTGATCTGTCGGGCCTGTTGTGGCGTGGCGGCAAGAAACAGCGCGTGCAGATCCTGGCGCGGGGTTGGCTGCACGACGACCTTGTTGCCTAGGGTGCTCTGGATGCGGGAGCCGCGTTGTTCGCTCTCGCGGATATTCAGCAGGTCGGCGATCTGTCGTGAAATGGTTGCGGGTTCATTGATTGCTTCGCGGCCAACCAATCGTCCGCCCAGTGCTTCCCATTCCGCCTGAAAAGCCTCGAAGGAGCGTTGCCCCCAATCAGTCTGGGCAATCAATGCGGCCATGTTCCTGTGACCGTCGTCCCAGGCGCGCCGTGCAGCGGAGCGGGCTTCGTCCTCCGGGGCCAGGCCGAACTGGAACAACGTTTGATCGGAGCTGATCGAGCTGTCTGTATAGTTAAGCGCGAGGGTTGGCAAGGGGAGTTCTGGCATACCCGCCAGACGGCTCACCTGATCACGCTCCAGCGGGCCGATTACCCATTGCACACCCTCGGCCTGGGCATCGCGATAGAAGGCCATGAGGTCGGCGTAGGCAGTACTGTCATACAGGCTGATTTGTGGCTGCTCCAGGCCTTGGCTATGGGCCTGGTATTGCGAGGCCATGAAGCCGTCCCGAAGGGCTTGAGCCGCGGCTGCCAACGGACCTTCGAAAGGCAGGAACAGAGCAATGTGGGTAGGACGGTTTGCATGCAGCTCGAGCAGCTGGGCGACTGAGTCAGGCATCAGCTTGGCTGCCGGATGGTCGGAAAAGGTTTCCTTCCACTTGTTGACGCCCTGGACCTGCAGATCCAGATTGTTTTGTTCGCGACTAATCAGGGCCAGCTGCACCCAGCCAGCGAATTCGCCTGTGGCCTCGCCGGCCGCCTTGTGCAGATCTTCCAGCGGGGCGCGATTGAGATCTTCCCAGATCGCCTGGTGATTCGCTTCGCGCTCGCCCAGTGGGAGCATGCCGTCAATGAATGTGCGCTCACGGGCGGCGCTGAGCGGGTCGCCAGTAGCCTGAAAGGCCTCTGCACGCAGTTGCTGGATGGCCAGCTGGTCCTCGATAGGTTGAGTCTCGAGATGGATCATCGAGGGGTGCCTTAATGCGAGCAAAGCCGCTTCCGGCTGCTCCAGCGCCAGCGCGCTACGCGCCTGGAGTTCGGCGAAGCGTAATTGCTGGTCCGGCGGCAGTTCACTTTGCGGAATCCTGCTGAGGATGCTGCGCACCCGCTCAGGCTGATTGGTGCTCCATGCGGCCTGTGCCGCGTACAAGCGCAGCAGGTACGCCTCGGCGCCCGAATAACGCTCGGCATCCTCAAGGATTTCTTCAACGCTTGCGTCCGGTGTGCGTGGCAGATCAGACAATTGAGAGGGCGGTGGGGTTGCGCAGCCCCCAAGCATTACGGCAATGGCCAGGGCTGTAAGCGACAGGCGATTCATGCGGGGCATCAGGCAATCCTTACACGGTGAGCCTCGCTGACAAGGCTCCGTAACTGTGAGGCAGTCATTGTAACCAAGGGGCGGGGTGACCGCCATGCGCTTCGCGGGAACCTGCTCACGTCCTGTACAATGCCGGTTCCAGTCCCGTCTTCAGGTAATGATATGTCCGCCAGCGCCGGAACCCTGTACATTGTCGCAACGCCGATTGGCAATCTGCAGGACCTTACGCCTAGAGCATTGGAGGTGCTGCGTACTGTGCAGCTGATCGCCGCTGAAGACACCCGGCACAGCGCCCGGTTGCTGCAGCATTTTGGGGTAACCACCCCGACTACCGCCTGCCACGACCACAATGAGCGCGATAAAAGTCAGCGCTTGATCGAGCGGATGTGTGCGGGTGAAGACATGGCGCTCATTTCAGACGCGGGGACGCCGTTGATTTCCGACCCTGGCTACCATCTTGTGCGTCAGGCGCGCGAAGCCGGTATTCGAGTGTGCCCGGTTCCAGGCGCTTGCGCGTTGATCGCAGCTCTCAGTGCAGCCGGTTTGCCCTCGGACAGATTCGCCTTCGAAGGATTTTTGCCAGCCAAATCCCATGGGCGGCGGGCCCGTATCCAGGCGCTGGCGGCCGAGCCCCGCACCTGGATGGTTTACGAGGCGCCGCATCGGCTGCTCGAGTGCCTTGAGGATATGCTGGCTCTGCTCGGGCCTGAACGGCATGTAGTGCTTGCCCGGGAGCTGACCAAAACCTTTGAGACAATCAAGGGCGCGCCGCTTGCCGAGTTGGTTGGTTGGGTACGTAGTGACTCCGATCAGCAGCGCGGCGAATGTGTGCTGGTGGTCGAAGGCATGCCGGCGCTGCCGGAAGGAGACGGGCTGGACCCGGAGGCTGAACGTGTGCTGGATATTCTGCTGACCGAGTTGCCGGTGAAGCAGGCGTCGTCCCTTGCTGCTCAGTTGACCGGCGTGAAGAAAAACCGCCTGTATCAGATCGCGCTGGAAAAAACCGGCAAGGCATGAGTCGCGTTCGTGCTGCCGGCTAATTGGTCCGTCTTTCGGAAACGCTCATTATAGAGCGTTGCAAAGAGTGCTTGCTCATCCTGAGGAAGCTCGCTAACCTTGCGTCCAAGAGTTGGCTGGACAGTCGCCGTACCGCTTGCGGTAGGGAGGAAAGTCCGGGCTCCATAGGGCAGAGTGCCAGGTAACACCTGGGGGGCGCGAGCCTACGGAAAGTGCAGCAGAAAATATACCGCCTAAGCGCGCAAGCGCCGGTAAGGTTGAAATGGTGCGGTAAGAGCGCACCGCACAGCTGGTAACAGTCTGTGGCTAGGTAAACCCCGCTCGGAGCAAGACCAAATAGGAACCCGTTGGTGCGGCCCGCACTGGGTTCGGGTAGGTTGCTAGAGGCAGTCAGTGATGGCTGTCGTAGAGGAATGACTGTCCTCGACAGAACCCGGCTTACAGGCCAACTCTTATTTTTTCCCCGCCTATCGCATTCTCTTTTCTGATCAAAAAATAATCCCTGGTAATAGTTCACATTAAGTTCCAGTCATATCTGCTTGAGACGTCAATATTTTGTCTGGCGCTCACGTCCCCGTATACCACAGTATTGCCCCGCTTTTTTGCTAACCCTTCGTCATTAAAGGCGTTTCAGTGAAATGCTCACTTGACGGTCTATTGGCGCATTCCTATAGTGTGCCGAAGTGGTGTGATGTGGACGAAAGTGGGATTTTTTGGCAGGGATAGCCATTCAGTGGGGGTAGCAGGAGCGTGTTTCGAGGAACGAGTGCCATCAATCTGGACGCTAAAGGGCGCCTCGCCATGCCGGCTCGGTATCGCGATCGGCTGCTTGAGTCCTGCGGTGGCCACTTGATAGCGACGATTGCCCTCGAAGAGCGTTGCCTGTGGATCTATCCGCTGCAGGAATGGGAACTAGTAGAACAGCAGTTAAAGAAGGCCCCCAATATGAACCCTGCAGTAAAACGGCTGAACCGGTTGTTGATTGGTAACGCTAACGAGATCGAGCTGGACGGTAACGGCCGTTTCGTGGTGCCGCCATTACTGCGCGAGCACGCCGGTCTCGATAAGAAAGTCATGCTGGTAGGTCAGCTGAACAAATTCGAATTGTGGAGCGAGGACGAGTGGAACGCGACGACCGAAGCCTATCTTGAGGTGCAGGATGCTGGCGAATTGCCGGTTGAACTGCAGTCGTTGAGCCTATGAGTCAGTCTCCCGTGTTCCAGCATATAAGTGTCCTGCTTGACGAAGCGCTCAAGGGCCTGGCGGTGCAGCCGGACGGCTTGTACGTGGACGGCACATTTGGCCGAGGAGGGCATAGTAGAGCCATTCTATCCAGACTTTCCAAAGTCGGACGGCTCATCGGTTTTGATAAGGACCCGGAGGCAATTCGGGTCGGAACTCAACTGGCGGCCGATGACGGCCGCTTTGTCGTTGTACGCCGCAGCTTTGCCGATATGGCTGAAGAGCTGCGGCAGCTTGGTTTGCACGGCCAGGTCAACGGTGTGTTACTGGATCTGGGTGTGTCCTCGCCCCAGCTCGATGATGCCGAGCGCGGCTTCAGTTTTCTGAATGATGGCCCGCTGGATATGCGCATGGATCCCGCTCAGGGACAAAGCGCAGCTGAGTGGATCAACAGCGCAGAAGAAGCGGATATCGCCACTGTTCTGAAGGAATACGGCGAAGAGCGTTTCGCCCGGCGGATGGCGCGCGCCATCGTCATGCGCCGCGCCGAGCAACCCTTTACTCGCACTGCCGATCTGGCGGAAGTCATCAAGGAAGCCAATCCTGCCTGGGAGAAACACAAGCACCCGGCGACACGCGCTTTCCAGGGTATCCGTATTTTCATCAACCGCGAGCTGGAGGACCTGGCTGACGGGCTCAAGGCTGCGCTTGATGTGTTGGCGCCAGGCGGCCGCCTGGTGGTGATCAGCTTCCACTCGCTGGAAGATCGTCTGGTCAAGCAGTTCATGCGCCGCGAGGCCAAGGGTGCGCCCATTCCCCGCGGGCTGCCCATACGTGAAATCGATATCCCGGTCAGCATCAACCTGATCGGCAAAGCCATCAAACCTTCGGCTGAGGAAGTCGCGGGTAATCCACGTGCGCGCAGTGCCATGCTGCGAATCGCGGAGAAACGCTGATGGCTGAGCAGATGACCTTTCAGGAGCGCACCGGTCTGCCACGTAGCAGTGGCTGGTTGATGGTGGTCGGTCTGCTGATTCTGGTCAGTGCGCTGGCGGTGCCCTATAGCGCCCATTGGAGCCGCACTCTGCTGAATGAGCTCGACGCCGAGATGAAGCAGCGCGAAAAGGCACAGGCCGATTGGGGCCGCCTGGTTCTTGAGCAAAGCACCTGGACGGCCCATCACCGTGTGGAAAGCATCGCCCGCAGCAAGCTCGACATGCGCGTGCCGTCTGCGGTCGAAGTGGTACTGGTGAAGCCATGATCAGGATCAAGCCCAATGGCAGTCTGCACCCGTGGCGATTCCGGATCGTCATCGGTGCGTTGGGCGTCTGTTGCGCGGTCATCAGCTGGCAGATCGTGCAGCTGCACGTGCTGGACGGTGGGTTTCTCCGCAATCAGGGCGACAAGCGCAGCCTGCGTCACGTACCCATCACCGCGCACCGCGGGCAGATAACTGATCGCAATGGCGAGCCGCTGGCCGTCAGCACGCCGGTTCTGACTATCTGGGCCAATCCGACGCAACTCATTTCTCAGCAACAGCGCTGGCCTGAACTGGCCCAGGCGCTGGGGACTGACCTGGCCACCTTCAGCGAGCGTCTGAAGGCCAACGCCGAACGCGAGTTTATCTATCTGCGCCGCCGAATGACGCCACAGGATGGCGCTGCGGTTGTCGACCTGAAGATTCCCGGCGTTTACAGCCAGGAAGAATACCGCCGCTTCTATCCTGCCGGTGATGTCACCTCTCACCTGGTCGGCTTTACCAACGTCGATGAGCACGGTCAGGAGGGTCTCGAGCTTGCCTATAACGAATGGCTGCAAGGTGTTCCGGGCAGCCGTCAGGTATTGCAGGACCGTCGTGGCCGCCTGATCAAGGACGTGCAGGTGGTCAAGAATGCCCGTCCCGGCAACGATCTCGCCTTGTCCATCGACCTGCGCCTGCAGTACCTGGCTCACCGGGAGCTGCGCAAGGGACTGAAGGAGTTCGATGCCAAGGGCGGTTCTCTGGTGATGATTGACGTGCGTACGGGTGAAGTGCTGGCGATGGTCAATCACCCCAGTTACAACCCCAACAATCGCGCCAACCTCAAGCCCGAAATGATGCGTAACCGCGCACTGATCGATGTGTTCGAACCGGGTTCGACCATGAAGCCGTTTTCCATGAGCGCTGCCCTGGCTACGGGGCGCTGGAAAACTACAGATGAGGTGGACGTTTATCCCGGTACCTTGAGGATTGGCCGATACACCATCCGCGATGTCTCCCGCGCACCGGGCGGCAAGCTTGATCTGGCCGGCATCCTGCTTAAATCAAGTAACGTCGGCATGAGCAAGATTGCGTTCGATGTTGGCGGGCCGGCCATCCGTGAGGTCTTGCAGGGCGTCGGGCTTGGCGAGTATTCCGGTCTCGGCTTTCCGGGTGAGCAGGTCGGCAACCTGCCCAGCTACCGCGAGTGGGGCCAGGCCGAAACCGCAACGCTTTCGTATGGCTACGGCTTGTCGTTGACCACTGTTCAGCTGGCGCAAGCGTATGCCGTGCTGGCCAATGATGGCCGCAAGGTTCCGCTGTCGCTGCTGCGCGTCAAGGATGCTCCGGCGGGTGAACAGGTCATTTCCGAGGACGTGGCCAAGGCGGTTCAGGAAATGTTGCAGGAGGTTATCGAAGGCCAGGGCGGAACGCATCGCGCATTGGTCCCCGGATATCATGTCTCCGGTAAGAGTGGTACCGCGCGCAAAGCCAGTCATACCAGCAAGGGTTACAAAGAAGACTCGTACCGGTCCCTGTTTGCCGGCTTCGCGCCGAGCACCGATCCGCGGATCGCCATCGCTATCGTCGTCGACGAGCCGAGCAAGGGCGGCTATTACGGCGGGCTGGTCGCGGCGCCGATCTTCAGTGATCTGATGGCCGGTGCATTGCGGCTGATGAATATTGCTCCGGATAACATGCCGGAGTTGCAGCAGGTGGAAATCCCTCCGACCAAGGGAGGGTTCCGCGGATGATCACTCTGCGCCAGTTGTTTCCGGATTGGTTAGGCCAGGATGTCAGCGTCACAGGCCTTGCGCTGGATAGTCGGCAAGTCAAGAGCGGCTACCTGTTTCTGGCTGTTCCCGGCCTGAAAGTGGATGGCCGGGATTACATCGATCAGGCCATCGAAGCGGGTGCAGTAGCGGTTGCATATGACGCTACCGATGATCGTCATTATGAAGGCGCCGTGCCAATGCTGGCTGTGCCGCAGTTGGCTGAGCAGATTTCCGCGATCGCCGGCCGCTTCTATGGTGAGCCGTCCGCCGCTCTAACGCTGGTGGGCATCACCGGAACCAACGGCAAAACGTCGGTTAGTCAGATGCTGGCACAGGCATTGAACGAACTGGATACCCCTTGCGGTGTGATCGGCACCTTGGGTAGTGGCATGCCGGGTGCGTTGACTGACCATGGTATGACTACGCCGGATGCGGTGAATGTTCAGGGTCAGCTCGCGCGCTTGCGTGACGCCGGGGCCGCAGCGGTGTGTATGGAAGTGTCCTCCCACGCGCTGGACCAGGGCCGGGTCGCCGCGCTGGCTTTTGATGTCGCTGTGTTTACCAACCTGACCCGCGATCATCTTGACTATCACGGCGACATGATCAGCTATGAAGCCGCCAAGGCGCGCCTGTTTGATGCTGGCGGGTGCCACGCGGTGATCAACCTCGATGATCCTGCAGGTCGTCGGCTAATGGAGCGCTGTCCGCCGCGCGAAGGCACCGCGCGGCTGCTTGGTTTCAGTCTGATGGATGCGACTGCGCCGCTGCATTGCAGCGACGTGCGCTATGACGCTGCGGGCATCCACGCGCTACTGCATTTTGAAGACGAGCAATCGTCGCTGCATAGCGAGCTGCTCGGCGAGTTCAATCTCAGCAATCTGCTGGCCGTGACGGGCAGTCTGTTGGTGCTCGGTTTCAGCCTGCATCAAGCAGTAGAGCGTGCTGCCGGATTGCGTGCTCCAGCAGGCAGAATGCAGCGCCTGGGCGGTGGTTCGCGTCCTCTGGTCGTGGTCGATTACGCCCACACGCCCGACGCATTGGAAAAGGCGTTGATTGCGCTGCGTGCCCACGTCAGCGGACGTTTGACGTGTATTTTCGGCTGCGGTGGCAATCGGGACGCGGGCAAGCGTCCGCTGATGGGCCAAATCGCCGAACGCTATGCCGACCGCGTGGTGGTGACAGACGACAACCCCCGCAATGAACCCTCAGCAAGCATCATCGGGCAGATCTGCCAGGGTCTCGGCAAGCCGCAAAACATCACAGTCCTTGCCAATCGTGCCGAGGCGATCGCGCACACCATCAGTCGCGCGCACCACGAGGACGTCATTCTTTTGGCCGGCAAGGGCCACGAAACCTATCAGGAGATAAACGGCGTGCGCCACGCTTTCAGTGATATTGAACAGGCAGAACGTGCCTTGCAGCAGTGGGAGGCGAGCCATGCTTGAAGCCATGCGCCTGTCCGATCTGGTCAGCCCTCTCGCTGCAACGTTGAAGGGCGTTGACGCCGAGTTTGACAGCGTTGCCTTTGATAGCCGCGCGATCCAGCCGGGTGGCTTGTTCGTCGCGCTTGCCGGAACGCGCACCAATGGACACGATCACCTGGCCGACGCTCGCGCACGTGGCGCAACCTGCGCGATGGTCGAGTATCTCGTTGAAGATCCGCTCCCGCAGCTGCTGGTGCATGACAGCCTGCGCGCGCTGGGGCAGTTGGCCGGCCTTGCCCGGGCAGCCTACAGCGGTCCGTTGGTTGCAATTACCGGCTCCAGCGGCAAGACAACCGTAAAAGAAATGGTCGCTGCGATTCTGCGACCGCTTGGCCCGGTGCTGGCAACCCAGGGCAACCTGAATAATGAAATCGGTGTTCCCATGACGTTGCTCGGCCTGAGCAATGAGCACCGCTATGCCGTGATCGAGATGGGCGCTGCTGCTCGTGGCGATATCGCGTACAGCATGGAAATCGCCAAGCCAACGGTTAGCGTGTTGACCAATGCAGGCAATGCCCATGTCGGGCGCTTCGGCAGTCTGGACAATATCGCCAAGGCCAAGGGCGAGATTTTCAGCTGCCTCAGCACCAAGGGTAAGGCCGTTATCAACCTGGATAGCCCTTGGTTTGAGAGCTGGTACCAGCTGCTGGGCAAGCGCAAAAGCTACGTGTTCAGCCTCAAGAACCCGACAGCTGAGGTGCGCGCGGAGTCAATCAAGCTTGATGAGCGGGGCTGCCCGGGCTTCAGGCTGGTCACGCCTAAAGGCGAAGTCAGCGTCCAGTTGAATCTGCTCGGTGAGCACAACGTTGCCAATGCGCTGGCCGCCACGGGTGCCGCCCTGGCGCTGGATGTTGAACTTGAGTACATCCGCAGCGGATTGGCCAGTGTGCAACCGATGTCGGGTCGCGCTGCCAGCCGGAAAGGGTTTGCTGGATCCATTGTCATCGACGATAGCTATAACGCCAGCCCGGCTTCGGTAAAGGCTGCGATTGATCTGCTCGCCTGTTTCGATGGCCGCCGCATTCTGGTGCTGGGTGATATGGCGGAGCTCGGTGAGTGGGAAAGCGATTCCCATCAGGAAGTAGGTGAGCACGCTCGTCAACAGGGTATCGAGGCGCTGTACGCCGTGGGCCGCCTGTCGGCTCTGGCGGCTGACCGGTTTGGTGAAGGCGCGTTTGTTTTCGCGAGCAAAAAAGAACTGATCGAAGCGCTGAAAGCGCAGCTTGGCCCGGATGTTCGCGTCCTGGTCAAGGGGTCGCGCAGCGCAGGAATGGAGGAGGTGGTAGCAGGTCTGGTCGCCACTCTGGATGACGATAACGACAGGAAGGTCGGCTAATGCTGCTTTTACTTGCCCAATACCTGCAGCAATTTCATACCGGTTTCTCGGTATTTCAGTACCTGTCACTGCGGGCGATTCTGGGCGTGCTTACCGCGCTCGGTCTCGCGCTGTTTGTTGGTCCGTGGATGATCCGTTCACTGAGCTTCCGGCAGATTGGTCAGTCCGTACGTAATGATGGCCCGCAGTCGCACCTGTCCAAGGCCGGCACGCCGACCATGGGCGGCGCATTGATATTGATCGCTATCGCAATCGCCACGTTATTATGGGCAGATCTGCGCAACATCTATGTGTGGGTTGTCCTTGGCGTCACACTGTCGTTTGGTGCGATCGGTTGGGTGGATGATTACCGCAAGGTCGTGGAGAAGAACTCCCGCGGCCTGCCGTCGCGCTGGAAGTATTTCTGGCAGTCAGTGTTCGGTCTGGTTGCCGCAGTGATTCTTTATCTGACCGCAAAGACGCCGATCGAAACGACGTTGATCGTGCCGTTCTTCAAGCATGTCGAGTTCCAGCTGGGACTCGGCTTCATCGTTTTGACCTATTTCGTAATCGTCGGCTCGAGCAACGCGGTCAACCTGACCGACGGGCTTGATGGTCTGGCAATCATGCCGACGGTGATGGTCGGCGGTGCGCTGGGCATTTTCGCTTATCTCTCCGGCAACGTTCGTTTCGCTGAATACCTGCTGATTCCGCATGTGCCCGGCGCTGGCGAACTGGTCATATTCTGCGGTGCGCTGATTGGCGCCGGACTCGGATTTCTCTGGTTTAACACTTATCCCGCCCAGGTATTTATGGGCGATGTGGGCGCGCTGGCTCTCGGTGCCGCACTGGGCGTGATCGCCGTGATCGTTCGCCAGGAAATCGTACTGTTCATCATGGGCGGCATTTTCGTCGTCGAAACGCTTTCGGTCATTGTGCAGGTCGCTTCATTCAAGCTGACCGGTAGACGGGTGTTTCGCATGGCGCCCATTCACCACCATTTCGAATTGAAGGGTTGGCCCGAACCCCGGGTCATTGTGCGTTTCTGGATCATCACCGTCGTGCTGGTGCTGATCGGACTGGCCACCCTGAAGCTGCGCTGAGGAAGAAACTGTGTCATTGATAACCACGGACAAGAAACGGATCATCGTCGGGCTCGGCAGCACCGGGCTCTCGGTCGCCCGTTTTCTGGCCGGCCGTGGGATGCCATTCGGCGTGGCGGATACCCGTCAACATCCGCCGGGCCTGGATCAGCTGAAGCGTTTTGCGCCGATGGCGGATCTCTATCTCGGTGAGCTGGATGCGGACGTGCTGTGCTCGGCTGCGGAGTTGGTTGTCAGCCCGGGTATAGCGCTGTCGACGCCGGCGTTGCAGCAGGCGCGCGAGGCTGGCGTCAAGTTGGTGGGCGATATTGAATTATTCGCCCGCGAGGCGAAGGCGCCGATCATTGCGATCACCGGCTCGAACGCCAAAAGCACAGTGACCACCCTGGTTGGTGAGATGGCGCGCGCCGCCGGGATCCGCGTGGCAGTCGGCGGCAACCTCGGCAAGCCTGCGCTGGACTTGCTTGACCAACACGCTGGTCTTTATGTGATCGAGCTATCAAGCTTTCAGCTGGAAACTACCGAGCGGCTCAATGCCGAAGTGGCAACGGTCCTCAACGTCAGCGAAGACCATATGGACCGCTATGCCAACCTGGCTGCTTATCATCAGGCCAAACACCGGATTTTCAGCGGCGCGCGTCAGGTAGTCATCAACCGCGACGACCTGCTTTCCCGGCCGCTGGTGGCTGATCAATTACCGCAATGGACCTTTGGCCTGTCACGCCCCGATTTCAAAGGCTTCGGTTTGATCGAAGAGGGCGGCGAAACCTGGCTCGCCTTCGAATTCAAGGCACTGATGCCGGTTGCCGAGCTAAAGATCCGCGGCGCGCATAATCAGTCGAACGCGCTGGCCGCGCTGGCGCTGGGTCATGCTGCCGGGCTGCCGTTCCCGGCCATGCTGGATGCGCTGCGTAGTTTCACCGGTTTGCCGCATCGGTGTCAGTGGGTCGGCAAACATGCTGACGTTGATTATTACGATGATTCCAAGGCTACCAACGTGGGAGCCGCGCTCGCTGCGATCGAGGGTTTCGGTGCGGACCTGCAAGGTAAACAGGTGTTGATTGCGGGCGGCGACGGCAAGGGTGCCGATTTCACACCGCTACGCGAGCCAGTCAGCCGATATTGTCGGGCCGCCGTATTGCTGGGCCGCGATGCAGCTGAGCTGGTTCAGGCGCTGGGCAACGTCGTACCAGTCATCCGCGTTGATTCGATCGAGCAGGCCGTAACAGCCGCCGCCGACGTGGCACAGCCGGGTGATGCGGTCCTGTTGTCGCCAGCCTGCGCCAGCCTGGATATGTTCAAGAACTTCGAAGAGCGCGGACGCTTGTTCGCCGAAGCGGTAGGGAGGCTGACACATGATCTTGACTGATGTGTTACAGCGTTCCGCCGCACCGCTCCTGGGTGAGCGGCGTTTCGATATGGATATGCCGCTTTTGGTAGCCGCGCTGTGCCTGTTGGGCCTGGGTGTGGTGATGGTCACCTCGTCATCGATGGAAGTCGCCGCCGGTCAGCTGGGTAACCCGTTGTTCTACATGATCCGCCAGCTGATCTATCTGGCGATCGCTATCGGCGCGCTGGTCGTCGTGCTGTCGATTCCGGTGAATCTTTGGCAGCAGTTCCGCTTTCCACTGTTGTTCGTCGGCTTCGGCTTGCTGATTGCGGTGTTGATTCCCGGTATCGGTCGTGAGGTTAACGGCAGCTGGCGCTGGATTGCGGTCGGCCCGATCAATATTCAGCCCTCCGAGCTGGCGAAGCTGTTTGCAGTGGTATTTCTGGCCGGGTATCTGGTGCAGCGCCAGAAAGAGGTCAAGGAGAAGTGGTTTGGGTTCATCAAGCCATTCATGGTGCTTGGCCCCATGGCCTGGCTGCTGGTCATCGAGCCGGACTTCGGTGCGACCGTTGTCCTGATGGGTGCTGCAACTGGCATGCTGTTCCTGGGAGGGGTGGGCTTGTTCCGCTTCACGCTGCTGTTTGGTGCTCTTGGCGCGCTTGGCGGGCTCCTGGTGTTATTTGAACCCTATCGTCTGCAGCGTCTGACGGGCTTTCTGGACCCCTGGACCGATCCGTTCGGCACCGGCTACCAGCTTACTCAGGCATTGATCGCTTTTGGCCGCGGCAGTTGGTTCGGCACCGGTCTGGGCAATAGTGTGCAGAAGCAGTTCTATCTGCCCGAAGCACACACCGATTTCGTTTTCGCCGTGCTGGCCGAAGAGATGGGCCTTATCGGTGCGCTGGCCGCTTTTGGCCTGTTGATATTCGTGGCGGTCCGTAGCCTTTATATCGGTTTGTGGGCTGAGCGCGCGGGTCGGCTGTTCTCCGCTTATCTGGCCTACGGCCTGGCCATCATGTGGTGCGGCCAGATCCTGATCAATGTGGGCGTGAACGTAGGCCTGCTTCCGACCAAGGGCTTGACGCTTCCGTTTCTGAGTTATGGCGGCAGCTCGCTTGTCGTGTGCTGTATCTGCCTGGGCTTGTTGCTGCGGATCGACTGGGAGCGCCGTCAGGCGTTACGGGAGGCCGGCAATGAAAAATAGCGTTCTGGTCATGGCTGGCGGCACCGGAGGACATGTGTTCCCTGCGCTGGCCTGCGCGCGTTTACTGCGCGACAAGGGCTATGACGTGCACTGGCTGGGCACGCGGCGCGGGATTGAAAGTGAGCTGGTGCCGGCGGCGGATTTCCCGATCCATTACATCGACATTCAGGGGCTGCGCGGCAAGAGCAAAGCCGATCTTTTGAAAGCGCCCCTGAGTCTGACTCGCGCACTGCGTCAATCATTACAAGTGATTCGTACGGTCCAGCCGGCCTTCGTACTGGGCGCCGGTGGCTATGTGACCGGTCCCGGTGGATTGGCAGCCTGGATGAAGCGGATTCCTGTGATCATTCACGAGCAGAACGCGGTAGTCGGTACAGCCAACCGGCTGTTGGCGACCATCGCGGCCCGCCGCTGCGAAGGCTTTCCGGGCAGCTTTGCGAACGACAGCAAGCGTCGCAGCACCGGTAACCCCGTGCGGGAAGAAATCTTTCAGGTACCGGCTATGAGCTGGGACGGCCAGCGTCGTCCACGCCTGCTGGTACTTGGCGGCAGTCTTGGCGCGTTGCCGCTCAACCGCATGCTGCCCGAAGCGATGGGCGCGGTGGATGCATCCAAGCGTCCGGAAATCTGGCACCAGTGCGGCAAGCTGCATATTGAGCTGACCAGCGAGACATACAAGAGCGCGGGCGTCGAGGCGAAGGTCGAGCCATTCATCGCTGACATGGCTGCAGCCTATGCCTGGGCTGACCTGGTGGTATGCCGCTCCGGCGCGCTCACCGTATGTGAACTCGCAGCAGCAGGGCGCCCGTCATTATTGGTGCCCTTGCCCCACGCGATTGACGACCATCAGAGCGCAAACGCGCGTTTCCTGGCCGACCATGGCGCGGCCGAGCTGCTGCCCCAGGCCACGCTGACCAAAGAACTACTGGCGGAACGAATGGAATACCTCTTTACCCATCCGGAGATTTTGCAACAGATGGCAGACAACGCTCGCAAGCAGGCCGCACCCAATGCAACCGCAGACGTGATCAACGCCTGCCTGGAGGTCGCCCGTGGTGAATAAGCCCCGTTCCGCTGCGACCTTCGCGCTGCCAGAGATGCGCCGCATCCGCCGTATTCACTTTGTCGGTATCGGCGGGGCGGGTATGTGTGGCATCGCCGAGGTATTACTCAATCTTGGGTATATGGTTTCCGGTTCGGATCTGAAGCGTTCCGCCGTCACCCAGCGCCTGGAAAGCTTTGGTGCCCGGGTTGATATCGGCCATCGTCCGGAAAATGTCCAGCAAGCTGATGTGCTGGTGGTGTCCAGTGCGATCAATAAGCAGAACCCGGAAGTCGCGGCTGCATTCGAGCGGCGCATTCCGGTTGTGCCACGCGCAGAGATGCTCGCTGAGCTGATGCGCTACCGGCATGGCATCGCAGTGGCGGGAACACATGGCAAGACCACCACCACCAGCCTGATCGCCTCGGTCCTGGCGGCTGAAGGGTTAAGCCCTACCTTCGTTATTGGTGGCAAGCTGACCAGTGCGGGCACCAATGCACAATTGGGTGAGAGCCGTTACCTGGTTGCCGAGGCAGACGAGAGCGACGCCTCCTTCCTGCATCTGCAGCCGATGGTTGCCATCGTCACCAATATCGACGCCGATCATATGGCGACCTACGAAGGTGACTTCAACCGGCTCAAGCGCACCTTCGTTGATTTTCTGCACAACCTGCCGTTTTACGGACTGGCTGTGCTGTGTATCGATGATCCGGTCGTGCGCGAGATCCTTCCGCAAATCAACCGTCAGGTCATTACCTACGGGCAGTCCAGCGACGCCGATGTACGCGCCGTGGATATTCATCAGAAGGGCATGTCGACATTCTTTACCGTGCAGCGCGACGGCCACGAAGACCTGAAACTTTGGGTCAACATGCCGGGCGTTCATAACGTGCTGAATGCGCTTGCGACCATTGCAGTGGCCACCGATGAAGGCGTCAGCGATGCCGCCATTGTCAAGGGTCTGACTGGGTTCGAAGGCGTAGGGCGCCGCTTCCAAGTATATGGCGATTACGCGCTGGACGGCGGCGAAGTAATGCTGGTTGACGATTACGGCCACCATCCCCGCGAAGTGGGCGCAGTGATCAAGGCCGTACGTGCCGGCTGGCCCGAGCGGCGCCTGGTGATGATTTATCAGCCGCACCGTTATAGCCGCACGCGTGACCTGTATGAGGACTTCGTACAGGTTCTGGGCGAGACCAACGCCTTGCTGCTGATGGAGGTCTACCCGGCAGGAGAAGAGCCGGTGCCGGGCGCGGACAGCAAACAGTTGTGCCGCAGCATCCGTCAGCGTGGTCAGATCGATCCTATCTATGTAGAGCGTGATGCTGACGTCATGCCCCTGCTGAAAGCCGTGCTGAAGCCCGGCGATATTCTCTTGACCCAGGGCGCTGGCGACATTGCCGGACTGGCGCCGCAGTTAGCCGACGCGCTGACACGCTTGAGCGCTCAGGGAGGGCAGGTCTGATGATTGAACCGACCCGGTTTGGCAAGGTCGCAGTCCTCTACGGCGGTACATCCGCCGAGCGTAAGGTATCGCTGAAGTCCGGCGCTGCGGTGCTGGATGCATTGCGCAGTGCAGGCGTCGACGTCTATGGCATTGATGCGGGTGCGGATCTCGCCGAACAGCTTATTATCAACCGTCCGGACCGGGTTTTCATCGCCCTTCATGGTCGTGGCGGTGAAGACGGTAGCCTTCAGGGGCTGCTTGAAAGCCTGAAAATTCCTTATACCGGCAGCGGCGTTATGGCTTCCGCATTGGGTATGGACAAGCTGCGTACCAAACTGATCTGGCGCAGCCTTGGGCTGTCCACGCCGGAGCACGCCTTGCTAAGCGAGCGCTCGGACTGCCCACCAATCATCGATACGCTGGGTACACCGCTGATCGTCAAGCCGGTCCATGAGGGCTCGAGCATAGGTATGGCCAAGGTCAACAATCTGGCCGAACTCGAACAGGCCTGTGAGGACGCCCGCGCCTACGACGACCAGACGCTGGTCGAGCAGTGGATCACGGGGGCCGAATTCACCGTCGCGATTCTGGATGACCGTGCGTTGCCGGCGATCCGCTTGAGCACCCCGCATACCTTTTACGATTACGACGCCAAGTATCTGGCTAACGACACTCAATATCAGTGTCCGTGCGGCTTGCCCGCTGACAAGGAAGCCGAACTGGCAGAGCTGTGTTTGAAGGCATTCCATGCCGTTGGTTGCAGGGGCTGGGGCCGCGTAGATGTGATGCAGGACGAGGCGGGGCGTTTCTACCTGCTTGAAGTGAACACTGTGCCCGGTATGACCGACCACAGCCTGGTGCCCATGGCGGCTGCGGCCGCCGGGATGACATTCACCGATCTGGTGCTGGCGATTCTTGCCGGCGCCGGGTATTGAGGGCCGGACCATGTTGGGGTTGATGGTGCGTGATCAGCGTACGAGCAAGTCTCTGGTGCGACGTCAGTCCCCGGCTCGTGGTGCTGTGCGCGTCGTGACGCCCGCACCACGCAAGTGGTCTCGGCCGAACCTGCGTTGGCCCCGGCTGACCGGAATGGGCGATCGCCTGCAGCAACTGATGTGGCCGGTGCTGTTGCTGGTTCTCGCAGGCGGCCTTTACGCGCTTGGTACCCAGCTGATGCCTCAAGCGGATCGGCCGATCAGTGTGATCAACGTCGAAGGGGATCTGCAATACATCGACCGCGAGGCGGTGCAGCAGGTTATCCAGCCCTATCTGGACGAGAGTTTTCTCGGCATCGATATCGACGGGCTGAGTGCCGAGCTCAACGCCATGTCCTGGGTGTCCGGAGCGTCGGTAAAACGGGTTTGGCCTGACCGTCTGGTAGTCAATCTGGACGAGCAATTGCCGGTCGCGCGGTGGGGCGATACCGCCCTGCTGAATAACGCCGGCGAGGCCTTCTCGCCTGAACATATCGACCGCTTCGACGAATTGCCGCGTCTGACCGGGCCGGAGCGCGCCAAGCGGCGGGTGATGCAGAACTATCAGCAGTTCAACCGACTGCTACGGCCTTACGGCCACGGTGTAGCTGAGCTGGAACTGCGCGAGCGCGGTAGCTGGTTCCTGACCACCCAGGACGGGATCCAGATATTGCTAGGACGCGATGACGTCGTAGAAAAAATGAAGCGATTCCTGACCATCGACCAGCTCGTGTTGTCAGAGCGGCGGGATCAGATAGCGCGGGTTGATTTGCGTTACAGCAACAGCATGGCAGTAGCCTGGCACGAGCCGGCTGCTCAAGATGAAACGGGAGAGTAACCGAAAGATTATGGCTAGCAAGCAGGGTACCAGGATGATAGTCGGGCTCGATATTGGCACCTCCAAGGTGGTCGCGCTTGTGGGTGAGATTGGCTCTGACGGCGAACTCGAAATCGTCGGCATCGGCTCTCATCCCTCCCGAGGCCTGAAAAAAGGCGTAGTGGTCAATATCGAATCCACCGTGCAGTCAATCCAGCGCGCTATTGAAGAAGCGGAGCTGATGGCTGGCTGCCAGATTCATTCGGTGTTTGCAGGGCTGGCTGGCAATCATATTCGCAGCCTCAACTCTCACGGCATCGTCGCCATTCGTGATCGGGAAGTGGTCAAGGCAGACATAGAACGCGTTCTCGACGCGGGGCAGGCGGTTGCGATCCCGGCTGACCAGAAGGTGCTGCATATCCTCCCGCAGGAATACGTGATCGATAACCAGGAAGGCGTGCGCGAGCCATTGGGAATGTCGGGCGTGCGTCTGGAAGCCAAGGTACACCTGGTGACGTGCGCGCTCAACGCAGTGCAGAACATCGAGAAGTGCATCCGCCGCTGCGGGCTTGAGGTCGAGGACGTGATTCTCGAGCAACTCGCCTCCAGCTACGCCGTACTCACCGAGGACGAAAAAGAGCTGGGCGTGTGCATGGTCGACATCGGTGGCGGTACCACGGATATCGCCATCTTCACCGAAGGCGCGATCCGGCACACCGCGGTAATTCCGATCGCCGGTGATCAGGTCACCAACGATATCGCCATGGCACTGCGTACGCCTACGCAGTACGCCGAAGAAATCAAGATCCGTTACGCGTGCGCGCTGGCCAAACTGGCCGGCCCGGAAGAAACCATCAAGGTTCCGAGCGTCGGCGAACGTCCGCCCCGCGACCTCTCGCGCCAGGCGCTGGCCGAAGTGGTTGAGCCGCGCTACGACGAATTGTTCACCCTGATCCAGGCTGAACTGCGTCGCTCAGGATACGAAGACATGGTCCCCGCCGGCATCGTACTGACCGGCGGAACCGCAAAAATGGAAGGCGCCGTGGAATTGGCAGAAGAGATATTCCACATGCCGGTACGCCTCGGCGTACCACAGGAATTCAAGGGACTGACTGATGTGGTGCGTAACCCCATTTATTCAACAGGGGTCGGCTTGTTGCACTACGGCATCAAGCACCACGAGCAAGGTAGCAGTAGCCCGGAGCAGGGCAAAACATCGCCGTTGGGACGCATGAAGAAGTGGTTCCAGGGCAATTTTTAAACAGACCCGCTAAAGCGGGCCGAAATAACGAAACGAGTTAAAACTCAGGAGATGGAACCATGTTTGAATTAATTGATAACGTTCCTCAAAACGCAGTTATAAAAGTAGTTGGTGTCGGTGGCGGCGGCGGTAATGCGCTCCAGCATATGGTCATCAACAACGTCGAAGGCGTGGATTTCATCTGCGCCAACACCGATGCTCAGGCGCTGAAGAACATCAGCGCACGCACGGTTCTGCAGCTTGGCTCTGAAGTCACCAAGGGCCTGGGCGCTGGTGCCAACCCGTTGATCGGTCGTGAAGCGGCCATTGAAGACCGCGAGCGCATTGCTGAGGTACTGCAAGGCTCGGATATGGTCTTCATCACCGCAGGCATGGGCGGCGGTACCGGTACGGGTGCTGCGCCGATTGTTGCCGAAGTCGCTCGCGAAATGGGCATCTTGACCGTTGCCGTAGTAACCAAGCCGTTCCCGTTTGAAGGCCGTAAGCGTATGCAGATTGCCGAGGAAGGCATCCGCGAGCTGAGCCTGCATGTGGACTCGTTGATCACCATCCCCAACGAAAAGCTGCTGACGGTTCTGGGTAAGGACGCCAGCCTGTTGGCTGCCTTCAGCAAGGCCAACGACGTGCTGCTCGGCGCGGTCCAGGGCATCGCCGATCTGATCATGCGTCCAGGTATGATCAACGTCGACTTTGCTGACGTGAAGACAGTCATGAGCGAGATGGGCATGGCCATGATGGGTACCGGTCATGCAAGCGGCCCGAACCGTGCGCGCGAAGCGGCTGAAGCGGCTATCCGCAGTCCGTTGCTGGAAGACGTGAACCTGATGGGCGCTCGCGGCATTCTGGTCAATATTACGGCCGGTCCGGATCTGTCGCTGGGCGAGTTCTCTGAAGTAGGTAGCACCGTCGAGGAGTTTGCCTCGGAGACTGCTACAGTGGTTGTAGGCACCGTTATTGATCCTGAGCTGCGTGACGAGCTGCGAGTGACTGTTGTGGCCACGGGTCTGGGTCCGCGCATCGAGAAGCCGGTCAAGGTCGTCGACAATACGCCCGCGACACGCCATCGTCATACCGAAGGCTCCGCGCCCAACTATAATGAACTGGACCGTCCTACCGTCATGCGTAATCCGAGTGTAGGCGGCAATGCTGCGGCCGCGCGCCTGAGCCAGCCGGCCGAAGATCTGGATTACCTGGATATTCCGGCGTTCTTGCGCAGGCAGGCTGACTGAGAGATAGACTCTGTCAATCACTCGTATAGGTCTGATCAGTATTCAACAAAGGCGTGTTTTGCTATGATGCACGCCGACTTGTTGAAAACTATTCGCAACTAAGCGGAACCCGTACATGATTAAACAACGCACACTGAAGAACATCATCCGGGCCACTGGTGTTGGTCTGCATTCGGGTGAGAAGGTGTATCTCACGCTGAAACCCGCGCCAGTAGATACCGGAATTGTGTTCTGCCGAGTGGATCTTGACCCAGTGGTACAGATTCCGGCGCGTGCCGAGTTCGTAGGTGAGACGACCATGTCCACCACCCTGATAAAGGATGGTGCCAAGGTCGACACTGTCGAGCACCTGTTATCCGCCATGGCGGGCCTGGGAATCGATAACGCCTACGTTGAACTCAGCGCACCAGAGGTGCCGATCATGGACGGCAGCGCCGGCCCCTTCGTATTCCTGATTCAGTCTGCAGGAATCGAGGAGCAAGATGCTGCCAAGCAGTTCATCCGCATTAAACGTGAAGTAACGGTTGAGGAAGACGGCAAGACAGCTACCTTTGTGCCTTTTGAAGGTTTCAAAGTGGCTTTCGGAATCGACTTCGATCATCCGGTATTTCGTGGTCGCAGCCAGTTTGCCAGCGTGGATTTCTCCAGCACTTCCTTTGTAAAGGAAGTCAGTCGAGCACGGACCTTCGGGTTCATGCGCGACATTGAATACCTGCGTTCGCAAAACCTGGCGTTGGGTGGCAGCGTGGATAACGCCATCGTGGTGGATGAATACCGTGTGTTGAATGAAGACGGCCTGCGCTATGAGGACGAGTTCGTAAAACACAAGATACTGGACGCCATCGGTGATCTGTATCTGCTGGGCAAGAGTCTGGTTGGTGAGTTCCGTGGTTTCAAATCTGGACATGCTCTGAATAACAAGCTGCTTCGTTCTCTGCTTGCTACCAAGGATGCGTGGGAAATAGTTACTTTCGAAGACGCCGGCACAGCGCCCATCTCCTTTATGCGCCCGGCGGCTGCGGTCTAAACCGTTTCGTTTCGTTTCTGCGGCCACCTCGGGTGGCCGTTTTTTTTGGTGAACTAAAGGCGTGCTGCCTGTTCAGACAGGACGAGCAGAGTCGTCAGTCGTCTTCGTGATGTTTTGCCAGGCGCTCAAGCGCGGCCCTGAGTGATGTGTCTTCAATCTGCATGGCCGTTTCGCGCAGGCTGGTTGCCGCTACTCTTGAGTGTCTCATTTTGCGAACTGGTGGTGCTTTTTTGATCAGTGGCGGTTGAACTTTACAATGTATTTTCGTTAAGGTTGCAAACTCTGTGTACGCCTGCAATTGGCGTATCAGCCGTTTTTGCTGGTAGCGCATCCGGGTCGCCCAATGGCTGTCCGTGACCACCAGCCGCAGTACACCATCGCGCAAGGATGCAACACGGCAATGCTCACGTGCAGCCGGTTCCATGACTGTTTCCAGCAGTATCTGCAGGCGCTCAACTGCTCGAGCCTTTGCGAAAAGGCCCTTCAGCGTCGAATGGGTGCGTATCAAGTCACCAGGTTGGCGAGCATCCAGCGGAGTAAAAGCCATGAGAAAGTGCGAACCGGAGTTATTGAGCAACCGGCATCCTATCAGAATGACGAAGCCAGTTGTCTGGGGATCATGACGTGAACATCATTATACTTACTGACCGCCACGGCTCCGCCAGGGCCCTTACTTTAAGTACGCCCTGGGTAATTCTTGCAGCGGTAATCATCCTCGCAATGCCCGCCGCCGCTGCCGTCCTGACCTGGCAAGCGCTGGATTCCAGAGCCACCCTGTCCAATCAAGTGGTCGACTATGACCAGCTGTGGCATGACACGCTGCAGGAATACCAGGCCGACGCCTCTTCCGAAGAATCTCAAGCCCAGCTGGAACGCATGACTCAGCAGCTCGGCCGGTTGCAAACACGACTCACCCGCCTGGATGCGCTCGGCGAACGTCTGACCGAGCTGGTCGATATGTCCGATGGGGAATTCGATTTCAATACTGACCCTGGTATGGGTGGTCCGGAATTGCGCAAGGACAGTATGCGCTATGAGGGCCCGGAGGTTCAGTCGGTGATCGACCAGTTGGCGGAACGTATTGATAATCGCACCCAGCAGTTGCGGCTGCTTGAGGAACTGGTGCTCAACCGTCAGACCGATGCCAACGCGCTCCTTGATTATCTCCCTGTGAAGGAAGGCTATATCTCATCAGGTTTCGGACGACGCACCGACCCCATCAGTGGGCGTATGTCTCACCATTCAGGACTTGATTTTGCCGCCCCCCGTGGCACACCGATTCATGCGATCGGGGCTGGTGTGGTTACCTTTTCCGGGCGAAAGGGCGCCTATGGCAATATGGTCGAGATTACGCATGGTAGCGGTCTGAAAAGTCGTTACGCCCACGCGCACAAACTAGAAGTGGCAAAAGGTGATCTGGTCAAGAAAGGCGAAGTTATCGCCCAGGTCGGCTCGACTGGACGCTCGACTGGCCCGCACCTGCATCTTGAGATCTTCAGCAATGGCCGGGCCGTTAACCCGGCCCGTCATATTGCTCTGAAATAATTCAGCCTGCCTTCGTTTCCCGTCTCTGGTCCCGCACGTTCAAGGTGCGGGTCCTTATCTGAGCGCTAAAAGTCTGCGCTCCTTCCGTTACCGGTTTGTTCGTCATGGTAGGCTGCGTTGCGACGTGTCAGTTGCCTGCAGGGCACAGCCCCGGGTTGATTTTCGTGCGGTTTATTGTCTCGTCGGATTCAGAGTAGAATGCCAGATCCCCGGCAAGGGCCAGGTCGGATTGATCTGGACCCGCCAACCATCAAACGGATATCGAAGTCGACTATGTTTGCGCCTTTATTGAAGAAACTGTTTGGAAGCAAGAACGAGCGTGAGCTGAAGCGTATGAACAGGATTGTCAGCGCTATCAATGCTCTCGAAGAAAACCTGAACTCGCTAAGCGATGAACAGTTGAAGGCCAAAACAGGCGAATTCAAGGAGCGGGTGGCCAAGGGCGAAACCCTCGACCAGATATTGCCGGAAGCTTTCGCTCTCGTACGTGAAGCCAGTAAACGCGTCATGGGTATGCGCCATTTTGACGTCCAGTTGATTGGTGGCGTGGTCCTGCATGAAGGCAAGATCGCAGAGATGAAGACCGGGGAAGGTAAGACCCTTGTTTCGACCCTACCGGCTTATCTCAATGCCCTCTCAGGCAAGGGCGTACACGTTGTCACCGTAAACGACTATCTGGCGCGCCGGGATGCAAATTCGATGCGTCCGCTTCACGAGTTTCTCGGATTGACCGTGGGTGTGGTGGTTCCTTTCCAGGCTCCGATGGAGAAACGCCAAGCCTATCAGTGCGATATCACCTACGGCACCAACAACGAATTTGGTTTCGATTACCTGCGCGACAACATGGCGTTCCGGCTGGAAGACAAGGCCCAGCGCGAGCTGAACTTCGCTATTGTCGATGAGGTGGATTCAATCCTTATCGACGAGGCGCGGACGCCGTTGATCATTTCCGGACCGGCCGAAGACAGTTCTCAGATGTACACGGCGATCAATAAATTGATCCCCATGCTCAAGCGAGGCTACCCGGCGGAAGAAGGCCAGGAAGAAGTCGAGGGTCATTTTTACATCGACGAAAAAACCCGCCAGGTCGAGTTGAATGAAGGTGGCCACCAGTATGTCGAAGAGCTGCTGGTAAGAGAAGGTCTGCTGCCGGAGGGCGACAGCCTGTATGCGGCACAGAATCTTGGGCTGCTGCAGCACGTGCATTCTGCACTGCGGGCGCACACCCTCTTCCATCGCAATGTTGAGTACATCGTCCAGAATGACCAGGTATTGCTGGTCGATGAGCACACCGGCCGCACCATGCCTGGCCGCCGTCTCTCCGAGGGGCTCCATCAGGCCATCGAGGCTAAAGAAGGACTCAAGATTCAGGCTGAGAGCCAGACTTTGGCTTCTACCACCTTCCAGAACTACTTCCGTTTGTACAGCAAGTTGTCCGGTATGACCGGTACGGCCGATACCGAAGCGTTTGAATTCCGCCAGATCTATAACCTGGACGTGGTCGTTATTCCGACTAACAAGCCAATGATCCGCAAGGATTACAACGATCTGGTCTACCTGACCATAGAAGAAAAGTTTGCTGCGATTGCTGCCGACATCAAGGGTTGCAGGGAAAGCGGCCGGCCGGTGCTGGTGGGTACCGCGACCATCGATTCCTCGGAAGTCGTGTCCCAGCTGTTAAACAAGGAAGGCATCGAACACAAGGTACTCAACGCCAAATACCACGAGAAAGAAGCCGAGATCATCGCCCAGGCCGGTCGCCCGGGCGCTGTCACTATTGCGACCAACATGGCTGGCCGCGGTACGGACATTATTCTGGGTGGTAGCTGGGAAGCTGAAATTGCCAGCCTCGAGGACCCGTCACCGGAGAAGGTCGCACAGATCAAGGCTGATTGGCAGGAGCGTCACCAGCAGGTGCTGGATGCAGGCGGTCTGCATATTATTGCCTGCGAACGCCACGAATCACGCCGGATCGATAACCAGCTGCGCGGTCGTTCCGGTCGTCAGGGCGACCCGGGCTCCAGCCGCTTTTATCTGTCTCTGGAAGACAATCTCATGCGGATCTTCGCCTCTGACCGGGTGAAGAACTTCATGAAGGCGCTGGGTATGGAGAAGGGCGAGGCGATCGAGCATCGCATGGTGTCCAACGCGATCGAAAAGGCTCAGCGCAAGGTTGAAGGCCGCAACTTCGACATTCGTAAGCAGTTGCTGGAATACGATGACGTCGCCAACGAGCAACGTAAGGTTATCTACGGTCAGCGCAACTCGATTCTCGCTGCCGATAACGTCGAAGAGACCATCACCGCAATTCGTGAAGACGTAGTTGCTTCGGCGGTTAGCCAGTTCATCCCGCCGCAAAGCCTGCCTGAACAGTGGGATGTGGCGGGCCTGGAGCAGCACCTGGAAAACGAATTTGCGCTCAAGCTTCCGATACAGCAATGGCTGGACGATGACGACCGCTTGCATGAAGACGGCCTGCGTCAGCGCATTCTTGAAGAGCTGGTAAAAGCCTATAAAGAAAAAGAAGAAATGACCGGCGCCGAGGCTCTGCGTACGTTCGAGAAACAAATGCTGCTGCGTGTCCTGGATGATCTGTGGAAAGAACATCTGGCGACTATGGACCACCTGCGACAGGGGATTCATTTACGCGGCTACGCCCAGAAGAATCCCAAGCAGGAATACAAGCGCGAAGCCTTCAACATGTTTGAGGAGATGCTGGAGTCGATCAAGCACGACACGATCCGCATCCTGAGTCATGTTCAGGTTCGCCGCGAAGATCCGGCGGAAGAAGAAGCGCGCCAGCGCCGCCAGGCTGAAGAAATGGCCAAGCGGATGCAATTCAAGCATGAGGAAGTCGCTCCGGTGGGCGAGGGAAGTGATCAGGAAGAGCAGGGTGCTCCTGTGCCGACTGGTGCCCCTGTCACCCGTGAAGGCCCGAAGGTCGGCCGCAACGACCCTTGTCCGTGCGGCTCTGGCAAGAAGTACAAGCACTGCCACGGCCAGATCTGAATCCATCCGTCTAATAGGCCGCGGTCCTTGGGAAGGTAGAACTCCAAGGGCAGCGGTAGGACTCGACCACAGAGGTTCTCGACAAGCACTCCCGGCCAGAATGAAGCCAAACGATGGAAGGTCGAGTTCCATCTCGACCAGCAGTGTACCCGCGAGCACCCAGGCCGGGATGGAACCCGGCCCTCCATCGAACGTGCAATCTCAACGTAACTCCCACAAGCAAGACCCCAGCGCAAAGCAGCCTCAGAAAACCCACCGAGCGTGCACTAACAAGCGACAATCAATCTCACGCTCTAGGCGTCACAGCCCGCCCAGCTGTATCATTCCCGCTTTGAATCCCAATTGGAGATAACCCCATGGCAGTCGGACTCGGCCCGCTTCCAACCCTTCATCCCGTCCCTGGTTTTCGTCTTGGCATCGCCTCGGCAGGTATCAAGAAGCCGGGCCGCAAGGATGTCGTAATCATGGAAGCGGCAGAGGGCTCAGCCATTGCCGGGGTATTTACCACCAACGCTTTCTGCGCGGCGCCGGTTACCTTGGCCAAACAGCATATGCAGGCCGCCCCGCGCTATCTGCTGGTCAATACCGGCAATGCCAATGCCGGGACAGGCAAACCAGGTATGCAGGCCGCACAGCAGACGTGCGAGGCTCTGGCTGGACTCGCGAAGGTGTCTCCGGAGCAGGTCCTTCCCTTCAGCACAGGTGTGATCGGCGAGCTGTTACCGGCAGAGAAAATTATCAATGCTTTGCCCGCAGCGCTGGCTGATCTGAGCCCTGAAAACTGGGCTGCAGCCGCCACGGGCATCATGACCACCGACACCCTGCCCAAGGGTGCCAGTCGGCAGGTAAAGATTGGTGAGCAAACCGTCACCATCACCGGTATGTCCAAGGGCGCGGGGATGATCAAGCCCAACATGGCCACCATGCTGGCCTACGTCGCCACTGACGCGAAGGTAGCGCAACCGGTGTTGCAGAGCCTGTTGCGGGAAGCCGCTGATCTCTCATTCAATCGCATCACCATTGATGGCGATACGTCGACCAATGATTGCTGCATGCTGATCGCCACCGGTCAAGCCGACATGGCGCCAATTAGCGAGACCTCCGGTGCGGAGTACCAGGTGCTGGCTGAAGCAGTAAAAGCCATTATGCTCGAACTGGCACAGGCTATCGTCCGTGATGGCGAGGGTGCCACCAAGTTCGTTACGGTGCAGGTGAATGGCGGTGCGAACCGGAATGAGTGCCTGGATGTGGGATACGCGGTAGCGCATTCTCCGTTGATCAAGACCGCGCTGTTCGCTTCGGACCCGAACTGGGGACGTATTCTGGCCGCCGTAGGCCGCGCAGGCGTGCCGGACCTGGACGTGGAACAGATCGACGTCTATCTCGATGATATCTGCATTACACGCAACGGCGGGAGAGCGGAAGAGTATCGCGAAGAGCAGGGCGCAAAGGTGATGGCTCAGGCGGAAATCACCATCCGTATCGAGCTGGGCCGGGGAGACTTCAACGAAACGCTCTGGACGACTGACCTCTCGCATGAATACGTACGCATCAACGCTGAATACCGCACCTGACCCCGTCTCCGGACCAGGCGAGGCCCTTATGTGAGGGCCTCGTTGTCTTGTCAGCCAGAGCAATATTGAGCATCGATTACTTCGCGCTCCAGCCGTACCCGTCCGATGCGATTGATGATCAGCTTCCTGCCTTGCGTCTCGGCTTTGCGGGGACAGAACCTGAATGTTCCCGCTTGAAAGCCGCCGTTGAGCAATACTGATTCACCATGCGGGTTGTACCGCACATAGCTGGCGACATTGTTGTTGGCATGAACGAAAGCGACGTCAGCGGGTATGTCTTCGCGTAGCAGCGTCTCGCCCGCCTCGTACAGCCCGTTGTTGTTACGATCAAGGAAAATCCGCCAGCCCGCGTTCCAATCCGCATCGATTGGCGACACCGTGACCGGACGGTTGCGGCGTACCGCTTCAGTGCGGGTATAGTTGAGGCCCCGCACCAGACCATTGACGCCGTCATCCATTCGCTGACTGTCGATGACAGTACCAAACGCAGGCACCCCGATCGCCAGCATGATGCCGAGAATGGCCAGCGCCACCATCAGCTCCAGTAATGTGAATCCGTGTGACCGCATGGCCTGTCCTCCTTGACGTAAGCGGGCTACTG
Source organism: Pseudomonas sp. gcc21 (assembly GCF_012844345.1). Lineage (NCBI taxonomy): Bacteria > Pseudomonadati > Pseudomonadota > Gammaproteobacteria > Pseudomonadales > Pseudomonadaceae > Pseudomonas > Pseudomonas sp. gcc21. Next base: position 2,054,811 of record NZ_CP051625.1, on the reverse strand, counting down.
CCATATGCCCGGAATGAACCTGAACGGTTCGACATGGGAATTGTAGGACAGTGATCCGTTATAGGTCCGTCCGTCGCCTGAATTTGCGCGCAGGTTCACGTTGGGAGCAGGCATTGGTATTGGTAGTCGGACTCAAGCAAGCCCCTTTGCAACGCCTTTATCAGTCGTGGATGATGACGGTGGTGGTGACCGCAGGCCGCATAATGATCAAAACCCGAAGAGTTGGCACATGAACATCAAGGTCCACAAAAAATCCTCGAAACAGACAAAAAAAGACAACCGGTCGCCCGAAGCCCTGTTCGAAAAGGCGTGGGAGCGAGTGATTAGTCAGCAAAAAAAGAATGCCAAGCTACGAGAGGAAATGAAGGCCTTCTCGCAGCGTGTCAGCGAGGCCATTCAGGATCAGGAAAAAGCCTACGTCGATACGCTGTACCAAACCTGCGAGCATCTTCTGGTTTTTTATGGCCGCAAATCCTTGACGCAATGGCAACGGCAAGTACTGATGGATTGGATCGCAGACTGTATGTCTACCATCCACAACAATCCCTTTGCTGGCGATATTGATATGGCCCCGCTGCTTCAACAGGTGGAGGCCATGCTGGAAAAAATGCATCCGGGGATAACGTCGGAATTGTCAGAGGCAATGGATTCTGCTGACGCTGGCAACTACCAGGAACCATCCGATGCAGCAGATGATGAGCGTATGGACGACATGTTCGAGGACCTTTTCGCCGAGTTTGAGCAGGAAGCTGCCTTTGGCGAGCAGGACTCATTTGAATTTGCGCGTCAGCAAGCCTTTGAAAAAGAGCGGCAAGCTACAGAGCAGGCGATGAACAAGCTAATGAAGGGCTCGTCCATCAACAAGCTGTTTCGTAAGGTGGCCCGCGTGCTTCATCCTGATCTTGAGCAGGATGAGGACGCCCGTGCTGAAAAGAACCGCTTGATGAGCGAGCTGGTCGAGGCACGAGACAGCAAGGACCTCGTCAGGCTATTCGCCTTGTACACAGAGCATGTCGGAAAGTCACCGCTGGAGGATCTGGGCGGCGACCTAGCCGGGGCAACCGAGCTGCTACAAAATCAATACGAGTTCCTGCGCGTCGAACAGGAAGACATTCTCTATGAGGATCCCTTTGCGGGTGCGTTGTATGAGCGATTTCATAGGAAGACGGATAAGGCGACGTGGAGCAACATAGAGGCTCACCTCTCTGATCTAAAACGAAACATTACGAATCTCCGGCTGTTCCGCGAACAGGCAACGAGCCTGAACAAGCTCAAGCCCTATCTTGAGGCGCGGCTGGAATATATGCAGGATTACAGCTTCGAATTTGAGTGAGAAATTCGCCGGGAGCCAGCCAATGCATGTGCCGCAATTACCCCCCCACGTTTTCTATCGCCGCGTGGTCTTCGACGTGACTGCGTCCGAGTGCCAGGTAGCGATGGAGGATGAGCACCATTATTTTGTTCTCAACCTGGAGCATGACGGCGAACGGATAACCTCGGTTAACAGCATCGCCCGGCGCACGCCCTGGACCATTTGCCCCCAGGCTGCGACGAAGCTGCAGGAGTTCGTAGGCCGGCCGCTGCGTCAACGCATCGCCGTCAACCTTGCGGACATTGATGGCAAGCAGCAATGCACTCACCAGTATGATCTGTTGATGGTTGCGCTATCCCAGGCGCTCCGGCCCGGGCGGCGAGAATATGTAGCTAAAGTAGTCGGCGCCATGCATGAATATCGGCATGCCGAACTCTGGCTTGATGGCGAGAAGTTACTCGACTGGCGCCTGCGCGGTACCGTGATCGACAGTAATGACCAGTTCGATCAGCGTGATCTACGCAATATCATGCCTTGGGCAGAAGTGCATCTGGATGACCAAACCCTGGAAGCCCTCTATGTGCAGCGGCGCGCCGTGATGGTTGCGGCAAGCAAGGGCATTGATCTGGACCAGATTCGGGATGCTGGTCAGGTATTGAAGGCGCGTTCCGGGGCGTGTTTTGTCTTCCAGCCTGAGCGGGCTGACAGTGCAGTGCGAGTAATTGGCAGTACCCGCGACGATGTGCAGCATGCAGGCAACTTGTTGGTAGGGTGGGGCGAACCGTCAACAGAGACGTGACGCCGGGAGGTTCGAGCGTCAGCTCGTACCAGAACCAGCAAACAACTCGCAGCCACAAGTCATCCATCAAGCCGGCAAGATCCGCGACGGTTCCAGGGATGACCGTATCCGGAAATCAAATTTGTAATGTCGAATATTCAATGCATAATGTCGGTCAATACCATTTTTGTATTGGATATATGACATATGAGCGTCGAAGAGCTCGGGAAAACCATCCATCAGTTGCGTAAAGAGCGAGGCCTCACCCAGGCTGAACTGGCAGCCCAGGTGGGTATCAGCCGGGCAACGGTATCGGGTATCGAGAACAATACGATAGTAGAACTCGGCGTACGCAAGTATGAGAGGTTGCTTAATGCGCTCGGGCATACCCTGGCGGTTAAAGAACAAAGCGGCCGCCCCACTCTGGATGAGCTGAAGGAGTGGGGTTTTGATGACTGAGCCAATTGATGCAGACAAAAACGCGAGCAGTGTCAGGCTGGCGGTGCGCGTTTCTGACGTAGCGGTCGGCAATCTGGAATCAATATCCAGCCGTGGCAAGCGGCGAGAACACCTGTTCGGGTATGAGCCGGCGATTTCGGAGCGCTTAGCTGTCTCGCTGAATATGCCTGTCCGGGCTCGGCCCTATTCATATGAAGGCATTCACCCCATCTTCGACATGAACATGCCAGAAGGCCATCTACGCATGGCGCTCATGAACATGTTTCGCAAAGCCGTGGCCAGCTTTGACGCGCTGCAACTGCTGAGCGTGATTGGGCCATATCAGCTGGGTCGCATTACCCTTGGCCAACAGCAGCGCAGGCCTATGCCTGGTACCTCGATCCAGGAGTTGCTGGTGCATGATGGCGCACAGGATTTATTCGACGATCTTTTATCTACCTATGCCGCTTATTCTGGTGTGTCCGGTGTGCAACCCAAAGTATTGGTGCGCGATGATGCGGGCGGGGACGTAACCCGCCTGACCCATCGCGGTGCGACGCACATCGTCAAGGCTTGGCAAGCCAACCAATATCCCGAACTGGCGACCAATGAATACTTCTGTCTGCGCGCAGCCACATATGCAGGACTCAATGTCGCCAGGCATGAGCTGAGCTCAGGCGGCAAGTTTCTAATAATCGAGCGTTTCGATGTGGCTGAAGGGGGTTACTTGGGCTTTGAGGACTTCTGCGTGCTCAGTGGCAAGGTAACCGACGAAAAGTATGACTCAAGCTACGAAGCCTGCGCGCGGATCATCAACGCCTACCTGCCCGTAGAGCGCAGAGCCCGAGCGCTGCAAGAGTTATTTGTGAGTGTTGCGCTTACCACAGCGATACAGAACGGCGACGCTCACCTGAAAAACTATGGACTGCTTTACGACCATACAGGTATTGATGCTGACATCCGCCTGGCGCCGGCGTTTGATCTCATTACCACCACCGCCTATCTGCCCAAAGACCATATGGCTTTGATGTTGGCCGGCTCGAAGAACTGGCCAAAGCACAAGCTGCTTTACAACTTCGGCAGAATTTCCTGCGGGTTGGGTGAAACGCAGGTCGCGCAGCTGCTTGAACAGGTAGCCGATGGAATCAGTAAAGCCGCCATCGAACTGCGCCAGCATATAAGTGAAGTCGATTGCTTCACCGATATTGGGACCAAAATGCTCAATGCTTGGGATAGAGGGACCATGCGAAGCTTGCTGAGCGATAAGCGGAGATGGGTGAGCGTAGCGAACGGATAACCTCGTCGAGAGAACTGCTGCACCCGCCGGCTTTGGAGGGCGAGCACCAGCTCGTATCAAGGCTGCCCCGACCACTCTGCAGCCGGGTCAAATGAATCATCAAGTTGGTGGACCCCAAGGGGTAACGCAAAAAATGTTCATCTGACCCCAATATTTTTCCGTATCAAGGCTGCCCCGACCACTCTGCAGCCGGGACAAATGAATCATCAAGTTGGCGGATCCCAAGGGGCAACGCAAAAATGTTCATCTGACCCCAATATTTTCGCGGAAATTGATGGTAAGCAACAGTGCACGCACCAGTACGACCTGCTCATGGTCGCGCTGTCACAGGCGCTGCGGCCGGGACGACGTGAATATGTGGCAAAGGTAATCGGCGCCATGTACGAGTATCGTCATGCACAGCTATGGCTCAACGATGAGCAACTGCTCGACTGGCGCCTGCGCGGCACCAGGATCGACAGCGACGATGCGTTCAACGGAAAAGACCTGCGCAGCATATTCCCATGGGCAGAAGAAGCACTCGACGACAAGACGCTTGAAGCGCTATACGTTCAACGACGGGCAGTAATGGTCGCAGCCAGCAAGGGAATCGATCTCGACCAGATCCGGGATGCGGGCCAGGTATTGAAGGCGCGGTCCGGGGCTTGTTTTGTATTTCAGCCTGAGCGGGCTGCAAGTGCGGTGCGGATGATTGGTAGCACGCGGGATGATGTGCACGGGCCGGGGGATTTGTTGGTGGGGTGGGGCTGAGGTAATTGAAAATTGAATCACGAGGGCGCGACGGGGAGCTTACGACAATAGCCGGCGTGACGTAATGCCGTGGGACGGTTTCGAGCTTGGCCCGTATCGCAACCATCCCATTGGCGAATGTAATACCTATTATTTCCAGCAATCTTCTGCGTCCTTGGATCCGCTGACGCCTTTTTCACCTAGTCCATTCAACGTCAGGTTTCCACAATCGGTATCACCGAATGACTGCGTGGCCGTGAGGGCAAAGCCCCCATCAGTGCCATCACCGGCCACGCTTACTCCAAGAGAGTATTTGCCGGTTTCGGATTTCTTTGAAGTCTCGCCATATAGCTTGGTAAGCGTATCCGCGTAACCGCTGTTTTGGGCGCGATACCGTTCCTGCCGAGCGGCTGCTGCGGTCAAGAACGCTTGCCCTTCTGCCCGGTTACCGCGAAGTACATATTCCCGATAACTAGGCAGCGCAATGGATGCCAGGATGCCGATAATGGCTACAACAATCATAACCTCGATCAACGTAAAGCCGCGGATAGCGCTTGGTTTGATTGACCTCATTCTTCAGTCTCCAAGGGGATAGCCTGCCAGCTTTGCCGACCTTGCAGTTCGGGTGACGTGGCGAAACCTACAGAAGTTTCGGTATCAATCACACTTCCGTCCCGGGTCAGGGTGATAGGCGAATCGGATTCATAACTCGAAGGTGCTTTACCTTGGTCGCTGTCTTTGCTGTCAAACGAGCCATCCTGGCTGAAATCAAAGGTTGGGTGCTTGGTGCGTGCTCCTGTATGCGCATTGATGCCATATGCCCAATAAGCTGCGCCATCCGCGCATGGATCCTCATTGGGCGTAATAGTCCCGAATAGAAGTGTATTGCCGCGAGCGACCATTCTATCGACCATCATTTCGCCTTTTTTGCTGTCGACCTCCAAATCGACATACCACCCCCATTTAAGGACCTTATTCTTGTTAGACTCTTCTGCGGGAGTAGTACCGTTTACATACCATTGGACGGGATTGTCAGAAATATAGCGGACGGTGCGTTCGACATTAACCTCGCCGGTGAAAGTGGTGCTGCTTTGCGCTTCTATTGTTTGCTGCTGAAGGTTGCTACGGGTGAGCGAGCCTGCATCAGAACTGACAGTGGGCTGTGCTTTTGTTAGGCGATCCCAGACACCGTAAATGCTGTGGGCTTTGGTGGTGTCCGGAGCTGCGTCAGAGTTCTCGAAGTACTTCCCGGTACCGAACATGACGATATAGCCCCGTCGAGTCGGATGGCGAACAAGAGAGGGCGGGGAAGTTATCGCCTGAACACGGGTTTGGTTTTCTTCGATTGGATAGGTCGCACGGTATAGCGGGGTACTGCCGTAGGAGATTTTATAGTGAGCATCGGTAAAGGAAGCTTGTTCAGTCTTGCTGAATGGGTCTGCAACCTCTTTCTCAGCTGGAACTGGCACTACCAAGTCGAAGCGCCAGAGGTTTCCCAAGAGGTCTCCTGCATAAGCGTAGTCGACGATGCCATCCCCGTTGTTATCTGCGCCGCGAACGCTAGATAAGCCGTTAGCGCTATTCTCGTTGCCACCGCTATCGACAATCAGTTCCTTGATGAGGGTGCCGTCTTTGATATTTATAATCAGTAGAGACGCCGCATCCTTCTCGCTGTCATACCCATTTCCTTGAAGGACTGCCCATTGCCCCCCATGGAGGCGTACGATTTCCGGTTCAGGGAAGGAATAACCGAGATTTGCGAACCCGTCTGACTCGTTTGTAACTTCCCATAGCAGTTTGATGCCGCTGCCATCTTCGCCGGGGTTAGTAATGTCTAGAGCAAAAAGCGATTTACCGCCCGCTCCAAGAGTGCCGACCAGTACGGTATGCCAAGCGCTGTCAAAATAAACGTCCCGGACCGTAGGTGTGCCGTCCACAAAAAATCGGTGCGCTCCGCCCTTGTATGTCTGGCCAGTGAGTTTTGGCATGTGCTTAAGCACCGCAGAGGGCACAAAAGCGAACACTTCGTTTCCATTATCAGCAGAAAACGCATGGAGCATGCCGTCGTTTGCGCCGACGTACACAAGCTCGGGTCTAGCTTTGTTGTTCTCGAAAAAAGTCAGATATTCGCCAGCGTCACCGTCTATTTTATCGGCAATATAGGGCAAATATGAGGGCGCTCCTACCACGACTGGAGTGGAGTTTATGATATCTCCCAGAACGGAACTACGGACTCGGAAATTAGTGGAACTGCTACCCTCGGCATCGCGGGCTCCGCGTAGGTAACGAACTCGGTTGGAACCCTTATTATCGGTAACCACTCCGGAGGCATCTGGATTCATATCGAAAATCGATTGCACCTCATCGCCCAGGTTGTCGTAAGAAAAGTCTCTGAGACCGCTGTCCGCATCCCCCCCAGCGATTTTAACATTCCGGTTTTCGGAGCTCGTCAGTAGGCTCTTGGCAGACCATATTAGTTCGCGCTTCGAGCCGCCGTTAGGCAGACGTTTGATGTCATAACGCTTGACATCACCTGACCAGTCTTCACTGTTATATTCTGGAAAGAAAGCACGGTTTAGGATGGTCAGATTGTAAGGATCATCCGGGTCGTCAGCGCTTACGGAGGTGGTGGAGCCTGCGGCTGCGGCAGTCGAAGTGCGCTCGGCGATCCTATTGAGGATGTCTTTGAAGGATTGCACCAAGGTTTCAGGGCTGTCGGCGCTGAAGAACTCGCCGCGTGAGTTTATTGCCGCGTGCCAAAGATCATATACTTTACCGTTATTCGACGAGACACTAGGCCAATCTTCGCTTCCACTTGCGATATTTTTATAGCCTGAACTGTCAAAAGTTCCTTTGCCCGTTTCCCATTCTAAGTTGGTCTCAACTAATGAGGTTGTTAGTCCAAGGCCGACAGTAAAGTTGACCATGTTTTGCCATGTGGCGGGGTTGTTTCTGGGATCCCAGTATTCGGTGTCTTGGTTAGTGCTTTTATATTTAGTAAATGGTTTTACGTTGTTATCAATCGAGTGGAGATCTGTAGCCCAATAATGCATTGCCAAATCAGCGAGCGTGTCGTCATCGTCGCTTTCATAAGGAGCTTTCGGAGAATAGCTGGTTCCGTCGGGAGTGTTCCATGATTTATCGTCATGCTTATATGGGGAAGGGTCGGAGGGTGTGCTGCCGTTCCAGATACCATCTGCCATCATTACGTGATAGGCGGGTCGACAAGAATACTTTCCGCTATTTCCCGATCCAATTTCGTTCTGCCAAGCTTTGTCGCTGGTGAGAAATACGCCAGCGCGCTTCATTGCTCTGCGAAGGGGGGTGCTGCCGTTAAAAGAGCTATTGTCTTTCATCCATTTAAAAAAATCTGTTTTGTGATCGCTACTGTAAACCGAAAAGTTTGTGCTGAGAGGGCTGTTACTTTGATTGATGCGCTGCCAACTGAATCGTACGGATGAAGGCAATTCGTAAAACGCTAAATGGGCTGCGCTCAGCGTGGCCAGACCGCGGGTTCGGTAAAATGAATACCAGTTAGCGAAATTTTGTTTTTCATCGCTAGTGTCTGGTTCTTCTTTCCTATAGCACCTATCGTCGTGTTTGACCCCGGAGCAGTTATTCAGTGATTCGTCGTATACATAGTAATATGCTTTTGCTCCTTTATCGCGATCATTGAATCCTGAGTTGATTGGATGCTTCGCCCATTTAGTCCCACCGCTCCAATCATTGTTCCAAACCGGCATGTAGTTATTAGAAAGATTAGTTTTATTATATCCGGTAAATCCGTTCCATGGGGCCGACGTAAAAGAGGTGCTATAGCTGGAGCCATCTGCCTTTTTTGGAATGATATAATCAACATCAGGGTTGTAATAAATCGGATTAAAGTCTGACGATTTAGCTCTGCGAGTGCCGCGACATCCGTTAGAGTCGTCGGGGCAAACTGTAACTCCATTGACTTTGAAGTTTTTATCACTTAAGCCGTCTGGGGCGTAAGCGAACTCCATGCTTCCAGAATCATCAAGCGTGAATATTAGGTTCGGCGCTACCGAGTCTACCAGCATGAGCGGGCTTTGGCTGATATCCAGGTTTGAGGCATGAGAGCCTGCAGCGTGAAAGCATAGAGCGAAAACACCTGCGCTATAAAAAGTTCTGCCCGTATTAGTTAAAATGTTCATGGTTGGCCGTCCTGGCTTAGTTATAGACACGCGAAACGGTTGAACGAAGGCGTACCTCGCCGTAGTCGCTGCTTGCGCGACTATTTATCTCATAACGGAAGATGCCGATGCCCATTGCCATGTTTCCATATTCGGGGTTTTCGTTTTCACCTTGGGCTGCGCCACCAGGAGTGGGAATGGCGTACCAGCTGATATCCTCGCTGAAATCCGTGACGTCATCCGGTGCATAGGCCTTTACCGGGTCGTTCTCATCGAAGCTTTGGGTATATTGAGGAGCTTGGTTGAGGACACAGACATCCACGAATTTCGTACCGCAGCTATTGGTGGCGTTCACCGGGCGGAGAGCAGCTTCGAAACTATATTTTCCAGGTATTTTTACCAGGGTGCCGATCGTCCTGTACTCACCGTCTTTCAGGCCGGCTTCCGAGGCATTGAATAGCTGCTTCTGGTCAATCAGGTTTCCGGTGATACGCGATTCAAGAGAAACTTCTCTCATGTTCGTAATCGCCAAGGTCGTCAGAATCAAAAGGAAAACGAGCGCGATAAGCAATGTCGCACCGCGCTGGTTTTTATGGGCGGCGTGGTTTGAGGTGGAGTTATTCATCGTGAGAGGTTCCTGAGCGCAAGGGTGCTTTCAGTCGTAAGATAAAGAGCGCGATCGGGAGTTGTAGCATTCGACTCTCCATACCACTTACTGCGCCAGGCCTGATAGGCAGTGCTGGAGTTGGCGTCAGCTAGATTCTGGGATCGGCTTTTTAACAATGCTGCGTAGCGAACTGAGCGTATGCGGTCTGTAGCCGCCGGAGCTGTTTTGAACTCCTGGGTTTCCCGTGCGGTATCGTCGCTGGTGCCGAATAGCAATTTTATGTCAACAAGGTTGTCGACTAGCGGCACGCCGTTACATCGCAAAGAATTGTCGAGAATTTGGATCTCAGTAATAACCGGGGAGACGTTGACGTCGTAGGGCTCGTTGCCGCCGGTCAAAGTAGTACCATCACAAGATCTAGTTGTTTTAAGGTTGGGCTGATAGCGAAGGCACAACAGTTGATTTTCGCCATCAAACGTAATGACTTCTCCTGCCTTGAAGGTACAGTTATCAGTGCTGGCCGCACGAAACACATTCTCGTAGCTGTCATCGGGACGGCTCCTGTAACCAGTCCTGTAGAGTTCTTCTTCAAACAGCATTAGTGTGTAGCGCGCGTTTTCGATGTTATCCGATTGTCCTTGCTGGAATACGTAGTTACGTTTGTTGTCTATGTACAACTGCGTGATTCCCAGGATCAGTAGCGTGCTCAGTAAAAGCGCGACCATCAGTTCGATCAGGGACAAACCCTGTTGGCGGATGTTCAAAGGGCTAGTTTTTTTCATATCTGGCTCCTGAACGTGTAGGTGCACAGTGTGTCATCTAGACTTTCTGCGGCTGCGTCCAGGCAACCTTCGCCAGCAGCGCTCCACGCCAATCGGATTTCAATCGCAGCGCCATCATCGTCGCATGTGCCGGGAGTGGTTGAGGTGCATGCGACGAACGCGTCGGATGCTTGGTCTGCATCGGGTAAAAGCATCCGAACCCTGGATGCCCAGCATGCTACCTGCGTTTCGAGCAATGCATCGTCGATTACAAGACAGTTATCTGTAGCGCCAGCGGGGAGCGAGTCGAACAGTGGGGAGTCAGCTGCGTTGGGCTGAAGGCTACTAGGAGTGGAACGTATTATTTCCATCAGCTCGTTGGCGAGCATTACCGCATGAGTACGCTCGACAGAGTCCTGCGTGTATTGGATCGCTTTACCTTGCATCGCGACCATGCCGAGAATGCCAATGGCCGTTAGAAGAACGGTGACCAAAACTTCCAGCAGGCTGAAACCACTACATTTCATGCTTCTCATATGGAACAGCTCCCTAGTGCGCTACCGTCCGGCTTCTTTCCTTTATGATGCAGCTTGGTGGCGCCGCTGGCTGAGACTGTAAGCAGCCGGCCCGTAGCGGCTTTGTTGTCGCTACAAAATATCGCGCGGAAGCTTGGTGTGCTGGCTGTACCGTTGGGGTGGTAGCTGAGCGTAGTCGCAGTGGTAGCGAAGACGACATTGCCGAGGCTCAAAACAGAGCTGCGCAGCGGCTGCCCGTTTGCGGAAACTGTGATCTCGGCTGTGCCAGTATCAATCGCGACTGTGGAAGTAACCTTACGGATCACTGCTTCGCTGCGGGCATACTGAAGAAGAGAGTTGAGTTCTTCGGCTTGTGACTCGGCACGGTTGTCGCTTATTAGTATGCCGAAGCTGGGAACCGCTATGGTTGCAATGATGGCGACTAGCGCCACTACAACCATCAGTTCTATTAACGTGAATCCCTTAATACGAAACATACTTTGGCCTCCTTGCAGTGGTTGGACTATATGCGGTCAGTTTCACAAGGTCTCGTCTGGCGCGATGACCGGTCATTTTTAAGGAACGAAAAGGAACCACGAAAGGAGTTTGCCATCGTCGAGAACCGGCCTTAGCCGCAACCCTGATCCCTAATCATTCACCTCGCCAATCGACGCTAACCCCATTGGCACTATCGCCCCCGCTTGTTTAGTCTCAAACCATTACAAAACAAGCCTGAGTGCTTAGGTCATGAACACAACAAAAATACTGGGGGTGACTTTGGCTATTGTCCTTTCGTCCGCGCAGGTTCCCGCCGTTGAGCTGCCTGATCCTGAGTCGGTGCGTACCGATCGATTGCAGTTGATGGAGGGGTTTCCGCCGCCGGCGGAGAAGCAGATTACTCACGCCGGTTTCATGCGGCCCTATCCCAACCCGCGGTGGAGTTTTCATCATGCGCGCGAGCTGTTTCCGTCGCGGAGGGTGGCGCGTGCTAATGAGGGCGTGTACGTTTTGCCGCGCCTTGAGGGCCGGGAACAGCAGATCGCTGATCTGACTTTCGCAGGTCCTGACGGCAAGCCAATGAGCTTCGCCCAATATCTGGATTCAACCTATGTCGATGGCGTGCTGATCATGCAGCACGGCAAGGTGCTGTTCGAGCAGTATCAGGCCGGCGTGCCGCAGGATGAGCCGCATATTCTCTGGTCGGTGACCAAATCGGTGGTAGGCCTGCTGGCTACGCAGCTGATTGAAGAAGGGAAGCTGGATCCGCAGGCATTGGTTACCGATTACCTTCCGGAGCTGGAGCCAAGCGGCTGGAAGGGCGCTACGGTTCAGCAGGTGCTGAACATGACGGCGGACATTAATTACAGCGAGATCTACGCTGATCGCACGTCTGATGTCGCCAAGTATTCACGCGCTGCTGGGATGAGTCCGCAACCTCATGACTACACCGGTGCCAAAGACCTGTACAGCTATCTGCCGACCATTGGGGCAGGTGTAGATGAGCACGGCACGGCCTTTCGCTATCGCACTACGCATACTGAAACCCTGGGTTGGATTCTTAGACGCGTTACCGGTCTGTCCACGGCTGCGCTGATCGAGCAGCGCATCTGGAGCAAGCTGGGTGCGGAGCAGGACGGTTACATGCTGCTCGATTCCAAGGGGACAGAGTGGGCGGGCGCTGGCTTCAACGTCACGCTACGTGACCTGGCCCGCTTCGCGGAGATGGTGCGCCTGAACGGAGAATTCAACGGGCAGCAAGTGGTCAGCCCCGCGGTGATACAGACGATCCGCAAAGGCGGCGACCGCGAAGCATTCAAGGCCGCAGGGCGGGACTTCCAGCCCGGCTATTCCTATCGCAACCAGTGGTGGATCAGCCATAACGACGATGGTGCGTTCGAGGCGCTGGGTGTGCATGGCCAGATGATTCACATTAACCCTGCAGTCGGTATGGTCATGGTGCGGTTGTCTTCGCACCCGGTCGCAACCAGTGCGGAAACGATGCCCGCCACCATTGCCGCAATGGAAGCGCTGGCGGACTTGTTGCGCCCAAACCCAGACTGATTTCCACTGCAATGATCGACGCTCGGAAGGTTTCTCTCCGAGCTTCGGTTGTTTCCCCTTCGGCTCTACGCAGTAATAGCTCGTGATCCCGCGTTCAGACGTCGCACGAGGTCAAGCGGGATGAATTCTCTCCACCTCAGAAATTCAAGCTGATCGGAACGGCCCGGTTGTGCCGCTCCGGTAAAATCAAGCGGTCACGATTCGCCCCAGGTGCTTCGCCAACCCACCAAATGCACAACGACCCTTTGGCCCCTTCCGTTGTCACAACCCTAACAACGCTCAAGAACGGTCCAGGTTGATCAGGGTTGCTGCGGCTTCGAGTGAGTGCCGGCGTGTCCCGATTGTTGATCGTGTTTCCTCTACCCAATCGGAGCTTATGTATGCGTTCGAGTTTTTTTTGCGAACACAAGCTACGAATTCGCCGGTCCGGCGCTCGCGGTTTCACCTTGATGGAACTGCTGATCGTCATTGTGATTGTCGGCATTCTCGCGTCCATCGCGCTGCCTTCATACCAGGGCTATATAAAGAAGAGCCGTGCCAAGACCGCGGCGGCCGATCTGGTTTCATTAGCGGCGGTGGTAGAAGGCCGTTTTCAGCGCTCGCTTGCCTATCCAACGACCAATATCACCGGCACCGCTGCGCTCAAATCGGCTTTCGGACAATGGAGCCCCGCCCAGGCCGAGCATTTTTCCCACGCCTTTGTCGCAGGCACTCCCTATCGGTTGACCGCAACAGGTAGCGGCCCGATGCAGGGCTGTGCGTTGAGTCTGGATGCGGAAAACCAGCGGACGGCTACGTCCGAATGCGGGTTCACCTCGTGGTAGTGCAAACACGTTCCCACGAGGCCGGCGTCACCTTGATTGAGTTGGGAGTGGTACTTCTGATTATCGGGTTGCTGGCACTGGCCGCTTCGCCCCTCACATCCTCCTGGACGACCAACTCCGATCTGCACACCGCCGCGGGTCAGCTTAATCAGGGCTACAGCCACGCTAAGGCAGCGGCCCTGCGTAACGCGGCGGGCGCGGTGGGCGATCAGCCGGCGGCGCGCATAGCCTTTGAGCCTGCGGCAAGGGAGTTGAAAGTGTGCACAACCCCGAGCGGTCCCTGCGATAACGCATTGTGGCGGGCCACGTTGCCATCTGGCGTGGCGTTGAGCCTGACGGGGGCGAGCTTTCCTGTTGAGCTGAACAATCGCGGACAACCCGTTGCGCCGTTTACGGCAAGTCTGTCGAAGGGAGGTGAGACTGATGTTCACTCATTCCACTAATTCAGCATGTTCACTGGGCGGATCACGCCAGCGTGGTGTTTCGCTTATCGAAGCCTTGATCAGCATTTTGCTGGTCGCAATAACCGGGCTGGGGCTGGCGTTTGTTACGACGCAGGGGCTTTCGACGCAACGCTATGCCACGACGCAGAACCAGGTACTGCTGGGCCTGCGAGAGGCGCTGCTTACAGAACCTGACGTCGAATCGTTCGACGTGGCGGGTGGCACGGTCGGTTTCAATCGCGAGCCAGAAACGCTGCAGCTGCAAGTGCGCATCGGAAACATCGAGAAGTCCGTCACCGTGCAGACCGATACGCTGGTTGTGACTGACGATCCTGCTGGTCTGATCGGCGGTGACGGCAGCTTCCGGCTCGGGTACTGAGCGTATGGTCGCCAGCTCGCGCAAACATCAGCAGGGCGTGTCGCTTATCAGCCTGATGATCGGGTTGCTGATCTCGCTTATCGCGGTAATGGGTATGATGGCGCTGTACCGTACGGTGGTGCACACCACAGCGGAGTCAGGCAGTTACGCCCGCATGAGCGGTGACCGGTCGGCGGCGGTGCTGACCGCGCACGTGCATCTGCAGGAGGCCGGGTTCGGTATAGATGAAGCTAGTCTGGGAGCTGACCTCGCATTCTGTTCTGCCAACCTGGCGCAGGGTCAGCTGACCGTCGGCAGCTGCTCCACCGGCCGACGGGGAAAATTGCTGTTATGGCGAACGCAGACGTCTGGTGAACGGTGCGCGGGTCTGTACATAACGCCCGCAGGTGACCTCCAGTATCTGCAACCCAGGCCCTGTGCAGGTGCAGAGTTGTCAGGCAGCTGGCAGGAGCAGGATCGCGCCAGACTTTATACCAAAAGCCTCGACGGGGCGGTTTTCGAATCGATGGAAGTGATCGAAGAGCGCTGCCAGGCGCTGGGTGTGGCGGGCGCCGGATCGCTGAAGGTCAATCTCATCGCACATCATCCGGTGGCAGAAGCGTACGACGCTGCCAATCCCGACACTTTTCTGCCGATTAATAGCAGTAGTTGTCTGATCAACTTCCAGTGAGGCCAGGATGAGTTTTCCGTTTTCGGCCAAGAACCAACAGGGCATCGCGACCATACTCACGGTCGTTCTGCTTGGTTTGTCGCTTGCCTCCGCTACGCTTGTCGGCGTTTCACATTTACGCTCCAGCCAAGAGCTGAGTACCAGCCTGCACGCGCAAACCATGGCGCAAAAACGCGCCTGGCTGGCGGCTGACGCCTTTGGTGAGTATCTGGAACAGGTCATACAAACCCACGGTGACTGGCAGGCCTTTGACGAGGCGGCGCGGACGCAGCCGGGTTCGCTGAGCATGGCCGGGCTGGATGATATTGCATTGCGGCTCGCCGGCTATGAAGAGACTTCGCCATCTGCCCGCTCTTTGACGCTGCACATAACCGCCACCGCTGCGCAGGGCTCCCGAGCCGCCGCAACTACCACGCTTGAAACGGTGTATCAGATCACGCCGCCAGGGTTAACCGAAGGGGAGGGGCCGCAACCGGATCGTCGGGTAATTCAGTTCCGGGACGGCCTCAATATTAGCGGTGATCTGCGCGTGCTGACGCTTCCCGGTGAGCGTTACCAGATTACAGTGGATGGCGACGTCAATCTGGGTGGGTTGTCCGCCGGCGGGATCGATGCGATCCGCTCAACCCGGTCGATACGTTTCGTCGGGGGCTCCTCGACTGATTTTCTGGAAATGCATGCCAATTGTGATGTGCAGGTGAGCAATGGCAGCTTCACCGTGGAGAATGTCAAAGCGACACGCAATGCCTGTCTGGCGAACACCATCAACAGCCAGTCGATCATTGCAAATGGCTCGGTCGAGGTGACCGGCGGTGTGCACGGCGATATCCGAGCGCTGGCCAACACGCCGACCGGGGTGGCCCAGTGCGCGACCGGCGCTGCGCAGCTGTGCTCGATTCCGTCGTCCTTTGGGGTACGCACGTATCCGTCACCGCGCATCGCGAACATCTATTCGAAAAATCATGTTGAGTTCAACAGCAGTGTCAGTGTGGGGCGTGTCCAGGCGGAGGGTGATCTGCTCATAAACAAATGCTCCCCGGAGTGGAGCACGGCCACCTATGGCGGCAGTTTTACCAATAACTCGTCCTGCAGGCGCTCGGCTACCAAAACCAGTCAGCCCGTGCTGCTGGATCCTGTGCCGCCCGTGGAAGTGGAGCCAGAAACGTTCGATGCCAACAGGCTGCGTGATATCGCCAATTACATCTATTCAATAAGAAACGGGGAGGTACGAGTCGAGATTCAGGGCGTTGACGGTATCCGGGACTCAGCCGAGGAGCTGAACCCGTTGGACGTGCGCCGGAACGGTTATTACTTTCGTAGCGCCAATATTATCGATCCCGCTAACCCGGGCTGGACCAGCCGTACCGTGGCCGGTTACGCCTGTATCAATAACAACGCACCGTCGCGCCGGGACGAGACGGATAGCCATTGCGTTGCGCGGTTAGGCCACTCGCATAACAACACCACTCCATTACCTCAGTTCAGCCGCAATAATGTCTGGAGTTTCAACGGCGATAGCCATGCCCCGGGCATTGTATTGGTAGATGGAGATATGGAGATCGGGAGTGGGACCTATACCAATACGTTCATCGCGACAGGCAACCTTCATGTCAACACTGCAGGCGGGGCAGTCTTCGCGCCGAATTATGCCGGTCGTGATGGCGTCACTGTGGAGGGGCATACGGCCCTGGGCGTGTGCAACAACCCTGTCTATGCGTTTCGACCAACCGAGTTTTGCGAAGATGGCGGTTACGACCATCGCGCATACGGTGCTATCGGTAACTTTGCCCTGCTCGCGGGGAGTTGCCCGTCTGGCAGCCAGGGCGGTTGCGCCAGCAGTTTATATTCCGGCGGCGATATACGTGTTGAGAAAGCGGTATTTGGCGCGACCAAAGCGGGCAATCTGTTCAGTAGTTCCGGGAATGCCAGGTTGTACGGGTATGTATCTTCGCTGGCCCAGCGCAATAACGGGACGACCATAAACATGATGGGGGCCAGCACGACCATCAACTTGCAGGTCCCGGTCGAACTGCAGCAGCGATATGATCCTGCTGGCGGTACCGTTATCAACGAAGTTGGCGGCACGAGCGGAGCGCCCGGCGAAGCGACGCCGGGCGCTGTGGAGTTGCGCTGGGGGCGCTATCTGTAAGGCTGACTGAATACAGGGCGGGTGAGACCAACGCAGCCTGCGCGCGCTGGCCTCACCTGACGTGTTATTGCGCTGTCACGCGCCAGACGGTATTCGACAGATCATCTGCAACAATCAGCGCGCCACGTGGATCGACGGTTACACCAACAGGCCGACCACGGGTTGTGCCGTCCTCATCGCGGAAACCCGTAACAAAGTCGACAGGCTCGCCTGAAGGGCTGCCATTGCTGAACGGTACGAATATCACCTTGTAGCCGACCGGGTTCTTCCGATTCCAGCTACCGTGCTCGCCAATGAAGACGCCTTCCGCAAAGTCCGCGCCCATGACGTCTGATGAGAAGTCCAGGCCAAGCGCGGCCACATGCGAGCCCAGGCTGTAATCGGGCGTAATGGTTTCGGCGACCTTGTCCGGATCCTGCGGGCGTACCCGCGGGTCGACATTCTGGCCCCAGTAGCTATAGGGCCAACCGTAGAACCCGCCCTCCTGCACGGAGGTAAGGTAGTCCGGCACGAGGTCCGGCCCGAGCTCATCGCGCTCGTTCACCACTGCCCAGAGTTGACCGGTTCCAGGTTGAATAGCAAGCGCGGTGGGGTTGCGCAAACCCGTGGCGTAGGGCTTGTAAGCGCCCGTTTCGGTGTTGATTTCCCAAACCATAGCCCGATCCACCTCAGCCTCCATGCCGCGTTCGGTGATATTGCTATTGGAGCCTATGCCGACGTACACAAAGCGTCCGTCGGGGCTGATGGTCATTGCCTTCGTCCAGTGATGATTGATCTCGGAGGGCAGGTCGACAATTTTCTCTGGCTCGCCGTTGGCCCTGGTCTGGCCTTCCTCATAATCGAAGCGCACCAGCGCGTCCTGGTTGGCGACATACAGATTGCCGTCGTGGAAGGCGAGCCCATAGGGAGCGTTGAGATCATCCGCGAAGACGCCCTGTTCTTCGTACGTACCATCGCCATTGCTGTCACGCAGCAATGTCAGCCGGTTTCCGCTTTCAACAGAGGTGTTGCCTTTGGCCTTTATGTAGCCGGCGATCACGTCTTTTGGCTTGAGCTTTGGAGCATTACCCCCACGGCCTTCGGCCACCAGAATATCGCCGTTGGGAAGTACCAGCGTCTGTCGAGGAATCTTCAGCTCCGTGGCAATGGCCGTTACGGTGAATCCATCGGGGACGATGGGTTGTTTATCGCCCCATTGTTCCGGTTCGGCAATTTCCATACTCGGCAACAGGCCGCGCTGGGGTTCGGGCAGTTCGGGATCGGGGCCATGCAGTTTCGCTGATTCCTGTTGTTCACCGCCACAGGCGCCCAGCATCATCGCCAGCAAGCTCAACGATAGCGTTTTCGAATATTTCATTCTGCTGCTCCCGAGCGAAGGTGGGTAAGGCCAAGCCAGGTGGCGGCACAGGCGAGCAAGGTGACGATAACCGTGAGCACAAGGCCGGTGGGCATGACCGCCCAGGCATCCTTGGCATGCTGAAGCGCGTCGATAAAGCCCAGGATCCAGGTCGCGATCAGAAGGACGAGATACAGGATGTATTTTCCGCGCTGGGCGCCGGCGCGAAATACGCCAATGATCGCGCATAATATTGCCAAACCGTTGAATACCAGGCCGCCAGCGAGCAGCCACGAGGCGAAGTTGCTCCATTGAATCTGGTAGGTGTTGTAATAGGCAACGTCACTCAACAGCGCGCCAAGAAAGAGCGGAATGGTGCCGGCGAGTAGGGTGGCATGTAACGGGTGAATAGTTCGATGCGGGTAATGGCGGTCGACAGTCGCGGTCACGGCGGGTTCCTCATTGCTGATCCAGTAATGCCTTGAGCGAATGCGCTCATAAACATTGCTAAGTTATGCGTGCAAGGGCCTCGTACTGCCGGAGTATAGTTCACCCCGGCCCGCTGGCCAGCGGATGTACTGATCTAGAGCGGTGACGCAGGGTCCGGAACAGGAAGGGTTGGCAGGGAGTAGAAAGGCACCGCTGCTATGCTGGGCATGTTCGCCCTGCATAGCGATGCTGACACTGTTCAGATTCCAGTCTGATGCTGATAGCCGCTTTCGGTGCCGTTTCGGATACAACCGCCGGCCTACTCGGTCATCTGGTTGGATTGATCCCGAACCTCATCACAGGTCTTTTTCTGCTCTGCTTCGGACAGACCTTCCCATCGTGCTTCTGCTTCTTTCATACCCGCCGCATACGCTTGCTCGAAGCTATCTCCGTCCATGCCATTTTGTGCGAGGGTCTGCTTCTGCTGCGACTTGAGTTCGTTGAGCTGATCTTCTGAATAACCGCCGCATTTTGAAGCCGTCAAATGCATGGCACCGCCAAACTTGGCGAGTTGCGTTTCAGAGTCGTCCATCGGGGCCTTGTCCTGAGCTTGGCTGATATTCACGGCGCAGGCCAATGCAAGGCCGGACAGGAAGACAGGGCTGGAGAAAAATTTTGTTTTGAAGATCGACATAGGCGTTCCTATTGTTGCGGGAGGCAGTGAGCAAAGTTGTTGGACCATGTTGCCAGGGGTTTTGCTCACCCTGGAGATTGGATAAATGTAAGCGTAGCCAAGGCGAGGGAGCTGCAACAATGGCGTGCGATGTGATATCAAAATGATATATCCTTTGGCCCGGAAGAGACTGAAACGGATTTCCTCTGGTCCTGCTGCAGCCAATGAAGGCTTAATGTTGCTGAGACTTGCGATAGATTCGCGCTTCGGAAACCCCTTTCTGATCTTCTCAACTACTCGATCTCGCTCAGGCGCCATGTCTAATCATGGCTGGTGCCTTTGCGTCTATTACTCGTGGTACAAGGAAGGTAGATGAAACAAATCAAGAAGTGGCCTCTGGCAATCGCGATCTCTTCGGCACTTGTGTTGTCGGCATGTGGCGGCGGCGGCGGTGGCGGCAGTGATGATACTGGTGGCACTGGTGGTGCAGGCACTGCACAGCCGCAGAGCACAATCAATGGTACTGCCGCTAAAGGTATCGTCAAAGGCGGACTGGTAAAGGCCTATCTGGTGGGAGCAAATGGTAAAGGTGACCTTATCGCTGAGGCCGAAACCAAGAGCGATGGCACCTATAGCCTGAAACTGCCTTCCAGCTATAGCGGCCAAGCTCTACTGCTCGAGATCTCGGCAAAAAATGGCACTCTTATCCGCTGCGACATAGCTATTTGCGTACCCAAGTCGGACAGTACCGAGGCTGTGACCTTCGGTACAGATTTCTCCGCGCCAGCCAACTTCAAGCTGCTTGCCATCTCTCCAGGTGTTACCACCGATACAGTGCAGATCAGCGCTACGCCATTGACCAGCATCGCCGCTGACCTGGCACTCGCCACGTTGCAGAGCTCTCCTTCCGCGGACCCGAAACAAGTCGCTCTTAGTTCCAACACGCGCGTTGCGAACCGGTTCAATCTGCAAAGCGATCTGACAGCGTTGAAGGTTGTTGATCTGACCGACGCCAGAGCTGTAGCCGCTGCTGATAGCGCGCAGGCTGGTTACAACCTGGTCTCCGCAGCGGTCGCGAGCGTTCCAGGCAAATCCATGCTGGAAGCATTCGCAGGCTTCGCCGCTCAATACAGTAAGGATGGGGTAGCGGACGCTGCTTCAAGCGCTGGCGGACCCAGCATCGAGAGTATTCTGGAGCAGGCTGTACAAATTACCGCCCAGATCGAGGCACAAGCTGCGAAGCAAAAAGTTGATCTCCCGGCTTTATCATCGGTCAAAAGCAACCTTGAAGCAGGAAAGGCGGATGCGGCGCTTGGTTCGACCACTCCATCTAAGGGGGCCGCGCCTGCCGATCTTGGTTTGGAGGGGCTTCCTGCCACTAAAGCTTTTGTGCAACAGGTTCGCGATTTGGCGAACCTCGCAGTGCTGGAGGAGAACCTCCAAGGCTTTCGGGAAGAGGTGGAGCTGGTAGCTCAATTGAACGCGCCTGAAGCTAAAGCCTCGACTAAAGCAGTTAGCGCCGCTTTGCGCGCAATCGCTCAAGCCCTTGAAGAGAACCAAAACGGTAGCGACGCGAACAGTTTTGAGTACGATGGACTGACCGTGCAGCGTGTTTCCGCCAACTACTTTGTTCGTCAGACTGTAGACACTGCTATTTCAGAAGAAGGGCAGCTACGCACAATTCCGGTATATTTGGATCTGGCCGCCAAAGTTAACTACTCTGATGAGATTGTAGAAGAAGGTCTCGAAGAGCCTGATTATTTCGATCCTCATTATGACTCAGCTGAAGGAAGTTGGACTCAAGCCGGTACTGCGGAAGCTGACATATCACTGGAAGGCTCGGTTGCTACAGATCAGGTCACGATCAACATAAAAACTGGGTCGCTACTTAAAGGTAGCCTTGTTGTCGATAATAGCTCGGACTGGAAAAGCACATATTACGGTAATGACTATGATAAAGAGCGGTATGAAATTACCGACTTGAAAACTCTTCTCGACGTAAAAATGGTTGTTAGCGGCGAGCATTATGTCAGTTTCGATGGTAAGCTGGAGCTAGATATAAACAATCTAAAATTTATGTCTGAGTACACCGATGGGAATGACTATGACGAATCAAATTCGGAACTATCGGTAGGGCATGCCGGTCTGGTAATATCGGGACAGCTTAAAAGCGAACAAAACTACCTTGAAGCTTCTGCCTCTCTCAATGCGGCTGATCTGGCAGGTACGTGTATAGAAAACGAATATTACAGCGGGCAACTTAAGGATATAAGCGACTGCGATGCGTCCGATTCTGGTGTTATTAGCTTAACTGTATCCTATGCTATGCATTTGCACGGTATGAACTATCCAATAAAAGTGACCGCAAACGCCAAAAACAACGGACTGGAAAGTATCATCGGATCTGCATCATTAAACTATGAGGATGGCCAGCGATTCGACTTGGTATACAACGGCAAGCAAGGCGATTTGCAGTCGGCGACCTTGACCAACCACAACAACGTCACGCTAACGCTGACTGAAGCGAAGCAGGATGGCGATAAAACCCTGACCGGCAACATCACCTGGCAAGGCAAGCAATACGCTACCTTGGATGATAAAACTGGCGCTGTGATTATTACTTATAATGACGGTGAGTTCGAAAGCCTGTAATAACGGCTCTGAACTTTATGAAGGGGGAGCCTGGCTTCCCCTTTTTTCATTATTCGAGCTCTCCCCTCAAAATACATGTGTCAGGATTCCACTGTGCAGCACTTATCTCGCATCATCTGCCTCGCCGCGGCTTCAACCTGTATTCAGTTCGCGCCAGTTTACGCGGATTCTCGATTTCAAACGTACGCAAGCATAGACAGTAAAACCTATAGTGAAATAGCTCCAATCAAACAGATGGTTGATGGGCTGGAAGGTAAACCTATCGATTCAGGCGACTTTGCGTTCACACATAACCAGCTGGAAGTGGGGCAAATTTGGAACGGCTTCGAACTAGCTTTTTTTTGGCGCTACGATTATTACCTGCAGTTCGATGAAAACACGGCCGACATCCTTTATCAGGACGCCAACGACCTCCCAGTGAAGAAAGGGCGTCGATATGATGTACATCTGCGTGCTAATCATCTGCGCTCAAGCGGTGTAGGAATTGGCTACCGTTACGAATTCTCACCATCCCTGAGCGCTCGAGTCAGATTGAATTATCTCACCGCTTCGGAGATGCAGGATGGCGTCCTTAGCGGCTATGTGGATACGCAAGCCGGTGGCTATAGCGGAAAACTCGATTTGGATTACGGTTATTCCGAAGACCTTTTATTGGACAGGCCGACTGAATCTGTCAAAGGACGCGGTTTTGCCGCGGATTTCGATATCGATTGGCACATCACCGAACACTTGAGCACCTACATACGCGGGCGTGATGTCTATTCGCGCATTCGCTGGAAAAACCTGACCTACACGGAAGCTTCAGCCGCTACTGATCGTGCGAGTTACCGTCCCGATGGATCGCTCACGTTTCGCCCTGCTGTGAAGGGAATAAATGGTTACCGCAATCACACCCAGGAGCTCCCGAGCCGATATACGCTTGGCGCACTGTATAGGCTGAATCCGAACTGGAGTTTAGAGAGCGCTGTTTTTGCATACGACGACCATCTCTTTCCCTCTGTGGCAGTAAACTGGCACCTGCGTCACGCTACGGTGCAATACAGTTATGATTTTCAGTCCGAATCAGCTGGCGTCGGGCTGAAAAGCAGGTATTTCGAATTCATGCTGGCTTCAGACGATACAGATTGGGAAAAAGCCAAGGCTCTGGTTCTTCAGCTAACGGCTCGCTTGGAATACTAAAGCATTCGATGGCTGCTCCAGAGCACGTGCTGGAGTAGCCTGGGCTTGTCAAACCTGCTTTCTCACATGCTATCCGATATCAGCTATTCTCCTTTCTGAATGCTAAGTCGTTGCATTAAGCACACGAAGCAATCAGATTACTACCAGCCGTCTCGGCGATATCGGAGAAAAAAAGATATGAGTTTTGTTCAAGAGTTTAAAGCCTTCGCGATGCGCGGCAACGTTATTGATATGGCCGTGGGTATCATCATTGGTGCTGCGTTCGGCAAGGTGGTGTCATCCTTCGTGGATAATATCGTCATGCCGCCGTTGGGGATGCTGATAGGTGGGGTGGATTTCAGTGATCTGGCTATCGTCTTGCGGGAGGCGCAGGGTGATCTTGCTGCGGTCACGATAGGCTATGGTGCCTTCATTCAAAGCGTTGTGGATTTTCTGATCATCGCTGCAGCGATTTTCGTCGCGATCAAGGTGATGAATAGTCTGAAGCGCAAGGAAGAAGAAGTACCCGATGCCCCGCCTGCACCCAGCACTGAAGAACTTCTGCTGACGGATATCCGAGATCTTTTGCAGCGCCAGGTCAATAAGCCCTGATAGCGAAGGCTTGAGCCTGGCTCCAGTGGACAACGCCGGCTCAAGCCACGAGAAAAGGGCGTCGACGTCGCCCTTTCTAACTATTATCAGACCAGACAGCATATTCATTCCCGTTAGGGTCTGCGAAATGAAATCGCTTGCCTCCTGGGAAGTCGAATATGTCCTGGAGAATCACCCCACCACAGTGTTTTACCTTTCGAACAGAATCCGCAAGGTCAGTGCTGTTAAGCACCACCAGCACACTTCCATTCTCGGTAGTGGCTATTTTATCTGACCTGAAAAACCCGCCGTCCAATCCGGCATTTTCAACCGCGATGTAATCAGGTCCGTAATCGATGAATGTCCATCCGAATGCCGAACGGAAAAAACTCTTGGTCACTGCAAGGTCGCGTGAGGGCAGTTCAACATAGTCGATTTTTCCGGTCTCTTTCATGGCTTCCTCTATCGTTTCGTTGGTTCGGCTCTCTAGTGTAGCTGCGGTCAGCTAAGTCAGCGGTGCGCTATCGCTTTGGTTCGGTCGAGGGCGGACGAAGTGAGTCGGCTGATAATTCTTCAGTCAGTAATGGCACTTTGCACCAAGGCGAAACCCTGGTGCACCATTTAAACGCAACGGCGAGGTCGGTCGACTGGACGTCGAGATGGTTTTACTGATGTAACTAATTGATAGTCAAGCGTTTTTATAGATTGGCAAGCTTAATGCTAAGTACTCCATACCAACTTCTTCTTCTTCGCAAATTGGATTTAGCAAACATGGAGTACTACCGCATGATGAAAAAACTTGCCGTTGTCGTTGCCGCTACCAGCGCGATTGGTTTTGCCAGCGTTTCCCAGGCTGAAGCCTTTGATACTGCACTCGGCGAACTCGATGTAAGCATGACTGCTACGCTTGCCAGCGATTACATATGGCGGGGCCAGTCCCAAACTGATGGTGCTGGCGCCGTTCAGGGCAGTCTGGATATCGCCCATGAAAGCGGTCTGTACATTGGCGCCTGGGCATCCAACATTGACGGCTCGGAGGATGGCTTCGATGGTGCGAGTATTGAAATAGACTATTACGTCGGTTACGGCGGTGACATCACCGATAACGTTAGTTACGACATCCAGTGGGCCACTTATACCTATCCGGGAAACAGTTCCTGGGACGTCGATGAAGTCATTGGCAGCCTCGGATTTTACGGCTTCAACGCAGGTGTGAAGTATGCGTACGATCTCGACCCGGAGCCGCTTTATTATTTCCTTGATTACGGGTTCAGTCTCCCCTATGACCTCGGCCTTGGTTTGCACTATGGTTACGCAGACGCCAACGACAGTGACGCCGATAATTACAGCGACTGGGCAGTAAGTCTCGGCAAGCAGGTACTGGGTCTTGATCTGGCTCTGATGTACTCCAACACCGATATTGATGGCGGTTGCGATGGTAACTGCGATTCAAACGTAACGTTCGCGGTATCCAAGACCCTCTGATTCGCGGGCGTCTGACACGCCTGAAATTCATCGACTGCATTTACGCCGGCTTCGCTCTCGAGCCGGCGTCTTTTTTTGCTCCGAACGCGCCGAAGCGCATGTGCCGTATAGGAAAGCGCGCTGCTATCATCCTTCGGTGTCTTCCTGTGAGTGCGAACCGATGAAAAGCTGGATATTCCTGACCGTTGCAATTGTTGCCGAAGTAATCGGGACCACGGCACTGAAAGCGAGCGCCGGGTTCAGCAAGCCCTGGCCATCAGTGCTGGTTGTAGTCGGTTACGGCATTGCTTTTTACCTATTAGCGCTGACGCTGCGCACAATCCCGGTGGGCATTGCCTACGCCGTCTGGTCGGGCGCGGGCATAGTGCTTATTACGGCGGTCGCCTGGTTGTTGTTTGGCCAGAAATTGGACCCGCCAGCGCTTGTTGGCATGGGCTTGATCATCGCCGGTGTGATTGTGTTGAACGTGTTCTCCAAGGCGGTGGTGTAATCCGCAAATGAACCGGCTCCCAAAAGGCTATCGGCCCGAGGTGGGATGACGCAGGTAGTTTGGTTGTAGCTTGGCTTTGCGATATGTTTGCAGCGCAATGACTGCGAGTTATCAATAAGGAAAATCATGAAACGGATTTCAATAGTGCTGGCGTGTCTGTTGTCTGGCACGGTCGCAGCGGATCAGCTCAAGGCTTTTGACTTCGAGATTCCTCCGCAGTCTGCGCAAGCCAAGGCAGGTCCTGTCAGCTGTGCATTTGAGGATCTGGAGCTGCCTGCCGATCTGTTGGTGTATGCAGCGGGAGCCTATGCGGGGCGGGCGCTTGATTTTCAGATTGACCAGAGCGGGCACGCAGCGACCCGGTTTGATGTTGCGGTGAACAGCCCGTCGCGCCCGGTTGCGCTGATCCTCGGCGCGTATGAGCCGACCGTCTGGAATCTAGGTTGGACGCAGGGTACCGAGATCGTCGCGGTACTGGTATCAGGCTACCACCGGCAGGCTATTGCAGGGCTCGCCAGCACTGTTCCGGTATTTAACAGCAGCTATCACAACCGTGGCCCCTGCGGTTACGTTTATATCGGCAAGGGCCGGAACACCGCGCTTAACCCGCTTTCCCGGAAGTTGTTTGGCGCACCGGTGGATCTCGTCTATCCCGGCGATAAGTCGGGCGCTATCGTTATTGGTGAACCGCTCGAGCAGGGAACTGCTCTGGTTACGTCCGCTGAGGTTTCGCCGTCGAGCTTCAGGGATGCAGATGCGCCTTTGGCGGGGCAGCCCGGTATTGATAGTGCAATCACCAAGGGTGTGCTTCGGCCCGCGACGACGGCAGATGTCAATGCCTGGGTTGACGCAGTTGTTGCCAATTCGCCGGCGCTGGATGTTCCCCCTGTCGCCGGCGAAGGCATCCCCAGGCCCGCGGCACCAGGCCTGCACAAGGCGTATGTTGTGCTCAAGCAGTTCACCTATCCGGCCGGCTTGTTCGGTGCCCATTCCGCGGTCTTTCTCGTCCCGCAAGGTGTCCCGTTACCCGAAGGCGATCCGGGCCACTCCGCTGTGTATGACTTCAATGCGTTGCAATGCCGAGGGGCGAGATGTTGAGCTTATAGGGGCAGCGCGCCAGGCATGTGCCGCCGCATGCCCAACGGGATGCGGCGTAGCGTTGGTTTCGCTTATCGTTGTGTCAACTTCTCGATCAAGCTAACGAAGCGGTCCATGTAGCTTTTCAGGAACTGATGGCTGTCTTCGCCGATCTCGCCGTTATCAGTAATCAGACCGGGGCGGAATTGCAGATAGGCTTCGCCTCCCAATACCACCGAGCCGAGAATGCCCATGATCTGGCGCAGATGCTGCTGCGCCAGTGCGGTGCCCATTGCGCCTGGTGATGCGCCAGTGATGGCAACGGGTTTATCAAACCAGACGTTCTTGTCCATTGGCTTGGAACCCCAGTCAATCGCGTTCTTCAACACCGCCGGGAGTGATCTGTTGTGTTCCGGCGTGACAATCAACACGGCATCGGCTGCACGGATCTCGTCGGTAAACCGGTTCACGCTGGCTGGGCGCTCGCCTTCCAGGTCGAGGTTGTATAACGGCAGATCATCAATCTGCGGATAGCTGACCGCAACGTTGCCTGGCAGCAGTTTGACCATCGCCTGGGCTAGCTGACGGTTGGTTGATTCGCGGCGGTTACTGCCCACGATCACAGCCAGATGGTAAGTACTCATAAATATGCATCTCCTATTGTCGGTTGGATTCTGCTGACGGAACTGAATAAGACTGTGGAAATTATCGGGCAGCTAATCCGATATAAAAAGGGCGATATTTACGACGTAATTATCGAAAAGATGGATGTGTTTGCTGCGCTCCGGCTCGGATTTTGCGCCGTGGCGCCGGTCACTATGTTCACCGGGCTAGAGACGGTACCACTCCCTGGGTTCCCTCCGCGCTCTGCTGGCGGCTTCCTGCATGCGGGCTAAACTGAGCTGGTCCGATCATTGCAAAGGTGGGCGTCGTTCTTCACACAATCTGAACATCCGGAGTTAGTTGAAATGAAAATCCAAGCCGCAGTCACCCATGCTCAGGGCGATGAGTTCGCCATCGAAGAGGTATCGCTTTCCGCACCCAAATCGAATGAAGTGCTGATCAAGGTGATTGCCACTGGCGTGTGCCATACCGACGCGGTAGCCCGTGATCTGGGCATCTCCCCGTACCCCATCGTGTTGGGGCATGAAGGTTCCGGTATCGTTGAGCAAGTTGGAGACAGCGTGACAAGCCTAGCCGCGGGCGATCATGTTGTGATGTCCTTTGCGCATTGTGGTCAGTGCGAGAACTGCCTGACGGGCCACCCGACCGTGTGCTCGCGGTTTAACGAGCTGAACTTTGGAGGGCGTATGGACGATTGCACCTGCCGGCTACATCAGGGCGACACCGAGCTCGCTACCTTCTTCGGGCAATCGTCTTTCGGCACGCATGTCGTTGCGCATGAGCGCAATGTGGTGAAAGTCGACAAGGAAGTGGATCTGGCCCTGCTGGGGCCCCTGGGCTGTGGCATTCAGACCGGTGCCGGTACGGTGCTCAATCGCCTGAAACCTGAGTTCGGCACCTCCATCGCGATATACGGCTGCGGCGCGGTGGGTTTGAGCGCGATCATGGCGGCGAAGATCGCAGGCTGCCAGCAGATTTTCGCAATCGACGTGCACGATAGCCGCTTGGAGCTGGCAAAGGAGCTAGGCGCTACCCATGCGCTGAATGGCAAGCAGGTGGATGTGGTCAAGGAAATCAAGGAAATCACTGGCGGCGGAACGCATTACGCGGTGGAAAGCACCGGCGTGCCACCGGTCGTGCGCCAGAGCCTGCATGCGTTACGGCCGCTGGGCACCGTTGCCATCGTGGGTGTCACGCCTGAAATGAACATTGATGTGCATAACGACGTGATGGCCGAAGGCAAGAGCATGATCGGCGTGATCGAGGGTGACTCAGTGCCGCGAGTGTTTATTCCCAAGCTGGTTGAGTTTTACAAGGCCGGGAAGTTTCCATTCGACAAGCTGGTCCGGTTCTACAACTTCGATCAAATCAATCAAGCCTTTGAAGACTCCGCTAATGGCGTGGCGGTCAAGCCGATACTTAAGTTGGCTTGAGGCGTCCCACAAGAACGGCGTAAACGCCGGATTTCCCAAATGGGAGGCGCGATCGGAACGCCGAACCGCCGCGGCGATCTGGCCGACAGGCCAGCTTGAACCAAACCCGGGGCGTCCTGCGGCCGCCGATCGCGGCGGGTCGCCCCTCCTACAGTTGGAGCGCTGGGTCTGTGATATAGCCTGAGCGCTGCCACGGCACATAACCCGTGGGAGTGTCGCCCTCGGCACGACGCTGGCCGACAGGCCAGCTTGTAGCAGGACTCAAATCAAATCCCCGCGTCGCCCAGCGTCCAGCCCGCTATTTCCCCTTCAACCGATAATTCACCTGTGCCCGACTCATGCCGATCAGTTGCGCGGCCGCGGTGACGTTGCCTGCGGTGCGTTTCATTGCTTGCGTCACCAGTAGCTGTTCGATCTCTTCGATGGACGTCTGGAGCTGTCCATCGGATCCGCTGAGAAACGCATTCAGCTGCTCAATCACCGGATGCAGCGCGCGCTGCTTGGGGTGCGTTTGGTCATTGAGGTCAGAATAGGGGAGCGGAGGAATAGTCAGTCTGCCCTCGGCGGTCAGGCCCAGAAGCGCGGGCTGATCTGTGAGATCGCCGTTGAGCGCGATATGATGCAGGTCCATCGCTTCGCCGTCCTCACAGCTGATGACGCCCCGCTCGATGAGGTTCTGCAGTTCTCGGATATTGCCTGGGAAAGGGTGGGTGAGCAGGGTATTCACCAGCTTGCTGGTAAAGCCGATCACGTTGCGCTCGTGACGCTGACAATAACGCCGCAGGAAGTGCTCCATCAGCTGCGGGATATCGTCGCGCCGGTCACGCAGGCTGGGTATCTGGATCGGATATACGTTCAGCCGGTAGAACAGATCCTCCCGGAATCGCCCGGCATTCACTTCATCGCGCAGCTGCACATTCGCGGCTGCGACCAGCCGTACATTCACTCGGATAGGCTTGTCTCCTCCAACGCGCTCGATCTCGCCTTCCTGCAGTGCGCGCAGGATCTTGCCCTGGGCATCCAGGCTCAACGAGGGGATCTCATCGAGAAATAGCGTGCCGCCGTTGGCGCGTTCAAAACGGCCGGACCGTGTGCGGTCCGCGCCGGTATAGGCGCCACGTTCCGCGCCGAACAGCTCGGCTTCAACCAGGTGTTCAGGCAACGATGCACAGTTCAGGGTGACCAGTGGGCCCTGGCTTCGGGGGCTGTGGTGATGCAGATACTGTGCGAACAGCTCCTTGCCCACCCCGGATTCGCCGGTAAGCAGCACCGTGGCCTGGGTGGGCGCGACACGTTGCAGCATCTTCTGCGCCGAGACGAAAGCCGCGGACGATCCGATCATGGTCTGGGCGTTCGTCTGCGCTTCCGATGTGCCGCTTTTCCGTGGTTCAGGCATGCCATGCACGATATGGCTGAAGAAAACATCTGTCTCGGGGTCGGAGGCATCACGCTCCATATCCGTCCACTGCTCGGCCGGCTTGCCGATGATGCGGCAGGCGGCGTGACCGTTTGCCCGGCATTCGACTTCTCTGAAAACCACCATTCGCCCCAGCAGGGCGGATGCATAACCGCTGGCAAAACCGGTCTGCATCCAGCACGCGCATTCGCTGCCTGGGCCGTGGTGGGTGAGATGCTCCTGAGCTTCCATGGAGTTGTGCCAGAACATCTCGGCGTAGAACTTCCCCGCGCTGCTGTCGATCTCGAAGCGAATCGGCTCCACATTCACCATGCCTTCCAGCATGTTCAGCCGCGGGCCGGCGGCGAACAGGCTGTCGTGGTCGCCTTCAGGCCATTGCGTGGCGACCTGTTCGGCGAGACGGGCGCCGGCGTGCCAGCCTGTGCGTGTGTAGATGCCTCTGGCTTTCTCCAGCCCGAGGCCATGAACAAGTTCTCTGCGGATCTGACCGAAGGCCGCGCCCTGCATAAGCATGTAGCGCCGTCCGAACAGCCAGATATTCCCTTGTCTGGGGGCGAAGGCAACGGTTTCAGCCAGTTGCCGGGCGCTGGGAAAGCCGGTACCGAACTGGCTGGACGAGTCGACCAGAAGATTTCTGCGGTTCGCCAGCAGTCGCTGGATCACCGCGTCTTCGGCGTACTCGGACTCGCCTGGCGGGGTCAATTTCATTGAATGAGATGCCTGGGGTGTGAAAGTTTGAGCACAGAATTATGCATCTTTGATGAAATTTATCCACTGAGCGGCCTGGGCTGGCCTGGATATTGAGGTCCATGAAATGGCCCTGCGGCGGATCGTCGCCTATTCTCCAAGTGGCATAAAACTTGAAATAGCTTGCCAATCCCCTTTGTTGACGCGCAGGTCTTTTCGACCTGTTCAGCCGTATTTCAGGGGCTCAGAACAGAGAGAGACTTTCATGACCAGCAAGCCTGCCTACCAGAAACTCGAACTACAGCCCATCGCCGGAACATGGCGCGAAGGACGGTCCGGGAGAAACCTGAATGTCACCGACCCATACACCGGCAAAACCCTGCTCAGCCTGCCGATGGCCACCCGCGACGACCTTGATGAGGCCTATCGCGCAGCGCAGAAGGCGCAAGTTGAATGGGCTGCAATGGGACCTACAACTCGGGGCCAGATCATGCGCCGGGCCGTCGAGATCTTTGATGAGCGCAAGGATGAGATTGTCAGCTGGCTGATCCGCGAAGCGGGTAGTACTCGCATCAAGGCCGAGATCGAGTGGGGCTCCGCGCGCGCTATAACGCTGGAGTCCGCGAGTCTGCCTGGCCGGGTTCATGGCCGGATTCTGCCCTCCGATGTGCCCGGCAAGGAAAGTCGTGTTTACCGCGCACCGCTTGGCGTGGTGGGGGTTATCAGTCCGTGGAATTTCCCGCTGCACCTGAGCGCCCGTTCGGTCTCGCCGGCGCTGGCGCTGGGTAATGCGGTGGTTATCAAGCCCGCCAGTGACACCCCGATCACCGGCGGGCTGCTGCTGGCGCATATCTTCGAGGAAGCCGGTTTGCCCCCTGGCGTGCTGAGCGTCGTAGTCGGCGCGGGTTCCGAGATCGGTGACGCCTTCGTCGAGCACCCGGTGCCGTCATTCATTTCCTTCACAGGCTCGACGCCGGTGGGCCGCAACATCGGTCGTATCGCCAGCGGTGGTGAACACCTCAAGCACGTTGCGCTGGAGTTGGGTGGCAACAGTCCCTTTGTGGTGCTGGCCGATGCCGACATAGATGCCGCAGTGAACGCCGCCGTCGTCGGCAAATTCCTGCACCAGGGCCAGATCTGCATGGCGATCAACCGCATCATTGTCGAGGCACCGCTGGTTGAAGAGTTCACCCGTCGCTACGTCGAGCGCGTCAAGTCGCTGAGCTACGGCGATCCGTCGAAGCCTGAAACAGTAGTCGGCCCGGTGATTAATGCCAAGCAACTGGACGGCCTCAAGACCAAGATCGCAACAGCGTTGGAAGAGGGCGCGACGCAGCTGGTCGGCAGCGAAGCGCAGGGCAACGTCCTGCCTCCCCATGTATTCGGCAACGTGACGCCGGATATGGAAATCGCCCGTGAAGAGATCTTCGGCCCTCTGGTCGGTATTCAGAGCGCCCGGGACGCCGATCACGCGCTCGAGCTGGCGAATAGCAGCGAGTACGGGCTCTCCAGTGCGGTGTTTACCCAGGACATATCCCGCGGCGTGCAGTTCGCGCAGGGCATCCGCGCGGGCATGACTCACGTAAACGATATGCCGGTGAACGACGAACCCAACGCGCCCTTTGGTGGCGAGAAGAATTCAGGGCTCGGACGTTTCAACGGTGATTGGGCGATCGAAGAGTTCACGACTGATCACTGGATCACCGTTCAACACTCGCCGCGCCGCTACCCCTTCTAGCCTAAGACCTGGCCCACCCAGGCGCAGGCTGAGAGATCGCAGCAATACAACATGAACATTGAATTTGGAGCATGAAATGTCATTTCCATTGAGCGGCGCGGCTGCGAAACGGATATTTGTCGCCGGAGTGGTATTCCCCTGTGCCGTGCTGGCCAGTGCGGCTCAAGCCCAGCAGGCGAGCCAGTGGGAGAGCGGCGAGCATCTGTACGAGAGGGTATGTGGCCATTGCCATAAACCCGAAGTAGGCGTGGGGCCGGTTCTTGAGGGTCGCGGACTGCCGGCAGTCTATCTCCAGGCGATTGTGCGCAACGGCTTCAATGCCATGCCCGCGTTCCCTGCGTCCTACATCGACGACGAATCCATCGCCAAGGTTGCTGAATACCTGTCGACGCTCCCTGCGCCGGCAGTTCAGCAGTGAGGAGCCTGTCATGAGCGTAAACCGTCGTTTTGTATTGAAAGGCATGGCGCTTGGCAGCGCCGCTGCTCTGACGCTGGGTGGTCCGGCTCAGGCCTTTGCCGGTCGTGCCGCTGCGCCCGTCGGCAGTGCGATCGCGATGCCGGCGTTGGTCCTGGTAAATGGCGGTGCAGCTGAAGCGGATTTCCTGCACGGTGCCGGGACCGCGCTTGGCTCGCAGATGCATGTTCAGCGAGTCGGAAGCGACCTTGCTTTCATAATGGATTTTGAACGCCAGCTTCGTAGTGCTCAGCCGATGCGGGTGATCGGGCTGCTGGATGATGCCTCTGCTGCGCTGGTTGTCGATGTGGCGCGCAGTGCAGGTGCGCGTATCCAGTGGTTGGGCCAGCACACCGCCGAAGACGGGCACTCGCGTCATCGCTTGCTGAATACCGATATAGCCGAAGGGTGTTCACGTCAGCTCGGGCGTCAGCTGCATGCATGTGGCGGGAGCTTCAGTGTCAGCGAGGAACGGCAGAACAGCGCCGCGCTGCCACGCCATTTAGCCGCCACGTCGCGCAAAGGCAACCAGTCCGGACAGTGGGCGAGCAGTGTTGGATACCTGCTGGCTTCGCTGGGCACGCGACAGTTCTCATCCCCGCGCGCGCCTGCTGCAAGCATGCCTGTCACCGGTAGCTACGTTTCTTTTTCGATCGAGGCCTGAAGGAGTCTGATCAATGTCTGAACAAAACAATGCTGTATTGCCCAAAGGGGTAGTGCAGGAGGAATTCAACAAGGCCGTCGAGAAGTTCCGCGCGCTGCTGGGCGAAGAAAACGTGCTGGTAAAGGCCGAGCAGCTGGTGCCCTATAACAAGATCATGATGCCGGTGGAAAATGCAGCGCATGCACCCTCGGCCGCGCTGACGGCAACCACCGTCGAGCAGATTCAGGGCGTGATGAAAATCTGTAACGAGCACAGCATACCGATCTGGACCATCTCTACAGGCCGCAACTTCGGCTACGGTTCAGCAGCCCCGGTTGCCCGTGGGCAGGTCATCCTTGATCTGAAAAAGATGAACAAGATCATCAATATCGACCCGGAAATGTGTACCGCGCTGGTTGAACCGGGCGTGACCTACGGGCAGCTGTACGAGTACATACAGAAAAACGACCTGCCGGTAATGTTGTCGTTCTCCGCGCCCTCGGCGATTGCCGGCCCTGTGGGCAATACCATGGACCGTGGCGTGGGTTACACCCCTTATGGTGAGCACTTCATGATGCAGTGCGGCATGGAAGTAGTCCTCGCCAATGGCGACGTCTATCGCACCGGTATGGGTGGCGTTGAGGGCAGTAATACCTGGCAGATCTTCAAATGGGGATACGGGCCGACGCTGGATGGCATGTTCACCCAGGCCAACTATGGGATCACCACCAAGATGGGCTTCTGGCTGATGCCCAAGCCGCCGGTCTTCAAGCCCTTCGAAGTCATCTTCGACAAGGAAGAGGACATCGTAGAAATCGTCGACATTCTGCGTCCGCTGCGCATGTCCGGCACTATCCCCAATTCGGTGGTGATCGCTAACGTCTTGTGGGAAGCCGGCAGCGCGCACCTGACCCGTGCGCAGTACACCACTGAACCGGGTCATACACCCGATGACGTGCTGCAGAAGATGCAGGACGATACCGGCATGGGTGCCTGGAACCTTTACGCTGCGCTATACGGCACCCAGGAACAGGTTGATGTGGACTGGAAGATCGTCACTGACGCGTTCAAGAAACTCGGCAAGGGGCGTATCGTGACCCAGGAAGAGGCCGGCGACACCCAGCCCTTCAAATACCGCGCAGAGCTGATGTCCGGTGTGCCGAATCTTCAGGAGTTTGGCCTGTACAACTGGCGCGGTGGCGGCGGCTCTATGTGGTTCGCACCCGTCAGTGAGGCGCGCGGCAGTGAGTGCAGAAAACAGGCTGCCATGGCCAAGGAGATTCTGCACAAGCACGGTCTAGACTATGTCGCGGAGTTCATCGTCGCGCCACGTGATATGCACCACGTCATCGACGTGCTGTACGACCGCACCAACGAGGAAGAGACCAAGCGCGCGGACGCCTGCTTCAACGAGCTGCTGGATGAGTTCGAGAAGGAAGGCTATGCGGTGTATCGCGTGAATACGCGTTTCCAGGAGCGTGTTGCGCGCAGCTACGGTCCTGTGAAGCGGGACGTGGAGCACGCCATCAAGCGCGCCCTGGATCCGAATAATATTCTCGCGCCGGGCCGCTCGGGTATCGATCTGGATACCTACAAGAAGGCCTGATCTTTGGATCAGTGCAGTAGTGAAAAAGGCAGCCTCAGGGCTGCCTTTTTCGTACGTCTTGCCAACGGGAGACCTAACGTCGTTCCAGCAGCACGCCTGATTCCATATGGTGTGTATAAGGAAACTGATCGAACAATGCACTGCGGGTAATGCGGTGCGTTGCGTTCAGTTCTTCCAGGTTGGCGGCGAGGGTCTCGGGGTTGCATGAGATATACAGGATGCGCTTATAACCCTTCACCAGTTCCAGCGTGGCAGGATCAAGACCGGCACGCGGCGGGTCGACGAATACCGTCCCAAAGTTGAAGTCGTTCAGTTCGATGCCGCGCAGACGGCGAAATTCGCGTACGCCGGTCAGCGCCTCGGTGACCTCTTCACTGGCCAGACGCACCAGGGTTACGTTCTCGACTCCGTTGGCTTCCATGTTAGCCACAGCCGAATGCACCGAACGCTTGGCCAGTTCCGTCGCCATGACCCGGCGGAAGCAGGTAGACAGCGGAAGGGTGAAGTTACCGTTGCCGCAATAGAGTTCAAGCAGGTCGTCATCGTTCTGGCCAGCGGCTTCAACGGCCCAGCTCAACATGTGCTGATTTACCTGGCCGTTGGGCTGGGTGAAGCCGCCCTCAACCTGCTGATAGCGCCAGGTGCGGCCGGCTACGCTGAGCGCTTCCTGCACGTAGTCGCGCTGCAAAACGCGCTTGCGCCCGCGGCTGCGTCCGATCAGCAGAATCCCGAGCTCTTCAGCAAGCCGCTGTGCTGACACATCCCATTGCTCATCGATGGGCCGGTGATAGCAAAGGGTGATCAGTGCTTCGTTGGTGAGCGTGGTGAGGAACTCGACCTGGAAGAGTTTCTTGCCAAGCACCGGGTCGGCCGTGCAGGCTTCCAGCAGCGGGCCCATCAATTCATTGATCCGTTTGCTGGCGATCGGCAGCTGGTCAATCAGGATCGGTCTACGGTTGTCACCCTGCTCGAACATGGCGTAGTGCGGAACGCCACTTTCATACCACAGGCGAAACTCTGCACGCAGCCGGAAATGCTCCAGCGGAGAGGTGAACACCTGGGGTTCAGGTGCCGCGAAAGGCGCGAGCAGGTCAACCAGGCGCTGACGCTTGGCGGCGAGCTGCTCGTCGTAATTGGCCGGATCAAATTGCAGGCCCATCAGCTGAACAACGCGAGTTTGATGACGAACAGACCGGCCAGTGCATACAGGCTGAGATTCAGATCCCGATGCCGTCCGGCTAGCAGTTTGATCGCGACCCAGGCGATAAAGCCGAGGGCGATACCGTTGGCGATGGAGAAGGTCAGCGGCATCACCAGAGCGGTGATCACGACTGGCGCGGCTTCGGTCAGATCTTCCCAGTCAACCTGTACCAGGCCGCCAGTCATCAATACAGCGACAAAGAGCAAAGCCGGTGCGGTTGCAAAAGCTGGAACGGCACCTGCCAAGGGCGAAAAGAACAGGCAGAGCAGGAACAGCAGAGCGACAACGCAGGCCGTCATACCGGTACGGCCGCCAACCGCCGTCCCGGCTGTTGATTCGACATAGCTGGTAGTGGTTGATGTACCGAGCACCGAGCCGGCCATGGTGGCCGTGCTGTCCGCCATCAGTGCGCGGCCGAGGCGCGGCAGGTTACCCTTTTCGTCAACCAGCCCGGCGCGTTGCGCCACGCCGATAAGCGTTCCCGATGTATCGAACAGATCCACAAACAGAAAGGCAAAAATGACGCTGACCAGGCCGATATCCAGCGCGCCGCGCAGATCCAGTTCCATGAACGTAGGCGCCAGGCTGGGTGGTGCTGACATCAAGCCGCTGGTTTCGGAAAGTCCGGAGAGCAGACTGATGCCGGTTATGAACAAGATTCCGATCATTACCGCGCCGGTGACCTTGCGGTAGGACAGTGCAACGATGATTGCGAAGCCCAGTGCAGCCAATAGTGGCGCTGGCTGGCCAAGATCGCCAAGCGTGACGAGCGTAGCCGGATGGTCAACCACGAAGCCTGCATTTTTCAGCGCGATCAATGCCAGAAATAGCCCGATACCGGCTGCGATCGCTGAACGTAGCGGCATTGGAATGCTGTTGATGATCCATTCACGGACCTTGAAGATGCTCAGCAGGAAGAACAGAAAGCCGGAGATAAATACCGCGCCAAGCGCGACCTGCCAGCTGTAGCCCATGGAGCCAACGACGGTATAGCTGAAGAATGCGTTCAGCCCCATGCCCGGTGCGAGCGCAATCGGGTAGTTGGCCCAGAGACCCATGATCAGCGAGCCAATCGCTGCGGCCAGACAGGTCGCCACGAAGGCGGCGCCCGGATCAATACCGGCGTCGGCCATCATCATCGGGTTGACGAAGACGATGTACGCCATGGTCAGGAAGGTGGTTACGCCGGCGAGGATTTCAGTGCGAACCGTGGTGCCGTGGGCTTTGAGGTGGAACAGCTTTTCCAGCATGGGATGTCTCGGTTAGGTGGGGCCGAAAACGCGGCATTTTATCCTAGTTGGATGCGATACAGAAACAAAACGGCCGGTTGAGCAGCCTGGCTGTCTGGATTTCGGGTGCTGCACGGTGATTCCTGCGCTTCACCGGCGGGTGAATTCGAATGCGGATTATGTCAGGCTTTACGGCTAATCAACCGGCGGAGACAGCCATGAGCAACGAAATCAATACCGACGAACAGCGTGTCAGCTATGGCATAGGCCGCCAGATGGGCGATCAACTGGTATCCAGCGGCATCCCGGATCTGGATATCAATCTGGTGCTCGCCGGCCTGCGTGACGCGTTCAATCAGCAGCCCAGCCCGGTCGATGAAGAGACCATGCAGACTGCGTTCCAGGGTTTACAGCAAAAGATGGCTGTCGTGGCAGAAGAGGCGGCTCGCGCCGCTGGTCAGGCCGGGGCGGATTATCTGCAGCAGAACGCACAACGGGAAGGCGTCGTCACGCTGCCTTCCGGTCTGCAATATGAGGTCATCAACGAAGGCACTGGTGCTACGCCGGATGCCAGCTCAACAGTGCAGACGCATTACGAAGGCACCTTGATCAGTGGTGAAGTCTTCGACAGCTCCTACAAGCGTGGTCAGCCAGCCGAATTCCCGGTAGGTGGTGTCATTGCAGGGTGGACCGAGGCGCTGCAGCTGATGAAAGAAGGGGCGAAGTGGCGCTTGTACATTCCTTCCGAGCTGGCGTACGGCGCGCGCGCTGCGGGCAGCATTCCGCCGCACAGCACGCTGGTGTTTGATATTGAACTGTTGAAGGTGCTCTGAGGGATGTGGCGGGGATGATGATGCGGTGGTTGAACCGCGCTGAATCCCCTCTAGCCCCCTTTTTTTCAAAGAGGGGGCTGTCCGTGCAGCGGTGATTCGTATGAGTGTCTGACGGATCAGTATGCTGTGCGGAGACGGGGCGAGGCTTAGTACTTCCGGTCAACGGCGAAGCGTGCAAGTTGCTCCAGAGCGTCCTTGAATTCGGATTCAGGCAGGACTTGCAGCAGCTCGACAGCTTCTTCGCTCATCTTGCGGGCCAGCTTTTCCGTATATTCAAGCGCGCCGCTTGCGCGTACTGCTGCTTGAATCGCTTCGATTTCGTCCGCACCGCCTTTTTGAATCGCTTTTCTGACCAGCTGCGCCTGCGCTTCGGTGCCTTCGCGCATGGTGTAGATCAGGGGGAGGGTGGGCTTCCCTTCGGCCAGATCATCGCCCACGTTCTTGCCCATGGCTTCCGCGTCTCCGCTGTAGTCCAGCAAATCATCGATCAACTGGAAAGCGATACCCAGAGCGTCTCCATAGCGACGCAGGGCTTCTGTCTGTGCGGCGGATGCGCCGGCGAGCATGGCGCCGGTATGGGATGAGGCCTCGAACAGCATTGCAGTCTTGCTGCGAATGACCTTCATATAGGTTGCTTCGTCGGTGTTGGCGTCGCGCACCTTGGTCAGTTGTAATACTTCGCCTTCGGCAACCACATTAGTAGCGTTGGCCAATACCCGCATGATTTCCATATCGCCCATCTCGACCATGAGCTCGAAGGCGCGGGTAAACAGGAAGTCACCGACCAGAACGCTCGGCGCATTGCCCCAAAGCGCATTCGCAGTAGAGCGGCCACGTCGCAGATCGGAGGTATCAACAACGTCGTCATGCAGCAGCGTGGCGGTATGCAGAAACTCAATGATGGTAGCCAGGCTATGCTGGCGGGGATCTTTCATGCCGCAGGCGCGCGCCGACAACAGGACTACCAGGGGCCGCAGGCGCTTGCCACCGGCGCTGATGATATAGCTGCCGATCTTTTCCACCAGCGGGACACGTGACTGCAACTGACGCATTATCAGTTGATTGACGGCTTCAAAATCTTCCGTGACCGCAGTGTAAAAAGGCAGGGTTGTCATTGACTGCACGCTTTGTGGTGTGTTGCGCGGCATGCTAGGCGGCAGGCTTTGTGCTGTCAAGAAAAGCGGCTGGGAATGGGGGTTCTGGCGTCACCCGTTGCGTTTGAAAATGCGTAACAAACACGGCAGGATGTGCGACGAGCTCCTTTTGGCGAGCAGCTTTTATAGTTGCGTCATGGATGTGCCGATGGATGTTGGATTCGAGGCAAAGCCTGTGCATGCGTGACTGCTATTACCGGCGTCTTCTCCAGGTAAGGTAAAGCTTGCCCGCAGCGTCGCATTTGCGTAGAATCCCCGCCCCTGAAAACCCGATTTACAGCATCCCTGTTTTGACAATGGCAAGGTCGGGCCCGATAGGCGGGTTCACTTGCAGCCATGCCGGCCACTAACGATTATACCCAAGCGCCGGGTGAGCAGGATTACGGAGAAAGCAACATGTACGCAGTGATTGTTACCGGTGGCAAGCAGTACAAAGTCGCCGAAGGTGAATACCTCAGAGTCGAAAAGCTGGAAGGCGAAACCGGTGCAACTATCGAGTTCGACCGCGTATTGCTGGTAGGTAACGGTGACGACGTCAAGATTGGTGCGCCGGTTGTTGATGGTGCCAAGGTGACTGCCGAGATCAACTCCCACGGTCGTGGCGATAAGGTCCGCATCATCAAGTTCCGCCGTCGTAAGCATCACATGAAGCGTCAGGGCCACCGTCAGTGGTTCACCGAAATCAAAATTACCGGCATCTCTGCCTAAGCCCATAGAGGAGATAGTTACCCATGGCACACAAAAAAGCAGGCGGTTCCACGCGCAATGGTCGCGATTCAGAATCCAAACGCCTTGGCGTTAAAATGTACGGCGGTCAGTCCATCATTCCTGGCAATATCATTGTTCGCCAGCGTGGCACTGAATTCCATCCCGGCAAGAACGTCGGCATGGGCAAGGATCACACCCTGTTTGCTAAAGCGGCTGGCGTGATCAAGTTCGAAGTGAAGGGCAAATTCGGTCGTCGCTACGTGAATGTCGTAGAAGCCTGATATAGCTCTGGTTCGAAAAAGCCCTGTCTTGCGACGGGGCTTTTTTGTTTGTAGCTTGATTCCTTAATTCCACCCATCCCGTCAGGGAGGGAGCAAGATGAAATTTGTTGATGAGGTATCCATCACGGTCAAGGCCGGGGATGGGGGTAATGGTTGCATGAGCTTCCGCCGGGAAAAATTCATTCCCAAGGGCGGGCCTGACGGTGGTGATGGTGGGGATGGCGGTTCGATCTATCTAGAGGTCGCGGACAACTGCAACACTCTGGTCGATTATCGCTATACCCGCCGCTTCAATGCCAAGCGCGGCGAGAACGGCCGGGGGAGCGATTGTACCGGTGCCAAGGGTGAGGACATGGTTCTCCCCGTGCCGATCGGTACCACGGTCATCGATGCCGGCACCCAGGAAATCATTGGTGATCTGACCGAGCCCGGCCAGCGGCTGCTGGTGGCGCAGGGTGGTTTTCACGGGCTGGGCAACACGCGTTACAAATCCAGTGTGAATCGTGCTCCGCGCCAGACCAGTCAGGGCAGTCTCGGTGAGCAGCGTGATCTCAAGCTTGAGCTCAAGGTGCTGGCTGACGTGGGCTTGCTCGGTTTGCCTAATGCGGGCAAGAGTACACTGATTCGGGCTGTCTCTGCAGCAAAGCCAAAGGTCGCGGATTATCCCTTCACCACCATG
The DNA here is from genome assembly GCF_012844345.1 of Pseudomonas sp. gcc21. Taxonomy (NCBI): domain Bacteria; kingdom Pseudomonadati; phylum Pseudomonadota; class Gammaproteobacteria; order Pseudomonadales; family Pseudomonadaceae; genus Pseudomonas; species Pseudomonas sp. gcc21. The sequence continues at coordinate 2,013,116 of NZ_CP051625.1, read as the reverse complement.
GTGCCAAACCTGGGTGTGGTGGATGTTGGCCGTATGCGCAGTTTCGTAATCGCTGACATCCCGGGCGTTATTGCCGGAGCGGCGGAAGGTGCGGGCCTGGGTACGCGTTTCCTCAAGCATCTGTCGCGTACCCGGCTGTTGTTGCATCTGGTTGATATGGCGCCTATGGATCAGAGTGATCCGGTTGAAGCCGTGGAGACAATCATCCATGAGCTTGGTAAGTTCAGTCCTTCGCTGACGCTACGCGAGCGGTGGCTGGTGTTGAACAAGGCTGACCAGCTTCTGGAAGACGAGCAGCAGGCAATTCTTGATGATGTTGTCGAGCGTCTGGAGTGGGAAGGTCCGGTGTTCGTGATTTCCGCTGCGGAGCGTCAGGGTACTGAAGAGCTGGCCAAAGCCGTCATGAACTGGCTGGATGAGCGGACGCGTCGCCTGGAAGACGACGAGGAATATGTCGCAGAGATGGCCGAGCTGGACAAGGCGATCGAAGAGGAAGCGCGCGCTCATATTCAGTCCCTTGACGACCGGCGTGCTCTGCGCAAGCAGGGTCTCAAGGCGCGTGAGGATGAAGATGACGACGATGATGATGAAGACGACGAGGACGGGGCGGAAATCATCTACGTGCGTTAATTTGGAAGCTGCTTCGGCAGCTTCTTCTCTGTTCACAACGGAAAAAGCAGCATGCGACAGAAGGTAGCCGACGCGCGACGTTGGGTGGTCAAGATTGGAAGTGCCTTGTTGACTGGCGATGGTCGAGGTCTCGACCAGAACGCCATGGCGGTCTGGGTCGATCAGCTGGTCGCCTTGCGCAAGAATGGGGCGGAGCTGGTGCTGGTGTCCTCGGGCGCAGTAGCGGCAGGTATGAGCCGTCTGGGCTGGACTGAGCGGCCGCGTACAATCCACCAAATGCAGGCTGCGGCGGCAATTGGTCAGATGGGGTTGGTGCAGGCATGGGAGTCGAGCTTTCAGGCGCACGGTCTGTCGACCGCTCAGGTGCTGCTGACGCATGATGACTTGTCGGATCGCAAGCGCTATCTCAACGCCCGTAGCACGTTGCGCGCCCTGCTGGATCTGGGCGTAATTCCTGTGATCAACGAAAACGACACCGTTGTCACCGACGAAATCCGTTTCGGTGACAACGACACGCTTGGCGCCCTGGTGACCAATCTGGTTGAGGCGGATCTGCTGGTCATTCTGACTGATCGCGACGGGCTTTTTACTGCTGATCCGAGCGCGGATCCCAGTGCTCAGCTGATCGCAGAGGCGATGGCCGATGATCCCAAGCTGGACGCCATGGCAGGTGGCAGTGCTGGCGCGCTCGGGCGTGGCGGCATGCAGACCAAGTTGCGTGCTGCGCGGCTGGCAGCGCGCTCCGGTGCCGGTACCGTTATCGTGGGCGGGCGCATTGAACGTGTAATAGAGCGTCTGCAGGCGGGTGAGGAGCTGGGTACTCTGCTGCGTCCGGAAAAAGGCATGCTGGCTGCGCGTAAGCAGTGGTTAGCCGGGCATCTTCAGACCCGTGGCCGTCTATTGATCGACGAGGGCGCGGTTGCTGCGCTGACGTCGGGGCGGCGGAGTTTGCTGCCGGTGGGTGTTATGGCGGTAGAGGGTAACTTCCGTCGGGGTGAGATGGTGGTATGCGTCGGGCCGGATGGCCGCGAGGTCGCCCGAGGGTTGGTCAATTACAGTTCTCAGGATGCTGCCAGGATCATTGGTCAGTGCACGGACTCGGTGCAGCAGCTTCTCGGTTATATCGACGAGCCTGAATTGGTCCATCGGGATAACCTGGTGCTGGTATAGGCGGGCATACCAAGGGTAAGCCGCATTAGCTTTGGGTCGCGTTGCGGTTTATCCGGCATTGCATAAGATTCTGAAGTAACCAGGCGTCCATAAAAAAACCGGCTCAGTGAGCCGGTTTTTTCGTCAACAAGTAACGCTGATCAAGCGGCCGTAGCCATTGCCTTGATGTGTGCGTTCAGGCGGCTCTTGTGGCGAGCGGCCTTGTTCTTGTTGATGATGCCCTTGTCAGCCATGCGGTCAATAACCGGGACAGCTGCAGTGTAGGCGCTTTGTGCTTTCTCAAGATCCTTGGCGTCAATTGCCTTGACGACGTTCTTGATGTAAGTACGGACCATGGAGCGCAGGCTTGCATTGTGAGTGCGGCGCTTCTCGGCCTGCTTGGCGCGTTTCTTGGCTTGAGGTGAGTTGGCCACCGTCGTGCTCCTCAGAAAATCTGGATGAATAAGGTATAAATAAGGCCGCGTACTATGCCGCTGCCCTACTGGATTGTCAAGACCCGCCAGGCGCTCTGAGGTGCCAGATCGGGAAGTCGCGCATTGTACATCCAGTACGCAACGAATGTCAGGTTTTGTTCGCTCGCATGGCGGCCGTTCGAACGCTATGATCGCGCTTTTATTCGGCGCCGCGCTCCATGACAGATACCACTCCACCAGTCGCTCCCGTTCCCAAGGCCCCTAGTTTGCTGCGTTCGGGCATGGTCGTCAGCATCATGACCATGTTGTCGCGGGTGCTGGGGATGGTGCGCGACGTGGTCGTTGCGGCGTATTTTGGTTCTCAGTCAGAAGCTGACGCTTTCTTTATCGCCTTCAAAATTCCCAACTTCATGCGCCGCTTGTTCGCTGAAGGGGCATTTAACCAGGCGTTCGTTCCGGTTCTTTCTGAATACCGCTCCAGGCGCAGTCTTGCTGAAGTGAAGCAGCTGGTTGATCGCGTGGCCGGGACGCTGGGGATCACGTTGGTGGCTATCACGGCTGTGGGAGTGGCGGGTGCGCCATTGTTGATTACCCTGTTTGCGCCGGGCTTTCATGACGACGCAGAAAAGCTGGGGCTCGCAGCGGATATGCTGCGCATCACCTTTCCTTACCTGCTCTTGATCTCGATGACAGCGTTGTGTGGCTCGATTCTGAACAGCTACGGACGCTTTGCGGTGCCGGCCTTTACTCCGGTGCTGCTGAACCTGAGCATGATCAGCGCAACGCTATTCCTGACGCCATATTTTGATCAACCGATCATGGCGTTGGCGTGGGGCGTGTTTATTGCTGGCGTGGCGCAGCTCTTGTTTCAGCTGCCTTTTCTGGCGCAGATACGGCTCCTTCCAGTACCAAAGCCGAACCGCAAGGATGAAGGCGTAAAGCGCATCATGACGCTGATGCTGCCGGCCTTGTTCGGCGTATCGGTCAGCCAGATAAACCTTTTATTGGATACGGTGCTGGCATCCTTCCTCGAGACCGGCAGTATCTCCTGGCTGTATTACGCGGATCGGCTGTCTGAGCTGCCGCTGGGTGCCTTCGGTATAGCTATCGGTACGGTCATTCTTCCGGCCTTGTCTCGCCAGCATGCCGGAGACGATCCCAAGGCGTTTGCTAAAACACTGGATTGGGCGGTCCGCATGGTGCTGCTTGTCGGTGTGCCGGCTGCGCTGGCGCTTTTGCTACTCGCCGAGCCACTGATCGCCACGTTGTTTCATTACGGTGCGATGACCGAGCGGGACGTAGTCCAGGCCGCTGCAGCCCTGCGTGCCTATGCGCTGGGTGTCATGACCTTCATGCTGATCAAGGTGCTGGCTCCCGGTTTCTTCGCGCGTCAGGATATGAAAACGCCGGTGAAGATTGCAGTCACCTGCATGGTTTTCAACATGGGCTTCAACCTGATCCTCATCTGGCCGCTCGCGCATGTGGGTCTGGCCCTGGCTACCTCTTTGTCAGCGCTGTTGAACGCGGGACTGCTCTGGTGGGGGCTGCGTAAGGCCGGCATTTTCCAGGCGCAGCCGGGCTGGATGGCTTTCAGTATTCGCCTGGTTTTGGCCTGCATCGCCATGGCTGCCGTTGTGCTGTGGCTGGTCCCGGATGTGGAGCAGTGGTTCGCCTGGGAGTGGCAGCAGAAAGCATTGGAGATGGCTGTTCTGGTTGTTGCCGGGATCGTTGCGTTCGTCGTCATGCTTGTGGCGACGGGTATGCGCATGCGGCATTTGCGGCAGTAAGCTCGTGTGAGAACCTGATCCGCGGACCAATTTGCAGGAGGGCGATCGGAACGCCGAACCGCCGCCGTGATGGCGTCGGCTTTGGCTTCCTGCGTCGCTCTAACTCCTGCATCCATGCAGTCGTCCGCAGGACGCCCTGGTTAGGGTAGGGTTATGCAAACTTGATCTGAAATCCCTTATTGCCGGCCTATTCGGCGCTTTCAATCGCTGGTCTTACGGCCAGATCGCCGTGACGGTTCGGCGCTCCGATCGCGCCTCCTGCTCAAGAATCCGAAGGTTGCACCGTCCATCGTAGGAAGGTCGCCCTCGGCCTGACGGCGTCTGCAGGACGCCCCGCGGTTTGGGTCGGGTTGTGAGCACTGCCTTGAAGGCTCTCGTAGCCGCAGAAATATAGCGCGCTATGGAGGGTCGAGCTCCGCCTCGACCAGAAGAGTTGGCTGATACCTCGCTGGCCGGGATGGAACCCGGCCCTCCATACGCCGTTGATTCCCCTGCCGTCGCCAATGACGCAAACCCGTGTAAGCCTGTATACTTTCCGGCTTTGATCTCTCTACCAATCAACGAGCATTATGGAACTGGTCCGCGGCCTACATAACCTGCGGCCCCGACATCGGGGTTGCGTGGTAACAATCGGTAACTTCGATGGTGTGCACGCCGGGCATCAGGCCATTCTCGAGCGCTTGCGCGCGCATTCGGAGCGGGTTGGTCTGCCCGGATGTGTGGTGATATTCGAGCCACAGCCGCGTGAGTATTTCGCGCCTCAGGCTGCGCCGCCCCGTCTTACCCGTCTGCGTGACAAGCTCGCTCTGTTCGAAGAGCAGGGCATCGATCGCGTACTCTGCCTCGCTTTCAATCGACGCTTGCGTGAACTCAGCGCCGAAGAGTTTGTGCAGCAGGTATTGGTTGACGGACTAGGTGTAAGGCATCTGGAGGTGGGTGACGATTTTCGCTTCGGCTGCGACCGTTCCGGCGATTTCGCCTTCCTGCAGGAAAGCGGCAAACGACACGGCTTTTCCGTCGAGTCCACCAATACCGTTGCCGAAAGCGGCGAGCGAATCAGTAGCACCCGGTTGCGCCAGGTACTCGAAGAAGGTGACTTCCAGTTGGCCGAGCGCTTGCTGGGCCGCCCGTTCAGCATTACCGGTCGTGTTCTGCATGGCCAGAAGCTCGGTCGCCAGCTCGGCTCGCCTACCGCCAATGTCCAGCTCAAGCGCCTGCGCGCGCCGCTGAACGGTGTCTACCGCGTGAGTATGGAGCTCGACGGCACGATTCAGAAAGGGGTCGCCAATATCGGCACCCGTCCCACGGTAGAAGGCGATGGCCAGCCGCATCTTGAGGTTCACCTGTTTGATTTCGATGGTGATCTCTATGGCCGCCGCGTGACTGTGGTGTTTCATGAAAAATTGCGTGATGAACAGCGATTCGAATCGCTGGAAGCCTTGAAATTGGCAATCCAGGCTGATCTTGCCGCCGCCCGGGCCCAATGGGGCCTTTGATGAACCAAGTGTGGATTAAATGACTGATTATAAAGCGACGCTGAACCTGCCCCAGACGGCATTTCCAATGAAGGCTGGCTTGCCCGTGCGCGAGCCGGAAACCCTTGAGCGCCTGAACAGCATTGACCTCTACCAGAAGATTCGTGAGATCAGCCAGGGTCGTCCGCAGTTCGTGCTGCACGATGGCCCGCCCTATGCCAACGGCAGCATCCATATTGGCCACGCGGTCAATAAGATCATCAAGGACATGATCGTCCGGTCCAAGACGCTGTCCGGCTTCGATGCGCCCTACGTGCCTGGCTGGGACTGTCATGGTCTGCCGATCGAGCACAAGGTGGAAATCACCTACGGCAAGAATCAGCCTGCGGACAAAACCCGCGAGCGCAGCCGTGAATATGCGGCCAAGCAGATCGAAGGGCAGAAGGCTGACTTCGTTCGCCTGGGTGTGCTGGGTGAGTGGAAAAGTCCCTACAAGACCATGGAATTCCCCAACGAAGCCGGACAGATCCGCGCGCTGGCGAAGATGGTTGAAGGTGGTTTTGTATTCAAGGGTCTGAAGCCTGTGAACTGGTGCTTCGACTGTGGCTCGGCACTCGCCGAAGCTGAGGTCGAGTATCAGGACAAGCAGTCCGACGCCATCGATGTCGCCTTTGTAGTGGAAGACGCCGACAAGCTAGCCGCCGCCTTCGGTCAGGCTACGTTGAGCAAGCCGGCCAGCATCGTCATCTGGACCACCACCCCCTGGACCATTCCGGCCAACCAGGCGCTGAACGTCCACCCCGACTTCATCTATGCGCTGGTTGATACCGGCGACAAATTGCTGGTGCTGGCAGAAGAACTGGTTGAGTCCTGCCTGCAGCGCTACGAACTGCAGGGCGAAATCATTGCCCGCTGCGAAGGCACTGCGCTGGAGAATATCCGCTTCCGTCATCCGCTATACGAGCGGTTCTCGCCGGTCTATCTGGCGGAGTACGTTGAAACGGGATCCGGTACGGGTATCGTGCATTCCGCTCCTGCCTACGGCGAGGACGACTTCCGGACCTGCAAGCATTACGGCATGGAAAACGATGACATTCTCAGCCCGGTGCAGAGTCATGGCGTCTATGTAGCCGATCTGCCGTACTTCGGCGGTCAGTTCATCTGGAAGGCTAACCCGGCCATCGTCGAAAAGCTGCGCGAAGAAGGCGCATTGCTCAAGCACGAATCCATCCAGCACAGTTATATGCACTGCTGGCGCCACAAGACGCCGCTGATCTATCGCGCAACCGCTCAGTGGTTCGTCGGCATGGACAAGGTCGTCAGCGACGGCAGCTCCCTGCGCCGCCGCGCCCTGGATGCGATTGAGCAGACCCAGTTTGTCCCGGCCTGGGGGCAGGCGCGTCTGCACGGCATGATTGCCGGGCGTCCGGACTGGTGTATCTCGCGGCAGCGCAACTGGGGCGTGCCGATCCCGTTCTTCCTGCACAAGGAAAGCGGCGAACTGCATCCGCGTACCGTTGAGCTGATGGAAGAGGTGGCCAAGCGTGTCGAGCAGGCAGGCATCGAAGCCTGGTTCAGCCTCGACGCTGCCGAGCTGCTAGGCGATGAGGCGGAACAGTACGAGAAGATCAACGACACCATGGACGTCTGGTTCGATTCCGGTACCACGCATTGGCACGTGATGCGCGGATCGCACCCCATGGGTCACGAGCAAGGCCCGCGTGCCGACCTGTATCTTGAAGGGTCGGATCAACATCGTGGCTGGTTCCACTCTTCCTTGCTGACTGGTTGCGCCATCGACGGCCAGGCTCCCTACAAAGGCTTGCTGACGCACGGCTTTGTTGTCGACGAGAACGGTCGCAAGATGTCCAAATCGCTGGGCAATGTGGTCGCACCGCAGGAGGTCAACGACAGCCTGGGCGCTGATATTCTGCGTCTGTGGGTGTCCTCGACGGACTATTCCGGTGAGATGGCGGTCTCCAAGCAGATCCTTCAGCGTAGCGCCGATGCCTACCGCCGAATTCGCAACACCGCGCGCTTCCTGCTCTCCAACCTGAACGGGTTCGATCCCAAGGAACATTTGCTCGTGCCGGAGCAAATGCTGGATCTGGACCGCTGGGCGGTCGATCGCGCGCTGCTCTTGCAGCAGGAAATTGTCGAGGCCTACGACACCTACAAGTTCTGGAACGTCTACCAGAAAGTGCACAACTTCTGCGTTCAGGAGTTGGGCGGTTTCTATCTGGATATCATCAAGGACCGTCAATACACCACAGGCGCCGACAGTACAGCGCGTCGGTCCTGTCAGACGGCGATGTATCACATTGCAGAGGCGTTGGTCCGCTGGATCGCACCCATCCTGTCCTTCACTGCTGAAGAACTATGGCAGTACCTGCCGGGTGAGCGTAACGAGTCAGTGATGCTCAACACCTGGTATGAAGGGCTGAGCGAAATGCCTGCCGACGTGTCTCTGGACCGAGCGTTCTGGGAGCAGGTCATGGAGGTCAAGGTCGCCGTTAACAAGGAAATGGAGACTCAGCGTAACGCCAAGGTGATTGGTGGCAACCTGCAGGCCGAAGTAACCTTGTTCGCTGATGACGCGCTGCATACCAGTCTGGCGAAGTTGGGCGACGAGCTGCGCTTCGTACTCATCACCTCACGCGCCGATCTGGCGCCGCTGTCCGAGGCAGGCGACACTGCTGTCCAGACCGAGCTGCCAGGCCTGAAACTGAGTCTGGTCAAGTCGGGGCATGGCAAGTGCGCCCGCTGCTGGCACTTCCTCGCTGACGTCGGCAAGCATGCAGCTCACCCTGAAATCTGTGGCCGCTGCGTAAGCAACATCGAAGGGCCGGGCGAGGTGCGCGAGCATGCCTGATTGGCGGCGCAGTGGGCTGGTATGGCTCTGGTTGGCAGTAGTAGTAATAGCGCTCGATCTGCTGACAAAGTGGATCGTCGCTGGCCGACTAATTCCGTACCAGAAAGTGCATCTGATCGAGAATTTCTTCGCGATCACGCTGGCCTTTAACACCGGCGCCGCCTTCAGCTTTCTGGCTGACGGCGGTGGTTGGCAGCGCTGGTTTTTTATAGCCATCGCAGTGGGCGTGAGCGTTATGCTGCTGGTCTGGCTGGCGCGCCTCCCGAAAGAAAAGGCCATCGAGTCGGTGGCGCTGGTACTGGTGCTAGGCGGAGCGCTCGGCAACCTCTACGACCGAATCGTCCACGGACACGTCGTCGATTTCATACTGGTCCACTGGCATGACAGCTGGTATTTTCCGGCTTTCAATGTTGCTGACAGTGCGATTACAGTAGGTGCTGCGTTGTTGATATTTGATATGTTCAGGACCGAGAAAAAGTCTGACTGAACCGTAATCGCCGCGACTCGGGCGTGCCATCGGTTCATCAGACAAAACACCGGACCAGCTAATGAGCACGGAACCAACTCCCCCCTTTGAAAAAGGGGGGCAGGGGGGGATTCCAGCGGACCCCAAGGCCCACACCGAACCCCGCCACACCACCAAGAGACACAACCATGACCGACATCCGCATCAGCCAAGACACTGAAGTCACGCTACATTTCACCCTCAAGCTACCGAGCGGCGAAGTGGTTGACTCAACAGTCGACAAATCCCCCGCTACGTTCAAAGTCGGCGATGGCAGCCTGTTGCCGGGATTCGAGCAGAGCTTGTTCGGGCTCAAGGCAGGCGATAAGCGCTCCTTTGAGATCGAAGCGGAGCGTGGATTCGGACCGGGCAACCCGCTCAACATCCAGACCGTGCCCCGCGGCCAGTTTGATGAAATGGAGCTTGAGCCGGGCCTGCTGGTGATCTTCCAGGACGCTGCCGGGGGTGAATTGCCAGGTGTGGTGAAAACGGTCAACGAGACCACAGTCGACGTGGATTTCAATCACCCGCTCGCAGGCAAGACCATCACGTTTGATGTCGAAATCATTGAAGTAAAACCCGCGTAACCTGTACGCATTCATTACGTCGAGGCTCCCATGCAGATCAAACTGGCTAATCCCCGCGGCTTTTGTGCCGGCGTTGACCGCGCCATCGAGATCGTCAATCGCGCTTTGGAAGTCTTCGGGCCGCCGATCTACGTGCGTCATGAAGTGGTGCACAACAAGTTCGTGGTGGAGGATCTCCGTAACCGCGGCGCGATCTTCGTCGAAGAGCTGGATCAGGTCCCCGACGATGTAATCGTTATATTCAGCGCCCACGGCGTATCGCAGGCGGTACGTCAGGAGGCCGACAAACGCGGCCTGAAAGTGTTTGACGCGACCTGTCCGCTGGTCACCAAGGTTCATCTTGAGGTCAGCAAATACAGCCGGGACGGCCGTGAATGCATCCTTATCGGGCATGCCGGGCATCCCGAGGTCGAAGGCACCATGGGGCAGTACGATACCAGCAAGGGTGGGGCGATTTATCTGGTCGAGGATGAAACCGACGTCGCCGAGCTGGACGTGCGTGATCCGTCAAAACTGGCATTCGTTACCCAGACAACCCTCTCCATGGATGACACCGCCAAGGTTATCGACGCCTTGCGCGCGCGGTTCCCGGCGATCGATGGTCCGCGCAAGGACGATATCTGCTATGCCACGCAGAATCGTCAGGACGCAGTTAAGCAACTCGCCGCCGAGTCTGATCTGGTGCTGGTAGTCGGCAGCCCGAACAGCTCCAACTCCAACCGTTTGCGTGAACTGTCAGAGCGCATGGGTACCCCGGCTCATCTGATAGATGGCGCGGAGGAGATCCGTGCCGAATGGTTGGAGAATGTTAAGCGCATCGGCATTACGGCGGGTGCGTCAGCGCCGGATATTCTGGTACGCCAGGTGATCGATCACCTGCATGCGCTGGGTGCGACGGATGCGCAGGAGCTAGAGGGCCGGCCGGAGAATGTTGTGTTCAGCATGCCCAAGGAATTGCGGGTGGTGGAGGTTCAGTAGGGGGAGTGTTGGGCTATCTGGATTTTGAGATGACGGCGAAACCTTGAATCCCCCTAGCCCCCTTTGTCAAAGGGGGGACTTGTCTGTGTCCTTCTGCTTGCTTGATGAACTTGGCGAGCTTCGATGCCACGGGCGAGTTCTACGTTTGACTTGTAAACACATCTTGGGTCGCTATATGCGCCAACTACTAGGCTGCACAGTCCAATTCCCCCTTTGACAAAGGGGGCTAGGGGGATTTGCTTTTCAGCTAGGCAACTCCCATATCCCGCGAATACCCGCAACACCCTGACCGCCCACTTCAAACGTTCGCTCCAGATCCGCTGCGCCCAGCCCCCCGAGCAAATACACCGGCATATTCACCTGCGCGATCAACTCAGCAGCACGATCCCAGCCAAGCGGCTTCGCATCAGGGTGCGTTTGCGTAGGCAGTACCGGAGAAAGGGTAACGAAATCAACCCCGACCCGAGACGCCATTTCCAGTTCTTCGGTGTTGTGACAGGACGCTGCCAGCCAACCATTGAATTCGGCGTGGTCTCGACCTGCCACCGCCATATCACGTAATTGCGAGGCAGTGAGGTGCCAGCCGGCGTTGGTGACTGATGGCGGCAGATTCCCTTTGAGCATGATCGTAAAGTCGGCCCCGAAGCGCTCCAGGACCGTCTCCGCCCACATCCTATATTCACCGGGCGCAAGATGTGTCTGCCGAAGCTGAATCAGCCGGATACCACGCTGACGCGCGTTCTCCAACCCCTCGATCAAGGTTTCCAGGTTGGCCACATCAGGCGTCACCAGATACAGCTCCGGCAGCTGTGCAGCGGCAACGATGGGAACATTGGCCTCTGGAAAGGGATACTGATCGAGCTCAGCCGCATCCACCCAACGCACAGGCTGACCCTCTGCACCGTGTGCTTCTCCTGCAAAAGCGGTTACCCGCCACACATCGAGTCTCACCGACTTGTCAGAATAGTCATGACGGATATCCAGCAGCGGGCGTGCTTGGGTTACCTCGATTCCGAGCTCTTCACGCAGCTCGCGGCGCAGGCCATCGAAGCGTGTTTCGCCGTCTTCCAACTTACCTCCGGGAAACTCCCACAAGCCGCCCTGATGCGCATGGTCGGGTCGTCTGGCTATAAGAATTTTGCCGGAGGCGTTGCAGATGACCGCAGCCATCACGTGAATACGGCGCATTAATGGCGCTTCCTTAGACTAATCCCGCTCAGGGAAATCCTCTGAGAACAAATCCTGTTCGAGCTCGTTACCGGGAATGGCGTGTTCCTCCGAGGCCCAGGCGCCGAGGTCGATCAATCGGCAGCGATGCGAGCAGAAAGGGCGATCGGGAAAGCTGTCATCCCAGGTTACGGGTGCTTTGCAGGTGGGGCATTCTACGGTCAGGGTCATGAGCTGGCTCCTTCGGCGATTGCCAGGTAGCGTTGATGGAGCGCGTCCACTTGCGCGTGCAGGGCGGCCAGGTCCTTGTCATTGGTGATCACATCATCGGCATGCAGCAACCGATCATCGCGCCTCGCCTGCGCCTGCATGATGGCTTTGATCTGTTCTTCTGATACTTGATCGCGCTGCCGGGTGCGGGCGATCTGTATCTCTTCGGGCACATCCACAACCAACACCCGTTGCGTCATCCGGTACTGGCCGGATTCTACCAGCAGCGGTGAGACCAGCAAGGCGTAAGGCGAGGTAGCAGAGGCGAGGTCGCTGATGATTTCGTCGCGAATCAGAGGGTGTAGCAATTGCTCGAGCCACATACGCTGCTCGGGGGCTTTGAATACCTCTTCACGCAGCGCAGCGCGGTTGAGGAAGCCGCCCTCTAGCAACATATGCTGACCGAACCGGTCCACGATCTGGCTTAATGCGGGGCGGCCGGGCTCTACGACGACGCGGGACTTAACGTCCGCGTCCACAATGTGAATACCATGAGCCAGCGCGAAGCGGTCGGCGGCGGCGCTTTTGCCGCTGCCGATGCCGCCGGTCAATCCAATGATCATTCTATAATCCGGCGAATCTGAGATAGGTGCCGGTAATTGTGTCACCCCAGATCAAGGCAATCCACCCGGCAATCGCCAGATAGGGCCCGAAGGGCAGGGGGGTCGCGTTGGAATCGCCGCGGGATTTCAGGATGATGATGCCGAGGATTGCGCCCACCAGAGAAGAAAGCAGAATGGTGAGCGGCAGAACTTGCCAGCCACCCCAGGCGCCGAGCATGGCCAGCAGCTTGAAGTCGCCGTAACCCATGCCTTCCTTGCCGGTAACCAGTTTGAACAGCCAGTACACCGACCACAGGCTCAGGTAGCCGAACACGGCACCCCACAGAGCGGTGCTGAGGTCGGTATAGACACCGAAGCTGTTAACGATAAGCCCCAGCCATAACAGCGGCAGAACGATTACATCAGGCAACAACTGGGTGTCGGCATCGATCAGGCTCAGGGCAATCAAGCCCCATGTCAGGAAAATCAGGCCAGCCGCGGCCCAGCCGAAGCCAAGCTGCCAGGCAACGACCATTGATAGGACCGCGGTCAGCAGCTCAACCAGCGGATAGCGCGGGCTGATCCGGGTCTTGCACTGTGCGCAGCGGCCGCGCAGGAATACATAGCTCACCACTGGCACGTTTTGCCAGGCTTTGATTTCGGTCTGGCAATGGGGGCAGTGGGAATGGGGTAGAACGAGATTATAAGTGGGCTCAGCGGGGTGTTCCGTCTCAGGCTCGAGAATTTCCCGTGCCTGAATACGCCAGTCCCGCTCCATCATCCGGGGCAGGCGATGTATCACAACGTTGAGAAAACTGCCGATCACCAAACCCAGCAGTCCCGCGAGCAAAACAAAGGCCAGCACGTGGCTGGCCAGGTAATCGATAAGAGTCATGTTTTAGACAACAGAGCCCAGCTGGAAGATTGGCAGGTACATGGCGATGATCAGACCGCCGACCAGAACGCCGAGAACACTCATGATCAGAGGCTCAAGCAGCGTGGTCAGGTTGTCGACCTTGTTATCCACCTCGGCCTCGTAATAGTCCGCGACCTTCTCAAGCATGCCGTCGAGGTTACCGGATTCTTCACCGATGCCAGCCATTTGCACAGCGAGCGAAGGGAACACGTTGGTAGTACGCATGGAGAAGTTCAGCTGTGAACCGGCTGACACATCTTCTTTTACCTTCATCACTGCGTTGCGGAACACTACGTTCCCCACCGCACCACCGACCGAATCGAGCGCATCCACAAGCGGTACACCGGCGGCGAAGGTGGTTGAGAGGGTGCGGGCGTAACGGGCCACTGCTGCCTCGTAGATGATCTTCCCGACGATCGGGGCTTTGAGTAATGCCCGGTCCTGCGCGTCCCGGAACTTGAGCGATCGTCGGTTAACCTGGGTGTATGCATAGCCCAGAGCAATAAGCCCTATCAGGATGATGAACCACCAGTCCTGCAGCCATTCTGACAAGCCGATAACGAAGAGGGTAAAGGCCGGCAGCTCGGCGCCGAAGCTGGAGAACACTTCCTTGAATTGTGGAACCACCTTCAACAGCAGGATAGCCGTTACCACGATGGCAACGACAACCACCGCGATTGGATAGGTCATGGCCTTCTTGATCTTGGCCTTGAGTGCTTCGGTCTTTTCCTTATAGGTCGCGATCCGATCCAGCAGCGATTCCAGCCGGCCTGACTGCTCACCGGACTCAACCAGGTTACAGAACAGGTCGTCGAAATATTTGGGATGCTGACGCAGGGAGTCCGCCAACGTATTACCGGCAGCTACATCTGTCTTGATGGTCGTAACAAGCTTCGCAACGCTGGGATTTTCAGAGCCCTCGGCGATAATCTCGAAGGCCTGCACAATCGGTACGCCGGACTCCATCATGGTCGCCAGCTGACGTGTAAAAAAAGCGATATCAAGCGGCTTGATCGCTTTGCTACGTTTGCCGAACAAAGTGGAGGATTTGTTGATCTTGGTAACGAGAATGCCCTGCTTGCGCAGCTGGGCCTTGATCAAGGCCGGGTTCGAACCCTGAATTTCGCCGGAAATCTTGGTGCCCTTGCGATCCTTTCCCTCCCATTTGAAGGGGTAGATCTTGGGTTCTTTTACCTTCTTCTTCGCCGGGGCCGGCTTCCTTTTTAGCGCTGCTGCTTGCTGAGCCATGACTTAATCCTTTGTCACTCGGTTAACTTCCGCCAGACTGGTAACGCCCTGTTCTGCTTTCATCAGGGCCGACTGGCGCAAGCTTCTGAAACCTTCCTGTTGGGCTACGTCTGAAATCTGAATAGAGTTGCCGTCTTCCATGATGATACGTTGCATGGCTGGCGTAATCTTAACTACCTCATAAATACCAACACGCCCTTTATAACCGTCTTTACAGTTTTCGCAACCCACCGGCCCGTAAATAGTCAACCCTGCATCAATTTTTTCAGGGCTGAAGCCTTCCTCAATGAGCGTCTCGCGAGGCACTTCAAAGGGCGCCTTGCATGACTTGCACAGCCGCCGAGCCAGACGCTGGGCGATGATCAGATTAACGGATGTGGCGATGTTGAACGAGGGCACGCCCATATTGCGCAAACGCGTCAAAGTCTCAGCTGCGCTGTTGGTGTGTAGCGTGGACAGTACCATGTGACCGGTCTGCGCCGCCTTGATCGCGATTTCGGCCGTTTCAAGGTCACGGATCTCCCCGACCATGATGATGTCCGGATCCTGACGCAAAAACGCGCGCAGCGCCTTGGCAAAATCCAGCCCCTGCTTGGGGTTCACGTTGACCTGGTTGATACCCTCAAGGTTGATCTCGACAGGATCTTCCGCGGTGGAGATGTTGCGCTCCATGGTGTTGAGAATATTCAGGCCGGTGTACAGCGATACCGTCTTGCCCGAGCCGGTCGGGCCCGTTACCAGAATCATGCCCTGGGGTCTGGCCAGCGCGGTGAGGTACATTTCCTTCTGGTCTTCTTCATACCCCAGCGCATCAATACCCATCTTGGCGCTTTCGGCGTCAAGAATACGCAGAACCACCTTCTCGCCCCAGAGCGTGGGCAGGGTGTTAACCCGGAAGTCGATGGACTTGTTGCGTGAAATCTTCATCTTGATACGGCCATCCTGCGGCTTGCGCCGTTCGGCCATATCCATAGATGACATCACCTTCAAGCGTGCCGCAATGCGCACGCCCAGCTGCACTGGAGGTTTCGCGACCTCGTGCAGAATGCCGTCAGTACGGAAGCGTACGCGATAAAGTTTTTCATAGGGCTCGAAGTGCAAGTCCGATGAGCCCATGCGTACCGCGTCCAGCAGCATCTTGTTGACGAAGCGCACGATGGGCGCGTCGTCAGCCTCGCCGCCGCTGGTCGTGGGCTTGTCATCATCGTTGACTGACTCGACGTCCAGATCATCCAACGCCGAATCATCCATATCCCCAAGCCCGCCAGTCGGGCTTTCAAGATACTTCTCGATCGCAGCCTGCAGCTTGTCGTCCTCAACCATGACCGCATCGGTCATCAAGCCGGTGTTGAACTGGATATCGCTCAACGCCTGCTGGTTTGTCGGATCGGACATGGCCAGGAACAGGCGCGAGCCACGCTTATAAAGAGGCAGCACGCAGTGCTGGCGAATCAGCTTCTCGCTGACCAGATCCTGCGGCTGATGGTCTTTGTCCAGCACCGCAAGATCAAAAAACGGGTAGCCGAATTCCTCGGCGCAGACCATGGCCAGGTCGCGTGCATTGCCCAGCTTGTTCTGCACCAGATAGGTAATGAGGGGAATCTTGTCTAGCGTGGCCTGTTTGCTGGCCTTACTGGCAACGGTTGCGTCCAGCAACTGATCCTGAACGATCCTTCGTGCCAGACCAGAGAGCGCGGGGGTATCCATAGGCGACTATTGGTCTCGGAGCTGTGTTGGCTGTATAGCGTGTTATCGGCTGACTATATTACAGGTTTAGAGCTGTGGACACCGTTGGGGGATGAAAAGCGGCTGGGTGGCGTGCGGGATGGGGTGACGTTAATTGTCAGGTTTGGTCGGAATTTGGAATTTAGATGGATGGATGGGGCTGATTTGGTGATTTGGTGCCTACAGCTGAAGAAGTCAGTGATTCGTTGTCAGGCGCGCAGGATGTGGCTTGGTTGGCATTTTGAGCGGTGATTGTCGCTTCGTGAAGGCGGTACGGCCGGGTTGGCACGCTGGGTGCTTGGTGTGTGTCAGCCCAAGGGCTAAATCACATAATGGAGTTATACGATGAAAGCTCAAATGCAGAAAGGTTTTACACTTATCGAACTGATGATCGTGGTTGCGATTATTGGTATTTTGGCGGCTATTGCTTTGCCGGCTTATCAGGATTATACAAAGCGGGCGAAAGTAACCGAGGGTCTTAGTTTGGCCGCTTCAGCGAAAGTGGCTGTGGCAGAAAATGCTGCAAACGGTGTGGCTTATGACAGCGGTTGGACGAAACCTGCAGCGACAGACAACGTCACAGATATGACGATTGGTGACAATGGCGAAATTACTATCAGTTATGGCGCATCCATTGCTGCTACAGGTGGCAACACCCTCGTTCTTTATCCGTTCACAGGCGGTACTACTACAGCTTCGCTGCCAGCTGACACTGCGATTTATACCCCGCCTGCAGATGCGATCCAGTGGCAGTGCTTGGCAAGTGGTGCTACGGCAAAAGTTTCAGGAGCGACAACCGGTACTCTAGATGCGAAACTGGCTCCTTCCAACTGTCGGTAATTTTTCTATGGACTGATTGGGGTCAGATGAGCATTTATTTCTGCTGATTTGTTCGGCCTCTGCAGTACGACAACCCCGGTTCGCCGGGGTTTGTTGTTTCTGAAGAATGGATTTGGCCGCGAGCTAATTGGGGTCAGATGAGAATGGCACTAAGTTAAGCTGCTTTTGCACGATAGCGGTAACGATGGGGGACCTCGGTCATTTCATGTCTGTGCGTCGTCAATAAGCCATATGGCTTTGGCCTTCGTTTCACGCATCGGGGCTCGTGTCGTCCGGGTCGTTCTATCTGGAGATTTCCAATAATCGCCTCATACAGCGCAGCCATCAACCGACGCCTTTCTTTGCTGCCTACATCCTGCCGACTCAGAGCTGGCTCCCATTGTCTAAGGGCTTGCACGCTCGCCTTGAAACTGATTTGACGTCTAGCGAGATTCGCTGACTCGCCGGCAGTGTTCATCAGCAGCCTGATCGCGTTGTAAACAATGAGATACATCAGAATTTCTTTCATAACCATGTCGGGTGTTTTGCAACGAAGAACGTCCATACCCATGGTCGTTTTGATGTCACGGAAGAACAGCTCGACATCCCAGCGCTGCTGATACAGATCAGCCAGTGCTTTGGCGCTATAGGCACTAGAGTCCAACAGAGTTGTCGCGGTCAGGTCTTGCCTTTTGCCCTCAGTTTGACTGCTTGATCCAGCCACGCTCCAATCTCTACAAAAATCCCCGCTTCGTGTGGGGATTTTTGTTTGGAGAAATCGGGGGCAGGGTGAACATCTCGAACGCGGCCCCACGCGTTCACGAACCTCAATGTGTCGCTAGACATCTGATCGAGCCTGGGCGTAGGCGTGGGGTTGCGTCCCAAGACTACATATATTTATCCGTGCACGAGGTTTAATCGAACTCAGTATACTGCGGTAGCTCATCGGTTATTTCGAACCACGGCGCTTTGTTACCTACAAAAATGTGCCGTTGCGGCCGGACGTGGGGATCGGTATCCAGTGTGCCCAGCGGGAACCCGTAGACCTCCGGTTTGGCGTCGAACTTCGTATATAGGCTGGAGCTGCACACTGAACAGAACCCTTTATGTTCGCCGGGGGAGGATTCGTAAAACCTGATCAGCTCTTCACCCTGTACCGTTTTCCAATCTGCGGAACGGATTCTTGCGCTGGTTCTGAAGGCCGCCGCATGCAGCTTGCGGCACATTGAGCAGTGGCAGTTGTACACATCCGTCAGCGCTCCCTGAATCTCATATTGCACACCTCGGCAGAGACAGCTTCCAGATAGTTTCATGGGGCGCACCTTTCACGTAGCGAGAAGAGTGCCTCAAGCTTAGCCCAAGGATCCTCTTTGGTTGCAACTATGGCCGGGGAATCAATTGGGGTCAGATGAACATTAATCTCGTCACGAATTAACTCTGTCGGCGAGTCCGAACGCGGCCCGAGACGCTCACCAACCCCAGGTTATCGCTACGAGTGGATAGAGCCTCGGTGTTGATGGGGCAAATGAACATTAACTGCTCTGCCAGACCGAATAAGTTGCCTAAGGGGACGCTCCCTATGGCCGGCTCCGAACCTTTGCTTTCACGGTCACGGTTGCTTAACCGGTCGCCCAACTTTCCCACGTCCAGCCAACTTGCCGGTCAGCAGCTCGATCTGGTCCCGAAATCGATCATTACCCAGAGCCAGCCCGCTGCATGTTGATTGGTTGATATTCTCGATAAGTTCGGCCGGCAGCTGTTCCCTGAACAGGGCACGGTAGGCCGTTTGTCGACTCTCAGCTGTCGGGCCCAATTTACGGTAAAGATCATGTGGAATAACCAATGTTGACGGCTTGCCATGCGCATTGCTGCGATAGCTGCTCCAGCGATACCCGGCGGGAGCGGTGACCATGCATGCCCGCTCTCACAGGATTCATCTCTATATAGCGCTGACAGGTTAACAAGTAGGCCTCGGAGTCGACTAGGCAGGAGCGATAGCGACCTTCCCATAGTGTGCCGGTGCGGCGATAACGCCAGTTGAAATAGCGCACGTAGCGGCGACCGAGGGCCTGCATCAACTGGGAAACGCTGTTGAAGTCGACTGGCGTTGCGAGCACATGAATATGGTTGGTCATGAATACCCAGGCATGAACGGCAACACCATACTCGGCAGCATAATCGGGCAGCCATTGATCGAAAAAATACATGTCTTCATCGTCACCGAAACACACCTGGCGGTTGTTTCCACGTTGAATGATGTGCTGGGCGATACCTGGGTAAGAGAGGCGCTGGCGTCGTGCCATAAGTACGTCCGTGTAACTGCAATCAGTTCTCTATTATCCTCGATGATGGCAGGTAACGACGGGTGCCGTGTCGCATCCGGTCGAGTCGGGGTTGCGATGCTAACCGTTGGGTGCGGCTGAAAAGCTGAGCTGGGGTTTATTGGGGGCAGATGAACATATGTCTCGCTGAAATCTACATTTCCGCCCGTTTTCGATCTCAGATCCGAAGGTTAGCAGTGCTTAACAACTCGGAGCCTGGAAGGCTTTGTTCGTGCGGTGAATACAGGCTCTATTCACTGCATAATCTGCGGCGAATACATTGACCTTTCACCGCACCCTCCATATGATCAGTGCCATGGAAACCTCAGCATCTCGCTACATCTGGCAGCAGCCAGACTTTCCGCTCTGGCGCTATGACGCAGGCTCTTTAGCTATCCTCCTTGCGAACGTCAGTCGGGCCCAGGGCCTTTTGCATGGGCGTCTTGCCGACGTAGGCATGAACCTGCGCGATCAGGCCAGTCTGGTCGCCCTGACTGATGATGTAGTCAAAACCAGTGAAATCGAGGGCGAGCACCTAGATGCCGCTTCTGTCCGCTCATCCATCGCGAAACGTCTTGGTGTAGACATCGGTGCCCTTGCGCCAGCAGATAGACATGTCGAAGGGGTCGTAGAGATGATTCTGGACGCCACCAATCACTGCTTTGCGCAGGTTACGCCCGATAGATTGTTTGCCTGGCATGCAGCGCTATTCCCGACCGGTTATTCCGGCATGTCGAAACTAAAGGTAGGGGGCTATCGAGACGATTCTGCGGGTCCGATGCAGGTTGTCTCTGGCCCCTATGGGCGTCAGAAGGTTCATTTTGAGGCTCCCCCAGCACATACCCTGCACAGGCATATGGCAAGACTACTTGAATGGGTGAATGAGCCAGGCAACGAGCCTGACCTGATCAGGGCAGGTCTTGCCCATCTCTGGTTGGTTACCCTGCATCCTTTTGATGATGGTAACGGCCGTATCGCCAGGGCGCTGGGTGACCTCCTGCTCGCCCGCGCTGACGGTAGCCCGCAACGTTTCTATAGCTTATCTGCGCAAATCCAGCGTGAGCGTAATGGCTATCACGACATCCTTGAGCGCACACAAAAAGGATCGATGGACGTCACGCCATGGCTTGCCTGGTTTCTTGAGGCGCTAGGTGGGGCGGTGGCTGAGGCTCACGACACTCTCGGCAGGGTATTGGCCAAGGCGCGCTTCTGGCAGCACTGGGCAGGCACAGCCTTCAACGAACGGCAAACCAAGGTGCTCAATAAACTTCTGGATGGGTTCGATGGCAAACTCACCAACAAAAAATGGGCTGCGATTGCCAAATGTTCAAGCGATACCGCGCTTCGCGACATCAATGATCTGCTCGCCAGGGGAGTGCTGATCAAGGCCGAGGGGGGAGGGCGCAGTACCAGCTATTTGCTGGGCTTTTTTGACTAGATGGCACCGACTGGTGACTCAATAATAGTCACCAGCCTCCTGTCTTGCCTTTTGGGTTCGTGAGCGAAGACGAGAAAAAGGGATTAATTGGGGTCAGATTAATTGGGGTCAGATGAACATTAATCTCTGACAGGTTAACAAGTAAGCCTCGGAGTCGACAAGGCAGGAGCGATACCGACCTTCCCATAGTGTGCCGGTGCGGCGATAGCGGCGGTTGAAATAACGCACGTAGCGGCGGCCGAGGGCCTGCATCAACAGGGAAACGCTGTTGAAGTCGACTGGCGTTGCGAGGACATGAATATGGTTGGTCATGAATACCCAGGCATGAACGGCAACACCATACTCGGCAGCATAATCGGTCAGCCATTGAGCGAAAATATACATGTCTTCATCGTCACCGAAACACACCTGACGGTTGTTTCCACGTTGAATGACGTGCTGGGCGATACCTGGGTAAGAGAGGCGCTGGCGTCGTGCCATAAGTACGTCCGTGTAGCTGCAATCAGTCCTCGATTATGCTCGATGATGGCCAGTAACGGCGGGAGCCGTGTCGCATCCGGTCGAATAGGGGTTGCGATGTGAGCCGTTGGGTGCGGCTGAAGAGTTGGGCTTGGCGCATGGTCGGGGCGGAAACCGGTTCGGTCAGGACGTCCGGCGTTTGAGTTGGGCATGCTTGGGCAACTGGTATTGCTCAGTCTTCATCAAGAGACTGGGCAATAACCGCTGCGAAAGCGCTGAAATCGGCCAGATGACGTGAGGCGATGGCATGGACTATTGCCCAGTCAAGGTCATCATAGTTATGCACGGCAATATTTCTAAACCCTACCGACTTCTTCATCCGGTCCGCGAGCTGACGGTCCAGCACTTTTGCATCGGCCATCCGGTCAAAGGTTTCTCCCATGGTATTGGGAGGCGGTTGGTCCAGGCTGGATAGCATGTGAGCGCCCAGATCGACACACATCTGAACGGCTCTGCTCAGATTCAAGACGATTACGTCCTGCAGATCCAAGTCGCCTAGAAGATCCGCTAGGTTCGCCGGACACTTTTCATTGACGCGGTTCAGGCATCGGTATAACGAATCGAGCTTTCGCTCGATAACTAGCTTGTCCATGATTGTCTGCGCTCCGCGAGCATTCTGCGCACGTAAGGCAGAAAATCTTCGCTATCGAATATGTGGCGCCGCATTAGCTCGGCGTGCAGTGTATCGTCGCCTTTCAAGCGGATCCCGTGCTGTAGAATCTGCCCCAGAAGCGGTTCTCCAGTTTTACGCAGATCGATCAAGTCTACTGGCCGACCGGTCGCTATGGCGATTTCTTCAACCAGGGAGATTTTGGCTTCTACAGTCAAAGGTGAATAGGTTTGCACCGCTATATCCGCGTCGCTGGTTGCTGTTGCGCTGCCTGCGGCCATTGATCCAAAAAGATAGGCCAGCTGGATCTCTGGATGCTCGGCTAATACGCTTTGGATCTTCTCCAGCGACATATTTGGCTATCCTCAGTCGGTTGAGTTCTGAGTGTATACGACCTGGGGGTGTAGTGCGCCTGCGCTCCGCCGGCGGTTGCGCCTACATCTACCCTGCCGGTGGGTCCGCAACCTAGGGCGGCGCTATCAATCCCTTGCCGTATACCAACCCGTCACGCAGCCATGCTGGCCGAAGGTGACGATCTGGTCTCCGGAAGGGTTCCAGTATTCCCATTCGTCGCCACCGGGGTAGTTATGCCGAACTTTGGTCGGCTCGCCCCAGATGCGCTTCACCTCGGCTTCCTTCATACCAGGCTTGATGATCTGCTTGATCTGGAAGGTGCGAATGTCAGAGCTGCTGTAATTGACGCAGCCATTGGTTTGGGCCACGGCTACCGGTGCAGTCAGGCCGCCACCCGCAAAGGCCAGGACCGAGATAACGCGTAACGCCTTAAATAGCCTGCGCATGGTTCCCTCCATTGTTAACGAGGAAACCATAGCCCACTGGATGGCAATGAGCCAGGTCAGACTAGCGTTGTCGTTTTCAACGCCGGGGCCGTAAATGTGCCTCAAGGCTTAACCGCCACCTTCAACACCCCATCCCGCTGATTCCCGAACAAATCATAAGCCTCAACAATATCCTCTAGCCTGTACTCATGGGTAACCAGCGGCCCGAGATCCAGCCGGCTGGATTCCAGAACGTTCATCAGGCGTCGCATGCGTTCCTTGCCGCCGGGGCAGAGGGCGGTGTTTATTTTGTGGTCGCCGAGACCTGCGGCGAAGGCGCCTAGGGGGATGACGAGGTCTTTGGAGTAGACGCCTAGGCTGGAGAGGGTGCCGCCGGGTTTGAGGACTTGCAGTGATTGCGCGAAGGTTTGTTGGGTGCCGAGGGCTTCGATGGAGGCATCTGCGCCGCGGCCGCCGGTGAGTTTCATCACTTCTTCCACTACATCGCAGTTACGGTAATCCAGCGTGATGTCGGCGCCCATCTGGCGGGCGATACCCAGGCGATGGTCATTACCATCGACGGCGATGATGGTGGTAGCCCCCAGCAGTCGGGCGCCGGCGGTGGCGCAGAGGCCGATGGGGCCCTGTGCAAAAACGACGACGGTATCACCGATGCGGATATTGGCGTTTTCCGCACCTTTGAATCCGGTGGACATGATGTCAGGACACATTAGCACCTGCTCATCGGTCAGGCCGTCAGGGATGGGCGCGAGGTTCGCTTGAGCGTCCGGCACCAGCACGTATTCGGCCTGGGTGCCATCGATCATGTTGCCGAAGCGCCAGCCGGCCGTGGCCTTGTAGCCGTGGCAGCCACACTTGCCTTCGGCGGTGAGGTAACTGCCGTCCTGTGAAGCAAGGCCATCCTGCGCAGCGTAGGAGTTGAAGTTCGGGCAGATGGCGCCGGCGATTACACGCTGACCTTCCTTGTAGCCCTGCACCGCGCTGCCGAGTTTTTCGATCACGCCGACGGGTTCGTGACCGATGGTCAGGCCTTTGGCGACTGGGTATTCGCCCTTGAGGATGTGGATGTCAGTGCCACAAATGGTGGTGGTTGTTATGCGCACCAGCGCGTCGTTGGGGCCGACGTCGGGGATGGGTTTGTCCGCCAGTTCGATTCGTCCGGGCTCGATGAAAATCGCCGCCTTCATCATCTCGGCCATGGAAAGTGCCTCCAGGTAGTGGGGCAAATCATCAGGTGATGATCTGCTTGATCCACTTCAGCCTAGTTCACTCTCGCCGTCTCTGACCTGACCTAGGTCAGGAATCGAATCAACGCCGGGCGAAGCGCTCCACCAGTTCCGCTTGAGCTTTGGCCGTATCAGCCAGCTCATCGCTGAGATCGGCGCTGCGGTTGGATTGGGTGGATGTGATGTCCGATAGCTCGGCAATGCTGGTGATGTTCCGGCTGATTTCTTCGGCGACGGCGCTCTGCTCTTCCGCTGCGCTGGCGATCTGTCCGGCCATTTCGTTCACGCGCTCGATTGCCGCGCGGATGCCTTCGAGTGCTTCGTCGACTTCAACTACCCGGGCGCTACCGATTTCGGCCTGCTCGTGTCCGGCCTGCATGGTATCGACGGTGCGTTTGGCGGCTGATTGCAGATTGCCGATAAGGGTATGGATCTGGCCGGTGGAGGCGGCGGTGCGGCTGGCGAGGGCGCGCACTTCGTCTGCTACGACGGCGAAGCCGCGACCCTGTTCTCCGGCCCGGGCGGCTTCAATCGCAGCATTCAGGGCGAGCAGGTTGGTCTGTTCTGCAATGCTCTGGATAACATCGACGACCCCACCGATTTCACGGGCATCTTCGGACAGGCGGTTAGCAACACTGCTGGCCGAGCGCACGGACTCAGAAAGCAATTCGATTGCTTCACGCGCCTGACCGGCAACCTGTTTGCCGCGCTCGGCCAGTGTGCTGGCCTCGGATGTCGCATCCGCGGCGCGGTGTACGTTACTGGTGACTTCCTGGGTTGCGGCCGCCATTTCATTTACAGCGGTGGCCACCATGTCGGTCTCCTGACGCTGGCGCGCCAGTCCCTGATTGCTGCCATGGGCCAGGTGGCTCGCTTCGCCGGCCTGGGCCTGCAGATTATTAGCGCTGTCGAGTATCCGCGCCAGGCAGGTACGCAGCCGTGCCTGTTGGCTATGGATGGCCATTTCCAGTTGGCTGAGCACGCCGTGATTAGGCGTATACATCTGTGCCAGCAGCGGGTCGGTTATTGCATTGTCAGCCGTATCGATCACGCGTTGCAGCGTGTTATCGCTTACCCGTTTGGATGCGTAACCGGCCAGAAGCCCCAGCACACAACCGGACGCAATGCCCCAGCCTCCGAAGCTCATTGTCAGTCCGCCGGTTACGCCAGCCATGGCCACCGCCAGGACAGTGGGCTGCAACAGACCTGACCAATCGAACGCCACGCCCTTGCGGCCCTTGTTCAATCGGGCATAAATCGCTTCTGCACGGCGGATCTGATCCGGGGTGGCGTTGATACGGACCGACTCGTACCCGGCGACCTTGCCGTTCTCCCAGAAAGGTGTCACGAACGCATCGACCCAGTAATGATCGCCATTCTTGCAACGGTTCTTGACGATCCCCATCCAGCTGCGACCTGCTTTCAGGTCGTGCCACATTTGCTCGAACACGGCGGCTGGGGTATCCGGGTGGCGCACCAGATTGTGCGGACTGCCCAGCAGCTCTTCCCGCGGGAAGCCGCTGACCTCAATAAAAGCCTTGTTGCAGTAGGTGATCTTCCCGCTGAGGTCGGTTGTGGAAATCAGGCGTTGATCGGGACTGAAGCTGTGTTGGCGCTGTGTGACGGGTTGGTTATTGCGCATGTCGATCCTGAGGAGGGGCGGGCAGAGTCGGTTGTATCGACCGGGGCAGCGTTTTCTTGAATGTTTTCCACTGGTTAGCAAGTTGCGCCGGTTTAAAAGAAACGAAACAGGATCATCACCGCTCCGTCATCTGCGGGTGTTCCACTCATGGTCCCGACAAGAATCCCAAGAGGACCTGATGATGACTACTGATACGACTGTTACCAGCCGCCGCAACCTGTTGAAGGGCGGTATGGCGCTGGCTGCTGCTGTTCCCTTCGTGACCACTCTGCAAGCCTTCTCCACGCGTCAGGCGCATGCGGCCAACCCGTTGCCACGCATGGCTGGGCCCTACGGCAGGCTGAAACCTGTCAAGGACATGACCACCGGGCTGGAGCTTCTGCAGTTGCCTGATGGTTTCCATTACAAAACATTTTCCTGGACCGGTGATCTGATGATCGACGGGCAGCCGGTGCCGGGTTCACACGATGGCATGGGTGTGGTGGGCGTCAACAAGGGTCGCGGCGGACGTGAGATTGTGCTCATCCGTAACCACGAGGTCGGCAGCAGCTCGCGTGGCATTGGGGCTCCAGCGGTTTACGATTCGGTTGCGCTGGACAACGGCCAGCAGCCGGGCGGCGGTAACACCACTATCCGTTTCCCGGTCGGAATCGGCAGGGAGGTGACTACCGAGCCGAGCCTGGGCGGCACGCTGGTCAATTGCGCAGGCGGTGTAACGCCCTGGGGCACATGGTTAAGCTGTGAGGAAACAACCAGCGACCTCACGGCGTCCGGCGGGCGCAAGCATGGCTATGTGTTCGAAGTGCGCCAGAAGGCCGATGAAACCACTGGTCAGCCGATTGTGCAGATGGGCCGCTTCAGGCACGAAGCTGTCTGCGTTGATCCGCGCACCAGCATCGTCTATCAGACTGAAGATCAGCGGAACGTCGCAGGTTATTACCGCTTCATCCCGGATAACACCAGCCAGCGTGCGGGCGCGCTGGAAGACGGGGGCCGGCTGCAGGCGGCGAAAGTCAAAGGTGTAGACGGCGCCATGTTGCTGGCACCCAAGCTCGGTGATGAGTATGAGCTGGAATGGGTGGACATTGCAGACCCGGACGCAGCTCCGCAGGGCAGCGCCAGTGGCCCGTACTCCCAGGCCAAGGCCGCGGGCGGGCTGACCATGAGTCGCGGCGAAGGCATCTGGTATCACCAGGGCAAGGCGTACATCGTAGATACCAGCGCCGGACGCGACAGCCAGGGGCGTGAAGGGCAGGGCGAAGGCTGCGTGTGGATGCACGACCTCAAGACCGACCGCATCCGCTGCATCTTCGCCTCGAATGATTCGATCATCGCCAATAATCCGGACAACATTACCGTCAGCCCGCGCGGCGGCGTATTGCTGTGTGAAGACGGCGGTGGAGTGCTGGACGACTATGGATTCGGCGAGCGCCTGGTCGGCCTGACAAGCCGGGGCGAGTCGTACATTTTTGCCAAGAACAACATCGTCTTCAATGATGTAGAGGCTGCTTCGGCTGGCAAAAATGTGCCGGGTGGTGACTACCGCAACCGGGAATTTGCCGGCGCGTGTTTCGATCCCAGCGGGCATTTTCTGTTTGTTAACGTGCAGACGCCGGGTATCACTTTTGCGATCTGGGGACCCTGGAAGCGCGGTTCGCTGTAAGAGCTGAGTGTTGAGTACGCCCGCCTTTCTGGCGGGCGTTTTTGTTGGTGGCGTGCCGCCATCCTGTCACGATTGGCTTCACCCGTTCGGGTGAAATCACCCTGGTTACGTTGAACATTGAGAACCGGCTTCTAGACTCCCTCGGGTGCTCGTCGTCCACGCCTGGACGAAGACGCATCAACTCCTAGAAAAATAATCGTAGTCGGAGCCGTAATGAACAACAAAAATATATCGAAGTCGTTCCTCTCCATGCTTGCAGCTGGAGCGCTGCTATTTTCCGCATCTGCCATGGCTGGCAACCCGACCGTTCCACCTGAAGATGTCACCGATGAATATCAGCGCGGGCCAGACCCGACTGAAAGCATGTTGGAAGCACGCAACGGGCCTTTTTCGGTTCGCACCTCCCGCGTTTCCGGGCTGGTGAGCGGCTTCGGTGGCGGCACCATCCACTATCCCACGGGTACCACCGGCACCATGGCGGCCATCGTCGTAATTCCGGGGTTTGTCTCGGCTGAGTCATCCATCGAGTGGTGGGGGCCGAAGCTGGCTTCGCACGGCTTCGTGGTGATGACCATCGATACCAACACCGGTTTTGATCAGCCGCCGAGCCGCGCGCGCCAGATCAACAACGCGCTGGATTATCTGGTGGATGAGACCAACACCTCGCGCAGTCCCATTAACGGCATGATCGACATCAACCGTCTGGGTGTTGTGGGTTGGTCCATGGGCGGTGGTGGCACGCTGCGTGTGGCGTCGGAAGGGCGCATCAGCGCCGCTATTCCGTTGGCGCCGTGGGATACAACCCGCTTCAGTGACGTTCAGGCACCTACACTTATATTTGCCTGTGAATCAGACGTTATCGCGCCGGTGCGTCAGCATGCTGATCGCTTTTATGAGCAGTTGCCGAGCGGGCTGTCGAAAGCCTTTGTCGAGTTGAATAACGGCACCCACTATTGCGGTAACGGTGACAATCGCTTCAACGATCAGCTGAGCCGTCTGGGTGTGTCCTGGATGAAGCTGCATCTGGACAAGGACCAGCGTTACCTCCAGTTCGTCTGCGGCCCTGACCACGAGCGTGACCGCAATATCGATGAGTTCCGCAGTACCTGTCCGTAAGCTAGCGGTTTGAGACTGTGGCCCCCTAAGGGGGCCGCAGTTTTGTGCGCGGCGGCTACCGGGCGCTGCGTTTCCGGGTGCCATCCCGGTTCCAGAAAATGCCAGCGAGCTGCATCGACCTCAATAATCCCTGACTCATTTGATATAGGCGCTGTCTCTGAAAAGCGGCCATGCTGGGTCGCTAGTAGCTTGTTGATATCAATTATATTGGGCTTTGAAATCAAAGGCTTACAGCGCGTGATGAGGGTCACGCTTTGGTTTAACCCATACGGGTGGAATTGCCCTTGAGCCATTGACCCCCGAATTTAGCGTCCTAGACTCCGTCGGTGTTCGCTGTCCTGCAGGACAAATGGCAGCGGCAGAATCACGATAAACACGCGAAGCAAACGGAGTCGCAATGAACAACAATAAAATGTCAAAGTCGTTCCTCTCGATGCTTGCAGCTGGAGCGCTGCTGTTTTCTGCATCTGCCATGGCAGGCAACCCGACACCCCCGCCCGTAGGCGATACCGATCAGTACCAGCGTGGACCTGATCCGACCGAAAGCATGCTGGAAGCGCGCAACGGTCCCTACTCGGTACGTACTTCCCGGGTATCCGGGCTGGTTAGCGGATTTGGTGGCGGCACCATTCACTATCCCACCGGTACCACCGGCACCATGGCGGCCATCGTCGTGATTCCGGGGTTTGTATCGGCTGAGTCATCGATCGAGTGGTGGGGGCCGAAGCTGGCTTCCCACGGTTTCGTGGTGATGACCATCGATACCAATACCGGTTTTGATCAGCCGCCGAGCCGTGCACGCCAGATCAACAACGCGCTGGATTATCTCGTGGATGAGAACAACACCTCGCGCAGCCCCATCAACGGCATGATCGACATCAATCGCCTCGGTGTTGTCGGCTGGTCCATGGGCGGTGGCGGTACCCTGCGCGTAGCAGAGGAAGGGCGCATCAGTGCCGCTATTCCGTTGGCTCCCTGGGATACCAAGAGCTTCCGCAATGTCCAGGCACCCACGCTGATTTTTGCCTGTGAGGCGGACGTGATCGCCCCGGTGCGTCAGCACGCCGACCGCTTCTACGGGCAGCTGCCTAGCGGGTTGTCCAAGGCCTTTGTGGAGCTGAATAATGGCTCCCATTACTGCGGCAACGGTGGTAACAGCTACAACGACCAGTTGAGCCGTCTGGGTGTGTCCTGGATGAAGCTGCACCTGGACAAGGATCAGCGCTATGCGAAGTTCATCTGTGGGCCTGACCACGAGCGTGATCGCAACATTGATGAGTTCCGCAGTAACTGCTCCTGATCATCGCTGATGTGTGAGAACGCCGGCCCGGTAATACGGGCCGGCGTTTTTTTGTTCCTGTTAATCAGTTCTGGTTAGTCGCTGAGGTGATGCCGTCTCGGATGAAGCGTCGCTCGCCAGCCCGGACAAGCCGCTCGACAGGGAGCCCATGATCGCCTCGAGTACCGGTAGTCGAAAACTCCGCCGTCGTACCTCGTGACAGCTAAGCTTTCTCTGGGTACATCCCCAACCAGACAGGAGTTAACGCCATGCGCCGTACGCTGATTTTTCTAGCAGCTGCCGTATTTTCCATTCCGGTGTTAGCCATGCATTGTCCGAAGGACATGGCCGAGATCGACGCGATGCTCGAGAGCAACCCGCCGAGCGATAGCGAGGTTCGCGAGCGCGTTGCGGAATTGCGCGCCGAGGGCGAGGCGCTGCATAACGCGGGTGATCATGAAGCGGCGGTTGAAGCTCTAGGCGAGGCCCTGGAGCTGCTTGAAACCGCAAGCTAGAGCGAGCCAGGAGCTGGCTCGGTTGTTTGGTGTCGGGCCAATCCCTGCTTTTTATTATCTGAATGAACCGATTATCAGTTGGGTAGCTGGCCGTTTGCCGCTGCGCCCTGATGTCGCTGCGTCGCGAATGGCGGGAAGCCTCTGTCTGAACGCTGTCGAAATGATGTTATCTCTGCGTTTCTGCGTTCGCGTCTTGTCGTCCGGCTAATTATTTGACGCATGGTCAAAAAAACGTCGAGAGCGTCATCGGCGAGATTTTTCAAGCTGAAAAGTTCCTTGAATTCAATGAATTAACCCGTTTGTGACTGGTCAGTCAGAATAGCCAAAACGACAAAATGTCTCGCTTACGGCTCCCCTATAATGCGGCAATTCGGCGCAACACTATTGCAATTACCCGCCTATATGCTTGATTGAATACAGAGCGCACGCATCTCTTTGACACCAAATCAGGATGTGTCTCGTCACATCCATTTATCAGGACGAGGAACCGTTCATGAAGCAACTCACCCCCATGGATTCGCATTTCTTTTATTTCGAAACACCCAACCAGCCGATGATGATAGGAAGCCTCTGGCTTTGCGATCAGAGCAGTGCGCCGGGCGGTTTGGTAAGACATAAGGATATTCTTCAATACGTATCTGACCGTTTGAACACCACCTCGTATTTCCGCCGCAGGCTGGAGCAGGCACCTTTCCAGCTGGACGATCCCTACTGGCTCCAGGATGAGAACTTCGATCTGGAATATCACGTGAGGCATGTTGGCTTGCCCCAGCCGGGGGACTGGCGCCAGCTCTGCATCTTCACGGCACGGACCATGTCACGCAGCGTCGACATGGAACGCGCGCCATGGGAGATCTACATAATTGAAGGGGTGAATAATGTAGAAGGCGTACCGGAGGGCAGTTTTGCCGTATTGATCCGTTTTCACCATGCCTATGTAGACGGCAAGTCAAGCTTCGAGCTGAGCACGGCCATGATGGAAAGTACCGCGGCTCACGAATATGGTCGCCGCGACAGGGTAGAGATAGCCGAGCGCGCGCCGACCCGGCTGGAAATGTGGGCCCGCACCACGCCCCGAATGCTGTCCCAGTCTTATCGTACCTTCAAAGCCAGTCTGTTATTCGGGCGTAAAAGTGCCGAGCTTGCCTGGCGCCTGCGCGACGAAGAACATCTGGAAAAACTTCGGGCACCGATGAGTATCTTCAATGCAGCGATCACACCGCACCGCAGTTACGGCGGCTATGAGTGGAGTATCGCTGAGCTCAAGCGGATGCGGTTGCTGCATCAGGGCGCCAGCCTGAACGATGTGATTATTGCCATTATTGCCGGCGGCATGCGTCGCTACATGCAGGCGCACGACTGCTTGCCGGACAAGGCGTCGCTGGTATCCATGTGTCCGGTGTCCATTCGTCCCGAAGAAGCGCGCCATGATGGCGGTAACCTGGTGTCGGCGATGTACATCCCTATTGGCACTGATATAGAGGACCCATTGGAGCGGTTGGTCGCAGTGCGCGAGCGGACCCGCAAAGGGATACCGCTGGCCAAGGAAGTACTCTGCGACCTGAGCAATGCGGCGGGTGAAATGATTCCGCCCTATGTGCGTGCTCTGGCAGGCTGGGTGGAAAACAAGACGCGCATCGCGAGCAAAATTCCACTATTCAATACCGTGATCACAAACGTACCCGGATTACCGGGCATGGAGCCCAAATATTTCGCAGGTGCGACTATCCGCTCAGTATTTCCGCTCGTTCCGGTGTCAGATGGTATGGCGATCAGTCACGGTATCACGGGCATATATGGCTCATTGAATGTCGGCGTGCTGGCTGACCGCAAGGTCGTTCCGGATATGGATAAATACATCGCCTGTATTGATGAGTCCACCCGCGAGTATATGAGCTTGCTGAAGCAGCTTGAGCAGCCTTCGGTAGAGCAGCTGGTCCAGGCTGAGCTGGTCGAGCCTATTGCAGTCGAAGCGATCATCGAGACGGTTGAACAAGCCGCGCCGGTAACCAACGAGGCAATAGCGGAGGCAAGCGAACAAGCCGCGGAGATTGAAATGGAAGCGGGTGCCGGGGCGGTTGCAGAGCCGGATAAGGCGGCTGCGGCTGGTCAGCCCGAAAAGTCAAAGCGAGAAAAGATCGCCGCCTCTGCTGCGAGGCAGCGACGCAAGCGAGACGCCATCAAGCCGGCCGCCGAAAGGCCTAACGCCGGCGTTTGATACCCGCCCCGTATTAAGGGGTGATCCTAGTGCGAGGTGCCAATGAAAATATTACAGCGAACCCGATCCAGGCAGTTGTTGAAGGAAATGGAAACGGCTAGCAGCTATCGGCAGTGGTCCGAGCTGGCAGCCCGATACGACGAAGACAACGGTCTGGATGAGTGGAAGCGCGACGATGTCTGTGAGAGCTACGATTATCAGGCGATTCGTTATCGTCTGGAGATAATCAAGGATCTACGTGCGCGCAAGGAGTACCAGAAACTGCTATTTACCCTGAATGAGGGCATTCACGGTAACTATGGCGGCATGGGCAAACCTTCGCTGTACAACAAGGCCAAGTTTGGCACCAAGCACCTGATCACCCATTACATCAATGAAATGTGCGGTGCATTGAGGGATCTGAACGAGGTTGATGACTCGATAATTCCCCTCGAAGAGAGACAGGACTTTTTTGTCCGAGCAAGCCACTGCTACGGCCGCTCAGCCTTGATGCTGAGCGGCGGGGCAGTGCTTGGTTACTTCCATGCAGGGGTGCTCAAGGCGCTGTTTGACGAATCGCTGCTTCCGGAAATTATCTCCGGTAGCAGCGCTGGCTCGATTCTCGCCGCCGCTGCCTGCTGCCATACCGATGACGAACTGAACCATCGACTGAGTCTGGATAACCTGCATGACGATGCCGACGAAACCGAAGCCATACGGCCGAACCTTCTCGGTGCGTTGCGCAAGCCAAATGTAGACGCGGATAATCTGCGTGAGTACCTGGCCAAGATTCTGCCAGATCTGACCTTTCAGGAAGCATTCGAACTCACCGGTCGCAAGCTCAACATAACGGTGACCGGTTTATCCACGCGGCAAGCGCCGCGACTGCTGAATGCAATCACCTCGCCCAACGTGCTGATTCGCACTGCTGTTCAAGCCTCCTGCGCGATTTATGGCATTTACCCGCCGGTCACGCTGATGTGCCGCAATTCTGCCGGCAAGACCGTGCCTTATCTGCCAGGGGACAAGTGGATAGACGGCTCATTTGCTGATGATCTACCAGCCAAGCGGCTGGCGCGCCTGTACGGCGTCAATCACTTCATTTCCAGCATGACCAACCCTGCCGCGTTGGCCATCACGCCGGACCCTGACGCGGCCCCGAGTCTGTTGCGCAATGTGATGAATTATCAGGCAAGTTTCATCAAGCATTCGACGGCCGAAGCCCTGCGCTTCACGCGGGACAATATCCGCATCAAGTCGCCGGTGCTTAGTCTGATGCAGCATTTGACCTATGGCGTGCTGGCGCAGGAATACACTGCCGATATCAATATTTTCCTGCGTAACCGGTGGGATCATCCTTTGCGACTGTTGGCTCCGCCTTCCCGTGAAGCCATGCATCGCCTGATATATGAAGGAGAGCGTTCCACCTGGGAAAAGATTGAAATGGTGCGCAACTGTACGGCAGTCAGTCGTACCCTGGACGCGATTCTGCATTCGCGTGGTTGGGAGAAGTAAAGGTCCCGGTTTGTGTGTCGCAGTCAGGGTTTCTTAATCCTGGCTGCCACAGCACAATGTCGCTTTGCTCTGGCAGCGGATAAAACCATGACCGAACAGATCTTACCCTTACAGGGACGACGCATCGCCCTGCCTGAAAGCCGCGAGCTTAACCTGTTTGCGGATATGTTGATCAAGCGTGGCGCAGACGTGCTGCGTTGCCCCCTTGTTTCCATTCACGACGCGCCGGATCAGGCGCCCGTGCTCGACTGGATCCGCACCTTTGTAGTCCAGCCGCCCGAAGACCTGATTCTGCTCACCGGTGAAGGATTGCGGCGCCTGGTATCCGCCGCCGAGCGAGCCGGCGGCTCATTGAAGGATGAGTTCGTTACCGCGCTGGCGCAGGTTCGCACCGTTACCCGTGGCCCCAAGCCTGGTGCGGCGTTGCGCAAGATTGGCCTGAAAGCTGATGTGGTCGCTGTTGAACCAACCACCGACGGTGTTATCGCTACGCTTAAAGCCGAGAACCTGCAGGGAAGGCGTATTGCCGTTCAGTTGTACGGCACTGAGCCCAACCTGCCATTGATGGACTTCCTGCGCGAGGCGGGAGCCATTACCAGCAGCGTTTCGCCCTACGTGTATGCCGACGATATCGAAAACGAACAGGTCGAACATCTTATAGATGCCCTGATTGGCCGCGAGGTAGACGCCATCGCCTTTACCAGTGCGACCCAGGTCCGCCGGTTGTTTCAGGTTGCGCGGCGGCATGTAGGCGAGGCGGGGCTGCTGGACGCGCTGGCCAACGTCGTGGTGGCTTCGGTTGGTCCGGTGGTCAGCGAGGAGCTGGAGCAGCGCAAGGTGCGCGTTGATCTGATGCCCGAGAGCAGTTTCTTCATGAAGCCTCTGGTGCGCGAACTGGTCAAGGTGATGGGCGCCGGGCCGGATGTGTCGCTGGCCTGATTAGCGTTCAGTTGGCGCGTGCCGGAATCCGTTGATTGCTCTTGTCAGGCCCCGGCTGCGCGGCAACAATGCCGGGAACAACTATGCTCCGCTCAAGGACGTTCAATGACCGATACACCCGTACCCCTTCGCCTCACGCCTGAACAACTTACCGTCCCCATTGATCTGGAAAGCCTCGGTTTCGTTACCACTGATGATCTTGAACCTTTTCGCGGCATCCTCGGCCAGGAACGGGCGGTCGAGGCCTTGCAGTTCGGGGTGGCAATGCACCGCCCGGGCTATAACGTGTTTGTAATGGGTGAGCCGGGTACCGGGCGTTTTTCCTACGTAATGCGCTACGTGCAGGCCGAGGCCAAGCGCCAGGTAACGCCCAACGACTGCGTCTTCGTCAACAATTTCGACGAGCCGCGTGAGCCGTGGGTGGTGAGCCTACCGCCTGGGACCGCAGGGGAGCTGATCAGTGATATTGAAAAGCTGATCGATAACCTGCTGGCGACCTTTCCTGCTGTATTCGAGCATCCTGCGTTTCAGCAGAAAAAGAGCGCCATCGATCGCGGTTTCAATCAGCGCTACGACCGCGCCATTGATTCGGTCGAGCGGCAGGCACTGGACAAGAATGTTGCCATCTACCGTGATGCGCAGAATATTGCCTTCACGCCAATGAAGGATGGCAAGGCGCTGGACGAGGCCGAGTTTGCCCAGCTGCCGGACGATGTGCGCGAGCAGTTTCACACCGATATCGCAGCACTGGAGGAAATACTCAACGAGGCGTTGTCCAGCTTGCCGCAATGGAAGCGTGAATCCAGCAACCAGCTGCGTGAGCTTAACGACCAGACCATTACCGACGCGATCCAGCCCTTGTTTGAACCGCTTGTTGAGCGCTATGCCGGCAATCAGGCGGT
Source organism: Pseudomonas sp. gcc21 (assembly GCF_012844345.1). Classification (NCBI taxonomy): domain Bacteria; kingdom Pseudomonadati; phylum Pseudomonadota; class Gammaproteobacteria; order Pseudomonadales; family Pseudomonadaceae; genus Pseudomonas; species Pseudomonas sp. gcc21. The sequence continues at coordinate 1,977,330 of NZ_CP051625.1, read as the reverse complement.
TTGTGACTATCTGCAGGCCATGCGGCAGAACCTGCTGAAGACAGTAATCGATCAGCTGGTAGAGGAACGGGGCCTGGAAGTGCGTCCGGATGCCTATAAAAAACTGCTCCTGATCGAGCAGTATTGCCCAAGCCTGATTGTCGGGCACTGCGACACGGGCGGCGCACCGGTGGTGCATGAACCCCATCCTTCCTATGACAACCTTTTCGGCCGCATCGAGTATAGCTCTGAGCAGGGCGCGCTGGTGACCAGTTATCGGCATATTCGTCCCGGCGCGTTACACCGGGCCAATGGCGGCTATCTGGTATTGGAGGCGGAAAAGCTGTTAAGCGAGCCCTTTGTCTGGGAAGCGCTCAAGCGCGCCCTGCACGCCCGCCAGTTGAAGACCGAGTCGCCCTGGGCAGACATGGGGCGCTTGACCACCGTGACGCTGAATCCCCAGGTAATCCCCCTGGCGGTCAAGCTGGTGCTGATCGGCTCGCGTCAGGTGTATTACGCCCTGCAGGAGCTGGATCCGGACTTCCAGGAAATGTTCAGGGTGTTGGTGGATTTTGATGAAGACCTGCCGCGCACGCCGGAAAGCATTGAGGGCATGGCCCAGCTACTCAAGACGCGCACGTCGGAGGAAGGCCTGGCGCCATTGACCGCTGCCGCGGTGGCTCGCGTACTGACTTACAGCGCGCGTTTGGCAGAGCATCAGCGGCGCCTGTCGGCGCGCATCAGCGATATCTTCCAGCTGGTCGCTGAGGCCGATTTCATTCGCCAGCTGGCGGACGATGCCTTGATCGATACCGCGCATATCGAACGGGCACTGCGGGCCAAGGAAGGCCGTACCGGGCGCGTCAGCGCACGTATTCGTGAAGACATGGTGTCCGGGGTGATTCTTATCGACACCGATGGTGCAGCGGTCGGCAAATGCAACGGCCTGACGGTGCTGGAAGTAGGCGATTCAGTGTTTGGTGTCCCGGCGCGCATCAGCGCAACGGTCTACCCGGGCGGCAATGGCATTGTGGATATCGAGCGTGAGGTGAGCCTGGGGCAGCCCATTCATTCCAAGGGCGTTATGATCCTGACCGGATATCTGGGCAGCCGTTTCGCTCAGAACTTCCCGTTGGAGATTTCCGCCAGTATCGCGCTGGAACAGTCCTATGGATATGTGGACGGGGACAGTGCCTCGCTTGGTGAGGTGTGCGCACTGCTCTCCGGCTTGTCCCGCACACCTTTGAAGCAATGCTTTGCCATCACAGGTTCGATCAATCAGTTTGGCGAGGTGCAGGCTGTAGGAGGGGTCAACGAGAAGATTGAGGGTTTCTTCCGGTTGTGCCATGCCCGCGGGCTCACGGGGGAGCAGGGCGCAATCATTCCGCGTTCCAACGTGCCCAATCTGATGCTTGATGAGACTGTTCTCGAGGCGGTCAGGGCAGGGCAGTTCTCGGTATATGCGGTAAGCCATGTGGATGAAGCGATGGCGCTGCTTGCTGGTCGCGACGTGGGTGTCAGCGATGAGAAGGGAGATTTCCCCGAGGGCACGGTCAACGGCCTCGTTGTGGCGCGCCTGCAGGAGATTGCCGAGCGCGAACAGGAGAGCACCGAGCGTGCTGTAGAGGCTTTGGTTGCCGAAGCGTCCGACAAGAACTGATCAGTCTCTGATCAATGCAAGTCAGGCCATGTACGGTCTGGCTTGCACCACTCTTTCCCATTCTTGCTCACAGACTTATCCACAGTTTTTGTGCATGGTCTTTCCGGCTATCAGTTCTCAAAATTCCTGTCAATCACCCGTCCTGTAATCTGTATACAATCGCTGCCAAATAAAGTTCCCGCTAGTTTGGTGATTGTTTTCTCAGTCTCCATAGTCAGTTCCTTTGATGTGCGGGCGTTGAACTGCTCTGTTGCTTTGACATTGATATAACCAATTGAAAATTAAGCATATTATTCGCAATGCCAAAATTCCGTCTGGTTACAGCAAAACGCGCTTATGTTTCACATTTTTCTGACGCTGTGCGGGTTTATAGGCCACAAACCCTCGATTCGGCTGTTTTCAACAGCCGAAATCTGCATAGTGATCGCTTTTTGATCGATTTTGGTAAAGGCTGCAGAAATGGGGCTTTGGAGCAGTTGGTACAGCTCTGCCCACAGAGTTATCCACAATATTTGTGGACATGATTCGGCGGCTCTTGATTGCACGAAACGGGGGATAGATCGAGACATCAAAGGTTTAGTTATATCTGGATTGGGGGCATTGCAGCGAGCACTAATCGCGCTATCGGATTGTCGTTAGTTTGCCTGGAGTGTCGAGTTCCATCTCGACGAGCAGTATTACCGGCGAGCGCTATGGCCGGGATGGAACCCGGCCCTCCATGGAGCGTGCAATCATCAAGGCCGATTCGATTGTTTTCTGGAGTGTTGAGTTCCATCTCGACAAACGGCGTTACCGGCGAGCGCTTGGCCGGGATGGAACCCGGCCCTGCATAAAGCGAGCGACCATGAAATCAGCTCCATCTCGATCAGCGGCGTTACCGGTGAGTGCTTTGCCGGGGTGAGCCTTCGCTCCTGCGTCAGTTCGAGGCCCGCAGGACCACGAACTTCGAGGTGGCAGAGATCTGCTCGACGCTGTCAAACCAGCGCTTGAGCTTCACGTGATAACCAAGATGCCGGTTACCCACGATGATCAGTGCGCCACCTGGCGTAAGCGCGCGGCTAGCCTGCTCGAACATCCGCAACGCTATTTCGTCACCGACAACCTGTTGTTGATGGAAGGGCGGATTGCACAGGATAAGTTCCGCGCTGCCGTCTGGCGTATCGACCAGCCCGTCGGCCACCTGGAAGGCTGCTGAGCGGTCGGGGGCCCCGGCCTCCATGTTGATGCGTGCAGAGGCGACCGCTGCATGGGATTCGTCAATGAACGTAAGCGACGCCTGTGGGTTGCGCAGCGCGGCCATGATGCCGACAGCGCCGTTGCCGCAGCCCAGGTCAATGATCCGCACCGACCCCAGGTCCGAAGGAATACAGGAAAGCAGGGCGCGAGTGCCGATGTCGATCCGCTCACGGGCGAACACACCCGGTAGATTGGTCAGTTGCACGCCGGTTTCCGGTAGCTCGTAGGTCGTGGCGAGCCTGGGTATGTCCGGATTCAGCTCAGCGTCAAACCGGGCGGTCAGCAGGCGGGCTTTTTTCCACGCCAATGACGCCTGGTAGGGGCCGACATATTTCGCCAGCAGATCGCCGGCGCTGTGCGGCAGATGCTTGATCATCGCACCGGCGATGACTTCGGCGCCTGATGCCAGATGTGGCCGCAAACGAATCAGTTGATCTTCCATCAGGGCCAGGCTCTTGGGGATACGCAGGAGCACACGGTGGTAAGGCCCATCGAGTTCGCTCTGGCTATCAATGATCCTTACCGCATCCGGCGGCAGCTGATTGGCGAGCAGGTTGTTGTGAATCGCCACGCTGGTCAGGTGCGAATCAGTGAAACTGTGCGGGGTGCTGGCGGCCAGCGCACAGCTCAATGCACCGAAATTGTCGTTGATTACCAGTGGCGCAGAGGCAGTGCCCGGGTTTTGCGCCAATGCCTGCAGTAAATACTGATCCGCCGCATCGAAGGCTTGCAGAGTGGGGTTACTGGTGGGCGGGTAGCGTTCGAGCTGGAGCGTGCCGAAAGGCGTTTCACAGGATTGCATGGGTAACCGGATGATCGCGGAAGGACACGCATTATAGCTCAGCGACTCTGGCTGTTCATCGTGGCTTTGCCAGAGCCGCCCGGGTTGCAAGGCAATCGGCGTGATTTCAGATGAAACGGCAACAGCGCCGGCTCGGTAGAGCTTATTGTTCTGGCAGGCGCGTCTGGGTTGATCCCGTCAGCACAATTTGGTTTCCAGCGTCTCGCATAGTGTCTTGAGGACAGCGATGCGGGCGTAGCGTTTGTCTTCTGATGGGATCAGATGCCAGGGCGCATAGTCGGTGCTGGTCTGCTCCACCATGTCATTCACGGCTTGTTCGTAGGCGGGCCATTGTTTGCGATTGCGCCAGTCTTCATCTGTCAGCTTGTATCGCTTGAGCGGCGACTGATCCCTGGCCTCGAAGCGCTTGAGCTGCTCTTCGGCGGTGATGGCCAGCCAGAATTTAATCACGATGATATTGGCGTCCTGCAGCTGCTGCTCAAAGTCGTTTATCTCGGCATAAGCGCGTTGCCAGGCCTCGGGCTCGGCGAAGCCCTCAACCCGCTCAACCAAGACCCGGCCGTAGTAGCTGCGATCAAAAATGGTAATCGAACCAGGCGCTGGCAGTCGGCGCCAGAAGCGCCACAGATAGGGGCGGCTGCGTTCTTCGTCAGTGGGTGCGCTGGTGCCAAAAACACGGAACCGTCGCGGATCCAGACATTGGGTAATACGCCGAATCGTGCCGCCCTTGCCGGCAGCGTCAGTTCCTTCAAATACCAGTAGCAGGGCGTGCCGGGCGAACCCGGGATGCTGCACCAGTTGCCTCAGTCTGGCCTGTTGTTGCTCAAGTTCATCCCTGTAGACAGGCTTTTCGAGTTTCGCGGAATAATCCAGCTGACGCAGATGCTGGGTGGTGGAAGGGTGATATTCAACCGGCGTATCGCCTTTCGGCGCTTGCTGCATGGCCTTTAATACGATCTGGCCGATGAAGATGTCGCGATAGTTCGGGTCATAGCTCCGCACGCGTATCCAGGGCGCCTCGGCTGTTGAGGTAAGCTGGCTCATCAGCTCAGCGCCGGCGCGTACCCGCTCATAATCCGCTGCGCTGAAATCGCCCCACTCACGCATAGCAACGGTCTCTTCAAACAATTCCGGTGCAGGCGGTGCCCGGTTCGGTTCGTCAGGCGTCAGATGCAGCCACAACTTGATGATCGCAACGCCTTCGTTGATCAGTAGCTGCTCGAAGCGCACGATCTCTTCCATGTCTCTGGCGAACTGCTCTTCTGTCAGCTTGCCGCTGCTGAGTAGCATCAATGGCTGGTGATACCAGGATCCAAGATAAAACCCGATCTGCCCTGCCGGCGGCAAGCTGCGCCAGTAGCGCCATAAGCGTGGCATTCGCCGTTCCAGTCCCTCAGGCAAACTGAACGCGCGGGTATCGAGGAAGCGGTTATCGAGGCGCTCATAAAAGGCGTAAATGGCCTCGGCCTTGCCTGCGAAATCGTTGCCGCTGATCAGCACCAATACCGGTCCGCGACCGGATTTGCGCAACGCGTATTGGGCTTCGAGTAACGCTTCGGTGAGTGCTGCGTTCTGCTCTTTAAAGGATTTCTTGTCAATTGTGTATTCAGTCATGAGCCTTTCCCGTTGCGCCGAACTGTTTGTCGGTTGCGGCGTGACAGAGTGTAGTTTGCTTGCTGCGAGTTCCCTGGCCGGGTAATTCAGCACGACTGGCCATACAATAGGCCTTTTGGCCGGTGCCGAGCAGTTCGACCGGCGTTCGCGGTGCAGGGTTCATGAGAGGGCAAGATGGCGAAGAACAAGCGGATCTACGGCTGCACGGAATGTGGTGCGACATTCAGCAAATGGGCGGGGCAGTGTGGTGAGTGCCAGGCCTGGAACACTTTGGTTGAGACCGTGGTCGATACCACGCCCACCGGCGGCAGTGCCGGACGCACCTCGAACTGGGCCGGAGAGCTGGCGCAGGTCAAAACCCTTGCAGAAGTTTCCACTGAGGAGATGCCTCGGCAACCAAGCGGCTCGTCCGAGCTGGATCGTGTGCTCGGCGGTGGGCTGGTGGCCGGATCGGTCGTGTTGATCGGCGGTGATCCCGGCATCGGCAAATCCACTATCTTGCTGCAGACCCTATGCCGTCTGGCCCAGACCATGCCAGCGCTGTACGTGACCGGTGAAGAATCGCAGCAACAGGTGGCTATGCGCGCGCGGCGTCTGGCGTTACCTGAAGACAAGTTGATGGTGATGACCGAGACCTGTATCGAAAGCATCGTCGCCACCGCACGCCGCGAAAAGCCAAAGGTGATGGTGGTCGATTCGATCCAGACGATATTCACCGAACAGCTGCAGTCCGCTCCCGGTGGCGTTGCCCAGGTACGGGAAAGTGCTGCGTTGCTGGTGCGTTATGCCAAGCAGAGTGGCACGGCGATCTTTCTGGTCGGGCACGTGACCAAGGAGGGATCGCTGGCAGGCCCGCGCGTGCTGGAGCACATGGTCGACACTGTGCTCTATTTCGAAGGTGAATCGGATGGGCGGCTGCGTATGCTGCGGGCGGTCAAGAACCGTTTCGGTGCTGTAAACGAGCTGGGTGTTTTCGCCATGACCGATAAAGGTCTGAAGGAAGTATCCAACCCTTCGGCGATCTTCCTGTCGCGTTATGACGCGCCAATTCCCGGTAGCGTCGTCATGTCTACATGGGAAGGCTCGCGGCCCATGCTGGTCGAGGTGCAAGCGCTAGTGGATACCAGTCATCTGGGTAATCCACGCCGGGTAACCCTGGGGCTTGATCAGAATCGCCTGGCAATGCTGTTGGCCGTTTTGCACCGGCACGGTGGCGTGCCGACTTATGATCAGGATGTTTTCGTCAACGTCGTTGGCGGTGTGAAGGTGCTGGAAACAGCATCGGATCTGGCATTACTGGCCGCGGTCATGTCGAGCCTGCGTAACCGGCCTCTGCCGATGGATTTGATGGTGTTCGGTGAGCTTGGCTTGTCCGGGGAGATCCGGCCGGTGCCCAGTGGTCAGGAGCGTTTGAAAGAAGCGGCCAAGCATGGCTTCGCCAAGGCCATTGTGCCAAAGGCCAATGCACCGAAGGAGTCGCCGGAGGGGATGGAAGTGATTGCCGTGACGCGCCTGGATCAGGCGCTGGATGCGATCTTCGACTAAAAGCTACTGCGCTCGGCCATGCTGCGTTGAAATCGCTCTCACAAAAGGTCGGAGACCGTTGAACGCCCGAATGGGCGGCCCCGAAGGGGCGAGCGCAGCGAGTAACATGCTCATTTACAACACGTAAATTCCGCTCTTTCGTTTGATTTCGCCTTGCCTAGCCTTCGCTCGTTACGCTTTTAGAGATTCCTTAATTCAAAGCAATGCTGCGAGCTCGCGATCGAGCAGGTCGGCATCGCCGAGATTGAGGGCAAGCAGGCGTCTCAGGTGGCTGACGGAGTCCAGGTCGATATGTTCGCAGCGGAAGCCGAGCAGAGCGTCTTCGGCATGAATCAAACAGACTTCCATGTTTATCTGACTGCCTTCGCCGAGATCGATGGTCGCGACGAAGGGCTCAGCATTGCGACTGGATTCCCAGTCAGCGGGCTGCGTAACCAGTAAGCCGCGAAGGGAAAGATCCACAAGCTGAACGGAAGTGCTCCAGTCGTCCTGTTGCAGTCGGGTAGCTGCGTCAAACCTGACCCGAGTAAAACGACGCCGGTCATCGCTCATGGAATGCCTCCTGTGGCCTGCGCGACAGCAGGCCTATTACAGATCTCATACCACTATAGCGTCTTTGTTTGAACTCAGACCACGCCCTGGGCCAGCATTGCGTCGGCTACCTTGACGAAGCCGGCAATGTTCGCGCCTTTTACGTAATCGATGTAGCCATCCGCTTCGGTGCCGTATTCTTCACAGGCCCTGTGGATGCACTCCATGATGTTCTTTAGCTTGCTGTCGACTTCTTCGCAGCTCCAGTTGGTACGGATAGCATTCTGCGACATTTCCAGACCGCTTACCGCAACGCCGCCGGCATTGGCTGCTTTGCCCGGTGCGAACAGAATGCGCGCCTGCTGGAACACGTCGATTGCCTCCAGCGTGCTGGGCATGTTGGCGCCCTCACTGATGCAGAAACAACCATTCTTGACCAGCTCGGCCGCAGCGGCACCGTCAAGCTCGTTCTGGGTAGCGCAGGGCAGGGCGATGTCGCATGCCAGCTGCCAGGGCTTTTGCTTGGCCAGGAACTCGGCACCGGTTGCGGCTGCGAAATCCACCAGGCGACCGCGGCGCTCGTTCTTAAGGGTCATTAGCGCGTCCCACTGGGTCTGGGTCATGCCATCGGCGAAATACAGCGTACCGCCCGAATCAGACACGGAAATCACTTTGCCGCCCAGCTCCATGACTTTCTGCGCAGCGTATTGCGCGACGTTGCCTGAGCCGGAGATCGCGACCCGCTTGCCTTCGAAGGAATCACCCTTGCGCTTGAGCATTTCGTCGGCGAAGTAGACACAGCCGTAGCCAGTTGCTTCGGGGCGAATCAGGCTGCCGCCGTAGCTCATGCCTTTGCCGGTCAGAACCGATGTGAACTCGTTGCGGATGCGCTTGTACTGGCCATAGAGATAGCCGATCTCCCGCGCACCAACGCCGATGTCGCCGGCCGGGATGTCCAGATTCTCACCAACGTGACGCGCCAGTTCGGTCATGAAAGACTGGCAGAAGCGCATGACTTCGCCGTCGGTCTTGCCCTTGGGGTCGAAGTCGGAGCCGCCTTTACCACCGCCCATGGGCAGGGTGGTCAATGCATTCTTGAAGACCTGTTCAAAAGCCAGAAACTTCAGGACACCCAGGTTGACCGAAGGGTGAAAACGCAGGCCGCCCTTGTACGGGCCGATAGCGCTGCTCATCTGAACGCGGTAGCCGCGGTTCACGTGTACCTGTCCACGGTCATCTACCCACGGCACGCGGAAGATAATCACGCGCTCGGGCTCGATGAGCCGTTCGATGATGCCGCTGTTCAGGTATTTCGGGTTGGCTTCCAGAAACGGCCAAAGAGTGGACAGTACTTCTTCAGCAGCCTGGTGGAATTCAGGTTGACCCGGATCACGCAGCTTGAGATGTGCCAGACAGGAGGCAAGAGTATCGGTCATGGGGAGAGTCACTTTTAGGCAAGTTTTTGACGAATTGGCGCAACTCTACCAGAACCGCTAAGGTGCAGAAAACCAGACTTACAAAAAATAATGCTATTTTTTGGGGCGCGCCGGGAACCTTGCGATGCGGGGCCGTGACAAAAACAGGTGGGACGACTGTTCCGTTCATGCCCTGAAATAGTGCATGGATGGAGCGGGAAGCCATGGCTGGCTTCCCGAAGTATTTCCCGTCAGCTCAGGCTCAGGCGAGCTTTTTGTAGCGGACGCGGTGAGGCTGAGCGGCGGACTCGCCGAGCCGCTTTTTGCGATCAGCTTCGTAGTCGGTGTAGTTACCTTCGAAGAAGACTACCTGCGAGTCATCTTCATAGGCAAGGATGTGGGTGGCAATGCGGTCAAGGAACCAGCGATCGTGGGAAATCACGATAGCCGAGCCGGGGAAATCCAGCAGCGCCTCCTCCAGTGCTCGCAGCGTTTCAACGTCCAGGTCGTTGGACGGTTCGTCCAGCAGCAGTACGTTGGCCCCCTGTTTCAGCGTCATCGCCATGTGCAGACGCCCACGCTCACCACCTGACAGATCTTTGACGAACTTCTGCTGGTCAGCACCTTTGAAATTGAAGCGACCCACATAGCCGCGCGATGGCATTTCGTGATTGCCGACCTTGATGATGTCGAATCCATCAGAAATCTGTTCCCACACGGTCTTGTTGCCGTCGAGGTCTTCGCGGCTCTGGTCAACACTGGCGATCTGCACGGTGTCGCCGATGTCGATGCTGCCCGAGTCGGGCTGTTCCTTGCCGGTGATCATGCGGAACAGTGTGGACTTGCCCGCGCCGTTGCCGCCAATGACGCCGACAATGGCGCCCTTGGGTACGCTGAACGAGAGGTTGTCGATAAGTACCCGCTCGCCATAGCTCTTGCTGACATTGTTCAGCTCGATGACCTTGTCGCCCAGACGGGGACCGACCGGGATAAAGATCTCGTTGGTCTCGCTGCGCTTCTGGAATTCCTGCGACTGCATCTCTTCAAAGCGCTGCAAGCGAGCCTTGGATTTGGATTGCCGGCCTTTCGGTCCCTGGCGTACCCACTCCAGCTCGGCCTTCATTGCCTTGGCGTGGGAGGATTCCTGCTTCGCCTCCTGCGCCAGACGTGCAGCCTTGGATTCAAGCCACTGCGAATAGTTGCCTTCGAACGGGATTCCGTGGCCGCGGTCAAGCTCGAGAATCCAGCCGGCGACGTTGTCGAGGAAATAGCGGTCGTGGGTAATCGCAACCACGGTGCCGGAGAAGTCGTGCAGGAACTGTTCGAGCCAGGCGACGGAATCCGCATCCAGATGGTTGGTCGGCTCGTCGAGCAGCAGCATGTCGGGAGCGGACAGCAATAACCGGCACAGTGCCACGCGGCGCTTTTCACCGCCTGACAGGTGTTCGATCTGAGCGTCCCACGGAGGCAGGCGCAGGGCATCAGCGGCCACTTCCAGCTGGCGCTCGAGGTTGTGTCCGTCAGCGGCCTGAAGGATCGCTTCGAGCTTGGCCTGCTCGGCTGCCAGGGCGTCGAAGTCTGCATCAGGTTCGGCGTAGGCGGCGTAAACGGCATCGAGGCGGGTCTGGGCTTCTTTTATCTCGCCGACCGCTTCCTCCACGATGTCACGAACAGTCTTGCTCGGGTCAAGTTCTGGCTCCTGTGGCAGATAACCTATCTTGATGCCGGGCATCGGCCGAGCTTCACCATCGATTTCGGTGTCAACTCCGGCCATAATCCGTAGCAGTGTGGACTTGCCTGAACCATTCAGGCCCAGCACGCCAATCTTGGCGCCGGGAAAAAACGACAGGGAAATGTCCTTGAGAATTTGGCGCTTCGGGGGAACAACCTTGCTCACCCGATGCATGCTATACACATATTGAGCCATGGATACGTAACCTGTTGACTAAAGAACGAGCTGGATTGTCCGCAGGCGGACAAATTGCAGGCAAGGCTAGCCCAACTGGTCGAGGAGGGCAAACCTCCTCCACGTGCTGGATGCAGCCCTGCATTTGTCAGCGAACGAAGCAGTGGGGCAATCTTGATTAATCGATCAGAAACGGCAGATGTCGAGACCAAACCCGCCCAGGCGTCGTTCTCCGCTCGGCCGACGGCCGGGCTGTTGCTGGTCATTCTGGCAGCGGTACTGCTTGCGGCTTTGATGGTCTGGCAGGCCTGGCATGACTTCACGCTGGTGCGTGATCAGCATGAGATTCAGATAGAAGAAAGCGTGTGGCTGACCGCCGAACAGGTCGGCCGCAATCTGGAGCTGAAATCCCAGGCTATCGAGCAATTGCTCGCCACCCGGCAGCACGATGAGACTGCAGCACCGATACAGCTGATAAGTGCGCTGGAAGAAGTCATGCGCGTCGATCTCGACGAGGCGGATAAGGTTCATCCCGATCAACCCTGGATGCGTGAGGTGCACCGACTCGCTCTGAGTCAGCAAACCTACACGGTTGCGGCTGACCCGGCCAGCGGCCTGTTGCACTGGATCGTCGCCAGTCGTAACCCCGGCGAATACTGGGTGTTACTGGTCGGCGAACAAGCCATCGCCGAGCTGGTTTCTGCGTATCCGTCGCGGGGTTACACCTGGCTTTTGGAGGATACAGAAAGCGTGCGGGTGCTGGCGCGGCAGCGGGCTGACCACCTGATTTTTCTGGAAAACGCGCAGATGACACCGGAAGAGCGCGAGAGGGTGTATGTGAGCGCGCCGGTGGAGGGCACCCTCTGGCAGGTTCGTGGCCTGGTCGATGAAGGCTACTACCGACAGCAGCTCGGTCAGCTGATTCGTGCCAAAGCGTTGGTCGTCGCGGCGTTCACGGCTGTCCTGCTGCTGATTCTCTGGGTGCTGTCGCAGATGCAGCGGACCAACCGCAGCCTGGAAGCATTCAACGCGGAGTCCTATCAGATCCTTCAGGAGGCCGAGCGACGTTATCGGGATATCTTCCAGAATGTTGATATGGCGCTGGTGCAGCTTGATCTCACCGGACTGCTGAGCTTTATCGAGCAGCAACAGCTGACCGGTACGCAGGCATTGGACACCTGGCTGAACGACAATCCGCAGCGCCACGACGAGCTGATCGGGCAGGTCCGGGTGATCGATGCCAACCAGAACATGCTGGATCTGCTGGAAATCGACTCGGTCGGCGACCTGCAGCGGGCAGTGGGCCGCAACGGCAAGCAGAAGATCGAGCGTAGCGGCTTCCGCTATGGACTGGTCGCCGCGCTGGCGAACCGGCAGACACGCTTCGAGCTGGAAACACCTTTGCGGTCAGTTGGCGGCATTCTGCGCTACGTCTGGGTCGTGATGCGGCTGCCGCAACACAGCGATGAGCTGAACGCCGTTACCGTGAGTATCGCCGACATCACCGAGCGCAGGCGTATTGAAACGACTATGTCCGAGCGGGAGGATTTCTGGGCCGGTGTGGTCAAGGCAGTGCCTGATATCGTCTATATAAAGGATGTCCAGCATAACCAGGTGGTGTTTGCGAACCGCTCCCTTGCCCGGTCACTCGGCTATAGCAGGGAGGAAGAGGCTGCGTTCCCGGGTGATCCACAGCAGGCGTTGTTGCATCCGGATGATGTCGAATACATGCATATCAACCGTAACCTGCAACAAGTGCTGCCGGATGAGAAAATCCTCGACTGGCGTATACGCTGGCGCCGCCGCGATGGCGGCTGGAACTGGTTCGCCCTGCGGGTAAAGGTGATGTCGCGGTTGCCTGACGGGCGCGTGCACCAGGTGATCGGGACGGTCAAGGACGTGACCAGTCAAACGGGCGTCACCGAGAGCCTGAAAACCAGCGAGCAGCGCTACCGGCTACTGGCGGAAAACATCAGTGACGTTATCTGGTCTACAGACATGGATTTCCGGCTGGATTACGTCAGCCCTTCGGTAATCGGTGTGTTGGGCTTCACGCCGGAATTCATCATCGATAACGGATTTGAAGAGGTTGTCGCGGGCAACCGTTTCACCCAGTTCATCGCAGCACTGGTACGCGAGATCAGGCCACAGCTGGCGGACCCTGCGGTCGCAGAGCGGTTACGCCACGAAGGTTTCAGTCGCCACACCAGTTTCGATTGCATCAAGGCGGATGGGCATACCTGCCCGGTTGAGCTGCGGGTATCGCTGATGTGGAGTCCACATGGCCGCTTCCTCGGATTGCTAGGCATTGCCCGCGATATTACCGAGCAGCGGCGCACGGAGAACCGCCTGCGCATGGCCGCGACGGTGTTTGAGAATACCACCGGCGCGATTGTGGTTACCGACCCGGCTGGCTATATCGTACAGATCAATGAAAACTTCAGCCGTATCACTGGCTACGTGTCCGACGAGGTGCTTGACCAGTTACCGTGGCTGTTGGCTTCAAACCATCACAAGGCTGCGTTTTATCAGCAGCTCAGGGCGGAGCTTCGCGAGAACGGCCGATGGGAAGGCGAGATCTGGCAGAAACGTAAAGGCGGCGAGGAATATCCTACCTGGGCGGGTATCAGTGCGGTGCTTGATAGCGACGGCGACCTGGTCAGCTATATCGCGTTCTTCGTGGACATCAGCGAGCGCAAGGCGAGCGAAGCACGTATCGAAAGCCTGGCGTACTTTGATTCCCTGACCGGCCTGCCCAATCGCACCCTGTTCCAGGATCGGCTTGCCAGCGCGTTACAGGTAGCCGAACGGCGTAAAGAGTGGGTGGCTGTACTGTTTCTTGATCTCGACCGCTTCAAGCCGATCAATGACACGCTGGGACATGCAGCCGGCGATACCATGTTGAAAGAGGTGGGTCGGCGGCTGCGCTCGTGCATTCGTGAGAGCGATACCGTAGCGCGTATGGGCGGTGATGAGTTCACCATGCTGCTGATTGGTCTGCAGACACGCGATGCCGCGCTCAAGGCGGGCATTCATGTAGCTGAAAAAGTGCTTCAGGCGCTGGCTCCGGGCTTTCTTCTGCAGGAGAAGGAGTTTTTCATCAGTGCCAGTATCGGCATTGCGCTGTACCCGCAGGACGGCGTCGAAACGACGGTATTGCTGAAGAATGCGGACACGGCCATGTACCACGCCAAGGAAATGGGCAAGGATACTTTCCGCTTCTACCAGGCTGAGATGAATGCCCGCGCGGCTGAACGGCTGAATCTGGAGAACGACCTGCGCCGCGCTTTGCATAACGATGAGTTCACCTTGCATTATCAGCCGCAGTTCAGTTGCTCGGACCGCCATCTCACCGGCGCTGAGGCCTTGCTGCGCTGGACGCATCCGGAGCTTGGGGATGTGTCGCCAGCAGTGTTCATTCCTATTGCCGAGGAGATCGGCCTGGTCAAGGCACTGGGCGATTGGGTGCTGGACCGCGCGTGCCGGCAAATGGCCGAGTGGCACGACACAGGTCATCTGCTGCCGCGTCTGGCGATCAACCTGTCCGCGCGGCAATTCAGTGCAGGGCGTCTGGCGGAACAGGTGACTGAGGTGGTCAGTCGGTATCGACTCGAGCCTGGCTGTATAGAGCTGGAGCTGACCGAAAGTATTCTGTTGCAGGATGTCGAAGACACCATGCGCACCTTGGCTACCCTCAAGCAACTTGGCGTGCAGATTGCGATAGATGATTTCGGTACGGGCTACTCTTCGCTCAAGTACCTCAAGGATTTTCCCATCGATACGCTGAAGATTGATCGCAGCTTTATCCATGCCATGTATGAGGGCAGCCGCGACGCGTCATTGGTGCAGGCTATCGTTGCGATGGGCCGTAGCCTGAAGCTGAGAGTGATTGCTGAAGGCGTCGAAGGCCCGGAGCAGTTTTCATTGCTGCGCAATTTCGATTGTGATGAGGCGCAGGGCTTCCATCTGGGTCGTCCGGTACCGGCTGATGCCTTGCTGGAAATCTGGTTGCAGGGCAGGTGAAATCCTTTCGCGAAGCGGCTGAGCGCTTTTCATGTGCCAGCTCGCCCGCGTTGAGGTAAAATGCCGCCTCTTTTCGAACGACCTAGCGGGGGCCGTCATAATGTTTAGCCGTTCCAACGATATTGCCAACTTCGATGCCGAACTCTGGGAAGCCATGCAGCAGGAGGCTCAGCGTCAGGAAGAGCATATCGAGCTGATCGCATCCGAGAACTACACCAGTCCGGCAGTCATGCAGGCGCAGGGTTCTGTCCTGACCAACAAATACGCCGAAGGCTATCCGGGCAAGCGGTACTACGGTGGTTGCGAGTATGTAGATGTCGCGGAACAGCTAGCCATTGATCGGGCCAAGCAGCTGTTTGGCGCTGATTATGCGAACGTCCAGCCGCATGCCGGCTCACAGGCCAACAGTGCAGTATTCCAGGCGCTACTGACGCCCGGTGACACAGTGCTGGGCATGAGCCTCGCGCACGGTGGCCACCTGACGCATGGTGCCAGCGTGAACTTCTCCGGCAAGCATTACAACGCGGTGCAGTACGGTATCAACACTGATACTGGCCTGATTGACTACGACGAGCTGGAAGCGCTGGCCGTCGAGCACAAGCCGAAGATGATCATCGCCGGTTTCTCGGCGTATTCGCAGATCCTCGATTTCCCCCGTTTCCGCGAAATCGCCGACAAGGTGGGTGCGTACCTGTTCGTCGACATGGCCCACGTAGCGGGTCTGGTAGCTGCCGGCGTGTACCCGAACCCTGTCCCTTACGCCGACGTGGTGACCACTACCACGCACAAAACGCTGCGCGGCCCGCGCGGTGGTCTGATTCTGGCCCGCTCCAACGAGGCGCTGGAGAAGAAGCTCAACTCCGCCGTGTTCCCCGGCGGGCAGGGCGGCCCCTTGATGCATGTGATCGCCGCCAAGGCAATCTGCTTCAAGGAAGCAATGAGCGATGAGTTCAAAGCCTACCAGCAGCAGGTAGTAAAAAATGCCCAGGCCATGGCGGAAGTCTTTATCGAACGCGGGTTCGATGTGATTTCCGGCGGCACCAAGAACCACCTGTTCCTGTTGTCTCTGATCAAGCAGGACATCACCGGTAAGGATGCGGACGCTGCGCTTGGCCGTGCGTTCATCACCGTCAACAAGAATGCCGTCCCGAATGATCCGCGCTCGCCTTTCGTCACCTCGGGTCTGCGTATCGGTACACCGGCAGTCACCACGCGTGGCTTCAAGGAAGATGATTGCCGCCAGCTGGCTGGCTGGATCAGCGATATCCTCGATGCCATGGGCGATGAGTCGGTAATCGATCGGGTACGTGAGCAAGTCAAAGACATCTGCAAGCGCCTGCCGGTATATACCGACTGAGTTGCAGAGCAGCTGTAAACAAAACCCCTGCCGGCCAGTCCCGCCAGGGGTTTTTTGTGCGTGACGATCAATGCGTTCGTTGTCATCATGGCATTTAGCTATACACGATGCGCAGAGAGAATCTCATGAAAGGAATGATCGGCAGTGTGGCGATGCTTCTGTTGTGCTGGGTAGGCAATCTGAGCGCAGAGCAGGGGGCGAGGCCGCCTCAAACGGCCTCGAAGCCTGTGGTGGATGTCGCCTTGATGGATTTTCCGGGTTATTCGGAGCTCAATGCCGAAGGTGAGATTGTGGGGAAAACGGTACGGCTCGTAACGCGATTGCTGGAGCAGGCGGAGTATCCGTACCGCATGCGCATCCTGCCGGCGGCGCGCATCTGGCGAGGCCTTGAAGACGGCAGTGTCGATCTCTGGCCTGGAACCGTCACGCGGCCGGGCTGGGAATCGTTCACCCTGCAAACTGAGCGCCCGCTCGGGCTGATCGGCATCAATCTCTACTACCGTCCCGGTGAGCCCGCGCCTGCCTGGCCGGAAGGGCTGCGCGGCAAACAGCTCATTCTGATGATGAACCATATCTACACTCCGCAACTGCTGGCTACTGTCCAGGATCCTTCGCTGGGGGTAGGGCTTCATCGCAGTAGCTCGCACGTCGGATCGGTGAAAATGCTGCTGCGAGGGCGCGGGGATTATCTGCTGCATTACCGGTCCCAGGTGGAGCCAGTGATAGCCGATATGGGTCTGGCTTCGCTGCCATCGCTGCAGATCATCCAGGTCCCCATGCGATTCGTTATCTCGCAACACTCAGGCTTTGCCGAGCAGCTCAGATCCGATCTCGACCGCGCTTATGATGAGCTGGCGAAGCAGGGTGTCGAGCTTAACGTAACGCAGCAGCAACCGGACGAATAAGCCAAGGATGCACCTAAGGCTGCCCCGGCAGGGGATTGCCGAACAACTCGATATAGCGTTCGCCAAGCCTGGTTGACCCGACGTGATTCAGATGGTGTTCGTCCCGGTACAGAGGGACGCCGTCCAGCACGGTTTCGCAACGGTGATCGCCGCAGATGGCTTTTTTCGGATCGATCCAGATCACGTCTGGAAACCGGTGTTCTACTGCTTGCTTGAAGTGATCGAAGCTGGTCTGCCTCTGACGGACCTGCGCTGCATCTATCGAGCAATCGTCCATGTCCTTCAGCAGGCATTCGGCATACGAGCTGGATGGAAGCTCCGGAACGTCTTCCAGCATGATCACTCGGTGGCCCTGAGCGTCCAGCCAGGCCACGGTATCCAGAAAATACCCCTGGAACGATTCATCTTGCAGGTAGGAATTCCACCAGCCATTGACGAATACTGTCATGGGTCGTCTTTGCAGGTAGTCGGCCAGTGCGCTGTTGCGCTGGGTCTTTTCCGGGTCGGCGAAGGCATTGATGGAATGTTCCGGAATCACAAAGGGCGTAGAGGCGCCTGTCACCACCAGCAGAGCGTGCCGGTTTCCAGCAAGCTGCTCGACAAAACCCAGCAAGGCGAGGGCGTGCGAATCGCCGATCAGAATGGCGTCGGGCTCGCCATTTATGGGCTCACGGCCGACTATGCAGGCCTCGCTTGTATCGAAATCAGCCGGATCGCCCTTGAAGCATGGCTTGTACAGGTCCCCGGCGTTGTTTTGCGCGATTATGTTATACAGCTCGCGCCGCTCTTCCGGAATGCGGAAGCTCAGGTCGTCAGCGAGGCGGATAGTCGTCTGGATAGCCCAGACAACGAGCATTGGTACGAATACGAAGAGCGTGAAGGATTTTCTGAAGCTCCACGGACGGTGGCGGTAGCGATTCTCCACATAACGGAAGCTCAGCCACGACAGCAATAGCACAGCGGCCATCAGCAGCAAGCGATTGCTCCAGGTCAGCTCGATCAGCTGATAATGCATCAGCGCCACCGGTGGCCAATGCCACAGATACAGGGAATAGGATATTCCGCCCAGGAAAACCATGGCTGGCAGGCTCAGTAGTCGGGCAGTCAGGGTGCCGCTCTGGTGCAAACCGGCGTAGATCACCAGCGCCGTGCCCAGGGTCGGCCACAAGGCGTTATACCCCGGGAAATGATCCTGCGAAGTGAGAAGGAAGGCCGCGGCACAGATCATGGCGACGCCGAGCGCAGCGACTATTTCGGCACTGCGACGCCTCAGGCTTGGCAACTGGTGACCAAACAGGGCCACACCGGTGCCGAGCATGAATTCGAACAGGCGAGCGGGCAGCAAATAGAACGCCGCAGACGGATAGGCGGCGGCGAGATACACCGACAGCCCAAGTGCGGCGATCAGCGCCATACAGAAGGGCCAAAGACCGCTGCGATTCCTGCCAAAACAGTAGGCCAGATACAGGACGGGCGGCCAGATCAGATAGAACTGTTCCTCTACTGCCAAGGACCAGGTGTGCAGCAGCGACAGAGAGCGGGTTTCCGGAGCGAAGTACTGAGTCAGCTCGTGGAAATAGTAGAGGTTGCTCAGCCCTGCCAGGGATCCAAGCCAGCTCTTTGCGAAAATGTAATAGGCGTCGCCGATGTAATAGGGCGAGATCATTACAAAGGTAACGGTGGATACCAGCAGGAACAGCGGCAGCAGCCGGCGAATACGGCGGGCATAGAAATCGCTGAACCGGAACGAGCCTTTCTCCAGGGCGCGTTGCAACAGCTGGGTGATGACAAAGCCGGAGATGACGAAGAACACGTCCACGCCGATGAAGCCGCCAGCGATCCCCGGGACCTGATAGTGATAAAGAATGACCAGAATTACAGCGAGCGCACGTAGCCCTTCGATGTCGGCGCGGTAAGTCGGGGTGGTCTTCAAGAAGAACTTCCAAGATAATCGCAAAGCGCGGAATTATAGGGGCTGCTGGAATAATCAGAAAGATAGATTATGTAGCCCCGAATTACGGTCGCTTCAGAATCGAAATGGACTTTTTCAAGCCAACGGATGGTTATATGTCTACAGAACACTTCAAGGTGTATTTCAACGGTCGTCTGGTAGAGGGGCTGGGCGAAGATCAATTGCGGTCGAATCTGCATAAGGCGGGTTTCCGACCCGAGCAGGTCGAATCACTGCTGGCCGGCAAGCCGGCGACCATCAAGCGCGGTCTCGATAGCCAGCAAGCGCTGGTTTATCAACGCCGGCTGGAAGCGGCCGGCCTGCTGGTGGACATCCACCCCGAAGCCCCTGTTGGCGAAAGCGCTCCGGCTGAACCGACTATTCAGCCTGAGCCTGAGCCTGAGCTGTCACTGGTATCGATCGAAGAGCCGGTTATCGAGCGCCCGGGCTACGATGGGCCGGTCAATCGTGAGCCGCCGGTGCCGGAGCTCAAGCCCGCTACCCCGCGGCGCAGCGAGCCGGTGGTCTTTACCGGTCAGGGAAGCGAATTTTTCGGCATCTGGATCGTCAACCTGTTCTTGATGGTATTGACCCTGGGCTTCTACGCCCCTTGGGCCAAGGTGCGCACCCTTCAATATTTCTATGGCAACACCCATGTTGACGGCAACAGCTTTCAGTATCTCGCCGATCCGTGGGTGATCTTTCGTGGACGGTTGATTGCGTTGGTTGCGGTAATCGTCTGGTTTGTGATTTCCGAGCTGTCGCTGATTGGCTCCTTGATTCTGCCCTTGTTGTTGCTTCCGGCGCTGCCCTGGGTGGTGATGCGCTCATTGCAATTTCATGCGGTCAATAGCGCGTATCGCAATATCCGTTTCGACTTCAAGGGCAGCTACGGCGGAGCCTGCATGGCCTTGCTGGTATGGCCGTTCGTTGCGCTGTTAACGCTCATGCTCGCCGCGCCTTTCAGCCTGTTCAAGTCCCACAGCTATGTCGTGAACAACAGCCTGTTTGGCACCATGCCGTTCCGCCTGAAGTTGCGGGGCACCGATTACTACGTTTTCTTCCTGCGCGTTATCGCAGTCGGCGTGGGCTGTGCGGTGTTGGCAGCCGTGCTCGGCAAGCTGGCGCACCCAATGCTCGCCATCCCGGTCGGGATGATTGGCTATCTGGCATTGTTCGGTTACTTCATGGCCGGCCTGACCAATATGGTGATGAATGCCACTGTGCTCGGTATGCACGGCTTCGAGTCACAGCTGGGTAAGCGTCGGATGGTCTGGATATTCCTCACCAACAGTTTGTTAATCATGCTCACACTCGGGTTCTACACGCCCTGGGCCAAGGTGCGCATGGCTGCGTATCGTGCCAGTTGCACGACGGTCGAGATTCACGGCGATCTGGATGGCTTCATCGCTGGCGAAGAGCGACGCGCCAGCGCGATAGGACAGGAAGTTGGGGAGGCTTTCGATGTCGGCATCTCCATCGTCTGACAGTGAGCTTGCCGGTATTTATCTTGACGGGCGGACCAGCAAGCCTCGCCCGGCAAGCGTCAGGTTGGAAAACAGCCAGTTGCACCTTCGCTTCGAGGACGGCGATTACCTGTTTGACAGCAACGATCTCCGGCTAGGAACCCGGGTCGGCAATGCGGGTTATTACCTGCATTTGCCGCGTGGAGCTGTATTCGAGACGACCAATCAGACGGCGC
The DNA here is from genome assembly GCF_012844345.1 of Pseudomonas sp. gcc21. NCBI lineage: Bacteria > Pseudomonadati > Pseudomonadota > Gammaproteobacteria > Pseudomonadales > Pseudomonadaceae > Pseudomonas > Pseudomonas sp. gcc21. Next base: position 1,956,704 of record NZ_CP051625.1, on the reverse strand, counting down.
TGACGGAGCTGGCTAATGCGGCGGGTATCAAGGGCTCACAAGGGTGGTTGCAGCGTCTAGAGGCGAGCTACCGACTGATCGCCGTTAGTGCTCTGGTTGTGATCCTCTGTGTTGCCGGCAGCCTGATGTACGGCGTGCCCTGGTTGTCGCGTCAGATCGCTGAACGGGTACCTGTTGCGCTGGAGAATCGCCTGGGTGCCGAGTCTCTGGCTGCGCTGGATGGCATGTGGCTGGCACCCAGCGAGCTGGCGCCCGAGAAACAGCAGCAAGTGCGGGACGCGTTTGCGCCCTATCTGGCGCGGCTGGCTGAAAGTCATCCTGAGCACAACCTTCAGCTGCTCTTGCGTTCAAGCGATGACCTGGGTGCGAACGCGCTGGCACTGCCTGGCGGCACCATGATATTCACCGATGATCTGATTCGCCTGGCCGAGGATGATTGCGAGCTGATTTCAATCATGGCGCACGAGGCGGGCCATGTTGTTCATCGCGATACGATGCGCGGCATTGTGCAGAGTTCGCTGGCGCTGTGGTTGGTCATGTCGATTACGGGCGACCTGTCCGCTGCGTCGGATCTGACCACCAGCGTGCCGGCCGTGCTGGCGAATCTGGGCTATTCACGAAAGATGGAAGTGGAAGCGGACAGCTTTGCATTGGAGTTCATGCTGGCTAACCAGCTGTCGCCGGCCTGCTTTGCCAACATCATGCAGCGACTGGACGGCAAGTCGTCGGAGGAAGACGGCCAGTCAGACGGGTTGTCAGGATTCCTTTCAACCCATCCGCCAACGCCGGAACGTATCAAGCGCTTTCTGGATCAGACCGCCGCTGTTGAAGGCTGACGCAACTGCAATACGTTCAGGGTCCGGTCGCGAACGCGCTTGAGCAGCTCGGCGTCTTCAACCAGTGATTGCCCGTAGGAGGGAACCAGTTCCTTCATGCGGGCTTGCCACTCCGGACTTTGCAGACGATCACCGAAGCAGCGGTGCAACACGTCGATCATGGCCTGAACGGCAGTTGATGCGCCCGGCGATGCGCCCAGCAGAGCGGCCAGCGTACCGTCCTTCGCAGCCACTATTTCCGTACCGAATTCCAGCTTGCCGTGACCTTTGGCGTCCTTCTTGATGATCTGTACACGCATACCGGCGTTCTGCAGTCGCCAGTCATCTTCGCGCGCGAGCGGGAAGAAGTTGCGCAGCGATTCTACCCGGTCCTTGTGGGACTGGAATGATTCGGCGATCAGGTAACGGGTCAGATCCATATTATCGCGGCCCACAGCCATCATCGGTGCGACGTTATAAGGCTTGACCGAGGAGAACAGGTCGAACACCGAACCTTTCTTCAGGAACTTGGTGGTGAACCCGGCAAAAGGCCCGAACAGCAGTGCAGGTTGGCCGTTGATGATGCGCGTGTCCAAGTGCGGAACGGACATCGGCGGCGCGCCAACCGGAGCCTTGCCATAGACCTTGGAGTGATGGCGCTGCACGATTTCCGGCTTGGTGCAGACCAGCCACTGGCCGCTGACCGGGAAGCCGCCGTAACCCTGGCTTTCATCAATATGGGATTTCTGCAGCAGGGGCAGGGAGCCGCCGCCAGCACCGAGGAAAACGAATTTGGCGTTGATGGTGAGTTCTTCGCCGGTTTTTTCGTCTTCGACGTCAACGCGCCAGTGTCCGCGCTTGCTTTTGCGCAGGGCGTTGACCGAATGATTCAGCCGCAGCTCGAATCCAGATTGCTCGCGAAGGTGGGCGATCATGCTACGGGTCAGCGAGCCGAAATCAACGTCCGCACCGTATTCGACCCGGGTGCCCGCGACTTTTTCGTCTGGCTTGCGCTGTTCCATCACCAGCGGCATCCAGCTTGCCAGCTGCTCGGGTGATTCGCTGAACTGCATATCCTTGAATAGATGATGGGCGCTAAGCAATTGCTGGCGCTTGCGAAGGAAAGCTACGTCTTTCTCGCCCCAGACGAAGCTCTGGTGTGCGGTCGGGTTGATGAACTTGCGCGGCGCCGGGAGAATCCCCTGTTCGACCAGATGCGACCAGAATTGCAGGGTCACTTCGAAGGACGCGTTGATATTCAGCGCCCGGTCAATGGTTATGTTGCCGTCCGGTCCTTCGGGCGTATAGTTCAGCTCACAATAACCGGCGTGACCGGTCCCTGCGTTATTCCAGCCATCCGTGCTTTCGTGAGCAACGTGGTCCAGGCGTTCGACCAGGGTAATGGTCATATCCGGGTCCAGCTGTTTGAGCAACATTCCTAGCGTAGCGCTCATGACACCACCACCGACCAGCAATACATCTACGTTTTTTGCTGTCATTAACATGTCGCCTCTTACCTTGAAAATCCGCGCCAATGATACCGGTTTATCACCGTCGGTGACATACGAAATGCCTTGACACGCGACCAAGGTAGGGGCGGTTGGCGCTTGATCTTGAGCATGGTTTGCGTGGCATCGGTGGTTTATGCTGCGCTCCTTTGCGGCGGGAGTCAGCCTGCCGGTTTACGACGGGGACAATACGATGCGGGACGTGCTAATCGTCGGCGGTGGGGTAATGGGGTGCTTGTCAGCATTGAATCTGGTCAACGCGGGCATGTCGGTCACCTTGATCGAGCGTGGCCGCACCGGCCGTGAGGCGTCCTGGGCAGGTGGCGGTATCGTTTCTCCTCTGTACCCGTGGCGCTACAGCGAAGCGATCAGCGCATTGGCGCAGTGGTCCCAGCACTATTATCCCGAGCTTGGCAGGATGCTGGCTGCCGAAACCGGCATCGACCCCGAAGTGACGCCCTGCGGCCTCATGTGGCTGGACCACGAGGAGCAGGAACAGGCTTTAGCCTGGGCTGCCCGACATCGAAGTCCGTTGCAGCAAAGGGATGCAGCTTTCGTCTATGAGCGCGTTCCGCAACTCGCTTCAGGCTTTCGGGGCGCGCTGTGGCATGAGGGGCTGGCTAACGTGCGCAATCCCCGATTGATGGCTGCGCTGAAGGCCTGGTTGACGCAACAGCCTGCGTTCACACTGTTGGAGAATACCGAAGTAAGCGGATTGCTGGAGGAGAACGGCCGTGTTAACGGCGTTCGTCATGCAGCGGGGGAGAACAGAGCCGGTGCGGTAGTGGTCGCAGCGGGCGCCTGGACTGGCGATTGGTTGGGTGACATCGGTCTGGATCTGCCGGTTGCGCCGGTCAAGGGCGAAATGCTGCTGTACAAGCGTGAGCCGGGTTGGCTGTCGACGATGGTGTTGTATCAGGGGCGCTATGCGATCCCTCGACGCGACGGGCATATTCTGGTTGGCAGCACGCTGGAGCATGTCGGGTACGACAAGCAGGCAACTGACCAGGCTTTCTCATCATTGCGCGACTCTGCGATCCGCATGCTGCCTGAGCTGGCTGATGAACAGCCGGTAGGGCATTGGGCGGGGCTGCGCCCGGGTTCACCTGAGGGCGTGCCCTTCATTGGCCAAGTGCCGGAGCGTCAGGGTTTATGGATCAATGCCGGGCATTATCGCAACGGCCTGGTGCTGGCCCCGGCATCCTGCCGGTTGCTCGCAGACCTGATGACCGGCGCCCGGCCGGCAATCAATCCGTCTCCTTACGCACTGGAAGGGCGGCTCAGCGCGGCGAGCTGAGGGTCAATCGTCGAGGCCGAGCTTTTTCAGGCGATAGCGCAAGGAGCGAAAGGTCAGGCCAAGGCGTTTCGCCGCAGCGGTCTTGTTCCAGCGGGTTTCCTCGAGCGCCTGCATGATGGCCTGGCGCTCGATGTCATCGAGGAAATCCTCAAGCGAATCGATCTGGTTCAGTGCCGGCTGCTGTTCGGATGGCGTATTCGGGATGCCGGACAAATGGATGTCGCCCACATCGATGACGTCGTCGTCACATAACGTGAAAGCGCGCTCAAGGATGTTCTCCAGTTCCCGGACGTTTCCCGGAAAACGATAATTGCAAAGCATCTCCTTACACGCGTCAGTCAGCGTCGGGACGGGCATGTCGGCTCGTGTTGCCAGCCCGGCCAGGGCGTGTTCGGCAAGCTGCGGGATGTCATCACGTCGTTCGCGCAGCGGGGGCACGCTGAGCTCAATGACATTGATGCGGTAAAACAGATCCTGCCGGAATCGGCCCTCGGCTACCTCTGCTGCCAGATCCTTGTGCGTTGCGCAGAGCAGGCGAACGTCTACCGGCTCTTCCTGCTGGGTGCCTACCGGGCGAATGGCTTTTTCCTGTATGGCCCGGAGCAGCTTCACCTGCATGGCGATCGGCAAATCGGCGACTTCATCCAGAAACAGCGTGCCGCCTCTAGCCGCCTGGAACAGGCCGGGCTTGTCTGCGACGGCGCCGCTGAAGCTGCCTTTGCGATGACCGAAAAACTCGCTTTCCATCAGCTCCGACGGAATGGCGCCGCAGTTCACTGGCACAAAGGGTTGCGAAGCGCGCGGCCCCAATGCGTGGATGCGCCGCGCTACCAGCTCCTTGCCGCTGCCTGATTCGCCACTGATATACAGCGGCGCCTGGCTGCGCGCGAGTTTGGCAATTTGCTTGCGAAGCTTTTGAATAGGTGCAGATGAACCCAGGATCGGGTCGGCGGGCGCATCACTCGCGGCGCGTGCTTGCGGCTCCCGCAGACGCAGGGCGCTGGTGACCAGGTCGCGCAGGCGTTTGAGGTCGACTGGCTTGGTGAGGAAATCAAAGGCGCCGGCTTTGAGGGCTGTAATGGCGGTGTCGAGACTGCCATAAGCGGTAATCATGGCGACTGGCGTATCCGGCGCATGCTGCTGGATATAACGCACCACAGACAGGCCGTCGCCGTCGGGTAACCGCATGTCGGTAAGACACAGGTCAAAGCTGTGTTCGGCCAGCAGTTCCAGCGCCTGGCTCAGCGTTGCCGCGCATCGGGTCCGCACCTCCATCCGCTTGAGCGTCATGTCGAGCAGCTCGAGAATGTCGGGCTCATCGTCAATGATCAGTACCAGCGGATTGTTCATGCCGTCCATGCGCTCCATGCGTTGTGGTTTGAAGATATCTGACGTCCGGTCATCATATCAGCCGTTTCGGATGTGCGAAGGTAATACGCATACAGCTTCCCCGTGGCTCGAGTCGTTCATATTCCAGTCTGGCCTGATTGCTCTCGCAGAGTTCACGCGAGATATACAGCCCCAGGCCGGTACCCGACACCTCTGTCGTATAAAAAGGCTCGAATACGTGTTGTACATGTTCGTCGTCAATGCCGGGACCGTGATCGATCACCTCCAGCACGGGCAGCTCGGTATCACGGTTCTGATATAGCTTGAGCCAGATGGTACGCGTCGTCCCAGCGTTCCCGCTGTAGCGCAGGGCGTTCTGGCAAAGATTGTTGAGCACCTGATTGAGCTGATTCGGATCAATCCGAGTAAGCAACTCCTCTTCCGCTGCTTCGAGCTCCACCGTATCGGTCGCCAGCGTGACATGTTTGAAGTCTTCCAGGAACTGCTCGGTCCAGAGCCGCAGGTCCACCAGCTGTGGCTCGCTGGGGCGACGACGGGATAACTCCAGAACTGTTTCGATGACCTTGTTCATGCGCTTGGAATGCTGCTGGATGATTTCGCTCAGGCGTTGGTCCTGTTCGTTGATCTGGCTCGATTCGCGCAGCAGTTGTGCGGCGTGGCTGATGGCCCCCAGCGGGTTGCGTATTTCGTGGGCGATGCTAGCGGTCAGGCGACCCAGGGAAGCCAATTTGAGCTGCTGGGCTTGCTGGGCTACCTGGGTATTGTCATCCAGAAAAACCAGCACGGTATCGTCGCTTTCCTGGGCAAGCGGTTTGAAATTGGCCATGATTTCCACACCGCCGCGGTGGTTGCGAAAGGGCAGGGTGCGGATCGACGGGTAGTTGCGCCATTGTTGGAGTCGCTGGGCCAGATCAGGAGCCAGTTGTTCAAGCTCCATTTCACGAATGATCGGCTTGCCCAGCATCTGTGCGGACGCCTCGTTCGCCTGAAGCACTTTCTGCTGGGGGCCGACCACGATGATGCCGGTACGCATGCGCTGGATGATCAGCTGATTGAGCTTCTCCAGCGAGGCGAGGCTCACTGCCTGTTGCTGGGCCAGTGACTCGGATTGCCGCAACTGGCGGCTGAGTCGCTGCACAAACAATGCGACGGCAAAAAAGATGCACCCCAGTACGCCGACCTGCAGATAACTCTGACTGGCAGCCGGGTGCGACAGGCTGAGGAAGAACGTCAGGTAGATCACTACCAGGCTGGCGAGCGAAGCGAGCAACAAGCCGATGCGGCCGTGCAGCAGGATGTTGCCGGTGGCCACGGGAATGATCAACAAGTTGCCGAAACCGCTGCTTACGCCGCCTGCGGCATAGAACAGAATGCCGAGCATGAAGATGTCGAGCACCGCCAGAACGAAGAGATATCCTTCGCGGCGCCCTTCATGCAGCATCAGGGCGATCAGTACGTTGACGAACAGATAGACCCAGCTGGCGGTCTCGTAGAGGCTCGGGTTATCCAGGTCCAGAAGCCCGTCACGCAGCGCAGCATTGGTAAGGATCGCCAGACAGAAGCCCAGAATCACGCGGTAGATGTTATAGATCCGCAGGATCCAGGGCCGTTGCGACTCGGGCATCATGATGTCTGTTCCATAACCTTCAGTCGAACCAGCGTGGCGCGCAGAAAAGCCTAGCCATTATGGTCGGCTTCGAGGTGGTTTTTGCTGCAGTACCAACGGTCTCCCTCGTGCAGTGCTTGAGTTTCGGGCAGATACACCTTGCACCGGGAACAGCGCACCATAAGAGTAGGGGTGTCAGGTGCGGCGGAAGATTTCGCCTTGTTTGACTGCTGTGCTTTGAATCGCCGCCAGAATGTCAGGGCGACGTATACCAATACCAGCAGGATAATAAATTTGATCAGCCCCATTCCCGGTCCTGTCAGTGGAATAATGAGCCGCCAGTGTATCCCAAGCGGCCAGCAGACCATAGGTTGCTGCGGCTTTGAACCGGCTGATGTGCAAGGCGAGGAGCTGTCTGGATGTTATATCGACAGGCTGAAAGTTGCCGTTCGAGGGATGGGCGTGAGAGGTGAGCGAACCGGCGCGCCTGATGCAGGCGCGCCGTTGACAATCAGTCGAACAGGCCGAAGGTAATGCGGCTCCAGATGGAACGCTGTTCTTCCTGTTGTGCTACCGGGGCGCGGATATCACGGGGCAGCGAGGCAAGGGCTTCCTGATACTGACGCTGCATTTCGCGCTCGGCCTGGGTGGTTCCGCTCTGGGACGGCGGCGTGAGCAGCTTGTCGAGAACGCCAACGGTGGCCGATTCGATAAAGCCGGAATCCGGCTCCGCGGGTTGGACGTGGTGAACGAACTCACCATCTTCCAGGCTCGGGTGCTCGGGGTAATTGGTCTGCAAGGTAACCAGCGCTTTATCTGCCAGCTCGGTCAGTGCCAGGCGGCGATAGGCTTCTACCATGATCGCCAGACCGTCGGCGACTGACGGGGTCTGCTGAAAATTCTCTACAACGTAGCGGCCCCGGTTGGCGGCGGCAACGAAGGCCTCGCGCTTCAGATAGTAATGACCCACATGGATGTCATAGGCCGCCAGCAGGTTGCGCAGATAGACCATGCGGCGACGTGAGTCTTCGGCATAGCGGCTATTCGGGTAACGGCTGACCAGCTGGGCAAACTCGTTGAATGAATCACGCGCGGCGCCCGGGTCACGGCGGGTCATGTCCAGCGGAAGGAAGCGCTCAAACATGCCGCGGTCGCGATCGAATGACGCCATGCCCCGCATGTAATAGGCATAGTCGACATCGGGATGTTGCGGATGCAGGCGGATGAAGCGGTCGGCGGCCGTCTTGGTCGCGTCCGGCTCCAGATTCTTGTAGTACGCGTAAATCAGTTCGAGCTGGGCCTGTTGGGCATAACGACCAAAGGGATAGCGTGACTCCAGCGCCCTGAGCTTTTCAATGGCAGGTCCGTAGTTGTTGGCGTCCAGATCCTGTTGAACCATGGCGTAAAGTTCTGACTCGCTGAGAGCCTCGTCAAGCGTTTTGTTGTTTGACGAACAGGCGGCCATTAAAGACAACAAGCCGACCAGCACGAGGTGTTTCATTGACATATCTGATATCCGGATGGACGAGCGCAAGCTGTTGCCTGAACAGGCGTCCTGTTATAGTTGGTCATTGTTTGCCAGCATCCCGGACAGCCGGTGCGTGCTAGGAAAAGAAGCCGTATTTAACCACAGCGCAGAGTCGAAAACCAAAAGGGATTACATCTCTACCTTTCGGCACTCCAGCGCGATCCAGTGAGTTCTTAATGTCCGATCGTATCCGCTTGTCCGCCCAGGTTGCTGCTGAAAATGGCGGGCAACGCCTCGACCAGGTGGCCGCACAGTTGTTCTCAGAATACTCGAGGTCCCGTCTGCAAGGCTGGATCAAGGATGGCAGCCTGACCGTCGATGGCCGAACCTTGCGCCCGCGCGACACCCTGTATGGTGGTGAGAAGCTGGAGCTTGAAGCCGAACTTGAGGATCAGGGCGACTGGAAAGCCGAAGCCATCGACCTTGAGATTGTCTACGAAGATCACGCCATTCTGGTCATCAATAAGCCAGCCGGGCTGGTGGTGCATCCGGCCGCCGGGCACCAGGACGGTACTTTGCTCAACGCCTTGCTGCACCATGCGCCGGAGCTGGCCAAAGTGCCGCGCGCTGGTATCGTGCACCGCCTGGACAAGGACACCACGGGGCTGATGGTGGTGGCCAAAACCCTCGAAGCCCAGACCGATCTGGTCCTGCAGCTGCAGGCACGCAGCGTTACTCGGGAATATGAATGCGTAGTGGTGGGCGTGATGACTGCGGGCGGCAAGATCGACGAGCCGATTGCCCGCCACGGCACCAATCGCCAGAAGATGGCCGTGATGGCAGGTGGCAAACAGGCGGTCAGTCACTACCGCGTGATCAGCCGATTCCGTGCGCACACGCACGTGAAGGTTAAGCTCGAGACGGGGCGGACGCACCAGATACGGGTGCACATGAGTCACCTGCGTTTTCCGCTGATTGGCGATCAGACCTACGGTGGTCGTCTGCGGATTCCGCCGGGCGCCTCGCCTGAACTGATCAAGATGCTACGTGAATTCCCGCGCCAGGCACTGCATGCACGGCGTCTCGAACTGGTGCACCCGGATGATGGCCGCACGATGAGATGGGAAGCGCCTTTGCCTGCCGACATGGTTGAGCTGCTCAGCCTGCTCCGTGAAGACGGCGAGATGGAAGATTAATGCGCTCCTGGTTGCAGGCTGAGTGGCCCGCGCCGGAACGGGTGCGCACCTGTATTACGACCCGCCAGGGCGGCGTCAGTTTGCCTCCCTGGGACAGCTTCAATCTTGGCGATCACGTCGGCGATGATCCCGATCACGTCGCGGCAAACCGTGCGCGGCTGGCTGCCGAGACGGGTAGCCAGCCGGTATGGCTGGAGCAGACGCACAGTTCGCTCGCCGTGCGCGCCCAGCCTGGAACCGTTCTGAATGCTGACGCCAGCTGGACAGATCAGCCAGGCATCGCCTGCACCATCATGACCGCGGACTGTTTGCCTGTGCTGTTCTGTGATCGGGTCGGGTCGCGGGTGGCTGCGGCCCACGCCGGCTGGCGCGGACTGGTTGGCGGTGTACTGGAGTCAACCATCCAGGCTCTGCAAACCCCAGCCGACCAGCTATTGGTCTGGCTCGGCCCCGCGATAGGGCCAGCATCGTTCGAAGTGGGTGCGGAAGTGCGGGATGCATTCATTGCAGACACCGCCGCTGCCGCCGCCGCGTTCGTGCCTTCCATCAACGCCGGACGCTACATGGCAGACATCTATCGCCTGGCACGGCTACGGCTGCAGGCAGCGGGCGTTACTGCTGTGTATGGCGGTGGCCTGTGCACTGTCAGTGACCCGCTGCGTTTCTACTCCTACCGTCGAGACGGACAGACTGGCCGCTTTGCATCGCTTATCTGGCTGAACACATCTGGCTAACCAGATGTATTGAATGGTGAGTGACAAAATTTTGACCCTGATCAATGCCTGACGCCTTGAAAGCCTGACAATCGTCCTTATCTATACTCCATTCATTGGTTTCTGACCGGCTCCCGTTCCGGTTCTATAGACAGGACATACAAGATGCGTATTGATCGCTTTACCAGCAAACTTCAGATGGCCCTGGCTGACGCGCAATCGTTGGCTGTAGGTCGTGACCACAATCAGATTGACCCCTTGCATCTGTTGCTCGCCATGCTTGAACAGCAGCAGGGTTCCATCGCGCCGCTGTTGCGTCAGGTCGGCTTCGACGTAAACAAGCTGCGCAGCGATCTGGGCGCAGCCTTGGACAAGCTGCCCACTATCAGTAACCCCACCGGTGACATCAATCTGTCGCAGGAACTCGCGCGTTTGTTCAACCAGGCCGACCGCCTGGCGCAGAAGAAGGGCGACCAGTTTATCTCCAGTGAACTGGTCTTGCTCGCTGCAATGGAACCCAACACCGCGCTGGGCAAGATTCTCACCGGGCAAGGCGTATCCAAACAGGCTCTTGAAAACGCCATCGAGCACCTGCGCGGCGGTGAGTCAGTGAATGACCCCAATGCTGAAGAGTCGCGCCAGGCGCTGGATAAATACACCGTCGACATGACCAAACGCGCCGAGGAAGGCAAGCTCGATCCGGTCATCGGCCGCGATGATGAGATCCGCCGTACCGTCCAGGTGCTGCAGCGCCGTACCAAGAACAACCCGGTGCTGATTGGTGAGCCTGGTGTGGGTAAGACCGCTATTGTCGAAGGGCTTGCACAGCGCATCGTCAACGGCGAAGTGCCTGATGGCCTCAAGGACAAGCGGCTCCTGTCGCTGGATATGGGCTCGCTGATCGCCGGCGCCAAGTTCCGCGGTGAGTTCGAGGAGCGGCTCAAGGCGGTGCTTAGCGAGCTGGGCAAGCAGGAAGGCCGGGTGATCCTGTTCATTGACGAGCTGCATACCATGGTTGGCGCGGGCAAGGCTGAAGGCTCGATGGACGCCGGGAATATGCTCAAGCCTGCGCTGGCGCGGGGCGAATTGCATTGCGTCGGGGCGACCACGCTGGATGAATACCGCAAGTACATCGAGAAGGATGCTGCGCTTGAGCGTCGCTTCCAGAAGGTGCTGGTGGATGAGCCCAGCGAGGAAGACACCATTGCTATCCTGCGTGGCCTGAAAGAGCGCTACGAAGTGCACCACAAGGTGGCTATTACTGACGGGGCGATCATCGCCGCTGCCAAATTGAGTCACCGTTACATTACCGACCGGCAGCTGCCTGACAAGGCCATCGACCTGATCGACGAGGCCGCCAGTCGCATCCGCATGGAAATCGACTCCAAGCCGGAGGCGCTTGATCGTCTCGAGCGTCGCCTGATTCAGCTTAAAGTCGAACGCGAAGCGCTGAAGAAAGAGGACGACGAAGCGGCGCTGAAGCGGCTGGAGAAGCTCAAGGAAGAAATTGCCAAGGTTGAACGCGAATATTCGGATCTGGAAGAAATCTGGAAGGCCGAAAAAGCTGATGTGCAGGGTACAGCGCAGATCCAGGAGAAGATCGAACAGGCCAAGCAGGAGCTGGAAAACGCCCGGCGCCGCGGTGATCTGAACAAGATGGCCGAGCTGCAGTACGGCATTATTCCCGATCTTGAGCGTAGCCAACAGATGGCTGATCAGCACGGCAAGACCGAGAACCAGCTGCTGCGCAATAAGGTCACCGATGAGGAGATCGCCGAAGTCGTGTCCAAGTGGACCGGCATTCCGGTCAGTAAGATGCTCGAAGGTGAGCGCGACAAACTGCTGCGTATGGAAGATGCGCTGCACAACCGCGTAATCGGCCAGCATGAGGCGGTGGTTGCGGTCTCGAACGCGGTGCGCCGTTCACGTGCAGGCCTGGCAGATCCGAACCGGCCGAGCGGCTCCTTCATGTTCCTCGGGCCGACCGGTGTCGGTAAGACCGAGTTGTGCAAGGCGCTGGCGGAATTCCTCTTCGACACCGAGGAGGCGATGGTGCGCATCGACATGTCCGAGTTCATGGAGAAGCATTCCGTGGCGCGCCTGATCGGTGCGCCCCCGGGCTACGTCGGTTATGAAGAAGGTGGTTATCTGACCGAAGCCGTTCGGCGCAAGCCTTACTCGGTGATCCTGCTGGATGAGGTGGAGAAAGCGCACCCGGATGTCTTCAACGTGTTGCTGCAGGTGCTGGAAGACGGTCGCCTGACCGATAGTCAGGGCCGCACCGTGGACTTCCGCAACACGGTGATCGTCATGACATCGAACCTGGGTTCAGCGCAGATCCAGGAACTGGTGGGTGATCACGAGGCGCAGCAGGCGGCGGTGATGGACGCCATCGGGCAGCACTTCCGTCCGGAGTTCATCAACCGGATCGATGAGGTCGTGGTATTCGAGCCGCTCGGCAAGGATCAGATTGCTGGCATCGCCAACATCCAGATGAGCCGTCTGAGCCAGCGTCTCGCTGAACGCGATCTGCAGCTGGAGTTGACCGATGAAGCGCTGGAAAAACTCATCGCTGTCGGCTATGACCCGGTGTACGGCGCTCGCCCGCTCAAGCGCGCCATTCAGCGCTGGATCGAAAACCCGCTGGCGCAACGCATTCTGGCGGGGGATTTCGAGCCGGGCACAGTAATCAAGGCGAAAGTTGAGGACGAGGCGTTTGTATTTGCGGGGTGATGCGCAATGCTGCCTCCAGCGGCTGGGTTCATCCCGGCCGCTGGAGTTGCCGCGAGTCGCGTTGTCGAGATGGAACTCGACATTCCATAATGCCTGCGCTGGTTGAGCGAAAGAGTTCCACTCCGGCCGGTGGATTTCGCGGGGCAGATTGAAGTGAGAGAGGGGGGCTCGGTACTTCCTTCTGAACCCTATTGTTGCGAGCTGCTTCCTTCGCCAAATTTACGTGATTGTTACTATCGGTCTCCGTGCCCAGCAAGGATTGCCGCATATGACTGCCCGCAGCGACGAGCATCGGGGTTGGTATACGTCTCGCAAGCTTCCTCATTTCGATTCACCCGATGTTATTCAATTTATAACTTTCAGGCTTGCCGACGGTCTCCCTGCAGCTGTGCTCAAATCATTGAAGAGCGAGTCAAAACGGCTGCCCGACGTTGAACATTCTTATGCGGTTCGGGCGCAGATAGAAGTGCATCTGGACCGTGGCCATGGATGTTGCGTACTGACTCACCCTTCAATGGCAGCAACGCTGCGACAAGCTTTGCAGTTCTATGCCGGCAAGCGTTATGAGCTCATTGCATGGTGCATCATGCCTAATCATGTTCACGTTCTGATCAAGCCAACGTATTCGCTGCCTCGGATCGTTCAAGGATGGAAAACGTATACAGCCCGCTGGGCTCTTCAGAGCGCCACCACATTGGATTTGCAACTCCCTGAGCGCGGTTTCTGGATGCGTGGATATTGGGATCGTTACGTCCGCAGCCAGGCGCATCTCGAAGCCTCGGTGCGCTATATTCATCACAATCCGGTGAAAGCGAAGCTATGTGATTACGCTGAGGATTGGGCGTGGTCGAGCGCGGGCGCTGCTAGAACTGATGCTGCGACAAATCTCGGTTGTTGGTGAGCAGGTGATCTATGGAGGGCCGGGTTCCATCCCGGCCGCGGAGGTGCCGCTACGTACGTTGTCGAGATGGAGCTCGACATTCCATAGCTCCGCTATTTTGACGAAGGTCCGGTTCTCGCTTTGGTCGGAAACAAGCTGCGTGAGAGTGCTTAGGGCCGGACGTGGTTGAGTGCGCTGGAGTGAACGGTAGCGCTGAGACAAATCTCGGTTGTTGGTGAGCAGGTGATCTATGGAGGGCCGGGTTCCATCCCGGCCGCGGAGGTGCCGCTACGTACGTTGTCGAGATGGAACTCGACATTCCATAGCTCCGCTATCTTGACGAAGGTTCGGTTCTCGCTTTGGTCGGAAACAAGCTGCGTGAGAGTGCTTAGGGGCGGACGTGGTTGAGTGCGCTGGACTGGACGGTAGTGCTGAGACAAGTCTCGGTTGGTGGTGAGCAGGTGATCTATGGAGGGCCGGGTTCCATCCCGGCCGCGGGAGTTGCCGCTACGTATGTTGTCGAGATGGAACTCGACATTCCATCGTCCCGTGTTTGATCGAGAGCTGGTCCATCCCGCCAAGATTCTCGGCTGACATCTTGGCGAGATGCAGCTCTACATCCTGCCTGTTACAACAACATCGACCGTATATCGCCTAATAGCTCATCCAAACGCTTGGTGAACTGAGCGGCAGCTGCACCGTTGATGGCGCGGTGGTCGTAGGACAGTGATAGCGGCAGCATCAGCCGTGGCTGGAAGCTGTTTCCGTCCCACACTGGTTGCATGGACGCGCGGCTGACGCCGAGGATGGCGACTTCCGGCGCGTTGACGATCGGCGTGAAGTAGGTACCGCCGATGTGGCCAAGGCTGGAGATCGTGAAACACGCGCCTTGCATGCCGTCGGCTCCGAGTTTCTTGGTGCGCGCCTTTTCGGCCAGCTCGGCTGCTTCAGCCGCCAGTTGCAGCAGGCTCTTCTTGTCCACATCCCGGATCACCGGGACCATCAGCCCATCCGGCGTATCCACAGCGAACCCGATGTGCACGTACTGCTTGTGCACCAGTTGTTTACCACCTGGCACCAATGACACGTTGAAATTCGGCTGTTCGCGTAACAGATGCGCGCACGCCTTGAGCAGGAAGGGCAGGACCGTCAGTTTGACGCCGGCTTTCTCCGCGACCGCTTTCTGATCCTTGCGGAACGTCTCGAGCTCGGTGATATCCGCCTGATCAAACTGGGTAACGTGCGGCACGTTGAGCCAACTGCGATGGATATTGGTCGCGCCGATTTGCTGCAGGCGGGTCATATCCTTGATTTCAACCTCGCCGAAGCGGCTGAAATCAATCTCGGGAACCGGTGGTATGCCCGCGCCTCCGACGGCCCCTTGGCCAGCCCCCTGCTTGGTTTGCTTCATGATCCCTTGCACGTGGGACTGAACATCTTCCTTGAGGATGCGGTCATGCGGCCCACTGCCGCTGATATCGGTCAGATCCACGCCAAACTCACGGGCCAGTTTGCGCACGGCCGGGCCGGCGTGCACCTTGGTGCCCTCGCGGCTGGGACGGCCGACTGGAGGCGGAACGGGTTTATCCCTGTCGGCGCTGGCTTTGGTCTGCTGTGGTTCGGCCTTGTCCTTTTGTTGCTGCTCGTTTGCAGGGGCTTTCGATGCTGCTTGTTTGTCTTCAGACCCCGGCTTGGGCTGCTGTGCTTTGGCTGGCGCGCTATCGGGTTCGCCTTTGACCCGCATGTGCAGGATCAGGTCGCCGGTCTGCACGTCCTGATCCATCTTGGCTTCGATAGAATCAATCACGCCGGCGAAGGGCGCCGGAATCTCCATGCTGGCCTTGTCTGATTCCAGAACCAGCAAGGACTGTTCGGCCTCGACGGAGTCGCCCGGGCTGACCATGATCTCGATGATCTTGGCCTTGCCGTCGCCGATATCGGGTACCTGTACTTCCTTGACTGATTCGCTGGGCGGTGCGGCGGATTCGTCTACGGTTTCCTCGCCGGTTTCCTTCTCAGGCGCTGCCGCTTCTTCCGCTTCGTCGACGGGATGATCGTCGCTGGTGCCTTGCGAATCGTCGGACTGGGCATCTGCCCGGTCTGACTCAGCCTCGGCTGACTCCAGTTCAATCAGGTCGTCACCTTCTTTCAGCTGGTCGCCTAGTTTTACCTTGATGGACTTCACTACGCCGCCCTTGGGGGAGGGGACTTCCATGCTCGCCTTATCCGACTCCAGGGTGATCAGGCTCTGCTCCGGTTCAATGGTGTCGCCTTCCTTGACCAGAATTTCGATGACTTCACCTTCGGCATCGCCGATGCCCGGTACTTTGATAACTTCGCTCATGGCATCGCTCCTTAGCAGTCCAGGGGGTTGGTCTTGTCGGAATCGATACCCAGGGACGTGAGGGCTTCGCCCAGTACCTTGCGTTCCAGTACACCGGCCTCCGCCAGCGCAACGAGGGCGCTGTAGGCAACCCAGTTGCGGTCCACTTCGAAGAAGTAGCGCAGCTTGCGCCGGCTGTCGCTACGGCCAAAGCCGTCTGTGCCGAGCACCTTGAAGGTGCCGGGGACCCATTGGCGTATCTGCTCTGCGTAGAGCTTCATGTAATCCGTGGCGGCAATGACCGGTCCCTTGCGGCCAGCCAGGTTCTGCTCAACAAAGCTGGTACGCGGTTCCTGGTCAGGATGCAGGCGATTCCACCGCTCTACATCCAGCCCGTCACGGCGCAATTCGTTGAAACTGGTGGCGCTCCAAACGTCTGAGCTGACGCCGAATTGCTCCTGCAGAATCTTCGCTGCTTCGCGTACTTCACGCAGAATAGTGCCGCTACCCATCAGCTGGACGTGTAGCTCGCCCGGCTGTTTGGCTTCTTCCAGCAGATACATGCCCCGCATGATGCCTTCCTGGATGTGCTCGCCTTCAGGCAGGGCAGGCTGCGTATAGGCCTCGTTCATGACGGTGAGGTAGTAGTAGACGTTTTCCTGTTCTTCCATCATGCGCCGCGCGCCCTCGCGAATGATCACCGCAAGTTCGTAGCCGTAGCTTGGGTCGTAGCTGCGGCAGTTGGGAACGGTCGAAGCCAGGATGTGGCTGTGTCCGTCCTCATGTTGCAGGCCTTCACCGTTGAGCGTGGTGCGTCCGGCGGTACCCCCAATGAGAAATCCCTTGGTGCGGCTGTCGCCCGCAGCCCAGGCGAGGTCGCCAATGCGCTGGAAGCCGAACATCGAGTAGAAAATATAGAAGGGCAGCATCGGCTGGTTATAGGTGCTGTAAGCGGTGCCCGCCGCAATCCAGCTCGACATTGCTCCCGCCTCGGTGATGCCTTCTTCCAGGATCTGGCCTTTTTTGTCTTCGCGGTAGAACATCACCTGATTTTTATCGACGGGCTCGTATAACTGGCCGACTGAGGAGTAGATACCCAACTGGCGGAACATGCCTTCCATACCGAATGTACGCGCCTCATCCGGCACGATCGGGACGATGCGCGAGCCAAGCTCCTTGTCCTTGACCAGTTGTGACAGGACGCGCACGAAAGCCATGGTGGTGGATATTTCCCGGTCACCGCTGCCGTCGAGCACTGATTTGAGCGTTTCCAGTGGCGGCACCGGTACCTTGAAGCTTTCCGCGCGGCGGGTCGGCATATAGCCGCCCAGCGCCTGCCGGCGTGAGTGCAGGTATTTGTATTCAGCACTGCCTTGTTCAGGCTTGTAGAAGGGCAGTTTTTCCAGATCCTCGTCGTTGACGGGAATGTCGAAGCGATCGCGGAAGGTTTTCAGGCTTTCAATATCAACCTTCTTGGTGTTGTGCGCGGTGTTCTGCCCTTGGCCGGCGCCGGTACCGTAACCCTTGATGGTCTTGGCCAGAATGACGCTCGGCTGGCCAGTATGATTGACCGCTGCGTGATAGGCCGCATACACCTTGTAGGGGTCGTGCCCGCCACGGTTGAGCTTCCAGACCTCGTCATCGGAAAGATCCTTGACCATTTCCTCCAGCTCCGGGCGTGCGCCGAAGAAATGTTCGCGGACATAGGCGCCATCGTTGGCCTTGTAGTTCTGGTAGTCGCCGTCGACTGCTTCATCCATGCGTTGTTGCAACAGGCCGTCTTCATCCTTGGCGAACAGTGGATCCCACAAACGTCCCCAAATGACTTTGATCACATTCCAGTCAGCGCCGCGGAAGTTGCCTTCCAGCTCCTGAATGATCTTGCCGTTGCCACGTACCGGGCCGTCCAGGCGCTGCAGGTTGCAGTTGACTACGAAGATCAGGTTGTCGAGTTTTTCGCGCCCCGCCAGCGAGATGGCGCCGAGAGATTCCGGCTCGTCGGTCTCGCCGTCGCCCAGAAAGCACCAGACCTTCTGCTTGCCCGGCTCGATAAATCCGCGGTGCTCCAGGTATTTCATGAAGCGCGCCTGGTAGATAGCCTGAATCGGTCCGAGCCCCATGGATACTGTGGGGAATTGCCAGAAATCGGGCATCAACCAGGGGTGCGGATAGGACGACAACCCGTTGCCATCGACTTCCTGACGGAAGTTATCCAGTTGCTCTTCGCTGATGCGGCCTTCGAGATAGGCGCGCGCGTAAATACCGGGCGATGCATGGCCCTGGAAGAACACCAGGTCGCCGCCGTGTTCGTCGGTCGGGGCCTTGAAGAAATAATTGAAGCCAATGTCATAGAGCGTTGCGCTCGAGGCGAAGGTGGAAATATGGCCGCCAAGATCAGGGTCCTGCTGGTTCGTGCGCATCACCATCGCCAGGGCATTCCAGCGCACCATCGAACGAATGCGGCGTTCCATGAACAGATCGCCCGGCATGCGTGCTTCGTGGGTGACGGGGATGGTGTTGCGGTAAGGCGTAGTAATCGAATAGGGCAGCAGCGTCCCGCTGCGGGTGGCCAGTTCTTCCATGCGCGTGATCAGGTAATGCGCGCGGTCCTCGCCTTCAGCATCCAGCACGGATTCCAGTGAGTCGAGCCATTCCTGGGTTTCGAGCGGATCGATATCTTGCGGCTTCATATTGTCTCCAGACCTTGTGGGCCAATCAGCCGTGTGAGCGGTTGGCTTTTTGCCGGCTGATGCGGTGTTGGTGTTGTGTTTGTAGTTTTACTACAAAAAAGGCCGCCACTCCAGCTTGAAATGGATATTTTTGTAGTGAAACTACAGGCGGTACGGCATCAATCCGGCGGGGACTTTTCCCGCTGCGCCGCACGTGTCAAGCTGCCTGAATAGTCTTCGTACAGGATAGACCATGCCTTCTTTCTTACCGCGTTCGCTGCCTGCATCGTTGCAAACATTAGTTGAACATCATCTGCAACAGTGGCGCACAGCCTTGCAAAACGAAACGCTGGAAGCGCGCATCGGTGAGCTGGGTGAGGACTTCGAGGCCCAATTACCGACGGTGTTGGCCGGCAGCGACTACGTGGCCGAGCAGCTGCGACGCGACCCGTATATAGCCTGGCGCCTGAATGAAGCGGGGTTGCTGCAGCGCGATTTGCGAGCCGGTGAAATGTCCGAGCTGCTGACGGAAGCGCTGGCCTCGGTGAGCAACGAAGACCAATTGAGCGAGACGCTGCGCAGGTTCCGCCAGCAGCACCAGGTACGCATCATCTGGCGCGACCTGACGCGACAGGCCGCGACCATGCGCACCACGCGTGAATTGTCCGACATGGCGGACGCCTGTATCGAGCAGGCCTATCAATGGCTGTACAAGCAAGCCTGCGAAACCCTCGGCACGCCGACTGATTCGGCGGGCGAGCCGCAGCATATGGTGGTGCTGGGCATGGGTAAACTGGGCGCGCAGGAGCTCAACCTTTCCTCCGATATCGACCTGATATTTGCCTATCCCGAGGCGGGGGAAACCACCGGCGGCCGGCGAAGCCTGTCCAATCAGGAGTTCTTCATTCGTGTGGGACAGCGCCTGATCCGCGCGCTGGATAACATCACTGTGGATGGATTTGTGTTCCGCGTAGACATGCGGTTGCGCCCATACGGGGACAGCGGCGCATTGGTGTTCAGCTTCGATGCGCTGGAACAGTATTACCAGAGCCAGGGCCGCGACTGGGAACGCTACGCGATGATCAAGGCGCGCGTCGTGGCCGGTGATCAGGCGGCAGGCGCGGAGCTGTTGTCGATGCTCAAGCCCTTTGTCTACCGGCGTTATCTGGATTTTGCAGCGATCGAGGCGCTGCGCAACCTCAAGTTGATGATCCAGCGAGAGGTCAAGCGCAAGGGGTTGCAGGACAACGTCAAGCTCGGTTCAGGCGGGATCAGGGAAGTTGAGTTTATCGGCCAGGCATACCAATTGATTCACGGCGGTCGCGATCGTGCGCTGCAGCAAAAGCCCATCCTGGCGGTACTGGACGTTCTCGCAGAGAACGATTACATGCCCGACCGCGCGGTCGATGAGCTGAAGCGGGCCTACCTTTTTCTGCGCGATGCCGAGCATGCGCTTCAGGCGTTGGATGACCGACAGACGCAGATGCTGCCTACTGATCAGGAGTCGCGGGCGCGCATCGCTTTTGTCATGGGTTTCGACGACTGGGACAGCTTGCGCGCCGCGCTGGATGCACATCGGCAACGGGTGGAAGCGCATTTCGCCTATGTCATTGCCGACCCGGATGATGAAACCGATGATGACGCCCCATTGCACTCCGAGTGGATGCCGCTGTGGGAGGGCGCTCTTGAGCCGGAGCAGGCGCTCGAACAGCTGAGTGAAGCCGGTTTTCGCCAGCCTGACCTGGCCTGGCGGTTAGTACAGGGTTTGCTGAATTCTGGTCGTGTCAGGGGGATGCAGCGTGCCGGTCGCGACCGTCTGGATGTGTTCATGCCGCGCCTTTTAGGGATGGCTGCAGAGCAGGACAATCCGGACCTTGCGCTGGAACGTGTCATGCCGCTGGTTGAGGCGGTCGCACGGCGCTCGGCGTATCTG
The DNA here is from genome assembly GCF_012844345.1 of Pseudomonas sp. gcc21. Taxonomy (NCBI): domain Bacteria; kingdom Pseudomonadati; phylum Pseudomonadota; class Gammaproteobacteria; order Pseudomonadales; family Pseudomonadaceae; genus Pseudomonas; species Pseudomonas sp. gcc21. Next base: position 1,936,213 of record NZ_CP051625.1, on the reverse strand, counting down.
TTGCTGCTGACAGAAAATCCCGGCGCGCTGCACGAGTTGTTGGTGCTGTGCAGCGCCAGCCCCTGGATCGCCGAACAGATAACCCGTTACCCGGTTGTTCTGGATGAGTTGCTGAACGCCGGGCGCCTGTATCGTCCGCCGGAAACCGAAGAGCTGGTGGACGAGCTACGCCAACAGCTGACCCGTATACCCGAGGATGATCTCGAGCAGCAGATGGAAGTGCTGCGTTATTTCAAACGCGCCCATGTTTTGAGAGTAGCGGCATCCGAGCTGGCGGGCACCTTGCCGCTGATGAAAGTCAGCGATTATCTGACCTGGATTGCCGAGGCGATCCTGCAGCAGGTGCTGCGCCTTGCGTGGCGCGAACTGACCCAGCGCCATGGCGCGCCGAAGCGCCGCGACGGCTCGGATTGCGAGATGGATTTTGTGATTCTTGGCTATGGGAAGGTGGGCGGGATCGAGCTGGGTCATGGTTCGGATCTGGATCTGGTATTCATCCATGACGGTGACACCGAGGCGGAAACTGAAGGTGCCAAGCCGATCGAAGGCAGCCGCTTCTTTACCCGCCTGGGTCAGCGCATCATTCATATCCTCAATGCGCAGACCACCTCCGGTGCGCTTTACGACGTTGATATGCGCTTGCGACCTTCGGGCGAATCCGGATTATTGGTCAGTTCTCTCGAGTCCTTCTCCCGTTACCAGCGCGAGGGCGCCTGGACCTGGGAGCATCAGGCGCTGGTCCGGGCCAGAGTGCTGGCAGGCTGCAAGCGGCTGAATCACCGCTTTCAGAATTTGCGGGCAGAGGTACTCGGTCGCGAGCGTGATGAAGCCGGCTTGCGAAAAGAGGTGCTGGCGATGCGTGCCCGCATGCGTGACAACCTCGCTACCCGCACCACTAACGCGGGATTCGCTCCGGCTGCGTTTACTGCCGAGGCACAGTTTGATCTCAAGCAGGACGCCGGAGGTATCGTCGATATCGAATTTATGGTGCAATATGCGGTTCTGGCCTGGTCGTGCCGATACCCCGAGTTACTGCGCTATACCGATAACATCAGAATTCTAGACGGGCTGCGCGACGCCGGGTTGATAGCCGGTGACGACGTTCTACGTTTGCAGGAGGCTTACAAAGCCTACCGCGCAGCAGCCCATCGCCTGGCCCTGCAAAAACAGCCGGGCAAAGTGAGCGGCGACCAGTTTCATGATTTCCGACGCGGAGTCATCGCACTCTGGCAGCAATGGCTGCCGGACGACCGAGACGAATGACGGCTTGCAGCCGTGTTCACGCGGGCACGCCTGGTCAGACCAAGAACCGAATGAATATTAGACAAAGATTAATGAATGGAGCTGGCTGCTATGTCGATGGCCGATCGTGATGGTGTTATCTGGTTTGATGGTGAAATGCTGCCCTGGCGTGACGCTAACGTCCATGTACTGACGCATTCGCTGCACTACGGTATGGCTGTATTTGAAGGCGTACGCGCCTACAACACCCCGGACGGAACCGCAATCTTCCGTCTGGAAGCGCACACCGACCGCCTGTTCGATTCCGCCCACATCATGGGCATGAAAATTCCGTACACCAAAGAGCAGATCAACGACGCCATCTGCGCCACGGTGCGTGACAATAATCTGGAAACGGCCTACATCCGCCCGTTGGTATTCTACGGATCCGAAGGTATGGGTATTCGCGCCGATAACCTTAAGGTCCACGTCACTATTGCAGCCTGGCACTGGGGTGCATACATGGGAGAGGCGGCGCTGGAGCAGGGCATCAAGATCCGCACCAGCTCCTTTACCCGTCACCACGTCAACATCACCATGACCCGCGCCAAATCCAGTGGCGCCTACATGAACTCCATGCTGGCGCTGCAGGAAGCTGTTTCCGGTGGTGCTGAGGAAGCACTATTGCTGGATCCGGAAGGTTACGTTGCAGAGGGTTCCGGCGAAAACATATTCATCGTCAAGGGCGGCGTCATTTATACGCCAGAAGTCACCGCTTGCCTGAACGGCATCACGCGTAGCACAGTGCTGACCCTGGCCGGAGAAATGAATATCCCGGTTGTGGAAAAGCGCATTACCCGTGATGAAGTCTATATTGCCGATGAAGCCTTCTTTACCGGTACAGCGGCAGAAGTTACCCCGATCCGCGAACTGGATAACCGTCAGATCGGCGAAGGCCGCCGCGGTCCCATCACCGGCAAGCTGCAGAAGGCTTACTTCGACCTGGTCAACGGCCAGAGCGGCGCCCACGCTGAATGGCGTACCTTGGTACGTAAGTCCTGAGCCGAAGCTCGATGCCGGGGGCACAACCTGCTGCCTCCGGTCTTCGCTAATGCTTGAGGCTTAACGCTTATGAGAATTCTGGTTATTGGTCCCAGCTGGGTCGGCGACATGGTCATGGCGCAGACGCTGTTTGCTTGCCTTAAGCTGGGTCACGGCTCTGATTGCGAAATAGACGTGCTGGCGCCTGAGTGGAGTCGGCCGATTCTTGAACGCATGCCGGAAGTGCGTAATGCACTGAGCTTTCCGCTGGGGCATGGGGTGCTGGACATCAAGACCCGCCGTACCATTGGTAAAGGCCTGGCCGGTCAGTATGACCAGGCGATCCTGCTGCCCAACTCGCTGAAATCTGCGCTGGTGCCTTTTTTTGCCGGCATTCCCAAGCGCACCGGCTGGCGCGGCGAAATGCGCTTCGGTCTGCTTAACGATATCCGCAAGCTGGACAAGGATCGTTATCCATTGATGATCGAGCGCTTCATGGCGCTGGCCTTTGAGCGCGACCATGAACTCAGCAAGCCCTATCCGCGTCCGACCTTGCAAATCGATCCCGCCACACGCGACGCCGCGCTTGCGCGCTTCGGCCTGGAGCTCGACCGCCCTGTGTTGGCGTTGTGTCCGGGTGCCGAGTTCGGTGAATCCAAACGCTGGCCGGTGGATCATTACGCCAGTGTCGCCGATCAGAAGATTCGCCAGGGCTGGCAGGTGTGGTTATTCGGCTCGAAGAATGATCACGCCGTAGCCGAGGATATCCGCTCGCGGTTGATTCCGGGGCTGCGGGAAGAGGCAACCAACCTGGCCGGCGAAACCAGTCTGGCTGACGCGATCGATTTGATGTCCTGCGCGTCTGCGGTAGTCAGCAATGACTCAGGGCTGATGCATGTCGCAGCGGCACTGGATCGGCCGCTGGTGGCTGTCTATGGTTCTACGTCGCCAGGTTTTACCCCGCCGCTTGCTTCGCACGTGGAGTCGGTACGCCTTGGGCTTGATTGCAGTCCCTGTTTCGATCGTACTTGCCGGTTTGGGCACTACAACTGCCTTCGCGACCTGAAGCCGGCGCTGGTGGTCGATGCCCTGAACCGCCTGGTCGGTGATCCGCTGGCCGACCCGCTGGATGTGTAGTTGATGCGAGTATTGCTGATCAAGACGTCGTCCATGGGCGATGTTATCCATACGCTGCCGGCCTTGACCGACGCGCAGCGAGCCATCCCCGGCATCCGGTTCGATTGGGTTGTCGAGGAGGGCTTTGCGGAGATTCCCGCGTGGCACCCGGCGGTCGCTGAAATCATTCCGGTCGCGATCAGGCGCTGGCGCAAGAGTCCGTTGCAGACATTGCGCCGCGGTGAATGGTCACGCTTCAAACAACGTCTGCGCGCCACGTCGTATGACCTGGTAATTGATGCCCAGGGTTTGCTCAAAAGCGCTCTGCTAACGCGTTACGTCAAGGCGCCCGTGGTCGGCCTCAACAAGGCTTCCGCACGCGAACCATTAGCAAGCCGCTTTTATACTGACGCTATCGACGTGCCCTGGGGGCAGCATGCGGTGGAGCGGGTGCGCCAGTTGTTTGCTGCGGCACTAGGTTACAGCGTACCGGAGCGGATCGGGGATTACGGTCTCGACCGCCGGAGCTTGGCCGGGAACAAATCTGATCTGCGTTATGTGATGTTTCTTCACGGCACTACCTGGGACAGTAAGCACTGGCCCGAGAGCTACTGGCGCCAGCTGGCTGAGTGGGCGGTGTCGATGGATCTCCAGGTCCGCTTGCCCTGGGGCAACGATGTGGAGAAAAAACGTGCGGAGCGCATAGCCTCTGATTTGCCTGGCGTCGACGTGCTGCCGCGCATGTCGCTGGCGGGGATGGCGAGCATGCTCGCAGGCGCTTCTGCCTGCGTTGCGGTCGATACAGGACTGGGGCATCTGGCGGCCGCGCTTGATGTGCCTACGCTTTCGCTCTTTGGTCCGACTAACCCCGGCTTCACCGGCGCTTATGGCGCGGCACAGCGTCACCTGGCTGCTGATTACCCAGCCTGCGTGCCCTGCATGCAGAAGCAATGCACTTACAAACCCACCGCTGAAGAAGCCCGCGAGTTTGATATGCAGCGCGAACAGCCGTTCTGTTTTACCCGGTTGAATCCGCGACGCATCCAGGCAGAACTGCTATCGCTGCTGAAACAGGGTGCAAACTGATGCAGTTGGCCTTTGTCCTTTATAAGTACTTCCCGTACGGCGGGCTGCAACGTGATTTCATGCGTATCGCGCAGGTGTGTCAGGTCCGTGGGCATGCAGTACGGGTCTATGTGTTGTCCTGGGAGGGTGATATACCGCAAGGCTTCGACGTGCAACGGGTACCGGTCAAGGCTTTGACCAATCATCGTCGCAACGAGCGTTTCGCCGCCTGGGTGCAGGCCGATCTGGCGCGACGTCCAGTGGACCGCGTGATCGGGTTCAACAAGATGCCCGGGCTGGATGTGTACTATGCCGCCGACCCCTGCTATGAGCACAAGGCGCGGACGCAGCGCGGCCCGCTGTACCGCTTGGGTGCACGATACAAACATTACTCGGCATTCGAGAAAGCGGTGTTTTCTCCTGCCGCGCGTACCGAAATATTGATGATCTCCGAGGTGCAGCAACCGCTGTTCATGCAGTACTACCGCACCCCAGCGGAGCGGTTCCATCTGCTGCCACCGGGTATCGCCCCGGATCGCCGGGCGCCTGCCAATGCAGAGCAGATCCGTAACGCGTTCCGCCGTGAGTTTGAACTTGGCGATACGGATTTGCTGATCGTACAGATCGGCTCGGGCTTCAAGACCAAAGGCCTGGACCGCTCGATACGCGCACTGGCCTCGCTGCCTGCCGGCCTGCGAGCGCGGACCCGGCTGATGGTGGTGGGGCAGGATGATGCACGGCGTTTCCGAGCGCAGGCCAAGGCTGACGGTGTAGCTGATCGCGTAGAATTCCTTCAGGGTCGCGATGATGTTCCACGCTTCTTGTTAGGCGCTGATCTGCTGATTCACCCGGCCTATAACGAGAACACTGGCACGGTGCTGCTCGAAGCCCTGGTTGCCGGTCTGCCTGTGCTGACGACCGACGTGTGCGGTTATGCGCATTACATCGAGGAGGCTGATTGCGGTCTGGTGGTGCCGAGCCCATTCAGTCAGCATCAACTGAACAGCAGGCTGGCGCGCATGCTGGAAGACGATGAGGTACGAGGCCGCTGGCATGCCCAGGCGCTGGCGTTTGCCGATCAGGCCGATTTGTATAGCCTGCCCGAAAAAGCAGCCGATGTGATTCTGGGAGACATGGATTGAAGCTGATACTGGCCGAACCCTTCAAAACGCTCTGGAGCGGGCGCGATGCCTTTGTTGAAGTTGAAGAGCTTCAGGGTGAAGTGTTCCGCGAGCTTGAGGCGCGACGTACCTTGCGCACCGTGGTCGATGGCCGGGGCTATTTCGTCAAGATTCACCGGGGTGTTGGTTGGCGTGAGATCTTCAAGAACTGGCTAACCCTTAAAGCACCGGTATTGGGTGCAGGTCAGGAATGGCAAGCGATCCAGGCGCTAAACGCAGCGGGTGTCGCGACCATGACTGCCGTGGCCTTCGGTGAGCGAGGGGCCAATCCAGCCGACCAGCATTCGTTCATCATCACTGAAGAGCTGGCGCCGACCATCAGCCTTGAAGACTACGCGCACAACTGGCGCAGCAACCCGCCTGATCCTGCCCTCAAACGCGCACTGATCGAAGAAGTGGCAACGATGACGCGGCAGATGCACCAGGCGGGCGTCAATCACCGCGACTGTTACATCTGCCATTTCCTGTTGCACACAGACACCGAGCCGACGGCGAGCAATCTGCGGTTGTCGTTGATTGATCTGCATCGTGCGCAGATTCGTCCCAGCGTGCCACGTCGCTGGCGGGACAAGGATCTGGCCGGGCTGTATTTTTCTGCATTGAACATAGGGTTGACGGAGCGCGACAAGCTGCGCTTTCTGCGTGTGTATTTTGATCGGCCGCTGCGTCAGATCCTTACAGAAGAAGCAGTGCTGCTGAGCATGCTGGAACGCAAGGCCGCACGGCTGCAGACGCGCTTCGAGCGCAAATATGCCCCGGGTAGTGATGCATGACCGGCTGGACCCTCAATCCTGAATACGCAACCGGTGTCAGCGGACGACTGTTCGCTGATCTGGATACAGTTTTTGCGCTGGAAGGCGAGTTGATAACGACCGACCCTATCAGTACGGTTCATCGGGTATGGGTTGGCAATCGCTACTATTACGTGAAGCGTTACACGGGCGCGGGCAAGAATCTGCGCCGCTACATCGGACGTCCGCGGGTCCAGGCAGAATGGGAAAACCTTCTGCATTTTCATGCCTGGGGTATTCCGTCCGCCACGGTAGTTGGCTTCGGGCTGGAGCGGCGTGACGGCGCCTTTCACCGGGGTGCACTTATCACCCAGAATCTGCATGGGACGTCGGACATGGCGAATATTGCCAAGAACCGTGACCCCCGGTTTTTGTGCAAGCGATGGGTTGCCCACGTATCGAGGCAGATTGCCCATGCCACGCGCATGATGCATGACCAGAACTTTGCTCATAACGACCTGAAGTGGCGCAATATCCTGGTCGACGAGAAGCCATTTCCAGACGTCTATATGATTGACTGCCCCGGTGGGAATTTCTGGGTGGGGCCCATGTTGAAATATCGAATAATCAAGGACCTGGCCTGTCTCGACAAACTGGGTAAGCGCGTCCTGAGCAGAACGCAGCGGCTGCGCTTCTTTCTGGACTATATCGAGAGACCCACGCTGTCGCCGGCGGACAAGAAACAGGTTCGGGCAGTATTGAATTTCTTCAAGGGGCGAGAATGAGCGAGTCGCCTTTCATTGCAGTCAACGCCCGCGAGGTACTGGCACGTCATGGCCTTGATAATTTCGAGGGGCTATGGAACTGCCGATGCAACGCCAGCAGCAAGCGAGTAATGCGCCGGGGTGGTTGGAATACCGTTGTGCGGCTTGAGCTCGAAGACATCAATGGGCATTTGCAGACCTTTTATCTCAAACGTCAGGAGAACCAGCTCGTACGCAGCCGGTTGCATCCTCTGGGTGAGCCAATCTATGCGCGCGAATTTCGTTTCATCCAGCGCTTCGCCCACCTGGGTATCCCGTCACTTGAAACTGCATTCTTCGCTCAGCGTCGCCAGGACGGTAACCACCAGGCCATTCTGCTGACTCGCGCGCTGGATGAATACCGCTCACTGGATATCTGGTTCGAACGTTGGCCCGACCTGGAATGGCAGGGCAAGCAAGACCTGATCATGGCGGCCGCTGCGCTGGTGCGCGCATTACACAACGCCGGCAAGATGCATAACAGCCTGTATCCCAAACAGATTTTCCTCAAGTTGGACGGCGACGGCGCGGGTGCACGGCTGATTGATCTGGAAGAGACCCGCAGAGCCTGGTTCGGCGAACGGGACCGTGTCAGAGACTTGAGCAGCCTGCATCGGCGTACCCAGGTGGCCACCAATAGCCAGCAATTGCGGTTCTTTTTGGCATATATGGGCCGGTCGCGTCTGGATGACGAAGCGCGCCAGCTGTTGATACGCATACTCAGTCGTCGCTCGCCGGAATAATCAAACGATGAATATCACCGAGCAATTACGTCGCGCCGAACGCAACCCGCCGGCACCCTTCAGCGTGCCACTTACGGACGGCGGCGACCTGACTGTTCACCGCTGGTTGCGGATTTTGCCGGCCAAGCGGTTGGTTGCGCAGGGCGAGCTGGCCGGCAAGCCCGTTCTGGCTAAGCTCTTCATCGCGCCGGCTGCGAAACGGCATTGTGTTCGGGAGCTGGAGGGTATCGAGGCGGTGCTTGGCGCGGGACTTGCCTCGCCAGCCATCATCAGCCAGGGTGCACTCCCGGGCGGTGGTCAGTATCTGCTCACCGAATTTCTTGAAAGAGCAGAAAGTCTCGAAACGCAATGGGACGCCCTGAGCCACGAGCCCGCAGGAAGCGAACCAGCATTGCGTTTGCTGCGTCTGGCTCTGACAGGTATCGCTGCGATGCATGCCAAAGGGCTGGTGCAGCGCGATCTGCATCTCGGTAATTTTCTTATGCATGATGGCGCGTTGCAGGTCATTGATGGTGATGCGGTGGAGGTTCTCAGCCAGGGGCAGCCGATAACCGCCCAGCAGGCTGAAGAGAATCTGGCTATCTTCTTCGCGCAGCTGAACCCCGGCTGGGACGCGTGGGTGGAACAGCTGCTGCTCGCCTATCTTGAGACAAACCCCCATCAAGCTATCCACCCCGAGAATCTCGCGAAACTGATAGGCGCCAAGCGCCAACTCCGCCTTGAAAACTACCTCGACAAGTCACTGCGCGATTGCACGGAATTTGCGGTAAAGCGTGATTGGGGACGGTTTGAGGTATGTCGGCGCAGCGATGTTGTCGAGCTGGAACGTCTGCTTGACGCGCCAGACCAATGCTTCACCCAACAACCCTTGCTTAAGGATGGCGGCAGTAGCACCGTGGCCCTGGCTTCAACCGGAGTACGAGAGGTTGTGGTTAAACGCTACAACATCAAGAATGCAATTCACTGGCTCAAGCGCTTCTGGCGACCAAGCAGAGCATGGCACTGTTGGCTCTCGGCGCATCGGCTGCAGTTTCTCGGCATCGCCACGCCAACTCCGTTGGCGATGGTCGAGCAGCGTAATGGCCCGCTCCGCAGTACAGCCTGGCTAGTCACCGAATATTGCTCCGGGGTTAACCTGCTGGAGCGCTTCGGTACTGATGGCGACAGGACGCCTACGGAGGAAGAGGCTGCAGCGCTACTCCGATTGTTTGGGCAGCTTTTTCATGCGCGAATCAGCCACGGCGATTGCAAAGCAACCAACCTGCTTTGGCGTCTGGAAGAAATCGTTCTGATTGACCTGGATGGGATGCGGTTCTACGAAACCGACAGTTCGGCCTGGCGCAAAGCGTGGGAGGCTGATCGGGCGCGTTTCCTGCGCAACTGGCCCGCAGGGAGTCCGCTTGGGATGTGGCTTGATTCGCAACTTCCGCGTTCAGCTGGCCTCTGAAATCACTTTTCGCTATTGGTGTGAACCAAAAAGGGCGATTGGGTACTAATGACTCTAGGATTTAAGGCATAGTCTGTTCATGGTTCTCACCATGGTTTCTGACTCGCAAGCCGAACAAGATCATGGAGAAATCATGAACAACCGACCACAATCACGCCATATCCTGCAGATTTGCCATGGATACGGGGGCCCCTTTCTGGACTATGCTCGGCAATACGCGAGCTTGTTTGCGGATACGCCTTATAAAGTTACGACGGTATTTCTTTCGGGTGAGCCGAGCGACGAAGTCGTGACTGCATGCCAGTCCGATGAGGTCATTTTTCTCGAATATAGATCCAAAGCGTTGAAAGGAATCAAGCTGCGTGCGATTCGCGAGATCCGCCGCATAGTCAAAACGAAAAACTTCTCACTATGTATCGCGCACAGGTCGAAGCCGGCTTATATCGCCTGTCTCGCTACTCGATTGCCTATTATTTGGGTGCACCATGCGTATGGCGCTTATGATCGACTCGATCGGCGCTTATTCGCTCAGGCTTACCGTAAGCGTATACAGGCATTGGCCGTGTCTGATTCGGTCCGCGACGCTATCAGAGCACGCCTCCCAAACTGGCCCAGTGAGCGCATCCAAACGCTCTACTACCACATCGATATCCCCGCGGTCCAAGCCCAGCAGTTTGACCGTGCGGAGGCCAGGCAGCAGCTCAAGCTTCCACAGAACGCCTGGATCGTCGGGAATGTAGGAAGGCTGCATCCAGACAAGGATCAGGCGACGCTCATCAAAGGGTTTGCAGCAGCCTTGTCTGACCTGCCCAAGAACAGTTGTCTGGCCATCCTGGGTCGTGGAAGGCTGGAAAAAGAGCTGAAGTCCTTGGCGATACAACTGAACATCTCCAAGCGCGTCTTCTTCGTAGGTGAAGTCCCCGACGCACGCAGGTACTTCAAGGCATTCGACGTGTTTGTATTGAGTTCCGACCATGAGCCATTTGGCATGGTTCTGCTAGAAGCCATGGCAGCTGGCGTTCCCGTAGTGTCCAGCGACTGCGGTGGTGCCCGGGAAGTGGTAGACGGGGCAGGTCAGCTGTTTCGGCAGGGCGATGGGCTAGCATTAGCCGGATGCCTGGTAAAGGCGTCAGAGGCTGCAGATCCCGCCGTTGAGGAGCAGCGACAGGCCATGCGCAAAAAACTGATCAATGAATTCTCTGATGCGGCTGGTAAGAAGCGCTTTTGGGGGCTGTCGATGGTCGCAGCTACTGCGTAGAAGGAACTGGCCAGAAGTCGGACAACTCCCTTCGGCGGTTCCATCCGGATCGCTTAGCAGGATATACTCGCCCTTTTTTCAAGGGCAACGTTGTGATTTCGAGCATTGCGCGACAGGCCTGCGCCCTTAAATCTTTCCTGAGTAGTTCATGTCACAACAAGTGTTTCCGGAGCCGTAGCGCTCCCGGAAACCGATTGTCTGTGCGCTGCGTTCGACAAGCATCCCCTTTGAGGTTATATCCGCAATGGAGGGTCTCATGATCGCTAGTGACTCAGGTGCGGACGGCGCCCAATGGGTTTTGCAGTTGTGTCATGGATATGACGGACCTTTCATGGATTGCGCGAGGCAGTATGCTGCTTTATTCAAAGACACTGAATATAAAGTCTGCACGGTTTATTTCACTGGCGTCGCTAGCGAAGAGGTCAGGCGCGGCTCGGCGTCTGATGAAGTCGTGTTCCTTGACTATTCCAGTCGGCAGCTGAGAGGGCTTAAGCTGGGTGCGATCACCGCTGTAAGAAAAATAGCAGCGGCCCGAGAGTATCAGCTGTGCATAGCCCATCGTTTCAAGCCAACATACGTTGCGCTACTGGCGACCTCATTGCCTGTCATTGGTATCCAGCACGCATTCGGGGTATACCGTAGAAGATCACGGCGGTTGTTAGCTAATATTTTCAGACAGCGACTATTGTTGTTGTGTGTTTCTGATTCTGTCCGTGATGATGTCATGGACAGTCTGGGTACAAAAGAATCCAGTCGTGTTCAAACGCTCTATAACCGCATCGACATCGACGCAGTGCGCACTGGACAGTTGTCGCGTGCAGCCGCAAGACGCAGCCTGGAGCTGCCTGAATCGGCCTGGATCATCGGAAACGTCGGCCGTCTCCATCCGGATAAAGACCAGGCGACCCTGATTCGCGGTTTCGCCAAGGCTCGTTCAGAGCTTCCGAAAAATAGTCTTTTGGTAATCATTGGCAAGGGTAAGCTTGAAGCTGAACTACGCCAACTCGCTGCAGATCTAGAGATCAAGGATGTAGTCTTGTTTCTAGGGCAGGTTCCCGATGCGCGGCGGTTTTTCAAGGCATTCGATGTTTTTGCGCTTACGTCGGATCATGAGCCGTTTGGAATGGTGTTGCTTGAGGCCATGGCAGCAGATATACCCATTATTTGCGCAGACAATGGCGGCGCGAAGGAAGTGGTAGAAGGCTACGGACAGCTCTTTCCCTTCGCAAACCCGGCGGCGCTGAGAGAATGTATTCTCAAAGAGTATCAGAGACGCAACTGTTTAAATGGCTTCGCAGCGATGAGGGACGCTCCGCTGGAGTCCCTTTTTTCAGATGATGCCGCTAGAGAAAGATTTTCATCCATTATCAACAAGCGCTTTTCATTCAATATATGAATTATTCCCCATCAGATATGTCAGCTGGCGAGCCCAGTATTTGCTTCGTTATCCCTTATTTTGGTGCGTGGCCGTTCTGGTTTCCCTTTTTCCTGCAAAGCTGTCGCCGTAATCCGGATGTGAACTGGCTGTTTTTCTCAGACTGCGGCATCCCACCGTTCCTGCCCGCGAATGTACGGTTTGTGGAAACGTCCTATGCAGACTATTGCGAATTTGTTAGTGAACGCCTGGGTGTAGAATTTTATCCCGATAACCCCTACAAACTTTGTGACATCAAGCCGGCTTTGGGGCATATCCATGAGGAGGCCATCGAGAGCTACGATTTCTGGGCGTTCGGGGATATAGACGTCATTTACGGGAATCTAAGAAAATACTTCACTGCTGAGCGCTTGCAGGCGAAGGATCTCTTTTCTACACATGAACGACGGGTGTCCGGACATTTATGCATTGTAAGAAATACCCGTCGGATGCGGGAGGCTTATCGTCTTATTCCAAAATGGCGCGAACGCTTTAGCAATCCTGAGCATCAAGCCTTGGACGAAGGTGCATTCAGCAGGCTTTTCATCAGACATAAAAATTGGCCGGAGTCGCTCCGCCGTTTTGCCGCGCGGTTCAATAACTGGTATGTACGCAGTGAGTTCATAGAAGCCCATAGCACTTTCACCATTCTGCAAGATGGCCAACGGGAGCTGCCCTGCGCATGGTTCTGGCTGGACGGGGAGCTGACAAACAGCCTTCAGACCGGTAAGAACTTTCCGTATCTACACTTCCTTTCTTGGAAAAAAAACGAATGGGCGCAGGAATCTGAAGCTGATCTGATGGGCCCAGCAGGGTTGATTGAGGAAAGGGGATGGAAAATCACCGCCTCCGGGTGGGCTCCTCTGGTAGAGGCGAAGTAATGCACCCAACTTCCCCGTCTGATCCATTGGTTTCCGTTATTGTCCCGTGTTACAACTACGCTCGTTATGTTGGCGACGCGATAGCGAGCATATTGGAACAAGACTACCTAAACTTTGAACTGATCGTTGTTGACGATGGTTCAACCGATGGTAGTCTAGAAGCCATAAATAAAGCACTTGAGTGTCATGGAAAAGAAAGTCTCGTTAAACATATCGAAGTTGTATCTCAGAAAAATGCCGGTGTCAGTTCGGCGTTGAATTACGGTCTGGATCGGGCAAGTGGAGAGTTCGTTGCTACCTTTGATGCGGATGATTTGATGGTCCCGGGCCGACTGAGCCTTCAGGTCGCCTACCTGAAGAATAATCCTGCTGTTGGTTGTCTCGGAGGTAGAGCTGTCAGGATTGATGAGGACGGTAAACTTCTGGCAAGTAAAGCAAAAAATAAAAAGGTCTGTTCCTACGATTTCGAGGCTGCGCTAGAGTGTGCACTTGTTGTCGGTGGTAACTTGGCCATGTATAGAAGAGATGCGTTGGATGCAGTCGGGGGGTATGATCCCGATATCAAGGTACAAGATTTCCAGATGACATTAAAAGTCGCCCATGAAGGCTACAGGATCGATGTGTTGTCTGACATAATAACCTTGTATCGTAAGCATCACGGCAGTCTCTCGACCCAGTATAAGGCAGAACTTGGTTATGGAATCAAGCTTATCGATATGTATAAGTCTTATCCCGGCTATGAGTCTGCAAAGGCGCGATTACTAGTAAAAGCTATGCGGTTCGCTGTGATTGAAGATAAGTCTTTTGCTTGGTCACTTCTTCGACAGATACCGTTGCGGCAATGGGATATGAAAACGTTGCGGCGGGTGAGGCATCTGTTGTTCAAGCCGGAGAAGAAAATTTGAGTGTCAAGGAAGACTCCTCCTTCATTGAGCGCGTCGGTAAACTGTATTCGACGAGGGGCCCTGAGCTAAATCTTGATGGAACATTGCGAGGCTGGCTGGCGTTGGGAGTTCTTTGGTTTTTGCTGGGCGTTGCGTTAGCGCCCTCCAGCAAGCCTTATAATCAGATCCTGATCGTTCTCTTCTGGATTCCTGCGTTAATTCTCTGCTTCCGTGAACGAGAAGCCTATGGCAATCTGTTTGCCGCGGCGAAACCATTAATAGCGGGGCTTACGCTAATATTTTTGTGGGCTGGGGTTAGTCTTTTATGGGCGGAGAATATCGATCCGTTTCGTGAACTCAAGCGGTTGGTTTACGTGGCCCTGTTTCTTTTTGGACTTGCTTTTGTAGCGAGAGATAATGTCGATCGTCTGGTTCTGATATTAAGAGTTGCCGGAATAGGCTTGGCCGTCGCTGCATTGGTTTCGCTTATCTCTTTCTACGGTATAAAAGGGCTGCCTCTGACCACCCGGCTTGAAGGAACAGGGTTGCTCGACCATCCTATTATCGGGGGTTATCTGATAGCCATCAGCCTCCTCTGGTTGTCATCGATTCCCCCAGTTTCCCGAGCTGCGCGAGCGGGGTGGCTCGCTTGTCTAGTTCTATTGTTTGTTTATGCCGTGATGACACAAAGTCGTGGGTTATGGACCGCATTGCTGGGGGCGCAGCTCGGATTTGCTATGTTGCAGGGAGGAGTTGTGGTCTGGATAGCATCGGTGGCTATGGTCGCGTTCGCTGGTCTCGGATTTTGGCAGTTTGAATCAATTATCTTGGAGCGAGGCACGTCCTACAGGCCCGAAATTTTTTTTGAAAGCGTCCGCATGATGTTAGACCGACCCATTGGCGGGCTTGGCCTTGGAACAGAGTACGACGTTGTTGTAGAGGAATGGGTTTTTCCTCACAGCCACAACCTTTTCCTTCATGTGGGACTAGAGCTTGGAGCGGTAGGGCTGCTTATCTGGCTTTGGATCTGGGGTTGTTGTTTGAAAGTTGGCTGGCATCATAGAAAAACTCCCTGTGGCTCCGCTCTATTGAAGATTATGTTGTTTTGCTCTATAGCTTTAATGTTTGATGGGAATAGTTTGTGGACGGCACCGCGTCCGGATTGGTTTTTTTCATGGCTTCCCCTTGGCCTGGCTCTGGCGATAGTTGTATCGGCGCGCGATGGGTCTAAAAGTTTGTCCGGTCGCTAACAGATCATTCAATCAAGACCCGGCGGTGCACTGAAGAGTGATTTCTTTAACAGGTATCCACAGTTGAAAGGGCATCCGGATCTTATTTAGAGGGTGTCTGAAGCCGCTTTGATACGATTTGACACCTCTAATACTTCTGTAACGGCGAAGACCTGTTGATTCACTCTTTTCCTAGCGGCCATATGTTTGCGTCAGCTGGCTTTCGCTCCGTTATTTCTTTTCAGCCGCGAACAGGGCTTTGGTAGCTGAGCTCACCAGTGACCAATCCTCCTCATAACGCATCAAGTGCCGATAGTTTCTCGCGCGCATCTGTTGCGAAAGGGGGCGGCCCAGGCAGCGCATATCTGAGATGTCGATCAGTCCAAAGCGGCCTTCGGGGGTCAATACGATATTGCCCATGTGCAACGACCGAAAATAGATTCCCAGATCGTGCAGGAGCGTTATGAATTCGGCGAGGCGTCCGAACAGCTCTACCTGATCTCTGTCCGGCGCCAGGTTAAGCAACTGACGGAGGGTGAGCCCTGGAAGCGGGTCGTAGTGGACCACAGAGCGGTAAGGGTTCTCCAGCTTGTAAAGCTGTAGAACACAGGGGCATGGGATGTTCAGGCGTTCGAGCTCGGCAGCGTTGTCGGCGAAGCGTTTCGCTGGTGGATAGAAAGCCGTTTTCGACAACCAGCTTTTACGGCGAAATAGTTTGAGAAATGTCCCGTCCGCCAGGCGCAGCACCTTTTCGCCGTACCGATCCTTTTCCAGAATCTCGGCATTCGCGCGCCAGCTCTGATATTGCGCCAAGTCCAGTGGTTGCATGCTGCCTTCCCGGGAAAAAAGGGCAGTTTACAGCATCGGGTCGAGGGGCTCATCTGTCTGTTCCGGGGCGCGCAAGAGTGGTCGCTTGGGCTGTGTTAAACTCCGGCCCTGACTCATTATTGCGAAGCGTCTATGTCGGATTCTCAAAACGAAAGCTTTACCCGCTCAAGCGTACGCATCTATCTCCGTCTGTTGAGCTACGTCAGGCCCTACTGGATCCCGTTTGCCGTCAGCATTCTGGGCTTCATGATTTTCGCCTCCAGCCAGCCGGCGATGGCCTGGATGTTGAAATATTTCGTTGATGGTCTAACCGCGGGGTCAAGTGGTGAATTTCTTGGCTATCCGCTGATCTGGGGCTTTCCGCTGTTCATTGTTCTGGTTTCGATTTATCAAGGTATTGGGTCCTTTCTGGGCAATTACTACATCGCCAAGGTGTCCCTGGGCATCGTGCACGATCTGCGCACTGCGCTATTCGATAATTTTCTGACGCTACCCAATCGGTATTTTGACAACCACAACTCGGGTCATCTGGTCTCGCGGGTGACCTTCAATGTCACCATGGTCACCGGCGCGGCGACAGATGCCATCAAGGTTGTGTTCCGGGAAGGGCTGACGGTGATATTCCTGTTTGGCTATCTGCTGTGGATGAACTGGCAGCTCACGCTGGTATTAATGGGGATCCTGCCCGTCATCGGCGTCATGGTTTCCAGCACCAGCAAGAAATTTCGCAAGCAGAGCAAAAAGATTCAGACAGCGATGGGTGATGTGACCCATGTCACCTCCGAAACCATTACGGGTTATCGGGTGGTCCGCAGTTTTGGCGGTGAGCAATACGAGTCTGAACGATTTCACAAGGCCAGCGAAGCAAATCGGGAGCGGGGTCTGAAAATGACCCGCACGGGGGCGGTATTTACGCCCAGCCTTCAGCTGGTCACTTACGGCTCTATGGCGTTTGTCATGTTTCTCGTGCTGCTGCTGCGCGGCGAAGCCACCGCTGGTGATCTGGTTGCCTACATCACTGCAGCCGGCATGCTCCCCAAGCCTGTTAGGCAGTTGTCTGAAGTCAGTGCGAACATTCAGAAGGGTATCGCTGCAGCGGAAAGCATTTTTGAACAATTGGATGAAGAGCCCGAGACCGATACCGGCACCTACGAATCGGAGCGGGTAAGCGGCCGCATAGAGGTGCGTGATCTGCATTTCAATTACCCGCAAACGGATAAAGTGGTTCTCGAGGACATCAACTTCTCCGTCGAGCCCGGCCAGATGGTCGCCCTGGTAGGAAGGTCTGGAAGCGGCAAGTCGACGCTGATCAGCCTGATTCCGCGTTTCTACCAGCACACTCAGGGCCGCATCCTGATTGACGGGGTTGATGTCTCAGAGTATCGGCTGCGCAACCTGCGCCGTCACATAGCGCTGGTCACTCAGCACGTGACACTGTTCAACGATACGATCGCGAATAATATTGCCTACGGAGATCTCGCCGGTGCGCCCCGAGAGGACATCGAACGGGCGGTGGAAGCGGCTTACGCCAAGGAATTCATTGATAAATTGCCAGACGGGCTGGACACCATGGTCGGCGAAAATGGCGTGCTTCTGTCGGGTGGTCAGCGCCAGCGGTTGGCGATCGCCCGGGCGCTGTTGAAGAATGCGCCGTTGTTGATTCTTGACGAGGCGACCTCCGCACTGGATACCGAGTCGGAGCGTCATATTCAGAGCGCGCTGGATCACGTTATGCAAGGCCGGACTACGCTGGTCATTGCGCATAGGCTTTCAACAATCGAGAAGGCAGACATCATCCTGGTGATGGATCAGGGCAAGATTGTTGAGCGTGGCAGTCATGCTGAATTGCTCGCGCAGAATGGCTATTATGCGCGGCTACACAGCATGCAGTTCCAGGACGATGCGCCGCACGCCTGAACACATACCATATAGCCCGCGGGGCTGATTGAACGGGAACCACTATGAAGTTGACCATGCCACGTTTTGATTCCGCGCCGGTGTTGGTAGTAGGCGATGTGATGCTTGACCGATATTGGCATGGGCCAACCCACAGGATTTCCCCTGAAGCGCCGGTCCCGGTGGTCAAGGTTGATCAGATAGAGGATCGCCCCGGCGGTGCGGGTAACGTGGCGCTGAACATCGCAGCGTTGGGCGCACCCGCCTGGCTTGTAGGTGTGACTGGTGAGGATGAAGCGGCGGTAAGTCTGCGGCAGACATTGAACGCTGCCGGCGTATATTGTGATTTCCAGGCGCACGCGTCGAGCCCGACTGTCACCAAGCTGCGCGTGCTGAGCCGTCATCAACAGCTTATCCGGCTGGACTTTGAAGAGCCCTTTGCAACGGACGGTGCGGCAATGCTGGATTCCGTGCGTGGCCTGCTCGACAAGGTCAAAGTCATGGTGCTATCGGATTATGGCAAGGGCGCATTGGTCAATCACCAGGAGCTGATAGCCCTGGCGCGCGCGAAGAACATTCCGGTTCTGGCTGATCCGAAAGGGACAGATTTCACCATCTACAAGGGCGCGACCCTGATCACGCCAAACCTGTCCGAGTTCGAAGCGGTTGTCGGCCGCTGTGCCAGCGAGCAGGAGCTCGTTGATAGAGGCATGGCGCTGGTGGAGCAGCTGGAGCTTGACGCTATGCTGGTTACCCGCAGTGAGCAGGGAATGACGCTGTTGAGCAAGGGGCAGCCGCCTCTCCATTTGCCGGCCCGGGCCCGTGAAGTATTTGATGTCACAGGCGCGGGGGACACGGTTATTTCCACGCTCGCCACGGCGTTGGCCGCGGGTGAATCCCTGCCTCGTGCTGTTGCGCTTTCCAATCTGGCTGCCGGTATCGTAATCGGCAAGTTGGGTACTGCAGCGATCAGCGCGCCCGAATTGCGCCGCGCTGTGCAGCGTGAGCAGGGCAGTGAACGCGGTGTATTGGGTATCGAGCAATTGCTGGTCGCGATTGCGGATGCCCGCGCGCATGGTGAGCGGATTGTCTTCACCAATGGTTGCTTCGATATTATTCATGCCGGACACGTAGGCTATCTTGAGGAAGCGCGCAGCCTGGGTGATCGGCTCATCGTGGCGATCAACGATGACGCGTCGGTTACGCGGCTCAAAGGGCCAGGCCGCCCGATTAACGCTGTGGACCGTCGTATGGCGGTGCTGGCAGGGTTGGGCGCGGTTGACTGGGTGACCTGTTTTGCAGACGACACGCCCGAGGAGTTGCTGAGACAGATCAAGCCGGACGTGCTGGTCAAAGGCGGCGATTACAGTGTGGATCAGGTGGTGGGTGCGCCTATCGTTCAGGAATACGGCGGCGACGTTCGCGTGCTGAACTTCGTGGAAAGCTGTTCCACCACCGCGATTGTCGAGCGTATTCGCGAGAAATCAGATAGCTGATCCAGGCGATTTATAGCCTGGCCAACCCCTCCGGCCAGGCTGATCGCTCAGCTTCGATCACCCAGCCAACTTGCTCGGCCATGGCTTCACTCAGCTGAAGCCTGCCAGGTTTCTCTGCGACCAGAACGCCTTTCTTCAGTATGTAAATCTGCTCAGGTAATCGCTCTTTTCGCAGCTCGCACAAATACAGATCCGGTTGGCTGTAATCCAGGTGAGCCCGTAGTTCGCCGCTTTGGTTATCGAACACCTCGTCTGCATGCAGAGCTGTAAGCTGGTCGCACCCTGTGGGGAGCGTCAGCCGCATCGAGTAGACCAGTTGCAATGAATTGCTTGGCAGATGGATATAGGCGCGTGGCCGTTCGAGCAGCGGCTGGTTGCCGCAACAAACGGGGCGCGTATGACCCCGGTCAGGTGTGAGCTCGAACGCGAGGCTGGTATCGACTGGCAAGTCGCTCGCATAGGGTGTCGGCAGCCACGTTTGCTGATAACGCCCCTGGAACCAGCCGTGCGGGCCTTCGAACAACAGCTCTTCGGCAATCTCGGTCATGGCTGTGAGTAGCGGAACCCTGAGTTCATGGGCAGGCACATAACCGGAAATGAGCTTCAACACCTCATCGCCATGGTCGGGTCGCTCCTGGCGAACCAGTAACTTGAAATTCCGCCCGTGCCACTCAAGTATCAGATCAGCAGACACGCCCAGATTGGCGACAGTCACATCGAAGTGGTGTGGGTCATCGATGGCTATCGGCACTCGCAGCGCTTGCATCTGGGTAAAGCTGAGCGGACTGCCCACCGGGGTATACCGAAGCCTGTCGGGACTCGCCTGCACCCGAAGCGCCTGGGTTTTGAATACCACCGGGTTCTTCCGTGCGATGATCCGAGGCATCTGGTGTACCGACGTTAGGGTTGGCTGGAAAGTGTATCCAGTACGCTGACTGCCGCTGCAACATTCTGTTCGAGGTGCTTTGGGTTGATGGTGCCGATAATTGCAGACGCTACAGAAGGATGCTCAAAAATCAACCGTAACCCAGCGCTAACCGGATCATCGCCCGTCAAACACAAATGACCACTGGCCAGGGCTTTTTTTATCAGGATGCCCTTGCCGTGCGTCTGAGCATAGTCGAGAACCGGGCGTTCGCTTTGTTCGTTGGCATTGAAGGTGACCATTGCACAATCACCACGCTCCAGAGCGCTGATTCCGCCCTCGACCGTTTTGCCCGAGAAGCCGAAGGCTCTGATCAATCCGTCACGCTGACAGGCTTCCAGTTCTGCGTAGCTGCCTTCGGATAAGACATCAAGATCGTTGCCATCCGAATGCACCAGTACCAGGTCTAGGTAGTCTGTGCGGAGTCGTTTGAGTGAGCGCTCGATGGAATAACGAGTATGGGCAGCACTGAAATCAAAGCTGGATACGCCGTCAGTGAATTCTTCGCCGACTTTCGTGCACAGGATCCAATCCTGGCGTTGGCCTGCGAGGAGCGTGCCGAGGCGGACTTCACTGCTGCCATAGGCAGGCGCCGTATCGATCAGGTTGATCCCAAGCTCGCGTGCCAGTGCGAGCAGATCGAGCGCCTGTGCATCGCTGGGCAAGTCAAAGGCGCTGGGGTATTTGACGCCTTGATTGCGACCGAACTTGACCGTACCCAGCCCCAAGGGGGAGACCGTTAAGCCCGTGCTGCCGAGCTGTCTGTGGTGGTTATGCAAGGCGTTCATGGGAAGCAGATATCCCACACCGGTGTGGCTATATGGGGTCGTGGGAGGCCGGCGTTCGATTGTGGGATGGTTGGGCGTATCGCCTGGTGATCGAGTTCGGCCAGTATCTGGTCGCTGAGGTTGGGCGTGAGCGCTAGTTTTGTGGGCCAGCACACCAGAACGTTGTGCACTGCCTGCATATAAGCCGTATCCGGGCGCACCAAGCCACTCTGTGCGGGCTCGGCCCGATTGATGGGTAGCGTCGTCCAGCGCGTCTGGCTCAGGTCCACCCAGGGCAGCAGGTCGGCCAGCTCGTTTCTGGCTTTGGCAATCAGTTCGTCAGGCGCCAGGCCAACGCCCTGCTCAGCCAGCTCGCCGCCGAGATACCAGCACCATTGGCCATCAGCGCAGGGGTGCGTAGTGATAGTGACGCGTGGCTTGGGGCTGCTACCCAGGCAGTGCGCATAAAGCGCTGGCAGCTTCGGCCCCTTGATCAGCACCATGTGCAGCGGCCGGCGTTGCATGGCTGGTTGATCAACGCCCCAGCTGTTCAACAAGCCTTCGTTGCCTTCGCCGGCGGTCAGTACATAACGCTGAGCTTTGATCAGGTGATCGTGTATGGCGATGCCTTCGATGCTGCCGTCCGGCCTGCGTTCCACATGGGGCGAAGCGTCAACTACCAGACTGTCGCCAGACAGTTCCGCAAGACGGCGAATGGCATCGGGTACATCAAGCA
The DNA here is from genome assembly GCF_012844345.1 of Pseudomonas sp. gcc21. NCBI lineage: Bacteria > Pseudomonadati > Pseudomonadota > Gammaproteobacteria > Pseudomonadales > Pseudomonadaceae > Pseudomonas > Pseudomonas sp. gcc21. The sequence continues at coordinate 1,914,551 of NZ_CP051625.1, read as the reverse complement.
CCAGTTCGGCCAATCGATAGACCTTCCCCCTGAAAGCAGGGTTATCGAATATCTCGGGACGCTCGGAACCTTTGACCGTATCGACCCGGCCGCGTAGCGCCTTGCTGGCAAAAAAGCCCGCCATGTTGCTGATCAGACTGCCTGGCGACCACAGGTAATGATTCGCGGATAGCAGCCTGACCCCTGAGAGGTCCAGTTCCCCGGTACCGTCCAGACAGGCGCGCCAGCGTTCAGGCATGCCGCCGATGGCTTCTGCGGCCAGGCTCAGTTTTCCATGCAATGCGTATTTGGTGCCGCCATGAATGATGCCCTGCGACTTGCTGCTCTGGCCGCCTCCCAGCGCGCCTCGCTCGATCAAAAGAGTGCTGTATCCGAGCTGTTGCAGCCGAGCATTCAACCATAAACCGGCGATGCCGCCGCCGAGGATGCAAATGTCGGTTTCCAGGGTTGTGCTCATAAATTTTGCAGGTGTCCTAAAAAGGTTCCTAGTATAGACACTGCCGGTGCCTCGGGTCACATCTGCTACTCTATGCCGCATTTCAGATAGGGACATGGTCATGGTGCGCCTGATTTACAGTCTTGTTTTTACGCTGCTGTTGCCGGTCATACTGGGCCGGCTGTTGTATCGAGCCTGGCGCGCGCCAGCCTATGCCCGGCGTTGGCAGGAACGTTTCGCCATGAAAGGTGATATTCGACCCGGCGGAATCTGGGTTCATGCGGTGTCAGTCGGTGAGTCGATCGCTTCGGCTCCGATGATCAAGGAACTGATGCAGCGTTATCCTGAGCTGCCGGTCACCGTCACCTGCATGACGCCCACCGGCTCGGCACAAATCCGCAAGCTATTCGGCGATAGGGTGGGACATGCGTATCTCCCGTATGACCTGCCATGGCTACAACGCCGTTTTATCAGACGGCTTGCGCCCAAGGTCTGCATCATCATGGAGACCGAGTTGTGGCCGAACCTGGTGGCTGGGTGCAAGTCCGCCGGCGTGCCGGTGGTCCTCGCCAATGCGCGTTTGTCAGAGCGCTCCGCACGTGGTTATCAACGAATCATTGCGCTGGCTCGACCGATGTTTGCGGCGCTGGATTGGGTCGCGGTGCAGAGTCAGCCTGAAGCGCATCGTTTCGCGGCACTCGGCGTGCCAGTGCAGGCAATGAGCGTTACCGGCAGCATCAAGTTCGACTTGAAGCCCGATCCGGACAAACAGGCGCAGGCTGAGCAGTGGCGCGCCGGCTGGGGTAGGCGGCCGGTGTGGATTGCAGCAAGCACCCATGCCGGAGAGGATGAACAGATCCTTGAGGCGCACCGAAGCGTTCTGGATCAACATCCGCAGGCGCTACTGATCCTGGTTCCCCGCCATCCCGAGCGCTTCGATAGCGTCGCCCGGCTGATCAGTGATTCGGGATTGCAGGCGGTACGACGTAGCGCCGGGCGCATGCCTTCGGCTCAGGATCAGGTGTTTCTGGGCGACACTATGGGCGAGCTGATGCAATTCTTCGGTTGCGCTGATGCCGCCTTTGTTGGCGGATCGTTGGTACCTAATGGTGGTCACAATTACCTTGAGCCCGCGGCGCTGGGTCTGCCCGTCTTGTCTGGTCCGCACCGGTTCAATTTCACCGAAGTCAGCGATCTGCTTGAAAAGGCTGGTGCGCTGACAGTCGTGCAGAACGCGGGACAGCTGGCTGAGCGGGTTTGCTGTTATCTGGCAGATCCTGCCGAGCGGAGCAAGGCCGGCGCCGCAGGGCAACATGTCGTGCTGGAGAATCAGGGCGCCCTGGCCCGGTTGCTTGCCGGTATAGCGGAGCTTATCGAGCCGCGTTAACAAACCGCTCGACCCTGCCTCGCACCCGGACTGGCGCTATCCAGCTCCCGTTTCACTAAGAAGCTCGGTTCGCTGAAAACCAGACGCCTGGCTTCCTTTGAAGGGAAATGGATCCTGGTGCTATCCGCGCTGCTCTGCACCTAAGCAGTCATGCAGCGGGGAAGCGATACACCAAGAAAATCTATTAGAAGCTGCGCCGCATCCGCGACTGGTCGGACGACTCGGGCAGCTGGCCGCCCATGGACATGCGCTCGACTTCCTCGTCGCTGAAAGGCGGGATGAAGTCGCGGTTTGGATCGTAGTCAGGGTTGAGCCATTGAGACAGCTCTCGAAGATCCTGCGGACTGAGCGTCCCCGCGGCCTGTTTCAGGTCCAGGTTATTGATGATGTAGTTATACCGCACGTCGTTGTAATCACGCACGGCGCGGTACAGGTTGCGCTGGGCCTCCAGTACGTCGACCACATTGCGCGTGCCGACTTCGTAGCCGGTCTGGGTCGCATCAAGGGCAGCGTTGGCAGAGATGATCGCCTGGCGCCGCGCTTCGACTTCTTCAACGCTGGACGTGACAGTGCGAAACAGGTTGCGGGTGCTTTCAACGACACGGCGCAGCTGCGCTTCGCTCAGGCGTTCTGCCTGGCTCAGACGGAAGTTGGACTCGCGTACCCGAGAGGTGGTGGCTCCGCCAGTGAACAACGGCAGATTGAGCTCGACGCCGATAGAGGTAGTGTCTGTATCCGTGCTACCGGTGCGTCCCGTGGTGCTGCTGGCCGAGGCGCGGCCGCCAAAATTACTGCTATGGCGAACAAAGGCATCCACCGTGGGTGCATAGCCGGCCCGGCTGCTGCGCAGGGTTTCTGCTGCGCTGTCGATAGCCAGTCGCGAAGCCTGTAACTCCAGATTCTGCACCGCAGCAGTATCTACCCATTGCTGCAGATCCCCAGGGGTAGGGGGCAGGATGGGCAAGTCGTGGCTGATACCAATCAGTTCGTCATATTGCTCGCCTGTCAGGCGCGTCAGGGCCTGAAAGCTGATATCCAGATTGGTTTGTGCGCTGAGCCGTGCGGCACGCGCGGTATCGAATCCGGCAAGGGCTTCAAGTACATCGGTGCGTGCAGACAGACCCACTTCGAACCGTTCCCGAGCCTGCTCTAACTGGCGTTCGAAGGCGGCTTCCTCCGAGCGGGCTGATGCGAGATTATCCGAGGCCCGCAGCACGTTGAAATAGGCGACGGCCACTTCCAGAATCAAGCTTTGCTGGGTAGCGGAAAATTCGACCCGAGCTTGCTCGCTCAGTGATTTGGCAGCCTGATAGTTGAACCAGTTTTCGGCGCGAAACAACGGCTGAACCAGGCTCGCCTGATAATAGTGGGTGGAATACCGGTCACTGCCGACCCCGTCGATCTCCAGACGCTCGCGCGCTGCACCTGCCGCCGCACCGATGTTGGGCAGCAGCTGTGCTCGCGCCTGGGGCAGGGCTTCCTGACGGGCCAGCGTATCCGCTTCGGCGGCTGCCAGGTCAGCACTGTTTTCAACAGCTTCCCGGTAGATCGTCAATAAATCCGTTTTGGCCATTGCCTGGCCCGAAGACAGGCCCACCATCAGAACAGCGACATAAAGGGGGCGGAGCATGCAGAGTTCCTTCGCATGGATAGAATAATCCGCCAAGGCTAATGAGCACATGGGCGCTGGTCAAGGAAGAAGCGAGGCGGGAAAAGAGTCGCAATCGAGGGCGACGATCTTTTCGGTATCAAACCAGCGCGAAAACATACCGAATCCTTGCGGCATCATGCTTGCGGCTCTAAGCTGTCAGCTCATCTTGACGGGGTGCCTTCCGCTTTGCGGTTGGCTGAGATAATACCCGTTGAACCTGAACCGGTTAATACCGGCGTAGGAATCGAGATGCGGCGTTCTGTTGCTTGGTACTGGACGGCAATCGTCCGGTCGAGCCTACCGCTCCGGTTCCCTGCGCGTTCTCAACGCAGTGGAGCACAATAATGAACAGCAAATTGCCTGATGATGCTATCACCCGATCCGGTGCCGATGGCGCAGCCACCCAGCCTTTCCCCAACTCCAGAAAAATCTATGTTACCGGCTCGCGCCCGGATATCCGCGTGCCCATGCGTGAAATCAGTCTGGCTGATACACCGACCGAGCTGGGCGGCGAAAAAAATGCGCCGGTATTGGTGTATGACACTTCCGGGCCTTATACCGACCCCAATGTAGCGATCGATCTGCGTTCTGGTCTGGCTGATGTACGGGGAGGCTGGATCAATGAGCGTGGCGATACCGAAATATTGCCAGGCCTGTCGTCCGAGTTCGGTCGGGCGAGATTGGCCGATCCGTTGCTGGACAGCATGCGTTTCGCCCACGTGCGCACGCCGCGCCGGGCCAAAGCCGGTCGTAATGTTACGCAAATGCACTATGCCCGCCGCGGCATCATTACGCCCGAAATGGAATATATCGCTATCCGCGAGAACATGAAGTTGCAGGAGGCGCGCGCGTCGGGATTGCTTGACCAGCAGCATCCGGGACAGAGTTTTGGCGCAGCGATACCGCAGCAGATAACGCCGGAGTTCGTGCGGGACGAGGTGGCCCGTGGCCGCGCTGTGATTCCAGCGAATATCAATCACCCGGAACTGGAACCGATGATCATCGGCCGCAACTTTCTGGTAAAGATTAACGGCAATATCGGTAACTCGGCGCTTGGCTCCTCCATTGAAGAGGAAGTCGAGAAGATGACCTGGGGTATCCGCTGGGGCTCGGATACGGTGATGGATCTGTCCACGGGCAAGAATATTCACGAGACCCGCGAATGGATCATCCGCAATTCGCCGGTACCAATAGGTACAGTGCCTATCTATCAGGCCCTGGAGAAAGTGAACGGTGTAGCGGAAGACCTGACCTGGGAGATATTCCGCGACACCTTGATCGAGCAGGCCGAGCAGGGCGTGGATTATTTCACCATTCATGCTGGCGTGCTGCTGCGCTACGTGCCCATGACTGCCAAACGGGTGACCGGGATCGTCAGTCGTGGCGGATCAATCATGGCCAAGTGGTGTCTGGCGCACCATAAAGAGAGCTTTCTCTATACGCATTTCGAAGATATCTGCGAGATCATGAAGGCCTACGATGTGTCCTTCTCGCTGGGCGATGGTCTGCGTCCTGGTTCGATCGCCGATGCCAACGACGAAGCTCAGTTCGGTGAGCTCGAAACGCTTGGTGAGCTGACCAGACTTGCCTGGAAGCATGATGTGCAGGTGATGATCGAAGGCCCGGGTCATGTGCCAATGCATCTGATCAAGGAGAATATGGACAAGCAGCTCGAGTGTTGCGACGAGGCGCCTTTTTATACCCTCGGCCCGCTGACCACGGATATTGCGCCGGGCTACGACCACATCACCTCCGGCATTGGCGCGGCGATGATTGGCTGGTTCGGCTGCGCGATGCTGTGCTACGTAACGCCCAAGGAACATCTCGGTCTGCCAAACCGTGATGACGTGAAAACCGGCATCATCACCTACAAGATTGCAGCGCATGCTGCGGATCTGGCCAAGGGGCATCCCGGTGCGCAGATTCGCGATAACGCTCTGAGCAAGGCGCGTTTCGAATTCCGCTGGGAAGACCAGTTCAATCTCGGGTTGGATCCGGATACCGCCCGTCTGTATCACGACGAAACCCTGCCGAAGGAGTCGGCCAAGGTGGCGCATTTCTGTTCCATGTGCGGCCCGAAATTCTGTTCCATGAAGATCACCCAGGAAGTCAGGGATTACGCGGCGGCGCAGCCTGTGGAGGTGATTGATACGGCGGTTGAGGATGGCATGAAAGCCAAGTCACAGGAGTTTCGCGCAACCGGCTCGCAGCTCTACCAGAAGGTCTGAAGTATTGCCGTACGGCCTGAAGGTATGCGAGTTTAGTTGGGTTTGTTGACACTGAATAAACCGCAACGCCTTTGGGGATGATATTGAAGACTTTTACCCGCGACGATGTCGAGATAGTCAGCCGCGAATCCGGTTTCGAGGGATTCTATCGGCTGGATATTCTGACTGTACGGCATCGTCTGTTTCGCGGCGGCTGGGGGCCGGATCTGCGCCGTGAGCTGTTCGTACGTCACGATGCCGTCTGTGTGCTGCCTTACGATCCGTGGCTCGACTCGGTGGTATTGATCGAGCAGGTGCGTATCGGCGCGTTGGAAAAAACCGATCGTCCATGGCTGCTGGAGCTCGTCGCCGGCCTGATCGATAAAGACGAATCACCCGAAGAAGTAGCTCACCGCGAGGCAAAGGAAGAAGCCGGTCTGGAGTTGCTCGATCTCGTACCTATCACCCGCTATTTCCCGTCACCAGGAGGCAGCGACGAGAAGGTCCACCTGTACTGCGCGACGGTGGACAGTCGGGGCGCCGGCGGCATCCATGGTCTGGAGGAAGAGGGCGAGGATATTCGCGTCAGTGTCTGGCCGCGCGCTCAGGCGCTTGCCGCGGTTGAGGACGGGCGAATTGACAATGCCGCGAGCATCATCGGACTGCAATGGCTCGAACTACATGCTGAACGCCTGCAACAGGCAGCGGGGACACAGCCTTGATGGTCGCCCTGAGATCGCGCTATCACATCGATCTTTCCCAGTTGCAGGCAATATGCGAAGAGAATTATCTGCGCCTCAACAAGCTGATGCCTGCAATGGCCGTCCAGGATGAGCAACGGATCGTGATTGATGCCGGTGACGGTCCTGATCAGGCCCTGGTCATGCGCGTGCTTGAACGCTGTCGCTACACCACCATGCTGCAACTGGTTTACGAACGCAGCCATGATTGGCTTGCTCCGCCGCGGATGGAAATACGGCTGTACCACGACGCCAGTATGGCTGAGGTGGTAGCTGCATATAATCGCCGACGCTTCATGGGGGTCTATCCCTATCCCAACGAGCAGATGCTGCAGCCGGATGAAAAGTCCCAGCTCAACCGCTTTCTGGGTGAATGGCTAGGCCACTGTCAGCGCTTTGGTCAAAGTGCGCAGCCGGTTGTGCTGGACCGCTGAGAACGGCCTGGCTGTGAACCAGTCACTGGATTAGTTGTCGCGGAGTTGTCATCATTTCCCTTGGGAAAGGGATCAGGAGCAGGCCGTCGATGCCGCCAGTCACAACAACCGAAGCTGGATACGTCAGTATCGTTCAGCTTACGGATAGTCATTTGTTTGCAGATCACAGCGCAAGGCTGCTTGGTCTCGATACGTTCGCTAGCCTTAATGCGGTGATTGATCAGGTACTGGATGAGGTCGACCAGATGGATCTGGTGCTGGCTACCGGTGACATTACCCAGGACGGGTCTGAAGGAGGATACCAGCGCTTCATTGAAGCTATTGGCCGGCTCCCCGCCGCCTGTCGCTGGATACCCGGCAATCATGATGACGCGGCGCTGATGGCCACACTGGGCGATGCGTCCGGCCTTAATGCCGACTGGATCGATCTTGCCAACTGGCGCATCGTGCTGCTTGATTCAAGTATCCCCGGAGCCGTACCTGGCCGTCTCGATGCTGAACAGCTCGATCACCTTGATGCTGCGCTGGCTTCGGCGGGTGAGCGTCATGTGCTGGTTTGTCTGCATCACCACCCCATTGATATCGAAAGCGACTGGATGAATCCGCTCGGATTGCAGAATGCCGATGAGTTTTTGCAACGTGTGGATAGCAACGCAAATATCCGGGGGCTGCTATGGGGCCATATCCATCAACAGCTTGATGCGATGCGCGGCAAGGTCCGGTTGCTCGCAACGCCTTCGACATGCATCCAGTTTGACGCGCACAGCGCAGACTTTGCTACCGATACGCAATCACCCGGCTACCGTTGGCTGCGGCTGCACACCGATGGGTCAATTGAGACTGAGGTGTCGCGCTTGCCTGCTGGACGTTTCGTGCCCGATCCGGATGCCAGCGGCTATTAGACTCATTGGACCCGGCAACGCAGCCGCTGCGCAACGACAGCAGGCTCTAGCAGGCAACAGGCATGGGCATGCCGTCCTTCTGGTAAGAGCAGCAGATTGATACCTGGCCGCAGAGCGGCGTCGCTAATGAATTCAAGGCATGTGCAGTGAATTGCCAATAGTTGACAGTGTGGCGCCGCAGGCGCTGCCCATAATCCTCTGGAAGTCGCATCACACGATGTTGATCAACCGGAGACAAGCATGTCCGCATTCGCCACCGCTCAGGGTGCTGATCCGCACCACGAGTCCTTTGATGTCGTGATCGTCGGTGCCGGTATATCCGGCATCGGCTCCGCTACCATGCTGCGCGAGCAGCACCCGAATCTGAGCTTTCTCATCATTGAAGCGCTGGAATCCTATGGTGGTACCTGGCTGATCCATAAATACCCCGGGGCGCGATCTGATAGTGATCTGTTCACTTTCGGCTATCACTTCAAGCCATGGACCGGCAAGCCGATTGCCTCGCGCGACCAGATCCTGCAGTACCTGGGTGAGGCGATCAAGGAGGCCGACCTGGCGCCACATATCCGCTATCGACAGCGGGTCGAGTCGGCCGACTGGTCCAGTGCTGATCAATGTTGGACCTTGCAGGTTAGCCATCAGGGCGATAAAGCGCGCCCCATAAAAGCTGGTTTTCTGTGGATGTGCCAGGGGTACTATCAACATGCCCAGGGGTATACCCCCGCCTGGCCTGGCATGGAGCGTTTCAAGGGTGAGGTGATTCACCCGCAGCAATGGCCGGAAGCGGCCGATATGCGTGACAAGCGGGTCGTGGTCATCGGCTCCGGCGCAACAGCCGCCACCCTGATTCCCGCGTTGGCATCTGACTGCCGAAAGGTCACCATGCTGCAACGTACGCCAACCTATTTTGCCGCCGGGCGCAATGCCGATCAGCTGGCCGAGGAACTACGCAACCTGGAGATCGACCCTGCCTGGATCCACGAGATCATGCGCAAGAAAGCCGTGCGCGATCGGGCGGTACTCCTCAGAAACGCCAACGAGGCACCCGACAAGCTCAAGCATCAGTTGATTGAGGGCGTGCGTGCCTGTCTGCCGGAAGGGTTCGATGCCGAGCGGCATTTCACTCCGCCCTACAAACCCTTGCAACAACGGGTGGCGTTTGTTCCCGAAGGCGACCTGTTCAAGGCGATCAGTGACGGCAAGGCCAGCATGGTCACTGATCACATCGAGTGCTTTGACGAGCAGGGTATTCAGCTGCAGTCCGGTGAGCGGCTGGATTGTGATGTGGTGATTACCGCGACCGGCTTCGAGATGTCGGTGATGGGTGAAATCCCCTTCAGCGTTGATGGCGAGCGGGTGGATTTTGCGGCCACCGTCGGTTACCGCGGCATCTTGTTTACCGGCGTACCCAATATGGCCTGGGTCTACGGTTACGGGTTCTACAGCTGGACGCTGCGCGTCGAGTTGATCGGCAACTTCGTTTGCCGCTTGCTCGGGCACCTTCAGGCGACAGGTGCAAAAAGTGTGGTGCCTGCCTTGCGTCCTGAAGACAGCGAGATGCAGCTCTTGCCCTGGGTGGATACACAAACCCTCAACCCGGGTTACCTGATGCGTAGCCTGCACCGCTTGCCCAAACGCGGTGACAAGCCGGAATGGCAGCATAGCCAGGATTACGGGTACGAAAAGCAGATGCTGCCAAAGGTGGATTTTACCGATTCGATATTCAGTTATCACTACTGACGCTGCCCCACTGGGTAGGCCAAACCACGATGGAGTACAACAAGATGAGCGATTTCAATAAAGGCGTTGCCGTGATTACCGGGGGCGGCTCAGGGCTGGGCAAGGCGCTGGCGCATGCAGCCGCCAAGCGTGGTATGAAAGTAGTCTTGGCGGACGTCAACGCCAAGGCGCTGGAGCAGACTCTGAATGAATTACGCGCTCAGGGTGCCGAGGCCATTGGTGAGGTCCTCGATGTGACCGATGCGGCTGCGGTTGAAGCGCTGGCCAAACGCAGTGAAGCCCATTTCGGACCGGCAAATCTGGTCTTCAACAATGCCGGCGTCGCCAGTGCCGGCCTGATCTGGGAAAGTACCGACCAGGATTGGGATTGGCTGTTGGCCGTCAACGTCAAAGGTGTTGCTAACGGCATCCGCGCCTTCACGCCGCAAATGTTGGCTGCCGCCAGCGCTGACACGGCGTTTCAAGGTTGTATCGTCAACACCGCCTCGTTGGCCGGTGTGCTGACCGGGCCGGCGATGGGGTTATACAGTGTTTCCAAGCATGCCGTCATGGCACTTTCCGAATGCCTGTATCATGACCTGTCATTGGTCACCCGGCAGGTCAAAGCGGCTGTGCTCTCACCCTCCTATGTGGCAACCAATATTGGCCAGTGTCACCGTGTACGACCGCAACAGTGGGCCAACAGCGAAGGGCCGACACGCTCCCAGATGGCGACTGCCTCCATGGCGCAAAACAACCTCGATAACGGGTCGCTCACTGCCGAGCAAGTGGCAGAAATAACCTTTGCTGCCGTTGAGGATGGCCGCTTCTATATTTTCCCCACCGACGAGATGCATGGGCTGCTCAAACATCGCTTCGAGTGTATGCTGGATAATGCAAATCCTGACCTGCCCTATGCAGATTATCCTGTGTTGCATAGTCGCCGGCAGCGCCTGATGGAGGCACTGGTTGATTGAGAGCAAGTATGACTGACATCGCTACCGGCAGCCTGAGCCCGGGTCTGGACAGCCTGCTGCGACAGCATGCCAGGCGCCACTATCTGCCAAGAAAAGACCAGTTGTTCTACCGTGGTTCCGCGCCTGACGCCTTGTTCTGCCTGCTGAGTGGTCGAGTAAGGCTCAGCGTGACCGGGGCCAGTGGGCGTGAAGCCCTGTTGAGTGTGGTGCCGCCGGGGCACTGGTTTGGCGAGGCCTCAGTGTTCAGTGGCGAGCCACGAGTCCATGACGCTTTTGCCGAGGTAGATTCCGAGTTGCTGGTGGTTCCGGCCAGAGTGCTGCATCAACTGGTTGATCATCAATCGACTTATCTGCTGGAGTTTCTGCGGTTGATGGGCTTGCGCTACAAATCGACGCTGGAGCGCATGGATGACAGCGTTCTGCAGCCGCTACCGGTGCGGCTGGCGCTGCAGTTGCTGGCATTGGCTAACACCACTGAAGCAACGGACAGCCCCAAAGCGGGTTGTCAGTTGCGTGTGGCGCAAGAAAGTCTCGCCCAGATGCTTGGCGTTTCCCGGCAAAGCGTCAACAAAATCCTCAAGCAGTGGGAGCAGGCGGGTATGATCGCAATTCGTTACCGCAGCATTGACCTGCTGGCACCTGAGAGTCTGGCACGGCAAGTCCATTAGGCCATGCCAGCAAGGCCTGGTGTCCTCGTATCACCCTGTATGCCGCCTGCCCCTTGGCAGCAGGCAAGCCTGCCGGCTACTATGCCGGCTGTTTGTCTTCCCGGGTGAGTCCCGGGCACCCCCGATTGATCGAGGATAACCAGACGCTCTATGTCCGATACCTATAATGCCGACGCGCTGGAAGTGCTCAGCGGCCTGGACCCGGTACGACGTCGACCGGGCATGTACACCGACACCACCCGCCCGAACCACCTCGCCCAGGAAGTTATCGATAACAGCGTCGATGAGGCGCTCGCCGGTCACGCCCGAACGATCAATGTCATCCTGCATGAAGATAACGCGTTGGAGGTCACTGATGACGGGCGCGGCATGCCGGTGGATATGCATGCAGAAGAAGGCGTCTCTGGTGTTGAACTGATCCTTACTCGCCTGCACGCAGGGGGCAAGTTCTCCAGCAAGAACTATCAGTTCTCCGGCGGTCTGCACGGTGTTGGTATTTCGGTGGTCAACGCGCTCTCGCTGCGCGTCGAGGCGCGCGTGAAACGGGATGGCCAGGAATATGCCATCGCTTTCGAGAACGGCGAAAAAGTCAGCGAACTTGAAATAGTCGGCACGGTGGGCAAGCGCAACACCGGTACTTCGGTCAAGTTCTGGGCAAACCCCGATTATTTCGATACGCCCAAGTACAGCATCAGCCGACTCAAACACCTGCTCAAGGCCAAGGCTGTACTCTGTCCGGGACTGAGGGTGAATTTTGATGATCGTCAGTCCAAGGAGCAGACCTCCTGGTATTACGAGGACGGGCTACGTGATTATCTGGTCGACGCCTGCCTCCAGTGGCCTCGATTGCCAGAGGAACCCTTTAGCGGCAACTTGTTGTCGCGGCAGGAAGCGGTGGAGTGGGCCTTGTTCTGGCTGCCTGAAGGCGGCGAGCTGGTGCAGGAAAGTTACGTCAACCTCATTCCCACGGCCCAGGGCGGAACCCACGTCAACGGGCTGCGCACCGGGGTTCTCGAGGCGGTACGCGAATTCTGCGAGTTTCGTAATCTGCTGCCACGGGGCGTCAAACTGGCACCCGAGGACGTGTGGGAGCGGGTCAGTTACGTGTTGTCCCTGAAAATGGGAGATCCGCAATTCTCCGGACAAACCAAGGAGCGCCTGTCGTCCCGTGAGTCAGCCGCTTTCGTGTCGGGTGTAATCAAGGATGCATTCAGCCTTTGGCTTAACCAGCATGCCGACATTGGCCAGCAGCTGGCTGAAATGGCGATCAATCACGCCAGCCGGCGACTGAAGGCTGGCAAGAAAATCGAGCGTAAGCGAATCACCCAGGGACCGGCGTTACCCGGCAAGCTGGCTGATTGCGCTGGTCAGGATCCACGCCGTGCCGAGTTGTTTCTGGTAGAAGGTGATTCGGCCGGTGGCAGCGCCAAGCAGGCGCGCGACAAGGAGTTTCAGGCGGTAATGCCGCTACGCGGCAAGATCCTGAATACCTGGGAGGTCGATCCCGCTCAGGTGCTGGGTTCACAGGAAGTACACGACATTGCGGTGGCGATTGGCGTCGATCCGGGCTCTCCGGATCTGGCGCAGCTGCGCTATGGCAAGATTTGCATACTTGCCGACGCGGACTCCGATGGTCTGCATATCGCCACATTGCTGTGCGCCTTGTTCGTCAAACATTTTCAGCCGCTGGTAGAAGCCGGTCATGTTTTTGTGGCGATGCCGCCGCTATACCGGGTTGACGTCGGCAAAGAGCTTTTTTATGCCCTCGACGATGCTGAGAAGCAGGGCATTCTCGATAGGATCGAGGCTGAAGGTAAACGCGGCAAGATTCAGGTCACGCGCTTCAAGGGACTTGGCGAGATGAACCCTTTGCAGCTGCGTGAAACCACCATGGCCCCGGATACGCGTCGGCTGGTTCAGTTAACCATCGACGACATGCCACAAACCGAAGCGCTGATGGACATGTTGCTGGCCAAGAAACGCTCGCCGGATCGCAAGAGCTGGCTCGAGAGCAAAGGGAATCTGGCCGAGGTGCTGCTTTGATGCAAGCGGCCGGTCTCAGGATGGAACAGAGCTGTCTCTGTGGCTGAAAAGCCGTCTTCCCGTCGCTTCGGGACTGCCATGCTGGTGCTGGCCTGGGTCGTCGGTCTGGCGCTGGCGGCCAACTGGTTTGCCGGTATCGAAGAGCATCAGCGCAACCCCAACCGACAGCCGGAATCGCTTTATACGGAATCCGTGGTTGAGGTGCGCCTGGATAGCAACCGGCAAGGCCATTACCTGGTTGGCGGACAGATAAACGGCACGGACGTCACCTTTCTGCTCGATACGGGCGCGACCTTCGTTGCCATACCGGCGCAGGTGGCTGAGGAGCTTGGTCTGACGCGCGGCCGACCGGTAATGGTCAACACCGCCAACGGTTTGGCTGAGAGCTACAGCACACATCTTGAAAGCCTGGCGCTGGGCGATATCCGCCTGCGGGATGTCGCTGCCGGCATCGTTCCCGGCATGTCGGGCGACGAAATATTACTGGGTATGAGCGCGCTGCGGCAGCTGGATTTCAGCCAGCAGGGCGGACAACTGATTTTGCGGCAGAACCGCTAATAGAGGGTGAGTATGAGTGACAGCCTGGATCTGAGCATGGAAGGCGTGGAACGCCGTGCACTGTCGTCGTTTACTGAAGAGGCGTACCTCAATTATTCGATGTACGTGATCATGGACCGGGCCCTGCCAAACATTGGCGACGGCTTGAAGCCGGTACAGCGCCGCATCGTTTATGCCATGAGCGAGCTGGGGCTCTCTGCCACGTCCAAGCACAAGAAATCGGCCCGGACGGTCGGTGATGTGCTCGGTAAGTATCACCCCCACGGAGACTCCGCCTGCTACGAGGCGATGGTGTTGATGGCCCAGCCTTTTTCCTATCGCTACCCGCTGGTGGATGGGCAGGGCAACTGGGGCGCGCCGGACGATCCCAAGTCCTTCGCGGCGATGCGTTACACCGAGGCGCGTCTGGCTCGTTACAGCGAAGTACTGCTGACTGAGCTCGGGCAGGGCACTGTCGACTGGCAGCCCAATTTCGATGGCACCATGGACGAGCCCATGGTTCTGCCTGCGCGCTTGCCCAATCTGTTACTCAATGGCACGACGGGCATCGCGGTGGGTATGGCGACGGATATTCCGCCTCACAACCTGCGCGAAGTGGCCGCTGCCTGCGTACGCTTGCTGGATGAACCGGGCGCTGGCGTTGATGAGCTGATGGAACATGTCCAGGGGCCGGATTATCCGACCGAAGCGGAGATCATCACGCCGCGTAGCGAGCTGGTCAAACTCTACTCCACCGGCCGCGGCTCGGTACGTGCGCGCGCAGTCTGGGAGCGCGAAGATACCGACATTGTCGTCACGTCGCTGCCGCACCAGGTGTCCGGTTCGCGGATTCTTGAACAGATCGCTGCGCAAATGCAGGCGAAGAAACTACCAATGGTCGCAGACCTGCGCGATGAATCCGATCATGAGAATCCGACCCGTATCGTCATTGTGCCGCGTTCCAATCGCGTAGATGCCGAAGAGTTGATGCAGCACCTGTTCGCGACCACTGATCTTGAGCACAGCTATCGCGTAAACATGAACGTTATCGGGACCGATGGCCGCCCTGCTGTGAAAGACCTGCGCAGCATGATCAGCGAATGGCTGGCTTTCCGGATCACGACGGTGCGTCGTCGCCTGCAGTATCGCCTGGACAAGGTACTCAATCGGCTGCACTTGTTGGACGGTTTGCTGGTTGCGTTCCTCAACCTGGACGAAGTTATTCACATCATTCGGACCGAGGATCAGCCCCGCGCCGAATTGATGGCCCGCTTTGGTCTCAGCGAGCTCCAGGCTGATTACATCCTGGACACCCGGTTACGCCAACTGGCGCGCCTCGAGGAAATGAAGATCCGCGGCGAGCAGGATGCGCTGGCTGCTGAGCGTGATCAGTTACAGAAAATCCTGGGCAGTGAGAAGCGTCTGCGCAACAAGGTGCGCGATGAGCTGATTGCCGATGCCGAGACGTATGGGGACGACCGTCGCTCACCACTGGTCGAGCGTCGCGAAGCCCGCGCGCTATCCGAAACCGAACTGGTGCCTGCCGAACCCGTAACCGTGGTGCTATCCGAAAAAGGCTGGGTGCGCTGCGCCAAGGGGCATGATGTAGACGGCCCGGCGCTGTCCTATCGCTCGGGTGATAATTTTCTCGCGCAGGCAGCTGGCCGGTCTAACCAGCCTGCCGTATTCATTGATTCCACCGGGCGGAGTTACTCGGTGGCAGCGCATACCTTGCCGTCAGCACGGGGGCAGGGCGAGCCCCTGACCGGACGGCTCAGTCCGCCGCCTGGCGCCGCCTTTGAAGCGGTCCTGATGCCTGATGACCAGGGACTGTATCTCGTTGCTTCGGACGCGGGCTATGGGTTCGTGGCGCAGGGCGCAGATCTGCACGCCAAGAACAAGAATGGCAAGGCGTTACTCAGCGTACCGGCCGGAGGAAAAGTGATTGCTCCGGTGCTCGTTTCTGATCAGACAAGCGATTCGGTGGTGGCTGTTTCCAATGAGGGCCGCTTACTGGTGTTTCCTGTCGCAGAATTGCCGCAGCTGGCGAAGGGTAAAGGTAACCGGATCCTGTCCATTCCTTCTGCACGCGTTAAGTCTCGGGATGAATTTCTTGCGGGCTTAACCGTGTTGCCTGCCAATGCCAATCTGGTGTTGCTAGCGGGCAAGCGCACGCTGACGCTTAAACCTACGGATCTGGAACATTATCGCGGTGAACGCGGCCGGCGCGGTAACAAGTTGCCGCGCGGGTTCCAGAAGATCGACTCCATTACTGTTGACTAGAACGTGCCGCCGTCCCGTTGCACAAGCAACGGGACGGCGATAGCCAGGCGATGCTGATCAGCTGCGCCGTTGGGTGTACAAGGCGTTCAGCTGACGCTCCAGTAAGGTCTGGTGCGGTTCCTGCAGGCGTTCAACGCAATACACGCCGGATTGACTTGCCAGGCGCCTTACCACGGCACGCTGGCTGAGAATGCCAGCGGTAGCAAGGGACGCATCCAATAGCACGAGGTTGCGGCTGAATTCGAGTCGATCCAGCATCTGCTTGCAGTCGGGTTGCTCTGCATACGCGTCGCCATCCAACTGGTCGATATTATCGGTACGGCAGGCAGCCAATTGCAGATGCAAGGCAATACCCGTGTCAGCAATCTCGATTTGCAGGTCGTGCCCAAGCACCCTTAGTAGTTCGCCGCAGCTGAGTACTTTGGTGAGTTCTTCAGCATCATTCTTATCCGCCTCACCAGTGAACGAGATCACGCTGGTGCCATCGTGCAGCGTTTGTAAACGTCCCTGGTAGATCTCTGCAGCTTGACCTAGATGTTCCCGGTAGCGTTCAAGCAGCGATAGCAAGCGAGGGCGAGCGAGACGACGAAGTACATCCTGATTGCCGAGTCGAACCGCCAGGACCGCGCCGGGTATTGCCGGAGGTGCCGGGGGAGCCGGGTCCGATAAGGCGTCTTCCTGGTCATACGACACCGCTTCGGAAGGTTCCGCTATATCCGATCGGACTGCCTGGTTGCGCGAATCTTCCTCAACGGGCTGATCGTCCTCATCAAAAGCATGTGCCTCGCGGCGGATGATGAGTGCGTCCGGGTCGGAACCCTCATGGGCTGGCTCAGGCTGGACCGGGCCGAACACGGTATCGGGATCCGGAGCGAGGTCCAGTGAGGTGGGCGCTTGCGCAGCGCCGGGCTGGTTCGCTAATTCCATGGTGGCTGGTTCAGGCGACTCTGGCTCGAATGTATCCTCCGGTTCGTCCGGCGCCTCCGGCTCGTCAGGGGGTGGCATGTCGACGATACGCCGCTCGGTTAACCGGCGGGCAAGATCTCCGAGTTCATCCGCGCGGTCGAGTCCGGCCGGAGGCGAATCGGTATCCCCATGCCAGTCAGCGAGTTCATTGAGGACCTTGCTCATTCCGGCCGCCATGCGCCAGGCCAGTAACGCGCCCAGGAGAGTGAGCCCAAGCAGGCTCCATAGCAGGTGACGGACCAGGGCCTGGCCTGGCGCGCTGAAGGGTTCAGCTGCCAGGCTCAGGCGCAACTGGCCGGCCAACACGTCCTGAACATGTACGGCTGTAACGAAGCGGCCCTGACCAGGTGCCAACTGAGCGGCAGCCACCTTGCTGCCTGCCTCGGCGACGATGCGGTTATCAGGCGTGGTCAGGCTTGTATGGGCGATCAGCGGGTTCTGGTTCCACTGTGCAAGCAGGATATTCAGGCTCAGATGATCATCCGCCGCCAGTGGGTCCGCAACGGACGCGGCAACCTGCCGCGCGAGTTCGGCGCCGACGGCGTCTGCCTGAGCTGCAGTGTCGCGCTGGAGCTGATACTGGCCGAACCAGATGAGTAACAGAAGGACCCCGAATAGGGGCGTCAGAACGAGCAGCATCAAACTGCCCCGCAACTTGATGCTCTGGTCGCGCCAGGCGGCATAGCAGCGGAGAAAAACATTGTCGGAGTGCGGTGAGCGATTCAAGATAAAACTCGATATGGCAGGTGAAAGATCCGGCAAGCGAAGGAGGTCGTCCGGTGTAAACGAACTTCATGTCCTTCGGAAGCGATTGAGTATAGCTATTCCCTCGCAGGGTAAAAAGCGGCCACCCTTCGAGGGGCTTTCCAGTGCTGTTGCCGCGCCATCACGGTGGCGATGAAAGGGCAGCAAACGCTATTTACGGTTAGAATGGCGGCCCAGTCTTTTCAGCGGAGCGGCTACCTTGAACGAAATCGTCCTGATCAACATCACCGGGCCTGATCGGCCAGGCCTGACCGCTGCGATTACCGGCATTCTGGCGCGGCAGAACGTTCGGATTCTCGATATCGGTCAAGCGGTTATCCACGATACGTTGTCGTTTGGCATCCTGGTCGAGATGGCGGGCGATACCGGAATGTCTGATGTATTAAAGGACGTTTTGTTCCGCGGTTATGAGCTTGATCAACAGGTTCGTTTTACGCCGGTCAGTGCCGAAGAATATAGCCGCTGGGTCACTGGGCAAGGCAAGCCACGGCACATCGTGACATTGCTGGCGCGGCGCATTACCGCCGAGCATATCGCTCGTGTCAGCGAGATCACCGCGCGCTTCGATCTGAATATCGACCATATAGACAGACTTTCCGGTCGTATCCCTGAGGGTCTGCCCGCCGATCAGGGCAAGGGCTGTATAGAATTCTCCGTGCGCGGTGAACCTGACGATCCGGCCGCTCTGCGGAGCGAATTCCTGGCCATCGCGCAAGAACTGAACGTGGATATTGCCTTTCAGCAGGACAGCATCTTCCGCAGAAACCGTCGACTGGTCGTCTTCGACATGGATTCGACCCTGATCGATGCCGAAGTGATTGATGAGCTGGCCAAGGCCGCAGGCGTAGGCGACTTGGTGGCAGAAATCACCGAGCGGGCGATGCGTGGCGAACTGGATTTCAAGGCCAGTTTTCGTGAGCGTATGGCCCTGTTAAAAGGGCTGCCTGTGTCTGTGCTGGAAGAGATCAACGCCGGCCTGCGGCTGACTGAAGGTGCGGAAACGCTGATAGCCCAACTGCGCCGTCTGGGCTACAAGACCGCGATACTCTCGGGTGGCTTCAGCTATTTTGCGGAACAATTGCAGCAGCGCCTTGGTATCGATTACGTCTACGCCAACGCCTTGCCCGTCGAAAACGGGCTGGTGACAGGCGAGGTGCAGGAGCCGATCGTCGACGGGCAACGCAAGGCGGATCTGCTTCGCGAGCTGGCTGAGCGGGAGGGGATAAGCCTTGAGCAGACTATCGCGGTGGGCGATGGTGCCAATGACCTGCCGATGCTGGCGATTGCCGGCCTGGGTGTAGCATTCCGCGCCAAGCCGCTGGTCAAGCAATCAGCCAAACAGGCTATTTCAACGCTTGGGCTGGATGGGATTCTATATCTGCTGGGTTTCAGAGACAGGGACGGGTGCCAACCCATCGATTAAAACGCGAATTGGCGCCGTGTCGGCGCCAATCTTCACTCCGCAGAGAAATCGTAGTTCATCGTCTCGCTGGGCGCCTGGAGATAGAAACCCTGGATGTAATTGACGCCCGCCTGCCACAGGGTGGGCATCATGGTGGCGCTGTCGACGAAGGAAACGATAGTCAGCTTGCCCTTGCCATGCAACGTGGTGACTATTTCCTTGAGCGCTTCGACTGATTCGGGTGTTGAAAGATCCCGGCTGAACGAGCCATCCAGTTTCACGTAATCCACGTGGACGTGTTTCAGCGCTGCGTAAGGGTTCAACGCGCAACCGAAATGACTCAGCGATACCTTGCAGTGAATTCCGCGTAGCGCCTCGGTAAAAGCCCTGGCCTGCTTCAGATAGGTATTCACGTCTGCATCGTTGAACTGGAATACCAGTGCATCCATGGGTAGCCGTGATTCCTTGAGCAGCTTCGAAATCCAGGGCACCAGATCCAGATCCTGCAGGCTGGCACTGTTCAGGTTCAGGATCAGTCGCGTATCGGTGCCCTTGCTGCGCTGCTCCACGAGCATTCGAACTGCTTTTCCGATCATCCAGCGGTCGAGTTCACTGGCCAGGCCCGAGTCGATTGCCGCCTCGAGATACTCACCAGCGGGTACTTCCTCGCCCTGGCTGTTGAGCAAACGCAGATAGGTTTCATAGAGCTCAGAGCTATCGCCGCGCAGGCTTATAACCGGTTGAAATTCAAGCTTCACTGCATCCGTTTCAATGCTATGGCGGATCAGCGCAATAAGATTTCCGCGATTGGCCTGATGCGCCAGTTCGACCAGGGGATTGAAAACCTTCACCGCGTTACCGCCGTCCTGGCTGATCTGGTCCGAGAGACGGTGAGCGCGGTCAACGGCCTGAACCGGGTCCGGACTGGTCTCGCTGATAGTTGAGACACCCATGCTTGCGGTAATCTGTACGGTGCGTCCGTTGGCCTCAAACAGGTTGCCCTCGATTTGCCGGCGAAGCGAGTCCAGCGAATCGAGAACGCTTTCGGGCTCCTGCGCATCCAGCAGGACGCTGCACGCATCATCGCTGAATCGCGCCATCAGCGTGTCTTCCGGGAAGAACTGCCGAAGAATCTGCGCAATATCGGCCAGCACCAGATCGGCACCGCCGATGCCGACATCGGCCTGGAGCGCATGGAAATTGTCGATGCCGAGATATACCAGTGTGCTTGGCTTGCCCTGACGAACCGCCTGTTCGCTGATACTTTCGAGCTGTTCCTGGAAGTAGGCGCGGTTGAACAGGCCGGTCACCAGATCCTGGCGAGCCATGCTCTTGAGTTTTTCCTCGAACTCTGCGCTGGCGGTTTCGGCGCGGATCACAACCTGTGTGCAGGGTTCGTTGTCATAGCTGGCCGGTGAAAAGGACAGCATGATGGGGAATTCCTTGCCGTCTACATCAACACCGCTGCAGCGCATTTCGTTCTGGTCACCGCGGTCGATATAGTGCCGCAGAAAATCCTTGAACACAGCCTGATCCTTCGCCGCGATCAGGCCTACCATCGGCTCCGCAGCGAGGTCGTCGACATCGTCATAGCCGAACAGTCGGGCATATGAGCGATTGGCATAGATATGCATTCCGTCGTGTACGTAGGCGATAGCATCGACGGAGCTGTCAAGCAGTAGCTGGCAACGCTTCTCGGCTTCGCGCAGCGATTGCTCGGCGATACGCTGGTGTCTTCGCGCCGCCAGGCTGGTCAGCTCACGTTGGGCCACCAGTATCAGCAGTGCATCGGAATCGACAGAGATTGCGTCCTTCATACCGCTGCGCAGGGCTTCAACCAGCGTTTCGGTATCCGGCTCGGAAAGGCGGAGAATGAACGGAACATCACGGTCCGGGCCGATCAGGCTGAGCGCCTGTCGCGCGGACATGAAACTCGTTTCCGGGGCCGCGATACACAGGTCCCAGGTTTGTTGAAGGCATTCGTGCAGATCTTCTGCCGAGGTAATACGATGAGCGCGGGTGGCGTGGCCGGCGTTGCGCAAAACGCTGACGATTCGCTCGGCGTTGTTCTGCGAATCATCAAGTATTAACAGCCTTATAGCCTGCGTTTCGGTGCCCATAGTCTTCCATGTATGCGGGCCGGAGAAAGTCAGCCCTGACGTCGATGGAATCTACAACGTCTTCCACAGAGAGTCAAAATCATCCTCACCGCCACCCGAAGTGCCCAGACGCGCTCCGGCGGGGCGGTCAGCGCCTGTGATCGGGTCGAGGAACCGGTGTTCGAACTGGCTGAAACTGCCGGTAGCGGTAATGCGGTCGACCAGCTGCGCCCGCGTTTCCTTGTGGCCCTGATAGATCACTACCTTGCTGCCAACCTGAAAAGGCAGGCGTGGCGTGATTATGGTGGGCGGGCGCTCGATTGCCGCTACCGCTGGTACCGTCAGCGCCCGCAGGTATTGGCTGGGTTGCTCGGATTTGCGGATCAGCTTGATTGCGCACGGCGTACAGTGCGGAGCGATCAGTTCTATGCCCATCTGCGTGCCGCCACCGCGCACCTGCCTGATCCAGCGAACCACAGCGAGGCTCCAGTCCTCGCCATTGACTTCCTGCACGCCTAGTAGCTCGCCGGCCTGGAGTTGCTTGGGGACATCCCTTGGCCAGGTGAGGCAGAAGCCGCCCGGACTGTGATTGACGATATTCAGGGTATGGACTGGATACTGTTCGTCTTCATTCTGCCGGTTGGCTGGTGTGTCGGGCGCGGTGGCGGTTGTGTAATCGATCATCTCCATGTTCGACGGCGCCCAATCGATACTCTTGTCTGTGTCGAACGCACTGTCCCAGCCTTCCTTCCGGGCTCGTCTGGCAGCGTCGGAAAAGGGATTGAGTTCAGCGTCGTCAGCGGCAATGAATTTTGAAAAACTCATGCCGGAAATGCGGTAATGCGTTGCGCTCATACCGATACACAAGCGGATTGCACCGTTACCGGGAACGCGGTTGAAAGTGCGTTCTGCCAGATCCCCCCAGGATTGGCTGACATGCTGCAACAGCTCCACGCCGAAGCCGTCTGGCACCTTCAGCGAGCTGCCGGCCTCGGCGCCATTGAGCATGAGATTCTTGATGTCTTCGACCAGGTCGTGAGTCGCCAGCCCAACGCTTGCGCTGATGTCCTCATCGCGAATCAGCGATCGGTACCTGGGTGCGCAGTCCATATCGGGATTGATGATGAACAGTGCGTTCGGGTCGTCCGGGTCCACCAGGTGGGCTCGCTGGCTCCAATCCTCCAGCGTAGCGAAAAGCTTGCCCATGGCGCTCTGGCGCATCTGGTTGGGGCGAGCGGCACCCATCAGCAACGCCATGATGTAGCAGTGCCTGATGCTCAAGGCATGACCGGCCGCATTTTCGGGATCAACAATTGGCTGTTTATGCAGGCGTCGTTTATATGCAAGCTGATAAAGCTGATGCATTTCCAGCCAGACGCCGTCGGCGACCGGGCAATATAGCTGATACGCGCGTAGTAATGGGCCGCAGAGACTGCGTATGGCGCGCTCAATGGCCAGCGCCATAACGGCCGGGTGCTCCTTGGGCCGGATGCTTTGCTCCTGCGCAACCACGATCTTGTAGCCGTTGGCCAGGTGATTCTGAAGCGACTGGGAGAGGTTGGCGACCTTGCGTGGCTTGTCCTCTAGAACGATTGACTGGCCAAGGTAGTATTTCGACAGAGCGACACAGACGTAGCGTACTTCCGGACGGATAAGCTCAAGTAACGCCAGACGCTTCTCGGGTGCGACGATCAGCTGATTCAGCTCGATCAACCCTTTGTAGAGCTGACGGGCGGTCTCGCCAATATTGGCTTTGGGCAAATTTCCCAGCCATTGGGCGATTCCTTTCTCCGTCGCTTCAGCGAAGCTGAGCGTGTCCAGCGTCTGTAGCGGTATGCGCAAATTGAGCTTATGCGTTGTGCTATTCATGTAGTTCCCAGTATCGAGGTCCCGTTGCCGCCTCGTCAAAATGACGGTATCTCAGCGGTACTGCACGGTTCAGGCCATCCCGACACGAGCCGGTAATAAAGAGGTCAGCTGGGCCGTGATCAGAGCCTGTATCTTCACTCTAGCAGCTTATATTTCCTGCAATTTCCTCTGTATTGGGGCAGTCCTGTCATTCGACAGGCTGCACAATCAAGGGCACCTTGCTGCGTTCGCCGGCGATTTCACGAACCAGCCGTGGGACAAGAAAGCCCGGCAAGCGCGTCAGCATCTGCCCGACCAGCCGGATAGCAGCATCATCCTCGACAAGAAAATGACGCGCTCCTCTTACATGGTCAAGAATATGGAGATAGTAGGGCATAATGCCACTATCGGCTAGCTTTTCGCTCAAGGCTATCTGATCTTCGAGTTGCTCATTCACACCACGCAGCAGTACTGCCTGATTGAGCATCATGATTCCGGCGCTACGCAGCGCATGCACTGCCTGTTTCAGGCTCGGGTCTATCTCGTTGGCATGGTTGCAATGGAGCACCATGGTAACCGGCAGGCGGGTGCTGCATAACGCGTCGATCAGGCCCTGCGTTACCCGCTGCGGTATAACCACCGGCAGTCGGGTATGTACGCGCAAACGCGCTACATGCGGAATATCTGCGATCTCCCGGGTGAGCCAGGCCAGGCGTTTATCATTGGCCGCAAGTGGATCTCCTCCGCTATATATCACCTCGCGGATGCTCTCGTCGACGCGGATGTACTCCAGCGCATCCTGCCATTCGGCGGTGCTCAGGTTGTTGTCGTCATAGGGAAAATGGCGACGGAAACAGTAGCGGCAATTGACGGCGCATCCTGCGCTGACGACGAGCAATAGCCGGCCGTGATACTTGTGGATGATGCCTGGCCTGGCATTGGCATGCTGTTCACCCAACGGGTCGGTTACATAGCCTGGCTGATCCAGAAGCTCTTCACCGATTGGCAGTACCTGTCGGAGCAATGGATCATCTGGATCGCCCTGGCGCATCCTGTCGATGTAAGGTTCTGGCACGCGCAATGGAAAATCAGCTGCGGCGCCCTTTGCCTCATCGAGTAAGGAAATATCCAGCTGGAGCCGGTCCAGAAGCGCTGCCGGGTCGGTGATGCTGCGCGCCAGTAGAGTTTGCCAGGTGTCAGACTCAACAGGCGCCGAAGATCCATGTATCATTGCTTTTTTCCGCGCATGGGTGGCAGGGCATCCGTCGGGCGTTGCTGACAACGCCGGGCTGAAACCATCGGTCAGCGCGTTCTCGGATGATTCCGTTCAAACTGTAAGTGGGAAATGTATGGCCAATTATTCTACCAATGAATTCAAGCCGGGTCTTAAGGTGATGCTGGACGGCGACCCCTGCGCGATCCTGGAAAACGAATACGTCAAACCCGGCAAGGGGCAGGCGTTCAACCGGGTCAAGGTGCGCAACCTGAAAAACGGCCGGGTCAACGAAAGGACGTTCAAGTCGGGCGACAGCCTTGAAGGCGCCGACGTGATGGACCGTGAAATGGAGTATCTGTACGCCGATGGCGAGTTCTGGCATTTCATGGCCACTGATGGCTCCTTTGAGCAGGTCGGTGCCGATGAGAAAGCCGTCTCCGATGCCAAGAACTGGCTCAAGGAACAGGTGATCTATCAGGTCACTCTGTACAACGGCGCGCCGATTGCCGTGACGCCTCCCAACTTTGTTGAGCTGGAAGTCGTCGAGACTGATCCTGGTGTGCGTGGCGATACCTCGGGTGGTGGCACCAAGCCGGCCAAGCTGGTGACTGGCGCTGTGGTCAAGGTTCCATTGTTTATCAACGTGGGCGATGTGCTTAAGGTTGATACGCGCACTGCTGATTACGTCGGCCGCGCCTGATTATCGTGGTATCAGAAACCGGGGCTTTGGCCCCGGTTTTTTGTGCCCGTTGTTTGGCGGGCGCTACCTCAGAAACTTGAATGATTTAAAACCTGAGCAGGCTCACCCATGCACGACTGGCAACCGACAGCGTCGATCGAAAACCTGCGGCGCCGCGCTGACGTAATCAATCAGATACGGCATTTTTTCCACGAACGGGATGTGCTCGAGGTAGAGACGCCAGCATTGTCAGGCGCGGCAGTCAGCGACCCACACCTGTTTCCCTTTGTCGCTGATTACGTACCTGAAGGTGGCGGTAATAGCCGGCCGCTGTACCTGCATACCTCGCCCGAATACCCCATGAAGCGACTGCTTGCGGCAGGCAGTGGCTCAATCTGGCAGCTCTGCAAGGTTTACCGCAACGGTGAAAGCGGATCGCGACATAACCCTGAGTTCAGCATGCTCGAATGGTATCGACTCGGGTTCGATCATCATCGGCTGATGGAGGAAG
This sequence comes from Pseudomonas sp. gcc21, assembly GCF_012844345.1. NCBI lineage: Bacteria > Pseudomonadati > Pseudomonadota > Gammaproteobacteria > Pseudomonadales > Pseudomonadaceae > Pseudomonas > Pseudomonas sp. gcc21. The sequence goes on along the minus strand of NZ_CP051625.1, from coordinate 1,889,081 downwards.
TCGATCAGCTGGTGCGCTCTGTGCTGGGCTGCGCTCCCGCGCGCCGAGTCACCTACGCGGATCTCTTCAGGGATCTGCTTGTATTGGATATTCATGGTTGCAATACATCGGAGCTGGCGCGGGTGGGGCGTGAGCGCTGCGGTTTTTTCGGCGAGCTGGATCGCGACGGCTGGCTCAACCTGCTGTTTTCCCATCTCATCGAGCCCCGGTTGATCGAACCCACCATGGTCTACGCTTTTCCTGCGTCCCAGGCTGCGCTGGCAAGGATCGTCGACTCAGACGACAGGGTCCCGAGCGCGGCGCGTTTTGAGTTGTTCATCAACGGCATGGAATTGGCCAACGGTTACTTCGAGCTGACCGATGCGCTGGAGCAAGCACGCCGCTTCGAGGCTGATCAGCAATTGCGCGCGGCACTGGATCGTCCCGTGCTTCCCGTGGACGAGCACTTGATCCAGGCATTGCATAGTGGTTTACCCGAATGCGCAGGCGTGGCGTTAGGCGTGGATCGTCTGGTTATGCTGGCTGTGGGGGCAAGCAGTATTGATGAGGTTGTAGCCTTTCCCATTGCTCGCGCGTGATAGCTACCTGATCCGATAACTCGGGGTCTGCTGTCGCCTCGCTTCGCATGGCGTTGGAGTAGCCTGAAAGGACAACCAGAGCGAAGGCGGTTTTAAATCTCCACCTCACGCCGATGCTCATCAAGCCCGGCGGCTGTCAGGGTGTAGCAAGTGTCGAAAACAGGGATGTTTTCGTCAAGCCCCCAGGGATGGGTTCACGGCGTCTTGCGGAGTCCCGGCAGTTGGCGGGCGCCACTACGCAATCGCCAGATAAAAACACAGCCTGGTTTTGGTGGACGTTCTGGGCCGGCTGTCGCGGGGTGACACCGTTGCGCCGACACGCTGCAAGTACATCCCTATAAGCTCGTCGATGACATCCCTGTCATCGCACGGTCGACTGAACCCTGTCGCCCCGCTTCGCGTGAACTTGAGAATGGCCTGATGGAAAGCTCTACCAGCGGATTGCGTCGCCATTCAGGCCCGTACTGGTTCAGTCCTCCGCTTTTTGTTGCTGCTTGCCAAGCTTTTGGCCCATCTGCACGAAGTCGCCGGCACCCAGGCCCTTGTCCCACTCAACCTTGCCGGGCCCGAAGAGTACAATCGCAGTCGAACCAAGCTTGAATCGACCCATCTCTGCTCCGCGATCCAGAGACGGCGCTGCTTCGTTGTAATTGCGCGCGTGAAGCTGGCGTCGGTGGGGGGCAACCAGGCCGGCCCAGACGGTTTCCACTGAGGCAACGATCATCGCGCCTACCAACACCAGGCCCATCGGTCCGGCCGGCGTGTCGAAGATACAGACCACGCGCTCATTGCGGGAGAAGAGCCGCGGTACGTTCTCGGCCGTGACGCGGTTAACCGAGAACAGATCGCCGGGAACGTAAATCATGTCGCGCAGGGTGCCGCCTAGTGGCATGTGTACCCGGTGATAGTCGCGTGGCGACAGGTATACGGTGGCGAACTGACCGCCCTGAAACAATTCAGCGTGTTCGGTATTTCCTCCGACCAGCTCCTGCACGCTATAGCTTTGGCCCTTCGCCTGAAAAATCCGGCCGTGCGCTATCGCTCCAAGCTGACTGATCACGCCATCGGCGGGACTCAGAACTGACTCGGGTGCTGAGTCGAGTGGACGCGCATCGCGCGTGAGCGCACGCGTGAAAAAATCATTGAAGCAAGCATAAGCAGTAGGTTCAGGTTCTACGGCCTGACGCATATCGACCTGATATCGCTTGACGAACCAGGTGATAAAGGGATTTTTGACCCACGACCAGGTGCAATTGGCCAGGCCGCCGGCAGCTCGTGACAGCAAATGCTGGGGCAGCAGGTACTGCAGAATGATGAAGAGACGATCTTGCATTATGGGTCCTTAGCTTTCGATAGGGGCGTCGGGGTGATTGCCCCATTCCGACCACGAGCCTGCGTAGGCTTTGACGCGCGGATAACCGAGAATCTTCGCTGCGAGGTAAGTGAAGCCGGAGCGGTGATGGGTCTGGCAGTGCGTAACAATTTCCTTGTCCGGGGTTATGCCCAACTCGGCAAGCTTGTCCGCGAGATCGGTGCGTAGCCGGAGACCGCGCTGGGGGTCCATGCCGGCAGTCCATTCAAAATTGATCGCGCCGGGGATGTGACCGCCCCGGGCAGCAAGTACTTTCTCGCCGCGGTGTTCTTCAGGCGAGCGCGCGTCCCAGATTACCCGGTCGGAGCTTTGCTGCTCGCGAACAAGCGTTGCCAGATCGATTGTGTGATCATGGTTGAGATTGATCTGCGGCTGGGTGGGCTCGCGGGGTTCAAGCGTGCTGACCAGCGGTTTGCCTTCTGCGATCCAGGCCTGCAGCCCGCCGTTGAGGTAGGAATAATGGCTATGTCCGATTGAATCAAGCAACCAGATGAAGCGACCGGCCCAGCCGCCGCCCTCACCGTCATAAACGATATAGTGCAGCTCCGGATGATGCCCTAGCCGGCCAAACAACTGTTCCAATCGCTCCTGAGCAGGTAACAGGCCGGGTATCGGCGGGGCAGAGGTTATTTCTGGCGGCACCACCGACACTGCTCCGGCTATATGGCCGGCCTGGTACTCCTCGAGCTTGCGTAGATCAACGAGGCGGTACGTTGTCGGATTCAGTGGTGCCGGGAGCTGATCCGGTTCGATCAGCAAGGGTAAGCAGGGATGCGACATGTCTAAATCCTGATCGATATTCATCCAGGGTGTCTACTGTGCCGGTTTGCGGCCATCGGTTGATCCAAGCCAAGCGAGGAGGGTTACAAGCTTCTGAGCAAAATTGTACTCAGGGTTTGGTTCGCCTTGCCGATAGAGTCTTCGTGGCAACCATCGTTTCGTTTGGCACTTGTTCACCTTAACCTGATGGCGCGAATGGTCGTCACTATACCTGATCACTAGCGTATTGCCGCGCAAAAACGGCTGCCAAATACGTCCAATTTCTTGTCCGGGTTTTACGCGTTTATGTTGAAAATTGCAGGGTTTCTTGTCGTTATCGTCAGTGTGTTGGGCGGGTTCGTATTATCCGACGGGAAGGTCGCGGCGCTATGGCATCCGTTTGAAATCCTGATTATTGGCGGCGCTGCGTTGGGCGCTTTCCTCGTTGCCAACAGTATGGCAACGGTCCGCAATACCTTCGCCAAGGTCCCGCAGATTCTGTTTGGCCACCGCTTCGGCAAACCTTATTTCCTGGATGTGCTCGGCCTGCTGTATGAAATTCTCAATAAGTCCCGTCGAGAGGGGATGATGGCCATCGAGCCCGATATTGAGGAGCCGCAGGAGAGTCCGATCTTCAGCAAGTATCCGGCGATTCTCAAGGATGACCGCATGATCGCTTTTATCTGCGATTACCTGCGCATCATGTCCACCGGCAACATGGCTCCGCATGAGCTTGAAGCCTTGTTCGACGTCGAGATTTCCAGCCTCACCGAGGAGTTGCAGACACCCTCCCATGCGGTCAATCGCGTTGCAGACGCGCTGCCGGGCTTCGGCATTGTGGCTGCGGTGCTGGGGATTGTGATTACGATGGGCATTCTTGGCGACGCGAATAATGCGCAGATCGGGGAGAAGGTGGCTACCGCGCTGGTTGGCACCTTCCTCGGTATCCTGGCCGCCTATGGCTTCGTTGGGCCTTTTGCTGCAGCCATGGAGCACGATGCGACCGAGGAGGCCAATACCTACGAGGCGGTGAAAATGTGTCTGGTTGCAAGTGCTCAGGGTTTGCCGCCCGCCTTGGCGGTGGAATTTGGCCGTAAGGCGTTATTGTCGGAGTATCGGCCAAGTTTCATTGAGCTGGAAGAGTCGGTGAAGGGCCGCTGAGATGGCTGACGATCAACCGATTATTGTCAAACGGATCAGCCGTAAGGCAGCAGCTCACCATGGCGGCTCGTGGAAGATCGCCTTCGCCGATTTCGCGGTAGCGATGATGGCATTCTTTCTGGTGATGTGGCTGGTCACAGTGGCGACGCCCGGCCAGCTGGCGATGGTGTCAGGTTACTTCAACGATCCGATCGGTTTCTCGGAGGGTGGCAGTCCGTATGCGATAGATCTGGGAGGCTCTCCGACCGTGGCTCCGCAGAAGACCCTGAATGACCTGCCCGAGCAGGTTGAAGCGCCCCCGCAACTGGATAACGAAACCATAGCGGATCTGGCCGAGATGGCTGAGCGGCAAGAGCTCGATCTTCTGCTACAGGAGCTGCAAAACAAGATCGACGCTGAGCCGGTGCTCCAGCGGTTCAAGGACCAGATCCTGCTGGAGATCACCCAGGATGGTTTACGCATTCAGATTGTCGATGCGGAGAATCGTCCGATGTTTGCCAGCGGCAGCCCACGGCTACAGTCCTATTTCGAAGACATCTTGCTGGCGCTGGCTGACACCATTTCCAGCGTGCCGAAGAAAATCAGTATCGGTGGGCATACGGATGCCAAACCTTTCACCGGTCGCCGGAGCTACGGCAACTGGGAGCTGTCCGCGGAGCGTGCCAACGCAGCGCGTCGCACCCTGGTCGTGGCAGGGTACCCGGAGAGTCAGGTTGCGCGGGTAGTGGGGTACGCCGACTCGGCGCTGTTCGATCGGAACGATCCGACCAATCCGATCAATCGAAGAATCGATATCGTGGTACTCAATAAGCGTGCTGAAGCGCAGCTGATGGAAGGCGCAACTGATCAGGCTAACGCTATGTCAAAGGTGCCAGCAGAGGACGATCATAATATCGACAGGCAGAAGATTATCGAGCCGGCCGCCGCCGAGCCCGAGTCAGCGCCGCAGAAGCGACCTGCCAATTTATTCGATGATCCCGGTTCGCTCAGAAGGCTGGGTGAGCCCTGAGATCGGCTGGCATTGTCGAAAGCAATGCCAGCGAGCCTTACGGGTTAGTGATGCCTGAGAGGATATAGCGGTAACTGCGCATGCGGGTTGATGAAATGTCTCCGCGCTCAACCGCTGCAAGCAAGGCGCAGCCGGGTTCGTGCAAATGCTGACAATCGCGGAATTTACAATGGCCGAGGAAGGGGCGGAACTCGATGAACCCCTCCAGCAGCTCGTCGTGCGAGATATGCGTCAAACCGAACTCGCGAATGCCGGGAGAATCCACCAGATCGCCGCCTTCAGGAAAGTGAAAGAGCCTGGCAGTGGTCGTGGTGTGCATGCCTTTGTTTGTCGCATCCGAAAGCGCACCCACACGCAGGTCCTCGCCGGGCAACAACACGTTGATCAATGACGACTTGCCGACGCCGGATTGACCGACAAATACGTTGATACGCCCCTTGAGTTCACTCCGTAGCTGATCCAGGCCGTCACCCGAGTCGGCCGACAGGCAGAGCGTGCGGTACCCCAATCGGGCGTATTCGTCGAGCCAGTCACGTAGATAGGCAAATTCCGCCTGGCTCAGCAGATCTGCCTTATTGAGAACCAGTAACGGCTCGAGCCCCGCCTGTTCAGCAGCCACCAGATAGCGATCGATGAGATTGCTATGAGGGGTAGGCAGCGGGGCGAAGACGATGACCAGACGATCGATATTCGCTGCTACCGGTTTCAGCTGGCCGCGGTGATCGGGGCGAAACAGCTCGGAACGGCGCGGCAGCTGGGCGACAATCACGCCACCGTTCTGATTGTCAGCGCGCCAGACGACCTTGTCTCCCGTCACGAGGGCTGGCAGGTTGGCACGCATGTGACAGCGTCTGATCAGCCCGGCCTGCTCGCCGCTGATGGCCTCGACATCTACCTGAACGCCAAAATGCGCAATAACCAGACCTTCCTGCTCCGGGCCCAGATCGCCCCCGAGCAGGCTTTCTTCGGCCAGGTCGGCACGCTTGCTGGCGCGCACGCTGCGCTCGTCCTGAATCTTCTGAATGCGCCAGTTCTGACGTCGGGTAAGGTGTCGCTTGGCCATGGATTACACTTCTTGGGAACCAGCCGCAGTGTAGCATGCACGCGTATACTCCCTTCACTACATACTCAGACACAGGATCTTGCATGCAGAACCCCGATAACCTGATCTGGATCGACCTTGAAATGACCGGTCTCGATTCGGATAACGACGTCATTATCGAAATCGCTACGGTGGTCACCGATGCTCAGTTGAATGCGTTGGCTGAGGGGCCGGTGCTGGCAATCAAGCAGCCGGATGCGCTGCTGGACGGGATGGATGAATGGAATACGCGTCAACACGGGCAGTCCGGGCTGACGCAGCGCGTGAAAGACAGCGCCATTGATCTGGCTGAAGCTGAGCGTCAGACGCTGGCTTTCCTGAGGGAGTGGGTGCCCGAAGGGCGTTCACCCATGTGCGGCAACAGTATCTGCCAGGACCGGCGTTTCCTTTATCGCGGCATGCCCGAACTTGAGCGTTACTTCCACTACCGCAATCTGGACGTCTCGACTCTCAAGGAGCTGGCCGCGCGCTGGGCGCCTGAGGTGAAAAACAGCTTCAAGAAACAAAGCAGTCATCTGGCGCTGGATGATGTTTACGACTCGATTGCGGAGCTCAAGCACTACCGCGAACATTTCATCAAGTATTGATCGCGTGCCGCGATAGCGCCCAGTGGACATGTTCTCTGACCAATTCAGACGGGTGTTGCGCACGGGCTTGCAGGGCCTGGATCACCGGCAAGCTTGAGGTAGCGTTGCCCAGCCCTATCGCCAGGTTGCGAAGCCAGCGCTCGTAACCTATCCGGCGAATGGGTGACCCCTCGGTATTTTTCAGGAAGGTCTGCTCATCCCAGCGGAACAGCTCGATCAGGTCGGCCTGGTCGAGACTGTGGCGGGGGGTGAAGTCCGCCTCTGAAGTGTCCTTGGCGAAGCGGTTCCAAGGGCATACCAGCTGGCAATCGTCACAACCGAAAACGCGGTTGCCCATCAAGGGGCGCAGCTCCTGCGGAATCGCGCCCTTCAGTTCGATGGTCAGATACGAGATGCAGCGGCGCGCATCCAGCACGTGTTCCCCGACGAAGGCATCGGTCGGGCATTTGTCCAGGCAGGCGCTGCAGCGGCCACAATGATCTTCAGAATAAGGCGGGTCGACGGGCAGAGGCAGGTCGGTATACAGCTCACCGAGAAAGAAGAAACTGCCCGCCTTGCGGTTAAGCAACATAGTGTTCTTGCCAATCCAGCCAAGCCCTGAACGGCTGGCCAATGCGCGCTCCATCACCGGGGCGCTATCGACGAAGGCGCGATAACCAAAGGGGCCGGCCAGTTCCTGTACCCGGTCAGCCAGCTGTTGCAGCCGGCGTCGGATCAATTTGTGGTAATCGCGTCCAAGCGCGTAGCGCGATATATAGGCAGCGTCAGGGTTGGCCAGACGTTTCGCCATGCTGGTATCGGTCGGCAGGTAATCCATGCGCACCGATATGACACGCCGCGTGCCGGGAACCAGCTCGGCCGGTCGGGTCCGCTTGCTGCCGTGACTGGCCATCCATTCCATCTCCCCGTGATAACCCGCACGCAGCCAGCTATCCAGCCAGGCTTCATGCTGACCTATATCCGGCTCGCTGATGCCGGTTTGCTGAAAACCAAGTTCGCTGGCGATCAGTCGTACATCTTCGGCCAGCTTGGCGTAATCGATAGTGGTATCAGGCATGGATGCGCGGGAACAGTCTAGGGTCATGGGCGGGCAAGACGTATAATTCTGCCAGACATTCAAGCCGGTAGCATGTCATGACGTCAGAAATGCCATTCGGGATATGTACAGCCGCCCAGACTCGCGAACTCGATGCGCGCATTATCGCGGCCGGAACGCCGGGGTTCGAGCTCATGCAGCGCGCAGCGGAAGCTGTCTGGCAGACGCTCAGCGTGCGATGGGCGGCTGTCGGTCAGCTCAGCGTGCTGGCCGGGAGCGGCAACAACGCAGGCGATGGCTACCTTGTTGCCAGACTGGCGCATAACGCGGGGTGGCAGGTCCGGGTTCTGGCAGTAAAACCGCCAGAGCGCTTGCAGGGCGACGCTGCGAAAGCCTGGCAGACTGCGCTTGCAGCAGGGGTCGAAGTGCTTGCCTGGAGCGCTTCGGCGCATCTCAAAGGTGTTGTCGTCGATGCCATGCTTGGCACGGGGGTGCGCGGCGATGTCAGCGAGCCCTATAAAAGCGTTATCGAGGCGGTCAACGCGTCCGGCTTGCCCGTCGTGGCTGTGGATGTGCCGAGCGGGCTGGATCCTGATCGGGGGGTTGTGCTCGGCCACGCCATCCGCGCGAATCTGACCGTGACCTTCATCGCACCGAAGCTAGGCTTGTTCACGGCTCAAGGGCCAGACCAGGCCGGCGACATCGCGTTCGCCCAACTTGAAGAAGTGCCTGGGGCGTCGGTGCGGCCCGTTGCAGAACGGCTTGTGCTGGAGCGGCTCGCCAGCAGTCTGCCGCGGCGGGTTAGGGCTGCCCACAAAGGCATGTTCGGCCATGTGCTGGTTATCGGCGGGGATCTGGGCATGGGTGGCGCGATTATGCTGGCTGCTGAAACGGCGCTACGCAGCGGCGCCGGCCGTGTGAGTGTCGCTACACGCTCGGCGCATATTGCGCCGCTGCTCGCACGGTGTCCTGAGGTAATGGCGCACGCAGTGGATTCCCCTGAAGCGCTCTCACCCTTGTTAAAGAAAGCCACAACGCTGGTCGTTGGTCCCGGTCTGGGGCGTTCCGAATGGGGGTGGGGATTGCTAGACCAGGCATTGGCGAGCGGTCTGAGCAGAGTGTTTGACGCTGATGCGCTGAACGAGATCGCGGTGCGGCATCGCGATGGACTGCTACTTGGCGATCAAACGGTAATCACTCCACATCCTGCGGAAGCCGGACGACTACTTGGCTGTTCAACGGCCGAGGTGCAGGCAGACCGGCTGCGGGCGGTCACGATGCTGGCGGACCGGTTTGGTTGCGCTGTGATCCTGAAAGGCGTTGGCAGTCTGGTTGCCGGCCCGGCATGCTTCGCGGCACCGGTGGGTCTGTGTACCCATGGCAACCCGGGGATGGCCGTAGCGGGGATGGGCGATGTGCTTTCCGGGCTGGTCGGCGCGCTATTGGCTCAACAGGTCGAGCCTGGGTCCGCGGCGCGTTACGCTACGCTGATACATGCGCAAGCGGGTGATTGTGCTGCAGTTTCCGGTGAATCCGGTATTCTGGCGTCTGATTTGATAGGGCCTATCCGAACCATTCTCAATACCAGGGGCTCCCATGAGTAATAGTTTGTTTGCCGCCGACGAGCAGGCAATGGAGTCGCTCGGGGCCGATATAGGTCGGGCCATGAAGTTCCGCGGGGTAATCTACCTGGACGGCGATCTGGGTGCGGGCAAGACGACGATCAGCAGAGGCTTGATACGTGAGTTGGGCCATCGCGGGGCGGTCAAAAGCCCGACATTCACTCTGGTTGAGCCATACGAGCTGGAGGCCGGCACGATCTATCACTTTGATCTGTATCGCTTACTGGACCCCGAAGAGCTTGAGTTCCTCGGCATCCGGGACTACTTCTCCGCCGACAGTCTCTGTCTGATCGAGTGGCCAGATAAAGGCTCAGGTGTTTTGCCAAGTCCGGACCTGACGATTACCATTGCGGCAGAAGGCGAGGGGCGCCGGCTGCATCTGGCAGGTCATACTGCGCTGGGCCAGGCTGCATGCCGGCAATTGCGCGACAAACAGGAGTAACGCAATACCGTGATCGGAACCACATCAGGACAAGTCAAGGTACTGGCCGTCTGGGCTCTGGCATCGTTGTGTGCGCTAGTCGCGGGTACAGTGAGCGCAGCCGAGATTGAGAGCGTGCGTGTCTGGCGTGCGCCGGACAATACCCGCGTGGTATTTGACCTGACCGGTCCGGCGGACCACAAGCTGTTCACTCTCACCAGCCCCGAGCGCATCGTCGTCGACCTTACAAATGCCAATTTCGGCGCTGAGATCGATGCATTGCCGCTTGCCGATACCCCGCTTAGCGGTTTGCGTTCAGCTCAGCGTAACGGTACCGATCTGCGAGTCGTTATTGATTTGAAACAGAAGGTTACCGCGAAAAGTTTCGCGTTGCCGCCCAACCAGCAGTACGGACATCGACTGGTGCTGGATCTCTTCGATGATGGACAGCCGCCCAACCAGCTGCAGTCGCAGACATCGGCCGAACCATCGGCGTCTCCCTTGCCGCAGAAGCCGACCCGGTCCGCCAGCGTTATCGGTAACCGGGACATCATCATAGCGGTAGACGCTGGCCATGGCGGGGAAGACCCGGGAGCCGTGGGCCATAAGGGCGCCCGCGAAAAAGACGTGGTGCTGGCGATCGCGCGCGACCTGAAAGCGCTGATTGATGCCGAACCCGGCTTCCGCGCTGAGCTGGTACGTACCGGTGATTATTTCATTCCCCTGCGCAAGCGCACCGAAATTGCGCGTAAACACAATGCTGATCTGTTCGTGTCGATTCACGCTGACGCCTTTACCCGCACCAGCGCGTTCGGCGCCTCGGTGTTCGCCCTGTCGGACAATGGCGCGACTTCTGAAACGGCGAGGCTGCTGGCTGACAAGGAAAACCGTTCCGATCTGATTGGTGGGGTAGGGGGCGTTAGTCTGGGGAACAAGGACCAAGTGCTGGCCAGTGTGCTGCTCGATCTGTCCATGACTGCGTCTTTGTCGGCCAGTCTTGATGTTGGCAGTCAGGTGCTGGGTTCGATCGGCAAGATCACTCCGCTGCATAAGCGCCGGGTTGAACAAGCTGGCTTCATGGTGCTCAAGTCACCGGATATTCCGTCCATCCTTATCGAAACCGGATTCATTTCCAACCCGGGCGAAGCGCAGAAGCTGGTAACCCGTAAGCATCAGCAATCGCTGGCACGCGCCATTCAGCGCGGAATCAACGAGTATTTCATGCGTAGCCCGCCTCCGGGAACGCGTGTCGCTTCGCTCAAGGCTAACGGCAAGATTGCCCAGGGGCCAAGGGAACATACCGTTACCCGTGGCGATACTCTGACGATGATCGCGGCGCGTTACAACATCAGTCTGGCGAGCCTGAAACAGGCAAATCGTCTCGGCGGCAGCGATGAAATCCGGGTTGGTCAGGTGCTCAAGGTCCCTGCTGGCAGCGTGCTGGTCAAGAATGAGTCCTGAGATGTCCCGTATAGAATTACTGAGCCCCCGGCTGGCTAACCAGATTGCCGCGGGCGAGGTCGTTGAGCGTCCCGCTTCGGTCATCAAGGAATTGCTGGAAAACAGTCTTGACGCCGGAGCGTTACGTATCGATATCGATGTCGAGCAAGGTGGCGTCAAGCTGCTGCGCGTGCGCGACGATGGAGTCGGTATCGTTGAGAAGGATCTTCCGCTGGCGTTATCACGGCACGCGACCAGCAAGATCCGCGATCTGGACGATCTTGAACGGGTCGCCACGCTGGGCTTTCGCGGCGAGGCGCTGGCATCGGTCAGTTCGGTATCGCGTCTGACCCTGACCTCTTGCGCGGAAGGCGCTGATCAAGCCTGGCAGGTGGAGACTGAAGGGCGAGATATGGCGTCGCGTCTGCAACCTGCTGCGCACCCGCGCGGCACCACGGTTGAAGTGCGTGACCTGTTTTTCAACACGCCGGCGCGAAGAAAGTTTCTACGCACCGAAAAGACCGAATTCTCCCATCTTGAGGAGGTGGTCAAGCGTCTGGCGCTGTCACGTTTCGATGTAGCCTTCAATCTACGGCATAACGGACGGAGCGTGCTCGGACTACGACCGGCGCGCACCGAGCAGGAGGCCCGGCGACGAGTTGCCAGCGTATGCGGTCCTGCGTTTGTCGAGCAATCGCTGAATATCGATAGTGAGCGCGACGGGCTACGGTTGTGGGGCTGGGTCGGCATGCCAACCTTCTCGCGCAGTCAGGCCGATTTGCAGTATTTCTTCGTGAATGGGCGGATGATCAAGGACAGACTGGTCGCCCACGCGGTTCGTCAAGCGTACCGTGACGTGTTGTTCAATGGCCGTCATCCGACGTTCGTGTTGTTCCTGGAAGTCGATCCAGCTGTGGTTGATGTCAATGTGCACCCGACCAAACATGAGGTGCGCTTTCGCGATGGACGCATGGTGCATGACTTTCTCTTCAGCACGCTCTATCGGGCGTTGGCTGACCAGCGGCCCGGCGAGCAGGTTCAGGGGTTGGCTGAACACACGCCCGAAGCTGTGCTGGTCGCTTCCGGTCTGTCTGCTGGCGTGTTTTCCGGGCAGACGCATATGCCCTTGGCCGAGCCCGCTGCTGCCTGGACGGCGGGCAGCCCGCAACAGTTTTCCGAGCGTCCGTCGGCTACGGCAATAGCTGGGGCAACCGAGGCATACGGCAATCTGTATGGTTCTGCGTCCGACTCCCCGAGACCAGCTCTGCCTGATGGTCAGGATGTACCACCGTTGGGCTACGCTGTTGCGCAGCTGCATGGGGTTTATATTCTTGCCGAGAATGCCCAGGGGCTGGTCGTGGTTGACATGCATGCGGCGCATGAACGCATTACCTATGAGCGGCTCAAGTTGGCAATGGACCAGGAAGGGTTGCGCAGTCAGCCACTGCTGGTTCCCGAGTCGATTGCGGTGAGTCAGCGCGAGGCCGATTGCGCCGATGAGCATGTTGCCTGGTTCAACCGGCTTGGATTTTCATTGCAACGCATGGGCCCCGAGAGTCTGGCTATCCGTGAAATTCCCTCGCTTCTGCGACAGGCGGACGCGCCCCAGTTGGTCCGCGACGTGTTGGCAGATCTGATGGAATACGGAACCAGCGACCGCGTCCAGGCGCACCTGAATGAACTGCTCGGAACAATGGCCTGCCACGGAGCGATTCGTGCCAATCGGCGTTTGACCCTGACCGAGATGAACGGCTTGCTGCGTGATATGGAACAGACTGAGCGAAGTGGTCAGTGCAATCACGGCCGTCCTACTTGGACGCAGATGAGTATGCCGGAGCTGGACAAGTTGTTCCTGCGCGGTCGCTGATGGAGGATTCAAGCGGCGTGTCTAACTCGGCGCTCCCGCCGGTTATCTGTTTGATGGGCCCCACTGCCTCAGGCAAGACCGAGCTGGCTCTGCATCTGGCGGATCACTTGCCGTGCGAACTGGTCAGTGTTGATTCCGCACTGGTCTATCGCGGTATGGATATTGGCACAGCCAAGCCGGACGCAGCGACCCTGGCGGCGTATCCGCATCACCTGGTAGATATTCTGGATCCGGCTGAGGCCTATTCGGCGGCCCAGTTTCGCGACGATGCAGTTGAGTTGCTGGCTGCCATCACCAGGCGTGGCCGCATTCCGTTACTGGTGGGCGGTACCATGCTGTATTTCAAGGCGCTGGCTGGTGGGCTGGCCCAGATGCCATCAGCTGATCCAGTTGTTCGGCAACGCATCACCGACATGGCGTCGCAACAGGGGTGGCCGGCAGTGCATGCCGAGCTGGCCAGAGTCGACCCATTGGCTGGTGCGCGCATCCATCCTAATGATCCCCAGCGTATCCAGCGTGCCTACGAAGTGTATCTGATCTCGGGCGTACCACTGAGTGTCTGGCATGCTCGCCAGGCGCAAGAAAAAGCCGAAGCGGGCGCGCCCGCGGGACAGAAATTACCCTATACTATGCACCACATGGCGATCGCTCCCGCAGAGCGTCATGTGCTCCATGAACGCATTGCACAGCGTTTTGCTTCAATGCTTGAACAGGGTTTCGTGCAGGAAGTCGAAACACTGTATGCAAGGGGAGATCTCGATCCGACGATGCCGTCCGTACGAGCCGTAGGCTATCGGCAAGTATGGGATTTTCTGGAAGGCAAGTTGTCCTATCAGGAAATGGCTGAACGTGGAGTTATCGCTACCCGGCAGTTGGCCAAGCGACAGTTCACCTGGTTGCGCGGATGGGATGCCGAAATCGAATGGCTTGATAGCCTGGATCCAAAAAGATTCGGGACGGCCTTGAAACGTCTGGAGCGGATCACAATATAGTTCTCAGATGTTCTGCTAACCTTGTTTTGCAGTCATAAGGATACTGCCTGCTCGTCTTAGGGATAATGGACAGGCCGGCAAAAAACGCATTTAAATGCTCAAGAAGCCTTCGAACATTATCAGAGGCTTCATAAAAAACGGTTCCCATTAAGGAGTGAGGCAATGTCAAAAGGGCATTCACTACAAGACCCTTACCTGAACGTTCTACGCAAGGAACGTGTTCCGGTATCAATCTATCTTGTAAACGGTATCAAGCTGCAGGGGCAGATCGAATCTTTCGATCAGTTCGTGATTCTGTTGAAGAACACTGTCAGCCAGATGGTTTACAAGCATGCCATTTCGACCGTCGTGCCGGGACGTCCGGTGCGGTTACCGGTCCAGGCCACGGGCGATGAGGCTGAAGCTGGCAATCCTTGATAATCGCGGAGGCCTGATTGTTTTTTGAACGCCATGAAGGGGGTGAGCGAGCTGTTCTCGTTCATCTCGAAGGCATGGACGAGTCCAGCCGGGAAGATCCGCAGGAGTTTCTTGAGCTGGTCGCGTCTGCTGGAGCGGATATAGTCGCTTTCCTTACGGTTAACCGGTTTCAGCCAAGCCCACGTTTTCTCGTTGGCGCCGGAAAGGTAGACGAACTACGCGAGCTGGTCGCTAGCCATGAAGGCGATCTCGTCATCTTTAATCACACTCTTTCACCCAGTCAAGAACGTAACCTCGAGCGCGAGCTGCAATGTCGTGTAGTCGACCGTACCGGGCTGATTCTTGATATCTTCGCGCAGCGCGCACGAACCCATGAGGGTAAGTTGCAGGTCGAGCTGGCCCAGCTGGATCACCTCAGTACGCGCCTGGTAAGAGGCTGGACGCACCTTGAGCGCCAAAAGGGCGGTATTGGCCTGCGAGGCCCGGGTGAAACGCAACTTGAAACCGACCGTCGGCTGCTTCGCGGACGAATCAAGCAGATCTCTCAGCGTCTCGAAAAAGTCCGTAGTCAGCGCGAGCAGGCGCGGCGGTCACGTCAGCGTGCAGAGATACCGGTGGTTTCTCTGGTCGGTTATACCAACGCTGGCAAGTCCACGCTGTTCAATGTCCTAACCGAATCCAGCGTGTTCGCTGCGAATCAGCTGTTCGCAACGCTCGACCCGACTCTGCGCCGGATCGAGCTGCCCGAAATTGGGCCGGTGATTCTGGCTGATACGGTAGGCTTCATCAGGCATCTGCCGCATAAGCTGGTTGAAGCCTTTCGCGCCACCCTGGAGGAGTCCAGTCAGGCCGATTTGCTGTTGCATGTGATCGACGCGGCGGACGACGAACGCGCCTCTCACATCGAGCAGGTCCATCTGGTTCTGAACGAAATCGGCGCGCTGGAACTGCCGATTCTTGAGATATACAACAAGATCGATTTGCTGGACACCTTTGAGCCGCAGATTCAGCGCGACGAGCAGGGCAAGCCGGTGCGTGTATGGATTTCCGCCCAGAGCGGTGAGGGCCTTGAGCTGGTTGCTCAGGCGATTGCCGAGCGGTTGGGTGAAGACATGATGCAGGAATGGTTGCTGCTCGAGCATGCGGAAGCGCGGTTGCGCGCGCAGTTCTACGATGCAGGCGCCGTCCTCGGTGAGCGTGTCGCAGAGGATGGTCGCCAGCAGCTCGAAGTTCGGCTTCCGCGTAGCGATTTCAACCGCTTACTGAAGCGCGAGGGCTGGCAGATGGACGAATTTCTCAAGCAACACACTCTGCAATAATGCTTCTGGCAGTGGTTCGCGCTGCCATTGGCTTTTGCGGTAAGATTGCCCGGATCCGCGTCGTGCATGCATGACTTCGCGACGTAACGTTTCAAACAACGGAGAACGCTATGGCCTGGAATGAGCCTGGTGGTGGTAACAATTCGAATAACCAGGATCCCTGGGGGAGTGGCGGAAACCGGGGCGGTAATCGCGGCGGTAAGCAGGGTCCCCCGGATCTGGATGAAGCGCTGAAGAAACTTCAGGATAGCCTCAACAAGATGTTCGGTGGCAAGAAAGGCGGGGGCGACCGCGGCAAGGGGACTGGCGGTGGCGCTGGTGTCCCGAAGGGCATGTGGATCGTCGCGGGTCTGATTGTTCTTGCTGTCTGGTTGTTCAACGCCGTGTACATGGTGGACGAGCAGGAGCAGGCGATTGTTCTACGTTTCGGTGATTACCACCGTACCGTTGAGTCGGGTCTGCATCTGTATTTCCCTCCGTTCGAGCGCAAGTTCCAGCGTAACGTGACTCAGGTTCGGTCGTATCGTCAGCAAGGACAGATGCTGACCGAAGATGAAAACATCGTGGAAGTACCGCTGGCTGTGCAGTACCGCATCTCGAATCTGGAAAACTTCGTATTGATGAATGAGGATCCCGAGACCAGTCTGCGTCACGCAACTGAAAGTGCGTTGCGCCATGTGGTGGGCTCGACATCGATGCATCAGGTGCTGACAGAAGGTCGTGAGCAGATGGCGGTAGAGACCACTGAACGTCTGCAGCGCTATCTTGATCTGTACAACACCGGTATCACAGTAGTGCAGGTGAACATCGAAAGTGCGCAGGCTCCGGCCGAAGTACAGGATGCTTTCGACGACGTGATCCGCGCACGAGAGGACGAGGTTCGCGAGCGTAACCAGGCGGAATCCTATGCCAACGGCGTAATTCCTGAAGCGCGCGGTCAGGCCCAGCGGCTTCTGGAAGAAGCCAGCGGTTACCGTGACGAAGTGGTTGCCCGTGCACTCGGTGAGGCTGAGCGCTTCAATTTGCTGGTTGCCCAGTATCAGCAGTCCCCGGAAGTCATGCGCGAGCGTATGTACCTTGAGACCATGCAGGACGTATTGAGCAATACCAGCAAGGTGCTGGTGTCGGGCGGTGAGGGCAGCAACAATCTGCTGTACCTGCCGCTGGACAAGCTGATGCAGCAGGGTGGGTCCGGATCGGGCGGGTCGTCGTCGGGTTCGTCCAGTTATTCATCTGGCAGTGATGCTTCCACGCGGACGCCAGTGCAGTTGCCGCCACGCGATCCGCGCGCTAGGGAGACTCGTTAATGACTAACAAGTCGATGTTTGGCCTGATTACCGCACTCGTAGTGCTGGTGGTAGCCTGGAACAGTTTTTTCGTAGTCAGCCAGATCGAGAGGGGTTTGGTGCTGCAGTTCGGTAAGGTGGTCAAGGCTGACCTGGAGCCGGGGCTGCACTTCAAATTACCGTTCGTGCAGGATGTTAAAAAGTTCGATGCACGGCTGCTGACGCTTGATACAGCTACCCAGCGTTTTCTGACTCTGGAGAAGAAAGCGTTAATGGTCGATTCCTACGCTAAATGGCGGGTTGCGGACGTTCAGCGTTACTACACGTCCACATCCGGGCTGCGTACGCTGGCCGAGGAGCGTTTGTCGCGCCAGTTGGAATCGGGATTGCGTAACGAGGTGGCCCGCCGGACGCTGCATGAGGTGGTATCCGGAGAGCGCGATCAGCTCATGGCTGATATCACTGAGTCGTTGAATACCAGCGCACAGCGGGAATTGGGAATCGAAGTGCTGGACGTGCGGGTCAAGGCAATGGACCTACCGCGTGAGGTAAACCGCAGCGTATTCGAACGGATGAGTACCGAGCGTGAGCGGGAAGCCCGTGAGCACCGCGCCAAGGGTCGCGAGCTGGGTGAAGGGATTCGCGCTGATGCCGATCGCCAGCATCGGGTTATTCTGGCAGAGGCGTTCCGTGAAGCTGAAGAGATCCGCGGTGATGGTGATGCGCAAGCGGCGGCGATCTATGCCGAGGCGTATAACAAGGATCCTGAGTTCTTTTCTTTCTACCGTAGCTTGCAGGCTTATCGTCAGAGCTTTTCTGGCAAGTCGGATATCCTTGTTCTGGATCCGGAGAGCGAGTTCTTCCAGTACTTGCAGCGGGCGCAGGCTCGCTGATGCAGGCCCGGCCACACTCGCTATGTTGCGAGTGTGGCCGGCTAAAAACATGCTACAATCGCGCAGCCGGGCCAGCCCGGCTTTTTTGTGACCAGCGCTCTGCTGGTTGTGGTCTGAAAAGGCCGGTCATCAAGGATGCAGGGTTTGTTGCTAGGCTTTGCGACAGCAGTGTGTTCGATGCTCATTGTTGAAGGCATGATGCCCTTTCTGGCGCCGGCGCGCTGGAAACAGCTGCTGGTCAGTCTCGCCCAGCTTACTGGTCGCCAGGTCAGGATTGCAGGTCTGGTGAGCATGTTGATCGGAACCGCATGTCTGTACCTGCTTCGCTAGCACGTACCGGCGTCCACTGCGAAAGTAATAAGGTTGTGAAAATGCCTACTGTTGATCGTTGGCTGTTGCCCGACGGGATAGAAGAGGTGCTGCCGGAAGAGGCTGCACGCATCGAGACCGCCCGCCGTCAATTGCTGGATCTGTTTGCCAGCTGGGGTTATGACCTGGTCATTACCCCGCATATCGAATACCTCGAATCCCTGCTTACCGGCGCCGGGCATGACCTGGATCTGCAAACCTTCAAAATGACCGACCAGTTGTCCGGGCGCATGCTTGGCCTGCGTGCCGATATCACGCCGCAGGTCGCCCGTATCGACGCCCATACTCTGGGTGCTGAAGGCGTCAGTCGCCTGTGTTACTGCGGCAGTGTGCTGCATACGCGTCCCCGGGCACTTTCGACGTCCCGTAGCCTGATCCAGCTCGGTGCAGAGCTTTATGGCAATGCATCCTGCGCAAGTGACATAGAAGTTATCTCTCTGATGCTTGAAACCCTGGCCGCCTGTCAGGTCGAGGGTGTGCATCTCGACATTGGCCATGTGGGTATCTATCGAGGATTGGTGCAGGCTGCCGGGCTCGACACGGCCGTGGAAAGTGCGCTGTTCAACGCCTTGCAGCGCAAGGCTGTGGATGAGGTCAGAGAAATCACGGCGGGGCTTGAGCAGTCCTCCGTCGCCGCCATGCTGTCCAGTCTGGTTGAGTTGTCGGGCGGGGTGGAGGTGCTTGAGCGGGCCCATGTGTTGTTGGATGGGGCGCCGGAGTCAGTCATGGCTGCGCTGGATGATCTCGCAGAGCTTGCCCAGACGCTTAAACAGCGGTACCCCGCAATTCCCTTGTATTTCGATCTGGGTGAGCTGCGCGGTTACCACTATCACACAGGCGTCGCCTTTGCAGCTTTTTTACCCGGTGTTGGCCAGAGCATTGCCCAGGGCGGCCGGTATGACGATATCGGCAAGGATTTTGGCAGAGCCAGGCCGGCGACCGGCTTTTCCACAGATCTCAAATTTCTGGTTGAACGCGGTGCGATCAGCAATCGCCGCACGGCCGGGATCTGGGCGCCGTTTACCGACAAGACGGGACTGCAGGAAGAGGTTGTTAAGCTTCGGCGTCAGGGCGAGCGCGTAATAGTCGCGTTGCCCGGTCAGCTTGAAGGCGATGCTGCTGAATATGGCTGTGACCGGATTCTGCGTTATGCAGAAAGCGGTTGGCAGGTCTGCGAACTTTAATTCGATCTACGGCCTGCCAGGCCGCCACTTACAAACGAGGCTAGAGCTGAACATGGGTAAGAATGTTGTCATCCTGGGCACCCAATGGGGTGATGAGGGTAAAGGCAAGATAGTTGATCTGCTAACGGACCAGGTAGCGGCCGTAGTCCGCTATCAGGGCGGGCACAACGCAGGTCACACCCTGGTCATCGATGGCGAGAAAACCGTACTGCATCTGATTCCGTCAGGCATCCTGCGGGAAAACGTCACCTGCTTCATCGGTAACGGCGTCGTGCTGTCTCCTGAAGCGCTGCTCAAGGAGCTGGGCGAGCTGGAGGCGAAAGGGGTTCCGGTGCGTGATCGCCTGCGAATCAGCCCGGCCTGTCCATTGATTCTCCCCTACCACGTAGCGCTGGATCAGGCGCGTGAAAAGGCGCGCGGCGAGGCGAAGATCGGCACTACCGGGCGCGGCATCGGTCCGGCATATGAGGACAAGGTTTCGCGGCGCGGGCTGCGTGTCGCGGACCTGTTCAACCGCGAGCGCTTCGCCGCCAAGCTGGGTGAAGTGCTGGAGTATCACAACTTCGCCCTTCAGCATTACTACAAGGTAGAGCCGGTTGATTTCCAGAAAACCCTGGATGAAGCCATGGGCTATGCCGAGTGGCTCAAGCCGCTAATGACCGACGTCACCGCGCGTTTGCACGAGTTGCGTCGTGAAGGGGCCAATATCATGTTTGAAGGCGCTCAGGGCTCGCTGCTCGATATTGACCACGGTACCTATCCCTATGTCACCAGCTCCAATACCACAGCGGGCGGCACTGCTACTGGATCGGGATTCGGCCCTCTTTATCTGGACTACGTGCTGGGTATTACCAAAGCCTATACAACGCGCGTCGGCTCAGGTCCGTTCCCGACAGAGCTGTTTGATGCAACAGGCGCCCGTCTTGCCGAGCGTGGACATGAATTCGGTTCAACAACTGGGCGTGCTCGCCGTTGTGGTTGGTTCGACGCGGTGATCCTGCGTCGCGCCATCGAAATCAACAGCATCAGCGGTCTGTGCCTGACCAAACTTGACGTGCTCGACGGGCTGGAAACTATCCGGATCTGCGTGGGCTACCGTAATGCCGATGGTGCTGTAATTGAGGCGCCAACTGATGCAGACAGCTATCTCGGGCTGGAGCCGGTATACGAGGATGTGCCTGGCTGGAGCGATTCGACCCTTGGTGTGAAGACGCTGGACGATTTGCCTGCCAATGCGCGTGCCTACATCGCCCGGATCGAAGAGCTTGTTGGTGCGCCAATCGATCTGGTTTCGACTGGCCCGGACCGTCACGAGACCATCATTCAACGGCAGATTTTCTGAGTTGAGGACGATAGCGTCCCGGTTCGGATCGAGCGTCTGAATGGATTTACGGAAAGCCCGCACAAATGCGGGCTTTTTCGTTTATGAGCGTGATGGTTGTATGCGGGGAAGCGAGGGAGCTGATTGCAGGCGTTGAATCCGGACCCGGCCTATGCGCACGGATCTTAGGTGCCGGCAGCAAATAGCAGGCATAAAAAAACCGGACATTGTCCGGTTTTTTAAATTGGTGCCCAGGAGAAGACTCGAACTTCCACGGCCTTGCGGCCACTAGCACCTGAAGCTAGCGTGTCTACCAATTTCACCACCTGGGCGCATCATCGACATCGAATGCTAAGCTGAACCTTGGGTTCGTTCTTGCCAGCCGTTGTCGTGTTGACGGCGCGAATAATACGAAGCCTTGAATGGTCTGTAAACCCCTGTTTGCAAAAATAATTGTAGATCGACGGAAACAGGTGCATGTGAAGCCGATTCGCGGTTCAATAGGTGCCTATGACTAAAAAGACCAAACCCCAAGACCCGGCTTCCTTGCCGGGCACTGCTTCACGTTCGGGCTCCGGACCCACCGATTGGATCAATCAGGATCCCGCAGCACAGCGCGAAGCCGAGAAATATGACAACCCGATACCGAGCCGCGAACTGATTCTTCAGTTATTGGAAGAGCGCGGAGCGCCTGCGACCCGCGCGCAGTTGCAACAGGAATTCGGGCTGGACGATGAAGATGCCATTGAGGCGTTGCGCCGCCGGCTGCGCGCCATGGAGCGTGATGGCCAGCTGATCTATACGCGCCGGGGCGCGTATGCGCCGGTGGACAAGCTGGACCTGATCCGCGGCCGCGTACAGGGTCACCGCGACGGTTTTGGCTTCCTGGTACCGGAAGATGGTGGTGATGACCTGTTCCTTGGGCCCGCACAGATGCGTCTGGTGTTCGATGGAGATCGGGCACTTGCGCGGGTTACCGGCGTTGACCGTCGTGGCCGTAGCGAAGGTGCCATCGTCGAAGTCATCGAGCGCGCCCATGAAGTGCTGGTCGGCCGTTATTACGTCGAGAACGGCATCGGCTATGTGGTGGCTGATAATGCCAAGATCAACCAGGAAGTGCTGATTCCGCCGGGCCTGGATGGTGGCGCGGAGCATGGTCAGTACGCCGAGGTGCGCATCACCCAATGGCCGGCGATTCATCGTCAGGCGCAGGGCGAGATCATCGAAGTGGTTGGCGATTACATGGCGCCTGGCGTTGAAGTTGAAGTGGCGCTGCGTAGCTACGACATCCCGAGTGTGTGGCCGCAGGCTGTACTGGATGAGGCAGAAAGCCTCAGCGACACCGTTGCCGAGAAAGACAAGCAGAAACGCGTGGATCTCAGGCATCTGCCGCTGGTAACCATCGACGGCGAGGATGCCCGTGACTTCGATGACGCCATCTATGCCGAGCCGTACAAGGCTAGTGGCTGGAGGTTGTTCTCCGGGGGCTGGAAGCTTTACGTCGCGATCGCTGACGTATCTCACTACGTACCGCTCGGGTCGGCGCTGGACCAGGAGGCTGAGCTACGTGGTACCTCCGTGTATTTCCCCAGCGAAGTAATTCCCATGCTGCCGGAGGCTATCTCGAATGGTCTCTGTTCATTGATGCCGAACGTCGACCGTCTCGCCATGGTGTGCGAGATGACGGTATCGAAGAGCGGCGAGCTGACAGACTTTCAATTCTACGAAGCCGTCATTCACTCCCATGCCCGGCTGACCTACAACAAGGTCTCCTCGATGCTGGAGCATCCTCGAAGCAAGGAGGGCAGGGCGCTAAGCGAGGAATACGCTGAAGTGCTGCCACACCTGAAAAACCTGTATGACCTATACAAGGCGCTGGCCAAGGCGAGGCAGGGGCGTGGGGCTATCGATTTCGAAACAACCGAAACGCGCATCATTTTTGGCGAGAATCGCAAGATAGCGGAGATTCGGCCAACCACGCGTAACGATGCGCACAAAATAGTCGAAGAGAGCATGTTGTGCGCTAACGTGGCCACTGCGCGCTTTATGCAAGAGTTGGAAGTACCTTCCTTGTATCGGGTTCACGATTCACCGAAACCCGAGAAGATTGAACGGCTGCGCGAGTTTCTGGCATCAATGGGTATTACATTGAGCCGCAAGAATGCTGATCCGACGCCGGAAGACTACAGTGCTGTGTTACAGAAAGTGCAAGGCCGTCCGGATGCGCAGCTGATTCAGACCGTGATGCTGCGGTCGCTCAGTCAGGCTGTGTACAGCCCGAATAATGCCGGACATTTCGGTTTGAACTACGAGGCGTACACGCACTTCACTTCGCCGATTCGCCGTTATCCCGACCTGTTGGTTCACCGTGCAATCCGGAGTGTGGTGCGTTCACGCAAGAAAACCGACCGGGTCAAGCGCTGCGGTGCGCCGGCTGTGGCCAAAGCTGCGATTTATCCCTATGACCATCAGGCATTGGAGCAACTTGGCGAGCAGTGCTCGCAGAACGAGCGGCGTGCGGACGAGGCGACCCGCGATGTGGTCAGCTGGCTCAAGTGCGAGTTCATGCAGGACCGGGTAGGCGATAGCTTCGACGGGCTGGTCACCGCTGTCACTGGCTTCGGTCTGTTCGTGGAGCTGACCGATTTCTATGTCGAGGGTCTGGTGCACATAACTGCACTGCCGGCCGACTATTACAATTTTGATGCGGTGCACCATCGTCTAACGGGGGAGCGCTCGGGTAGAACATTCCGTCTCGGGGACTCTGTCCGCGTACAGGTTGCCCGCGTGGACCTGGATGACCGCAAGATCGATTTCGAAATGGCCAAGGATCAGCCGGCAACGGTTGGCGGCGCTGATGTGCAAGCGAGTCGGGCAGCACGTAGCAAGCTGATGAAGGATGCTAAAGGCGCTGCTGCGAGTAATGGCAAACCCCGTGACAAGGGCGGCAAGTCAAAAGCACCACGTGCACCGGAGAAGCGCGCCGCGCGTGCGGCCGAGCGTAAATCCGTTCGCAGCAAGGGTGAGAGCAAGCCTGCATCCGCCCCGCAGAGTGTGCGTCCGCCGCGTAAGCGCAAGGCCCGGCCAGAGTAAAGGTTAGATAGCGAATGAGCGATAAGGAATACGTGTATGGGCTGCATGCGGTAAGCGCAATGCTGCAGCACGCACCAAAACGGGTTAAGCAGTTGCATCTGGTGCGCGGCCGGATCGATTCCCGCATGCAGGAAGTGCTGGATCTTGCGCAGCAGCAGAAAGTGGCTGTGCAGCATGTCCCGTCGGACGAGCTGGACAAACTGGCCGATGGCGGCGTGCACCAGGGTGTGATTGCGGCCGTGACCCCCAGTCAGCTGTGGTCCGAGGAGATGCTTGGGCACATGCTGGATGCGCTCGAAGGGGTGCCGCTATTGCTCGTTCTTGACGGGGTGACCGATCCGCATAACCTTGGTGCATGTCTGCGCAGCGCCGATGCGGCGGGCGCGCACGCCGTGATCATTCCGCGAGATCGCTCAGCCAGTTTGTCACCGACCGTGCGCAAGGTGGCGTGTGGCGCGGCTGAAACGGTTCCGCTGGTGGCAGTGACGAATCTTGCACGCACCTTGAAGCAGTTGCAGCAGCGTGGTCTGTGGGTGGTGGGTGCTGCAGGGGAGGCCGAGCAACTGCTGTACCAGGTCGATCTGAAGGTTCCCAGTGTGATCGTCATGGGCGCTGAAGGCAGCGGCATGCGCCGCCTCACCCGCGAACATTGCGATTACCTGGCCAAGCTGCCGATGGCGGGTGCAGTCAGCAGCCTGAACGTCTCGGTCGCTGCTGGCGTCTGCCTGTTCGAGGCCGTACGACAGAGAGCGCAGGCAAGCTAGATGTTCATCAACGCCCGACCAGACTCCCTGCGGGGAGGCGTCGGGTTCTGAGGATGCCTGGTCAGTATCACCCGACACCCTTCGGCGTATGGCTTTCCTTGCAGCTTCGCGCCGCCCGCTGCGTTCCCCTTGCTACTTCCCTCTGCCTTCCCTAGAATAGCCGCCCCAAACTAGAGTTCTACTCCTTGCCAGACCATTTGGGTGGCTGGCTACAACCCGTAAGGAGCACCAATGCGTCATTACGAAATCGTATTTCTGGTTCATCCGGATCAGAGCGAGCAGGTTAACGCGATGGTCGAGCGTTACACCAAGCTGATCGAAGAAGACGGTGGCAAGATTCACCGCCTGGAAGACTGGGGCCGCCGTCAACTGGCTTACCCAATCGACAAGATCCACAAAGCCCATTACATCCTGATGAACGTTGAGTGCAGCGCCAAGGCACTGGATGAGCTGACCGAGAACTTCCGTTACAACGACGCCGTGATTCGTAACATGGTTATCCGTCGTGACGAGGCCGTTACCGAACAGTCCGACATGATGAAGCCCGAAGATACGCGTGGCGGTGATCGTGGGGAGCGCAGTGATCGTGGCGATCGCGGTGAGCGTCGTGAGCGTCGTGACGACAACGAGTCGGACGATCGTAACGCTGATAATGAAAGCCGCGACACCGATGACGGTGACGACGAGTAATTTCTTTTCGGTCCCAATTTCAGATTCCAAGGAGACGCTGCCATGGCACGTTTTTTCCGTCGTAGAAAGTTCTGCCGTTTCACTGCAGAAAACGTAAAAGAGATCGACTACAAAGATCTCAACACCCTGAAGGCCTATGTCACTGAAACCGGCAAGATCGTACCTAGCCGTATAACCGGTACCAAGGCCAGATACCAGCGTCAGTTGGCTGTTGCCATCAAGCGCGCCCGTTATCTCGCCCTGCTGCCGTTTACCGACAGTCACGGTCGTTGATCAGAGCTGAAAACATGTAATCAGGGGTACTGAATCAGCATGCGCGGTCTGGCTGAATACATCATGCGTGGTAGCAAGCAGGCCACTTTGGTGGTGGCTGTAACCGCCGCAATACCGCTGCTGTTCTGGTTCAGTGCCGCAGCCCTGGCGCTGGTTATCCTGCGCCGCGGTTTGAATGACGCCCTGTCTGTATTGATATGGGGCATTTTGCCGGCTCTGGCATGGGCAGCAATGGGTGATTTAGCTCCCTTGCTGGTGATGTCAGGAAGCGCATCACTCGCGGTATTGTTACGGCAACGTAACGACTGGGCTGTGGTGGTGCTGGCGGCAGTCCCCCTGGGGGTGCTTTTTTCCGTAGTGCTGCAGACGGTACTCAATGAGCCGTTGGCGGCTCTCGCCGCGCAGATTCGGGAGATGTTGCCCGAGATGCTGGCGGGAATGAACGGATCGCTTGATGAGGCTGGTATGGCTCATCTCGAGGCGCTTCTGGTTCCGGTGCTCGCAGGGCTGATGGGTGCGGTACATGCGGTCATGGCATTGGTCAGTCTGATGATTGGCAGATCCTGGCAGGCGCGGCTGTACAATCCGGGCGGGTTTCGCGACGAGTTCCACCGGCTGCGGTTGTCCCCATGGGTTGCCATCGCATTGTTGGTGTTGACCGTTCTGGGACCGCAGTGGCCTGCGTTGGCCATTGTTGCGCCGGTAGCCAGCATTCCTTTGCTGCTGGCCGGTCTGGCACTGATGCACGGTGTGGTTGGGATCAAGAAACTGGGTACTGTCTGGCTGGTGGGGCTGTACGCGATGTTCGTTTTCGTCGCCCAGTTCGTTTACCCCCTGATTATGTTTTTAGCGTTTGTTGATAGCTTGTTCGATTTTCGCTCCCGCCTGCAGGCGCCTGACGGCCCGGCAGGGGATTGAGTTGAACAGCCAAGGTTGAATTTCAAGAGGTCATCGTTATGGAAGTTATCCTGCTCGAAAAGATCGCGAATCTGGGTAATCTGGGCGACAAGGTCGCTGTTAAAGCAGGTTACGCTCGCAATTTCCTGTTGCCGTTCGGTAAGGCAACCCCGGCTAATGCCGCTAACATCGAAGCCTTTGAAGCGCGTCGCGCCGAACTGGAAAAGATCGCTGCCGAGCGTAAAGCTGAAGCTGACGCGCGCGCCGAGAAACTGGCAGAGCTGACCGTGACCATCACGGCCAACGCTGGCGAAGAAGGCAAGCTGTTTGGTTCTATCGGTACCCGCGACATCGCTGATGCCGTGACCGCCGCTGGCGTCGAAATCGAGAAAAGCGAAGTTCGCTTGCCAGAAGGCCCGCTGCGTAACGTCGGCACCTTTGATATCGCTGTGCACCTGCACACTGATGTCGAAACAACGGTCAAGCTGGAAGTCGTTGCCGGCTAACGGGACCTTCCCGGACTGCCGAGCTGCTTTACATCATCGTTGTGCAGCCGATTGTGCCGCTGATGATCTGACGCAGCTTTGCAGTTAGACTTACCAACACGGCGCATGTCACAGACATGCGCCGTGTTGTCTTTTCTGTCTTCGCCGTTTTGAGCCCTTGCCCATGAATGATTCTGTCTATAGCGATACCGCTGAACTCGACCTGCAAACCACTGCGTTGAAGATCCCCCCTCATTCTATAGAGGCGGAACAGGCGGTGCTGGGCGGTGTAATGCTCGAGAACACTGCGTGGGAACGGATCTCGGAACTGGTCAGCGAGACTGATTTTTACCGACATGATCATCGCCTGATTTTCCGGGCCATGGTGCGGCTGGCTGCCCGTAACCAGCCATTCGACGTTGTGACCCTGGCGGAAGATCTGGACCGCGAAGGACTTGCGGATCAGGTTGGCGGCCTGGCTTATCTTGGCCAGTTGGCGAAAAACACGCCCTCGGCTGCCAACATCAGTGCCTATGCGCAGATCATTCGTGAGCGTGCGACGCTGAGGCAATTGATCAGCATCAGCTCGGAAATTGCCGATACGGCGTTCAATCCGAAGGGCATGCAAGCGGCTGAAGTGCTGGATGATGCTGAGCGTAAAATATTCGCCATCGCCGAAAGCCGGCCCAAGACCGGTGGTCCTGAGTCGGTGAATACGCTGCTGACAAAAGCGATTGATCGTATCGATACGCTTTTCAACAGCGATGGCGCCATCACCGGCCTGTCGACCGGCTTTACCGATCTGGACGAGATGACGTCTGGCCTGCAACCAGCGGACTTGATCATCGTGGCCGGACGACCCTCTATGGGTAAGACCACCTTCGCCATGAATTTGGTCGAAAATGCCGTCCTGCGCAGCGAGAAGGCGGTTCTGGTGTTCTCGTTGGAGATGCCGGGCGATTCGCTGATCATGCGTATGCTGTCCTCGTTGGGCCGGATCGACCAGACCAAGGTACGTTCCGGTCGGCTGGAGGACGAGGACTGGCCTCGGCTGACTTCCGCGGTGAACCTGTTGAATGACCGCAAGCTTTTCATTGATGACACGGCCGGACTGTCGCCCACCGAAATGCGGGCGCGGGCCCGGCGTGTGGTGCGCGAGCACGGTGATCTCGCATTGATCATGATCGATTACCTGCAGCTAATGCGGGTAGGCGGTACCGGCTCGGAAAACCGTACCAACGAAATCTCGGAAATCTCCCGCTCGTTGAAAGCGTTGGCGAAGGAGTTCAACGCGCCGGTCGTAGCCCTGTCCCAGCTCAACCGTTCGCTTGAGCAGCGTCCCAACAAACGTCCTATCAACTCGGATCTGCGTGAGTCCGGAGCGATCGAGCAGGACGCCGATGTCATCATGTTTGTCTACCGCGACGAGGTTTATCACCAGGATTCGCAGGACAAGGGCATAGCCGAAATCATTATCGGCAAACAACGTAACGGCCCGATTGGTACCTCACGCCTGGCGTTTTTAGGCAAGTTCACCCGATTTGAAAACCTGGCGCCCGGTTCCTATTCCGGCTACGGGGATATGGAGTAGATATGGCTCTCAGCATGCCGGCTGCCACGCCGCTTTTTGATTATCCGAAGTACTGGGCCGAGTGTTTTGGTCCGGCGCCCTTCCTGCCTATGAGTCGGGAGGAGATGGATCTGCTTGGCTGGGATAGCTGCGATGTCATCATCGTGACAGGTGACGCCTATGTCGATCATCCTTCGTTCGGCATGGCTATCATTGGCCGTCTGTTGGAGGCCCAGGGCTTTCGCGTGGGCATCATCAGCCAGCCTGACTGGCACAGCAAGAACGATTTCATGAGACTGGACAAGCCTAACCTGTTCTTTGGTGTGGCGGCGGGCAACATGGATTCAATGATCAACCGCTATACAGCGGACCGCAAAATCCGCTCGGATGACGCCTACACGGCGGGTGGCAAGGCGGGCAAGCGCCCGGACCGTGCCAGCGCGGTATACAGTCAGCGTTGCCGGGAAGCGTTCAAGGACGTGCCCATTGTGTTGGGCGGTATCGAGGCGTCGCTGCGGCGTATCGCCCATTACGATTATTGGCAGGACAAGGTCCGCCACTCTCTGCTGCTTGACTCCAAGGCCGATATATTGCTTTACGGCAACGCCGAACGTGCGATTGTCGAAGTGGCGCAGCGCATCAGTCGTGGAGAGAGTGTGCAGTCGATGACTGACATACGGGGCACTGCCTTTGTTCGCAAGGACACGCCTGCAGGGTGGTATGAGCTCGACTCGACCCGTGTAGATCGACCCGGAAGAATCGACAAGATCATCAATCCTTACGTCAATACGCAGGACAGTAGTGCCTGCGCCGTGGAGCAGGCGAAGGGACCTGAAGAGTTGGCGCCTGATGCGCAGGTTGTGCACCTGCTGCCGAACCCGGGAGTGCAACGTGACCGGACCGTGATCCGCTTGCCTTCATTCGAGAAGGTCAGGAACGATCCGGTGCTATACGCCCACGCGAACCGTGTGTTGCACCTGGAAACCAACCCGGGTAACGCACGTGCACTGGTTCAACGTGATGGCGAGAAGGACGTGTGGTTCAACCCGCCGCCGATCCCGCTGGATACCGAAGAGATGGACTATGTTTTCGATCTGCCGTATGCCCGTGTGCCTCACCCGGTCTACGGCGATGCGAAAATTCCTGCCTATGACATGATCAGATTCTCGGTAAACATCATGCGAGGGTGTTTTGGTGGCTGTACCTTCTGCTCCATCACCGAGCATGAGGGGCGGATCATTCAGAATCGCTCGCATGATTCGATTGTTCGTGAAATCGAGGAGATCCGGGACAAGGTGCCGGGTTTCACCGGGGTCATCTCGGACCTAGGCGGGCCCACCGCAAACATGTATCGGCTTGCCTGTAGAACGCCGGAAATCGAGGCGTCCTGCCGCAAGCCGTCGTGCGTCTTCCCCGGTGTGTGCAGCAACTTGCAGACGGATCATTCATCTCTGATCGGACTGTACCGCAAGGCGCGTGAGCTGCCTGGGATAAAGAAGGTATTGATTGCTTCCGGGCTGCGCTATGACCTTGCCGTATTGTCGCCCGAATACGTAAAAGAGCTGGTCACGCATCACGTAGGCGGCTACCTGAAAATTGCGCCCGAGCACACGGAAGAGGGCCCGCTTAATCAGATGATGAAGCCGGGAATCGGCTCCTATGACCGCTTCAAGCAGATGTTCGAAAAGTACACCAAGGAAGCAGGCAAGGAGCAGTATCTGATTCCGTATTTCATCGCGGCCCACCCGGGTACCACCGATGAAGACATGATGAATCTGGCGCTGTGGCTCAAGCGCAACGGATTTCGCGCCGATCAGGTCCAGGCCTTCTACCCATCGCCGATGGCGACTGCGACGGCCATGTATCACTCGGGCAAGAATCCGTTGCGCAAGATCAGTTATAAAAGTGAGGCGGTCACCATCGTCAAGGGAGAGCGGCAGCGTCGATTACACAAGGCATTTCTGCGTTATCACGACCCGAAGAACTGGCCTTTGTTACGCGATGCATTGACCGCAATGGGACGTACGGATCTGATTGGTAACAGCAAGCAGCATCTGATTCCGACCTATCAGCCCGCACTGGAAGGCTACCAGAGCGCTCGACGTAAAAACTCGACGCCACCAGGTAGCAAGAAAGCCGGTCGTATTCTGACGCAGCATACCGGATTGCCGCCACGCGACAACGGAAGCGCACGCAAAAGCGGAGGCGGAAAGATCAAGGGCAGGGGAGCCAGCCGGCCGGTCGGAAGATAACTATGACGACAATCGTAACTGCCTATTAGCGCAGCCCTTCGCCCCCGTTTAAGCTCTTTTCAAACGGAGGGCGATCCATGTCGACAGTCAACGTATTGCACCATTTGCTCGCTACTTTTGCCGCGGCGTCGTCTGGCATCGCGGTTGAAGTCTGAGCGGCTCCCAGCGCATCCCGCCTCAGGAAGAGCCTAGCTTCTGGCTGCCGCGCCGCGTTCACTGCGACGCTGGATCCAGAGGTCCAGTTGTTCCTTGAGTTCCGCCAGATTAACGGGTTTGGCCATATGGCCGCTCATACCTGCGCGCCGGGCTTTTTCCTGGTGTTCCGGGAGGATGTGAGCGGTCAGAGCGATGATGGGTACGCCGACACGGTTATTCTTCCGCTCCCATTCCCGGATCTGGCTGGTGGCCGCGTAGCCGTCCAGCTCGGGCATTTCGCAGTCCATCAGTACCAGATCGTAATCGCCTGTGCGTACCGCACTTACGGCGTCGCGACCATTGGGAACGGTATCGACTTCCATTTTGAGTTTGGACAGCATGCCCCGGATGACCTTGGTTGATACCACGTTGTCTTCGGCCACCAACACTCGGCTTTGGCTCTTCTGTTGCAGTTCGCCAGATGCCTCTGCGGATGCGGCGTCTCCCCGGCGTGCGTGTATCCATTCATCAATCAAGGTGGCCTTGAGCGTGTAACCGGCTACTGGTTTGGTCAGTGTACGGCGGATACCCGCGTTGCGCGCCGCAACGCGGCTGGGCGTCTGGTTGACACCGGTCAGCATGACGACGATGAGGTCTGTGTCGGTTGTGAATTCTCCGTGGACGCGGCTGGCAAGCTCCAGCCCCGTCATTCCGGGCATGGAGTGGTCCACAAGCAAGAAGTCATAGGGCATGCCCAGATTCGCCTGGGTGCGCAGCATGGCGAGCGCTTCCTTGCCGTTGGCGGCAGTCTGGGCCTGCATGCCCCAGGCTGCTGTCTGTTGTTGAATGACCTTGCGGCAGGTGGCGTTGTCGTCAACGATCAGCACAGAGCGGTCTGCCAGACACAGCCCCTCAGGATCGAGCTCGTTGGCCTGCGGTAGGACTTCGGCGGGGAAGGTAAGCCAGACGGTGGTGCCCTGGGCGGTAGAGTGGTGAACGCCGAGACGGCCGTTCATCATGGCTACCAGCTGTCTGGTAACTGCTAGCCCCAGATAACTGTTGTCAGTCTGTTCCAGCAGTCTGGCGGCACTGATGTCGTTATCCAGCAAGCTGTCGAGCGCCTCCTGAGGCATGCCGTTACCGGTGTCCAGCACGGCAATTCTCAATACGCTTCTTTCGTTCTCATCGGCTTCGCGCCCGACGACCAAAAGGATTTCTCCATGCGTGGTATGGCGCAGGGAGTTAGCCAGCAGGTTCATGAGTATCTGCCGCAGACGGGTGGGGTCACCCTCCATGGTGCGCGGTACATCCGGGTGCACGAAGCTCACCAGCTCGATACCCTGGCTCTCGGCACGGCTTCGAAGGATATCCAGGCAGTCATTGATCAACGAGTGGAGATCAAACTGGACTTTTTCGAGTGACAGCTGGCCTGACTCAAGCTGCGATATATCCAGAATTTCGTTGATGAGATTGAGCAGGTCCGTACCCGAGCCGTGAATCGTCTGGGCATAATCACGCTGTTTGGCCGACAGTGCCGTGTCCAGCAGCAGCTCAGTCATACCCAATACGCCATTCATGGGTGTCCGGATTTCGTGGCTGAGCCGCGCGAGCAGCTCTGCCTTGGTGCGACGTTCAGCCTGCTTCGAAGCGTCGATATTGCGACGATTGAGATGAGCCGCCACGACTTTCTGATAGCGCAGGTGCAAGCCCCACGCATAGCACACCAGGCTGCTCCATATGAGCAAGTCCGGCAGACTTTCGCTGAATAAATCCCAGGAGGCGAGGGGAACGACAAGCCAGCCGGTCAGGAGCAACAGGTGCCCTGCCAGCATCGGGCGGCTGATGCGCAGGCCCGAATAACGCAGATAAAGGCTGATGACCAATGCGGCC
This sequence comes from Pseudomonas sp. gcc21, assembly GCF_012844345.1. Taxonomy (NCBI): domain Bacteria; kingdom Pseudomonadati; phylum Pseudomonadota; class Gammaproteobacteria; order Pseudomonadales; family Pseudomonadaceae; genus Pseudomonas; species Pseudomonas sp. gcc21. Next base: position 1,856,297 of record NZ_CP051625.1, on the reverse strand, counting down.
AGCGGCACGCCCGACTGAATAAGTCCCTGCAATAAACCAAATCTGATCGGATAGAAAACGGCGGCCAGCACCGCCAGACCGAAACCGGTCAAAAGGAGCCATAGAAGCGGCCGCTGGCGTATGCGAGTGACCTTGAACAGCATCATTGCGATAGCCGGATAGGCTGCCAGCGCGAGCAGGTCGCCGGCCCGCTCATGCATATCAGGCAGCCGGCTGATAAACCAGCTGATATTGGTCAGACAGCTCAGACCGAGCATCAGGCTGGCCAGTGCCAACCAGCGGTGCGGCCGGTGGCGTCCGATCCAGCCCTGCAGGAATCCGTGTAAGACCAGGGCCAGGAATAGCCCTGCGAGCAACCCCTGAAACGCTTGATATTGACCATGCCCGAGCACCGCCGTGCGGGGTGCTGTAAGCTTCAGATCGGTTTTGAGCGCGTGTTGATGTTGTAACCGAACGTACAGAACAGGTTCGGCAATGTCTGCAGTGGATAGCGGCAGCACAACTCCAGGATAGGGCATGGAGATCAGAGCTGTAGACGAGGGGCCAGCCGGATAGCTGAGCTTGACCGTTTCGCCTTCCAGCACAAAAACCTGCAGCTGATTGATTACCGGATTATCCAACTCCAGAAACAGCAGGGTCTCGCCGGGGATAGGTATCCGCACCCAGAGCGCTGCCTGGGCTCCTGGCAGCGTCAGAGTGCCTTCGTAGCCCGGAACGAAGCGGTTGGCGTATCGGTTGGAGAGGATGTCCTCGAGCTCCAGGCGCCCGCTGGTATCGACGAACAACCGATACTGGGAGTCAGGTACTTCTCCGACCACAGCGGGGGAAAGCACCAGTAAAAGGCTCAACAGACTGCCAAACAGAAGCCAACGGGCTCGCTTCACAACGTTCGTCCTATCCATGACTTTACAAGCGGTGATGACCGCGGTCGGTCAGTATAGCCCAGCGTAGAGCAGTTGCTTGCTGTTCTGCTATTCCTTCCGACCAGCTACAGTGGATGCCTATTGATCGACTGCGTAGCGTTTTTGCCGATCAGCTTTCCCGTGCGATCGCTCGATAGCCGATATCCTTGCGGTAGAAACAGCCGTCCCAGTCGACCCGTTTTGCCAGCGCGTAGGCATTGCGTTGAGCGGTGGCAATATCTTCGCCTAGCGCAGTTGCACAAAGAACACGGCCACCCTGAGTCACTACCTGCTCACCGTTCAGGACGGTTCCGGCGTGGAAGATCTTTCCATCGCTTTCTGGGGCCCCCTGTAGCCCTTTGATGACTGAACCTTTGGCGTAAGCGCCAGGGTAGCCACCAGCGGCTAATACAACGCCGAGACTGGGTCTGGGATCCCACCGGGCCTCGATCTGATCAAGCTCGCCGGAAAGTGCCGCTTCGATCAGCGCCACCAGGCTCGATTGCAGGCGCAGCATGATCGGTTGAGTTTCCGGGTCGCCGAAGCGGCAGTTGAATTCGATTACCTTTGGATTGCCTGCCTGGTCAATCATCAGGCCGGCATACAGGAAACCGGTATAGGTGTTGCCTTCAGCGGCCATGCCTTTGACGGTCGGCCAGATGACTTCATCCATGACGCGTTGATGAACGGTCTGGGTAACCACCGGTGCCGGGGAATAAGCGCCCATGCCCCCGGTGTTTGGTCCGGTATCGCCATCGCCGACGCGCTTGTGATCCTGGCTGGTTGCCATGGCCAGTACATGCTCACCGTCGACCATGACGATAAAGCTGGCTTCTTCGCCGTCGAGAAACTCTTCGATAACCACGCGTGACCCCGCGTCACCGAATGCATTCCCGGCCAGCATGTCGCGTACCGCCGCTTCAGCCTCTTCGAGTGTGGTGGCAACGATCACGCCCTTGCCGGCGGCCAGGCCGTCCGCCTTGATCACAATGGGCGCACCTTGCTGGCGAAGATAGGCAAGCGCCGGTTCGACTTCGGTGAAATTCCGGTAGCCAGCTGTTGGAATCTGGTGCCGAGCCAGAAAGTCCTTGGTGAAGGCTTTGGAGCCTTCAAGCTGGGCTGCGCCAGCGGTAGGGCCGAAGCATTTCAGGCCGCGTTCGCGGAACAGGTCAACTACCCCGGCCACCAGTGGCGCTTCCGGACCCACAATGGTCAGCGCTACGTTCGCCGCGGCAAAATCCGCCAGACGGTCGAGCTCCAGTACATCGATCGCAACGTTCTCGCATTTTGCTTCAGTGGCCGTTCCGGCATTGCCGGGTGCAACGAAGACCTTTTCGACCCGCTCATCCTGGGCCGCTTTCCACGCCAGTGCGTGCTCGCGCCCACCACTGCCAATGATCAAAATGTTCATCCAACACTCCTCAAAGAGTAATTCATTCAGGGTTTTAGCCCTGACGACCTCTCGGAAAGAGGTCGCGATCAAGCTGGTATATGCAAGGCGTCTGGGGCTTCGACAAGCGCAGTTGCCCGGTGGCAATGAACATTGGCGAAGTCACGGACAACGCAGCAGATGCCGGCTTCAGCGTGACCGTTATCTATTTTCAGTGTCTGAAGTGGCGCATACCGGTAAACACCATGGCAATGTCAGTCTCATCAGCTGCGGCGATAACTTCAGCGTCACGCATTGAACCGCCCGGCTGAATCACAGCACGGATGCCTGCCTTGGCGGCGTTGTCGATCCCATCGCGGAAGGGGAAGAAGGCATCAGAGGCCATTACCGCGCCTGCAACCTGCAAGCCGGCGTGTTCTGCCTTGATTGCAGCGATACGGGCAGAATTGACACGGCTCATCTGACCTGCGCCGACCCCGATCGTCTGTCGCTTGCTGGCGTAGACGATAGCGTTGGATTTGACGAACTTGGCGACTTTCCAGGCGAAGACCAGATCGTGGATCTCCTGTTCGGTCGGGGCGCGTTTGGTCACGATCTTGAGGTCTGCCTCGGTGATCATGCCGGTGTCGCGGCTTTGCACCAGCAGTCCACCGTTGACACGCTTGTAATCCCAATCGGCCAGCTGTTCCGCCGTCCACTCGCCACATTCGAGCAGGCGTACATTGGCTTTGGCGCTCACCACTTGACGGGCGGCGGCGCTGATGCGAGGCGCAATGATCACTTCGACAAACTGCCGCTCGACAATAGCCTTGGCCGTCTCGCCATCGAGCTCGCGGTTGAAGGCGATGATGCCGCCGAACGCCGATTCGCTGTCAGTCGCATAGGCCAGTTCATAGGCCTGACGGATGCCACCCTCGCCATCAGGCACCACAGCGACGCCGCAAGGGTTGGCATGCTTGACGATGACACAGGCTGGCTTGGTGAAGCTCTTTACGCACTCAAGCGCGGCATCGGTATCGGCCACGTTGTTGTAGGACAGCTCTTTACCCTGCAGCTGTACCGCGGTGGCAATGCTGGCATCGGCCGGCTGGGCTTCGCGATAGAAGGCCGCTGACTGATGCGGGTTCTCACCGTAGCGCATGTCCTGCACTTTCAGGAACTGGCTGTTGAAGGTGCGCGGGAAAGCGGTGCGGGCTTCCGTGCTCAGGGTGTCGCGCGTCTGATCAATGGTGCCGAGATAGTTGGCGATCATGCCGTCATAGGCCGCAGTATGCTCGAAAGCCTTGAGTGCCAGATCGAAACGCTGGGCATAGCTCAAGCCGCCGGCCTTGAGGGACTCGAGGATGCCAGCGTAGTCGCTGGCATTTACCACGATCGCGACATCCTTGTGGTTCTTGGCCGCGGAGCGAACCATGGTGGGTCCGCCAATATCGATGTTCTCGATGGCATCGGGTAGAGTGCAACCGGATTTGGCGACTGTAGCGGCAAAGGGATACAGGTTCACGGCCACCAGATCGATGGGCTGGATGCCATGCTGTTGCATGACATCGCCATCAACATCACGCCGCCCCAGAATGCCTCCGTGGATTTTCGGGTGCAGGGTCTTTACCCGGCCATCCATCATTTCCGGGAAACCCGTGTAATCGGCGACTTCTACCGCCTCGATACCTTGCTCGCGCAACAGCTTGAAGGTCCCGCCGGTGGACAGGATCTCGACGCCGAGGGCGCTGAGTTCGCGGGCAAATTCAACGATACCGGTCTTGTCCGACACGCTGATGAGCGCGCGACGTACCGGAAGGCGGGTAGTGTGGTCGGTCATTGTGGTTCCAGTCAGTTTTACAGGGGAATCAGTTCGAGCGGCGGATCGGCGGGAAATGTTCCCGGATGACCCGGTTTACAGCAATCCGTACTGTTTTAGCTTCTTGCGCAGGGTGCCGCGGTTCAGGCCGAGCACTTCGGAGGCGCGGGTCTGGTTGCCTTTCACGTATTCCATCACGCTTTCCAGCAAGGGTGCTTCGATTTCGGCGAGCACCATGTTGTAGACGTTGGTCACGTCCTGGCCATCCAAATGCTTGAAATAGTTCTGCAGGGCTTGCTCGACACTGTCACGCAGGGTCTTGTCTCGCTGCATTGCGTCTTCCGAGACATAATCCATGGAGGGGTCGGTGGTCTCGTTCACTGGAAGGGTTCCGTCGATCGGGGATGTGTTAATCAGGTTCATGCCGCCAGGTCTCCTTCCTGCAAGCGGTTGAAAAACGTTTGTATGCCTCGCCGTTGTTGAACGGCGCAATCAATCCGGTTGAACGTGCGACGGAATTCTTCCGCGCCAGGCATGGTCTGCAAATACCAGCCCACATGTTTGCGGGCAATGCGCACCCCCTGTTCGCTGCCGTAAAAGGCATGCAAACCGTCGAGGTGTTCAAGCATGATGTCTCGCTGCCAGCGCAGCTCCGGGGCTGGGAGGCAAGCGCCATGGCGCAGATAATAGTCAATCTCGCGGAAAATCCAAGGCCGGCCCTGTGCCGCCCGGCCGATCATCACCGCATCGGCGCCAGTATAGTCCAGAACCTGGCGCGCCTTGACGGGGGAGTCGATATCGCCGTTGGCGAATACCGGGATACTGATAGCCTGCTTGATAGCGGCAATGGTGTCGTATTCAGCCTCGCCCCGATACAGATCGGAGCGGGTGCGCCCGTGAACTGCCAGCGCACAAATGCCGCTCTGTTCGGCGATGCGTGCTATCTCCACGCCGTTGCGGTGATCAGGATGCCAGCCCGTACGAATTTTCAGGGTGACCGGAATGCTGACGGCACCCACAACCGCTTCAAGAATGTCGGCTACCAGCCGCTCGTCGCGCAGCAACGCCGAGCCAGCCGCCTTGTTGCAGACCTTCTTGGCCGGACAACCCATGTTGATATCGAGAATCTGCGCGCCCATCTGTTCATTCTGGCGCGCGGCATCGGCCATCATCTCAGGGTCGCCGCCTGCGATCTGAACCGAGCGGGGTTCGGCTTCACCTGCATGATCCAGACGCTGTCTGGACTTGCGGCTGTTCCACAGGCGGGTATCGCTGGTTACCATTTCGGACACTACCAAGCCCGCGCCCAGCCGCCGGCAAAGCTGGCGGAACGGGCGATCGGTAACACCTGCCATGGGGGCAAGAATTACGCGATTGGCTAATTGGTAAGGTCCGATACTGATCACTGCTGATCCATCCCTGTTTTGTCCAGTGGTTCGAGGCACGCCCTGAAGTCGCCGTTACGTCTCAGGACCGCCGGGCAGGGTTAGAAGCATGAAAGGGCGCTAATCATACCCGCTCTGGATGACCTTATAAAGACTGCGCTGGTTGATTTTCGAGCAGTTTGCTCCGGGCGCACCGGGTAGGGGCGCGCTCGGCTTCAGCTTTCAAGGGGTTACGAATCCGAGTGTGTAGCTGACCGCATCGTCGCCCGGGTCAAGCATGTTGAGCGCAACGTGGATGGGCGTCTGGGGTGGCATCAGTCGGGCACCAGCCAGTTCGCCAGAGAGGTATTCCTCAGGACGGAAGCGACGTGCGGCCACTTCGTGTCCATGTGTATCGGTGAAGTTCATCCGTAATACCGGGAAGGGCTGCGCAAAATCTGCGCGGTTATAGAGAATGACATCGACAGCCAACGCGTTAGGGAATTCGGGATGCGGACGTACCATCAGATTGCTGCTGCGTAACATGCTCACATCTACCCGGGCCGGCAGTTCACACCCGGCCAGCAGACACACCGTCTCCAGCATCGGGCGAGTGCGCTCATTGTGCGCAAGCTCGTCCAGGTTGTAGAAAACGAACTGAGCAACCAGCGCAATCAGGGCCAGGCCGCTAAGGGTTGTCCAGAGTGCAGTGTGTTTACGTCGGCGTGCAGGTCGCGGCCGTTCGGCCAGCAGAATGGGCTCGTCATGAATGTCCGGAATATCGAGTTCGCCCAGTTCTGGCTCGGGCTCAGCGGCTGCGGCTTTGCGATCAATCGGTTCAACCCGGGCCGGGGGCGCTTCAATGGGCGGATCCTCGGGTTCGTCGTCAAGCTCATGCCAGGCGAGTTTAGGGGTGATGTACTCGGGACGGTCGCGCATGAAGATGCTGGGTTCAGTCTCTTCATCTGTTACCGGGCGCAGGGGAGCCTCCGGCCTGGTGGCTTCCAGTGAAGGCGCAACCCACTCATCAAGGTCATCCAGCTCGGCTTCCGGTTGTGATACCGGTTCGCTAGCTGGACTGTCGACGATGTCCTCATGCAGATCGAAATAGGGATCGGCTGGAAACGATTCGTCGTTCTTGTCCGCCACCGGCTCCTGATCCAGGGCGGGTTCATCCTGTGGGCGGCCGTAGCGCGGCTTGTCGTCCTTTTCGTCCGTAGAGTTGTCACGGCGGCGGGGTGGCTGGCTCGATTCCTTACTGGTTACCACTGAAACCGGCACGACTTCCTCAAGAGGGATGTCGACGATGTGCGGAGGGTTGACCTCATCGATCAAGGATTCATCAAGCCCCAGCGCTTCAAGATCCAGCTCATCGAGATCAAGGTCATCATGAATGAGAAAATCATCCGGATCGCTGCGCCGGGGCGCGGAGTCAGCAGGTTTTTCCGCCGCGGCGGCAGGCTCTTCGCCAAACGCTTGCTGCTGTTGTTCGGCCGCCACCGCTAATGCGTTGTATACCTTCAAGCATGCACCGCAGCGGACATTCCCTGCCGCCGCGCTCAGCTGTTCTTCAGACAGACGAAAGCGGGTCTGACAATTAGGACATTGTGTGACCAGCGTTGCGCTCATTTACCTGTGATCCCTTTCTCGGCCTTTTCGCGTTTTTCTTGCCGGCAGTGAGCTGGCAGACAACAACTGGCCTATTGTGCCTCTATGCTGTCGACCCTGTCACGACCGGCGCATGCCACTAACGCGGATCCACCCGTCACGCTCCGCAACAGGGGCAAGTATGAAGGTATCCCGATAGGCGGCAATGATATCGTCGGCTTGCTCGGCCAGGATGCCGGACAATGCAATCAGGCCGCCCGGCTTCACCAGGCTGGAAAGCTGCGGCGCCAGGCTTACCAGGGGGCCGGCCAGTATGTTCGCGACGACGATTTCGGCAGGTTCGGCCGGTAAATCTTCTGGCATAAACAGATCCAGCGACGCTTCAGGTATGCCATTGCGTTGCGCGTTGTCGCGTGACGCTTCCAGCGCCTGGGTGTCGATATCCGTGCCGATGGCGTGATCGGCCCCCAGCAATAACGCGGCAATGGCAAGGATGCCGGAGCCACAACCGAAATCGATTACTCGCTTGCCTTTAACTGCTGTGCCGTCGAGCCATTCAAGGCAAAGCGCGGTGGTGGGGTGTGTGCCGGTGCCAAACGCCAGACCAGGGTCTAGCAGCAGGTTGACGGCATCGGGCTCCGGTGCATCGTGCCAGCTGGGCACTATCCATAAGCGCTCGCCAAAACGCATGGGTTGAAAGTTATCCATCCAGCTGCGTTCCCAGTCCTGATCGGCTATTTCCTCGAATTCATAGTGAGGTAGCGGCGACGTCCAGCGTGTCTGCAATGTGTCGATCAGTACCTGCTGGTCAGTTCCGGCTTCGAATAATGCCAACAGGTGGGTGTTGGACCACAGCGGCGTCGTGCCCAGGTCAGGCTCGAAAATGGGTTGGTCTTCGGCATCCATGAATGTAACCGACACCGCGTCCAGAGCGAGCAGGGCGTCTTCGAGCGTTTCAGCCTGCTCAGGCTTGATGGCGAGGCGCAATTGTAACCAGGGCATGGGGGCTCCTTCGGAAAGCTTCAAGCGGCAAGCTACAAGCCTAAAGCCATAAGAAAAAACGGGGAACGTTAAACGCTCCCCGAGGCGGGTCGTACTTGCAGCTTGCAGCTTGCAGCTTGCAGCTGTGGTCAGCTGATACCCAGTTTATGCTCGAGGTAGTGAATATTCACGCCCCCCTTGCAGAACTCGGGATCGCGCACCAGCTCGCGGTGCAGCGGGGTGTTGGTCTTGATACCGTCAACCACCAGCTCATCGAGGGCATTGCGCATGCGGGCCAGGGCTTCGTCCCGGGTCGCACCGTGGGTAATCAGCTTGCCGACCAATGAATCGTAGTTCGGCGGAACCTTGTAACCGCTGTACAGGTGCGAGTCGACGCGGACACCGTTGCCACCCGGTGCGTGGAAGAACGTTACCGTGCCCGGGGAGGGCATGAAAGTCTTCGGGTCCTCGGCATTGATCCGGCATTCGATCGAGTGGCCACGAATAACCACGTCATCCTGGGTAATACTCAGTGGCTCGCCAGAGGCGACCAGAATCTGTTCCTTGACGATATCAATGCCGGTGACCATTTCGGAGATAGGATGTTCCACCTGAATCCGCGTGTTCATCTCAATGAAGAAGAACTCGCCGTTCTCGTAAAGGAACTCAAAGGTGCCGGCGCCGCGGTAACCCAGATCTATACACGCCTGTACACAGCGAGCCTGTACCTCGGCCCGGGCTTTCTCGTCGATGCCCGGAGCGGGTGCTTCCTCGATGATTTTCTGGTGACGGCGCTGCAATGAGCAGTCCCTGTCGCCCAGGTGCACTGCATGACCCTGGCCGTCGGAAATAACCTGAACCTCAACGTGTCGCGGGTTGGTCAGGAATTTTTCCATGTAGACCATAGGGTTGCCGAACGCTGCCCCGGCTTCACTGCGGGTCATGCCGATCGACTTGATCAGCTCGGATTCCTCATGCACGACGCGCATTCCGCGCCCGCCGCCGCCACCGGCGGCCTTGATGATTACCGGATACCCGACGCGACGCCCGATCGCCAGGCACTCTTGCTCGTCTTCCGGCAATGGTCCATCGGAGCCGGGCACGGTGGGTACTCCGGTTTTCTTCATCGCGGCGATTGCTGACACCTTATCGCCCATCAGGCGAATCACCTCGGCGCTTGGGCCGATGAAGGTGAAGCCGGAACGCTCGATCTGTTCAGCAAAATCAGCGTTTTCGGCAAGAAAGCCGTAACCCGGATGAATGCCGTCGGCTCCGGTGACTTCTGCGGCGCTGATGATGGCCGGAATACTCAGATATGAGTCGGTGGCGACGGCGGGGCCGATGCATACGGACTCGTCAGCCAGCGCCAGATGCATGAGTTCACGGTCAGCCGTGGAGTGCACGGCTACGGTCTTCAACCCCAGTTCCTTGCAGGCGCGTATCACGCGCAACGCAATTTCACCACGGTTGGCTATCAGTACTTTTTGCATCGCAGCCTCCGGGCCGGGCTCAGGCGATGCTGAACAGGGGTTGGTCGAATTCCACCGGCTGGCCGTTGTCCGCCAGGATGGCCTGAATCACACCGCTCTTGTCGGCTTCGATGTGGTTCATCATTTTCATGGCCTCGACGATACAGAGGACATCGCCGGCCTTGACCGATTGACCGACCTCGGCGAACGCCGGAGAGCTCGGATTTGGCGAGCGGTAGAAAGTGCCGACCATGGGAGAACGCACCAGGTGGCCTGCGGGTTCGGCGGGGGTAACATCTACCGGCGCGGCAGGCGCAGCCGGAGCGGCTGCTGGAGCGGCAGGTGCCGGAGCCGGCGGGGCTGAGAAATAATGCTGCGGGCCAGCCGCTTGCTTGCTGTGGCGGCTGATGCGGACGGATTCTTCTCCCTCGTGAATTTCTAGCTCGTCAATGCCGGATTCTTCAAGGAGTTCGATGAGTTTCTTAACTTTGCGTATATCCATTGATACGTGCGCTCCAGAGCAGATTAGTCGCGTTCAGATTGTTCGATTCGGTGTACAGCCGCTTGCAATGCCAGTTCGTAGCCTTTGGCTCCCAGCCCGCATATAACGCCTTCGGCGATATCAGACAGGTAGGAATGGCGGCGAAAGGGTTCGCGTTTGTACACATTGGATAAGTGAACTTCGATGAATGGGATGCTCACAGCCAGCAACGCGTCACGTATTGCGACGCTTGTGTGAGTAAAAGCTGCGGGATTGATCAGTATGAAATCAATTGCTTCGTCGCGTGCAGCATGGATACGTTCGATCAGCTCGTGCTCTGCATTGCTCTGCAGGCTCAGCAGATGATGACCTGCGGCGGTGGCTAGCTCGCGAAGGTGCTGGTTGATCTGTTCCAGCGTGGTAGCCCCGTAAACGCCTGGTTCGCGGGTGCCAAGGAGATTCAGATTGGGTCCATGCAGAACGAGAATGCTGGCCATGTTATTTCCACAGTAACTTTATTGTTTGACCGGACAATGGAGCTGACCGGGCGGTCAATAGCAGACCGGAATTTTGCAGCAATGCGATCGTGCTGTCCAGAATACCGAAGGTTAACATCAGATGCCCGCATGATGTCAGCGTTAACGCCGAAAATTAACGGGAGGCAGTGCTGACGCGCTGTAGAAACTCTTCCTGGGTGACCTCACCCTGTATGCGAGCGGCCGAAACCTGCTGTCCCTGCGCATCGAGAAACACGAACGCGGGGGGACCGAACAGCGACTGAGCGGACAACCAGGCACGCTGATCCGCGGTGTTATCGGTCAAATCGAATTTTATCCGTGCGAAGCCGTCCAGGGCGCTGCGCACCTGCGGGTCGCTGAGCACCTCGCGTTCAAATACTTTGCAGCTGATGCACCAGTCGGCGTAGACCTCGACAACCGCTGGCTGGCCGCTAGTGCGCGCGTTGTTCAGCTGGCGTTGCAGGTCAGCCTGGTCTGTAACTCGCGTAAAGTATTCGCCTGATTCGGCCACAGCTCTCTGTGAAATACCCGTGAATGGCTGCAGCGGACGCAGCGGGTCAGATCCCCCAGCCAGCGCGCCAACCAGCGCAGCGGCCGAATAGAACGCGGCGAGCAGCGCAAGGGTCTGGCCAGTACGGCCGATGCCGTTGCGCGGCGTGCGGTCGAACAGGCCGAGTTGCACGGCGATACCAGCCGTCAGGGCGGCCCACAGCGTCAGGCTGACAGGACCCGGAAGGATACGCTCTAGCAGCCACACGGCCACGCCGAGCAAGCCAAAGCCGAAGAGCTGCTTGACGCTATTAAGCCATTCGCCGGAACGGGGCAGCAGTGCGCTGCCAAACAGAGCGACGAGCAATAGAGGCAGCCCCATGCCTAGCGCGAGGGCGAACAGGCTCGCAGCTCCACCCACTGCATCCCCTGTGGCGCTGATATAGACCAAAGCGCCAGCCAGTGGTGCAGAAATGCAGGGGGACACCACCAGCGTGGAAAGCACCCCCATCACGGCTGCCCCGGGTATTGAGCCGCCCCGTGTCCGGCTACCCAGGCGCTCCAGGGGCTCGCGAATGCGTGCCGGAAGGCGCAGCTCGAACAGACCAAACATGGCCAGGGCGAAAATGACAAAAAAGGCTGCAAACAGACCTAGTACCCAGGGCGACTGGAGTCGCGCCTGGATATTCAGCGCAGCGCCAAACACACCAATCAGCGCGCCAACCAGAGCAAAGCTGATCGCCATGCCAAGCACATAACTCAACGCCAGAACGAAGGCGCGCGTGCGGTCTATGTCTTTGCGTCCCAGCACCAGGCTGGACAGGATCGGCAGCATGGGCAGCACGCAGGGAGTGAAAGTCAGCCCCAGGCCTGCAATGAAGAACAGCAGCAAGGCCAGTTCGAAGCGGCCGCCGGTCAACAGATCCTGCATGCCGCCTGGTCCGCTAGCGGCGCTGTTGGTTGCGGAGACAGCGCTGGTGTCTGCGCTGGCCTCGTTGTACAGCTCCAGCAGTACCGTTTCCGGTGGGTAGCACAGGCCGGCGTCCGCGCAGCCCTGGAAGCCGACCCTCAGCTGACGGTCGACTTCACTGCCGGGGCTTAGCTCAAGCAGTACTTCGAGTCTGTCGTAATACACCTCAACGTCGCCGAAATACTCGTCGGTCTTGGGTTCACCGTCCGGCAGCACCACTTCAGAAATGCTGCCGTCACCGCCTTGCAGTGCGAACTCGAGGCGGTGACGGTACAGATAGTATTCAGGCGCGATATCGAACTGCACTCGCACTTGTGTATCTGTGGTTTCGATTACGCCTGGCCGAAAGGCTTCATGCACCGGCAGAAAGTCCGCCTGCCCACTGCTGCCGTCCAGAAGCCCGCCGAGCCCCTGGCTGGGCGAAGACGCGAACTGGCCCTGCGCGGTGGTAGCGGCTAACAGGCAAATCAAAAGCAACAGGCGACGCAACAACATGAGTAATCCGAAGTGAAGAGCGAGCCGACATCATAATGCCTGGGGGGCCACTTGCCGAGTGACAATAGGCCTCAGGGAGCAGCAGCTCGCACCTTGAAACACTACTGTCGTCTGAACTATAGGGCGGTCAATGTTCAAAGCTGAATCCGCACGCCAGCGCCATGTGTAATGGCATGACCGGTGATATGCTGAACGCAATCCACAGACAGGAGCAGGAAATGACATTCGGGAACAGGGCATCCGGCTATTCGACCGGGGGTTACAGGTCAAAATTCGGAACCGCGGTCGCTTATGGCAGAGGCACGCTTGGCAAATTGGTTGTCGGATTGCTGGCTGCGCTGTTACTGATTCTGCTGATTATCGGCTGGTACTGGAGTCGGGAGCCCGGCCTGGAGCCGCTGGTGCCACCGCCCTCGGCAGAGGCGCCGCAGGTTATTGGCAGTACCACTGCTCGCACTGTGAACGGCTTGATGTACACGTTGCTCAACAAGCCCGGGGGCTTTCTGACTAACGACATCATGCCGCCTGGGGTTTGGCTGGATAACATGCCGAGCTGGGAGTTTGGCGTGCTGGTCCAGGTGCGTGACATGACCCGCGCGCTGCGTCGGGATATGGCCCGGTCACAGTCGCAGTCCGCGGAAGATCCGAGCCTGGCGCTCGCCGAACCGCGTTTCAACTTCGACAACAATAGTTGGGCGCTGCCGGCCAGTGAAAGTGAGTACCAGCGCGGGATGGATGCTCTGTCTGACTACATTATCCGGCTTGAACGGGGCGACGCCGAGTTTTATGCCCGCGCTGACAGTCTTGCCAGTTGGGTAGGTGACGTCAGCACGCGGCTTGGGTCATTGTCCCAGCGGCTATCCGCCAGTGTGGGGCGCGCCGAGGTGACCGATGAGGGGCGCACCTACAAGCGTACGCGGTGGCTCCGGATTGACAACGTATTCTACGAAGCGCGCGGCTCAGCCTGGGCGCTGGTGCATTTGCTGCAAGCCGTGGAGCGGGATTATGCCGAGGTGCTGGCGCGCAAGAATGCGCTGGTCAGCCTGAGGCAGATCATCCGTGAACTGGAGGCTACACAGCGTCCCATGCGCAGCCCGATGGTGCTGAATGGCAGTGGTTTTGGTATGACAGCAAACCATTCTCTAGTCATGGCCAACTATCTGTCCCGGGCCAATGCGGCGATGATTGATCTGCGTCGCCTGCTTGAACAGGGGTAAAAGTGGATCGACAAGCGATTAAAGCCTATCTGGCCGCCTCTGAAGCTGAACAGGTCTATAGCGTTGATAGCAAAGACCGGCTGCTCGGCGTGGTGCCGCGGCATCAGGTGCAGCGCGAACGGCTGATCACCCGTTGCACCTATGTATTTGTTTTCAATACCCGCGGTGAGCTGTGCATGCATCGCCGGACGCTGCACAAGCGACTCTATCCGGGTTACTGGGATGTCGCGGCAGGCGGCGTGGTCAGTGCCGGTGAAAGTTATCGGGACGGCGCGGCGCGGGAGCTCAAGGAAGAGCTGGGTGTATCGGGCATTCCGCTGCGCGAGCATTTTTGTTTTCATTACAACGCGCGGGAAAGCCGACTCTGGGGCGCTGTGTTCAGTTGTGTGTGGGACGGTCCGGTACATATGCAGCCGGAGGAGGTCATGGCGTTTCGCTGGGTAGATCCGCGCACGCCCTGGCGACAACCCGCTGAGTGGTACTCCCCGGATTCGCTGCTGGCGCTGGAACTGTTGTTATCGAGATATATCCGGAACAATCTGCATGAGCAATAAACAAAAAGGGCTCCAGGCCTTGAGCTGTCTGGTGTATTCAACAGAAGCCGGGCGCATGTGTCCCGAGTGTCGGCAACCGCGTGACGCCTGCGTGTGCGGCGCACCGGCCGTGCCCGAAGGCGATGGCGTTGTCCGGGTTCGTCGGGAAACCAAGGGGCGCGGCGGCAAGACAGTCACCACCATCAGCGGTTTGCCGCTGTTTCCTGACGACCTCAAGGCACTGGCCAAGCGCATGAAAACGCGTTGCGGTTGTGGTGGCGGCATCAAGGACGGTGTCATCGAGATTCAGGGTGACCAGGCTGAGCTGCTTTGTCAGTGGCTGATCGAGCAGGGCTTCAAGGCCAAACGCGCGGGCGGCTAGCGGGATTGACTAAAGCCGAGCTGCTTTCCTGTTGGCGACACCAGCCCACCCAGCGCAAGGTCTGGGCGCTGGCTGCGCCGATGATCCTTTCCAATATCAGTGTTCCCCTTGTCGGGCTGGTTGATACCGCCGTCATCGGCCGCATGGATGCCGCCTATCACCTTGGTGGTGTCGCGGTTGGCTCGACACTCATCACTTTTATCCTGTGGGGCGCTGGCTTCCTGCGCATGGGCACAACCGGCTTTGCTGCGCAGGCCTATGGGCGCAGCGATGGCGATGCCCTGCGTCTGGTGCTGCTGCAATCACTGTGGATGGCCTGCCTGATTGCGGTAGCAGTATGGTTGCTCCAGGAGCCGCTGTTCGCCGCCGGGGTCTATTTCCTCGAGAGCAGTCCGCAATTGCTGGAGCAAGCGCGGCTTTATGTGGGCATCCGCCTGGTGAGCCTGCCTGCGGCGCTGGCCAACTTCGTACTGGTCGGATGGTTTATCGGGGCGGGCAAGGGGCGCGCGCCACTGCTCCTGCTGCTTACTGTGAACATAACCAACGTGCTGCTGGATGTCTGGCTGGTGATAGGACTGGAGTGGGGCGTGGCCGGGGCCGCGTGGGCCACCGTCTTGGGCGATTACTGCGGGCTGCTGGTGGGTCTAGTTTTACTCGCTCCGGTGTTTGAGGAACTGCCCGGTCGGCTGCGCTGGCGAGCAGCCATGCATATGCGCGGTGCTGCGCCCATGTTGCGAACCAGCCGCGACATCCTCATCCGTACCCTTGCCCTGCAGGCGGTATTCTATCTGCTGATGTTGCAGGGGGCTCGCCTGGGTGATGAAGTCGTCGCAGCCAATGCTGTGCTACTGAATTTCCTGTTATTGACTTCGCACGGGCTGGACGGTCTGGCGCACGCCGTTGAAGCGCTGGGCGGGCAGGCGCTGGGTAAGCGCGACCGTATGGCATTGAAACGGGTTCTGATAGTCAGCCTCGGCTGGTCGCTGCTGGTAGGGCTTGGCTTCGTGCTGGCGTTCAGCCTGTTCGGTGAACTGATCATCTCGATGCTTACGACGATTGATTCGGTGCGCGATACAGCCAGCAACTATTTGCCATGGATGGCATGCATGCCATTGGTTGCAGTGTGGAGTTACGTGCTCGATGGGTTGTTCATTGGTGCTACCCGCGCAAAGGCGATGCGCAACGCCATGCTCCTGTCCACGATACTGGTGTATCTGCCGGCCGCCTGGTTGCTGCAGGGTGCGGGCAACCATGGGATCTGGCTGGGCTTTCATCTGTTCATGCTGGCACGTGGGGTAATTCTCGGTTGCTGGTTCTGGCATCTCTGGCGAACCAACCGCTGGATGTCACCTGCTGCAGGATGATCACGCAGTCGCAGGCCGCAGCCACCAATGCAGATAGCGACCGAGCTGGCTGTACGCCGGATGCCGGCTGTAGAGCAGCTCCTGTTCAATGACGTCCCGCTCGCTGCTCTGTGTTTTGAAGGGTTCGTGCATGTAATCGTGAAACACCCGGATGCCGGTCTGGTGAATGCGCTCAAGTCCGGCAGCAGCTGCCCAGTCCAGTGCTTCACGCGGATCCAGCGGTTGTTGAGGCGTCAGGCTGCGCCCGCCTTCTCCGGCCAGTTGATTGCGCCTGAGTTTGCGGAACTGGCCTTTGATCAGATTCTTGTAGATGAGCGCGTCGCGGTTGTATAGCGCCAGGGAAATAGCCCCTTTCGGGTTCACCATTTGCCGCAGGCAAGCCATAGCCGCAGCCGGGTCCGCCAACCATTCCAGCACGGCATGGCAGATCACCAGATCATAGGTCTGTCCACGCTCGGGCAAATCCTGCAGTGCTGCCTGAAGGTATTCGACCGGGTAGGCTGAGGGCAATGCGTCCAGCCGCTCGCGGGCGCCTTCCAGCATCTCCGCGGAGGGCTCGCACAGCGTTACTCGGTGCCCCCGGACCGCCAACCATTCGCTGATATGGCCCAGCCCGGCGCCCACATCCAGAACCCTGAATGACTGATCGGCTTCTCCGAGCTCAGCCATCCACTCTTCCAGATCGCGGGTCAGTACGGCGAGGCGGATCGCACCTTTGGGGCCTGCATATATTTTTCGGGCGAAATGCGCACCCATCTGATCAAAGTAGCGATCGGTCATGCCAGTCCCTGTGTCTGTGCGAAAGTAAAGGTCACGACGCGTAAATTACCATTTTGCTGCGCAAAGATGATCGAACCGCACGTCGCATCCCCGCTATAAAAGCCGGACATAAAAAAAGCCAGCTTGTGGCCGGCTTTTCAACTTGGCGAAACGCTTATTTTTGATAAGCGTCTACTGCCTTAACAATTTCTGCGCGGGCTTCTTCAGCGCCGCCCCAGCGGTCAATCTTGACCCATTTACCTTTCTCGAGATCCTTGTAGTTCTCGAAGAAATGCTGGATCTGCTGGATCAGCAGTTCAGGAAGATCGGTGTAGTCCTGCACGTCGTGATACAGCACGCTGAGTTTGTCGTGCGGGACAGCGACAACTTTAGCGTCTCCGCCACCGTCGTCAGTCATGTGCAGGATACCAACCGGACGGCTGCGGATCACCGAACCCGGGGCGACAGGGTGCGGGGTCACGACCAATACGTCCAGCGGGTCGCCATCATCAGCCAGCGTGTTCGGGATATAGCCGTAGTTGGCTGGATAGAACATCGGGGTAGCCATGAAACGGTCAACGAACAGGACGCTGCTGTCCTTGTCGATCTCATATTTGATCGGCGCGTGATTGGCCGGAATCTCGATGGCGACGTAAATGTCGTTAGGTATGTCTTTGCCTGCGGGGATCTGGTCGTAGCTCATGTTTTACCTGATACGGGCATGGGGAAGAGTGCTGAACGGCCCTGGCTGGACGTCTGGCCAGGCGATGTTCAGTAGCACCTGCAAAATGTTGGCCGGGATTATAGAGGCATTAGGTCCGGAGACCAAGCGCCGGGCTATAAAACCATGGTCTAACTACTCTTTAGTAGCAGTAGAGGCCGTGATGCGCGATAGCCGACCTCTACCTTTACCGCAATCTCGATCAGACCGAGAAAGATTCCAGCTTGCGCTCGACCGAAGCGTTGTTCAGTCGCACGTAGCTCGGCAGGCCATTCTCGAAGGGCGGGAAGTCCTCACCCTGGATCAGCGGCGAGAGGTATTCGCGGCAGGCATCAGTGATATGGAAGCCATCTTCGGTAATGAAGTCGCGCGGCATGAACTTCTCGACGTTCGCCACATCTTTCAGCGGTGCTTCGATGATATCCCACTGGTAAGGGCTGTCCTGCAGACGGCGAATCGCCGGCATGATCGCATTCTTGCCTTCCAGGGCGATACGGACGGCGGCCTGACCGAGGGCATAGGCCTGATCGACATCCACCTTGGAGGCGATGTGACGCGCAGCTCGCTGAAGGTAGTCAGCCACGGCCCAGTGGTACTTGTAGCCCAGCTCCTGCTGGACCAGCTTGGCGATCGTGGGTGCGACACCGCCGAGCTGGGCGTGGCCGAAGGCGTCGGTCAGGCCGGATTCGGAAAGGAACTTGCCATCGCTGTTCTTGATGCCTTCGGACACACCGATTACACAGTAGCCGTGGGTTTTGACACACTCGTCTACGCGCGCCAGGAAGGCTGCCTGGTCAAATTCGATTTCAGGGAACAGCAGGATGTGCGGAGGCTGACCCTGACCTTCGCTGGCCAGGCCGCAGGCGGCAGTAATCCAGCCGGCGTGGCGGCCCATTACTTCAAGAATGAATACTTTTGTGGACGTGGCTGACATCGACTCGACGTCAAAGCCGGCTTCACGGATCGAGGTGGCAACATACTTGGCTACGGAGCCAAAGCCCGGGCAGCAATCAGTGATCGGCAGATCGTTATCGACTGTCTTGGGAACGTGGATGGCCTGGATCGGGTAGCCCATGGTTTCGGCCAGCTGCGATACCTTGAGGCAGGTATCAGCGGAATCCCCGCCGCCGTTATAGAAGAAGTAACCGATATCGTGCGCCTTGAATACTTCAATCAGTCGCTCGTACTCAGCGCGGTTGGCTTCGACGCTCTTGAGCTTGTAACGGCATGAGCCGAAGGCACCGGAAGGGGTGTGACGCAGTGCTGCGATGTTTTCTGCCGATTCCTGACTGGTATCGATCAGGTCTTCGGTCAGGGCGCCAATGATGCCGTTGCGGCCGGCGTACACCTTGCCAATCTTGTCCGGATGTTGGCGAGCTGTTTCGATTACCCCCGCTGCCGACGCGTTGATGACGGCGGTAACGCCGCCAGATTGGGCATAAAAGGCATTCTTGACTGTCATGCTGACTCCATGTTTTGAAAGCTGATGGCCTGGTGCAGATAGGCTCTCCCTGCAACGCCCGAGGAGCGCCGCGTTCAGCGGAGGTACGGCCTACGGCAAAATGGCGGCGATAATAGCGCAAAGCCGCACGCTTTGCATGGACCTCCGGCGGGCTGTAAGGTTGCATGGGCGTGCGTGATAGTATTCGCAGCGACGCGATTCAACCTCAAAGCAACCTGATTCTGGATAGACGATGCACCTGCATATTCTTGGTATTTGCGGCACTTTCATGGGGTCGCTGGCCCTGCTTGCGCGGGAACTCGGGCATCAGGTGAGCGGCAGCGATGCCAACGTCTATCCGCCGATGAGTACTCAGCTCGAGGCGCAGGGGATCCAGCTCATGGAGGGATATCTGCCTGAGCACCTGGAGCCTGCGCCTGATCTGGTGATCATCGGCAACGCCCTGTCGCGCGGTAATCCGGCAGTCGAGCATGTTCTGGACAAGGGCCTGCCTTATGTCTCCGGTCCGGAATGGCTTGCACGATATGTGTTGCAGGACCGCTGGGTCATGGCGGTTGCCGGCACGCATGGCAAGACAACCACCTCCAGCCTGCTTGCCTGGTTACTGGAAGATGCCGGTATGGCGCCGGGCTTTCTGATAGGGGGTGTGCCGCAGAATTTCGGTCTGTCCGCTCGCCTCGGCGACACGCCTTTCTTCGTCGTTGAGGCAGATGAATACGACAGCGCTTTCTTCGACAAACGATCCAAGTTCGTGCATTACCGGCCCCGCACAGCAATCCTGAATAATCTTGAATTCGATCACGCGGATATCTTTCCGGATCTGGCTGCAATTGAAAGACAATTCTACCATCTGGTGCGTACGGTCCCTGCAAGCGGACAGATTATTTACCCGCACGGCGAGCAGGCGCTGCAACGCGTCATCCAGATGGGCTGCTGGACCCCGACGCAAACCACCGGGGAGGGCGGTAACTGGCAAGCCAGGCTCCTCGTCGCCGATGGGTCGCAATTCGAAGTGTGGCTGGATGGCCAGGTGCAGGGCGTCGCGAATTGGTCGCAAACGGGCGATCACAGCGTAGCCAACGCCTTGACTGCCATGGCTGCAGCGCGGCACGTAGGCGTTACGCCGCAACAGTCAATTACATCCCTCGCGGGGTTCCGTAGTGCCAAACGGCGCATGGAAAAACTGGTCGAGGTGAATGACATCATCCTGTACGACGATTTTGCCCATCATCCCACCGCTATCGCGACGACCATTGCCGGCCTGCGCGCTCAAATGGGTGATGCTCAGCTGATTGCGGTAATCGAGCCGCGTTCCAACACCATGCGTCTCGGCAGTCACATGGCGTCATTGCCTGCGAGCGTGGCGCAGGCCAGTGAGGTGATCTGGTATCAGCCGGAAGGGCTCGACTGGTCACTGGAGTCGGTGGTTCAGCAAAGCCCGGTGCCGGCTCAGGTGGAAACCAGTATCGAGCGCATCATCGACAAGGTTGTTGCCGGCGCCAGACCCGGTGCACGCGTGGTGGTCATGAGTAATGGCGGCTTTGGTGGCATTCATCAGCGATTGGCGAAAGCTTTGGTGGCGCGACATGGCTGAGATGCGCGTGACGCTCGCGGTAACCGGCGCCTCCGGTGCGCAATACGCGCTGCGGTTGCTGGAGTGCCTGGTCCGGGCTGAGGTAGAGGTATCCTTTCTGATTTCCCAGGCCGCCCAGCTGGTGGTCGCCACTGAAACCGAGCTGAACCTGCCGCCCAAGCCCCAGGCGCTCGAGACCTTCCTGACCGAACGGTACGCTGCGCGGCCGGGGCAGATCCGCGTATATGGCAAGCAGGACTGGATGGCTCCGGTGGCTTCCGGCTCTGGCGCGCCGGCGTCCATGGTGGTGTGCCCATGTTCCACCGGCACGCTCTCGGCGATTGCCACGGGGGCCAGCAATAACCTGATAGAACGTGCTGCCGATGTAGCACTGAAGGAGCGGCGCAAGCTGATTCTGGTTCCGCGCGAATCGCCCTATTCGACGGTGCATCTGGAAAATATGCTCAAGCTGAGCCACATGGGTGCGGTGATCTTGCCGGCCAGTCCGGGCTTTTATCACAGGCCAGAGTCGGTCAGCGATATGGTGGATTTCGTCGTGGCGCGGATTCTTAACCAGCTGGGTATCGATCAGGACTTGCTGCCCGCCTGGGGCGAGTGAACGGCGGGCGAATTGCCGGACCGTTGCGGCCCGGCGCACTGCTTATACGAAATACAGACTCAAGCCTTCAGCGATAAAGGCTGGCTTGTCGACGCCTTCGATTTCCAATGTCGAGCGGGCTTTCACCAGCCACTGACCAGGCTTTTTCTCGGTGACGTCCAGGACTTCGCTGTGCAGCCGCACCCGCGAGCCAACCCGTACCGGCTGGATAAACCGCAGGCTATCGAGGCCATAGTTGACTGCCATCTTCAGCCCTTCAGGGCGCAGCGATATCTGGGATGACAGAACGGGCAGCAATGAAAGTGACAGGAAGCCGTGCGCGATGGTCCCGCCGAAGGGCGTCTGTTTGGCTTTTTCTTCGTCAATATGGATGAACTGATGATCGCCGGTACATTCGGCGAACTGGTTCACGCGCTCCTGATCGATCTGCAGCCAGTCGGAATGGCCCAGATTCTTGCCAATGTAGGATTTCAGTTCGGAAACGGGTACGGCGGTCATAACTATTCTCCATGGTCATTGTTCTGGGATCCTCTGCCTGATCGGGACTACCCGTTCTTCAGAGGCTCCTTGGTCTCCCTGCGGAGTCGTTCTGCATGGTTGCAACTGTCCGTGGCCCGGTCAATTGAGCTGTCCGGTAAATAGGTTTGCTGAATGACCTGACCGCCGCGCTTCGCTATTCTGGCTGACAGAATGCTCAATCGAGAGGCTGGAATGTCGAATCAATTTGCCCTGTTTCCCTTGAAGACGGTGTTGTTGCCCTCCTGTGTGATGGATCTGCAGATTTTCGAAGCACGCTATCTCGACATGGTCAGTCGCTGCTTCAAACAGGATCAGGGCTTCGTCGTGGTCGGCCTGGAATCGGGGCCGGAGACCGGGTCAGGTAATCTCAAATTCAACTCACTGGGCTGCGAGGCGCGCATAATCGACTGGCAGCAAGGGGATAACGGCCTGTTAGGGATCAGGGTACAAGGCCAGCGACGTGCGCGAATTCTGGACGTTGAGGTCGCCAGCGACGGTCTGGTTGTGGGCGGGGTCGATTGGCTGGAAGAGGCGCCAGACACGTGTCCGACAGACGAGCATGCCGATATGCTTGCCCTGCGCGACAGCCTTCTTCAACACCCGATGGCCGCCGGCCTGGGGCTTCCTCCTGTCGCGGACAGTCAGCAGGCGCTCGCCTATCAGCTGGCCTATCTCCTGCCGTTCAGTATTGATCAGAAGGCAGCGTTGCTGGGAATCGACTCACCTGCTGCGCGCCTGGAGCAAATAACAGAATGGCTGCAGGCTTTGCAGTCCTGATCAGCTGCTCACCGTCGATATCCAGCACCCGTCACGAACCGCCAGCGCAGGGACTGTCTAAAACACTTTGTCCCTGAGCGAGGCCCGATATGAGAACGCGAAAGCCTGTTACTGATCACGCCACCGAACACGGCGGCAAGGGAGGAGTGTCGTCTTTTGCGCTGGTTGCCGCTGCACTTGGCGCATCGGCTGCGGCTGCGCGGTATTGTACATCCCGCGCTGAGAAGGAATACCCGCCGGCCGGGCAGTTCGTCGAAGTCGATGGAGTGCGGTTGCACTATGTCGAGCGCGGTTCCGGTGAGCCACTGGTATTGCTGCATGGCGCTGCCAGCATGACCGACGATTTTCTGATCAGCCCCTTCCTGGAGATGGCTGCCGAGCGGTACCGGGTGATCGTCTTCGATAGGCCCGGTTACGGATACAGCGAACGGCCACGTTCGACCGTATGGGGGCCGGTCACCCAGGCTGCGCTATTTCAGGAGGCGTTCCGTAAGCTGGATATCGACCAGCCGCTCGTGCTCGGCCACTCATGGGGCGCGATGGTCGCGTTGGCGCTGGGTCTCGACTTTCCCTGGTCGATTAAAGGCGTGGTATTGATGAGTGGCTATTTTTATCCGACATCCCGGCCGGAACTCGCGCTGACCAGCGTTACCGGCTTGCCTCTGTTCGGCGATATCTTGCGTTATACGCTCTCGCCCTGGCTGGTGCGCGCGGCCTGGCATCTGGGATTGAGGAATATTTTTGCGCCAGGGCCGGTGCCTGAGCATTTCAAGAACCAGTTCCCGGTCTGGTTAAGTCTGCGTCCCCTTGCGTTGCGCACGGCGAATGAGGAGTTCGCCTTGCTCAATCCCGCCAGTGACAGCCTGCATAACCGCTACTCTGAGCTCGAAAAACCCTGCGTCATTATTTCCGGCGATGGAGATCGGGTGCTCAGCCCATTGGATCATTCGGCGCGCTTGCACGCTGAGGTGCGTGGTTCGGATTACTGGGTATTTCCCGGGGTGGGGCATATGCCGCACCACGTCGAGCCGCAACAGGTTCTGGCAGCAATCAATCTGGCGAGAGAAAAGGCGGCCGATCGCAAATGACGTGCGCTGTCGTCAGCTGTTTATCGCGAAGAGCGGACTGATCAGCAGCAACACAAAAGCGGCCAGCGGGCAGAGGGGTAGCAGGTACGCGAGCGGCGCCGTCGGCGCGCCCATTATCGCGCCCCGGTCGACCAGCCACAGGCTGAGAAGCGTGGCAGCCGCGGCCAGTAGTAGGGCGTTGATGGCGACCAAAGGCGGGGTGGCAAGGCTGATCAACGCCGACCCGATCAGCAGAAAGCAGAGGGGGGTCAGATAGAGCAGCCAGGCCGTGCGGCGCCAGAAGCCCTGCTCACGGTTGCAAATCACCGTGATGATCATGCCCAGTGCCAGCGAATTCGACAGAATCATTCCCTCATAGGTCAGCCCTGGCAGCCAGGCGAAGGTGATGCAGAGTAAGACGCTCAAGAAACAGTAGGCCAGTTGTTGCCATTGGCGTAACAGAAGCAGCGTGATCATGAGCAGCGTGCCAAGCAGCGCGGGGTATACCGGCGAAATCAATGCGCGGGTATGGGTTAGAAAGGGTGCGACCAGATCATTGTAGGCTGCCAGCCAGGTGGTTGCGGTAAACTCCGCGATACCGAACCAGGGACGCGCGAAATACAGCAGCGGGACGCTGAACAGCGTTAGCGCGCCAGCAGCGAAGGGTGACCAGCGCTCCTGAAGGCGCAGAAGCGTTAGCACTACGAGTCCCAGTCCTGCGAGCGCCGCGAGCAATCCCAGGGTCTGGGGCCAGAAATATTCGGGCACCGGCCAGCGCAGGGCGCGTCCGGCAAAGAACCCTGGCAAAACATATGCCGGGGCCCAGGCCAGGGCAGACAGGATATTGATCGATATGAACCGCCAAACCGGCATATCGAACATGCCCGCGACCATGGGGATGACTGGGCGTATCGGCCCGACGAAGCGGCCTATCAGAATGCTCAGCACGCCGTAGTGCCGGAAGAAGCGTTCGCCGCGGTCAATCCATTGTGGATGGCGGCGAAACAGGGATAACCGCCGGATATCCTGATGGAACACCCGGCCCAGAGCGAAGCTCAACAGGTCACCAACCACCGCGCCACTGAACGCCCAGGCGAGGGTGGCCCACATCCGCAGGTCTCCGCCTCCTGCCATGGCAGTGGCGGCGAACATCAGCACGACGCCGGGCACCAACAGCCCGGCAATGGCAAGTGACTCAACCAGTGCAATCAGGAAGATGGCGAAACCCAGCCACTGAGAGTGCGTGCTGAGCCAGGCCATCAAGGCTTCAATCAAGTCTGCAGACTCCGGCGCTGCCAATGTAATGGTAGTGCTCGCCCTCCAGGCGCGTGCGTCCCAGCGGGTTGCGGGTGCAGACCCGTGCGTAGGCGGCATCAACGAAACGGTACATCAGGTGCTCATCCCGACCCGTCGGTATGCCCAGGCGGGTGGTCTGGATGATTTCTTCAGGACGATAGCCGTCATCGTCGATGAAGAACCTTGATGTGTCGAACTGCTGCGCCGTCCACTCAGGCACCTTCAGTCCGAGCGCCTTGCACAGCAATGTCTGGCCGGAGCAGAGTTTTTCGATCGGGCGCTGACTGCCGTTCTGCGCCGGGTTGAGCTTGTGCATGAGTGCCAGGCTATCGGGGCCACTGACCTCATCGGTAACGGGAAAGGCTGACTTGATCAGTACGGCATTGCCGGGGCCTGCGGCGCTGATGTTCAGCGAGTCGCCGCCGCGGGCGTAGTACATGTAGATGGTGCCGCCGTCCATGAACAGGGCGCGGCGAGTATGGGTGTAGCCGAGTGAGGCGTGGCTGCCCTTGTCTTCGAGTTTGTAGGCTTCGGTCTCGATGATGCGCGCCGAAAGCCACAGCCCGTCAACCTTATGGCGGATAACTTTGCCCAATAGCTCGACAGCGACTTGACGAGATTCGCGATGGAAGAAACTGTTCGCCAGAGGGCGGGCAGAGGGCCAGGGAAGCTGAGTAACTGACATATCCGAGATCATAGCAGGTTCGCCCTGTCCAGCACCCTGGCGGGCCGCTATAATGCGGCTTTTGTTCCGGCAGGCATTTCAGGATGGGCATGAATACAGAGCAGGTAACCGAATACATGGCAGGGCTGGGTCGTCAGGCCCGCCAGGCTTCGCGTGTTATCGCCCGCGCCAGCACGGCTGTCAAGAACCAGGCGTTGCTGGCAACGGCTGATGCAATCATCGAGGCCAGCGCCGAGCTGATTGAGGCCAACGCGCTCGATCTGCAGGCCGGGCGTGAGAGCGGGCTGGACGAGGCGATGCTCGACCGGCTGGCATTGACGCCGGAGCGCCTTGAAGCGATGGTCGAGGGCCTGCGCCAGGTGGCCGCGCTGTCTGATCCTATCGGTTCTATTCGCGACATGAAATTCCTGCCCTCGGGTATTCAGGTCGGGCGCATGCGTGTACCGCTTGGCGTCATCGGCATCATCTATGAGTCGCGTCCGAACGTGACGGTCGAAGCGGCCAGTCTGTGTCTGAAATCCGGCAATGCCTGCATCCTGCGGGGTGGCTCTGAATCGATCCATTCCAACCAGGCAATTGCGCGCTGCCTGCGCCGCGGGCTGGACCAGGCAGGGTTGCCGCAGGAAGTTGTTCAAGTGGTGGAAACAATTGACCGCGCTGCAGTGGGCGCCCTGATCACCATGCCTGAGTTTGTGGACGTGATCGTTCCCCGTGGCGGTAAAGGTCTGATCGAGCGGATCAGTCGCGACGCGCGCGTACCGGTGATCAAGCATCTCGACGGCATCTGCCATGTGTATGTGGATGACAAAGCCGATCTGGACAAGGCCGAAGCCATCGCCCTCAATGCCAAAACCCACCGTTATGGTGTGTGCAATGCAATGGAAACCCTACTGGTGCACAAGGCCATAGCAGAGGCGTTTCTGCCCCGGATAGCGCAGGGCTACGCCGAGAAGCAAGTTGAGCTGCGCGGATGCCCCGCCACCTGCGGGATTGTGGCCGGCGCAGCGCCCGCCAGTGAAGAGGACTGGAATACCGAGTATCTGGCGCCTGTTCTGTCAATCCGGGTAGTAGAGGATATGGACGCCGCGATCGAACACATCAATACCTATAGCTCCCAGCACACCGACGCCATGGTTTCGGAGGATTACACCCGCGCCCGGCGCTTCCTTGCTGAAGTGGATTCCAGTTCGGTGATGATCAACGCCTCGACGCGTTTCGCCGACGGTTTCGAGTACGGCCTGGGTGCCGAGATCGGCATCTCTACCGACAAGATTCACGCCCGCGGGCCGGTGGGTCTGGAAGGCTTGACCAGCGAGAAGTACGTGGTGTTCGGCGACGGGCACATTCGCCAGTGAGTTTCGGATGACTCGCCTTACGCGCCGCATTGGCCTGTTCGGAGGCACTTTTGATCCGATTCACAACGGTCATCTGCGCAGCGCGCTTGAGGTGCACGAATGGTTGGGGCTGGACGAGCTGAGGCTTATTCCCAGTGCCCGCCCACCGCATCGTGACGTACCCGGTGCCACTGCGGAGCAGCGCCTGGATATGGTAAGACTGGCGGTGCAGCACGCGGACGGGCTGGTTGTCGATGATCGGGAGCTGCGCCGTGAACGCCCCTCCTATACAGTTGAAACCCTTGAATCGCTTCGGGTTGAACTGGGTGATGACGTAGCCTTGTTCATGGTCGTGGGCTGGGATGCGTTCTGTGGCCTGCCGAGCTGGTATCGCTGGGCTGAGCTGCTCGATCTGGCCAGTCTGGTAGTTTTGCAGCGACCCGACTATGATCTCGATGCGCCGGAGGTGCTCAAGGACCTGATGGCCGCGCGCAGCGTTAACGACCCTTCCGAGGCGACCGCACGTCATGGGCAGATAATCGGCTTGACTCAGACGCCTCTGGCAATTTCCGCTTCCCATATCCGAAGTTTGATTGCAGAAAGCCGCTCACCGCGCTTCCTGTTACCGGGCTCCGTGCTTGGCTATATTGAAACCAATGGGCTATACCAGCCCACTTAATGAGGATTTACCCCCGCATGCAGATTGATGACCTGGTCCAGGTAGTAGAAAGTGCATTGGATGAGCTCAAGGCCAAGGATGTGGTACGCATCGACGTGCGTGAGCTGACCAGTGTGACTGATTTCATGATCATCGCCAGCGGCACCTCCAACCGGCACGTCAGTTCGTTGAGCGACAACGTTGTGGAGAAGGCGAAGGAAGCCGGATGTCGTCCCCTGGGCGTGGAAGGCAAGGACTCCGGTGAATGGGTCCTGGTCGATCTGGGCGACATCGTCGTTCACGTCATGCAGCCGGCGACTCGCCAGTTCTATGATCTGGAACGTCTGTGGCAGAGCGCCGAATCGCGCCGCGAACAGCAGCAGTCTGCTTCCGACGCAGAGTAATCCGGATTGCGTATACGCTTGATCAGCGTGGCGTCCCGTATGCCGCGCTGGGTGGAAGAGGGGTATCAGGAGTACGCCAAGCGCATGCCTGCCGACCTGCCTCTGGATCTGGTTGAGATTCCCCTTTCCACCAGGGGAAAGAATGCCGACGTCGCCCGGTTGATGCGTCGTGAGGGCGAGCAGATGCTGGCCGCGACGCAGCCGGGTGACCGTATCGTTACGCTTGAAGTAGCCGGCAGGAATTGGTCCACCGAACAGCTCGCGGAGCAACTTGAACGTTGGCGTCTCGAGGCCCGCAACGTCAATCTGATGGTGGGCGGGCCGGAAGGCCTGGCCGAAGAGGTTGCAGCGCGAAGCGATCAGCGCTGGTCACTTTCGGCGTTGACGCTTCCGCATCCACTGGTGCGTATACTGCTGGCCGAACAGATTTACCGCGCCTGGACCGTTCTGAACCGCCACCCCTACCATAAGTGATACATGGCCAAACCGATTCACCTCAAGGACCACAGCAAGGATGCGGGCATCGTCCGGCAGCGCCTGTTATTGGCTGCGGCGGTGGTTGTCCTGCTGTTGCTGGCGCTGGTTGCGCGGATGTATTACCTGCAGGTGATCCAGTTCGAGCATCATTCCACGCTGTCCGAGAACAACCGCGTCCATGTGCAACCGATTCCGCCGTCCCGTGGCAGGATATATGATCGCAATGGCGTGGTATTGGCGGAGAATCGGCCAAGTTTCAGTCTGAATATTACGCGCGAGCGTACCCCTGATGTGGCAGCGACCTTTGAGCTCCTCAAGATGTTGCTGGAGCTGGATGATGAAGAGATCGAACGTGCGCAGAGGCGGTTGATGCAGTCGCGCCGGCCCTTTGAGTCGGTGCCGGTGATGTTCGGACTTGATGACGAGCAGATCGCGCGCATCGGCGTTAACCGGTTCCGTTTACCTGGGGTGGAGGTGCAGGCCAGTTTTGTGCGGCATTACCCGCTGGGTGAGCATTTTGCCCATGCGGTGGGCTATGTTGGACGTATCAATGACAAGGAAATGCAGCAGATCGATCAAGTCGCTTATGCCGGCACGCATTATATCGGCAAGACTGGCATCGAACGTTTCTATGAAGAACTGCTCCACGGGAAGGTCGGTTACGAAGAGGTTGAGACCAATGCGCGGGGCCGGGTCCTGCGTGTACTTGACCGCACCGATCCCGTGCCTGGGCGCGATCTGACGCTGCACCTTGATAGCCGTCTGCAGGCGGTCGCCGAACAGGCAATGGGTAAACGTCGGGGGGCGGTCATTGCTATCGAGCCGGAGACCGGCGGGGTGCTGGCCTATGTCAGTCAGCCGGGCTTCGATCCGAACCTGTTCGTCACCGGTATAAGCTACGCCGACTATGGCGCTTTGCGGGACTCGCTTGACCAGCCACTGTTCAACCGTGTGCTGCGGGGGCTGTATCCACCGGGCTCGACGATCAAACAGCTGGTAGCCATCGCTGGACTGGATACGGGCATCGTAGGGCGTAATAACCGCGTGTTCGATCCAGGCTTCTTTCAATTGCCGAACCACAGTCACAAGTACCGTAACTGGAATCGTGGCGGCGATGGATGGGTGGATATGCGCCGTGCGATTGCCCGGTCCAACGACACCTACTTCTATGATCTGGCGCACAAGCTGGGCATCGATCGTATGCATGAGTACCTCAGTAAATTCGGCCTGGGTACACGCGTCTCGCTGGATATGTTCGAAGAGGCTGCAGGACTGATGCCGTCCCGTGAGTGGAAGCGGGCAACGCGCCGTCAGCCCTGGTACCCGGGCGAGACAGTAATCACCGGGATCGGCCAGGGGTATATGCTTACCACCCCCTTGCAGTTGGCGCATTCCACTGCACTGATTGCGAACAAGGGCGTGTGGCGTAGACCCCGGTTGATGATGCATGCCGAAGGGGTACTGCCTGACGAGTCGGATACGCCGGACGATATCGAGCTGAAAAATCCTGACGACTGGAACTTCATTACCGAAGCGCTGGAAGATGTTATGCATGCCCCCCATGGTACTTCGAGAGCGGCGGCCCTCGGTGCGCCCTACCGTATCGCCGGAAAGACTGGCACAGCGCAGGTTGTCGCCATCGCCCAGGGCGAGCGCTACGATTCAGCCAGCCTGGCTGAGCGTCACCGTGATCATGCCCTGTATGTCGGTTTTGCACCGGCCGATGCGCCACGTATTGCCGTGGCTGTCATGGTCGAGAACGGCGAGTCGGGCGGGCGCGTCGCAGCACCGGTGGCCCGCCAATTATTCGATGCCTGGTTGTTGTCCGAGGGTGAACAGATCAATGAAGACGGCGCTGACGAACTGACCGCCGAGGTGCAACCGTGAAATCCTGGGCCAGTACCCGAGCAGTCACGGGTGGAGAGAAAGGGTTGCAGCGTCGTGAGCCGCTATGGCTGCGGCTGCATATAGATCCCTGGCTTTTGTTGCTGGTGTTGACCCTTGCCGGGGTTGCCGGTTTCGTTCTGTATTCTGCCAGCGGTATGAATACCGCCATGCTTTACCGGCAGGGAGCTGCTTATGCGGTAGGGCTCGCGGTCATGATAGTCGTCGCCCAGTTTCAGCCGCGCTTCATGCAACGCTGGGTGCCGTTTGCCTATGTCGGTGCGGTCATCCTGTTGATCGCTGTGCTGCTGATTGGCGTGCAGGCGAAGGGCGCCCAACGGTGGCTGAGTATTCCGGGATTGATGCGTTTTCAGCCCTCGGAAATCATGAAGCTGATCATGCCGATGAGCGTCGCCTGGTATCTGGCCCGGCGAGAATTGCCACCGAACTTCAAATACGTCTGTTTGAGCCTGCTGATCATCGGGCTGCCTGTGCTGTTAATTCTCAAGCAGCCAGATCTGGGAACCTCGCTACTGATCGCCAGCTCAGGCTTCTTTGCGATACTGCTTGCCGGGCTGCGCTGGCGTTATATTCTCGGCGCTGCGGTATTGCTGGTGCCCGCCGGTGCAGGTATGTGGTTTTTTGGCATGCACGCCTATCAGAAGACTCGCGTGTTAACCTTTCTCAACCCCGAGAGCGATCCGCTGGGCGCAGGCTGGAATATCATCCAGTCAAAAGCCGCTATCGGTTCCGGCGGGGTGTTGGGCAAGGGCTGGTTGCAGGGTACCCAGTCACATCTGGATTTTCTTCCCGAAGGGCATACCGACTTCATTATCGCCGCGCTGGCCGAAGAGTTTGGCATGGTCGGTGTCTGCCTGCTGCTGGTAGTGTATTTGCTGATTGTGTTACGCGGGCTGTATATCGCTCAGCATGCCCATGACAATTTCTCCAAGCTGTTGGCCGGTAGTGTCACGTTGACATTTTTTGTATATGTTTTCGTCAATATCGGGATGGTGAGTGGCCTGTTGCCGGTGGTCGGCGTACCCTTGCCGCTGATAAGTTACGGCGGCACCTCGCTGGTAACATTGCTGGCAGGTTTTGGCATCCTGATGTCAATCCATACGCACCACAAGTGGATGGCACAGGGAAGATGATCAAGCTGTTCCGGGAATCAGGATTCTGCATGATAAATACTGTGAGCGGATGGCTGCGGCATAAGACTGCAGTTGTCGTGTTGGCCGGGTTCAGCCCTGTGTTGCTGGCCTCCGATTATGGAGAAGACCATGCAGCGGTTGCGCCCTTCGTTGCAGAAATGCAGGCGGAGCATGGCTTTCCTCCGAAATATGTGAAAAGCCTGCTGGCCCAGGCGGAACGTA
Source organism: Pseudomonas sp. gcc21 (assembly GCF_012844345.1). Lineage (NCBI taxonomy): Bacteria > Pseudomonadati > Pseudomonadota > Gammaproteobacteria > Pseudomonadales > Pseudomonadaceae > Pseudomonas > Pseudomonas sp. gcc21. The sequence goes on along the minus strand of NZ_CP051625.1, from coordinate 1,824,725 downwards.
AGCAAAGCATCATCGATGCGATTTCGCGTCCGGCTGAGCGGGTCCGGCCCTGGCACGAATATCGGAAGATATTCATCACTGACAAGCGTATTGCCGGCGGCGTCGAGTTCTGGGAGCGCAATGCCGAGGCGCTGGCGCGTGCCGAGCAGGAATACGGCGTGGAGCCGGAGGTGATTGTTGCCATCATCGGCGTAGAAACCTTCTACGGCGGTAACAAGGGCAGCCACCGCGTTATCGATGCGTTGACCACGCTGGGCTTCGACTATCCGCCGCGGGCTGAATTCTTTCGTCGGCAGCTGAAATCCTATCTTGTATTGGCGCGTGAGCAGCAGGTCGACCCGCTCAGTCTCACAGGTTCCTATGCTGGCGCGATGGGTTTCCCGCAATTCATCCCCAGCAGTTATCAGGCCTTTGCGGTGGATTTCGATGACGATGGGCAGGTTGATATCTGGAACAATCAGGTCGACGCCATTGGCAGCGTCGCGAACTACTTTGCTGAGCACAAGTGGAAGCACGGCGACACCGTGGCTGTTCAGGCTACTGTGTCAGGCGAGCAGTTCAGCAAAGGGCTGACTATTGCAGAAGGACTCGAGGCACGGCGCAGCGTGGCTGCATTGAAGGAACTCGGCTGGGATATCCAGCACGAGCTGGCAGACGAGGCTGAGGTGATGGCCTTCGAGTTTGATGTGGGTGAGTCCATGGAATACTGGATTGGACTCCACAACCTGCACGTCATCACCCGCTACAACCGGAGTGTGATGTATGCCATGGTAGTTCATCAATTAGCTGACCTGATACGCGAGGCTAGAGATCAATGACAATGCGAACCTCGAGCCGCATGCGAATCGTTGCGGCGTCGCTGCTGCTGGGAGTGCTCGCTGGCTGTTCGTCTGCGCCTCAACCGGGGCAGGGGAGCGGCATGGTAAGCAAGCCTGCGATAAGACCGATGCAGGACGGCGCGCCTACGCACATAGTTGACGTTTCGACCATCCCTGACGCCATCCCGGTACCGCATACCGGTCGGTACAAGGCGACCCCGTACAAGGTCCTGGGCAAGTACTACACCCCCATGCAGGACGGCAGCAGTTACCGCGAAACGGGGCCTGCTTCATGGTATGGCACCAAATTCCACGGCCAGCTGACCGCCAACGGTGAAGATTACGATCTCTACGGCATGACTGCTGCGCACAAGACCCTGCCGCTACCGACCTACGTCAGGGTGACCAACCTCGAGAACAAGCGCACCGTGATCGTGCGTGTGAACGACCGGGGTCCGTTCTACTCGGACCGGATCATCGATCTGTCTTATGCTGCCGCCAAGAAGCTGGGTTTTGCGGAAAAGGGCACAGCGCAGGTGCTGGTCGAAGGCATCGACCCGGTGGCTTGGCAACAGCAGAACAACCCGGGATACCTGGTCAAGAAGAACCCGCCGATAGAGAACCTCGCATCCGCACCGGGGCAGCAGATGTTTTTACAGGTTGGCGCTTTTTCGTCGAGTCAGGCGGCAGAGCAGTTGCGTGTGCGGTTACAGAATGCACTCAATACCACGGTGTTCGTGACGCCTGTTCAACAGCCAACCGGGACATTCCATAGGGTCCGTCTCGGTCCGGTAGCCAGTCATGACGAGGCGCAGAAGCTGATCGAAGCGCTTCGAGTGGCGAATCTGGGCAACGCCACCCTGGTTACATCCAACTGATCATCAGCCCAGTACATTTACTTACGTGAGTATCATGCTTAAAAAATTCCTCCAAACCGTGTTGATTACCGGCACTACGCTTGCCTCCTGTGTAGCTGTGGCGCAAACCCCGACCCCTACGCCCACCCCAGTGCCGGATCCGGCGGCCGCCTCAATGCCTATTGTGCCGACGGCCCCAACGCTGGCCGCCAGCAGCTACCTATTGGTAGACGCCACCAGCGGGGAAGTGCTGGTTGAGCACAACGCGGATGAGGCGCTGCCCCCAGCCAGTCTGACCAAGATGATGACCAGCTATATTGCGAGCCTTGAAATCCTGCGCGGACAGATCAAGGAAGAGGATATGGTGCTGGTCAGCGAAAAGGCCTGGCGCAAGGGCGGCTCCAAAATGTTTATTGAGGTCGGTAGCCAGGTTCGGGTAATCGACCTCCTGCGCGGCATCATTATCCAGTCGGGCAATGATGCGAGCATCGCCCTGGCCGAGCATATCGCCGGTAGCGAAGAAGCCTTTGCCGACCTGATGAACGCCCATGCCCAGCGCCTCGGCATGACGAACACCCATTTCGAGAACTCTACCGGCTGGCCGGCTGAGGGTCATGTGTCCAGCGCCCGTGACCTGGCTATCCTGGCCAAGGCGATCATTCGTGACGACCCGCAGCACTACAGCATCTACAAGGAAAAGGAGTTCCTGTGGCAAGGCATCAAGCAACCCAACCGTAACCTGATGCTTTGGCGCGACAGCACTGTGGATGGCCTTAAAACCGGGCACACCGATGAGGCCGGCTATTGCCTGGTGGCCTCGGCCAAGCGCGATGACATGCGCTTGATCTCGGTGGTAATGGGCACCAGCAGTGAAGCAGCACGCGCGGCCGAGACCCAGAAGCTTCTGACTTGGGGATTCCGTTTCTTCGAGACCCGGACCTTCTATGAGGCCGACGAAGTGCTGTCCCAGGCCCGCGTTTGGGCTGGCGAGCAGGATACGGTTGACGTGGGACTCAGCGACGGTCTGGTTCTGACTCTGCCGAAGGGTCAGCTCGAAAAACTTGAAGCCAGCATCGTCATGAACAGCCGTATCAAGGCGCCTATCGCGGCTGGCGACGTGCTCGGACAGGTCGAAGTACGTGATGGTGAAAAAGTGGTGCATGCCGCTCCGCTGGTTGCGCTCAGCGACGTAGAAGAAGCTGGGATCTTTGGTCGTCTGTGGGACAGCATTCGCCTGTTCTTTTACGGACTGTTTGACTGAACCGGAGGATTGGTATGAGCGATTCGACTAGCGATGCACCGCGTATCGAGTTCCCTTGTCGGTACCCTATAAAGGTAATTGGTGCGGCGGGGGAAGGCTTTGTCGAGCTGGTCAGCGAGATCGTCGAGCGCCATGCGCCTGGCTTTGACCGCAACTCGATTGATGTACGTGACAGTAAAAATGGACGCTTCGTTTCCATCCGGATGGTGATAACAGCAACCGGGGCGGATCAGCTTGAGGCCCTGAATGCTGAGCTGAAAGCCTCCGGGCGGGTTCAAATGGTTCTCTGATGCCGCAGTTGATCATCCGCGAACTTGGCTTGGTGGACTATCAGCCAACCCTGGAGGCCATGCGCGTTTTCACTGCCGAGCGCGATAGCGATACGCCGGACGAAATCTGGCTGTTGCAGCACCCGTCCGTGTTTACCCAGGGACAGGCTGGCAAGGCCGAGCACGTATTGGCGGCGGGGGGCATTCCGGTAGTCAGTGTCGAGCGTGGTGGGCAGGTTACCTATCACGGACCTGGCCAACTGGTCGCTTACCTGCTGATTGATATCCGACGCCTCGGGATTGGCGTTCGAGAGCTGGTCACCGCTATGGAGCAGAGTCTGGTGGATTTGCTGGCCGAATACGGCGTTTGTGCTGCGCCGCGCGCGGATGCACCGGGGGTATACGTAGACGACGCCAAAATTGCCTCATTGGGCCTGCGCATCCGCCGTGGTTGCTCCTTTCACGGTCTGGCACTGAACGTGGATATGGATCTGGAACCCTTCAGTCGCATCAACCCTTGTGGGTATGCCGGGCTGGCGATGACCCAGATGCGTGGGCTTGTCAGTCCCCCGCCCGATATGACTGAAGTCGGCACGCGACTCGCCACCCATCTCAAGAAGCAGCTTGGATACGCCTGAATGCCGGCTGTGAAGGCGGGCGAATCGGCATGGAGTCGGCGGAGCTATACCGCCATCCCCTCGGGATGCTCAGCTGAGCGAGCGGATGGGGATCAGATCTGACTGCGGCGTCTGGCCTGGTACCGAAGCCGGCTCGGCGAGACCCAGATTATTCTTCTCAAACACGCGGTCGGCGCGATAGCTGGAGCGTACCAGCGGCCCAGAAGGGACCTCCATGAAGCCCTTGGCAAGACCAATTTCCCGATAGCGGTTGAATTCCTCGGGAGTCACCCAGCGTTTGACCGCCAGGTGGTTTTTGGTCGGACGCAAATACTGTCCCAGGGTGACGATGTCGACCCCAATCGCACGCAGATCATCAAAGGTGGCGAGGATTTCCTCATCGGTCTCACCCAACCCCAGCATCAGACTGGTCTTGGTGATCACATCCGGGCGGTGCTGCTTGGCATGGGCCAATACATCCAGCGTTTTGCGGTAACCGGCGCGGGGGTCACGCACTTCATGGGTCAGGCGTTCGACTGTTTCGACATTCTGCGCAAACACTTCAAGCCCTGAATCAACCACCGCTTCGATAGCGCTGTGCACACCATTGAAATCCGGGGTGAGGGCTTCGACCACCACCTGCGGCGTGCGTAGTTTGATCGCTCGTACGGCAGCGGCGTAATGATTGGCCCCGCCGTCGGGTAAATCGTCGCGGTCGACCGACGTCAGCACAATGTAGCGCAGGCCCATGAGCTCAACAGATTTGGCGGTATTTTCCGGCTCGTCCTGGTCCAGCCAACCGTTGGGGTTGCCGGTATCGACGGCACAAAAGCGGCATGCGCGGGTGCAGACGGAGCCCATCAACATAATGGTGGCGGTGCCATTGGTCCAGCATTCGCCCATGTTGGGGCAATGCGATTCCTGGCAAACGGTGCTCAGCTTGTGTGAGGTGACATTGGCCTTTACGGCTTCAAAACGGTCACCCGCCGGGATGCGTGCCCGCAGCCATTTGGGCTTCGGTTCGAAAATTACCGGTTCGGCTTCTCCGGCACGTCGCTTCTGACCATCCTTGATGGCGCGTATGCCTTGCGAATTGCGAAACTTCTCGCCACTGGCGACATGCTTGGAGACTTCGTCACTCATGGATGGTTCTCGCTCCTGTTGAATGAAGCCGACTAGATAGAGTTGGTGGCCGGTCTGGCCATCACAATGTGGCCGAGTTTAACACAAGGGCGCTACCGAACGACCCTGCACAAGAGCGATGCAGGGTGCTTACGGACCAGTTGCGTCAAGGTAATCAATGCTCACGAAGACGTTCCAGCAGGGCGTGGGTGGCATAGCCATCTGCGGGCATGCCCAGGCTGTTCTGCAACCGTCGGATCGCCTGGCGGGTATTGGCACCGATAATTCCGTCGGCGCTACCCGGATCGAAACCGCCCGCATCCAGGCGTTCCTGGAGTTCGATGCGTTCAGAACGAGAGAGTGGGCGGTCGTCCCGTGGCCAGCTGGCCTGGATATCATCACGGTTCTGCAACCGGTCAGACATCAGGCCAATAGCCAGTGCGTAACTGGTGGAATTGTTGTAGCGCAGTATGCTGCGGAAATTGCCAGTGACCAGGAAGGCCGGGCCGCGATAGCCCGCGGGTAACAGCAATGACGCCTCCTTGTCGCGCAGGCGCGAAGGTATGGCTGGGTCGGTGCCGGCTTCCACTCCCAGCGATAGCCACTCGGATACGGGTTTGCGGATGGCCATATCAGCCAGCGCGAAATCAAAATCACGTGGCAACTTCACTTCGGTTCCCCAGGGTAGGCCCTGTTGCCAGTTCGAGTGAGACAGGTAATTGGCGGCCGATCCCAACGCATCGCCTGGCGACTGCCAGATATCGCGACGGCCATCGCCGTCAAGGTCCACGGCATAACTGTTGAAGGTACTGGGAATGAACTGGGTCTGGCCCATTGCGCCGGCCCAGGATCCAAGCAGTCGCGACGGCGGCACGTCTCCCTGTTGTAGGATTTTTAGCGCTTCGATGAGCTGGGTATGTGCAAACGTCGGACGGCGACCCTCATGCGCCAGAGTAGCCAGCGAACGGATTACCGACTTGTCGCCGATGTTGTTGCCGAAGTTGCTTTCCAGGCCCCAGATGGCCACAAGCACATGACGGCTCACGCCGTAGCGCTGTTCGATCGTATCCAGCGTGTCTGCATATTGCGATAACGCCCGACGGCCCTGCGCCAATCGCTGTGGCGATACAGCCCCGTCCAGGTACTGCCAGACCGGGCGAGTGAACTCCGGCTGGCTCTGGTCGGCCCGAACGATCGCGGAATCCGGCTCGATATCCTTGAAGGCATTATCGAAAACCGCCGGGCGAATACCGGCAGCGAGCGCCTCTTCACGGAACCGCGCCCGCCATTCGGCAAAACTGGGCTGTTGCTGTTCCTGCCGGACAGAGACTTCAGTAGATGAAGCGGGTGTACTCGAAGCTTCTATCGATGAATTTGCGCACGCGGCCAGCAATACGAGACTGGCGCCAGCGACGGTCAGTCTGCGTCCGCTGGCACGGTAGCGCATTAGCTTGTTGAGCATTGATGATTCCGATGTTGGTTTTTGAGGGAACTGTAGCATGGCAACCATACGCCAGGGCAGTGCACCGATAGTCGCGGTCAGGGTGTAACAGTGCGTGTAGGCGCCTGACGAACGGCCAGTTCGGGGGTGTAAAAACCGGTTCGCTGGTGCTGTCGCCGTTGCGTTCTCCTGCTATAGTGCTGCCATCCGCTGCCCACTGTCGGCGAACACGTTCGCTTTATTCTCACCTCGAAAAACAAGATAAAGGAAGCAATGGCGTCTCCTAAGGAATCTCGACGTTGGCAGCTTTGGGCCGTTGCCCTGATAGTGCCTATTTTTACTGCGGCATGGTTGAATCATCCGTCCTACGCAATGGCCGATTTTGCAACCTATGAACTGACGGCTAGCGCTGAAACCCGCCAGTTGGACGATGTCCCCCTGTTTGAACAGCAGTTCGCCTCGTCAGATCTGGACGAATTCGTACATTCGCCGTCGGTCACCGCGTTGCCGAATGGCGACTTGCTTACCGTCTGGTTCGCCGGTTCACGCGAAGGCGCAGCAGACGTAGATATCCGCGGGGCCCGATACGATGCGATGCGCGGCCAATGGGGCGCTGAGTCGGTATTGGTTGACCGTGAGACCACACGCCGCAGCGTCGGCAAGCCCATCCGCAAGCTGGGTAATCCTGTCGTAGCCTTGGCACCGGATGAGCGCCTCTGGTTGTTCTATGTATCTGTTTCGGTCGGTGGCTGGGCGGGTAGCGCAATCAATGTGATGGTGTCCGAAGATTTCGGTGAAAGCTGGTCCAGGCCCCGCCAGTTGGTGACTTCGCCTTTCGTCAATATCAGTACGCTGGTGCGCACCTCTCCAGTGTTTCATGCCGACGGCTCGATTGGCTTGCCGGTATATCATGAGTTTCTTGGCAAATTTCCCGAATATCTCTATCTGGACTCGCAAGGGCGCATCAAGGACAAGTTCCGTATAGCCGATGGCGACAATTCGCTGCAGCCCACCATAGTGCCAATTGACGGGAAGCGGGCGGTTGCATTGCTGCGCCAGGCCGGCGAAAACCCTCACGTGCTTGCGACCATCACCAACGACGCCGGACAAACCTGGCTGCCCGAATGGCCGGTTACGCCGTGGAACCCCAACGCGTCGCTGGCGGCTGTCAAATCACACAGGGGTAGTCTGCTGGTTGCGCAAAACAACCTGGTTGATGGGCGGTTCCGGCTGACTCTGGACGAGGCAGACGCGGATCTGGTGACCTGGTCAATGGTCGCCGAGATTGACGCTTCGCCGGATCGAGAGGGGGATGCGATCCCTCGCCACCTCTACGAACCGCTGCTGGCGACGACGTTTCTCAGTTCCAGCGGGAGCGCCCGCCGGAAGCTGGTCGATGAGTACCTGAAGAAACTGGACCGTCGAACCTGCAAGGACAACCTGTGTGACTTCCAATATGAATACCCGTCCCTGATTCGCGCATCTGATGGTCGGTATCATCTCGTCTATGTCTGGAACAACAGTTTCATCAAGCACGTCGCTTTCAACGCTGCATGGGTAGAGGCGCAACTATGATTTTGCTGAGTGTGCAAACCTACCTCACGTTCTCGCTTACGCTGTTTCTGTTGTTACCGCTTGGCGAGCTGAGTCGTAACCGGCGCCTTGGTGTGCTGGCCGGTTTGACCGTGCTCGGCATGCTGCCGCTGATTGGCGGCATGTCCCTGTCAGGATATCTGCGGGGCCTCACGGATGACCTCGCGTGCACCAGTATGGTCTGGCTGGCTGCCGGTGCGCTGATGCGGTTGGGTTTCATCAATGCCTGGTCGCGGCCGCAGATTACCCAGTTATGGATCTGTTTTGCTGTTGGCGGGGCACTGCTGTTTCCGGCTGCGATGGGCGTTGGCATGATCGATACCTACGGTTGGGGCTTCAATCCACGGCCCTTGCTCATCGCTGTCGCGGTAGTGGCTCTTCTGATGGTGTTGTTACGCAATGCGGCTGGCGCGTTTCTGCTGATCGCTGCGACCGGCGCTTTCGTACTCGATGTGAAACCCTCGGATAATTATTGGGATTATCTGCTGGATCCGTTCATCTTCCTGTACTCGATAGGCGCTCTGGTTGTTACCGGCGTCTCCTGGATAGCATCGCGGAAAGTGCGCATTCGCCGCTCGGTAACGGCGATGGAAGGAAGCCTCGGAGAATCCGGCCAGGCGGGGCGCAGCAACGCATAGCCTGAGCCAGGCGGATGTGATAGGGTGCGCATCAATTATGTCCGGATGTTGCTGTAGCAGGCGGGATTTACCTGTCTGACGAATATCCATTCACTTGTCGCACAGGTCTTTGCAATGCGCTGCTTTACCGGCGTTACGCCACCATAGTATCCCCTCCGGCTCCAGGCGCTCTTGTCGCCTGGCTCTGCCTGTGCGTCATTATTCGACGTATGGACAGCTGTAGTTTTTAAAAACGGTAGCGCCTGACCGGCCTGCCGCTCCCCGCATTTTTACTTTTATTCATCGTAGCGAGCTGAAGGCCATGCCCGCTCTGGATAGGATCATCATGTCTCAGTCGATGTCTCTGGCTTTTCGGAATAACTTCATGGGCCAGGCTCCTGCCTGGTACAAGCGAACCATCGTCGCCTTTCTGGTACTGAATCCGTTGGTACTGTGGGTCGCCGGACCCTATATAACCGGTTGGCTATTGGTCGTTGAGTTCATCTTTACCCTGGCGATGGCGCTGAAATGCTATCCGCTGCTACCGGGCGGACTGCTTGCCCTGGAAGCGCTGGTCATAGGAATGACTACGCCGGACGCTCTGTACGCCGAAATGCAGGCGAACTTTCCGGTCATCCTGCTGCTGATGTTCATGGTGGCGGGTATTTATTTCATGAAGGATCTGCTGCTTCTGGTGTTTACCCGGATCCTGTTGGGCGTGCGCTCGAAATCCAGTCTGGCGCTGGTCTTTTCGCTCACCGCAGCGGTCATGTCAGCCTTTCTCGATGCCTTGACGGTCACCGCAGTGGTCATCAGCGTTGCGGTAGGTTTCTACTCGGTCTATCACCGCGTCGCGTCCGCGCCGGAAAAGGCCCGGGCCGAGAACGTCGATGTGCAGGTTGAGGATGAACCTCTCGAACTGCACCGCAATGACCTCGAGACCTTCCGCGCTTTTCTTCGCAGCCTGCTGATGCACGGTGCTATCGGTACAGCACTGGGTGGCGTCTGTACGCTGGTAGGCGAGCCGCAGAATCTGTTGATAGCCGGCGTGGTGGGATGGGATTTCATCGAATTCTTTCTGCGTATGGCCCCCGTCAGCATGCCGGTATTGGCGGCAGGATTGTTGACCTGTCTGCTGCTGGAGAAAACCAGCTCGTTCGGATATGGCGCAAAATTGCCGCGTAACGTCCGGCGTGTGCTGGAAGAGTTTGCCGCTAGTGAGCGGCTTAAGCGCACCAGCGCGCAAAAGGCGCAATTGATTGTGCAGGCAGTCGCGGCAGTGCTTTTGGTGATAGGTCTGGCTTTTCACCTGGCAGAGGTCGGGTTGATCGGTCTGATGGCTATTATCCTGATGGCAACGTTCAACGGGGTAACCGACGAGCACCAGATCGGCAAGGCGTTCCAGGAAGCACTGCCTTTCACCTCTTTGTTGGTGGTGTTCTTTGCCATTGTGGCGGTGATCCATCAGCAGCATCTGTTCAGCCCGATTATCGCAGCGGTACTGGCGATGCCTGAATCGGCCCAGCCAGGCATGTTCTTTCTGGCCAATGGGGTGCTGTCGATGATCAGCGATAACGTTTTTGTTGCCACTGTATACATCAGCGAGATCAAGCAGGCACTGGATGCCGGCTCGATCAGCCGCGAGCATTTCGAGCTGCTGGCGATCGCCATCAATACCGGAACCAACCTGCCCAGCGTCGCGACGCCGAATGGTCAGGCGGCGTTCCTGTTCCTGCTGACCTCAGCGATTGCGCCGCTGGTCCGGCTCTCCTATGGCCGCATGGTAGTGATGGCGTTCCCCTATACCCTGATGCTGGGAGGCGTCGGGTATTTTGCTGTGGTGAACTGGCTTTGACGCTTGCAGCATTACTAGAAAGGAACAGTGATTGAGTATGACTATGATCGAAAGGGTTCAACAGGAGTGGTTTTCCAACGTTCGCGGCGACCTGCTTAGCGGTCTTGTCGTGGCGTTGGCGCTGATTCCCGAGGCCATCGCATTCTCGATTATTGCCGGCGTAGACCCGCGAGTTGGCCTCTACGCCTCGTTCTGCATCGCGGTGGTGGTCGCTTTTACCGGGGGTCGGCCGGGCATGATTTCTGCGGCTACCGGTGCCATGGCGCTGTTAATGGTGACTCTGGTCAGGGAGCACGGTCTGGAGTACTTGCTTGCCGCGACAATCCTCTGTGGTGTGCTGCAGATCGCAGCAGGCTTTCTCAAACTTGGATCGCTGATGCGCTTCGTGTCCCGTTCGGTGGTGACCGGTTTCGTTAACGCACTGGCGATTCTGATATTCATGGCGCAGTTACCCGAGCTGACCAACGTCACCTGGCATGTCTACGCCATGACGGCGGGCGGTCTGGCGATCATCTATCTGTTCCCCTATATTCCTAAGCTTGGCAAGGTCATTCCGTCGCCGTTGGTATGCATTCTGGTGCTTACCGCCCTGGCTATGGCGGTGGGGCTGGATATCCGTACGGTAAGTGATATGGGTGAGTTGCCGGATACGTTACCGGTGTTCCTCTGGCCGGAGGTGCCACTTAACCTTGAAACCCTGATGATCATCTTTCCTTACTCGGCAGGCCTCGCGGTGGTTGGTTTGCTGGAATCCATGATGACCGCGACTATCGTGGATGACCTGACCGATACCTCCAGTGACAAGAACCGGGAATGCAAAGGGCAGGGTATTGCGAACATTGGTTCCGGGCTGTTGGGCGGCATGGCGGGTTGCGCGATGATCGGGCAATCGGTCATCAACGTGAAATCCGGCGGCCGCACCCGTCTCTCATGTCTGGTTGCCGGGGTAGGGCTCCTGTTGCTCGTGGTGTTCCTAAGTGACTGGGTCGGCCAGATTCCCATGGCAGCGCTGGTAGCCGTGATGATCATGGTGTCCATAGGTACCTTCAGTTGGGATTCGATACGCAATCTGAAGAAGCATCCGCTGTCCACCAATATCGTGATGGTCTCGACAGTGGCGGTCGTCGTTGCCACGCATAACCTGGCTTATGGGGTACTGGTGGGCGTGCTGCTGGCAGCCCTGTTTTTTGCCAACAAAATCGGCCATTTCCTCTATGTGAATAGCGAGCAGGACGCCAGTGGCCGCGAGCGCACCTACAGGGTAGTGGGTCAGGTGTTTTTCAGTTCGAGCGACAAGTTCGTTGATTCGTTTGATTTCAAGGAAGCCGTTGATAAGGTGATCATTGATTTGTCCCGTTCGCATTTCTGGGACATTACAGCTGTTGCGGCGTTGGACAAGGTAGTGATCAAGTTGCGCCGGGAAGGCGCCGAGGTTGAAGTCCGCGGGCTTAACGAGGCCAGCGCAACCATCGTCGACCGGTTCGGTGTTCAGGACAAGCCGGAAGCGGTAGACCGGCTGATGGATCACTAGGGTCTGTTCCCGTTTCATCGCGGCCGCGACGGAGGCCCGTTTGGTGCAGAACAAGGCGCGAGGAACGAAATTTGGTTGTTCCAAATGAGCGACGAGTAACGCAGTGCCGCGCTAAACGGGCCCCGTCCCTACGGGTTACGCGTCAAATGACGCCATGCGGCGTTGCGGGACTTGGCAAGGGAACAACCATTACCTGCGTCCCGCGCCTTGCGGATCGCCGCCCGGCCTGGCGCCATTTGACACAGCAACGCGGCTCGCGATGAAACGGGAACAGATCCTAAGCAGGAGACAAAACAATGATTAAACTCGATGTGCTCGCCTGTATTGATGGCTCCCGTTCAGCCGGCGCAGTCTGTGATTACGCTGCCTGGGCCAGTCTGCAACTGGCAGCGCCGCTGACTCTGATGCACGTGCTGGATCATACCTATGCGCCGCAGGTGACTGATCTGTCGGGTAATATCGGGTTGGGCAGTCGCGAACATCTGTTGAATGAGCTCGCGGAACTCGATGCCCGACGCGGAAAGCTGATGCGTGAGCAGGGCCAGTTCCTACTCGAGGCGGCCGCTGAGCGGGCCCGCGCAGCCGGTGTCGTCGAGCTACAGAGCCGTCAGCGGCATGGCAGTCTGACCGACACATTGCTGGAGCTGGAATCGGAGATCCGCCTGCTGGTTGTCGGCCGTCAGGGCGAAGCGGGCGATTCGCTGGGAAGCCACGTGGGCAGCCATCTCGAGAGTGTTGTCCGCACCATGCACCGCCCCATTCTGGTTACAACCGGCGACTTTCATCGGCCAACCAGCGTCATGTTGGCCTTCGATAACAGTGCGACGACCCGCAAGGGTGTAGATATGCTGGCCGAAAGCCCCTTGTTCAAAGGAATGCCTATTCACCTGGTGATGGTTGGTCCCGACACCAGTGACCACCGGGAACCGATGAACGCGGCCAGGCAGCGTCTCGAGCGCGCCGGTTTTACAGTGCATAGCGTTATTCGTGCGGGGGACGTCGAGCAGGTTCTGCTGGGCTATCAGACGCAGCATGGCATCGACATGCTGGTGATGGGGGCTTATGGACACTCGCGGATCCGTCAGTTTTTTGTAGGCAGTACCACCACGCATCTGCTGCGCAAGGCTACCGGCCCGGTGTTATTGCTGCGCTAGGTTAAGCGATAGCAGGGGGCAAGGCCGCTTACAGCTTCAGCCGCGCCCCGGAGACCTCTACCGCGATGCGGGCAAGGCTGTCCCAGGGAGAGCCAGCCTGTTGTCCCTTGATCTGCTCATCGGCTTGCTGGGCGATGCTGAGCCAGCTTTCCCAGGCGGGGGCAGGGTGCCGCTGCAAGGCGCGGCTTAACAGGGGTTTACGCTTGTCCCAAACGGGCGGGCGCTGGCTGGCGAAGATCCTCTCCAGGGGCAGTCCGCGCGCCAGATCCTGCGCCATGTTGGTCAGGCTACGCAGTTCCCGTGCAATCGCCCACAACACAACAGGCGCTTCAACACCTTCCCCGCGCAGGCCGTGCAACACGCGCAACGCCTGTTGCGGCTCGCCCTTGAGCATTGCATCCGCCAGATTGAATACATCGAAACGGGCGCTGTCAGCTACCGCTTCCTGTACGGTCTGCACATCCAGTACGCCGCCATTACAGAACAGTTTCAGCTTTTCTATTTCCTGGGACGCAGCCAGAAGGTTGCCTTCGACCCGAGCGGATAACAGCTCCAGTGCTTCTGGGCTTGCCTGGATGCCGGCGCTGGCTAGACGGTCGCGCATCCAGCCCGGTAGTTGTTGGGCTTCAATCGGCCAGATTTGCACAAACCGGGAGGCGGAATGTTCAATGAGGGTTTTGGCCCACTTGCTGCGCTGGGTGCTGCCGTCAAGTTTTGGCAAGCTGACCAGCAGCGTGGTGTCAGGGGGAGGAGAGTCCAGCCAGGCAATCAGCGCTTTGCCGCCTTCGTCGCCGGGTTTACCGCCGGGAATGCGTAGCTCGATCAATCGCTGTTGCGCGAACAACGACATGCTGTGGCTGGCGTCATGCAACTGACCCCAATCGAAAGTGCGATCGACGTGAAATACCAGGCGCTCTTCCGAGCCGGCCCGACGGCAAGCATGGCGGATCTGGTCAGCGGCTTCGCCAGTGAGCAGCGGATCATCGCCGCTCACCACGAATACTGGCGCTAACTCATCCTTGAGTTGCTTGCTCAGCTGAGTAGCGTTGAGTTTCATCAGCCGCTCAGGGAGCCAGCTGATCCAGCGCCCGCTCCCGCGCAGCCAGGTCGCGTTCGGTCAGGCTGGACAGCCGGAACAGTACCTGGCGCGTCATGTCGCGGCGCATCTCCTCGCGTAGCAGGTCTTCTTCCTCCGCGGTGCCGACGATGTTGTCACGGTCGTTGACGTAGACGCGGCGGGCGGTCAGCGTCTCGGGCCCGATCAGCGGGCGGCCTTCCGAATCGTTGATCTGAAAGGTCAGGTGCTGGCGGATCTCGTATTCAGCGGCCGATATACGGCTGGTATAGCTGAGCGCGACGCGTTCATGGCGATCGCTGATCAGTCGCAGGTGGTAGTCCGCCGCATCGGTAATGCGTACCCCATCTGACTGCAGTGCAGCGAGCAGCTGGCGATAGGTCGGGCTGTGTTCATCGGGCGCGCTGAACCTGAGTTCATCCAGCGTGACGCTATCGACGCCGGTACCGCGCAGGTGAAAACCACAGCCGCTAAGCAGCACGCCGGCCGCCAGCATGGCGCAAGTCAGCAGGTGACGGGGACGTTTCAGCAGCATGTTGGCTCTCCGTTGCATCTCAGTTGGCGACAATATTGACGAGTTTACCCGGCACCACAATGACCTTGCGGATGTTCAATCCCTCGGTGAAGCGCAGCACATTTTCATTCTGACGTGCGGCCGCTTCAACCACTTCACGGCTTGCGTCTGCGGCAACTTCAAGATGGCCACGCAGTTTGCCGTTGACCTGAATTACCAGCTGCAGCGTGTCCTGAACCAGAGCCGACTCGTCGAGCTTCGGCCAGGGCGCGTTGATAACCGGGTCACTATGGCCCAACGCTTGCCACAGTCCATGGCTGATGTGCGGAGTGATCGGGGCCAGCAACAGAGCCACGGTTTCCAGCCCTTCCTGCAACAGGGCGCGGTCCTGTCCGGATGCCTGTGGCGCTTTTTCCAGCACGTTCATCAGGGTCATCACCGCAGCGATAGCTGTGTTGAATTTGTGATTCTGCCCGATATCCTGGCTCGCCTGTTTGATGGCAAGATGAATCGCGCGGCGTACACCTTTCTGCTCGTCGGTGAGACTGTTGGTGTCCAGCGCTGCCGGGCGATCGCCCTGAGTGTGCTGACTGGCCAGACGCCAGACGCGGCGCAAAAAGCGATGTGCGCCTTCCACGCCGGTATCCGACCATTCCAGGCTCATGTCCGGTGGGGAGGCGAACATCATGAACAGGCGGCAGGTATCGGCGCCGTATTGCTCGATCATCGACTGCGGGTCGACGCCGTTGTTCTTGGATTTCGACATCTTTTCGACGCCGCCGATTTCCACCGGCTGGCCGTCGCGGATCAGACGCGCGGCGATGATCTTGCCCTTGGCGTCACGCTCAACTGTGACATCGGCCGGGTTAAACCAGGTCTTGCCGCCGTTGTCTTCGAGGCGGTAATAGGTTTCGGCGATCACCATGCCCTGGGTTAGCAGATTCTTGAAAGGCTCGTTTGAATCGACCAGGCCTTCGTCACGCATCAGTTTGTGAAAGAACCGCGCATACAGCAGATGAAGGATGGCGTGTTCGATGCCGCCGATGTACTGATCGACCGGCAACCAGTGGTTGGCAGCCTTCGGATCCACCAGACCCTGCTCGTAATGTGGCGAGGCATAACGCGCAAAGTACCAGGAGCTCTCGACGAAGGTGTCCATGGTGTCGGTTTCACGACGGGCCTGGTTACCGCAGGTGGGGCATTTGCATTGATAGAATTCCGGCATGCGCGCCAGCGGCGATCCTGCGCCATCGGGCACGACATCTTCGGGCAATACTACCGGGAGCTGGTCCTCGGGTACCGGAACATCACCACAGGTATCACAATGGATGATCGGGATCGGACAACCCCAATAGCGCTGCCGGCTGATGCCCCAGTCACGCAGGCGGAACTGGGTGCGCGGCGCGCCTAGTTGTTTCTGTTCCAGCACGTCGCCGATAGCGGTCAGCGCGCTATCAAAATCCATATCGTTGAATTCGTCAGAATTGATCAGCGTGCCTTTCTCGGCGTAAGCGTCCTGCCAGGGCGTAGGTGTTTCATCACCGGCGGAGGTACGCACGACGGGCTTGATCGGCAGGCCGTATTCGAGAGCAAAGGCAAAATCGCGCTCATCGTGGGCGGGGACGGCCATTACCGCGCCTTCGCCATAGGTCATCAGCACGTAGTTGGCGACCCATACCGGGAGTTTTTCATCGGTTACCGGATGCCGGACGAAAAGCCCGGTGGGCATCCCTTTCTTTTCCTGGGTGGCGATGTCGGCTTCGGCGACGCCGCCCCGTTTGCATTCATCAATGAACGTTTGCAGCTGGGGGTTGTTGGCGCCTGCCTGGGTAGCGAGGGGATGCTCCGCCGCCACCGCTACATAGGTTGCGCCCATCAATGTGTCGGGACGGGTGGTGAAGACCTTGAGTCGGCCATCCTCACCGATGCTATCAATGTCGTAGGGAAACTGTACTTCCATGCCGACGGATTTGCCGATCCAGTTGCGCTGCATGGTCTTGACCTGTTCAGGCCAGCCCGGCAGATCGTCCAGGGAACTGAGCAGTTCTTCCGCGTAATCGGTGATGCGGAAGTAGTACATCGGGATCTCGCGCTTCTCTATTACCGCGCCACTGCGCCAGCCTTTGCCGTCGATCACCTGTTCATTGGCCAGGACGGTCTGATCAACCGGATCCCAGTTGACCGTGCCGTTCTTGCGATAGATCACTCCTTTCTTGAACAGTCGTGTGAACAGCCATTGCTCCCAGCGGTAGTATTGCGGTGTGCAAGTGGCGAATTCACGCGACCAGTCCACTGCCAGCCCCAGGCTTTGCAGCTGGGTACGCATGTAGTCAATGTTGGAATAGGTCCAGCTCGCCGGCGCCACCTTGTTGTTCATGGCGGCGTTTTCTGCCGGCATGCCGAAAGCGTCCCAGCCCATCGGTTGCAGCACGTTCTTGCCCTGCATGCGCTGATAACGCGCGATCACATCACCGATGGTGTAGTTGCGTACGTGCCCCATGTGCAGCTTGCCGCTGGGGTAGGGAAACATAGACAGACAATAGAATGTCTCCTGGCCAGGCGTTTCGCTGACCTGGAAGGCATTGGTCTGATTCCATTCGGCCTGGGCGGCTGCTTCGATTTCACGGGGAGAATACTGTTCTTGCATGGCGTGGGCTGGTCGACTCGTCAATGTCACAAAAGTAGTGGGGCAGGATACACCACCGGCCGTGCCACAGGTAGTCATTGCCATTCGTCGCCGCGTCTATTGCCTGCTCCTGCTGCGTCTATGCTCTGTTAGAGAGCGTATGACGTTACTCGCACAGGAAATCAGTCAACAGTTGAGGAGGTATTTGATGAAGACACCGGAACCGGAGCCGCTCTCTTGCTGGAACCGGGATTCCTCCTACGGACGTCTATTGAGAAGGCTGGATCAGGCAATGGATATGGCACGGACCCGGCAATGGCTGGATGGTCAGCCGCCCGGTCTCACCGAACTGGAACTCAGTGGTTTGAGCAAGGAAGACGTAAGGCTGCTATGGCGAATCCTCGATACGCTCGAAACGGGCCAGCAGCCATTACCCAACTATCTAGAGAAGCAAACCCTAGACCGCTCGACGTCTGAGCAGGCACAGCAACAACCCACCCACCATTAACAATCCCAGGGGCCAGCTCTTCCAGCGCAAGAAGGGAGTCTGCCCCTCCCTGGGTTGCACCTCACCCTTCAGCGCGAGGGCCGCAAACTGCGGAATCCGCGCGCGCAATTCTCCCTTGTGATCGATCAGTGCTGTTACGCCGTTATTGGTGCCCCGGACCATCCAGCGGCCGCTCTCGATCGAACGCATACGCGCCATCTGCAGGTGCTGTAGCGGCCCGATAGACCGGCCGAACCAGCTGTCATTGCTGATCGAGATCAACAACTGGCTCTGTGCGGCAAGGCGAGCGGCAAAGTCCGGATACACCGCTTCATAACAGATAAAGGGTGCTAGCTCATGGCCCATGGCGCTTAACGGGGCCTGCTCTGCCGGCCCGCGGGAAAAGCTCGACATAGGCAGGTCGAAAAAAGCAATCACACCGCGCAGCCACTGCTCCAACGGCACATATTCACCGAAGGGCACCAGTTTGTGCTTCAGATACTGGTTGCTCTCGTCACCAGCAACGGAAATGCCATTATAGATACGCATGTCGTCACCCTGGCCCTGGTCCACGGGGATACCGGTGATCAGCGTTGTGCCGCGCTCGGCCAGATTGCGCGCCATGCCCTCCACGAAGGGCTGCGCCTGGCTTTGCAGCACGGGAACAGCGGTTTCTGGCCAGACGATCAGATCCACCGGGCCCTGCGCATAACTCATGTCGCGATAGGTGGCGAGGGTGTGATCGATGTGGGCAGGGTCCCATTTACGGGATTGGGCGATGTCCGCCTGGATCAGCGCAACGGATAAGGGTTTACCCACCGGAGCGGTCCACTCCACGGTGTTCAGCAGCAATCCACCGAGCCATATCGCAACCAGGCTGATGCCGCCCAGTACCGCCTGGCGCGGCCTGATCCACAGCCTGGCTTCACTGAGCAGGCAGGCGCTCAGTACGCTCAGCAAGCCAACCAGCCAGACCCCGCCGACAGGTGCCCAGCCTGCCAGCCATGTGTCGGTATGCGCATAGCCGTGATACAGCCAGGGAAAACCGGTGAGGAACCAGCCGCGGAACATCTCGGTGGCGACCCACAGCAACGAAAAGCCGAAGCACGCCAGCCATATTCCAGTCGTTGGGCGCAGCCAGCGTGACCAAAGCCAGGCCATGAGCGCCGGGATCAATGCCAGCCCGCAAACGAACAGGGCGGTGAGCAGGCCTGCCAAAGCGGGCGGCGCATAGCCGTGCACGTGAATGCTGACGTAGACCCAGGATACGCCGGTGGCGAATAGTCCCACACCCCAGGCCCAGCCCCGCAGCACCGCCTGCCCACCCTTGACCTGTTTCAGGCCCTGGTACAGAAGGGCTACCGAAACAAGCCCCAGGGGCCAGAGGTTGAAGGGGTTGAGCGAAAGCGTGCTCAGCGCCCCGGCAACCAGCGCCAGGACATGGCCGGGCCAGCCGGGACTGCGCAGCCAATCGATGCTTCGAGAAATCAATGGATTACACGCCTCAGGCAGGGACGACGGTTACCCGCAGCAAATGGACGCGACGGCTATCGGCATTCAGAACCCGCACCCGGAAACCGTCCAGCTCGACCACTTCGTTGCGTTTGGGCAAATGACCGAACGCATTCATGACCAGCCCGCCGACCGTATCGAATTCTTCATCGGGGAATTCGGTATCGAAGTGTTCGTTGAACTCGTCGATGGGCGTCAGACCCTTGATCAGGAAGTCCCCGCTGGGCAGCGGCTTGATGAAGCTGTCATCGTCAACATCATGCTCGTCCTCGATGTCCCCGACGATCTGCTCGAGTACGTCTTCGATCGTCACCAGTCCGGATACACCGCCGTATTCATCGATCACAATGGCCATGTGATTGCGGTTGGAGCGGAACTCCTTGAGCAGGACGTTGAGCCGCTTGGACTCCGGCACGCAGGTGGCGGGACGCAGGATGTCCTTGATGTTGTAGCGGTCGGTATCCGCTTCCAGCACCAGCGGCAGCAGGTCCTTGGCCAGCAGGATACCCAGTACATCATCAATGGTTTCGCCGATGACGGGGTAGCGGGAGTGAGCAGCTTCGATCACCGCAGGCAGGAATTCCCGCGGATTCTGGGTGGCCTTGATGGTTGTCATCTGCGAGCGGGGGATCATGATGTCCCGCACCTGCATGTCTGACACCTGCAGAGCGCCTTCAATAATCGACAGGGCCTCAATGTCCAGGACCTCGTTGGAGTGCGCACCGCGCAATAATTCCAGCAATTCCTGGCGATTCTGGGGTTCATGGACAAAAGCCTGGGCTATTTTATCCAGCCAGGACTTGTGTCCGTTGGTCGATCGGTCTTCGCTCATGGGTCCTTACTCGTCGGTGGAAAGATAGGGGTCGGAAATGCCCAGTTCCGCCAGTAACTGGCATTCCAGGTTTTCCATTTCCTCTGCTTCGGCGTCTTCCATATGGTCGTAGCCAAGCAAGTGCAGGCAGCCATGGATAACCATGTGTGCCCAATGGGCCTCGGCGGTCTTGTGCTGTTCGGCTGCTTCGCGCAGCACCACAGGAACGCAGATCACCAGATCGCCCAGTAGAGGAATATTCAGTTCGGGGGGTAAATCAGACGGGAAGGACAGAACGTTGGTGGCGTAGTCCTTTCCGCGGTATTCATGATTCAGTTCACGGCTCTCGTCGGTGTCAACCAGACGGATGGTGAGTTCATGGCCGGGTTTGCCTCGCAGGGCTAGCCCGGCCCAGCGTCTGAGGCTTTCATCGTCAGGTTGACCGCTGGCCTCAGTCGCGCGCTGAATGTCGACTTCAATCGCGTCATTGGTCATGACTGCGGTCCCTGCGCTCCTGCTTCAGCTTCTCCCGCAGTGTCTCCTGCTCGCTGTCGAAGCGGTCATAGGCCTCGACAATGCGTTGCACCAGCGGGTGCCGCACTACATCCTTGGATTTGAAATGGGTAAAGCCGATGCCCTTGACGTCTTTGAGCACTTCTACCACGTGTGACAGGCCGGATTTGGTGCCGCGTGGCAGGTCGACCTGGGTCACATCGCCGGTGATGACAGCGGTGGAGCCGAACCCGATGCGGGTCAGGAACATCTTCATCTGTTCAAGTGTGGTGTTCTGGCTCTCGTCCAGAATGATGAAGCTGTTGTTCAGCGTACGACCGCGCATATAGGCAAGGGGCGCAACTTCGATCACCTGACGCTCAATCAGTTTGGCGACCTGCTCAAACCCGAGCATTTCGTAAAGCGCGTCGTATAGCGGCCGCAAATAGGGATCGATCTTCTGCGACAAATCCCCGGGTAGAAAACCGAGCTTTTCACCGGCTTCAACCGCAGGACGAACCAGCAATATGCGCCCGATCTGTTCGCGCTCCAGCGCATCAACCGCGCAGGCCACTGCCAGATAGGTCTTGCCGGTGCCCGCGGGACCAATCCCGAAGTTGATATCGTGCTCCTGAATCGAACGCACGTAACTCTGCTGATTCGGGCCGCGCGGCTGAATGGTCATGCGCTTGGTACGCAGCACCACCGGCTTGTGCGTATCGGTCTGCAGGGCCGCGCTCAGATTCTCCAGGCCGGATTCCTGCAGGAACAGATGAACGGTATCGGGCGTGAGTTCTGCGTCGCGCGTTTCGCGGTAGAGCTGACGCAGGACGGCTTCGGCAGAGCGCGTGATTTCCGGGTCGCCAATCAGTTCGAACTGACTGCCCCGGTTGCGCACTTCGATGCCCAATCGTTGTTCGATCAGGCGGAGATGTTCATCGAACTGGCCGCAAAGACTGGCAAAACGGCGAGAATCAACGGGTTCGATAGCGAAACGATGGATCTCGGAGGAAACGTTCAAGTTGGTCTGTTGTACCCCTTGGATTCAGGAAAACACAGCATAGCGCGCAATGCGGGCACTGCAAAGACAGGTGCCCGGGCAAATGTTTTGCGCGCTTTTACTGAAGAGTTACGCTGTCGGTGAGAGTTCCGCGCAGCGAATGAGGGAGCGCTTCGTCGATCAGTACGTCAACGAACTGCCCGATCAATCGCGGATTGTCGCTGCGAAAGTTAACGATCCGGTTATGTTCGGTGCGGCCCTGCAGCATGCCCGGATCCTTCTTCGAGTAGTCCGTCACCAGAATACGCTGCGTTGTACCGGCCATACGGCGGCTATTCTCGAAGCCCTGCTGGTTGATACGATCCTGGAGCACCTTCAGACGCTGCTTTTTGATTTCCATTGGCGTGTCGTCAACCAGGTCGGCTGCCGGTGTGCCGGGCCGTGAGCTGTAGATAAAGGAGTAGGAGAAATCGAACCCTACCTCCTCGATCAGCTTCATGGTCTGAGCGAAGTCCTTTTCGGTTTCACCGGGGAAGCCCACGATAAAGTCGGAACTGAGCAATATGTCGGGCACGGCCGCCTTGAGCTTGCGGATCCGTGACTTGTATTCCAGCGCGGTATGGTTGCGCTTCATGCCAGCCAGCACACGGTCCGAGCCGGACTGCACAGGCAGGTGCAGGTACTTCACCAGCTCGGGGACGTCTGCGTGCGCCTGGATCAGGCTGTCGGAGAATTCCAGCGGGTGCGAAGTGGTATAGCGGATGCGGTCGATTCCGTCGATGGCAGCGATGACGCGGATCAATTCAGCGAGATCGGCCACCCGCCCGTCGTGGGTTGCGCCACGGTAGCCATTGACGTTCTGCCCGAGCAGGGTGATCTCACGCACGCCGTTCTCGGCGAGGTGGATGGCTTCGGCCAGCACGTCATCGAAGGGACGGCTGACTTCCTCGCCCCGGGTATAAGGCACAACGCAGAAGCTGCAGTACTTGCTGCACCCTTCCATCACCGAGACGAAAGCGGTCGGTCCGTCCACCTGCGGCTCGGGAAGGCGATCAAACTTCTCGATCTCGGGGAAGGATACGTCGACCTGCGGCTTGCGCGTGGTCCGTGCGGCGTCGATCATTTCCGGCAGGCGATGCAGCGTTTGCGGGCCGAACACCACATCCACGTAGGGCGCGCGGTCGCGTATCGCCGAGCCTTCCTGGCTGGCAACACAACCGCCAACACCGATGATCAATCCGGGGTTCTTGTCCTTCAGCGGACGCCACCGACCGAGCTCGGAAAACACCTTCTCCTGCGCTTTTTCGCGAATGGAGCAGGTGTTGAGCAAAATGACATCGGCATTGTCCGGGGTGTCGGTCAGTTCCATTGCCTGACCATCGCCGAGCAGGTCGACCATTCGCGAGCTGTCATACTCGTTCATCTGGCAACCGTGGGTCTGGATATAGAGTTTCTTGGCCATGGGAGATCTGCTGAGGGTATCGTGGGAAAGGCGCGATTATACACAGATGGTCGGGCCTTTGTTACGCCCCGCGCTGTGGTATGATCCGCGCCCTGTTACAAGGTCTGTCGGCGCTTTGATGAGCGCAGCGTGCCAGACTCACCTTCCTGTTTTCCGGTTATCACCGCATTCACAAGAGCAACTCTGAATCACTCCATGAGCAAAGATAAAGAACCTATTTTTCGTGTGATCTTTCACAATCAGGGGCAGGTGTACGAGCTTTATGCCCGGCATATCTTCCAGAGCGAGCTGTGGGGCTTCCTGGAAATCGAGGAGCTGGTGTTCGGTGAGCGTTCCCAGGTGCTCGTCGACCCGGGCGAAGAGAAACTCAAGAATCAGTTCGATGGCGTCAACCGCAGCTTCATCCCCGCGCATGCGATTGTGCGCATCGACGAGGTAGAAAGCGTCGGTCAGGCAAAGATCAGTGAAGCCAAGGGCCATGTCGGCAACGTGATGAATTTTCCGTCACCGCCGGGCTCGGGACAGTAAATCGGGGGCCGGTCAGCTTCTGAGCGGAGCTGGCCGGTGAGCGTCATTCCTGCGGCACCACCGGCACGCCGGGTCGCGCTGAGCCATTGCCATTGAAGAACCGGTCGTACTCTTCCTTGCGGAGCTGGTTCAGATAATTGCGAAACAGCGTGCCGAGCACCTGCGTCGCCATCTCGATTTC
Source organism: Pseudomonas sp. gcc21 (assembly GCF_012844345.1). Taxonomy (NCBI): domain Bacteria; kingdom Pseudomonadati; phylum Pseudomonadota; class Gammaproteobacteria; order Pseudomonadales; family Pseudomonadaceae; genus Pseudomonas; species Pseudomonas sp. gcc21. Next base: position 1,800,902 of record NZ_CP051625.1, on the reverse strand, counting down.
TTCCCGATTCATTTCCGTGGCAATCCTGTCGCTGGCGTCCATGGCTTCATCCTGGCCGTTGATAGCCGCCATCTTGAGGATGATGTAAGCCTGCGGCAGGTTTCGCTCGACGCCTTCTCCCTGGTAGTGCATCAAGCCCAGCCGATACTGCGCAGCAGGGTGGCCCTGTACCGACGCTTCTTCGAACCACTCGAGCGCGGTGTCCAGGTCCTGTTCGATGCGCTCGCCCTGATAGTAGAGGTCGCCCATCTCGAATTGCGCCTGCATGTCGCCTTCGTCGGCAGCGGCCCGGCAGTTATCCAGTGCCAACTGCAGACTCTCATCATCCACCCGGTTCAGCGCGCAGCGATCCTCGGCGCTGATCAGCAACGGGTTGCCGCTTTGCGCATTGACGAGCAGAGGGCTGAAAGCGAGGCCAAGCAGTATGGCTCGCATCGACATCAGGGCTCGGTTTTTCATCAATCGCTCGTCATCTGAGTGTTCAGGCTCTGTGATTGGGTACTGAGCAGGCCCAGCGCGAGCCCCAGGGCGACGAACCCGGGAATCAGCCAGCTGGCCTGCTCGCTTGTTCTGAATAATGCTTCAAGAGGCATTTCATTGCCCAGCAATCCCGGGGCCAGTAGCGAGCCGGCGGCGATTACGCCGAGTGCTGCAGCCAACCGATGCCGCCGCACATTCAATAGTGCGGCGAGCAACAGGGCAGCGACGCCAAGCAGATTCACCAGCCAGTGGTATTGTTGCTCCAGCTGCATGCGTCTGGCCAGCTCAAAGAACGCCATCAGGCCAAGGATGATCTGTCCCCAGGTCATCGGCTTCCAGTGTAGCCCCAGCGCGAGAAACAGGCAGGCCATTCCCAGCAGCGGTAGCGAAAGATGCTGCGCTGCAAGGCCGAGCATGCGCTGAGCATGCAGCAGACCTTCCTGATCCAGGCCCAGTTCGGCCAGCACCATCAGCAGGGCAGAGGCGCCAGCCAGCAACAGGCCAACGAGACCCGCGGTCAATGCCCCGCGCGCAGGCAGGTGCAGCGGCTGTCGGTGCAGCCATAGCCAGAGACTCATCCCTGTCAGGCTGCCTGTCAGCGCAACGTAAACGAATAGCGTCATAGGGAGGCGAAGGCTTTTTCGGCGGCGTCCAGCGTCAGCTGCAGCTCGGTGTCGCCGTGGGCAATCGAGGTGAAACCGGCTTCGAAGGCGCTTGGCGCCAGATAAACGCCGTTCTCCAGCAGTACGTGGAAGAAGCGTTTGAAGCGTTCCGCATCGCTGGCCATGACATCCTCGAAGGTGACGATGTTGTCCGAGCCGGAGAAATACAGGCCGAACATGCCGCCCGCCTGGGTGGTGATGAAAGGAATGCCGGCTGCATCGGCCCGTTCCTGAAGGCCGGTCAGCATACGGCTGGTGTAGTCAGTCAACTCATCGTGAAAACCAGGGCGCTGAATCAGCTTCAGTGTGGCCAGACCGGCCGCCATGGCAAGCGGGTTGCCCGACAGCGTGCCTGCCTGATAGACCGGGCCCAATGGTGCGATGACTTCCATGATTTCACGCTTGCCGCCAAAGCATCCGACCGGCATGCCGCCGCCAATGATCTTGCCGAAGGTGGTCAGATCCGGCGTGACGCCGTAGTACGCCTGAGCACCGCCGAGGGCAACGCGGAAGCCGGTCATGACTTCGTCGAATATCAGTACTACGCCATGCTGGTCACAGAGGCTGCGCAGCCCCTCGAGAAAACCCGGCGCCGGTGGCACACAGTTCATATTGCCGGCGACCGGCTCGACGATGATGCAGGCGACGTCGGAGCCAACGTCCGACAACATCTTCTCGACCTGTGCGATGTCGTTATAGGGCAGGGTGAGGGTGTGTTTGGCAAAGTCGGCAGGCACCCCGGCGGAGCTGGGCACGCCCTGGGTCAGCGCGCCGGAGCCTGCCTTGACCAGCAGGCTGTCGGAGTGGCCGTGGTAGCAGCCTTCAAACTTGATGATGTTATCGCGACCGGTGTAACCACGGGCCAGGCGTATCGCGCTCATGGTCGCTTCAGTGCCGGAGCTGACCATGCGCACCAGATCCATCGAGGGTACGAGTGAGCACACCAGATCCGCCATCTGCGTTTCCATTTCGGTCGGCGCGCCATAGGACAGGCCGTGGTCGAGTTGACGGCGTACCGCATCCAGCACATCGGGATGGCTGTGGCCAAGGATCATCGGGCCCCAGGAACCAACATAATCGATATAGCGTTTGTCATCCTCATCGATGATGTAGGCGCCCTCGGCATGCTTGATGAACAGCGGCGTACCGCCCACGCTCTTGAACGCGCGGACTGGAGAGTTGACGCCGCCTGGAATGTGTTTCTGAGCGTTGGAAAAGAGGACTTCGGAGCGGGACATGGCTTTTTCTCTCAAAGGGGTGGAAACAATTCGGTGAAACCGCGGGCCCGACGTTCTACTTCCGCCGGGGATCCGGCGGAAAACAGGCTATTGACCACGGCGATCATGTCGGCACCGGCGCCGATCAGTTGGGGCGCGTTATGCAGGGTGACTCCGCCTATGGCTACAAGTGGCAGGGCAAAGCGGCGGCGTACCTCTTCGAGCAATACCGGAGTGGCCGCCGGCGCGCCGGGTTTGGTGACGGACTGGAAGAACCGGCCGAACGCAAGGTAACTGGCACCCGCGGCTGCCGCTTCTTCGGCGAACGCCTGGCTTGCATGGCAGGTGGCACCAATGATTGCGTCAGGCCCGAGGTGCTGGCGTGCTTCGCGCAGGGACCCGTCGTCGCGGCCGAGGTGCAACCCCACGTCCAGTTCGGCGGCCAGCGCCAGATCATCATTGATGATCAGCTGCGCGCCGTAGTAATCACACAGCGTCCGCAGGCGCGAGGCTTCATCCAGCCTGCGGACCGAATCTCTGGTCTTGTCGCGGTACTGCAGCAGCCGAGCGCCGCCTGCCAGAGCAGCATCCACCCAGGGCAGCAGCCGTTCGCCAGACAACAATGCATTGTCAGTAATGGCATACAGACCTCGCAGGGTCTGGCTCATGAACAGAAGTCCAGTGGCAGCCGGCGCGGCACATACTGCCCATGGCCGGGCTGCTCGGCGTCGCGCAGGGTACGCCAGGTGTAATCAAGCGCGGTCCTGACTGCGCTGACCAGCTCTTCACCCAGGGCCAGCCGGCCAGCCAGTGTGCTGGCCAGGGTACAGCCGGAGCCGTGGTAACTACCGGGCAGACGCTGACAAACGAAGGTGTGCTGTTGCCCGTCGCGGCAATAGAGCCGGTTGTGAACCTCGCTTTCGTCACCGTGGCCTCCAGTAATCAGCAGGTTCTGGCAGTAGGGCAGCAGTTTGTCGGCACAGGCATCAGCGTCACCCTCGGGCAATTCCGCGAGGATGCGCGCCTCGGGCAGATTCGGCGTGGCGATGCGCGCGACGGGCAGCAGGCGTTCACGCATGGCGTAGCCGACATCGTCCTTGCCCAGCGATCCGCCGCCCCCGGCGCGTAACACCGGATCACATACCAGCGGTGCGTGTTCAAGCCGTTGCATCAGCTCCAGGACGGTATCGACCATTTCGACGGAGCCAAGCATGCCGAGCTTCACAGCCGAGACCGGCATGTCGGCGATTACCTTGTTCGCCTGGGCCAGCACCCATTCGCGATCCAGCACGCGAAAGTCGCTGACATCCTGCGTGTCCTGCACGGTCAGAGCAGTGACAGTTGGCGCAGCGTGACAACCCTGTGCAATCAGTGCTTCTATATCTGCCTGCAGGCCTGCTCCTCCGGACGGATCATGACCGGAGAGGCACAGCACTACAGGGCGGGAAGGAGTAGGTATATTCATTGCTCAAGCTTATCATCAAGCACCCGGTTGCGGCAGCCGGGGGGCGGGCTAAAGTGAATAAGGCGCTTCGTTTGCTGCACCTGACCAATCGGCATGGCAGACGCGCCACTGCCTGAAAATAACAACAATCCTGATGGGACACTATTGAGATGAAAGCGATCAACCAGTGGTTCGATGAATACGGTGAAAGCCATGTCGATCCGGTCAACAAGATGCTGCACTGGATCTGCGTGCCGCTCATAACCTTCAGCGTGCTGGGTATCTTCTGGGCCATCCATCCGGCGGTCGCGATACTTGCTGTGGCGCTTGCACTGGCGTTTTATGTGGCGCTGTCATGGCGTATCGCGGTGACCATGCTTCTGGTGAGCACACTGATGCTGCTGGTGCTAAGCCTGATGACCAATGTATTGGTGCCGTCGCTGGCGATTTTCGTGGTGGCCTGGATCGGTCAGTTCATCGGGCATCACATCGAAGGGCGCAAACCGTCATTCTTCAAGGACATTCAGTTTCTCCTGATAGGCCCGATCTGGTTGCTGGGGTTCGTTTTTCGCTCTCTCGGATTGCGCTACTGACTTAAGCGTAAATACGAAGGCTTTAGTGGACGCTGTGAAGGCTCTGTCTGCCGCGGAGAGTCAGCGCGGCGCCAGCGCCTGATCGAAGAGCTTGTGCATAAAGCGGCTTACCGCCTGGTTGGGGCCGTATACAGCGGTCAAACTCGCGTCCGCCTGGGTAATATGCCGGAGCAGCTGTTTACGCGCTGCATCCGGCCCGAGAAGCGTCACCAGGGTGGACTTGCCTTCGTCTTGCAGCGGGTCTTTTCCGGTGTCGGTGGCGCCATCGCGCAGATCGTCCAGCAGCTGAAACGCCTGGCCGAGCTCCTGGGCGAATTTCGTCAAGCTCTGGCGCTGGGTGTCAGTAGCGTCGGCGACCAGCGCAGCCATGTTCAGGGCTGCTCCGAAGAGCACACCGGTTTTCAGTTCATTGGTGGTGGCAATGTCCTGCGCTGAGCGCTGGGTCGCCCCCTCGCGAAGGTCCTTGTACTGTCCGTGCACAAGCCCTTGCATGCCCACTGCATTGGCCAGCTCTGTCACCAGCTGGGCGCGCAGCGCAGCGGAAACGTTCGGTAATGAAGAAACCAGACTGAACGCCTTGGTCAGCAGGGCGATCGCAGCCAGCACTGCGACGTCCTCCCCGTACTCGCGGTGTATGGTCGGGCGTCCCCGGCGCACTTGAGCGTCGTCCATGCAGGGCATGTCGTCGATGATTAGCGAGCTGGCGTGAACCATCTCTACTGCACAGCCCAGATCGATCAGCGAAGGGGAGCTGCAACCCAGACCCTGGGCAGCCATCACCAGCAGCAGGGGGCGTACGCGCTTGCCCGCAGGCAAGACACTGCCGCGCATGGCGTTGGCCACCTGATCCCGGCCAGTAGCGTCCAAGGGCAGCCACTCGCCAAGGCGTTGATCAACCGCCTCTCTGATCGAATGCACGTTTTGCAGGCCGCTTGCCTCTACTGCCACTGATAACGAATCCATAAGCACGCTGCTCCAGTCGGCGTTCCTTCGATTGCGGTCACTCGAGGCTGAACTGTAGCTGAAAAAATTGTTCAGAGTTGACGTTCGCGCTTGTTTGCAAAGTAAGCCGCTCCTCATCAGGGGAGGCAAAGTTTCCTTGCAATGCAATGACAGCTGCACCCGAAAAAAAATCCCTCGGTGAAGGAGTGGTCCATGGCACATGGAGAGCTGGTTGACCGTAAGAACGACCATCTGGATATCGTGTTGGATCCCGGGCGTGCCATCTCGCCTGTGGAGAACCCCTTCAGTGCCTTTCGACTCGAACACTGCGCACTCCCCGAACTGGACCTCGACGCTATAGACCTTAGCCGGGAATTTCTCGGCCGGACGCTGCGCGCGCCAGTGCTGATCAGTTCCATGACCGGCGGGGCGAAGCGCGCGAAGGGCATCAATCTGCATCTTGCCGAGGCAGCTGAACAGCTGGGTATCGCGCTGGCGATAGGCTCCCAGCGGGTGGCCGTGCAGACCGGTGTCGACCATGGCCTGACCCGTGAGCTGCGCGCCCGGGCACCGAGCGTGCCGCTCTTGTCCAACATCGGTGCGGCGCAACTGGCCGAGCCACAGGGCATCGACTGGGCCCGCCAAGCGGTGCAGATGATTGATGCCGATGCGCTCATCGTGCATCTGAATCCGCTGCAGGAGGCAGTGCAGGGCGGCGGTGACCGCAACTGGATCGGCGTGCTGGCCAGTCTGAGGCGCCTGGTCCGTGAGATTGATGTTCCGGTGGTGGTCAAGGAGGTCGGCGCAGGCATATCGGCGCGTGTCGCCACCAGCCTGGCGGACGCCGGCGTTGCCGTGATTGATATAGCCGGCGCTGGCGGTACCAGCTGGGCTGCGGTGGAAAGCGAGCGGGCAACCAACGAAGCCGACCGCCGCGTAGCGCAGGCCTTCGCCAGCTGGGGCATCCCCACGCCATACGCCATCCTCGGAGCGCGACAGGTGCTGCCGCGCAGCACCCTGATTGCCTCCGGGGGCATCCGCGATGGCGTTGATGCGGCAAAGGCAATTCGTCTCGGCGCGGATCTGGTAGGTCAGGCCGCCGCAGTTCTGCACGGCGCGACCCAGTCAACCGACGCGGTGGTCGCTCACTTCCAGATACTCATCCGTCAGCTGCGGATCGCCTGTTTCTGTACCGGTAGTGCGAATCTGGCGGCGCTCAGGCAGGCACCCATCTTTCGTGACGCCACTTTGCTGGAGCCCTGGACGTGAGCCACTTCGGGGTTGTGGCGCCGCCTTTCCCCAGTCATTTCAAGGTGTTTCAGGCGTTGGCGATTGAATTGATCGAACGTGGGCATCGCGTGACGTTCCTGAACCAGGCCGACGCCAAGACCTGGCTGGACGATGAAAGGATCGGCTTTCAGATGCTCGGGCGCGATTCGCATCCGGTGGGCAGTCTCGCCGGGACGCTGCGCTGCGCGGCCAATCCGGGAGGGCCGCTGGGCCTGCGGCGGCTAATCGGGGATATGGCGCGGACCACTGATATGCTCTGCCGCGAACTGCCTGACCAGCTTGAGGCGCTGGGCATTGATGCGCTGCTCTGCGATCAGATGGAAGCCGCTGGTGGGCTGGTCGCGGAGGCGTGCGGGCGGCCATTCGTATCGATTGCCTGCGCGCTGCCGGTCAATCGCGAGCCGGGCGTGCCGCTTCCGGTCATGCCAATGGCCTACGAGGACAGCGAGCGGGCGCGGCAGATCTATCAGGGCAGTACCCGAGTCTACGACTGGCTGATGAGCCCGCACCGGCAGACCGTGGCTCGGCATGCACAGCGTTTCGGGCTCTCGCCCCGTGAGGGGCTCCACGAGTGTCTGTCGCCTTCGGCGCAGATCAGCCAGACCCTGCCCGGGTTCGAATTCCCCCGACGGGAGCTCCCGGAACACTTCCACCATGTGGGCCCGCTGCGTTCGGCCGCCGAAGCCAGTCGGCCGCTGACCATCGAGCTGGATCCTGATCGGCCGCTTGTCTTCGCCTCGCTGGGCACGCTTCAAGGGCAACGTTTCGGCCTGTTCAAGCGGATCGCCCAGGCCTGCGCCGGGCTCGATGTGCAATTGCTCTTGGCCCATTGCGGCGGCTTGAGTGTCGACCATGAAGAGCAACTACGGCGTGCCGGTGCGACCTGGGTAACCGACTTCGCGCCGCAGCAGGCGGTGCTGCAACATGCCAGCGCAGTGGTCACCCACGGCGGCCTGAACACTGTGATGGACGCTATTGCCAGCCGCACCCCCATGCTGGTCACGCCTATTGCCTTCGATCAGGCTGGCGTGGCCGCCCGCGTCGAGCACGCCGGCATCGGCCTGAAGGCTTCGGCCCGTTTCGCCGGGCCCGGTACGCTGCGCAAGGCTCTGGAGCGGCTCTTGTCGGACAGGGATTTTGTACCCGCGCTGGAGCGCATCAGCGAGCAGGCACTTACCGCCGGCGGCACACGCGCCGCCGCGGATATTGTCGAACAGGTATTACGTACCGGCCGGCCGGTGCCCGCCGAGCAGGCCGCATGAGCGCCGCCTGGGATCTGGTGCTGGTCGGAGCGGGGCTGGCCAATGGGCTGATTGCCTGGCGCCTCAGACAACTGCGACCCGAGTTGCGGGTGCTGCTGCTTGAGGCCGGGGCGGTGCCCGGTGGCAACCACACCTGGTCGTTCCAGGCCTCGGATCTGACCTCCGCCCAGCTGGAGTGGCTCGATCCGCTGATCTGCGCCCGCTGGGCCGGCTATGAGGTGCGCTTTCTGACCCTGCAGCGACAGTTTGAAAGTCCTTACTGCAGTATTTTTTCCGAACGCTTCGCCGAGGTTATTACTGCCGATCTGGGCGAGAGTCTGCGTACGTCCACCGCGGTCCGGTCGTTGGCACCGACATGGGTAGAGCTTGAAAGCGGCGAACGCATCGAGGCGCAGGCGGTCATCGATGGCCGTGGTGTAGAGGCCAGCCCGCACCTTGCTCTGGGCTATCAGGCGTTCGTAGGGCAGGAATTGCGCCTGACTGAGCCGCACGGGCTGACGCGGCCGATTCTCATGGATGCCACGGTGAGCCAGGGGCAGGGCTATCGCTTCGTCTACGTGCTGCCCTTCGCCCCGGATCGTCTGCTCATCGAGGACACCCATTACATCGATGCGCCCGTGGTGGATGCTGCGCTGCTGCGCGAACACATCGCTGCCTACGCCAGCGCTCACGGCTGGTGCATCGAAGAAGTGATGCGCGAGGAGCAGGGCGTTCTGCCTATCACTCTGGCGGGCAACTTTGCGCAATTCTGGCAGGCAGCAGCGGGCCAGCCGCGTAGCGGGCTGCGCGCCGGACTCTTTCATGCCACCACCGGCTATTCGCTACCCCACGCGGTGCGTCTGGCCGAGCTGGTCAGTGCTGCGCCAGAGCTGGATGCCGAGACGTTGTTTTCGAGTATCCGGAGCCAGGCTGAGCAGGAGTGGCGCCGGCAGGCATTCTTCCGCCTGCTTAATCGCATGCTGTTTCTTGCGGGACGACCCGAGGAGCGCTGGCAGGTCATGCAACGCTTTTACGGACTGCCCGCAGGGCTCATACAACGGTTTTACGCGGGCCGGCTCACTCTGCCGGACAAGGCGCGCATTCTCACCGGCAAGCCGCCAGTCCCGGTTCTGGCTGCGGCCCGGGCGGCGATGACCGTTACCCCACAGCAGTTAAGGAATCGAGCATGAAGGCTGATAAGCGCGCTGTGGTAATCGGCGCCGGGTTTGGCGGATTGGCGCTGGCTATCCGGCTGCAGGCGGGCGGTTACCAGACCACGGTGCTGGAAAAACGCGACAAGCCGGGCGGCCGCGCTTACGTGTACGAGGATCAGGGCTTCACCTTCGATGCGGGACCGACGGTGATTACCGACCCCTCAGCGCTTGAAGAGCTTTTCACGCTGGCAGGCAAGCGCATGGAAGACTACGTCGAGTTGCTTCCGGTGGCGCCGTTTTATCGGCTTTGCTGGGAAGACGCGCCGCCCTTCGACTATGCCAATGATCAGGCTGAGCTGGACCGGCAGATTGGCGAGCGCAGTCCCGAGGATGTGGAGGGCTATCGCCGTTTTCTGGCGTACTCGAAAGACGTTTTCCAGGAAGGGTACCTCAAGCTCGGCGCAGTACCTTTCCTCTCCTTCAGGGACATGGTGAACGCCGCACCGCAGCTTGCGCGGCTGCAGGCCTGGCGCAGCGTCTACAGCATGGTTTCGAGTTTCATCAAGGATCCGCATCTGCGCCAGGCCTTCTCGTTTCACTCTCTGCTGGTGGGCGGTAATCCCTTCGCCACTTCATCGATCTACACTCTGATTCACGCTCTGGAACGGGAGTGGGGAGTGTGGTTTCCACGGGGCGGCACCGGGGCGCTGATCAGCGGCATGGTCCGGCTGCTGGAAGATCTGGGCGGCAAGGTCGAGTTGAATGCCGAGGTAGCCGACATCGAGGTGCGCGATAACCTCGTGCGGGGGGTCAGGCTTCACGATGGTCGCCGCTTCGAGCTGGACGCGCTGGCGTCCAATGCAGACGTGGTGCATACCTACGACCGTCTTTTGCGGGGCCATCCACGCGGCCCCCGGAACGCCCATGCACTCAAGCGAAAGCGCTTCAGCATGTCGCTATTCGTGATCTATTTCGGTCTGAGCAAAGTGCCGGAAAACCTTCAGCACCATACGGTCTGTTTCGGCCCGCGCTATCGTGAGCTGATCGACGAGATCTTCAAGAGCGAAACCCTGGCCGACGACTTTTCCCTCTACCTGCACGCCCCATGTGTGACCGACCCCTCGCTGGCGCCGCCCGGCGGCAGTGCTCATTACGTTCTCGCGCCTGTGCCTCATCTGGGCAATGCGCCGATCGACTGGGAGGTTGAGGGGCCGCGCTATCGGGACCGCATCCTCGATTATCTCGAACAGCACTACATCACGGATCTGCGGGCGAATCTGGTCACCTGCCGGCATTTCACGCCGGTGGATTTTCGCGATGAACTCAACTCGCACCTGGGGTCGGCGTTCTCGCTGGAGCCGATCCTCACCCAGAGCGCCTGGTTCCGCCCGCACAATCGCGATCCGGAGATTCGCAATTTGTATCTGGTCGGTGCAGGCACCCATCCGGGCGCCGGCGTGCCCGGCGTTGTAGGCTCGGCCAAGGCAACGGCCGGGTTGATGCTGGAGGGCAACTGATGGACGCCTTGGTCGACCACGCAACCCAGACCATTCGCGCCGGGTCCAAGAGTTTCTCCGCTGCGTCAAGGTTGTTCGATCCGGACACCCGGCGCAGCGCAGTATTGCTCTACGCCTGGTGCCGGCATTGCGATGATGTGATCGACGGCCAAGTGTTGGGAAGGGAGCAAGCCGGTGCGGCGAACACTGCGCAGGAACGTCTGGCCGAGCTTGAGGACGCCACCCGGCGGGCCTATTTCGGAGAGTCGATGAGCGACCCTGCCTTCGCCGCTTTTCAGGCAGTTGCGCTCAAGCACGACATCCCCCAGCGGCACGCACTGGAGCATCTTCGGGGCTTCGCCATGGACGTTGAAGAGCGGCGTTATCTGCGCATCGAGGACACGCTGGAATACTGCTACCACGTCGCCGGCGTGGTAGGCGTGATGATGGCGATCATCATGGGTGCCCGAGATGAGCCGACGCTGGATCGCGCCAGCGACCTGGGTATTGCCTTCCAGCTGACCAATATTGCTCGCGACATCATCGAGGATGCTGCTATCGGGCGCTGTTACCTGCCGGCAGATTGGCTGGCGGAGTTCAATATCTCGCCACAGCAGCTCGGTGACAGCCGCCATCGTCCGGCCGTAGCGGTGATGGCGAAGCGTCTGGTGGACCTCGCTGAGCCTTATTACGTTTCCGCCCTCCAAGGGCTGCCTGCGCTGCCGCCACGATCCGCCTGGGCGGTCGCCACCGCCCATGGGGTTTACCGGGAAATCGGGGTCAAGGTGGTCGAGCGGGGAGAGCGAGCCTGGGACAGCCGGACCTTCACCAGCGGGGCGGACAAGCTGCGCCTTGTAGCACGAGGAGTCTGGCAGGTCTGGGATGCGCGGCGACGAGAGCCTAGGCCGCGCCCGGCTCTTTTTCGCCGTCCCCGATAGTCTCGTCGCTACGAGCGAGGCGGCCATGGTGCAGTTCCCGCAACTGTCTGCGCAGCCTCGGAACCGGCGGCGCAACCAGAAAGCCGAAGGATACACAGCCCTCCCGACCTTGGACGGCGTGGTGCATCAGATGTGCCTGATAAAGGCGTTTCAGATAGCCGCTGCGCGGCACATAGCGGAACGGCCAGCGCCGATGGACCAGGCCGTCATGGGCCAGAAAGTAGAGCATGCCGTAGGCCGTCATTCCGGCACCGATCCACTCTAGCGGATGATAGCCTGAGGTACCCAACGCAATCAGTGCGATGGCCACTCCGGCAAAAACCACCGCATACAAATCGTTCTTCTCGAACCAGCCGGCGCGCGGCTCGTGGTGCGACTTGTGCCAACCCCAGCCCCAGCCGTGCATTACATACTTGTGCGCCCACCAGGCGAAGGCTTCCATCCCCACCAGGGTGGCGAGAAATACCAGCAGGTTAGTCATCAGGCCCATGCGCTGAGCTCCGGTAAAATGCCAGTGGCCATTCTAAACCGACTCGCGAGGGCGAGGCAGCGTCACCGGTCCGCATCCACAGACCCGGGCTGCGCCGCTGCGTCCGTGTCGTTGATGGGATCAAGCGCCTCCAGTGCCAGCCGAAGAGCGGGGGCGGAGTCGAAGCGCCGACGCTCGATGATCCGGCTGTCTTCAAGACCGAGCCAGAGTACCTCGCTGCGCTCCGTCACATACCGGCTTGCCACCTGATCCTCCCGATCCAGAAGGATGCGGTAGGCTGCAGAGCGCATGGAGGGTATCAGTACGCGGTTGGCTACAAACTTGGGCACGCGGGTGATGTCCGCAACGTAGATCACGCTGCGCTGCGCCAGCCAGCCCTCCGGTTGATCCTTGATTGCATCATTTACCAGCCCTGCAGCGCCATTGCTTGCAGCGATGAGCATGACGCGTTCATCCGGTTCGAAGGTATAGGGCTCATCAAACTGATCGGGTAGTGTCCAGGGCTCGATACGGTCAGTGGCCGGCGTGGCGGGCTCGTCCGCCTGAGCGAAAGGCATTAGCAGCAGGCTCAAAGCAAAAAACAGCGGTTTCATGAAGGCTCCGACTCGGTTTGCGTGGTTCAAGAGTAGCTGCAGCGGGTCAAGGCGTCATGCCCTAATCAGCATCGGATGCCGGCGGGGCTCTTGGTCGGTTAACCAGGCGCCTGTGGCGTCAGTTCTCGCCAGTGCCCGGGTTGCAGATCCCCGAGCGCCCAGTCCCCAATTCTGACCCGCACCAGCCGCAGGGTTGGTAGCCCCACCGCGGCGGTCATCCGTCGCACCTGGCGATTGCGGCCTTCGCGAATGGTTATCGCAAGCCAGGTAGTGGGAATGCTTTGACGAAAGCGCACCGGCGGATCGCGTGGCCAGAGCTCAGGCTCGGCTATCACTGCGACCTCCGCCGGCCGGGTTGGGCCGTCATTCAACACTAGCCCTTTACGCAGAGTCTCCAGCTGTTCTTCAGTTGGTGTCCCTTCCACCTGCACCCAATAGGTTTTTGCCAGCTTGTGCTTCGGGTCGGTAATCCGTGTCTGCAGCCGGCCATCATTGGTCAACAGCAACAATCCTTCGCTGTCCCGATCCAGCCGGCCCGCGGGATAGACGCCGCTGATGTCGATGAAGTCCTTCAGCGTCGCGCGGCCCTCACCGTCGGTGAACTGGGTCAACACATTGAATGGCTTGTTGAATGCAATCAGGCGCGGATTGGCTGGCGGCGGCGCGGGCGCTCGGCGCGGTTTAGCCAGGGGTCGCTTGGCTAGGGAAGGCTGTTTCGGCTTGCGCATGGTTGAAGGCTGCAGTGTAAAGCCCGTCATGCTAGTTCGGTTGGTAGTCTGGGTCCAGTAGCGTTAGGAGCATCGCCCGCCGGCTGTCAGGCTTGCGCAAGACGCCGTGAACCCATCCATGGGGGCTTGGTGAAAACATCCCTGTTTTCAACACTTGCTCCACCCTGACAGTCGGCGGGCTCGATTGAGCCTCGGCGTGAGGCGGAGCATAAAGCTGGTTTGGGGTCTGCCTTCCGGCAGCTCAAATGTTGACGCGAAGCGAGGCGACAGGGTCGAGCCGACCGTGCGATGACATGGATGTCATCGACGAGCTTACAGGGACGTACTTGCAGCGTGTCGGCGCGGCCCTGCCTCCTCGCGACAGCTGACTCTGAAACACGACCCAACGAATGACTGAAATTTATTTGGAGCTTGTAATTGGTGCCGCCGAGATCACCGGAGCAGGGCGCCCACCGGCTGCCAGGCTTGCGCAAGACGCCGTGAACCCGTCCCTGGGGGCTTGACGAAAACATCCCTGTTTTCGACACTTGCGCCACCCTGACAGCCGGCGGGCTTGATGAACATCGGTGTGAGGTGGAGATTTAAAACGAAAGCCGATTTCGCTTTGTTTTTCCTGTCAGGTAATTCCAATTTTGATGCGAAGCGAGGCGACAGGGCTGAGCCGACCGTGCGATGACATGGATGTCATCGACGAGCTTACAGGGACGTACTTGCAGCGTGTCGGCACGGCCCTGTCGTCACGCGGCAGCCCACTCCATATGATCCAATGAGCCTTACCGTTCTTTTCGAATGCAGAGCATCAGCCCTGCATTGGCGCAGAGCGGGCCACCAGTGCCGCGACATCAACACCCCGCGGCAGTGTGCCGAAGGCATGGCCGCGTCCTTCGAGACGACTCGCAATGAAGGCGTCGGACACGGCCTGGTTGCCTGCGTCCAGCAAGAGCTTCGCCTGAAGCGCGACAGCAATATCTTCGGTCAACTGGCGCGCGCGGTACTGAATATCGTCCTTGTCGGCAAAGGCCTGCTGCAGACGCTGAATATGTGCCGCAAGTCGGGCGTCACCCTGGCCGTCGCCGAGCTCGGCGAAGAGCACATCCAGCACGCCGGGCTCCTTCGATAGAGCGCGCAGTACGTCGAGGCATTGCACGTTGCCGGAGCCTTCCCAGATCGAGTTCACCGGCGCCTCGCGATACAGGCGCGGCAGGATGGTGTCCTCGACATAGCCTGCGCCGCCGAGGCATTCCTGTGCTTCGTTGATCATTGCCGGGGCACGTTTGCAGATCCAGTATTTGCCGATTGCGGTGACCAGGCGTGCGTATTTCACTTCCTGCTCGTCATGTGCGTTGTCGAGTGCCTTGCCCATACGCATGGTCAGCGCCAGAGCAGCTTCGCTTTCCAGCGCCAGATCGGCCAGCACGTTCTGCATCAGCGGCTGCTCAACCAGCGGACGTCCGCCCACCTGCCGATGCGTGCAATGGTGAATCGCCTGAGTCACGGCCTGGCGCATCAGCGAACTGGAGCCGATCATGCAATCGAAGCGGGTCAGCGAGACCATTTCTATGATGGTCGGTACGCCGCGCCCGTCTTCACCGACCATCCAGGCCAGCGCACCCCGGAACTCGACCTCGCTCGAGGCGTTGGCCCAGTTGCCCAGCTTGTTTTTCAGCCGCTGAATATAAAACTCGTTGCGTGAGCCGTCCGGCCTGTGGCGCGGCAGCAGGAAACAGCTCAGGCCTTTGTCGGTGTAGGCGAGGGTAAGGAAAGCATCGCACATCGGCGCCGAGCAGAACCATTTGTGTCCAACCAGTTGGTAGGCTTCGCCAGGCCCGCCGATACCTACGGGACGGGCGCGTGTGGTATTGGCCCGCACATCGGTGCCGCCCTGTTTCTCGGTCATCGCCATGCCGATGGTAGCGCCGGTTTTCCCGGCCATCGGCAGGTTGCGCGGGTCGTATTCGCGGGACAGTATTTTCGGTAACCAGAGCTCCGCCAGATTCGGCTGCAGGCGCAGCGCTGGAACGCAGGCGTAGGTCATGGTCATCGGGCAGCTGGTGCCGGCTTCGGCCTGGTTATGTAGATACATGGTTGCGGCGCGCGCCACCTGTGCGCCGGGACGAGGATCCGTCCACGGAGCTGACGTAATGCCTGCTGCGATACCCGCTGACATCAGTTCGTGGTACGCCGGATGGAATTCAACCAGATCAACGCGGTGACCATAGCGGTCATGGCTGTTGAAGACAGGCTTGTGTTCGTTAGCGAGAAAGCCTGCCGTCATCAGGCGGTCACCGGCCACAGCGCCGTATCGCGTTAGCGCCTCGTCAGCCCAGCCGCCGCCGTAACGTCTCACCCATTCCTGCAGCGGAAGATCCGAGCGGTAGAGGTTGGTGCCATCCAGTGGCGGCACCTGATTGGTGACTTCGTGAGTTTCCGCGAGGATCTCGATGCTCATGGGTAGGCTCCTTGGCGCTGACGCGATGGGATGAGCTGAACCCTGAGCATGCCACTATTGGGAATGCAGCGAAACTGGTCCGCTGCAAGCGCAGTTTGCCGGTGTCAGCCGTCGACCCGGCCGATGATGATGGCCTTGATGATGAACCCGAGCACGCCCAGGCCGAGCGCGAAAAACAGCACCATGGTGCCCCAGCGCCCAGCTTGGGATTTCTTGGCCAGATCCCACACGATAAACCCCATGAAAGCCACCAGGCCGAATAGCATAAGGGGCATCGCGAGCGCTTCAAACTGCTGGTAATCCAATTGATTGCTCCTGAATAACGAGAAAAACGCTGCGCATTATACCGTTCCCGGTCGATGCGCTCAGCCTTGATCGATAGTCTCTACTGAGGAGTGATATGCGCCAGCGGAAGTTCAGTAGACGCGACGATTTTGTGCAGCATGAAGCTGGACCGCACGCTGGAAACCCCCTCAATGCGTGTCAGGGTACCGAGCAGGAACTGTTGATAGTGCTCCATGTCCGGCACGACTACGCGTAGTTGATAATCGGCATCCATCCCGGTGACCAGGTAGCAATCGAGCACTTCAGCGCAGCCCCTGATCGCCTTTTCGAATCCTTCGAAGCGTTCAGGGGTGTGTCGGTCCATGCCGATCAGTACGAAGGCGGTCAGCTTCAGCCCCAGGCGAGCCGGATCCAGCAGGGCCACCTGGCGCGTTATATAGCCGCTGTCCTCGAGGTGTTTCACGCGCCGGGAGCAGGGTGAGGGTGAAAGGCCTATACGCTCAGCCAGCTCCTGATTGCTTATGCGAGCGTCGCGTTGCAGCTCCGCGAGGATTTTCAGATCGAAGCGATCCAGATTGTGCTCATTCATGGTTCGGCCTTAGATAATTGCAGGTAAACGGCATAAATAGATGTTTTGTTGCTGAAGCATAGGCTTTGCGGGCAATCTTAGGCAAGAAATGGCGCTGCGGTAGGGGTACCATGGTTTCAAGTTTGAAGCCCGGACCGAACAGTCCAACTTCTCCTTCAACCAACAGGGGAAGCGGCCGCAGATCTTACCGGACCTGCAGGCCATTCGGTCACCCAGCTCAC
The DNA here is from genome assembly GCF_012844345.1 of Pseudomonas sp. gcc21. Taxonomy (NCBI): domain Bacteria; kingdom Pseudomonadati; phylum Pseudomonadota; class Gammaproteobacteria; order Pseudomonadales; family Pseudomonadaceae; genus Pseudomonas; species Pseudomonas sp. gcc21. The sequence goes on along the minus strand of NZ_CP051625.1, from coordinate 1,784,090 downwards.
AAGGCTGAGGAATAAGGCAGCATTTCACCAGAATGCGAAACGGACATAAAACGAAAACGGCTGACCTCGATGGTCGGCCGTTTTCGTTTCAGGCTGGATCGGTATGCACCAGCACATCGGCCTGCGGATAGGCTTTCTCGATGACCATGCGAACTTCCTCACCCAGATCGTGCGCCTGAGCAAGCGACATCTCTGCGGGCAACTCGACGTGCAGTTGCATGAACCAGTGCTGTCCGGATTCGCGGGTGCGCAGATCATGTACGCCAACCACGCCAGGGACCGCGCGTGCCAGCGCGAGCGCATGCGCGCGGATTTCGTCAGAAAGTTCGTGGTCCATCAGGATCTGGGTGGCAGACAGGCCAATGTGCACCGCGCCGTAGGCAATGTAGAGCGCGATGACCACACCGAACAGCGCATCCGCCCGAGCGATACCGTAATAAGCGAGCATCAGCGCCGCGATGATGCTCAGGTTCATCAACAGATCCGAGCGATAGTGCAGGGCATCGGCGCTGATGGCGGTGGACTGGGTGTGCTTGATGACGCGGCGCTGGATCAACAGCAATCCGATGGTGGCAGCGATAGAGATCAGCATTACCAGCACGCCGAGCCAGGCTGCATCAAGCGGCTGCGGATTGATCAGGCGCCTGATGCCCTGCACGAACACCAGAATGGCGGATCCGCTGATAAAGGCCGACTGTGCCAGGCCGGCGAGTGCCTCGGCTTTACCATGGCCAAAACGGTGGCCCCTGTCAGCGGGCTTGAGGGAGTAGCGCACCGCAAACAGGTTGATGATCGAGGCGCCGGCATCCATGAAGGAGTCGATCAGCGAAGCCAGCAGGCTCACCGAACCTGACATCAACCATACCGAGCCTTTGAGCACGATCAGACCCAACGCTACCGTCACTGAAGCGTAGGTGGCGAGCTTCAGCAGACGGTTCCGGCTTGCAGGATCCAGCACCTTCGCGGTCATCAGGCGCGCTTCGCAGCCAACCCGAGCAGAGCCAGTTCCTGATGGTCCGGTCTGGTCATCGGCTGGGCATGCTCCAGCGGCAGATCCAGATTCAGTTCCTGCTTGATAATTGCCTTGAGCTTGAGCCGATCCACCTTGCCCTGGCCATCAACGGCTTCGTTGAGACGCTCCGGGGCGATGCTGTAGCGCTGGTCCGGCAGATAAATCGCACCGGTAGCGAAATCCACTGCAAAGGCCACGATGCCAGGCACCAGGTAGAACAGCAGGCCGATCGCGTTCAGGGCAGCAATACCCGGATCAATATTGCCCTGGATCTGTCCGCGGCGCTCCGGATAGAAAATCGTACCGCAGGCGGCAAGCTGGGTAGTCAGAGCTGTGGTGAGCAACACACAGGCCAGTGGTTTCAGACGCATCATTAAACTCCTCCAATCCGTTATGTCGGCGGTTCGTGTGAGACGGCAGGGCCGGGTAGAATAGCGACCCATTTCAGCTTTCAGTGTAGCGAGTTCTATTTGAACCAGACGAGCGAACTCCCGGTCCAGAATGTCCTGCCGCAGCTGGAGGATGCCCTTGCCAGGCATCCCTGCGCCGTGTTGCAGGCGCCCCCGGGTGCAGGCAAAACGACACTGGTCCCGCTGAGGCTGCTGAATAATACATGGTTGGCCGGGCAAAAGATCATCCTTCTCGAACCGCGTCGCCTGGCCGCGCGTGCAGCGGCAGAGCGCCTGGCCGAGATGCTCGGCGAACCGGTCGGGCAAACCGTCGGCTACCGTATCCGGCTGGAGACACAGGTCAGCGCTGCCACCCGCATCGAAGTCGTTACAGAAGGCATACTTCAGCGATTACTGCAGGCTGATCCCGAACTGCCGGGCGTGGGACTGGTGATCTTCGATGAGTTTCATGAGCGCAGCCTGGATGCTGACCTGGGTCTGGCGCTGTGTCTGCAAACCCAACAATACCTGCGTGACGAGCCGCCGCTGAAACTGCTGGTGATGTCCGCTACGCTGGATGCCGAGGTGGTGAGCCGTTTGTTGGATGATGCGCCGCTGATTCGCAGTGAAGGCCGTCAGTATCCCGTGGAAGTCCGTTACGGCAATCCGCTAGAGCCAGGCCGATTCATCGAGCCCGTCGTGGTACAGCAAACAGTGCAGACGCTGGCTGAAGAGGCGGGCAGTGTTCTGGTTTTCCTGCCTGGTGTTGCAGAAATCCGCCGCGTTCAGTCGCAGCTGAACGAAGCCCTGGGCGAGCGTCCCGACATTCTCGTCACTCCGCTTTATGGGGAGCTGGACTTTGCTGCCCAGCGGCAAGCTATCCGTCCTGCTGCACCCGGTCAGCGCAAGGTGGTGCTGGCAACCACCATCGCTGAGACCAGCCTGACCATCGAGGGTATTCGGGTCGTCATCGACGCAGGCCTGTCCCGCGAGCCGGCCTTCGATCCGGTATCCGGCATGATGCGCTTGCACACGCGCCGGGTGTCGCGTGCTTCGGCAGAACAGCGCGCCGGCCGGGCGGGACGTCTCGAACCCGGCGTATGTTACCGGCTGTGGTCAGCTGACCAACATATGCAACTGGCGGCGCGGAGCCAGCCGGAAATGCTGCAGGCCGACCTCGCGCCGCTCGCGTTGCAATTGGGTCAATGGGGCGTGCACGACGTAAACGAATTGGCGTGGCTTGACCCGCCCCCGTCTGCTGCGTTGCAGCAAGGGCGGGAACTGCTGGCGCGTCTGGGCGCGTTGACGCTGGACGGTCAAAGCTGGAAGCTGACCGAGCATGGTACTGCCATGGCTGCGTTGCCGATGCATCCGCGTCTGGCGCACATGCTTTTGCGCGGTCACTCGCTGGGGCTCGGAAGACAGGCGTGTCAGCTTGCAGCAATAATCGGTGAGCGCGATATTCTTCGCCAGGTGCAGGACGCCGATATCGCCCGCCGCATGGCCGTTTTTACCGCGCCTGAAGCAGATCCTGCGGTCGATCGCGGCGCGCTGCATCGTGCCCGACAGCTCTCCGCCCAATGGCAGCGACTGCTTGGTTCGCAGCCTAGCGGTTCAGCTGTAGCAGACCCGGCTGCAGAAAAATGGATCGGCTTGCTGCTGGCCATGGCCTATCCCGACCGCATCGCCCAGCGGCGTGGCGAAGCCGGCAGTGAATACCGTCTGGCTAACGGCCGGTCAGCCGCTTTTATCGAAGTTGATGCGCTGCAACAAGAGCCATGGCTGGCTGTCGCCAGTCTGGGTGGGCAGGCAGCCCAGCGGAGCGCCCGTATTTTCATGGCTACGGCATTGGATGCTGAGCAGGTCAGGGAATATCTACCTGAGTTACTGAGCAGGCGGGATACACTCGAATGGGATCCGCGTAGCGAGACCCTGCTGGCGGAACGTCAAATCAGGCTGGGCGAGCTGGTATTCAGCCGGGAAGCCTTGCCGGATATCGATCCCGCGCAGCGTAACCGTGCGCTGTGCGATGTAGTCCGACGTCAGGGCCTGGCTCTGCTACCGTGGACCCCGGCACTGCGCCAGTGGCAGGCACGGATCCAGCTGCTTCGCCGGTTGGATGAAGAGGCTGGCGTTCAAAGCGTCTGGCCCGATCTGTCAGACGCAGCCCTGCTGGATACGCTGGAAGATTGGCTGGCCCCTTATCTCGATAAAGTGCGCCGCCTCGCGCATTTCGCGAACCTCGATTTGCCGACAATCCTTGGCACGCTCTTGCCGTGGCCATTGCCCAAACAGCTTGACGATCAGGCACCGACGCATTGGGCGGTGCCGACCGGATCGAGAATCCGCATCGACTATGCAGAAGAGCCGCCTGTTCTGGCGGTGCGTCTGCAGGAAATGTTCGGCTGTACCGACACCCCGCGCATCGCCGGCGGCCGCGTCGCGTTGAAATTGCACCTACTGTCCCCGGCCCAGCGCCCGCTGCAAGTGACCCAGGATCTGGCCGGATTCTGGGCGGGCAGTTATGCCGAGGTGAAAAAAGACATGAAAGGCCGCTATCCCAAGCACTACTGGCCGGACGACCCGGCGCAGGCGCAGCCTACCGCCCGAGCCAAACCGCGTAAAAGTTGATCCGAACGTTTCCAGTACTGCGGAAGGTTGCCTGTCATGCGTGATCTGATTCGGCGTGAATGTTTTCGTCGATGCTCCGGAGCAGGGCGCCCGCCAGCTGTCAGGCTTGCGCAAGACGCCGTGAACCCGTCCCTGGGGGCTTGACGAAAACATCCCTGTTTTCGACACTTGCGCCACCCTGACAGCCGGCGGACTTGATGAGCATCGCCGTGAGGTAAAGTTTAAAAGCGCTTTAGTTTTCGCTTTGATTCTCTCTCAGGCAACGCCCATGTTTATGCGAAGCGAGGCGACAGGGCTGAGCCGACCGTGGGATGACATGGATGTCATCGGCGAGCTTACAGGGACGTACTTGCAGCGTGTCGGCGCAGCCCTGTCGACTCGCGACAGCTGACCCCAAAACAGAACCAACGCAGTTATTGCTTGAGGCGTTTCCGGCTAACGGAACATCACACCGAAACGCAAACCCAGCGAATGGCAACGTGGTCTGCGCCCCCGTCAGCTACGATCAGCTTGGTCCCTCTGACCCGTCCGCGTACAATCCCAGCCCCTTCCAGCATCGAGGAGCCCGCCATGGACAACACCAGCCAGATTATTGAGCGCAGTAGCGAGTTGTTCGCCAACAAGCGACTGCTGTTGGTCAATCCAGTGGCCGATGGGCTGACCCGTGAGTTGCCAGCCGACTGGCACGTCTGGACCTGGGACTATGCCGTCTGGCTGGGGCTGAACGGCCAGCTTGATGAAGAACACCTAAGTTTTTCGCATCTCTGTCCGCAGCTCGAAGAGCTCGACGGCGCGATTCTCGTCATGCCCAAGGCGCTTGAGCGCGCCGAGTATGCGCTGGCGCAGATGGCGCCTTTGTTAAAGGCTGGTTGCCCGTTGTATCTGGTGGGCGAGAAGAAGGGCGGTATTACCCGTGCGGAAAAGCTGTTGGCGCCGTATGGCGACAACGCCGAAAAGCTCGACTCGGCCCGCCATTGCCAGCTGTGGCGCATGCCGGTGAATGGTCAGGCTGCGCCGTTCCGTCTGGAAGACTGGCTGCGTGAATTCACCGTCGAGTTGCATGACCAGAAGATTGATCTCGTCAGCCTGCCCGGCGTATTCAGCCACGGCCGGCTCGATGAGGGCAGCGAGCTACTGTTAGAAGAGCCAGCCGAGCTGCCCGCAGGAAGAGTACTTGATTTTGGCTGTGGGGCAGGGGTGTTGTCCGTGGCCCTCGGCCGACGCAACCCCGAGACCCGGTTTGAGCTGGTTGATGTAGACGCCCTCGCGCTCTACTGCGCGACCGAGACGCTCAAGCGCAATAATATCGAAGCCGAGGTCTATCCCTCGGACGGTCTGAGCGATGTTCACGGGCGCTTTGCCGGTGTCGTGAGCAATCCACCGTTTCACAGCGGTATCCGGCATGACACCAGTATTGCCGAGCGCTTCTTCGAGCAGGTCACGCGCAATCTTTTGCCGCGTGGAGTGCTGCGTATTGTCGCCAACGGCTTTCTGAAATACCCCGCCCTGGTGGAGGCTCACATCGGCCCGTGCCACGTGTTGCGCGAGAACAATCGCTTCAAGGTCTACTCGGCAACCGCGCCAGGTTGATCTGCCCGGACCTTATTGCTAAAGTTCCGGCCGTCTTAGGGGAGTAGTCTCTCCGGAAGCCAGTCTTCCACGGCAAACGTCAACATAATCGGCCCGCAGGTCGTGGCGTTTGCGACCCGCATTTCGATCGGGTCTGACGAGACCTTTGACATGCATGCACCAACCGAGGGCGGGGGTGCGCGCGTGTCATTGGTTCGCTGATCCGCCCTCTCTGGAACATCCGTGGAAGCCTTTTTCGTATCAACCGGTATTGTTGCGCTGGCGGAGATCGGCGACAAAACCCAATTGCTGGCGCTATTGCTGGCGGTACGTTTTCGTAATCATCCTTGGCCCATTGTTCTGGGCATCTTCGTCGCGACAGTGGTTAATCACGCCCTGGCCGGCGCATTGGGCCAGCTGGTCGCCAGCTTTCTGTCCGACACCCTTCTGCATAGCATTGTCGCGGTGAGCTTCATTGCGGTGGCGGCCTGGACACTGGTTCCAGACAAGCTTGAGGACGAGGACACAGCGCCGATCGGCCGCTACGGCGCTTTCATGGCAACGCTGGTTGCCTTCTTTATTGCGGAGATGGGCGACAAGACCCAGATCGCGACTGTCGTGCTGGCTGCTCAGTTTGTGGATTATGGCTGGGTGGTGCTTGGCACGACGCTGGGGATGATGTTGGCCAATGTGCCGGTCGTGTTTCTGGGCAACGCGGTGGCGGGTCGGCTCCCGCTGGACCTGATTCGCCGGATAGCGGCTGCGGCGTTCCTCATACTCGGTTTGTATTCAGCCTGGCTTGCCTATACCGGGTATGCGATGGGCAGCGGAAGTTAGGGCTCGGGATTGGCTAGGTGAGAGTAACGCCCGGCCTCATGCCGGGCGTTACCGTCAGCGAATCTGCATATCGTCGCGGACCGACGTGACGCCTTTTATCTGCCGCGTCAGCTCAACCGCGCGATTGGCGGCCGCCCGTGAACTGACATAACCGGTCAGCTGAACCTCGCCCTTGTAGGTCTCGACATTTATCTCGCTGGCGCGGACAGTGTCGTCCTTGATCAGAGCGGTTTTGACCTGAGTGCTGATGACGCTGTCATCGACAAATTCGCCGGCCGACTTCTGGCCCGAGGCTACGGTACAACCGCCCATGAGAATCAGGCCGAGGGCGAGAAACAGCGCAGTGAGGTATTCCCTGGAAAGCTTCATTTAGAGACTCCTGTTGACGATAGTGTCACTGTTGAGACTTGAGGGTGGGGCGTTAGTTTCGGGGAGAAGGCGCGGCGCGTATGGCTGGCCTAAGATCAAGTCATTGTCTGATAGAGGATCGAATCGATGTGCGAACTGATGGGTATGAGCGCCAATGTGCCGACCGATATCTGTTTCAGTTTTGCGGGTCTCATGCAGCGCGGCGGCGGAACCGGCCCGCACGGGGACGGTTGGGGCGTGGCGTTCTATGAAGGGCTGGGCGTGCGCTGCTTCCATGACCCGCAGCCCTGTCATCAGTCGGCCATTGCGCAGCTGGTCGAGAGCTATCCGATCAAATCGGAAAACGTGATTTGCCACATCCGCCAGGCTAACGTCGGACGCGTGGGGCTGGTAAATACGCACCCGTTCATCCGGGAGTTATGGGGACGCTACTGGACCTTCGCTCACAACGGCCAGCTGCATGATTTTGCCGCCTCGCCTGGACCCTTTCAGCCGGTGGGCTCTACTGATAGCGAGGCGTTGTTCTGCGATCTTCTCAATACGCTGCGAAGCCGTTTCGGTTCCGCGCCGGAGCTGGAAGAGCTGGTGCCGTGCCTGGCCGGCATCTGTGGAGCGTTCGCACGCCAGGGCGTGTGCAACCTGATGATCAGCAATGGGGAATGGCTGTTTACCCTGTGCACCACCAAGCTCGCGTGGATCACCCGGCGTGCGCCTTTCGGTCCGGCCCAACTGAGCGATCGCGACCTTGCGATCGATTTTCAGGAGCACACCACCCCGAATGATGTAGTGACCGTCATCGCAACCGAACCCCTCACCAGTAACGAGACCTGGCAGTTATACATGCCTGGGGAATGGAGGTTGTGGTGCGGGGGCAAGACAGTTATGCAGGGTAATGTGCTGCGGTAACCCGTCGAGCTCGCGTGCCCGTGCTGAAATCGTCGTTGGGTTTACATCCGCTCGGCACTGCTATCAGAAACCCGCGTGACCAATGAGTTCCGCTTTGTGTGGCCGTTCAATTCCGGACTGAGATTCCGCTCACGCTTCCATGCCGCCCCCGACTGGCCGCGTTGACAGCGATTCATCCGACTACTTAGCTTTGTCAGGCAGGGAGGCAAAGTCGTGCTGATATATCGGATAAATGGCACGCGCTCTTCCGTGTCTCGGCTGCCTCCTCTTGGGGTCGCCCGTAGCGGATTCCTTTAATGTCAAACGTGTTTTGCTGGAGGAATGATGGCCCCCTTTACGCTCCGTGCGGGCAGTTTACGCGCCCGCACCGCAACCCTGACGATAACGCTGGCTTCCCTCTTGTCGTTCGCAGGCAATGCCGCGGCGTCGACCGCCCCCGCTCGACCCTATGTGCCAACCCCTTATCCCGTTGTTGAGCGCATGCTCGAGATGGCAGCGCTGCAACCGGACGATCACCTCATCGATCTTGGATCCGGGGACGGCCGCATCGCCATCAGCGCCGTCAAGGATTGGAACGCCGGCTCGGCACTGGGCATTGATCTGAACAGCGCGCGGCTCGCCCAAGCGCAGCAGAACGCCGAGGAGGCTGGCGTAGCGGATCGGGTTCGGTTCGAGCGAGCCGATCTGCAAGAAACTGATCTCTCCGACGCATCGGTACTGACGGTGTATCAGCTCAATGCGAAGAATCTCTGGTTACAGCCGGTCATACTGAAGAACATGAACCCCGGCGCGCGCGTACTCACCCACAGCTTTGACCTCGGCGAATGGGAGCCGGATCAGTCCGATACGGTGGAGGGCGGTACCGTGCATATGTGGACCGTGCCGGCGAGCGTGGGCGGCAAATGGCAGTTGACCACTGCCGAGGGGACCGAAGCGCTGATCCTCATTGAACAGAGTTACCAGAGAGTAGTGGGCAGCGCCGAAATCGGAGGCGAGCCCATGATGCTGTCCGAGCCGCACCTGCACGGCAATGAGATCCGCTTTACCATCGACTCCCGGCAGTATGTAGGCAAGGTCGAAGGCGACCGGATCGTTCCGCTGGAGGGTACCGATGTCGCAGTGGGCTGGAATGCCCAGCGTATCTGAAGTGAGCTTGCTGCAGGCGCTCCCCGAAGGGCGCCTGCGCTCTTGTTGAACGTCAGCAACCTTTCGTTAAACGGAATAAATAGCCAGCGGTATGCGATGGGCGATCAGGGATTCCTGAGTCACCGCCCATCCGTTCTGCCTGATCGATGCCAGCAGCTTCATTAGTTCAGCTGAGCGATTCAGCTCGAGCAGTCGTTGCAGGCACGGGTACTGCTTCTCGAACGTCCCAGGCTTTGACATAGTTTGCACCAGCTTTCCCGGCTCGGCGGGGGCGAGTAATGCGATATGGCATCGCCCCAGATGCTTGCCGACGCCCAGAGCGATATCTATCCCGCTCGGATCGAAATCCCCAAAAAACAGGATCGCAACCGAATCCGGCAGAGCCTCCAGCGTGCCCAGAAGCGCCGCGGCATCCGCGCCGTGGCCGCGGTACACGAACAGACTTCGCTGCCGATAGCGCTCCGGCAACATATGCGTGATATCCCACCAGCGCTCCATGGCGCTGCCATTTTCAATGATGATCACCTGGTCAATGCGCTCGGGATTTATCACCAGTTTCGCGCCACAAACCCCAACATACATCCCCGGTAGACAGGGGATCTGGACTATCGCGCCGTTGTCGTCGCGCATCTCGACCAGCCCGTCGGTCGTGGCTACGCGCACCATGCGGAAGACCGGTTGAGAACCGAGTTTGTCCTGCGCGGTGTCTGCGGACAGGTCCGTCCGGCTCTTCTCAATATCCAGTGACAGTGGGTCGTGGCGGGTCAGGCGTCGGGCTGCTGTGTATAGCTTGTCGAGATCGCTGTCTGACAGATCCAGACTCGAGCGCGACCGTATGCCGACGCCGTATTCTTCGTGAATCGATAGCCAGACACGGGTCAGCGGCACCTTGCGCTTGCGTGTACGCAAGGCCTCCTGGACCGTCTTGAACCACTCAGGCTCCATGGCTCACCAGGCGAAACTCAATGTCCTCGACCATATGGTTGCCTGAGTAGCCGGGCAGGGGCCGCTCACGGAAGCGCATGCTGAGCTGATCGCCCTTGGCGTAGTCGCTGTTGGCGTAGTGATCGGCGACGCATACCAGCCATAGCTCGGGATCGATTTCGAGATCCAGGTAGGACAGGCACGCAAGAGAGGAGGCCGGTTGCTGCTCGGCCAGTTGCGGCAGTATCTCGAACATCTGGCGCAGAGCCTGCTCCACCGGCTCGGGTTCGGCCAGGAAAACGCCGTCGCGGCAATCCTTGACCGGTACCAGGGGCGGCTCCTGATGTCGACGTTCAGGCTGTTCATCCGCGGCGATACGCGCCAGCGCCTGTTGGGCGATATCGCTCAGCACGCGTTCTTCGCTGGGGCTGTCGATGGGCGGGTGAGCTTTCAACTCAAGCCGTTCGGCGGAGCGGAAAATGCGCGGAATGCTGCGGTAATGTTCAAGTCCCGGTTGGTAGCCGGGGTTACGCTGATAGTGCTGCAGCAGCGTATCGATCAGCTCGTTGTGCTCGCGATAACGCTGATCGTCCTGCAGCTTGGTCAGGTTCTCGCGCAGTTTGTGCAAGGCATCGTGGAGTTCGTCTGCACAGGAGCCGACCGCACGCCCGAGCACTTTCTTGAGCAGGTGCGAAAGCAAACGGTCCGAACGCGCGAGCTCTGACAGCACATCAGGCGTCAGGGTGGCAAACAGGTCATTCAGCTGTGAGGCCTCCTTGATCGCACGTTCGTTTTCCCGGATGCGCTGCGACAGATCGCTGACCATGCTGAACTCGTTGCGCACGTAGCCCGCGAAGCGCTGGGTGATCTCGCGCAGCGTATCGATCAGGTGCGCGACGATCTCCTGAATTTCCGATTCGTAAACCTTCTGGTCACGCATCAGGCCGCGGTCAGCGGTAGCCAGATAGCCGGAGATGGCGTGCTTGAGCTGGTCGAACAGATCATCTACGGCGCCGCTCGACAACCGGCGACGGTAATTCTGCGTGGCGTGATGGAACAGCTCGGACACCACCCGGTTGACCTGCACGTAGGAATCACGCTCGTCCAGACGGAAAACCAGGCGGTGCGCCTGCAGGTCGGCAATGGCTTTTTCGCCGTCCTGCTCGTCGACGATAATGCCCTGATTTTCGATGCAGGCGCGGCTCAGGACATCGCAGTGCTTGTCCAGCATGCGAATGGTACGCGCGGCTTCGTCGTACCTGGCCATCAGATCAGCTGCTCCTGTTCCTGCGCGGTCGCCTGTTCATGTTCCCGGTCCGCGAGCCGGATGCCTTCCTGCTGACGAATGAACTCCATCTGATCCTGCAGCATCGACCAGCGCGCAGTGGCTTGATAGACCGATGGGTGACGTTCGACGAGAAAACCTTCCTTCTCAAGAAAACGCAGCAGTTGATTGAGACGGGTACGGGGATCGACCTTGCCGCGCATCTGGAACCGCTGCGCGATGCTTTCAAGCTCGGCCTGCAGCGCGGAGGAGCTCTCAATCGCCCCAAGCAACTCGCTTTCCTTGAGAATGTCGCGCGCGCTCAGAGGATGCGCCTCTGGTGACAGCTGGCGGGTCAGGCGCAGCCACATCAGCAATGCCTCCCATTTGGTGGCAAGTGCATGGAACTGATGGTTCAGCCGGTTGCGTACGCCCTTGTCCTCAACATCCAGGTAGACGCAGTAATAACCGGTCATATCGCTGGTCAGCGCGACGCCACGGCCGAGCACGGCCAGATGCTGATTGACCCGGTCGAGGTTATCTTCCAGCTGCAGATACAGATAACCCGCCTCGTCGCTGACTTCACAGAGCAGCTCGCCTTGCAGGAGCTTTTCGATTACGTGGCGGAAGGTGGCGTTGCTCATGCCTTGTCCCCTTCTGTGAGCGCTTCGCTGCCTGACAATAACTGTGCCAGCGGATTGTTGGGTGATGCCTGTTTTGCATACACGAAATCGCGCACGCCGTGGTCCTTGCTCAGGAGAAGACGGTGCTTGTAGCGGCGCAGAAATTCGTGGGAGGCGGTGGGCTGTGCGCACAGCAGCACGATGTTCTTGCGGTCCATCATGCGGAAGAGTTTGTCGATGTTGCTGGGATGCAGTTCGCCCAGCTCGTCGATCGGCCAGGTGATGGTCACACTCTCATCCGGACACAAGAAGCGTGACAGGCCACCGAAGATCACCACCACGGCAATGCTGGATAATCCGGTACTGCTGGAGTTGCGCAGATCATTGTCGTTGCGGATCGGTACGATACGGCCGTTCTCGGTGAACTGTATTTCCAGCTCCACCAGCGAACCGAGATCGCTGGCAGTCATGCGCGCGCTGCGGAACATCTTGTCCAGAGAGCTTAGCCCGTTGCGCAGCTCGGTCGACGGGAGATCATGGTGGCGCGTCAGTTCCCATTCATGCCAGTCGCGGGCGAATGCCTTCAGCTGCGGCCAGAAGTCGAACTGCGTGATGCGCGACAGCAACCGGATGCGGATATCGGAGATGGCTTCGAAGTCATGCTCGGTATTGATCCGGGTTTCCAGCGTGCGCGAGACCTGGGTGACCCGCAGATCAATATCCTTGAGTTCTTCGTAATAACGCGCCATGGCCCCGCCGGCGCTTTTCACGTTCTCGATCAAGGCCTTGCGAATCTCGGGCAGGTCATGCTCGACAATCCGGCGCAGATCGGCCATGGACTCGATGCGAAATGCCTCGGACCCTTCGCTATGCACAGAGGTGTGCAGACGTGCGTTATGCAGGTGCTGCCACTTCTGATAGACCTGCGAATCGGGGTGCTGGTTGAGTGCGGCAACACAGCGGGTGAAGGCCTTGATGACCGCGTCTCTGGTCTCGGCAGTCGCCTTGATCAACCGCCGCAATTCGTCAGTAACCAGCGTCGCCGATTCCAGGGAGCCAGTGTGTTCTACTGAACCGGTCTGATGCGCGGCGATTTCCTCGGCCGATACCGGAATGCTTTCGCTCAGTTCACCGGCGCTACGCGCCAGCTGCTCCCAGTCGTGCAGTTGATCTTCGAGCCGTTTGAGTGCCGCACCGAGCTGCTTTGTCTGATCCTTCAGAGCATTGATGCGTGCGCTGTAGCTGTCCTTGCAGTCCTTCAGCTCGCGCTCGACTGCTGTCAGTGCGGTCTGGGCCTGATACAGCGACTCTTTCAGCGCATCAAATCCGGCCCAGTGATGTTTCAGCCAGTAGCGGTATTCACGCACAGGTTCTTCCATGGACTGGATCTGGCCGATGCGGTCATTCAGTGTCTTTACCCGCTGCTCGGTTTCGCGGATCGACACGACGTCCACACCGGCGCCGCGCAGCTTGTCGTCGCGCGCCTGTTCGATAGCGGCCAGATCCTGCGCAGCGGCGGAGCGGCGATGCTCCATGGCGTCCTGAACCGCGGCGAGCGCAGCCTTGGCAGCATCCAGCTGTTCATCATGTGATTGCTTGAGCGCGTCGCGGCGGTCGGAGAACTGGGTTTTCAGCTGATCGCGGCGCTGTTGCTCCTGAGTGAGCCGGTCCTTCATCTGCTGCGTCAGGTTGCGCAGTTGTTCAGCTGCCTGAAGGGTTCGCGCTTCGATGGCTTCGTTTACTTCACGCTGGATCAGCTCCGCGCTTTGTTCGGACTGCGCGTAGCGCTCGCCGGCTTTTTCGTGCGCCTGCCTGGCGCGGGCGAGGGCGTCCTTTGCCTGGGCCTGGTCCTGCTGTGCACTCTGCCATTTCTCCTCACTACGCCCCAACTCCTGTTCAGCCCGTTGCAGGGCCTGTTCGGCGCGGCTGAGTTGCTGTTGCAGTACGGCTTCGCTTTCAGCTGCGGCGGGCAGCGCAAGCGCACCGAGATCCAGGCTGACGCCGTACAAATCCGAGCCGGGCTGATCGGATAGCCTTGGCGCCAGGTCAGTGCGAGACAGCAGCGCAGGATTGATCGCCTTGCCGAGATTTTCATGCCAGGGCAGACCGCTGGTACGCAGATAGGCCAGCAGGGTTCCGTCTTCGGGATACAGCAACGCCTGGATCTCGTCCCGGCTAGCTTTAGCCTGCTGCACATCGGCTCGTGCGCGTTCATAGTGTTGTTCGGCGCTGCGCTCGGCACTGGCTGCCAGCTCCAGTTGCTGGCGGACGCGCTCAACATCCCGTTCTGTCTGTTCACGCTGTTCGCGCGCAAGGGCGACAGCACTGGTTGCGCTGCGGCGCTGCTCAAGCTCGGTCGCGCTCGGCTCGCGGGCCTGGCGCTCCTGTTCGCGAGCGTCTTCCAGCAATGCCTCGCATTCATGGCGCACCTGCGTCAATTGCTCGTCGAATGCTTCCAGCTCCTGCTCGCGGCTTTGTTCAAGTGCCTCGCTTGCCAGTTGATGCTGGCTGCGCAGCGCGTCGCGCGCCTCCTGTGCCTCATGTTGACGGGCTTCCAGAGCGGCCAGATCCTGTTCGAGTTTCTGGTTGATCGTCACTTTGGCCAGATCGGCCTCATGCGTGATGGTTTCGCTTTCGGCCTTGAGCACCTGCAGGCGATCTCGTGCTGCTTCAAGGTCGGAGCGCACCATGGGCAGGTTCGCCAGTTCTGTTTCCCAATGACGGATGTCGCGTTCCGTTTCCCAGTCGGCGCGCTCCTGCTCGAGGCTTTGCAGCCGGTCGCGGTAGGTTTTTACCTCCGCGCGTTGCTGGCTGATCTGTTCATCCAGCGCCCCGCGCCTGGCTTGCAATTCCTCTTCCAACGCTGTGATGTCGAGATTGACGCCCGCCAGCTGACGCGTGAGCAGGGCAGTCTGATCCGCCCCCAGCGCCTGCAGATTCGACAGAGCCCGGCGGCAGTCATCGAGTGCAAGGCGGTTATCTTTCACCGAATCGAAGTCGGACAATGCCTGCTTCACAGTTTTCTCGTGCTCGCCAAACGCGGTCAGGCTTTTGAGATCACTCCACAGGCCTTCGTTCTTGATGTGGCTGGGCGGCGCGCCGAGGTTGACCACATCGCTGAGCAGCGAGTCGACGATCATCTCCTTGAGCCGCGCCATCATCTGATCCTTCTTGATGGACACGGTGGTCAGGGCATCGATGTGCTGCATGCGCGTTCGTATCGAGCCCAGCCCGAACTGACCGGCCAGCGTACGAATATCAATGCGCGAGCGCGCACCCTGTACCCGACGGCCCCCGCCGGTGGGGTCGTTCTGGATAATCGAACGGAAGTCGACGATGCGGTTGATCTCGGGGCTGACGCGGATATCCAGCGAGGGCACATGGTGGCGAAGGATGCTGGCGGCATCATCACCCCGGGCAAACAGCGCCTCCATGTCAGGATGAAAGACGCTGGCGTCGGCGGCGGCCTTGACGAACCGGTAGGCAAATCCGGCGTCGCCCTCCTTGCGATACATCACCGCGCAGCAAGGCTCGTCGTCAGCCCGCGTGTATTCGAACACCAGCATGGACTGACGGTTGGGCAGGTAGTAATTGACGAAGCTGTCCTTGCCGGCAACCTTGTCGACCAGCCGGTTCGGCTCGTAGCCGTAGAACATGGGGATCAGGCGCAGCGCGGAGGTCTTACCTGCACCGTTGGTGCCCTGCAGGTTGGTGTGTCCGTCGCACTCGATGCGTACCCGCAGGCCGCGAAAGTACGAATGGTGAAGAATGATGCTTTTAAGCCCGCTCATCGGAACCAGCTCCCTGGGTTGTGTGAATATCCGCGTGAGTCCGGAAAAGCGTCGGCTGTCTGCTTAGCGGGTTGCGGAGAGGCAAGAATGCCGAGGCCGTATGGTAACTGCTCGGGCGGGGATAGGGGCGCTGTTTTTGTCGGCCTGAACGATGAGCGTAGGGCGTGAGTAGGGCGTGAGTAAAGCCAGAGGCTGAGGAGGCCCTAAAGGGAAGGCCAGGCGGAGCTTGCCTGAATACTTGGCTAGGCTGGCGCCGCTCTTTCGATTCACCCCGGACCATGGAAGGTCGAGTTCCATCTCGACCAGCGCCATTGCCGGAGCGCACGGTGGCCGGGATGGAACCCGGCCTTCCAAGCCAGTGCGTTCGGGTATTTACTTCAGTGCAATGCTGTAGCTGAGAATGACACGCGCCTCGTCCACGTCACGTTGATTGCTGACCCGGCTGCGCAAACTGCCATGGCGCAGGGTAACGCCGACATTTTTGAACGCGCCGCTTTGCACCTTGTAGTCCAGCCTCAGGTCACGCTCCCATTCCGTGTCCGCGCCACGCTCGGCTGCGCCGATATCGCTGCCGCTCAGGTAGGCGGCCGACGCTTTCAGGCCCGGCACACCGACCTGGCTGAAGTCGTAGCTGTACTGGGTAACCCAGGTCTTTTCCCCGGCGCGCAGGAACTTGCCGATTTGTGAGTCGGTGATCAGATAAGCCGTGGCACCATCGCCATTGTTGATGAAGGGAAAATCACTGTCGCCACTGAGGTGCTGATAGCCCAGACCCAGCGAATGGCCCTCGAGGCTGTAGGTGAACAGGACACTGCGCGCTTCGTTGTCCACACGGCCGGCCGTCGAGCCGCTGTCATAGAATCCGCGTGCGAGATAACCAGCGGCCCGGTCGTCGTTTGCACCCACAGAATCACTGTTGAAATAGCGCAGGTCAGTGACGAGTGTGCCGGCACCGAGTTCGGTGCTGTGTTTGGCTCCCAGGAAGTGCTGGCGATAATAGTCTTCAAGTTCGGCGAGGAAATAGGTCGCGGTCAGGTTGTCATTGATCTTGTATTCGGCACCGCCAAAACGGAATTGATTGACCCGCTCGTCCCCGCCGTTGATGCGCAAGTGCTCGTAATCGCTCGATGCCCGACCGCTGGCCCGTGCGATTTCTCCCAGGTGCAGAGTCAGATCGCTGATTTCGCTCGAGGTCAGATGAGCGCCGCGGAAAGTTTGTGGCAGCAGCCGGCCGTCGTTGCGTGTCAGTACCGGCAGGCTGGGCTGCAATACCCCCACCTTGAGTTCTGTTTCGGAGATACGCGCCTTGGCGGCTACATCGAGGCGGCCGAAATCACTGGCGGCCTGGTCGTCATCCAAGGGAAACATGACGCCGGGGTTGCGCGAAAGGCCTGTCTTGCCGCTGCGCCCGCCACCGTCGAGCCTCACGCCTAGCTGACCCAGTACGTCGACACCAAAGCCGACCACGCCCGGGGTGTAACCCGAACGTGCATCAAGCAGGAATCCCTGACCCCATTCCTCGGCTTTGGAGTACCCCGGATCGCCGCTGCGCTGATCCTGATTGATGTAAAAATTGCGCAGCTTGAGGTCGATCTTGCTGCCCGAAACGAAACCGTCCTGCGCTATGGACAGAGCGGGCAGGCCTAGCAGGCCGGCGGCGACGGCGCTGGCTATCAGCGTTTTTTTCATGCGGTTGATACTCCATTGAATGCGGCGGCGACTCAGGTGGCGCGCCGACGGGCGCAACATATATGAAGCTGGGAAACTGAAAAAGTGCAGGCGGGCAATTGGAGTCAGCCACCAGCTTGGGCGCAGGGCATGACATGCGCTACCTGCTGCAGGCGCTCTCACTGCCGACATGGGTTGAACCCTTGACTCCGGGCGTGGCCACGCAGCCGTCTGCGTGGCCAGAGCCGATCAGCGGGCTGCTTCGTACAGCGGCTGAACCCTCGGAATGGCGCTGCGGAGGTTCTCGATGCGGCCACTGGAGCTTGGGTGGGTGCTGAGAAATTCCGGCGGCGCGCCCTGTGCCGCAGCGCCCATCTTCTGCCACAGCGTCACGGCTGCTTCCGGCTTGTATCCCGCGCGGGCAGCCAGCTCAAGCCCGATCAGATCCGCTTCGGTTTCGTTGGAACGGCTATTGGGCAGCATCAGACCATATTGCACGGCGGCATCGGCCGCCTGTCGGCTGAGTTCGCCCAGGCCCAGCAGTGCGCCGACCAGTTGCGTCCCGGTCTGGCTGATATAGGCGCGGGAAATCGCTTCCCGGCCATGTTCACGCAGAGCATGTGAAATCTCGTGGCCCATGATCTGGGCGATTTCGTCGTCGGACAGATTCAGTTTCTCAACGATGCCGGTATAGAAAATGATCTTGCCGCCCGGCATGCAGCTGGCGTTGAGTTGGTCACTCTGGATGAGATTCACCTCCCAATCCCAACTGCGTGCGTCCTGACGGAAATGCGTCACTTGCGGAATAAGCTTGTTGGAAATGCCACGCAGACGCTTGAGCATCGCCGCGTCGGTGTTCAGTACACCCTTGGATTTGGCTTCGCTGAGCATTTCGCCATAGGCCTTGGCAGCCATCTGGTCCACTTGTTCAGCAGGCAGGGCGCTGACCATGCGCTGTTCGCGGTTGACGCCAACGGCTCCGCCCTGGGTGGTTTGAACAGTTTCACAGCCGACCAGCCAGAGAAACGGCAGACACAGAAGCAGACGGGTACGCATGGGCAGGTTCCTTGGAAAACGGAGCAATAGATTAGAGCGATGACCCCGGGCAGGCAACTGCAAGCCCGCCATCACGGCCAAGATTGCTCTACATCCAGCAGGAAGCAGCCTGATTTAGCGGGCGGGTGCGTTGAGACAGGACGGTCTGCGCGGGCTTCAAACTGGCGACTCGGCCGTCACCGGATGGCCGCTGGGTGCGCAGCAATGTGGGCCGACGGTAGCGGGATTGCTCATGGCCGGGTTGACCGGATACATCATCTCGACCTGGGATTCGGCGTTGAGCAGTAGCGGCTGCAGAGCGGACGGAGCGGTTGCCGATGCCAGCCAGATAGCCTGCTCGGCCCGGTTGAGCGTTGCCGGCATGCGATAACCCAAACGCTCAGGCAGGCCCTTGGCGGGTACGGTAATCAAAGCGCAGCTGTCCCAGTACGTATTTTCATCCAGGCTGTAACGCTCCCATATGCCTGCAATCGCCAGACCACCCTGGCGATGTCGCAGATACCAGGGTTGCTTGCGCTTGCCCTGTACCCGCCAGCTGAAATAACCGTCCACCGGAATCAGGCATCGGCGCTCGACCAAAGGCTGGCGGAACATCGGCTTGTCGTGCATGACCTCGGCATTCACGCTGAAAGGGGCGCGGCTCAGATCCTTGAGCCAGCCGGGCGTAAGGTTCCATAACACGCGGGCACACTCGAGCTGGTTATCTGTCTTGCGGAGAATCAGCAGCCGCTGGCCGGGCGATATATTCCAGGCGGGTTTCCAGTCTCCGGGCACATCGGCGATTGGCGGAGTAAACTGTGCGAGACGCCCGGCCATCAGGCGAGCAGCTCGTGTTCGGGTTGTTGATCGGGGTCATCGGATTGCGGCATGACCGGTTCTGCCTGCTGCCAGGAGCTGATCAGTTCACGCGCCAGATCGGCGTCCTCTGCCGGCACCCATATGCCCAGCAGCCCATGCGCGGGCAGTTCGCCAACAGCGCCCTGCAAGTATTGGCCGCTGAGATGGCAGTGGATATGTCTATCCATGAGTATGTGCCGGAGCAGCTCGCCTTCGGTCAGGTCGGCCGGCTGGTAGATGCATAACATGCTTAATCCTGCTCCCTGCGCAGGTCGACGTGATAGTCGGGGTCGCCTTCTTCCATCCACAACGTGACATGGATCGGCTGGCAGCAGACCTGGCAATCTTCGACATAGGACTGGGCGCCGCCGGACAGATCCAGCAACAGACGGATCGTTTCGCCGCAATGCGGACATTGCAGCGATGCTTCGTCAATCGCCTGCATCGATGTCCTCCGGTGAGTAATCATGGTTTTGTGACGGTGAGTGTAGTCCGAACGTCGATCAGGCGAAACCGCGCCCGCGCCAATTGTTCCTGCCCGCTGCGGCAAGCATAATGCGCGGCTTAACTGGAACAGACGAGGATGACATGGGCGAGTTTGATGCCATAAAGCCCTTTGAGGATAACGATGTCCCTGAAGTGCTCAAGCGCCTGAGCGGGGATAAGGAATTGTGCCGGATGCTGGCGCGATACCGCTTTGCGCGGCTATCGAGGTGGGCGCCCGGTCTGGTCGAGCGGTTGGTAGGGTTCGGCTTGCGTCGGGAAGCGCGGGGCATAAACAGCATCGAGGCGCTGCAACACAAACTCGAACCCTATCTGAACCGGTTGATCGAGCGCAGTACGCTGGATGTGACCTACAGCGGGCTGGAAAATCTGCGCAAGGATCAACCTCACCTGTTTCTGGCAAATCACCGCGACATAGTCATGGACCCGGCGTTCGTCAACTATGCGTTGTACCACGCCGGGCACCCGACGCCGCGGATTGCCATTGGCGACAACCTGCTGCAACGGCCCTTTGTCAGTGACCTGATGCGCCTGAACAAGAGCTTTATCGTGCACCGTTCGGTGACCGGACGCCGCGAGAAGCTGGCTGTCTATCAGTCGCTCTCAGCCTATATCAACCATTCGATCCAGACCGGGCATTCCATCTGGATCGCACAGAGCGAAGGGCGCGCCAAGGACGGCAAGGACGAGACTGACTCGGCGATCATCAAGATGCTTTGCATGAGCCGCCGCAACGAAGCCTTCGAGGAGGTGATCCGCTCGCTGAATATCGTTCCGGTGTCGATCGCCTACGAATGGGACCCCTGCGACCTGATGAAGGCGCGAGAGCTGGAGCAGCGTGAGCGTACCGGCAGCTATCAGAAACAGCCGGGCGAAGACGACCGCTCTATCGCCATGGGGCTGACGGGTTACAAGGGGCGGGTACATGTAGCGTTCGGCGAGCCGATGACCGATGACTATGCGGACGCGCGCGCCGTTGCCCGCGAGGCAGATCGCAGCATCCTGCTCTCGTACCGGCTGTATCCAAGTAACTATCTGGCCTTCGAGCACCTGCCGGACTTGCCGGAGCTGGCGATTGGCGACTGGCGTAAGCAGTTCGATGCGCAGCAACTGACGGCGGAGCAGGCGCGTTTCGAGCAACGCCTGGCTGAATGCCCCGAAGAACACCGCAGCTGGTGGTTGGCGCAGTATGCTAATCCGGTCATCAGTCAGCTGCGCCAGCAGGCCTTTCTGGACAGCCTTTAATAGGCTGTCCGGTAATGCTCTCCCACCTTCAGAACTGAGTGCTGGCCAGCGTCAACAGCGTGGCCAGCAACAGGCATACGCCGCCGACTGCGTAGAACATCCGGTTGATCCGCTGGGTGGCGGCAGGAATTGTCGCCTCCCCTGAAACGGCCGGACTGGTAGCGAGGCGCGCTGTGGCGCGGGCACTGCGCAATTGAGTGGCAAGCCACAACCAACCCCCGGCAAGACCATAAAACAACGCCAGTCCGTTGAGGACCAGCGCGGGATTGTTCAGATAATAGAGCCAGGCGACCTGTAATACGGGCATGCGGAAACCTCAATCAGAGATCGGCAACCGACGGGTATTCTTGTTGTTATTGGCGGGTTACGGCGAACGAGATGAATGTACGGGGGCGGATAACCGCTCCGATGAAAAGTCGCGACGGATTCTAGCGAACTTGCCAGCTGCAGACGACCGTTGCGGTTGATTTCTGATCAGTGGCTCCGCTCCGGCAGTCACAAGTGGTAAGAGGTTCACGCAACATCCGGGCAACGAAAGCGTCTAATCTGTCACTGATCTGATGAAAGTGGAGTACACCATGAAGAAACATCTCTGGATGACCTGGCTGTTGGGCGCTCTGCTGGTTCTCGGCGGGTGTGCCAAAGGGCTGACCGGCGATACCTATTCCCGTGAGCAGGCCCGCACCCCGCAGACAGTTCGCATGGGCACCGTCGAATCGGTGCGTTTCGTGCAGATTGAGGGCACCAAATCCGTGATCGGCCCGGGTGCAGGCGCAGCAGTCGGCGGCATTGCCGGCAGCGGTCTTGGCGGCGGTCGCGGCAGCATGATTACCAGCGTGCTGGGCGCCGTAGCAGGCGGCGTTGCAGGGGCTGCGGCCGAGGAGGGGTTCACCCGCAGGCAGGGTATTGAAATTACCGTGCGTGAAGACGACGGGCATACCCGATCCTATGTTCAGGCCGTCTCCGATGACGTGTCCTTTTCCGAGGGTGAGCGCGTACGCATCATGACCGTGAACGGTGAGTCGCGCGTGACGAAGTAGACACTCAAAGGCCAGCTTGATCAGGCACCATGCTCGTCCGCAACGGTCGAGCGGGTGCTTGAGTCGCCTGGGAATGCTGACCCCCACAGAATGATCAGACGCCCCTCATCCATTACCGGCCGGCTTACCACACGCTTCGATTTACGTTGAACTGTATCAAGGTGCTTCAGCCGCCGAAGATTCCCCTCTTATTTATAGCGCCTTTGCGCTCGCCGCATTCAACGGAAATCAGGCCGTTGCCCCCCGACTATCCTGTATGAACAATGGTTGCACTATGACTGCGCAGCATAGCTGCGCGGAACGTTCATGGAGGTTGCGATGACAAGACCCTGCACGACGAAGGCCGGCTGATGCAATTCGGCTTGCTTGCTATCGCGCTGAACGGGCTATGCGCGCCGCTGATCTGGCGTCTGTTGCCACGGCAGGCGCTGTGGCTGCTGGCACTGGTCCCAGCGGGCTGTTTCGCCTGGTTTGTGAGTCTTATCCCGCTCGTCGCAGGCGGAGACATCGTCACTTCCAGTATGGCCTGGGTGCCGTTGCTGGATGTCACCTTTACCTTGCGCCTCGATGGTCTGGCGTTACTGTTCGCCCTGCTCATCACCGGAATAGGCACGCTTATCGTGCTGTACTCCGGCAGCTACCTCAGCGGGCATCCCCATCTCGGTCGCTTTTACGCCTATTTGCTGATTTTCATGCTGGGCATGCTGGGGCTGGTGCTGGCGGACGACATCATGGTGATGTTCGTGTTCTGGGAGCTGACCAGCATCGCGTCCTTTCTGCTGATCAGTTTCGAAAACACAAAGCCCGAGGCCCGTCGCGCGGCGTTGCAGGCGTTGCTGATTACCGCAGGCGGCGGTCTGGCGTTGTTGGCCGGCCTGGTGCTGCTCGGCATAGCGGGGCAGGGCTGGCGGTTTTCCGGTCTTGAAGCGGGAGTGGTGCAGGCCAGCTCGTTATCCCCTGCGATCATGGCGCTGGTACTAATCGGCTGCTTTACCAAATCAGCGCAGGTGCCCTTTCATATTTGGTTGCCCAACGCCATGAATGCACTCACACCGGTGTCAGCTTACCTGCATTCGGCCACCATGGTAAAAGCAGGTATCTACCTGCTGGCACGCTTGAATCCTACTCTTGGCGGGGGCGTTGCCTGGAGCTCGATACTTATTGGTATCGGGGCGTTGACCGCTCTGGTTGGCGCTGTTCTGGCTATTCGCCAATACGATCTCAAGCGCATGCTGGCCTACACCACGGTCGCGGTGCTTGGCCAGTTGACAATGCTGATCGGTACCAACACCACCTATGGTCTGCAGGCATTCGTGCTCTATCTGGTGGCGCATTCCCTGTACAAGGGCGCCTTGTTCATGGCCATTGGTGCGGTGGACCACGCCACGGGTACGCGGGATCTGCGCCGGCTTGGCGGGCTTTTCACAATCATGCCGTTCACCGGCATCGCGGTGGGCCTGGCTGCCTTTTCCAATGCCGGTCTGCCTCCCTTTTTCGGCTTCATCGCCAAAGAGTTCAAGTACTCCGGTCTGATCGAACTGGGTGCTATCGGTTGGGCGGTCACCATCGTAATGATACTGACCAATGCACTGTTATTCGCAGCCGCAGGGTTGATATTCATTCGCGCCTTCCTGGGTCGTCGTCCGCAATATGCCACCGCACCGCATGAAGTATCACCCTTCATGTGGCTCGGCGCGCTCATGCTGGCGATCGGGGGGCTTGGTCTTGGGATCTGGAATCAATGGCCGGAGGCCTGGCTGGTCAACACCGCAGTGGAAGCCATTTCAGCTGGGCCGATTGATGTGAGCCTGTATCTCTGGGGCGGCATTACACCGGCCGTGATTGCCAGCGTTCTGACTATCAGTCTTGGCGTGTTGTTTTATCTGCAAGCTGATCGGGTGCGCTGGTTGGCCAGACAGCTTGACCGCTTCTGGCGGGTTAGCGGCGACTTACTGTGGGACGGCTTCTTGGTGCGGGTGTTTCAGCTGGCGGGTGCGGTGGCGGGTAACTTTCAGCACGGCTCGTTGCGCGCACATGTCGCATTACTAGCCTGCGCCGTGAGTGTGACCATTCTGGGTGGGCTATGGCTGGTGGATGCTCCCCTGTGGCCCAGCGAGTCTCTGGCGCCGCTGTCCTTGCCGGGAATTGTCGGCGCGTTGTTGGCAGCCGGCGGCGCGGCGGGTGCGGCGCTCAAGTCCGGACGCCTGGCGCTGGTGGCTTCGCTGGCGGCCAGTGGTTTGGGCTTGGCGCTGTTCTATCTTTCGGTCAATGCACCAGACGTAGCGCTGACCCAGCTGATGGTCGAGACCCTGACCGTGGTGTTCCTCGCTGTGGTATTACGGCGGATGCCGGGGCTGCCGGCCGTTGGCTCGGGTTCCGGACGCAACCGGCGCTGGCAGGTGATTGCCGCCTGCACCGTGGGTGTTGCGGTGACGCTGCTGATCATGGCGGTCGTCAGTCAGCCGCTCCCAGGCGATATTGCCGAGTGGCTGACCGAGAACAGCTTGCCCGGCGGCTATGGGATGAATGTGGTGAACGTCATTCTGGTGGACTTCCGGGCTATCGATACGCTTGGCGAAATTCTGGTGGTGGCCCTTGCTGCGCTGGCTACATCAACCTTGCTGGGTGCCGGTCAGGCGGCCGACATACGGCCCCGGGGGCTCCCGGAGTTCGGGTCAGTCCTGTTGCGTCAAGGTATGCGGCCACTGGCGGCGATCATGCTCGCGGTATCGCTGGTGGTGTTCTGGCGGGGACACAACTATCCCGGCGGCGGATTCATCGGCGGTCTGGTGGCAGCGACGGGTTTTGCGCTGCTGGTGCTGACGTTCGGACGGGGCATCCAGCGCGGGCTGGGACGGGTGCCGCCGACCACAATCATTGCTGCCGGCCTGGCCTGCGCCATGGGAGCCGGCATCGGCGCGGTCCTGCTTGGTGATTCCTACATGACCAGCCGCTGGGCAGAGCCCTTCGGCGTGAAACTAGGCACGCCGCTGCTGTTCGACCTTGGGGTCTTCCTGACAGTCTTTGGGTCGGTGACCCATATGCTGCGTAACCTGGTCGGGAGGGCCAGCTGATGGAATGGGTCGCGGCAATCACAGCGGGAACCATGGCTGGGCTGGGCATATGGATGATGCTCGATCAACACCTCATACGCGTTGTGCTCGGCATCACAGTGTTCAGCAACGCAATGAACCTGGGCGTACTCGTCGCAGGTCGTCACGCCGGTGATGCGCCGGCCTTCGTTGCGCTTGGTTCGGATACCGCGGGCCTGGCCAACCCGCTGCCGCAGGCGCTGGTGCTTACAGCCATCGTGATTGGCTTCGCACTGTTTGTTTTTGCGCTATCGATACTCAAGCGCACCCACGAACTACATGGCGACGAGGAGACTGATCACGTCAGTGCCGTGGTAGAAGAGCCCGCCCCCGACGGGCAGGAGAATGGCATAGAGGAGGGCGATGAAAGGCCGCCCGCTGAAGCGAAGCCGTCGCCCCGGGGGGCTCAATGAATCTGCTGCTGGTACTGCCGGTACTGCTGCCGCTCACGACCCTGATGCTTTGTCTGCTTGTCCGGCGACGCCTGGCATGGGTCACGCTGATCAGTCTTGCCGGCAGCACACTGCTATTGATTACCGGTCTGTGGCTGGTGTGGATAGCTGCGCAGGGAACCGTGATCACGGGCCAGATGGGCAGCTGGCCCGCGCCCTATGGGATCAGCCTGGTGATCGACCGGTTATCGGCGGTGATGGTCGCCATCACTGGGGTGATTGGACTGGCGACGCTGGTATACATGCATCGCCAGCCGATGGCACAGGAATTTCTGCGCGACAGTCATCTGTTCACTCAGGGGCTGCTGACAGGGATATGCGGGGCGTTCATCACCGGCGATGTGTTCAACCTGTATGTCTGGTTTGAAGTGTTACTTATGGGGTCCTTCGCACTGATATCGCTGGGCGGTGGTCAGCGGCGGCTGGCGGGAAGCATGACCTACCTGGTACTCAACCTGCTGGCTACGCTGTTGTTCCTGCTGGCGGCAGGCCTGGTCTACGGTGCGAGCGGCACGCTGAACATGGGTGAGCTGGCCTTGATCTTCCGCAGCGGCGAGGCAAGTGGTAGCGCGACATTGGGTGTCACGTTGATGCTGCTGGCGTTTTCCATCAAAGGAGCGCTGTTTCCGGTATTCGGCTGGTTACCGGCTTCATATCACGTGGCCTGGGTGCCGGTGTCTGCGCTGTTTGCCGGATTGCTGACCAAGGTCGGCGTGTACGCGCTGATCCGTCTGGTGACTTTGCTCTGGCCTGAGCAGGGCGTGGCGCATGAAGTTCTATTGTGGGTTGCCTGCGCAACGATGCTCGTCGGCGTCCTGGGCGCAGCAGCGCAAACCGAGATTCGGCGCATCCTGTCCTTTCATATTGTCAGCCAGGTTGGCTACATGGTGTTGGGCCTTGCCCTGGCGACACCCCTGGCACTGGCCGGCGCGGTGTTTTATCTGATTCACCATATCGTTGTAAAAGCCAATCTCTTCCTGATTGGCGGTCTGGCATCGCGGTTTACCGGCTCCGAACGCCTGGCGCGGATGGGCGGTCTCTACGCAGCCAAGCCGTTGCTGGCGGTGCTTTTCGCCATCCCTGCCTTGTCATTGGCCGGCATTCCGCCCTTGTCAGGATTCTGGGCCAAGCTGATCCTGATACGCGCAAGTCTCGAGGCAGGTCAGGGATGGGCGGCTTCCTTTGCACTGCTGACCGGTGCCATAACAGTGCTGTCCATGAGCAAGATATGGAACGAGGCTTTTCTCAAGCCACACCCTGACGGGGATCATTGTGAGCACGCGGACCAGGCACCGCGTAGCGCCTGGGTGGTGGTCGCGGTGCTGGCCTTGATGACGGTGCTTATCGGCTTTGGTGCGGGGCCGGCAATGGAGTATGCCTGGGCCGCATCGCTGCAATTAACCGAGGCACAGGCATACCTGCAACGTCCGGCTACGGAGGGCGCACCTTGATGTTACTCACGCACGTACTGAGCGCTGCCTTGCTGGCGTGGGCAACGCTCGGATTGACACCGACCCGATGGCTGCTGGCAATGCTGGTGGTCTACGTGGTGTTCAGGTTGCTGGGCCTGGCAGTGCCAGCGTGCCGGATATATGCGATGCGCGCTGAAGCGGGTGCTCGATTTGTTCCCTGGTATGTCTACAAGATTGTTGCTGCCTCCGTCGACGTTGCGCGTGTAACACTGAACTGGCGCCGGACCGTTTCACCGGCCGTGGTGCGCGTAGCCTTGCAAACGGACGACAAGCGGCTGATCACGCTGATCTGCTGCCTGTTGACGCTCACGCCGGGCACGCTGGCGCTGGATTACCTGGATAGCGTGCTCTATGTACACGTACTGGATACGCAGAGCGCTGAATCGGTCCAGCAATCTGTGGTTGACATAGAGCAGCGCCTGGCTGCCTGGATACACCCGATGGGAGGACAGCTATGACTACTGAACTCTATGGCGCGAGCTGGGTTCTGCCGTTGGCGGGGAGCATTCTGCTACTTAGCGCCTTGATACTGGTGCTCAGGTTGCTGCTGGGTCCGAGCCGGCCTGACCGGGCTGTAGCGGTGGATGCGATGACAATGGTCGGCGTCGCCAGCGTTGCGGTAATGGCGCTTTACCGGGGGGATGCGGAGTTACTGGATGTGGCGGTTGTACTGGCTATCGTCAGCTTTTTCAGCAGCGTCGCCTTCGCTCTGCTGTTCAGCGCTGGTGGCCGTGGCGCGTCCAATCACCCGACCCATGACGAAAGGGCCGACCGATGACGAGCCAGATACTGCCTGTTGCTGCATCGGTATTGGTCCTGCTCGGGGCGTTGCTGAGCTTGCTGGGCGCGATTGGCGTGTGGCGGTTACCGGATGCTTATGCGCGCATGCATTCGGCGAGCAAGGCCGGAGCGCTGGGGGCGATTCTGGTGTTAATGGGTGTGCTATGCGCTACCTCTGGCATGGTATGGATGGAGACCTTGCTGGCAGTATGTGTGCTGCTCATCACGGCGCCCCTGGCGGCCCATGCTATAGCCCGTGCAGGATATATGGCGGGGATTCGACCCAGAACCGGTTCACTTGGCGACGCGCTGGAGGAAGACCTTCAGCGGCCGAAATCCCCGCGGTCCTGAATCACAGCGGCCGCTGCGCCTCTGTCGAACGCCCGGTGCACAGATAGCCGGTATCGGGCTTTGCTGATTGGGGAGTCAAACCATGACAGCTAAACGCTGTCTGTGGATAATGATGCGCCTCCGGGACCTTGGACCGGGAAGGCGAATCCGCCATACGAAGAAGCCTGAAAGGCCATAAACGGAGTGTGTCCCGCATGACCCTGGCGCTTATTGTATTGCTACCTTTTCTGGGCTGTTTTCTGCCCCTGTTGACTGGCGAGCGAGGACGCTCGCTCTGCGCAACAGCCACCATGCTTGCGCCGATCATTGGCCTGGTTCTGTTGTGGCGTCACGTGCCCGATGTGTTCGCTGGCGAGACGGTTGTGCAGAGCTGGCCATGGCTGACCCGCGTGGGGCTGAATCTCAGCTTCCGGCTCGATGGGTTGGGCTTCATGTTCGCCTTGCTGATCATGGGCATCGGGCTGTTGGTGATCCTGTACGCCCGCTACTACCTGTCAAAGAACGACCCGATGGGGCGTTTCTTCGCCTATCTGCTGCTGTTCATGGGCTCAATGCTCGGCGTGGTGCTGTCGGAAAACCTGCTGCTGATGATGTTTTTCTGGGAGCTGACCAGCCTGTCGTCATTCCTGCTGATCGGTTACTGGTCGCATTCCAGCGACGCGCGTAAAGGTGCGCGCATGGCGCTGGCCGTTACCGGCGGGGGCGGGCTGGCCCTGCTCGGTGGCGTGTTGCTGTTGGGTCAGATAGTCGGCAGTTACGAGCTGAGCGACGTACTGGTGGCTGGCGATATCATTCGTGCCCATGCGCTGTATCCGGTGGTGCTGGTTCTGGTGCTGCTGGGCGTGTTTACCAAATCCGCCCAGTTTCCGTTCCATTTCTGGCTGCCCCATGCGATGGCGGCACCCACGCCGGTATCGGCCTATCTGCACTCGGCCACCATGGTCAAAGCGGGGGTGTTTTTGCTGGCGCGGTTGTATCCGGCGCTTTCCGATACCGATCTGTGGTTCTACCTGGTCAGTATTACCGGCATGGTCACCTTGCTGATCGGTGCCTGCACGGCGCTGTTTCAGCATGATCTCAAGGGGCTGCTGGCCTATTCGACCATCAGTCATCTGGGCCTGATTACCTTATTGTTTGGCATCGACACACGCCTGGCCGCAGTCGCCGCGGTGTTCCACATCATCAACCATGCGACCTTCAAGGCTTCACTGTTCATGGCCGCCGGCATCATTGACCACGAGACCGGTACCCGCGACATGCGGCGGATCAACGGCTTGTGGCGCTATATGCCGCATACCGCAACGTTGGCTATGGTCGCCGCGGCAGCGATGGCGGGGGTGCCGCTGCTCAACGGCTTCCTGAGCAAGGAAATGTTCTTCACCGAAACCCTGCAACAGCACCAGTTCGGCAATTTCAGCTGGATCATCCCGCTGGTCGCGACGCTGTACGGCGTTTTCTCGGTAGCCTATTCGCTGCGCTTCATCCACGACGTGTTCTTCAATGGCAAGCCGGTGAATCTGCCGAAGTACCCGCCGCATGAACCGCCGCGCTATATGAAGGTGCCGGTGGAAATCCTCGTGGCACTCTGTTTGCTGGTCGGCCTGTGGCCGGCGTTCACTGTCTCCAGCCTGCTGGCCGTAGCTGCCAGCGCCACGCTGGGTGGCGGCCTGCCGGAGTACAGCCTGTCTGTATGGCACGGCTTCAACCTGCCGCTGATCATGAGCATCGTGGCAATGGTGGTCGGCATCATTGTGTACTTCACGCGCAGACAATTGTTCGGCTGGTATGAACGCCTGCCGGATATGGACGCCAAGCTGGTATTCGAAAACGCGATCCAGACGCTGGTGGGGCGCGCCGGGCAATTCACGCTATTGCTTGAGAACGCATCGCTGCAGCGTTACATGACCTGGATGCTCTTCGCTGCGCTGGTGGTCACTGGCTTCTGGCTGGTACGCCTGCCGGTGTGGCAGGGTGAAGTGGCGATGTCGCCAGTTGACGGCATCACGCTCGTTGGTGCGCTGATTCTGATGATAGCGGCTGGCGCCACTGCACTCATGCATCGGCGCAGGCTGGTCGCGCTGATCATGCTCAGCGTGGTGGGGTTGATGGTCGCGCTGGGCTTTGCGCGCTTCTCCGCTCCGGATCTGGCATTGACCCAGCTCTCGGTTGAAGTGGTGACCATCATCCTGTTCATGCTGGCGTTGTTTTTCCTGCCGCGTTATACCCCGCGCACCTCATCCACTCTGCGTAGTAGTCGCGATGTGATTCTGGCTGGGCTGGCGGGGCTGTTGGTCGGCGGCTTGACCTTCGCCGTGCTGACCCGCCCCTACGACACCATTGCCAGCTTCTTCCTGGAGAACAGCTACAGCGGTGGCGGTGGCACCAACGTGGTCAACGTGATCCTGGTCGACTTCCGCGGGTTCGATACCATGGGCGAGGTCACCGTGCTGGCCATCGCCGCCGTCGCCATTTATGCACTGGTTGACGGGTTGCGTTTACGCATCCCTGAAACTGACATGAACGGGCGCGGTTGGGCGCGAGCCACGCGACCGCTCATGCTGGTTAACCTGACCCGTGTGATTCTGCCGCTCGCGCTGCTGGTATCGGTGTATATATTCTTCCGCGGCCACAACTTGCCCGGCGGCGGCTTCATTGCAGGCCTGATCACCGCCGTGGCGCTGATCCTGCAGTACGTGGGGAGCGGCGAGCAATGGACGACGCAACGCTGGGGCGTGAATTACCACCATCTGGCGGGTATCGGTGTGTTGATTGCCGGCTTGACCGGGCTGGGCAGCTTCGCCTTTGGCTATCCGTTCCTGACCAGCGCCTTCGGTTATTTCCACTTTCCGTTAGTTGGTGAAGTCGAGCTGGCCACAGCAATGCTCTTCGACCTCGGCGTGTATCTCACTGTAGTGGGCGCTACGCTGCTGATCCTCGCCAATATCGGCAAACTGTCCGGAAGCCGTACTGTAAGGGAGACGCTTTAATGGAATTGCTGTACGCCCTGACGCTGGGCATTCTCACCATGTCCGGCGTGTACCTTTTATTGCGCGCACGTACGTTTCAAGTCGTCGTTGGCCTTACCCTGCTCAGCTATGCGGTCAATCTGTTTCTGCTGGCTATGGGGCGCTTGCACACCGGTATGCCGGCGGTATTGGGCAAAGCCGAGCAGTACGCTGACCCCTTGCCGCAGGCACTGGTATTGACTGCCATCGTCATCGGCTTTGCCATGACCGCCTTCGCTCTGGTGCTGGCATTACGGGCGCAAGGCGAGCTGGACAGTGACCACGTCGACGGCAAGGGAGACAATTGATGAATCAATTGCCGATCCTGCCGGTTCTGGTGCCCATGTTCATGGGCGCTTTGTTGCTGCTTATCTCGCGAAGCAGCATGCCGCTCAAACGCGGCCTGTCGCTGATCGCCGTGCTCCTGCAGATACCACTGGCCATCGCGTTGGTAGGGCAGGCCAGTGAAGGGATTGAAGTCTACGCCGCCGGCAACTGGGTGCCGCCATTCGGCATCGTACTTGTCGTCGACCGTCTGGCAGCCTTCCTGCTGCTGGTCACCGCGGTGCTGGCCTCCTGTTCAGTTCTGTATGCGATGCGCGGCGACGATAACCTGGGGCGCAATTTCCATGCGCTGTTCCAGTTTCAGCTGATGGGCATCAACGGCGCCTTCCTGACGGGCGATCTATTCAACCTGTTCGTGTTCTTTGAAATCCTGCTGATCGCGTCCTATGCGCTATTGCTGCATGGTGCGGGCTCTTCACGCGTACGCGCCGGCCTGCACTACGTGCTGCTCAACCTGTTCGGATCAGCGCTGTTTCTGTTGGCGGTGGGTACGCTCTATGGCCTGACTGGCACGCT
Organism: Pseudomonas sp. gcc21; assembly: GCF_012844345.1. Lineage (NCBI taxonomy): Bacteria > Pseudomonadati > Pseudomonadota > Gammaproteobacteria > Pseudomonadales > Pseudomonadaceae > Pseudomonas > Pseudomonas sp. gcc21. Next base: position 1,752,266 of record NZ_CP051625.1, on the reverse strand, counting down.
GAACATGGCGGATATGGCCCTGCGCATCGCCCAGCTGCCTGAAGCAGAAACCCCTTTGATTGGCGCGGCAGGCATGCTGCTGCTTATCGTGTTCGGCCTGAAAGCGGCGATGTTCCCGCTGTATTTCTGGCTGCCACGCGCCTATTCCGCCGCCTCGGCGCCCGTCGCAGCGCTGTTCGCCATCATGACCAAGGTCGGTATCTATTCAATCATCCGGGTCTATTCGCTGATGTTTGGCGAAGGCGAGGGGCCGCTTGCCTGGCTGGTAAATGACTGGCTCTGGCCGGTCGGGCTAGCCACGGTTGTCCTCGCTACGATCGGAGCGCTCGCTGCGAGTACGCTGAACGGCCTGGTCGCGTATCTGGTTGTGTTGTCGGTGGGTATCCTGATGGCCGGCATATCCCTCGCGACAGCTGAAGCACTCACTGCCAGCCTTTTTTACCTGGCGCACTCCACCTGGATCAGTGGTGGCTTGTTTCTGCTTGCCGGTCTGCTGGCGCGCACCCGCGGACCGCGCTATGGTGCCCGGCTCATACCCGGGCCACCGCTACCGAAACTCATGCTGTTCGGTGGCGTGTTTTTCCTGTCCGCCATCTCGATTGTCGGCCTGCCGCCGCTTTCGGGCTTCATTGGCAAACTGATGCTGCTGCGCTCGGCCGGTACCGGGGCTGAAGCCGCCTGGCTGTACGCGGTGGTACTGGGCAGTGGCCTGGTGGTTCTGGTTGCGATGAGCCGGGCGGGGAGTACCCTCTTCTGGCGCAAGGATACGACAGCTGTGCCGGGTGAGCCCATGGATGCGCTGCGCATGACTGCGGTCGTGCTGCTGCTGCTGTGTAGCCCGATGATGGTAGTTTTCGGTGAACCGATAATGGACTATCTGGACGCCGCATCGGCAGAGATATTCAACCCCTCCGGTTACATAGAGCAGGTTATGTCTACCCAGGCAGTCAATCCCGGAGGTGAGCCATGATGACGCCGAGAGCTTTGCTGCCGCACCCCTGGCTAAGCCTGTTTCTGCTTATTGTCTGGCAGCTGATCATGAACGATCTGGGTGCCGGTACGTTGATCATGGGTGCGGTGACGGCCTGGTTGATCCCGTTGCTGACCAACCCGTTCTGGCCCAATCCGCCGACCCTGCACAAGCCTGTGGTGCTGCTTCGATTCACCCTCAGGGTGTTGCTGGACATCGTCACCGCGAACGTTGAAGTAGCCAAACTGATCCTCGGGCCGAATCGGACGCTGCGACCGGCTTTCGTTGAGTATCCGCTCGAGCTGACCAACGATTTCGCCATCAGCGTCCTGGCCAGCACGGTGTCCCTGACGCCGGGTACGGTCTCGTCGGATATCAGCGATGACCGCAAGACACTGCTGATTCACGGTCTGGACGTCGCGGACGCCCAGGAGCTGATCGACACTATCAAACAGCGCTACGAAAACCCGCTGAAGGAGGTATTCGAATGCTCCACAACGTGATTCTTCTGTGTCTGGGCATCATGTCGCTGGCAACAGTGCTGAACATGATCAGGTTGATCATCGGCCCCGATATGCCGGACCGGGTGCTGGCGCTGGATACGCTCTATATCAATGCCATCGCCCTGATCATCCTGTTCGGCCTGTATCTGGATTCCGATCTGTTCTTCGAAGCGGCATTGCTCATAGCGGTGATGGGTTTCGTCGGGACGGTAGCCGTTTCGCGGTACCTGCTACGCGGCGACATCATTGAATAAGGAGTGCTCATGAACGACACCACCTGGATCGAGTGGCTGGTCGCCGCGCTGATTCTGATAGGCAGCGTATTCGCATTGATCGGCTCAATCGGCTTGTTGAAGCTACCGGATTTCTTCATGCGCCTGCATGGCCCGACCAAGGCGACAACGCTTGGGGTTGGCGCGCTGGTAATTGGCTCGCTGATCTACTTCAGCACCAAGGGAGACGGCCTCAGCATGCATGAGCTGCTCATCACCATCTTTCTGTTCATCACTGCCCCGACCAGCGCCAACATGATGGCCCAGGCAGCCATGCACCTGCAGCTGCAACGGGTAGAGCGGACAAAAGGGGAGCCCTGGAAGCAATAGCGATGTGGCAACAAGTTGCGCAGTTTCCTGTGGATAAGTCTGTGCGCAAACTGTTAGCGATCCAGTTTGCGGTGGTGAGGGCTGAGTGCGCAACTTTTTGCGCACCTTGAGCAGGAAGCTGCCCACCGCTTTGTGACCCGCTTCGCGCGGGGACTGGAATGCATTTTCTATTGTTTCGTAAGTGGTTGATTTATGGAGATATTTTTAGCCTGGCACAGCTCTTGATACGTATAGGGTTCCCGGATCAACAAAGATCCACGAACCCAGGCAAGGAGAGCTTTCATGCCAACACCAGCGTATCTGACTATCGAAGGCACCAAACAGGGCCTTATCACCGCCGGCACTTTCACCGAAGATTCTGTGGGCAACATTTTTCAGGAAGGCCACGAAGACCAGATTCTGGTTCAGGCTTTTGATCATCAGGTCATCATTCCACGTGATCCGCAATCCGGTCAGCCCACCGGCCAGCGCGTTCATAAACCGCTGATGATCACCAAGGTGTTCGACAAGTCTTCGCCGCTGCTTTTCAACTCGCTGACCTCTGGCGAGCGTCTCAACAAGTGCCGTCTGGAGTGGTACCGCACTTCAGCCACGGGTACCCAGGAGCACTACTTTACCATCGAGCTGCAGGACGCGATCATCGTTGACGTTCAGTCGCGCATGCCGAACTGCCAGGATCCAAGCCTGTCGCATTTCACTCATCTGGAAGACGTGTACTTCACCTACCGCAAGATCATCTGGACGCACGAAGTGTCCGGCACCTCCGGTTCTGACGACTGGCGCACGCCGATCTCCGCATAATTTTGCGAGAATCACCCATCGACCGGCCCTGCGCCGGTCGATGGTTTTTCGGCAGTCGACACCCCAGTCGGAAGGGCAGTGTTGCATATTGATGAGGACATCGGATGTTCGCCCCGGCCAACCAGCCCCATTTCAATCTGGCCATTCAAGGCCTTTCGCACGACTTCAAGGTCCTTGAATTCACTGGCCACGAAGCCCTGTGCCGACCCTATCGTTTCGAGCTGGATCTGGTCAGCGGAATTCCGGATCTGGACATCGAAGGCTTCCTGCACAAGCCTGCCTTTCTCGCTTTCGCCGCTGATGGTCGCGGTGTACATGGCCTGATCCACAGCATCGCCCAAGGCGAAGCCGGCAAACGTCTGACGCGTTACCGCATCATTCTCGTGCCGCAACTGGCTTACCTGGCGCACCGCATCAATCAGCGCATCTTCCAGCATTTATCTGTACCGCAGATCATTGCGCAGATCCTCGAAGACCATGGCATCCAAGGCAACACCTACCGTTTTCAGTTGGGCAGTCAGTACCCGGAACGGGACTACTGCACCCAGTACGACGAGACCGACCTGCATTTCCTGCAGCGCTTGTGTGAAGAAGAAGGGATTCACTACCACTTCGAACACACGGATGAGAGCCACACCATCGTCTTTGGCGACGACCAGACCTCTTTTCCCAAGCTGAAGCCTACCCGCTTCGAACAAGGCAACGGCATGGTCGCGGATGAGCCGGTGATCAAGCGCTTCGCCCTGCGCCTGGAAACCCGCCCGAGTCGCGTCACCCGCCGCGATTACGATTTTGAAAAACCGCGTCTGCAACTGGAAAGCGCTGCCCGGGGCACAGCCGCCCCTGATTTGGAAGACTATGATTATCCCGGCCGCTTTACCGACCGCGAACGCGGCAAGCATCTGGCCCAGCGCAGCCTGGAACGCCACCGCAGCGACTACCGCCTCGCTGAAGGCTCAAGCGACCAGCCATTGCTTGTTACCGGACATTTTCTACCGCTCGCCAACCACAGCCGCGACAGCTGGAACGACCTCTGGCTACTCACCGAGATTCACCACGAAGGCAAACAGCCTCAAGTGCTGGAAGAGTCTGTCACCAGTGACGTCACCGCTGCCGATGGCTTTACGCAGGGCTACCGCAACCGCTTCACCGCCACGCCCTGGGATGTGCCCTATCGTCCCCAACTCGAACACCCCAAGCCCCAGGTACTGGGTAACCAGACAGCTGTCGTAACCGGTCCGCAAGGCGAAGAAATCCACTGCGATCAATACGGCCGTATCAATGTCCAGTTCCATTGGGACCGTCACGGTCAGGGCAATGACAAGACCAGCTGCTGGTTACGCGTTGCGAGCAGCTGGGCCGGCGACCGTTACGGCGGCATCGCTATTCCCCGCGTCGGGATGGAAGTGCTGGTCTCCTTCCTCGAAGGCGATCCGGATCAACCCCTGGTCACCGGCTGCCTGTACCACAAGGTATATCAGGTTCCCTATGACCTGCCGGCAAACAAAACCCGCAGCGTGTTCAAGACACTCAGCAGCCCCGGCGGTGAAGGCTTCAACGAACTGCGCATCGAAGACAAAAAGAATGAAGAACAGATCTTCATCCACGCCCAGCGCGACTGGGATCAGAACATCCAGCACAACCAGAGCATCCGCGTCGGCCACGAACGCCACGACCGTGTCGAAGCCAACAGCTACACCGAACTGCTCGCCGAAGAACACCACACCACCCACAGCGACCGCCGCACAGAAATCAATGCCGACGATCACCTGACCGTCGCAGGCAGTCAACACGTCAAACTAGGCCACGGCCAATTCATCGAAGCCGGCCAGGAAATTCATTTGTCCAGCGGCATGAAGGTGGTGCTGGAGGCAGGCTCTGAGATTACTTTCAAAGTTGGAGGCAGTTTTGTGAAGCTCGATCCAAGCGGCGTGACGCTGGTGGGGCCGAGTGTGAAGATGAATTCAGGTGGGAGTGCCGGTAAGGGAAGCGGGGCGGCGCCGTTGTTGCCAGAGAAACCTGAGGGAGGCGAATTCGCGGCTACAGGTGACCGTAGCCACGGCACCGCATCGAACCCGAAAGTATCGCTGGATTCGAAGGGGCCTGGGCCCAGCCAGCTGATAATAGACGTGTGGGGCGACCCGGACGCCGGCGGACAGGTACAACTACTCGACCCAGAGAATGAAGCATGAACGAGCTGAAGGATCAGTCGATACAGCAAGGCACTCGAAAGCGCACAGAATATGAAGACGCGCGCCGAGCCAGACTGGCTCTGAATATCGATCGCACCGATGGCGGCACTCTGCAAATTGTTATTGAAAATGACATGCGCAGCCACGAGGAAGAGCCCGAAATTCAACAGAATACCTTCCTCGCTGTCATGCCCTTGGCGCGCCTACCCGGTTACGACCGATATAATCAATCACCAAAGGGTGCATTGCCTCGTGCCGGACGGATCTATGTTTTTCGTAAAAAAAGGCTATGGCGAGAGCTGGTTTGCGATGGTAAGGGAAATCTGTCCGATGTGGATGTCACACATTGGCGGCGGATGTCAGAGAAACAAGATGCTGACATTCGTCCTGCAGTAGGCAAGGAGCAAGCGCTTGTTCTTGTGCCCATGCTGCTCCAAGGACGATTTGTCGGTAATGAATACCAAATGGCCTATAGTGAGCTGCCTTGGACGTGGGAATACATTAGCTGGCTAGAAGAACGTAGTGACCGCATAAGTGCTCGATGCCATGAGGTAGGCCCAGCGTGGGCGGCTGCTATGATCGGCGGAGAGCGGTGGAGTGCCAGCCAAGCGATGCCTGTCTTGGTGATCGACAAGGAGACAGAAGGGCTGCGTCCACGGGATTTTAGCGTCGAGAGTCTGATGGATGATCCCGCGTTGTTCAAGCCTGCACTAGCCAACATTCCTGCTGGCGACTGGGCGGCTAAGTTGCAGCGAGTCCTTGAGCAGCTCGCCGCCTACGAACGTGCGGATGTACCTCAACCTCTCACAAACTTCGCTGCAGTCGCTGATGTTCTTGCTGAAAGATCACTTAGAGGCTACCCGAAGCTGGTTGGTCTGATGCTTGACGACCCGCTTTTCACGCTACGTCATGCCATAGCGCAGATACGGCAAGCGGAACATTACTTGCTAGCGCTCAACGCTTTGATACCACACGTCCCGAATGGGCGTTATGCCCAAGTGTTGCACAGTACCGTGATGCACGAGGCTAACAACCCCCTGTCCAAGTTCAGGGCTCATCTGGATACCGACCAGTTGAATGACGTCGTTTTTGAGCTTCCGCGGCGCGATGCCCGTGAATACATGGAAGGCATGCTTAAGCGGCTGATAGATCTATTTGATGGGAGACAACTGACGTACGTAGCCCAGGACTGGCTAATGAGCAGAGACGAGCGACTGTTAGAGCCGTACGTGTTGCTAGCCGAAGCTCTGGATGCACTTTGTAAAAATCCAGCCCAGTCTGATGCTCTGTGTCTCGCTGCAACGAGCAGCGGTTTTCAGAGAGCTCTTGTTCGCCTTAGTCAAAGCCTGCTAAGCGGGACACACGAACTAACGCGGACCATGCTTGCAGGAAAGGATGGGGAGCTGCCGGAAGCGGTTATCCGCATTCAAGCCCTGGCCCGAAACAGCCGGTCGCCAGAACCGAAAAATATGGGTTTAAGTAGTCTGCTGCAGATAGTCGACATCGACCCGGAAGATACTGATCGTGGGATGGTGTTCAAGAATCTGAATGCGCTGGTTGCAGACGCAATGGAGTATTTTTCGCTGACAGTTCTGACCCATATCAATAGGCTCAAGGCAAGTGAGGTCTTGATACAGGTCGACTTTCACCGACTGTTCGCACCCTCCCTCGGCGTTCTAAGCCGGCTCTCACCGAAATGGCGTGGGCTCCAATTGATGAAGGCCGGGGAGGCGCAAGCCCAGAATTTACGTATCGTAGGTGTGAATACTGGCAATCTTCGCTATGGTCTAACGCCTACGGAGCGAACCACTCTTAGCCGCAAACACTACCTCTACGGAAATATCCTCGATCATGAAAACCGTGTTATAGGATCGAGTAGTCCGCGCCAGCTTGGCGGCAATCTGTTGCCCAACCAGGGGAGCGCAACATTGATCGTTGCTCCAGAAAATCATCCTGAGGTCCATCGATTCAACGCCTGGAAAACAACTTTAAGCAGTCATGTAGAGACAGTGACCCGAACTCCTGCACTGCCATTGGTTGCTGTGGCATGTGCTTTGTATAACTTGCAGGCTCAAAGTATTGACATGAAAGGATTGTTGTCTGAAGGCACGGAAGGCGACATTCGATATCAAGCTGGAAAGATTTTGGCATTAGCTGATCTTGCTACGGCAATCGGAAGCATAGCAAAACCGTTATCAGGTCAAGGAAATGGGCTGGTTTATTTACTTAATAAACCTCGTTTTGGCGTTCCTAAACCGTTCACTCAATGGCGTGCGAATCTTATCGAACAAACCGGTAGTTCTAAACTACCGATTCTTCGATCATTGTCTGGCGGGGCGCTACTTTATAGCGCTGTACTATGCGCATGGGATGCTAAGCGAGCGTGGCACCAGGGTGACCGGGATGCCGCATTGGCTTATGGTATGGCAGCCACTGGCGGCGCCGCCTGGGGAGCTTATGTTCTAGGCATGTCGATCAATCCGATTGTGCTGGCCGCAGGTGCAGTACTGTTTATCGGAGGGAGCATTATCGCCGGCTGGCTAATTGATAGTGATATTGAAGCACTTTTAAAAAATGGACCCTTCGGCAGGCAGCATGGCCGGGCAGGTGTGCTCGACAGTCTGCTGGGTGACGATGAACGATTCGCTCACCTTGCCGATCCGCAGAATGCCTATATACAGTTGCTTGGCATCCTTGGGAAGCCGGTAGTTCGGGTCGAGCGCTTGGCGGATTGGATGCAGGGCGCTCCACACCATCACAGTAAAAAGCTAGAGCGGATTAGTGGAAAGCGCATGCTTCGTCCATACATTTGCCAGCCACCAGATACCCAGCCCCTCGAAGCCGACGACTGGATAGTGACTCTGCATTCGCCGTTGCTTTCCATGTTCGGTCTAGGAGGGCAATTTCGATTACACGCATTAGAGCAAGTTGGAGTATTGCCGCTTACCGGAATATTTGACGTCGAGCGGGTTGAGCATCGTGTTATTGGTGACGCTAAGGTGTCAGCTCTGCCGCTGGACGACGCCACTGTTGTCTATGTTTTACCTAAACAATTTCCATTAATAAAAATGACATCCTTGCAATGCCATGACTATCGAGTCACTCAGCGGCTGCAAATTATGGCCCAATTTCGCATTGATATCGGCGAGGCGACAGGCCAGCCGCTTGTGTTGCCCCAGCCCAGTCCTAAACGTTGGAAACCTTATAACGCTGCTTTTCTCCGCACTCCTTCGCCCACCGACAAGTTAAATGAGGCACCTTATTGGCTAATCGAAACCACGGAATTCAAGGTATGACCCCTCAGGAAAGGCATCCCTCGTATGGTCCTGCTGCTTTTTCTGCTAGCAGCATCCCTGCGCTGGCAGCAGAAAAAAATCTTCGCGCTGGCGTGATGGATAGTCGGTTGGCCTGGGGTCACTATGCTGCGCTAAATTCCGCTGTTGAAGTGGAGCATCAACTTGAAGCAGAACTTCATACTACCTATGAGAGGCAGGTTCGCGAAGATAGGGAAAAGCGTATCTACTGCGATGCAAGAAGATGGAGATTTGAAAACCTGAGCCGGATACCATATTTCCTGTTTATCTTGAAAATGATGTGCTATGTCTTTCCGTTTTTCGTGTGGGGGCCAAAAATATCTTCTATCTTGGAGAGCAACTTTTTTGTTCCAGCAGTAACCGTATTGCTAGTTATCACTAGTCTGGCACTGTTTGACAAACGTTGGCTATACGGATTTCTGCTGCTGGTTTTGACTGCTGTACTCACCGCCGCTGTTATCGCTTGGGACCAAAACGCCCTATGGGGTTACTGGCCGGAACAGACGGCGTTTTGGCTTGGTATGATTTTGTCTTCGATAGGGCTGTTTGGTGCGGATGCGTTGCTATGGATATATGCCCGCTTTTACACTCATGACGGCAGCGGCTTCGATCGGCGTGAAGGTACGTTGACTATCGCTCGACGTTTTCGTAAACCTTTTGTCGCTCCATTCTACGAATTTGATGCGGTTTGCCAGTTACAGCTGACGCCGCATGGGGGGCACGATTATGTCCTCTGGCTGTATCACCGCTATACCAGCACCAAAGTATGTCTCGCCACCAAGTTACATAGTTTGGGCCTGGACAAACCCAACGTGCTAGCTTTCTGGGACACCTTGCAGCGATACATGGATGTCGAGCAACCTTTGCCAGACTTACCCATCCTTGAACAAAGCCGACACCTGGATCCGGTGACAGCTGCCCACGATAAGGCATGCGGTCGTGCATCCCGGTATTGGCGCGATATCGATGCGGAGACGTGGAGCCGCAGGGAAGGACGCGCCCTGAGTGAAAAACTGAAAGCTTACCCATGGCAGCAACACCCTTGCGTTCTGCAAGAGAAGATTGATCCGGACTTAAGTATCGAACGCTACTACCGAAATCAGGAAGCCAAGGGCATCCATGCTACGCCCAAGGGCGATGATTTTGATGACATCCACAGGGGATAGCCTAACGGCACAAAAGTTGGTCCATCCAGCTCAGTCTCGGCCCAGCCTCCCTGGGATTCTCAGGGGTGTTCCCCACGGCCGCACGTGCTGGAAACGGCAGCGAAACGTGGTGTATAGACCGGTTAAACTATCTTCCATAGTTTGTGACTGTGCATTAGACATAAGCAAACGTCCGCATCGGGGGATAACAGAAGGTATAGTTTTGCCATTGGCGCGTATACCACCCAGAGCCAGACAAAGGTCGCTTGGTCAAAGTCGAGGGCATACTTTACTACTCGCCCATTGAAGGATTTGAATTGCTAAATGTGGAAATTAAGGACTCAGCATGGATGTAATGGCAGCCACGCTAATACGATACCAAGCTGCACAGTATAAGCCCAGTTTAATTTTGAGCTCATCAGATCAGTGTGAAGTTGCTCCGATGATGCCCATTGATATTCAGGAGCAAAACGAGAATTTATTATCGTTTCGAGCTAACGATGAAATGTTCAAAGGTATCTGGACAGGGGCGTTGGGTGGGTATGGTGGGACGATGTGTTTGTTAATAACCGGCTACCTCTTACTTGACGGAGACTTCGAATTCGCGTGGCAAGTTTTCCTGGTCGCCGCAGCTATGTTGATTGTTCCTTTTTTCTGGGAGGTATTCACTCCATCTTCAGCACCAATCCTTCTCAATCGCCGGACCCGAGAGGTCTACTATCAGCACGCCGGACGTCTCTACCACGCCCCGTGGGACGATATAGGTGCTATAGCCTACGAATATAAAATGGTACACCAGAATACTGGTGCAATGACCAGCAGCCTGCTTGAAATAATGATGCAGCGCTTTGGCGAGCCCGAAGATCGCATTTTCGTAGCCCTTGGCTTGCCGATGGGCAAATCGCTTGCGCTGCAACAGCATGTTTGGGCTGATCTGCAGGCATATATGGATCGAGGTCCATGGCTTGATGAGCAGGGTGATGGCACTAGCTCGCCTGATTGCGTAAAACAGCAGATCAAGCTCAACCAACATAATCGACGAGATGATATCAAGCTACCGTGGAAAGGTTTCCTAGAAACCCGAAGTGCGGGCCATCTCTTTCGGGTCTGTTTCCATGTTCTTCTCTATCCGGCTTCTGTTCTCTGGGATTTTACCCGCGACATGGCAATAAAGCGGAGCCAACACGACTGGCCTAAAGAAGTATCGGAACGCCTGAAGCCAGACGGGCCAACCAGCCGATTGATAGATATCCAGAGGAACGAGTGCGGGCGAGTAGTTAGGTAGGTCGACAGGCTTGGATGAGTCTCGTTGACAAAGAACAAAAAAGTGGTTGTCCACGAGTTTTCGGCAATCAATTCCGCTGCATAGACAGAGCTCTACCTGATGAAGAAAGACCAAATTCTCTGGGCCGACCAAGAGAGCCACGCGGCCATAGGAGCAGTAGGCTGATGGGATTATCTTGCTACACATCAACCTCGTACTCATCGGCAAAGCTAGAAACCCAGCCGTCCGCAAAGCCAGGCTCAGGTCTCAAACGTTTGGCCGGCCGGCGCTTACCTTGGGGCAATACCCAGAAAGTGGTGCCAGAAGCCTTCATGCGGCCCGAGCCGGAAACTTTGCGGTTTTGGGAGAAGGAATACAAACGCAGGGAGCACCTGAAAGCCGAAGGCATCTATAAGCCCAAGCCGATGGAGCGCATCGATTTTCATGACCGTTGCGATCATGAGCATTATCGGCATGCGCCATGGGCCAAACGTTCCCAGTTCTGGCTTTTTCTACATCCTTTCGGGAAGGTTGGTTTCTTTCTTTTCCTTTTTCTAAGCATTGTAGTTGCGTTACTTGTAACCTCTCTGGCCGATGCGGACTATTTAGGCGCTTTTGTGAAAGCGTTTAAATTAATGTTCACAGCTTTCGCTGTTGCTTGTTTAGCAGCCTGGTTGTTAGCGTCGCTCGTTATTCACCAATTTCCCCGCCTTTGGGCCAAGCCCAGCAAGGGCCCGAAGTGGGAACTCAATCGGCGCACCGGTATGATTACGGTGTTCGAGTACCGCCGGCGGCAGGTGAATGAGAAACCCGCTCCGTTTCATGAGTTCGACGCCTATATCACCACGACACCGGACCGTCAGGGCCTGCCGATGAACGTGCTGAGTCTGGAGCATCGTTATTCGGATATCAGCATTCACTTCGGTGATTTGCAGCCACCAGACCGCAACACTGAGCAACTCTGCGCACTCTGGGACTTTATTCAGAATTATATGGACACCAGTCATCCGCTGCCGGACGCGCCGCTATTCGAAGAGCACCGCAGGAACGACCCGACCACGGTCGAGCATGACAAGGCAACGGGGCGCAAGAAACGCTTCTGGATAGACATGAGTGAGGAGCCTTTCAAGCAGGAAAAAAGCCGTATGCGAAGCAAGGTGGATGCAATCAACACGTTCAGCCGTCGGAACTTGATGGCTCAGCATGTGAATTATCCGCTCTGATTTTATCGGTTAACTATCACCACGTTACCAACACTGAGAATAATGTGACTGCTGCTTTACTCCATAGCTCAAGTCGCCGGCGCATCCAACAGCTGATCCGACTCAGCTGCAGCTTGAACCGGCCACGTCGAGGAAAAGGTCGCTTTCATGGCTGGGCCGAGCTCCCTTTATCTGGACAACTTACAATTTGGCTGTGCGCGTGCAGGTCTGAGTTCACGGCGATGAGAGAACACGGGTACCCTGCGCCAGCGCTTGTGGATCGTCTGGTTTACAGCGATGCAGACCGCAGCAAGCCGAAATTCAAAAGTCACCACCAGACCTTCTGGGTCAGTGAGCGCAGCCACGGCGTCGAAGCACCTGTACCGGAACGAGCAGTGCGATGAACAAGTATTACGCTAAGACGGCATATCATCCTGACTATATTCCAGAACAACCAATCCCTGAGAAGCGTGGCTGGTTGCGACGCTTCTCTACAGCGCGACTGCCCTGGGGGAAAACTCAGGAGCTATACCCTGTCAGCACTTTACAGCGAAGAACACCATCTTCTCTGAGATTGAGTGAGAAAGCGGAACAGGAACTGGTCGCAGGTCAACGCCGGGTCGAGACGTTCGAACAGCATGATTATCACGGCAAAGTGAACCATGAACAGATTCGCTATGCGCCTTTATCTAAGAGAACTATGTTCTGGTTGTATCTCTGGAGCGGAGGCAGGTTTGTATTCTGGGTGGCTGTTTTACTAGTCCCGTTACTCTGGCTAGTTGGAGCGGGTGCAATGGACGGTGATTATGTTAACAACCTTTACATTTCCGTGAAAGAAACGGGACCGTGGTTTTTTGGCGTTCCATTAACCTGCTGGGCCATAGGCTCTTTTGTCGTCCATAAACTCCCCAACTGGTTTATGCGCCCCTCCAAGGGTCCACTATGGGAAATTAACCGGCGTACCGGAATGGTGACCATCTTCGATTACGACAATATGGGCAAATATAAAAGCGAGGGGCTTATAGGCGAGTTTGTGTATCCGTTCCACGAGTTCGACGCATATATCGACAGCGGCCCGACGCGCCAGGGCCACATGTTTTATCAGCTCTATATTGCGCACCGCTATCAAAATCACGTTATTAGCTTAGATGTATTTGTGCCGCGCGATAGTGATATTGAGCCACATTACGCTGGTTGGGATTTCGTGCAGAACTATATGGATACCAGTCGCCCGCTGCCGGATATTCCGCTGTTCGAGCCCTGGCGGCAACATGATCCAGTGACAGCTGAACATGATCGCCGTACCCGCCGCGAGCCTCGATACTGGCGAGATATGGACGATGAGACCTGGAAAGCCAAACTCACCGAGATGCAGCTGAAGGTATATGAAATCGATACCCGCGAGCGTTTGAACTTGATGGCGGAGTTCGTAGAGTATGCCGATTGAAGGAGAATCGGATGGGCGCGGTTAACGAAGCCTTCGGCTGACCGGTTAGCCGCTGCCCGGAAATTTTCCGAGCCTAGCCTCTCGTTGACCTGGCTAAGATGCCGGGCCCTCGCGCTCGGTGCACATCGTTTACCCAATCTCTCCCGCCTCCTCAACAACCTCTCCCCGAGGCCGTGGAAACCCAGCAATAATTGCAACGATGGCAACCGCTCCCAGCAACCAGCAATAGTGCACCTGGCCGGCCAGTATCAACGGCGATACGCCGGCTAGCGAGCCTGCCAGGAGGATTTGGGCGCCGTAGGGGATAAGACCCTGGACTACGCAGGAAAATATATCCAGCAAACTGGCGCTGCGGCGGCGATCTACGTTGTAGTGGCCCGCCAGGTCGCGGGCGACGCTGCCGCTGACGATGATTGCTACGGTGTTATTAGCAACGAACAGGTTGGCCAGACTCACCAGCGCGGCGATGGCGGCTTCACCATTGCGACGTCCGGCTTGGCCCAGTTTTGCGGTGATGTTTTGAATGCTCTGTCGTAGCCAGGCCAAACCGCCTTCGCGTTTCATTACCGCTGATAACCCGCCAATGAACATGGAGAGCACGGCGATTTCGAGCATGCCTTCGAAGCCGCTGTAAATATCATTCCCCCAACTGGCTACCGAGTAATCTTCTCCAAGGAACATGCCGGTAAATCCCGATAGCACGATCCCTACCATCAACACGGCGAATACGTTCAGTCCGCTCAGCGCCAGCACCAGTACGGCGAGATAGGGCAGCACGAGCATAAACTGATAATCGGCCAGTGCAGGCGCGGTGGCGGTATCTCCGAGGATGAACAACAGGATCAACGTCAGGGCTGCAGCGGGCAGGGCAATCAGCAGGTTCAGCTTGAACTTGTCGCGCATGGCAACGCCCTGGGTGCGAGTGGCCGCGATGGTGGTATCGGAGATGATCGAAAGATTGTCACCGGCCATCGCGCCGCCAATCACTGCGCCCATGGCTGCCGGAACCGAGATGCCGGTGGCTTCGGCAAAGCCAAGTGCAACAGGTGCAACCGCGCCGATGGTACCCATGGAGGTACCCATGGCAGTCGAGATGAATGCAGCAATCAGGAACAGGCCTGGCAGCACAAAAGCAGGCGGTATGAAACTCAGTCCCATGTTGACCGTCGCCGTTACCCCGCCAATGGCATCGGTAACCGTGGCGAAAGCCCCGGCGAGAAAGAATACCAGCACCATGGTGATGATATTGCTGTTGCCGATGCCGGCAATGAAGGTATCCAGGCTTCGATTAAGCCCCTCCCGTGCGAGCAGGATGGCCAGGACGATGGCTGGGAGTATCGCGACCGGTGCCTTGATTTGATAGAACGCGAACTCTGTCCCGATCAGCGAGTAATAGGTCCCGCTACCGAGAAATATCAGGAGAAATAGCAGTAGCGGGAGCAGGGCGATGGCGCGGGGCTGAGGCCGTTCTTTCATATCAGTTCCGTTCGGGGCGCAAAGGACGCAAGTGTAAGCAGCATTGCGAGCATAGGCCAGTATTGCGAAACCTGGCGTAGCGCAGGCGCGCTACACCCCCAGGGAAAACCGAGGCTGTGATAATTCGGAGGTTATAACAAGCAGGAGAGGTTGCGAGAGCAAGAATACAGAAGAAGGTTTGGCTGCCCCGGAGCCGGGGCAACCAGAATTGCGTTAGTCGGCCATCGCCATGTTTGTGGCGACTGGGGTCATTACGATTTCTACACGACGGTTTTTATGACGACCGGTCTCGGTGCTATTGTCTGCCCGGGGTTCTTCTTCCCCCATGCTGCTTAATTGCATGCGCTTACGGCTGACACCACCTAACATGAGGACATTGGCTACGGCCTGGGCGCGTTCGAGGCTTTGCTGTTCGTTCAGGGTGTCTTCGCCTGCGTTGTCGCTATGGCCGATTACCGAGAAAAGGGTTTCTTCGTCGTCGCGGATAGCCTGGGCGATCTTGCTCAAAGGAACCAGGCCGGAGGGCAGCAGCAGGGTGCGCTTGGGGTGGAAGTTGCCGTCTACCGGAATGATCAGGCGAATCTGTTCACCCTCGCGTTCAATTTCGTAGCCCTGGGACTCGGCGACTTTGGTCAGATGTTCGACGCGCGGTTCAGCCCACGGCTTGGAAACCTGAACAGGTTCCGGAGCCTTTGAAGCGCAGGCCGCCAGAGCAAGACTAAGGGTGAAAACGGCAACTACTTTTATGGTTTTCATGCACGCGTCCAAAATCAAGAGCTTGAGAGGAACAACTGGAGTTGTCTATAACTCGTTGTTGCCGAAGGGTAGCATTCTGGCGCAATTCTGTGACCAATTGTAGCCAGGGTTTTCCTAGACGAAAGTGTTATTAGAGAAGGGGTTCACATATGCGCCTTGGTTTAAGGGCTGTTTGCTTCGCGCTGTGCGGCAGTTCCGTTTTGCTGTCCGGTTGTTCGTCGTTGCCCTGGTCATCGTCGGAAAGCGATAGGGTGGTTGGCCTGCTCGAAAGCACTGAAGACGGATGGACTGTTCAACGATGCCGCGATGAATCCATCGTCAATGTTGCAGGCGCGACCATTGTGGAACCGCTGTTCCAGCGCGTTGCGCAGCCGGGACAGATCGCGATCTTTGTAGACGTCGAAGGTACGCTCCGTGACGACAGGTTATCAATCAGGCGGGTGCTACGTATGCAATCAACCGGTCGGGGTTGCGCTGATGAACCGCAATCGGGCCAATGGATAGCCCGCGGCATTGACGACTCCTGGCGCCTGGTAGCGGACGGGCGGGGCATCCGCTTTGACGGCCTGGCCAATCAGGAGGCGGGACCGGTGCGGATGATTGCCGAGAGCTTGCCCGATGGTTCGATGAGCTTTCGCGGGGCGGAGGGCGACGACCTGGAATTGTGGCTTTATCCGCAGGACTGTTTTGATAACGCTGGAGATTACCGTCATCTCACTGCAACGCTGACCGTCAACGGCAGACGCCTGAACGGTTGCGCCTATAAAGGTATGGACGTGGCGACACCTTGAGCGTCCGGCCAGATGAAGAGCATGGATGCCTAACCACCAAGATAGGCGCTACGCACCTGGGGATCGGCCAGTAGCGCCTCGCCGGTATCCTGCAGCACGATGCGGCCGTGTTCCATTACATAGCCGCGATCTGCCAGCTTGAGCGCCTGATTGGCGTTCTGCTCCACCAGAAAGATGGTCACGCCATTGTGTCGCAGCTGTTCGATGATCTCGAATATCTGCTGAATGATGATTGGCGCGAGCCCCAGCGAGGGCTCGTCCAGCAACAGTAACCGCGGTTTGCTCATCAGGGCGCGTCCGATGGCGAGCATCTGCTGTTCACCCCCAGACATAGTGCCGGCGCGTTGCTGGTAGCGCTCCTTGAGGCGTGGAAATAGCTCCAGCGTGGCATCGAGTTGCTTGTCGAACTCATCGCCGCGGACAAAGTACCCGCCCATGGTCAGGTTTTCTTCCACGGTGAGACGCGAGAATACCCGCCGGCCCTCCGGCACGATGGCGATATCCTTGCGCATGATTTGCGCAGTAGTCAGCGTTGTCAGGTCATCACCTTCGTAGCGGATGCTGCCGCTGGTTGCGCGCGGCTCCCCACACAGCGTCATCAGGAGCGTCGTTTTACCCGCGCCGTTCGCGCCAATCAGCGTGACGATCTCACCGCATTGCACCTGCATGCTGATGTCATGCAATGCTTGGATCTTGCCGTAGTGGGTCGAAACGTTCTCGAAATACAGCATGCAACGTCCTCAGGTCTCGCCCAGATAGGCCTTGATCACATCCGGGTTCTGCCGGATTTCCTCGGGTGTGCCTTCCGCGAGCGGGCAGCCCTGATTGATCACCACGATGCGATCGGAAATGCTCATGACCAGCTTCATGTCGTGTTCGATCAAGAGAATGGTCAAATTGTGCGTGTTGCGCAGCTCGGCAATCAGCTCTTTTAGTTCCTCTGTCTCGCGGGGATTGAGTCCGGCGGCGGGCTCGTCCAGCATCAGGAGCGCGGGTTGGGTGACCATGCAGCGCGCTATTTCCAGCCGTCTTTGCTGGCCATAGGCGAGCGTATTGGCCTTGCGGTTGGCGAACTCGAGCAGGTTTACACGCTCGAGCCAGTAGGCCGCGCGCTCCATGGCCTCCTTCTCGCTGCGGCGAAAAGCCGGCGTCTTGAACAAGCCGGCGAGCATGTTGGTATTCATGTTGTGGTGTTGGGCAACCAGCAGGTTTTCCACCACCGACATTTCCTTGAACAGCCGCACGTGCTGGAAGGTCCGCACCATGCCCCTGCGCGCTACCTTGAAGCCAGGCAACCCCTGAATATCGTCCCCGTTGAACAGGATGCGTCCGGCGCTGGGCTTGTAGAAGCCGGTCAGACAGTTGAATACAGTCGTCTTACCGGCACCGTTGGGGCCGATCATCGAGACGATCTGTTGCGGCATGATTTTCAGTTCCACACCGTCCACCGCAAGCAAACCGCCGAAGCGCATGGTCAGGCTGGATACCTCAAGCAAAGGCTGGATGACGCTCACGTCCGTAACTCCATATGCGGGCGTTTCATTGGCAGCAGTCCCTGTGGGCGCCAGATCATCATCAGCACCATAAGCAGACCGAACAATAGCATCCTGTATTCGTCGAACTGGCGGGCCACCTCAGGCAGCAGCGTCATGATAATCGCCGCGAGAATCACGCCCACCTGCGAGCCCATCCCGCCCAACACAACGATGGCAAGGATGATCGCCGATTCAATGAAGGTGAAGGATTCGGGGCTGATAAAGCCCTGGCGCGCGGCGAAGAAGCAGCCGGCGAACCCGGCGAATGTTGCGCCTATGGTAAAGGCGTTGAGCTTGACCGCAGTAGGGTTGATGCCCAGTGAACGACAGGCGATTTCGTCTTCGCGCAGTGCTTCCCAGGCGCGGCCAACCGGCATGCGCAACAATCGATTGATGACATAAAGCGTGACCAGCACCAGCACCAGTGCCAGAAAATACAGGAACATCACCCGGTGTACGGAGCTGTACTCGATGCCGAAAAACTCGTGAAACGTCTGCATGCCGTCACCGGCACGGCGGCTGAATTCCAGACCGAACAGGGTGGGCTTGGGAATGCCGCCGATTCCGTTCGGGCCGTTGGTCAGCCAGGTCATGTTGTTCAGCAGGATGCGGATAATCTCGCCGAATCCGAGCGTCACGATGGCCAGATAGTCGCCACGTAGCCGCAGCACTGGGAAGCCCAGCAGAAACCCGAACAGCGCAGCCATCGCGCCTGCTGCAAAAAGCCCGGGCCAGAACCCGATCTCAAAGTACATCGCCAGCAAAGCGTAGGTATACGCTCCCACGGCGTAGAAGCCGACGTACCCCAGATCCAGTAAACCTGCCAGGCCGACGACGATATTCAGCCCCAGCCCGAGCATGATGTAGATAAGCACCAGTGTTGCCAGATCGGTGCCGCCACGGTCAGCGTAGAAGGGCCAGACCAACGCAGCGGCGATCAGAAAACACCAGAACAGGCGGCGAACGACCGGCTTCTCGGTTACTGCGGTCAGCGCGCCCGGGGATTTTGGCAGGCCTGGCAGGGCGCGCCACACAGCATCCAGTTGGTCGCGAAACAGATTGAACAGGAACATGAAAAGCGCTGCAGCCGCGATCTTCCAGTACACATCAGGCCCGGCGCCCGTGATAGTCAGTACGCCGCCCGACTGACTGAGTCGCACCCCCATGAGCAGACCCGTAAGCGCGACCACCACAACCGCCGAAATTACCGCGGCTTTCAGATTATGCCGGGTCATACCTTCTCCACCTCCGGGCGCCCGAGAATGCCGCTGGGGCGGAACAGCAGCACCAGGATCAACAGACTGAAGGCAACCACATCCTTGTATTCACTGCTGAAATAGCCCGCGGTCATGGCCTCGGTTACGCCGAGCAGCAGCCCGCCCAGTACTGCGCCGGGAATGCTGCCGATACCGCCAAGCACCGCCGCCGTGAAGGCCTTCAGCCCGGCCATGAAACCGATGTAGGGATTCACCACGCCGTAATACATGCCCAGCAATACCCCGGCAACCGCTGCCAGTGCAGCGCCGATGACAAAGGTCAATGCGATGATGCCGTTGGTGTTGATGCCCAGCAGGTTGGTCATTTTCAGATCTTCAGCGCAGGCGCGGCAGGCACGGCCCATGCGTGAGTGGGTGATGAACAGCGTCAGCACGGTCATGGCGACCAGCGTCACCGCGAAAATGATCATCTGCATATAGGACAGCGTTGCGCTGAAGCCCTCGGGCGGGCCGATATTGATGCCGCCGGGTATCAGGTTGGGCATGGCAATGTCCCGCGAGCCCTGCGCCAGACGCACCAGATTCTGCAGAAAGATCGACATGCCAATCGCGGAAATCAACGGAATCAACCGGTTACCACCACGCAGGGGGCGATAGGCAACACGTTCAATGCTATAGCCGTAGGCGCTCGTCACTATCATGCTGATGATGAAGGTGCCGATGATCATCAGCGGCAGGTACTCGATCCCGAACATCGCCAAAGCCGCAATGGAAATGAAGGTGATATAGCTGCCGATCATGTACACCTCGCCGTGGGCGAAGTTGATCATGCCGATAATGCCGTAGACCATCGTGTAGCCGATGGCGATCAGGGCGTAGGTGCTGCCGACCGTCAGGCCGTTCAGCAGTTGCTGGACGAAGTAGTAAAGCGAATCGGGCATGGCCACAACACCTGGAAAAGGACAGGACGGTCAATGCGGGCAGTGTCAGGGGCATAACAACAGGCCCGTGGGGTTACCAGCGGGCCTGCGAATATTTGCATTATTCGGACAGTGCGGTTTTGCTGGAATCGGCGTGCCACTCGTAGACCACGAAATTGAAGTCCTTGAGATCGCCCTTTTCATCGAAGCTCAGCGTGCCAGTGGGTGTCTCGAAGCTGTTTGAGCGCAATGCTTCGGCGACGTCGAATGGATCAGTGCTGTCAGCCAGCTTGATACCGTCCGCGATGACCTGCACAGCGGCATAAGCGGGGAATACGAAGGCGCCGGAAGGGTCCTCGTTCTTATCCTTGAAGGCTTTTACCAGGTCAGCGTTTTTCGGGTCTTCATCGAACGCCTTGGGCAAGGTAACCAGCATGCCTTCGGCCGCTTCGCCGGCGATCGCAGTGATGTCCGTATTGCCGACGCCCTCCGGCCCCATAAAGGTGGCCTTCAGGCCTTGCTCTCTGGCCTGGCGCAGAATCAGCCCCAGCTCCGGGTGATAGCCGCCGAAGTAAACAAAGTCGACATCGCTCTGGCGCAGCCTGGAAATCAGCGCAGAGAAATCCTTGTCCCCGGCGGTGATCCCTTCAAACAGGGCGACGTCGATATTGTTTTCGTTCAGTACATCGCGCACCGCAGTGGCTATGCCTTCGCCGTACTGCTGTTTGTCGTGCACCACCGCAACTTTCTTCGGCTTGACCTGCTCGACAATATATTTGCCAGCGGTGGGGCCTTGCAGGCTGTCCAGACCGATGGTTCGGAAGATCAACTCATAACCGCGTTCGGTGATCTCCGGGCTGGTCGAGGCCGCCGTAATCATGAGGATGCCTTCATCTTCGTAGATATCGGAGGCGGGCTGGGTGGAACTGGAGCAGAGATGGCCGACCACAAACTGGATGTCTTCATTGACGATACGGTTGGCGACGGCGACGGCCTGTTTCGGATCGCATGCATCGTCAAACACCATGCCTTCGAGCTGACTACCCTTCACGCCGCCCGCAGCGTTGATCCGGTCGATCGCCATCTTGGCCCCAATGAATTGCATGTCCCCATATTGCGCGACAGGCCCGGTGACCGGACCGGCCAGAGCGATCTTGATGGTGTCTGCGGCCATTACAAAGCCGGAGGTGCCGGCCATGGCGGCCACTGCGATCATGCTTGAAAGGGCTTTCCTGTATGGTTTTTTCATTTTTCTGCTCACTGTCATCCGTACGATTGAGGGGGCCTGCAGGCTGTCGCAACGCAGTTATTCTGTGAACTCCATAGCAGCAGTCTAGCAACCGCTTGCGAAGCTGGGAAACCAAGCGGCAAAAAAGTCGCGAAGTGCCAGCAATCAGCCCTGAACGCGGCCGATAGAGACAGGGTTCAGGCGCGATAGAGTAATGGCCGTTGCAGGACAACACCTGGTCGCAGCGGGCACGCTCGTCTTCGCAGCGCCGGGGCGTTAATATGCGCGGCTTATTGATAGCCGGAGCACCCCATGACCGAACCCACCGATACCTATGCAGCAATTCTCGGCGCTACTGCCAGGATCGAATGGAAAGCCCTGGAACCGCATTTTGCCCGTGGCCAGGTGTTGTGGGCGGCAATGGATCTGGATCTGGTAGAGGTCGCCCAGGCATTGATCAGCGATGACAGCGCGACAGTGAAAAGCTGGATGGACCAGAGCAAGGTTGCATTATTGACGGATGAACAGGCGCAGGACTGGAGCGAGCGAGACCCGGAGAATCTTTGGGCCGTCGTGGTACGCCCCTGGGTATTGGTGCAGGAGCGCGGTTAGCGTCTAGCCGAGGCGCGCTCGCAGCCAGGCGCTCAAGGCGTCCACCAGCAATACCATCACAATCATTGCCAGGATGACAGTCATCGCCCGTGGCTGTTGGAACAGGCTGAGCGTCACATACAACATCTGTCCCAGCCCACCGGCGCCGACAAACCCGAGCACCGCGGCCATGCGGATGTTGTTCTCCCACCGATACAAGCTGTAGGCGATCCATTGCGGCATCACATTCGGCAAGGTGCCGTAGCAGAAAGCGGCAATCGGGCCGGCACCTGCATCGCGTAATGCCTGTGCCGGTTCAGTCGGAGTATTTTCCAGTGCTTCGGCAAAAAGCCGCCCGAGGACGCCGGCGGTGTGTAATGCAATGGCCAATGTGCCGGCGAAGGGTCCGAGCCCAGCAGCCAGTACCATCAATGCCGCCCAGACCAGCTCAGGCACCGAGCGCAACGCATTGAGCAGCAGGCGCGACAGGCTCTTGGCTACGCGCCCGATCCGGCCTGCGGCCAACAGACTCAGCGCTGCACCGGCCAGGGCAGCCAATAAAGTGCCGATGGCTGATATGGCCAGTGTTTCCAGTGCGCCACGCGCTATTTTTGCTAACCAGTCCGCTGATGTTTCCGGCGGGAAGAATGATTGCGCGTAGCTGAGCATCTGCTCCGGGCTGTCGCCACGAAACAAGCCGAGCAGATCCATCCTCAAATAGGCAAAGGAGGCGATCAGTGCTGTGATTATGGCGCCGATCCAGAGAATCGCCTCCAGTCGCCGACTCATGCCAGCCTCCGACGCAACAGCGTACTGAGCTGGTCGGCCAGCAATACCAGCACAAGGAAGGTAAGCAGAATGCTGACTACTTCACCGCCGGCAAACATGCGGATCGACAGGTCGATCATCTGCCCCAGACCACCCGCGCCGACGAAGCCCATGATGACTGAGGCGCGCACGGCGCATTCCCAGCGGTAGATGGTATAGGACATCAGTTCCTGCGCAGCGGCCGGCAGTACGCCGTAGAGGAATGCCGCCAACCGAGGGCTGCCGGCCTGCATCAGTGCCCGTGCGGGGCGTTGGTCGACCGACTCGTAAATCTCCGCGTACACCTTGCCGAGCATGCCGCTGTAGGTGATGGCAATTGCCAGCACGCCCGCGGTGGGGCCGAGCCCCACCGCACGCACAAACAGCAGTGCCCAGACGATTTCAGGAATGCTGCGCAGCAGAATCAGCAACAAACGCACCGGATAGCGTGCTGCGCTGGCCCCGCGTGAAGGGCGACCGGTCAGCACAGCGGAAACAGACAATGCGCGGCTGGCAAACAGGCTCAGTGGGATAGCCAACAATAGCGCCAGAGCCAGGCCTGCCGTTGCCATGGCCAGGGTTTCCAGCGTCGCCTTGCCGAGCATGGCAAGGAATTCAGGCGAGGTGTCGGGCGGCCAGAATCCGGCGAGAAAGCGGCTGAATACATCCAGGTTGCGCGGGTCAACCAGCGTGGCCAGCGAGAACTCGGTAATAACCAGACCGGGCCAGAGTAGCGCGATGGCCAGCACAGTAATAAACAGGCGGGGCAGGGCGGCCGGGTCGCGACTGGCGACGGCGGGCGATGCTAGAAACATCGTGGCGCGGCTCGGGTGAGTTTGTCCCGTAGCGGCACATTGGTTGATGCAGATTCGCTAGCGGCGCCTCGCAGGCTGTCGTTTACATAGAGGCCGTTCAGATCGGCATCGGTTACTTCGTTTGCTGCGCGATCAAACAGAATGGTGCCGCCGCGCAGTCCAATCACCCGCGGAAAATGCCGTAGCGCCAGATCCACCGCGTGCAGGCTGGCAACCAGGGTGACCTCGCGCTCTGCCGCGATGCGATTCAGCAATGCCAATGTGTGGTCGGCCAGCACCGGGTCCATGGCAGATACCGGCTCATCGGCCAGCAACAGGTCAGCGCCCTGATACAACACGCGGGCAATGCCCACGCGTTGCAATTGGCCGCCGGATAGCTGATCGCAGCGCGTATAGAGTTTGTCTGCCAGATCCAGAGGTTCAAGGGCGGCGCGAGCACCTTCTGCATCCAGCGGATAACACAGCGACGCCAGTGCGCGCGGCAGCGACCACTGTCCAAGCCGCCCAGCCAGTACCGCTGTCACCACCCTCTGCCGTGGCGGCAGGGGCGGGCTCTGGTGAATCAAGCCGATACGCGTGCGGAGCTGGCGCAGTGTGCGGCCACGCAGTTGCGTCGGGTCGTTTTCCAGCAGGCTCAGGCGACCGGCGCTGGGGTTCAGGCCGGTGCCGAGCAGGCGTAATAGTGTGGTTTTTCCAGCACCAGACGGTCCGATAATCGCCACGCGTTCACCGGCGGCGATCGTCAGGTCAAGCTTTTCGAGCGCCGTGAAACCGCCGGGATGGGTCAGGCCTACCCCGTCCAGTCGGATGCTCACTCCAGCAGGCCGGCGGCGCGCGCAGCGTCCTCGATGCCTTTGTAGTTCTCGGCATTGGTTTCGATGAAGCGCGAGGCGCGTTGCAGATCAAGGATCTCTTTGTGTTCGGGATTCTCAGGATCCAGCTTGAGGAAGGCCTGCTTGATCTTGTCGGTCAGCTCTTCACCCAGATCACCGCGCACCGTCCAGTTGTAATCGAAATAGGTCGGGGTGCGGTTATATACACGAACCTTGTCGGTATCGACCTTGCCGTCTTCCACCAGCTTGTCCCATACCGATGCGTTGAGCACGCCAGCATCCACACGACCGGATTCAACCCAGGCGACGGTGGCATCATGTGCGCCGGAGAAGGCGACGCGGCTGAAGAACTTATCGGGATCGATACCGTCCTGCTGCATGAAGTAACGCGGCATCAGGTGGCCGGAGGTAGAAGAAACCGAGCCGAAGGCGAAGCTCTTGCCTTCCAGGTCAGAATGTTTGTTGACCTTCTCGTCGGCGGTAATAAAGGTGCTGGTGAACACCTCATCCTGCTCACGCTGAACCAGCGGTATGGCGTCGCCGGTGCGCAAACGCGCCTGCACAAAGGTAAAGCCGCCCAACCAGGCCATATCCAGTCGCTTCGCGCCCAGCGCCTCAACCACACCTGCGTAATCGGATACCGGCTGGAACTTCACTTCCATGCCCAGCTCTTTTTCGAGGTATTCACCGAGTGGCTTGAACTTGCGCAGCAGCTCCGTAGGCGCCTCGTCAGGAATCGCAGAAACCCGCAACACTTCGGTGTCGGCAGCGTGAGCAGAAGAAAAAACAGAAGCAACAGACAGGCACAAACCAGCCATCACGGCCAGCGGACGTTTGATCATCGACATGTGTTTCTCCGGTTCAATAGCGGAAGACTCCCGACCGGGTGTCGAGACCAGTCAGGGCGTGGCGCAAGTTTACTGCATCGCGGAAGGGAGGCAAGCGGTCAGGTGAAACCTCAGGTTGGCGCGCGCGTCGGGCAGCATGCGGACGCGCCAGCAAGGTTTGCTGCTGCTGTGGAGCTTCGGCGTAGCGCAGGCGCGCTACACCCCCAGGAAGGCTCTGCGAATGGGTTGATTCCTGGAGTCGGCGTGCGCCTGCACGCCGACAGGGTTCGCTGCTGCAAGGCTTCGGCGTAGCGCAGGCGCGCTACACCCTCAGGGAGGCTCTGCGAATGGGGTTGGTTCGTGGGGTTGGCGTGCGCCTGCGCGCCGACAGGGTTCCGCTGGTGCCGCAGGGCTTTGGCGTAGCACGGGGCGCTCTACGCCCCTAGGGTGTAGGCCAGACTATCTCTTCTTCTCGTATCGTTGGCTGCGATCACCCTCAAACCCCCGGCCCACACCGCAACACCCTGGCACTCGCCAACGACTCCCCGCTGGACGATTCCAGCCAACCCACCGTTGACCAGCCCAATTGATTGACCACCAGTCGATACTCATAACCCGCCTCAAACCCATCGTAATAAACCGCCAGAATGCAGCTGCGCCGCTGAATATCGCCCAGCAAGCCGCTGGCCGAGGCGCGGGCGGAGCTTTCATATCGATAGCGCACCTGTAGCTCGTGTTCACCAGGCGGGATGTCATCAAACCGGAGCCCCTGGACCAGCTCACCATCAAGGCGATAAGCGCTGAGGTGATCGCCGGGGCGCATGGTGTCGAGGTTGATGCGCACCACATCCGTCGGTACCGGCTCATGCGGTTGAGACACGCAGCCGGTCAGCAACAGTGTTAACAATAAAAAGGCACGCATCGCGATCTCCGAATGTTGCGCTAATGAGCTGAGCTGATTCGCCGGACTTTTCATCACCCTGCAGCCGGCCGACGACGTGCTTTGCGCAACCCGCGTCCAGCAATAAGCCATGCTGCTAAAGCTCAATCAACCAGGCGCATAGCAGTAGCCGCTACCGGAACGGCAGGGCATTCTCACACACCGAATTCGATCAACTGCGCTTTGAAACGTTCAGAGCCCGTGACAGGAGACTTCACATGCAGGATTTAAAGGGCAAGGTAGCGGTAATCACCGGTGGCGGCAGCGGGCTGGGGCGTGAGCTGGCGTTGTGCTGCGCCGCGCGCGGGATGAATCTGGTGCTGGGCGATGTCGACGAGAAGGGCATGCAGGAAACCCTGCGCCTGGTTGAAGAAAAAGCACCAGGCACCGAGTCAGCCACCATGCGTCTGGACGTTTCCAAACTCGAGCAGGTTCAGGAGTTTGCCGCGCTGGCTAAGAGCCGCTTCGGCGGCGCGCACGTTCTGTTCAATAACGCTGGCGTCAGCGTTGGCGGTCCGGTCTGGATGAACACCCAGGCCGACTGGGAATGGGTGATGGGCGTGAACCTCTACGGCGTGGTATGGGGCATCAAGGCCTTCACCCCGATGATGATCGAGCAGGGCGAAGGTCATATCGTCAACGTCGCCTCCGCTGCAGGCTGGCTGAACGGCCCGAGCATGGCGGTATACAACGCGAGCAAGCATTCGGTCGTTGCGCTGTCCGAAACGCTGGCGCTGGATCTGCGCGATGTGGGTGCTGAACAGGTCGGCGTCACGGTACTCTGCCCGGCATTCTTCCCCACCGCCATCCATGATTCCGCACGTAACCGTCCGGCTGACAAGGCAGACACCATTGTGCGCACTGAAGTCGCTGCTGAGCGTACCGCTGCTATTCAATCCGCCGTCGCCAAGGGTCGCATCAAGGCAGAAGACATTGCGGAGATGACGCTGAAAGCAGTTGAGGAGGATCAGTTCTACGTCTTCCCGCATCGCAAGATCAAGGATCTGATCAGGCTGCGCGCTGAAGCTGCTGGCGTTGAGAAGACTGTATTCGATTCGATGAATCCCTAAGCAGCAATATCCCGGCATGCTCTGACAAGAGCGTGCCGGGAGCAACACCCTCAACCAACCGAAGCCACCTTTCTGAACGGCAGCACGTTGGGCTGCTCCGCTACAGGTTGCGTAGCCTCGACAGGTTTCGGTTTGGGTCGCGCCAACAGGAACCCCTCCACCGCACGGCGTACTTCCCACCAGGCGGTGCGGTGTTCCATCTCCAGAAAGTGCCCGCAATGCCTTACGGTCACAAATTCGGCCTGCGGGGCTAGGCCGCCAAATTTCCGAGCGTCCTCCGGGCTGGTGTACTGGTCCCACTCACCGTTGATAAACAGCAACGGCACGTCAATGTTGCTCACACAGCGCATGTAGTTATCGGCCACCAGGCTCTTCATCTGCCGCACGTGATAAAGCATCTGCTCGTACTCGTGGTCTTCCAGCGTACTGACGTGGCGGAAGTTGCAACGCTTGAAGAAGGGTGGCAGATACTCTCCGATGGTGCGGTTGATCAGATCGCCGACTTCCTCGCGATCCAGCGCAGCCAGGCAATCCTCAGCCGAGGCCAGATAATCACGCATGGGCGCGTTGAGTACCGGCGAGAAGGATTCGATCACCGCCTGTTTGATCCGCTCCGGCCGCTGGGCCAGCGCCAGCAAGGTCGCCACGCCGCCCCAGGAGAAAGACATCACCCGGTCCGCCTCAAAATGCTCGATCAGTTCAAGGAGAATAATCGCCTCGTCTTCCTTGCCGATCAAAGGCGGGCAGGGGTTGTACGGGCGGGACTGCCCGGCGTAGGGCATGTCGAACAACACCACGTTGAACAGCGGCTGCAGATAACGCAGCGTCTGACCAAAGGATGCACTGGTCGCCAGCGAACCGTTCACCAGAATGATCGTGCTGGTAACGCCGGGGCAGGCGTAATAGCTGGTGTGCACCTTGAGGTCGCGGTGCACGCGAACGACCGCCTTGTTAGCATTCATGAAGCACCTCCGTCCGGGCGCGACCCGCTGCCGCGCCAATTGAGATGCTCCTAGCTAATCCTAACGGGATGACAAAGCGGTTGCAGAGCGGAGCCGCTGGTCGAACTTCATATGGCTGTCATAAAGGGTTGTCGTGCCTTGGGGGAGCGCGCCTGCGCTACGCCATATGTCCACCACCGGAGCCGTTATTGATTGAATGCTTACGGCCGAAACAGCTCATCCACCAGCTCAACAATCTTCGGCTGCACCTGCACATATTTATCCGGGTGCCCACGCCCGTTGCTGGCATCGTAGATCGCATGCCCCGCCGGCCTGCCGCCGCGGTATACCTGTATAGCCGCGTAGGACATATAACTGCCCAGATCGACCGACCACCGCGCATCGTAGGTCAACGCCCATTCACAGGCCTGCGCCGCCGACCGGTTATGAACCAGATGGTAATTCACCCCTCTGGACGACAAGGTCAGCAGGACGCTGTCCAGCACACCGCTGCGCACACCGGGGTTGTTCACCACACACAGGGGCGCGTTCGGTCGTTTATTGACGTGTTCGATCTGCTGCTGAATGGAACAGCCGAAGAGAGGGAGGGCAAGCGCGAATACAACAAACAGCTTTCCGTGCATTGTGGATCCGTATCAATCATAGCGGCGGGCATGATGCCGATGCGGGGGCAGTTTGCCAAGGTTGGTAGGCCGCCCTAACCATTGGCAGCGGTGATTTCACGCAACACCATCTGTCGCTTCTCTGGACCGTGGATCAGCCAGCAGTCCGCTGATAAAAAACCTGCCCAGCTCTTTCGATGTGCTCCCGCAAACTGTCATTGTCTATATGCGTGTATAGCGAGAGGTCAACAGACCAGGGCAATAGCAAATCGTCGATCTGGTTCTCGATAGCCAGCAAGTCGTGCATATCCAGGGCCTCGCCCTTGAGTGTCAAGTCTATGTCAGATCCCGGGCGATAATTTCCTTTGGCTCTAGAGCCGTAGATCCAGACACTCTCGATGTCAGGCCAGCGGTCAAACAAGTGTCGCAGAGCAGCGATGGCTGTAGCGGGAAGACCAAATGGAGTTTCTGCGGTCATGGCTGATCTGCAAGGGTCTGCATCTGGATGGCGAACTGTTCGAATAAATCGTGGTAGATGTTCAGAATGTTATCCGTAATCGCATTGGCCACCGCTTCGTTATAGGTATGTGCGGACTGATTGCGGCTCTTGATCATTTCCATCCAACCTTCACCGTCGGTGATGAGCTGCTGCTTGAACGCGCTGCGGATGGCATCACGGGAACCGGTGATAGCAGGGTTGCCCTGATACAGAAAATAATCTTTCA
This sequence comes from Pseudomonas sp. gcc21, assembly GCF_012844345.1. Taxonomy (NCBI): domain Bacteria; kingdom Pseudomonadati; phylum Pseudomonadota; class Gammaproteobacteria; order Pseudomonadales; family Pseudomonadaceae; genus Pseudomonas; species Pseudomonas sp. gcc21. Next base: position 1,722,731 of record NZ_CP051625.1, on the reverse strand, counting down.
TCAGATTCCAGGCCAGCTCAAAAACGAACTCGAACGCCTGAATAAGCCCCTGTTTTTCCAGGTCGCTGAGCGGGCGGGTTCCGGCCAGGTCCACAGCGTCTCGCAGGCGCGATAGCGCACGCTGATAGTTGGCGAGTCGTTGCAGCCAGCGAATATCCTGATCAGCCATGGATAGCTCCGAGGTTGTTAGCGAGGCGGTTAGCTTATCCGCTAGCGCTATGGGAGACCAGCCGCTATCCAGCCAGCGCCAACCGACTGCGCGCTCCCTACGATTAATCTCCAAAATAGGTTGAACGGGCAGCATTGGCGGTCCTGGCGATGAGAGATCAAGTTTACGGAGGCAGGAATGTGCGGGTATTCCCAGTATCGGAAGAGCCTGGCTCCATCCCGAATACCGGGAAAATGTACCTGAACTGACCCCATTTCCTTGCGCATGCATCCCACGCCAACCCTCAATTGTGCTTTACCAAGCGGCCTTCCGATCTGGTTTGCGCAGCTCATTGGCTGCGGCATCGCCTGTCATTCCGGCTCGTGGATTGGACAGCCGTTATGTGTCGCGCGAAATCCTGCAGACATTTCGTAGGCAGGTTTACGTGCTCGCATGATTCCACCAAGCGGACGATGTGCGGCCAGCCCGTGCCAGGGGCTGAACGACATCCCGTCATCGATGCGTCTGGCCAACGCGTCCGACCAGCCTTTTTGCGGTTTCAGCTCGATACGGCCTACCGGAACGTACGGGCTCTGTTCTTCCGGCCATTCCACGGTGGCGTCTTCGATGGGCATTGCCTCCAGGTCGGTGGCCAGTTGTACGCGCACTTCCCAGGTGCCGCCGTGGTTGGCGAAGTGTTCGGTGATTGCGTCGCGCAGAGCGTTTGGACCGTCCTTCAGGTCCAGCGGCTGACCTTTGAGCCGCTGCAGATCGGGCGAAATCGGCGCCACGCTCAGCTTGGCGAAATACGGACCCCAGAGCATTGGTACGACGCTATAGTAAGTTTCGCCGAGCATGTTGGTCGCCGGATGCCCGCCCAGCCCCTTGAGCGTTGCGCTCTCAGCACCGGCTTTCTCGATCAGCAATTCGGCGCCACGCAGTACCGCTGATAATACCTGTTTGGCCTGTGGCGCACGGTCCGTGGTTTTCGCCAGCAGTTTCAACGAACGCAAGAAGGCCTTGATGTCCGGAGCCATGAACACCGGCGCGTTGACCAGTACAAAATCCTGCGTAGTGGCATTTTCTGAGCTCGGTAACCGCTCGCCCGCAATGCGCGTAATCTTCAGCGCCATCCCACGCGGTGTGGAAACCTTATCGTCGAGGATGTCGCCCGGATTGGTCGACAGACGCATGATGAGCGGGAACCTGCCCGGCCGGGCGAAGGCGCCCTGAGCCAGTTCCTCAGGCAAATCATCAAGGACGGTCAGCTCGCCTTCCAGCAAGCCATGACTCTTGGCGTGGACGCTGCGGATCGCGTGACCACCGTCGGCGTAGGTGGTCTCCAGGATGTGCCGTAGCGAGTCGATGATCTCCTGTTGAACCGCCGCTTCGTTGTCGTCAACTTGCTCAAAATGTGGCTCGAAGGGCAGAGGGCGTATCGAAAGGTGTGCCATGTGCTGTCTCCAATGAGTAAAGGCAGGCGCTCATTGAATGGACAGGCTGGATCGAGGCTTGTTCGTTTGCGTCATTCGGCTGACCTGTCGGTTCAACTGACCCGAATGCCTTTGTGGGGTAACACTTATTGTGTGGGAGCTTTTGTGGGAAGAGGTAACACCCAAGGGGGTAAAAGGTAACACCGGTTGGGTTGTGAGTTGGGCTGGCAAACAAGCATAGAACATAACTAATTGATTTATAACGATTATATAAACTTGGCACGCAGTCTGCTTTGTTATCGGTACAACAAAAATAAAAATCGCAAACATACTAATAAAAACAAGATTCGGCTCCACACATAAAAAGAACAAAACGTGCGAGTGCAGCAAACTGATTTTTTTGGAGAATGGGAAGGTCTCTTCCTGCGCGTCCAAAGCAATCCGCTTGCTTTAGGCAACCCGGGATGGGTTTCACGGGGTGGCAATGCCGCCCAGCCCAAAAGAACAAGAAACAGCTCGAGAACAACAAGAACAACCAAGGGGGAGCGAAAGCTCCCCTTTGAGCTTTCTGCGGTTTGGAAAAATCCCTTCTCTGTCCACCGGTGCTGTATTGGCCGATCTGAATGACTCTTCGAGTATCCGTCAACTAGCGCCAACAACGCAGCGAAACGTTCATCTGACCCCAATTTCTCCCACAATTTTTCCACGGAGAAACGTTCATCTGCCTTAGTTTTGCGGGATTGCTGTACTGGCAAGGAAGTAGTAACGTATCTACATATACTAGGGCGAGCGAGGTTAGGGCATGACTACTATTACCACGGTATCAAGCCGGGAGTTCAACCAGGCGGCCAGCGAAATAAAACGGGCCGCAAATAATGGCCCGGTCTTTATCACTGATCGTGGCCGACCGGCGCATGTACTGTTAAGTATTGAGCTGTGGCAGCGTTTGACCGCAAGCCACACAAAAATAGCCGATTTGCTGGCGATGCCTGGGATTGATGGCGCGGAGCTGGAAATTTCGCGTTCGCGTGAATCGGCACGACCTGCGGACTTTTCCTGATGTTTCTGCTCGATACCAATGTCATCTCGGAGCTGAGAAAAGTGAGATCAGGTCGAGCCGATACTAACGTGGCACAGTGGGCCGACAGTGTGGATGCCGTGGATTTGTATGTATCTGCAATCACGGTACAGGAACTGGAGATGGGTATCCTGTTGGCCGAGCGCCGTGATCCTCCGCAAGGCGCTATTTTTCGAACCTGGTTCGACAGCCACGTTTTGCCTGCTTTTGCGGGGCGCATCCTGCCGGTGGACACAGCTGTGGCGCAACGTTGCGCTGCGCTTCATGTCCCCGATCCGCAGCCGGCGATGGATAGCCTTATCGCGGCTACCGCTTTGGTGCATGGTATGACGCTGGTAACGCGAAACGTTGCGGACTTTCAGTCATCTGGCGTGGCGCTGCTCAATCCTTGGGAGCCATAAATGTACCTGACTTCTTTTTCTCGAGACCAGTTGCAGATCGGCGGGATAGTTTTCAGGACTAGACAGCCGGCAACCTATCGGCGCGGAAATGTTCATCTGACCCCAGCTCCACAGTTGTGGTCCCCGAACCGCAGGTGGATGTAGATCAACGCCGCTGGGTTTCCTGGGAGGTTCGAGCCACCAGCTCGTACGGTTTTCTCCGAAACGTTCATCTGACCCCAATTTCTACCTCATCTGGCCCAGAGGTCCAACGCGGGCTCGTGTGCATCTGGTTTATTCTCATCTGGCCCGGACGTCCACATTCATTCCTGATGGACCACTCCGAAACGTTCATCTGACCCCAATTTCTCCACTTTCACCGCGTTCATGGTCTCTGACGGTTTCATCAATCCAGGCTGGACGCGTCGGCAGGAGCTTGAAGCAGACAAGCTAGGCGTTGATCTGCTGGTTGCTGCTGGTTACAACAGTGACGCCATGTTTACCCTGTTGGACAAGATGGCCATCTGGGAAGAGCGCAACCGAACCGCCCAGGGCGAGCGCAATGCTCTGATTGATCAGCTCTTTATGGTCAATGATCCCGAGCTGGAAAAAACACGCGTGGGTGAATTGTTGGGTGGTTTTCTTGATCAATCCGCTGTCAGCGTCGGCTCCTTTGTGAACAAACTCAGCCAGAATCATGACGCCGCAGAGAAACGCTACGATAATCTGCTGACCTACGTGGATGCGCATTACGCAGGCGCGCCGGCTCCCGCGCTGGAAGTAAAAAACTGGCAGGCCATCAGCAAGACCCAAAAGACGGAGCGAATCTGGCAAGGGCTGGTACAAGTGGTAGAGGCTCGGGAGGGAGTGTCCCGGGGCAGGCTGGCCGACTCGGAAAAACTCATGAGATCTGCAGTCAATCCGCATACAACCCACCAGAACTTTCTGCGCCAGTCCTTCTACGAACTGCGCGCCGCCCAGCGTCAGAAGTCATCCATGCAGCAGAATTTGGCGTTGGGCCTGAACGGAACCTATCCCTCTCTCACCATGCATGTCGAGCATACCCGCTTGGCCGAGGGAAATGATCCAGCCACTGTCAAACAACTGATATCCACCTTCGACCAATACGGCCGCCCGCCGACTTACTTCCAGCAGGTCATCACCATGGCGGAAGCGTCCGAGCTGAGCGGTGACGTTCTGACACTCAAGGCAGAATGTACGGTGAAATACGTAGGCGAAGGCATCGCCTGCGGCGACAAGGCAGCAGCAGCAAAAAACGAATTGTCCTATGGGCGCTTGCTGCAGTCTTTGGCGCCTTAGCAACAACGGATCAAATCTGCTCCACCGCCCGGTTCTCTGCATGAGAGCCGGGCTCCCTCATCGATCGGCGTACCGATCTTCTGCTAAACCGCCCATCGAGCTGGTGCTCGACGTTCCCAGCAAGCCCTCAAAAAAGGCGCCCATGGCCACGCACCGGTTTCCCCCTGGGAAGTTCGAGCACCAGCTCGTACTGATTCTTCAGCTTCCCCATTAAAGCTTTCCCACCCTTAACCGATAACCCTCCCATCGGCGCTGCGTACGTTTCTTGCTGTACAACCCTTTGTCAAGCCAGCAAAAAATGTTTTTTCAGGAAAGGCCTAAAGCTCTTGGCCACCACGCCGATACAGTAACTGAACGCGAACACAATGGGTGCCTGGGATAGCCGGCCCATGAGTCGCATCAGGCATACCTTTTCGGTCTAATGGAGAATTACCCATGGCACTTACAGTAAACACAAACGTAGCTTCGCTTAACGCCCAGCGTAACCTGGGTAGTTCTTCCAGCAACCTGCAGACTTCTCTTGAGCGTCTGTCTTCTGGTTCGCAAATCAACAGCGCCAAGGACGATGCAGCCGGCCTGCAGATCTCCAACCGACTGACCAGCCAGATCAATGGCCTGGGTGTTGCGGTCAAGAACGCCAACGACGGTATCTCCTTGGCGCAGACCGCTGAAGGCGCTCTGCAGGAATCCACCAACATCCTGCAACGTATGCGTGACTTGTCTTTGCAGTCCGCTAACGGCGGTAACGGTGATTCCGAGCGCAAGGCTCTGAATGACGAAGTGGTGCAGCTGAAAAACGAGCTGGATCGCATCTCCACACAAACGAAATTTGGCAGCAAGTCTCTTTTCGACGGAAATTTTTCGGAGAATATTCAGGTAGGTGCTGAGGCCAATCAGACCATCAGTCTCAAGATCGATAGCTTCCGGACTACTGATATGGGCACTACCGCTAGTCGTGAGGCGACTGCTGCCACGCTAGTTGCCGCGAAAGAAGTGAATAGCTTGACCATCGGTACCACAGCGACGCCAGCCAGCGTGGCAGGCGGCGTCGAACTTGCAGTGGCGAATTTGGGATTTGGTACAGTTGCGGGCGTCAAATCTGATATCAAGGGTTCAGTTGATATCGATACAAACGACGTTACGCTTACCGCAGCAAGTAATAAATTCACTATTAACGGTGGTGGCCTGCCGTCTGCAGGGCTTGCTGTCGAAGTGACAGCGAAGACCTACGAATCTGCTGAGGATATGGCGGCTGCGGTCAATACTGCCATTGAAACCGCTTATGGCAGCGGCACTCCGACAGTGGAGGCTTACGCTAGCGATGATGGCATGGTTGGGCTGCGAGAGGTTGGCGACTCAGCGTCTGGGACGGCTATTACAGTCGCCCCGCATGCCTCCGAAGATGGTTCTGCTGCCATTTTCGGCACCCCAACGACTGAAGCGGCAGCATCGGCTGCGAACACAGCTGCTAATAGTAGCTTCACTGTCGCTCTGGGCAACGGCGCAGCGCAAACCATCACCCTCAATCAAGATTATGCCGATGCTAGTGCCTTAGCCGAAGATATAAACTCCAAGATCGGGAAAAGCACTTTGGCCGGGCTTGTCGCTGCGAGCGCAGATGCTGACGGCAAATTGACTTTGACTCAGACGGGAACCTTGGGCGGCGAAGCTCTAACCGTCGGCGGGGCAAGTGCTGATGTGCTTTTCGGCGCTCTTGGAACAGGCGCCACTGATCGTAGTGAGAACACAGGTGATCTGGACTCCTCGAACACTTCCTTCCAGATCGCTCTGGGCACAGGTGCAGCTCAGACAATTGAGATGACTGAAGGCAATTACACCACCGTCGAGGCACTGGCTGACAACGTCAACCAGAAACTGGCGGCTAATGACGAACTGTCAGGTAAGGTCCGCGCAACTGTGGATGGGGGCAAGCTATCTTTTGTCACTACCGAAAAAGGTGGGGAGGCGGAGATCACGCTGTCTGAAGTGGCAGGTAACGTGGGTTTGAGCAATCTCGGCTTTGATGTAGCCGATTCTGATGCACTGACTAAATCTGGGGTCGCGGAAGGAGCTAACAACCAACTGTCTGTCGAAAAAATCGACATCAGCACTGTAGACGGCGCTCAGTCCGCCATCGCTACGATCGACGCGGCGCTTTCAGAAATCGATTCTACCCGCGCCTCCCTGGGTGCCGTCCAAAACCGCTTCGAGTCCACCATCAGCAACCTGCAGAACGTATCCGAGAACGCCTCCGCTGCCCGCGGTCGTATCATGGATACCGACTATGCTGCTGAATCGGCCAACATGACCAAGAACCAGATCATGCAGCAGGCTGGTACTGCGATGCTGGCTCAGGCCAACCAGTTGCCCCAGGCCGTCCTTAGCCTGCTCGGCTAAGGGTAGGTAAGAGGTAACGAATGCGGGGGAAGGGGCGACCCTTCCTCCGCTTTTTCCTATGCGAGGTAAGCACCATGGAAGTGGGCATACACAAGCCGTTTGAGATCAGCCGTATTACCAGTTCTGCTGGACCGGCCGAGGCGGGCCTCAGCAATCGTCCTGCCAGCAGGCAGGCGGGCGCAGCACACCACAACTCCACGGTTGCACCGGTGGAACCCCTTTCTCAGCTACCGGTCGAGCAGCCTGCAGATGCCGAGCGCAACCAGCTCGAATCGGCGGTCACTGACATGCAGCAGTTTGTACAATCGGTCAGCCGTGACATCGACTTCACTCTGGACCATGAAAGCGGCCGTACGGTTGTCAACGTAACGGACCGCGCCAGCGGGAACGTTATTCGGCAAATCCCTTCGGAGGAGGCATTACGACTCTCCGAAAGCCTGTCCGAGATTCGCAGCCTGCTTTTCAAGGCAGAAGCCTGATAGAACGTACGGGGTTGGCTGGCACGTTGCTTGCTACAGTCCCGGAATAGGCGACGCAGTAGCAAGACCGTCAAAAACTAGTCGGGAGGCAGGCACATGGCAATTATGGGGCTCGGATCTGGGATGGATATCCGCGGTATGGTGGATGCCCTGGTCAATGCTGAGGCGGCGCCAAAAAACGCGCAGCTCAATCGCCTGGAAAAGGCCACCACTGCCAAGTTCTCCGGTCTCGGCCAATTTCGCAATGCTCTGTCTGAGTTTCAGACCGTCCTCAAGGACTTGAACAGCCCGGCCCTCTTTGAAAAGCGCAGCGCTTCGTCCGGCAAGGCGGATGTGTTTTCTGTCGCGGCAACGTCCAAGGCGTCAGCCGGTAACTACAGCGTCCAGGTATTGAATCTCGCACAGACAAGCAAGGTCGCCCTCAGCCAAGTGCCGAATGTCACTGACGCAATCGGCACGGGCAAACTGACGGTGACAGCGGGCGACAAATCACTGACGGTTGATGTGACCGATGCCAATAACAGTCTTACGGGTATTCGCGATGCCATTAACGCAGCCGGCAAGGAAAGCGGTTTAAGCGCGACGGTCATCAATGATCCGAACGGTGGCGGTGGGGCGCGATTGATATTGAGTTCAAGCGACTCAGGCACCGGTAAAGATATCAGCGTCACCGTGGATACTACCGGCGAGGTCAATAGCGATCTCAGTGTATTGGCCTTCAGTCCAACCGTCCCGGCCGATTTCAAACTGCCTGAGGTTGACCCTGAGTCAACCGGGGCACGGGTGATCAGCTATGCGCGGGATGCCAACCTGGCGATTGATGGCATCCCGATCAGCAGTGAAACTAATACGGTTGAAGGTGCATTGGACGGCGTCATCCTGACGTTGAAATCAGCACAATCCGCCGAGGACATCGAGAAGGGAAATACCGTCAATCTCAATGTGTCGGAAGACCGTGCAGGTATAAAAACCCAGGTTAAGAAATTCGTCGATGCCTACAACAAGATGATGGAGACCGTCGGGTCACTGACCAAGGTGACGCCGGTTGGTGGCGATGATGGCGAGCCACTTGCTGCTGCGCTGGTAGGTGATGCGTCGGTACGGTCCTTTACCTCTGCTATTCGCGGTGAGCTGGGATCTGTAATCGGCGATACAGGTGGGCTGCGCGTCCTGGCCGATTTGGGCATTTCAACTCAACGCGACGGCTCTTTGAAGCTTGACGATACGAAGTTTGATGCGGCCCTCAAGGATAATTTCGACAGCATGGCGGGCTTTCTAACCGGTAGAGACGGGCTGATGGCCAAGCTCGAAAGCCGCGTCGCTCCGTACACTGCAAACGGCGGTCTTCTTGAGAGCCGCACCACGTCTTTGCAAAACACTCTTGCCAGCGTTGATGATCAACGGCTGGCTTTAACGCGCAGGGTGGAAAAGCTGGAAAGTCGCTTGCTCGCACAATTCAACGCAATGGATTCTATGATTGGCCAGCTTGCGGGCACCAGCGAATACCTGACCGGCGTCCTCGACAGTCTGCCCGGCGTCGTAAAAAAGGATAACTAATGAAAAGCCCCATCGACACCTACAAGCAAGTCAACATCGCTCAGGAAGTTTCCCAGTACCGCGCGGTGCAGCTATTGCTCAATGGCGCCATCGAGCGGGTCAAGCTTGCCCGACACGCTCAGGCTAGCGGCAACCCGGAGCGACGCGGTACGGCCGTGAGCAGCACCCTGAGTATTATCGGTGCGCTGCAGGGGTCGTTGGATAAGGATCTCGGCGGCGAGATTGCCGAAAACCTTGATTCGCTCTACGACTACATGACCCGCAAGCTGGCCGGCGTGGCGCTGGATAATACGCCGCGGTCGCTGGATGAAGTGCAGGGGTTGCTGGAGGAGATCAAGGAAGGTTGGGACTGGATTGAGCCTAAGTAGGGCTTTGTGTGCTGCTGAAATGACGAACCCCGGTTTATAGACCGGGGCTTGTTGTTTCTGGAGGGCCGCTTTTCGGGGAGTAGTGCCCCGGTCGGCGTTCGAGCGCGCCGGCGGGGTTTGGTGTGGTTTGCGAGCTCGGCGTAGCGCAGGCGCGCTACACCCCCAGGGGTGGCTTCCTGCGGCGAGTTGTACCGGTGGGCTGATTGTCGATGGGGGCAGGCCAACGCCGATGTGCCGGAGGGAAGCTGGGTTTGCCTGGGGTTGTAGAGCGCCTGCTCTACGACAGGGTTTTGTCGGGCGGATGGATTGTTGGCGTAGCGCAGGCGCACTACATACCCAGGAGCGACGTCCCGTTGGGTTTAACGAACATCCAAATTACCCTTCAAGTTTTCCCCGTTCTGCCGATATATCAAGCATGTGCAATACACTCCAGGATATTTCGTAATGAACGCCTACGCCGCGATGAAGCAGTACCAGAACGTTAACGTGAACGCCCAGGTAACTGAGGCTGATCCGCATCGTTTGATTCAGATGTTGTTTGAGGGCGGGCTGCAGCGGATTGCTCAGGCGAAGGGTGCCATGCAGTATGGCAACGTTGCATTGAAGGGTGAGCTGATCGGTAAGTCGATCGGCATTGTGAGCGGGCTGCGGGAGTCGCTTGATATCAAAAAAGGCGGTGAGCTGGCAGCTAACCTGGATAATCTTTATGCTTTCATGATTCAGCGCCTAAGCCACGCCAATTTGAAGAATGATCCGGCTGTGCTCGATGAAGTCGCTAATCTGTTGCGCGAGATCAAAGAAGGCTGGGATGCGATTCAGGCCTGAGGAGACGGACATGGCTGTTGCAGTCAAACAACTGGAAGACGCGCACGTAGCGTTGATCGCGGCGGTGCAGGGTGGGGACTGGGAGCAGGTCGGCGAACTGGACGCGCTGTGCCGGCTGCTGGTCGGTCAGGCAATGGAGCAGCCGGACCGCAACGAGCAAGCCCTGGCCGAGGTGTTAACCTCTCTCTCCGAAACCTATAAGGAAGTCATCGCGCTATGTCAGGCGGTGCAGGGGAAGCTAGCCGACGAACTGCATGGGCTGCAGCGCAGCAAGCAGAGCGCCAAGGTGTATCAGATGTTCAGCTGAAATGCCCGCTGTAGAGCTGATGCAGGCAGTTTGCCGGCATAGCAGTTTTAGTGCGCCAAGTATTTGACTCCCATCACAAATATGTCTATCTTTGACTCATCTTACAAAGGCATGGCATTGCGCCATCACGCCAATGATCGGCTGCCTGTGAACAGGACTAGTGCACTCCCTTATGTTGCCAAACAATCACATTTTGTTGATCGAAGACTGCCCGGAAAGCCGGCGTGACCTGCAGGTCATTCTCGAGTTTCTAGGCGAAGACGCGGTTATCACCTGTTCGGAGACGTGGCAGGCGGATGTTGAGGCAATGCTCGACAGCCCGGCTGCGGCGCGCTGTGTCATTCTCGGCCGCTGCGATCATCCGCAAGGCGCGCAGGGATTGCTGACCCAGCTCGATAAGTGGGATGCGAATCTACCGATCATTCTGTTCGATGGGCACCAGTCCACGCCATGGCCAGAGCATTTGCGTCAACGTCTGCTTGCCGTATTGGCTCCCCCGTTGAGCTACAACCAATTGCTGGATTCGCTGCACCGCGCGCAGGTGTATCGCGAGGTAGTGGACACCCGTAACAAGCGCGGCAGCCAGCGCGAACCCAACCTGTTCCGCAGCCTGGTCGGTACCAGCCGCAGCATTCAGTCTGTGCGACTGATGATGCAACAGGTAGCGAACACCGAGGCAACCGTGCTGATTCTGGGTGAATCGGGGACGGGCAAGGAAGTGGTTGCGCGCAACCTGCATTACCATTCTTCCCGCCGCGAAGCGCCTTTTGTGCCGGTCAACTGCGGCGCGATTCCGGCAGAGCTGCTGGAAAGCGAGCTGTTCGGGCATGAGAAGGGCGCCTTTACGGGTGCGATTACCACGCGCGCTGGGCGGTTCGAGTTAGCGCAGGGCGGCACGCTGTTCCTCGATGAAATCGGCGATATGCCGCTGCCGATGCAGGTCAAGCTGCTGCGTGTGCTGCAGGAACGCACTTTCGAGCGCGTGGGCAGCAACAAGGTGCAGACCGCCGATGTGCGCGTTATCGCGGCCACACACAAAAATCTTGAAGACATGATCGAGCAGGGCACTTTCCGTGAAGACCTGTTTTACCGCCTCAATGTGTTCCCCATCGAAATGCCGGCGATGCGTGAGCGGGTTGAGGATCTGCCGTTGTTGCTTAATGAGCTGATCACTCGCCTGGAACGTGAGAAGCGTGGTTCGATTCGCTTCAGCACCTCGGCCATTCTGTCGCTCTGTCAGCACGACTGGCCGGGTAACGTTCGTGAGCTCGCAAACCTGGTCGAGCGCATGGCGATCATGCATCCCCATGGCGTGATCGGCGTGAACGAGCTGCCGCGAAAATTCCGTTACGTTGAGGATGATCACGGCGATCTGCGCAGCCAGCATGAAGAGAGCGAAGACGACGAGCGCGGGGAAGCCTTCAACGGATTGGTCGGATTGGATAGTCCCGCCTTCCTGCCGCCCGAAGGGCTGGACCTCAAGGAATACCTCGGTGGGCTGGAGCAGACGCTGATCCAGCAGGCCCTGGATGAATGCTCCGGCGTGGTGGCACGTGCCGCCGAGCGGTTGCGTATTCGCCGTACCACCTTGGTCGAGAAGATGCGGAAATACGGCCTGAACCGCGGCGCTGAAGTCGTTGAAGAATGACAAAAGACTGACGCTGCTTTGCGTAATTCCATATAGGTCATTGATTTATAAGGGTTTGATTTTAATGGCATAGGCCTTGCTATATCCCCTGTTGAAGAGCGTTTTCGTCATCAGGGGATTTTCATGGCCGTACCTGCTCAGCATTTGCCTCAAGACAATGGATTGCCCGCCGGCAGCGCAGAGGCTGAAACGCGGGATGCTGCCTCTCTTGAGCAGGCTTACCAGCAGTTCAGTAATCTTTCTGGTCAGCTTTCTGAATCCTATGCGCTGCTTGAACAGCAGGTCGCAACGCTGAAATCCCAGTTAGCCGAAGTCAGCCAGCAGCGCACCCGCGAGTTGGCTGAAAAAGCGCGCCTGGCCGGTCGGCTGCAAAATCTGCTCGATCTGTTGCCCGGCGGGGTAGTAGTGCTTGATGGGCGTGGCGTTGTGCGTGAAGTGAATCCCGCTGCGCGCGAGCTGCTGGGAGAACCCATCGAAGGCATGCTCTGGCGCGACCTCATTCGCGAACGTTTTGCGCCGCGTGAGGATGATTACCACGAAGTGTCGCTGCGCAGCGGCCGTCGCGTCTCCATGGCGACGCGTTCACTGATGGGTGAACCGGGCCAGCTGATCCTGATTACCGATCTCACCGAAACCCGGGCATTGCAGACCCAGCTGGCGCGGCATGAACGGCTGTCGGCTCTGGGCCGCATGGTCGCCTCGCTGGCCCATCAGATCCGTACACCGCTTTCTGCGGCGCTCCTATATGCCAGTCACCTCACCGATCCTGCGCTCGCGGACACCCATCGCCTGCGCTTCAGCGAGCGCCTGAAAGGCCGGCTGGAAAGCATTGAGCACCAGGTGCGCGACATGCTGTTGTTTGCCAAAGGCGACTTGCCACTGGAAGACCGAATCAGTGTGGGCGACCTGTTTGCCGCCTTGCGCCAACAGGCCGAGCCGCTGATAGAGCAGGGCGGCGCTGTGTGCCGGTGGGTGGACCGTTGTCCGGGTCATCTGACGCTGCGCTGCAACCGCGAGACGCTGGTCGGCGCCGTCAACAATCTTATCGAGAACGCCATACAGGCCGGTTCGCCCGCTGCGCGGCTGAAGGTGTGCGCGCGTCTGATCGAAGATCAATTGAGTCTGAGCGTGGTGGACGTGGGCGCCGGGATGACCACAGCCCAGCTCGCACGCATCGGGGAACCCTTTCATACCACGCGTGAGCAAGGCACAGGGCTCGGTGTATCAGTGGTCAAGTCCGTGGCCAGGGCACATGGCGGGGCGTTTTATATGCGCAGCAAGGCGGGTTGGGGCACGTGCGCCGAGATTCTGCTGCCCTTTGCCCGTGAAGTGCAGCGCGCTCCGCTGGATGAGGAGCACAGCCAATGACGACGCGGATATTGCTGGTCGAAGACGACCGCAGCCTGCGAGAGGCGCTGGCCGATACGCTCTCGCTGGGCGGTTATGACTATTTCGAGGCAGAGAGTGCTGAAGCTGCGTTGAAGCTGCTGGAGCGCGAAGCTGTTTCGATGGTGGTCAGCGATGTGAATATGCCGGGCATGGATGGGCACGATCTGCTGCGTATTCTGAATCAGCAGTATCCGCAACTGCCAGTTCTACTCATGACCGCTTACGGCACAGTGCAGCAGGCCGTGACTGCCATGCGCGACGGCGCCGTGGATTATCTGGTCAAACCCTTTGAGCCCAGGGCGCTGCTGGATCTGATTGCCCAGCACAGCCAGGGCCGTCTGCAGCCGCTGAATGAAAACGGTCCGGTGGCGGTCGAGCCTGCCAGTCAGCAACTGCTACAGCTGGCAGCACGGGTAGCCGCCAGCGACTCCACCGTGTTGATTTCAGGCGAGTCCGGCACCGGCAAGGAGGTTCTCGCCCGTTATATTCACCAGCATTCCCCCCGTGCAGACCAGCCGTTTATTGCGATCAACTGCGCGGCTATTCCCGAGAACATGCTTGAGGCTACGCTGTTCGGTCATGAGAAAGGCTCTTTTACTGGCGCCATTGCGGCTGCGCCGGGCAAGTTCGAGCAGGCCAACGGCGGCACTCTATTGCTCGACGAAATATCCGAAATGCCGCTGGCGCTGCAGGCCAAGCTGCTACGCGTGTTGCAGGAGCGCGAGGTCGAGCGGGTCGGCGGCCGTAAACTGATCAAGCTGGATATCCGCGTGATCGCCACCACCAACCGCGACATGCTTGCGGAAGTGGCGGCGGGGCGCTTTCGCGAAGACCTGTATTACCGGCTCGGTGTCTTCCCGCTGCAATGGTCGCCGCTGCGTAACCGTCCCGGCGATATCCTGCCGATAGCCGAACGGCTGTTGAATAAACACATGCGCAAGATGAATCAGACCCGCGTGCAGTTTGCTGAAGATGCCCGGCAGGCGTTGAGGCAGCATCCCTGGCCGGGCAACGTGCGTGAGCTGGATAACGCGGTGCAGCGCGCGATGATCCTGCAGCAGGGCGGGGTGATTCGTTCGCAGGATCTGTGCCTGGGAATGGTGCCGGGTGCGGCGATTTCCTCTCAAGCGACTGTTCAGCCGCAGGTTTTGCCCGCTTCATCAGTGGCTGCTGCGCCCCCTGTCGCAGGTGATCTCGAATCGGGCGTAAAGGGGCATGAGTACCAGATGATTCTGGATGTGCTGCGTGCGGAACGGGGCCGGCGCAAGGAAGCCGCCGAGCGCCTCGGTATCAGTCCGCGGACATTGCGGTACAAGTTGGCGAGAATGCGGGAGGCCGGTTTTATAGTTGAGGGGGGTGGGGTTTAGGCGGGTTGGCACGGACCTGCTGGCTGCGCGTGCTCTGGTTTGAGCTTCTCTGTTGCTGTGGTCACATCGCCGCGGGTCGCGCCTCCTACGGGTTATTTTGTGCGTTGGATGAGATGGGGTTTGGTGCAACTTCATCGTCAATTCAGGGCACTTACCCGCAATCGGCACGGCGCCAATTCAGGCCACAAATCCGCAATCGGCACGGCGCTAATTTGTAGGAGGCGCGACCCGCGGCGATCGGGCCTCGCCCGTTGCTACCGAGCCAGTACCTATCTCAAATCCTGGCAGCATTCTCTCTAATTTCACGAACCCAACATGAACTCATTGTCGGGAGGTGTGATCAGGGCTGGCAGGCACGACATAGCATAGACCACGTTCAAAGCCATACAGCATCCCAATGCGGATAATCGCCCACCGAATCCACCAGTCCAGCGCGAAGCGGATTGGCAATAACGTACCGCGCCATGGCCTTGAGGTTTTCTTCGCTCCTTACAGCCCGATCATGGAACCCATCCTGCCAGACACGCCTGCCAAGCTGAGCGGAGGTCAGGCGTTTGATCCGTTGTACGGTTTTCGAGAGGCTTTCGTCTTGCAGTTGCATGAGCCAGTGAAAGTGGTCTGGCATGACCACATAGGCAGGTCTGCGCCTGATTTCTTGCAGATGCCTCGCGGAGTATGTTGATAAGCACTCTGGCGGACCGAAGATCCTGGAAAAGTGGCTGGCGATCGAGTGTGACGGCGGTGATGAGGTAGTAGTGGCCGGGCTCGGATCGGCGGCCTTTGCGAAGGGATTGGGAGTGGGGGTTGAGTGTCATTGGTAACAAGTATGTGGATGATGACTTATTGAATCAGGTGTCACGTTGATTGCGATGTGATATCCATCAAATTGTGATGCTAGTTGCGTTTCATTACACCGGGTCGCAGGAGTTGCGCTCGGCACGCGGCTATTCAGCGGTTGCGGATTTGATCGCCGCGGGTCGCGCCTCCTACAAATTTGTCTGTGCTGCGCCTGCTGTTTCTGTGAACAGACCTGCTCTGTGTATGTGACGACGCCACGCTAGCGGCAGCCGATCCTCATCTGGCACCAATATTGCTTCAGTAGTCTCAAAGCCGAAAGCGCCGTCAAATTTCTTACGGCATGGAGATTGAGATGACCCAGGGTGTCGAGATGAATCGTCTGATGTTGCAAATGCGCAGCATGCAGCTGGAAGCGATGGGCAAGCCCCAGGCGCCGGCGCAGGTCGAGAAGAGCGCTGACGCTCCCGCCTTTGACGACATGCTCAAGATGGCATTCAACAAGGTCAACGAACTCCAGAAGACCACTGGCGAGCTGCAGAGCGGTTATGAGCGCGGCGTGCCGGGTATTGATCTGACCGAGGTGATGGTCGCTTCGCAGAAATCCAGCGTCGCGTTTCAGGCGATGACCCAGGTGCGTAACAAGATGATCAGCGCTTACGAAGACATCATGAAGATGCCTATCTGACCCCGATTCCTCTCACCTCCCGCCTTGATTGACCGAGGACAGTTTTCATGGATGCAACGCCTAATACACCCGCCACGCGCAACGCCCCGGGACCTGATCCCGAGCGTAAGCCCCTGTTGGGTATGGCTTTTCTGGACAGTCTTGCGCAGCTGCCGATGCTGCGGCAGTTTGCCCTGCTGGTCGGTCTGGCCGCCAGTGTGGCGGTTGGCTTTGCCGTGGTGTTGTGGTCGCAGGAGCCGGACTATCGTCCGCTCTACGGCAGCATGGATAACTATGATTCGGCTCAGGTGCTCGAGGTGCTGCAGCAAAGCCGTATTGATTACAAGGTCGAGCCCAATAGCGGTACTTTGCTCGTGCGTAGTGAGGACTATGCCGACGCGCGTATGCGTCTGGCCAGCTCCGGCGTGACCCCGACTGACCGTAATCTAGGCTTCGAAATCATGGACCGTGAGCAGGGTCTGGGCTCCAGCCAGTTCATGGAGACCACGCGCTATCGTCGCGGCCTGGAAGGTGAAATGGCGCGGACCATTTCCAGCCTGTACAACGTCAAGGCGGCGCGGGTGCACATTGCCATGCCACGCTCGACCGTGTTTGTGCGTGATGATCGCAAACCCAGCGCGTCGGTACTGCTCGAAATGTATGCCGGCCGCAGCCTCGAGCCAGCCCAGGTCATGGCTATCGTCAACCTGGTGGCGACCAGTGTTCCCGAGTTGAGCAAGGAACAGGTCACGGTCGTCGACCAGAACGGTAATCTGCTGTCCGACCAGGCCGAGCTTAACGAACTGACCATGGCCGGACGCCAGTTTGACCATGCACGGCGGCTGGAAGATACCTACACTCGCCGTGTCCACAATATCCTGCAGCCGGTGTTGGGCGATGGTCGATACAAGGCCGAGGTGTCTGCAGATGTCGACTTCAGCGCGGTGGAGTCCACCTCTGAAAGCTTCAATCCCGAAGCATCCATACGCAGCGAACAGATCCTCAATGAGCAGCGCGCCAGCGGTGCTGGTGGTCCACAGGGGATACCCGGTGCATTGAGCAATCAGCCACCCGGCGCGGTATCCGTGCCTGAGCAGGTGATTGATCCGGAAACCGGTGAGCCGATTGTCGTCGCGCCGCCGAAGGATATTCGTGAACAATCGACGCGCAATTACGAGCTCGATCGCCAAATCAGTTATACCCGTCAGCAACAGGGCAGGCTGCGACGACTTTCCGTCGCGGTGGTGGTAGACCACACCCTGCAGGTTGATCCGCAGACAGGGGAAGCCGTGCACGTTCCGCTTGCCGAGGCAGAGATCGAGCAGCTGACTCGTCTGGTACAAGACGCGGTGGGCTTTGATGAGGCGCGCGGTGATAGCGTAAGTGTGATCAACAGCCGGTTCGTCCCGGCAGGTGCGCCGGAGCCGATTGCCGAGCCACCGTTCTGGACCGAACCCTGGGTCTGGGACATGGCCAAGCAGTTCCTGGGCATCCTGTTCGTCCTGATTCTGGTGTTCGGCGTGTTGCGACCAGTGCTCAAGAACCTGACTGCCAATAACCGCACCCCGGCCACTGCGGGGGGGTATCCCGCGACAGTGGACGATCTGGGCGGCATGGACGAGGATCTGCGCGAAGACCGCGTCAGTCTGACCGGTTCAGGTTCACCTGCACCGGCCTTGTTACCCCCGCCGGGCGCCGGTTATGAACAGCAGTTGAATGCGATAAAAGGCCTGCTGGCCGAAGACCCAGGCCGTGTGGCTCAGGTAGTCAAAGAGTGGATTAACGACGATGAGTGATGATGCCAAGCGTTTGCAAAAACTGAGCAAGCTCGATAAGGCGGCTATCTTCCTGCTGAGCCTGGGTGAATCCGATGCGGCAGCCGTTCTAAAGCACATGGGCCCCAAGGAAGTACAGCGCGTCGGCACTGCAATGGCCGGGCTGCGTACCGTTCAGCGTGAACAGGTCCAGCAGGTGATGGGCGACTTCATCAGCGTGGTCGGTGATCAGACCGGGCTGGGAGTCGGCGCTGACAATTACATTCGCACCATGCTTACCCAGGCGCTGGGCGAGGACAAAGCCAACAATCTCGTCGACCGGATTCTGCTCGGCGGCAGCACCTCCGGCCTGGATAGCCTGAAATGGATGGAGCCGCGCGCCGTGGCGGATGTCATCCGCTTCGAGCACCCGCAGATTCAAGCTATCGTGGTGGCGTATCTCGACCCCGATATGGCCGCAGAGGTAATCGGCTATTTTGATCACAAGGTACGCCTGGATGTGCTGCTCCGGGTCGCCTCGTTGAATACTGTCCAGCCCTCAGCCTTGAAAGAGCTGAACGAAATTCTCGAGAAACAGTTCGCCGGCAATTCGAACACTATCCGCGCAAACATGGGTGGTGTGAAGCGCACCGCAGACATCATGAATTTCCTCGAATCCACCACCGAATCACAGTTGATCGAGGCTATCCGCGATATCGACCAGGATCTATCCACCAAGATCGAAGACTTGATGTTCGTCTTCGATAACCTGTCAGATGTGGACGACCGAGGTATTCAGGCGCTGCTGCGTGAAGTATCCAGCGAGATCCTCATCGTTGCGCTCAAGGGCGCGGATGAAGCCATCAAGGACAAGATCCTGCGTAACATGTCCAAGCGCGCATCCGAATTGCTGCTGGATGACCTTGAGGCCAAAGGGCCGGTGCGTATCAGCGAAGTGGAAGCGGCGCAGAAGGAAATCCTGACCATCGCCCGGCGCATGGCCGATGCCGGCGAAATCGTGCTGGGCACCAAGGGCGGCGAGGAAATGATCTGACGCGCCATGGTGCTGCGGCGGGACGGGTTGACGGTGGTTAATGGGTATCAGCCTCAGAGGGCGGAATGAAAAACAAACAAGACAGCGATCTGATTCGGGGCAGCAAGCCGGAGGCGTTCAGCCTGTGGAGTCTGCCGAGCTTTGACGAAGAGCCCGACCAGGTAACGCTGGAGCCCCAGGAGCCGGAAGCGCCCGAGCTGGAGGAGCCGGCGCTAACGGCTGAGCCAGAGGAAGAGGTCGAGCATGCGAAGCCTTTTACTGTTGAGGAGCTCGAACAGATCCGCGAAGAGGCCTACAACGAGGGGTTCTCGACTGGCGAGAAGGATGGTTTTCATTCCGGCCAGCTGAAGGCGCAGCAGGAAGCGCGCAGCAGGATTGACGCACGACTACTTGAACTGGAAGCCCTGATGGCCCAGTTGATGGAGCCGATGAAAGATCAGGACGAGCAGGTCGAGGACATGCTGCTGACGCTGGTGGAAACCATGGTTCGGCAGGTTATCCAGCGTGAGCTGACAACTGATTCAAGCCAGATTCTGCAGGTGCTGCGCGGCGCGCTCAAGGCGCTCCCTATGGGGGCTGGCAATATTCGTATCTACCTCAATCCCGCGGACTTCGAGGCGGTCAAAGCGCTGCGTGAACGCCACGAAGAAACCTGGCGTCTGCTGGAAGATGACAGCCTGCTGCCCGGCGGCTGCCGTATTGAAACCGAACACAGCCAGGTCGACGCCTCGCTGGAGACCCGCCTGAAACTCATCGTGGAACAGTTGTTCGATGCGCGACTGGAACAACGCGCGCACCCGCCAGAGCCTGATCTGCAGATCCCTGTCGCGCTGGACGGAAGCACGCCGGATGTCTGATCGCATCAGTTTTGCCCGCCGTCTGGGCCGCTATCAGCCGCTGCTGAAATTGTCATCCGAGCCAGTTGTCGAGGGTCGGTTGATCCGCATGGTGGGTCTGACGTTAGAGGCCGAAGGCTGCAAGGCACCGGTGGGCGGGCGCTGCATGGTCATCAGCGAAACGCCGCAGGGCAGCACTCAGATCGAGGCCGAGGTAATGGGCTTTGCTGGCAGCAAGATCTATCTGATGCCGGTGGACAACATGCAGGGTCTGCAGCCAGGTGCGCGTGTGGTCCCGTCCGCAAGCGGCGGTAAATTGCCGATGGGCTTCGGAATGCTTGGCCGCGTGGTAGACGGGATTGGTAGGCCGCTGGATGGCAAGGGCATGTTCACGGCAGACGATTGGGTCGATCTCAACGGCCCGGTGATCAACCCGCTGAAACGTCATCCCATTGAAGCCACCCTCGACGTCGGTATCCGTTCGATCAACAGTTTATTGACGGTTGGCCGTGGTCAGCGTCTGGGCCTGTTCGCCGGTAGCGGCGTGGGCAAGAGTATGTTGCTGGGTATGATGACGCGCTTTACCGATGCTGATATCACCATCGTGGGGCTGGTCGGCGAGCGGGGCCGGGAGGTCAAGGAGTTCATCGAGCAGATTCTCGGCGAGGAGGGTATGGCGCGCTCGGTGGTGGTTGCCTCGCCAGCTGATGACGCACCGCTGATGCGCCTGCGCGCAGCCATGTACTGCACGCGTATCGCCGAATATTTCCGTGATCAGGGCAAGAATGTGCTGCTGCTGATGGACTCTCTGACCCGCTTTGCCCAGGCCCAACGCGAGATTGCACTGGCAATCGGCGAGCCGCCCGCCACCAAGGGCTACCCGCCATCCGTGTTCGCCAAACTGCCGCAACTGGTGGAGCGCGCCGGCAATGCCGAGGAGGGTGGCGGCTCGATTACAGCGTTTTACACCGTTTTGTCCGAAGGGGATGATCAGCAGGACCCGATCGCCGATGCCTCCCGTGCGATTCTCGACGGCCACATTGTTCTGTCACGCCGACTTGCCGAGGAAGGACACTATCCGGCTATTGATATCGAAGCATCGATCAGCCGGGCAATGCCGCAGATCGTCAGTCGTGAGTATCTGCAGCGCGCCCAGTTGTTCAAGCAAATGTACGCCCGCTATCAGCAGAGCCGCGACCTGATCAGCGTCGGCGCCTACGCCGCAGGTTCTGATCCCCTGACCGATACCGCTATCGCCAGAATGCCGCAGATGCAGGGTTTTCTGCGTCAGGCCCTGCATGAAAGTGTCAGCCTGCCTGAAAGCCAGGCCGGACTTGAGCAACTGGTGAGCCATGAGTGACAGCCGGGTGCGCCGGCTTGCGCCGGTGCTTGATATGGCGCTGGAAGATGAACGCAAGGCCGCGAAACAGCTCGGCGATGCCCAGACGCAACTCGATGCCGCGCAAACCCGCCTGCAGGATCTGGAGTTTTACTGCAGCGAATACGAAAAGGGTTGGACGCAGCGCGGCGAACAGGGTGTCGGTCGCGACTGGCTGTTGAATTATCAGCGATTCATGGCGCAGATGCAGACGGCGATCGACCAGCAGAAGAACACCGTGAGCTGGCACGCCAGGGCACTGGATAAATCCCGGGAGCAATGGCGTCAGCGATATCAACGGCTGGAAGCCATGCGCAAACTGATCGAGCGTTATCAGCAGGAGGCTCGCGCCAAGGCGGACAAGCAAGAGCAAAAATTGCTGGATGAACTGTCACAGCGAGCCATCGGTATGCGCCGCGACGTTAGCTGATACCAGACTCTGTTGCTAAGCTGACTATTACCTGCGAACAGCGAGGAGCTCAGTATGGCGATTCAGGCGAGCCATTCCACCGATGGTCAGGTGTTGACGATCCGTGTGAGTGGGCGTTTCGATTTCAGCGTCCACCAGGCGTTTCGAGAGGCCTACGAGCGTAGCGGGCTTACGCCTCAACGGTACGTGGTGGATCTGCAGGATACCGATTACATCGATAGCTCGGCGCTGGGCATGCTGTTGTTGCTGCGCGATCATGCCGGCGGCGATGAGGCGCTCATCCAGATCGTGCATTGCAACCCCGACGTGCGGAAAGTTTTCAGTATTTCCAACTTCGAACAGCTCTTCAGTATCGAGTAGCACGTGCCGCTTTCTTTCCAGCCCCAACCGTCCGCTGAACTGACGGTGCTGGTCGCCGACGACAATCCCCCTGACCGGATGATTCTGGATCGTCTGGTGAGCCGGCTGGGGCATAAAGTGATCAGTGTGGAAAACGGCCTGCTGGCGGTCGAACAATTTTCGGCGCAGCGTCCCGATCTGGTTCTGCTTGATGCCTTGATGCCGGTCATGGATGGTTTTGACGCAGCGCGGCGTATCAAGGAACTGGCCGGCGAAGATCTGGTACCGATTATCTTCCTCACCAGTCTGAGTGAATCCGCTGCGCTGGTGAAATGCCTCGAAGCCGGCGGTGATGATTTTCTCTCCAAACCCTATAACCCGGTGGTCCTGCAAGCCAAGATCACGGCCTTCGGTCGCATGCATGACATGCACAATACCCTGCGCGCGCAGCGCGACCTGATCACCAGCCAGCACCAGCGGTTGGTCCGAGATCAGCACCTGGCCAAAACGGTATTTGATCGCGTCGCGCATGCCGGCTGTCTTTCAGCAAGCAATCTGCGCTATCTGCAGTCAGCCTTTGCCATGTTCAACGGAGACATTCTGCTGGCGGCCTATAAGCCCTCCGGCGGGATGCATATTCTGCTGGGGGATTTCACCGGTCATGGGTTGTCGGCGGCCATCGGCGCGATGCCCCTTGCCGAAGTGTTCTATGCGATGAGTGCGCGGGGCTTCAACGTGCGCGACATCATCGTCGAGTTGAACGGCAAGCTCGCGCAGATTCTGCCGGTGGGCATCTTCTGTTGTGCCGTGCTGATCGAGGTCAACCCGGCGAAAGCTCTGGTAGAAATCTGGAATGGCGGGCTGCCGGAGGTGCTCATCATCGGTCATCAGGCCGAGCTTCTGCATCGAATCCCCTCCGCTCATCTGCCGTTGGGGGTAGCCAAAGCCGAGCGTTTCGACCCCAATCCGGTCGTGCTCGCCATGCACCCGGGGGATCGCCTGCTGTGTTGGACCGACGGCGTGATAGAGAGCCGCAACCAGCAGGGCGAGCCTTTCGGCGAAGAACGGGTGTTGCGCTTGCTGGATAATTATCCGGGACGTCCGCAGCTGTTCTTCGATGGACTGTTGCATGCGATCGAAACCTTTCACGGGGCTCCGCAGGATGACATCAGCCTGCTTGAACTGGTAATGCTGGAGCCCGCACAGCAGCGTCCCACGGGTGCGGCCAATGCTGGCTACGCACAATCGGCTCAGGACTGGCAGTTGGCCTATACTTTCCGCGCTGCCTCGGTACGGCACTACAATCCGTTACCTTTTTTGCTTGAAACGTTGATGGATATTCCGGGTCTGCGCCCGCATATTGGCAGCATCTATGTCATCCTCAGCGAGCTGTACAGCAACGCGTTGGAGCACGGCCTGCTGAGCCTGGATTCGAAGCTGAAGCGCGACTCCGAGGGGTTTGCCCAATACTATGCCCAGCGCAGCCAGCAACTGTCAGCCCTGCGTGACGGTTGGATTCAGGTGGTGCTCGATCATTCGCCCACCGGGCAAGGTGGCGTACTGCGCATCGAGGTAAGCGATAGCGGCGAAGGTTTCGCGCCGGCGATGACATTCCCCAATAATGGGTACGCCGGGAGAGGGCTCGCATTGGTTGCCGCGCTGGCCGACGAGATCAAATACAATGCGCAGGGCAACCGGGCCAGAGCTGTTTTCAGTTGGGCCATCGGGCCCTAGGGTCTGAAGGCCCTTCCCAAACTATCATCAAGGATCGACTACCCATGTCGGAGCCGCTGGACCTGGAACCATCCGTTCAGGCATCGCTCAGAGAGCTGATGTTGGATGAGTATGAGGTGTTACTGGAAACCTTTATTACCGACACCGAGATGCGTCTCGGTCTTTTGCGCAGCCACTTACTGACGGAAAACTGGCGGGCCTACCGTCAGACTGCGCACAGTTTACGCGGCAGCTGCGGAAATATCGGTGCTCTCGCTTTGCATGGGGCAGCTGCAGAGGCAGAGCGTGCAGGCGCGGCCGCCGACCGGCAAGCCGCAACCGCTGCCTTCGAGCGGCTCCTTCACTTGTATGACCGGGTCAAGCCGCAGCTTTCGCTGATCATTTTCAAATAATCCCTCCTATAACCTCTCCCTGGCCCGCAGTTTGCTTGTAAGTGTTAACAGAGCAATTGCTCATTTGCCATGGAGATCATCAATGTCAGTTAGCCAAGCCCTGCTGGCGTTATCCTCGCCTGAAGTTCGAGCTGCCGGCACCAGTCGCGCAGCCTTGTCATCCGGCACGGGCGACACAGAGCAGGTGGATTTCGCCAACCTGCTGGCCGAACAGCAGCCGGAACGCCTGAACGCCTTGCTGAAACGTCTCGAGGAGAGCGGGCTGGCGGCAATCGAAAACCTTGCGCTTGCCGGGGACGGCAAGCCGTTGCCGGATTCCGTTCAGGATTGGCTTGGCCAGCTGGCTGACATTGGCGACTTGAGCGAGACATTCCATTCAGCGTCGGGAGAGCAATCGCCTGCCGGGACGGCGGCGGTTATGGCTGACGGGTCCTTGACGGAAATGTCCGAGCGGTGGATGAAGTGGTTGAATGAATCCCGCGAATCCTTGACGCCTGCTACTTCAAAACAGCCGGTTGACAGCAGAGCGGCTCTGGCTTTGGTTGCAGTCAAAACTGACGCGCCGATAACTGCAACGCAGGTTGAAGTGTTGCGGCAGTCGAACGATGCGCCGATTTCGATGCAGCGCAACGCTCCACTGGTGACGTTGGGCGAGCAGGTGGCCATTGCCGGTAAGCTCGTGGAGCAGATAGATCTCAAGGCGCTGAATCATGACACCTTACCTGGCGACTCTGAGAGCAAGGACGGGTTCGATCGGCCGGCACTCGCAGCGCAATCGAACGCGGTCCAGCCTGCGCTTACGGCGCGGCCAGTAAATGCAGCAGCCCAGACGCTCGGCGTCCCCTTCGGCCAGCATTCCTGGAGCGAGGCCGCTGTCGAAAAAGTAATGTGGATGTCCAGCCAGAATCTGCGCAGCGTCGAAATTATGCTTGACCCGGCCGAACTGGGGCCGCTGGAAATTCATATCCAGAACCGCGGGCAGGAGCATCAGGTTCAGTTTGTCAGTCAGAACCCCTCAGTGCGCGAAGCCCTCGAAGCACAGATGTTTCGGCTGCGGGAAATGTTCAGTCAGCAGGGCATGGATCAGGTCAACGTCTCGGTCTCGGATGGATCCGCGGGTCAGCAGTCCGGTCGGGAAGCACAGGCCGGCACGTCGGGTCAGGGATCTCGACAAGGGCAGGGCGGTAGCGCGGAAATAACCAGCCAGTCTGATTCGCTGCTGACTACGGCTGAAGCAGCCAGGGTCTCGGCTGAACGTCTGGTTGACTACTACGCCTGATCTGCTGTCGAAGCCGGCGTCACGCCCCAGCGCGAACACATTCCCAAGAACCCGCATGGCTTTGCGGCAACCTGGGGCTGTAGCGCGCCCGCGCTACGGCAAGCGTCCAGCATGCACAAATCCCAATCCTTACGCGATACAAACCCGCTTTCAATCCCAAACACGGCCTGAGCCGCTCGGCATCAGCAGTAAAGAAAGATAGGCGGCAGCACCCCGGGGCTGTAGCGCACCCGCGCTACGGCTATCTCTCAGCAAGCACCAACTCCCAAACCCACCGGGAACCCACGCCACCCGGAATGCGCTCCAGCCAATGACAGCCAGAGACATTCCCTCCGCTTGGCTTTACCCTATGTCTTCATTAAGACGGTGCGCCCAGCGACTCGTCGCCAGCCATTATGGGATGCTCGCCGGCGTCCTCCTTGGCATGCTCAATGCAAGCAGTATCCGAAACAGTTGATTTCACGCATTACTGACGGAATATTGGCATGGCCCGACAACAGCCCGAACCCGCCCAGCCGGCGACGCCCGAGAGCCCACCGGCAAGCCGTAAGAAACTTCTCCTCCTTGTGGGCGCAGGTTTGTTCGCCTTGTTGTTATCTATCGGCGCGGCAGCCTTCTTCCTGTTTGCCAGTGAAGACGAAACGGTGGCCGAGACGCCCGTCGTAGAGGCCGGTAAACCCATGGCCATCTACCAGTCCCTGGATCCTGCCTTTGTAGTGAATTATGTCCATGAAGGCCGGCAGCGCTATATGCAGGTCAATGTGGTGCTGATGGGGCGAGACCCGCAACTGATGACTCAATTAAGTTCCCATTTGCCGTTGATCCGCAACGAGCTGGTCATGCTCTTCAGCAGTGAAGAATTTGACGCACTGTTCAGCCCGGAGGGTAAAGAAGCCCTGCGCGAGCGGGCGTCGCTTGCGGTCAAGGCACTGATGGAAAAAGAGCTCGGCAACCCGATAATCGAGTCCGCGCTGTTCACCAATATCGTTCTGCAATAGGAAACACCATGGCCGTCCAGGATCTGCTGTCACAAGACGAAATCGACGCGCTGCTGCACGGGGTCGATGACGGCGCGATTGATATGGAAGACGATGCCGAACCCGGCACAGCCAAAACCTATGACTTGACCAGCCAGGACCGCATTGTTCGCGGTCGCATGCCGACGCTGGAAATGATCAACGAGCGCTTCGCACGTTATACCCGTATCAGCATGTTCAACCTGCTGCGCCGCTCGGCGGATGTGGCAGTAGGTGGCGTGCAGGTGATGAAGTTCGGCGAATACGTGCACTCGCTCTACGTGCCGACCAGTCTGAATCTGGTGAAGATGAAGCCACTGCGCGGCACCGCGCTGTTTATTCTCGACGCGCGCCTGGTATTCAAGCTGGTGGACAACTTCTTCGGTGGCGATGGCCGTCATGCCAAGATCGAAGGCCGCGAGTTTACCCCCACTGAACTGCGCGTGGTGCGCATGGTGCTGGATCAGGCCTTCGCAGACATGAAGGAAGCCTGGCAAGCAGTTCAGGACGTTACCTTCGAGTACGTTAATTCCGAGGTTAACCCCGCGCTGGCCAATATCGTCAGCCCCAGCGAGGTGGTCGTCGTCTCGACCTTCCATATCGAGCTGGACGGCGGCGGCGGTGATCTGCACGTGACCTTCCCCTATTCAATGATCGAGCCGCTGCGCGAAGTGCTGGATTCTGGTGTGCAGTCCGATGTGGACGAGCATGACGAGCGCTGGGTGCGTGCCCTGCGTGAGGAAATTACCTGCGCCAAGGTGCCGCTGAGCGCGACGGTAGTTCGGCGTGAACTCAAACTGAAGGACCTGTTGAGCATGCAGGCCGGCGACGTCATCCCGGTTGAATTGCCCGATCACATGGTGCTGTGCGCCAACGGGGTACCCACGTTCAAGGCCAAGCTGGGCTCGGTGAAGGGCAATCTCGGCTTGCAGATTCTCGGCCCTATCGCGCGGCCACGATAAACAACGAATACGTAACGCTAATTTAGAGGAACGGCACGATGTCTGATGACAAGAACTCCGGCGAAATCAGTCCTGAAGAGCAGGCGCTGGCGGATGAGTGGGCAGCCGCGATGGAGGAGGCCGGCGATTCCAGCCAGGCTGATATCGATGCCATGCTGGCTGGCAATAACGGCTCCCAGGCGTTGCCCATGGAAGAGTTTCCTAAACCTGCCAAGCCCTCTGACGATTACTTCCAGGGTACCGATGGTCCGAATCTGGACGTCATTCTGGATATCCCGGTAACCATCTCAATGGAGGTCGGTAATACCGAAATCACCATTCGCAATCTGCTGCAGCTCAATCAGGGTTCGGTGGTCGAGCTTGACCGTCTGGCCGGCGAACCGCTGGATGTGAAGGTCAACGGTACGCTGATTGCTCACGGTGAGGTGGTGGTAGTGAACGAGAAGTTCGGCATCCGCCTGACCGATGTGATCAGCCCCTCTGAACGCATCAAGAAGTTGCGCTGATATGCGGGGGATTTCGTTCATTTTACTGGCTGCTCTGTCGGCAGGTGCGTTTGCCGCAGAGCCCGTCGCCTCTGCCACCACCAGCGCTGCGCAGACCTCGCTCATCGGGCAACTCGCCCAGCTTGGACTGGGATTAGTGCTGGTGGTGGGGCTGATTTTCCTCATGGGCTATCTGATGCGCCGTGTTGGCCCGCTGGCCGCCCAGGGCGGTCAGCATATCCGCATCGTCAGCAATCTGCCGCTGGGACCGCGTGATCGTCTGATACTTGTCGATGTCGGCGGCAAACAAATGCTGTTGGGCGCATCCCCTGGCCGCATCAGCACGCTGCATGTGTTTGAAGAACCCGTTGCCGAAATTCCGCTGGAAACGGTCGACGGTGATTTTGCGCGCAAGCTGCAAGCGCTGCTTAAACGGGAGAATCGCCCGTGATGCGTTGGGTGTTAATGATGCTGGCGCTGCTCGCGCCGGCGGCCCTGGCGCAGACTGCCGGCGATCCGCTGAGCCTGCCGGCGGTCACCCTGAGCACCGACGCCGATGGAGAACAGACCTACTCGGTGAGTCTGCAGATCCTGCTGCTGATGAGCGCGCTGACGTTCATCCCGGCCTTCGTCATGATGATGACCAGCTTCACCCGCATCATCATTGTGTTTTCGATATTGCGCCAGGCGCTGGGCCTGCAGCAGACGCCGTCGAGCCAGATTCTTATCGGGCTGGCGCTGTTTCTGACGATTTTCATCATGGCGCCGATATTCGAGCGCATTAACGAAACTGCGTTGCAGCCCTATCTCGCCGAAGAATTGGCGCCACAGCAGGCGCTGGAGCAAGCCAGCATTCCATTGCGCGAGTTCATGCTGGCGCAAACCCGGGAAACGGATCTGGAGTTGTTCGTGCGGTTGGCGCGGCGCACTGATATCGCTACGCCGGAGGACGTTCCCTTCCATATCATGGTGCCGGCTTTTGTAACCTCTGAGCTGAAAACCGCGTTCCAGATAGGTTTCATGATCTTCATTCCCTTCCTGATCATCGATCTGGTGGTGGCCAGCGTGTTGATGGCCATGGGTATGATGATGTTGTCGCCGCTGATTATCTCGCTGCCGTTCAAAATCATGCTGTTTGTGCTGGTGGATGGTTGGGCGCTGATCATAGGCACCCTCGCGGCCAGTTTCGCCGTTACTTAGCCCGGAAAAATACATGACACCTGAAGTAGCGGTAGACCTGTTTCGCCAGGCCCTGTGGCTCACGACTGTGATGGTCGCGGTGATCGTATTGCCGAGCCTGCTGGTTGGTCTGGTGGTGGCGATGTTTCAGGCGGCCACGCAGATAAACGAGCAGACGCTGAGCTTCCTGCCGCGTCTGCTGTTTACCTTCATCACCCTGATTGTGCTCGGCCCCTGGCTGGTCACGCAGGTGATTGACTTCACCGACAACCTCTACCGGGCGATTCCCGGACTGATCGGCTGAATGTTCGAATTCGCCGCAGCTGAGATCAGCCGTTGGGTGGCCAGCTACATGTGGGTGCTCTTCCGGGTGGCCAGTGTGCTGATGACCATGCCGGTGTTCGGCACGCAGATGCTGCCGGTACGCATTCGCCTGTACCTCGCGTTGATGATCGCCATGCTGATTACCCCGATGATCCCTCCAGTGCCGGCGATTGACGCGTTATCGCTGGCCACTTGGGTGATCATCGGCGAGCAGATTCTGATTGGTGCGGCGATGGGCTTCATGTTGCAGTTGCTGTTCCAGATCCACGTGCTGGCTGGCCAGATCGTCGCCATGCAGATGGGTCTGGGCTTCGCCTCGATGAACGATCCGAGCATGGGCGTTTCCGTCGCGGTGGTGGCGCAGGTATTCACCATGCTGGTGACCCTGTTGTTTCTGGCGATGGATGGCCATCTGGTGGTGATCGAGGTGTTGGCCGAGAGCTTCATGACATTGCCGATTGGCGAGGGGTTGCTGGCCACAGACTTCCATACGTTGGTGTTGCGGTTCAGCTGGGTGATGGCTGCTGCGCTGCTCATCGGGCTGCCGGCGATTACGGCGCTGCTGATCGTCAACCTGTCTTTCGGCGTAATGATGCGCGCCGCACCGCAGCTGAATATTTTCTCCATCGGTTTTCCGCTGACCCTCGTGTTCGGCCTGTTTATTCTCTGGGTAGTGCTGGGCGACGTCGGCGCTCAATATCATTCGCTGGCAACCGAAACCCTGGAGTGGTTGCGTGAAATGGTGCGGGTGCGCTGATGGCAGAGCAACCGGACAGCGGTCAGGAAAAAACCGAAGAGCCCACGGAGAAACGCCTAAAGGAATCCCGTGAGAAAGGCCAGATTGCCCGCTCCAAGGAGCTGAATACACTCGCCGTGGTGATGGTTTCGGCGATCGGGCTGCTCATGGTCGGGCCAGCCATGGTCGGCAAGCTGATGAGTCTGATGGTGTTCAACTTCAGTCTTGACCGTGAAGTGCTGTACTCAACCGACACCATGGCGCTGCACCTGCTGGCATCGGTCGAACAGGGTTTCAGCGTGCTCGGCCCGCTGTTTCTCATGGTGCTGGTTGCCGCACTGGTTGGGCCCCTGCTGCTGGGCGGCTGGCTATTCAGTGCCAAGTCCCTTGCGCCCAAGTTCGAGCGAATGAACCCGCTGGCTGGCTTGAAGCGCATGTTTTCAGTCAAGGCGCTGGTTGAATTGCTCAAGGCGCTGGCCAAATTTCTCGTCGTGCTCATGGTGGCGCTGGTGGTGCTGAACATGCGTCAGGATGATTTGCTCGCGCTTTCGCGAGAGCCCTTGCCTGACGCCATCGCCCACAGCGGCTGGGTGCTCAGCAGCTCGCTGCTGTTTCTAGCCTGTTCGCTGATCCTCATTGCCACCGTGGATGTGCCTTTTCAGTTGTGGGACAACAAGAAAAAGCTGAAAATGACCAAGCAGGAAGTGCGCGACGAGTACAAGGATTCCGAAGGCAAGCCGGAGGTGAAGTCCCGGATTCGCCAGCTTCAGCGCGAAATGGCGCAGCGCCGCATGATGGAAGAGGTGCCCAATGCCGACGTGGTCATCACCAACCCGACGCATTATGCCGTTGCGCTGAAGTATGACCCGGTCAATTCCGGCGCGCCTGTGGTGGTTGCCAAGGGCGGCGACATCATGGCGCAGAAGATCCGGGAAATCGCGGGCGAGCACGACGTCGTCATCCTCGAGGCACCGCCGCTTGCGCGGGCCGTGTATTACAGCACCGACCTCAATCAACAGATCCCGGCCGGGCTTTATTTGGCTGTGGCGCAGGTGCTGGCTTACGTATTCCAGCTGCGTCAGTACCGGGCGGGTGAGGGCAAGCGTCCAGGACCTATGCCGGATGTGCCTATTCCGGATGACTTGCGGCGGGATGAGTAAAAGCGAATAGCTGAACGCGAAAAGCAAATCCCCCCTAGCCCCCCTTTTTCAAAGAGGGGAATTAGTTCTGCGTGTTGGTTGTGTCGGCGCGAGGCTGGTGGTCATGGACAGCGACGCAACTCAAGAGCATATGTCACACGCACAGAAGAGCAGCGTCTCGGACGATTCCCCCTTTGGCAAAGGGGGCTAGGGGGATTTGATTTTGAGATTGCGAACCCGCAGATCAGACACGCCCACAGCGAGCTCAAGCTCTATGGCGTAGCGCGCCGACGAGGCCGCGCTGACCGTGCGATGACATGGATGTCATCGACGAGCTTACAGGGATGTACTTGCTGCGTGTCAGCGAGGGCTCGTCGGCGCGCGATAGCTGACTTCGGAATTCAAGCGACTCACCCCAGCAACCGCTGCTTGGCCGCCAGATAATCCCGCTTGAGCTCAGCAATTACCTCCGCCGTAGACGTCACTTCACCAATTCCGCCAACGCCCTGACCAGCGCCCCAGATATCCCGCCACGCCTTGCTTTTGTCGCTACCGAATGACATTGCGCTCTTGTCTGCTTCCGGCAGGTTGTCTGGATCCAGCCCTGCCTTGGAGATGCTGCCGCGCAGGTAGTTGCCGTGTACGCCGGTAAAGAGGCTGGAGTAGATAACGTCGGTAGCAGAACTGTCGACGATCATCTGTTTGTAGGCTTCGTCGGCGTTGGCTTCGTGGGTCACGATAAAGCGCGTGCCCATGTAGGCGAAGTCCGCGCCCATGGCTTCGGCGGCAAGGATCTGCTTGCCCTGGGTGATGGAGCCAGACAGGGCGATCGGGCCGTCATAGAACTTGCGGATCTCGGACACCAGCGCGAAGGGGTTGAGGGTACCGGCGTGTCCACCTGCGCCTGCGCAGACCAGAATCAACCCATCGACGCCCGCTTCGATTGCCTTTTCCGCGTGACGCACGCTGATGACGTCATGGAATACCTTGCCGCCGTAACTGTGCGCCACCTTAACGGCATCGTGTGGGGCACGCAGGCTGGTGATCATGATCGGCACTTCATATCGAGCGCAGACTTCCAGGTCGTGCTCCAGTCGGTCGTTGGAATGATGCACGATCTGGTTTACCGCAAAAGGGGCGACCTTTTTGCCGGGGTTGGCGGCCTTGAAATCAGCCAGTTCGGTCGTCAGCTGCTGCAACCATTGTTCCAGTACTTCAGACGGGCGCGCGTTGAGGGCAGGGAAGGATCCGACTACGCCGTTCTTACATTGCTCGGCCACCAGACGCGGGTTGGAAATGATGAACAGGGGAGATGCAATAACCGGCAATTCGAGCTGTGCCTTGAGTTCCTCAGCGAACGACATCGTGCCTTCCTCGGGTGATCAACAGGGCAATCAGTCTAATCAAGCAGACTTGGCTCGACCAGCAACCGGGGACCAGTATCAGGCTGTGCAATGGTTCGCTATCAGCGATCGGGGCACCGCTTCAAGGTGTGTGGTCGCTTTGAAAAGTCCCGCCGTTGTACACTTGGCCCCATTCATTTCATAGCTTACAAGTAGAATCGCTCGCCAATGCAAAAGACCCGTGTACTTACCGGCATCACCACCACCGGCACGCCGCACCTCGGCAACTATGTCGGCGCTATCAAGCCCGCTATCGCAGCCAGCCAGGATCCCAATGTGCAGTCCTATTATTTTCTGGCTGATCTGCATGCGCTGATCAAATGCCAGGACCCGAAGCGGGTTCAGGAATCGCGGCTTGAAATCGCTGCGACCTGGCTGGCGCTGGGACTGGATACCGATAATGCAGTGTTCTACCGGCAGTCGGATATTCCCGAGATCACTGAGCTGACCTGGATGCTTTCCTGCGTGTGCGCCAAGGGGTTGATGAACCGCGCGCATGCCTATAAGGCATCCGTTGCGGATAACGAGGCAGCCGGTCAGGCGGATCCCGACAAGGGCGTAACCATGGGTTTGTTCAGCTATCCGGTGCTGATGGCGGCGGACATCCTGATGTTTAATGCCAACAGGGTGCCGGTCGGGCGCGACCAGATCCAGCATATCGAGATGGCGCGCGACATGGGCGGGCGCTTCAACCATCTGTTCAAGGGACAGTACTTCACGCTGCCCGAGGCGCAGGTGGATCAGAGCGTGGAAGTGCTACGGGGGCTGGATGGGCGCAAGATGTCCAAGAGCTACGACAACACCATCCCGCTGTTCACCCCGGAAAAGAAACTGCTCAAGCTGGTGCGCAAGATCA
This sequence comes from Pseudomonas sp. gcc21, assembly GCF_012844345.1. Classification (NCBI taxonomy): domain Bacteria; kingdom Pseudomonadati; phylum Pseudomonadota; class Gammaproteobacteria; order Pseudomonadales; family Pseudomonadaceae; genus Pseudomonas; species Pseudomonas sp. gcc21. The sequence goes on along the minus strand of NZ_CP051625.1, from coordinate 1,689,277 downwards.
AGACCAACTCGCTGGAGCCAGGCGAGCCGAAGGATCCGGATACCTGCACCCTGTTCCAGATCTATTCGGCTTTTGCCACACCCGCAGAGTCCCAGGCGATGCGCGCCCGCTACCTCGAGGGGATCGGCTGGGGCGAAGCCAAGGATCAGCTCTTTGAATACCTGAACCACTATCTGCGTGAGCCACGTGAACGTTATCAGGCGCTGCTCGAAGACCCGGCGTATATTGAGAGCGTCCTGCTCAAGGGTGCGGAGCGCGCCCGTGCCGAAGCCGCTGAATTGATGACGCGGGTGCGTCAGGCCGTGGGGCTGGGTTCCTTTATCTGACCCCCGGCCCGGCATTCGTGCCGGTTTCGCATGGCGTCGGGCAGAACCAGATATCCAACAAGAAGTAATCTGGAGACGTGAAACATGAGTAAGCCGGTAATGACTGCCATCACTGGCATCCTCGCTGCGCTGATTGTGGCGACAGCGCTGGTGTTGATGGCGATGAGTCTGAAGAGCGGATTGCTGCAATTCGGCGGCGCTGACAGGGTGGTCAGCGTCAAGGGCCTTGCCGAGCGCAACGTCGAAGCTGATCTGGCACTCTGGCCGGTCAGCTTCTCGGTGGCTGATGACAGCCTCGACCGTTTACAGGGCAAGATTGAGGAACAGCAGGGTCTGGTCCGTTCCTTCCTGCTGCTCCGTGGGTTCGTTGAAAGCGATATTCAGCTGTCCATGCCCAGGATCACCGATCAGCACGCCAATACGTACGGCAACACCCTGTCACCTGAACGCTACCGCGCGGAAGTAACGGTGCTGGTGCGCACGCAGGATATCGAGAGTGTGCAGAGCGGCATGCAGACGGTTGGCGAGCTGGTCAAATCCGGCATTGCCTTGACGCAGAACTACGATAGCCAGCCGCGGTTTCTGTTTACGCGGCTGGAGCTGATCAAGGCCGACATGATCGCCGACGCAACCCGTGATGCCCGTGCAGCTGCGGACCAGTTTGCCCGCGATGCCGACGCTGAGGTTGGGAGCATACGCCGCGCGTCCCAGGGTTACTTTTCCATTGATGATGTCGACCCTTACACGCCGCAGGTAAAGCGCGTCAGGGTCGTCACAAACATCGATTACAGCCTGCGCTGACAGGCCGCTGCGCAGGTGATTCGACCTGCCGGTTCACTTTTCGGGGAAACCTTTATGACGTTGTTGCCCTGGGCACATCAGACAAGTGCCGGGTTCACACTGCGCGGCTGGCATACCGCGCCCAGTGACAAACCCTTGCTGCAATTCCTGCACGGTAACGGCTTCTGCGGCCGCACCTATGAGCCCTTTCTGAAGCATCTTTCCGAGCATTTCGATCTGTGGCTTTGCGACCTGCAAGGGCAGGGCGACAGCGATCACGGCGGGGATTTTCTCGGCTGGAATCGCAATGCCGAGCTGGCGCTGGAAGCCTTCAATGCGGGCAGGGAGCAATTCGGCGCTGTGCCTTTATATGCGTGTGGTCACAGTTTCGGCGGCGTGCTCACCAGTCTGATGCTGGCCCGTCACCCCGGTGTGTTTGATAAAGCCGTGCTGCTCGATCCCGTTCTGTTTCCTCAGTCGCAATTGCTTATGCGTACAGCGCTGGGCCTGGTTGGCCAGCGCAGTAACGCCTTGTCGAAAAAGACTCGCACCCGCCGCGATCAATGGCCGGACCGCGACTCGGCGTATAAAGCGCTGCACAATCGCGGCATGTTCCGGGGCTGGGAGGAGAGCGCCTTCAGCGCGCATATCGAACATGGGTTGCGCCAGGTCGAGGACGGCAGCGTAACGCTCAAGTGTCGGCCCAGCCGCGAAGCCGAAGTGTTCGAAAGCTGGCCGAGCAGGCTGTGGTACTCGCTGGGCAAGATTCAAACGCCCACCTTGCTGATGCACGGTGATGCGACCTATCCCTTTGTGAAGCTGTCAGCTCAACGGCTGGCGCGGATCAATCCCAGCGTCACCGAGCGCGAATTGCCGGGCGGGCATTGTTTCATGTTGGAGGATTCCAAGCGGGCGGCGGGAGAGATGGTGAGGTTTCTTGCTTCACCGGTTTGATAATTCAGCTCGTTTGGTGGTTCGGGCCGCGTTCAGTTCCAGGGTTGGGCCTGGTGCGGCTGCAGGCTTTGGCGTAGCGTAGGCGCGCTACACGCCCAGGATGCAGGCGCCGCTGGGGTTTTCTGGGGTTGGCGTGCGCCTGCGCGCCGACAGATGGACGGCGTACGGACTCGCCAATGGGACTGGTTTCGGAGGGCGGTGTTATCGCACGGCCTCGGCGTAGCGCAGGCGCGCTACACCCCAGGCAAATGCAATCTTGCAGATACAAAAAAGCCCGGCGAGTGCCGGGCTTCGTTCGCGGACCAAATCAGGCGGCGACGATAACGTCCCCGTGATTCTCCGGCTCGATCAACGCCTTGTGCAGCGCATCGACCGCAGCGTCGTAATCGTCTTCGTTGATCACGCACTGCATCTCGACCTGACGAATCGACTGGTGAATCGCCTGGATGCTGATGCCGGCGCTGGCCAAAGCGGCAACGGTCTTGGCGAGGATGCCCTTGACCTTCAGGTCCGAGCCAATCGCCGAGACGATAGCAATGTTGTGTACCCGTACCTCAGCCATGGGATAGCGTTCCTCGATCAGCCGTGAGGCACGGTTGATCAGCTTGCGCGAACCGGAAGCGTAGTAGGTGATGCTGTTGGCGTCGGAGTCCTTGTTCACGACATAGAGCTTCAGCTGCTTGAGCAACTTAGTGATCTCGATGTCGTAGGCGACGTCGCCGAGCATCTCCTGGTCGAACACCTCGAGGCCAAATACATCCTTGCGGCCGGCGATGATCTCGACGCAGGGCTTCTCGCTGCAATAGTCCTGGCTGATCAGTGTGCCGCCGTGATCGGGCTCGAAGGCATTCTTGATGCGCAACTGAATGCCGGCACGACGCAGCGTACGCGCTGCCTTGGGATGGATAGCCTCCATACCCAGATTGGACAGCTGATCGGCGACGTCGTAGTTGGTGCGGCCAATGGTCACGACCTTGTCGACGCCAACCAGATTCGGATCTGCGCTGGAAAGGTGATACTCCTTGTGAATGATCGCCTCGTGCGCACCTGTGGTCGCGGCGATCTGGGCGAAGGTGATTTCGCTGTAGCCACGATCGAAGGTATTCATCAACCCTTCGGAGCAATGGGTATAACCCGTTGCAACAACCAGCTCCTTGCTCAGGTCGATACCGGCGAAGCTGTCCTTGATCATCTGCTGGAACTGCTTCGGCTCGCTCTGATTCCAGCCAGTAAGGTCGACTAGGCGGGCGTTCACGCCGCGCTTTTTCAGCGCAAGCACGGTATTGAACGCACTGTGTGCTTCGCCAAGGGCGGCCAGCATTTCGCGCACTTTCATCAGGTGCTCGGTCAGCTGGAAGTGACCGTAAGTACACAACTGCTGCAAGCTGACCATGCAATCCCGAACGTCGCTGATGCGGCCTTCGATGAAGCGGTCAGCGGCCTGGCGCTCATATTCGCTGGGGAACAGCTGATGATTTTTGCGCTTCATGGTGGCGAGCACCGCGTCCAGCGCTTCAAGCCAGGCATCTTCGTTCTGCGCATCGGCAAAACGCTCATACACGCCCGGCTCACCGGTTTTCTTGTGTTCAAGCAGCATGTTTGTCATGCCGGAATAGGCAGAAACAACAAATACCCGGTTGTAAAGCTCGGCTTTTTCTCGGTCGCCAATGAAAATGTTGTTCAGTACTTCATCAAAGCGGCTCATTGATGTGCCGCCGATTTTTTCTACTGTATGCATAATCCTGGTTTCTTTTCCTGGTGAATGTCGTCCCTGCCGATCAGACAGAGGCGAGGGCTCCTGCCCTCAGTCGTACTGCTGCGGAGCTATCTGCAGCGGCTCGACCTGTCCGCGTTCGGCAACAAAGTCCGGTCGCGGTGGCACCTTGCCAAAAGGCTCAACCGGCAAGTTGTCTACATGGTTGTAGACAAAGAACAGGTTGCTGCGCGGGCTGGGCGTGATGTTGCTGTTAGACCCGTGCAGGGTGTTGCAGTCAAACAGCACCACGGAGCCAGCCGGCCCGGTGGCCATATCTACGCCGTTACTCTGAAACAGTTCCTGGAGGCTGCCTTCATCGGGTACGCCCAGTTCCTGTTTGCGTAGTGATCTCTGGTAGTGATTCTCCGGCGTCTTGCCTACACAACTGATGTATTGCTTGTGCGAGCCGGGAATCAGCATCAAGGGACCGTTGAACGGATGGTTGTCTGTCAGCAGAATCGAGCAGCTGACGGTACGCATCCGCGGCAAGCCGTCTTCGACGTGCCATGTTTCGAAATCGGAGTGCCAGTAGAATTCCTTGCCCTTGAATCCCGGTTTGAGATTCAGTCGCGACTGGTGGACATAGATGTCCCCGTCGAGAATGTAACGAGCAATACCGGCAATCCGCTCGTCCTGCGCCACCCGGGCAAACAGGTCGTTGCTCCGGTGGATCGCGAACAGTGAGCGTAGCGCGCCACTGTCCGGTTCCCGTATGGCTGCAGGCGAATCAAGGACTTCCTGTAACTGACTGATCCGGCGCAGCTCCCGCTTGAAGACTTCAACTTCGCGGGGGCTGAATACCTCCGGTAATACCAAATAACCATCGCGTTCAAAGCTGGCCATCTGTTCGGCGCTGATCGGCGCATTGTGCAGGTCGCGCCGGTACAGCACCGGGTCTAGCCGTTCGTGCCAGCTGGGCTGGTCGTGCTCACGTGATGGGTACAGATCAGCAAACATTGATCCTCCTATTCGATTTTTAAGGGGCGTTTTCCTCTATATCGGCCGGGTAAACGCCGTTCTCGTCATGTACTTCCTTGCCACTGAGCGGCGGGTTGAATACGCAGGCCATTTTCATGTCCTCGGTGCCGCCACGTAGCATGTGCTCATCGTGCTGGTCCAGGATGTAAAGCGTGCCTGGCTCGATGGGGTAGACCTTGCCATCGGACAAAGTTTCAATTTCGCCGTTTCCGCTCATGCAGTACACCGACTCCAGATGGTTCTGGTACCAGATGTGCGTTTCGGTGTTGGCATAGATGGTGGTGATGTTGAACGAAAACCCCATCTTGTCTTCCTTGAGAATCATCCGGGTGCTGTCCCAGGTCTCGGTGACAACCTTGCGCTCGGAATTCTCACAATCTTTCAACTGACGTACGATCATTCGGTGTTCCTCAGGATGCTTGAGTTTCAACTTGTTCGCTGAATACGGTGGCGAATGCCGCATCCAGAATAGTCATGGCCTTGTCGATCTGCTCTTCGGTGATGACCAGCGGGCACAGGCATTTGACGACCTGGCTATGGTTGCCACTGGTTTCGACTACCAGGCCGCGCTCAAAGGCTTCGCGGCAGACCGCTGCAGCGGTTTCGCCGTCGGGGCAGCTGATGCCGAGCATCATGCCGCGGCCCTTGACGAACAGTGAGTCGGGGCCATGCTTGCGTACGATCTTCTGCATACGCTCCTTGATAATCTTGCCCTTGGCCTGAACGCTCTTGGCAAACTCATCGGTGGTCCAGAAATGCTCGAAGGCAGCAGCAGCGGTGACGAAGGCGTGGTTGTTGCCACGGAAGGTACCGTTATGCTCGCCCGGCTCCCACTGGTCCAGATCGCGGCGCATCACTACAACGGCGAAGGGCAGGCCATAACCGCTCAGTGATTTGGACAGGGTAATGATGTCCGGTTTGATACCCATTTCTTCAAAGCTGAAGAAGGTGCCGGTACGGCCACAACCGGCCTGAATGTCGTCAACGATCAACAGCATTTCATGCTTGCGGCACAGCTTCTCGAGCTTGCGCATCCATTCAGCTGAGGCCGCATTCAGACCGCCTTCGCCCTGGACCACTTCTACGATCACAGCAGCCGGCTTGTCGATGCCGCTGCTCGGATCGCTCAGCAGCTTGTCCATCATGGCAACGGTGTTGACCTTGTCGCCAAAGTAATTGGCATAAGGCATGCGGCTGACGTCGGTCAGCGGTACGCCTGCGGCGCCGCGGTGGTGACCATTACCGGTAGCGGCCAGGGCCCCGATGGTGCAGCCATGGAAACCATTGGTGAAACTGATGACGTTCTTGCGGCCAGTGACCTTGCGCGCCAGTTTCAGGGCGGCTTCAACCGAGTTGGAACCGGTAGGACCACTGAACTGAACAACGAAATCGCCCATGCCGCGCGGCTCAAGGATCACGCGGTGGAAGGTTTCGAGGAAACGCTCCTTGGCTTCGGTGTACATATCCAGACCGTGGGTCAGACCGTCAGCCTCTAGATACGCAATGAGTGCTTTCTTCAATACGGGGTTGTTATGCCCGTAGTTGAGCGTCCCGGCACCGGCCAGGAAATCGATATAGGACTTGCCATCGCGCGTGATCAGTTCTGCGCCCCGTGCCTGGTTGAATACGACGGGGAATGAACGGCAGTAGCTGCGGATTCCGGACTCATGTTTTTCGAACTGTTCGAAGTTTTTCATGTTGGCTCCTGGAGCTTTTTAGGCAATTTGAAAGTTGAACGGGCCGGCGCGATAAAGCACTTCGTCATCATGCAGGCCATTGAAATGGGTGGCGCGATCAAAGATCACGCGGGTGCTGTATTCGACGCCAAGCTGCCGGAATGCTTTCTTGAACAGCGCTTCGGAGGCGTCGTTGCCTGGCGAGATCGTTGTCTCAAGCCAGTGCACGCCTTGCGGTGCGACGCGTTCAATCAGTCCCATCAGCATCTTGAGGGCGAGGCCCTGACCGCGCGTACTGCTGTCAACAGCAACCTGCCAGATGAACAGCGTGTCAGGACGGGACGGGGGGCGGTAACCGGAAATGAAGCCAACCAGTTCGCCCTGAGTGTTTTCTGCGGCGATGGCCGTGTCGGCGAAGTCGCTGCACTGGAGGAGGTTGCAATAAACGGAATTGGTATCGAGTGGCTTACAACGTTCTACCAGTTTGTTGACTGCCTGACCGTCCGTATCAACCGGGCGGCGAAGCGTAAAAGGTGTAGAGGTCAAAAGGCCCTGCCTTTATTTACTATTGAATTCTTTTTCTATAAAAACACATCGAAAAATTTATCTCAACCCAACAATTCCGCCACTTACAGGGATGATGCCTCATATTTGAATGTTTATAGCTGTTAAATATTTGTGTCATTTCGATGTGCTTGGGGGCGCTGCGTCCAAGCAAATCAGCGGTGTTTAGAGCGATCGGAGGGTTGAGCGGTTCCCCGTTTTTTCCTGGCGGGTTTACTGAAGGACTGGCTCATGAAAAAGATTGTTAAAAACTGCCCGACGGGGCAGGCGTGACGCATTTGCTTTATCCTATGCCCAGATTTCTCAACCTGCAGAGGTGTGCTCGATGGTTTCACAGCGGCGTTCACGCAAAGAAGATGCATCGGCCTGGACGGTGGGCGATAGCCGGAGCGTCTACGGAATACGTCACTGGGGGGCGGGCTATTTCAACGCCAACGAGCAGGGCCATGTTGAAGTCATGCCGCGCGGGACTGAGGGGCAATCCATCGATCTGCACGAGCTGGTTGCGCAGCTGCGCGACAGCGGTCTTGATCTGCCCTTGCTGATTCGTTTTCCCGATATTCTTCAGGACCGCGTACGTCAGCTGACGGGTGCCTTCGATCGCAATATTGCAGAACTAGAGTACGGCAACAGCTATACCGCTCTGTATCCGATCAAGGTGAACCAGCAGGAGGCGGTGGTCGAGAACATCATTGCCACTGAGAACGTATCCATTGGCCTGGAAGCCGGGTCCAAGCCCGAATTGATGGCGGTGCTGGCTCTGGCACCCAAGGGCGGAACCATTGTCTGCAACGGCTATAAGGACCGCGAGTTCATCAATCTGGCTCTGATCGGGCAGAAGCTCGGGCACAACGTGTTCATCGTGATAGAGAAAGAGTCCGAGGTGCGTCTGGTCATTGAAGAGGCCGCCGCCCTCGGAGTGATTCCGCAGGTGGGCCTGCGCGTGCGGTTGTCCTCGCTCGCATCCAGCAAATGGGCCGATACCGGCGGCGAGAAATCCAAGTTCGGCTTGTCCGCGGCGCAGTTGCTCCGCGTGGTTGATCGGTTCCGTGAGGCAGGCCTGCAGGACGGTGTGCGTCTTTTGCATTTCCATATGGGTTCGCAGATAGCAAATCTGGCTGACTATCAGCATGGTTTTCGTGAAGCGATCCGCTATTTCGGCGAACTTCGGGCCTTGGGCCTGCCGGTGGACCATATCGACGTAGGCGGCGGGTTGGGTGTGGATTACGACGGCACACATTCGCGCAACGCCAGTTCGATCAACTACGACGTCGGTGAGTACGCGCACACGGTTGTGTCGATGCTGAAGGACTTCTGCGATGACCAGGGTCTGCCGCATCCGCATATTTTTTCGGAAAGCGGGCGGGCGATGACCGCGCACCACGCTGTGCTCGTGGTGCAGGTGACGGATGTCGAGCGGCACAACGACACCGTTCCGCCGATCGACAATCTTGAGGATCTACCGCAGGTGATTCGCAATCTGGTTGGTTTGCTCGGCCAGAACGATATCGAAATGGTCACTGAAACCTACTGGCGTGCCACCCATTACATTGCCGATGTGGCAGCGCAGTATGCCGAGGGTCGTATCACTCTGGCCCAGAAGGCGCTGGCCGAGCAATGCTACTACGCGTTGTGTAACCGACTGCATACCTTGCTCAAGGCGCGGCAGCGTTCGCACCGCCAGGTACTGGACGAGCTCAACGACAAGATGGCCGACAAGTACATATGCAACTTCTCGGTTTTCCAGAGCCTGCCGGATACCTGGGCCATTGATCAGGTATTGCCCATCCTGCCGCTCAACCGGCTCGACGAAGAACCGCTTCGGCGGGCCGTGCTACAGGATCTGACCTGCGACTCCGACGGCAAGATCCGCCACTACGTCGATGAGCAGAGCATCGAGAACAGCCTGCCGGTGCACGATCTGCGCGAGGGCGAGGATTATCTGCTGGGGATCTTCATGGTCGGCGCGTATCAGGAAATCCTCGGTGACATGCACAACCTGTTCGGCGACACGGATTCGGTCAACGTCTATCTGCGCGCTGACGGCAAGGTGGTGCACGGCGGCATCGAAACCCATGACACCATCGAAGACATGCTCAAGTACGTACACTTCGAGCCCGACGAGCTGGTCACCAAATACCGCGACAAGGTATCAGGAGCGCGCCTCAGTGCCGTCGAGCGTGCTCGCTTTATCGACGCGCTGCGCCTGGGCCTGACACGGTCGTCGTATCTGACTGCCGAATAACCGGCTGAAACCCGTCAACACCGGCCTCTGCCAGACTGCTGGCGAGGCCTGTATTGTGTAGATGCGTTGTAAATTCGACCAGCTGGCGGGCACGGGTGGGGCCGATTCCGTGCTGTGCTTGCCAGTCTGTCGCGCTCATACGCTGCACGGCGTTCCAATTATCGGGGAGCTGGGCGCTTCCGCTGGCAGGTAGCGATAACGCTCTGAGCCATGTCTTGAAGGGACGCTGTCGGGCCGGCGCAAGCCTGGCGCCTATTTTTGCATCACACCCCTGTGCCGTCCTCTCAGGCAGCACCAGCCAGTCAAGCAATCCAGTAATGGCGCCGTTGTCGATCAGGCACTGCCACGTGCCGGGCCCGACTCCCTGCAAATCCAGCCCGTTTTTGCCGCCAAGCCAGCTGAGTCTCGCCAGAAATTGTTCTCGGCAGTCCTCGGTAGCGCGCCAGCAACTGAGTGCGTGGTATTTCCCCTCTGGCGGCGCGCTAAGGAAGGCAGGTTCAGGTGCTTTGCTGACCAGATGTTCTATCTGCGGAATGGTCTGACCGGCCAGACGTATGGAAATCAGATCACCGGCGCCAACGCCCAGTTCTTGCCAGTGTTGCAGCGAGCCGGTACTGACCCGGCGGATAATGCGGTCGTCAAGCGGTGTCGGCTCAAGCTCCAGCACCGGCGTAATGCGTCCGGTACGACCGATCCGGAATACAACCTCGGTAACCTGCGCCAGGGCACGCTGCGGCGGGTACTTCCAGGCCACAGCCCAGCTGGGTGGTTCGGCTTGCCAGCTGGATGGTTCCGGCCGAGCACTCTGGCGCAGCACTATGCCGTCGGTTGCGAAGGGCAGGGGCTGATTGAACCACCGCTCTCGCCATTCGATTGCCTGTGCAGCTGATTGAATCGGATGGGTGTATTGAGCGGTGTTCAGCCCCGCCAAGGTCATTATCCGCAGCCGCTCGGACATGGCTTCCGGCCCGTCCGGCCAGTCCCATACAAACAGACCGATGCCGGCAAGCTGGCCCTTGTCGAGCTGTTTGCGCTGCAGCATTCCCGCTACGGTGCTGCGCGCGTTCATCCCGCCGTCGCGCGAGTGAACATGCCTATCAAGTCGCCAGTAGAGCTCGCCCTGCAGCACCAGATCCTGCCGTTGTGGCCAGTGCGTGGGGACTGCCGGCAGCGAGCGCACAGCATTCGTCCAGTCCTGGCCCTGCCTGCCGTCGCCGCGACTGATTGCCTGCGCCAGCACGCCATCGTGATACACCAACGTGACGGCCACGCCATCGACTTTGGGTTGAACCCATAACCTGCTGCGCAGATCAATCCATCGCCTGAGTTGTTCCTCGTCAGCGATCTTGTCCAGGCCGGTCTGGGCAACCGGATGTGCGACCTTTCCGGCGCGCAAACGGTAGGGCTGCGTAGCCGAAGCGTTAGGAAAACAGCCTTGCCAGCGAGCCAGCCGAACCACCGCCTGATCGTAGACCTCGTCATGGATTGGCGAGACGCCGTGCTCTCGATAGGCTTGATCCCAGAGATGAATTTGCTGACTGAGCTGCTGGATCTCGGCGGTAGCGCGGGGCGCAGCCCAGTCAGGGCAATCGGCGGCGATAGCGGAACGGAGCAGGAGGGCGCAAGCGCACAGAGTGAACAGAAATCGGGACATGACGCAGCATCCTTGCTGTGGGCGTCATAGTCTAGCAATGGGCCAGTCGCCTGTTTGTGGCCTGGCTGGCATTGCGCTCACGCCGTGGCGGGCTTGTTCCCTGCGATCATGCGCATGATGCCGTTGAGCAGCAAACCGTAGAGCGGCACGAATAAAACCAGGCTGACGATCAGTTTGATCGCGTAATCCACCGTGGCGATTTCCAGCCAGTGTTCGGCCATGAAGGCGTTGCTGCTCTGCCAGAACGCGACCGAGAAGAACGCATAGGTGTCCAGCAAGTTGCCGAACACCGTGGACAGGCTTGGCGCGACCCACCACTGCGGCAAGCGGCGCAGTCTGTCGAACACCTGAATATCCAGGAACTGGCCAAGAACATAGGCGACGAAGCTGGCCAGCGAGATGCGCAGCACGAACTCATTGAACTCGGTCAGCGATCCCAGGCCGCGGAAAGCTCCCTCCTGAAACAGCACCGATACCACATAGGAAGCCATCAGCGCTGGAAGCATGACGCGGGAGATCACCTGGCGCGCCGGCGTCTTGCCGAGCAAGCGTACAGTCAGATCCGTCGCCAGGAATATGAAGGGGAAGCTGAATGCACCCCAGGTGGTTTGCCAGCCGAAAATACTCATCGGCAACTGCACCAGATAGTTGCTGGCGATGATGATGAGAATGTGAAAGGCGATAAGAATGGCGAGAACGCCGCGACGACGCGGCAACGACAGGTTGTGCATGCGGAGACCTTTTTAGTTGATGGGGTTAGGGAACCCATGCTGCCGGGATTGGCAGCGGCGCGTACTTTACAGCCTGCACGCGCTGCTGGCCAGCCCTGCGCGGCGGCACGCTGTCAAACGGGAAAATGCTTGCGTAAAAAGCTGAGCAACAATTCGTTCACCGGTTCGGGTTTTTCCGCCTGAATCCAGTGGCCGCAATCAGGGATGACGTGCTGTTCCACCTTGGGCACCACGGATGGCATCCGCTTGATAGTGTGCGCTTCGAGCTGCCCGACCTGATCGCGGTCACCGATGAGAAACAGCGTGGGCTGGTCCACTGTCTTGCCTGCCAGATGTCCGGTGCGTTCCCAGCTGCGCTCGAAGTTGCGATACCAGTTGAGTGGACCGTGAAATCCGCTGCGCTGGTAGCTTTCCAGATAGACCGCGAAGGCCTCCGGCGGGCACCACACTGGCGGCTTGCCCGGATCCTCCAGGCCTTCGAGCCAGCCGGAATCGGCCGGTTTGTTTTGTATCAGTCCCTCGCCGGGTGCTGTGTTGCTGGACAGCCCGTGCATCACCAGGCGCAGCGTGCGGGCGATGTCCGCCTCCAGCTCCCGTTCAGCCGGTCCGATTTCCTGGAAGTAAACGATGTAGTGAAAACGGTCTGCGAAAAGTTCGCGCATCTTGTGAATGGCCGGCATTTTCGGGCGGCCGGCGAAGGGCACCGACATGCACGACAACGCCTTGATGCGTGTGGGCTCAAGCAGCGCCAGGTGCCAGGCCACCAGTGCGCCCCAGTCGTGACCGACCATGGCGACCTGATCCTGCCCTAGCAGATCCATCGCGCCCTGGATGTCGGCGCACAGCGTGATGATGTCGTACTGCTCCGGTGCGTCGGGCGCGCTGCTGCGGCCATATCCGCGCATTTCAGGTGCGTGGACGCGGTAGCCCTCTGCAGCCAGCATGTGGATCTGATGCCGCCAGGAATACCAGCACTCCGGGAACCCATGCAGCAGCCACACGGGCTGGCCTTCCGCCGGCCCGGCGATATGGACGCTGAGTTCAATGCCGTTAACCTTGAGGATATGCTGTTCGATATTGGCCATGCCTGCTCCGTTCGGTAATCACTCATCTGATGAGCAGCTACTATGGCAAAACCCGGGAGTGGCTTCTGCTGTCATTCACCAGATGATGATCGGCGCATCAGCTGGCGCTGAATGATTCAGACTTTGGCAATGACGTAAGCGAGATTAGCCAGGCTGACACCCAATGCGAGCAGGCTGATGCCCATTGTCATGCGATCACGGCGAAGCCTGGCGGCATCGTCGAAGGCTTCGGGCAGCAGCTGCGGGGAAGGAGAAGCCGAATCGCTGGAAGACAGAGAGCGAGAGGTAGCCTCATTTATCGTCGGATCCACCAGTCCCTGCATCAGCTGTAATACGCGCTCGACCAGAAAGTTATCAAAGCGATAGGGGTCGAACTGCTCGAAGCCGTGCTCGGTAAGCAGATCCTGCATGTGATCATCGTCGGGTACGAATTTCATCGGCCATTCAGGGAAGGCCAGACGGTCAACGGGCTCGCTGACCAGAAGCTTGAGGTCGCGGTGGCGGCGATCCTTCAGCAATATGCGGTACAGCTTGTGCACCTTACGCCGCTCGCCTTCGATGCATTGAATGAAGCACCCGTCACGGTAGTACAGCATACCTACCAGGCCGTCTCGCAGGTTGGCGGCGCGGGATGCGCGAAGAATCTCCGCTACGTGGCGGTCGAGCGCGATCGCCTCTGCCGCGACGCTGGCAGACCCGTCATTTTCGGGCCTGGCCGCGTCAGAGCTGGCCGCGAAAGTTGCACGGCTGATATAGACGATGCGGGCGAGGTCGTTCATACACTGCCTAAGGGGCTGTTGGCGTTTCGTCGTGAGTCGCGTTGCTGTGTCAAATGGCGCCAGGCCGGGCGGCGTTCCGCAACGCCGCGTGGCGTCATTTGACACTCAACCCGCAGGGACGGGGCCCGTTTAGCGCAGCACTGCGTTACTCGTCGCTCATTTGGAACAACCAAACTTCACTCCTCGCGCCTTGTTCTGCGCTAAACGGGCCTCCGTCGCGACCACGACGAAACGTCAGCAGACCCTATGCGAAATCAGAACCAGTAGCTTAGGCCGTTAGGCCGGAGATTTGGACCTTGCATGTATTTCAAGAGACGTCAGAGGCGCTGTGCTCTGGTCAATCTGCGGCCAGATGAAACTGCCCGCCCTCGGGTTCCAGCGGTGCCAATAGCTGCTCGCAATAGCGCAGCTCGGCGGCAAGTGCGGGTATGTCGGCACCGGGTAGTTCCCGGGGGTGATTGCGTTGCAGGTGGCGGGTCAGGGCTTCGATGCTGGTCATGCCCGCTGCGACGGGGCTCCAGCTCATATCTTCGAGACCATAGGGGAGGCCGGTGAGCGGATCAGGCTCGACGCGTGCCGGGGCCTGTCCATCGAGCAGCTCAGCCGCTTCGCGAAATTCCAGTGCGGTGACATCGACGAACTGGCTGAGCGGAATCACGCCAAGGCTTTTGCACAGTGCATCCAGACGCGTCAGTTGGCCACAGATCTGCGTCAGTTCCTGCTGGTGCAGGTGGAACTGGCTGTTATTCAACGTTGCCAGGCGCAGGGTGGCAGCCACTGTCGATCCTCCGGAATATCAAGGCGCGTAGCTTACCGCTCCCTCCGACCAACCGCCACCCAGCGCGCGGTACAGATCCACGGTTGCCTGCAGCCAGCCAGAGCGCTGCTGAACCAGATTATCCTGACTCTGGTACCAGGTGCGTTGTGTGTCCAGCAGCGTCTGCAGGGTGATGGCGCCGGCGCGGTAACGGGTTTCGGCAAGATTGAATGCCAGCTCGGCCTCGTTGTTGGCCTGTAGCAGAAAGTCGTGGCGGATGCGGGCTTGCTGCACTGCGCCTAAAGCGGTGTCGACGTCACTCAGCGCAGTGAGCAGGGTGCGCCGGTAATCGATCAGCAGTTCCTCCTGCCGTGCTTCGCTCAGATCCACCTGGGCGCGTAGACGCCCGCCCTGAAAGATCGGCTGGGTAAGCCCTGCGGCAAGACTCCAGGCACTGGCCGGATTGCTCAGCAGGCCTGATAGCGCCAGGCTCTGTGCGCCAAACTGACCGGTCAACTGGATGCCTGGCAGCAGCGCCGCCCGCGCGGCGGTCAGATCGGCATTGGCAGCGACCAGGCGCGCTTCGCTGGCGCGGATGTCGGGGCGTCTGGTCAGCAGTTCGACGGGCAAGCCGGCGCTGATTTCGGGCGGCTGAATCTCCAGTAGCGAGTCAGCCGCTGGCAGCACGGCGTCCGGGCTGGCGCCGAGCAGCAGAGCGAGACTGTTGCGCAGCTGCAGGCTGGACTGCTCCAGACCCGGTAGTGAGGCCTGTAACTGGGCGACCAGTGTACGCTGCTGGCTGACCTCCAGGCTGTCCGCTGCGCCGTAGCGGTATCGCGCCTCGACCAGTTGCAGGACGCGTTGCGCAATGTCTAGGCTATCGCGCGCCAGGGTCAGACGGCGCTGGTTCTCCAGTAGCTGAAACCAGGTACTGGCTACGCTGGCATCGATGCTCAGTGCGAGGGTATCCCTGTCGAAACGGCTGGCCTGCAGGTTGGCTTGGGCAGACTCGACCAGGGCGCGGTTACGGCCCCAGAAGTCGATCTCATAACTGGCGTTGAGTGTGGCGCTGTACATATCGCGCCCGGTATCGCCATTTCCATCGCTGCGCAGGCTGTCGCTGCGGTTGGCCGAGAACCCGGCACCCAACTGAGGAAGCAGGGCAGCGCCGCTCTGGCGCAGCTGTGCATCAGCCTGCACCAGGCGGCTGGCGGCACTGGCAAGGTCCAGATTGCCGTCCCGGGCGCGCTGCATCAGTTGCTCCAACGATGCGGACTCGTAATGTTGCCACCAGTTGGCTGCCGGCCAGGCACTTTCAACGGGGGCATTGTTCCATCCCGACGGGATGGACACTTCGGCTTCCGGCATCGGTGTGTTGAGGCTGCAGCCGGTGAGCATCGCCGACAGGATGAGCGGAGCGAAATATTTAATCTGCACTGAGGGCCACCACTGGATCGAGATGCGCGGCTTTGTGCGCAGGCATGTAACCGAAGATCAGGCCGGTGGCGAAGGCGCAGGCGAAGGCCAGCACCACTGGGCCGGTTGTGAACTGAATGGCCGTACCCAGCGCCTGCAGGCCGGCGGCAAATGCCAGCCCGCCGACCACGCCCAGGGCTCCACCGATTGCCGAGACCACCAGCGCCTCGACGATAAACTGCTGAAGAATGTGCCGTGTGCGCGCGCCGGTTGCCATACGGATGCCGATCTCCCGGGTGCGCTCGGTGACGTTCACCAGCATGATGTTCATCACCCCTATACCGCCCACCAGCAGCGATACCGCGGCAATCGAGCCAAGCAGAATGGTGAAGGTGTTCTGTGTTTCGGCAACGTTCTCCAGCAACGACGCCATATTGCGGATCTGGAAGTCCTCGACGCCGCCGTGGGACTGCAAAATAACCTGGCGGGCTGCTTCCTGGGTCAGTTCGGCGCGGGACAGATCGTCCATCATGATGGTGATCGAGTTGAGATGACGCTGGCCGATCAGCCGCAGGCTGCCGGTATTCAGCGGCACGAACACCACGTCGTCCTGATCCGCACCCCAGGGCGCCGCACCGCGCTCCGCCATCACGCCAATGACCTGGAAGGGCACGTTGTTGATCAGGATGTACTCCCCGAGGGGGCTGCCCTGTTCGCCGAACAGGTTGGTAACCACTGTCTTGCCGAGAACCGCGACCGCAGCGTATCGCTGGTTGTCGTCTTCATTGATAAACACGCCGCTGCTCACACCCCAGTCCCGCGCCAAGGGCAGGTCCGGGCTGGTGGCGGTTATCTGTGTCTGGTAATCATTGTTGCCTGCGCGGACCGTGGCCCGGCCATTCATTTCGGGTACGGCGACCACAACGTTATCCAGCTGAGCGGCCAACTCGGCATCGGCCGGCATCAGCGTGTTGGTCTGCCCGTCCACCGAGCGGCGGGTATTGGGTGCGCCGGGACGCACCAATAACAGATTGGTCCCCATCGAGCTGATGCGATCGAGTACTTCCTGACGCGCACCATTGCCGACGGCGAGCATCACTACCACCGAGGCCACTCCGATCACGATGCCCAGCAAGGTGAGTACGGTGCGAAACAGATTGGCCTGCAAGGCACGCAACGCCATGCGTACGGCCTCGCCGGTGTCGGCCAATGCAGCACGGCGTGAGGTTTCGACGTCGTCGTCGGTGGCAACAGGCGCGGCTGTCTCGCTTGATGGTTGCTCTGTATCAGTTTTGCCGCTGTCGCTCAGGATGTGCCCGTCGCGGATCTCGATGAGCCGGTCGGCATGGCTGGCCACTTCGCGATCGTGGGTAATCACGATGACCGTCTTGCCACGTGCGTGCAGTTGTTTGAGCAGCGCGAGTACGTCCTTGCCGCTCTGACTGTCCAGCGCGCCGGTGGGTTCGTCAGCCAGTATCACCCGGGCGTCATTCATCAGCGCGCGGGCGATCGATACCCGCTGTTGTTGCCCGCCGGAGAGTTGATTGGGCCGGTTGCCGAGACGTTCGCCCAGACCCAGTTCGCCAAGCAGTTGTTCGGCGCGCGCATGGCGCAGGTCCCGCGGCATGCCCGCGTAAATGGCCGGTACTTCCACGTTTTCGGTCGCGGTGGCCGAGGCGATCAGGTGATAGCTCTGAAATATGAAGCCGAAGGTCTTGCGCCGCAGACTGGCAAGGGCGTCGCGGTCGAGCTGCGCAATGTCTTCCCCGGCAAACAGATAGCGACCGCTGGTGGGCTTGTCGAGACAACCCAGCAGATGCATGAGCGTGGACTTGCCGGAGCCCGACGCGCCCATGATGGCGACGAACTCGCCTTCTTCTATATCCAGCGAAACGCCGTGCAATACGGTAGTGGCCAGCTCGCCGTTGCGGTAGGTCCTGGTAAGTTCTTCCAGGCGAATCAAGGGAGTGGTCATCAGCGGAACCGTCCGCCACGCGGCTGGCTGGTTTCAGGAGCAGGTTGCAGGCCACCGGTAACGACTTCATCGCCGGCTTCCAGCCCGTCCAGCACCTGCGCCATCACCCGGTTGCGAATACCTACACGCACCGTGCGCGGCTGCGGCCGGCCCTGTGCGTCGAGGACCTGCACCTCGTATGGACGCCCGGGTGCGCCTGGGTTGCCGCTGTCGCTGCTGGTCTGCCGCAGCGCAGAGACTGGCAGGGTCAGCACATCCTCAGCCGAGGCGCGCACGAAGTACACCTGTGCACTCATTTGCGGAAGCAGATCCCGGTCAGGGTTGGGTACGTCGAACAGGGCATTGAACAGCACGACGTTGTTGATTACCTCCGGCGTCGGCAGAATCTGCCGCAGCGTTCCCTCCCAGCGACGGTTCGGCTGGCCCAGCGTCGAAAAGTACGCGTTCATGCCGACCTTGAGCTGGCTGATGTCCGCCTCGGACACCTGGGTGCGCACGGTCATGGTATTGAGATCAGCAATCTGCACCACAATCGGGGCGGTCTGGTTGGCGTTGAGGGTTTGCCCCTGATTGGCCAGTTGCTGAACCACAGTACCGGCCATGGGTGCGTAGATGCGGGTGTAGTTGAGATCGGCCTGGTCACCCTTGAGCGCGGACTCGGTCTGGCGAATCTGCGCCTTGATCGCTTCGATCTGGGCGCTGGCAGAGCGCAGCTGGGCTTCGGCGACTTCCAGCGCCTCCTTGCTGGTAGCGTCGACCTTGATGAGGTTGCGCTGGCGTTCGGCTTGCAGGCGAGCGAGCGTTTGCTGTGATTCCCGGTCCGCCAGTTGTGCTTGCAGGTTGGCCAGCTGCGCCTCACTGGCCTCGACCCGGGCGAGGTACACCGTCGGGTCGATTTCGGCGAGTAGCTGGCCCTCTTCGACCTGATCCCCCAGTTCCACGTGCAGGGCTTGCAACTGGCCAGACACCTGGGTACCCACGTCAACGTAATTCAGCGGTTCCAGGGTACCCAGCGCTGTAATGCTGTCTTCAATGTTTCCGCGGCCAACGGTTGCGCTAGTGAATTCCGGGGTGCGGTTGTTCGGTGCGAGCCAGAAAAACCAGGCGAGGGCAGCGGCTATCAACAGGGCGACGATGATCATCCATGGTTGGCGGCTCGAACGGCGAGTAGGGCCAGCTTTCATTCGAAGGGTTCCGGGTTTGGGCAGATGCTGCAAAGTGTACAGAGGCGTTCGTCAAGCAGAACGCCGCCAAGGTAAAGACTGTGTAAAGCCAGGGGTCCGGCAATAGACGCTCGGCAACAGACCTGGTCACTCCAGCCAGCGGTAAAGCGTTCGGCGAGTGATGCCGAGAATATCGGCAGCCTTGCGTTTGTTGCCCTGCGTAGCGTTCAGCACCTGGTGAATGTACTGGCGCTGTACGGTCTCCAGATCCGGCAGTCCTTCGGCGTTATCGGAGGCGGGCAGGGGCGCGGCGGCCAGCTCGGCGGTTGTGGCGCTCTGCTCGGACTGCTGGGGCTGCTCGCGGATGCGCTGCGGCAGATGACGCGGTTCGATCAGCGGGCTGTCGCAGAAGGTAGCCGCACGCTCAACGGCATTCTGCAGCTCCCGCACATTTCCGGGAAAGCTGTAGCGCGTGAGTATCGCCAGCGATTCATCGCTGAAGCCCTGGATACTGCGTTGCTGGCGCGCATTGAAGCGCGCCAGGAAGTATTCGGCCAGCTGCTGGATGTCATCGCCCCGCGCACGCAGGGGCGGGATCTGTATGCCAAAGGTCTCCAGCCGGTAGAACAGATCTTCCCGAAAGCTGCCCTCAGCTACCAGATCAGGCAGGTTACGGTTCGTCGCGCCGATGACCCGTACATCCAGTTGAATTTCATGGTCGCTGCCCACTGGTCGGACGCGGCCATCCTGTAACGCGCGAAGCAGTTTGGCCTGTAATGCCAGCGGCATTTCGCCCAGCTCGTCGAGTAACAATGTGCCGCCCTCGGCTTGCTGAAATAGTCCGGCACGCTGGCTCTTGGCACCGGTAAACGCCCCGGCAGCGTGGCCGAAGAATTCGCTTTCCATCAGTTCGGCGGGGATGCCACCACAATTGACCACCATGTAGGGCTTGCCCTTGCGCGGACTGAGTTCATGCAAGGCGCGCGCGACCAGCTCCTTGCCGGTGCCGCTCTCGCCCTGAATCAGTACCGGGCCGTCGGCGCTGGCGATCTGGCGAATCTGGTGGAACAGCTGCTGCATGGCCGGGCTCTGGCCGATGATGCCGTTGAGCTGCTCCACGGCCATGAGCGAACGGTAGCGGTGCAGCTCGCTGCGCAAACGGCGGTTCTCCAGTAACCGCGAAACACTGAGCAGAAAGTGGTCCATTTCCAGTGGTTTGGTGAGAAAGTCATCCGCGCCGGCTTTGAGGGATTCAACCGCCTGTTGGACCGAGCCGAAGGCGGTGATGATCAGCACGGTGGGCCGGGGTGTCAGCTCGCTGATTGCAGGTAAAAGGCTCAGACCATCGGCGCCGGGTAGCCGCAGATCGCTGATCAGCATGTCGGGGATATCCTCGCGCAGGACGCGCAAGCCGCTTTCCGCGTCGCCGCAGGCAGTGACCGTGTAGCCCTCGGCTTCGAGTTCTTCCTGCAGCAGCTCGCGCAACCCGCTGTCGTCTTCAACCAGCAGAATGTGTTCGTTATGCGTCATGTGTAATGTCCTGTGCGGAGCGCTGGGTGAGCGGCAGCTGCAGGGTGGCCACGCAGCCTCCGTTCTGCCCCTGCTCGAGTGTTAAAGCGCCGTCGTGTTCATCTGCAACAGACTGGACGATCGCCAGCCCGAGCCCGGTGCCTTCCCCCGGTGACTTGGTGGTAAAGAAGGGCTCCAGCAGTTTGTCAGTGGGGTGGTCGGGAAGGCCCGCGCCATCGTCCGTTATGCGAATGTCGAGGCGGATGCCATCGGTTACCAGCTCCACATGGATATCACTCCGGGCTGCCTGGAGCGCATTGCGTAGCAGGTTGAGCAGCGCCAGCTCCAGCCGGCCCGCATCGCCGGTGAGGTCTGGCAGCGTGGGCGGTATCTCTGTTCTGAGATGCTTGCCCGCCGCTTCGATCTCCGGCGCGATAGCGTCGATGACTGTCTGGAGGAGCGTGCGGGGGGAAAGCGGCCGGGGCTGCGGCGCAGTGGGACGGCAATAATCCAGCAGCTGCTTCACCGTACGTGTGAGGCGCGCAACCTGGATGCGGATAGCCGATAGCTGACGTCGCTGCTGATCATCGAGTACGTCGGAGCGTTCCAGTCGACGCGCGCGGCCATCAATCACGCTGAGTGGCGCACCAAGCTCATGGGCGATGCCCCGCGCCATACTGCCGATGGCAGCCATTTTCTCGTTGTCCTTCAGCCGTGCCAGCAATGCTGTTTCTGCCTGACGATGACTTTCCAGTTCGCGGTTGGCCTGCTCGATGCTGTCGAGCATCTGGTTAAGACCGTCAGCCAGCGCTGCGACTTCCTTGGGGCCTTCAAGTGCGACCCGGTGGGAATGGTCACCCCCGGCCACTCGTTGCATATGCTGCAGCAACTTGTCCACGTAACGGCCAACGCCGCCGTAGTGCCCGAGCAGAACGGCCATCAGAATCGTCAGGCTGAGCAAGCCCCATATGGCCCAGGCAATCACTGTGATTTGTTGTAGCGCCTGATGAAAATCGCTGGCCAGTCGGGTGATCTGGATCAGCCCCTGAATCTGTCCGGCACTGTCGAATAAAGGCAAAAAGTGTGAGAAAAGATTACGTCCGGCGACGCGGCTATAACCTTCCTGGCCTTCGCCCGTGGCTACGATCTCGGTAGGAATAGTGGTGCCGCTGAGGTCGCTCTCGGTGATACCTGCTGAAGCAAGCCGTACGCCGTTAACGTCGAACACCGAGGCGCCGTAGACCTCGCCGAGAACGAATACCGAACCCAGCGCCAGCTCGATGGCCTGCTGGTCGCCCTCGCTGAGGGCCCCGCCTACCGGAATGCTGATAGCGCGGCCGATCAGCTCCAGATCATTCTTCAATCGCCGTTCCTGGAACTGGTTGGCCTGTTCCAGTCCGATGCGGATACCGAGCGCCGTGAGGAGCATCAAGGGGAGGACAACGAATAACAGCAGCGTTTGCTGCAGACCGCTGATATGGGTCCAGGCGCGCTTCAGGCGTGCCCGGCCAGGCTGGGATGGGTAGTTTTTGCTCATGTGTAGATTCTATACATAAAGCAGGCAGGTCGCAGCCGCTGCTGGACGGGTGTCGGCAATCCGATGGCACTTCTAAGCGTTATCGGTATCACATTGTTAAGGCGCGTCGTGAGACGCGCTTCATGCTTTCCATCAATCAATGAAGGAGATCAATGCATGAACACTATAAAAAGTCTGACCACTGCGGTCGCGTTTGCCACCTTGGGCTTTGCTGCGCCCACCGTGCTGGCGGATGACGATGGCTCCTACAATCAGCAGGGAGCGCCTACTACTCAAGGCACCTATTCTGGGTCGGCTGCAGGCAGTGCAACGGGTACTCCGGGCTCGGGTATGACAGGTACCGGCACGACAGGATCAGGCACAGGCACAGGCACAACAGGTACGGGCACATCAAATATGCCTGCGACGCCCGCTACGCCTGCCACACCTGGCGACGAAACCACTCCGCATCGCGGCGTTAATAGTTCACCGGAAAGCACTCCCCACCGCGGCCTTAACGGCTCACCCCAAACCACTCCTGGCGAAGCCCGGACCAATAGGGGTGGTGCGAGCGGTACCGCTGAGGGCAGCACCGAGGGCTCGACCGACGGCACTACTGGCGGCGGGACCACCGGCGGAGCTACCGGCACAGGCACAGGTACAGGTACAGGCACAGGCACAGGCGGTACATCCCGGTAACTGCTGAGTCGCACACTGATCAGCTTAGATACGCCAGCGCCCCGGCTTTTCGCTCCGCTCGATTGCGGTGCAAACAGCAATATCAAAGGGCTGGCCAATCAGCATCCCAGCCGTACTGGTTAACGCCTGATCCATCCAGGCATTGCACTGACCCGCACAAGTCGAGTCGCAGCGAGGCCAGCCAAGGCTGACAACCCAGGAGAGATACGTATGAACGCACTCAAGAAACTCACCACGGCAGTCGCTTTTGCATCGCTGAGCCTTGTTGGAGCCACAGCGATGGCGCAGAGCCCAGCCGCGCAGGGCACCGATCCGGGCCCGGATACCAAGCTTGGCACGGAAGGGCATAGCATGACCGGCAAAGGCGCAACCGGCGATACCGGTCAGGCGACGGGGCAGGGTAATACCATGCAGCACGGCGCAACGGGCCGTGAGGCCGAAGGTGGCCACGGTATGGATTACGACAGAACTGAAAAACGCGTCGATAAAGAAGAGAAGCGTTCAGGCGGTGGCAGCAGTAACTCGCGCGACAGCAGCAGCTCCACTGGCCAGGGGAGCACTGGCAGCAGTAACACCGGTAGCAGCAACCGCGATTCGGATACCATGAGCGCGCCTGGCCATAGCGCGAAGGATCAGGGCGGCATGTCTGACCCGGCACGCACCGCTGATCGTCCCGGTGTCACCGGTGCGCCAAACGAGGTCGAGCGTAGCCAACGCGACATCGATGACAGCAACTGATCTGACCCGCAGACCGGTAACGCCGGTCTGGTGAGCAAAGGGGCCTTTGGGCCCCTTTTTCGATTGTGCGTGCCTTTGGTGTGCTGAAGCTCCGGCGACGTAATCAGGCAGTGCTCGTTTGGGGTGTTTCACTAGCTGATGCCATCGCTGCAGCAAAGCTTTGAGCGGGTCGGCTGCCGGCTATCCGGATTACGCAAGACGCCGTGAATTCGTCCGTGGGGGCTTGATGAAAACATCCCTGTTTTCAACACTTGCTCCACCCTGACAGCCAGCGGGCTCGGTCGGGCATCGGCGCGATGTGAATAAAAGATCCGGTTTGGGTTGTGCTATCTGGCAACTCAAATCGTTACCGCGAAGCAAGGCGACAGGGCTGAGCCGACCGTGCGATGACAGGGATGTCATCGACGAGCTTACAGGGACGTACTTGCAGCGTGTCGGCGCAGCGCTGTCGGCTTGCGGCAGCTGGCCACGGAACCAGAACCAAAATAATTGGTGTGGTCCGCATCAGCTTGCGGGCAACATGCTTTTCGAGCAGGTCGCCCACCGACTGCCAGGGTTACGCAAGACGCCGTAAACCCGTCCCTGGGGGCTTGATGAAAACATCCTTGTTTTCAACACTTGCTCCACCCTGACAGCCAGCAGGCTCGATCAAGCGTCGGAGTGAAGCAGAGAATAAACCCATTTTGGCTTGCGGCAGCTCGCCTAGGAGAGGAGCCAAATAGAACCGAGGCGCTTCAATCGCATCGGGTAGCGGGAAGCTGACCAGCCATGGTATTCGGTGTATTCATTCTGAACGGATCTATATTACTCATGTGTAATAAGTATGCATTTATCGCGTGCCGAAAGCGCTTGTAGTGAATTCTGACGTGGCCATGAGGCGACTAAAATATGATAATAAACAGAGGGTTATAGTTGTTTAAGTGATCCTGGCACGCTAGTTGTAACAGTACGGATAACTAACCAACCAGGAGATTCATATGAATACATTGAAAACACTTGCCGCCGCTGTCGCTCTTGCCGCTCTCGGCGCTACCGCTCCGGCTGCCTTTGCTCAAGCCACCGGCGGTACGCCTCAAGGCGCTACACAGGGTGCTCAGCAAGGCGCTCCTGCGGGTCAGATGGGCGGCGCTCAAACCGAAATTTCAGAGGAAGATCTGCAAAAGTTCTCAAAAGCGGATTCGGCTGTCGGCGAAATTCGTGATGATTTCTCACAGCGCTTGAGCCAGGCAGAGAACCAGGAAGAAGCCCAGTCCCTGCAAATGGAAGCTCAGGAAAAGATGGTTGAAGCCGTCCAGAGCGAAGGGCTCGAGATTCCCAAGTACAACGAAATCGCCACACGCATGCAGAGCGACCCGGAGCTGCAGCAGCGCGTTCAGAGCATGAACTGATAGCTGATAGCGGATAGCTAGTTGGAAGTACCGAAAGGGGTCTGAACGGCCCCTTTTTCATGTCTGTTGGTTGCGTCAGGTTTATCCGTTGGCTTATTTCTGCGCTGGCCGTCTTCGCTTCGATAGCAATTTCAGGCGGACCAAACCGGTCGTCGATTGGGGTATCCTTGCTCGCAATCCAAACAGGTTTCCATTTACCGCTGACCGGGAGTAACACAATGATCAAATCACGCGCAGCCGTGGCGTTCGCCGCAGGCAAGCCTCTGGAAATTGTTGAAGTTGACGTCGCACCGCCGAAGGCCGGTGAAGTTCTGGTTCGTATCGTTGCCAGCGGTGTGTGTCATACGGATGCGTTTACCTTGTCAGGTGATGATCCGGAAGGCGTATTCCCGGCGATTCTAGGCCATGAAGGCGGTGGGATCGTTGAAGCCGTGGGCGAAGGGGTAACGTCGCTCGAGGTGGGTGATCATGTAATTCCGCTGTACACGGCCGAGTGTCGCGAATGCAAATTCTGCCGCTCTGGCAAAACCAACCTGTGCTCCGCAGTGCGCACCACCCAGGGTAAGGGTTTGATGCCTGATGGTACGTCGCGCTTCTCCTACAAGGGCGAGCCGATCTATCACTATATGGGCACCTCGACCTTTTCCGAATACACCGTATTGCCAGAGATCTCCCTGGCGAAAATCCCCAAGGAAGCGCCACTTGAGAAGGTCTGCCTGCTGGGCTGCGGCGTCACGACCGGCATAGGCGCGGTATTGAATACGGCCAAGGTTGAAGAGGGCGCAACGGTGGCAATCTTTGGTTTGGGCGGGATCGGCCTGGCCGCGATCATAGGTGCGACCATGGCCAAGGCCAGCCGTATCATTGCGATCGACATCAATCCAGCAAAGTTTGATATTGCCCGTGAACTGGGTGCGACCGATTTCGTTAACCCGAAGGACCATGACAAGCCTATCCAGGAAGTCATCGTAGAGATGACGGATGGCGGTGTGGATTATTCCTTCGAGTGTGTCGGCAATGTGCAGTTGATGCGCGCGGCACTGGAGTGCGCGCATAAAGGCTGGGGTGAATCGGTGATTATCGGCGTAGCCGGTGCTGGCCAGGAAATCAGCACGCGCCCCTTCCAGTTGGTCACGGGTCGAGTCTGGCGCGGCAGTGCTTTTGGTGGCGTAAAAGGGCGCACCGAGTTGCCGTCCTATGTCGAGAAGGCGCAGAAGGGTGAAATCCCCCTGGACACCTTCATCACACACACCATGCCCCTCGACGATATCAACAAGGCATTCGATCTGATGCATGAGGGTAAGAGCATCCGCACGGTTATCAATTTCTGACGCCGTAGGCTTTATGTCTCCTCGTAGCGGCTCGTTTCAAACGGGCCGCTGATTTTTCCAGGCTCAGTTCTACAACTGGATGGATGATTATGCAGACTACATTTGAGCAGATTTCAGCCACCAAATGCTTTGGCGGTTGGCACAAGCGTTACCGGCACCGGTCCGAGGTGCTTGATTGCGACATGGTTTTTGCCGTCTACCTGCCCCCTCAGGCCGAACAGAATGCGGCGTTGCCGGTGCTGTACTGGCTCTCCGGATTGACCTGTACCGATGAAAATTTCATGCAGAAAGCGGGCGCTTTGAAGCTTGCCGCCGAGCTGGGGCTGGTGATTGTCGCTCCGGATACCAGCCCGCGCGGGGAGGGCGTCGCGGACGATCCCGACGGCGCCTACGACTTCGGCCTTGGTGCGGGCTTTTACGTCAACGCCACTCAGCAGCCCTGGGTTGCGCATTATCAGATGTACGACTATGTCACCGCGGAACTGCCTGCATTGATCGAGGCCAATCTCCCGGTCTCAAAGCGCCGCAGCATCAGTGGTCACTCCATGGGCGGGCATGGCGCGTTGATATGTGCGTTGAAGAATCCGGGGCGGTATCAGTCTGTCTCGGCCTTCGCGCCCATCGTCAATCCGGTCAATTGTCCCTGGGGGCAGAAAGCCTTCGGCGGCTATCTGGGCGACGATCGCGTGCAGTGGAGGCAGTGGGACACCTGCGAGTTGATTGCCGGTGCTCAGGAGCGCTTACCGCTTCTGATTGACCAGGGCGAAGCAGACAACTTCCTGGCGGAGCAGTTGAAGCCCGAGGCTCTGGAGGCAGCGGCTGCTGCGGTTGGCCATCCACTGACGCTGCGACGGCAACCAGGCTATGACCACAGCTATTATTTCATCGCCAGTTTTATTGATGATCACCTGCGGCACCACGCGGCGGCGCTGAAAGGCTGAGCCACCAGGCGACACTGCGTCGGGTCGAGCCTTCTAGGCTCGGCCCTCAGGCTGTAAGATCAGCACCTCGATTATTCAGCCGAGAGGTCTGGCATGCGCATTGGTCATGGTTACGACGTACACCGTTTCGGTGAGGGCAACTTCATTACGCTCGGAGGCGTGCGAATCCCTCACTCGCAAGGCTTGCTGGCGCATTCCGACGGTGATGTGGTGTTGCATGCGTTGATGGACGCGCTGCTCGGCGCTGCGGCGCTAGGCGATATCGGTCGGCATTTTCCCGACACCGATCCGCAGTACAAGGGCGCGGACAGCCGCAAGCTGCTGCGCCACACGCTGGACCTGCTCAGCATAAAAGGCTGGAAGGTAGGCAATATCGACGCCACCATCATTGCCCAGGCACCGAAGATGTCTCCGCATATCGAGGCCATGCGCCAGGCGATTGCAACAGACCTGGCGATTGATCCTGAACAGGTCAATATCAAGGCCACCACAACCGAGCGACTGGGTTTTGTCGGGCGCGAGGAAGGTATAGCGGTGCATGCGGTCGCGCTGCTGGTAGCGCTGTGAGTGCGCCTGCAGACCAGCTGCTCGGGCCGCTAGCCTGGGGCGGACCTTTCGGTAGTGCGGTATTGAAGGCCGCGCCGGAGGATTTTCTGGTCACCGAAATACTGGACTTGGAGTTGGAAGGGGCTGGCGAGCATCTCTGGTTGTTGATCGAGAAGCGCAATCTGAATACCGAGGAAGTCGCCCGGATGCTGGCCAGGGCGGCAGGCTTGAAGCTCAAGGACGTAAGCTACGCGGGACTCAAGGACCGCAAGGCCATTACCCGTCAGTGGTTCAGCATGC
Source organism: Pseudomonas sp. gcc21 (assembly GCF_012844345.1). NCBI lineage: Bacteria > Pseudomonadati > Pseudomonadota > Gammaproteobacteria > Pseudomonadales > Pseudomonadaceae > Pseudomonas > Pseudomonas sp. gcc21. Next base: position 1,661,470 of record NZ_CP051625.1, on the reverse strand, counting down.
AGTTGCCTGGCCAGGCCGATCCTGATTTTTCAGCACTGTGGGATGACGATCTCGTCTGTATGGAACGTCGTCGTCACCGCCGCAAGCTGCAGCGCGGGGCGCACCGGGCCAATCATTTTGCTATTCGTCTGACAGAGCTACAGGCCGACAGCCGTTTGCTGGATGATTGCCTGCGAAAAATGGCCGAGTGCGGGACGCCCAACTATTTCGGGCCTCAGCGATTCGGACGCGATGGCAGTAATATGTTCGATGCGCGGCGCTGGGCTGAGCGCGGCGGATTACCGCCTGCACGCGGAACGCGCTCGCGCCTGCTTTCGACGGCGCGCAGCCTGCTGTTCAATCGGGTGCTTGCACGCCGTGTCGCTGACGGTACCTGGAACCGGGTGTTGCCCGGCGATTGTCTAGCATTTACCGATAGCCGGAGCCAGTTTCCGGCAAGCAGACTGGAAGCTGACGACCCGCGCCTCACTGCGCTGGATCTTCACCCTACCGGTCCATTATGGGGCAAGGGCGAGCCAGCGGTCGAAGGTGCGGTCCTGGCCATGGAAAAGTCAGAAGTCGAGCGTGAGCCACAGTTGGCAACCTGGTTGATTTCTGCGGATCTTGAGCACGCCAGGCGTATTCTGCGTCTCCCTTTGAAAGCCTTGACGTGGCATTATCCGTCACCGAATTGTCTGGAACTTGAATTCACACTGCCGACCGGCTGTTTCGCAACCGCGGTAATCCGCGAGCTGGTACGACTGGCCGAAGAGCCGGGCGGCGGACTGGAAAGCGAAACCTGATGCGTATTCTGATTGCCAATGATGATGGCGTGCTGGCACCGGGTCTGACAGCCTTGTACGAAGCGTTGAACGATTATGCCGATTGCGTGGTGGTGGCGCCCCACGAAGACCGTAGCGGGGCCAGCAGTGCCTTGAGCCTGGATAAACCGCTGCGACCCTTTACCCTGGAGAACGGCTTCGTCGGGCTCAACGGAACGCCTACCGATTGCGTGCATCTGGGCATCAATGCGCTGTATCAGGGGACGATCGATATGGTCGTTGCGGGCATCAACCTGGGCGCCAATCTGGGCGACGATGTTCTTTATTCGGGTACGGTGGCTGCTGCGCTGGAAGGGCGCTTTTTGCCGCATACAGCCATGGCGTTTTCGTTAGTGGGCCGTCAGACGGATAATCTTCCGACCGCTGCGGCAATCGCCAGACGCATGGTCGAGGCACACGAAAAGCTTGAGTTGCCGCCGCGGACGGTGCTCAGCGTTAACATTCCCAATCTACCCCTTGAGCAGATAAAGGGTATTCGCCTGACCCGGCTGGGTCATCGTTCGCGGGCCGCTACACCTGTCAAATGGGTGGATCCGCGGGGCAAGGAAGGTTACTGGATTTCAGTCGCTGGCGACGCCGAGGATGGCGGCGAGGGGACTGATTTCCATGCGGTCATGCAGGGGTACGTATCGGTTACGCCTCTGCGCGTCGATAAAACCCACTACGAGGTGTTTGATCACCTGGGACAGTGGCTGGAGAATCTTGGTTAATGGCAGCGCGCGAAGACATCTACAAACACGGAATAGGCATGACCTCCCAGCGCACCCGGGAGCGTCTGCTGGAACGGTTATTCGAGGAGGGGATCCAGAACCTGCAGGTACTGGAGGCTATACGTCGAACGCCTCGGCATCTGTTCGTTGATGAAGCTCTGTCGCATCGTGCATACGAAGACACCGCGCTGCCCATAGGACACAACCAGACCTTGTCGCAGCCGTATATTGTCGCGCGCATGACCGAGCTGTTGCTCGGTGGCGGGCCGCTGGACAAGGTGCTGGAAGTCGGCACCGGTTCGGGTTACCAGACCGCGATTCTGGCTCAGGTGGTAGAGCGAATCTTCAGTGTCGAGCGCATCATGCCGCTGCAGGAACGCGCCAAGGCAGTACTCCGTGAGATCAACATCCGTAACGTGGTTTTCCGGCATGCCGACGGTAACTGGGGCTGGCCGCAGTACGGGCCATATGATGCGATCCTGGTAACCGCAGCACCGGCGGAGGTCCCCACGGAGCTGCTCAGTCAGCTGGCTGACGGAGGCCGCATGGTCATTCCGGTCGGTGAAAAGGAACAGCATTTGACCCTGGTGATCCGCGAAGGGGAACAGTTCATCAGACATCAGGTCGAACCGGTACGTTTTGTACCGCTATTGGCAGGAGCTATAACTTCTTGAAGGCATTACCCCTGGGGCTTGTGCAGTACCTATCGGTTTTTTTCAAGGGCATGGCAATGGGCGCCGCGGATGTGGTGCCAGGCGTTTCCGGCGGAACCATCGCCTTTATCACAGGCATCTATGACCGACTTGTCGGCGCGATTGCAGCTTGTAGCCCGGCCAAGCTTGGCTGGTTGCTGAAAGGGCGGGTCAGGGAGACCTGGCAATCCGTTGACGGTACCTTCCTGGTCACGCTGCTTGCGGGTGTGCTTACCAGTATCCTCAGTCTGGCGAAGCTGATCAGCTTTTTGCTTGAAGCCTATCCGGTACATCTGTGGTCTTTCTTTTTCGGCCTGATTCTTATCTCGGTCCTTGTGATTGGACGCCAGATCACACGCTGGAATATCGCTACCCTGTCAGCTGCGCTGGCCGGCGCTGCTTTTGCGTATCTGATAACCGTCGCTGTGCCCCTGCAACTCCCAGTGACCTTGCCGATGGTGTTTGTCGCGGCTTCGATCGCTATATGCGCGATGATTCTTCCAGGTATATCCGGCAGCTTCATTTTATTGCTACTGGGTCTGTATGCCCCGGTGCTGGACGCGGTGCGCTCAATGGATCTGGCTTTCATCGCCGTATTCGGATGTGGCTGTATCGCAGGTCTGCTCAGCTTTTCCAGAGTGTTGCAGTGGCTTTTGAATAACCTGCGTCATGTTACGCTGGCGTTCCTGACTGGGCTGATGGTCGGCTCCCTGAACAAGGTCTGGCCATGGAAGGAAACACTCAGCTGGCGAGAAAACAGCGGCGGCGAGCTGGAGCCTTTACTGCAGAGCAATATCACTCCGGCGCATTATCAGGCGCTGACCGGGGAGCCATCCTACTGGCTGGTAGCGTTGGCGTTGATGCTGCTTGGCATGCTATTAGTGTCGGCACTTGAGTGGTGGGGAGGGCGAACCTGAGCCAGTCGCTTCACCCGTTATTATTCTCACGATTACAGAACATGGGGCGAAGTGTGTTCGACAGGCATCTGGTGATTATCAATTCCAAGCGGGCCTTGCTGATCCTGGCGGTCAGCCTGCTCACAGCCTGTGCAGGGCCGGCCGGTATGGTGCCTATCGACGATCGCAGCCGCGGCGGCCAACGTGCCGAGCCGGCACCGGCGTCCGGGCTGCATACTGTCAGCCGCGGCGAAACCCTTTATCAGATTGCCTTTCGATACGGCAAGGACTGGAAGTCAGTCGCTGCAGCCAATGGTCTTCGCCAGCCGTTTACCATCTATCCCGGCCAGCGTTTGCGCGTCGGGCCTTCTCAGTCATACGCTAGATCACCCACCAAACCGCGTACCACTGAAACCATAGGGTTACGTACTACCGTGCGGCCGGCGGGCACCGTTACCTCCAAACCAAGCCCGACTCCGCCTGCGGCGGTGCCGCGAGCGACTCCCCGTACCACGCCCCCGGCCGTTACTTCCAGGCCGAGCGCCCCGACAGCTAAACCTGCTCCGAGCGCTAAACCCGCTACCCCGGCTCCGGTAGCCAAGGTGCCAACTAACGTCGATGGCTGGAACTGGCCTGCCGAGGGCGCGCTGATCTCGCGTTTTCAGTCAAACGGGAGTTTGAATAAAGGAATTGATATCGCTGGTGAAATGGGACAGCCTGTCAAGGCAGCCGCCAATGGGGCTGTGGTGTATGCCGGCCGTGGCCTGATCGGGTATGGCGACATGATTATCATCAAACACGATCAGACCTACCTGAGCGCTTATGCCCACAACAGTCGTTTGTTGGTGAAAGAGGGCGATCAGGTCAAGGCCGGCCAGAAAGTCGCGGAAATGGGCAACAGCGGTACCGACAGGGTGAAGCTCCATTTCGAGATACGACGCCAAGGCAAGCCGGTGGATCCTTTGAGTTATTTGCCCAAGCGGTAGGATCATTCGGTCTTAATATGTTTGTCATGGAGGGCGGGCAAAAACAATAGTGCGCATGACCGGAACAAGCGGGGGCTTGGCCGGTCAATTACAGTGAGAGATGGAACGGGCGGCCTCGATGCCATTTTCCATCTATCCGGACGTACTTAGATCGATATGGGGCAGAGAAAATGGCAGTGAATAATAATGAGCCCGTACAAACCCTGACTGACGAACTCGCTCTGCTTGAGCGGGAACCGAAGGACGTGGAGGAGCTCAACATGGACACACCAGCCGAGTTGAACCCGGCGGGACTGAACAGAGCTTCCTCACCGCGTACCCACCGTCGCGAAAACTCCTTCGAATTCACCAAACAGCTCGATGCCACCCAGCTGTATCTCAATGAGATCGGTTTTTCCCCGCTTCTGACTCCTGAAGAAGAAGTCTACTTCGCGCGTTTAGCGCAGAAGGGGGATGCTGCGGGCCGCAAACGCATGATCGAAAGCAACCTGCGTTTGGTGGTGAAGATTGCACGTCGCTACGTCAACCGCGGCCTGAGCCTGCTGGATCTGATCGAGGAGGGTAATCTGGGTTTGATTCGGGCTGTCGAGAAGTTTGATCCGGAGCGGGGCTTCCGTTTCTCGACGTACGCGACCTGGTGGATCCGCCAGACAATCGAGCGCGCGATCATGAATCAGACGCGGACCATCCGCTTGCCGATTCACGTGGTCAAGGAGCTCAACATCTATCTGCGTGCCGCCCGCGAGCTGACGCAGAAGCTGGATCATGAACCGTCGCCTGAAGAAATTGCCAATCTGCTGGACAAGCCTGTCGCCGATGTAAAGCGCATGCTCGGGCTGAACGAGCGAGTCGCTTCGGTGGATATGTCGTTGGGGCCGGACTCGGACAAGACACTGCTCGATACCCTGACCGATGAACAAGCGACAGACCCGTGTGAGCTGCTGCAGGGGGACGACCTGAATGCCAGTATCGATAACTGGCTGGGCGAGCTGAGCGAGAAGCAGCGAGAGGTCGTCGCGCGCCGGTTTGGCTTGCGTGGTCACGAAAGCAGCACGCTTGAAGAGGTTGGACGTGAGATTGGCCTGACCCGCGAGCGGGTACGCCAGATCCAGGTCGAGGCGCTCAAACGGCTACGCGATATTCTCGAACAGCATGGTCTGACCGGTGAGTCGCTCTTTCAATAGGCAACGCACTTGATACAAAAGCCCCGCACGGTTGGTTCCGTGCGGGGCTTTTTGTTGAAGGTGACTAGCACCCAGTATCCGGATCTCCGTGGCTGGCCTTTCGGCCAGCGTCGTGCCGAGGGCGACAGTCTCGCAGCTTGGGACTTTCCACGGTTACAAGGAGTGCCGCCCGGATCGGTTAAAGAGTCGCATCAGATTGATTTGGGTGCCAGCTTCTGCATGGCCGGGCCATGGATCACTTCGCCATTCTTGCCAAAAACCGAACCGTGGCACGGACAGTCCCAGGTGCGGTCCGCGTTATTCCAGGTTACCGTGCAGCCCATATGGGTACAGGTAGCGGAAACGCCATGCAAGGTGCCGCTGTCGTCGCGCCATACGGCAATTTTTTCCTCGCCCCGCGTAATCACGCCGCCCTGGCCAGGGCCAATCGAATCCAGATCGCTCACCTGTGACTGGCTATCCGTGCTCTGGTTGTAATCGTCGGGTTTCGGTCGGGCAGGGTCGAAAAGTGTGCCCCAGGGCCAGCTGCCGGTGGTGATCTGCCGGGCGATACCCAATCCGGCGGCGGTGCCATTACTGATGCCCCAGGCATTGAAGCCGGTTGCTATATACAGGCCGGGCGCTTTTTCAGGGTCCGCTTCGCCGACATAGGCCAAGCGGTCAGGGGTGTCGTAATCTTCATTGCACCAGCGCCAGATAGCCTCGCCTACCGGAAGATGACGGCGAGCCCAGTCTTCAAGCTCGGTAAAGCGCTGGGCCACGTCGTCATCCTGTCCCGTATTGAACCGCGGCCCGAGCACCACCACGAGCGGCCCTTCAGCGTCGCGGCCCATGCGAATCGAATGGGTGGGTTCCTCAGTGGCGATGAACATGCCTTCTATCGGCGAAGAGCCGTTTTCAGGTCGGAACGCCATGGCCACATGGCAACGGGGCTGGGTTGGAGAGACCAGATCGACAGGCGTTTCCACGGGCATGTGTGTAGCGATGATCAGCTGATCAGCAGTCACTGAACCGCCCTCGAAGCCGATTTGCCAGCGCTCGTCGTGATCGGAGCTTATAGCGCGAGTATGCTCGTGAATACGTCCGCCGCGTTCCTGTACCGCGGCAGCCAGGCCAGTCAGGTAACGGGCGGGATTGAATTGTGCCTGCTGGGGAAATTCCAGCGCGGCACTGGTTGCGAAGGGCAGAGGCGCTTCATCCAGCACCCGTGCATCAAAGCCCAGGCTCCGCGCGGCATCGGCCTCTCGCTCGATGGCTGGTCGGCCAGCGGCGTCGCAGCTGTAGGCGTAGGCAGAGCGTGTTTCGTAATCGCACTCGATGCCAAGATCGTTGATCCAGGTTTCGATCAGCTTCATGGCCTCGCGGTTTGCGTCGGCATAGGTTTGAGCCAGCTCCTCGCCGAAGGTGTCGATCAGGTGCCGGTAAATCAGCGCATGCTGTGCAGTAATCTTGGCGGTGGAGCGTCCGGTCACCTGGTGGCCGACCTGCCGGGCCTCCATGACCACTACTGATTTGCCCGCTTCGCATAGCGTCATCGCAGCAGTCAGCCCGACGATGCCGGCTCCGACAATCACTACATCGCAATCAGCGTTTCCGGTCAGTTGTGGGAAATCGCCGGCAGGCGCGTCAGCTACCCAGCAGCAAGCGGCTGTTCCAGAGAGCTTGGTCATAAACATCTCCTCAGAATTAACCTTGCGTTGTAGTTGTAGAGTTGGCCTGCTCGGGAGGGTTCCTGCTGCAGCGCAGGGCAAGACCGTCGGTGATCCAGATGTGAGGGATCGCCGCCAATTGACCGCAGCGTGGTATTACGTAGCTGGACGCGATGACGAAGCGCGCAGCGGAATTGATGTGTTCAGCAGGGCCCAAGGGCCCGGGTATCGCTGTGATTAGTTATGCAAGCTCAGCGGGGGCGTCAGCGACCGGGTGTTGTATCGGTGCAGCCAGTCCGCTACGGCAGAAGCCGGTAGTGGCCGGCTGTAATAATATCCCTGGCCTTCATTGCAGCCATGGTTGATTACGTATGTCTGCTGCTCCAGGGTTTCTACGCCTTCTGCAATAACCTGCATGTTAAGGCTGCGGCCGAGCTGGATAATCGCGCGGACGATTGTCGCGTCGTCCTCGTTCAACAGAACATCTTGCACAAAGCTCTTGTCGATCTTGATCTTGTCCAGCGGCAGTCCGCGCAAATAGCTGAGGGATGAATAGCCGGTCCCGAAGTCGTCGATGGCGATCAGCACGCCGGCTTTTTTCAGATTGTTCAAATGGCTCGCTGCGGCGGAAATATCATCCATCAGGCCCGTTTCGGTCACTTCCAGTTCCAGGCTTAGCGGAGGCAGTTCATAGCGTTGCATCAGCGCCGCCACTTTGTCGGCCAGTCCGCTATGGTGCAGCTGCACGGTTGAGAGGTTGACCGCCATGCGCAGGTCAGCGAAGCCTGCAACATGCCATTCATGAAGCTGCTGGCAGGCCTGCTCGAGTACCCATTCACCGATAGCGTTGATTGAACCGTTCTGCTCAGCCAGAGGAATGAACAGATCAGGCGGTACTAGGCCGCGGTCGGGATGCTGCCAACGCAGCAAAGCCTCGACGCCCACCGCACGGTCTTGATCAAAGCTGACCTGCGGCTGATACATCAGATGAAATTCCTGACGATCAAGCGCACCGCGCAGGTCCTTTTCCAGTTCACGGCGCACGCGCATTTCGGCGTCCAGGCTGGCGATATAGAACTGATAGCGGTTACGTGAACGGGTCTTGGCGAGCATCATGGTCTGCTCGGCTTTCTGCAATATCGTCTCGGCCTCTGTCCCGTCATCCGGAAACAACGTAATGCCGATGGTGGCGCGCAAACGGACGGTTCCATCCCCAAGCACGAACGGGCGTTGCAGATCGTCCAGAATGGTCTGAGCCAACTCTGCTGCTTCGTAAGGTTGGCTGATACCGGTTTGCACCATCGCGAATTGATCGCCACCCAGCCTGGCCAGGCAGCCCAATCGGCTACTGCTGGCGCGAAGTCGGTCCGCAACCGCTACCAGAAGGGCATCGCCGGATTGATAGGTGAATTGCTCGTTGATTTCCTTGAAATCGTCCAGCCCGCAACAGAGCACTGCAACGCCTTTTTGCAGGCGTCCGGCGTCACTCAGCATCCTGGTGAGCTGATCCTGCAACATGCTGCGATTGGGTAAGCCGGTGAGATTGTCGTGCTGGGTCATGTGCTGCAGGTTAGCTTCAGCTTCACGGCGCTGGTTGTTGTTGCGCTCTATGGACTCCAGCAGCTGGTTGGCTTTGCTTATCCATAGCCCCAGTTCGTTTTTTTCGTGGCCGGGTAGAACGGGAATCAACATTCGTCCCGGCTGGTCGGGATTGATCTGGGAAATGTTACGGAGAATGCGTGACAGCGGCCGGGTCAACAGGATGTGATACAGCAGATAGAGCACCAGCGCCATGGTCAGCGCGCGCAGGATCCCGGAGATGAAAACAATCAACGAGCGTTGCAGAAAATCCTGTCCGTAGGGAGCCGTGTCGAGCGTGAGCCGCAGTTGCCCGTAATATTCGTGTCTTGGCTCGGGCCCTCTGAGCTCGATCGCATACTGGCGGTCTGCGCCAAGCAAGCGGTCGGTCAACGCCCGCCAGGGTTGATGGGTGAGGGACTCTTCGCGAACAACCTGAAAGTCTTCCCGGGGGTCGCCGATGGATACAAAGCGCACGGCTTTATGCTCGAACAGGCCTTCAACCACCTGGGAGGCCATTGCACGGTCAAAGCTATATACCGCCTGGGTCGCGGGATCGCGCGACATGGCGAGAATCTGTTCAGCGGTCTCGTCTATGAAACGACGTTCAAGTCGCAGGTCATTGATGATCTGAGCGGCGCTCAGAATGATCCCGACGATGAATGCCCACAACAGGACTTGCTGAAATAGCTTGACGGAGAGGCTGTCTCGGCGCTCCAGTTTCACTGTTTTCATCCATGATCGACTACGGGCGAAGCGTATCAGCCTGAGACAGTCGTGACTGCCCGGACTTGTTATGACCCAAGTATTGGCAATGGAAAGGCCGGTGTCAAAGTAAAGTCATATTAAAATGCCATAAAAATGACAAACCCCGCCGGAGCGGGGTTTGTTTCGTGCTTAACCGAAATCAGCCAGCGAAGTTCTTCGCGACGAAATCCCAGTTAACGATGTTCCAGAACGCCTCGACAAACTTCGGACGGGCATTGCGGTAATCGATGTAGTAGGCATGTTCCCAGACGTCGCAGGTCAGCAAGGGTGTAGCGCCATCGGTCATGGGGTTGTTGGCATTGCTGGTGCTTACGACAGCCAGCGAACCGTCGGATTTTTTCACCAGCCAGCCCCAACCGGAACCGAAGGTGGTTACCGAAGCCTTGCTGAACTCTTCCTTGAATTTGTCAAAGGAGCCGAAAGCCTTGTTGATGGCTTCGGCCAGCTCGCCAGTAGGCTCGCCACCGCCGTTCGGGCTCAGGCAGTTCCAGAAGAAGGTGTGGTTCCAGACCTGGGCAGCGTTGTTGAAGATGCCGCCGCTGGATGTCTTGATAATGGTTTCCAGATCCTTGCCTTCGAACTCAGTGCCCGGAACCAGGTTGTTCAGGTTGGTTACGTAGGTGTTGTGGTGCTTGTCGTGGTGAAATTCCAGGGTCTCGGCGGACATGTGCGGCTCGAGAGCGTTCTTTTCGTAGGGTAGCGGTGGTAATTCAAAAGCCATGGTTTCTCTCCATCTTCAGGTTCGGAACGGAATTTTTCGGTACAGCAGGCTGCTGGCGAGGCCGGCAGCCTATTGTGAGCACCTCTTTTAAAACTGGGCGCTGCCCGTCATGTCAATCGGCAAGGCAAGATCATAGCAGTTGGGGCCTGGCCTATCTACGTAACAAGCGTGTGGGTATAGCATGGCTATGGCGCTGGGCGAGCCAGTGACCAGGCGACCGCCAGCATCATGATGGCCACGCCTGCATCGATCAGGCGCCAGGTCATCGGACGAGAAAGCACCGGTGCCAATCGTGCCGCACCAAGAGCCAGGCAACCGAACCACAACACAGATGCACTGACCGCGCCCAGTACAAACAGTTCGGGTATACGCTGCTGGGCACCAATGGAGCCGATCAACACCAGCGTGTCGATATAGACATGCGGGTTGAGCAAGGTTACCGCCAGGGTTGCCACGACGACTGCGCCGAGCGAGCGCGGCGCTCGCTCAGCCGCTTTGAGACTCTGCGCGCTGCATGCACGTTTAAGGGCGAGCAGGGCATAACAGGTCAGGAACAGAACGCCGCCCCAGCGGGTGAACGCCAACAACATGGCGTGGCTATCCAGCAGCGAAGCGAGCCCGAAGGTCCCTGCGCTGATCAGTAGCGCATCACACAACATGCATATCATCGCAGCGCCAAGATGGTGTTCGCGCCGCAGCGCCTGGCCCAGCACGAAAGCGTTCTGCGCGCCGATCGCCATGATCAGGCCGCCGGCAGTAAACAATCCGTTGATGAAATTGCTCAGATAAAACATCAGCTATCAGTCCGCTCGGGAGGGTGGAGCTGGTAGCTTGCGACCGTTGAGTTTATAAGTGAAATAGATATTGCTCATGCTTCATAAGGAATACTAATGCTGGACTACAAGTTGCTGACAGCCCTGGCTGCGGTTGTCGAATGCGGCGGGTTCGAACGGGCAGCGCGCATGCTTGGCTTATCGCAGTCGGCAGTGTCGCAGCGGATCAAGCTACTGGAGGTGCGGGCCGGCGCACCGGTATTACAGCGGGCGTCCCCACCCCGACCAACGTCCGTAGGCCAGCGCCTGCTCAACCATGTCCAGCAGGTGCGCTTGCTCGAGCGGGACCTGCACGAAGACCTGCCAATTGCCGGGCCAGGTGATCCGCCCGCGCGTCTACGCATTGCGCTGAACGCCGACAGCCTGGCGACCTGGTGGTCAACGGCTGTCGCGGGATTGTGTGAGCGCGAGAACCTGTTGCTGGATCTGCTGGTTGATGACCAGGACGTCGGCCTGCGCCGCATGCGTGCCGGTGAGGTGGCTGGTTGTCTGTGCGCAACAGCCGACCCGGTAGCGGGCGCTCGCTCGGTATTATTGGGACATATGCGTTATCTGGCAGTGGCCTGTCCCGCTTTTATCCGGCGACATCTCCCCGAGGGGCTGAATGCCGGGTCGGTGGCGAGCGCGCCGGCGATCGTGTTCGGGCAGGATGATCAGTTACAACACCGGTTTGTCAGCGGGCAGGGACTGGTCGGCGAGTTTCCCTATCATCTGTGCCCTTCTTCGGAGGGCTTTGTAAGGATGCTCGTATCAGGGCTGGGCTGGGGTATGGTGCCTGCGCTGCAGATCCGCCAGGAGCTGGAAGACGGCGTGTTAGTGGAGCTGGCGGCTGGCGAAGGCGTGGAGGTGCCCTTGTACTGGCATTACTGGCGCCACGGCGGGCGCCTGCTGGATTCATTTACCAACCAGCTGGTTCGCGAGGCACCTCGCTGGCTTGAAACGATATGCCCTAGCTGATTTCAATCGTGCCCGACCCCGGCAGTTGTTCTACGCAGTGCTCGCCAAGCAGCCGGGAGGGCGTAAAGTAACCAGCAAGAATGTCTTCAGCAGACAACATATGCCGCACTGCGAACAAGGTTCCATGGACCGTCACATCGTAGCCGTTGGCCGTCTGGACGCGCGCGACTACCTTTTTACCTGCGGGATTCTGCGCCTCACCCCATACATAGGTTGGCGCATCGCGGCGTTGATCGCTATCAGGCCCGGTTGTCCGCCTGCCGGCCAGGAATTTGAGCAGGGCCTGTACCGGTGGCAGCGCTAGCAGCGGCCGTAACCAGTCGAGCCGGCGTAGACGCAATGCGGCACTCGGAGCCATCGGTACGAAGACTTCGATATTGTCGATACCGGTGGTGAACCAGGCCGTGGCAATGTCGCCCCAGGGAATGGTTACTGCGTATTTGGTGCCGTTACCGAAGTCTATTTCCCGACTCTGGTATACCAGCGGGACCGTCCGGATCTCATCATCAATCCGTACCTTTCCGCCATGCTTGAGCCCTTCGACGGACGTCTTGGCGGTGCCCGGGGAAAAACCGCTGCGCGAGTCGAACCCCAATGCCAGGCGATCGGCGTCGGGCAGTGCTTCCTTCAGGCAGGCCGCAAGGCAATCGGTGGGAATAACGTCAAACCCGACGCCGGGGCACAATACGATGCCGGCAGCCTGCGCTTCGGCATTGCGAGCATGGGCCTCGACGAATACATCGATCTCGCCGGTGATGTCCAGGTAGTGCGTCCGGCTGGCCAGGCAGGCGTTGATCATGGGACGGCTGGTTGCAGAAAATGGCCCAGCGCAGTGCGCCACTACGGTTATATCCTTGAGCGCTGCCTGCGCGGCTGCGCTATCGTCCAGTTTGAATATCCGGTGTTCAAGCCCCAGCTCGGTGGCAAGCGTTTGAATGTCCCGTCGTTTGCGCCCGGCGAGTATTGGCTGCAGGCCCTGCTTGACCGCTTCCCTGGCTAGCAGGCGCCCGGCATAGCCATTGGCACCATAGATCATCCATTGATGCATCGCTGACCCTCTTGAAGTATTTATCCAAGAGTACTGCCTGGCTGGCTGGGTCACCAGCGCCAACAGGAAATCACTAAGGAATACGACCCTAGTCATGCACTGGCAGAGCACGCACAATACGTGCGATGTGTTGCATAGGTATGACGAAGCGCTTCGGTTACGAGGATCGAGATGAGAAAACAAGATATGCCTGATGACCGCACGGACGATCAGTCTGACGGGTTATCAGGTATTCGTGCCACCGACGACGAGCGTGCGTATATTTCTCCGTCACGGCGTGACGACATGCCTGAAACAGGCGTGCGGGCGCCGGTACGCCCCGAGCCGGCTCAGCGCGGCGCTGGCGGATTATGGGCCCTGTGTGCGGCGCTGGCGTTATCGCTGATCGGTTTCGGCTATTGGAGTCATCAGCAACAGACCCGTTTGCAGCAACAACTGGTGGCTACACAGAACAGCTTTGCGCGTATCAGTGAAGACGCAGCCGGGCAGATCGAAAGTATCACCGGCAAGGTAACCGCGACCGAGTCCAGTCTGAGTGAGCTGGATGCGCTGAATCGACGCATCGACCAGTTATCCGAAGTGGTCGGAAGTCAGGGACAACTGCTGGAGCAGGTGGAGCAGGGCGGTACGACGCTCAAGGAGCACGGATCGAAGCAGCAACAACGCCTCGACGACGTCATCAATCAGACCGCCGCCCTGAGCGGCCGGCTTGACGCCTATGACGAAAATGCTACCGCGCTGGCTGGCCAGCTGACCATGCTCAATGCGCAGGTTATGGCGCTGAGTGAAGGTGTTGAGCAGCTGGCTCCGCTTGAAGCGCAGCTCGATCAGCAGGCGCAGCAACTCGCTGCGCAGCAACAGACCCTGGCTACGCTTAGTGAGCAGGTATCGACCCTGGATGTCGACGCTGAAATCGCGGCACTGCGCAGGCAGCTTGAGGAACGCATGTCGCTGGTGGCGGAGGAGATCCAGTCGATTGACAGCTTCCGGTTGCAGACCAATCGCACGCTCACTCGTCTGCAGACTCAACTGCGGGCGATGAACGAGACTGCCGGGCAGCCCTGATGAATTTTCTGGCGCACCTGTTTCTTGGTCCGCAACAACCGGAGCTGGCGCTGGGCAGTCTGCTCGGCGACTTCGTCAAAGGCCCGCTGGATTCCATGTCGCTGCCTGAACAGGTCAAACAGGGTGTCTGGCTGCACAGGCGTATCGATAGCTTTACTGATGCGCATCCGATGGTGATCCGGAGCAAGGCACGTGTCAGCGCAACGCGGCGGCGCTTTGCCGGAATCATGGTCGATATGTTCTACGATCATCTGCTGGCCGCCCACTGGCATCGCTACAGCGAGCGTCCCATCGAGCATTTCACGCAGGACATGTATGCCGTCCTGCTCGCTCAGCGCGCGCAGATTCCCCAGTCGGCCTGGCCGGTTATCCAGCGTATGGCGCAGCAGGACTGGCTGACCAGCTATGCTGAACTGAGCAACCTGCATCAGGCGGTGAACAACATCGCCAGGCGATTCACCCGGGCGACGACCCTGCCTGGCGGGGTAGCCGAACTGGAAGCCGAATACAGCGCCTTCGAGCGCGACTTTCTCTCGTTCATGCCGGACGTCATTGAGTTTGCCACTGCCGAGGCAACATTCCTCAGAAGTTAAGCCCGTTGATGCAGGTCAGCATGCCTTTCCCCGGTTTGCTCTATAACGAGTTCCGCCGCCACGGTGACAACCGATTTGCCGTGCGTAAAGCGTATTCAACCGGAGAGAAGGGAAGGCTATGGCCAGAGTGCTGTTCGATAATGGACCTCATAAAGTGTTGTGTTTTGATCAGTTGGTAACGGGCGACGGCGTCCAGTCCAATCAGTTTCTGATCATCGATCATGACCAGCATGCGCTGCTCGACCCGGGCGGCGACCTGACCTATATGCCCCTCGCCCTGGCAGTGAGCGAGCACATCGCCATTGCCGACCTGACCTATGTGTTCGCCTCCCATCAGGACCCGGACATCATCGCTTCGCTGGACAAGTGGTTCCTGCATACCGGCTGCAAGGTCGTGTGTTCGAAATTGTGGGCGCGATTCCTGCCCCATCTGTCGGCGGGATATCTCAGCAAAAGCAAGGGAATGAGCACTACCGAACGGATGATTGCGGTGCCTGACAGAGGGCAGAACGTTCCGCTCGGCAGAACTGAAATCAAGGCGTTGCCGGCGCATTTTCTGCACTCGGTGGGAAATCTGCAATTCTTCGATCCGGTCAGCAGGATACTTTTTTCCGGCGATATGGGCGCTTCGATGGTCGATGATGCCGAGCCGGTAACCGACTTCCACGAGCATGTTCCCAGCATGGAAGGTTTCCACCGGCGGTATATGGCTGGCAACAAGGCGTGCCGTTTGTGGGCCAATATGATTCGCTCGCTGAAGCCTGACATGATCGTTCCGCAGCACGGCCGACCCTTTGTCGGACCTGCTATGATCAACACCTTTCTCGATTGGGTCAGTCAATTGCAGTGTGGCCTGGACCTGCTCGAACAGGATGACTACCGCGTCCCGTAGGAAGGGCCTGTTCCCGTTCATCGTGGTCGCGATGGAGGCCCGTTGAGTTGACAGCGCGGCTCACCCGGAATGGGAACAGGCCAAGCCCAAGGAGCACCATGCCCGCACCGATTTACCCCTGGAGGCAGAACAACCAGTTCGAGTTGCTGATAGATGGCGAGGTGTTTTTTCCACGCATCATCGGAGCCATGCAGCGCGCTCAGTACGCCATTGATATTGAACTGTATCTGGTCAGTTCGGGTGAGAGCAGCAGCCGTGTGAACGAGGTCCTGATTGATGCGGTGGCGCGCGGCGTTAAAGTGCGGTGTCTGCTTGATGGGCTGGGTAGCCACGGCATGTGTGACGATGACCGTGAACGGCTGCTGGCTGGCGGCGTTGCGCTGCGCTTCTACAACCCGATCAGTCTGTTTGGCGGCAAGGGTAATTTCCACCGCGACCACCGCAAGCTGCTGATAATCGACGAGCAGCAGCTATTCATCGGTGGAACCGGGTTCACCGACGAATTCTGTCAACCTGGCGAGAAGGGCTACTCCCAATGGCATGAGCAGATGTTGCTGGTGCGCGGTCCGGTGGTGGCTGATTGTCTGGACCTGTTTGAGCGGCAGTGGGCCGCGTCCGGCAAGCGTCTGAGGCTGTTGCCGCCGCGTCGACAACGGGTATCGGTGCCGCCATCGCCGCCGTCGGGTGATGGTTATGCCAGGTTGTCATACACCGACTCGCAGGAGCATCGCGAGACGGTACAGGCGCTGTTTGCGACCATTTCCCGCTCGCGCAGAGTCATCTGGCTGGCGACCCCTTACTTTCTGCCGAGCTGGAAAATTCGACGGGCACTGATGCGCGCGGCTCGCCGCGGTGTGGACGTGCGCCTGTTGCTGAGCGGTCGTATTCACGACCACCCGGCGATACGTTATGCAGGACAACGGTATTACCAGAAACTGCTCAAGTCAGGCATTCGCATTTATGAGTACCAGCCACGCTTCCTGCATCTGAAAACCGTGCTGGTGGATGACTGGGCCAGCCTTGGCTCATGCAACTTCGATCACTGGACGTTGCACTGGAACCTTGAGGCTAACCTCAATCTGGTCGATACAGGGCTGAACCGGGCGATCACGCAAAGCTTCGAGACGGATTTTGGCATGAGCCGCGAATGGACGCGGGAGCAATGGCGCACTCTGCCTCGATTGCACAGGCTCAAGATCTTTCTCTGGGGATCAATCAATCGCGCGATCATGCTCTGGTTCAGCATCAAAGGCTGATCAAGGCGGCCCGCCGGAACGGGCGGCCGGGGATACCAGGCTAGGCAACCGGATAGGTCGGCTTGCGCTTCTCGAGAAAGGCCGACAGCGCTTCCCTGGCTTCCGGACCCTGAAGAAGGCTGGCGAAATGTTCACCTTCCTTGTCCATGATTTCACAGGCAGTCTCCCTGACGCCCTGCTTGATCAGCTGTTTCGTCAAACGTACCGACCCGGGCGGCAGCTCGGCGATGCGCAATGCGGCCGTGCGGGCTGCGTCCATTACGTCTGCGCCGGTGCCGAATGCATAGTTTGCCAGGCCCATATCAGCGGCGCGTTGGCCAGTGATTGCCTGCCCGAGAAGCAGCATTTCGGCGGCGCGCAGGTGTCCGATCAAGCGCGGAAGAAGAAAGCTGGAGGCCGCCTCCGGGCAGAGTCCCAGATTAACGAAGGGCATGGTCAGCATCGCGTCGTCAGCGACGTAGACCATGTCGCAGTGCAGCAACATGGTCGTGCCGATGCCGACGGCGGGACCGTTCACTGCAGCGATCAACGGCTTGTCCGCGTTGCAGATGGTTTTGAGAAAGTCGTACACCGGGCTGCCTTTGCCTCCGGGCGCGACGTTTACGAAGTCACTGATGTCGTTGCCGCTGGTGAAGCATTCTTCGCTGCCCTGAATGATCACGGCACGCAAGCTGCTGTCATCCTGAGCTGCGCGAATGGCCTCGGCCATACCGGCATACATTTCACGGCTGAGAGCGTTCTTCTTTTCCGGACGGTTCATGGTGATGGTCAGTACCGCATCACTATGGTCGATGAGCAGCTGGTCAGTCACATTGGCTCCTTGGCTTGTTATTGAGGGCGACTGTGAAAGGCTTCGTCTAGCACCTGTCGGCCGGGCAATCCGGCGAAAAACAGCGGCTTACGCAGATGCTCGACAAAACCCGGGTCGCCGCAGATTAGCGCCATGGTCCTGCGCGAGGCAATACGCAGCTGTCTGATATCGTCGGCCAGGGTGGACCGGCGCTGGAGTTTGACGGTCAATTGAGAATGTTGATCGGCAAGTTCTCCGAGACGGTTCTCCAGATAGCAATCACTTGTCGACCAGTGCCAGAGTTCAATCGGCGCTTCATGCCCGGATTCCAGCGCATGCCGCAGAATGGCCTGCAGTGGAGCCAGTCCGGTGCCTGCAGCCAGCAACAGAAGGGGGCGATCCTGCCAGTCCGGATCGTACTGCAATGCGCCGGTTGGCGATCCGAGGAACAGCTTGTCGCCTGCGCTGAGGTCCGCTGCGGCGCGACTGAATGCACCGGAGGCATGCCGCCGGATATGGAACTCCAACCAGGGCTCGCCTGGCAGGCTGGCAATTGAGTAGGGCCGTCCGAGCTGCGAATCAAGCCAGAGGGCGAGATGTTGACCTGGCAGGAACCTCAGGGGACGTTCCGGACGGAGGCGAAGTATCACAACGTTATCAACGGGCGTGACGGAAACTACCTCGGCGCTGAGGTCATCGCGTGCAGGGTCGTGCAATCGCAGGTCCATATCCTGCACTACCGGGCACTGACAGCTAAGCAGCCAGCCTGCCTCGCGTTGTTCGGTTGTCAGCATGTGGCACGCTTCAGCAGGCGCCTGACCTGGTTGGGCCTGAATCAGGCAGGTATGACAGTATCCACCGCGGCACGACCACGGGACGCTCTGGCCTTGGGCAAGCAGCGTGTCGAGCAGGTTTTTACCATGATGTGCATGCAGGGTCAGGTTGCCCAGTCGCAGCTCAGGCATGGGCCGGTTCGAATACTTCGCAGCGGTTGCGGCCGCTATTTTTGGCGCGGTACAGCGCATGGTCTGCGTCGCTTATGCAGGCATCCAGCTCATCGCCGGGGTAGACCAAGGTCAAACCGGCCGATAGTGTGCAGAATGTGCCTTCGGGCAAACACGTGAATTGGGTTTGGGAGAAGGCATTGCGGATGCGGTTCAGGCAGTGCTGCAGGCTGACCATGTCGCTGTTGTTCAGAAGCAGAATGAATTCCTCGCCTCCGAACCGGGCGACCAGATCCCCGCCGCGCAGGTTTTCCGCGGCTACCCGGGCAAAGCCTTGCAACACTTCGTCCCCTGCAGCATGGCCGTAGTTGTCATTGATCAACTTGAAATGGTCCAGGTCCACCAGAGCTATCCCCAGCGTTTTTCCGGGCCCCAGCAGCTGAATACGTCGGCGGGACTCGTCGATGAAATGGCGCCGATTGGCCAGACCGGTCAGGCTGTCAGTAGCGGCCAGATCCTGAAGTTGACCCATCATCCCCTTGAGAGTTTCCTGATGACTCTTTAGCGTGCTGTGGCGTTGTTGTAGCTCTTCTCTCAGCTTGCGAACGTAGCTTGCAACGACGCATAACCAGCTCAGGAAGCACGACAATGCGAACCATTCCATCAGTTGGACCGTAGGGTCGCGCTGCGACAGGTCGAAATAAAATTCGAAAGCAAGGACGACGGAATAGCCGCCCAGGGCTAAAACGGAGTGGAGCACGTAAGCACGCATACTCAGCCCGAACACACCGAATATCACGCCCATCGGGTACAACAGCAACATACTGCCGCGCAGGTCACCGAGAAAAATTATCAGATAAGTGACAAGCAGCGTCCCGGTGACGATCTGTATATTGGTGAGACTGGGATCGGTGAAGCGCTTGTTGAAACCGCTTTTAAAAGCCAGCCAAAAACCGAATTGCGTCACTATGCCCAATACGAAATGGCTGATGAATGTCAGGGTGTTGCCAACGTACTCACCGGATAGCCAGGCGACGGCGATCAGTACGTAGCCAATAAAGTAGTTGCTCTGAGCGAGATATAAGCGCTGCAGGCGCAGCGCCAAAGCTTTCGCTTCACTGACGTTGGAATCCTTTCCGGTCACGTTGCGCCTGTCCTTTTTGTATGATGGCGATTTGACGTCAATTTAGCGCTGCGTAGCTGTTTTGCAAAGCCTTTTGTCTCATTCGCAGGCCAACTGGCGCAACACCCTCTGCCGCAGAGGCGTTGCTCAGGTATACTGCGTGCCTCTTTTCTGGCAAGGGCCTCCGGCCCAGCCGTCGCTTTGTCCGTGAACCTGGCAGTTCTGTCCTCTTCCTTGCAGGTCAGCGCGAGCCAGCAGCCAATAGAGGAGCCTGTCCGAGCATGGCCATAATCAAGCAAGATGATTTGATTCAAAGCGTGGCTGACGCGCTGCAGTACATTTCTTACT
Organism: Pseudomonas sp. gcc21; assembly: GCF_012844345.1. Lineage (NCBI taxonomy): Bacteria > Pseudomonadati > Pseudomonadota > Gammaproteobacteria > Pseudomonadales > Pseudomonadaceae > Pseudomonas > Pseudomonas sp. gcc21. Next base: position 1,641,616 of record NZ_CP051625.1, on the reverse strand, counting down.
ACCATCCTGTGGATTTCATCCAGGCCGTGCATGAGGCCTATCTGCGGGAGGAGTCCCCGGCCGCACGCGACGCCATGGCTCAGATCCTGATCAATTCCCGTATGTGCGCCACGGGCCACCGCCCCATCTGTCAGGACACCGGCATCGTTACGGTCTTCGTCAAGATCGGCATGAATGTGCGATGGGACGGCGCCACCATGAGCCTCGATGACATGATCAACGAGGGCGTGCGTCAAGCCTACAATCTGCCCGAGAACGTGCTGCGTGCTTCGATTCTGGCTGATCCTGCCGGCAAGCGCACCAACACCCGCGACAACACGCCTGCGGTAATCCATTACCAGATGGTGCCCGGCGACACAGTTGAATTCCACGTTGCGGCCAAGGGCGGCGGCTCGGAAAACAAGTCGAAGATGGTCATGCTCAACCCGTCCGACTCCATCGTCGATTGGGTAGTGAAAACCGTTCCGACCATGGGCGCAGGCTGGTGTCCGCCCGGCATGCTCGGCATCGGTATTGGCGGAACCGCAGAAAAGGCTGCGGTGATGGCCAAGGAATCGCTGATGGATCCGATCGATATCCATGAACTGCGTGCCCGCGGTCCGCAGAACCGGGTCGAAGAACTTCGCCTGGAAATCATGGACAAGGTCAACGCGCTTGGTATTGGCGCACAGGGCCTCGGTGGTCTGACTACCGTTCTCGACATCAAGATCATGGATTACCCGACCCACGCTGCGAGCTTGCCGGTGTGCATGATCCCGAACTGCGCAGCGACCCGTCACGCGCACTTCGTGCTGGATGGCAGCGGTGCGGCCGAGCTGACGCCGCCTCCGATGGATGCGTATCCGGATATCACCTGGGAAGTCGGTACCGGCGTGCGCCGGGTCAATCTGGACACGCTGACGCCGGAAGACGTGCTGACCTGGAAGACGGGTGAAACTGTTCTGCTGTCAGGCAAGATGCTCACGGGCCGCGACGCTGCGCACAAGCGCATGGTCGAAATGCTGAATAACGGAGAGCAGCTGCCCGTTGATCTGAAAGGGCGCTTCATCTACTACGTCGGCCCGGTTGATCCCGTGCGCGAAGAAGTGGTCGGACCGGCTGGCCCGACTACCGCTACCCGCATGGACAAGTTCACACGCCAGATCCTTGAGCAGACTGGCTTGCTGGGTATGATCGGTAAATCCGAACGCGGTCCGATTGCGATCGAAGCGATCAAGGATCACAAGGCGGTGTATCTGATGGCGGTCGGTGGCGCAGCGTATCTGGTTGCCCAGGCGATCAAGAAAGCCGAAGTACTGGCCTTCCCGGAAATGGGCATGGAGGCGATCTACGAGTTCGAGGTCAAGGACATGCCGGTGACCGTAGCAGTTGATACCAATGGTGAGTCGGTACACATCACTGGACCGGCAATCTGGCAGAAAAAAATCGCTGATAGTCTGGCGGTTGAAATCTAAGCCCGGTTCCTTTGCGCTACCGAAAGCCCCGAGCGCGCAAGCGTCTCGGGGTTTTTTCGTTTGGCTCGCTTATTCCGGACCCGAGTCTAAAAGCACGCAACAAGCATCGCCCATGTGCTGGATTACGCACAGACCATACGCAACACCAGTCCATTCCCCACTTTGAAAAAGGGGGGCTAGGGGGGATTCGCTTTTTTGCTGACTAACCGGTGCAGGTCGCCCACCAGCTATCAGGCTTGCGCAAGACGCCGTGAACCCATCCCTGGGGGCTTGACGAAAACATCCCTGTTTTCGACACTTGCGCCACCCTGATAGCCGGCGGGCTCGATGAGCATCGGCGTGAGGTGGAGATTTAAAACCGCTTTGGTTTTTGCTTTGGTCTTTCTCTCAGACAACGCCAACGTCCATGCGAAGCGTGGCGACAGAGTTGAGCCGACCGTGCGATGACATGGATGTCATCGACGAGCTTACAGGGACGTACTTGCAGCGTGTCGGCGCAGCGCTGTCGGCTCGCGGAAGCTGGCTCCGGCCCAGCGTTACACCAATGATTCACCCACATGTAGCAGTTTCAGTGAGTTGGTGCCACCTTGCGAGTCGTACACATCACCCTTGGTCAGGATCACCCAGTCGCCTTGCTGAACATGACCGAGCGCTAGCAGTTTGTTCACCGCCGCCTGATTGACTTTCCTCGCTTCCACCGCTGAAGGATCGAATTCGATGCTTTGCACGCCTCGGAACATGGCGACCTTGCCCAGCGTCTGGCTATTGGGCGACAGCGCGAAAATCGGCAGGTGAGAGCGGATACGCGACATGATCAACGGGGTATAGCCGCTTTCGGTCAGACTGATAATGGCGGTAACGCCCGGGAAGTGGTTGCCGGCATACATAGCAGCCAGCGCAATGGTTTCATCGCAACGCTCAAAGCTCTGGTGCAAACGGTGGCTGGATGTCTGGCTGATCGGGTGTTTCTCTGCACCCACGCAAACGCGCGCCATGGCCTGAACGGCTTCGATCGGGAAGTTGCCAGCAGCCGATTCGGCAGAGAGCATTACGGCGTCGGTGTAATCCAGCGCGGCGTTGGCAACATCCGAGACTTCCGCACGCGTGGGCAGGGGGCTGCTGATCATCGATTCCATCATCTGGGTGGCGGTGATGACCACCTTGTTCTGGCGACGGGCGCGATTGATGATCGTTTTCTGGATGCCAACCAGTTCAGCGTCGCCGATTTCGACGCCCAGATCGCCCCGTGCGACCATCACGCCGTCACTGGCTTCGATCAAGCCATCCAGCGCTGCTTCGTCTGCCACCGCTTCGGCGCGTTCGATCTTGGCGATCAGCCAGGCCTGGGAGCCGGCGTCTTTCAACAGGCTACGTGCAAGGTGCATATCCGCGGCGTCGCGGGGAAAGGATACAGCGACATATTCCATCTCCAGTTCGGAGGCGAGCAGGATGTCATTGCGATCCTTGTCGGTGAGTGCCGCAGCGGACAGTCCGCCGCCGCGCCGGTTGATACCCTTGTGATTGGACAGTGGGCCGCCTGCCGTGACGGTGCAGCTGACTTCCTCCGCGGTGACCTGATCGACGTGCAGCACGACGCGGCCGTCATCCAGCAGCAGTTCGTCGCCCGTACGGCAGTCCTCGACCAGCTGTGGGTAGTCGATGCCGACGACCTCGGCGTTGCCGGCATCCAGTGAGTGGGTCGTACTCAGACGGAATTTATCGCCAATGGCGAGCTGAATCTTGCCGTTCTCAAAACGGGCAATGCGGATCTTGGGGCCCTGCAGGTCGCCCATCAGCGCAACGTGCAACCCCTTCTTGGCAGCCATCTCGCGTACCAGTCGCGCTCGTTCGCGGTGCTCGTCTGCCGTGCCGTGGGAAAAGTTCATACGTGCGACGTTCATCCCTGCATCGATCAGCGCAGCGATGCACTGCGCTGTGCTGCTGGCAGGTCCCAGGGTGGCGACGATCTTGGTACGGCGGATAGACATGTCAGGTTTCCTATTGATGTGTGGGGGCGCCTGCTTGACGCGGGTGCCCGAAAGGTGGCGCTGTAATTGTCGCTAGCAAGCTAAGCAACATGATGTGGCATTCATGCGATTCAACCAGGATGAATTATCACTGGTCCGGTACCTGGAGGCGTACAATGGCGCCAGGTTGGCGACCTGTTACCGAAGCTATAGTCTAGCCGGTATGTGTCAAGCCAGAGCGTCATGATACTAGGGAAGCGCTGAACAATTCTTGCGCTCTCTGGCTTCCAGACGGGTTCGGCGATTCCTGGGAGACGCGCACTGCGAAGGGGAGGGCAAATGCACCCACGTGTTATCGAAGTGACTGAACGCCTGCGTGAGCGCAGCCAGCAATCGCGCCAGGGCTATCTGCAGCAGATGGCCGATGCCGCAGCGCAACCGCGCGGTCGCCGGCGCCTGTCGTGCGGCAACCTCGCCCACGGCATGGCCGCCTGTTCCTCTTCCGATAAGGACCGGTTGCGGATGATGGACGAGGTCAATATCGGCATCGTTACCGCCTACAACGATATGCTCTCTGCGCACCAGCCCTATGAAACCTATCCATCGTTATTGCGTGACGCCTTGCGCGCCTTTGGCGCGACTGGCCAGGTTGCAGGTGGTGTACCGGCAATGTGTGACGGTGTCACTCAGGGCGAGCCGGGTATGGAGCTGTCGCTGCATAGCCGGGATGTGATTGCCATGGCGACTGCTGTCGCGTTGTCCCACAACATGTTTGATGGCGGCCTGTGTCTGGGTATCTGTGACAAGATCGTTCCCGGCCTGTTGATGGGGGCGCTGCGCTTTGGCCATCTCCCGATGCTGTTCGTGCCTGCCGGCCCAATGCCCTCCGGGCTGCCCAATAAAGAGAAGGCCGCAGTGCGGCAGCGCTTCGCCGAGGGGCTGATCGACCGTGAAGCCCTGCTTGATGCTGAAACGCAGTCATATCACTCTCCCGGCACCTGTACGTTCTACGGAACAGCGAACACCAACCAGATGTTGCTGGAGGCGATGGGGCTGCAGTTACCCGGCGCCTCCTTTGTTAATCCGGGCACGCCTTTGCGCGACGCGCTCACTGTATATGCAGCAGAACAGGCCGCTCGTCTGGCGCGCAGCGGGGAAGGTTCGCTTGCTTCGATTGTTGATGAGCGGGCGTTGATCAATGCTGTGGTGATGCTGCTGGCCACAGGTGGTTCGACCAATCTGACCTTGCATCTGGTTGCGATCGGTCAGGCTGCGGGTCTCAAACTCAACTGGGACGATATGGCCAGCCTGTCTGAAGTGGTGCCCGGGTTGGCAAAGATCTACCCGAATGGTCAGGCTGACATCAATCACTTCCAGGCTGCCGGTGGTACGGCTTTCCTGTTCCGTCAATTGATCGAGGCAGGGTTGTTGCACACTGACGTGCACACCGTGGCGGGACCGGGTCTTGAACGTTATACCCAGGAGCCGATGCTGCGCGATGGCAAGCTGACCTGGCGGGCCGGGCCAGTCGAGAGTCTGGATCAGTCGATTCTGCGCGATTGGCGTGAGCCGTTTTCAGACGACGGCGGGCTGAGGTTGGTGCAGGGTCGGCTTGGCCGTGGCGTTATCAAGGTCTCGGCGGTTGCCGAAGCGCATTGGCGCGTGAGTGCGCCCTGTCGGATCTTTGAAAGCCAGGAAGCCTTCGTTGCGGCCTTTCAGGCCAATGAGCTGGAGCGCGACCTCGTCGCTGTGTTGCGTTTTCAGGGCCCGGCGGCCAATGGGATGCCGGAGCTGCATAAGCTCACACCCTATCTCGGCGTGCTGCAGGACCGAGGCTTCAACGTCGCGCTGGTTACCGACGGGCGTATGTCCGGCGCGTCCGGTAAAGTCCCTGCGGTCATTCATCTGTGTCCTGAAGCGCGCGGCGGTGGCCCTCTGGCTTTGCTGCACGACGGTGATCTGGTGACCCTTGATGCGGCTGCGGGCACGCTTGATGTTGCAGTAGACGAGGCGGTCTGGAGTGCTCGTCAGCCCGTTAGTCAGGCCGAGCCGGTCCGCCGCGGATGGGGGCGGGAAATGTTCGCTTTCATGCGCCATGCTGTCAGTTCGGCGGAGGAGGGCGGTAGCAGTTTCACCGCGAGCCTGTATGAAGCGGACGAGGAGAGATGAGTCTATGACACTGCAGCAATCAGTAACGCAGCGGGGATTGCGGCTGGATGAAGCGCAATCGGTCGAGGAGCACGCAACACGTCTGGCGGAGCGTATCGCTACGGCATTAGGCGAGGCCATATCCCGCAGCGGGCGCGCTGTTCTGGCCTTGTCGGGCGGGCGTAGTCCCGAGCCGGTTTTGCATTGCCTGAACCGTTTGGAACTGGACTGGCAAAAAGTCATCATAACGCTCGCCGATGAGCGTTGGGTCCCGCAGGATCATCCCGACAGCAACGGCGGTATGGTCTGTCGTTGTCTGCAAGACGTCATGCAGCTGGCGCGCTGGGAGCCGATGTACCGCGGGCGGAGCCCTGAACAGGATGCTGCTGAGTTCGATACGCTCCTTCAGTCGCTGTTACCGCTTGATGTGCTGGTGCTGGGGATGGGAACAGACGGGCACACTGCTTCGCTGTTTCCGGGTATCGATGATCTGGAGACGAGTTTGTCGGCGGCGGCTCCAGTATTGTGTCGGGCCATTCCCGCCACCGAGGATCGTCTTCCCCGGGTTACCATGACGGGCAAGGCGTTGAATCAGGCAGCGGTTCGCCTGCTTCAGATCAACGGACCGCAGAAGCGCCAAACGCTGACAGAAGCGTTTTCCGCATCCCCTGCGCGGCGGCCGATTGCGGCATTTCTTAGGCCGCCCATGGACATTTATTACAGCCCAGAGGGCTGACAGGACATTTATGAGCCTTGCCGAGAATACTCGCGAACTGGATCGTCTATTTGCCGCCGTGCGAGTGTTGCCTGTACTGAGCATCCGTCGGGAGGCTGACATCTTTCCGCTTGCCGACGCGCTGCTGGCCGGTGGAATCACCACGCTTGAGATCACATTACGTACGGCTCATGGTCTATCAGCTATCGCAAGGCTGCAGCAGGAGCGGCCGGAACTCTGTGTTGGCGCGGGGACAGTGCTTGATGGCCGGCAGTTTCAGTCCGCTCTCGACGCTGGCGCGAGGTTCATCGTGACACCCGGTTGTACGGATGAACTGCTCACGCTGGGACTCGATAGCCCGGTTCCGCTATTGCCAGGCATTGCCACCGCTTCCGAGTTGATGATGGGCTATCGGCTCGGTTATCGGCGGTTCAAGCTGTTTCCAGCGGAGGTATGCGGGGGTGCGGCTGTCCTGCGGTCGTTTTCCGGTCCTTTCCCCGGCGTGCGATTTTGCCCCACAGGCGGTATTACCCAGGCGAAAGTTGCCGATTACATTGATCTGGACAACGTCATGGCAGTTGGCGGCAGCTGGATGGCACCGCGTGAAGCCGTCGAGGCGGGCGACTGGTCGACTATCAGCGAACTCAGCCGCCAGTCACTCGCAGATTAAGCATGCCTGCCGCCGTCCCATGGCAGCGATGCACGTAGTAATGATCAGGAAGCAGGTCTGCTGGGATCAACGAACTCGTCAGGTTTGATCACCAGTACATCGCAGGGCACTTCATCGAGCAGGCGCTCGGCGGTGTGACCGATCAGGGCAGCATCCAGGCGCGAACGCGATACCGCGCCCATCACCAGCAAGTTGATTGCCTGTTTTTCGATGAACTCGGGTATGGCTTCCTCCGGGTATCCCTGCAGCAGTTGTCGATGGGTTGCCGGTATGCCGGCTGTATCGGCCAGCTCGGCGAATGCTTGCTGATGCCGGGCTCTCACTTCGCCAGCATAGGCATCGTAGTCACCGATGATGCTCGCATCGAATACCAACGTGCGCGGAAGCGGGTTGTAGCAGTGGGCAATATACATCTGCGCACGCATTGCCTTGGCCAGGCTGTCGGAGTTGGCTATCAACTTGTAATCCAGAGCAGCTGGTTTGTCTGCTTCGTGCAGGGGGTCGACGCTGGCGCAAATCGAGCCGATCAGCGTGTCAGCCTGTTTGACCAGCCATAGAGGGGCTTCGCAGTGGCGAATCAGTTGCCAGTCGGTATTGGTCAGTAACAGTTTCTTGATCGGGTTGTGGTGGTGAGTGGTCTTGATCACCAGGTCAGCACGTAATTCCTGAGCCGCTTGAAGAATGTGCCGGTCGCGGCGCTTGCCCCATACGGCTCGGGTCTCCACGCTAGCCGCTTTTTCCCGCAGAGGCTTGGCGAGCTTGTCGAGGAATACTTCGTGTTGCTTGATGAGCGAGGCGCGCGCCTTTTCCAGCCCTGGCGTCGCAAACAGCAGCCCCCCGTCCAGTGCGGAGTTGTAGTCACACAGGAATAGCGTAAAAGTCGCGTCTGGATAGAAAGCGGCCAGCTGTTCGGCGCGGCGCAGCGATGGCTGGTCTGATTCGCTGGTCGGGTCAATCACCACCAGCACATTGTGGAATTCCATCAATACTGCCTCCTGATTCGGGAAAGTTTGAATGAGTGTAAGACAAGATAGGGCTTTTGGAAGTGACCTGCATCAAGATGGATGGTCGGTCGTTGAGCCGCTGGAATCTATAGGATGCAACTGACTATCGCTCGTTTGGGTTAGTTTGTGCTTGGCCAGCGCGAACAGCTGCATTATTCTCGTACATTCAGGATGTTAGCGGACCAGGACGGGCCAATGTTCAGATGGTTAACAATGTGTGTGCTTGCTTTGTCTCCGATGCCGTTGGTGGCTGAAATCTACCGCTGGGTCGATGCCGAAGGCCGTGTGCAGTTCAGTGAACGGCCGGCAGCAAATGCCGAGCTGATGGATATTCGTCCGCAGGTAATCGAACGCGATGAGCAGGTCCTCCAGAGGGAAAGAAATATCCGAAAGATCATGGAGGTGCGGGCCAGTGAACGGGAAATCGAAACGGCCCGTTCCGTGGCGCGACGCGAGCAGACTAAGGCACAATGTGATGAACTGCGGCGTCATTTGGCCAAGTTTGAAGGTCGAAGACTGTGGTATGAAGTAAATGCGGACGGCAAGAAGGTAGAAGTTCACCCGGGCCGCGTCAAAGCACGCAAACATGAACTTGAAACCCAGCTACAGGAGCGCTGTTAATGCCGTCTCTGCCTCTGTCCGGCAGCATGAGCTCGCCAGGATATATTGAGCAGCGTCACATCGCCCGCCATCAACTGGCGGCGTATCTTAGTGTCTACAATGCTCGCACGGATAAGCCGATGGGGCAGATAGGCAACGTTTCGGGCAATGGGTTGATGTTGATCAGCGTATTGCCGGTCATGGTCGATGAAATATATGACATGCGCTTGAAGTTGCCAGCCGGTGAAGGTGGTCTGGATATCATTGATTTCAAGGCATTGAGCCATTGGTGCCGGTCAGATGTATCGCCGGGCTTTTTTGATACGGGTTTCAGCATCGTATCAAGCACGCATTCCATCAGTGAGCTTGCCCATCTGCTGGAGCGATTCTTCACCTTTTAAGGGCGCGAAGATGCCTGTCCCGGCCGCTTCGGTTAACCTGCATATTTGAGCGGCGGGAAGCGAAATGGGCAAAAGCATCTTCTGGTACGATTTCGAATCGACAGGTATAGATCCGCGCAGGGACCGGCCGCTGCAGGTCGCGGGGATTCGCACCGACGAAAACCTCGAAGAAATCGGTGAACCGTTGTGTATCGATTGTCGGCTCTCGGACGATACGCTTCCTCATCCAATGGCTTGTCTGGTAACCGGTATCGGGCCCGAGCGCGCTGCAGCCGGGCTTCCGGAAGCTGAATTCATAGCCTTGTTGCATCGCCAGATGGCTGAGCCGGGTACCTGTACCGCTGGATACAACAGCCTGCGGTTCGATGACGAAATGACCCGCTTCACGCTGTATCGCAACTTCTACGATCCTTACGCACGAGAATGGCAGGGCGGTAACAGCCGCTGGGATCTGCTTGATGCGTTACGCACAGCCCAGGCGCTAAGGCCCGAAGGGATTGTATGGCCTGAGCAGGACGGTTTGCCGAGCCTGCGCCTTGAACTGCTGACCCAAGCCAACGGAATCGAACATGGTCAGGCGCATGACGCGCTGGCGGACGTGCGGGCGACCATTTCCATGGCACGCTTGCTGAAGCAGGCGCAGCCACGCTTGTACCAGTACCTGTATGACCTGCGTAGCAAACATAAAGTCTGTGAGTTAATCGACCTGCAACGGGTGCGGCCTCTGGTGCATGTATCGGGGCGCTTCGGTCGTGAACGTAGCGGACTGGCGGTCGTCCTGCCGCTTGCCTGGCATCCGGTCAACCGCAATGCGCTGATTGTTTACGATCTGGCTGCAGACCCTGATCTGCTGATCGATCTTGACGCAGATACGCTTCGTGAATTGATGTATACCCGCACCGAAGATTTGGCCGAAGGCCAACAGCGGCCTGGGCTGAAGTTGGTGCATATCAATAAATGCCCGGTATTGGCGGATATCAAGGTACTTCGCGAAGAAGATATTCAGCGCTTGTCACTGAATATGACCGAGTTTCGTTATCGCGCAGAAACACTTGCAGCGTGGCGGGAAAACGGACAACGCAAATTACACAGCCTGTTCAATGAGCAGCGAGGATTCGATAATCCGGCAGATGATGATTGCGAGCTGCAGTTGTACGGCGGTTTTATGAGTGACGCCGACCGGACTCAGCTGGAAATGATCCGACAGGCGGGAGGCGAGCAACTTGACCTTGCGCTATGGCCGCTGAAGGATCAACGACTGGTCGATATGCTGCCGCGTTACCGTGCGCGAAATTTTCCGCAAAGTCTGAGCGAGGCCGCTCGGAAGGACTGGTCTGGATTCTGTAAAAGTCGACTTGAGGGTTCTACTCCAGGCGCCGCGATTACGCTGCCCGAGTTTTTACGTACCATCGAAGAATTACTGCCTACCCAGACGGGAGCGCAGAAGGCTCTGCTACTCGCCTGGCAGGAATACGCCAAAGCTCTGGGTACCCGGTTGCAGGTCAGTTCGCTTTGATGTTGTCCGAGGCTTAGGAAAAATATCGGAAATAAAAAACCCGCCGGTAATGGCGGGTTTGCGGATGCCTGGAGATTAGCCCAGGATAGTCATCCAGGATTCAACAGTGTCCGAACCGTACTGTTCTTTCCATGCTTTCAATGTTTTGTGATTACCGCCCTTTGTCTCGATGGTTTCGCCGTTGTGCGGGTTCTTGTACTGCTTTACCTTGCGCGCGCGCTTGGCTGGTGCCGAGGAACGTGCGTTCTTGCCTTGGGCTGAACCCTTGTTGTCCGGGTCGAGAAGGGCAACTACCTGCTTGGGCGTCTTGCCGTGCTGATCCATCAACGCACGAAGTTTTTCTTCGAATTCGAGTTCTTTTTTCAGCTTGTCGTCATTGGACAAAGACTGGAGACGCTCGGAAAGTTCACGGATCGTCTCCTCGAGCTGGCGATATTCCTGAAGCATTGACATAAGTTGCACCTTATTACGGTAAAGTTGTATTTGACCCGGAAATAGTAAGTTAAGAGCCCAGACCATACAACAACTTGATGGTCGCAATATGTAAATATTCACGTTTTCTTCACAGCGCCCGGCTCTGATCCAGCTGCAATCGTAGAGCGCAGCGGGTAGAATGCTCCACTTTAACCGCGGCTTCCGCCAGCAGTATTGGAGATCAATGAATGCGTACTTTTCGTCTGGTTATAGCCTGTCCTGATCGTGTGGGTATAGTCGCTAAAGTCAGTAATGTACTTGCGACCTATAACGGCTGGATAACAGAAGCCAACCATCATTCGGATAATCTCTCGAACTGGTTCTTCATGCGCCACGAGATCAGAGCCGATTCGCTTCCTTTTGATGTTGATGGCCTGCGTACTGTGTTTGCGCCTATTGCCGCCGAATACTCGATGGACTGGCGGGTGAGCGATTCCGCGCAGCGCAAAAAAGTCGTTCTTATGGCAAGCAGAGAGTCGCACTGCCTGTTTGATCTGTTACATCGCTGGCACAGCGGCGAACTCGATTGCGAGATAACCAGCGTTATATCCAATCACGATGATTTGCGCAGTATGGTTGAATGGCATGGCATACCCTTTCACCATGTTCCGGTAAAACCGGACCATAAAGCTGAAGCCTTTGCCGAAGTAACGCGTTTGATCGACGAGCAGCAGGCTGACTGCATCGTATTGGCGCGTTACATGCAGATATTGCCGCCGGAACTGTGTAGCCGGTATGCCAACAGGGTCATCAATATACATCACAGTTTTCTGCCTTCGTTTGTCGGTGCCCGGCCTTATCACCAGGCAGCGCAGCGAGGCGTCAAGCTGATCGGCGCGACCTGTCACTATGTTACCGAGGAGCTCGATGCGGGTCCGATCATCGAGCAGGACGTCGTGCGCATCAGCCATCGCTTGAATGCCGAAGACATGGTTCGCCTCGGGAAAGATGTGGAAAAGATGGTACTTTCCCGGGGTTTGCGCTATCACTTGGAAGACCGGGTATTGGTCCACGATAACAAGACGGTGGTATTCAACTGAGACCTGCCCCCGGATAGCCCCCTGCCAGCTAAGGAAGATGCCATGCTCAAGATAGTCAAAGTCAGAGACTATATGACCACTGACCTGATCTGTGTCTCTCCGCACACGGACCTGACCAGGGCAGTCGAAACACTATTGCTGCACAAGATCTCGGGTGCTCCGGTAGTGGACGGGGAAGGGCGGCTGGTGGGTATGTTGTCGGAGGCGGATTGCCTGAAAGGCATTTTTACCGGGAGTTATTTCGATGAAGAGAGCGGAATCGTCGAATCGGTCATGACGCAAGCCGAGACCATCAATGCCGAGGAAGATATTGTCCGGGCCGCTGAGTATTTCATCAGGCAGGGTAGGCGTCGGCTGCCGGTGCTGGACGGTGGCGAGCTGGTGGGACAGATCAGCCGACGGGATATTCTGCGCGCGGTTCAGCATTTCAACGACAATGGCGCGCGGAAATGAACTGGGCTGACGATGCCCAAGAGTTCGACCCGCTTCTGCGCGGCGCGGTCTCGTTGCCGCCGGTGATCGGGGAGGGCTGTCTGGCGCGTTTTGACCCGGATAGCCTGAACGAGGAGTCAGGGACAGACTTCTCGGCGGCGGCCGGATTGCGCTCCATGACGAGCGAGCCAGACTAGCATAACCTTCACGCACGACCATTCGTCGGTCGGCACTCATTAACCGCAGCCCCTCGCCGATAGCCCCTTTATCTGGCGTGGAGTTATTGGTTGCCCATAACCCCTGCCAATCGAGCCCCGCCGCTATCAGGTTTCCAATCAAGGCGCGGGTGGCCATTTTTTACGTCCCAGGTGCAATCCGTGATGAATTCCAGAAACTTTCCTGTTGCCGCAAGGCTGACCGGCGGCTTTGCCGCAGTGGCGCTGATCGTATTGATGTTGGGATTTTTGGCCGTGCAAGGCATGAGTAATATGCGAGAGGAAGCCACCGAAATCGAACAGCTCTGGCTGCCGAGTATGCAAGACATCGGTGAGTTCAATCAGGATTTCATGAGGTTGCGTATTTTCACGTTCAGGGCATTGCTTGCCGAAGATAACCGCGAGATCCAACAGCTCAATCAATCAATGGATGAACTGGAGCGGCTGTTGACGCAGGCAGAGCAGGCATTTGAACAGCGTATCTCCAGCGCTGAATCTCAGCAGGCATTTAATCTGTATAAAGCACAACGCACCGAATACATGCGCCTGCAGGCTCAGGTTATGCAGCGGATAGCTCAGGGTAATCTGGATGGCGCCATGGGCATCGTTCAGAATCAATTGAATCCGCAAGCTGATGTCGCTACGCAAAGCCTGATCGCGCTGGAAGATCTGATAATCGCGGGGGCAGGGGAATCCGCAGAGTCGGCAGAGTTGATCTACGAGCGGGGCTTCCGTCAGGTCATTCTCTTTATTGCCATTGCTGCTGTGCTGACTGTTTTGCTGGCCTGGCTGATTACCCGCAGTATCGTTGCTCCCATCAGAGAGGCGGTGCGGATCAGCGAGGTCATCGCCACGGGCGATCTGACCCAGCGTTTCCAGGTCGAGGGCAAGGACGAGCCGGCGCGGTTGCTGAGGGCGCTATCGGCCATGCAGACGCAGCTGCGCGATACGATTGAGCGTATCACCAGTTCCTCAACCCAGCTGGCTTCGGCGGCCGAAGAGCTGAACGCAGTAACCGAAGATTCCACACGGGGTCTGCAACGGCAGAATGATGAAATCCAGCAGGCAGCGACCGCCGTCAATGAAATGAGCGCCGCTGTCGATGAGGTGGCCGGCAATGCTGTCTCGACATCGGAGCAGTCCCAGGCGACCGCGAGCGTCGCCTCGGAGGGTCAGCAACAGGTGGTTTACACAGTCACCAGTATCGACAAGCTGTCCGGGTCCATTCAATCCACCGCTACCGAAGTGCAGGAGCTGGCGGAGAAGGCGCAGAACATCAGCCGGGTGCTTGAGGTCATCCGCGCCATTGCGGAGCAGACCAACCTCCTTGCCCTGAATGCCGCCATCGAGGCCGCCCGCGCCGGCGACCATGGACGAGGCTTTGCGGTAGTGGCTGATGAGGTGCGGGCCCTGGCATACCGCACGCAACAGTCCACGGCGGAGATCGAGGACATGATCGGCACTATTCAGCAGGGCACCGAGCGCGCGGTTGAAGCCATGCAGATCAGCAATACCATGGCGTCCAATACCCTTGGGCAGGCGGAATCGGCTGGCGAGGCGCTTAATCGAATCACCGCCGCCATCAATCAAATCAACGAGCGGAACCTGGTGATTGCCAGCGCAGCGGAGGAGCAGGCGCAAGTGGCGCGCGAGGTGGATCGTAACCTGGAAAATATTCGCGACCTGTCGACGCAATCCGCCGCAGGCGCTGAACAGACCAGCTGTTCCAGCCGGGAGCTTTCCCGTTTAGCCGTGGAGCTGAATGATCTGGTAACGCGTTTCACCATCTAGCGCCTTCGGGCTCGTTTCGTAACCAGCCGTTGCCTTCTCTGATCGCAACGGCTTTTTTTGGAACTCGCGCAGCTATTTACCCCTCTATTGCATTCAGTACTCAAACGAGCGTTTTATTCACCGTAACTCGAGCGGAGCACGAATGCCCCCAGCGACTGGATCACGTCTTTCCTGTCTGTTCTGGCTGACCCTGTCAGTACTTTTACTTGGAGCCGTTTCCGGCTGTGCAGGGGAAGAAGAGCCCGCTCCGGAGCCGCCGCGTATTGCGCTGGTAGAGCGGCTGCAAGCAGCGGAACCGTTGCCGGAAGCCCTGCGTTTTGCCGGTGTGGTGGAGAGCGTTACCACGACCCAGATCGCGTTTCAGGTGCCTGGCCGAATCGAACAGATACTGGTTGACGAGGGCACCCGGGTAACTCGGGGTCAGCCATTGGCGAAACTGGATGCTACGGATTATGAACTGCAATTGCGCGAGGCCGAAGCGCAACACCGGCAACTACAGGCGGACCTGACGCGCAAGCGCAGCCTGCTCGCCGAAGGCATTCTGTCCCCTGCGGCGATCGAGCCGCTGGAGGCCGGGCTGATCTCCGCCCAGGTCGCACGTGACAGCGCGCTGCGAAATATCGCCCACAGCACACTCAACGCGCCCTTTGACGGTGTGGTTGCAGAACGTATGGCGGAGCCGGATATGGTCGTGAGTAATGGCACGCCGATCCTTCAGATTCAGGATAACCAGTATGTGGAGGTGGGTGTCGATCTGCCCGAGCGGGCGGCGCTCAGCCTGCCGCTGGGGCCTGATCTGCAGGCGCAGGGCCAGTTGGTGATCGCTGATGTGACCCTGCCCCTGAAATACAAGGAACACAGCACCCAGCCACGCGAGGGCGCCCGTACCTACCGGCTGATCCTGCGCGGGGCACCCCCCGAAGACTTCAACCTGCTGCCTGGCATGGCCATGCGCGTAACCATAGAGTTGCCGGTGCCCGTTGCCGATGCCACTGCCGAGAGGTTCCGCATACCCTTGTCGGCCTTGCAGACGACGCCCGAGAGTGAGCATTTCGTGTGGCTGGCGGTCGACGGCCAGGCGGTGCGCAAAAATCTGACCTTGCAGCGTATCGATGGGAGTCATGCGCTGGTGGCCGGTGACTTCGAAACGGGTAGCCAGATAATAGTCGCCGGGGGCAGCAAGCTGTTCGAAGGTCAGGCGATCAAAGCCCAGCAGCGGGATTGAACTGATGGATTTTGCCCGTTACGCCATAGGTAAACCTGTGAACACCTGGTTGCTGCTACTGATCTGCCTGGTCGGTGGGAGCATCGCTTTTTTTGAAATCGGTCGCCTGGAAGATCCCGAATTCACCATCAAGCAGGCCATCATCAACGTGCAGTATCCCGGCGCCACAGCGCTGGAGGTCGAGCAGGAAGTCACCGAACCGCTGGAAAGCGCGATCCAGCAGATGACCCAGATAAAGGAAATTCGCTCGCGCTCGATGGCGAACCAGGCAGAAATTCGCGTCGATATTCAGGACCGCTTTACCGGTGATGCCCTGCAGCAGGTCTGGAACGAGTTGCGCAACAAGATCAACGATGCCCAGGGCGACCTGCCACCGGATGCCCAGCCGCCCGTGGTCAATGATGATTTCGGTGATGTGTATGGGATTTTCTATGCGCTGACCGGCGAAGGCATGACGCTGAAGGAGCTTCACGAGCTGGCCAAGGAGCTACGGCGAAGGCTGGTTAGCGCAGAGGGTGTGGGCAAGGTCGAGATATCAGGCGTTCAGGAGGAACGGATACTGGTCGAGGTCGATCAGGCGCGTCTGGCTGCCCTGCGGCTGTCGCCGGAGGAAATCATGGCTGCCCTGAGCGATGCCGATGCGGTGGTCGATGCGGGTGGCGTGCACAGCGGCGAGCTGTTTGTGCGTATCCGCCCGACCGGTGCCTTCGATTCTGTCGAGACATTGCGCGCGATACCGGTTGGGCAGGGCACACAGAGCCTGCCTCTGGGATCGATCGCCGAGGTCCGTCGCGATTATCAGGATCGCCCCACACAGATTATTCGTCACAATGGCCAGCCTGCCTTGACGCTGGGCGTCAGCGGGGTTTCCGGTAGCAATATCGTCGAGGTCGGCGAATCCGTCGAAAGTGCGCTATCGGACATGAGGCATCTGATGCCGTTGGGCGCGGAGCTTCATCCGCTCTACGAGCAGCACCAGGTAGTCAATGAGTCGGTCAATAGCTTCGCGCTGAATGTGTTCATGTCCGTCGCCATCGTCGTGGCGGTGTTGTGCATTGCTATGGGACTGCGCGCCGGCACGATCATCGGCATTGTGCTGTTTCTGACAGTGCTGGGTACGCTGCTGCTGATGTGGCTGGCGGGTATCGAACTGGAGCGGATCTCCCTGGGCGCGCTGATCATCGCCATGGGTATGCTGGTCGACAACGCCGTGGTGGTCTGTGACGGAATGCTGGTACAGCAGCGCCGCGGCTTGAGCATTCTCGAGGCGGCGCAGAAAACGCTGCGGCAAACCCAGTGGTCGCTGCTTGGGGCCACCATTATCGGAATTCTGGCCTTTGCCGGCATCGGGCTGTCGCAGGACGTGACCGGTGAGTTTCTGTTCTCGCTGTTCTTCGTGATCGCCGTGTCATTGCTGTTGAGCTGGCTGCTGGCACTGCTGGCGGTACCGCTGTTTGGTCATTACCTGCTTGAGAGCAAGGCGGTCAAGGCGGGCGAGGACGAGCAGCAGGGCGAGCAGAACACTGACGAACCCTATTCGGGCGCGGTTTATGAGCGCTTTCGCAAGGTTATTGGCCGCGTTCTGTTGCACCCCTGGATCACCGTAAGCGTGCTGGTAGTGCTCATGGTGGCGAGTGTGCTGGGTTTCAGCCGGGTGGAGCAGAGTTTCTTTCCGGCCTCCAGTACGCCCTTGTTCTACGTCAATATCTTCCTGCCGCAGGGCACGCATATTCGCGATACCAGCCGCCACGCTGAGGATGTTTCCGATTATCTTGCGCAGCGTGATGGGGTTACGGATGTGTCGACCTATGTCGGTGCTGGCGCCTCGCGCTTCATGCTGACCTACATGCCCGAGCAGCCTAATCCGTCGTTCATGCATTTTCTGGTGCGCACCGAAGATGCGGAGCTGATCGATGGCCTGGTTCGGGAGATAAACCAGGCGTTGCCGACCCGCTACCCGGATGCTGACGTGCATGCGGCGCGCTTTCTGTTTGGCCCCAATGCCGAGGCCAAGCTTGAGGCGCGTATCAGCGGCCCGGACATCAGTGTCCTGCGGGCATTGTCTGCCGAGGGGCAGCAGCGCCTGCAGGAAGAGGGGCGTGTATTCAATATCCGCGATGATTGGCGCGCGCCGGTGGTGGTGGTGCAGCCGCAACTGGCGCTGGACCGCCTGGCCGATGCGGGGCTCACTCAGCAAGCCGTTGCGCGGTCCCTGGCCGCCGCCAGTGAAGGTACCCAGGTCGGTGTTTTCCGCGAAAGGGATGAGCTGATTCCGATCCTTCTGCGCGCCACCGAAGAGGACCAGGTCAGTGCCGACGACCTGTTGCAGCGCTTGATCTGGAGCCCGGCGACCAACACCTACGTGCCACTGGCGCAGGTTGCCGATGGCGTCACGGTGAACAGTCTGGATACCGTCATCCGCCGCTTCGACAGAGAGCGCACCATTGCCATACGCGCAGAGCCCCGCGACGGGGAAAACACCAACGCAACCCATAGCCGCATCCGCCCGCTCATCGAGTCCATGGAGCTGCCGCTGAATTATTCCATAGAGTGGGGCGGCGATTATGAACAGTCCTCCGATGCCCAGGAGGCATTGGCCAGCACACTGGCCTTGCCCTACCTGGCAATGGTGCTGGTAACGGTGCTGTTGTTCGCCAGGGTGCGTCAGCCGCTGATGATCTGGCTGGTGGTGCCGATGGCGATCTGTGGGGTGACCTTCGGGTTGCTGATTACTGGCCGGCCCTTTGATTTCATGGCCTTGCTCGGGCTGCTTAGCCTGACCGGTATGCTGATCAAGAATGCCGTGGTACTGGTCGATGAGATCGATCGCCAGGTGCAGCAAGAGATACCGCGCCTGACGGCGATTATCGAGGCATCGGCTTCGCGGCTGCGCCCGGTAACCATGGCGGCGGGTACCACTGTCGCGGGCATGGTGCCGCTGCTGTTCGATCCCTTCTTCGCCAACATGGCAGTGACCATCATGGGTGGTCTCGCCTTTGCGACCCTGCTGACTCTGTTGGCCGTGCCTTGCCTGTACCTTCTGTTCATGCGAGTCAGGCAGGAGGAGGTGCAATGACTGGCGCTCCGTTCAAGTGCTCCCTTGCGCTGTTCGCGCTGATACTCGGCGGCTGTTCCAGCGTGCCGGAGCATCCTGCGCCGCAGGTGCCGGACAGCTGGTTCGGTACGTCCCAGGCACAGCCGGCCGACGCTCAAGCACTGGCGCAGTGGTGGCAGGCATTCGATGATCCGGTGTTGACGGGGCTGGTGCACCGGGCCATGCAGCAGAGCCATGACGTGCGCCTCGCCATGTTGCGTGTCAACGGTGCGCGGGGCCAATTGCGGCTGTCCCGGGCGGGGTTGTTCCCCAGCATTGATCTGCCGGGATCGGCCAGCCGTCAATGGGTCGGTAACGAGCAGGAGCCGGACAGCCCGCTGGCGGAGTACGGTCTGGACGACACCATTCGCTTCGATATGTGGGAGCTGGCGGTGGAGGCCAGTTGGGAGGTGGATCTGTTCGGCGCCACCCGCGCCCGCACCGAGGGCGCACGGCAGATGGTACGTTCGGCGCAGGCCGAGGCCATCGCAGCGCGCATTGCCGTTGCATCGAACGCTGCGCAAGGCTATGTCCAGGTCCGCGCACTGCAAGCGCAGCAAGGATTGCTGCGCGAAGGTATAGAAGTGGCACAGGAACTTGAACGCATCGCTGGACTGCTGTTCGAGGCAGGGGAGGTCACCCGCCTGGACGTGGAAAGCGCCGCCGCCGAACGTGCCGCATTGCAGGCCGACCTGGGTGAGCTGGAAATCAACCTGGCCGAAGCATTGCTGGCGCTGGATACGCTGCTGGCTGAGCCGCCCGGTTCCATCGGGCGCGAGCTGGATACCGTAGCTGTTGCGCCCGTTCCGCTGGTCGGCGCCGCCATTGCGCCCGGCCAGCCGGTAGATCTGTTACGCCGCCGGCCCGATCTTGTTGCTGCGGCCGCGCAACTGGATAGTGCTGCCTTGGAGTCGCTGGCCGCCCGCCGTGATCTGTTTCCCACCCTGACGTTGCAGGCGGCGATGGGCCGTTCCGGTCTGGCGCTGAATAATGATTTTTCATCGGCGTCGAATTTTGCCCGCCTCGGCGCGATGTTTGGCCTGCCGCTGCTGGATTTTGGTCGCCGTGGCGCGGCTATTGACCTGGCGGACATTGAGGGCGAAACAGCCTATGTCGGCTTCGAACAGGCACTGACGCAAGCCCTGGAAGATGTAGAACGCAGTCTGGCCGCGATTGAGGGGCAAGAGCGCCGGCACGCCGCTCTGGAGCGTGCCCGTGATCATTTTGAGCGCGCCTATCGGCTGGCACGCACCAGCTATCGCCTTGGTGAGGCCAATCTCTTTGAGGTGCTGGAGGCTCAGCGGGGCGCGCTGCAAGCCAGGCAGCAGTATCTGCAAGGGCGTACCGCACTGGCGACCGCGCAGGTTGCATTGTTTGTCGCACTGGGCGGCGGTTGGGAGTCCGGAGGGGAAGGCATAGCTCAGCATTAAATACCAACCAAAAAAAAGCCGCGCCTGGAAGAGCGCGGCTTTGTCCTGCCTGGTGGTATGCGGTCAGGCGGATTCGGCCTCGGCATGTGCCTTGGCTGCCTGGATTGCAGCCGGGGCCGGAGTGCGGATCAAGTGATCAAATGCACCCAGAGCAGCGGTGGAACCGGCACCCATGGCGATGATGATCTGCTTGAAGGGGACGGTCGTCACGTCACCTGCAGCAAATACACCCGGCATGGAGGTGGCTCCGCGGGTATCAATCTCAATCTCGCCGTGCTTGCTCAGCTTGAGATCGCTGCCCTTGAGCCACTCGGTGTTTGGCACCAGACCGATCTGCACAAAGATGCCTGCTACATCGACCGGTTTGCTCTCGCCCGTTGCGCGGTCGGTATAGGTCAGGCCGACCACCTTCTTGCCATCGCCACGCACTTCTGTGGTCTGGGCATTCATGATGATCTCGACGTTGCTCAGTGAACGTGCCTTGCGCTGCAATACTTCATCCGCACGCAGGCTGTCACCGAACTCCAGCACTGTCACATGTTCAACAATACCGGCGAGATCGATTGCCGCTTCGATACCCGAGTTGCCGCCGCCGATGACCGCAACGCGCTTGCCCTTGAACAGCGGGCCGTCACAGTGCGGGCAGTAGGCTACGCCCTTGCCGCGGTATTCCTGCTCACCAGGTACATTCATTTCACGCCAGCGCGCACCGGTTGCCAGGATAACTGAACGGCTCGACAGGGTAGCGCCGCTTTCCAGCGTCAGTTCAACCAGCTCGCCGCTGTTGAGCTTGGCAGCCTTCTGTTCGGTCATCACATCCACGTCATAATCCTTGACGTGTTGCTCCAGGCTAGCGACCAGCTTGGGGCCTTCGGTGTAGGGAACCGAGATAAAGTTTTCGATACCCACGGTGTCCATCACCTGGCCACCGAAACGCTCGGCTACCAGACCAGTACGGATGCCCTTACGTGCAGCGTAGATAGCTGCAGCCGCACCAGCCGGGCCACCGCCGACGATCAATACGTCATAGGGTGCTTTCTCGTTCAGCTCTGCAGCTTTGCGATGCGCAGCGCCGCTGTCGACCTTGTTGACGATTTCAGCAAGGGTCATGCGGCCCTGGCCGAAGTGCTGGCCGTTCAGGTAAACGGACGGAACGGCCATGACCTGACGCTCGTCGACTTCGTCCTGGAACAATGCGCCATCGATCATTACATGGGTGATGTTCGGGTTCAGTGTCGCCATCAGGTTCAGCGCCTGGACCACGTCAGGGCAGTTCTGGCACGAGAGCGAGATATAGGTCTCGAAATGGAATTCGCCCTCAAGGTTGCGCACCTGTTCAAGCAGCGCAGGATCGGCTTTGGAGGGATGGCCGCCGGCTTGCAGCAGTGCGAGAACCAGCGAGGTGAATTCGTGGCCCATCGGGATGCCTGCGAAGCGTACACGCGGCTCCTGGCCGGCTGGCGCGATGGCCATGCTCGGCGAGCGCTTGTCGCTGGCCTCGGTCATGCTGATCTTGCTCGAGAGCCCGGCGATTTCAGTCGCGAGCTCTTTCAATTCTTTAGCCTTGGGGCTGTCATCGACGGACACGCTGACTTCTATCGGGTTAACGATATTCTGCAGGTACGTGTCCAATTGCTGCTTCAGATTCGCGTCCAACATATGCGTGTCCTTTGTCAAATTGGTAAATTTTGGGCGAAAAAAACCCGGCCCGCCAACCGGATGCGCGAGGCATCACGGCGGGCCGGGTATCTGGCATTGCTTAGATCTTGCCTACCAGGTCCAGCGAAGGAGCCAGAGTAGCGGAGCCTTCTTCCCACTTGGCCGGGCAGACTTCGCCTGGGTGGGCGGCAACGTACTGGGCAGCCTTGACCTTGCGCAGCAGGTCAGCTGCGTTACGGCCGATGCCTTCTGCAGTGACTTCTACGGCCTGGATGATGCCTTCAGGATCGACGATGAAAGTACCGCGGTCAGCCAGACCCATGTCTTCGCGCATGTTGTCGAAGTTGCGGGTGATGGTGCCAGTCGGGTCACCGATCATGGTGTACTGGATCTTGCCGATAGTTTCGGAGCTGTCGTGCCATGCCTTGTGAGTGAAGTGGGTGTCAGTCGAAACGGAGTAGATCTCGACGCCCATCTTCTGGAACTCTTCGTAATGGTCAGCAACGTCACCCAGCTCAGTCGGGCAAACGAAAGTGAAGTCAGCAGGGTAGAAGAAAAATACTGCCCACTTGCCCTTCAGGCTTTCTTCAGTTACTTCGATGAATTCGCCCTGCTTGAATGCCTGGGCCTTGAACGGTTTGATTTGCGTATTGATAACGGACATCGTGTAACTCCTTGATGAGTCGGGTTGGTTAGAAGACATGAGCAATGATAGGTGCTGAAACCGGCTCCTTGAAATTGATTTCGCCTAACCAGTGAATAGCTTTTGCCTATGTGAATTGCCATGTTGATAAACCAGCTAATGATGGCCGCTTTGCCGGCAGGAAATCAATCCCTCCCGGTAAAGCGGCCGCTGAGCCTGGTCGAAGCATAGGGCATATGGGTGTCAGATGCGTGACTGGAGCGGAGGTTCCTGCTCCGCCCGCTGCCGCGCCATAATCCGGACGAGGAGGGTGTGTACCCGGCCTCATTTGGTTAAAGTGATGGACCTAGTTTGCTGCACTAAAGGACAACAGATGCTTTCCCACCTTGATGCCCAAGGGCACGCCAATATGGTCGATGTCACCGCCAAGAGCGTTACCGCCCGTGAGGCGGTAGCTGAAAGTCTGGTTCGGATGCGTGCCGAGACCTTGCAGTTGATCCAGTCCGGCGGACACCCGAAGGGCGATGTCTTCGCCGTTGCGCGGATTGCCGGTATTCAGGCAGCCAAGCGTACCCACGAACTGATCCCGTTGTGTCATCCATTATTATTGACGGGCATAAAAGTCGAGCTGATCGCCGAAGAGCCCGATGCAATGCGTATTCGCGCCCGTTGCAAGCTGGCCGGGCAGACAGGGGTCGAAATGGAAGCACTGACCGCCGCGAGCGTGGCAGCGCTGACGCTGTACGACATGTGCAAGGCAGTCGACCGCGGGATGGTCATCGAATCTACCCGTTTACTGGAAAAGCTAGGTGGCAAAAGCGGGCACTACCAGGCGGGAGACGAAGAGTGATCACCGTACAGTTTTTTGCTCGTTACCGGGAAGTGCTCGGTAGGGATCAGGAACAGCTCCCCTGGGATGACGGATTGGACAGCCTTGAAGCGCTGCGTGATCGGTTGGTAGCCCGTGGGGAAGACTGGAGCGTGCTGGCTGAACGGCGATTGATGTGCGCGCGCAATCAGGACATGTGCGACCTCCAGGAGCCGCTACGTGATGGCGACGAGGTGGCGTTTTTTCCGCCCGTGACCGGAGGTTGAAATGGCGATTCAGGTCCAGACCGAAACCTTTGACCCGGGCCAGATGCTCAACGCGCTGCATGGTCGGCATGCCGGCGTAGGTGCCAGCGTGGCCTTTGTCGGCTATGTGAGGGACTTCAACGATGGTGAGGAGGTGGCGGGTATGCTGCTCGAGCACTATCCGGGCATGACCGAAAAAGCCTTGCAGAAAATAACTGACGAGGCTTGCCGGCGCTGGCCCCTGATACGTCTCGATATCCTGCACCGTGTCGGCCGCCTTAAGCCCGGCGAGCCGATCGTTTTTGTCGGGGTTACTTCGGCGCACCGTGACGCGGCTTTCCAGGCAAGCCACTATGTCATCGACTATCTCAAGACCCGGGCTCCCTTCTGGAAGAAGGAGGATACCGGCGCGGGCCCTCGATGGGTTGAAGCCCGCGACAGCGACAACGTGGCTCTGGACAAGTGGAACGCAGCGCAGTGAGGCTGTGGAACAAGCCCGATGCCGGGGCATCCAAGAGTTATCCGATCACATTCAACAAGCTGGGCAGTCCGGAAGTAGCTGACTGTTTGAGCGGGGAAGCAATCTATGGCTGATACACAGATGCAGGACGGGTTGGGCCGGCATATCGAGTACTTGCGGATGTCGGTCACTGATCGCTGTGATTTCCGCTGTGTGTATTGCATGGCCGAGGACATGACCTTCCTGCCCCGTCAGCAGATTCTGACCCTGGAAGAGCAATTGCGACTGGCGCGACTCTTTGTAAATCTGGGCGTAAGCAAAATTCGCCTTACCGGGGGTGAGCCTCTGGTACGCAAGGGCGTGCTCTGGTTGTGTGAAGAGATTGCGGCTTTGCCAGGACTGAAAGAACTGGTGATGACCACCAATGGTTCGCAGCTGGTCAGCATGGCCGAGCCGCTAGCCAGAGCCGGCGTAAAGCGTCTGAATATCAGTCTGGATAGCCTGGACGAGGATAAATTCCACGCTATTACCCGCACCGGGCAACTGCAGAAAGTGCTGGACGGTATCGAGGCGGCGCGCACCGCGGGGTTCGAACGCCTGAAGCTCAACACGGTGGTGATGAAGGGTCGCAACGCAGACGAAGTTCCGGCTCTGGTGGAATACGCCCTCGACCGTGGCATGGATATCACCTTCATCGAAGAAATGCCGCTGGGTGACGTGGGGCGCTCCCGTGGTGAAGCTTTCTGCTCGAGCAGCGAAGTGCGCGAGATGATCGAGCAGCGCTATCGCCTCATCGACAGTGCCGAAAGTAGCGGCGGCCCCGCGCGGTATGCGCGTGTGGAAGGTTTTCCTGAAAGCCGGATCGGGTTTATATCGCCGCATTCGAATAACTTTTGTGCGACCTGCAACCGCGTTCGCATGACGGTTGAAGGGCGGTTACTGCTGTGCCTGGGGCATGAGAACTCGATCGATTTGCGGGCGCTGGCGCGTCGGCATCCTGAATCGGATGAACCCATCCTGCGCGCTATCCGTAATGGCCTACAGTACAAGCCGGAGAAACACGAGTTTGATGTGAATGAGGTTCAGCTGGTGCGTTTCATGAACGCGACGGGGGGGTGAAGCCGCGAAGGATACCGTTTGCGGCAGATGCCCGGCAAAAGTGTAATCGAGCGGGCAGTAGGCCGGTCCTTCGGCCCTTTGGTTTCGATCCTGCCTCGTTCGCTGCTTACCAGTTCTTGTATTCTGTCTCGTAACCGGGACCACAGAATTCACAGCTCGGATCGACAAACATGCTGCGCCGCTCGGTCTCACCGGCCAGATGCCAGCGCAACCATGCCACGATCATCGGCAGGCCGTCGCGGGCCGCGCTGGTATGGCTGGAATCATCTATGACGGTAAACCACACGGGCACGCGCGTGGCGGCGTAGTCCCGCTCGCAGTTCGGTGTTGCCAGGGTGTCATCCTCTCCACAGATGTAGGCAGCAGGCTTACGCAAATTGCTTGAGCCACGACCGTCGAATGAGCCGCCGGCGACGTGAATGGTAGTGGTCAGACGTGGATCATCCCCGATTGCGAACGTACCGACTGAGCCGCGTGAGTGACCACCGGCTGCAATCCGGCCAGTGTCGAGTTTTTCGTGGTACGGGCTGCGCGTGCTGTCATTCTGCTCAATCAGCCAATCCATCGCATCGGTCATTTCGTCGCCGGAACTGCTGGAAACCTCGGAATACACCACGAAGCCATGTGATGCGATACGGCGCAGATGGTCTTCATAGCTGCTTGGCGTGGAGCCAGCGCCGGGACCCCAGATGAATATCGGGTGCTGAACGCCGTTTTCGCCAAGTGTGGCCGGACGTGCTACCCATCCCTGACGCGAAGGCCCGGTGTTCTTGTCGATGGTGACCTGATAGGGGCCGTCCCTCTCTACGCTGGATACAGGCGGCAATGGCGTGCCTGTCGAGGGTGGTGGGTCAGTCGGATCCGTTGGATCAGTCGGTGGGTTGGTCGGCGGGTTGAAAGCAGCGGCGTGCAAAGGCAGCAATCCGATGCAGAGCCCCATTATCAGGGCCTTTTTCATTGCGATTCCTACGGACATGGATGTCCTCCTTATTAGATTAAAAATATTAGGGATGGCCACGTATCCGGAGGCGTCAGCGCTGGCAGGGCTTGCTTGCCCGGCGAGCGCTGAGGCGCGAGAAAGCATATTGGCCAACATCGCCACCCGGCAATCGGAACCTCGGGCGGGGCGACGCCTCAACTATAGTTGTATCGAAGTGATATGTTTTGTCATTTTGTACATTTGCGGATCAGTTCAATAAAGTGGTCGTTCGTGAGTGAGTTTAGTCACGACAAGGCATGAAGTGTTGAACTCTCTAGGTGATCGGCGAGCCGCGGGGAATCGCTTGAGCCACGAATGCTAGCCACCCGAAGGCCAGGCGGTGCCGAGGCGGCGGGATGTCGGGTGGTTGGCAGGTTAGTCCAGCAGGGAGACCGCCTTGATCAGCGCGAACACCTGGCTGTTAGCGCGCAACTCTAGCTGCTGGCAGGACCAGTGACTTATCTCGGACAGCAGCGTTTGTCCGTCAGCCAGGCTCCCCTCGATAATGACCCGGCCGTCGATGGCAGGGCGGATTTGCTGGATACGCATGGGCAAGTGATTGAGGATACTGATGCGCTGCGGTGGGTCCAGCGCCAGACTGACGTCGCGGGCCTTGATACGCAGCCTGACACTGGTCGTAGGGCCCGGTACTTGGGGTAGACGCAGGGTCAGTGAGCCGGTCTGGAAGTGAGCCAGACCGGTGTGGTCAGCAGGCTTGAGTTGACCATGCAGGACTGTGGCAGGACCGTCGTCACTGAACAGGGGCGAATCCGGGCGAGCCAGTGCCTGCTGGAGCGATTCGACGGCGTCAATGTGCCCATCACGCATGAACACTACCTGATCCGCCAGCCGCTCGATTTCGCTGGCTGCATGACTTACATAGATGACCGGCACGTCAGAATGACTGGCCAGCCGCTCGATGTAGGGCAGGATGTCGCGCTTGCTGGACGCGTCCAGCGCGGAGAGCGGCTCGTCCAGCAGCAGCAACTGCGGACTACTCAGCAGGGCCCGTCCCAGAGCGATGCGTTGGCGCTCCCCGCCGGACAGTTGATGTATCTGCCGCTGCAGCAGCGGCGCAAGCCCCAGTTGTTCGATGGCCTCGCCGGGCTCGAGTCGACGCAGCTGTTTTGGCGTGCGCTGGTAGCCGTAAAGCAGGTTCTCGTGCACGCCGAGATGCGGTAGTAGCGAGGCTTCCTGAAACACCAGTCCGATGCGTCGGCGCTCCAACGGGACGAAACGTCGGCCGCTTTGCCAGATTTGATCTGCAAAGCGAACCTCTGCATTGGCGCAGCGCTCAATGCCGGCAATGATGCGCAGCAGGCTGGTTTTGCCACAACCGGACCGGCCAAAGATTGCTGTCACGCCCTGTGTAGGGAGGGTCGCGTTAACATCCAGAACAAAGCCGGGGAACCTGAGCGCTGCGTTCACCTGTAGCGTCATGCCTGCACCGCCGGGGTCCGGCCGCCGTTAACCCGATAAACAACAAACAGCACGGCAAAGGCTGCGCCGATAAGCAGCAGGGATAGCCGGTGTGCTGCCGCGTAATTCATGGCTTCTGCGTGCGCGAAAATCGTGGTCGAGAGCACGTGGGTCTCGCCGGGAATACTGCCGCCGATCATCAAAATGACGCCGAACTCGCCCAGCGTATGAGCGAAGGTAAGGGTCGCAGCCATCACAAAGCCGCTGCGGGCAAGCGGCAAGGTTATGCTGAGAAAGCGATCCAGCGGACCGGCTCCGAGCGAGGCTGCCACGTGCAGCGGGCGCCGACCAGCCTGTCGGAATGCCTGCTGCAAGGGCTGCACCGTAAAGGGCAGGGAATAAATTACCGAGCCGATGAGAATACCGGTGAAGCTGAAAGCCAAATGGTCGAATCCCAGTTTCTGTAGCGTCCCGCCGACCCATCCCTGCGGGCCAAGCGTCAACAGCAAATAGAAGCCGAGTACCGTGGGTGGCAGCACCAGCGGCAACGCAACCAGTGCTTGAACAACCGAACGCAGGCGGCTGTTACCTGCCGCTAGCCATAACGCTATGGGAGTGCCCAAAGCCAGCAGAATCAGCGTGGTAAACAGGCATAGGCGCAGGGTCACGCCTATGGCGGTCCAGTCTTCCGGGCTGAGCGTCAGCATCGTGGCGATACGGGCAGAAAATCAGTCATCGGATCATGATAGCCGCTTGGCTTACGGCGCGGGTAGCGCCAGGCTTTCAGGCGGAGCGGCGAAACCGTATTTCTCCAGAATCTTCTGCGCGGCAGGGGCGCGAATGAACCGGGCCAGTCGCTCTGCGTTGGCATTGTCCGCTGCGCGACGCGTCACGACCATTGCTTGTAGCAATGGAGCATGCAGACGGTCATCGATGAGTTGGTAATGCCCCTGTCGTTGCATGCCCGGATGCAGGGCGAGAGACAGCGCAATGATCGCTGCCTCCGCCGCGCCCGATTCTGCCATTTGCGCGGTGCCGGATATGTTCTCCCCGTAGACCAGATGCGGCTCAACCGTCGTCCAGGCGCCAATTGCCTGCAAGGCTTCCTGTGCCCTGGCGCCATAGGGCGCATGTGATGGCCGGGCGATAGCCAGGCGCTTGGGCGGAGACACCGCCAGCCCCTCGAGGCCCTTCTCGGCCAAGCGACTATCTTTGCTCCACAACACGATTCGTCCGATGGCGTAGGGCTGCGGTGGCCCGGCGGTAAAGCCATCCTGATGCAGAGCAAGCGCGTAGGTTGCGTCAGCTGACAGGTAGAGATCAAAAGGTGCGCCCTGGCGTATCTGCGTGGCGAAGCGCCCCGAGGAGCCATAAATGACCCGTACTTCCTGCTGCGGATACTGTGCATCCCAGGCCTGAATGATTTCCTCCAGCGCGAAACGCAAATCCGAAGCGGCAGCCAGGGTAAGGGGTTGATCAGCGGTCGTGACCAGCGGATAGCCCAGGCACCAGGCCAGTACAACGCGGCCAAACAGGCGGGAGAGTGTCATTCAGCTGTCCCTGTCAGGCAGTGACAGGCGGATAGCTGGCTGGCGGGGCGATCGGTGTTGAGCACATCAACTTCCATTTCTTGTGACCATTCGGGCCAGGGATGAGTTGTGATAATGCCAGAGCCTGTGAAAGAGGGCGATCCATGCGCTGCAGAACACCCCAGCCTATTCCCCCGGAACGCGTGATTGAACCTCAAAATCGCCACCGGTTTACGGTATCCTGACGCTTTGCTCGTTCCATGGACCTGACATGACCTACCTCGCGCTCAAGACGCTGCATCTGCTCGCTGCCGCCACCTTTATCGGCAGTCTCTTCTTTCAGATATTCGTTTTATGGCCGGCCAGTAGACAACTGCCCGCGCAAAGTCTCAGCGAGCTTGACCAGTCCGTTCGCCGGCGGTTCATGTTGGTGATTCATCTGGTGGCGCTGGTGTTATATGGCGCGGGGTTCGGCCTGTTGACCAATTACTGGAAACATCTGCTGACGCCTTTCTCCAGTAACTTTTCGATGTTGCTCAGTCTGAAGTTGATCCTCGCGTTCTCCATCATCGTCCATTATCTGGCGCTGGCAGCCACTCGCCGTCGCGCGCCCGTAGGCCCGGTAGGCATGCGCTGGGTCAATATCAGCCTGCTCTTGCACGCCGCACTGATTGTGGTCTGCGCCAAGGCCATGTTCATGCTCTGATCAACGGCTACTGGTAAATGGGCCTGTGTTGATATGCATCAACATGGCGCTACGGGCCAGCGTTTAACCTGCGCGAAAT
This sequence comes from Pseudomonas sp. gcc21, assembly GCF_012844345.1. Classification (NCBI taxonomy): domain Bacteria; kingdom Pseudomonadati; phylum Pseudomonadota; class Gammaproteobacteria; order Pseudomonadales; family Pseudomonadaceae; genus Pseudomonas; species Pseudomonas sp. gcc21. The sequence continues at coordinate 1,611,773 of NZ_CP051625.1, read as the reverse complement.
CAGCATTCGTAGCCGGAGAGCGCCATGTTCAACCCCATTCGCTGGGACGCGGACCTCATTCGCCGTTATGACAAGCCCGGTCCGCGCTATACCACATACCCTGCCGTGTCGCAGTTCCACGAAGATGCCTCCGCGCTGGTGCTGGAATACGCGTTGGCAGCCAGCAAGGCGGCCAGGCGTGACCTTTCTCTATACCTGCATGTGCCGTTCTGCGCGAACCTCTGCCATTACTGCGCCTGTGACAAGGTCATTACCAAGGACCGCAGCCGTGCCCGCCCATACCTGCAAGCGCTGTTCCGCGAGATCGAACTGATCAGCCAGTCTCTCAGCCGCGACCAGGTAGTTCAGCAGCTGCACCTTGGCGGTGGTACCCCGACCTTTCTGAACCATGCAGAAATGCGAGAGCTGATGGATAAGCTGCGTTCGCATTTTTCACTGCATGATGACGATACCGGGGATTACGGAATCGAAATCGACCCCCGTGAAGCTGACTGGTCGACTATAGGCATGCTCCGTGAGGTGGGTTTCAATCAGCTCAGTCTCGGCGTCCAGGATCTTGATCCTGACGTACAGCGCGCAATCAATCGGTTGCAAAGCCTCGAACAGGTGCAGGCGCTGATGGATGCAGGCCGTACGCTGGCTTATCGGTCTATCAATATCGATCTGATGTACGGCTTGCCGAAACAGACGCCGATCAGCTTCGCCAGAACTCTAACGAGCATCATTGAGCTCAGGCCGGATCGGCTATCGCTATACGACTATGCGCATGCGCCTGATCAATTCCCATCCCAGCGGCGCATCGTTGCGGCAGACCTGCCAGCCGAAAAGATACGGCTGGCGCTGTTGGAGGAAAGCGTGAAACAACTCGGCCATGCCGGCTATCGCTACCTCGGCATGGGGCATTTTGCTCTTGCTGACGACGCGCTAAGCAACGCACAGGAAACCGGCCGCCTGCACCATGATGTCCAGGGCTACAGCATCCACGGTGATTGCGACCTGTTGGGACTCGGGGTATCGGCAATCAGCCAGGTGGGCGATCTCTACACTCAGAACGACAGCGATCTGCGGTCTTACCAGTACAGCCTCGAAAGCGGACAGCTCGCGACGAGCAAGGGGCTCGTTTGCACCACTGATGACCGTATACGTCGAGCCATCATTGCGCAGCTCATCTGTTATTTCCACCTCGAGTTTGCCGATATAGAGAAACGCTTCGAGATCGTGTTTCGCGAGTACTTTGCTGATTGCTGGCCCGTCCTAGAACAGATGCACAGGGACGGGCTGGTGCAGCTGGGGGAGGGTGGCCTGAACATATTGCCAGCGGGCAGATTGCTGGTGCGTTCGATCTGTATGGTTTTCGATGCTTACCAGGCACTGGAAGAAAACCCGCGGTATTCGCGGGTAATCTGAAGCTGCGCATGGGCAACGGCTCTATGCCAAGCCCGCCCGGCATCGTATCGCGTCACGTCAGCGATGCCGCCACTCGGGCTGGCGCTTATCGATAAACGCCTGCATCCCTTCCTTCTGGTCTTCGGTGGCGAAGCTGGCATGGATCAACCGGCGCTCGAACTGAATACCTTCTGCCAGTGTTGTCTCGAACGCCCGGTTTACCGCTTCCTTGTTCAGCATGGCCGCCATACCCGAATTAGCGCTTATCGCTGCCGCAGCGCTCAACGCTTCTTCGAGCAGCTTGTCGGTCGGGACGATGCGGCTGATCAGTCCGCTGCGTTCGGCTTCTAGTACGTCCATGGTGCGGCCGGTCAGGCACATGTCCATCGCCTTGGCCTTGCCCACTGCGCGAGCCAACCGTTGGGTACCGCCAGCGCCGGGCAGGGTGCCCACTTTGACTTCCGGCTGGCCGAAACGGGCGTTCTCAGCGGCGATGATGAAATCGCACATCATCGCCAGTTCACATCCCCCTCCAAGCGCCAGGCCGGCTACCGCAGCGATCACCGGTTTGCGGCAACGCGCAGCCTGTTCCCAGTTGGTGGTTACGAAGTTGTTCAGGTAGGCATCGGAAAAGGACATGTTGCGGATTTCCGATATGTCCGCGCCGGCGGCGAAGGCTTTCTCATTGCCGGTAATGACCATGGCGCGGATCGCTGAATCCTGTTCGAAGGCGCGTAAGGCGTTTCCCAACTCATCCATCAGAGCATTATTGAGCGCGTTGTGGACGGCCGGGCGGTGCAGTCGGATCAGGCCGATCGCGTCATGGGTTTCCACCTGCAGGTTGCGGTAAGTCATTTGTTTTCCTTTTTTATTCAAGTGAGCACGCGCCGAGCAAACCCTGATGGGCCGGGTCGTTTTATTCTAGGTAAGAAAATAATTAAAGACAACATGTTGACATAATGAGCCTGTGGTCCTAATGTTTTGTTCAACAGGCAGCGCCTTACTGGGCGTCAGGTCTGACCCTACAAGAACAATTATTGTCACCGGGAGATAGCATGATTATTTCAACGTCTGGTTTCGCCGAACGTCGGGAAGAGATGATTCGAGTTGGTGCATGGAATGACAGGATCATTACTGAATATCTAGATGATATTGTCTCCGAGACGCCTGATTCCACAGCGGTTGTCAGTTACCGGGTAGCCACTGATGAGCGTACGGAGCTCACCTATGGTCAGCTGGACGCTATTTCCCGGCGAATGGCGGCAGGGTTGGCGGCGCTCGGCGTGGCAAAGGGCGAAGTGGTGTCCTGTCAGTTGCCGAACTGGTGGGAAATGATCGCTCTGAATCTGGCCTGCGCACGCATAGGCGCGGTGCTCAATCCGTTGATGCCGATCTTCCGGGAGCGCGAGCTGCGCTTCATGCTGGCCCATGCCGAAACCCGTGTATTAGTGGTGCCGCAAACCTTCCGTAATTTCAATTACGCGGACATGGTCGCGGGCATTCGCGCTGACCTACCAAGTCTCAAACAGGTTCTGGTGATAGGTGGCGAGGGTGACGACAGCTTCGAGACAGTACTGCTCGATCGTGCCTGGGAAGAGGAAACCGACACCGCGGCGCTGTTCGCTGAGCGCAAGCCATCGGCGGACGATGTCATTCAGCTGCTGTTTACCTCGGGCACGACCGGCGAGCCCAAGGGTGTTCTGCATACCTCCAACACCCTGTTCAGCAACGTGCAGCCCTATGCTGAACGCCTGCACCTGAACGCTGACGACGTGATCATGATGTCCTCGCCGATGGCGCACCAGACCGGCTTTTTGTATGGCGTGCTGATGCCTGTCTACCTCAAGGCACGGGTGGTGTTGCAGGATATCTGGGATGCGAAAGCCTTTGGCCGCATCGCGCGGGCTGAGAAACCGACTTTCACCATGGCCTCAACGCCGTTCCTGGCAGATCTGATCGACACTGCGCCGACCGCCACCGGCAACCTTGATTCTCTGCGCATTTTTGTTTCCGCCGGGGCACCTATTCCAGGCGCGCTGGTTGAGCGTGCTGCGGGCGTGCTGCCTGCCAGGATCATTTCCGCCTGGGGCATGACTGAGAATGGCGCTGTCACCATGACCCATCCGGAAGATGATGCATCACGCTCTATTCATAGCGATGGCGTGGCGCTGCCCTATATGGAGGTCAAGGTTGAAAACGACCAACACGAACAGCTGGGCGCAGGACAGGAAGGCAATCTTCTGGTTCGCGGCGCAAGTCTGTTTGTCGGTTACCTCAAGCGGCCCGAGCTCTACAGCGTGGATAACGAAGGCTGGTTCGCCACTGGCGACCTGGCGACCATCGATGCGGATGGCTACATCCGTATCACCGGCCGGACCAAGGACGTGATCATCCGTGGCGGCGAGAACATACCGGTGGTGGAGATCGAGAACCTGCTTTACAAGCACCCCGGCATTTCCGCGGTCGCCCTGGTTGGTTGTCCCGACCAGCGCCTCGGCGAACGGATGTGCGCCTACGTCACTCTGCACAACGGTTATACCGACCTCACACTCGATGAAGTGACGACCTTCCTATCCAACCAGGGCGTATCGCGCAATTACCTGCCGGAGCATCTGCAGGTGATGCAGGAATTGCCCCGCACGCCCTCCGGAAAGATCCAGAAATTCAAGCTGCGCGAAATGGCGCAGGACATCGAAATCGCACCGGCCAAACGCGCCTGAGCTCCCATTTCCAGATAACAGAGAGGTTCGTCATGAAAGGTCTTAACGGAAAAACAGTCATTGTCACCGGCGGTGGCGGCGGTATCGGCCGTGCAGTCTGTGCTCGTTTTGGGGAAGAAGGCTGCAACGTTGCAGTGCTTGATCGCGACCAGGCGGCCGCGCAGGCCACTGTGGATCTGATCACCGAGCATGGCGGCAAGGCCAAGGCCTATGCAGCGGATATCACCGACTACGCCGCAATTGAGTCCACTGTCGGGGCAATCGAAGCGGACTTCGGCGTGCCGACCGTACTGGTTAACAATGCAGGCTTTGATCGCTTCATGCCGTTCCTCAAGACCGAGCCGCAGATGTGGGAGCAGCTCATCGCCATCAACCTGACCGGTGCGCTGAATATGCATCACGTTGTGCTGCCGAAAATGCTCGAGGCGGGTGGCGGCAAGGTGGTCAATATTGCGTCCGACGCAGCGCGCGTGGGTTCCTCCGGGGAGGCGGTCTACGCCGCGTGCAAGGCCGGGCTGGTCGGGCTGAGCAAAACGCTGGCCCGCGAGCTGGCCACCAAGAACGTCACCGTGAATGTGGTATGCCCCGGCCCGACGGATACCGCGTTACTCAAGGGCGTGGCGGACACTGCCAACAATCCCGAGAAGCTGCTTGAAGCATTCAAGAATGCTGTGCCGATGCGGCGCCTCGGTCAGCCCGAAGACTTCCCCGGCATCATTGCTTTGCTGTCCAGCGACGATGCGAATTTCATTACAGGCCAGGTGATCAGCGTATCCGGCGGCCTGACCATGGCCGGCTAACAGGAGAAAACAACATGAACTACGAAGATATCCTCTACGAAGAAAAAGACGGCGTCGCGACCATCACGCTCAACCGCCCGGAGCGCTACAACGCCTTCCGTGGCCAGACCTGTATGGAATTGCTGGATGCCTTCAACCGCGCCGGATGGAACAAGAATGTAGGTGTGATCGTACTCACCGGTGCTGGCGACAAGGCCTTTTGTACCGGCGGTGATCAGGGCGCCCATGACGGTCAGTACGACGGTCGCGGCATCATTGGTCTGCCGGTGGAGGAGCTGCAGACGCTGATCCGTCAGGTGCCCAAACCGGTCATCGCCCGCGTTAACGGCTTCGCAATCGGCGGCGGCCATGTGCTGCACGTGGTATGTGATCTGACCATTGCCTCGGATAACGCCATTTTCGGCCAGGCCGGTCCCAAGGTCGGTTCGGTCGATCCGGGCTTTGGTACGGCTTATCTGGCCCGCGTTATTGGTGAAAAACGTGCCCGGGAAATCTGGTACCTGTGCCGCAAGTACACCGCTCAGCAGGCAATTGAATGGGGCCTGGTCAACGCGGTTGTGCCGCAGTCCGAGCTCGACGCTGAAGTGCAGAAGTGGTGCGACGAGATTCTAGAGAAGAGCCCGACAGCATTGTCGATTGCCAAGCGTTCGTTCAACGCCGACAGCGAGAATATCGCCGGTATCGGTGCGCTGGGTATGCAGGCGCTGAGTCTGTACTACGACACCGACGAGTCGAAGGAAGGTGCCAAGGCCTTCCTCGAAAAGCGCAAGCCCGACTTCCGCAAATTCTATAAATAACAGCAGGATGCCGGCGGTCCGCCGCCGGTAAAACCCAGCCGGGTTTGGAGACCAGATATGAACTTTGCATTCAGTGACGAACAGAACGCCATCCGCGAAAGCGTCGCGCGGTTTAGCGCCGAGGTGCTCGCGCCAGGTTACCGCAAGCGTGACAAGGAAGGCAGGATTGAGCGTGAGACGATCCAGCAGATGGGCGAAATGGGTTTTCTCGGCGGAGAGCTGCCCGCAGAATTCGGTGGCAGCGATCTGGATTGCATGACCAGCGGCATTATCATCGAGGAAATGGCCAAAGGTGATTTCAACGTGGCCTATATTCCGCTGTTGACGTCCCTGAATGGCCAGATTATTGCCAGCCACGCAGCGCCGGATCTCGCACGCGAATGGCTAGGCGCTATTACTGCAGGTCGCAAGGTAGCCTGTATTGCATTGACCGAGCCGCAGGGCGGGTCCGATGCAGCCAACCTGCGTTTGAAGGCAGAGCGACGTGGCGATGTCTTTGTGCTCAATGGCGAGAAAACCTCCATTTCGATGGCTGACCAGGCCGACGTCGCGGTGGTTTTTGCCCGCACCGGGACTGTCGAACAGCGCGCCAGCGGCATCAGTGCCTTCCTGGTACCGATGGACTTGCCGGGAGTGACTACCACCCGTTTTGAAGACGCCGGCCAGCGGGCTATTGGGCGCGGTTCGATCTTCTTCGATAACGTCGAGGTGCCGGCGGCAAATATGCTTGGCGATGAGGGAAAAGGCTTCAAACAGGTGATGCAGGGCTTCGATTACAGTCGTGCGCTGATTGGTTTGCAATGTCTGGCATTGGCCCAGGTGTCGCTGGACGAAACCTGGCGATGGCTGACAGAGCGTCAGGCTTTCGGGCAACCTTTAGCGGGATTCCAGGGGCTGACCCACCCGCTAGCCGAATACCAGACGTTCGTGCATGCTGCCCGATTGCAGTGTTTTAATGCGCTGTGGCTGAAAGACAATGGTCTGCCGCACAGCACCGAAGCGGCAATGAACAAGTGGTGGGGGCCGAAGTTGTCCTTCGATGTGATCAATCAGTGCCTGCTGGCGCACGGTCATACCGGTTACGGTGAGGACCTGCCCTTCGGTCAGCGCCTGCGTGACGTGCTGGGCTTGCAGATCGGCGATGGCACCGCACAGATCATGAAGAACATCATCACCCGCGAAACCCTGAAAAAATGACGCTCCGCCGCTGTGGTGTGCGGGGCTGGCAAACTTGACCGGATACCGGAGCAACGGGGATCTATGAAACATGATGAACGAGACGGAGTAGCGAACAGGTTGTTTTTCCGTCTGTTCCAGACGGGGAACACTCTGCAGCGTCAGGTTCAGAACGAAATGGGCATTAGTACCGTGCAATGGGCGGTGCTCGGAGCGCTGTCACGTCAGGGATATGAGCAGGGCATTTCATTCAACAAGTTGACAGAATATCTCGTGGTTAGTCGTCAGAGCCTGGACGGCGTACTCAAGCGCATGGAGCGTGACAAGCATGTGCTGCGCATACCCCATCCGGACGACGGGCGGGCCCGTCTGGTAGTCATGACCAAGCAGGGTCGTGAGTACTGGGAGCAGCTACAGGAGAAAATCTATGAATTCTATGCGCAAGGCTTGAAAAGCCTGCCCTTCGACGATGCCGTGAGCCTGTTGCATTACCTGAATCGGGTTCAAACAGACCTGGCGGATGTCTCCCTTGAACGCATCGGGCCAGAGGTCGAACAGCTTATAAAACAAGAATGATTTTGCAAATGGGATCGCATTAAATCCCCTGCTGACCGGCCTTTGTTGCCGGTCTTTTTTTTGCGCTGAATTAAATTAAAGTAATGATCTTGACATAATGCGGAGTGAGACTTTAACGTCTGGTTGTGTCCAGAAAAAACCGATACCGCGCTGGCACGTAGGTTGTCAGCGTTTCCCGATTTTTCTGTCGCTCTCCACACAATAATAAAAGGTAAACATCATGTTTGTGCTGTCGCACCTGAAGCGAGCTATTTCTGTCTTTGCATTCGTTGCTACGATTCTGAATTCGACTGGCGCCTATGCCGAGTTAGTCGACGACAGCACGCTCAAATTGCAGCTCCGCAACTTCTATATGAACCGCGATTTCAGGGACAACCCGAGCGGTCAAAGCAAGGCCGAGGATTGGGGGCAGGGGTTCATGCTGCGCCTGAACTCGGGGTTCACCGAGGGCACTGTGGGTTTTGGTGTGGATGCGCTGGGCTTGGTGGGCATCAAGCTGGATTCGGGGGATGGCACCAGCGGCACGGGTGCCTTGCAGCGCAACTCGGCAGGGCAACCCTCCGACAATTTCAGCTCACTGGGTCTGACTGCCAAGGCCCGCGTCTCGCAGTCGCTGGTTACCCTGGGTACGCATGAACCCCTGTTGCCGATTGCCTACCGCAATGACACCCGATTATTGCCGCAGACCTTCGAAGGCGCTCAGCTGGCGTTCAACGAAATTGATGATCTGAGCGTGCTCGCCGGTCAGTTTCGCAGCACCCGTTTGCGTGATTCATCCAGCCGTGAAGATATGGTGATGTTTGCTGACGGCTCAAGCGGCGGCGTGGCGAGCAACCGTTTCAACTACGCCGGGGCGACCTGGCAGCCGAGCCCGACACTTACCGGCACCTGGTTCTACGCCAGGATGCAAGACAACTACAGTCAGCACTACGCCAACATTCTGCATGACTGGAAACTGACCGAGAATCTTACCCTGCGCTCGGATATCCGCTACTTCGACAGCAGTGATCAGGGCGGTACCAATGTCGACAACCAGAACCTGGCGGGTATGTTCACTTTGCTTCGCGGGGGGCATGCGCTAGGCCTGGCCTGGCAGGAACAGGATGGCGACACCGGCATGCCGTTCATTTCGGGCGGTACCGATCCCTGGGCGCTGAACACCGTAACCTACCAGCACTTTCTACGGGCCGAGGAAGATTCCTGGCAAGTACGGTATAGCTACGATTTTGCCGCAGCGGGCATTCCCGGCCTCAAGCTGATGGCGCGCTATGTCAGGGGTGATAACTTCGAGATTGGCGGTCTTGATGCGAAGGAATGGGAGCGTGACGTGGACATCGGGTACACCGTACAGACCGGTCATTTCAAAGGCGTTAGCCTCTTATGGCGCAACGTAGCCTACCGTGGCAGTCACACTACCGACATCGATGAGAACCGGGTTATCCTCGGATACACGTTCAATATCTGGTAGCGATATCGCGCGGACGCCGTCGCGATGGCGTCCGCGTGACGCGCCGAGCTGGCGTAGGTCATATACCCAGTCTTTTCTTCAAACGGGCGAAATTGCCCCGGTCCATTCCCAGCTCCCGTGCAGCTCGCGCCTGATTATTATCGTGACGCGCCAATGCATTTCGAATCACTTCGACCTGGAACCGGTCGGTTGCCTGGCGCAGCGTCAGGTCCGGCTCAATGGCCGCTGTGGTTGAGCCGGACACGGCGGATGGTGACTGAGCGAGTGCAAGCGAGCCGGGGGCGCCGAGATCCAGCAAATCGGCCGTTATGCTCAACAGGCGGCGGGTGTCGCCTGCCTGCGCCTGAACCTTGAGCACCGCACGGCTGATCACGTGCTCCAGCTCGCGTACGTTGCCCGGCCAGGGGTAGGCGAGCAGGGCATCCCTTGCCGACGGGTCGAGCCGTAGGCCACGTAAACCAATGCGTCGCCTGTTCTGTTCGAGAAAGTGCCCTGCTAGCAGCAACACATCCTTCTGCCTGCTGCGCAAACTGGGGACTTCGATCGGGTACACGCTGAGCCGGTGATAGAGGTCGGCGCGGAAACGTCCTTCCGCTACTTCTCTGTGCAAATCCCGGTTGGTCGCTGCAACGATACGCACGTCCGCTTGCAGGTGACTGTCGCTACCGACGCGTTGAATCTCACCGCTCTGCAAGGCGCGCAGCAATTTTGGCTGAACTGTAAGCGGCAGTTCGCCGATCTCGTCGAGGAACAGCGTGCCGCCGTGCGCCAGCTCGAACTTGCCCACCCGGTTTTGCACTGCCCCGGAGAACGCCCCCTTGGTATGCCCGAAGAGTTCGCTCTCAACCAGGTTCTCCGGTAATGCAGCGCAGTTCACGTAGATCAGTGGTGCTTGCGTGCGGGTGGAAAGGGCATGCAGACGTCGGGCAACCAGTTCCTTGCCAACGCCGGTTTCGCCGGTAATCAGCACAGCGAGATCTGATTGGGCAACCATCTCGATTTCCTGCTCAAGCTGTTGCATCGCCTTGCTGCGGCCAATCAGCTCCTGCGGGCTGTGTTCCGACACCAGCGCCTGGGTCATCAGCTGATGACGTTCGGCACGCGTCTGAAGCTGGTTTGTGAGCTCGGCGACATGCACTACTGCTTCTGCCAAGCGTGCGATGAACCGCAGTGTGCTGGGCTCTATTGCATCAAACGCGTCCGGGCTCAGGGCATCGAGGGTCAGTACGCCCCAGGGCGCATGATCCAGACATAGCGCAACGCCCAGGCAGTCATGGACATGTAGATCGCCTGTTACTTCGCTCAGGAGTCCGTCATAGGGGTCGGGCAAACCTGAGTCGGACGGAAAGCGGACCGGCTCATGACTGAGCAGAATCTTTGCCAGCCGTGGGTGGGAGTCGACCATGAAATGACGGCCAAGGGTGTCGGTGCTCAGCCCGTCGACTGCCTGGGGAACAAGCGCGGCCCCGCGCAGTTGCAGCAAAGCTACGGCGTTGCAGGGCAGCGCTTGCCGAATAGCTTCGAGAAATCGCTGAAACCGTCGGGCGGGCGGGTGATGCTGCGCAAGATCGGCAATCACCTGCAGCAACGGGTATGGGATATCTGTTGTCATAAGGACACGCCCGTAGTCTTTTCAACTTGGATGATGCGTTGTTCTATGGACAACACGGCGTGCGAGCCGTGCAAATCTGCGTGGTTTTAGCTGGCACGGTAAGTGCTTTCATCCTTCTCTTTGGACGCAAGAGTCCTGAGCAGCTGCCGCGTCGGCAGGCCGACTGTCAGCGGCACAAGCCGAGCGCTACGGCTCTAACGCTCTTTGGACGCAAGAGTCCTGAGCAGCTGCCGCGTCGGCAGGCCGACTGTCAGCGGCACAAGCCGAGCGCTACGGCTCTAACGCTCTTACAACTAATCAGCCTAGAGAGAGACCATGCTGTCACAACACAGTAAAGACATCATCGCAGCCACCCTCCCGGCGGTGCAGGAGCACGCCAGTACCATCACATCGGTCTTTTATCCGCTCATGTTCGAGCGTTACCCGTCGGTCAAGGACTATTTCAATGAAGCGCACCAGCGTCAGGGCACTCAGCCCCAGGCACTGGCCAATGCCGTAGTCGCTTACGCAGCCAACCTCGACCGTCTGGAAGCACTTGGCGATGCGGTATCGCTGATCGTGCAAAAGCACGTATCGCTGAATATCCAGCCGGACCACTATCCTATCGTCGGCGAGTGTCTATTGGCCGCAATCAAGGAAGTTCTGGGCGAAGCTGCCACCGATGAAGTCTTGCAGGCCTGGGGTGAAGCCTATGGACAGTTGGCAGAGATTTTCATAGTTGCCGAAGAGCAGCGCTATCAGCAGAACGAGCACAAGGCCGGGGGCTGGCGTGGTGAACGCAGCTTCACCGTTGAGCGCAAGGAGAAGGAAAGTGAAGTCATCACTTCGTTCTACCTGGTTCCGACGGATGACGGCCCGCTGATGGAATTCATCCCCGGGCAGTTCACCTGTGTGATCGTGGACGTGAACGGGCGAAGCCTGCGTCGTAACTATTCACTTTCTGATCGGCCCGGTGTTGGCCATTACCGTATCAGCGTCAAGCGCGAAGCCGACGGGCATGTGTCCAACTATCTGCACGAACACATACAGGTTGGCGACACCATCAGGCTGACTGCACCGAGCGGCGACTTCGTACTCAACCAGCAGAAACGGCCGCTGGTACTGCTGACGGGCGGGGTCGGCATCACGCCAGCAGTCAGCATGCTGCAGCCGGCGCTCGAGAGTGGTCGGGAAGTCCATTTCCTGCATGGCGCGCTGAACAGTCGCCATCATGCGTTTCGCGATCATGTAGATGCGCTGGCCGCGCAGCACGACAACCTCAATGTGCACTATGTCTACAGCGATCCGTTGCCGGATGACCAGGCGCACGCTACGGGGTTCTTTGACCTCGACAAGCTAAGCAAGATGCTGCCCAGCGACCCGGATATGGATGTTTATTTCCTCGGGCCCAAGCCGTTCATGCAAACCTGTCGCAAGCTGCTGAACGAATTGGGTGTGCCGGCGGAGAACCAGCGTTATGAGTTCTTTGGCCCGCTGGAGGAGCTGTCTGCCTGAGTGCCTTGAACGCTCAGCTGGCGTCAGTCCGGTCATGAATGCCCGGACTGATGCTCAGCGCTTTATTCTGGCGGCTGTCTCACTTCCACAACCAGCAGGCGAAACCCTCCGCAATAACTCGGAAGAGAGACGACCTGGCCTGGCTCGCTACAGAGCAGTACCGAGCCGACCGGAGAAAATATCGAGATGCGGCCGCCCCCGGCATCACTCTCACCATGGCCTGTCAGCTCCACTTCGAGAAAGCTGTCATTTTCCATATCCAGCAGTTTGAGCTGGCTGCCAATCTGAGCTTTGCGCTGCAAACTACCGGGACGGTCATGATCAAGCTGATCCAGTTTGCCAATGACCATGGCCAGCTCTCTCGGACCAATCATCGACCAGCGAATGCTGTGATTGAATGACGACTGTGGCGATGGGGAAGCGTACTTATGCAACGTCATGTGAACTCCTGGACGCAACAATACCGCGGCTGAAGATGCCGCTTTCAAAACGTTGAGATTAACCGCCGGGTACGGCTGACCGCCCCGGCTCAGGCCAGAAAGGTGAAGGGTGCTTTGTAGGTGATCTGATGACTGTTTCGCATTGGCACTCCGTGGTGCAGATGACGCAGGACGCAACCATAAGCCATTGCAGAATAAATGCAACCACAGTCCGGCAGGCGGTGCAGAAGGAGCGTGCAGCTTTATGGGTCCTGCCCAACGCTGGCCTGTACGTGGCTGTCAGTCGGTTTCGCAAATACCCTTTCGAATAAGGGAATCAGACGATTCCCGCCCCGCTCATTCAGATGGTCGTCGTCATAATAAAGTGGCAGACCGTTTTCATCGCCATAACAGGCGATCTCATCGCAGAGAAAGGGGGTGGGATCAAGGACCTGGGCGTTACATTTTTCGACTGCCTGCCCCAGGGTGTCCAGAGCAAACTGATGCCTTTGCAGATAATCCTGAGTCGTGATGCTTACTCGCGTGGGCTTGCCTAGCTGAGCGGCCCTGCCCATTGTTTTTGGCACGTCCAGTATCAACTCGGGAATAGGGCCCAGAATGAACACGTCCCTGGTTTTGCTGAACTCACATACGGTTTGAACGAAGCTCTCCTTCATTTCGTTTCTATAGGTTTCGTCCCGGGCCGTTCGAAGTTCTGACAGGTATTTACTGGGCGGCTGAATACCGGGGCCAGGCCCTTCGTTCTGCCCGAAAAGCAGGCCTGAGAGCCTGTTTACGATAATCAGCGGGACGTGCGGCTCAATATCAGCGTTCAGCAATAACGCCTGTTCGATAAACGCCTCGCAGGGAAAGTCGGGATCGTTAGCCTTCTTCAGTCCCCGTATCGTCTGGCAGGTGTTGAGCGTCCAGTCCAGTACGTGCAGCTGCTCGGAGGGCAGAGCCTTCTCGACCGAGCGAACGACGGAAGCGGCATGGCTGTCGCCGATGACAATGGCTCCGAGCGTGTCCCCTCCGTAGGTACAGCCGGGGACGTTTCGTCCGTCTACGGCATGGCATTCTTCCATGCGCGGATTCCTGTTCTCGGCTTCGGCGAATATGCCTTCGACCTCGGCAGATAGCCGACCAGGCACGCCGTTCTGCAAATAGATACCGACGCCCGGCGCGGCTGCGAGCGCTGCCGCGCATGCCAGTACGCTTGTGGTCGCCGTCACGGGCATCTTCAACCGTGACCGTGTGGGACCTTCCACCAACCTGAATGACAGCCAGCCCAACAAGAACGTGAGGATCAGACTGCAGAGGATGGCGATGGTATCGCCCTGTAAACCTAGATAAACGAGCGCGACAGCAAGGGGCCAATGCCACAGATACAGGGAATAGGACCAATCGCCTATCCGCTGAATCACTACGTGGCCGGATAGCAACGCCTTTTGTCGTGCGGCGACCAGCACCATCGCGGTCCCTAGTACAGGTAGCAATGCTTTCTAGCCTGGCCAGACCGTAGTGGAATCAAATGCCGCAATCGACAGCACGATGAAGCCGAAGCCCGCACCGTATAGCCATTGGCGGGCCCGCTCAGCGAGCGACAGCCGGTCCGCCAAAAGAAAGACCAGTCCTCCCGCCAGCATTTCCCAGGCGCGGGTGGGAAGCAGGTAGAAGGCCGCGCCTGGGTGGGTGTCGGAAATGAAGACGGATAGCGCCAGCGAAAGGATAACAAGCGCCAATGCCGCGAGGGTGGCTGCCTTTCTGCCAGGAGCAAGCTTCCAGACCAGCATAAGGACAAGTGGCAATATCAGGTAGAACTGCCACTCAACTGACAGCGACCAGGTATGTAGAAACCATTTTTCATGCGAGGCGGTGTCGAAGTACCCCGCTTCAGCCCAGAACTTGAAGTTGGATAGAAACCCCACTGCGGAGGTTGAATGAACCCCGAGGGATCGGTATTCGATAGCTGGCAGGAAAAACCAGCCAATAGCGAGGAGCGCTAAACACAGAACCAGCAAAGCTGGAATAATCCTGACGCCCCTGGCCAGATAAAAACCTATCAACGAAAAGGAATTGCTGGTCTCTGAGCGGGGCTCTTCCAGCCCGCGGATGATGATTCCGGTCATCAGAAAACCCGAAATCACGAAGAAGATATCAACCCCTACGAAGCCGCCAGCAAATCCGGGCACGTGGAAGTGAAACAGTATGACCGAGACGACCGCCCATGCGCGCAGACCGTTGATGTCATCCCTGAATGTTCTGGTCGGCTTCATATGTCCGCCCCGGTTTCCCTGATATAAAAGCGATGCTACCTGAGGCGGCTTGCTAGAACCGTGACGTAGTTCTGCGAAAAGGCGAGAGAGAACGCGTGTAGGGGTTTAGAGGTTTACGCCGTGCAGGGGAGTGCCAATAGCAACGCAATGCAGCGTCTGCGGGAAATTAAATGCGGCGTCAGGGATATTGAATCGAACAATGCGGGAATGGAGCGGGTGAAGGGAATCGAACCCTCGTCGTAAGCTTGGGAAGCTTCTGCTCTACCATTGAGCTACACCCGCGTGCTGCGCATTCTATGCAGTTGTTGGGGGCTCGGCAAATACCTTTGGCAGTTATTTTCGGGTAGGCCCTGTTGCGCCAGGTCAATCGGTTCGCTTGATCTGGCGGATGATGAATCGACTTTCGGGAATGGCCGGCATGCGAGACATGTCAATGGATAGATCCTGAGGCACGACTTCATAGCTCATACCCTTCGTCAGCAGCCTGGTTGCGGACTTCATTAGTTCTATAGTCATCCATTCCCCTGCGCAGCGATGCCCGGATAAGAACTCGCCGCCCCCCTGGGGTAGAAAGTTGTGAGGGCTCTCGTCCCACTGCTCGAAACGTTCAGGTAGAAAACGCGTGGGTTGATCCCAGCTGCGCGGATCATGGTTGGTGCCGTAGATATCCAGAACGACCCAGCTGCCTTTGCTGAAATGCTCACCGTGCCAGTCAAAAGCCTGGGTGGCGTTGCCGGCTATGATCGGGAAAAAAGGATAGAACCGCCGCACCTCCTGGACAAAGGGCTTCAGCCAGCGCTCTTCATCCTGCAGCAGTTTATCGCGGTACTCAGGATGGCGATGTAACGCCAGCGCTATGAAGGTCACATAGCGAGCGACGGCGACTGTGGGTCTGAGCAGGTTGAGCAATTCGACGGCGGCGACCTTTGTGCTCAGTAATTCGCCATTGGACGCTCGATGCCGGGCAAGGATTTCGATAGGTCTATCAGGCTCTTCGGAGGAGGGCACCGCGCGTACCTGATCGATCAGATCCCGTGCCCAGCGTTCGGTGCGGGCGCGCAGCGCCAGACCTTTCCAGTTGCGCGGGCCAATTGCCCCGGCTCCCTCGATCATCGCGGACAGCTCACGGGTTCTATCGCGAACCTCAGCGTCCGGCAACGCTATACCTGCCCATTCGCACACTGCGCGGCAGATTATCTCTTCGGATTCATGATGCAGAGTAATGCCGGGACGTTGCGCCCATACTGACAAACGGTCGCGCCAGTAGCGCTCAAACAGCGAAACAATCTCACCGAGGCTATCCGGGCCCATCAATGACATGAACATCTTCTTGCGATGCTCATGCGCTGCGCCGTCCAAGGTCATCACGCTGCCGGTGTCCTGCAGCGACATCAGCGTCATCGGCGGCATAGCCATCTTGCGGGTGAAGCGTCCCGGCTCGTAGAACATGCGGGCTGCATCTTCACCCATGACGCAGGTGACCGGTCGGAGCATGATGCGCGTGTGGAAGGCATCGGTATTGTGTTGGGCGCAGCGTCTCGAGATAAAGCGGTAACCGTCCTTCAGTAGCGCCAGAGAAACGTCAAAGGTGTCGTCGCGTGGAATGGATTGCATCAGATACCCCTGTCAGCGCCGTCGATAGGGATATGGAAAGGGTGCCGGTTCAAAAGTTCGAGGCCGATACCTTAACGGGCCGAGGCTATCTGCATCAGGCGCTGGTAGCTGTCGTGTCGCAGCGTCTGGTCATAAATTGCGCTGGCCACAATCAGCTCATCAACCTGCGTGCGCTCCAGCAGCTCGTCCAATTGCTGCCCAACGGTTGCTTCGTCACCCACCAAGGTGCCAGCCAGCGTAGAAAGAACGCTGTGTTTTTCGTGCGGTTGCCAGAGGGCTTCCATGTCTTCAACCGGTGGCGGCAAAGGACCGGGGCGACCACGTATCAGGTTCAGAAAGGACTGCTGATGAGAGGTCGAAAGCCTATGCGCCTGCTCCTTGCTGGAGGCAACATAGGCATTGATGCCCAGCATCAAGTGAGGTTTGTCGAGAGTTTCCGACGGCTCGAAATGTTGGCGGTAGGTGCGAAACGCGGCGTGCATGTAGTCGGGTGAGAATTGTCCGGCGAAGGCGAACGGTAAACCCAGTTGTGCTGCCAGCTGCGCGCTGAAAGTGCTGGAGCCCAGCAGCCAGATTGGAACCTTGAGCCCTGCGCCCGGTACTGCTCGCAGGCGCTGGCCCGGCTCGGGTTCGGCGAACAGCTGGCGTAGCTGATCGAGTAATTCGGGAAAGTCACTGCCGTCTCCACGGCCACGTCGCAGCGCCTGGGCGGCTACCTGGTCGCTGCCCGGCGCGCGCCCCAGCCCGAGATCGATCCTGCCGGGGTAGAGTGACTCAAGGGTGCCAAACTGTTCGGCGATCTGCAGCGGAGCGTGGTTAGGCAACATGATGCCGCCGGATCCAATGCGTATGCGCTCGGTACCGGCTGCCAGATAACCCATGACCACTGAGGTGGCAGCACTGGCAATACCCGTCATGTTGTGGTGTTCGGCCACCCAGAAACGGTTATAGCCTTGCTGTTCTGCATATCTGGCCAACGCCAGGCTGTTGTGAAGCGCTTGCCTTGGTCCAGAACCTTCGGGAACAGGACACAGATCCAGGATCGACAACGGCACGACGGGGGAAGGCATACGCTACTCCTGCATTTCAGTGGCGCCGAGCATAGGACTGCCGGACGCTGCCATCAATGCTTGGATCCCTCTGCGGCTCAAGGTTCCGGCGCGCTAGACCAGCTCCACCTCGGTGATCAATACGCCGGCGGGCATCCCGATATAGGCGCCCTGTGCATAGTCGATTCCCAATGCCTGAACCTGCTCCAGCACTTCAGGGCTGTGCACGTATTCCGCCACGGTGTGAACGCCCATTTCCCTGGCCGACTGAACGATGCCTCGGGTGAGGGTCAGCGCATCTTCGCTGTCGTCGAGACGGCTGATCAGGCTGCCGTCAATTTTTATCAGATCGATATTCAGACGCAGCAGGTGTTCAAAGTTGGAGTAGCCCGTGCCGAAATCATCGATCGCGATGCGTGCACCCATGGCTTTCACCTTGTCGATGAACTCCCGAACCTGGCTGTAGTTTTCGATCCCCTGGGATTCCAGAATCTCAAAAATGACCCGGTTAGCCAGTTCGTTCCCGTCCAGTTGTTCGAGGATGAACGAGGTGAGCTCAGCGTCGAGCAGATCCTCACAGCACAGGTTGACCGAAAAATCGTATCGGCAGTTGGCGAAACGCTGGAAGCACTGTTCGATCATTGCCCGGGTGATGAATCGGTACAGGCGAATCTTCTTGGCAATCGGCAGGAATTGTTCAGGGCTGACCGCGTGCCCGTTGAGGTCAATCATCCGCGCGAGGCATTCAAATTTGTCGATGCGCCCGCTGCGGACATCGAGGATCGGCTGAAAGAACGGAACGATGCGGCCTTCGTCGAGAGCGTTCTTCAGGCGATTGGCCCAGATCAGGTTCTGCTCATAGCCTTCACGTACCCGGTTAGCCGGATCATAAACGAAGTGGCTGACGCGGCTGAGACGGGCCAGTTTGAGCGCCATGCTTGCAGAGGGCAGCAACTGTTCGCCGTTCATCCGTGAATTGTCAGGCTGTACCGTGCTGGCCGCGCCGATAGTAGCGTTCAGGGGGATATCATGGCCTTGCCAGGTGATATCCATCAGCGTGATGAACTTGGCCACCTCTTCCAGACGTGGCGGCAGCGAGGCGGGGGCGTGGTGCCCGGGGATAACGATCGCCATCTCATCCCCAGGCATGCTGTACAGCTGACAATTGCGCCAGGCGGCCCGGCTCGTCATGAAACGTTGCAAAGCTTCAGCCAGTTTGATGATGACGTGGTCGCCGCACTCGTGGCCGTAAAAATCATTGACCTGCTTGAACGCATCCAGATTGAGTAGCAGCAGGGCGGCTGAGTCGGTCTTGCGCAGGTCCTCAAGCAACTTTTCCCGGTTCGGCATCCTGGTCAGTGAGTCGGTATACAGATTGCTCAGCTGGCGCAGCGTGCCGGCGATGATATAGAGCACCAGCCCGGCGAGTATCAGGAAAATAATGCCGATGATCGCTGCGATACGCAGATTGCGCTCGCGCATGGGTGTCATGGCGGCATCTATTTCTGCCTTGGGCACGCCGATACCGAACACCATACCCGCGACGGTCTCCGAAAAGAACAGTGCGTAGGGTTCATCGTTCACCGTCAGCGTCATGCGCTGCATCGGAGAGGCGATCAAGGGGCTGGAAAGAATATCCGGCGGCTGGATCTTGTTGGTTTGCTTGTGTAGTTCGCTGCGTGAAATGGCGTCCATCAGCTGTTGTGCGCGGCGTACATCATCGGCGCGGGACAGGCTGGACAGGTTGCGATTGTCGGAGTCGATCAGGAAGGAGAAGGTGCCGGGTGTGACTTCCACGCGGCTGACCATGCGGATGATCTCATCTGCTCGCCAGTCGGTGGATGCCAGGCCAATGACCTGCTGCTGTTCATCGCGTATCGGCGTGCTGAGGCTGACTACAACCTTGTCCGTGCTTGAGTGGTAATAGGCGGGGCTCCAGTAGAATCGAGTTCCCATATCCCAGATACGCTCATTGGGAGGCTCGATCTGCGCATACCAGTCGCGCTCGGCATAGTTGATATCATCGCTTACCACTTCCAGCTGATCCCCGACCTTAAAACCGTAAACGGCGAAAGGCCCCGGCTGGTAGGCGTCAGGAGCAAACCAGATTCCGCCACCGCTCACGCCCTCGACATCATTCAGCGTCTGCGCCAGGGCTTCTTCCAATTCCTGCTTGTTATGCCGGCCGGTCAGGGATTGCTGTTTGCCGAAAAGCTGCCCCATGCGCGCCAGCTCGCGGGTGTTCTGCTCCATCAACCGGTGATGTGCATTGATACGGTCCAGATTGGCATGGAAGGTGTCAGCGATCTGATGCTGGCGCAGTTGCGACATGGTTTTCTGGGCAAAGTCCAGGTTGAGGCTGGACATGAGCCACATGCCGATGATGAAAAGGCCGACCAAAAGCCCGAGAACTATCATGATGGACCGTTTGACCGGAGTCATTCCTTCGACTCTCACGAACGTCTGCCTCGCATGTCCGACTGGACTCGTTGTTGCCCGAGCTGGAGTTGCTCGGGTGTCAGGGATCTGGCGATCCGCTCAAGGTGGGACCGCGCGCGGGTTTCGCCATTGAGCAGGGCTTTGCTGAGCCAGACGTACGCTTCAAGCGCTTCCTGGCCGTCAGGGGTACCCTGGGCGTAGCTCAGACCGAGTGTGTACTGTGCCTCGGCAGATTGTTGGGCAGCGGCTCGCTTGAGCCACTCTCTGGATTTGCTGGCATTGGGTTGTGCACCGGAGCTGTACTGCTCGGCCAGGGCCAGCTGGGCTGCCAGATGGTTCTGCGCTGCAGCTTGCTCAAGGTGTTGTAGTGCCCTGGCCTGGTCAGGTTCCGTGCCCTTGCCTTGTAGGTAAGCCTGGCCGGCGCGGAAACGCGCTTCGGCCAGGCCCTGGCTTGCGGCCTGTTCAACCAGCTCAAGCGCGCGCGCCTCGTCGCGTACCGCGCCTTCACCCTTGGTATAAAGATCAGCCAGCAATAGCTGGCCGGGACCATACCCCTGCTCGGCGGACAACTTTGACCAATGAACAGCAGCATCGGCTTCATTACTGATACGTGCCAGCGAGGCGATATGATGCTGCGACTTGGCATCGCCGGCACGGGCAGCCGACAGGCAGGCGCCGTGCGCCTCCTGATAGTTACGGATGGCGAACAGCAGGTAGCAGTTATTGGCGTGTTTGCGGCTATCCTTGTCGAGCGTAGAGCCGGGTTTGGATGTTGACGCGGGCTTTGCGGCGGGCGCTGCGGTGGTGGCTGGTGCAGGTGCTGGCGCGGGCTGAGTGGCAGCTGCCACCTGCGGCCTGGATGCAGCGGATTCAGCCCCGGCCTGTTTGCGTTCCGTTTCAGATGTGGCAGATGGCGGTGCTTCGGCGGCGCGCGCTACCGTTTCAGTGGTGCTTGTAGAGGCTGTACGTGTTTCGGCAATAGGGGCGCGCGCAGCGGCCGAATTGTCGGATGCCCCGGCGGGTTGCTCGGTGGCCTTGCTGACCTGCATGCCGGCCTCGTTGACGGGCGGCTTGGCTGCGGCTCGACTGCTCGAACCGTCCCTGGCGTCAGGCTGTTTTGCTTCCGGCTGCGGATCCGTCACTTTGGATATTGCCGAAACGAGACCGACCATAAAAGGCGGGAACGGGCTATAGGACTGGGCCGGACTGTACTTGGCGAGGGCTTTATTTACGCGCCGCTCGAACGCGTTGACCTGGGCGTAGCAGGAGTGGCTGTATAGCTCCTTCAGCTGGGCCAGGTTTTCGACAGTAGGAGCCATATCGGCGTAGCGTTCACCGACCTCGTCACAACGCTTGTCCCGTTCCCTGGCGACGCGTTGGCGGTGCGGAATATATCGAAGATCAATAGGACGTTCCGCCAGATAATCCGTAAGCGGATCGATCCTTGGCTGAGCCAGCAGTTTGTCTACTTCCTGCGTACGAGCCTCTTCCGAGGCGTTCATTCCATCGATGAAGTCCGTCAGGTTCTGTTTCTGTTCTGCAATAACTTCGGCCGGCTTGGACAACGGTGTCTGTTGCCCGGGCGTGGTTACGCAGCCTGCAACGCTCAGCGTCACGCAGGCGAGTACTGTTTTGGGTATTAAGCGCATCTACTTTCTCTATTCCAGTCGGCGTATGCCGTTTTGGTCGCTACCTTGCCGAGAATGTGATTTTGATGTCATGAGCCAACATTATCACTGCTAGGACGCGGTTTTAGTCGGTTGGTTCATATTCCGTAAGCTCGACACTGTTCTCAACTGGAACGCTTCTTGCGTAAGGGTCTGTCACACCCTTTTCAGCGTCAATTAATTGTTCAGGAAGCGCTAGCGCATGGCAGTGGATCGTTCCCAGATGATGAGCAACATGCGAACCGGATTGGCTGGGCTGCGCCATGGCAGCCTCGGCGTGCCAATCCTGTTGCTGGTCATGCTCGGCATGATGATGCTGCCGGTGCCGCCGTTTCTTCTGGACGTGTTTTTTACCTTCAACATCGCGCTGTCGCTGGTGGTGTTGCTGGTCTGCGCCTATGCGCTTCGCCCGTTGGACTTTGCCGTCTTCCCGACCATTCTGCTGGTCTCCACGCTTTTGCGCCTGGCGCTGAACGTAGCCTCGACCCGGGTTGTACTTCTCTACGGACACGAAGGTGGAGATGCAGCGGGCAAGGTGATTCAGGCCTTCGGCGAAGTAGTGATCGGTGGTAACTATGTGGTTGGTCTGGTGGTTTTCGCCATCCTGATGATTATCAACTTCGTGGTCGTCACCAAAGGCGCTGGTCGCATTTCGGAGGTGAGCGCACGCTTTACCCTGGATGCCATGCCGGGCAAGCAAATGGCCATCGATGCGGACTTGAATGCCGGCATCATCGATCAGGAGCAGGCCAAGCTACGCCGCAGTGAAGTAGCCCAGGAAGCTGACTTCTACGGCTCGATGGATGGTGCCAGCAAATTTGTCCGTGGCGACGCCGTAGCCGGTTTGATGATTCTGTTCATCAACGTCATCGGCGGGTTGGCCATCGGCATGGCCCAGCACGGATTGTCGTTCGCTGACGCTGGGCGCATCTACGTGCTTCTGACCATCGGTGATGGCCTGGTTGCGCAGATTCCTTCGCTGTTGCTGTCCACTGCCGCGGCAATCATGGTGACCCGCGTTTCGACTTCAGAGGACATGGGCGCGCAGGTGCAGCGTCAAATGTTTGCCTCGCCCAAGGCGCTGGGGATTGCCGCAGCGATTCTGGTGCTCATGGGCTTGATCCCAGGCATGCCGCATGTGTCCTTTCTGAGTCTGGGCGCGCTGGCTGCTGCCGGTGCGTACTGGATTGCGCAGAAGCAGAAAGCCAAGCTTGAAGAGGTTGCCGAAACAGAGCGCAAGGAATCCCAGGTGCCGGCAACGCAGCGCCCTGAGACCCGCGAACTCGGCTGGGAAGACGTGACGCCGGTTGACATGGTCGGTCTTGAGGTCGGCTATCGCCTTATTCCGCTGGTGGACCGCAACCAGGGTGGGCAGTTGCTGGCGCGCATCAAGGGTGTACGCAAGAAGCTGTCGCAGGATCTGGGTTTCCTCATGCCCTCGGTACACATCCGAGACAACCTCGATCTCGCTCCGAATGCCTACCGCGTGACGCTGATGGGCGTCGGGGTGGCAGAAGCCGAGGTCTATCCGGACAAGGAGCTGGCGATCAATCCGGGTCAGGTATTCGGTGAGATCAAGGGGATCGCGGGCAAGGATCCGGCCTTTGGCCTGGAGGCGGTGTGGATTGAGGTCATGCAGCGCGATCAGGCCCAGTCACTGGGGTACACGGTGGTCGATGCCAGCACCGTGGTTGCTACCCACCTTAACCAGATCCTGCACAAGCATGCCCACGAGATGATTGGTCACGAAGAGGTTCAGCAACTGCTGCAGGTGCTGGCCAAGGCTTCGCCGAAGCTGGCCGAAGAGCTGGTGCCCGGGATGATCTCGCTGTCTGGTCTGCTCAAGGTGCTGCAGGGTCTGCTGGAAGAACAGGTGCCGGTACGTGACATCCGGACCATCGCTGAAGCCATCGCCAACCAGTCGGGGCGGAGTCAAGATACTGGCGCCCTGATCGGCGCTGTGCGGGTCGCATTATCCCGCTCCATCGTGCAAAGCATTGTAGGGCTTGACGCCGAGCTCCCTGTGATCACGCTTGAGCCCAGGTTGGAACAGATATTGCTACAGAGTGTTCAGAAGGCGGGGCAAGGCGCGGAAGAAGGCGTCATGCTCGAGCCGGGCATGGCCGAGAAGCTGCAGCGGTCACTGGCAGATGCGGTACAGCGGCAGGAGGTTCAGGGCAAGCCAGCCATCGTTCTGGTAGCCGGACCGATCCGCGGGATGATGGCCAAGTTCGTTCGCTATGCGGCGCCAGCGGCCAATGTACTGTCCTACCAGGAAATACCGGACAGCAAGCAGGTCACCATCGTTGCGACGGTGGGCCAACAATGAATAGTCAGTACCAGGACAGGTGAGGTCAGCCATGAAAGTAAAACGTTTCTTTGCCGCTGATATGCGTCAGGCGATGAAGTTGGTGCGCGACGAAATGGGCGCGGACGCCTCCATCATCGCTAACCGCCGGGTCGCCGGCGGCGTGGAACTGACAGCGGCGCTGGACTATGAGGCGCCTCGCGTGACCCCACCCACACCTGGCCTGGATCAGGAACTGAAGAAAACCCAGGAGCGCATCGTCAAGGCGCGTGCCCAGCTGGCCGAAGGCGGGCAGTCTGCAGACGGCCCCCAGGTCAACCGCCAGTTATTCGGCGAAGCCATGCGTCAGGCTGTTGAGCAGGGCTCGCCCGTTGCGCAGCAGCTGCTGGCACGGCTGCAGAACGAACACGCCGCTGAGGCCCCACCGCAAGCCCGTGTGAGCACAGCTCCACAAGCAGAGGTTGGGGAAAGCGGTATCGGTGCAATGCGCGCCGAACTGGCAGGCCTGCGTGAAATGCTCGAGACCCAGCTGGGCAACATGGCCTGGGGGCAGATCAATCAGCAAAATCCCCATCAGGCCAGCTTGTGGCGTCGGCTTACCCAGCTCGGCCTGCCGGCAGGGCTGAGCAAGCAATTGATGGCTAAAGTGGCTGATGTGACCGATATCCGTCAGGCCTGGCGCATGCTGCTGGCGCATCTGTCTCATAGCATTCCGGTCATCCGGGACGAACTGATCGATCAGAACGGTGTGATTGCGCTGGTTGGCCCGACAGGCGCCGGCAAGACCACCAGTCTCGGCAAGCTGGCAGCACGGTATGTGCTCAAACACGGCAGTCAGCATGTTGCGCTGGTCACCATGGATACCTTCCGGATTGGCGCGCATGAACAGTTGCGTACGCTTGGACGTATTCTGAATGTACCGGTGCGGGTGGTTGATGAGCAGAACAGTCTGACTGATGTGCTCAAGGAGTTTGCCGGCAAGCGCATGGTGCTGGTCGATACAGCCGGCATGCAAGGTCAGGATCCGCAACTGCGTAGTCAATTGAACGAGCTGGCGGCGCAGGGGCAACGGGTGCGGACCTTGCTGGTGCTGGCCGCGACGAGCCAGTACCAGGTGTTGAAGTCCGCCTACCATCATTACAAGTCCTGCGGATTGTCCGGTTGTATCCTGACCAAGATCGATGAGGCTGCCACGCTGGGTGAGTCCCTGGGTCTGGCTATGGAACAAGCTTTGCCGGTAGCCTATATGGCAGATGGCCAGCGCATTCCGGACGACATCTGTCAAGCGGTCGGACACAAGCTGGTCAGTCGCGCGGTGAACATGGCCAGCCATGCTGGCGAAGCGCCTGCTGACGAGGCGATGGGTAATGTCTTTGCAGGTATACTGCATGCAGGTTAAGAGCCGGTGATTAGCGCACTTCGCCTCACGGCGGCATGCAGCAAGCGAACCAGGCCGGCGTTCCGTCAGTGAGCCGCCCTGTAGCAGACACGGTGCGATTTTTACAAATTTGCTAACACGAATTCTTATTACAAGGTAATCCACACAGATGGGCAGCAATCATCCGGTTCAGGTTATCGCGGTCACCGGCGGCAAGGGCGGGATCGGCAAAACCAACGTATCCGTCAACCTCAGCATGGCGCTGGCGGCGTTGGGGCGTCGGGTCGTACTGCTCGATGCCGACCTTGGCCTCGCCAACGTGGACGTGCTCCTGGGTATCAAGCCCAAGGCCACGCTTGCGGACGTGCTTGATGGCAAATGTGACCTGCGGGATGTGCTGATTGACGGCCCCGGCGGCATCCGCATCGTTCCCGCCGCATCAGGTGCGGCGCGCATGGTCAACCTGAACCAGCAGCAACACGCCGGGCTTATTCAGGCCTTCAGTGACATCGGCGACAACATTGACGTGTTGATAGTCGACACCGCTGCCGGAATAGGCGACTCGGTCGTGAGCTTCGTGCGCGCCGCCCAGGAAGTGTTGGTGGTTGTGTGCGACGAGCCGACCTCGATTACTGACGCCTATGCGCTGATCAAGCTGCTCAATCGCGACCATGGCATGACCCGTTTTCGGGTGCTGGCCAACATGGTCAATACGCCGCAGGAAGGCCGCACTGTCTTCGCCAAACTGACCAAGGTGACCGATCGGTTCCTGGACGTGGCGCTGCAATATGTCGGCGCGGTGCCCTATGACGAATCCGTACGCAAAGCGGTGCAGAAACAGCGCGCGGTATTTGACGCCTTCCCGCGAAGCAAGGCCTCGCTGGCCATTCGCGGCATTGCGCAGAAGGTTGATGCCTGGCCGTTGCCGGTTAACCCGCGTGGTCACCTGGAGTTCTTTGTGGAACGTCTGGTCCAGCAATCGGGGGCAGATTCATGATCGCGTCCGCCAGTGGAGCCTATATGTACAACCGTACCCAACGTGCAGCGGGTCAGCAGGATCTGCTGGTCGAACAGTTTGCTCCCCTCGTCAAACGCATTGCCTATCACTTGCTCGGGCGCTTGCCATCCAGCGTGCAGGTAGAAGATCTGATGCAGGCGGGCATGATCGGCCTGCTCGAAGCTTCACGCAAATTCGACCATTCAAAGGGCGCCAGTTTCGAAACCTACGCCGGCATCCGCATTCGTGGCGCCATGCTGGATGAGGTTCGTAAAGGCGACTGGGCGCCCCGATCGGTTCACCGCAATACGCGCATGGTCAGTGATGCCATCCGCGCAGTGGAGGCCAGGCTCGGACGTGACGCTAAAGATCATGAGGTTGCGGCCGAATTAGAGATGAGCCTTGAGGATTACTACGCGATTCTTGGCGACACCGCAGGCAGCAAGCTGTTCAGCTTCGAGGATCTGCTCGAATCCGGTGCGGCGGCGGATGTGCACGCCGAGGGTGAGCCCCAGGGCGAATTGCATGACGAGCGCTTTCGCGGCGCACTGGTCGAGGCCATCGAAGGCCTCCCGGAGCGCGAGCGGCTGGTGCTTTCCCTGTACTACGACGAAGAGCTGAATCTCAAGGAGATTGGCGCGGTGCTGGGCGTGAGCGAATCGAGGGTGAGTCAGCTGCATACCCAGTGCGCCGCCAGGTTGCGCGCACGCCTGGTCGCCTGGAAGAACGAATAATAGATAGCCGGATCTCTGGTCCGGCTATCGCAGCCGTGGCTGTGTCGCCTGCCGGCGGGTCAGCTTAGGGTGCGCGCTTTACTTGCTGAGCGCTTCTCGCTCAGGGACATGAATTCAGCAGAGTGCGAACCTGCACTTTTTTCTGGTTTGTACGGAGGTTTACTTGGACAAGAATATGAAAATTCTCATCGTCGACGATTTTTCGACGATGAGGCGCATTATCAAGAACCTGCTGCGTGACCTCGGGTTCACCAACACCGCTGAAGCCGATGACGGCAATACTGCTTTGCCAATGCTCCAGAGCGGCAATTTCGATTTCCTCGTCACTGACTGGAACATGCCCGGTATGAGCGGTATTGACCTGCTCAGGGCGGTTCGCGCTGACGACCGTCTGAAGCATCTTCCGGTGCTCATGGTCACAGCCGAGGCCAAGCGCGACCAGATCATCGAGGCCGCCCAGGCAGGTGTGAGCGGTTATGTGGTCAAGCCATTCACTGCCCAGGCGCTCAAGGAAAAGATCGAAAAGATTTTCGAGCGCGTTCAGCCGAAATAACCAACCGGGGTACCAGATGATGGCGTTAAGCAAGGATCCCGGCCAGGCGACTGCTCAACAGTTTGAGCAATCCCTCAAGGAGCATGCACTACAGCTCGTTGAGTATCTAGAAAATGGGCAATTCAGCGAAGCGGTGCTGGTGGTGCACGCGATCAATCAGGCCCGAGACCGCGGGCTGTATCACGAGGTAGGCCAGCTTACCCGGGCGTTACACAACGCCATCGTGAATTTTCAGATCGACACCTCCCACGCGCTGGGCGACAGCGGCGAAGCCTCGAAGATTTCCGATGCCTCGGACCGTCTCGACTATGTCGTGCAGCTCACCGACAAGGCTGCCAATCGCACCATGGATCTGGTGGAAAGCAGCACCCCCCATGTCGCCGAGATTGGCGAAGAGGCGGCGGCGTTGCGCCTCGAATGGGCGCGTCTGCAGCGCCGGCAAATGACCGCCGATGAATTTCGCGACCTGTCTCGACGCATCGGAGAATTCCTCACGCGCACCGAGCAGTCTGCGACAACCGTCTCGACCCATCTGAACGACATCATGATCGCTCAGGATTACCAGGATCTGACTGGCCAGGTCATCAAGCGTGTAACGACGCTGGTTCACGATGTAGAGGAAAGCCTGGTGAGTCTGGTGCGTATGGCCGGGAAGGTCGATCGCCTTGCCGGAATCGAGCACGGCGATGGCGTACAGCCGAAAAAAGCCCCAGAAAAGGGTGAAGGTCCGCAGATTCATGCCGATATAAGGGAAGACGTAGTGTCTGGGCAAGACGAAGTCGATGATTTGCTGTCCAGTCTTGGTTTTTAAGGGAGCGAGTGCATGAGTGTTGACGCGGATGAGGAAATTCTTCAGGACTTTCTGGTGGAAGCCGGAGAGATCCTGGAGCAGTTGTCCGAGCAGTTGGTAGAACTGGAAAACCGTCCGGACGACGCCGATCTGCTCAATGCGATCTTTCGCGGCTTTCACACCGTAAAAGGCGGTGCCGGATTCCTGCAACTGGACGCACTGGTTGGCTGCTGTCATATCGCGGAAAACGTGTTCGACATCCTGCGTAAGGGCGAACGTTCGGTGACCTCCGAACTGATGGACGTCGTGCTGCAGGCGCTTGATGCGGTCAACAGCATGTTCGCTCAGGTGCGCGAAGGCGAGACGCCCACGCCCGCTGAGCCTGCATTGCTTGAAGCGCTGGCCTTGCTGGCGAAACCAGCGGCGAGCGAAAACCATGAGCCTGTCACCTCGAACCAGACAGTAGAAGCGACCACCGTGGACACTCCGGAAGCAGCCGGCGGCGAAGGTGATATCACCGACGACGAGTTCGAGAAACTTCTGGACGCGCTACAGGCAGAGCCCTCTGCCGAGGCCGTTGAATCCGCTTTGCCTGTGTCTGCCGGCAGTGCGGGTAGCGGCGATAGCGATAGCGATGAAATAACCGACGAAGAGTTTGAAGCCCTGCTTGATCAACTGCACGGAGCAGGTAAACCGCCTGTTGCGGCCGTAGCGGCGGCTGCCAGCGCATCGATACCGGACACTGGCGCGTCTGATGACGTCATCACTGACGACGAATTCGAAGCTTTGTTGGATCAGTTGCACGGCACCGGCAAAGGTCCGGGCGCGACAGACGCGGCGCAAGCTGTTTCCAGGGACGAACCTGCCGCAGACTCGGCAGGTATCGATCATATTACCGATGATGAATTCGAAGCGCTGCTGGATCAACTGCATGGCACCGGCAAGGCGCCGGGCAAGTCTGACGTTGACTCAGCTTCTGACACCACCGCTGCCGCTGCGGCCAGACCCGATGCCCGGCCAGCTGCTGCACCTGCACCCGCCCGCCAGCCCGAGCCCGTCGCGGCAAAAGCACCGGCCGCTGCTGATGCACATCCCGCAGAAACCACGGTGCGCGTGGACACAGCGCGCCTCGACGAAATCATGAATCTGGTCGGCGAGCTGGTGCTGGTGCGCAACCGCCTGGTGCGTCTTGGGGCGAGCACTGGCGGCGAGGAGCTGAGCAAGGCTGTGGGCAATCTTGATGTGGTGACGGCCGATCTGCAGTCATCCGTGATGAAGACCCGCATGCAGCCAATCAAGAAGGTGTTTGGCCGCTTTCCGCGTGTCGTGCGCGATCTTGCACGTGCTCTCAAGAAAGAAATCACGCTCGAGCTGATCGGGGAGGAAACTGACCTCGACAAGAACCTGGTCGAGGCGCTGGCCGATCCGCTGGTTCACCTGGTACGCAACTCGGTAGACCATGGCGTTGAGATGCCAGACGAGCGCGAAGCCGCTGGCAAATCGCGGATGGGCAAAGTGGTGCTCGCTGCGGAGCAGGAAGGCGATCATATATTGCTGACCATTACCGACGATGGTCGCGGAATGGATCCGGAAGTACTTCGGCGCAAGGCGGTCGAGAAGGGCATGATGGAACGCGAAGCCGCCGAGCGGTTGAGCGAAAGTGAGTGTTTCGACCTCATTCTGGCCCCCGGCTTTTCCACCAAGACCGAGATCTCGGATGTGTCCGGGCGCGGCGTTGGCATGGATGTGGTCAAGACCAAGATTTCCCAGCTCAACGGCAGTATCACGATCCAGTCGACCAAGGGGCAGGGCACCCGCATCGCGATCAAGGTGCCGCTGACGCTGGCAATCATGCCGACACTGATGGTCATGCTGGCGAACCAGTCCTTCGCATTGCCGCTGGTCAGCGTGAATGAAATTTTCAATCTGGATCTGTCCCGCACCAATGTGGTGGATGGTCAGGAAGTGATCATCGTCCGCGACAAGGCCCTGCCTCTGTTTTACCTCAAGCGCTGGCTGATGCCTGGCGCTGCAGATACCACCGAACGTTCAGCTGCCAGCGTAGTGATCGTCTCGGTCGGTACCCAGCGCGTCGGTTTCGTTGTGGATCAATTGGTCGGGCAGGAAGAGGTGGTTATCAAGCCTCTTGGTCGCATGTTGCAGGGAACCGCCGGCATGTCTGGCGCAACGATTACCGGTGATGGCCGCATTGCGCTCATTCTCGATATACCCAGCCTGCTCAAGCGCTACGCGCGCCGCGCATAGCACGGCGCAGGTACTCAGGGAGAGTCAATATGGCGGTGAAAGTACTGGTTGTCGACGATTCGGGATTCTTCCGGCGCCGGGTAGCCGAAATCCTCGGCGGCGATCCGCAGATTCAGGTAGTCGGTACCGCCTCGAACGGGCAAGAAGCAATCGACCAGACGCTTGCGCTGCATCCCGACGTGATCACCATGGACTACGAAATGCCGGTGATGGACGGCATTACGGCGGTCAAACAGATCATGCAGCGTTGTCCCACCGCGGTCCTGATGTTTTCCTCGCTGACCTACGAAGGCGCGCGGGTGAGCCTGGACGCCTTGGACGCCGGTGCGGCGGATTACCTGCCAAAGAATTTCGAGGACATTTCCCGCAATCCGGACAAGGTGCGTCAACTGCTCTGTGAGCGGGTGCATGTCCTAGCGCGTACCAATCGCCGTTCACTGGGATTGAGCGCGCCCGCGCCTGCCGTGGCCCCGGTTCAGTCTTCTGTCGCTCCCCGCACCGAGCCGCTTCGCCAGCCGGTTGCTCCGGCGCGCAGCACGGCTGCGCCAGCTGTCAGCCCGGCGCCGCGCCGTAAAAGCTACCGGCTTGTCACCATCGGCACCTCGACAGGCGGACCGGTTGCGCTGCAAAAGGTGCTCACTCAGCTGCCGGCCAACTTTCCGGCACCCTTGCTGCTGGTTCAGCATATGCCGGCAGCCTTTACCAAGGCTTTTGCAGAGCGGCTCGACAAGCTTTGTCGTATCAGTGTCCGCGAAGCCCAGGATGGCGACATGCTGCGCCCCGGTCTGGCATTGCTGGCCCCCGGTGGCAAACAGATGATGGTGGATAGTCGCGGCACGGTGCGCATCCTGCCCGGGGACGAGCGTCTCAACTACAAGCCCTGCGTGGATATCACCTTTGGTTCGGCGGCCAAGGCATTTCAGGACAAGGTGTTGGCAGTAGTGCTGACCGGCATGGGGGCCGACGGTCGCGAGGGCGCTCGCATGCTCAAGCAGGCTGGCAGTTCGGTCTGGGCGCAGGACGAAGCGAGCAGTGTGATCTATGGCATGCCGATGGCTATAGCCAAGGCCGGTCTGGCCGACAGCATCTATAGCCTGGACGATATCGGTCGTTATCTCGCTGAGATTGGCTGATGGATATTCTGAGTATTATCGGCGTTATTCTGGCTTTCGTTGCCATCCTTGGTGGTAATTATCTCGAGGGCGGCCACATCGCGGCCCTGCTTAACGGGCCGGCGGCGATGATTGTCATCGGCGGCACGCTGGCTGCCGCACTCATCCAGACGCCACTTCCTGTCTTCAAGCGCGCACTTGGCATTCTCGGCTGGATATTCGTACCGCCCCGCAGCCGTCACCGTGAGGGCATCGGACAGGTAGTCAACTGGAGCACAACGGCGCGCAAGGAAGGATTGCTCGGGCTGGAAGCAATGGCCGAGCTGGAGCCCGACGCGTTCGCCCGCAAGGGGCTGCAGTTGCTGGCCGATGGTTGCGAGCCGGAAACATTGCGCGCCATTCTCGAGGTGGATCTGCTCACGCGCGAAAACCACGACATGGCCGCCGCCAAGGTGTACGAGAGTATGGGCGGATATTCACCGACCATCGGCATCATTGGCGCGGTGATGGGGCTGATCCACGTCATGGGGAATCTGGCCGATCCCTCGTTGCTGGGTAGCGGCATAGCGGTGGCTTTCGTGGCGACCATTTACGGTGTGGCGCTGGCCAACCTGTTTCTGTTGCCGGTGGCCAACAAGCTCAAATCCGTCGTGCTGCAGGAATCCAGCTACCGCGAGATGCTGCTGGAGGGCCTTTCGTCCATAGCCGAAGGCGAGAATCCCCGTTCTATCGAGCTGAAGCTCGAAGGCTTCCTGGACTGATATGCGCCGGCGTCGCACACGTGAAAGTGAAAACCACGAGCGCTGGCTGGTTTCCTATTCGGATTTCATAACCCTGTTGTTCGCGTTTTTCGTGGTCATGTATTCCATCTCGTCGGTCAATGAAGGGAAATACAAAGTGCTTGCCGATACGCTCGGCGGCGCCTTCAATCAGCCGCAGCAGGTCATCAATCCCATCCAGATAGGCGAGACCACGCCGCGCAGCCTGAGCCCGATTGAAGGGATGGGGGAGCATGATGGCGGCAGCGACGCGGTTAACGATTCGGAGAGTGACAGCCTCGCGGATATCGCCAAGGCGATGCAAGCAGCCTTTGGCGATCTGATCAGTGCCGGCGATATCGAGGTGCGCGGCAATGAATTATGGATTGAGATCGAGTTGAGCTCGGGTCTGTTGTTTCCCAGCGGTGATGCCTTGCCGCTGGACGACGCCTTTCATCTGACCGAAAAGATAGCCGGAATTCTGGCGCCCTATGACAACCCGGTTCATGTGGAAGGCTTTACCGACAACGTGCCGATACGCTCGCGTCTGTACCCGACCAACTGGGAATTGTCTGCCGCACGCGCGGCGAGTGTGGTCAGAATGCTCGCCCACGGCGGGATCGATCCGGGTCGTATGGCTGCAGTGGGCTATGGAGAATTCCGGCCGGTGGCCGATAACACTACCGTAGCGGGACGCCGGGCGAATCGTAGGGTGGTTCTACTGGTATCACGGTATACCGAACAGCCCGACACGGCGTCGCAGCAGGATCGACATGGCGTGGATGCCATGCGCTCTGCTCGCAGCCGCACCCTGGCTGTTTCCGAATAAGCGAGCGGTTCTGGCACGGGTTCTGCTAACTACACTGTAACTGAGCAATTTCTGAGTTGATGTCCCGAAAGACGTCAATTTGTCGTCGTAGTCAGGGCCCGCACGGGTCAGGACCTGGAGGGTGAATGAGAGTCTGGGCCGTAGCCAATCAGAAGGGTGGGGTGGGCAAAACCACGACCGCGGTAGCCCTGGCTGGTCTGCTGGCGGATCAGGGCCAGCGCGTGCTGGTCGTCGATCTCGATCCCCATGGTTCGATGACCAGCTACTTTGGACACGATCCGGATAGCCTGACCAGTAGCGTGTTCAATCTGTTTCAGCACAAGGGCCAAGTGCCTGACGGACTCGCCGAAGCCTTGCTGCTCGATACAACACACGAAAACATTCGTCTGCTGCCATCCAGTACCGCATTGGCAACACTGGAGCGCCAGTCCGCCGCGCAGGGTGGATTCGGTCTGGTCCTGTCGCGGGCGCTGGCACAACTGTGGAACGACTTCGAGTATGTGCTGATTGATAGCCCGCCGCTGCTCGGCGTGTCCATGATCAACGCACTGGCGGCCTGCGAGCAGTTGGTTATCCCGGTGCAGACGGAATTTCTCGCACTCAAAGGGCTCGAGCGCATGGTCACTACCCTTGAGATGGTCAATCGATCACGTAAACAGGGGCTGCCTTATACCATCGTTCCAACCCTGTTCGATCGGCGCACCCAGGCTTCACTGAGTACCCTGCGTCTGTTGCGGCGCGATTATCAGGATCATTTGTGGCAGGCGTTCATTCCGATCGATACCAAATTGCGCGACGCGAGCGTGGCGGGAGTGGTGCCGTCGCGGCACGACGCCAATTCGCGCGGCGTGTTGGCTTATCGCGCCTTGCTGCGGTATCTGCTGGCGCAGGCCGTGCCGCGCCGCGAGCAGGTAGCCTAATGTTAAATCTACTCCCGCCGATAAACCGGGCATGTCGATGAATAGAACTACGCCCCTACAGGAATATATTCCCCAGCAGACCATCCAGTGTTACCTGGATGCGCTGTTGCAGGAGGCTGCTGTCGAGTTGGCGCTGGCTGAACAGCCGGAAATTGAAATACCCGCTCAGGCCGAGGCGCAGGTGGCGGTGTCCGAGCCGCACGTCGTTCCGGTCCAGACACCGGCAGCGGAACAGGCCGCAGCAAGGGTTCAACACGTCGCTTCGCGGAACGCCCACACCGAGCTGTCGGCTGAATGGCAGACGGTCGAACAGGAGCTTTCGCCGCAGGAAGCTGAGCCCAGCGAACGAGCGGCGTGGCGGGACCAGCCCTTCGAGGCCCTGCTGTTTGACGTGGGCGGTCTGACCCTCGCAGTGCCTCTGGTATCGCTTGGGACCATTCACTCTCTGGAAAGCGACATTACGCCATTGTTTGGCCAGCCTGACTGGTTCCTCGGTCTGTTGCCCACCTCGGCAGGCAACCTGAAGGTACTGGACACGGCGCGCTGGGTCATGCCGGAGCGATACTCGCCGGCGCTACGGGACGACCTGCGTTTCGTGATCTCCGTTCAGGGATATGACTGGGGCATGGCGGTGCACGGTGTCAGCCGGTCCATCAAGTTGAATCCGGACCAGATCAAGTGGCGCTCGCAACAGGGTAAGCGGCCCTGGCTGGC
The DNA here is from genome assembly GCF_012844345.1 of Pseudomonas sp. gcc21. Taxonomy (NCBI): domain Bacteria; kingdom Pseudomonadati; phylum Pseudomonadota; class Gammaproteobacteria; order Pseudomonadales; family Pseudomonadaceae; genus Pseudomonas; species Pseudomonas sp. gcc21. The sequence continues at coordinate 1,576,922 of NZ_CP051625.1, read as the reverse complement.
CGGAACCGTTATCGAACATATGTGTGCTTTGCTGGATGTATCAGCGCTGGCCTCGTTGCTGATCAGCCATGCGCCCGGCGAGTCAGCAACGCGGCTCGCGATGAAACGGAAACAGACCTAGGATTATCATTCGCCCTGCGCAGGGACAACGCACAGGGCCCTTTTATAAATCGGGAATTGATAGATGAATAACCACACCGCACAAAGCGCCGAAGATCCGATTCTGCAGTGGGTGACCTTTCACCTGGACAGCGAGACCTATGGCATCAATGTCATGCAGGTACAGGAAGTGCTGCGCTATACCGAGATTGCTCCGGTGCCAGGCGCGCCTTCATATGTGCTGGGTATCATCAACCTGCGCGGTAACGTAGTGACCGTGATCGATACGCGTCAGCGCTTCGGTCTGAGCCCTGCGCCGATCACTGATGCTACCCGGGTAGTGATTATCGAGGCGGACAAGCAGGTCATTGGCATTCTGGTAGACAGCGTCGCTGAAGTGGTTTACCTGAAGCAGTCCGAGATCGAGACCGCACCCAATGTCGGTACCGACGAGTCCGCCAAGTTCATTCAGGGTGTATGCAACAAGAATAACGAGCTGCTGATCCTGGTCGATCTGGAAAAGATGATGACCGAGGATGAGTGGGCCGAGCTGCAGGGTTTTTGATCGACATGGCTGAGTCAGGATGGGTGCTGTTACTGGGGTTAGGCCTGGGGCTGCTTATTGCAGCCCTGGCTGCGCTGACCCTTGCGTATCGCCGCCTGGCCCGGCGCCTCGATGAGCAGGACGCTGCACAGCGACAGCGAATCGAGCAGTTGCTCAAGGATATCAGCGGGTACCAGCAGGGCACGATCGGCATGGGAGAGGAGCTGTTCGCGTTGCGCGACCAGCTCAAGCGCATCGAAGACAAGCAGCAACGCTTCGAGCAACAGGACCCGCAAACCATGCCCTATAACCAGGCTGCGCGCCTGGTCGGGATGGGAGCGAGTATTGAAGACGTTACCCAATCCTGCGGTTTGTCCAAAGCTGAAGCCGAACTGGTGGCGCGGCTGCATGCGGCCAGACAGGAACGGCACTGAGGCCGGTCTGCAGGCTGGCTTTTCTGTAAATCAGTAGTCCTCCTCCGGCGGAACAAATCCCACCGGCGCCTTGCCTTTCAGATACCAGGCGAAAGCAATGATCTCGGCGATGGTCCGGTAAAGCTCTTCCGGGATCTCGTCCCCCAGCTCCATTCGCGCGAGCATCTTTGCCAGGTCCGCGTTCTCATATATCGGTACTTCATATTCCATGGCCAGCTGCACAATCTGCTCGGCCAGATCGCCTTCGCCCTTGGCCGTCAGCGTCGGGGCCTGCTCGCCGTCGTACACCAGTGCAATGGCCTGTTTGGAATCCGTCATCAGGTTACCTCGTCTACCCAGTTCTGCTGTACGGCCTGCCTCGGTGGTGGTGGCGTGCCCTGGTGCCAGGACAACTCCCCGACCGAGAGCCCCTTGGCTAATAACCGATCACGTAGCCGCCCCAGTTCGCTATCGAGCAGGTTCAGTGTCGCCGGGCGCTCTGCCCAGAACTCGCTGCTGACCTTGCCTTTGTACAGTCGGGCAATGGCCTGCATCGGGCCTAAGGATTCAAGCTCAAATGCCAGACGGACTTCCCAACGGGGTATTGGCTCCGGCGACTTTTTCGAGGGGGCCGCGTCGTCGCGCTGGACCCGTACCTGTATGTGGTTGAACTGCTGGCCGTCCCGTAGCGGAATTTCCAGTTGCCATACAGTCTGGCTGCTGCCGTCGGCAAAGCTCTGGCTCTGACCAAGGCTCTGTAACTGATGATGCTGAATGCGCGAGAGCAGGGCCGCGGTGAGACGCAGCAAGCTGCCCAGTTCCGGCGTTTCGCTCATGTTCTGCAATACCCGCGAGGGCAATGGGAAGGCGCCGGGGCGGATGCCGGGGATCTTCTGCCACGGGCCCGGCGGTAATGCGAGCAACGCGCGGCTCTCAGCCGGCAGTTGGTGTTGCAGGTTCAGCAGAAGGTTGGTCAGCGACGCCTTGAGATCGGCACCCGGCAAGGGCTCGACACCCGGTGGCGTGGCCAGTCCGGCAAGCAGAGCAAGCACCTTGTTCAGCGGTGGCAGTTGTACCGCGGGTGTCTGTCCGGGCATTGGCTCGGTGCCACCCGGGCGGGTCTTGAGGGCGTTGGCCAGCATCGCCAGATTGTTTTCCAGAAACAGGCCGCTCTGTTTCACTGCCTGCGCTACGCCGGCTTCGGTACTCAGTTGCGTAGCGGTGGTGACGTGCATCAGCACCTGGCGTATCGCCGGCTGCAACCGCTCGGGGGCGGCGCCGGCGATGCGCTCGAGCTGCGCCATCAAGGGTTCTGCCGACGCCTGTCGTTGCAGGCTGTCGCGCAGCCCCAACGAGACGGCTAATTGACGCAGCTGCTCGCTGGGCGCGGCGACGCGCAGCTCGCCCGAAGCGCCGACCGTGGCCTGTAACAGCGTGCCGGGCTCCACCGGTTTGCTGCTCACCAATGACAGGGTTGACCCGGCCCCCGCGCCCTGTACGATGCGCGCGAGCAGGGCGAATCGCTGCTGAGCGCCGTCTTCGACGGCTCTCTGCGTCAATACTCTGGCTTGCAGGCTGGCGTCCGGTGGGAACTGGGTCGGATCCAGGCGGATGAGCGGCGTATTCAGCGCTGCACTGGTTACAGCGGCCGCCTGAACCGAGGCGAGTACCCGAGTCTGGTTGACGGCCTGTATCAGTAGCTGAGTGCCGCTGGGGATCGGTTCGCGGCTCGTTACCTTGAGCTCTCTGGGCGGAAAGCCCTCGGACCGGGCGACGCGCAGCAACAGCTCGAACTGGCCGGCACGCGCTGTGCTGCTGATGACCTCGGCTCTGGCTGTTCCGCCGGCATCCAGCATCTGTGCGTCAATAGGCCGCAGCAGCTGCAGCGCGATACTTGCGCCGGGTCCGGGGCGGCTGGCAGGCCCGGCAGCATGCGGGCTGGCAATGGAGGGCAGACGGAAGTCGGATGTCATGGCGCCACAACTTGATATAAATCAGGGCCCTTCACCGAAAGGCTGTATGTATAATGGCCCCCCGAAAAGAACCGGCCAGAAGGCGCCATTCAGGCGCCTGATCAGTATAGCGGCTGAATGCCTGCGAACATGAATCTGGCTGGGGTCTGTTGACGTTTCATCGCGGCTCGCGATGAAACGTCAACAGACCTTGGGGTTCCCCGGCTGCGCCAACCTGGAGAGACAGTGAAATCACTGCCTATTGAAATACACACGCTGACCTGTGAGCGCGACCAGCGGGAGCTGTTTTCTGACCTGTCCTTTTCGCTGCAGGGTGGCCAGGTGTTGCAGGTGGCCGGTCCGAATGGTTCGGGCAAAACCAGTCTGTTACGCATTCTGGCAGGATTGCTGCCAGCCGTCTGCGGCGATGTGCGCTACGGCGGCGCCTCTGTTTTCGCCGGTAGCGGACGCGAGCAATGGCGCCATAGCCGGCTTTTCATCGGTCACGCGCCGGCAGTCAAGGCGAATCTTACCGCCGAAGAAAATCTCAGCTGGCTATGCGCACTCAGTGAGCCGGCTGATCGTCAGCGCATCAGCGACGCGCTCGGCAAGGTCGGTTTGCGTGGTTTCGAGGACGTGCCCTGCCATACGCTTTCGGCGGGTCAGCAGCGGCGCGTTGCCCTGGCCAGGTTGTATCTCGAAGCGCATCCGGTATGGATTCTTGACGAACCCTTTACCGCCATTGACAAGGCTGGCGTTGCGGCACTTGAGCAGCATGTGATGCAGCACGCAGAGCGGGGCGGCACGGTGATCCTGACAACGCATCACAGTCTCGACCACATCGACGGGCTGCGTCGTCTTGACCTCGGGCAGGTGGCCTGATGCGCCAGATCGTCTGGTTATTGTTTTGTCGCGAGTGGCGTCTGGCCTGGCGTCGTCCGGGTGATTTGCTCAATCCCCTGGTGTTCTTCGCCATTGTTATCAGCTTGTTCCCGCTGGCGGTCGGCCCTGAGCCGAACATGTTGCGCACCATGGCGCCCGGGGTGATCTGGGTGGCTGCTCTGCTGGCCACTCTGTTATCGCTGGATGGAATGTTTCGCAGTGATCATGAGGACGGCTCGCTTGAGCAGTGGGTGCTGTCGCCACATCCCCTGTCGCTGATGGTGCTGGTCAAGGTGCTGCATCACTGGCTGGTCAGCGGCCTGGCAATGGTGCTTCTGGCACCGCTGTTTGGCTTGATGCTGGCGCTGCCAGTGTCGGTGTTACCGGTGCTATGCCTCAGTCTGCTACTCGGCACACCCGTGCTGAGCCTGCTCGGCGCTGTTGGCGCGGCATTGACGGTTGGTCTGAAGGGCGGCGGTGTATTACTCGCGCTTTTGATCCTGCCGCTGTACATTCCGGTGCTTATTCTGGGTACCGGGGCGATCGAGGCATCACTACAGGGAATGCCTGTAGCAGGTTACGCATTGTGGCTGGGTTGCCTGGCCGTGTTGTCTCTGAGTCTGGCACCGGTGGCGATTGCCGCCGGATTGCGCATCGGGGTGAGCGAATGATTGATGGAATAGGTCAAGCATGAACTGGAGTTTTTTCCATAAGCTGGGTTCGCCCAAGTGGTTCTTCGACATCAGCGGCCGCTGGTTGCCATGGTTTGCTGGCGCCGGCGCGTTACTGCTGCTGGCCGGAAGCGCGTGGGGCCTGTTCTTTGCTCCGCAGGATTATCAGCAGGGCAACAGCTTTCGTATCATTTATATACATGTCCCGGCGGCTTTCGTCGCGCAGTCGTGTTACATCATGCTCGCCGTGGCGGGCATAGTCGGACTTGTCTGGCGCATGAAACTGGCGCATGTAGCACTCAAATGCGCTGCGCCGATTGGCGCCTGGATGACCTTCGTCGCGCTGGTCACCGGGGCTATCTGGGGCAAGCCGACCTGGGGTACCTACTGGGTCTGGGATGCGCGCCTGACGTCCATGCTGATTTTGCTGTTTTTATACTTCGGGATCATCGCGCTGGGGCAGGCCATCAGTAACCGTGAGACCTCGGCCAAGGCCACGGCGGTGCTGGCGATCGTTGGCGTGGTGAACATTCCGATCATCAAATACTCGGTTGACTGGTGGAACACCCTGCATCAGCCAGCCACGTTCAAGATCACCGAGAAGCCGGCAATGCCGATGGAAATGTGGTTGCCGCTGCTGCTGATGGTGCTGGGCTTTTACGCTCTCTTCACGGTCAGCCTGCTGATGCGCATGCGCGTCGAGATCCTGCGCCGCGAGAACCGCACGCGCTGGGCCCAGGAAGCACTGGAGAAGATGTTGTGAATGCCGTAACCGAATTTCTCGCCATGGGCGGACACGGGGCCTACGTCTGGTCTTCGTATGCCATCACCCTGGTGGTCTTGTCGCTGAACGTGTTGCAGCCCTGGCTGGCGCGTCGGCGTTTGGTAAATGAAGAGGCGCGTCGTCGGCGCCGGGAGATGAACTGATGCATCCGCAACGCAAGAAACGTCTGAGCCTTATCCTGCTGGCACTGGTCGGCATCGGGATTGCAGTGGCCCTGGCGCTCAGTGCCCTGCAGCAGAACATCAACCTGTTCTACACCCCGTCCGAGATCGCCTCGGGCCATGCGCCCATCGATACCCGCATCCGCGCAGGCGGCATGGTGGTAGACGGCAGTCTGGAACGCTCGCGGGACAGCCTCGATGTGCGTTTCAAGGTGGGCGATGGCGCCGAGGAAGTCCTGGTCGCCTATAGCGGCATCCTTCCGGATTTATTCCGCGAAGGGCAGGGCATCGTCGCGCTGGGCAAGCTTGATGAGAACCGCATGCTGGTCGCTGATGAAGTGCTGGCCAAGCATGACGAGGAATACATGCCGCCCGAAGTGGCCCAGGCAATGGACAAGGTCAATCAGATGAAGCTCGATGCCAGTTCTGCTGATACATCGGAGGCCAAATGATTCCCGAACTTGGTCAGATCGCGCTGATCATCGCGCTGGTCCTGTCGATTCTGCAGGCCACCGTGCCGCTGTATGGCGCCTGGCGTGGCGACAGTCTGGCTATGAGTTTTGGTCAGCCGGCGGCCATGGCGCAGGGGCTTTTTGTACTGTTTGCCTTCCTGTGCCTGGTGCAGTCTTTTCTGGCCAATGACTTCAGCGTGTCCTACGTCGCGCTTAATTCCAACTCGGCCTTGCCCTGGTATTACCAGATCAGCGCGGTCTGGGGCGGGCATGAAGGTTCGCTGCTGTTATGGGCACTCATACTGTCCGGCTGGACCTTTGCCGTAGCGATTTTCTCACGCGACCTGCCTGAGGAGATGCTTGCCCGGGTGTTGGCAGTAATGGGCATGATCAGCGTTGGCTTCATGCTGTTCATGCTGATGACCTCCAATCCTTTCGATCGGCAGTTGCCATTCCATCCGGCGGACGGTAACGACCTGAACCCGCTGTTGCAGGATTTCGGTCTTATCGTGCATCCGCCCATGCTGTACATGGGCTATGTTGGCTTTTCCGTGGCCTTCGCCTTCGCTATTGCCGCGCTCCTTGGCGGTCGGCTTGATGCGGCCTGGGCCCGCTGGTCTCGGCCCTGGACGATTGTCGCCTGGGCATTCCTCGGTCTCGGCATCATCCTCGGCTCCTGGTGGGCCTATTATGAGCTTGGCTGGGGCGGCTGGTGGTTCTGGGATCCGGTCGAGAACGCCTCCTTCATGCCCTGGTTGGTCGGCACGGCGCTGATCCACTCGCTGGCAGTTACCGAAAAACGCGGCGTGTTCAAGAGCTGGACCGTCCTCCTGGCGATTGCCGCGTTCTCGCTGAGCCTGCTGGGGACCTTCCTGGTGCGTTCCGGTGTGCTGACTTCAGTGCATGCCTTCGCCAACGATCCAGAGCGAGGGGTGTTTATCCTTGGCTTTCTGATGGTCGTCGTCGGTGGCTCGTTGGTGCTTTATGCCCTGCGCGCGCCGGTGGTGAAAAGTCAGATCGGATTTGCGCTCTGGTCACGGGAAACCTTCCTGCTGATCAATAACGTGGTTCTTGTGGTCACCGCGCTGATGGTATTGCTCGGTACGCTGTATCCGCTGGTTCTGGATGGTTTGACCGGCACGCTGGTATCGGTCGGGCCGCCTTACTTCAATGCCCTGTTCCTGCCGCTGATGAGCTTGCTGATGCTCGCCATGGGCGTGGGGATGATCAGTCGCTGGAAGGACACGCCGGTCAAGTGGTTGTTCGGTCAGTTGAAATGGGTGATGGTGCTGTCGGCAATCGGCGCCATCGGCCTGGCGGTGTGGATCGGCGACCACCATCTGGCAGTCGGCAGCATGCTGTTCCTGGTGTTCTGGGTAGTCGGCGTGAGCATTCGCGATGTGCTGCACAAGACTCGCAACAAGGGTCTGGTCAAGGGCATGCGCGCATTGCCACGCAGCTTTTGGGGCATGACCGCGGCGCACATTGGCATGGCCGTTTGTGCGGTGGGTATAGTGGGTGCAAGCCTGTTCGACAGTCAGCGCGACCTGCGTATGGCGACGGGGGACTCCCTCGAGCTGGGTGGGTATCGGTTTGTTTATCAGGGTGCGTCGCATCTGGAAGGGCCTAATTGGGAGTCCGACCGAGCCACCGTTGAGGTGTATCACGGGGACCGTCAGATTACCGTTCTGCATCCTGAAAAGCGGTTGTATACGGTGCAGAACCAGATGATGACCGAGGCGTCGATCCATGCAGGTTTTACCCGCGATCTGTTCGTCGCCATGGGGGAGCCGCTTGATGACGGGGCCTGGGCTATGCGCGTGCATATCAAACCCTTTGTGCGCTGGATCTGGCTAGGCGGGCTGATGATGGCCTTCGGCGGCCTGCTCGCTGCAGCGGACAAGCGTTACCGGTTGCGCGTCAAGCGTCGGGAAACCACCGCGCAAACCATCGCCCCGGAGACAGTCTGATGCGCAGGATTCTTCTGATCATTCCATTGGTGCTGTTTTTCGGGTTGGCTGGCTTCTTCCTCATGACGCTGATGGACAAGCAGCGCGAGAACGAGGAGCTGGCCGCCTCGGGGTTGCAGCCATCAACTTCACTGACATTGCCGTCAGCGCTGATTGGCAAGCCGTTCCCTGCTTTCAATCTGCCGAGTGTCGAAGACCCCACCAAAGCGATTTCGACAGAGGATCTCATCGGCAAACCGGCGCTGGTCAACGTATGGGGTACCTGGTGTGTAGCGTGCCGCGTTGAACACCCGGTGCTTAACAAGTTGTCTGCGCAGGGCGTGGTGATTCACGGCGTCAATTACAAGGATGACAATGCCGCCGCGCAGAAGTGGCTGAAGGAATTTCACGACCCTTATCAGCTGAACATCAGCGATGCGGAAGGACGTCTCGGGCTTGATCTGGGGGTATATGGCGCGCCGGAAACCTTCCTGATCGACGCCGAGGGCGTGATTCGTTACAAATTCATCGGCGTGGTGGACGAACGCGTCTGGGAGCGTGAACTGCAACCACGATATCAGGCTCTGGTTGACGGGGTGCAGCCATGAAGCGCGGTCTGTGGATCTCGCTGCTGTTGATGCTGATGATGAGCGTCAGTCAGGCGGCAGTCGATACCTTCGAGTTTGACAGCGAGGAGCAGCGCCAGCGTTTTTATGACCTGAGCGGTGAGCTGCGCTGCCCTAAATGCCAGAACCAGAATATTGCCGACTCTGATGCGCCGGTCGCGACCGACCTGCGCCGTGAACTCTATCGCCTGCTGGATGAAGGGCAGAGCAATGAAGAGATCATCGGGTTCATGGTTGACCGTTACGGCGATTTCGTACGGTACAAGCCTGCTCTGAATGCCCAGACCATCGTGCTCTGGTTCGGTCCCGCCCTGTTTTTGTTGATCGGCCTTGCCACCCTGGTAATCATGCTGCGCCGGAGACAGCGCGCGCTGCGTGAAACAGAAACGGGACACTTGACTGCTGAAGAACAGCAACGCCTGCACGCTCTGCTGGAGAAGAAGAGTTCTGATGACTGATCTATGGATTTTTGGCGCCCTGTTGCTAGCCCTGGGTGTTATAGCTGTACTCTGGCCAATCTGGCGGCATCGCCGCACTACTACGGTTGACCGCACCACACTGAACGTGGCGCTGTATGAGGAGCGGCTGGCCGAACTGGACGCTCAGGTGGCCGCGGGTGAGATCACGCCTGAACAGCGCGAAGTCACTGCCGAGGAGGCCAGTCGGCTACTGCTGGAAGACACCGCGCGTGCCGATGGACGACAAGGCGTGAAGCGGCGGGGCAGTCCCGTATTGCTGATTATCGCCGCCGGTTTGCTGCCATTGATCGTCACTGGTCTGTACATGAGCTGGGGCAACCCGGCGGGTCTGGCGCTCTACCGGGAACTGCAGGAAAGTCCGGATCCCTCCAGTCTGGAGCAGATGATCGACCGGATGGAACGTGTCACCGAGGTTCAGCCGGAAAATGGCGAAGCCTGGTTCATGCTCGGCCGCGGTTATATGTCCGCGCAACAGCCCGATCGCGCAATCGGTGCCTTCGAGAACAGCCTCAAACGCATCGGCGAGCGGCCTGAAGTGCTCGCGCAACTGGCGCAGGCGCGTTTCTTCGCCGCTGGAAACCAGTTGGATACAGAAGCCGCAGCAGCACTGGACAAGGCGCTGGAGCTGAATCCTGACGAGCCGACCGCCCTCGGCTTGCTGGGCATCGCCGCGTTCGAAGCCGGCGAATACACCGGCGCTATTCAATACTGGGAACGCCTGCTGGCCGGTATGCCACCCGGTGGTCCGGGTGCGCAAGCCATCCAGGGCGGTATCGACCGCGCACGTGAGCGGCTGGGATTGGAGCCGAGCGAGGCGAACCCCGAGCAGGCCGTCGCGGATGAGTCCGCCGTCATACGCGTGCGGCTTGAACTCAGTGATGAAGTTACCGCCGAACTGGATGAAAGCGCCGTCATCTTCCTCTTCGCCCGCGATCCGGAAGGCCCGCCGATGCCGCTTGTTGCGCGCCGTTTCACGCTCAATGAGTTGCCAGCCGATGTAATCCTCAGTTCATCGGACGCCATGTTGCCCGAAGTGACACTGAGCGAAGGTCAAACCCTCGAGCTTATCGCCCGCGTCTCACCGGAAGGCGACGCCATGCAGGGTTCGCATCAGGAAACGCTTGGTGGGGTGAAGGTAGGGGCTGAGGATCAAGTGTTGCTGCGGGTGGATACTGCGGTTCAGTGAGTCTGTGTTCGATTGATGGGCGGGGCGTCCTGCAGACGCTCGCGGCGAGGGCGCCCCTCCCACCAGGCCCGAACTCCCTGCGATTGCGCTAAACAGGCCTGACATTGAGTCAACATTCCTCAAGCTGAACACGCATCGCTCATCCGTGGGAGCCCCGCGCTCGGGGCGACGGTACACGCCCTTGTATGGTTTCCCTACAGGTCCGAACTCCCCGCGATTGCGCTAAACAGGCCTGACATTGAGTCAACATTCCTCAAGATGAATACGCATCGCTCGCCTGTGGGAGGCTCGCCCTCGGGGCGATGGCATGCCGTGAACTCGGCGTCTAGCCATTTTCACTTAACTGGGTCCAGATCACAGATTGATAGTTTTCCAAGATGTTCAATAGTTGTGTCAGCCACAGGACGGGCAACAATTGAACATTTCGAAGGGACATTCCCGCGATCTACGAAGAGGCAGAACATCCGAGCCCGGGCGACTTTATCTGGTCACAGCTGCTACCGCGAACAGACAGCCCGTTTTTAACGATTTCGCAAGTGCGCGCACATTGGTCAACATCTTCCAGGCAGAGTCGCGCCTCAAGCAGGTACATACCTGGGCTTTTGTCGTCATGCCAGATCATTTTCACTGGATATTGCAGTTGAATGACGAGCCGCTCTCGCATGTGATAGGCAGAGTGAAAGGGCTTTCAGCGAGGAGGCTCGGTCGAGCCCTCTGGCAGGATGGGTTTCATGATCGAGCGCTGCGCAAGGAACAAGATTTGAAGGCAATGGCGCGCTACGTAGTAGCTAACCCGATACGCGCTGGGATAGTCGATTCGGTAGGTGATTATCCACATTGGGACGCGGTGTGGTTGTGAGCGGGGCGTCTTGCGGACGCTCGCGGCGAGGGCGCCCCTCCCACCAAACTCAATCCGACACGTTTCCAGTATGAAGCCATTTGAATAGCAGCGCCCACCTGTGGGAGGCCCGCCCTCGGGGCGACGCTGGTCGCAAGAGCAGCCGGTTCGTTCCCCGCTCACACCGCATACCAAAACCGCCGTCACAAGGACGGCGGCTGGTATTACACGGTAGAGCCAGGATCAAACCCCGAACACCCACCCCATCAGCAGATACCCAATCACTGTAACGATCGCCACACCTGCCAGGTTCAGCGCGAAACCGGCGCGGATCATCTCGCCTATCTTGATGTGGCCGCTACCGAACACGATGGCGTTGGGTGGGGTGGCGACGGGCATCATGAATGCGCAGCTGGCGGCGATGGCGGCGGGCACGGCGAACAGGATGGGCGACACGCCCTGGCCGACGGCGAGCGCGCCTAGCAGCGGCAGGAAGGCTGCGGCGGTGGCGGTGTTGCTGGTCACCTCGGTGAGGAAAATGATGACCATGGTGATCAGGATCACCATAGCGATGATCGGCAATACGCTCATGATCGACATGCTTTCGGCAATCCAGACTGCCAGGCCGGAGGAGGTGATCACCGAGGCCAGCGCCAGGCCGCCACCAAACAGCAGCAGGACGCCCCAGGGCATCTTCTGAGCGCTGTCCCAGTCCATCAAGAACACGCGGTTTCTGGTGTCGACCGGAATCAGAAACATCACCAGTGCCGCAGCGATGGCGATCACGGTGTCGTTGAGCCAGGGGATCAGCGTCTCGGACAGCACCGGCTGGAATATCCACGACAGAGCGGTAAGCAGGAATACCACGGCAACCAGCTTCTCGCCCTTTCTCATCGGCCCCAGCTCCGCCAGTTGTTCCTTGAGCAGGGTGGAGCTGTTGGCGGATTCGCTATCCAGACCGAAATCCTTGCGCGTCAGCATCCACCAGACCACCAGCAACATAGTGAATGAAACAGGTACACCGATCAGCATCCATTGGGCGAAGCCCACCTGAATGTCATGGGTCTCCGCCAGATAAGCCGCAAGTAACGCATTCGGCGGCGTACCGATCAGCGTGGCGATGCCGCCCACGCTGGCTGCATAGGCGATGGCCAGCAGCAGGTTCGAGGCGTACCGGCGAATCGGCTCGGAACCTTCGTTGCCCATCATGGAAATAACTGACAAACCGATCGGCAGCATCATGATGGTTGTGGCAGTGTTGCTCACCCACATGCTCAAAAAGGCTGTGGCGATCATGAACCCGGCTACCTGACGCTTGGGCTGCCCGCCCACGGCGATCAGCGTGACCAGCGCGATACGCTTGTGCAAATTCCAGCGCTGCATGGCCAGCCCCAGTACGAACCCGCCCATGAACAGGAAAATGATCGGGTTGGCGTAGGGCGCAGTCGCCTGGCTGACGGTGCCCAGACCGAGCGCAGGGATCAGGCAGATAGGTAATAAAGATGTAGCGGGGATAGCGATCGCCTCGGTCGACCACCAGGTCGCAAGCAGCAGCATGAGCCCCAGCGCGTGCCAGGCTTCGATGCTCATCCCGGTCGGCGCTGGCAGCACCAGTGTCATGACCAGCAGCAGCGGTCCGAGAAACAGGCCGATGACGCGTGACAGCGGAAGGCCCTGACTTGGGGTTCCTTGATGAATTTCAGACATATAACGATCCCATCGGGTAAGTAATCAGACGTCAGGCAGCGAGCGGGCCAGCATCGTGCCGACCAGACCTACCATTGAAAGTAGCAGCAACATGCCTGCCGCGCCGATCATGGTGCTGAGCAGACCGAACAGCCCGGTAGCCAAAAGGATGCCGCCGATGACGGTATTACCCACTGCCACATAATCCGTGCGCCGATTGCCTTCGGCCATATCCAGTACATAGGTCTTGCGTCCGACCCGCACGCCGCTGTGCGCTATACCGAGCACGAAGAACGCCACCGGGAACAGCCAGGCATGCAAAGCCTCGGGCAAAGCTGCCCAGAAGTGCAGCGCCAGCACGACAGGCCCCAACAAACTGGCGATAGCGGCAGCGAGAATCAGCACGCGCCTGCTCGAGTGGTCGGCCATGCGGCCCCAGACCATGGCGCTCAGACTGTTGGCCAGGCCATTGGCGACCAGGAAGGCACCGAGCATGCCGATACCCGATTCGATATCCTGCCCGAGCAGCACGTAGTAGGGCGCAGAGAGAGCGGAGCAGAGCAGCAACGCACGGGTGACAACAAAGCGTCGAAAAACGGTATCGGTGCGCAGCAGACTCATGCGCGCGAAGGCTTCGCGGATAGCATTTTCACCGCCTTCGGTCGCCCCTGGCTGTTCGTCAATATGCCGATAGACCCACGCTGCGATGATCCACAACAAGGCGGCAGCACTTAATAAACCGGCATAAAAGAGCACGTCGTCTTCAGTCGGCGGCCAGAGCATGCAGTACACGCCAAAGGCCAGGGCAGCCCAACCGGACAGGCTGCTCGCCAGACCATTGAGCCGGCCGCGCCGGGTCCTGGGCACTGTTTTGCCAATCACATCCTTTCCGGCGACCGAACAGAGGCCGCGCGCCAGGCTGAATAACACCAGACAGGCGATGATCAGACCGCCGGCCAACGCCCCTTCAAACAACCAGGCCACCGCGCCAAGCGCAAGCAGCATCGCGGCCTGCAGCAGACTGCCAATTATCCATATGCCACGGCGCATGGCGTAACGGCGAACGCGCGCGGCGATAAACAACTGCGGCAACATTGAGCCGGATTCCCGAATGGGCACCAGCCAGGCAACCAGGGCGACCGGCGCACCCACCACGCCCATCAGCCAGGCAAGTGTCGTCTTCGGGTTGATGAGCGTATCGCCCAGGCTGGTCAGGGTATTGGCTGCCACCTGCAGGAAGAAGTTCTGCGGCACACCGTTGCAGGCGCTGTCCGGTATATCCTTGCAAACCCGGACATCGTCCTCATTCATCAGCTTGCTGTAGATACTGTCCAGATCCGGCTGCACGGCCATGTCAGCGTCCATAACACAATTCAAGGGCCGCGAATTGTGCCGGAGTGGGCATTTTTACGCTACCGCAAGACAGCATTATTGCTCTCCTTCCTTCGCGAAGTAGCAAATGCACGTCTGTGCTGGCTGAATACGCCTGGTCTGAGCCCGAAATCCGCGCTTTTTGACAGGCTCCGGGCGCTGGGGCTTCTCTTCCGCGTGTGTAGTGGGTAAAAATGCCCCTTTGTTGACGGCGATGGAGACGGCAACTCTTCGCAACTGCTGCGCAAGGATAAGCAACTCAATGCGATTGAAATGCATCAGGCTGGCGGGCTTCAAATCCTTTGTCGATCCCACCACTGTTTACTTCCCGACCAATATGGGCGCCGTTGTCGGCCCGAACGGTTGCGGCAAGTCGAACATCATCGACGCGGTGCGCTGGGTCATGGGCGAAAGTTCGGCCAAGAACCTGCGCGGCGAGTCCATGACTGATGTCATTTTCAATGGCTCCAATAGCCGCAAGCCGGTGGGCCAGGCGTCCATTGAGCTGGTATTCGACAACAGTGCCGGCACGCTCAAGGGTGAGTACGCGGCCTACAACGAGATATCCATCCGCCGTAAGGTCACCCGCGAAGCGCAGAATCACTATTATCTGAACGGTACCAAGTGCCGCCGCCGCGATATTACCGACATCTTTCTCGGCACCGGACTCGGGCCGCGCAGTTATTCGATCATCGAGCAGGGGATGATTTCCAAGCTGATCGAAGCCAAGCCTGATGAGCTGCGCCTGTTCATCGAGGAGGCTGCCGGCATTTCCAAATACAAGGAACGCCGACGCGAAACCGAAAACCGCATCCGCCGCACGCATGAGAATCTGGCACGCCTGACGGACCTGCGCGAGGAGCTGGAGCGCCAGCTGGGACACCTCCAGCGCCAGGCGCAATCGGCGGTCAAATACAAGGAGTACAAGGCCAGCGAGCGCCAATTGAAGGCGCAACTGCAAGCCCTGCGCTGGCAGACGCTTGATGGGCTGGTTACCGAGCGGGAGCATCGAGTTCGCGAACTGGAAATCGCGCTGGAAGCGCTGATAGCCGAACAGCGCAATGCTGACAGTCAGATGGAAAAACAGCGAGACCAGCATCTGGATCTCACTGAATCCTTCAACCGTGTCCAGGCGCGCTACTACAGCGTGGGCGCGGACATCAGTCGCATCGAGCAGACGCTGCAATTCAATCGTGACCGGCAGAGCCAGCTGCAGGCAGACATCGACCGCACCGAGCAGGCCTGGCAGGAGGCGCAGAGCCATCTCACGCAGGATCAGGCGTTACTGGCCGATCTCGAGAGTGAGCTGGGCGAGATCGAGCCGGAGCTTGAAATGTCTGCCGCCGCGGACGAGGAAACTGCCGAACAACTGCAACGTGCCGAGCACGCCATGCAGGAATGGCAGTCTGTCTGGGACCAGTTCAATCAGCAGTCAGCTTCGCCACGCCAGCAAGCCGAGGTGGAACAGTCGCGTATTCGCCACCTTGAGCAGGCAACCGAGCGACTTGCCGAACGTATTCAGCGCCTGGAAGAGGAGCGATCCACCCTGACTGCGGGTCCGCTCGACGAGGAGTTGGCCGCCTTGAACGAACAGCTGGCCGAGCTGGAACTGCGCAGCGAAACCGATCAGCAGCAGCTGGAAGAGCTTGCCGAAACGCTGGGTCAGGAACGTGATGCGCTTACCGCGCTGAGCCAGGAAGCGGACATTCGTCGCGGAGAAATGCAGCGTCAGAACGGCCGCTTGGCCTCCCTCGAAGCGCTACAACAAGCGGCACTGGAACATGGTTCAGGGGTGCGGGACTGGCTGCAACTGCACGGCCTGTCAGACCTGCCTCAGCTGGCCGCGCAACTTCAAGTGGAGACTGGCTGGGACGTTGCTGTCGAGACGGTGCTGGGCGAGGATCTTCAGGCGGTCAGCCTGGAGGACGTCAGTACGTTAACCGACCTGTGCGCCGGGTTTGAACAAGGTAGCCTGCGGCTGCTCGATGCCAGCCGTTCTGACAGCAAATCCGCTTCAGGGGCAGATTCATTACTGGCAAAAGTCAGTTCGCCAGTGGATCTCTCGCCCTGGCTCGCAGGCGTCAAAGTCTGCGACTCCCTCGAACAGGCGTTGGCGCAGCGGTCGCGGCTGGCCAGCCATGTGTCCCTGATTACGCCTGGTGGAGAGTGGGTAGGGCCGAACTGGTTGCGTATCAAGCGAGGCAGTGCCGGCGAAACGGGTGTGCTTGCGCGCCAGCAGGAAATGGAACATCTGCACGCCACGGTCGAAGAACAGCAGGCGCTGTTAGTCGAAGGCGAAGAACGCATCGCCTTGCTCCAGGAGCACGTCCGCCAGCTGGAACAGCAGCGCGAAACGCTGCAGCAGGGCATGGCTCGCAGCTCTCGCGAGCAAGGCGAAATCAAGGCGCAATGTTCCGCGCGGCAGGTGCGATTGGAACAGGTCATTGCCCGGCGTCAGCGTATCGATGAAGACCTGGATGATCTCCGTTTGCAACGCAGCGACGAGCTGGAGCAGATCGGCGAAGCACGCATGACTCTGGAAGCGGCGCTCGAGCGGATGGCCAGCGACGCGGAGCAGCGCGAGACGCTCTTGCAACGCCGGGATCAGGTGCGCGAAGCCTTGGACCAGGCGCGCCAGCAAACGCGTCAGCACAAGGACCGCTCGCACCAGCTGGAGCTGCGGGTGCAATCGCTACGGGCCCAGCGCGAATCCACCTCGCAGGGGCTCGAGCGGCTGAGTATCCAGGTCGAACGCCTGGCCGAACGCAAGGAAGAATTGCGCCTGACCTATGAGGAAAATCAGGCGCCGGAGGATGACCAGCGCATCGAGCTTGAGTCACTGCTCGAGCAGCGCCTCCAGGCGGAACAGGACCTGGGCACAGCGCGTCAGGCGCTGGAAGAGATCGATCAGCAGATACGCGAGCAGGATCGCCGTCGTAGTCAGGCCGAACAGCAGGCTCAGGTGGTGCGGGGACAGCTGGATGAGCAACGTCTGACTGCGCGCGATCTGCAGACGCGCCGGCAAGGCTTGCAAGAGCAATTGCTGGAGGCAGGCTATGATCTTAACGGCGTGATTGCGACCTTACCCGAGGAGGCAACTGAAGCCGACTGGGAGCAGCAGCTCGCTCAGCTCGACACACGCATCCAGAGGCTGGGGCCGATCAACCTCGCCGCTATCGACGAGTATGAACAGCAGTCCGAGCGTAAACGCTATCTGGATGCGCAGAACGCCGATCTGGAGGAGGCGCTTGATACGCTGGAGCAAGTCATCCGCAAGATCGACCGGGAAACACGCAGCCGTTTCAAGGAAACCTTCGACAAGGTGAATAACGGGTTGCAGACGTTGTTTCCCAAGGTTTTCGGCGGCGGCAACGCCTATCTCGAATTGACCGGCGATGATCTGCTCGATACCGGGGTGGCTATCATGGCGCGGCCGCCCGGCAAGAAGAACAGCACCATTCATTTGCTTTCAGGCGGGGAAAAAGCGCTGACGGCGATTGCGCTGGTGTTCTCGATCTTTCAGCTCAATCCCGCACCCTTCTGCATGCTGGATGAGGTGGACGCGCCGCTTGATGATGCCAACGTGGGACGCTACGCCCGGATCGTCAAGGAAATGTCAGCGCGGGTGCAGTTCATCTATATCACTCACAACAAGATTGCCATGGAGATGGCTGATCAGCTGCTGGGCGTAAC
The DNA here is from genome assembly GCF_012844345.1 of Pseudomonas sp. gcc21. NCBI lineage: Bacteria > Pseudomonadati > Pseudomonadota > Gammaproteobacteria > Pseudomonadales > Pseudomonadaceae > Pseudomonas > Pseudomonas sp. gcc21. Next base: position 1,559,136 of record NZ_CP051625.1, on the reverse strand, counting down.
TATGCATGAACCTGGCTGCTCGAGACTGGTCACAGTGGATGTCGAGGAGGCTGCGGCGCTCGCGGCGGTGTAAAGTTCTGCGGGCTCATGTTAGGGTTTGTCGATGATTTGCGAGTCTGAATTTTGACTCTTGCGTGGCGGGCAGATGACGACTGCCGGTGAGTTGCCGGTCGGTCCCGCAGACAGGCTTTTTATCCATCTCAGGCTACGGCAATAACACGTCGGTGTGCTGAGCGCTGTAATTTTTCGGATGCTTCGGAGTGCCGGCTGGTTGAGTTGAACCATGTGGTCTGCAATGAATGCTTAACAGCTACCCAGGCTTCGCTTATATTCGGCACGACATTTCTAGTCGGCCTACATGAAAGAATTGGCATAACAGGAACAGGAATTCATGGATTTCGGTTTACGTGAGTGGCTTATCATTATCGGCGTACTGGTCATTGCCGGTATCTTGTTTGACGGATGGCGGCGCATGGGCGGCCGCTCGCGTATACGTATCAAGCTTGAACGCAATCTGACTGACGACTCGGATGCGCCGCCGGCGGATGACTTGCTCGGCCCCCCGCGCGTCATTGGTCGCAAGAGTCGCTCGGAACCTTCGTTTGGCCGCGATCTGTCCGACCTGGACGATCTGGGTGATGATGCGTCAGTGCAATCACCGGAGCAGGCCGGGTTGGATCTGGGCGGTATGAATCTCGACGACATACCCGAACCCCCCAGCATGCAGGACACTCGTGGCACCTCGCGCCCGCGCAATGTCACGCCGCGCGCGCCGGATATGCCGCGCCGCGAGCCGCGCATGACCGAGCAGGATGAGCAGCCCGCACGCACGGAGCCGGAGCTCAGCGCCGAGTCCGCCGCTGCGAAGGAAGAGCTTCCGCCGGTCGAGGAAGTGTTCGTGATCAATGTGATAGCGCGCGATGAGCTCGGTTTCCCGGGTTCGGCGTTGCTACAGAATATTCTGGAAAGCGGGCTTCGCCATGGCGAGATGAATATCTTCCACCGCCACGAAAGCATGAGCGGCAATGGCGACGTACTGTTCTCCATGGCTAATGCGCTGAAACCTGGCGTATTTGATCTCGACGAGATGGACAGCACCTATGTGCGCGCCGTCAGCTTCTTCATGGGGTTACCGGGGCCGCGACATCCCAAGCAAGCACTTGATCTGATGATCGCTGCCGCCCGCAAGCTTGCCCACGAGCTGGGCGGTGACCTCAAGGATGAACAGCGCAGTGTCCTGACCGCGCAAACCATCGAGCATTACCGCCAGCGCATCGCTGAATACGAGCGCAAGCGTTTCAGTCAGCGCCGGTCGTATTAAACAAGGCTAGTTCGAAGTGCATTGACTGGCCTGGCGTCCCTGGTTGCTTGAGCGACTCTTCCTAGGCTCTTCGCCGGCGACGCTGGCATATTAAAATTTAGCACCGCCACCAACTGCCGATCCGTTCGTGGGAGGGGCGACCTCGCCGCGAATGGCGTCCGCAGGACGCCCCCGGTATTTAAGCCAGTTCTGCATCGGCTGGCCTGCCTCCTGCGGGTTGCGAGTGATCGGGGTGCTGAATCGTCGCCGCCATAGCGACCTCAGAAGTGCTGTGAACTTAGGCCGTACTTCTTACCCACGCCCCAAGACTGCCGTCTCCATCCGGTTCCTTGCTACAATCTCCGCTTGTTCCGCCTCCGATGATTTGACCAGCCATGACCGTAACTCCTGATCCGGCGCTGCGCGCGCAACAACTGCGTGAGCAGATCAACGAGCATAACCATCGCTATTACGTGCTCGACGAGCCTTCCATTCCGGACGCGGAATACGATCGCCTGTTCAACGAGCTCAAAGCGTTGGAGGAGGCCAATCCGGAATTGATTCTGCCCGACTCGCCGACCCAGCGCGTCGGCGGGGCGCCTTCCGAGGCGTTTGGCACTGTCCAGCACGAAGTGCCCATGCTCAGCCTGGGCAACGCCTTCGAGGAAGGTGACATGCTGGATTTCGATCGCAGCGTGCGGCGCGGCCTGGATATGCCGTCGGACGATCTGTTCGGAGCGCAGATCGAATATTGCTGTGAGCCCAAGCTCGATGGCCTGGCGGTCAGTCTGCTGTACGAGGAGGGTTATCTGGTCCGTGGGGCCACCCGGGGCGACGGGAGCAAGGGTGAGGACATAACCACCAACGTGCGAACCATACGCAACATCCCGCTCAAGCTGCGCGGCGACAACTGGCCAAGAGTGCTGGAGGTGCGCGGCGAAGTCTACATGAGCAAGGCGGGTTTTGAAGCCTTGAACGAACGCGCCCGCAATGAAGGTTCAAAGACCTTTGCCAACCCCCGCAACGCCGCCGCGGGTTCGCTACGCCAGCTCGATTCGAGCATCACCGCCCGGCGGCCGCTGGAATTCTGCTGCTACGGTGTTGGCCGGTTTGAGGGCGAGCTGCCGCGTACCCAGACCGGTATCCTCGAAGCGGTAAAATCATGGGGGCTGGCGATCAGCCCTGAACTGAAGCTCGCCAGCGGCATTCAGGCCTGTCTTGATTACTATCATGACATCGGTTCGCGCCGAAACGACCTCAGCTACGAGATCGACGGCGTGGTGTTCAAGGTCAATGATCTGGGCTATCAGCGTGAGCTGGGCTTTCGCGCGCGCCAGCCGCGCTGGGCGATAGCGCACAAGTTTCCGGCCAGTGAAGAACTGACCGAGGTGCTGGCGGTGGAGTTTCAGGTTGGCCGTACCGGCGCCATCACCCCTGTGGCCCGCCTCAAGCCGGTGCAGGTGGCAGGCGTTACCGTGTCCAACGCCACCCTGCACAATATGGATGAAGTCGCCCGGCTGGGTGTGATGATTGGCGATACGGTGATCATTCGCCGCGCCGGGGATGTGATTCCGCAGGTCATGCAGGTGGTCAGCGACCGCCGCCCGACAGATGCCCAGCCCATCGCGGTGCCGGAAAGCTGTCCGGTGTGTGGTTCGGCTGTGGAGCGCACCCAGCTGGTCAAGCGTAGTCGCGGCCGCGAGACCTATACCGAAGGGTCGGTGTATCGCTGCGTGGGGCGTATGATCTGTCAGGCGCAGCTGAAGCAGGCGATCATCCATTTTGTCTCGCGCCGGGCAATGGACATCGACGGGCTGGGCGAGAAGATCATCGAGCAACTGGTCGACGCTGGTCATGTGGCATCACCGGCTGACCTCTACGCACTCACCTACGAGCAGGTCATCGCATTAGAGGGCTTCGCCGAGATATCGACCACTAACCTGCTGACTGCCATCAATGACAGTAAGCGACCGGGTCTGGCCCGCTTCGTTTACGCATTGGGCATTCCTGATGTGGGGGAGGAAACTGCCAAGCTTCTGGCGCGCGCGCTGGGTAGTCTCGACCGGATTCGTCGAGCGCTACCGGAGGTGCTGATTTATCTACCGGATATCGGTAATGAGGTTGCCCACGAAATCCATTCCTTCTTCACCGACGAGCATAACCTCAAGGTGCTCGAGCAGCTTCGCGAGCGCGGGGTGAAAATACAGGATGAAGGTGATATTTCCCCTGAATACGCGGCGCATGTCAGTCTTGCCGAGTTCATCGCGCGTCTGGAAATTCCCTATATAGCCCGCACCGGTTCGGAGCGGCTGGCGAAAAGCTTCAACAACCTGGAAGAGATCGTTCGGGCCGATTGGCTGGAGCTTAAGCGGGTCGATCGTATGAATGACAAGGCAATCAATAGCTTGCTGAGTTATTTTAAAGACGAATCTAATCGCGCAAGGATGCTCGAGATCGAACAGCAACTCCGCGATTTCGGCATGCATTGGGAAAGCCCGAAGGCCAGCGTCGATAACTTGCCATTGGCCGGCCAGACCTGGGTATTGACCGGCACGCTGGAGACCTTCTCGCGTGATGTGGCCAAGGATCATCTGGAAAGCCTTGGCGCCAAGGTGGCAGGCAGCGTCTCAGCCAAGACCCATTGCGTCGTCGCCGGCCCGGGGGCGGGTAGCAAGCTGGCCAAGGCGCAGCAACTTGGTGTGAAGGTGCTGGATGAGCAAGGGCTGTTGGATGTGCTGGCGGAGCGGGGCATTCACGCTTGAGCGATATGATCATCCTCGCGCCCATGGAAGGGCTGGTCGATGCCCCCATGCGCGACATTCTCACACGCATCGGCGGTATTGATCGTTGCGTCAGCGAATTTATCCGTGTGACCGAGGGGCCGCTCAACAAAGGAACCATTCTGCGCATCGTGCCCGAAGCCCTGAGCGGCTGGGCTACGCGGGCAGGCGTACCCGTGCATCCGCAATTGCTCGGTTCCGACCCCCATTGGCTGGGATTCAACGCGGCGATGCTGGCGGATATGGGCGCCCCGGCGGTCGACCTGAATTTCGGTTGCCCAGCCAAGACAGTCAATCGTCACGGTGGCGGGGCAGGGTTGTTACGCGATCCCGAAGTGCTGGCCAGGATTGTTACCGCAGTACGTGCTGCTGTGCCTGCCGGCATACCGGTCACCGCCAAGATGCGCCTGGGTTACAGCGATACAAGTCTGGCGCTTGACTGCGCTCAGGCACTGGCAGACTCGGGGGCGGCGGAAATTGCGGTGCATGCCCGGACCAAGGTTGATGGCTACAAGCCGCCAGCCCATTGGGAATGGCTGGCACGCATCCGGGAGACCGTGGATGTACCGGTGGTGGCTAACGGTGATGTCTGGAGCCCGGAAGATTACCAGAGGATCCGCGACATCAGCGGCTGCGACGCCGTGATGATCGGTCGCGGTCTGGTGGTGTGCCCGGATCTGGCGGCCCAAATCCGCCAACAATTAGCTGGAAAGGACATCGCCTGCATGAGCTGGCACTCTTTACAGCCATGGTTCGCGGATTTCTTCCGCCAGACCCGGGAACGGGTGGCGCCACGGCATGCGCCGGGACGCTTCAAACAGTGGCTGGCCATGCTGACGCAACAGTTTCCTGAAGCCCGCGGGCTGTTCGATCAGTTACGTCGCGAAACCAGCGCGGATGTGGTTTCGGCTACCCTTGGCCGCCTTGCAGGTGATGGGCAATTCGGTCCTTGACTGCGCGCCGCCTTTCCTTGAGTTCCTGAACCGCATCATCTTCGGCATTACCAGCGGAGATGGACTCTCCGGCAAGCACCTGGTTATCCAGGTCGTTGTATTCATCCAGCAACTGATCGAGCTTGCTATCCTGCTCCCGGCGTTTCTGAATGTCTTCTCTGCTTACTTGTAAGTCCTGATAGAGATCGTGGGACGCAACCATGAATATCTCCGTTCGCTCTCGGGTGGATTCAACGAATGCCCAGTGATCGTACACCAGGCATGTTCGTCGCTTGTTGAGCTCTATGTCGTTGGAGGCATTGCTGTGGAAAAAATTCCAACGCTTCCTTCAATCGAGACGGGCGGAGCGGGCAGTCGGATATCAGACCGCGCGTTATGGTCAGGTTATGGCCTGTCTTTCAGCTTCCATAGCTATCGCTAATGGGTACGCATCGGCTCTATTAATGCAAATATTTCGGAATCGACTTCCGCAGTGCGAACCTGATAGTCTCCTGATTGGACCTTTTTCACCCTGTGCGGGAGCGCAACGTGCCTCATAACAATAGCTTGTATGCTTCAAGTGGCCGCGCGTGATTTACCGTTTTGATTCTGTTGCTGGCCTACCCATCCGCCGCGATCTGTCAGTCAACGACATTCAGATGAGCGTGTTGATGGGTCTGTCCTTCGCGATCTTTCATACCATCGCCGGCATGGGGCTGAAGCCCTATCGCGAGGCCAGGGAAACACTCGCCAGCTGGGGTGAGAGACAGGGCAGCCGGGTTGATCCGGTAGTTGTTGCCGCTGTGATTGTCCCGGCATCTTTTATCTAACAGGAGCTACACCATGACTGACGCAGTTATCGTATCCACGGCCCGCACCGCGCTGGGCAAGTCCTACCGCGGCGCACTGAACAACACTCACAGTGTCGACATGGCCGGTTACGTCATCGAGCACGCAGTCAAGCGCGCCGGTATCGATCCGTCCATCGTTGAAGACGTCATTCTCGGTGCGACTTTCCATGAAGGCGCACAGGGCAAGAACATGGCGCGTCTGGCCGCTATCCGCGGCGGTCTGCCGGTGACCACCGCCGGTATGTCGATCAACCGTTTCTGCAGCTCCGGTCTGCAGTCCATCGCCATCGCTGCTCAGCGTGTCGTCAGCGAGAAGATCCCTGCAATTGTTGCCGGTGGTGTGGAATCGATCAGCCTGTGCCAGAACGACAAGCTGAACATGTACAAAGGCGTTAACGAGTGGATCAAGCAGAACAAGCCTGAGCTGTATCTGTCCATGATCGAAACCGCCGACATCGTTGCTGCTCGCTACAACGTGAGCCGTGAATCCCAGGACGAGTACTCGCTGATCAGCCAGCAGCGCACCGCTGCCGGTCAGGAAAGCGGCAAGTTCGACGACGAGATCGTTCCTTACCAGACCACCATGCTGGTCAAGGACAAGGAAACCGGTGAAGTCAGCGAGAAGCAGGTCAACCTGACTCAGGACGAGTGCAACCGTCCGAACACTACACTGGAAGGCCTCGCAGGCCTGCAGCCGGTTCGTGGCCCTGAGCATTTCGTTACTGCCGGCAACGCCAGCCAGCTGTCCGACGGTGCGTCCGTATGCGTCGTCATGAACGGTACGACTGCCGAGCAGCAGAACATCGAGCCGATGGGTATCTTCCGCGGCTTCAGCGTTGCAGGTTGCGAGCCTGACGAAATGGGTATTGGACCGGTTTACGCCATTCCCCAGCTGCTCAAGCGCAATGGCCTGACCATGGACGACATCGGTCTGTGGGAACTGAACGAAGCCTTCGCTTCACAGGTTGTTTACTGCCGCGACAAACTGGGCATCCCGATGGAAAACCTGAACGTCAACGGCGGTTCCATCGCTATCGGCCACCCCTATGGTGTAACCGGTTCGCGTCTGACTGGCCACGCGCTGATCGAAGGCAAGCGTCGCGGCGCCAAGTTTGTGGTAGTCACCATGTGTATCGGTGGCGGCCAGGGCGCAGCTGGTCTGTTCGAGGTTATCTAACAGCAGCGGCAAGCGTTAAGCGGCAAGCTGTAAGCGAAACCCGGGCCGTGCTCGGGTTTTGTTTTATAGGGGTTGGCTTGCCGCTTGAAGCTTGAGCTCAGATTCCGGAGGAATTTATCGTGTCCCAGAAGATCATCAACACCGACGATCTGTCCTTCCTGCTCTACGAGCTGCTGGATATCGAACGTCTGACCCAGTATCCCCGCTATACCGATCACAGCCGCGACACCTTCGATGCCGCCATCGAGCTGGCCCTGAAAGTGGGTGCAGAAACCTTCGCGCCCCATAACCACCTGTGTGATGCCGACGAGCCGCGTTTTGAAAACGGCAAGGTTGTCATCCGCCCCGAGGTTGCCGAAGCGCTGGAAGTATTGCGCGAAACCGGTCTGATGGCCGCATCGCAAGATTACGAGCGCGGCGGTATGCAGTTGCCCGCAGCGGTCGCACAGATGTGCATCGGCCTGATCAAGGGCGCGAACGTCAGCACCCAGGCTTATGCCGGCCTGACCATCGCCGCCAGCAACCTGATCATGGCTCACGGCAGCGACGAGTATAAGCGCCGCTTCGCCGAGCCGATGATGGCAGGCCGCTTCTTCGGCACCATGTGTCTGACCGAGCCGCAGGCCGGTTCGTCTTTGGCGGACATCAAGACCCGCGCCATACCCGCCGAAGACGGCAGCTACCGGATCACCGGCAACAAGATTTTCATTTCCGCCGGCGACCATGAGCTGAGCGAAAACATCGTGCACCTGGTGCTGGCGAAGCTGCCCGATGCGCCGCCCGGCGTGAAAGGCATCTCGCTATTCATCGTGCCGAAGATTCTGGTCAACGAGGACGGTAGCTTAGGTGAGCGCAACGACGTGCATCTGGCGGGTCTGATCCACAAGATGGGGTATCGCGGCACTACATCCACCATGCTCAACTTCGGCGAGAAGGACGGGGCGGTGGGTTATCTGGTGGGCGAGCCACACCAGGGGCTGGCGCAGATGTTCCATATGATGAACGAGGCACGCATCGGCGTTGGCCTGGGTTCCGTCATGCTGGGTTATACCGGTTACTTGCATGCGCTGGAATACGCCCGTGAGCGTCGCCAGGGCCGCCCGCTCAAGGAGCGTGATCCGGAAAGCCCGATGATCCCGCTGATCGAGCACGCGGATATACGCCGCATGCTGCTTGCGCAAAAAGCCTTCGTAGAAGGTGGGTTGTCGCTGTGCCTGTTCGCCTCGACGCTGGTTGACGAGAAAAAGCACGCCGAAGACGCCGCCAAGCGCGAAGAGGCCGCCGGTCTGCTGGATCTGCTCACGCCTATCGTCAAGTCCTGGCCGTCGCAGTTCTGCCTGGAAGCCAACAGTCTGGCGATTCAGGTTCATGGCGGCTATGGCTACACACGTGAATACCCGGTTGAGCAGTTTTACCGTGACAACCGCCTGAATCCGATTCATGAAGGTGCTCACGGTATCCAGGGTCAGGATCTGCTTGGCCGCAAGGTCAACATGCAGGACGGCAAGTACTACCAGGCGCTGGTCTCGCGCATGCGCGCAACCATCAGCGAATGCCAGGGCGAATCAGAGCTGCAGTCATCCTGCACGCTACTGGATGAAGCCCTGACCACGCTGGAAGAGATCACCACTATTCTGCGCGCGCTGCGCAAGGACGATCCGGACCGCGCGCTGGCCAATGCCTACCTGTATCTGGAGGCGTTTGGTCACGTGGTAGTTGGTTGGATGTGGTTGCGTCAGGCCCAGGCTGCACTACGTGGCCTGAAGCAGGGCGGTGAGCGCCCGCAGGCGTTTTATCAGGGCAAGCTGAACACGTGCGAGTACTTCCTGCGTTATGAGTTGCCTAAAACCTTGTCGCTGGCTGAGGTATTACGCAGCGCAGACCGCACTACGCTGGATATGCCGGGAGAATGCTTCTAACGGTAGCTTGACTGTCGGCGCTGCGTAGATACGCAGCGTCGGCGCTTTCGAGATTCCTTCCATACTTTCAGCCAGACTATTCAGAGAACTTTTCTGAATGTCAGGTTGTATCGAACCGGTCCGGTCAACGGATGATCTGCGCGTTTTCCCAGTGGCGCTACGCCATGAAAAAACAGTCGGCTCGGACCACCCCAGACCAGCACGTCCCCATGCTCGATTTTCACGCGTGCCGGCTGGTGCGAACGGGTCGGGCCACCAAAAAGAAAGCTGATCGGCGCGCCCAATGACACCGAAACAATAGGTGCGGTCAGGTCCTGCTCGTCCTTGTCCTGATGCAGCGCCATGCGTGCGCCTGTTTCGTAACGGTTTATCAGACAGCTCTGCGCGCTGAACTGGGGGTAGCCTGCGGTCGCCGCTGCATCGATTGCTAATTGTTCGAACGACTCCGGCAGCGCTGGCCACGGCTGATTGCTTTGCGGGTCGACAGGGCTGTAGCGGTAACCACGCTTGTCTGTCACCCAGCCGAGCTCGCCGCAACTGGTCATGGCGACGGACATGCTGTAGCCACCGGGTGTGACCTGATGACGAAAGGGCGCGGCCTCAGCAATATGTTGTAGGTCGTTCAGTAGCTGCGTGGATATATCGGTTGCGAAGCCGCGCAGTAAATATGCACCTTCGGCAATGGGTTCAGGCGGGCCGGGTTCATGTTCAAACAGATCGAGCGTGCCAGCCATGTCAGACCTCTGCAGCGAGGCGCTTCTCAAGCTCGATCAGGCTGCGCTTGCGTTCAACCCCCCAGCGATACCCTGATATGCCGCCATCACTGCGCAACACGCGATGGCAGGGGACCACAATTGCCAACGGATTAGCCGCGCAGGCACCGGCGACTGCCCGCATTGCTGTGGGCTTGCCGCAACGCCGTGCGAGCTCGCTGTAGGTGATTGTCTGGCCCGCGGCGACTTCGCTGAGTACGTCCCATACCTGTTGTTGGAAACGGGTGCCGAAGGGCGCTAAAGGTCGCGGCAAAGCGGGGGCCGACTGTCCCGGATTGTCGACGTAAGCCAGAAGGGCGGCCAATTCTGATTTCAGAGCGGCGTCCTGCTGTTCAATTTCGCTCGCGGGAAAGCGTCGCTGCAGATCGTCAACGAGCATTTGCGCGTCATCCCCGAGCAAAATTGCGCAGATGCCACTCTCGCAAACGCCATAGAGCAAACTGCCGAACTCACAGCGACCGGTGGTGTATTGAATGGATAAAGGACGAATAACCATGACCAGATCCTGAAATGGAATGCTGAGTTGATATTCGACCCTAAAGGCAGGCAATTCAAGGCACCTGGTCGGGGTAACGCCTACGCACATTTCCTGTGTGCGCCCCTGGGGGTGTAGCGCACCCGCGCTACGCCGAAGCCATGCGATAGCAGCGCACCCCGAAACCGACGCTGTTGGTACGCTCAAATGCGGCTCAACTTGTCGGCGCGCCGGCGCACGCCAACCCCAGGAGAACCCCACCCGCTGCGCCAACCCGGGGGTGTAGCGCGCCTGCGCTACGCCGAAGCCATGCGATAACACCGCACCCCGAAACCGACGCTGCTGGCACGCCCAAATGCGGTCCACCTTGTCGGCGCGTCCGAACGCGGCCCGAGCCGCACACCAACCCCAGGAGAACCTCACCCGCTGCGCCACCCTGGGGGTGTAGCGCGCCTGCGCTACGCCAGATTCTCGTTAGCGCCAAACCCACAGGCGGAACGCCTTGCTAACCGCAAAATCAGACCTTCATCCCCGGCAGATTGAGCGATGCAGTATTTCCGCCATCCACGGCCAGTGCCTGACCCGTCACATAACTGGCATCGTCACTGGCAAGGAAAGCGATTGCAGAGGCGATTTCATCCGGCCGGCCATAGCGGCGCAGCTCACAGCGTGCACCCAGCTTGGCTTCCTTGTTGTTGGCGCGTGCGTAGTCAAACACCGGTGCGGTCATCCCTGTCTCAACAAGACCCGGGCACACCGCATTGACGCGGATGTTCCACTGTCCCAGATCGCAGGCGCTGGTCATGGTGAAGTTGATGACACCTGCCTTGGAGGCGCTGTAGGCATTGCCACCCGCGCCGGAGCGAATCCCCGCAACAGAGGCCGTGTTGACGATGGCTCCGCCGTTCTGCTCCTGCATCTGGCGGCTTACATATTTGGTGAAGAGCATCACGCCATATAGATTCACGGCGATGATCTTCTGCCAGGTTTCAAGGCTCTGGTCGGGCGCAATGCTGTAGTCGCCACCGGCGATGCCGGCGTTGTTGCAGAGCACGTCGATGCGACCGTATCTGGCCAGCGTGTCAGCAACGCATTGCTCGACCTCCGCCTCGACTGATACATCAAGAGCGCGTGTCTCGACCTGGGTGCCCTCGGGCAGTTCGGCAAGAGTCTGCTGCAGTCCCTCTTCATTGCGGTCGACCAGCATGAGGCTGGCGCCTTCGCTGGCCAGACGCTTGGCGGTGGCACGGCCGATGCCGCTTCCGGCTCCGGTGATCAAGGCAATCTTATTGTTGTAGCGTTGCATGGTGACTCCTGTAGTAAGGGCAAGATTTCAGAAGGGGGAACGCTTCAGTGGTCGATGCTTGGGTCAATGCCGAGCTCGCGTCCCGCCTGCGGATCGATCCCGAGATTTCGGGCAACGGCGTCGTTATCTATCTGCCAGCTGGCGATATCCCGCTCGAAACGCAGCGGCGAAATAGCGATACGCCCGGCGCGCAACGCACCGACGTCGCTATCCATACCGGTAATGCGCTCGGTCTGGCGCTGGAAGCCGAGCCAGAAGTAGGGCACATCGCGGGTGTCGCGCCGGCATTCGATATTGATACCGCCGATGCTGCCCGCGCGGGCGCGGCAGGTGGCGACACCGGTGACCTGTTCAGGGGTGCAGGCAGGGAAGTTCACATTCATGGCGGAATCGGTCGGCCAGCCCTTCTCCAGAAGCGCACGCACGATGCCGGGACCGAACTTGCGCGCCGTATCCCATTGGATTTCGCTGCCTTTGTGATAAGCCTGCGACAGGGCAATGGAGGGTATTCCCATCAGCGTCGCGGTCAGTGCGCCACCAATGGTGCCCGAATAGGCCACCGAATCGCTGATATTGGCGCCGGCATTGACGCCGGAGAGCACCAGGTCGGGCATTTCCGGCATCAGCTCGCCCACGGCCAGCAGTACGCAGTCACTGGGCGTACCGCTGATGCTCAGGCGATTCTCGCCCATGTGGTGCACGCGCAGCGGCGAATGCAGCGTGATCGACATGGACACGCCGCTCTGGTCCAGATCCGGAGCGATGATCCACACTTCTTCGGCAATTTCTCTGGCGATTTCTTCCATGATGGACATGCCGGGTCCGCGCCAACCGTCATCGTTGGTCAGCAGGACGCGCTTGATTGGTTTGCTCATGGCTGTGTTCGCTCATTGTTCTAATCGACATCCGGTGCAGCGCAGGCGCGCCACACCCCAACACCTGGCGTAGCGCAAGCGCGCTACGCCCCCGGCAGGCTGGTTTACTTGCGCTGGGCGATTTCCCAGCCAATGTCGGCCAGCAGGCCGGCGCGCTTGCCGACTTCCAGCGCATCGGCGTTGCTCGCGTTACCCTGCAGCGCGCGGTGGTACACGCCCTGGACAATGGCAGCGAGACGGAACAGTGAGAAGGCCAGGAAGAAGTTCCAGTCCGGCACTTCAGTGCGGCCGGTGAACTCGCAGTACCAGTCCAGCACCTGCTGCTCTTCGGGAATATTGCGCGCCTTGAGATCCAGCCCCTGCATGCCACGCATGCCTTCGGCGCTGGCGGGCTGGTGATAGGGCAGGCAGCAGTAGGCGAGATCGGACAGCGGGTGACCCAGCGTCGCCAGCTCCCAATCCAGGATGGCCACGACCTTCGGCTCGGTCGGATGCAGGATCAGGTTGCCCATGCGGAAGTCGCCATGGGCGATGGTGGTGTGGTCATCCTTTGGTGCGTTTTCCGGCAGCCAGGCCATCAGCGCGTCCATGGACGGCATATCGCCGGTGCGGCTGGCTTCAAACTGGCCGCTCCAGCGCTTGATCTGGCGCGGTACATAGCCTTCGGCCTTGCCGTAGGTTTCCAGTCCAACGGCTTTCCAGTCTACGTTGTGCAGCTGAGCCATGGTCTGGATCATCGACCTGTGAATCGGCATGCGCTGCTCGATGGCGACATCCTGCAGCAGCGGCTGCGAGTACACCCGGCCGTCCACATGGTCCATGACGTAGAACGCGGTGCCGATAACCTCGGGGTCTTCACATAGCAGGCGGGCAGCGGGGACCGGGACGTCAGTCTGGCCCAGGGCATTGATCACCTGGAATTCACGCTCGACCATGTGCGCGGAGGGCAATAGTTTGCCCGGTGGCTTCTTGCGCAGAACGTAGCGCTTCTCGCCAATGGTCAGGAGGTAGGTCGGGTTGGATTGGCCGCCCTGGAATTGCTGAAGCTGCAGGCCTTTGTCCACATCGGGCAGTTTGTCTTTCAGATAAGCCGCCAGCTTCGCTTCATCGATGCGATGCGCGGGTAGTACGTCAATCAGGGTTGCTTCGCTCATTTAGCAGGTCCTGTCTCAATTTTCCGTGCGTTAACGTAACACGCCAGGCAGTGCCTGGCGCGGTTCAGCTGAGCGGTGAATCGTCGGCCATCAGGTAATGGTATCGCCACCATCGGCCACGATAGTCTGGCCGGTAACGTATGCTCCAGCGGCCGAGCCGAGGAAGAGGGCAACGCCGGCGATATCGACCGGCTCGCCAACGCGGCGTAGCGGGAGCTTCTCTTCGACGCGCTTGAGGCGGTCCGGATCGTCCAGCAACGCCTGGGCGAAATCGGTACGAATCAGACCAGGTGCGATGGAGTTGACGCGAATGTTCTTCGGGCCCCACTCCAGCGACAGGTTACGTGCGAGGCCGGCTTCGGCCGCTTTGGACATGCCGTATACGCCGATATTGGCGCTGGCACGGATGCCGGCGATGCTCGACAGCAGCACGATGGAGCCGCCGCCCAGTTCGACCATCTGCGGGATAACCATATTGCACAGCCAGAAAGTACCCTTGACGTTGGTGCCCATGATCTTGTCGAAGGCTTCGTCGCTGACGTTGTGGGTAGGTCCATACACGGGGTTGGTAGCGGCGTTGCAGACCAGAATGTCGATCTTGCCCCAGGTCTCCAGTGTCTTGTCGACCAGGTTCTGCAGCTGAGCCTTATCGCCAACATGGCAAGCGATTGGCAAGGCATCGAAGCCTTGCTCTTTCAGTTCGTTGGCAACCTTCTCGCAGGCGTCTGCCTTGCGGCTGGAAATGACCACCTTGGCGCCGGCTTTTGCATATTCTTCTGCGATGGCCTTGCCGATGCCTTTGGTCGAGCCAGTGATGACCGCCACTTTGCCGGTCAGATCAAATAATTTACTCATGAATCTTCCTCGAAAACGGAGCATCAGTAAGAGGAGCAGCGCCAGGGAAAACCCACTGGCGCTGCCTGGGAGAGCTTACTGGTAACGCTTCAGTTCCAGCTTGGCGATGGTGCCCAGGTGAACTTCATCCGGACCATCAGCCAGGCGCAGCGTGCGGGCCTTGGCGTAAGCGGAGGCCAGGAAGGTGTCCTGACATACGCCCTTGGCGCCGAAAACCTGAATCGCGCGGTCGATCACGTTGCATGCCATGGTCGGTGCGACAGCCTTGATCATCGCGATCTGCTGACGGGCAACCTTGTTGCCGAACTGGTCCATGCTGCGTGCGGCCATCAGGGTAAGCAGGCGAGCCTGGTCAATTTCGCAACGCGAGCGGGCGATGTTTTCAGCGGTGCTACCGTGCTGAGCCAGCGGCTTGCCGAAAGCTACACGTTCGTTGGCGCGGCGGCACATGGCTTCCAGAGCGCGTTCCGCAATGCCGATGCTGCGCATGCAGTGGTGGATACGACCCGGCCCAAGGCGACCCTGGGCGATTTCGAAGCCACGCCCTTCACCCAACAGGATGTTGGAGACGGGTACGCGAACGTTCTCGTAACGGATTTCCGCATGACCGTGCGGCGCATGGTCGTAACCGAATACGTGCAGGTCACGCACGATGGTTACGCCGGGGGTGTCCAGCGGAACCAGAATCATGCTCTGCTGCAGGTGCTTGGGAGCATTGAAGTCAGTCTTGCCCATGACGATGGCGATCTTGCAGTTCTCCGACATAGCTCCGGAGGACCACCACTTGGTGCCATTGATCACATACTCGTCGCCTTCGCGGCGAATTTCGCACTCGATGTTGGTGGCGTCAGAGGAGGCAACATCAGGTTCGGTCATGGAGAAGCAGGAGCGGATCTCGCCTGCCAGAAGCGGCTTGAGCCATTTTTCTTTCTGCTCTTCATTACCGTAGCGCTCGATGGTCTCCATGTTGCCGGTGTCCGGCGCGTTGCAGTTGAACACTTCAGGAGCGATGGAGGAGCGGCCCATGATCTCGCACAGGTGGCCGTACTCTTCGTTGGTCAGGCCCGCACCGCGCTCGCTTTCAGGCAGGAACAGGTTCCACAGACCCTGGCTCTTGGCTTTAGCCTTGAGCTCTTCCTGGATGGCCGGCGCGCCCCAGCGGTTTTCTTCTACTTGCTTGTAGAAAAGGGCTTCGTTGGGATAGATGTGCTCGTCCATGAAGGCTTCGAGCTGTTGCTTGAGATCCTTTACGCGGGGGCTGAGTTCGAACATGTTTGATCCTTGCTTGAAGTAGAGAAGGCGCTGTACCAGACGGCGTGTGGAGTGACCTTATAGTCAGTTAATCCGGGCGTGAACTATGTCCTACGGATGGAATGGAGCTGCATAAGCAGCTTTGATAACGAAGGCCTACTATTATTCGGAAAAATGCGGCTTGAAGTGACGGAGGGCTAACCAGCACCATCGCGACGAGTGGGCTTCATAGAGAGCGGCTTCAGTTGGAAGGACGCGTCTGAATGTCGGATCTTGAAGCGGTGCGGTGGCGGCAAGAGTGGTGAATCGGTTGATACGAACCAACATCCTGATCGCCGGTCTGCTTAAGCATGCCCGGGCTCGGCAGGCCACACGGCCCGCGGTCGGCATAGGAATTGTCATCGCCTACCTGTTAGGCTGGAACCTTTTGAAAGCACCGAGCTGGAATGCAACCATGTCGAAAATCGCTATAGCCGCTGCGGCCTTACTCTTCTCGGGTCTGGGTTTTGCCCAGGAAAAGGCCATGGCGCCCCCGCCACCGGAGTTGTCCTTCGAACAGCGTGACGCCGTTCGCCAGGCAGTCGGCAATCCGACTCGGCGGATATCAAATGTCATGCGCGACGCCTACCGTAACCCGGAAGCCACACTGGGTTTTTTCTCGGTGATGCCAGATCACACTGTCGTGGAAATCTGGCCAGGGGAGGGCTGGTATACCGAAATACTCGCTCCCATGTTGCATGAGGAAGGTAGGTTGATCGCTGCGCATTTCGATCCTGAAAGCTCGGTGGAGTTTTTCCGGAAAAGCCGTGCGGAATTCGAAAAAAGACTCGAGCAAGGTCGCGGACAGTTCGACAAGGTCGAGTTGGCGGTACTGGACTATGATCCGGCCAACCCCATTGCCGAGCCGG
Organism: Pseudomonas sp. gcc21; assembly: GCF_012844345.1. NCBI lineage: Bacteria > Pseudomonadati > Pseudomonadota > Gammaproteobacteria > Pseudomonadales > Pseudomonadaceae > Pseudomonas > Pseudomonas sp. gcc21. Next base: position 1,542,580 of record NZ_CP051625.1, on the reverse strand, counting down.
GTATAGCCGACCGGGTATTGACCTTTCGCAACGTGCACAACTGGATAGCCGCCGGCAAGGAAGAGGCCCAGATTGTGTTCAACAAAATGTATGAAGTGTTGAAGCCGGGCGGGTACCTCGGGTTGGTCGAGCACAGTGCCCGCCCCGGGACTTCCCTCGAAGAAATGATCGAGACCGGGTATGTCAGCGAAGCGCTGGTTATCGAGTTGGCGACCGAGGCGGGCTTTGAGTTGGCCTCGCGCAGCCCGGTCAATCAGAATCCGCAAGACACCAAGGACTACCCCGAAGGTGTATGGACCCTGCCGCCGACGCTGCGCCTGGGTTATGACAACCGAGCGCACTACATGGCGATCGGTGAGAGCGATCGCATGACGTTGTTGTTTATCAAAAGGGCCGAGTGATACGGGGCTTTGGCGTAGCGCAAGGCGCATTACACTCCCGGTTCTACCACCGTGAGCTCCCGCGCCGCACAGTTAGCGGCGGATCCGTCATTACTCGGCTTCAACGACCTGGCGTCGGAAAGCGGTTGGGCTCATATCGGTCCAGCGGCGGAAGGCCCGAGTAAAACTGCTTGGGTCGAGGAAGCCCAGCTCATAGGCAATGCTGGTCAGGGATAGCTCACCGCCGGTGATCATGCGTACCGCTGCATCCCGCCTGACCTCATCAACCAGTTGCTCGTAGGATGTCCCTGCCTGACTCAATTTGCGCCGCAGGTGCCGTGAACTGATATTCATCGGCGCAGCGATGCGTTCAGCCGATACATCGCCGGAGCCGAGCAACTGCTGTATGCGACGCTTGACCTGTTCGACCAGGTCGTCACTTGGCAGGCTTGCCAACAGGTCCTGCATGGCGTCGGTGAACCTCGACAGCAGGAAGGCATCGGCACTTGCCAGAGGGCTGTCAAACAAGTGCCCGGCCAGTCTGAATCGGTAGTCATCGCCCACGGTTATTTCAGAGCAGCCCAGCAACCTGGCGCATTCGGACAATTCTTCCGGCATGCGACCAAGCTGGATTGATCGCACCAGCTCCTCGTTATCCAGATCCAGCATCCTGAACAGCCGGGCCAGAAAACCCATCAAGCTTTCCAGATGCTGGGTATGCGGCTCGCCGACCGGGTGCACCATAACTTCGGTGTAGTCTTCGGTCGGAAGTAACTCGACCGCAACCTGCGTGGTCACCACGGGTAGGAACCGCGAGATATTGTGAAGTGCCGTGCCGATGGTGGGACTTGCCTGGGCCACCAGGGCGATAGCATTGAAAGAGGTGGGGCAGAACATGCGATACAGACGCATGCCGAACAGATCGTCCTCGGTCAGCCGGGCTGCTTCATCCCATATAAGGGAGCATGCATCCTGATCCATGAGCCTGGACGCGTCACGGTGTTCCTCCATCAGCTTGTAGGCTGGGCTGGTCTGCTGCAGCGATGTGCCGTAATGATGCAAGGCCTGAGCTATCACTGACGCCCACAACGGGCGTTCGCGCACCCGAGCGTTATAGTTCATGAGCACTTCCGGCATCTGTCATCCTTGTCGTTCTAAAAACAGAAATCATTTCTGTATCATCGGCTCAGCCTATAGCCGCCGCGTTTTATCGTCAAACGTCTACACATTGTTGCCTGCTTGGCGTCACTCCCGGCTGGTTTGTGCGGTCACCGAACCTACTGATGCCCAGAACGGTCAGTCACGAAACGCCTATCCCAGGCGCTTGAATTAAGTGAGCCGCTGGCGGCCTTCGCCATTGCAACCTAATCCATCGTTCAGCTAACGCCGTGTCTCTATCTACTCCAGAGTGACGGTGCGACGCAAGCCTCAATATCGCACTGATGAGACGAATTCATTGCATGAATGACCGTTTCGGTCAACTAAATTGGCCTTTGCGGGCAAGTCTTTTCCGTCAGGCTCATGACAGACTGCCACTGTCCTGAACGTGTCAAAGGATACACAGGTTCATGTCACCCAAACGGAGCAGCACAATGACAAAAAAAATCAAAGCATGGCCCCTTGCGGCCTTGCCATTGGCCATCGGTCTGGCCAGTTTCGCAGGTTCTGCCAATGCAGTCAGTTTCAATATCGGTCCGGTCGATGCGCAGTTTGATTCGCAGATGTCGATTGGGGCGAGCATGTCGACAGCAGGACGCGATGACCGTCTTTACTATGGTGATCCGGCCAATACGGACTTTGGTCAGGGCTATGCTACGGCTCGTACTTCCGACGACGGTCGCCTGAACTATAAGAAAGGCGACGTTTTCTCCAAAATTTTCAAGGGCTCCCACGACCTCGAACTGCGCTATGGCGATTCTGGTGCCTTCATTCGTGGTAACTACTGGTATGACTTTGAAACCAAAGACGGTAGCCAGCGTTTCTATGACATCGATGACTCTGGCCGCCATCCCCTGCAGAAAGGTTCGGGTGTCCAGCTTTTGGATGCCTTCGTCTATCACAACTACTCCATCGGCAATAACCCCGGTAACGTCCGTGTGGGCCGCCAGGTAGTCAGCTGGGGTGAGGGTGTCTTCATCCAGAACGGCATCAACTCCATCAACCCGGTTGACGCTTCTGCGTTCCGTCGTCCAGGTGCCGAACTCAAAGAAGGTTTGATGCCGGTTGAGATGCTTTATTTGTCCCAAGGTCTCACCGATAACCTGAGCATGGAAGCGTTTTATCAGCTGAAGTGGCACGGCACCATTGCAGATAACTGCGGTACCTTTTTCTCGACGGCAGACGTAGTGGGACGCGGATGTAATGACCGACTGGTGGTAATGCCAGGTGGACCAGACTATGTACCTGGTGCTACTCCTGAGGGGCACTATATTGCAAGGTCCAAGAAAGATCAGGACGCTAGCGACAGCGGTCAGTTTGGTGTTGCATTCCGTTGGTTCGCGCCTGCGCTGAATGATACTGAGTTCGGCTTCTATGCCATGAACTATCATAGCCGTACTCCGCTTGTCTCTAACGAAGCTGGTAGCTTTCTAGGTAACGCTCAGCTTGCCGCAGCGGTTCCCGCCTACGCGGGACCTCTAATGGAAGCTGCGGCAGCCGGTATGATTGAGGGCTATGATGGTGGCATGGGTGCCGCTGGTTACTTCTTCGAGCATCCAGAGGACATTCGCCTGTACGGTATTAGCTTTGGTACTGATATCGGGGGGGTATCTGTTGCCGGTGAGTTGAGTTACCGCCCGAACATGCCAGTGCAAATCAATACCAGTGACACGAGTCGTACAGCCCTGTTGGCTGCTGGTGCAGCTAGCTTAACCGGCCTCCCTGATGTCTCTTACGATAATACCTATCGCGGGTTAGCAGGCAATGTTGTCGCCGGTGATTATCTGCAGGGTTATGAGCGTAAAGAGTTCTGGCAGGCGTCCATGAGTGCGGTGCACTTCATTGACCGGGTGATGGGGGCCAGTCGTCTTGCTCTGATAGGTGAGGTGGGCGCCAACTATATCAGCGGTATTGGCAGCGGTAACGGCGAAACAAAATATGGTCGTGATTCGCTGTTCGGTCAAAGCCCATCACCTGATGGCACCTGTACTTCGCAGGATCCAGCCAACTCTTACAGCAATAGCTGGTGCGAAAACGACGGCTTCTACACCGACTTTTCCTGGGGCTACCGCCTGCGCGCTTCCCTGGATTACAGCAACGTTATCGCCGGCATCAACCTCAGCCCGAACGTAGCTTTCTCGCATGACGTTGAGGGTTACAGCCCGAACTTCGTCGAGAACGCCAAGTCCGTCAGCATCGGCTTGAACGCAGATTATGCGAACAAGTACAACGCCAGCTTGAGCTACACCAACTTCTTTGATGGCAAATACAACACCTTGGTCGACCGCGACTTCGCAGCTGTCAGCTTCGGCGTAAGCTTCTAAGTAACGGATCAGGAGATATAATAATATGCGTATAGCAACAACTCTTATCGGTGCTGGCGGTCTGGCTCTCAGCCTGTTGGCTACCAGCGTTATGGCCCAAAGTGTTACTCAAGCCGAAATCAACAAGCTCGGCAACGAACTGACTCCGGTCGGTGCCGAGAAGGCCGGTAATGCCTCCGGCACTATTCCCGAGTGGACCGGTGGTCTGCCGACTGATGCCGGCAGGAAACTTGAGCGTAACTTCTGGGAGAACCCCTACGAAAACGAGCAGCCTGAGTTTGTTATTACCGCGCAGAACTATCAGGAACACCGCGACAAACTGACACCTGGTCAGATCGCTATGTTCGAGCGCTATCCTGATACGTATCAGATGCCGGTTTATCAGACCCATCGTAGCGTCGGTTATCCGCAGGAAGTCTACGACCAGGTCAAGGAAAACGCTGGTAAGGCACGGCTGGTCAACAACGGTGATGGTATTGAAAACTTCACCCACGGCAGTTTCGCCTTCCCGGTTCCAAAGGTCGGCGCCGAGGTGGTGTGGAACTATCTGACCCGTTACCGCAAGAACGTGCAGCGTGAATACGCACAGGCCATGCCGCAAACTAACGGTTCCTATACGCTGATCAAGTTCCAGGAAGACGTTGCCTACCCGCAATACATGCCTGACGTTGATCTTGAAGACGCCGCCAACGTGCTGGTTTACTTCAAGCAGCGCGTTAACGCTCCGTCGCGACTGGCAGGTAACGTATTGCTGGTTCACGACACACTCGATCAGTTGAAAGAGCCGCGCATGGCGTGGGTTTACAACGCTGGTCAGCGCCGTGTTCGCCGTGCCCCGCAGGTTGCGTACGACGGTCCGGGTACTGCCTCCGACGGCATGCGTACGACTGATAACTTCTCCATGTTCAGTGGCGCGCCTGACCGGTACGACTGGAAGCTGATTGGCAAGAAGGAAGTCTACGTTCCTTATAACGCCTACAAGATCTCCGATCCGCGTGTTAAGTACGACGATATCCTGCAGGCTGGCCACATCAACCCGGAGCACACTCGTTTCGAGCTGCACCGCGTGTGGGAAGTCGAGGGAACCGTCAAACAGGGCCAGCGCCATATTTATGCCAAGCGTAACTTCTTCTTCGACGAAGACTCCTGGCTGTTGGCGTTGGCTGACCACTACGACAGCCGCGGTACCCTGTGGCGTGTGGGTGAAGGTCACGTGAGCCACTCGTACAACGAGCAGCTGCCGGGCTTTGGTATCGAGACGTTGTACGACCTGCTCGCAGGCCGCTACATCGCGCTGGGGATGTATAACGAAGAGAGCTCCGCGCCCAGCTTCGGTTACTCTCCGTCGTACCGTGAGTTCACCCCTGCAGCGCTGCGCTCCTCGGGTGTTCGCTAAGCTTTAGCTTCATCTGGGTGATTGAAGGGGAGCCTCGTGCTCCCCTTTTTTATTTGTGAACCATGCAATGAATGTCCGTTCATTATTTTGCTAGTCTCAGCGCACCCCGTCGAAGAACGGGCTCGGTTGTTGCTCAAGACAAGGATAAAAATAATGGCAATTTCATTGGCTCCACGGCCTCTCGCCGCGCTCCCGCTCGCGATCGGTCTCGCGCTTTCCCCTATGTCCTTCGCCGCGACGTTCACGCTTGGTGGAATTGAAGGGCAATTCGACTCAGAACTTTCTATCGGTGCAAGCTGGGCGACCGAGGATCCGGAACAGGACTTCATTCACCCTGACAACGGCGGCCGTGCGTCGGCACGAACCACCGATGACGGGCGGCTGAATTACGAAAAAGGCGATGCCTTCTCCAAGATCTTCAAAGGCTCGCACGACCTCGAACTACGTGCAGGCAACACGGGCGCTTTTTTCCGCGGCAAGTATTGGTACGACTTTGAAACCAAGGACGGGCACCAGAACTTCTACGATATCAGTGACTCTGGCAGAAACCCTTTGCAAAAGGGCTCCGGTGTCGAGTTGCTGGACGCGTTCGTTTATCACAACTATTCGATCGGCACCAATCCCGGCAACGTGCGTCTCGGACGGCAAGTAGTCAGCTGGGGCGAGAGTCTGTTTATCGGCAATTCCATCAATACCATCAACCCGATTGACGTGTCCGCGTTCCGCCGGCCGGGTGCTGAGATCAAGGAAGGTTTGATTCCGGTGGAGATGCTGTATATCTCACAGGGACTGACCGCCAACCTGACCGCAGAAGCTTTTTATCAGCTGAAGTGGGCACCGAGCGTGGTTGATAACTGCGGCACCTTCTTCTCCACCAGCGATACCCTGGCCAAAGGTTGTAACGATCGGTTGGTAGTAGCAGGGTTGGATTTGCCCCACGGCGATCCGCTTTTGCGCACGGGTGGCCCCGCCGGGCTGGCGATGTATAACCCGCGCTATGACAAGGACCGGGAAGCCAGCGACAGCGGGCAATACGGCGTCGCGATGCGCTGGTTCGTTCCGGCACTGAACGATACCGAGTTTGGTGTGTACGCCATGAACTACCACAGTCGCACGCCTTCTTTCTCGGTTGTGCGTGGCTATGACACTGTTGCGCCTGGCGTGCCGGGCATAGACGGTGCACGGGGCGCAGGCGGTTATTTCCTTGAATATCCTGAAGATATACGTCTGTACGGCGTGAGCTTCCAGACCAGCATTGCCGGGGCCACGGTGGCGGGCGAAGTAAGCTACCGGCCGAACTACAACCTGCAGATCAATACGTCTGACCTTAGCCTGACCGCACTGCCCGGCGCGATTCTCGGCGGCTTTGACTACGGTGCGATCAGCCCGGTATTCAACAGCGAGAACGTTGGCCTGGCGCCGGAAGACGAAATCAACGGATATCGTCGCAAGGAGTTGTGGCAGGCACAGGTATCGGCGATTCATTTCATCGATCGCGTGCTGGGTGCGAGCCGCCTGGCGCTGCTTGGCGAAGTGGGCGTGAACTATATCGGCGGACTTGAAAGCGGTAAGGATGGCAGCACTCGCTATGGCCGGGACCCGTTGTTCGGGCAAAGCCCGATCAGCCCGCTAACGGGTGGCCTCTGTCTGGCGCATCAGCTTGATAATGCCGAGCGTTGGTGTGATGACGAGGGCTATGTGACCCGCACATCCTGGGGTTATCGAATTCGAGCTGGCCTCGATTACAGCAACGTGTTCGCCGGCGTGAATCTGTCGCCGAATATTGCCTGGTCGCACGACGTTTCTGGCTATGGTCCCAACTTTATCGAGGACGCGAAGTCGGTAAGCCTCGGTTTGAACGCTGATTATGCCAACCGGTACACAGCCAGCATCAGCTACACCAATTTCTTCGACGGAAAATACAATACTCTCAAGGATCGGGATTTTGCCGCTTTAAGCGTTGGCGTTAGCTTCTAGTTGAATAAATACAGCCATTTACCCGAGTGGCACCTTCATCGTTTGGAGAACGAAACATGCATTTTCGCAAAACAATAATTGGGGTAGGCGGGCTGGCTCTCAGCTTGATCGCAACGGGCGTGATGGCTCTGAGTCAGGACGAAATTGCTCAACTGGGCAATAGCCTTACCCCGATTGGTGCCGAAAAGGCCGGTAACGCCGCCGGTACGATTCCAGAGTGGACCGGCGGTCTCAGCCCGGAGGCCGGAGCCGAGCTGGAACGTGGTTTTCGGGACAATCCGGTCAAAAGCGAGCCGGAGTTCGTGATTACTGCGCAGAATTACAACGAGCACAAGGAGCATCTAACGCCTGGCCAGGTTGCGATGTTCGAGCGGTACCCGGACACCTTCAAGATGCCCGTCTACCAGAGTCATCGTACTGTTGCTTTTCCTGCTGACGTGTATGAGCAGGTCAAGCAGACCGCCGGCCAGGCCAGCCTGGTTAACAATGGCGACGGGATAGACAACTTTAGCCACGGCAGTTTCGCCTTCCCTATTCCGAAGTCCGGCGCCGAAGTGGTCTGGAATCACCTGACCCGTTATCGCAAGAACGTGGAGCGCAGTTATGCGCAGGCCATGCCACAGGTAAACGGCTCCTTCACGCTAATCAAGTTCCGTGAAGAAGCTGCGTATCCGCAGTTCATGCCTGACGTGAATTTGGAGAAGGCGGCCAATACCTTGCTGTATTTCAAGCAGCGGGTTGAAGCGCCGCCGCGTCTGGCCGGCAACGTATTGCTGGTCCATGACACCCTTGATCAGGTCAAAGAGCCGCGCATGGCGTGGGTGTACAACGCCGGGCAACGTCGCGTACGCCGCGCCCCCCAGGTGGCTTATGACGGCCCGGGTACTGCCTCTGACGGCATGCGTACCACTGATAACTTTTCGATGTTCAGTGGCGCGCCTGACCGTTACGACTGGAAGCTTGTCGGCAAAAAAGAGATCTATGTTCCCTACAACGCTTATGAGCTATCCAGCCCCGAGCTGAAGTACGACGATATCCTCAAGAAAGGGCACATCAATCCTGAACATACCCGTTATGAACTGCACCGGGTCTGGGAGGTGGAGGGCACGGTCAAGAGCGGACAACGCCATATCTACGCGCAACGTAATTTCTTTGTCGACGAGGATTCCTGGTTGATCACTCTGGCCGATCATTATGACGGTCGTGGTGCGTTGTGGCGGGTGGGCGAAGGTCACATCGCTCATGCCTATCACGAGCAATTGCCGGGCTACGCTATCGAAACCCTGTACGACCTGCTGGCAGGCCGCTACATAGCATTGGGTATGTACAACGAAGAAGAGTCAGCGCCGAAGTTTGGCACCTCGCCCTCGATGAACGAATTCACTCCAGCCGCATTGCGAGCCTCGGGCGTGCGTTAAAAGCTTTGGGGAAAGTGGTCGCGATGGACGCGATCGTTTGGGCATTGGGGCACCCGTGGGGTGCCCCTTTTTTACGTGTTCATGCTGAAGATGCGACGACCTGTGCGGCGAATGCACGCCGTACAAGGCAATGCCATCCTGGGGGTGTAGCGCGCCCGCGCTACGCCAAAGCCAGTAAAAACTCAGAGTCCGTTTGATAAGTCTCAGCGTTGCCCCATCGGCGCGTCCGAACGCGGCCCAAACCGCACGCCAACCCCAGGGAGCCCGTACAAGGCAATGCCATCCTGGGGGTGTAGCGCGCCTGCGCTACGCCAAAGTAGGGTAAAAACTCAGAGTCCCGTTGATAAGTCCCGCCGTTGCCCCGTCCGCGCGTCCCAACGCAGCCCGAGCCGCACGCCAACCCCAGGGAAGCCCGTACAAGGCAATGCCGTCCTGGGGGGGTAGCGCGCCTGCGCTACGCCAAATCAGCCAATCAAGCCCGTTGCCTTGCCCTGTAATTCACTGCGAAACGCCGTAGGGCTCATGCCTGTCCAGCGGCGGAATGCGCGCGTGAAGCTGCTTGGGTCGAGGAAACCAAGTTCAAACGCGATTCGGCCCAGGTTCAGCCGTCCTTCCTGAATAAGCCGCATTGCAAGCTCCATCCTGACCTCGTCCAGCAGCTTTTCATAAGTCGTCCGGGTTTCGCTGAGCTTGCGCCTTAGATGGCGAGGGCTCATGTTGAAGGGTGTAGCAACCAGTTCCTCGGAAATCTCCCGTTCGGAGACCAGAACGCGAATGCGCTGTTTCACTTGTTCGGCAAAATCCACATTAGGCAGATCATTCAGCATGTCTTCCAGGGCAAAATCGAGACGCCGACGCAGAAAGGCATCTGCCGAAGGCAGCGAATTACTCAACAAGCGCCGGTCCATGCGTACAGCTACTCGTTTCGATCCGAAGCGTACCCGACCGCCCATCAATTCCTCGCAGCGGCCGCGTTGTTTGTCGTGCTCTGTTGTCAGGCGGGTCTCCAATACCAGCGGATGTCTTCCGTCCTCCAGCACCTTCCAGATTTTCTGGCATTGCGCAGCGACGGACTCCAGGTGGAGAGCATGGGGTGTACCGCGCGGCTCGAAATACAGCGTCAGGAAATGTTCATCTTCGAGGGAAAACAGCTGAACCTGGGTACTGAAGACAGGCATGTAGCGAACCATGCGCTGGATTGCATCGCCCACCGTTTCGCTGCTGCTCGCTGCGAGGGTGAGGAGTTCGATGGTACTGGAATGATATCGGTTGCCCATCAACAGCCCGAAGGTGTCATCCTGAGTCAATCGGCCAGCGATATGCCATAGGCGATTCATGTCAGTCTGGCTGATCTGGGCAAGGCTTAGATCGCTGGGTGCGCAATGCGCCCGCAGATCTGCCGGGAGATCTCTTACGCTTTTACCGAAAAGCTCAAGTGTTTTACATATTCCCTGCGCCCAAAACGCCCGTTCCTGAAGCCTTTGGCAGGGTAGTGGGGGAAAAGACTGGTTCATTTGGTTGCCTGTTATTGTTGTTCTGAACAGCAGAATCGTCTTGGAAGGATGTAATAAAAAGTAATATATGGTTGGCCATTAGGCAAAAAATAAGAACAAAGTATTCCTGATATGTGATCTGTGTCATTCCAGCGGTGAATGTCCTCCTCAGTAAAAGAATCGGTCCCATTCGGACAAAACAAGCAAAAATGCCATGACAGACTAACCATCGATGCAGGGACCCATCCCCACCCGTGCATTCAAGGTTAAATCTAATGGAGCAGCACAATGACAAAAAAAATGCATGCCTGGACGCTTTCGGCGCTACCGCTGGCAATAAGCCTGGCCAGCCTTTCAGGAGCGGCACATGCGGTTAACTTCAATATTGGACCTATCGACGCACAATTTGATTCGCAGCTGTCGATCGGGGCGAGTGTCTCCACTGCAGACGCCGACGAGCGTTTCATCCACTTTGGTACCTCTGTCGACGGCGTGCCTCAAGGTGGCGAAGCCGTAGCGCGGACTAGCGATGATGGCCGTCTCAACTACGAGAGTGGCGACGTATTTTCCAAGATTTTCAAAGGCTCCCACGACCTGGAGTTGCGTTATGGAGATAGCGGCGCCTTCTTCCGTGGCAACTATTGGTACGACTTCGAAACCAAGGATGGCAGCCAGCGATTTTACGACATTAGCGATTCAGGTAGGCACCCGTTGCAGCAAGGCTCTGGTGTGCAATTGCTTGATGCCTTCGTCTATCACAACTACTTCATTGGCAATAATCCCGGCAACGTTCGACTCGGCCGCCAGGTAGTGAGCTGGGGTGAAAGTACCTTCATTCAGAATTCAATCAATTCGATCAACCCTATCGATGTCTCCGCTTTCCGCCGGCCTGGTGCTGAAATCAAAGAAGGATTGCTGCCCGTTGAGATGCTGTATCTGTCCCAAGGGCTGACGGACAACCTGAGCATGGAGGCCTTTTATCAGTTGAAGTGGGCGCCAACGGTGGTTGATAACTGCGGCACCTTCTTTGGCACAGATACTGCCGGTAGAGGCTGTACTGACCGCCTGGTTGTAGCGGGTCCGGACCGACCACAAGGTGATCCAACGCTGCAAGCCGGCGCATTGGCCGGTTTGGGTGTGACTGACTACATAGTACGTCTAAAAGATAAGGAAGCTAGCGATAGCGGCCAGTACGGTCTTGCGTTCCGCTGGTATCTGCCTGCTTTGAATGACACTGAGCTCGGCTTCTATGCGATGAACTACCACAGCCGTGCGCCTCTTTACTCAAATATCGCTGGCCGGGCGTTGGGGCCGAACGCCTTGGTAGGCGCCGGAGCGATACCAGCTGCTGCGTTGGCAGCTCCCGGTGTAATCGCACCAGTCGAAGGCTATCAAGGAGACTTGGGGCCGGCCGGGTATTTCTTCGAGTTTCCTGAAGACATCCGTCTTTACGGTTTGAGCTTCCAGACCTCGCTCGGTGGTACCTCCGTTGGGGGCGAAATCTCTTACCGGCCAAACATGCCCATGCAAATCAGTACCGGTGATATGAGCCGGGCCGCATTGCTGACAGCTGTAGTGCCGCTCGGCGGCGGGATCGCCGTACCCGGAAGCGACAACACCCATCGTGGCCTGGCCGGCAACGTAGACGCTGGAGATTACATCCAGGGTTACGAGCGTAAGGATTACATCCAAGCCCAGCTTACAGCGGTGCATTTCATCGACCGCATTTTTGGAGCAAGTCGTCTTGCCTTGGTCGGGGAAGTGGGTGTCGCCCACATCGGCGGCATCAGTGACGCTCCCGGAACGACAAAATATGGGCGTGACTCACTATTTGGCCAAAGCCCATTCGCCGATGGAAGCTGCTCATCTAACGATGGCGCTTCGCCAAGAGGCGCTAGCTGGTGCGAAACGGATGGCTTCTACACCAGTACCTCGTGGGGTTATCGCATTCGCTCGAGCCTGGAGTACAGCAACGTTTTCGCCGGCGTGAACCTCAGTCCGAGCTTGGCATGGTCGCATGACGTGGAAGGCTACGGTCCGAGCTTCCAGGAGGACGCAAAGTCTATCAGCGTCGGTTTGAATGCTGATTACGCTAACAAGTACAACGCCAGCCTGAGTTACACCAACTTCTTCGATGGCAAGTACAACACCATGGTTGACCGTGACTTCGCTGCGTTGAGCGTTGGCGTCAGTTTCTAAGAGCGCAACAGGAGAAAATAAAAATGAAGCGTATGCGAAAAACTCTATGTGGTGTCGGTGGTCTGGCTTTGAGTCTTGTTGCATCTGGCGTGATGGCGCAGTCATTAACTCAGGATGAGATCAATAAGCTGGGTAACGAGCTGACGCCAATCGGCGCAGAAAAAGCGGGCAATGCCGACGGGACCATTCCTGAATGGACTGGCGGTTTGCCCACCGATGCAGGGCGAGCGTTGGAGGATAACTTCTATGCAAACCCGCTTGCGAATGACCAGCCAGAATTTGTTATTACTGCGCAGAATTACCAGGAATACCGCGAGAAGCTTACGCCTGGGCAGGTAGCCATGTTCGAGCGTTACCCCGATACCTTCCAGATGCCGATCTACGAAACCAAGCGGACTGTCGGTTATCCTGAAGAGACCTACGAGCAGGTCAAGCGTACGGCCGGACAGGCCAAGCTGGTTAACGGCGGCGATGGCATCTCCGATTTCGCCCACGGCAGTTTTGCTTTCCCGATTCCAAAATCGGGCGCGGAGGTGGTCTGGAATCATATGACTCGCGCGCGTAGCAACGTCAAACGCTGGTATATGCAGGCCATGCCGCAGACCAATGGGTCCTACAACCTGATCAAGATGGAAGAAGAGGTTGGCTACCCGCAGTACATGGACGATGTGAATGAAGCAGAAGTGCCCAACACGCTGCTTTATTTCAAGCAACGTGTGAATGCCCCAGCGCGTCTGGCTGGTAATGTTCTGCTGGTTCACGACACGCTGGATCAGCTGAAAGAGCCGCGTATGGCCTGGGTATATAACGCAGGACAGCGTCGGGTTCGCCGGGCTCCTCAGGTTTCCTATGACGGCCCGGGTACCGCGTCGGACGGGATGCGTACTTCTGATAACTTCTCCATGTATAACGGCGCACCCGACCGTTATGACTGGAAATTGGTCGGCAAGAAGGAAATTTACGTCCCATACAACGCGTATAAACTGACCGAGAAAGGCGTCAAGTACGACGACGTGCTAAAGGCTGGCCACATCAATCCTGAGTTCACCCGATATGAGCTGCACCGTGTGTGGGAAGTACAGGGCGACGTCAAGCAAGGGCAGCGTCATATCTATGCTCAGCGTAACTTCTTCGTCGATGAAGACTCGTGGATGATTAATCTGGCTGATCACTATGATGGTCGCGGCACCCTGTGGCGTGTAGGTGAGGGGCATATCGCATTTGCCTACAATCAGAAGCTGCCTGGCTACGCCATCGAAACGCTGTACGACCTGCTGGCTGGCCGCTATATCGCTTTGGGCATGTATACCGAAGAAACGTCCGCACCTCAGTATGATTTCAAACCGTCCTACAACCAGTTCACCCCTGCAGCTCTGAGGGCCTCTGGTGTGCGTTAAGCAGTAATGTGATTTACCGTTTGGGTTTTAAGGGACATCTTCGGATGTCCCTTTTTTATGTGCGTTTCTCAAGAGTACGTGCGCTGCGGACCGCGCTCGGACTAGCCAATGTTCTTTGGGATGGTGTGCGGCTCTGGCCGCGTTCGGACTCGCCGATGGTTCCTGGGGTTGGCGTGCGCCTGCGCGCCGACAGGGTTTGGTATGACCTCGGCCCGCGCCCGTACGCACTGGCGAGTCCGAGAAGAGTTTCGTGGTTTAAACAACCTTGGCGTAGTGCAGGCGCGCTACACCCCTAGGTTGGCGCAGCAGCTTCGGACTGGATTTTTTCATGGGATCGGTGTGCGGCTCTGGCCGCGTTCGGACTAGCAGACGGTTTTCTGGGGTTGGCGTGCGGCTGCGCGCCGACAGGGTTTGGTATGACCTCGAGCCGCGCTCGGACGCACCGGCGAGGTCGAAAAGAGTTTCGTGGTTTTGAACAGCCTTGGCGTAGCGCAGGCGCGCTACACCCCCAGAGTGGCGCAGCAGCTTCGGACTGGGTTTTTTCATGGGATCGGTGTGCGGCTCTGGCCGCGTTCGGACGCGCCGACGTTTTCCTGGGGTTGGCGTGCGCCTGCGCGCCGACAGGGTTTGGTATGACCTCAGACCGCGCCCGGACGCACTGGCGAGGTCGACAAGAGATTCGTAGTTAAACAGCGTTGGCGTAGCGCAGGCGCGCTACACCCCCAGGTTGGCGCAGCAGCTGCGGACTGAGTTTTTTCCTGGGATCGGTGTGCGGCTCTGGCCGCGTTCGGACTAGCCGATGGTTTCCTGGGGTTGGCGTGCGTCTGCGCGCCGACGAGTTTGGTATGACCTCGGGCCGCGCCCGGACGCACCGGCGAGGTCGAAAAGAGTTTCGTGGTTTTGAACAGCCTTGGCGTAGCGCAGGCGCGCTACACCCCCAGGGTGGCGCAGCAGCTTCGGACTGGGTTTTTTCATGGGATCTGTGTGCGGCTCCGGCCGCGTTCGGACTCGCCGCTGGTTCCTGGAGTTGGCGTGCGCCTGCGCGCCGACGAGTTTGGTATGACCTCGGGCCGCGCCCGGACGCACTGGCGAGTGCGACAAGAGTTTTGTGGTTTGCACAACCTTGGCGTAGCGCAGGCGCGCTACACCCCCAGGCGGCGCAGCAGCTGCGGACTGGGTTTTTCCTGGGATCGGTGTGCCGTCGATATTGTTACGAGCAGCCTTTCCACGACCGATGCGCTACATCATCACCGTCAACGCTTCTACTGTTACACTGTCATCAATTACCATTCCGAAGATTCCAGTAGAGCGAAGCCTGCCTTGTTCACCGAATTAAACCTGCACCAACGCCTCCTTAAAGGCCTCGAAGCGCTGTCATTTGAAACGCCCACCGACGTCCAGAGGGCGGCGATTCCGGCTGCGATCAAGGGCGACGATCTGTATGTCATCGCACAAACCGGAAGCGGCAAGACAGCTGCCTTCGTATTGCCTATCCTGCAGCGCATTCTGAATGAAGAAGGACAGCCGCAAGCGCCGCGGGCGCTGATTTTGTCTCCGACTCGCGAGCTGGCCAGGCAGATTCTGCAAGACATTCAGAAGCTCGCGAGCTTTACCTTCATCAAGGCTGAACTGGTTATTGGCGGGGAAGACTTCAAAGTACAGGCGGCTAAACTGCGTAAGAACCCGGACATTATTGTTGCTACACCGGGCCGTGCGCTTGAACAACTGGGTGCCGGCGTGAATCTGGATCTGTCGCAGGTGCAGACGCTGGTCATCGATGAAGCTGACCGCATGCTCGACATGGGCTTCAGCGAAGACGTTATCAAGATTGCCGAAGCCTGCCCGGAAGCGCGGCAGACCATGCTGTTCTCCGCCACCAAAGGCAGCGCCGGTTTGCAGCGTCTGGCCAAAAGCGCCATGCGTGAGCCGGTGATATTGGAACTGGACAGCGTGCGCGACGATACGCCGGCAATCAAACAACAAGTCATGGCCGCAGACGACGCAACGCACAAGGAAAAGCAGCTGAAATGGCTGCTGACGAATGAAAACCCCGGCAAGGCCATCGTGTTTACCAACACACGTGTAACGGCGGATCGGTTGAATGGCGTACTGCGTGCCGACGACTCGATGCGCGTCTACGTATTGCACGGTGAGAAGGACCAAAAAGACCGCAAGCTGGCCATCGAACGCTTCAAGGAAGGCAAAAGCGGCGTGCTGGTAGCGACCGATGTGGCCGCACGTGGGTTGGATATCAGCGAGCTGGATCTGGTTATCAACTTCGACATGCCGCGCAGCGGTGATGATTACCTACACCGCGTCGGCCGCACAGGCCGTGCAGGGGCAGAGGGCATCGCGATCTCTCTGGTGGCACCGCACGAATGGAATCTGATGTCGAGCATCGAGCGCTATTTGCGGCGCAACTTTGAGCGGCGGGTGGTCAAGGAAATAGAAGGAAGCTTCAAAGGACCGAAAAAGGTCAAAGCCTCCGGCAAACCCGTAGGCAGCAAGAAAAAGAAAGACGACAAGAAGAAAGATAAAGCTAAAAAGCCCAAATCGAAAAAGCACGCCGGCCGGCGCAAATCATCCCCCGCGCCGGTTGGGCAGGTTGTGACCAGCGCAGACGGGCTGGCACCGCCTAAGCGGCGGGATTGAAGCGCTTTCTGATATTTCGGTGGTGCTCAGGATAATGGCGTAGCGCAGGCGCGCTACACCCCCAGGCTGGCGCTGCGTTGTATGAGTTATCCCGGGGTTGGCGTGCGGCTCGGGCCGCGTTCGGACGCGCCGACAAGGTGGTCCGCATTTGGGCGTGCCGACGTGGTCGGTGTCGAAGCCCGGTGTTATCGCATAGATTGGCGTAGCGCAGGCGCGCTACACCCCCAGGCTGGCGCTGCGGTTGTGGGCTGGCTTCTCCCTGGGGTTGGCGTGCGCCGGCGCGCCGACAGGGTGGTCCGCGCTCGAGCTAGCCAACGAGGCTGAATGGCAAGTCGGGGCGCTGTTTGGGCGCGCTGATAGATTGAGCTTCTCACGCTTGAAATAGATCTTCGCTCCGCCATAGAGCACCGGGATCTAGTCCACAACACGATTTCTGAAACTGAGCATAAGCTCGCGTCACTCGCAAACCTCGCTTGCTAACCTCGTCTTTCTAATAAACAGGGAAGATGATCATGCGCTCGAACCGCGAGCCCACCGATACCTCATGGAAAGGTTGGTATTACTCCGGCTCCGCCCCACATCGCGATGACCCGCACTGCATTCAATTTATTACCTTCCGTTTAGCCGACTCGATTCCCCAGCATTTGCTTCGCGAGCTAGCGCGAGAGTCGAAGACGCTTCCTGAGTCCGAACGCGGCAGCTACCAGCGCAGGAACATTGAGCTTTGGCTGGATAGCGGGCTTGGTTGTTGTGCTTTGCGTAACCAGAAGATGGCTGCCGCGTTGGAAGATGCCTTGAAGTATCACCACGGGCAGCGTTATAGGCTTATTGCGTGGTGCATTATGCCGAACCATGTCCACGTGCTAATCGATACCTGGTATTCATTGCCAAAAATCGTCCAAACATGGAAATCGGTGACTACGCGGTGGATGTTCTTAAACAATGATCGATTGCGCTTGAGAGTTCCCACTCGTAGCTTATGGATGCGGGATTACTGGGATCGTTTTGTACGTGACGAGCATCATTTCCGGACGGCTGTTGAATATATCCATCAGAATCCGGTTAAGGCTGGGCTGTGTCGGACCGCAGCGGAGTGGAAGTGGTCTAGCGCATATTCCGAAGGTTCGTGGGGCGATCAAAGCATGGCGTAGCGCAGGCGCGCTACACCCCCAGGCTGGCGTGGCGTTGGTAGACTTGCGTCTTACTGGGGTTAGCGTGCGGCTCGGGCGGCATTTGGGCGTGCCGACGTGGTCGGTGTCGAAGTGCGGTGTTATCGCTGGCGTAGCGCACGCGCGTTACACCCCCAGGCTGGCGTTGCGAACCTGGATGGGCTTTCCCCGGTGGCTCAAGCCCTTGAACTGCTCGGATGAAAGCGTTTGCGGCTCCAGCTGCGCCACGCCCAGATCATGGCCAGTCCTATCGCTACGCCAATGCTGTTGGCGTACAGATCGTAGACATCAGCGCTGCGTGTTGGGTGGAAGGATTGCACCATCTCTACTGCCAACCCCACAGCAAACATCAGCACAAAACGCACCCACCATTCCCATCTGGGATGCCCGAGGTAGCTCAGCAGGGTACAGGCGCACAGACCGCCGGCGTGATAGAGCACTGCCATACCGTTGAAAGCTACCGGTGGCGGCGTAGGGCGCATGCCGAGAAACATACCGAGACAGACCAGCGCGTAGAACATGATACGGAATGCCGGACGCCACCGGACCCAGCGTCGCATTAACCTAAACCACATATTTGCTCCATTTTCACACATAAGTCCGGCCATGCAGTTCTGCACGTCGCCACATGCGATGCGGTGATTCGATAGGACGACAAATCATTTGTTTGGCTGCGGACCTGGTAGGAGGGGGCGACCTCGCCGCGACGGCGTCCGCAGGGCGCCCCGATTTTGTGCAGCGATATCGGCTAGCCTGAGAGCCAGTGTCGCGGCGTTGATTCGGCGACTTGGTCGACATTCCGGAAAAATCAGCCGAAGCATCCCTTTTCCCACTCATTCCAGAATTCGCTCAAACCCTTCGTTAAACCGGTCGGTATTGCGCGATTCGGTCATGTCATACAGTTGATGGTATCGAGCCAGGCGGGCGCCGCCGTCGCGGGTAAGCGGATTCCAGGCGATAGTACCGTGCGAGGTGGAGGATCTGGCGAAGAAGGCATCGAAGGGAAAGGTGAAGTAGATACCTTTGTCGAAGCTGCCTTCACCGAAATCCTCCGAAGGCACGTCGGTTTTAGTCGCCCAGGCCCCAATGGTGATGCCGTTATTGAATCGACGGGAGAGCTCCAGCGTGGCGCCGTAATCGCCTGCCAGATACCGCCCCACACTGCCGCGCGCCAATACATTATAAAAGTCGGTCTGCAGGTAGCCGGTCATGTGGCCTGTCCAGACTGAGTAATCCTGGAAGCTGAAATCCTGCCGGAAGCCGCGCTTTTTCACCCAGTTCGCATCAACACCCACCGCCCAGTCAGAGCCATGTGGACGTAGCAATACTTCGCCACCGACACCGCCAAACATGCTCTCGAGCAAACCGGCATAGCCCATTACAAACAGGTCGCTACCCATGCGCTGGGTCTGGGTGTATTGCAGGCGCTCAAGCACCACGTCCGAGGTGGTTAGATATTCGCGAATGTTGGTGCGTACGCGGGGCAGTTTGCTGGGCGCGTCGTACTCGAATCTGTCAAAGTTATTCAGCAAATCCACGCCGACACTGCCATCCACCCAGGCATTGCGACTGAACCGGTATTCGCCACTAGCCCGAGCTAGAAGCTGATAGAGAATAAAGTCATCCGGGCCGCCCACGTTCTGGTTGTAGCCCAGCGAGATCCCGGCATCGAACCTGTCGAGTGGCTCGCGGTGTACCACGTCCTTGCTCACCACGCTAGGCATGGCATTGACCGTGGTGCGGCGCATCTGCTCCAGCGTGAGGCGATTTTCTTCAAGTGCATGCAGCCGATCAGGGCGGATACTGCTTTCGCTGGTTTCCATACCCCGTGGCTTGTTAACCAGCGTGTACCAGTCATAGGTCCCTTCACCGAGGCTGTTATCCAGCACGCGCGCCGCGCGGCCGAGTCCCTTCGCTTCCTCGCGATAGGTAGTCTGGTTCCCGGTAACGATGACTTCACGATCCTTGACCGCAATCTCTTCAACGGCAAAACCGGCATTGTCGCGTAGACGGTTGCTGACATCCTGCCAATCCACTTGGCTGGCCGTTACGCCGGCCGGGAGTTCGTGTTTTGGCTCGGGCGCTGGGTCCAGTACCTTGGGCGGATGCGAGCCGGTCTTGAGATTGGTCGAAAAACTGATCCCGAACATCGCAGTATTGCCGCGTTCCCAGCCCGCCGTTAGATCTATGCCTTCACTGAGCCGAAATACCGCAGCCAGGTTGAGGGGTGAGTCCTGATCCTGATTGTTGCGTTGGGGCTCCGATTTATAATCGTTGCCCTCGACTTCCGCCTTCAGGCGAAGACGATCCCAGGGCGTCTGATATTCAACGCCGCCGAATACGCCCACGGGGCCGCTGAAGAATGCGCTGGTGTTGAATTCGCCGCCCACTTCGCCGGTTGAGCCGGCGCGTTGCTCGTCGCGTAATCCGAGGTCGGCCAGGGGATTGCTGACGTCGCCGCGATTACCGATATATCCCCATGCAACACCTAGGCTCAGGTCCAGGTCGTAGAAGCGTTTGTTGGCCACCAGGAATTCGCTGGAAAACAGACCGGTACCACCCATATCCCGAAAGCCCAATGCTACTTGCGGCAACCAGTAACTTTCTTCCCACAATCTGAACTTGGCGTCGATGGCTTTATCTTTCAGACTTTGGCCCGTCGACGAAGCAGAATAGTCGCGGTTGGTAATGGCGATATACCGAATATTCGTCTCAAGCCAGGGCAAGGGCTGCACCGAAATGCTGTAGCGGCTATAGGGCGAGGTGCGATTGGCGTTGAAGCTGAAAGCACCTTCAGGCGCCATGCGAGCGGTCGGCGTTTGTAAAAGGCCAACACCTCCAAAATCATGCTGAGTTGTACGATAACGATCCGCATGGCCGACGGCAGGCCAGGCGAGACCCGTCAGTACCAGAGGAATCACCAGCGACCTTTTGAATATTACGTTGTTACTCACCAAAACGGCCCCCGAGCTGATACTGCGTCGCCATGAATTCAGCAAGCTCCTGGTTCAGATCTGATGTCTGGGCGGAAAGCTGATTTGTTCGAATCGGCACGTAAATCATGGCGCCCACCGCCACGTTGGCAGGCTCGGCATTCCAATGGGCGACGCCTTTGCTATGCAGCGTACCGTCTGGCTGGATGACATATACCGTGTCGCGATCCGCCACAGGTGAGGAGGCGCACTGCTTCAGGTAGTCGACTGGCTGGTGCGCCGGCACAAAGGCCAGCTTGCAGTCCTGCTCAACTGCGCCAATCACTGTGACGTGGTTCGGTCGGTGGGGGTAGAGAATGCGGTCGCCGGCTTCCAGCAAGCTGTCATTAGCTGGAATCAGCTGTTGCAGCGGGTTCAGTTGCGCGTTCACTCGGCCTGTCACTGGGAGTGGTTCGATCGCTTGTATCAGCCGATCGACCAATGCTTCCAGCGCCGGATTTTCGTCCGCAACCGCATGTACGTGGTTAATCCGCAGATCAAACAGCACGCCAGCTTTAAGACGCACTTGTGGCTCAACCGCCGACTGACGCAGCAAGGCAGCACCCAGCGGCCAGGCATCGCTACGCACTTGTGCGCTGCTCGATGCATCATGCAGCCGAGCGCCCTCGGAGAGTGAATAAGTTCCGGGGGCGAGCACAACACCGCTGATCTCAACAGTCGGGGAGGCGCTTTGCGCGAGACAGTTGAGTGATGCGCCCAACCCGAGCAAAAACACCAGGGGTTTTGCAAGACGCCTCATGGCTGCCCCACCGACTGAGTCAGCTCGACCAGGTGCACGGGCGGAAATCCGGGCGCCAGATGCTGCGCGCTGACCAGCACATTTCCGGTGTCAGGGTCGAACCAGTAATGATTAGTAGCGCGGAAGGAGATACTTGGCATGCGGATAATCTCGTCCATGCGTTGCAAGGCGCGCTGTTCACCCATGATCTCCAGCGTCTCGACCGGGCCTTTGCGATATCGGGCATGCTGGGGCACGCTAGTCAGATAACGCCCCGGAAAGTCCACCAGGCGCGTTACTTCCACATCCTCTGGAAGAGCGCGTAGATCCTGCAGGAAGGGGTCTGCCACGGCGAGCGGTGCAATGATGTCGGCTTCATCGGGTAACCCGGCGGTCTGAATCAATCGGCCGTTTTGCGTAACAAGCGCCTGACTCCGGCCATGCCATTCAGCGACACCATCGTTGCGGGCGGCCAGCACCAATAGCGCTTCCGACTGCTTCAAGCGCGCTGAAAGCGCGGGCCGATCAAGGCTGTTTACATAGTCAGCCGTAATGATCGACTCAGGCCCGCTTATCGCGAGCCGAAGCGTCTCGTAGGAAGAGGATGCGACCGACGTGCAGCCGCTCATCAGTAACGCCGCGGCGGCAGACATGCCCGCAAGTAGAAGGACCTTCAATTTCCGATCCCCTTAGTTGCGGTTTGTCATGTCTTCATCAATTTCGAGTGTGGTGCGGAAGATATTCGCTGAGGGGAACAGTTGGCTGATGAAGCGGTTCCAGCGAGTGATCCCTGCAGCCCCGACAAACACCACATCCTGCGGCTGCATCTCAAAGCGTTCGGCCAGAATGAATGAAGCAGGTGACTTCGCGTCCAGCTGGAATACAGTTGCCTTCTCGGTCTCGATATTCTCAACTCCGCGGATCACGTATACCTCGCGTCCACTGGACGTCTCAGGCGACGGGCCGCCGACAGTCGCCAGCACTTCGCTCAGGGACATGCGGCTGGTGCGGTAGGGCAGGGCACGAGGAGTTTTCACTTCGCCCATCACGAATATCTTGCGATTGTCATTCAGGCCCAGATGCAGCTTGTCACCAGCGCGCATATACACGTTACCGATCTCGCTTGGCATGCTGGTGAGGCGGTCGTAGTCCAGCTCGTAGGTGCGCCCTTCACGGGTCAGCTTCAGGCTGGACAGGTCGGCGCGCTCCGGATCAATACCGGCCAGACCCACAGCTTGCAACAGAGTAAGTTGCTGAGCGTTCACTGGCAGATAGCCCGGGTTCTGGAATGCGCCGCTGACGATGATCTTCTGGCTGTTGTATTCCATTACGTTTACATCCACCTGCGGCTGCTCGATAAAACGAGCCAGGCGGCTGGCGATGATTTCGCGTAGCTCTTCCAGCGTCAGACCGGCAACCTGAACGTTGCCGATGAAGGGGTAGAAGAGGGTGCCGTCATCACGAACGATACGCGCGTTGGCGGCGTCGGTCTGTTGGTTACCACCCGGGACCGTTAGCTCGGGGTGATCCCAGACGGTGATAAAGAGCGCGTCGTTGGCGCCTATCCGGTAATTCTCCGGCTGAAAGTTCAGCAGCTCCTGCGGGATGGTAAGACGCCGGGCGGCCGTCTGGTCCTGGGCAAGCAACTTGGGCGTAATTTCTACTAATTCCACCATGCTGCTTTCGGCAGAATCCTGGCTCATCAAATCGTTCTTGTCCATATGCATGCCAGGGGAGAACACGCAGGCTTGAAGCAACAGAATGGACGCCCCCAGGGCGGCACGTGGAATTAAGGTCATGAGCAGTCTTTCATCAAGGATAAGCAGGAATGAAAAAGCCACTCAGAGTCGAGTGGCCTGTTCAGGCGGCGACCAACTATCAGTTGGTGCCGGTAGTGCCAGTAGTGCCAGTAGTGCCTGTAGTGCCGGAGCTGGACCCGCCGCCACCGCTGGAGGCTGCGGCTGCGGCCGCGCCGGCTGCTGCTGCGCCAACGGCAACGGTAGTCAGGCTCAAGCCGCCAATAGTGGCACCGCCAACGGCTGCCGCGCCGGTACCTGCCGCTGCGCCTGTAGCCGCAGTGCCAGTAGCGGTAGTAGTCCCAGTAGCGGTGCCTGTAGCCGTAGTGCCCGTGGCGGTGCCAGTAGTGCCGCCCGCTTCAGCTGCTGCGGCTTCTTCAGTCTGCGCAAAGCTCATGCTGGATGCCAACAGCAAACCGGTAGCCATCATCGCCAGTGCTTGCTTCTTCATTATTCTACTCCCTGTCATGTAATGCATTCG
Organism: Pseudomonas sp. gcc21; assembly: GCF_012844345.1. Lineage (NCBI taxonomy): Bacteria > Pseudomonadati > Pseudomonadota > Gammaproteobacteria > Pseudomonadales > Pseudomonadaceae > Pseudomonas > Pseudomonas sp. gcc21. The sequence goes on along the minus strand of NZ_CP051625.1, from coordinate 1,519,029 downwards.
ATTATACGCAGATCGCCATGCCGGGGAACCCCGGACGGGTACTGCCTCTAACCCGTCGTCAATTGGTTTCGGATTTATATTCGTACTGATAATAGCCGTAATTACCATAGGCCGATGCTTTCTTCTCGATTGCGTTGAAGATCGCGCCTTTGATCTCAATACCGTTATTGCGGAACCGCTGCAAGGTCAGCTGGATTTCCTTTGCCGGGCTCATGCCGAAGCGGGTTACGATCAGACTTGTGCCGCAGAAGCGACCGACCAGCGCCGCATCCGTTACAGCCAGGATCGGTGGCGTATCGACGATGACCATGTCGTAGTGTGCACTGAGGTACTTGATCAGCGCCTCGAAGTTGGCGTGCATCAAAAGCTCGGACGGATTCGGAGGAATGAGCCCACGCGAGATAACGTGCAACCCTTCAACCTCAGTCTCATGTACTACCTGTTTGAGCGTATGGGTTTTTGCCAGCAAGCCGGACAGGCCTATATTGGGGTCCGCCCCAAGTAGCCGGTGTATGTAACCCTTGCGCATATCGGCATCAATCAACAGCACCTTCTGACCGGCCTGGGCAACGACTGCAGCCAGGTTGGCGGAAACAAAGGATTTACCGACCTGTGGGCTTGGGCCGGAGATCATCAATACGTTGTTCTTCGATTCCAGCATGGCGAAATGCAGGCTGGTACGCAGGCTGCGCAGTGATTCGATGGCGAGATCCGCTGGATTGGTCTTGGCGAGCAGCGCGTGGTGGCGACGCCCCCCTTTGCTCGTGCCGCTGCGTTCCAGCACTTCCTGATCCTTGCTTAGCGGAATGCTGGCATATACAGGCAGGCCCAGCTGTTCGATCAAGTCAGGGTTTTCGATACCGCGGTTCAGCGCATGCTTGAGCAATGCAATCGCCACACCCAGCATGCCGCCAAGCAGGGTAGCCAGCACAACGATCAGCGGCTTCTTCGGTTTGACTGGCTGGGTTGTGTCCACCGCTGCATCATCAATGATGCGCACATTGCCCACGGTGCCGGCGCGCATGACGTCCAGCTCCTGGCTCTTGTTGAGCATCTGGGTATAGATCTCGGTGCTAACCTGCACGTCTCGCGCTAAACGCAGTAATTCCTGCTGGGTGTCCGGCAGCTCTCCAATACGGCTGAGAATTCTGTCACGGCGCTCTTCCTGCTGGGCAATCTGGCTCATCAGTGCCTGATAGCTCGGGTGGTCGGCGGTGAATCGGCGCTGGAGTTCTTCCTGACGAAGGCGCAGTTCAGATATAGCGGTTTCCAGCTCAACGACCTGACTCAGGTATGACTGGGTCTCGATACTGATATCGACCGAGCCAGCGGACGCCTGGTAGGCGTTCAGTGCTTCTTCGGCGCGTTCCAGGTCGCGACGCACCTGTGGCAGCTGATCCTGCAGGAACTCAAGGCTTTGCTGGGCCTCGGCGGACTTGCGTTCGACATTCTGGCGCACATACAGACGGCTCACTTCATCAAGCGTGCGCATAGCGTGTTCAGGTTTAGTGCTTTCCAGGCTCAGAGACAGGATGCCGGAATCGCGGCCCTTTTCACTTGCGCCGATAGCTCTTTGATAAGCAAGCACAGTGCTCAAGCGATTCTTTTTCGATACCAGGAACTCCGTGCCGGGCCGTGCAACCAGTTCAGCGATCTGAACCTTGAAGCCGTCCGTGACAACGGCTTCGCCGACTGCACCGGTCAGCAGGGGAGAGCCCTCACCGTCAAGCAAGGTGTAGCCGTTATCCGTTTCGGCGCGCAGGGTCAGGGCTTTACCCACGTAAGCGGCCGGCACCTCAAGCTGGAATACATCGAGCTGCTCGCCGCCCCAGGCGTAGCTGTCAAAGCCCAGTAACGCATCGGCAACCGGGGCGTCGGCGCTGGGGCTGAAGCGACGATGCACGAAGGGGCCGATTACGGGGAACAGCTTGGGTTCAGCCACAACCGTCAGCTTCAGGTTGTCGACCGCCTGACCAATAACAGTGCGGGACTTCAATAGCTCGATTTCAGTGACTGCCGGCGAGGCGGTGGATAGCAGATCGCTTTCGCCCAGCAGGCTGCTGATACCAGCCTGCTTTTCTTCGATCTGAATAACGGCCGTAGCGACATAAACCGGTGTGGTGAGCAGAGCGTAGGCGATACCGATGACCGCAAACAGCCCCGTGCATGCCGCAATGATCCATTTATGATCCAGGAGGGCGCCTAAAAGGGCTAAAAGATCAATTTCCCCGTTGTTACGCTCCGGGGAGGCGACAGCATTTTGCATCGGCTTCTTCTTTCAGTAGAGATGAACGTTCACTTCAGATAAGGCAGCCAGGCATCGGCTGCCTTTTCTAGAATCTTGTATACATGCACAAAGGCGGGGCGGGCCTGGCGGTATGGATCAGGCGCTTCGCAATTGTTCAGCCAGCGGCCGAACAGGAAAGTCTTGCCGCGGGCTTCAGGGGCAAGTTTGTAAACCGATTGTATGTGTCGGTTTTCCATAACCAGGATCAGGTCTGCTTCGCGGATCATCCTTGCGCTGATCTGCCGTGCGCGGTGCATCGGCAATGAAAGCCCCGCTTCAGCCATGACGGCCGCAGCGTTCGGCTCAACCGGTTTGCCAACCAGAGCGCCCAGGCCGGCGGAGCTTACCTTGATGTTCCGGCCTTCAAGCCTGTTTTTCAGCAGGGCTTCGGCCGTTGGGCTACGGCAAATATTGCCAACGCAGACGATCAATATCGAGTCAAACATTCAGGTAGAGCCATCCGAGGTTAGCGCAGGGTGGGCAAACACGCCCGCAACTCTAAGTACATACACCGTCCGGGTCAATACTGTTTCGCAAAGCCTTGGCAGTGTAGTCAAAGTCTTGACTAAAAAAGCCAAACCGCCAATTCCCGACAAAGCATGCGGATATAGGTATCGTCTGGTTCGAAGGCTTTGTCTCGGTTGATAAGCAGCACGCCAACCGTTCGTCAGCTGGCGATGCGAGTTGTAACGCGCTGAAGCCACATCGCTCGCGATTGGCTGCTAACAGCCAACGCCAGTTCAGCGCCAGTGCACACCCCCTGGGGGTGTAGCGCCCCTGCGCTACGCCAAGACCTCAGAGCCACACCAATCCAGAGCCCAGAACGCCGCCCCCTGGGGGTGTAGTGCGCCTGCGCTACGCCAAATCCCGCAGTCACACCGATCCCGCGATCATGAAGCCGAACGGCCCGCAGCATTGACCTGACCCTCGTCGGCGCGCAGGCGCACGCCAACCCCAGGTAAAACCCGTCGGCGCGTCCGAATGCGGCCCAAGCCGCACGCCAACCCCAGGTAAAACCCGTCGGCGCGCCCGAATACGGCCCAAGCCGCACGCCAACCCCACGTAAGCCCGTCAGCGCATCCAAATGCAGCCCAAGCCTGGCATCGCCCCCCTGGGGGTGTAGCGCCCCTGCGCTACGCTGATTCTCCAGCTACACTCCAAGCTCCCCAAGCAAAAGGACTTGCTACCATGCCAACCGAATACCCCTATATCCAGCACCACGGCGCGGTAAAAGGCGTCACCGGCTCCTGCCATCAGTTATGGCTTTCCCCAACCGCAAGCCTGCTCATTGATTGCGGCCTGTTCCAGGGCGCAGAAACCTCAGGCAACGGCGCAGACGCCAACAACCTCAACGTCGAGTTCAGCCTGGACTCCGTCAAGGCGCTAATAGCGACCCACGTACACATCGACCACATCGGCCGCTTGCCCTGGCTTATTGCCGCCGGCTACAAGGGTCCGATTCACTGCACCGAACCCTCAGCGCTGCTCATGCCCACCGTCCTGGAAGACGCCTTCATGGTCGGCATCAAGCGAGATGCCAATCTGGCAGACCGGTTCGTCAGCCTGGTAGAGCAACGGTTGCAAGGCCACCCCTATAAAACATGGGTGCCCCTGATAGAAGAACCCGAGCTAACCTGTCGAATCCGCTTCCAAAGGGCAGGGCACATACTCGGGTCTGCCTACATCGAGTGCGATATCCACTATCCCGCCACCGGCCGCAAACGCCGCATCGTATTCTCCGGCGATCTCGGCGCACCCCATGCTCCAATGTTGCCGGCACCCAAACCGCCACATCGCGCGGACGTAGTCGTGCTCGAAAGCACCTACGGCAACCGTAACCACGAAAACAGGCGCACCCGCCAGGCCCGCCTGAAACAGGTATTGGAGCAAGCCTTGTCAGACGGCGGCACCGTACTGGTCCCAGCCTTCAGCATCGGCAGAACCCAGGAACTGCTCTATGAGTTGGAAGACATACTCAGTACCGGAACCTGGCGGAAGCTGCCGATCATTCTCGATGCTCCGCTAGCCACCAAATTCACCGCCCTGTACCGCGAACTCAAACCCTATTGGAACGACGAAGCCCTCAAGCGCGTCAGCCAAGGCCGCAGGCCTTTAACCTTCGACCAACTACTAACCACAGAAAGCCACGCCCAGCACCTCGCCATGGTCAACCGTCTCGCTCACACCTTTCAGCCTGCGATCGTTATCACCGGAAGCGGCATGTGCAACGCAGGCAGGATTATCAACTATCTGAAAGCCATGCTCGGCGATCCCAGGCATAACGTGCTTTTTGTCGGATACCAGGCAAAGGGCACGCCCGGCCACGCTATCCAGCAATATGGGCCCACCGGAGGCTATGTCGATCTGGATGGCGAGGTCTTCGATATAAAAGCCGGGGTCCATAGCATCGGTGGCTACTCCGCTCACGCTGACCAAGCCGGATTGGTGCAGTTTATAACCGGGATGCGCCATGGCCCTGAAGAGGTGCGGTTGGTGCATGGTGACAGCCAGGCCAAGCAGATATTGGCTGCCAAGCTGACCGAGCAGTCACAAACAAAAGGCCGCCAGGTAAAAATAGTCATACCGTCACAATAAAATCATGAGCCGCCGCGCCGCCAGCAAACTGGCTGGCCTGAGAGTAGTGGCATTAGGCGGGCACAATACCGCTGATCAAAATCCAAACCTTCACATCTTGTAACCTTCAGTAATTCGACAGTAATATGCCGGCCTGTCGCACGGCGCCGTTTCTTTGGCTCGACCATTAACGTGCAGGTAATCAATGCGCAGTCACCGGCTGACGCCGGAAGCAGGACAGGATGCCTACTAGCATTACTAATCCGCAGTGGTACGTTGTGCAGTGTAAAGCGAGGCAGGAAGCCCGCGCTGAGGACAACCTACGCAACCAGCACATCCCTTGCTATCGCCCTGTGCGAACAGTGGAGGCGATTCGTCACGGCAAGCGCGTGCTTATAGAAGAGGCGCTCTTTCCTGGTTACGTATTTGTGCATTTGTGCCGCCTGACTGACAGCTGGCACACCATCCGCTCCACCCGCGGCGTACTGCGCCTGGTTGCCTTCGCGGATACGCCAGTGCCAGTCGCCCCTGGCCTGATTGACCAGATCAAACAGCGCCTGGCCGACACAACAGACCAGCCCCTGTTCGAACCCGGCAGCCCCGTCACGTTGACCGAAGGCCCGTTCAAAGACCTGGACGCCATCTTCAGCAAGGCGGACGGCGAAGAGCGCGTGATTATCCTGCTGAACGTACTGCAGCGCCAACAGGCCCTCAGCGTTCCGTTAAAAACCATCAGGCCAGCAGACTAAACCGAATAACTGACATATAGACGGACTAACCTCCGTCCGGCTCCGCCATTGCCTATGCATTCCCAGGCCCGCAGAGTCAGAAAAAACTTGAAGTACTGTTCTCAAGAAACCAACAGAAAATCTTGTGGCGGTAGCGTGTCTGAAGACGAATAAGCAGCACCGCACGGGCAAGGTTTTTGTGGGAGGGCCGCCCTCGGCGCGACGAACCGCCGGGACGATGACGTCCGAAGGACGCGCAGAGGCTGGACAACCCAGGCGTCCTAACGGACACCATCGCGGCGAGGTCGCCCCTCCCACAATTAAGCTAAGCACAGTACCAATCTGTAGGAGGCCCGACTCGGGGCGATGCAAGCAACTCGGCCTGTCAGCAAGAATCCGCAACCATGGAATGTCGAGTTCCATCTCGACCAAAACCAGCCAGCAGCACGGGCCGTCACCCCGGGGACCATGTTTGACGGCTCACACTAAAGCAATGGGGAATGGGCTGTTCGAGCTTCGTGCCAAGGCAAAAGAAGGGATTGGGCGAGGCTTTTTCTGCTACATGGAAGGTGAGCGCATCATGGTACTTCACGCTTTCGTGAAGAAAGACCAGAAAACACCCAAAAAAGAACTGGAGCTTGCGAAAGCGCGGCTTCAAGAGGTGAAAAAACATGAGTCTTAACGCACTTAAACACGAAGCATTCAAAAACGAAGCTGTCCGCGCCGAGTACGACAATCTCGCCGACGAATTCGAGCTCATCGATCAGCTGACCAGCATGCGTTCAAAGGCTGGGCTTACCCAGGAACAACTGGCAAAGCGCATCGGAACCGCAAAAAGTAATATTTCCCGACTGGAGCGAGGCCGCGGCAACCCTAGTTGGGAGACGCTGAAGAAATATGCGCATGCGTGCGGCTTCCGGGTGAAGCTAGAAGCCGTCGAAGACACCGGCAAGATCGCGTAGCCCCAACGCGAAATACGGCGAGATGAAAACCAAAGACTTCGACAAAAAATTCGATGAAGGCTCGCAGGACATCGTTGATGATCTTGATCTGTCGACTGCGCGACGAGTGAACCAAAAGCAAAAGCGCAGTACCGCCCCCGACAGGACAACATCAGGAGCACCAAAAAAGTAGCATTGATTTTTGTAGGAGGGCCGCCCTCGGCGCGACGGCGTCCGAAGGACGCCTTGGGTGGTTAACCAGAGCATGCAGCACCAGAAAACCAAAGGCGTCCAAACGGACACCATCGCGGCGAGGTCGCCCCTCCCACAATTGATCCGAGCACGATACAAATCTGTGGGAGGCCCGACTCGGGGCGATGCAGGAAACTCCGACCATCAAACCAAACACGGTACCAACCCGTGGGAGGCCCGACCCGGGGCGATGCGGCACCAACCCGTGGGAGGCCCGCCCTCGGGGCGATACAAGCAACTCGAACTATCAGCTAAAAAACTAAATCATTGAGCCCAGACAGTCAGCAAACCAGCCATCTCAACCCCGGCTGGCTTATCACCCATCAACAAGAACCAAGAAAACCAGGACACCCCAACACCATGTGCGGAATCGTAGGCGCAGTCGCCAAACGCAACATCACCCCCATTCTGCTGGAAGGCCTGCATCGCCTCGAATACCGCGGTTACGACTCCGCCGGGCTGGCTGTACTGGCGGAGGGCAATGGCCTGCTCCGCGTACGCGCCAACGGCAAGGTCGCTGAGCTGGAAGCAGCACTACAAGCCACACCCGCCATCGGCCACCTGGGCATCGCCCACACCCGCTGGGCCACCCACGGCAAACCCGCCGAACGCAACGCACATCCGCACCTGTCAGACCGGTTGGCAATCGTTCACAACGGCATTATCGAAAACCATGCACAACTGCGCAAAGAGCTGATCGAAGCCGGCTACACCTTCACTTCGGACACCGATACCGAAGTCGTCGCACACCTGGTGGCTTTCCACTACAGCCGCAAACCAGACCTGCTGTGCGCCTTTCGCGCCACCCTTAATCAGCTGCACGGCGCTTACGCGCTGGGCCTGATTCATGAGGATGAACCCGACACCCTGTATTGCGCCCGCATGGGCAGCCCGCTGGTCATCGGAGAGGGTAGTGAAGAACACTTTATCGCCTCCGACCCGCTGGCCCTGCTGCAGGTAACCGATCAGTTCATCTATCTGGAAGAGGGCGACTACGCACGCCTGACATTAACCAGCCGTGACGTATGGAACCGCCAGAACCAACCGCGCAACTACCCGATTACCCGCTACGAACATGCAGCTCACAGCATGGACAAGGGCGAGTACCGCCACTACATGCTAAAGGAAATGTATGAGCAGCCTGCAGCCATAGCCGACACCCTGAGCGGCATACTTGGTGAAAACAGCGTACTCACCGCCGGCCTGGGCCCGGATGCCGAAACACGGTTTAAAGACGTGCAAGCCATCCACATTGTCGCCTGTGGCACCAGTTACCATGCCGGCCTGGTTGCCCGTTACTGGATTGAAGAACAAGCCGGCCTGCCATGCCAGGTGGAAGTGGCTAGCGAGTTCCGCTATCGCCGGGTCTCCGTCCCAACCAATACCCTGTTGATCACCATTTCCCAATCCGGTGAAACAGCTGACACCCTGGCCGCCCTGCGTTATGCCAAGCAACAGGGTTATCTCGCCAGCCTTGCCATTTGCAACGTAGCCGGCAGCTCACTGGTACGTGAAGCCGACTGGCGTCTGCTGACCCACGCCGGCCCGGAAATTGGCGTGGCATCCACCAAAGCCTTTACTACTCAATTGGTAGCGCTGCTATGGTTAACCACCGCTCTGGCCCAGGCCAACAACCGCGCTCCGGAAATGATCAGTGCCAACGTGCGCGCACTGCGCGGCTTGCCAGCACTCATCCAGCAAACACTAGCGCTGGATAGCGAAATCGAAACACTGGCCGCCACCTTCGCCAACAAGCATCACGCACTCTTTTTAGGCCGCGGCACCCATTACCCCATCGCCATGGAAGGGGCGCTCAAGCTCAAGGAAATTTCCTACATCCATGCAGAAGCCTACGCCGCCGGTGAACTCAAGCACGGCCCCCTGGCTTTGGTGGATGAAGACATGCCCGTGGTGAGCGTCGCCCCCAGTGACAGCCTGCTGGAAAAACTTAAATCCAACCTGCAGGAGGTCCGCGCACGCGGCGGCCAACTGATTAACTTTGCCTGCGAAAGGGCAGACCTGGACGACGGCGAAGGCATCACTCACATCAAGATGCCCTGGGTATATGAAAGCGTATCCCCAATCGTCTACACCATCCCGCTACAACTGCTCAGCTATCACGTAGCGCTGGTTAAAGGCACAGACGTTGATAAGCCAAGAAATCTAGCTAAGTCCGTTACCGTTGAATAACATGTTGACCAAGAGGGCAAGTTAGCGATGACCCTAATCAGGAAAGCAGTTGCCAACGGGCTCTTGCCGGGTGTCAAAATAATAGTAGCTTTTTATCTGACTAGATTGATTCTTAATAGTATCGGGCCTGTAAACTTTAATGTCCTAAAAGAAGTTATGGCATTATTAAGCATGACGTGGGTGCTCCAGTTGGGACTAAACTCATATCTAACTAGAAGGTTGCCCAGTCTATTCAAAAATGGCGACGAGCGGGGTCAGAGAGAGATTGTTTCAACTGTGGCGTTTTTTTACAAAAGTCTGGCTGTTCTGATCCTGTTGTTCGGCACGGTCTGTGTGCTATTTTATGTTGATGACCAAAATTACAAATACGCGTATTTTGTTTGCGTAGTGGCATACTTTTTCTCTACCGCGCTATCACACCAAAAGGCAGTGCTATCGTCCCGGCAAGATTTTGAATTAATCGCAAAGCTCGAGATATCTTCATATCTAATATTTGCTGCTGCAATGTATGTCGTGTGTAGCTACTATGATGACTACAGATATGTTTTTGCTATCTCGGTAGTGCCGATAATACTTCCTCAATTGTTCATGCTCGTGACGCTACGAAAAGAAGCTCCAGTAAGCATGAAACTATTTTCGCTATCGATTCTGAAGGACTCTATCAAGTACAGCTACGCTAATGTGCTTTTTACGGGTGCGGTCTTATTAATAACTCAGATGTCATTCGTTTTCATAGTTAGAATTCTCGATACGAATCAAGCAACCGGTTATGTGCTCGCCTATCAACTTATCACGGTATATTCATCTGTAGTCGTGTTGATGCTTGCGACACTGAAACCAGAATACTCAAAAGTTTACGACAGTAGAGAGATATTAGATAATACGATTAAGAAGAATGTAACAATAGCCTTATTGGTGCTCTCGTTAACGTACTATTCGCTGTTGTTCGCATTTATTGATGATGTGATATTATTATGGATCGGAAGTGACAAGTATAGCGTCGGTCGTGCCGAGCTGGCCTTGTTAATGATCTACAATATATTGTACGTAATGGTCTATTCGGAATATATATATCTCAGCTCTGTCGATCGGCATAGACATTTTGGGTTGGGTTTCTTTGTTCTAAGCGTAGCTGCTTCCGCTTTTATATTGCTATTCGTAAAGGATGCGAAACACATTTTGATACTCGTGGATATAGTGGCCTTTTCTGCCTTAATGGGAGCTAGGGTTGTGATCAAAAATTCAAAAAAGGTCGTGGCTTGAATATATCAATAGTTGGTTCGTTCATGACACCTAACTTTGGAGATGAACTCCTCCTGGAAGTTATGGTTAGAAGAGTCAGAGAATTTTATGGTGAAGGTTCTCGTATCTTCGTCCCCTATTGTTTTGACGATATCAAAAAGATGGAAAACGTCAAATATGGAGGTGGTGATGAAGATTTACTTGAATCTGACTTGGCTATCTTTGGTGGCGGGGGGTATTTAGGCGAAAATCCGGCGTATCAGGAAACCCCAAAGAATTCGAGATGGTGGTTTGACCGGAATGATGATCTATTTATCTTCAAGGTACTGCGAATAAATAGGTATATTGGTAAAGGTATTCCAAAAAGACAATCTATAAGATCGTTTTACAGATATCATAACATCGTTGAGAAATGTAAAAGAAATCACATACCTTATGTTATTTTTGGGGCAGGGTGTGGGCCGCTTGATTCTTACATCAATAGAATATTCGTTAGAAGTATTTCAAAGGCTGCGAGACAGGTTTTTTTGAGAGATTGCGAGTCCGTCAAGGCATTTAACTCTGTATCTAAAAAGAACGACGCGAATCAAACTTGCGATATTGTCTTAAGTGAGCTGATAGAACATATTCCTACTAAACAAAAAGTCGAAACGGTCGCGTTCCATATAGGTCAGATAAGCTCTGAAGCACAGCTCCGTGCGATATCAGAGATTATAGATTTTGTCAGCCAGAAAAACGTGAATATAAAGTTGATATGTGATTCGTTCTCGATACATCAAGTAATACCTTCTAAAGAGTTAAGTGCGGAAAAAGCTCTCCTTCTTTCAGAGTACAAAGGGGATACGCAATCATTTGTCGATGAAATCAAGAGTGCGGACTTGCTAATAACAACTAAACTGCATGCTGCAATAGTTGCATATTCCGTGGGTACGATACCGATATCGATCCCATCGCATGGTAAGACAAGAAGGTTTTTTAAACAAATCGGTATGGTTGATTATTGCGCCCCAGAATACTCAGTCGACCCATCCCAGGTCAAAAGAGTAATTGATATGGTTATTAGAAACCCGAATTCCTCTATTGTTAAAATGCAGGGGTCGAGAGTAGCATTGAAAACACTTGTTTTAACTCAGATTTCGGATTGCTTTAGAGGCGTCTAGCCTCGCCTTGCTGTCGAATGTGTTCCGTGCTCAACTAAACTGAATTGCGAGTAAGTCTTGAGTGCATACAGCAAAAAGTCAATTTGTTGATCGGAGTAAGAAATTGGCTTGTCGTAAAATTAAGGCGAAAACGTGATCAATAAAATGAAGCTGGGAGATTTTTTATTTTTGTGTTGGTGGGGGGTTGTCGTACTTAATTCAATAACGGATCTTGGTTATCTATATGCTCTCTGCTGGTTGGTATTGGTAATAGGCTTGCTGTTCATCGACTACAAGTATGGGTTGATACTAATAGGTAGTACCTTTTATCTTCCGTCGACCCCAAGCACGTTAACATCTCCTTTTTTGCTGTTGCATATTCTGACACTTTTAGCTGTAGTTGGTAGCGGGACGCCACGATCGATATCGATGTTTGCCACAAAGAAAATAGTACCTTTTGGCCTGTTTTTGGTTTTTTCAGTTGTCTACTCCGTTTTGTTTTTTGATTCAGCACTAGCTGGTGGGGTGGGGCACTATATGTCGGCAACGTTGTTCCTTATAGTATGTTTCTTCTTATTCGAAAAAATTCAAAACCTAGATCAGATAGATTTTATCCTGAAAAGGGTTCTTGTTGTCGCTGCGTCATCTATAGCGGTAGCGCTGATCCACAACTATTTAGGAGCAGAGTCTAATTTGTATCAGAAAATACTTTCTACCGGTGATTCAGAACAGTTTCAAATGAAGTTGCACACCACTTCCGATAAGTCTGTATCCAGATTGATATGGCCAGGCGTAGATCCAAATTTTTTTGCTTCGAATTTATTTGTAGTTCTCGCGCTAAGCCTGTACTACAGCCATAAGAATAGAGCCTTTCTTCTCGTTGCTGCATTGATTGGGATGTCTGTGATTGGAAGCTATTCCAGGAGCGCGTTTATCACTATGGTTTTGATGTCTTTCTTGCTGTTTTTGAAAGGAGATAATAAAAAGCTTGTTATGGTTTTGGTGGCAGCTTTGTCAGTCTTGGCGGGCATATTTGCCGTCGATTATGTAGAGAGAATATTATCTATATCAGATAATCTGGCGAATTCTGGGGGTAGCGGTAGGTTCGAAAGGATTGGCTACGGAGTAGCGGTGGTGGCGGATAATATACTAGGCGTAGGAATTGGCAACGTTTCTCAGGCACTCTGGACTGGGGTCATGAGTGAAGGATGGACAACGCACAACACCTACTTACAAGTTTTGGTAGAGTCTGGAATATTGCTTTTTTTGCTGTTTATATGCTCGCTTTATCATCTTCTTTCCACAGGGTGTGTTATAAAGTCGGAGCCTTTGATAGCCTATATGAAGGTTGGTTTATTGGCTACGCTATTTTTCTACGTCACAATACCAGTTATGGATTGGCGATTTTTTATATTCTACGTGTTCATTTATGTTTACGCTTTTAGGTTATCTGAAGAACAGCCGCCAGTTATGGTTGGACCGACTATTAACAAGGTTTAGAGATGAAAGTATTATTCGTGTCCTATCCTCATGTAGGGCTAGGTAAAGGTGGAATGGCTCGCCAAATAAATTTCACTAAACAGTCCTTAGAGAGAATTGGTCATCAAGTTTTTGTACATAATTTTCTTATGGATGAGTTTGATAGTTACGATGTATGCCATGTGTTTGGTTCGCATTCGTCTTCAAAAAAAGTTGCAGATCATTTCCGAATTCTAGATAAGCCTGTTGTAGTGTCATCAGTTATCAATATGTTTGGCGAAAGAACTATAAAAGGTAGGATGAAGAATGCTCTGGCTAATAAAGTTCCTGGTTTTTTAACCGAAACCAAACTTAGCAAGCTGATGTTGAAGTCTGCGGACTGTTTAATTGCTTTGAATAAACAAGAGTCCGCGTTACTTGTAGACTTTTTTGATATCCCGCAAGAGAATATTCGAATTATCCCAAATGGTATAGATATAAACCTATCTGGCGGGCAATCTAATACGCCTAAAGAGCAGTTAGTGCTATGTGTGGGAGAGGTGTGTGAACGCAAGAACCAGCTTTCCTTAATAAAGGCTTTTAAAAATATAGATTATGATCTAGCTCTTGTCGGCCCTATGAAAGACGAGTCTTATAAGCTGCGTTGTAGTGTTGCTGCCGAAGGGCTCCCAAACATTAAGTTCTATGGTGAGCTGGCCTATGGCTCGGAGCAAATGCGAACTTTGTATGAACGTGCCGCGGTTTTTTGCTTGCCAAGCATATCGGAGGTTCAACCTTTAACCTTGATTGAGGCGGCTAGCTTCGATTGCAATTTAGCTGTATCAAACCAGTTTCCATTGCAACCGTTTTTAGAACAAGGTACGACGAAGTTCCACCCGATGGACACCGCTGATATTACGAAGGCGATAGCTAAAGCTATGGGCCAGAGTTCTTATTCTAGAAGTAGTTTGATCGAGCAGCCTACTTGGGAGGGGGTGGCTTGTGAATTGGAGTCTATATACAAAAAACTGTTGGAGGTCCCTCATTGAATGACCGTTGATAGAGTTCGCTTTGATGTGAATAACATGCCGATGAGCTGAGCGGCTCTGCATGACCGCCTATTGCTATAATTCATATATCCCGCATCCGATTGCAACTGGTCGGCCATTCTTTGAACAATTTTGATGGAGCTCGTTGGTGGGTAAACTATTGGTGGTTGTACCTAACGGACTATCAGACGGTGTGGTGAGCTCTCAGGTTTTCGATAAATTTGAAGGCGTGGAGGACGTTATATTCTTCATGCGCAAGGCTCATCAAGATAGTTCAGCTCTGGATTTGAAAAGCATTGCGCTCGTAAGCACGTTTTTTGAATTTGTTAAAGAGTTGAGAGCCTCTGATATTGTCTATACTCGTAGTGTCTTTGATTATTTATATGTGTATTTTCTAGTGCGCTGTCTGCTTATGAAAGCTAAGATAACGATAGATGTCCGTGGTTTGGTCGCTGAGGAGTCTAGGACAAGGGGCCGTGGAAACTTAAGATATTTAGTTCTCGATTCACTGCAGACGTTTTCCGTCCGGTCGGCGAATATAGTAGAGACAGTATCCGAGAATATGAAAAAACACTTGGAATCGCGTTATCCCATCTCGGTCTCCCGGGTAACACCGTGTCTGGTCTCTAAAAGAAAAGTCAGGCGGAAAATTATCGATGAGGGTAACGGCGCATTAGATGTATCACGTTTTATTTACGTCGGATCGATGAGTGAATGGCAGCGATTTGATATGGTATGTAAGATTCTTTCGAATTTCGATAGCGAATATTCTCTAACAGTCGTCACTAGGCAGGCTGTCAAGGCAACAACCATATTGGAACGCTTCGGTCTACAGGCGAATGTGGTTGGCGGTGACTGGGAAGTTGTCCGTGAGGAACTAGATAATGCAGATTTTGGCTTTATATGCAGGGATAACAATTTGGTGAATGTCACTGCTTCACCGATCAAGTTTTTGGAGTATGCGGCACGAGGTGTAATTCCTATAATGACCAAGTGGGTTGGTGACTATTCAGATATCTTCCATGATTGTGCTGTGGTTATGGAAGATGGTGCGTTTGTAAATTCCTCTGATTTGAAAAAAGTATATACACAGGAGACACTGGATCTGATCCATAGAAAAGTTTCCCAGTACGTTTGGTGAATGACTATGATTAGAGTCGTTAGTACCGGTGGCTTACCTCCACCGGTGGGTGGTGTGACCGTGTTTCTGAAATACTTTTCTCAGGCGATTAGGTCAAAAAAACACGCAAATCATGAATTTATAAAATTGCGCAAACTGTTTTTGTATCATGACAGTATTTTACATATAAATTGCTCTAATGAGGTGAAGCGGCTTGTATATGTGCTGATCGGTAAGCTCTTCTTTGATAAAGTTTTCATTGTAAAGCATGGCGGAGAGTTTGAGTTAACAAGCCTTCTTGTCAAGTGCTCATTATTCCTGGTTGATGGCGTTTTTTGTTTAAATCAAAAAGTGCGAGATCAACTCATTGGTTTAGGTGTAAAGACCTTCATGCATTCAACCATTTTCCGTGAAAACCAGTTTCCCGGCAAGGTTGATTCTACAAGGCCGACTGGGCGAGAAGTTTTGCTTTATATTAATAATAGTTCAGAAAAAGATCGTAAGTCGGTGTATGGGGCTGATTTTATACTGGACTGTCTCGATGATATTGTAGCGGTTTGTAATCTCACAATTATAGATTTGAGTAGGTCCTATCGACAAAAATTTGAGGGTCGTCCAGGTGTCTCGTATATTGATGAGCCGCAGGATTTTATGAGGATGGTTCGTGAGTTCGATTTGTATATAAGGCCCACTCGAAGCGATGGTATGTCCGTGGCTTTATTAGAGGCGGGTCTGTGTGGTGTTAAATGCTTGGCTAGTGATGTGGTCGATAGGCCTGGGTTTGTATTTACATACGAGCTGGACAATAAAGACAGTTTTCTGGGTATGTTGAACTATGTTTTGGATTATGAAGGTTGTCCGAACGTGACGGGCCTTTCATCTATACAGGATGTCTTGGACGTGATGCGTGGTTGATGCGCAGAGTGTGGCTAGAAGCGTAAACGCCAATTCAAACAAATAGATTAAATCTGGCGGGTGCGCTTCATGGTGAAAATTATATGTGCCGAATTTGTGTTCAAGCCCAGAAGTAATGTGTAATTATGCAGTGCTTGCCACGATGTTGATCAAGGAGCTGAGAATTAAATAAATATTAAACTATCACATCTGAGGTGCGCAGATCGATGCTGAGTATTTTGAAGAAGATATATGATGGTACCCCTAAGAAGTTTCTAGGGTTTCTCAAGTTTACGCCAGATGCAATTCTTTTTGGAAAAAAATATCGACCAACCCTAGATAACATTACTACAAAAGATTATGTGGCTGGGCGCTACCTTGCGGAAACATTGAACTACGCTCGAAAGTATACGCAATACGGTAAGGATAACATACCGAGAGACGTGAATGAGCATAACGCTTTAGCAGTCCTGGAAAATCTTCCTCTAGTTTCCGCAGATGAACTGTCGCAAAATCTCGATTACTACGCGTCCTCAGAGTATGGATCACTCAACTCATTTATTACGACCACCGGCGGGACTGGTCGACGACCTACAACCATAAGGATCGCTAATGAGCTGTTTGGCATCGAATGGGCGTACGTTCACTCAATATGGGGTGTGACAGGGTACAGTCGTAAGAAGCATACGAAGCTTACTCTTAGGGGGAAAAGCTTATCTGATGAGAAAGTTGTGGAGTACAGTCCGGTATACAATGAGGTGGTGGTTGATACCTTTAAGTTGTCTTTTAGCAATGCTCATCAGCTAGTTAGCGCGTTCTCTCGGTTCAATATTAAATATATTCATGGTTACCCTTCGCTAGTCTTGGAGTGTATCCAATATTTCAGGTTTTTGAAGTTTTCTCCCACTTTAAAGGGAGTGTTTCTTGTTAGTGAGGCTGCTGACGTTCATTTGAAACGCCGTATAAAAGAGTTTTTTAGTTGCCCAGTGGTGTCCTTTTACGGTCAATCTGAGAGGGCCTTGATAGCGGCGGATTTCGATGCCAGTGGGCACTATAAGGTATTCACTAGCTACGGCTGGCCTAGAGTCGTAGGAGGGGAGCTGGTGGTTACGTCGTTTGTTAATAGAGCGTTGCCGTTGATCAATTATAAGGTTGGGGACGGTGCGCAAATAGTATTTAGAGATGATGCTGTTTTTTTGACTGATGTGACTAGTCGCTGGGGAAAGGACTTTGTTTATTTAAGCAAGGACAAAAAGATTTCTAGTGCAGCCCTTAATCTGCATTCTGCAATGCAGTCTGAGGTATTGTACTACCAGATACACCAATACGAATACGGCGCTATAGAGCTGCGTATCTTGCCGCGGCACGATACTAAACTTCCTTTCGACGAGATCCGGCGTGAGATACATGATGAGTTCTCTAGAAATCTAAAGGATTTTCGTGTTTCGAGTAGAATAGTGTCCGATGACGAGGTTGAAAAAAGTTCGAGAGGTAAAATGATGTATTTGGTCCAACATTTAGATGTGAGGTGATTAATGAATTATGAAGCCAAGGTGTGTACGCTGGGGTTGGGTTATATCGGTCTTCCAACATCTGCCTTAATCGCGTCAAATAATATACCGGTACACGGTGTAGATATCTCCCAAAAAGTGGTCGATATCATCAATGCTGGTAAAATCCACATCGTTGAACCTGATTTAGATGCTGCGGTGGGGAGTGCTGTCTCAGCAGGTTTTTTGCGTGCGGACACCAAAGCAGTAGCGGCGGATGTTTATTTGGTGGTCGTGCCTACGCCTTTCAAGGGCGGAAGCCACGAACCGGACGTCTCTTATATTCAGGCAGCTACAGAAAGTATTTTACCGCTACTGAAGGAAGGAGACTTGTACATTATCGAGTCCACGTCCCCGGTGGGCACTACTGAGCGCATGGGCGACTTCATCTACGCACGACGTCCAGAGCTAAAAGATAAGCTGTACGTTGCCTACTGCCCGGAACGCGTGCTGCCCGGTAATGTGATGTACGAGCTGGTACATAACGACCGTGTGATCGGCGGCGTGGATGAAGCTTCCACGCAAAAGGCATGCGCGTTTTATCAGCAATTCGTTAAAGGCGAGCTTCACCGCACCAATGCGCGTACTGCCGAGATGTGCAAGCTGACGGAAAACGCCAGCCGTGATGTGCAAATTGCTTTTGCAAACGAACTATCGCTAATTTGTGACAAAGCTGGCATTGATGTTTGGGAGCTTATCCATCTGGCCAACCGACACCCTCGGGTGACCATATTGCAGCCGGGAAGCGGAGTAGGGGGGCATTGCATCGCTGTTGATCCTTACTTCATAACCTCTGAATTCCCCATGGAGTCGCAGATCATTGGCAAGGCGCGAGAGATTAACAACTACAAGGCGTTCTGGTGTGCTGAGAAGGTAAGGCATGCGATTCGTGACTTTGCCGTCCAGCAGGGTAAGGCTCCTTCCGTTGCCTTGTTGGGCCTCGCCTTCAAGCCCAATATCGATGATTTGCGCCAGTCTCCTGCCGTTTATATCGCGCAAAAAGTACTGCAAGAAGCGGGCGATGAAGCTTATTTTATCGTTGAGCCGAACATTCATGAACACGCCTATTACAAAATTACCGAGGTAAATCAAGCGGTTGAACATGCGGATATTGTAGTGTTCCTGGTTGCTCACAAAGAATTCAAGCAACTCGAAATTCCTGGCGACAAGGTAGTGCTGGATTTCTGCGGGGTGACAAAGTAATGAAGGTTCTGTCCATCTTCGGTACGCGTCCGGAAGCTATAAAGATGGCCCCCTTGGTTAAAGCCTTGGCCGAAGACAGCTATTTTGATGCGAAGGTGTGCGTGACAGCCCAGCACCGTGAAATGCTTGACCAGGTGCTTGAGCTGTTTGAGATCACCCCCGATTTTGATTTGGACCTGATGAAGGGCGGGCAGGACCTTTACGACATTACCTCTGGGGTATTGCTTGGCCTCCGTGATGTGCTGAAGGATTTTCAGCCGGATATGGTTCTGGTGCATGGCGATACAGCCACCACCTTTGCTACAACGCTGGCTGCCTTTTATCAGCAAATTCCGGTAGGACACGTTGAAGCAGGCCTACGTACCGGGAATTTGTATTCACCGTGGCCGGAAGAGGCTAATCGTGTTCTCACTGGGCGATTGGCTGCTGTGCATTTCGCGCCTACCAAGCGCAACCAGGATGCTTTGCTGCATGAGCATATTGCAGCTGACACAATCACTGTTACTGGCAATACGGTCATTGACGCGCTGCAGTGGGTGGTAAAGAAGATTGAGCAGTCCACCGAATTGCAAGCAAACATACAATCAGCTTTGCAGGACGCGGGGCTCAAAACTGATGTATTGAGCAATCGGTATGTGCTGGTAACAGGTCATCGCCGGGAGAATTTTGGTGAGGGTTTTGAGAATATCTGCAAGGCGCTAAGCCAATTGGCCGTGGCGAACCCTGAAACACACTTCATTTATCCGGTGCATCTAAACCCCAATGTGCAGGAGCCTGTAAAGCGTTTGTTGGCTGGGTCCTCTAATGTGCATTTAATCCAACCGCTGGGTTACGAGCCCTTTGTGTATTTGATGAAAGGCGCTTATCTGGTGCTAACCGACAGTGGCGGCGTTCAGGAGGAGGCCCCTGGGCTTGGGAAGCCTGTCCTGGTAATGCGAGATACAACTGAGCGGCCAGAAGCGGTTGAAGCAGGTACGGTGAAGCTTGTTGGGACCAATGCCGAGGTTATTATTTCTGCCGTCCAGGAACTCATAGATGATGCCGACCAGTATGAGCGAATGTCTGCAGCTCATAACCCTTATGGGGATGGGAAGGCAAGCCAGCGCATCCTCGAGTTTCTGAAGAATCTTCCGTAAGGACTAGCCGTAGGTAGTCGGACAGCCATGGGCTACTCGTGTGCTCCGTTGCCAATCACCTTCTGTCCCTGGATGACGCATGCCAAGCCGCACCAAATTATTATTTGAAACTGCCCGCCATCTTACTGCTCGCCAAATCGTTTACCAGATCTATTACCGGTTTGTTACCAGAAAAACACCCGAGGTGATGGAGCTCGTGTCTCCACGTGGAGCTGAGCAGTGGGAGTTTCCCTCGTATGCTTATCGGTCCACGCTGGACGGTGAAAAGTTTACGTTTCTGGGAAAAACCGCAACGTTGGGCGGGCAAGGCGAATGGAACGACCCGGCCCTCGATAAGTTGTGGCTTTATAACCTCCACTACCTAGATGATTTGAACGCAGTGGATGCGGAAGATGACCGGTTAGCCAGGGAGCTTGTGGATGCCTGGATAGCAGGTAATCCGCCTGTTACCGGGAACGGCTGGGAGCCTTATCCGCTATCTCTGCGAATTGTGAATTTGGTTAAGTGGCTTGGGCGTCAAACAAGTTTGGACCCGCGGTGGTTGTCTAGCCTTGCGATGCAGGCTCAATCACTGAGCCGGCAGATCGAGCACCATATCTTGGGGAACCATATTTTCGCTAACGGTAAGGCGCTGGTGTTTGCAGGCGCTTTTCTGAATGGGCCTCTAGCTGATTCGTGGCTTGCGCAAGGCTTGGGTATTCTTGACAGACAGGTTGACGAACAGTTCTTAAGTGATGGGGCTCATTTTGAACTGTCCCCCATGTACCACTCGATACTGCTTTGGGATATGTGCGACCTGGTAAAACTCGCACAATCTTCAAGTCTTCCGGGTCTGACGCTGCGCGCGAGACAATGGCGTGCTGTGGTGGAGCGGGGTTTGAAATGGCATCTGTCGATGCTTCACCCGGACGGTGAGATTCCTTTCTTCAACGACGCAGCGTTTGGTATAGGGCCTTCATTTGCAGCGCTGAGCAGCTACGCAGAATCGCTGGGTTTGGCGCCGCCAAGTGCTGTTCCCGCTGACCTCGTTACCGCTACCTTCAATGCCCCGAGCGGGTACGCTGCGGTTTCGTTGCCTGGCGAGACCAAGGCGCTGATTGATCTGGCGCGAGTCGGGCCAGATTATCAGCCGGGCCATGCTCACGCGGACACGCTTAGCTTTGAGATGAGCATATTTGGCAAGAGGGTCTTCGTGAACTCGGGCACCTCGCAATACGGGGAAAATGCCGAGCGCCATCGACAACGAAGCACCGCTGCCCACAACACCGTTGAAATTGATGGAAAGAATTCGTCAGAAGTATGGGCGGGATTTCGCGTGGCGCGCAGGGCTTATCCAACGGTCGAGAGCTTCGCGGATGGGGATAGGGTTGTTGTCATAAAGGCAAAACATACTGGCTACCAACGGCTGGTAGGGCGGAACGTCCATTCACGGGCATGGCAGTTTGAAGAAAGATCACTCGAGGTCAGCGACGCCGTTGACGGGCCTCATGGGGTGGCTGTTGCGCGTTTATACGTGCATCCGGATGTCACATTTGTAAACCGGGACGGTGTGTTCACCGCTGCGGTCGATACAGCAGACCATGTTCAAGTCATATTTGAGGGCGCGGAGCAGGTGCGTTTAAAGCCCGCGACCTGGCACCCGCGGTTCGGTGAGGTCATCGAAAACCAGTGCATAGAGGCGGTCTTCAGCTGCGGAAAACTGGTAACACGTATTCAGTGGAGTAGCAGTGAATGAGGTTTTTGATATTGAGTTTCTACTATCAGCCTGACCTTTCGGCTGGCTCGTTCAGAACAACCGCGCTGATAAAAGCTCTACTGCAAGAGCTGCCGGATGATGCGCACATCGACCTTATTACCACATTACCTAATCGGTACAGTTCGTTCTCTAGCGATGCCCCTCAGCGCGAAGAATTTTCCAGACTCACTGTGCACCGGTTAGCGCTGTCAGCCCACAAAAGCGGCATGATAGATCAGTCGAAAGCGTTCATCTCCTACGCCAAGGGTGTGATGGATTTGGTGAAAGGCAAGAAGTATGACCTGGTTTATGGCACCTCATCCCGGCTGATGACAGCAGCACTGGCAAAATATGTAGCTTGGCGTGCTAAAGCGCCGCTGTATCTTGATATCAGAGATATTTTTGTCGACACCATCAAGGACGTGCTGCCGGGGAAGTCGAGGATGGTTATCAAGCCCATAGTCACTCTGCTTGAGCGCTGGACGCTTAGGTCGGCGGGGAAAGTAAATCTAGTGTCGGGAGGTTTCCTCCCATACTTCGAGCAACGCTATCCAAACAATAGTTACTCCCTATTTACTAACGGTATCGATGATGAATTCATTGAGGCCGGGGCCCAGGAAAGTGACCGGAGTTACGGGTCTTTAACCGTTTTGTATGCAGGCAATATTGGTGAAGGGCAGGGGCTGCATTTAATTATTCCTCAACTAGCTGCGCATTATGGCGGACGGCTCCGTTTTCAAATCATTGGCGATGGAGGAAGGCGCCAGCAGCTTACTGATGCGCTTGCAGCGAAGGGTTGTCATAACGTGGAGATACTGCCTCCAGTGAAAAGAAACGAGCTTATCGCAGCCTATCAGGCGGCGGATATTTTATTCCTGCATCTCAATGATTACGAAGCCTTCAAAAAAGTATTGCCGTCGAAGGTTTTTGAGTATTCGGCTCTCGGTAAACCGATCTGGGCTGGCGTGGCGGGCTATGCGGCTGAATTCATCAAGTCTCATGTCAGTAACGCAGCGGTATTCGAGCCGTGCAACGTAGGGCAGGCGATTGAATCATTCGAAACAATTCAGCTTGATATAACCCCTAGAGCAGAATTCATAGAGCAGTTTGCGAGGCGGAACATAATGCAATCAATGGCCAAGGATGTCGTTCTGGCTTCCGCGGAGCGCTGTTGATATGGATATCTTGTTGACCGGTGCCACTGGTTTCGTCGGACGTGCTCTACTCGCCCGGCTTCTAGACGATGAGTACCAGGTAACGGCGGCTGTGCGTGATACCAGCACCAGTATTGACACGCGTGCAATTAGTGCCCATGTGCAAGGTTTATCCGCAGACACTCAATGGGCATCTGCACTGGCAGGTCAGCAAGTGGTTATCCATTCCGCTGCCCGCGTTCATGTCATGGATGACACTGCCAGTGATCCCTTACAAGCCTTCAGGCAGGTAAACACAGAGGGCACGCTCGCACTAGCAAGGCAAGCCGCTCTGGCGGGTGTAAAGCGCTTCATATTTATCAGTTCAATCAAGGTTAATGGTGAAGGCACTGCGTTGGGCCGTCCCTACACCGCCTTCGATAAGCCCGCGCCCCAGGATCCCTATGGCATATCCAAATTCGAGGCAGAAGAGGGGCTCAAGGCTCTAGGTGTTGAAACGGGGATGGAAGTAGTGATCATCCGTCCCGTGCTGGTGTATGGGCCAGGCGTGAAGGCTAACTTTCAGAGCATGATGAATTGGATGAACAAGGGTGTGCCGCTGCCGCTCGGTGCGATCAATAACAAGCGCAGCATGGTGGCGCTGGATAATCTGGTTGATCTGATAGTGACCTGCGTAGATCATCCTGCTGCCGCAAACCAGACATTTTTGGTGAGCGATGGGGAAGATCTGTCGACTACGGAACTGCTCAAGCGTACAGCCCGTGCATTGGGCAAGGCGCCGCGGTTATTGCCGGTGCCGGCGGGATTGTTAGAGCTGGGTGCGGGTATGTTGGGCAAGCGTGCAGTCGCGCAGCGGTTGTGCGGGTCTTTGCAGGTGGATATTCGACATACCTGTGAAACGCTTGATTGGCAGCCGCCCGTGTCGGTGGATGACGCGTTGAAAAAAACCGCTGATGCGTTTTTAGCGGGCCGTTGAGTACGTGCGGCTATAGGTTCCCGCGTTCGCGGGAATAATGAGTCACTGAAAGGAAACTGTATGCTCTGGTTGCTTTTGATCCTGGCCGTGGCCGGGATTTCTTGTTTATTGACCTATGCTCTTCGCCGTTATGCCCTGGCTAATAGCCTGATCGATATCCCCAATGCACGTAGCTCGCATTCGATACCTACCCCCCGTGGGGGTGGTGTGGCGATTGTGGCGGTGTTTCTTGCTGCGCTCCTGTTGTTGCCTTTCGTCAGCGAGGTGTCCTGGCAGTGGGTGATTGGTCTCGGCGGCAGTGGGTTGTTGATCGCGATGGTTGGCTTTCTCGACGACCATGGGCATATCGCTGCTCGTTGGCGGTTGCTGGCGCATTTCTCCGCTGCTGCCTGGGCGTTGTTCTGGGTGGAGGGTGATCTGGTGCTGCAGTTGCCGGGCTTGACGGTCGAGCTTGTCTGGTTGGTCTATGCCCTGGCGGCGTTCTTTCTGGTGTGGTTGCTCAACCTATATAACTTCATGGACGGCATTGACGGCATTGCCAGTATTGAGGCGATTACCACTTGTCTTGGTGGTGCTCTGATCTATTGGTTGCTTGGGCATGATGATCAGATACTCGTGCTGCTGGTACTCGCCGCTGCTGTGGCGGGTTTTCTGTGCTGGAACTTCCCGCCGGCGCGGATATTCATGGGGGATGCCGGAAGTGGCTTTCTCGGCCTGATGCTGGGTGTGCTGACGGTGACGGCGGCGATGGTTGAGCCGCAGTTGCTGTGGAGTTGGCTGATTCTGCTGGGCGTGTTTGTACTGGATGCCACCTGGACGCTGTTTCGCCGGTTGGCGCGGGGCGACAAGGTGTATGAGGCTCATCGTAGCCATGCGTATCAGTTTGCGTCGCGCGAGCTGGGTTCTCATTTGCCAGTAACCCTGGTGGTGCTTGGCATAAACCTGTTTTGGTTGCTGCCCTGGGCCTGCGCTGTAGCGCTAGGGTATGTCGATGGTTTGCTGGGCCTGCTGATTGCGTATGTGCCGTTGGCCATATTAGCTGTGAGGTTCAAGGCCGGAGCGCTTGAGGTGCAGGCATGAGCGGCACCTTGCTGGTGTTGGGAGCAGGTGGCCATGGTAAATCTGTGGCCGAGGCTGCGTTATTGGATGGGCAGTGGGATCAGGTGCTGTTTCTGGATGATGCCTGGCCGGATGTGACTGAGGCTTTGGGTTTTGACGTACTGGGTAAGGTTGCGGATGTTGCTCAGGTTGCTGAGCGTTGTCAGGGCGCGATCGCTGCGGTAGGGAACAACGCGGTGCGGGAGCAATGGATTGGTTTGATTGAGGGTGCAGGGGTTGAGCTGGTTTCTGTTGTGCATCCCAAGGCTTGGGTAAGTCCTAGTGCAGTCGTCGGAGCAGGTACTGCTGTGATGGCTGGTGCTGTCGTGGGCACGGTTGTTGAGGTGGGTAAGGGCGTGATTATTAATGCCAACGCGACGGTGGACCATGATGTGGTGATGGAAGAGCTATCGCATATTGGGGTGGGTGTGCAGCTCGCTGGCGGTGTGCGTGTCGGTGCCCGGGCTTGGTTGCAGGCTGGTGGTAGCTGCGGGTACGGCGTTGTGGTGGAGGCTGGGGTGGTGTTGGGGGCGGGAACGGTGTTGGGGTAGTTTGGAGCTACGGTTCCCGGAGGGCGGTGTTTCTGAAACATTGGCGTAGCGCAGGCGCGCTACACCCCCAGG
This sequence comes from Pseudomonas sp. gcc21, assembly GCF_012844345.1. Lineage (NCBI taxonomy): Bacteria > Pseudomonadati > Pseudomonadota > Gammaproteobacteria > Pseudomonadales > Pseudomonadaceae > Pseudomonas > Pseudomonas sp. gcc21. The sequence continues at coordinate 1,493,680 of NZ_CP051625.1, read as the reverse complement.
CAGGCTTGGCGTAGCGCAGGCGCGCTACACCCCCAGGCAGGCTTGGCGTAGCGCAGGCGCGCTACACCCCCAGGCAGGCTCGGCGTAGCGCAGGCGCGCTACACCCCCAGGCAGGCTTGGCGTAGCGCAGGGGCGCTGCACCCCCAGGATGGCGCAGAGGCTGCGGATTGGTTATCCCTGGGGTTGGCGTGCGCCTGCGCGCCGACGCGCTAATTGGCGTGCGGTTCCGGGCAATTGGACCGCGGACCGGGTTGGGTTTAGTGACCCCGTATGACGCTGGCGTAGCGCAGGGGCGCTCAACCCCGGCTCAAGTCGTGCAGGGGCGCTATACTCCCAGGATGGTGCCGAAGGTGCTGGGTTGGCTTTCCCTGGCTTGGGCCGCATTCGAAGCCGCCAACAGGTTTTGATATCCTGCGGATCTCGGCGTACCGCAGGGGTGTAACATTTCTTCCGCCGATCGACGATGTTATCAGCATTGGTTCGCAGATTTGCGAACAGCTCCTCCCTTGCTCTATCCAACTCCATTCTGTAAGAAGCCGACCGCCAAAAGCTCTGGCTGGAACCAATCGAGCTCTTGCTACTCCTAAGCCATCCTGACTGGACAGGCTCTCCTCTGGTCTTCCCTAGGCGACAAAGTTGTAACTAGCCAATCCAACGAGATAGTATTCGCGCCGGTACTGGGCGGGAAATTAACGTTTTGGAACAGCCGGTCTCAGTCGCGAGCTCAGAATCTGGCTGATAACAAGCGATTGGAGCATCGATTGGTGATGTGGCATCTGGGTCTGTTCTCGAGAAACGACAGCAAATCTTGGGGCGGTAGCGTGTCTAATATTTCCATTATGAGGTTACTGTGCACGAAGACATAAAAAAACCAACGCTACGCGACAATGCGGGCGAAATGGATCTATATGAGCTTTGCACCAGCCTCTGGAAAGAAAAGTGGTTGGTCCTCGCAGTGACTGCTCTCGGTCTTCTGCTTGCTGTTGCGTATGCTTTGCTGGCTACTCCGGTATACAAAACCGAAGCCACTGTCATTCCTCCCCGCCAGAGCGACATTGCTGCGTTTAATTTGGGCCGGTTGTCCGTCACTGCCGCTCAAGGGCAGAGTCAGAACGCTGTAGCGCTTAGCGAATACACGGCAGACCAAGTGTATAGCGTGTTCAAACGTAACTTGCTTTCCTCATCCCTCAGAAACGCCTTCTTTGAGCAATATTATTTGCCGTATATCGGGGTCGATATGGCAGATGAGGACACGGATGCACGAGACAATCTGCGCAGGGATTTCGCTGAAAAGTTGATCGTGAGCCAGCCCGACCAGCATGGGCGCCCAGATTATTATCAAGTTGTCGTCGAGCTGGAAGATCCCCATCTGGCAGCGACCTGGGCGAACGAGTATGTGGCTCTTGCTGCAAGCAACGCTACACATGAAATGGTCAATAACGTACTGAGTGAGGTGTCCATCCGGAGTAGGGTTGCCGAACGCCGGATTCGCGGCCTTCGCAGCTTGGCGCAGCAGCAGCGTCTGGATCGCATAGCGCGATTGAGAGAGGCATCTGCCATTGCGTCGTCACTGGGCATCGATCAACCGCAGGCTACCGTAGGTCGAGCGTTTGCGGACAGTGAGCTTGCCGCTTTCGTAGAGGGCGACCTGATGTATATGCGCGGATCCAGAGCCCTGCAGGCAGAGCTGGCGATACTGGAAGCCCGCGAAAACGATGCGCCGTTCATTCCTGAGTTGAGGGAGCTGGAGAGCCAGCTCGCCATGTTACGCGGGATCAGCGTGGACGAAGATGCCGTTTCGGTCTTTACCCTTGATGGTGCGGCTGAGGTGCCGGAGACGCCGGTGAAGCCGAGGAAGGGGCTGGCGATACTTCTAGGAATAGCTCTGGGCGGTCTCTTAGGGGTAGGGATAGCGTTGCTTCGCATTTCGCTCAGGTCCTCGTCAGCCAAAGCGCGCTACGTGCCACGTCGCTAAGCCTTCATCAAGCGGAGAGCGTCAGGGCTATGAACTGCATAGCAAATCTCTCGCCTCAAGGGAATCGCATGATGCATTTGGGCTTAAATAGGCGTCGGAGCACCGCATCGGTCCGCCTCCAAATACCTATCGGGAGAATTCGCGGTTAATGTCTATGTTCGTTTATGCGACGCTTTTCATTTCCGTCATCTTTCTCCCTAGTCTGGTTATGACCTCTACCGGACAAAGCTCTATGGCGGCGGGCTTGGCGCTCTGCTTTGTGGGCTTGGCTTTGACCTTCTGTTTCGATCGTGATCGCGAGATTATTACGCCATTACCTATAGCTTCAGGGTGGCTGATCGGCATTCCTTTCGTAGTTCTATTGCATGCCGTAGTAGGGATTCTGTTCGAAGAAGGCTTCGCTTTGGGCAGGTTCATCGGAAGTTATCTCCTGCTGATCATGATGCTGATTGCCTCATGGATCGCCGCTAACAAACTCATTCCTTTATCCTGGCCCACAATGGACAGGCTGGTTGAGCTAGGGTTGTGGGGCCTGTTGATCAACTCGGTGTTTGGGTTGTTGGGCATGAGAATATTCGCTTACACGACCCACAAACCGGTGGGGCTCTTTGCCGAACCATCGCATTTTTCTCTAATCTTGGCGCCGCTATTGATATATGCGTTCGTCTCTCGATTACGATTCAACGTCATCTATTTATGCTATTTGGCAGTGTGGGCGGTCCTGGTTCAAAGCTTGACCACCGTTCTGGTGGTTTTGATGTGTGTCGTATTGAGCATAAAAATAACCCTGTCGAGGGTCTTCATATGCTTGTTTGCGGTTGTTGGATCAATCTACGTACTCCGCACTGATTATTTCGCGTCCCGTCTTACGTTTTCAGCATCCTCTGATAATCTCTCGGTACTCACGCTCATTCAAGGCTGGGAGTCCACTTTGCTCATGCTCGATGCCACTGGGGGGTGGGGAGTGGGGTTTCAACAATATGGTCTGGAAGATTTCTTCGGGGAAGCGGCATATCGGATGAAAGAGCTAGGCATCGAAGTGATTACCCGCCTCGATGGTGGTACAACCGCCGCTAAACTGGTCGGGGAGTTCGGCATCATAGGGTTGGGTTTTCTGGGTCTTTACTGCGTCGGCTTACTCATTGCGTTCTTAAAGATCCGCTACGCCTACAACCACCATCATGCCGGCGGGAAAGTGTTTATTTTTGTATGCTTTTACGCATCCTTCATTGAATTCTTCGCCCGTGGGGCTGGTTATTTTACGCCGACATTTTTTCTTTTTGCAGTTTCGGTATTGGGCTGGCTGGTTATCGCGAGTCGCTCTGGAATGCGGCTTGAAGGCGACTCGAATGACACATTAGGCAACCAGTTATACTCTGAAACAAGGCAGTGATAAGGAGATTCACCCGTCTTTTTGAAAAGGTAGATATAATCATTTGTCAAGAAAATCGACGTCGGAACCAGGTTCCGACAACGATTAGATGGCAGCTCAACTCATAAAAACGAGTGGTCGCTTTGAAGCAAAAATTGGCTGCATCTAAAGGATGAGCATGAAAGTATCGGTTATTACAGTCTGCTATAACAGCGAGACCACTGTTCGGGAAGCCATCAATTCTGTGCTTTCTCAAGATTATACTGACCTGGAATACATCGTGGTCGACGGGTGTTCTAAAGATTCGACCCTTAACATTATTAATGAGTACTCAACCCGAGTGACTCGGATTGTGAGCGAGCCGGATAAAGGTCTGTGGGACGCGATGAACAAGGGCATCGAGCTTTCCACCGGGGATTGTTTTTGTTTCCTGAACTCGGATGATTTTTTCGCCGATCCGGGTGTGGTTACCCGTATGGTCCGTCGCTTGACGCAGACAAACGCTGACGCCGTGTATGGATATGTTGATATTGTCGACCCAATAGCTACCGACAAGGTAATTCGACGATACAGAATAAGCTACTGCAACAAGACTATTTTTCGCTTGGGTATGATGCCTGCTCATCCTGGATTTATGTGCAAACGTTCTTTTTTCGAACGATATGGTGGGTTTTTGCTGGATGATGCGATGCCGCAAGACTTTGAGCTGTTAGTTCGATATTTGGCAAAAGGTAATATGAAGGCAAAGCTTTTGCCTGAGGTTATAGTCAGAATGCGCAATGGTGGAGTTAGTAATCGATCCTTTATGGATCGCGTTAAACGGGTTAAAGCGCTGGTCGATGCGTGCCGAATGAACGGAGTGTGGACGAGTATTTTCATTGTTCCTCTTAAATATCCAGTTAAAATATACGAGTACGTACGAAAATGATCGCGTGTTCTTATGACCTGGCGCGCTCTCAGATATCCAGGGCAACGAGCTGAGCGTGGTCGGACGATACTTTCAGATGATTCGTAACATTGCCTGGCTCGCTATTGAGCGCGGCGGGATCATCGCGTGCGGGTTGTTATCTAGTGCACTGATTGCGCGGGCGGTGGGAGTTGAGGGCTACGGTAGTTTCCAATATGGATTGGCGGCTTTTAATATATTTCTTGCTTTTACCTATTTTTGTGGTGCGGAGGTAATAGTTCCGAAGTTGAGTGCTAATCCGCAAGATGAACGAAAAATCTGTGTTAATACTTTTGTGTTGCGATTCTGGTTGGCGTTCGTGACCTTTTTTTCTTTCATTTGTTACGTCTTGCTGTTTGGCCCAGAAGAAAAACTATATATTGTTATCTTTGGGCTGATGCTGTTTCTTAAAGAGCCGTTCGGAGTGATAATTGCTCTGTTTCAGTCTCGCACTGACAATAAGAAAACAGCCCTCATCCAGCTGCTTGGAACTATAGTCAAGACTGTCTTGGTAGTTGTTCTGTTCTATATGGGTGTCGCTGCACTTGAAGTCTATGCGCTTGCATGGTTGCTCGAGTCACTTGCGGTTGCTTTGGCGCTGACGTACTTGGGATATAAGGTACTTGGCAAAATTAATATAAGCAACGTTTCGTCTGAATACATGCTCAAGCTGCTGAAGGCTGGCGCGCCGATTGGTTTGGCGTTCTTTTTGCTTTCGGCTATGCAAAGGATTGACAGGCTGATATTGCCTGGCCTCATAGATGCGGGGGATTTTGGAGCCCATGCCGCTGCGATGCAGATCACCGAGAACCTGTATCTGCTGGGCAATATCGTAATTATCAGTCTGGCTCCGCTGTTGATATACAGCGTTGGGTCTATCGAAGATGTGCGGCGTAATATGATAACCGTGGTTGCGGTGATGGTCGCGTTGGGGCTGGGTGTCGTATCTTTGTTCTACGGTTTTGGTGAGTTTATAATACGGGGGCTTTTCGGTGCCGATTATTATGCGGCTGCGTTAAATATAAAATATGCGGTGCTTGTGGTTTTTTTGTATTTCGTGGAGCTATCGCTTTCGATTTTTTTCTATAAGTACTCGCTGGGGCGGCTGGTGCTAATTAAGTATGGTTTGGGGTTGCTCGTAGTATTGTTGGGTAATTTTTCCCTGGCTCCTGTTTATGGAGCGGCAGGATCGATACTGTCGCTTGCCCTAGGTTATATTATATTAATAATTTTCAGCCTGGTAGTTGTCTGTACTTTCACGGAGTCGACGAATGAAGCCTCGATTTAGCCTGGTTATAGCGACCCTCGGACGTGTCGAGCAGCTACGTGCGTTGTTCAAGTCGATAGTAAGGCAGTCCTATTCTAACTTTGAAATAATATTGGTGGATCAGAATCAGAGGGGCATGCTGGATAAGCTGGTGAGTGAGTTTTCCAGCCTGAATATACATCATCACGTAGTGGCTTTCAGGGGGGCGGCGAGAGCCAGGAATTACGGACTTGAACATAGTCTGGGCGAATTTATTTTCTTTCCTGATGATGATTGTGAATTCGTTAACGACATACTTCAAGACGTTGATGAGTACTTCAAAGCTAACCCGTCTGTGTCAGTTTGTGCTGGCAGATGCATAGAAAGAGATGGTAGCGACAGCGTGATCCAGTTTTCAGGTTCTGCATCCTACCTGACCCTGGATGATCACGCAGGAAAGTTCGTTGAAGCCACCATGTTCTTTCGTCGGGATGCTATAACTCGAGTTTTGTTTGATGAACAGCTCGGGGTTGGCACTTTCCATGGTGCGGAGGAGGGGCGAGATGTTGTAATTCGGATGCTGAAAGAAGGCTTTTCGATTTATTACGATCCGCGTTTTAAGGTTTATCATCCGAACAAGATAAGGGACTATTCCAATCTTGATGAGTTACGAAGAGTATTTACTTATAGGTGTGGGTTCTCAAGGCTATGTGTAAAGCACAGGTTACACAGGGAGCTGGGGAAGCGCTTGCTAATGGTTACTTGTTATATTCCATATGCGGCGGTTGTTGATAGAAGGAAAGCTCGATATTACAGCGCCGAGCTGCTTGGTCTCTTGGCTGGCGTTGTTATTCCGTAGGTCGAATCGGCAGTGATTTAGCTCGTTCTACCCCTGTTCTTTAGCGTTAGGTGTGTGATGCATGATTCTTTATGATGGGGTGATATACAAATTGCAACAGTCAGGGGGCGTTTCCGTTCTTTTTAATGAGCTGATTCAGCGCCTGCCTCCTGAGAGCTACCGCGTTGAATGTGAAGATTTGAAATATCCATGGCAGCGGTACATGGCCTTTCCAGTGAAAGCACCATACGACATATTTCACAGCACTTATTATCGAGTACCCTCCCGCAAGCACGGGGCTGTAGTTGCGACCGTCCACGACTTTACGTATGAAAGGTATGTAAAAGGTCCTCGCCGATGGGTTCATACTCTGCAAAAACTAAGATCAGTAGCCAGCGCAGACCGGATTATATGCGTTTCCGAGAGCACAAAGCGGGATCTCCTAGAGTTCTTCGGCCATCAATACGAAGCTCGTATCGTTGTGGTTCATAACGGTGTCTCCGAAAATTACTTTCCTGTTGCAGGTACTCCGCGCTGTGCTCAATTACTGTTCGTTGGCGCACGCGGCGGGTACAAGAATTTTTCCGCGGTAGCCGCTGCGATTTCGCCTCTGCGCGATTTGGAACTCCTTTGCGTCGGGGGGGGAGCTTTCACCCGTGATGAAGTAGAGTTCCTGGAACGGACGTTGCCAGGCCGTTATCGGCATGCCGGATTTTTAAGCAATGAAGCTCTGAATCTCGAATACAACCGGTCTCTGGCTCTGGTGTATCCGTCGCTCTATGAAGGGTTCGGTATTCCCGTCCTTGAAGCGATGCGTGCAGGATGCCCTGTTATCGCTGTCAGGAGCTCATCTATCCCAGAAGTAGCTGGGGAAGCAGCTTTGTTACTCGATACGGGTGAGGTGGAAGATATCCGGTGGGCGGTGGAGAGAGTCCTGGATCCTGTTCATTGGGGCGAGCTGAGCCGGAAGGGCCAGGAACAGGCCAGCCGTTTCAGTTGGGATGTAACCTATCGTAATACCTTGGAGGTTTACGAGGATATTCTCGGCAGGTCGTTAACACATGACTGACGTAATTTGACGTTTTGTCCGAAGCGCCGGTCCGTGAGCTGAGCTTGTTTTGGACGGTCTTCACAGGCGGCTCCGCGGCCGGGGTGTCTCGCGCTTCAGACGGCGCGTTCGCTTGATTACAATTTGGTTCTTGACGGAACTTACCTGCTGAAAAACGTTCCACACAACAGGCAGGTTGGCGTCCCTTTCATGGCTGGCTTGCACCCCCGCAGGCTTATGGCATGCATGGACTACTGACATCGATTTCTACTACATGGAGTTTCCGTGAAGGTTACTAAAGCCGTTCTCCCCGTCGCAGGTCTTGGTACTCGTTTCTTACCCGCAAGCAAAGCTATTCCCAAAGAAATGGTCACCGTCGTAGACAAGCCGGTGATTCAGTACGTGGTTGAGGAAGCGCTCGCCGCCGGTATCAACGAAATCGTGCTGGTAACCCATTCCAGCAAGCGCGCAATTGAAGATCATTTTGACAAGAATTATGAGCTCGAAGCCGAGCTCGAGCGCCGCGGCAAGCATGAATTGCTCGAGGTGTTGAAGGAAACCGCCCCCGCTGGTTTGAAAGTATCGGTGGTGCGTCAGGGTTCGGCTCTGGGTCTTGGGCACGCAATCAACTGTGCCCGCGCCATCATTGGCGATGCGCCCTTTGCAGTCATGCTGCCCGATGTGCTGGTCCAGCAGGCAGGCACGCGCACTGACTTGGGTGTCATGGCCGAGCATTTCCATGAAACCGGTAATGCCCAGATCATGGTTGAGCCGGTGCCCTATGACCAGGTCAGCTCCTACGGCGTGGTGGATATCAGTGGCGCAGAGCTCGAAGCGGGCGACGGCGCGCCGATGCATCGTGTGGTGGAGAAGCCGCCGCGTGATGAAGCGCCTTCCAACCTGTCCATCGTCGGACGTTACATTCTGCCGGCACGCATTTTTGATCTGCTCGACAACACCCCCCCAGGCGCTGGCGGCGAAATCCAGTTGACCGATGCCATCGCTACGCTGATGGAAGAGCAGGGCGTTGATGCCTTCCGTATACGTGGTCGCTCCTTCGACTGCGGGAGCAAACTCGGCTACCTCGAAGCCACTCTGGCTTATGGCCTTAAACACCCCAAACTCGGTAGCGACTTCCGGGACTTGTTAAAGCAGTACCAGTGAGGATCTAAGCGCAATGTATATCGATGTGTATGGAGACACGCTGTGCGCGCTCGTTAGTGCTGCCGGCCTGGCTTCCACAGGTCACAACGTGTGTTTGCACGTGCCGGAAGGACCCGCAGCAACAACCCTGGCCAATGGCGGCTGCCCTTATCGTGAGCCGGGGCTGGCTGAACTGGTCACCGAACAAACCATAGCCGGCCGCTTCAAACTGGCTGCCGGTGATATGCCGCCCGATGAGCGCGCCGCGATCATCTGGCTGGCGCTGTCGCCCACCGACGTCGATCTCGCCTTCGAAATCATCGGCAAGCTGCCGACCGAAAGCGGCCGCAGCTGGGTGGTGGTGAATCAATCAACCTTCCCGGTCGGCACTACCGAAGCGCTGGAACGCGCATTGGCTGAGCTACCCGGCAGCGAGTCCACCCAGCGTGTCGCCGCCAGCCTGCCGGATCTATTGATCGAAGGTGCTGCAGTTAAGAGTTTTACCGCAGCAAACCATTGGCTGCTGGGCTGTGATTCGGCCTGGGGCCGCCGCATGGTTGCCGAGGCACTACGGCCGTACAACCGCCGCCGCGACAACATCATGATGATGCGTCCGCGCGAGGCCGAGTTCACCAAGCTGGCCATCACCGGCATGCTCGCGACCCGCCTGAGCTTCATGAACGATATGGCCAATCTGGCGGACATGCTGGATGTGGACATCGAGCGTGTTCGCCAGGGTGTCGGCAGGGATCAGCGGATCGGCGATAGCTATCTGTACCCGGGTTGCGGTTTTGGTGGGCTGAGCTTCTCGCAGGATGTGATGAATCTGGCGTCGACGCTGAAGCACAGCGGGATCCAGGCACAGCTGCTGGACCAGGTAATGCGCATCAATGAACGCCAGAAGGAATCGCTGTTCCGCAAACTGTGGCGCTATTACAGCACCGATTTGCAGGGTAAAAAGGTGGCGATCTGGGGCGTGGCATTCAAGCCTGAATCAGCCCGTATCGACAATGCTCCTGCGCTGAAATTGATCGAGGCGCTCTGGGCGCAGGGCGTGCAGGTGCATGTTCATGATCCGCGTGCGTTACCTGCATTGGCAGAGTGGGCCGGCAATCGCCGCGACCTGGTTCTGCACAAGGATCCTTACGCGGCGCTTGTGGATGTCGACGCGCTGATGCTGGTAACCGAATGGGATGCATACATGAGTCCTGACCTGTCTCATATGAAGGCCACCATGAAGCAGCCGTTGCTGCTCGACGGTCGCAATATCTGGGATCCGGACTTCATGAAGCAGAACGGGTTTGAATATTTTGGGATTGGACGACGCTGAGTGACCCTGATGACTGAAGCCAGAGACAAGCAATGGGACGAGCTGATCACTCACGGTAAATCGGTGGAGAAACAGCATATTGCCGATTTCTTCGCCGAAGACAGCGAGCGATTCAACAAGATGCATCGGCAGTTCGGCCCGCTGATGTACGACTTTTCCAAACAACGGATGACCACCCAGACCCTGCGCCATCTGATCGATCTGGCTGACGCGCACGATCTGCAGGGTTGGATCGACAGGCTATTCAGCGGTGAGCAGGTCAACTGCACCGAGGGCCGCGCGGCCATGCACTGGGCGCTGCGTTTGCCGGCCGAGGCCAAGTGCCAGGTGGGTGACGACAACGTAACTGCACAAGTGCATGGCCAGTTGCAGCAGATGGAGCGGATTGTTGCTCAGATTCATGCCGGGCAGTGGCGCGGTGCAACCGGTGAAGTGATCACTGATGTGATCAATATCGGGGTAGGGGGGTCGGATCTCGGGCCCTTGATGGTCACCGAAGCGCTGAATGATTTCACCTGTCCGACCAAGCATCGGTTGAACGTGCATTTCGCGTCGACGATCGACGGCAGTCAGCTTTCTCAGCTCCTGCGTGACAAGAAACCGCAATCGACGCTGTTTGTAATCTCATCCAAATCCTTTACGACCATTGATACGCTGACCAATGCGGCGACGGCTTTACAGTGGTTACAGCGGTCCTTTGGCAAGCGCGCCAGTTCCAGCATCCTGCATTGCCACTTCATCGGCGTTTCGGCATCGCCGAACAAGATGACCGAGTGGGGCATTGCCGAGGAGAACCAGTTGGATTTCTGGGGCTGGGTCGGCGGTCGCTACTCGCTGTGGTCGGCAATCGGTCTGCCGATCGCGTTGAAGATCGGTATGCATGGCTTTCGTCGCCTGCTGGCCGGTGCGCACGATATGGATGAGCACTTCAAGACCGCGCCCTGGCAGGACAACCTGCCGGTACTGATGGGCATGATTGGCGTCTGGAACACCAATATTCTGGATATCAACGCACTGTCTATCCTGCCCTACGACGGTCGCCTCAAGCAGTTGCCCCTGTATCTCGAGCAGCTCGAGATGGAATCCAACGGCAAGAGCGTGACGCGGGAAGGCGAGCCGGTGGCTCGTTCGACCTGTCCGATTATCTGGGGGGACGTCGGCCCCAATGCCCAGCACGCGTTCTATCAGCTGCTGCATCAGGGCACCGAAGCGGTTACCTGCGACTTTATCGTCCCGGTACGCCGGTACCACGAAGCCGAGCACCACGAGGCCGCGGAAGAACTGGCTGCCCAGCATCAGCTGTCGTTGGCCAACTGCCTGGCTCAGTCGCGCTTGTTGGCGCTCGGGGATGCGGCACTCAAAGATGCCGAGGACATGCCGCTGCACATGCGCTATCGCGGCAACCAGTCCAGCTCGACGGTCCTGCTCGACGAACTCAATCCCTACAGTCTGGGCGCACTGATCGCCCTGTACGAGCACAAGGTGTTTGTGCAGTCGGTGATCTGGGGCATCAACCCCTTTGACCAGTGGGGCGTGGAAATGGGCAAGAAGATCGCCATGAGCACCCTGGCGAAGATTCGTGGCGAAGACTCAAGCCTGGATGACACTGATGTGTCCACCGCCGGACTGTTGCGGCGGATCAAGGCAGAATGGAAATCATAGGAAACTGACATGACACAGCTTACGTGCTTCAAGGCATACGACATTCGCGGCCAGCTCGGGACCGAACTGAACGAAGACATCGCTTACCGCATTGCCCGCGCTTTCGCCAAATGGCTGAAGCCCAAGCGCATCGTGCTGGGTGGTGATGTGCGCGAAACTTCTCCGCAGCTCAAAGCCGCCCTGGCCAATGGCCTGCGTGATGAAGGCGTCAACGTATTGGATCTGGGCCTCGCCGGCACCGAAGAAGTCTACTTTGCGACCTTCCATTTGGGCGTGGACGGCGGTATTGAAGTCACTGCATCGCATAACCCGATCGATTACAACGGTCTGAAGCTGGTGCGCGAGGGCAGTCGCCCGATTTCAGCCGACACCGGCCTGAAGGATATCCGCGAGATGGCCGAAGCCAGCCATTTTCAGCTAGTGGATGGTCGTGATCCGTCGGTACCGGATGGTCAGCGTGGCAGCTATGAGCTCGTTGATACCCGTGCGGACTTTGTTGAGCACCTGATGGGGTATATCGAGCCCGAGGCATTCACACCTTTGAAATTGGTGGTCAACGCAGGGAACGGCGCAGCCGGCCCGGCCATTGATGCCATCGAAGCGGCCTTCAAGGAAAAGAACATTCCCGTCACATTCGTGAAAATCTGCCACGAACCTGACGGCACCTTTCCGAACGGGATCCCCAACCCGATCCTCACCGAGAATCGGGCTATTACCAGCGAAGCGGTGCTGGAACATGGCGCTGATATGGGTATTGCCTGGGACGGCGACTTCGACCGCTGCTTCCTGTTCGATGAGCAGGGCCGATTCATCGAGGGCTACTACATCGTCGGTCTGCTGGCCGAGGCCTTCCTGAAGAAGGAGCCGGGCGCAGCCATCATCCACGACCCGCGTCTGGTGTGGAATACCATCGAACAGGTCGAGCAGAATGGCGGCCGTGCAGTGCAGACCAAGGCGGGCCACGCGTTCATCAAGGAACGTATGCGCAAGGAGGACGCGGCCTACGGTGGCGAGATGAGCGCCCACCATTACTTCCGTAACTTCGCCTACTGCGACAGCGGCATGATTCCCTGGTTGCTGGTAGCCGAGCTGCTGTGCCGCAAGGGCAAGCCGATGTCGACGCTGGTTGATGAGCGTATCGCTGCGTTTCCCTCTTCCGGTGAAATCAACCTGACGGTTAGCGACGCACCGGCGGTACTGAAGGCCATCGAAGGGCAGTACGCCAAGGATGCGCTGGATGTCGACTACACCGACGGCGTCAGCATCCGCTTCGATGAGTGGCGCTTCAATCTGCGCGCCTCCAACACCGAGCCGGTGATCCGCCTGAACGTGGAGAGCCGTGGTGATGCCGCATTGATGGAGCGTGAGACACAGAAGCTGCTCGATAGTATTCGCGCATTGTGACGTAGCTATGAGGCGGGTGCCGCTATTGGTCGCACGCCTCATTGATCGCTCTGCCTGTCTGATATACTCCCCTCACTTTTTTGGGTGAGGGATACGCGGCGAATGAGCAAAACCATTCTCGTGACCGGCGGTGCCGGTTATATCGGTTCGCATACCTGTATCAAGCTGCTTGAAGCGGGATATCAGGTGCTGGTGCTGGACAATTACAGCAATAGCAGCCCCGAGGCTACGCGCCGGGTCGAGCAAATCACTGGCAAAACGGTATCGGTTATCGAGGGCGACATCAACGACGCGCCGCTGCTCGATAATGTGTTCTCCTCCAATGAAATTCATGCCGTCATTCACTTCGCCGGTTTGAAAGCCGTGGGTGAATCTGTTGCGCAGCCGCTGCGTTATTACCATAACAATGTAAGCGGGACTGTCGTTTTGTGTGACTCGATGCGACGCGCCGACGTCAAGAACCTCGTGTTCAGCTCATCCGCGACGGTTTACGGTGATCCAGCCACCCTTCCAATCAACGAAGCCTTTCCTACCAGCGCGACCAACCCTTATGGTCGCTCCAAGCTCATGATTGAAGAACTGTTGGGGGATCTGCATGCGTCTGATCTCGGATGGAATATTGCATTGCTGCGGTATTTCAATCCCGTGGGGGCGCATCCGTCTGGTCTCATAGGGGAGGATCCTGCAGATATCCCCAATAATCTGATGCCCTATATAGCTCAGGTAGCTGTCGGCCGTCGTGAACGGCTGAATGTGTTCGGTGGCGACTATCCAACACATGACGGAACCGGCGTTCGCGACTACATTCATGTAATGGATCTGGCTGACGGGCATGTGCGTGCACTGGAATGGTTGAACGCCCAAGCAGGTATTAGGGCATTCAATCTTGGCACAGGTATCGGCTACTCGGTGCTCGATATGCTCAAGGCGTTCGAAAAGGCTTGCGGTAAGACATTGGATTACGTGATTTCCGACCGTCGGCCGGGCGATGTGGCCAGCTGTTACGCTGATCCACAGCGTGCAGCAGCCGAGCTGGGCTGGTCAGCCAAGTTAAACCTGGAAGCAATGTGTGTTGATGCCTGGCGATGGCAGGAAGGCAATCCGCAAGGTTATAAATAAATCCTCCCGTGTAATGGAATGCTCCAAGTGCGAAACAAGGTCTCTATGATCAAGGAAAAACTGATTGGTTTGAGCTACGGCCAGAAACGTAGTCTTCAGATTGTTGCCGATGTGGTCTTGATGTGGGCTGCGTTATGGATAGCTTTTGTGATTCGCCTGGGTCCGGAAGGATGGATATGGCCGGAGGGTAGCCAGGGTTGGCTGTTCGTGCTGGCTCCTCTGGTTTCTGTCCCGTTTTATGTGCGCATGGGCATGTATCGCGCAGTGATGCGGTATTTCGGCAACGATGCGCTGAAGTGCATATTCCGGGCGGTGACCGCTGCTTTTATTGGCTTGGTGATCGCAGTAATGGCATTGCGAGTGTCGGGTATGGACCTGTTCCAGTCGCGATCCATTTTATTCATGTACTGGTGTCTGAGTCTGGGCATGCTTGGCGGGCTGCGTCTTGTTGCTCGCGAATATTTCACGGGGCATTGGTTTACCGCAGGCAAGCAAATTGCTCACGAAATGCTGCACAAGGAGATGGCGGGCAAGCCCATCGCCATCTACGGGGCTGGCGCAGCAGGCAATCAGTTGCTGGCGTCAATCAAGGTGGGCCGTTTGTATAAGCCCGTGGCATTTGTGGATGATAACCCGGCTCTTGCGGCGCGGACTGTGTCCGGTTTACCAGTATTCAGTGCTACTGATATCGATCGCATGATCGACTCTACGGGTGCGGAAGAGTTATTTCTGGCCATTCCCTCGGCAACCCGTGCGCATCGGCAGCAGGTGTTGGCAAACCTGCAGCAGTACCCGTTGCACGTAAAAACCATCCCGGGTTTATGCGATATCGCCAGTGGCAAAGTCAAGGTAGATGACCTGCAGGAAGTGGATATCGCCGACCTGCTCGGAAGGGACGCAGTGCCGCCGGAAGCTTCGTTGTTTGAGCGCTGCATCAAAGGCAAGGCTGTCATGGTTACTGGTGCGGGCGGCTCGATCGGCAGTGAGCTATGCCGCCAGATCATGACGTCACGTCCCACTACTTTGGTGCTGTTCGAACACAGCGAGTTCGCGCTCTATGCAATACATGGCGAGCTCGAGAACTTCCTGAGGACCTGTGATTTCGAAGTAAATCTGGTGCCGATACTGGGCTCAATCCGCAACAGCACGCGGCTGCGACACGTGATCAGTGCCTGGAGTATCAAGACGATCTACCATGCCGCAGCGTATAAACATGTGCCGCTGGTTGAGCACAATGTTGCCGAAGGGATCATGAATAATGTGTTCGGTACATTGAACGTGGCCCAGGCGGCTATCCGTTGCCAGGTTGAGAATTTTGTACTGATTTCCACTGACAAGGCAGTACGACCGACCAATGTAATGGGCTCGACCAAGCGTATGGCAGAGCTGGTATTGCAAGGACTGAGCGCAGAGCAAGCGCCCAATCTGTGGAACGAGGATCCGTCGGTGAAACACTTGAATCGCACACGGTTCAGTATGGTGCGCTTCGGTAATGTGCTGGGGTCGTCCGGTTCGGTGATACCGCTGTTCCGTAACCAGATCCGTATGGGCGGCCCGATCACGGTGACCCATCAGAAGATTACTCGCTACTTCATGACCATCCCCGAAGCGGCGCAGCTCGTCATCCAGGCCGGTGCCATGGGTGAGGGCGGTGATGTATTTGTGCTGGATATGGGCGAGCCGGTGAATATCGTCGATCTTGCGAAGAAGATGATTTTGCTGTCTGGTCTGTCGGTTAAGGATGAAGAGAATCCGAACGGTGACATCGAGATTGCTTTCACCGGCCTCCGTCCCGGCGAGAAGCTGTATGAAGAGCTGCTGATCGGCGACAATCCGAAGGAAACGGCGCATCCGAAAATCCGCAAGGCCAATGAGGCGCTGTTGCCGTGGAGTGAGCTGTTGCCGGTCCTCAATACCATCCGCCAGGCGGTGCGGGAGGATGATTACGACACCATTCGTGAGTTGCTGCTGAAGACTGTACAGGGCTACAAGCCTAGCAACGGTATCGTCGATCTGCTGTACGAGCATCACCGTCGCGCAGTCGATTAAGATTTTCCTCGCTGTATCCCCTCAAGGCGTCTTGAAATAATCAGGCGCCGTCCCCATCAAGGGTTCATCTCGCCGCTCCGGGCTTAGCTCGGACAGGCCAAGCCATAGATGAACCTGATGGAGATCAAGCAACATGACCGTGGAAGCCCATAAGGAAACGCTCGGATTTCAGACTGAGGTGAAGCAGCTGCTGCACCTCATGATTCACTCGATGTATTCGAACAAGGAGATCTTCCTTCGCGAATTGATTTCCAACGCATCGGATGCCTCCGACAAGCTGCGTTTCGAAGCCATTGCCAACCCTGATCTGCTGGAAAACCAGCCTGACCTGCGCATTCGTATCAGCGGTGATGAAGAAGCCAAAACGCTGACCATCGAGGACAACGGCATCGGCATGTCCCGTGATGAAGTGATCGAGAACCTCGGCACCATCGCCAAATCCGGCACCGCCGCCTTCATGCAGCAGCTGACCGGCGACCAGAAGAAGGATGCGAGCCTGATCGGTCAGTTCGGTGTGGGTTTCTACAGTGCCTTTATCGTTGCCGACAAGGTTGAAGTCTTTACCCGTCGCGCTGGTCTGGATGCGTCCCAGGGTGTGCGTTGGGAATCCGCTGGGGAAGGCGACTTCACCATCGAGACCATCGAGAAGCCGGAGCGTGGTAGCCGCATCGTATTGCACCTCAAGTCCGGTGAAGGTGAGTTTGCCGATGGCTGGCGCCTGCGCAATGTGATCAAGAAGTACTCCGATCACATCTCTCTGCCGATTGAGCTGCCCAAGCAGCATCATGGCGAGGAAAAAGACAAGCCCACCGAGGTTGAATGGGAGACCGTCAACCGTGCCAGCGCGCTCTGGACCCGTTCGCGTACCGACATCAAGGACGAGGAATACCAGGAGTTCTACAAGCACGTTGCCCATGACTTTGAGGACCCGCTGACCTGGAGCCATAACAAGGTTGAAGGCAAGCTGGAATATACCTCGCTGTTGTACGTGCCTGGCCGTGCGCCCTTTGATCTGTATCAGCGCGAAGCGCCCCGTGGCCTCAAACTGTACGTTCAGCGCGTGTTCATCATGGATGACGCCGAGCAGTTCCTGCCCTTGTACCTGCGCTTCATCAAGGGTGTAGTGGACTCCAATGATCTGTCGCTGAACGTATCGCGGGAGATTTTGCAGAAGGACCCGGCCATCGACAGCATGAAGTCTGCGCTGACCAAGCGTGTGCTGGATATGCTGGAGAAGCTGGCGAAGAAGGATCCGGAAGAGTACAAGAAGTTCTGGAAGAGCTTCGGTAGCGTGATCAAGGAAGGCCCGGCGGAAGATTTTGCCAACCGTGAGAAGATCGCTGGCCTGTTGCGCTTCGCTTCGACTCAGCAGAATGATGACAGTGAAGTGGTTGGTCTGGACACTTACATCGAGCGCATGCAGGAAGGTCAGGACAAGATCTACTATCTGACCGGCGAGCGCCACAGTCAGGTCAAGAACAGTCCGCACCTGGAGATCTTCCGCAAGAAAGGCATCGAAGTGCTGCTGCTGACCGATCGTATCGACGAGTGGCTGATGAGCCATCTGACCGAATACAAGGACAAGCAGTTCGTCGATATCGCCCGTGGCGATCTGGATCTCGGCAAGCTGGAAGGCGAGGAAGACAAGCAGGCTCAGGAAGAAGCGGCCAAGGCCAAGGCGGATCTGGTGCAGCGCATCAAGGACGTGCTCAAGGAAAATGTCGAGGACGTGAAGGTCTCTCACCGCCTGACCGATTCACCGGCGGTGCTGGTAGTGGTCGAGGACGGTATGGGCCTGCAGATGCGCAAGATTCTGGAGGCGACCGGGCAGCAAGCGCCTGAGAGCAAGCCGATTCTGGAGATCAATCCTGCCCACCCGCTGCTGGAAAAGCTGGACAGTGAGCAGGACGAAGAGCGCTTCGGTGATCTGACGAATATCCTGTTTGATCAGGCGGCTTTGGCTGCGGGTGAGAGCCTGCAGGATCCCGGCACTTATGTGCGTCGGCTGAATGCTTTGTTGGTGGAGCTTAGTAAGTAAGCTACCGCTCTGGTGGTATCGAGGCCCGGACATGAGAGTGTTCGGGCTTTTTTGTGGGTGGTTGGTTTTGATTGTTGGTTTGTGAGATAGGGTGTGTCGGATGGATTGCCGTAGCGCAGGCGCGCTACAGCCCCAGGGTGTGGGCGGCGTGTTTTTCCCTGGGGGTGTCGAGCGCCTCGGGCCGCGTTCGGACGCGACGCCGGGGTTGGCGCGGATTCGTATGTTGGCTCGCTGGTGTGAGTGGTGTCTGCAGCGGCCGTGCGTATCGGATGGATTGCCGTAGCGCAGGCGCGCTACAGCCCCAGGGGGTGCCTTGTTGCTGGTAGGGTGTGCTGTCGCGGAGCATGACATGTTTGGTATGTTTGATGATGGCACGGCGCTATGTTGCGGGAGGGGGCGATCGGGACGCCGAACCGCCGCCGCGATCTGGCCGATAGGCCAGTTGTTTTATTGTCTGAAATAAAACCCCAAGGTGTCTTTCAGACACAATCGCGGCGGGTCGCCCCTCCCACAAAATGAGACAGAGCGAGTACTCGACGCAGGGGTTGCGCTGGGTTGCGGCGATCCCGGTAGCGCTTTATTTGTGGGTTATGTCATGCCCACCAAACCCTTTACGCATGGCAGCGAGGAGCTTGTCGCTGTAGGAGTCGGTTTCGCGTGAGCGTAAACGTTCGAGCAGGGCCAGGGTTATGACGGGTGCCGATACATCCAGTGCAATGGCCTCGGCGGCTGCCCATCGGCCTTCGCCGGAGTCGCTGACATGGGGTGCTATGCCGGCCAGCGTCGGGTTTGTTTCCAGTGCTGAAGTCGTGAGATCGAGCAGCCATGAACGGACAACACTGCCTTCGCGCCAGAGGTCGGCTATCTGATGTAAGTCCAGCTCGAACTCCGTCTTTTTGTTTAGCATGGCGAAGCCTTCGGCATAGGCTTGCATCATGCCGTACTCAATGCCGTTATGGATCATCTTGGTGAAATGCCCGGCGCCGGGCGGTCCGACGTGCGCCCAGCCACGGTCGGGTGCGGGGGCTAGCGCCTGGAACAGCGGGGTCAGCTGTTCGACCGCTTTGCGCTCACCGCCTATCATCAGGCAGTAGCCTTCCTTCAATCCCCAAACGCCGCCGCTGGTGCCGCAGTCCAGGTAATTCAGCTGATGCTGTGCGTATTCCCGGGCGCGGCGGACGCTGTCCTGATAAAAAGAATTGCCGCCATCCACCAGCGTATCGCCAGGTGCGAGCAGCGGCAGCAACTCATCGATCATGGCCTGGGTGATGGCGCCGGCAGGCAGCATCAGCCATAACACGCGGGGGGCGGGTAATTGTTGTAGCAGTGCGCGTAGTGACTCCACGCTCTGGCCGCCTTGCTGCTCGAACGCCTGGCGTGGCATGAGCTGTGCGTCCAGGCCAACCACTTCATGTCCGTCCGCAAGCAGGCGTTGCGCCATATTCGCGCCCATGCGTCCCAGGCCAATCATGCCAAGCTTCATCGATATCTCCTGGAAATGACAGGCGAAATGGATGCTGGGCTCAGGTTCCGCTTTTGAACAGCATGAGCTTGATGCGGCCAATCGCAGCCATCGGGTTGAGCCCCTTGGGGCAGACATCTGTGCAGTTGCCAATCACGCGGCAGCGAAACACGCTGAACGGGTCGTCCAGTTCCTTGAGCCTTTCTTCTGTCGCGGTGTCGCGGCTGTCGATCAGAAACCGGTAGGCATTCAGCAAGCCGGCCGGGCCGATATAACGCTCCGGATTCCACCAGTAGGACGGGCAGGCTGATGAGCAGCAAGCACACAGGATGCATTCATAGAGTCCATCCAGTTTGGCACGGTCTTCCGGACTCTGCAGGCGTTCCATCCCTGTGGTGGGCGTGTCATTGATGAGATAAGGCTGAATTTTCTGGTACTGCTTGAAGAACTGCGTCTGGTCCACCACCAGATCGCGGATGACCGGCATGCCTGTGAGCGGTCGAAGGGTCAGCATGCCGTTGGAGTCAATAACATCGGCCACCCGGGTGATACAGGCCAGGCGGTTGCGGCCGTTGATGTTCATCCCGTCCGAGCCACATACACCTTCCCGGCAGGAACGGCGGAAGCTGAGGCTATCATCCTGATTCTTCAGGTGCATGAGCACATCCAGCACCATACCTTCGCGCATCGCGTCGTCGACAGCGTATTGCTGCATGGTCGGCGCGTCGTCGTGTTCAGGGTGATAGCGATAGATGGAGACCTGCATGTCGTTATCCTTGGTGCGGCAGATGGTCGATGCGAGTGCACCCAGTATGGCTGCTCCAAACGGGTCATGCATGGATCATAAGCGGTACCTCCCGGCAGTCATGAAACAACGACTGCACTGCATCAGCAGATCCCTGGGCTATGCTTCTGAATGATATGAATCCCGGACAAAGGACCGCACCATGCGTAAAACTCTTTCCACGTTGTTGATGGCGTCTGCCGGCCTTGCGCAGGCAGAGATGGTAACCGAGCCGGTTTCCTACGAGATCGATGGCGAGCCCTATGAAGGTTTGCTGGTCTACGACGATGCCACCAACGAGCCGCGGCCCGGATTGCTGATGGTGCCGAACTGGATGGGCGTGACCGAGAACTCTGCGAAGAAGGCCTACCGCGCTGGCGGTTCGGATTACGTGGTGTTTGTGGCTGATATGTACGGCAAGGACAAACAACCAGCCAATGCCGAGGAGGCCGGTAAGCTGGCAGGTGCGCTGCGCAAGGACCGTGACCTGATGCGCAAACGGGTTAATACGGTTCTGGATGTCTTCAAATCGCAGGCTGACCAGGTGGCGCTGGATACCAATCGCATAGGGGCGATCGGCTTCTGTTTTGGCGGCGGGACGGTGCTGGAGCTGGCACGTTCGGGGACTGACATAGGTGGTGTGGTGTCATTCCATGGCAACCTGGACACGCCAAATCCGAAGGACGCCGAATCCATCAAGACACCAGTGCTGGTCCTGCACGGTGACGCAGACCCTTCTGTGCCGCCGGAACAGGTGGAAGCCTTCAAACAGGAAATGCGCGGCGCCGACGTGGACTGGCAATTAGTCGTCTACGGCGGCGCGGTGCATTCGTTCACCAACCCGACAGCCAATACGCCCGGCAAGAATGAATACCATCCTGTGGTCGCTGAGCGCGCCTTTACAGCAATGCGCCAGTTCTTCAGCGAAACGCTGGAGGATTGAAGCTAGGAACCGTTTGTCGAGCCCATGGTGTTCGAGGCTCCCAGTGGCACCTCCCCAAAGGTTCGAGCCCCAGCTCGTACCCGGCAGCACGGTAGTTCAGTGGCCGGGACTAATCGACAAGCTTCATTGTGCCGATAAATCCGGCGTAGCGCAGGCGCACTACACCCCAGGAAAGGCGAGCCACGCGTCGAGATTGTGACGAAAGATGATCGGACTCTATTTCCCTTGCTATGATGACCGCGCACAAGGCAGTGGCGGGCGTGGGCAATGACCGGCACGTGAGCCGTTTCGTTCACGAGTATTGGGATGGTGAGGATGTCGAAACCGATCGGAGCCTGGAAATATCTACTTCTGTTTGTCGCCTGCAGTCTGAGCTTTTCGATACTGGCGGAACAGGAGCCGTTGGCGGTGGCTGTGGCCGAAGTGCGGCAGTGGGAAATGGCCAACCAGATCGAAGCTCTGGGTACCCTGCGCGCCAGCGAAACGGCTGATATCACCGCTGACATCACCGAGACCGTGTCGGCGATTCATTTCGATGATGGTCAGCGGGTGGCGAAGGGTGAGTTACTGGTTTCCCTGACCAACAGTGAACAACAGGCTCAGCTGAACGAGGCCCGCGCTACGCTGGCGGATGCCGAGCGTCAACTCGAGCGCACCCGCGGACTGGTCGAGCGCCGCGTGCTGCCGCAACAGGAACTGGAAAACTGGACGCGCGACCGTGACATTGCCCGCGCGCAACTCCAGGCGGTCGAAGCGCGACTTGCGGACCGGCAGATTCGTGCGCCCTTCGATAGTGTGGTGGGGCTTCGCCAGATCAGCGTCGGCACCTTGCTGACGCCCGGCACCCTGGTTGCCAGACTGCACGACGATAGCCAGATGAAGCTCGACTTCAGCATCCCCGAAATCAAACTCTCCCAGGTTGCTCCAGGCCGCACAGTCATTGCGACGACGCGGGCGTTCCCGGATGCAAGCTTCCTTGGCGAGGTCACCGCGCTCGATAATGAAGTCGACCCGGCGACCCGGTCTGTCGAGGTGCGTGCCACCTTACCGAATCCGGAAGGCGTGCTGCGACCCGGTATGTTGATGTCGGTGCGGTTGCGCGGTGCCACGCGCGAGGCGCTGGTGATACCCGAAGAGGCGCTGTTGCCGCTTGGCAGCAGACAGTTCGTGATGCTGGTAAACGAGCGGGACGGGCAGCTCATTACTGAGCGCCGTGAAGTAGTGATTGGTTCCCGTGAGCCGGGCATCGTGGAGGTAGAAGAAGGGCTCGAAGCCGGGCAGCGGGTCGTCACGCATGGCAACTTCCGCGTGCAGTCTGGTCAGCCGATTCGCATCATCGCCGAACAGCAACCCGGTGAATCTGCCGAATCGGTGCTGTCCGACGATGCGCCATAAGCCAGCGGGAGCGAACTGCCCATGATTCTCTCTGATACCGCTGTCGTACGGCCGGTCTTCGCTACAGTCGTGGCGATGTTGCTGGTCATCTTCGGGCTGGTGGCCTACAGCGCCTTGCCACTGCGTGAATACCCCGATATCGACCCGCCCATCGTCACTATCGAAACCCAATATATTGGCGCCGCCGCAAGCGTGGTGGACTCACAGATCACCCAGGTGATCGAAGAAAGCGTGGCCGGGATTGAAGGCATCGAGTTCATCGAATCGAGCAGCGAGGACGGCCAGTCCGAAATCACCATACGTTTCAGCATCAGTCGTGGCGTGGATGAGGCGGCGAATGACGTGCGCGATCGCGTCTCCAGCGTTGCCGACAGGCTTCCCGTCGAGGCAGACCCGTCTGAGGTCGAGAAGCTTGATGCCAACCAGGATGTGATCATCTGGTGGAACCTGACCAGCGACCGGCTCACCTTACCCGAGCTCACCGATTACGCTGAGCGCTATCTGGTTGACCGGTTTTCAACACTTTCAGGCGTGGCCCGAGTGCGAGTCGGGGGTGATCAGGCGTACGCCATGCGGGTCTGGCTGGACCGCGAAGCACTGGCTGCGCGCAACCTGACAGTCGCTGATGTAGAACAGGCGCTGCGCGCCGAGAACGTCGAGCTGCCCGCCGGCACCATCGAATCCATAGACAGACAGTTTACTGTTCGCGTTGCCCGCAGTTTCACCGAAGCGGATGAATTCGCCCGCCTGGTGGTCGCGCGCGGGGATAACGGCTATCTGGTGCGTCTGCGCGACGTCGCGCGCGTGGAGCGGGGCACCGAGGAAGACCGCAACCTGTTCCGCGGTAATACCGTACCCATGGTCGGGCTCGGCCTGGCGCGGCAATCGACTGCCAATACCCTGGATATTTCCCGGGCTTCCCGCGAGTTGGTCGACAAGATCAATCCCACCTTGCCTGAGGGCATGGCAATCCAGCCCAGCTTCGATAGCTCAGTATTCATTGAGGGCGCGGTGAACGAGGTGTTTTCGACGCTGGTCGTGGCGTTGATCCTCGTGGTGTTGACCATCTTCCTGTTCCTCGGCAGCCCGAGGGCCATTCTGGTTCCGGCAGTAACCTTGCCGGTGTCCATTACCGCGACTTTCATTGGACTGATGCTGTTCGGCTTCACGGTCAACCTGCTGACGTTGCTGGCCCTGGTACTGGCCATCGGACTGGTGGTCGACGATGCCATCATCGTGCTGGAAAACGTGCGCCGGCGCATCGACGAAGAGGGCGAAACACCGCTGGTAGCAGCGTTTTACGGTGCGCGGCAGGTAGCCTTTGCCGTGGTGTCCACGACGCTGGTGCTGATTGCGGTATTCGTGCCCATCGCTTTTCTGCAGGGCGATGTCGGACGATTGTTCTCCGAGTTCGCGCTGACCATGGCAGCGGCGGTGGTGCTGTCGAGCTTCGTGGCATTAACCCTGTCGCCGATGCTGGCTTCCAAATTGCTCAAGGCACATGAGAAGGAGACCTGGCTGACGCGCTGGGTCGAACTTGGTTTGCGATCCAGCCGGGCTTTCTATGCCGGCATTCTGGTTCGGGTACTGCGCCATCGCGTGCTGGCGCTGATGATATTCGCGGGCATGTTTGCCGGCAGTGCCTGGCTGTTCAGCCAATTGCCCAGCGAGTACACGCCACGTGAAGACCGCGGCGCCTTCATGATCATCGTCAATGGTCCGGAAGGCGCTACCTATGAATACATGCGCGAATACATGGATGAGATCGAATCGCGGATGATGGAGTTCGTCGAAGCGGGGGAGGTCAGTCGGTTGCTGGTACGTGCGCCGCGCTCCTTCGGCGCTGCCACCAGTTTCAACAGCGGCATGGCAATCGTGGTACTGGAGGAGTGGGGCGAACGCCGGCCGGGTAGCGAGATCATGGCCGATGTGCAGAAGCGTTTGTCGGATTTGCCAGGCGTCAGAGCCTTCCCGGTGATGCGCCAGGGCTTTGGCAGTTCGCAGGATCAACCGTTCCGCCTGGTGCTGGGTGGCGCCAGCAGTTATGACGAGCTGGCGCAATGGCGCGACATCCTGCTGGAGAAGATCCGCGAGGACAATCCGGGCCTGAGCAATATCGATTCGGATTACAAGGAGACCCAGCCACAGCTTGAGGTAAGCGTCGATTACGACCGCGCCGCCACGCTGGGAGTGAACGTCAGCCATATCGGCCGTACGCTTGAAACCATGCTGGGTTCGCGCCGCGTCACCACCTATATCGATCGCGGCGAAGAATACGACGTCATTCTGGAAGCCGAGCGCGATGACAAGCGCAGCGCCGATTCGCTGGCGAATATCTACGTGCGTTCGGATACCTCAGGTGAACTGATTCCGCTCTCCAACCTGGTGACGCTGAAAGAGTTCGCCGGCTCCACTACCTTGAACCGCTACAACCGCAACCGAGCGATCACCATTGAAGCCTCGTTGGACGATGGCGTCGCCCTGGGGGATGCGCTGGAACATGTCGAACAACTGGCGCGGGACAATCTGCCGGAAACTCTGGTTATCGACTACAAAGGGCAGTCCCGCGATCTGCGCGAGGCGGGCGGATCCTTGATGTTTGTTTTCGCTCTGGGGCTGGTGGTGGTGTTTCTGGTACTGGCCGCCCAGTTTGAAAGCTTCGTGCATCCGCTGATCATCATGCTCGGAGTGCCTCTGGCGATTGGCGGCGCGATACTCGGCCTGTGGCTTACCGGTAACAGCGTGAACCTCTACAGCCAGATCGGCATGGTCATGCTGATCGGGCTGGCGGCGAAGAACGGCATTCTGATTGTCGAGTTCGCCAATCAGTTGCGCGACGCCGGCAAGCGATTCGACGATGCGCTGCTTGAAGCCGCCACGCTGCGCTTGCGCCCTATCCTGATGACGGGTGTCACCACCGTCGCCGGTGCCCTGCCTCTAGTATTCGCAGTGGGAGCGGGCGCCGAGACGCGGGCGGTCATTGGCATCGTCGTGGTGTTCGGGGTCAGCATGTCAACATTGCTGACGTTGTTCGTGATTCCCGTTCTTTACAGCTTGCTGGCGCGCAACACGGGATCGCCCGGCGACGTGCGGCATAGGCTGGACCAGGAGGATCAGGCTTCGCTGGAAGTACGCTGATATTCATACGGGTGATGCAGGGCGCCAAGGGCTTCAGCACAGAGCGGTTTGTCATAATATGAACCAAGCCGCCTGTTGCCCATACACATTTTCGGACAAAGCGGCATAATGCTACGCGTCCTGGACAGAAATGGAATCTGTCCGACCGACAAGAATAATATAAAGCCCAGGAGTACGAGATGTCGCAACCCGAATTGCCCGGCTGGCGCTGGGGTCCGTTTACCTTCCGCTTACCTTTCTACCACACCCGCTTCTACTGGCAGGAAGCCCTGCAGGGGCTGTTCATCGCTGCGGCGACGGGACTGTCGCTGATCCCGTTGATGACCATGTTCTTCGGCCTCAGCTTCGAAGAGGCCGTCGCAGTCTCGATGATTCACTCGATATTGATAGGCTCGGCCCTCATTGTGTTCGGAGAACCCTATGCGCCGGGCTGGATTACCCCGGCGCTGCCGCTGGTGCTGGCTTTCGTGCTGGGCAATTACGAAGATCCAACCATGCGCTTCCAAGCGATGACCGCGGTGTCGCTCAACTTTGCGCTGTTGTTGTTTGTGCTCGGGGTAACCGGGCTGGGCAAGAAATTCGTTTTCTGGCTGCCGGATACGCTCAAGGCAGGGATTATTCTTGGTGCGGCGATTGCTGCGCTGAAGCGCGTGTTCATCGACGATGCCGAACGCTTCCTGCTGCAGCAGCCGATCGCGACCACGCTGGCCTGCGCGGTCTGTCTGATATTCGCTTTTTCTCTACCGATGCAGAAGCTCAAGGAAAACTATCGGTTCTTCGCGCTGCTGGGCGCGCTCGGTTTACTGCCCGGGTTCATCCTGGCCGCCGTGATCGGGCCAATGGTCGGTGAGGTCACATACGATATCCAATGGGGTTTCATGGTGCCGCCGGTGATGGAGACCTGGGCCAAGGTATCGCCGTTCATGATCGGCTGGCCGAGCCTGGACATGTTCGTCCAGAGCATGCCGCTGGCGCTGATTACCTACGTGATTTTCTTCGGTGATTTGGTTACCGGCAACGAGATCATCCGTGAGGGGCTGCAGACGCGCAAGGATGAGCACATCGACATCAATCCCACCCGTTCACACCTTTCGATGGCCATTCGCAATGCACTGATGGGCGTTGCTGCCCCGTTCTTCCCGACCCAGGGCTCAATGTGGGTTGGCGTGCATGTGATCGTCATGCAGCGCTGGAAGTCCGGCAAAGCAGCAATGGACAGTTTGCACAGCGGCCTGGCGTCCTACTATGCGATGGGCATTCCGCTGTTGTTCTTCGTGCTGCCGCTGCTCACAGGGCTGCGGCCACTGCTGGGGATCGCGCTCTCGCTTACGCTGGTACTGACCGGTTTCGCCTGTGCGTATATCGCCATGGCTATACCGCGCAACAACGCCTCCCGCGGCGCGGTGCTGCTCATCGGCGCCGGGTTAGCCTTCTTCGAGCCGTGGATCGGGCTGTTGTTTGGTATCGCAACCACCTTGTTGCTGGTCGGCTGGGACCGCAATATAGAACCGATTCCGCAGGAAGAGTAAGCGGGCTGAGCGAGGTTGGGTGGGGTTTGGCTGGCTTTGGTGTGCTAACCGTTGAATCCCCCCTAACCCCCCTTTTCCAAAGTGGGGGACTGGTTTTGCGTTGCTGCGGGTGTTGGTGTCAGCCTGATAGTTGTA
The DNA here is from genome assembly GCF_012844345.1 of Pseudomonas sp. gcc21. Classification (NCBI taxonomy): domain Bacteria; kingdom Pseudomonadati; phylum Pseudomonadota; class Gammaproteobacteria; order Pseudomonadales; family Pseudomonadaceae; genus Pseudomonas; species Pseudomonas sp. gcc21. Next base: position 1,466,124 of record NZ_CP051625.1, on the reverse strand, counting down.
GTTGTAGTTGTAGTTGTAGTTGTAGTTGTAGTTGTAGTTGTAGTTGTAGTTGTAGTTGTAGTTGTAGCTGTTGTGGCTTTAATCAGCATCGCAACCCTGAAGAGCCAGCCAGACGCCTGCATGCAGTATCAGATAAACGCCAACGTCATCAGCCACTCGAACGTTCTCCCTTTGGCAAAGGCGCTAGGAGAATTCGGGTTTTGTCTCCATCCGCACGGCCATAGCCAATCCTGGATTTCTGGAGCTAGTCTGCATCTGAGTGTGCACAGTGCCGCATTTACAAGCCAGCCAGACGCCGGCGTGCAATATCAGATAAACGCCAACGTCATCAGCCACTCGAACGTTCCGCTTTGACAAAGGGGCTAGGGGAATTCGGGTTTTGTCTCCATCCGCACGGCCATAGCCAATCTTGGATTTCTGGAGCTAGTCTGCATCTGAGTTTGCACAGTGCTGCATTTACAAGCCAGCCAGACGCCGGCATGCAATATCAAATAAACGCCAAAGTCATCAGCCACTCGAACGTTCCCCCTTTGGCAAAGGGGGCTAGGGGGATTTGGGGTTTGCCGTGTACTGCTTTAACGTCAATGCAAGCGACGCCGCACCAGAACCAGCATTCCCCGAGCACCTGGCCCTATACTGTGCATTTTCCGCAGTAACAGGAATCCCGCGTGCGCCCAAGCAGTGACAGTCAATACGCCGGTGGTCCGGTCAACTGGAGAATCATCTCCAGCCTCATTCCCTATCTGACAGAATTTCGTGGCCGCGTCGCGCTCGCTATGGGCTTTTTGCTGATCGCCAAGCTGGCGGGCGTGGCGGTGCCGTGGATGCTGAAGCTCATCGTCGAGCACTTCGAATCGGCAACCGATGCGCTGGTGCTGGTCCCGGTAGCCCTATTGGCGGCTTACGGATTGCTGCGCTTTTCCTCGGTGTTCTTTTCCGAGCTGCGCGATGCCGTGTTTGCGCGGGTAGCGGAGCGTGCGATGCGGCGCGTCTCGCTGCGGGTGTTCGAGCACCTGCACCGACTCGATCTCGGATTCCATCTGTCGCGACGTACCGGTGGGCTGGCACGCGACATAGAGCGCGGCACCAGCGGAATCAGTTTCCTGTTGCGCTTCATGGTGTTCAACATTCTGCCGACCTTGGTCGAGATTGGCTTGATTGCAGTCATCTTGCTGATCAATTTCAGCTCCATGTATGCGCTAACAGTGCTCGGCGCGGTGCTGATTTATGGTGGGTTCTCGATCTGGTGCACCGAGTGGCGCAACCATTTTGTGCGCGAGAGTAACAGGATGGACAACCGCTCCAACACCCGGGCGGTGGATAGCCTGCTGAACTACGAAACGGTGAAGTATTTCGGCAATGAGGCATTCGAGGCGCAGGAATATGATCGCTACCTTGCAGGGTGGGAAGCTGCGCGGATGAAGAACCGCCTGTCACTGGCGGCGTTGAATTCCGGGCAGGCGTTTATCATCGCTGGATCAGTCACACTGATGATGTTCATGGCGGCGGGGCAGGTGGCGAGCGGCGATATGTCGTTGGGCGAATTCGTGATGATCAACGCCTATATGATCCAGCTGTTCATTCCGCTGAATTTTCTGGGATTCATCTATCGCGAGATCCGCGAGGCGTTGACCAATATCGAGCGACTGTTCGGTCTGCTGGGCACGCCTGTGAAGGTGGCTGACGCGCCGGATGCTACTGCGCTTACCCTGCACGGCGGGGCGGTTCAGTTCGAGGGAGTCAGCCATGCCTATGATGAAGAACGGTTGATCTTAGACAACGTGACCTTCGAGATTCCGGCGGGGCAAACACTCGCTATCGTCGGCCCCAGCGGTGCTGGCAAATCCACCCTGGCGCGCCTGCTGTTTCGGTTTTATGACATCAGCCAGGGCGCCATCCGTATCGATGGTCAGGACATACGTTCGGTCACCCAGGACAGCCTGCGCCGCGCTATCGGCGTGGTCCCTCAGGATACGGTGCTATTCAACGACACCATTGGCTACAACATCGCCTACGGAAGCCCGGGTGCGAGTGAGGATGAAATCTGGCGCGTACTGCGTATGGCGCAACTGGAGGACTTTGTCAGCCGATTGCCGCAGGGACTGGATACCCAGGTGGGCGAGCGTGGGCTGAAATTGTCCGGGGGCGAGAAGCAGCGCATTTCGATTGCCAGGGTATTACTCAAGGATCCGGCCATCTTGATACTGGATGAAGCGACATCTTCATTGGATACCCATGCTGAGCGACTAATTCTGGACTCACTGAATCAGATATCGCGTCGCCGCACGACCCTGGCGATAGCGCACAGGCTTTCCACCATCGTGCACGCTGACAATATCCTGGTGCTCGAGCAAGGGCGGGTAGTCGAGCAGGGGAATCATACGGATCTATTGGCGTTGAACGGGGCTTACGCGCAGCTTTGGGCTAACCAGCAGCGGGAGGCTGGTGGTTGATTTTTTACAATCTGAATCCCCCCTAACCCCCCTTTTTCAAAGTGGGGGACCGTTTGTGCAGGCTTGACGATCCATGTCGTTCTGAGAGATCGGCTCATACCGGGAATACAACACCGGCCGCAGCTAACCAGCTACACACTTTTGCAATACCCGGCCACATGTAAGCGCCAGTGCCTGGGCCCATAGTCTGCAGCTGCTCGGACCAGTCCCCCCACTTTGAAAAAGGGGGGTTAGGGGGGGATTCGGGTTTCGTCCCGTATGCCGCCTGAGACTCAGTCGAGGTTCCACTAAGCTCGCAGGAACGGAATGATCGTTCACTTCATCGAATCGGCGTATGACTCACTTCAATCAACTGAGGACGACGACGTTATGAATGATATGGATAGATCGCGGTTGGCGGCACTTTCTCCGGCCGGGCGGATCCGGCAAGGTGTCGCTGGGCTGGCGCTGGTTTGCGCCGCTCCGTATGCCGTTTCGGATGTGCTGTACGAAGAAAATTTCTCCGGCGATGACAAGGGCTTCACCACGGACGGGCGCGTTACGCTAAACAATGGTTATGCGCGGCTGCATGGCAGTTTTGCCGCGACATCTGCCATCACCTCTGGTGTTATTCGTACACAGGGTGCTAGCAACTTGTCGCTGACTTATACGCGGGAAACCTTTGGTCTGGATGTTGGTGAGTCCTTGAACGTCGAGGTGTCTGTCGACGGCAGCGCTTTCACCGTTGTGGAGTCTTCGCGCACTGCATCAGGTAATACGACTCTTTCCCTCCCGCAGGCTGACAACGAGCTCAGGCTGCGTTTCAGCCTCAATGCCAACACCTATTTCGATCGGGCAGAATTGCGCAACGTTGTGCTTAGCGGCGAAGTAGATGATGACGATGATTGCGGAAATATAGCCTGTGAGGAGCCGCCACAAGACCGGCGCACAACCATCGTCCCGGATCGCAGCTGGGACTGCGGCATGCCCGGCGGGATTCCGGACCCCAGAAGTGGCGAACTGTTGTTTACCGCGCTGTTACCCACAGGCAGCGTCAAAGATCTGGGACAGACGCCTTATGGCCAACGCAGCGTGGTGAACGTCAATGGCGGGCGGCTCAATGACACCAGTAGCGATCTGAATGGCAGCATCCAGTCCGGCGCGCTTGATTTCAACCTGGCATTGCCGAGCGGGGCGGTTGAGCATGAAAGCCGCTATACCATCCGAACGGCTGACGGGACGCAGATATATATGCGTAATTGCGGTGTGGCCGACGGTGACAGCATTCGTTTCGTGGCGGATTTTGAAGCACCCAACAACAGTGCCGTGAGTTGGTTGCACGACGGCATTTACGTGGGCGTCAGAGAGCAGACGGAGGAAGGAGTCCGTCTGAGTGTGTACCAGAATCCACAGCCAGGCAGCAATGATCAGGTCGTGACGACACCCAGTGATAATGGGCTGCGCCAACAATCTTGGGATTGTCCGGCGCTTCCTGCTGGTGCGGATAGCGGCAACCAGGTGCTGCAGGCCAGAGTTGGCATTGGCGGGTTCCAAAGCATAGGGGATTCGAAGTACGGCTCGCGGCGCATTATTCCAATCACTGGGGGCAGTTTTTCCGGCGATTTTGCCGGAGAGGTCAACCCGGGCGGAGCGGATTATCAACTGACAGTTGACGGTGACCTTAGCCTGGAGGCCCGTTACACCTTGCAGACCAGTGATGGCGAAACCATCGTGGTGCGAAACTGTGGCGACTATGGCAATTCATCGTTGACACTCCCATTGTTCGAGACGAGCACTTCAGGCAGATATGCTTGGCTGAACGATCGCGAATTCGTTGGAACCATCACCCCGGGGCTTTCGTCGGTTACCATCACGGTTTTTGACAGGCAGTAAGCGAGGAGCGGAGCGCAGCTTGCACCGGTTTCGTTGGCACGATTAAACGGAGCTGGCTGCACGGGTATGTTTATCCTGAGGCTGTTACGACAGGATATGACTGGACCTTTATCGGGACGCTAACAAATAAAGCTGAATCCCCCCTAACCCCCCTTTTTCAAAGTGGGGGACTGGTCCGAGCAGCGGCAGACTATGGGCCCAGGCACTGGCGCTTACATGTGGCTGAGTATTGCAAAAGTGTGTAGCTGGTTAGCTGCGGCCGGTGTTGTATTCCCGGTATGAGCCGATCTCTCAGAACGACATGGATCTTCAAGCCTGCACAAACGGTCCCCCACTTTGAAAAAGGGGGGTTAGGGGGGATTCGGGTTTGCCTGGCAATCCATATGCACAAGACACTGGCCAACCCTGCCCAGGTTCGCGACACTGTTCCGAGGCGCCCGCTGCGGTATGGCGCGCGAATTCCCATCCAGTGGCGTTATCAAACGCTGTGAAGACAAGGTTGCGCAATGATCGATTTCGAAAACAAGGGTTTCTTCAAGCTCAAACAGAATATGGAATATGCAGACAGGGTGGCCGAGCTGCTGATGGAGGGCGAGCAGGTTATCGACTCGTACAAATCCATGCGCGATGGCGTGGTATTTACCAATAAGCGCATCATCGCGGTCAATGTGAAAGGACTGACCGGAAGTAAAAGGGATTTCACCTCTTTGCCCTACAAGGACATCGTGGCGTATTCAATTGAAACCTCCGGCACCTTCGATATTGATTCCGAACTGCAAATATATTTTTCTTCACTGGGCAAAGTGCAGTTCGAATTTACCGGCAGGACAGCGATTGTGGAGATATCGAAACATATATCCCGGCATGCGCTTTAAGGGACCTCTGCATAACTACTGCGCTCGGCCATACTGCGTTGAAATCTTCCCGAAACTCGGCGTCTCAAAATGCTCGTTTACAACATGTAAACTGGTACGCCGGCCCGGTCCGTTTTTCGTCGGATTTCGCCTTGCCTGATCTTCGCTCGCCACGTTCTTTAGAGGCTCCTAACTGACGAAGCCCTGGAGTAAACCGGCGCTATATAGCGCCGGTTTGTTCATCAGAGACCGAAGGTCTTCTTCACTTTGGATTCAAATGTTTTGTCGTCCATACTCTTGCGCAGAGGCACGAATTGCTCGGCTTCGGTGCCTACTTTGATAGCAATGTCGCTGTCGGCATTCTCGATAACGCTCTTTACAGCTTCGGCGATTGGCTGAGGTGAGGGGCCTTCATTGATTGCGGCGGCTACAATCGGGACGAAGTGCGAGACCAGGTTCTTGTAGGGCGAATCCTCACTGGTGGTGCGAGCGTTGGCAACAAGGCCCTTCTTGACGAAATTGGTACCGAACAATCCGGCAAGTATGGAGTGTACGCGGATGCCGAAGGGCGCCACTTCAAAGCGCAACGAATCGGTGATGCCCTCAACCGCGTACTTGCTGGCATTGTAGTGGGCGAGCAACGGCAGCCCCATCCTGCCGAGGAACGACGATATATTGATGATGACGCCACCACCGGCCTGACGCATATGGGGCAGCACCTCCCGCGTCATCTTGATCAGACCGAATACGTTCACATCGAACTGCTTGAATATTTCTTCGTCGGTGCCGTCCTCAAGCGTGGCAAGCAGTCCGAAGCCCGCGTTGTTCACCAATACGTCGATCTTTCCTTCCCTGGCCATGATATACCTGACCGCATCGCGAATAGAGATGGTGTCCTGTACGTCCAGCTTCAAGGTGTTGATTGTCAGCTTGCGACGCTGCGCTTCGCTCATCAATTCATCGCTGTTATCCCGGACCCCGGCATAAACGGTATAACCACTTTCAGCCAACAATAAAGCTGTTGCTTTGCCCATTCCGGAGGAAGAGCCAGTAATCAATACAACTTTGTTCATATATACGTACCTACATGTAGTTATATTGCGCAGTGAGTATTGCTGTGTATCGTAGTGGGTCATGGAAGTTGCACAATGCAGGCAGCATAACACTTAAAGCTGTTCGGATTGTTAGCGAAAGTTTGATGGTTCAGACAAGAAAGGGGCGATAAATACGCGGTTTGAAGTGACCAAAGGCAGAGGGCGCATTATCACACCGATGATCCAGACGATGGCATAACCGGCGTCAACTCGCCGGTTATGCCACACGGGCTACCGCACAATCATGACCGACCGTTTCGACTGCTGCACAACGCGTAGCGCGTTGGTGCCCAGAACGTAATCTTCAAGGCGTTTGCGTTTGTGTGACGACATGACAATGAGGTCTACACCCTGCTTCTTGGCGACCCGCAGTATTGCTTCATAGGGTTTGCCGTCTGCCACCACGCGTTGCACTTTCACATCCTTGGGGACCATCTCCTTGACGAACTCACGGAGGTTGTCGCTGAAAGCCTTCCTGGCCTTTACCGCGAAATCCTTGGGGAAGAAGCCGCCCACCAGCGGCAGGCCAAAATCGGGTAATACGGTGACGATGAATAGTGAAGCCTCGTGGGCCCGGCACAGCTCCAGCGCAACTGGCAGCGCTTTCTGCCAGGACGCCTTATGGTTCAGGTCGATGGCCAGCAGGATCTTGTTATACACGGGCAGTTGCCTCCACTCGTGGCGTGTCGGTGGGCTTGCGGCGCGACCACTGCAGCCCGACGATAATGGCGAACAGCATCAGACCGGGTATCCACATCCACTCCTTGGCGATGCGGTCCACGGGCGCCAGTACTTCGAGGATTTCCTGATCGAAGTCGAACCCCAGATCGGCGGCGAGGCTGCCGTAGGTGACCATGTCCACCAGTGTCCGTTCGCCATCCTGCATCAGCATCAAGCCCAGTTCCTCCATTTTTTCCTCTCCGGTTGCGCCATCAGGCACAGGGACCAGCAAATGAAAAGTGCGCGGATCGCCGATCTTGTCCAGGCCAGATACCTGCATGCGCAGGTGACTGCCCTCGTCGACTCGGTCCAACGCCTGGGTCAGTTCTGCGGGCGGAATTGACTGGTATGGGTCATCGATTATGTCCATCCAGAAGCCGGGCCGGAACAGCGTGAATGCCACAAGAAGCAGGAGAATATTTTCGTACCAGCGGTTGCGCACTATCAGCCAGCCCTGGGTTGCTGCGGCGAAGATGAGCATCGCAATTGTCGCGATGATGAAGACAACGACCCCGTGCCACAGACTTACATCAATCAACAGAAGATCAGTGTTGAAGATGAACAGGAACGGCAGGGCGGCGGTGCGCAGACTGTAATAGAACGCCTGAAAACCTGTGCGGATCGGGTCGCCGCCGGACACCGCAGCAGCGGCGAAGGAAGCCAGGCCAACCGGAGGCGTGACGTCGGCCATGATGCCGAAGAAAAATACGAACAGGTGGACGGCGATCAAGGGGACGATCAACCCGTTCTGCTGACCGAGTGTGACTACAACAGGGGCGAGCAGCGCTGAGACCACGATGTAGTTCGCGGTTGTCGGCAATCCCATGCCCAGAATCAGACTCAGCAGGGCGGTCAGGATGAGCATCAGCATCAGATTGCCCATCGACAGCAACTCGACCAGATCCGCCAGAACCAGACCCACACCGGTCTGTGAGACTGCGCCAACGATGATGCCGGCGGTGGCTGTAGCTATACCGATGCCGATCATGTTGCGTGCACCTGCGACCAGCCCTTGCCACAGGTCGCTTAACCCGTGTTTCAGGTCGTCAACCAGTGCGCTCTGGCCGCGAAACAAGGCGATCAGGGGGCGCTGGGTGAGGATGATGATGATCATGAATACGGTTGCCCAGAATGCGGACAGGCCGGGCGAGAGCCGCTCAACCATCAGGCACCAGATCAGCACGATCACTGGCAGGATGTAGTGCAGGCCGGACATCACCGTTGGGCGGGTCTGCGGAAGCTTCACCACCGGCGAATCCGGATCGTCCAGTTCCAGCTCCGGATACTTTGAACCCAGTTTCAGCAACCCGATGTAAACCGCCATCAGGATTGCGGATATCACCCAGAAGGCACTGTCACCCAGAATCGGCTTGAGCCAACCGAGGCCGTAATAGACGATCAGCGACAACCCCATCAGTAATAAAAGGCCGGTCAGGAAGCCAAGCACCTTGCGCACTAAAGGACGGGGCGGGTTGCTCGACTCTAACCCCTGCATGCCGGCCTTCATGGCTTCCAGATGCACGATATAAACCAGTGCTATGTATGAGATCAGTGCTGGCAGGAAGGCATGCTTGATGACTTCAACGTAGGAAATACCCACGTATTCGACCATCAGGAAGGCTGCCGCGCCCATTACCGGCGGCATGATCTGGCCGTTCACCGAAGAGGCGACCTCGACCGCGCCGGCCTTCTCCGAGGAAAAGCCGACGCGCTTCATCATCGGAATCGTGAAGGTGCCGGTGGTCACTACGTTGGCGATGGAGGAACCGGATATCAGGCCGGTCATGCCTGAGGCCACCACCGCGGCCTTGGCCGGGCCACCTCGGTAGTGACCGAGTAACGAGAACGCGACCTTGATGAAATAGTTGCCGGCGCCTGCCTTGTCGAGCAGCGCACCGAATAAAACGAACAGGAACACGAAGCTGGTTGAGACGCCTAGCGCGATACCGAACACGCCTTGGCTGGTCAGCCATTGATGGTTGGTGAGAGCTTCTAGGCTGACGCCACGGTGCGCCAGAATCCCCGGCATATGGGGGCCGGCGAGGGAATAGATGATGAATATCGCGGCGACGATCATCAGCGGCGGGCCGAGCGCACGCCGGGTTGCTTCAAGCAACATGATCAGGCCGGTTACACCTACCACAACGTCTGTTGTCGTCGGGCTTCCGGGGCGGCTGGCCAGCTCGGAATAGAATATGAACAGATAGGCTGCGCAGAAAGACGCGACCAGGGCGAGAACCCAGTCGAGTATCGGCACATGATCGCGGGGTGAGCGCTTGAGCGCCGGGAAGGCCATAAAACCGAGGAACACGGCGAACGCCAGGTGGATCGAACGCGCCTCGGCGCTGTTGAACACGCCGAAACCCACCATGTAAGGCAATGGCGAGGCGATCCACAGTTGAAATAATGACCAGGTGGCCGCGATACAGACCAGCAATTTGCCGGTAAAACCACCGGGTTTACGGGCACCGGTATCGGAGGAGGCGATCATATCCTCCAGTTCGGTATCCACTTCGTCGCGTTGGAGATTCTGTTCGCTCATGGCAGACCCTGCGTCAGCTGTTCCAGAAAATAAGCGGGCCGCAATAAGCGGCCCGGTACAGGGTTACATCCAGCCTCGTTCCTTGTAATAGCGCACTGCGCCATCGTGCAGCGGTACGGAGAGACCTTCCTTGATCATTTCTTCTTCGGTCAGTGTTGCGAAAGCCGGATGCAGGCGCTTGAACCGGTCGAAGTTCTCGAATACGGCCTTCACAGTCTGGTAGACGGTTTCTTCAGGGGTGTCGGCTGAGGTGACCAGCGTGGCGCGTACACCGAAGGTCTCCACATCTTTGTCATTACCGCGATACAGGCCGCCCGGGATGGTTGCCTTGGCGTAGTAAGGGCGTTCCTCTATCAGCTTGTCGATCTCCTCACCGGATACCGAGACCAGTACCGAGTCAACGGTGGTGGTGGCTTCCTGGATAGAGCCGTTCGGGTGCCCGGCAACATAGACCATGGCGTCAACGTTGTTGTCACCCAGCGCGGCGGCCTGCTCGGCTGCGTCCAGCTCGGATGCCAGAGCGAAGTCGGAACGCGTCCAGCCCAGAGCGTCCATTACCACATCCATGGTGTCACGCTGACCCGAACCCGGGTTGCCGATATTGACGCGCTTGCCCTTGAGGTCCTTGACCGTGTTGATATTGGCGTCGCGGCGGGCAACCACAGTAAGCGGCTCGCCGTGCAGCGCAAAAATGGCGCGAAGTTTTTCAAAGGCGCCGGCATCTTCAAAGTTTTCGATACCCTTGTGGGCTTTGAACTGAATGTCGGACTGGACCACGCCCATGTCCATCTCGCCGCCGCGGATGGCGTTGACGTTGGCTACCGAACCGCCGCTCGACGGCGCATTACAGCGGATTCCATGATCATTACTGTTGCGGTTGATCAACCGGCACACTGATTGGCCGACAACGTAATACACGCCGGTTTGTCCGCCAGTACCTATGGTGACAAAGTTTTCCTGAGCGACTGCCGGGGTAGCGGTGATGCCAGCGCAGGCAATCGCGGCGGAAAAAAGTACGGCAAGTGAAGTGCGTTTCATCAGGGATGACTCCTTTTTCTGATCGAGATCGACGTGCGTGTCGCACTGCCGCCTCCATCCAATTATTAGCTGTTGCCGGAATAACAACTGAAGTGTAGCGGAAGTTTAGTGCCATCTCTGAAAATAGCCGCCGCTTACCATTCCTGCAAGTTACCGAGCCAGGGTGTTGTTATCGGGAAATTGAATAAGCGAGGGCAAGCGGGATGGGGAGGCGTTGATCCGCAGCATTCAGGGCCAGCACTTGCCGGTGTCTGGATTGAATGCTGCGGGGGAGGTACGGAATGGTCTCAGACTGGAGGCCAGCCGCCCATTTCCCGCCAGCGGTTGACGATGGCGCAGAACAGATCCGCCGTTTTCTCGGTATCGTAGCGCGCCGAATGTGCTTCACGGCCATCGAAGTCGATCCCCGCCGCAGCGCAGGCCTTGGCCAGGACGGTTTGCCCGTAGGCCAGACCGCCCAGGGTGGCTGTATCAAAGCAGGAGAAGGGGTGGAAGGGGTTGCGCTTGATCTGGGTGCGTTCAACTGCTGCGTTGACGAAACCCAGGTCGAAAAAGGCGTTGTGTCCGACCAGCACTGCACGTTTGCATCCGGCAGATTTCACCGCCTTGCGAATGTGCTTGAAGATCTCGGTCAATGCATGTTGCTCGCTGACCGCCATGCGTAGCGGATGGTCCAGCTTGATGCCGGTGAACTCCAGCGCGGCCGGTTCGACGTTTGCGCCCTCGAAGGGCTCTACGCGGAAGAAATGCGTGTGGTCCGGGTAGACCATGCCGTCTTCATCCATGCTGATGGTGGTGGCGGCTATTTCCAGCAACGCATCGGTAGCGGCATTGAAGCCGCCGGTCTCGACATCCACTACAACCGGCAAAAAACCGCGGAAGCGATAGGCCATGGGCGGCTTGGGGCCCGAGGCCTGGGTTGCATTATCGATATTGTCGTCGAATTCAAACTCGCTCACTGGCGATCCTTAGCTTGCAGGCGATTCTACAACTCGCCAGTTGATTGTTTCGCCGGCACGCAACGGGACCACAGACTGGCCTCCGAACGGCAGCGTGTGCGGAGCATTCCAGCTCTCGCGAACCAGGGTAATACGATCGGTATTGCGCGGCAGGCCATAAAAATCCGGACCGTTGAAGCTGGCGAAGACCTCGAGCTTGTCCAGTACCCCAAGCGAGTCGAATGCTTCAGCGTACAGCTCGACCGCGGCATAAGCGGTATAACAGCCAGCGCAACCGCAGGCAGCTTCCTTGGCATGGCCGGCGTGCGGCGCCGAATCAGTACCCAGGAAGAACTTGCGAGAACCGGTAACGACTGCATCACCCAGCGCCTGTTGATGACGCTGGCGCTTGAGAATGGGCAGGCAATAGAAGTGCGGGCGGACCCCGCCTGCCAGCAGATGGTTGCGGTTATACAACAGGTGATGCGCAGTGATGGTGGCTGCAACGCGATCGGAAGCGCCCTGTACGAACTCCACGGCATCGGCAGTCGTGATGTGTTCAAACACTACCTTGAGTGTGGGGAAGCGTTCGACCAGGCCAACCAGCTGCTGGTCGATGAAGCTTTTCTCACGATCAAAGATATCGACATCAGCGTGGGTCACTTCGCCATGCACCAGCAGCGGCATACCGACTTCGGCCATTGCTTCCAGCGCCGGGTAGATCTTCTCCAGCGCGGTGACACCGGAATCGGAGTTGGTGGTGGCGCCGGCGGGGTACAGCTTTGCAGCGATGGCCTGCTTGTTGTTCCAGGCCTGACGGATGATCTCCGGGCTGGTCTGGTCTGTCAGATACAACACCATCAATGGATCGAACGCTGAGTCACCCGGGCGGGCGGCCAGAATCCGGGCCTTGTAAGCCGCTGCTTGCTGGCCATCCCGTACGGGGGGCACAAGATTTGGCATGATGATCGCCCGACCGAATACGCGTGAGGCGTCTGCGACCGTATCGGAGAGCACATCGCCGTCACGCAGGTGGATGTGCCAGTCGTCCGGCCGAATGAGGGTAAGGGTGTCGGTCATTGCGATGTTCCAGGCTGTTGCAATGGCGCCATGCTACCGGAATTGCCCCGATTTTACACCGAGGGTTATCGCAGGTTTTGCCTGTACGCGACCTCTGTCGCGCACTGGACGTCACAGCACCGCCACGGCTGCCAGCCGCCTACGACGGTTACCACGCGCTACACATCAGTAAAGTTTCGGCTGGTGCGGCCGATGAATTACGCAACGGAAAGTTCATCGCCCGGAGATTTACGTGGTTCGATTGTATCTGGCTATACCGCTGCTTGGGCTGGCTTTGCCTGTTCTGGCGACGACCTACGAGACGCGTATGGAAGATGTCGAGTGGGCAGTCGAAGGCGACCAGTTTGAATGCCGGTTGAGCCAGGCTGTCACCGGCTACGGCGAAGCGGTATTTGTGCGCCGGGCCGGTGAGCAGCCAACCTTCCAGCTCAAGGCATGGGATAACCTGATGCGCGCGGGATCGGCGTCTTTATATAACGCTGCGCCGCCCTGGCGCCACGGGAGTGCCGCGCGCTATCTGGGCGAAACCGTGGTGCAGCAGGGCGCAGTGATGTCCGTGCCGTATCAGCAGGCTGGTCAGATGCTGGCTGGCCTGGCCGGCGGGTTTCATCCGACCATTCAGCGTAGCGGTTGGGCCGGCTCGGAGGCTTCGGTGCGCATAGTCGTGTCCAGTGTCGGCTATCAGCAGGCCTGGCTCGATTTCCAGGAATGCGTTAGCGGCTTGCTGCCGGTGAACCTGGATCAGATAGCGGCGACCCCGATACGCTTTGCCAGCGGCGAGCGGACGTTGGATCACAAGGCCCGCGCGTTTCTGGACACGGTGCTTGCCTATCTGGAAGCGGATCCGGGTATCGATCGTATCGAGATAAACGGACACTCCGACAACTATGGTGATCGGCTTTCCAATCATGAGCTCTCCAGGCAACGTGCTTTGGTGGTGCAGGCATATCTGGTCGAGCGTGGGATTGACCGGGACATCATCAGCGTGCGCTTTCATGGCGGGCGTTATCCGATTGCAGACAACCGCACGGAAGCGGGCAGGGCGGCGAACCGACGGGTATTGGTGTCGCTTGGGAAAGGCTGAGATTGTTAGTCTTGATTGTGGTGCTCTGAGCTAAGCCCCGGGGTGTTGGACTGAGCCTCGGCGTACTGGACTGCACCCCGGCGTAGCGCAGGCGCGCTACACCCCCAGGATGGGTCGTCCAGTCGCGGCATATTTCGTCCGGAATCCAAGGTGGCACACCGGGCTGGGTTGTCCCTGGGGTTGGCGTGCGCCTGCGCGCCGACAGGGTTTGATGTTGTTGTAGCCCTCGGCGTAGCGCAGGCGCGCTACACCCCCAGGATTGGTCGTCCAGTCGCGGCATATTTCATCCGGAATCCAAGGTGGCACACCGGGCTGGGTTGCCCCCGAGGTTGGCGTGCGCCTCGGGCCGCGTTCGGACGCGCCGACAGGGTTTGATGTTGTTGTAGCCGCTGGCGTAGCGCAGGCGCGCTACACCCCCGGGTTCACACCTTGAATCGTCCGACCAGCGAGTCAATCCGCTGACCGATATTGGCCAGATGCTGACTGGCCTGGGCGGTTTCACGGGCGCCGTCGGTTGCTTCGCGGGCCAGGTCGGCGGCTTCGATAACGTTGCGATTAACCTCTTCCACGACGGTTGATTGCTGCGTTGTGGCGCTGGCAATCGAGGCGTTCAGGGCGACCATCTGCTCCATGGATCGGGAGATCTGCGCCAGTGCTTCGCCGGCGTGGTTGACCTGCTCCACACTCAGGGCGGAATAGCGGCTACTGCTGTTTATGACCTCGACCACGGTCTGCGTGTTGTTCTGCAGTCGGGCGATCATGTTGTTGATCTCTTCAGTCGACTTCTGGGTGCGCTGCGCCAGGTTGCGTACCTCATCGGCGACGACCGCAAATCCACGTCCGGATTCCCCGGCCCGTGCCGCTTCGATGGCTGCGTTGAGCGCCAACAGGTTGGTCTGTTCGGCGATATTGCGGATGACGTCCAGCACAGCGGTAATATCCCGCGCATCGTTGGACAGCGTCTGCATATGCTGCACAGCAGTGGCGACGCTCTCGGAGAGATGGTCAATCTGCTCGATGGTTTTATTCACCTGCAGCTGACCATTACTGGCGCCCTCGCTGGCGATCTCGACTTCCTGCGCAGCGGAACTCGCGTTCTGCGCAATATCATGTACACCGTAGGTGATTTCGTTGATGGCCGTTGCCATCTGCTCCATGCGCTCGGATTGCCGTGTCATGCCGTCGAGGCTGCTGCCGCTGATACGGTCGAGTTGCTGGCCGGCGCTGCTGAGTTGCCGCGAGTTATCGCCCAGCTGGCTCACGATGTCCTGAAGGTTGGCGGTGAAGGCATTGAAATGGCGGGCGATCATGCCGACTTCATCACGCGCATCTTCTGCCAGGCGGCGGGTCAGATCGGCTTCGCCGCTGGCAACGTCGCGCATGGCGCGCACGACCTGATCCAGCGGCTTGGCAATGCTGCGCCCTATGACATACAAGGTAGTGGCCATCAGGGCCGTAATGATCAGGGCTGAGAATAATAATTTTCTCACTTCGCCGAGGAACCTGGCTTCCATGTCAGCAACGAAAATCCCCGTTCCAACCATGTAACCCCAGGGTTCGAAGTGCTTGAACGCAGCGATCTTGCCCAGCCCCTTGTCTTCGCCGGGCACGCCGCCAGGGCGCACCCAGCTGTATTCGTGATAGGCCGAGCCTTGTTCCCGGACTTTTTGGGTCATCTCGACGATGACATTGGGTTCGCCGTTGGGGCTTACCATCTTGGTCAGATCTATCCCTTCGGTTTGCGGCGCCATGGGATGCATGATCATGACGTTATTCATGTCATTCACCCAGAAGTATTCCTGTCCGGCGTAACGTAACCCGCGCAGAGCCTCGATCGCTTCCTTGCGGGCAGCCTGTTCGCTTAGCTCGCCACGCAGCTGCTTGTCGTGGTAGTGGGCCAGTAAATCATGTGCGGTGTCGACCAGATGGGTGGCCTTGGTAATTTCGGCCTGGCGCAATTCTTTCTTGATGCTGAGGAGCGTGCTCAGCGAAAGGAGGGCCAGGCTGATCAGCGCGACAATAAGGATCAGCCAGATCCGCTGGTTAATCCTGAGTGTTCGCATCATTTTCATTATTCTGCTCCATGCAGTCGGCTGGTTCTCAACGATAGCGTGCCCGCTATGCTGGGCTTGTCAGCCTTATCGGCTGCATCTGATAGATCTGGAGGCATTTTGTCGCAGAAATCGCAGTTTTTTGACGCCATGGGTTTGTTGGCTGCGGTCTTTGGGTAGGGCGGCCAAGAGCAGATGTCGAGTCCTATCACAGGCTGACGCTTCGTCAGACTGATTCGCAGTATTCAGAAATAATATAGAATCGCCGCCGTTGGGACTTTTGAACGATTCCTCTGTCTACCACCACTGTCGCCATTCCTTAGGACCTTTTATGCGGTTATCAATCAAACAGTTTTCCGTGGCTGCGTGTTTCGCCGCCACCCTGGCGCTGGCCGGCCAGGCTCATGCTGAACCTGAAGTCATGGAAGATGATGCCAAAAGCGCCGTCAAGCCCGAGCAGCTCGGCGGGCAGGTAGTGGTGGGCTGGATCGAGAAGGCGCGAATTCTGCCGGAACTGGCGGCAGTGAAACTCAAGGTGGACTCCGGAGCACTGACCTCGTCAATGCATGCAGTCAACATCGAGACCTTCACCCGTAAAGGCAAGGAATGGGTGCGCTATGACGTGCCGGTGAAAGATGCCGATACCGATGAGCTGGTTCGGATGGAATTCGAGCGCCCGGTGTATCGCCGGGTGCTGGTACGCGGTGCCGGTGGCAAGGAGCGGCGTCCGGTGGTCAAGATGTCGATCTGCCTGGGTGATCAGGTATATGAAGAGCAGTTTTCGCTGCGTGACCGGGGTGACATGACCTATCCGGTTTTGATTGGCCGCCGCACGATCGAACACATCGGCCTGATCGACGTATCCGAGACCTTTCTGCTCCCGCTGGAATGCCCGGCCGAAGCAGGCGAGGAGGAACGCAGCAAGCAAAAGCGCATGCAGCGTGATGAATCCCTGGTTGATGACAGCAAAATGAAAGAGCCGGAAGAGACCGAGGAAGAAGACGAGGATTGATGCGTTTTCCGGCTGCTTCTTTTGTCTGAATTGATTGCGGCGTGCACAGAGCACGCCGCAGCCTCGATATGAGTACCGAAAACCCGCCTGGTTACCACATCAGGTCGTCTGGCACCTTGAACGCCGCGTAAGGATCGTCCTCTGCCGGCGTTTCGTCTTCAACCTTGGCAATGATTACCGGCCAATGGGGTGCGCGCTCCATGACCTTCTGCGCAACGTCCACCGGGATCAGTTCGAACTTGCCTGACAGGCGTACAATCCCCAGTTTGCCCCGGCTCAGCTGGTTGAACTGCTCGTCGGTCACGTGAATCTTCTTGATCTTGTTCTTGCTGGCGAACTGATAGGGGGTTTCGCCGCCGCTCCGATCAATTTTCGCCTGTTCAATGATCTGTTTGACCTGCGCTTCGCTTTCCTTGCGAGCACTTTCCAGCTTGCGCTGCTCATTCAGCTGGCGATCACGCTCTGCCTTTTCGGCGCGCGCTTTTTCCACCGCTGCGGCGGTGTCATGCACTTTGTCCGGCTCGTTCTTCGCGGCTTTCTTCTTGGCGCGCTGGGCCTGTTTCAACTTTTTCTCGTCGACCAGACCGGCCTTGAGCAATTGGGCTTGTAGGGAATTGACCATGCTGTAGGGCTACCTGCTTGAGACTGAAGATCGGCCATTCTAGCCTTAATCGCGGTTCTTTTCGCGTGCTTCCTGCGCTTCCATTTCGGCCTTGCGTGCCTGGACGCGCTTCATGGTTTCAGGGTCGATGGGCATCTTGTTGGCGGTCTTGCGCAGCATATACAGCGTGCCAAGCAGAGTGGCCACGGCGATGGCGATGAAAATCCAGCCGATGGTAGGCATGTGCGCGCTCCTGTTGCGAATTTACAACTATGATGACTCAAAAGAGCTCCGGTGAGCAGGATAAACGCTGCCGCCATGAATCCAGAGGTTCCATGACAGAAGATAGCAAGCAAGTGCCGTTCTCGCTTCCGCCAGATCTCCTGCAGCGGTTGCAGGCGATGCAGCCATTATTGTGGGTGAATTCAGGGCTACGCACCCAGTCGGATCCGGTCACGCCAGAAGAAGTTGATGCGGCTGCACAGCGCTTCAGCAAGGCCGGGCCGTTGCTGGCGCGGCGTATTGCCGAGCTGGAGCACCCGGAAGGCCTGATCGAGTCGCCCCTGTTGTCGGCGGATACGGTGCGCGATGCGTTGAATGGGACGGGTCGTTGGCTGCTCAAGGCGGATCATCAGCTGCCGCTGGCCGGCTCGGTCAAGGCGCGTGGCGGTTTTCACGAGGTCCTGGAATTTGCCGAGCGCACAGCCAGACAGCTGGGGTGGGATGGGCAGTCATTCGCGGAGCTGGGCAATTCAGTCTGGCGCGAGCGGTTCGGACAGTATCGGCTGGTAGTGGGCAGCACGGGTAATCTGGGCATCAGTGTCGGGTTGTTATCCCGCGCGCTGGGGTTTGGCGCCGAGGTGCATATGTCCAGCGATGCCAGTGAATGGAAGAAACAATTATTGCGTGAGCGCGGCGTCGAAGTGGTCGAGCATGATGGTGACTATGCCAGTGCAGTAAAGGCGGGGCGCGCCATAGCAGAGGCTGATGACCATGCGCATTTTGTCGATGACGAGCGTTCGGCATCTTTGTTTACCGGCTATGCGGTGGCGGGGCGGCGTCTCGCCGCGCAGCTGGAAAGACAGAATATCGAGGTTTCCCTGGAGCATCCTCTCATCGTTTATCTGCCTTGCGGCGTCGGCGGTGCGCCGGGCGGAATCGCCTTTGGCCTGAAGCTGATATTCGGCGACCGGGTGCATTGCTGGTTTGCCGAGCCGGTGAATTCTCCGAGCGTGCTGGTACAGCTGGCTTCAGGCAGTGTGTCGCCCGTGTCGGTGTATGACATCGGTCTGGATAACAGAACGCTGGCCGACGGGCTGGCAGTCGGACAGGCTTCGTTGCTGGCGACTGCGAGTATGCAGGACCGGCTGGCCGGCGTGTTTACGGTAAAGGATGCTGCATTGCGAGAGTACGTGGCACTCGCTGGTAAGCTGCTCGGCGAGAAACTGGAACCCTCTGCTACGGCCGGTTTTGCTGGCCCGGGGTGGCTGTCCGATTCGACGGCGGGACGGGAATGGTGCGCCACACATAAGGTCGATCCTGCGAACGCGACACATGTGTTGTGGAGCACCGGGGGAGGGCTGGTGCCCGACGCGGTTTACCAGCGCTGGCTGGCGGGTTAGCCCGCCAGCCGGGTTGCCGTATCGCCGGGCGAGCGACGATAGCGGCAACAGACCAGGCTTTAATTTACTGGTGCTGCTCAATCACGCCTTGCTGTTTCAGACTGGCCAGCTGTTCGGCTGTCAGATTCAGGCGCTCACGTAAAACGTCATCAGTATCCTGCCCCAACAGCGGCGCGGGCCGGTGATACTCGACCGGAGAGCCCGACAGTTTCAACGGGCTGCCGACCATGGTGAAGTCCTGATTCAGCGGATGCGGGATATTGACCAGCATATCGCGCGCCTTTACCTGCGGCTCATCCAGCGCCTGTGCAATATTGTTGATCGCCCCGACCGGCACCTTGACCGGATGAATCTTGCTCACCCATTCATCGGCTGTGCCGGTAAGGAAATGCGCGGAGAGAATCTCGACGATTTCGCTGCGGTGCTTGACCCGGTCGGCGTTGCGCGCAAAACGCGGATCGCCGGGCAGCTCCGGCAGTCCGATGGCGTTACACATCGCAATGAACTGACTGTCGTTGCCGCAGGCAATGATGAAGTCGCGGTCTGCGGCGCGGAACACCTGATAGGGCACGATGTTGGCGTGCGCATTGCCGTAGCGCCCCGGTACCTTGCCTGAAGCCAGATAGTTCATGCTCTGGTTGGCCAATGTGGCCACCTGAACATCGAGCAACGCCATGTCGCAGTGCTGTCCGAGGCCGGTCTTTTCTCGGTTGAGCAAAGCAGCCTGAATGGCAATGGTGGAATACAGCCCGGTGGTCAGGTCAGCAAAGGCTACCCCGGTTTTCTGCGGGCCGCCGCCGGGCAGATCGTCACGCTCACCGGTGATGCTCATCAATCCGCCCATACCCTGAATGATGAAGTCGTAACCCGGCTCGGCGGCCCGCGGGCCGGTCTGGCCGAACCCGGTGATGGAGCAATACACCAGACGAGGGTTGATCTCGGCCAGAGTGGGATAGTCCAGACCGTATTTGGCCAGCGAGCCGGCTTTGTAATTTTCGATCAGCACGTCGCAGTCAGCTGCCAGGGCGCGCACCAGTTCCTGACCTTCAGAGCTGGCCAGATCGATCGCGATCGAGCGCTTGCCACGGTTGGCTGACTGGTAATACGAGGCTTCTGTGGTCCATTCGCCCTGAGGATCCTTCATCCACGGCGGCCCCCAGCCACGGGTGTCGTCGCCACTACGTGGACGCTCTACCTTGATCACTTCGGCTCCAAGATCCGCCAGGATCTGGCCACACCAGGGCCCTGCCAGCACCCGGCTCAGGTCCAACACTCGTATACCTGTCAGCGCACCCATATCTTTTCCCGTCATTAACGGCCGGCAGGAGCCGACCTCTGTGGCTCGGAACAGCGCACATTGCAATCTACCGCCAACACTGAAAAGCCATGCTGAAATCCGATAGGTAGCTCTGTTCCACTGTGCAGTACCAAGTACTGAAAAACGTCGGGCCGATCATAGTTTGCACAGCAGGGGGAGTAAAGGCTCTATCCGGCAGGCGGTATAGACCTTGGTATAAGCCCGTCTGGACAGCTTCTGCATTGTGGAACACAATTCGGCTCCGAATCTCAGGCAGTTCCACTGTGCAGTACTGCGTTTTGTTTTGTTGAAATCTTATAAAAACTGGCGCTAACATGCGCCCCTCTCGGAGAGCCCGAAGCCATGAGCGAAGTGGATAACAACGCCAGATCCAGTATCGAAACAGCGATGCTGGATCCGATGAGCACCGTTGAGGATGAGGCAAAGGATCGCCATCTGGTAACGGCACTGGCCAGGGGCGTGGAGATTTTGCGCTGTTTCAACCCGCGAGAAACCATGCTGGGTAATCAGGACCTGGTGAACAAGACCGGCTTGCCGAAGGCTACGGTCACGCGCCTGACACACACACTGATGCGTCTTGGTTGCCTCAAGCGGCAGCCGCAGACCGGTAAGTATCAATTGGATGTGGGCGTGATGGGGTTTGGCTATGCGCTGTTATCGAATCTGTCGGTTCGCGCTACGGCGCATCCGCTGATGGAGGAAATGGCTGCCTATTCAGAAGCCTCTGTGGCAATGGCCGCCCGCGACCGGTTGCAAATGGTTTATCTGGATGTCGCCTACGGAAAGGCGAACATGAGCACACGGCGGCATATCGGCACCTACCTGCCGATATGTTTCACCTCCGTGGGCAGGGCTACGCTGGCGGCCATGCCAGAGGCGGAGCGCGATTACATGATGGATCATCTGCGCGGGACCATGGGGGACCAGTGGCCGTCTACACGCCGATCGCTGGAGCGCTCCTTCCGTGATTTCGCCGACTTCGGGTATTGCCTGTCGATCGGCGAATGGCACCGGGACATCAATTCTGTCGCTGTCCCGATGCTGCATGCCGAACACGGATTGTTGGCATTCAACTGTGGCGGACCGGGGTTTCATCTGCCACAGGACAAGCTTGAGGACGACATCGGGCCTCGGCTTGTAAACATGGTAACTAACATAGGATCCGCTACCCGCTGACCACGGTCCGGGTTACGTAGTGTGGATAACCAGCCTGCATGCAGGCCAATCAGGAGAAACATATGATTCGTGATCCGGAAACGCTGGGTATTCTGCTCGATTCCATCGGCCAGTTCGTCACGCAGGAGCTGATCCCGCGTGAACACGAAGTGGCGGAAACCGACCAGATTCCTGCGGATATCGTCGAGCAGATGAAAGCAATGGGTCTGTTCGGCTTGACCATCCCCGAGGAGTTCGGTGGCCTGGGTGTGACCATGGAAGAGGAGGTGAACATCGCCTTTGAGCTGGGTCGTACCTCACCTGCCTTCCGCTCGTATATCGGTACCAATAACGGTATCGGCTCCATCGGCATCCTGCTGGATGGCACCGAGGAGCAGAAGGCGCACTACCTGCCCAAGCTGGCAGCCGGTGAATACCTGAGCTCCTTCTGCCTGACCGAACCCGATTCGGGTTCCGACGCTGCCTCGCTGAAAACTGCTGCGGTGCGGGATGGCGATTTCTATGTGCTCAACGGCACCAAACGCTTCATTACCAACGCACCCCATGCCGGCATTTACACCGTCATGGCGCGCACCAACCCCGATATCAAGGGCGCTGGCGGCATCAGCTCCTTTATCGTCGAGCGCGGCACGCCGGGCCTGACCATCGGCAAACCGGACCAGAAGATGGGCCAGAAGGGCGCTCATACCGCAGATGTCATCTTCGACAACGTCCGCGTGCCCGCCGGGAACCTGATCGGCGGCAAGGAAGGCGTTGGCTTCAAGACAGCCATGAAGGTGCTGGACAAGGGCCGCCTGCACATCGCGGCGCTGTCCGTTGGTGCTGCTGAACGCATGCTCGATGATTCACTGCGGTATGCCGTTGAGCGCAAGCAGTTCGGACAGCGTATCGCTGATTTCCAGTTGATACAGGGCATGCTCGCTGACAGCAAGGCGGATATCTACGCCGCACGCTGCATGGTGCTGGACGCTGCGCGTAAGCGTGACGAGGGGCTGAACATCAGCACTGAAGCATCCTGCGCCAAGATGTTCGCGACCGAAATGTGTGGCCGGGTAGCTGATCGTGGTGTGCAGATTCATGGCGGCGCCGGTTATATCAGTGAATACGCCATCGAGCGGTTCTACCGCGACGTTCGTTTGTTCCGTCTGTACGAAGGCACTACCCAGATCCAGCAGGTGATTATCGCCCGCAATATGATCCGCAGTGTTGAAGGCTAACTAAGAAACCCCTCTGGGCTGGTTGGCGATTCGCATCAGGGTGTAGCGAGTCGTCAGCGAACCCGAACCTCACCATCAGAATGTAGAGGGCCTGTCCCTCAACCACCGGGTAAGTTTATGCAATCTACCGCTCAGACCGCCGTTGCTGCGCCGGTCAAGAACAACATCTGGATTATCGTTTTTATCTTCTGCTTCCTGGGTCTGCTGATCGATGGCGCAGATCTCATGCTGCTGTCGTACAGTCTGACCAGCCTGAAGCAGGAATTTGGCCTGACCAATATGCAAGCCGGCAGCCTGGGCAGCTTTACGCTCGCGGGCATGGCTATTGGCGGCATATACGGCGGTTGGGCCTGTGACCGTTTCGGTCGGGTCAAGACCGTGGTGTGGACCATTGTGCTGTTCTCGATCGGCACTTGCGCGCTGGGTTTTACCCAGAACTATTGGCAGTTCGCGGTGTTCCGTTTCGTCTCATCCCTTGGGCTCGGCGCTCTCTACGTCGCCTGTAATACCCTGATGGCCGAATACGTACCGACCCGGTTTCGCACCACCGTTCTGGGCACGTTGCAGGCTGGCTGGTCGGTGGGCTACATCGTCGCCACCCTGCTTGCCGGCTGGTTGCTGCCGACCTATGGCTGGCGTTATCTCTTCTTTGTCGCCATCATTCCGGTGACGCTGGCTATAGTCATGCAGCGCTTGGTTCCGGAACCGCCGGCCTGGGTCAAGGCCAAGGCTGAACGGGCCAACAAAGCCGCCAATGATGTGCGCGAAAACAAGCAGCCGGAAAAGCGCGAGAGCGCCTACAAGATGATCTTCGGCGATCCAGGTGCCCGTAGCATGTTCATCTTCTGGTGTCTGACCGCGGGCTTTCTGCAGTTCGGCTACTACGGCGTCAACAACTGGCTGCCGGCGTATCTGGAAACCGAACTGTCGATGAACTTCAAGTCCATGACGGCCTATCTGGTCGGAACCTACACGGCGATGATTCTGGGCAAGGTCCTGGCCGGTATCGCGGCTGACCGTTTCGGACGTCGGGTAGTCTACGCATTCGGTGCGCTGGGTACGGCGCTGTTCCTGCCGCTGATCGTGCTGTATCACAGTCCGGAACATATCCTCTGGATGCTGGTGGTATTCGGCTTCCTGTACGGTATCCCTTACGGTGTGAACGCGACCTACATGACCGAAAGCTTTGCAGCCCGGTACCGTGGCACAGCGGTCGGTGGTGCCTACAACATCGGCCGTATCGGTGCGGCAATCGCCCCGGCAGCCATTGGCTTCCTGGCGACCCAGTACTCGATTGGCCTGGGCTTCCTGGTCATGGGCGCGGCATATTTCATCTGCGGCGTAATCCCGTCCTTGTTCATCAAGGACAAGCAGTACGATCCGCAGAGTCAGTGATCGGGCGAGCATTAATGGGCTTGGCGTAGCGCAGGCGCGCTACCCCCCCAGGGAGGCGCTGCGTATCGCCATGTTGGGGTTGGTGAGCAGCGCGGTACTGTGCTGCGTTGGACCGAATTGTGACAAACCCTGATAAAACCGGAGCCTGGCTCCGGTTTTTTATGTGCGTTACAGACTGCTCGAAGCCCAGCCGGTAGAATCGCTGCACCGCGATAGCTGCCTGGGGGTGTAGTGCGCCTGCGCTACGCCAGATTTTCGCAGGGTTCCAAGCCCTATCGGTGAGCCCACACAGGTCGCCGAGCGTTATCCATCACTCCAATAAACTGAGCTATGAACTTATTCAAATGGCTGTCTCTGGTTGCCGTCATCCTGGCAGTGACCGGTTGTTCCACCGCGCCGTCGCCCTCGGCCAGCCGGGGCGAGTGGGTTGGCTATAAACGGTCCGGCCAGGCCTCGTTCTATGCAGACAAGTTCCAGGGCCGCAAAACCGCCAACGGCGAGCGATACAGGCACGGCGCAAACACCGCTGCCCATCGCAAGCTGCCCTTCGGCTCCAAGGTAAAAGTGACCAACACCCGTAACGGCAAGAGCGTAGTGGTCAGAATCAATGACCGCGGCCCCTTTGTAAGAGGGCGCGTGATCGATCTGTCCAAATCAGCCTTCGCCCGCATCGGCAACCCCTCTGCGGGTCTGCTGAATGTGAAGATCGAGGTCGTGCGCTGACAGGCCCATGTTAGCGGGCTGATTGCGCGCTTACGCGTTATCCAGCTCGCTCCGTCAGGCCGCTTGACCGCTCAGCTTGCCGGCGATCTTCGCTACCAGCTCCCCCTGATAACGGGCGATGGACAACTCCGCCTCAGTCGGCTGGCGCGAACCGTCACCCCCCGCCAGTGTCGCCGCACCATAGGGCCCGCCACCGCGAACTTCCGAAATATCAAACAGCTCCGGCGCACCGTAACCCAGCGGCACGATGAGCATTCCGTGGTGGGCGAGTGTGGTCCAGGTGCTGGTGAGCGTCATCTCTTCACCGCCGCCGGTGCCGGTGGAGGTGAACACGCTGGCCACCTTGCCATGCAGTGCGCCCTTGACCCAGTGACCGCCAGTCTGGTCGAGAAAGGTACGCATCTGGCCGCTCATGTTGCCGAAGCGCGTAGGCGTGCCAAAAATGATGGCATCGTAATCGACGAGTTCTGCGATGGTTGCCTCCGGCGCAGCCTGATCAACCTTGCCGCCGGCGTTCCTGAATGCTTCCTCGGGCATGGTTTCTGGCACGCGCTTTACGCTGACTTCCGTGCCGCTGACTTTGCGTGCGCCCTCTGCCACGGCATTTGCCATGGTTTCGACGTGCCCGTACATCGAGTAATACAACACCAGTATCTTTGCCATCGGGATGTTCCTCCTGTGCGTGAAGCTATGTTCAGCCAGTGTAGAAGGCAGCCCGACGGTGTGCTCCGGGTTGGGCTATTTATTTCTCAGGTGGTCAGTCAACTGGCTGAAGGTGCGTGCGCGTTACAGCGTTACCGTCGGTCGGTGGGCTGGGTTGATTTTCTGGCCAGGCCGGGTAACAGGCGCCAGTAATTCACCAGCGAGAGGCGTTCAATCCACGAAAGAATCCGCGCATCGTTGCCGACCAGAACCCGGGCCTTGTTGCGCTCAATGCCATTTACAATGATTTCCGCCGCGCGCTCAGGAGGCATCCGCAGGAGTTTCTGCGCCTGTTTCAGGTTCTGCGCGGCGGTTTCCTTGGGGATGTCTGACGCCAGCCGTGCACTGGTAGCGATGGAGGTCGCCACGCCACCCGGATGTACGACGGTTACCCCAAGGTTGCTGCCCTGCAATTCCAGCCGCAGCGCGTTGGAAAACCCGCGAACGGCGAATTTACTGGCGCAGTAGGCGGTTTGCCCGGCGGGGGTGATCAGCCCGAACAGGCTTGAAACATTCACGATGCGCGCCTGGGGGCGTTGTTGCAGAAGCGGGAGGAATACCCGCGTCAGGCGTACCACCGCCTGGAAGTTGATTGCCATCAGCCAGTCGAAGTCTTCTTCGGACACCTGGTGAAAATGCCCACCCAACGCAACGCCGGCGTTATTGATCAGTATGTCGACCTTACCGTGCTCGGCCAGCACCGCCTGGGGCAGGGCGGCGATATGTTCCCGGTTGGCGACATCGAGGCAATGTTCGCTGACACGCACACCCTGCGCGCGGGCCAGGCGAGCGGTTTCAGCCAGTCCCTCTGGGTTGATGTCGACCAGTGCCAGATGGCAACGGCGGCCTGCCAGTGACTGCGCGAGGGCGCGCCCAATCCCACTCCCAGCGCCCGTCAGTACGGCAACCGAATCATTGATTTGCATGGATAGCGTCCCTGTTATTGGAATTGCATGACGCCGTCATTGATACGGCCGTATTGGATAGTGAGCTTGTCCTGCGTGTAGTTCTGGTAGACCTGCCAGGGTCTGCGGTCACCTTGCCTGGGCAGCAAATCAGCCGCGCGCTGTACGTAGCCGGAAGTGAAATCCAGAAACGGAACCGCCTGCACCTGCGGATCGCGCCGCGGCACAGCGATGCGATATCCCTTGCGGTCCATGTAACGCAGTAAACGGCAGGTGTAGTTTGCCGTGAGCTCGGCCTTCAGCGTCCACGACGAATTGGTATAGCCGAAGGTCAAAATGAAGTTGGGTATGTCGCTGAGCATCATGCCCTTGTAGGCCATGCTCTGACCGGGTTCGACAGCCTGCCCATCCACCGTGACAGTCATGTCACCCAGCGCATTCAGCTTGAGGCCCGTGGCGGTGACAATGATGTCGGCTTGGATTTCCTGCCCCGAGGCCAGGCGGATGCCGGTCGGGATGAACTGATCGATAGTGTCAGTCACGACAGAGGCGCGGCCTTCCCGAATGTCCTGGAACAGATCACCGTCGGGTACTGCGCACACGCGTTGGTCCCAGGGTTTATAACTCGGCGTGAAATGCCGGATGTCCACCGAAGGGCCCAGCTCATCCCTGGCCATCTGCAGGATGCGTTGTTTGAACATTTCCGGCTTCTTGCGTGCGATGCGGTAGAAAAAGCTGCCGACCAGCACGTTCTTCCAGCGGGTCAATGCATGCGCGGCGGGCATTGGCAGCCACTTTTGCAGGCCCTGCGCTATCGTATCCTGCAACGGGCGCGATACCACGTAACTGGGCGAGCGCTGGAGCATGGTGACATGTGCGGCGGTTTTGGCCATGGCCGGCACCAGCGTGACGGCGGTGGCGCCACTGCCAATCACAACGACGCGCTTGCCGGCGTAATCCAGATCTTCGGGCCAGAATTGCGGGTGGATGATCTGACCGGTGAATGCGGATTCGTTAGGGAAAACCGGTCGATAGGCTTCGTCGTAACGGTAGTAACCCGCGCACAGTGAAAGCAGACGGGCGCGCAGAATCCGCTCCTCTATCTGGCCATCGGCCTGGGGCACTTGCGCTGTCAGGGTCCAGCAGGCGTCTTCGCTGGACCAGGCTGCGTTCGTCACCTTGTGCCCGAAATGGATGTGCTGGGTGATGCCGGATTCTTCCGCGGTTTCCTCGATATAACGTTTGATATCCGGCCCATCGGCAATGGCCTTGCGGTGTAGCCAGGGCTTGAAGCTGTAGCTCAGCGTATACATGTCCGAATCAGAACGGACGCCGGGATAGCGGAACAGATCCCAGGTGCCGCCGATGGCCTGCCGCGCTTCCAGAATGGCGTATTGCTTGTCGGGACACTGGCTGCTGAGTGCGCGCGCTGCGCCGATACCGGACAGGCCGGCACCGATAATCAGCACGTCATAGGGTGTGGGCGTTAATTGTAATTTTTGTTGGTTCACGTTGTTCTGCCGTCAGTAGCGGTAGTGACAATCTAAATTGTCGCTTATGCTTTGACAATACACATTGTCAGACAGGCTTGGATTCGACGGGATGACTACAGAGACTGCATCGCCGCGGCGTTATCGCGGGGCCGCTATTGAAGCCCGCCGGGCTCAACGCCGTCAGCAGCTGATAGATGCTGCGTGCGAAGTCTATGGCCGCAATGGTTACCGGCATTCCAGCGTCAAGCAGGTGTGCGACGCGGCAGGCTTGACGCAGCGGTACTTTTACGAGTCCTTTTCCCACAGCGACGAACTGCTTATTGCCTGCTACGAGCAGGCCGCAACGGCCCTGCGTGAGGAAATCACTGGCGCAGCGGAAAGGGCAAGCGTGGACCGGGCGGAGCGGGGCAGGGCGATGCTGCTCGCGTATTTCCAGGCATTGAAGGCGCGTCCGCTCATCGCGAATCTGTTGCTGGTTGAGATTCGCGGCATCAGCCCGGCAGTGGACAAGGCCATCTTCCGCGCGTTACAGGCTATGAACCGGGATCTCACACGGGTGGTGGCGCGCCCCGACCACCAGCCTGACGAACTCTTGCATGCCGGCGTGATGGGTGGGGTAATTCATATTGCGTTGCATTGGATGGCCAGCGGCTACAGACAGCCCACCGAGGTAGTGGCTAACACGGCTTTCAAGTTGAGTGCTGCCATGCACGGCTGATTGGCTTAGTGCAGGGTGCGTTCTGCGTCACCGTCTGTTAACGGTTGGTGGTACAGCAGCTGATCAGGTTCAACTGCAGGCAATCTGGCCGTGGCGGCCCGGTCTGCTTCCTCAAAGCGCTCGATCAGGGCGGAGTCCATTTCGTAGGGGTCAAGCAGGTACGTCAGGCGCCCATCTTCGTTCACTTCGGCAGTCCAGTATCCCAGGATCAGCTGTGGCCCGTTAGGTACGGCGAGCTCATAGGTCTGGCCACGGTCGAGCAATTGCCGGACCCGCCGCTGCTGCGCCTCGCCCATTTCCGCCACCAGCCTGTCGGCAAGCGCACCGGCCGATTCCACCCTGACGCAACCGGAGCTGAGCGTGCGTGCCGCCCGGCTGAACAGATGCTGGCTCGGCGTGTCATGCAGATACACGGCAAACGGATTGGGGAAGCGAAACACCATGCGTCCGAGCGGATTGTCCGGGCCGGGACCCATTCGTAGCATGATGCCGCGGGGATTGTTCCAGTCGATATCCAACGGATTCAGGTGGCGCCCGGAGTAATCCAGTACCTGTAAACCGTGGGCTTGGAGGTATTCCGGGTCGTTGCGGATCTGGGGCAGTTTGTCTTCGCGCAGGATGGTCGGCGGAATGGTCCAGCTCGGGTTCAGAGTCAGGCGATTGATCCGCGAGACCAGCAGCGGCGTTTGCCGTGACTGAGTACCGACTTGAACGCGCGAGGCCCAGACCCGCTCATCGCCACGATACAGGCGGACATCGCCACCGGCTGAGTTCACCAGCACGGCATAATCTTCCTTCAGTGCGCTCAGCCAGCGCAGCCGCTCAAGGTTGATACGTACCTGCTGGCGGCGGTCGGAGGCAGTGATATTGAGCGCTGCCAGTGTTTGTCTGCCAACCAGCCCGTCCACTTCCAACGCATGATCAGCCTGAAATGCCCTCACTGCCTGTTCCAGGCTATCGTCATAAAGCAGCGGTTGGGCGCTGATGCGTTGCCATGGCTGCTCTTTCAGGTATCCGCGAGAAATCAGATGGCGCGCCAGTTGCGGCAGTCGCGGATCGTCCTTGTCGGGCTTGATGGTGGGCCCGGCGGGCAGAGGCAGCAAATCAACGGACTGAGCCGGCAGCTCGGCATAGGCGGCGCGCAGTTGTCGGTACAGCCGCATGGCTGGGCGCGCGCGATTGAACGCCTCGGCGGGGTCGTCCACCGCTGCGGCGGCGAGTTCGATCAGGCCGGGCGACAGGTTCGGTGGTTGGCCGGGCGCGAACCATACCGGCTCATGCGAGTTCTGTACAAACCGGCCGTGGCGCAGGTGCTCCAATGCCAGCAAATACTCACTGCTGATCCGCAGGTCATCACAGAGATCTTTCGAAGCACGAGCGTGCAGCGCGTAGGCGTACTCCGTCGGTATCAGACCGTCCTTCGACAAATCTGTCAGCTCGCTGCGCAGCACATCCATTCGTCGGGAAGTTTTCCAGATCGGGCGGTAGTCGCTGTACTTGTAGAGCGCACCGAGTGCGCCATGAATATCCAGCGTGCGCAGCGCTGCAAGGCCCGTGCAGCCTTCTGCGAAGGGGCGAACAGGCAATTCCATGGCGTTGCGGACAGCGTCGGCGGGGGGGAGATCTGCCTGGAGAGGGCCGGCCACGCCAAGCAGAGATGTCAGGCAAAATACTGTACATTTCTTGAACAACAGGTAACCTCCCGGCATCGTTTGCAGTGCGAACCGGCGTACCCGGGCGTCGTTCCTGCAAAACAGCCATGCCACAGCTTTAGGCTGCCAGAAGGCTGGTTGGTTCATTGGAAGGCGGCGGATTGTTTCCCGTTTCTGGCCGCCCGTTGTGTTTTACTGCCTTGATTGGTCTCGCATTTCGAGACCTGGGGGATCTTCTTGATGTTTAGTTTCTTGCGCCGCACCGGCGCATTGGCTGTGTTATGCATCAGCCTTGGCGCAGGCTATAGCCATGCCGTCACACCCGCTACCAATACACCCGGCTCGCTGGTTGATCAGCTTACCCAGGTTGCTCCTCAGCTCAACCGGCAAGTCCTCAGCAAAGCCGTAACGGCCATGGAATGCGCCATCACGCATGGCGCGGCACCCGCCAGCCGTCTGGCAGTTGTCGACTTTTCATTACCTTCCTCCGAGCGCCGATTGTGGATCTTTGATCTGGATACGCGGGAGCTGCTGCTAGAGGATCTGGTCGCCCATGGGCAAGGATCAGGCGACAACTACGCGCGGGCCTTCTCGAATATCGAAGGCAGCCATCAGTCGAGCATCGGGCTGTTCCGCACGCAGGAAAGCTATTTCGGTAAGCACGGTTACTCGTTGCGCATGGATGGGCTTGAATCCGGAATAAACGATCTGGCGCGTCAGCGTGCCATCGTCATCCATCCCGCCGACTATGTGGATCCCGACTGGATTACCCGGCAGGGTCGGATCGGCCGTAGCCAGGGCTGTCCCGCTGTCAGGCCCGAGATTGCCAACATGGTAGTCGATAGCCTGAAGGGCGGACAGTTCATGTTTTCTTATTACCCGGACGAGCACTGGTTGGCGACCTCCGAATACCTGAATTGCCCACCGCGCAAGGATGGTGATCTGTTCGCGAGCGCCGACTGACCAGTCAGCCGCGCATGGAATGGCCGAGCATGTCGATGGTGTAACTGATCAGACGCTCGGCCTCCGGCAGTTCCAGGGTACGGCGTTCCGCATGGCGAACCTCCATGATCACGCCATGTAATGCGCCGCGCAGAAAGTAAGCGGTCTGCAGCGGGTCGCTTACCCGCTCCGGGCTGATACTGCCATCGGCCAGCCCGGCCTCAAGGGCGTCGACCATCAATTGCATGATCTCTGTACCGCAAGCGTGCAGCGCCTGGCGATGCTCCTCGTCGTTCGTCAGATGCACAAAGGTGCTCGACTGGGTGAGAACATCGAAGTAGTGGGTGTCCTGTTGGCTGAAGTCGTAATAGGCGCGGGCGATGTTGGCGATCTGGTCGATGCCCTGTTGCTCGTCTAGCACGGCAGCCGCAAAACGGTCGCGCAGCCGGCACGCCGAGCGCAATACAATGGCCTGCAACATCGCTGCCTTGTCCTTGAAATACACATAGAGTAACGCTCGGCTGAGTTCAGCCGTGCGGGCTATGTCGTCCATCGAGCAACGCTCGTACCCCTTGTTGAAAAACATGTCCTCCGCTGCATCCAGTATGCGTTCTCTGCGCTCGCTCTTCTCTCTCTCTCGACGCGAAATCCGACTCATGGTCTTTCCTCAACGGCTGTATTCAATGTGTTGGCAAAGAGTCTGCTCTGGATATTGACAAAGTGTCAATCAGTGACAGTATGTCAAAAATCGTTATTTCATATTCGAGGAGCTCGGCATGTTCACTTCATCGCAGGCATCGTTGCGTTTGGTTCGGACCGTGTGTCTGGGCTTCGTCATGGCGAGCCTGGCAGGGTGCGGTGATGAGCGGGGTGTCAGTGCCAGCGAACAGGGCAGAGCGGTCCCGGTGCGGGTTGCGGAGGTGCTTCGGCCGACTGGAACCGAGCCACTGTACTTCGCCGGAGCGGTGCGTGCCCGCCAACGCGCCAGCCTGACGTTCCAGGTGGGCGGGGTGCTGAGCGACCGCGCCGTCGAACTTGGCCAATCGGTGGAAAGCGGCCAGGTATTGGCCAGGCTCTACAACCCAGAGCTGGAACCAGCAAGAGACGCAGCCATTGCCCGTACCCGCGAACTCGAAGCCCAGGCCTCACAGGCGCGCCGTGATCTGCAGCGCACTGAGCGCCTGTTTGATAAGGGCGTGGTATCCGCGCATGAGCGTGAACAGCAACGGGCGCGCTTGGAGGCATTGCTTGCAGGCGTCAGCAGCGCCCGGGCAGCTGCCTCGCAGACCGAGCGTTTGCAAATGGAGAGCCAATTGCGCGCGCCTTTTGCCGGTCAGGTCGAAGCAGTGCTGGTCGAGCCCGGCGAATTCGTCTCGCCGGGGCAACCGGTGTTCCGAATCGCTACCGCCGGCGGGCTGGAAGTGGAAGTGCGGGTGCCGGGCTCAATGCTTGGATCATTGCAGATAGGTCAAAGCGTGCCCGTGCGCAACGGCTTGAGTAATACCCGGTTTACCGGCCGGGTCGTGGAAATCGGTCGCAGCGCGTCGCAGGTCAGCGCACTCTATCCGTTGGTCGTCAGTCTCGAGAATGCCGACCTGCAGAGCGGTGATGCAGTCGAAGTTGGGCTGCAGCGTGCCGAGGGTGACGCCCTGGCAGTGCCGCTTGCGGCTGTTATGCGTTCCGCCGATGGTCTGGCCGTATTTCGAGTGAATGACGGCCAAGTGCGGCGGATTCCGGTCGAAGTAGAATCGGTACGCGGCGAGCTGGCGATGCTCGGCAGCGACACGCTGGCAGCGGGCGATCAGGTGGTCTACGCGGGCTTGACGCGGTTGGCGGACAATGACCGCGTGGAGCTGCTGCCATGACGTTGCGCATTCTGGCGCGGCCGCGGCTGATTGGCCTGGTTGTGGCGATGCTGTGTTTGCTGGGCGTCGCCTCCTATCTCACCATGGCCCGCCAGGAGGATCCGAGCTTCCCTTATCGGGCCGGCCTGATCACCGTCGTCTATCCAGGTGCAATGGCTGAATCGGTAGAGCGCCTGGTACTTGAGCCATTGTCCGACGAACTCTCGCAGGTGGAAGAAATAGATTATTTCACCGCAACTGTCCGCACCGGCGTCGCGCTGGTTTCGATCAACCTGGCCGACGCGATCTACGACACCGACTCGGCCTGGGACCGTGTACGCCAGGCGATGGAGCGTGCGCGGTTGGAGTTTCCTGATGGCGTGCAGCAGATGTCGCTGGATGACCGGTTGATCGATATCCCGGCAGTCGTGCTCGCGGTGCGCGGCAGTGATTCGCTGGTGCATCTGAGCCGGCAGGCGGAGCAGCTCAAACGGGCGCTGGCGGATGTGCCCGGCCTGTCGCGTATCGAGCTTGATGGCGAAGCGGACCAGCAAATCACCATCGCATTGCGGGATTCCGAAATGCAGCGGCTGGGCATTTCCCACGGGTTTCTCGCCGAGCTGCTGGCGGGCCGCAATCAGGTGATTCCGGGTGGTTTCGTGGTATCGGCTGGCAAGCGGCTCGGGGTATTGCCCAACAGCGAATTCACCAGTATCGATTCACTTATCTCAACGCAAATTCCCTTGCCGGAGGGCGGCAGCGTTCCCCTGGCAGCGATTGCTGACGTATGGCGTGGCCCGCTCGAGCCGGCTCAGCCGAAAGCTTGGTTTGACGGCGAGCAAGCAGTGCTGATCAGTCTGATTGTGCAGCGCGGCCAGGTCGATGCGATTCGTTTTGGCGAGCAAATCCGCCAACGGCTTGAGGTGCTGCGTCCTGACTTCGCACCCCTGCAGATCGATGAGATGTTCTTTCAGCCTGACCAGGTGAAACAGCGCCTCGACGGCTTGGAATGGAGTCTGCTGGGCAGCGTGTTGATTATTGTACTGGTGGTGTTCATCGGCATGGGCTGGCGCATGGGGCTGCTAGTGGCCAGCATGTTGCCGCTGGTGGCGGCGATCAGTCTGGGGATCTACAACCTGGGTGGCGGAATTCTGCACCAGATTGCGATCATCGCCATGGTCATCTCACTGGGCATCCTCATCGACAACGCCATCGTTATGGTGGAAAACATCCAGGACCGATTGAATCAGGGCGAGTCGCGTCAGCAGGCGGTGTTTAACGGCGTGCGCGAGTTGGCTGGCCCGTTGGGTGCCTCGACGGCCACCACTCTGGCGGCGTTTACCCCCTTATTATTATCCAAGGGCGGCACGGCAGATTTTACGCGCGGCATCCCGATAATGATCATGCTGACGCTGACGGTCAGTTATCTGCTGGCGATCAGTGTTGCGCCCATGCTCGCTGGCCGCTATCTCAAACCTACGGCAGGTAATGGCAGCGATATCATGGAACGACTGGGCGGTCGTCTCGCCTGGCTAAGCACCCGCTATCCAATCTGGATCATCGGTCTGGGGGCGATGATGGTCATCGCCAGTCTGGCGCTGACGCCCTTCATGCAGATGCAGTTCTTTCCCAAGGCCGACCGCCCGCAGGTAGTGGTTGAACTCTATATGCCAGAGGGCACAGATCAGCAGCGCACCGAGTCGGTGGCGGCGGATCTGGAGCGACAACTGCGACAGCGTCCACACGTACAGAGCGTGCACCGGTTCGTCGGCTCCGCCGGCCCGAGCTTCTACTACAACCTGCTGCGTGCACCCCAGGCGCCGAGCCGCGCCAGGCTGGTGGTGAATACCACGGATCTTGCAGCGACCGACGGGGTGATCCGCTGGGTGCGTGAACGGGTAGCGAGCAGTATGCCCGAGCTGGAAGTGGTTGCCAGCACACTGGGGCAGGGCCCGCCAACCGCCGCGCCAGTGGAAATCCGGCTTTATCACCATGATGATCAGGTGCGCATTGCCGCCGCCGAGCAGGTGTTCAGCATCATCAAGTCGGCCGCAGGTGCGGTAGATGTCCGGCATGACATCGATCTCGGCGTCCCGGTGCTCGAAGTGAATGTCGATGACGCGCTGGCCCGGCGCTACAACCTCGATCGAAGCGACGTGGCGCGCGCACTGTTTACTCACAGTCTGGGACTGACGGCTGAGCAATACCGCCAGGAGCTTGATCCGATGCCGATTGTGCTGCGCTCCCACGAGGGGACGCGCCAGTCCGTCGAACGGTTGCTTTCAGCCGGTGTGTTTAGTGGAAACGGCGAGATGGTGCCATTGACCGCGGTCGCGAATATCGCAGCCAGCTGGCAACCGGCGGGCATACGCCAGCGCAACGGCGTACGGGTGTATACCGTCACCGCCGGACTGGAGGAGGGCTACAGCTTCAATCAGGTACTCGATCAATTACACCGCCAGCTGGAATCGACTCCATTGCCGGAGGGCGTGCGCAAGGAATTGGGGGGCGACAGTGAGGGGTCCGGTGATGCCAACCGCGCATTGGCAACTACTGCGCCAATCGGGCTTCTTCTCTTACTGTTCTTTCTGCTGCTGCAATTCAATTCGTTCCGCCGTCTGGGCATCATCCTGCTTACCGTACCGCTGGCTGCCGTAGGTGTGTTTCCGGGGTTGGTGCTGTCCGGCTCGCCCTTTGGCTTTCAGTCAACGCTGGGCATCATTGCGCTGGTGGGCATCGTGGTGAACAACGCGATCGTGCTGCTGGATGTCATCGATCAGCGACTCGCAACCGGCGTGCCGGTCCGCCAGGCGGTGGCCGATGCAGTGGCCCGCCGTACACGGCCGATCCTGCTGACCACCGCGACCACTATTGCAGGTCTGTTGCCCTTGGCCTTTTCGTCTTCGACGTTGTGGCCGCCGATGGCCTGGGCGATTATTTCCGGCTTGCTGGCCTCCACGGTGCTGACTTTGCTGGTCGTTCCGGCTGTGTCCTGTTTTGTGCTTAGATCGGCGGCTGAAGGGGAGGTTGAGGCGGCCGTGTTGGTTCAGGAGTGAGCAGAGAGCAGAGAGCAGCTTGGTTAACGGAGGGCCGTGCTGATTAGAACCCTATAGGTTGATTTGTCAGTCCGCTGGTCGGGATGGAACCCGACCCTCCATAGACCGATGACCTGGGAGAGGTTTGGTTCTTTAAGGGGCTTCGGTCGCCTGATAACTTTTTATACGAAAGCGCTTCTAACTGCTTGACGAACCTACAGGAAAGTTTACAATGCGCGCCTGTTCAGACAGACGGATAGAGAGGAAACTCTCCTGTTATACCGATCTTGATGACAGATGCGCAGCGGTAGTTCAGTTGGTTAGAATACCGGCCTGTCACGCCGGGGGTCGCGGGTTCGAGTCCCGTCCGCTGCGCCATATATGAGAAGCCCCTGAGTCGAAAGATTCAGGGGCTTTTTGCTGTCTGGGTGGTGTGGGTCTGTCTGGTGATCCGAGCCGCTGCGGGATTGGCGTAGCGCAGGCGCGCTACACCCCCAGGGTGGTTCCGCGGGCTCGTCGAAACACGGTTTTTCCTGGGGTTGGCGTGCGGCTCGGGCCGCGTTCGGACGCGCCGACAGGATTTGGTGCTGCTGCGGAGTTTGGCGTAGCGCAGGCGCGCTACACCCCCGGGAGTTGGCTCTTCACCGGATTTCTGCTCAATTATCCGTAGGCTTGCCGGTAAATTCGGTGATGGGTTTGTCGGGTTCCTTGCCCATGCGGTCGGCGAATACTTTTATTGCCTTCAAGATGGGTTCGAGTGATGTCCAGAGCTTGTCATCCTGCAACATCTTGTAGGTGCCGCTGATGCCGGGTGCGTCGCTTTTTTCGTCGGCTTTGGTGTGGCGATTCAGCTCCTCGACGGTGTCTTTCATGCCGAATACCACCTTGTAGAACTGCTCCGGCGGAATGCGCGAGAGCGCCATACCGAGAATGGACAGGTTCTGGATCGTGTTGAGTGTGCCTTCCTTACCCAGACCGCCCACCAGCACATGCGCCAGATCGGTTTTGGAACACACGACGTCGTTGGCGAAGCGCAGCACGCCGTGCTCGTGCAGGCTTTGCAGCAGGCGATCCAGTTCCTGATAGGCATCGGGGCCGATGGGTGTGGGCTTGACGTCATAGTTGATACGATCGGCCATCAGAGTTTCTCCGGATTGGATTGTTCAGCGGGCGGGACGATGTACTGAGGCTGTGCCCATTTGATTTCCACCGGTACGCCGTCGTTGGGCGTCCTGTTTCCGTAACGGAAGTTGTTGGGTGGAAGAGGGGGCTCGCCGGCGGGTCGCGGTATGACTTCAAGCTTGACCGCTGTCTCCTTGTAAGCCGGTGTGTTGACGTCGGGATCATGGTGCTCACCGGTCAGCAGGTTCAGACCCGGCTTGCCCTGGTGAATAGACATGAACAGCACGTTGCCATGCACGCGATCGGTGACCGTCGCGCGCACTTCCAGAGTGCCGCGCCGTGAACTGACCCGCACCCAGGTACCATCCTCGATGTTGTACTGCTTCGCCAGCTCGGGACTGACCTCGACAAACCAGTTGGGTAGCTGATTGTCGATGCCCGGGGAACGGCCGGTCTGGTTGGTGCCCTGGAAGTGCTCCAGCATGCGGCCGTTGTCCAGCATCAGATCGTATTCATCATTAACTTGTTCGTCCGGCGCCTTCCATTCCAGCGGATAGAGCACGGCCTTGCCGTCATCGGTATGGAAGCCGTCTGTGTAGAGCAGGGGGGTGTCCGTACCGTCTGCCTTGACTGGCCAGCACTGGGATTGCCATCCTTCGAGGCGCTCATAACTGACGCCTTTGAATATTTCGGCAATGCCAGCCACCTCGTCCATGATCTGCGAGGGGTGTTCGTAGCCCCAGTCGTGGCCCATGCGTTTTGCCAGCTCGGTGAGGATCTTCCAGTCTGGCCGGCTGTTACCCAGCGGCGGCATCACTTCGTAAAAGCGCTGGATACGCCTTTCTGTATTCACGAAGGTGCCATCCTTCTCGACGCTGGGACAGGCGGGCAGTACGACGTCGGCGAACTCTGCGGTGCGGCTGAGAAATATGTCCTGCACCACCATGAAGTCCAGACTCTCGAAGGCGCTGTGTACGTTCTGGCTATGGGCGTCGGAGAAAGCTGTCTCTTCGCCGATGATGTACATGGCGCGGATCTTGTCCTCTTCAGCTTGCTTGACCATGAGGAAATTATCCGAGCCGATATCAGGCGATAACTGCTGCTTGTCGACGCCCCAGGCCTTCGCCCACTTCTCGCGCACCTCGTCATCGGTGACCTTTTCATAGCCCGGATACATGTTCTTCAGGCAGCCGAAATCACTCGCGCCCTGAACATTGTTATGCCCGCGCATGGGGTAACCGCCGGTGCCGGGTCGGCCGTAATTGCCGGTCACGACCAGCAGGTTGGACAGGGCGGTACTGGTGTCGGCACCGTGGCTGTGCTGGGTTATACCCATGGCCCATAGCAGACACACCGATTTGGCCTGGCCGATCATCTCGGCCGCGGCAATCAATTCTTCCTCGGGGATATCCGTCATCTGGGCGGCGTATTGCATGGTGAAGGGCTCGAGCGAGTTGCGGTATTCTTCGACCTGGTTGACCTTGTTATCCAGAAAATCCTGATCGGCGTAGCCATGTTCGAACATGTAGCGGGACATGGCCGATGCCCAGATCATGTCGGTGCTCAACTTCGGTCGCAGAAATATGTCAGCGCGTTCGGCCATCTCGTGTTTGCGTGGATCGACCACGACCAGCTTCTGCCCGCGTAGCTTCTTCGCTGCCTTGACCTTGGAGGCAATCACCGGATGGTTCTCGGCCAGATTGCTGCCGACCAGTACGACCAGCTCGGCCTTTTCGATATCTTCTATCGTGCCGGAATCGCCACCGTAACCGACGGTGCGGAACAGGCCTTTGGTCGCCGGGTTCTGGCAATAACGTGAGGAGTTGTCGACGTTGTTGGTGCCGATGACCAGCCGCGCGATCTTTTGCGTGAGGTAGGCCTCCTCGTTACTGGCTTTGCTCGACCCGATGAATCCGATGGCATTGGGTCCGTAGCGGTCGCGATCTTTCATCAGGCGAGTAGCGACCAGGTCCAGCGCCTCGTCCCAGCTGGCCTCGCGAAATTGGCCGTTTTCTCGGATCAAGGGCGTAGTCAGGCGCTTTTCGCTGTTAACGAAGTCCCAGGCAAACTTGCCTTTGACGCAGGTGGAAATGCCGTTCGCCGGCGCATCGACCACCGGCTGCACCTTGAGGATATGTCGGTCGCGGGTCCACATTTCGAACGAACAACCCACACCGCAATAGGTACAAACAGTTTTGGTGCGCTTGATTTCGGGTTGCCGCCAATACATATCCATATTGGACACAGCCGTGATGGGCGGCGCACCGATGGTGTGTTCAATTTTCTTGACGATATCGATCAGCGGACGTTTGAGTGTCTGCGGCAGCGCAGTGAAGGGGCCCGCGTCAGGCTGCATCGACTTTTCCATTAGCGCATTGCATGGGCAGACGGTGACGCAGTGGCCACAACTGACGCAGCTGGAATGATCGATGGACTGGCCTCCATCCCAGAGCACGCGCGGGTGCTCCATGTTGTAATCGATGCTTAGGGTCTCGTTGACTTCGACGTTCTGGCACGCCTCGACGCAGCGACCGCAAAGGATGCATTGGTCTGGATCGTAGGTGTAAAAGGGGTTGGATTCGTCCTTCTCATAGGGCTTGCGTTTGAACTCGTAACGCTGGATCGGCATCTTCATGTCGGCGAAAGTGTTATGCAGTGTGCAATCGCCGGTGTTGTGTTCGCACAGCGTGCAATACAGCTCATGCTTGCCGAGCAGTCGATCCATCCCCTCATGCCGTGCAGCGCCGGCCCGCTCGGTCTCGCTGTTGATAATCAGGCCGTCTTTCGAGGTCACCGCACAGCCTCGCTGCAGCGCGCCGTCTATCTCGACCCAGCAGACGTCGCAAGTCTGCAGTGCGCCGAGCGACCGGTGATAGCAGACGTGGGGAAGATCGATACCGTGACCGGCGAGGAAGTCGACCAGCGGTTGATCGGCCTCGCCAGTCAGTGGTTTGCCGTCAAAGAAGATGGTGCAGTCTGCAACCTTATTCATCAGGACACCTTTGTTATTGGCGGCCTGGATTCGCTCGGTAACTGCGCTTGCTGTCACGCGCGAGACTGCGCGCAGCCGGCAGATGACGTTTGCCCCGTCAGTGCGTCCTTGTCATGCAGATGATCAACTCCAGCCAGGCGAGCGAGCCCATGGCCTGCTATGTCATTTCGACGCGCTGGTAGCGCTTGAAAGTGGGACTGACGTCGGCTGGAATCGTTCAGGAAAAGAGGCCGGCGTGTCATGGGGTACACTCATGGCCTTCCGGTTCGACCGCAGGACTTTCAGTGCAGCGACAGCTAATCTTCAGTGCAAGCATGTTCCTGCTGGTGTGGGGTTGGAGCCTGCTGCCCGCTCCACTGCGGGGCTGGTCCATGTTGCCGCTCTGGATAGTCTGTACGGCGCTGATCTTCACTGGCGGCTTTGAGGCTGCACGGATGCGGCGACGCGTCTGGCTGGATCAATATCTGCGCGCCGAATCGCCGTGGCATCGGTTGCTGCGCGGCGGCGCGCTCATGGCGG
Organism: Pseudomonas sp. gcc21; assembly: GCF_012844345.1. NCBI lineage: Bacteria > Pseudomonadati > Pseudomonadota > Gammaproteobacteria > Pseudomonadales > Pseudomonadaceae > Pseudomonas > Pseudomonas sp. gcc21. Next base: position 1,425,410 of record NZ_CP051625.1, on the reverse strand, counting down.
CCTGGCATGTGCTGATTGGCGCGCTGTTGAGTCTGTTCATGCTGATCAAATTGCAGTATTCAGATGCTGCGCTATGGGCTGTTCTTGCGCTTGGCCTGCCCTTGCTTGCCTGGTTCTCGCGCATGTTGAACAGGCGTATGCGTGAGCATGTTGCGCCGCAGGCTTTACCGGCGCTGGTTCGGCGGTTCAGCGTGCCGCTGGCGGTAGGCGTGTTGACTGCACTCTATCTCATGGTAACGCTGAACCAGGGCCAAACGGATCTGCGTGGCTTGAGTTGGGAGCTGGTCATGCTTGAATACCTGCAGCCGTCCGCCAGCGAGCTGACAGGCCTGCGTGTTCTGGAGCGGTCATACATGATGCTGGATCTGACGCTGCACTGGGCGCTGCAGAACGGATTGGGTGGAGCCGAGCGCAATGGCTGGCTGGCGCTGGTGGGCTGGTCGCTATTGCTATTAAGCGGTAGCGCCTTCATTTGGGCATACGTGCGCCTGCTGGTGGGTCTGGATGCATTGCTCGATCAGCGAATACAGCCATCGTGGAAGGAGGCGGCATGAGCAGTAACCCCCCTCGACGCCTTGTCTTGTTATGCATCGCCACAGCGGCTGTTTGTGTTGTGTTGCTGGGTCTGGGTGCGGGGTATCGGCTGCTCGCGCAGAAGTGGGCTGATAACCGGATCTTCGCCGTGCTGGTAGATGACCAGACATTGATGCTCGATGGTAAAACGCTCGACGCGTTCAATGCCGATCTCCAGCGTCTGGGCATGCAGCATCAACAGTCTCTGCAGCGACAGATGGATGCCTGGGTCGATCAGTGGCTGGATGACACCTTCGCTTTGGCGCTCGATGCTGTGCCCGGTTATATGGACTGGTATTACTCCATGCCCGGTTCATACACCCGGTTGTACTACGCCGTCAGTGGCGACCTGGATGCTGCGCTGCGTGAACGGCTGGAAAACCGGCTGCTGGTTGAGAGTGGATTCGAGCAGCGGCTGGCTGAGTTCGATCGCGCGCTGACCGAGCAGCTACACGGTCTCATCGGGGAGAAGAGCAGGGCGCTTCGGGCAGGACTTGTTGAGCGCTATACCGACCGGCAGGTGAAGCTGGCCGAACCGAAGATTGATACCGAGCGGGTGATAGACGTAAACAGCGCAATGGATCGCGCTTTTGGCGCCAGCGCCGGGGATCTCCAACGCTGGAAGATCAGTAGTCAGGCCTCCGTTGTTGCCGGGGTGGGTTCCTTTGCATTGCTGGCGCGGCATGCGCTTCTGCCGAGGCTGATGCGTCTTGGCAGTGTTCAGGCAGCGCGGCAGGTAATAGCCGGTTTTGCCGCGCGTCTGGCACCGCGCATGGCCGGTGCGATTTCCATTGGCGGCAGTGCTGCGGCGGTCGCCGCGCCCTCGGGCCCCGGTGCGCTGATAGCTGGCAGCATTGCCTTTGCCACGGCAGCAGGCACCATCGTGATCACCGATTTCGCCCTGTTGAAGGCGGAGGAAGCGGTGCTGCGTGACGAGCAGGCGCGTCAGCTGCGCGATGAACTGGTGAGTTTCAGGGAGTCCATTCGCGATCAGCTTCAAGCGCAATTGCATGCTGCTTTTGCGGCGGCAACGCACTCATACTGGCAAGGCGTGGGCGAGCTGGATGAGCAAACCCGCTCGAAACGACAGTTTCATATTCTCGATCACTGGCGCTTCTGGGGGGCTCAGCTGGACGTGCGCAAAACACGGCCCCGGTCGCAGCCGGATCCTTTGGCTCACAACCTCGCCTGAACTTTTCGTAAGCGCTTTCATCTCACTGTAATGCAAGGACATTAGTTTGAAGTCCGAAGCATGAGAAAACCAAAAGATGAGATAAAGAGGCCGGGATATGAATGACTATTACGAAGAGTTGATTGAGCAGCATGCGCAGGAATGGGATCAGGAAGTAGAAGACGCCGAAGAAATGTAAGTTCGGCATTTTATGTTGGAACAGCAGTGCACGTCTGTTATCTCCCGCAATACCGGCTAAGGTTCACTACGCCGATGTTCAGTATTTTCCGCCGCCAGGGTATGTCGGTACTGGCGTCGGAAAGCCCCGGGCGGTTGTCCCGTCCATTTTCTGAACCCCCTCTGAAATGCCCCCTGGGATGAAAACCCCAGCAGGAAGGCAATCTCCCCCAATGCTAGATCAGTGTCCCTGATATAAGTGACCGCCAGATCACGCCGCGTTTCGTTGACGATATCCTGGAACCGCGTGCCGGCCTCTGCCTGTAGCCGTCTGCGTAACGTCCAGGTTGGCATGCCCAGCTGTTCTGCTACTTCGGACAGGGTGGGCAGGCGACGATGAAGTTCCGGCGAGACGATTTCTTCGACCTTTTCCCGAATGCGCCGATGGCGGTCGAGTTGCTCCAATTCACGCTCGCATAGTTGGACCAGCTGAGCGAATGTGGCGGGTGCGCTTTGCACCAGGGGCAGTTCGAGGCTGGCAGGATCCCATAATAATTGATTGGCGGACTGGCCGAACAGAACAGGGCACTGGAAGCAGGCTTCGTATGCTTCGGCATAGGCCGGTGCGGGAAATTCGATGTGTACTTCTCTCACTCTGGCTTGGCCGGACGTCAGATGTTTACCCAGTTGTGCGCGGGCGGCCAATGCCGAATCGACCACGAACAGATTGAAGGCGTTGTAAGGGCTGATGGAATAAAACTGCAAGGCCGGCGGCGCGAAGCCCGAGTGTCCACGGTAGTTCTGGCTGGTCAGCCGCTCATAACGCACCAGCGTGGCGAAAGCTTCATGCATGGATGGCGCGCATTGTGCAGCCATGCCAGCCAGTCCGAAATGGCTGATCTGAATCTGCTGACCCATCAACAAACCGATTTCCGGCCTGCCGCTTTGACGGATGGCCGCATGGCCCAGGCGCATGAATCGCGGAATACTGATGCGCGCCTGGGGCTGGGCGAGCAGCTCGGAAGTCACGCCGTATCGCGCGAATAACGGCTGTGGGTCCTGGCCCAGACGGTTCAGTGCAGCCTGCAGGCTGTACAGGTGCCCGACGGCCAGATCGCCCAGTTTCACGTGCTGATCCTTTCAGGCATCCGTATTGCTCCAAATCCGAGAGTCATGGCGTCCTGCATTGAAGAGTAATCCCCGATGGCAGAAAAACGATTGTAAGAAACGGTTATGAATATGTCACTTGCGGTAATTGAGCCAGGACTGTCTCCGGCCTATCGTCTCGTCATTCGACCTGGCGGCACGGACTCCAGGCAAACCTGATGACGGAGCAATCATGACTGACCACGCCCCCCACCAACTGTACCCGCACCTGTTGGCACCCCTTGATCTTGGCTTTACCACTCTGCGTAACCGCACCCTGATGGGTTCCATGCACACCGGGCTGGAAGAGCGGCCGCAAGGCTTTGAGCGCATGGCTGCGTACTTTGCCGAGCGCGCCCGTGGCGGCGTGGGCCTGATCGTGACCGGTGGTATTGGTCCAAACCTGGAAGGCAGCGTAGGCAAGGGCGCCGCCAAGCTGACCACGCAGGATGAAGCGGAACAGCACAGGATAGTTACCCAGGCGGTGCACGAGGCGGGCGGCAAGATCTGTATGCAGATTCTGCATGCGGGGCGTTACGCCTATAACCCCAATGGCGTCTCGGCCAGCGCAGTGCAGGCGCCGATCAATCCGTTTACGCCCAAGGAACTGGATGAGGCCGGCATTGAAAAGCAGATAAGCGACTTCGTGAACTGCGCGAGATTGGCCCAAAGCGCCGGTTACGATGGCGTAGAGATCATGGGTTCGGAAGGCTACTTCATCAATCAGTTTCTCGTGAAGCATGTCAACCAGCGCACCGACCGCTGGGGCGGCAGCTACGAGAACCGTATGCGCCTCGCGGTTGAAGTCGTTCGCCGGGTGCGTGAAGCCGTGGGGCGCAATTTCATCATCATCTATCGCCTGTCGATGCTGGATCTGATCGAAAATGGCAGCACCTGGGATGAGGTCGTGATACTGGCCAAAGCGGTCGAGCAAGCGGGTGCCACGTTGATCAATACCGGTATCGGCTGGCATGAGGCACGGATTCCCACCATCGCCACCAAGGTGCCCCGCGCGGCATTCACCAAGGTAACAGCGCGCCTGAAGGGCGAGGTCAACATTCCGCTCATCACCACCAACCGGATCAATACGCCCGAGGTGGCCGAGCAGGTTCTTGCTGGCGGCGATGCCCATATGGTCTCCATGGCGCGGCCGTTTCTGGCTGACCCGGATTTCGTCAACAAGGCGGCTGAAGGGCGTGCTGATCAGATCAATACCTGTATCGGCTGTAACCAGGCCTGTCTGGATCACACCTTTGGCGGCAAGCTGACCAGTTGCCTGGTTAATCCGCGCGCCTGTCACGAGACCGAGCTGAACTATATTCCGACGACTGCCGTGAAAAAGATCGCAGTAGTCGGTGCCGGTCCTGCAGGACTTGCAGCGGCGACCGTGGCGGCGCAGCGTGGCCATGAAGTGACATTATTCGATGCAGCCGATGAGATTGGTGGCCAGTTCAACATCGCCAAGCGTATTCCGGGCAAGGAAGAGTTCTACGAAACACTGCGCTACTTCGGCAGAATGATTGAGATCAATGGCGTCACGCTGGAGCTGAATCGCCGCGTGACGGCGCAGGACCTGCGCGGCTTCGATGAGGTGATTCTCGCCACAGGTATCAAGCCGCGCACGCCGGATATTCCGGGTATTGATCATCCGAAAGTGCTTGGCTATCTGGACGTGATTACCGGGCGCAAGCCGGTGGGTAAGCGTGTCGCAGTCATGGGCGCGGGCGGCATTGGCTTCGATGTGTCCGAGTTCATTACTCACCAGGGCGGTTCACCCAGCCAGGATATTGCGCTGTTCTGGAGAGAGTGGGGCATCGACCCCGCTATGGAGGCGCGTGGCGGCATCGCCGGCATCACCGCCCAACCCCAGCCACCCGCCCGCGACGTCTACCTGTTGCAGCGTAAGTCGAGCAAGGTGGGCAAAGGTCTCGGCAAGACCACCGGCTGGATTCACCGTGCGGGACTCAAGAGCAAACAGGTGAAGATGCTTAATAGTGTCGAGTACCTGAAGATTGATGACGAAGGCCTGCACATTCGTATTGGCGAAACGGGCGAGCCGCAGGTGCTGCCGGTTGATAACATCGTTGTGTGTGCCGGACAGGAGCCGCTACGTGAACTCGAGCAGGGTCTTGAGACCCTGGGTATTAAGGTTCATCTGATAGGCGGTGCCGACGTGGCTGCGGAGCTGGACGCCAAGCGTGCGATTGATCAGGGCTCACGCCTCGCTGCGGCGATCTGAGTCGGTCACACCTCGCGGATCCCTGCCAACCCGATCACATACAATCGCCGGTCACGTCATTTAAACTGTGACCGGCGGATGCAATCAGCCGATAAATGACGCAAAGTTGCGGTGGGGTTGGTTGACCATGGCCCCTGATTGCATCTCAAGATTGCATACGGGAATGCATGTTGCTGAAGGGATTTGGCGGAGAGCGATTGATGAGCACAGCACCAAAGTCATTACTGACAGAAGCGGTAATGTTTTTTTCGGAGCGTGGCGTATGCAAGGAAGTACTTTATACCGAATTTGAGGCACTACTGGACGGGCTGGTAGCCACACCAGAGTTCGCTGACGAAACGATCGAAGCCGTTTTTCTACAGATCAATAACCGCCTGCAGGTTCGCGCAGCGGTATTCTTTACCATGGATTTTGACATGGACGGTCACGTAAACCGTCTATGGAACATGCCACTTCGCCAGTTGGCAGAAAAGGCCGGCCGCGGCCCGGATATGGGCGGCGGCCCGATCCGGCTGGTTTGTCTGGGTTTTACTACGGCGCCGCAATACCGTGAGAATTTGTGGAAGCCCGGTCAGCGTAACGGGCGCGCAGATCTTGCCCTTATCAAAGAGGCGGTAAACCGCAATGCTCTGGGCATCATTGGCGATGAGGAAGAGGCTTACACGCCAATCCCGGCCGACCGTTTGCGTGTGGCGGCCGAAGACGCCTGGTATGACGACTCCCGCGGTATCAACGAACCCGAAACAGAGTCCCCGGTTAAAGCAGAGTCGCAGCCAGCAGTTGAAGCGGCGATAGAGGATCAGGCGCAGCGCGAGCGTGACGAGCATTTGAAGAAGATCGCGCTCTACACGCGCCAGATCCTGACATTGCAGGAGAGCCTGAAACAGGCAGAAAACCGCCGTCTGGCTGACCTCGACCAGTTACGCAAGGATCACACTGATCACCTCAATCTGATTCGTGGCGAGATGATCGACATCAAGAATGAGTTGGCGAACCAACAGAAGATCAACGCATCGTTACGCCGCGAACTGGCCAAGGCGCAAAACCGCACCTCCATCGACTGATTCGGTTAGCCAGGCTCAGCAGCGAGTGGTTCAGCTCAGTTTGAAACAGGCCAGCTATCCGGCATACAGATGAGCCGCTGCGCGCTCATTGCCCGATAATTCTCTATATCCTCACAGCGCACCAGCATAAGCGCCCGGTTCGGGTGCAGTTGCTGCGCATCCAGCATCTGCAGTATTTCCTCGATCGTTCTGATCTGCTCGCGCCCCGCGGATGGTGGCATCAGCCATTGCTTGTGCGGCATGACCAGCCAGTGCCTGCCCTCGATCTTCCGCAATTCTGATTGCCTGCACCACTGGTGGTTCTGCGCGTTCGGGCGCGTGTCGACAGCCGGAGGCATAGCGGTATCGTGCGGCCCGAACAATACGCCTTGCAGCCAGGCGGCGGATAGATCGGGACGGGGCAAGGGAGTGGCTGCCAGATGCAGATGGTCGACGAGTTTGAGCTGATGGTCACGTAACCGCTTGACCTTGTCATCCAGGGTGTCGCGTGGATCGGGGCCCAGCCAGGCGCTATGAGGGCTGGAGCTGGCGACGACGGATTGATCGATTGTTCCCGCAGATTGCGGCTGCGCAAGCTGCTCGGGGACACCAAGATAGAATTTGACCGCGAGCTCCAGGTGAATGACGGCTCCGGCAGGATCTTCCATCAATAAATCCAGCTCGCCAAGGGTGCGACCGTTGCCCCGCAGAGCGACATTGTGCGCCAGCAACCGGACGTCCGGTGCCAGATGCAGGAGCGCGTGCCAGAGCCGCTCGTAATAGTTACCCAGGCGCAGGTCACGCGATACCGGAATCAGCTGCTGCAAGGGAACCGGGTCCGCGTCGAGTTGTTTAAGCCTGTAGAGTAGCGATTCCGGATCCTGTCGCCAGACCGACCCTGTGAGGGGATCGCGTACAGCCAAGATGCCCGGTTTCAGCAGTGACTCCGAGCAGGCAATCCAGGCCAGGTCACGTACCTGAGGATGAGAAAATAGGTCAAGCATCAGTCGTCTCGTTTGCCAGCATCGAGCCGGCTGCGGATAATTCAGGCGTACTGGGCAGTGTCAGCCACGCCCGTTAATCCTACACGTTGATATAGAGAGAGTGGCATGGAGCAATTCCGCAACATCGGGTTGATCGGGCGTCTCGGCAGTGGTCGGGTCGTGGATACCCTCAAACGTCTCAAGCGGTTTCTGCTCGATAACGGCCATTGCGTGATCCTCGAAGATGCCGTTGCAGACCTTTTGCCAGGCCACCAGCTGCAAGTCTGTACCCGGAAGATGATGGGCGAGATCTGCGATCTGGTGATCGTCGTGGGCGGCGACGGCAGCCTGCTTGGCGCCGCGCGTGCGCTATGCCGCTATAACGTGCCGGTGCTGGGCGTTAACCGCGGGGGGCTGGGTTTTTTAACCGATATTTCGCCTGACGAACTCGAAAGCCGCGTGGGTGAAGTGCTTGCCGGGCGGTATATGGTCGAGAATCGCTTCCTGCTCGATGCCTTTGTGCGCCGCGGAGAGGAGCAGCTCGGCACCAGCGAGGCATTGAATGACGTGGTTCTGCATCCGGGTAAATCCGCCCGGATGATCGAATTCGAACTCTATATCGATGGGCAGTTCGTCTACAGCCAGAAGTCCGACGGTCTTATCGTCGCGACGCCGACCGGCTCGACTGCCTACGCACTGTCGGCCGGGGGGCCGATCATGCATCCCAAGCTGGACGCGGTGGTGTTGGTGCCGATGTTCCCGCACACGCTGTCCAGTCGCCCGATTGTGGTGGACGGCAACAGCGAGCTCAAGATCATCATCTCGTCGCAAAACGGTATCTATCCGCAGGTCAGTTGCGATGGCCAGGTGCAGATTGCCTGCGCGCCGGGGGACACCATCTATATCCGCAAGAAGCCGCAGAAACTGCGTTTGATTCATCCGTTGGATCACAATTTCTATGCCATCTGCCGGGAGAAGCTGGGCTGGTCGAGCCGGCTGACGGAGCGATGACCATGCACGCACCGGCCGAGCATTCGGGCTACGACATCATCGGGGATATTCACGGCTGTGCCCGAACGCTGGCGCGATTGCTGGAACAGATGGGCTACCGGCTGCAACAGGGCGTATGGCGTCATCCAAGCCGGCAGGCGTTGTTTCTGGGCGATATCATCGACCGTGGTCCGCGAATCCGTGAAGCGCTGCACCTGGTCCACGATATGGTCCAGGCGGGCACTGCACGCTGCATCATGGGGAACCACGAGTTCAATGCGTTGGGCTGGACGACCCCCGCGGCACCTGGCAGCGGCAGGCGATATGTGCGTGAACATACCGACCGCCAGCTGCGGCAGATCCAGGATACGCTGGAACAGTTCGCGGCCTATCCGGATGAGTGGCGCTATTTCCTCGACTGGTTTTTTTGCCTGCCGCTATTCCTGGATATGGGCGCATTCCGCATGGTTCATGCGTGCTGGGATCAGGGACTGATCGATACCTTCCAGGCCCAATATCCGGACGGGTGCCTGGATCGGGAATTCCTGCAGGCCTCGGTAGACCCGGGCACATTCGCATGCCAGGTACAGGACCGGCTGCTGCGCGGTACGGGGATGCCGCTACCGCACGGGCTGACCATGACCGGCAAGGACGGCTTTACCCGGCAGTTCTTCCGCACCAAGTTCTGGGAAGAGGATCCGCAAACCTACGGCGACGTGCAGTTCCAGCCGGACCCCTTGCCCGAGCACATTGCTGCCCGCCCGCTGACCCCGGACCAGAAGGCCGAGCTGCTGGTGTACGGCAAGGATGAGCCCATCCTCTTCGTCGGACATTATTGGCAACAAGGAAAGCCCCATCCGATCAGGCCAAACCTGGCCTGCCTCGACTACAGCGCAGTCAAATTCGGTAAACTGGTCGCCTATCGATGGGACGGTGAAGAACGTCTCGAGCGGGATAAATTTGTCTGGGTCGACGTGCCGCGATTGGCATAGGGTCAACCCGACCGGCGAGAGGTCAAGATGTACCGAGCAATGAATCGTCCGCTTGATGAGGACCTGAGCAAGCTGGCCCGCTTTCTCCGTAGCCGTGGTGTGGTGCATCGCATCACCGAGGAGGGCGGTCGACAGGTCGTCTGGACGCTTGATGAAAACGACGGTCAGGTCGTCCAGCAGCTATATCAGGAAGGCGTACCGGATATTGTTGAAGGCGAACCCGCTGCGAAGCAGGTGCCGGGCTGGCAGGCGCGGGCGCGGTTGATACCGGTTACGCTGGCCGTGCTGATTCTCACCGGTATGGTCGCCCTGCTCACCGGGCTGGGTAGCCGGCCTGAAGCGATCGTACACTTCACTTTCACGCCGTTGGCTGCCGATGGTTATCTGGCGACCGAGATCGACATGAGCCAGTGGTGGCGGTTGGTCACGCCGGCGTTGCTGCACTTCAGCATCATGCATCTGGCGTTCAACGCGCTGTGGTTCTGGGAACTGGGCCGTCGAATAGAGATTCGCTCCGGTGGCATGTGGTTGTTTGGATTGAGCGTACTCTTTGCGCTGACCTCAAACTTTGCCCAGTGGATGACAAGCGGTAACGCATTGTTCGGCGGTATGTCCGGCGTTGTGTACGGTCTGCTCGGTTACTGCTGGCTGCATCAACTGATCGCCCCGAGCGTGCATTTCGATCTGCCCCGGGGTGTGGTGGTGTTGATGCTGGCGTGGCTGGCACTGGGTGTTTCCGGCTTGATCAGCATGCTGGGCTTCGGCGCTATCGCCAATGCAGCTCATGTCGGCGGTCTGGTCACCGGCTGCCTGGTGGGCGCGGTGGTCGGGGCACTGCAGCGATTCCGCTGAACAGCGTACAATACGCGCTTTGAATCATCGACCCACTGAAACCAGTACGGCAAGACATGTGCATAGACGCCGGCACATTGGCTATTTACCGTCGGTAAATACTCTCATGTTGCCCGGTTGCGTCTCGCCCTGATCTGCCGGTTTGCTGGGCTCTGAAATCTGTCCCGCGGAGGCAAAATGAACGACTTCCTTGAAATGTTGCGCACGGTTACGCCGGACGTCTACGCCAGTCTCAAGCTGGCAGTGGAGATCGGCAAGTGGCCGGATGGCCGCAAGCTGACTCAGGAACAGAAAGAATTGTGCATGCAGGCAATGATCGCCTGGGAGCAGGAAAACCTGCCTGAGGAAGAGCGCACCGGCTACATGGCGCAGACCTGTAAATCGCAGAAAACCGAGCAAAAAACAGTACCTGAGTCGATGTTCGTCAATGCCTCGGACACCTTGCACTGATGTCGTTTTTGTCAGCCGAAGGCTCAGTCAAGAAGATGCTGGGCGTGCTCGACGATAGTCATGCCGCGACAGTCGATTATCAGTTACCCATCGGTGAACAGAAGCTGCCGCTTAATGAGCTGCTGGGTAAAACGATTCGCCTGGAGGCGCTGGGCGATATTCACTGCCTGCACTGTGCACGCCGCACCAAGAAAAGTTACAGCCAGGGCTATTGCTACCCCTGCTTCACCAAGCTGCCCCAATGCGATCTGTGCATCATGAGTCCTGAACGCTGTCATTACGAGCTGGGCACCTGTCGCGACCCGGCGTGGGGCGAGCAGTTCTGCATGACTGATCACATTGTCTATCTGGCCAATTCCTCCGGCGCCAAGGTAGGCATCACGCGCGCCACACAACTACCGACGCGCTGGATCGATCAGGGCGCGAGCCAGGGCTTGCCAATCATGCGCGTATCGGCCAGGCAGCATTCAGGTTTGCTTGAAGATCTGTTGCGTAAGCAGGTGGCTGACAAGACCAACTGGCGCAAGCTGTTGCGTGGCGAGCCGGAGCCGATGAACCTCAAGGCGCTGCGTGACACCTTGCTCGAAGGCGCGAAGGAGGGCATCGGCGCGTTGCATTCGCGCTATGGCCTACAGGCATTTCAGCCGTTGGATAACGCCGAGGAACTGGAAATCCGCTATCCGGTGCTTGAATACGTGGAAAAGCCCAAGTCGGCTAATCTCGACAAGGAGCCGGTACTGGAAGGGACGCTGCTGGGTATCAAAGGGCAGTATCTCCTGCTCGATACCGCGGTCATCAATATTCGCAAATACACCGCCTACAATATGGCCTTCTCGGTTCATTGAGGACAGACGCATGCGCACCGAACAACCGAAGACAATCTATCTCAAGGATTACCAACAGCCCGACTACTGGATAGATGAAACCCATCTGACCTTCGAGCTGTTCGATGATCATGCGTTGGTTCATAGCCGTCTGGCGATGCGGGTCAACGAAGATAAGCCATCGGCAAATCTGCCGAAACTCGTGCTCGATGGACAGGAGCTTGAGCTGCTTTCTGTGGCGCTGGACGATCATCAGTTGGGCGAAGCCGACTATCAGGTTACCGCGGACAACCTGACGTTGCAGCCAGTCAGCAGGCAGTTCGAGCTATCAATCACCACGCGCATTCACCCGCGCGAGAATACTGCACTGGAAGGGCTGTACCAGTCCGGCGACATGTTCTGCACCCAGTGCGAGGCGGAAGGCTTTCGCAAGATCACCTATTACCTGGACCGTCCTGATGTGATGAGCCGGTTCACCACTACAGTAATTGCTGACCGCGGCGGATTCCCCGTGTTGCTGTCCAACGGCAACCCCATCGCCTCGGGTGAACATGAGGGAGGTCGTCACTGGATCACCTGGGAAGATCCCTTTCCCAAGCCCGCTTATCTGTTCGCCCTGGTTGCCGGCGATCTATGTCTGATCCGCGACAGCTTCACGACCATGAGCGGCCGTGAGATTGATCTGCGCATCTATGTCGAGTCGGAAAACCGCGAGCAGTGTGATCACGCGATGGACAGCCTCAAGCGCTCCATGCGCTGGGATGAGCAAGCCTATGGTCGCGAATATGATCTCGATATCTTCATGATTGTCGCGGTGAATGATTTCAACATGGGTGCGATGGAAAACAAGGGATTGAATATCTTTAATTCCAGCTGTGTCCTGGCGCATGCCGATACCGCCACCGATATGGCCTTCCAGCGTGTCGAAGCGGTGGTTGCCCATGAATATTTTCACAACTGGTCGGGCAACCGCGTGACCTGTCGTGACTGGTTCCAGCTGTCACTGAAAGAAGGCTTCACGGTCTTTCGTGACGCGCAGTTCTCCGCCGACATGAACTCGGCGACAGTCAAGCGTATCGAGGACGTGACCTTCCTGCGCGCCAATCAGTTTGCTGAAGATGCCGGCCCGATGGCGCACCCGGTCCGCCCGGATTCCTTCATCGAGATTTCCAACTTCTACACCCTGACCGTGTACGAGAAGGGCGCCGAAGTCGTGCGCATGCTGCATACGCTGTTGGGTGAAAAGGGTTTCCGCAAGGGCACCGACCTGTACTTCGAGCGTCATGATGGCCAGGCAGTGACCTGCGATGATTTCGTCAAGGCGCTGGAAGATGCCAACCAGGTAGACCTGACCCAGTTCAAACGCTGGTACAGCCAGGGCGGGACGCCGCGACTGAAGGTCAGCAGCCAGTATGACAGTAGCGCAGGTACCTTCAGTCTGACATTCAGCCAGAGCTGTCCGCCCACGCCGGGTCAGCCAGACAAGGCGCCCTTTGTAATCCCGGTTCGCATGGCACTGCTGGACGCGCAAGGCAAGGAGTTGAACCTGAAACTGGTTGACGAACAACAGCCGCGCGGCACCGAGACAGTGCTGTCCGTGACCGAGCCGGAGCAGACCTTTGTTTTCGAAGGGCTGACCGGCGAGCCGCTGCCCTCGCTACTGCGCAATTTCTCGGCCCCGGTGAAAATGCACTACCCGTATAGCCGCGACGACCGGGTATTCCTGGCCAAGCATGATCCGGACGGGTTCAACCGTTGGGAAGCGGCGCAGAGTCTTGCGGTGGATGTTCTGCAAGGGCTGGTTGAGATCCATCAGGCTGGTCGGCCGCTCTTGCTGGATCAGCGCCTGCTGGAAGTCTATCGCAGCGTGCTGACGAACGAGGCGCTTGATCCGGCGATGGTGGCGGAGATTATCCGTCTTCCAACGGAGTCCTATCTCGTGGAGCTGGCAGAGGTAGCGGATATCGACGCCATCCATCATGTACGGGAATGGGTCCGTTTCGAACTGGCCGATGCGCTGAATGCGGAAATGTGGACGGTGTTCAAGCGTCTGGATGATCGCGCCCCCTATAGTCCGGACGCCGCGTCGGTGGCTCGCCGCAGTCTGAAGAACACGCTGCTGGGCTATCTCATGCAGAGCGGTTCGGCCGAGGCGCTTTCAGCTTGCGTTCGACAGTTTGTTGAAGCAAACAACATGACAGATCGCCAGGCCGCCTTGTCAGCGCTGGTCAACTCCCGGCACGAAGAGCAGAAAGCCGCAGCCCTGGCCGAGTTTGCGGAGCGCTGGAGCGGTTATCCGCTGGTCATGGATCAATGGTTCGGTGTGCAGGCAGCAAGCTCGTTGCCTGGCGGGCTGGAGCGCGTGCAAGGACTGATGGAGCATCCTGCCTTTACCTTGCGCAATCCGAACAAGGTGCGTGCGCTGATTGGCAGCTTCGCGGCGCAGAACCTGATCAATTTCCACCGCAAGGATGGAGCAGGGTATCGCTTCCTGGCCGATCAGATCATTGTGCTCAACGAACTGAATCCGCAAATCGCCTCGCGACTGTTGACGCCGCTGACGCGCTGGCGCAAGTACGATTCAGCCCGGCAGATTTTGATGAAAGCCGAGCTGTCGCGCATTCTGGCTCAGCCGGATCTTTCCGCTGATGTCTATGAAGTCGTTAGCAAATCTTTGGCTTGATAACACCGCCACGAGCGCTTTTGCCCCGTCCGGCCATCTCACTGAGGTGGCTGCTCAAAACCCGTTTTTTACCCGCGCGTGAGACAGCACTCATCATTGGGATGATTAACAAAAGATAACGGAGGGGCCGTTGTTACCGCTTGTTATTCCCCGTTAGTATTAGGGCTCCTGCCATCTGGGTAGGGGTTCCTATAAGAATAAGGGGGAGTGATGTATGCGTAAGCCCATTAAGCGGCGCGCTTCATCCTGTCGTCCGGCCGGTTTTCCCGGTCAGCTCGCTCAGGGTGGCAAACAATCATTAACACGTCAGGTATTGGCCGCTCTGGGCCTTTCCGTCGTGCTTGCCGGTATTTCGGCTCCAGTTGCTGTAGCGCAGGAAGCGCAGGAACCTGCAACCAGTGCAGCGGTAATGACACCCAAGGCCAGCTCCGCGCTGCTCCTTGACGTTGATCGTGCGGGCGATCGCCTGGTGGCGGTTGGCTCTCGTGGTCATATTCTCTATTCAGATGATAAAGGCGAAAGCTGGCAGCAGGCTCCGGTTCCGACCCGCCAGTTGTTGACGGCTGTCGATTTCGTGGACGAAACCCACGGCTGGGCAGTAGGCCATGATTCGCTGATTCTGCATTCAAGCGACGCCGGTGAAAGCTGGACTGTTCAGTACCGCGACCCGGAGCTTGAGCAGGAAGTCGATCCTGACGGTCCCGGCCTGCTGGAAAAACCCTTGATGGATGTCTGGTTCAGAGACACCCGCACCGGATTCGCAGCGGGCGCCTATGGCCTGTTCCTGCGCACCGATGATGGCGGAAAGACCTGGGATGACCTGACCTACGAGATCGATAACGAAGACGGTTTCCATTACAACGCCATCGCGGAAATTCCCCAGACTGGCCTGTTCATGGTGGGCGAACTCGGCATGATGTTCCGTTCCGCGGACTTCGGCGACACCTGGGAAGCCATTGAAGAACTGCCCTATGACGGATCGCTGTTCGGCGTTACGGGTACTGGCGAGCCGAACGTCGTGCTGGCCTGGGGCCTAAGGGGCAACATGTTCCGTTCCGAGGATTTCGGCGACACCTGGGAGGAGGTCAGACTGATGACGCCGCACAATGGTCCGCTGGAAGCCACCCTGTCGGGTGGTGATTATTCCGAGGATGGCAAGGTCGTCGTGGTGGGTGCTGGGGGCTTCGTGGTAACCAGTGACGATCAAGGCCGCACTTTCACTGTAGCAAGCCGTCCCGACCGGGCTGCTCTGGCAACAGCCACGGTATTGGATAACGGCAATCTGCTGCTGCTTGGTCAGCGTGGCGCAGTGAAGGGTGATTCGACCGGGATGCCGCAGAACGGTTCTGCAGCTGACAGGATTCCTGCGGCCGGTACGCCCGCGGTCCAATAATAATTACACGCCAGGAGAAACTGGATGTCCAAACATCATCAGGAAACCGCTCCGTTTATCGAGCGGTTGATCTTCAATAACCGGCTGGTCGTATTGCTGTTCTTCTTACTGGTTACCCTGTTTTTGGGGTATCAGGCAGCACAGGTCAAGCCGGACACCAGCTTCGAGAAGATGATTCCTCTCGAGCATCCCTACATCGTCAACATGATCGAGCACCAGGACGAGATGGCCAATCTGGGCAACTCGATCCGTATCGCGGTTGCCATCAAGGACGGCGATATCTTCTCTACCGAGTACATGGAGACGCTCAAGCGTATCAATGACGAGGTGTTCTTCCTGCCCGGTGTCGATCGTTCCAGCATGCGCTCGCTGTGGACGCCCAACGTACGCTGGACAGAAGTAACCGAATACGGCTTCGATGGTGGACCGGTGGCCAACCGTCCAGCCTATCTGACCGAAGACGACCTCAACGAACTGCGGACCAACATCCTCAAGTCCGGCGAGATTGGCCGCCTGGTAGCGAACAACTTCAAGTCGACGATCATTGAAGTACCGCTGCAGGAAACCTACCCGAACCCGGAAAACCAGAGCGAGCAGATCCGCCTCGACTACGGTGAATTCTCGCGCCAGCTTGAAGAGAAGATCCGTACCGAGTTCCAGGAAGAGAACCCGAACATCAGCGTGCATATCGTTGGTTTCGCGAAGAAGGTCGGTGACCTGATCGAAGGCATCATCAAGGTATTGATGTTCTTCGCCGCAGCGCTGGCCATCACCTTCGTGTTGCTGCTGATATTTACCCGCTGTGTAAAAAGCTCGCTCACGGCACTGGTTTGCTCGGTCATCGCGGTCGTCTGGCAGCTGGGTCTGTTGCGCACCCTGGGCTATGGTCTGGATCCCTATTCGATTCTGGTACCTTTCCTGGTATTTGCCATCGGTATTTCCCACGGTGTGCAGATCATCAACGGCATGGCCATCGAGTATGCGACGGCCGAAGATGCACCCACTGCCGCACGTCGCGCTTTCCGGTCGCTGTACATCCCGGGCATCGTGGCGCTGCTGTCTGACGGTGTCGGCTTCCTGACACTGCTCCTGATCCAGATTGAAGTGATTCGCGAGCTGGGTATTGCTGCGTCGGTCGGTGTGGCGGTTATCATTCTGACCAACCTGATCCTGTTGCCCGTGCTCATGTCCTATATCGGCATCAGCAAGCGCGCTGTGGAACGCAACCGCAACATGGCATCGCGCCCGCAGAAACTCTGGCTGACTGTCGCCAAGTTTGCGCACCCGACGGTTGCGCCGATTTCCGTGGTGCTGGCTATCCTGGCCTTCGGTTTCGGTATCTATCATGGTCAGAAGGTCGAGATCGGTGACCTTGATCCGGGCGCGCCGGAGCTGCGTGCAGATTCGCGCTATAACCTGGATAACGACTTCATCATCAGCAACTATTCCACCAGCTCGGACGTGCTGGTCGTCATGGTCAGCACACCGCCGGAAATGTGCTCGACCTACGAGACCATGGACGCTATCGATCAGCTGGAATGGCGCATGGTGAATCTGCCAGGTGTGCAGTCTGCCGTGTCGATGGTAAGCGTTGCCAAGCAGGTGATCATGGGTAACAACGAGGGCAGCCTGAAATGGCAAACGCTGTCGCGTAACCAGGACAACCTGAACAACGCGATCAGCCGTGCGCCGTCGGGCATGTTCAACTCGGCGTGTTCTCTGGTACCGGTCATGCTGTTCCTCAACGACCACAAGGCCGATACGCTTGAGCGTGTCACCGCAGAGGTCGAAGCCTTCGCTGAGGAATACAACACTGACCAGCTGGAATTCAAACTGGCAGCAGGTAACGCAGGTATTGAAGCAGCTACCAACGAGGTGATCGAGAAGTCACAGACCAAGATGCTGATCACGGTTTACGTGGTGGTTATCCTGATGTGTCTGATCACCTTCCGTTCGATCCGTGCGGTGCTGTGTATCATCATCCCCCTGGCGCTGACCTCGGTTCTGGCCAACGCGCTGATGGCCTTCCTCGGTATAGGCGTGAAGGTCGCAACCCTGCCGGTAATCGCATTGGGTGTGGGTATCGGTGTCGACTACGGCATCTATATCTACAGCCGTCTGGAGACCTACCTGCGCCAGGGTCTGCCGCTGCAGGAAGCCTATTACGAGACGCTGAAAACCACAGGTAAGGCGGTGACCTTCACCGGCTTCACCCTGGCCATCGGTGTAGCGACCTGGATCTTCTCTGCGATCAAGTTCCAGGCTGACATGGGCATTCTGTTGACCTTCATGTTCCTGTGGAATATGTTCGGCGCCCTCTGGCTGTTGCCTGCTCTGGCACGTTTCCTGATTCGTCCGGAGAAGCTGCGCGGTAAGTAATTGATTGTGCAGTGAAAAAGCCGCTCCCTGGGAGCGGCTTTTTTATGTTTGCGCGAAACACATTGGGGCTTAGCGCAGGGAAGGGTACTAGTGGCGGCCTTGACGGCTCTTCTTCACTCCGGCTGCCAGCGTAACAGCCGCTGCGGCCACCGCTGTCACCACCAGCGGATGACGTGACGCGTAGGCGTAAAGACTCCACTTATGTACACGACCCGGATAGTCGCCACTGGCCTGTCCGGCTTCGCCAGTGCGCACGTCGGCGTTATGCAGGCTGCCTTGTGGATGGCGGTCGCGTCTGCCACTGTGCAGTACATCGTAGATGATGTTGGTATTGATCATATCCGTCAGCCTGGGCGCAAGCTGCACCATGCGGGTGAACATCTTCGAATTGCCGATGTAGATATCCCGGCGGGGGTGTTCACAGGCGTCGAGGATGCTGCGCGCTACTACCTCGGGGGAATACACCGGTGGTGGGAAAGTGGGCGCGCTGCTCAGATAACTTTTTGCGTGGTCGTTGAAAAGGGTGTTGATCGCCGGAGGGCGGACCAGCGTAACGGATACGGGTGACCCGGACTGGGCCAGCTCCACGCGCAGGGAGTCGGTCATGGCTTTTACGGCATGTTTGCTTGCGCTGTAGGCTGCATGCAACGGCAGCGCAGCAGCCGACTCGAGGCTGCCGATATTGATAAGCGCGCCGCCCTTGTTCCGCAGATGCCGGACCGCAATAGTCGAGCCGTAATGGGTGCCCCAGAAGTTGGTCTGCATCACCCGGTGTACGTCTTCGTCCTTGACCTCGTCCATGCGGCCCCAGACAGAACTGCCGGCATTATTGATCCAGGTATCGAAGCCGCCGAAGCGGTTGATCGTCTCACTGGCGACGCGCTCAAGATCTTCACGCTTGCCCACGTCGGCAACCACGTGCATGACCTTATCGCCGGCCGCCAGTTCACGTTCGATTTCAGTCAACGCCTGCTCGTTGCGTGCTACCAGCGTCAGTTTCGCGCCAGCTTGCGCCGCTGCCCGGGCAGTTGCCAGGCCGATACCGCTGGAAGCGCCGGTCACCACGATAACCTGTTCGTTCAAGGGTTTGAGCTTGATCTTCATCGGTCCTCCTGAGTGCGCGCCCTGATGGGGCTTGCGTGGGCTTCATTTATAGAAGCCCTGGCGGAGGGGCGGTTCCCGGTAGGGGACGAGTGGCTAAACGTCAGGGTAAAGCGTGCCGAGCGGATCAGCCGGCGCTTCTGCTGCGCGCTGGCGGCTCTGGATGGTCATGCGCACTGCGCGCCAGAGCGGTTTGCCGCGCCAGGGACTTTCGGTCTGGCTGAACAGGCAGGCGTTGAGCTCGTCCAACGCGTCGGCAAGCTCCTGATTATGATGAGTCAGGGCTATCAGCCCTTCGCTGTGCTGTTGTCTTGCCCACGCCTCAAGGGCCTTGCGGGCTTCGGCGGGGTGGTTGGCGCGGCAGGCGATTTGCAAATCGCCGAGAGGATTACCCTGATGCTCTTCGCCAAGGATTTCTTCCTCTTCAATCATGTCGCCCTCACGCAGGGCACGCCGCGCCCGGTAGAGCAGCAACAGACATACACTCAGGGCGATGCTGAGCAGCAGGCTGGCAAGTTGCCAGGGCCAGACCGCAGCACCCGTTTCCCCGCCTGTGTCTGCAAGCCCCGGCTCGTTGATTGACTGGGCAACGTTGTCCAGCCCGCTCACATTCAGGGTAACGCTGTCCAGCCGCTCGGTACGTAGACGGTCTTGTGTCGTGTCCCACCAGTGCACTTCCAGCTCAGGGACCTGGAATACGCCTTCAGCCTGGGCTACCAGCGCAGCGCTGTCCTGGCGGATGCCGCGAATACCATCGGCGCGGGTGTGGTTTTCCAGCTTGGGCTGATCGGTATATTGACGCAGATGCTGCTCCGTGCCGGGCACCAGGCTAAGCAGAATCGGCAACTGGCTGGCACTCAATCCCTGGGCTTCCACAGTCAGCGTGCGGGTAAGGGGTTCCCCTGTTATGAGGTCCGCGCCCGGGTCCGGCTGCCAATGTTGGGAAAGCGTGAGTTCGCTGGCTGGAATCCAGGGCGCTCCGGATGGGTAGCCGTCAGGCACAGGCCGGACGTTCAGCAGTATGCTTGGCGAGCGCACCTGCACCAGCCGCCCGGTGCGTGCCGAGAACCGGGCGGAGGGATCCACCGGTTGCAGCGTGGTGGCGCTGAACAATTGCGAGGGTATCTCCAGCGTGCCGCTTTGCTGGGGATAGATAGCGTAGCGGACCTCAATGACCCCGTGGCGAACGCCGTTGATTAACTGTTCCGACTGTTGGGCAGAACCGAGCGTCTCTACGCGGGCGTCGGGGATCTCCAGGCCACTCAGGGTCGAGTCATCGTATAGCGAGACTGAATGGTAAACCCTGAGCGTCAGCAGCACCTGAGCCTGGACATAGGGGTTTTCAACGTCGACTTCGCTGTCAATGAATATGGGTGCCAGCTGCGCCACGGAGTCCTGGGCTGCCTGCGCGGCGGTCAGTATCTGCAGACCGATCGGTTCGCTTCTAAGGTCGCCCAGGCTGAGCGGCGGTATCGCAACATAGCCGGTGCGCTTGGGTACCAGGGTCACCACCCATCGGGTCGTGCGCTGGGCAGCGCCGTTGGTCTGGCTGACCAGGTTCAGCTGCCGGGTGCTCTGAATGCGGAAATGTTCCTCCAGTGGGCTGAAATCCGGGCGTGTGAACCGGCTGGCCTGCGGCGTTTCGAGCGTCAGCTCCAGCGTATCGCCCTCGACCAGACGGGTGCGATCAACGCTGGCGAGCAACGCGGCGTGCGCCCAGGTGGGCAACATCAGCAGGACAAGCAGTAACAGTAGAGATTTCATGGCTGCGCTTCCTTACGCTGCTGATATTGATACAGGAACTTGCGCCGCAGTAATTCGGCAGGTTCGTCGGGGATTGCTTCCAGCCACTGATCAAGTGCCTGTTGTTGCTCATCGTGCATCCCGTCCGGGTTGTTCGTCGGGGTGCTGGCTGCGCCAGGCGCGCCATTATCAGTTAGAGCACCCTGCGGCGTACTCCCCGACTGGCCTTGTTGAGCATCAGGCCGCGTGCCTGTTTCACCTTCATCGCTGAGGGCCGATTCGGGCTGGCCATTTTGCAGGTGTTCATCGTTACGAGTCTCTGCGGGCGAGGGCTGCGGGGTTTCGCTGGGTTCAGACTGGCTGGAGGCAGGCCCGGTGGGATCGCCAGGGGAGTTGTTTTCGGCTTCGCTGGCCGTGTCCTGCTCTGCCTGTTGGCGCTGTTGTTCTTCGAGCAGCGCCTCGATTCTGTCGCGGTTGTGACGTGCAGGATGGTGGTCCGGGGCGCGGGTCAGCGCCTGTTCAAAGGCTTCCAGCGCCTCGGGATAACGTCCGCTCATGGCCAGGGCGGTACCATAATTGAAATGGCTGTCGGCGTCATCGGGCTGCTTGTTCAACTGTTCTGCGTAGGCCTCGGCTGCCTGTGGATAGTCACCGGCCTGATACCACGCCCAGGCACGCCAGGCGGGATCTTCAAATTGCGCCGCTGCAGCGTCTGGTTTGTTCTGCTCAAGCAAGGCGACGCCCTGCTGGTCGGGACGCTGCCAATAGTCAGCCCAGTCAGCCTCGGCTGGCACCGGTAGCAAAACAGCGCAGAGCAGCAGACCCAGCCAGCCCCGGCGGGCGCCGAGTGCGGCCAGTGGCAGCAATAGCAGCGCCAGCCAGACGCCGTAGTCCTGGAGCGCTTTGCCCGGTTGCCCATTACCGGCCTGGCTGGCAGGGCGCGGTGCGGCTAGCAGGCGCAGCAGGTCGCGGTTATCCAGCGTCATGCTCTGGTAGCTTGCCCCGTGCCGACGGACCGTACCGGCCAGCGCTCGAGCATTGAGCCGGGGCAGCACTATACGGCCCTGATCATCACGCATGAATCCGCCTTGCTCCAATGCAACGGGCGCGCCCTCGAGGGTGCCTGCACCCAGCACTGCGAGTTGCTCGCCGAGGGCCTCGGCGTGTTGGCCCAGTGCCGCCAGTTCCGTGTC
The DNA here is from genome assembly GCF_012844345.1 of Pseudomonas sp. gcc21. NCBI lineage: Bacteria > Pseudomonadati > Pseudomonadota > Gammaproteobacteria > Pseudomonadales > Pseudomonadaceae > Pseudomonas > Pseudomonas sp. gcc21. The sequence continues at coordinate 1,403,478 of NZ_CP051625.1, read as the reverse complement.
ATTGGCGCCGCTGGTAAGTAACAACACCCGGGTACTACGTGGCAGGTCGCTGATGCTGGCTCGCGCCAGTTGCAGGGCCTGATCCAGGTCGCGCCCGGACGATGGCATGATAGCCGGTTCCAGGGCCTCCAGCAGGCTGGTGAGGGTGGCAGGGTCATTGCTCAGGGGCGTGACGGTATGTGCGCTTCCGGCATAGGCTATCAGCCCTACCTGATAACCATCAGGCATGGCGAGGATGTCGCGTATCTTGCGCTTGGCACGGGTAAGCCGGGTAGGCCGCAGGTCATCTGCAAGCATGTTGTGCGACACGTCGAGCACGATCATCACGCTGGGCTGGGCCTGGGGAGTCGACGCCATGGTGACTTCCCTGGACGGACCCGCCAATGCGAGTATGGCCATCACCCAGCAGCCCCCTAGCAGCAGATACCGGCTGCGGTGAGTGCCGCCGGATCCCCGTCGCAACAGTGGGCGCTGCAGATGCGCGGGTAGCACGGATTCCCAGCCCGAGCCCCGATAGGCGTGCTGAAAGGCCAACCAGCACAGTGCCAGCGCCGGCAGCAGTGCAAGCAGCCATACGGGCCGGGTGAAACTGAAGCCGGCAAGCGATTCAAGCCACATTTGACCTCCGATACCAGCCGGTTAGTGCCATGCTGAGGAGCAGGGCGATGCCCAGCGGCCAGGGGTACAAGGGCAGGCTCTGGCGCTGGGTCCGGCCTTCGTGCAATGCGGGCTCCAACCGGTCCAGCTGCTGGTTGATCGCTTCAAAGCTTTCGCTGTCGCGGGCGCGGAAGTATTCGCCGCCGGTAAGCAGGGCGATTTCCTTGAGGGTGCCTTCGTCCAGCTCGACAGATGGGTCGCGCTCGGGCGTGAGCCATGCGCTGGTGTTAGCTGGCGGCTGCTGCGTCTCGGCGCCAATGCCTATGGTAAATATGCGGATCTGCCGTTCAGCTGCCAGTCTGGCAGCCTGAACGGCGCTGATGCGGCCCGCGTTATTGGCGCCATCGGTTATCAGCAATAACACGCGGCGCTCGGCTGGCTGTTGCTCCAGCCGCTTGATGGCCAGCCCTATGGCATCGCCGATTGCGGTCTGGCGGCCGGCTAACCCGATAAAGGCCTCGTCAAGCCATTTCCTGACGCTGTTGCGGTCATGCGTGAGCGGCGCCTGCACAAACGCCTGGGACCCGAACAGGATCAGGCCCATACGGTCTCCGTGACGGCGATCAATAAACTGCCCCACCACCTGTTTCACCAGGCTTAGCCGGTCTACCTCGTCGCCATCAAACTGCATGTCACGAAATTCCATGCTGCCAGACAGGTCGATTGCCAGCATCATGTCGCGGCCGGTGACCTCCATGGGTAACGGGTCTCCGAGCAGCTGGGGCCGGGCTGCCGCGCTCAACAACAACAGCCATATCAGCAAGAACACCCAGGGGGTGCGGCGCACGCCGGGCTCGGCTGGTTCAGGCTGAACGGCCTGCAACCGGGACATGAACGCCACCTGCAGCGCGGCCGGACGATTCTGCGCCGGCGGGGCGAAGCGCCGCACCAGCCAGGGCAGCGGTAGCAGCAGGAATATCAGAGGCCAGCCGAATTCAAACATGGTTGTGTCGCAGCCAGCGTTTCAGCTCATGCTCGAGGTCGCGGCGCTGGCCGCTTGAGAGCGTTATATCCGGGCGATACAAATCGGCGGCCAGAGGCGCGAGCACCTTGCGCTCAGGTTTTGGGTACGTGGCGCACAGGTAGTCGAGCCAGGCGTCACCGAACAGGCGGGTCGCATGGTCCTTGCCCTGACGCTTGAGCAATTGCTTGAGGGTCTTGTTGGCTGCTGCCAGCCATTCCCGGTCGGGTAGTGAGTCGGATAACCCATGCAGCGCCTGCGTGATCCGGGTCCGTTCAAGCCTCCGTCGCTGAACGCTGCGGAGTATCCGCGGCAGAGCGACAAGCAGCAGCAGCGACACCCCCAACACTATCCACCAGCCGGGGGCCGGCGGCCACCAGGGAACCGGCGGGGGCGGCGCTGGATGGATCAGCGCGTCTCTCAATGCGCTACTCATCGGCGGTGGGCACGCCCGGCATGGCTACCAAGCATGACGCTCAGTTGATCGACTGCCGACAGCGAGCTGTCGAGCATGCTCAAACCACAGCGCAGGCGCCTGGCCAGTCGCTGCCAGGCGTGCTGTTGATCAATGAATTGCTGTTGCCAGGCGCTACGCACCGCAGCGTTTTCGGTATCCAGGCTGAAGCGTTGCTGGCCCTGGATGAAGTCCAGAATGCCGGCTTTGGGCAAATCGGCATCCAGCGGATCGAATAGCGGCAGCAGAACGATATCGTTATGTGCAGCGAGGGGCGCCAGCAGGGACTGGTTCATGGTGTCGATGGCGCTGTGATCACACAGCAGATACAGAATGCTACCGGGCCGAATAATCTCCCGGCTGTGACGCAGCGCCATATCCAGCGGCTCGGCGGTGGCTTCGCTGTGCATCTCGAGTGTTTCAGGTATGCGCTGGTTGGCCTGGAGCAACAGGCGAAAGAGCTGCAGGATGGCCTGGCGACTGCGCCGCGGGCGAACTTCATGGCAGGCGTCGGCGGTGAAAACCATGCCGCCGACCCGGTCGTTGTGCGACAGTGCGGTCCAGGCAATCAGCGCGCAGGCGTCGGCTCCCAATACGGACTTGAGACAATGCCGGCTGCCGAGATAGAGGCGGCTGCTTTGTTCACAGATGATGAAGACCGGCCGTTCCCGCTCTTCGTTGAAGACCTTGGTATGCACCTTCTGCGTCCGTGCGGTAACGCGCCAGTCAATGGTGCGTATATCGTCGCCGGGCTGATACGCCCGCACCTGGTCGAAATCCATTCCGCGGCCACGAAGTCGCGAATATTGGCGACCGGTCTGGCGGCTGGTACGCATCGGCCGGCTGAACAGCGGCAGCGCCTGGCAATGCCGTCGGGCATCCAGCAACGATTGCAGCGTGACCCTGACCAATGCATCGGCGCCTTCGATATCCATGCTCAGACGACTGCGACGGATTCTAGGAGGAGCGCGATGACCCGGTCAGCATCAATGCCTTCGGCTTCCGCTTCGAAACTGAGAATCAGGCGATGACGCAGCACCGGATGAATGACTGCCTGCACGTCCTCAGGGCTGACAAAATCGCGCCCGGCAAGCCAGGCATGAGCCCGTGCACAGCGATCCAGCGCAATGGTGCCGCGCGGACTGGCGCCCAGTTGCAGCCAGTCGGCGAGCTGCGGGCTGTACATCTCCGGTCGGCGGGTCGCCATGATCAGCTGAATCAGATATTCCTCTACCGCGTCAGCCATGAACAGTTCGAGCACCTCCTGGCGGGCGGCGAGGATGGTTTCCTGGCTGATGCGCCGGGCCATTCGCGGCTCCTCGCCACGTGCTTCTCCGCGCGCCAGTTGCAAAATCTGCCGCTCCAGAGCGGCGTCTGGAAAACCAATGCGCACATGCATAAGAAAACGGTCAAGCTGCGCTTCGGGAAGCGGGTAGGTCCCTTCCTGCTCGATCGGATTCTGGGTTGCCATGACCATGAACAGGTCCGGCAGCGGGTAGGTCTGCCTGCCGATGCTCACCTGCTGTTCAGCCATCGCTTCCAGTAAGGCAGACTGCACCTTTGCCGGAGCGCGGTTGATTTCATCGGCCAGCACCAGATGGTGAAAGATGGGGCCTTGCTGGAAGCTGAAGCTGGCGGTCTCGGGCCGGTACACCTCGGTGCCGGTTATATCGGCCGGCAGCAGATCGGGGGTGAACTGAACCCGATGAAAGTCAGCCTCGATGCCCTCCGAAAGCACCTTGATCGCGCGGGTCTTGGCCAGGCCGGGCGCGCCTTCCACCAGCACATGCCCGGCTGCAAGCAGGCAAATCAGCATGCGCTCGATGAGCTGTTCCTGACCAAAAATCTGCTCACCCATGAAGGCCTTGAGTTCGAGCAGAGCGTTACGGTGCGTCATGATGAATTTCCATGGATTTGTGCTCCTGCTGGCAGTCACTGCCAGAACATCCTTTTGGTCTAGACTGGGGCTGGTGACGCTGCGTACTCCGGGCCGGCACCAAGGTCGGCCTGGACGCTGTATGTTAACCCAGCTATGCCTCGAAGGTCTGTTGCAGGCCTGTCCCAATCACTGCCGGAGGAAACATGGCATTAATAATGGCCAGTAGTAAAGATGAATTGCTTGCATTGCTCGGCAATCGCTTGCAAGCGCTTGTTGAGCCAGGCGATGCGGAAAACGTGGTGCGATTCAGCCAGCAATTCTTCGGCATCGTTCCGCTCGAGGAGCTGCGCGGCCGGCATGATTCTGATCTGCTTGGCTGCACGCTGTCCTCCTGGCGGTTCTTCCAGCAGTTTGACGGCACCGAACAGAAAATACGGGTCTTCAACCCCGATACCCAGCAACACGGTTGGCAAACCACCCACTCGGTGGTCGAGATACTGCATCGGGACGCACCCTTTCTGGTCGATTCGGTTCGCATGGAACTGAAGCGACAGGGCTACCTCGTGCATACCATGCAGAACAGTGTGATGCGTGTGGAGCGGGATGAGCAGGGGCAACTGCTGCAGGTGTACAGTCGCAACGATGCGGACGCGCAGGGCCACGCCGAATCGGTGATGTTTATCGAGATCGATCGCTGCGCGAGTACACAGGAGCTGCGTACTGTTCAGGCGGGCATAATCGAGGCGCTAAGCCATGTGCGCGCGGCGGTGACGGATTTCGAACCCATGCAGCAGCGCATGGGCGAACTGGTCGAAATGCTTAATGTTGAAGGCGCCTCGCAATTCCCGGCTGAGGAGCGTGCCGAGGCGGTGGAATTCCTGCGTTGGCTGCTGGCTGATCATTTCACCTTTCTTGGCTACGAGCGCTTCCGTATACATGAAGGGCTGCCGAACGGGCGCCTGGGTATTCAAAGTGAGCACAGCCTGGGCGTAGCGGTGCGCGATCCGCTCGACGATGTGACGTCTGACCTGCCGGAAGAGGTGCTGGATTATCTTCGCGCGCCCCTGTTGTTGTCCTTCGCCAAGGCTTCTCGTCTGAGCCGCGTGCATCGTCCGGCTTATCCGGATTATGTCTCCGTGCGGGAAATCGATGAAAACGGCAAGGTGCTCGTCGAGCATCGTTTCTCCGGCCTGTATACCTCGCGAGTGTACTCCGAGGACGTTTCGAGGATCCCCCATCTGCGGCGCAAGGTTGAGCTCGTCAGGCAGGAAGCGGGACTCGATCCGCATAGTCATCTCGGCAAGGATCTTGAGCGGGTGCTGCAGGTCCTGCCGCGGGATGATCTTTTTCAGATGTCCAAGGACCAGCTGCGTGATACCGCTCTGAGCATTGTGCAGATCCAGGAGCGTGCCCGCATTCGCATTTTCTTGCGGCGTGGTAACTATGGGCGCTTCTACTACTGCCTGGCCTATGTGCCGCGCGATCTGTATTCCACCGATATCCGTATGAGGATCCAGGCGGTACTGATGGATCGGCTTAAGTCCAGCGAGTGTGAGTTCTGGACGTACTTCTCCGAATCGGTACTGACGCGCACCCAGTTCATTCTGCGCGTCGACCCCAAAAACGGTCAGGAACTAGATCACGTGAAAATTGAGCAGGATGTTATCCAGGCATGTCGCGGCTGGCACGATGATTTCAGCGACCGTTTGCACGAAACCCTCGGCGAGGCCGATGCCACCGAGGCCTGGGACAACTTCTCCGACAGCTTTCCGGCCGGATACAGTGAACGCTTTACCACCGCGTCCGCCGTGGTTGACCTCAAGCATCTGCTGAACCTGAGCGAGGAGAATCCGCTGGGGATGAGCTTCTACCAGCCGCTCCGGCAGAAGCAGGGCGTGCTGCACTGCAAGCTGTATCACTTGCATGAGCCGCTGCCCCTGTCGGACGTGATGCCGATCCTGGAGAACCTCGGGCTGCGGGTCATGGGTGAGTTTCCCTTCCGGATCGCCAGCGCCAGCGGGCCGGTGTACTGGATACACGATTTCGAGTTCACCTATGCGCTGGACAGTGCGCAGGACATCCAGGAAGTCAACGAGCTGTTCCGCGACGCTTTCATCAATATCTGGCGTGGCCATGCGGAGAACGATGGGTTCAACCGCCTGGTGCTGCTGGCCAGCATGTCCTGGCGCGATGTGGCGCTGCTGCGAACCTATGGTCGCTACATCAAGCAGATCCGCATGGGCTTTGAACTGCCTTATCTGGCCAACACGCTGGTTACCCACTCGACCATTGCCCGGGAGCTGGTACGACTATTCAAGACGCGTTTTTATCTGGCGCGCAAATCCTCGGCAGCCGAGCTGGAGGAGCGTCTCGAACAGGCAATCATCAATGCGCTGGACGACGTGGCAGTGTTGAACGAGGACCGCATCCTGCGCCGTTATCTGGATCTGATCAAAGCCACGCTGCGCACCAACTTCTATCAGAGCGATGAGAGCGGTGGTCCGAAGGATTACATCAGTATCAAGTTCGATCCCCAGCGAATTCCGGAGTTACCGCTACCTCGGCCAATGTTTGAAATATATGTCTACTCGCCGCGCTTCGAAGGGGTTCACCTGCGCGGTGGCAAGGTGGCCCGTGGAGGGTTGCGCTGGTCGGATCGCGAGGAGGATTACCGCACCGAGGTGCTGGGTCTGGTCAAGGCGCAGCAGGTCAAGAACGCGGTCATCGTACCGGTTGGGGCGAAGGGCGGATTCGTACCGCGCCGCTTGCCGGCTGGCGGATCGCGGGACGAGATCCAGCAGGAAGCTATCGCATGTTATCGCCTATTTATCAGAGGTTTGCTTGATATAACTGATAATTACGTTGAGGGTGTCGTGGTGCCGCCGGAGCAGGTTGTTCGTCACGATGACGATGATCCTTATCTGGTGGTCGCGGCGGACAAGGGCACGGCGAGCTTCTCCGATATCGCCAACGCCATCGCCGCGCAATATAACTTCTGGCTGGGGGATGCGTTCGCCTCCGGCGGCTCGGCGGGTTATGACCACAAGGCCATGGGCATCACGGCGCGGGGTGCATGGGTGTCGGTGCAGCGGCATTTCCGCGAGCTGGGGGTCAATGTTCAGGAACAGCCGGTCACGGTCGTTGGCATTGGCGATATGGCGGGTGATGTGTTCGGCAACGGCATGCTGTTGTCGCGCAAGTTGAAAGTGGTTGCGGCGTTCAACCATATGCATATTTTCATTGATCCGGACCCTGATCCGGAGGCGAGCTTTGTCGAGCGTGAGCGGCTGTTCAACATGCCCCGTTCCAGCTGGAGCGATTACAGCAGCGAGTTGATTTCCGAAGGCGGCGGTGTATTTGAGCGCAGCCTCAAGCAGATTCAGCTCACCTCGCAGATGCAGGCGTTGTTTGACATCAGCGAGGACACGCTCACTCCAGCCGAGCTTATCAATCGCCTGCTCAAGGCGCCGGTTGATCTGATCTGGAACGGCGGTATCGGTACTTACGTCAAGAGCGCTGCAGAAAGCCATGCCGATGTGGGCGACAAAGCCAATGACGGAGTCCGGGTCGATGGAGCGGAGCTGCGCTGCAAGGTGGTCGGGGAGGGCGGCAACCTGGGGATGACGCAGCGTGGCCGCATCGAGTACAGCCTCAACGGTGGCCGCTGCAATACCGACTTTATCGATAATGCCGGTGGCGTCGACTGCTCCGACCATGAGGTCAATATCAAGATCCTGCTCAACGAAGTGGTCGCCACCCAGGAGATGACCGGCAAGCAGCGTAACCGCCTGCTGGCCAGCATGACCGATGAAGTCGCAGGCCTGGTGCTGGCCAATAACTACAAGCAGACCCAGGCGATCAGTCTAGCTGAGCGCCAGGCACGTCTGGCCATGGGCGAATATCGCCGCCTGATCAGCGCGCTGGAGGCCTCCGGCAAACTGAGCCGTTCGCTGGAGTTCATTCCCGAGGACGAGCACCTGGCCGAGCGCTCGGCACGCGGCGAGGGCCTGACCCGTGCGGAGCTGGCGATCCTGATTTCCTACTCCAAAGCTGATCTCAAGGAAACGCTGGCTGCCTCCGATGTACCGGATGACGAATACTTGGGTGAGGAACTGCATACAGCCTTTCCGTCGACCCTGGTGGAACGTCATGAAGATGCGTTGGCCGGACACCGCTTGCGTCGCGAGATTATCGCTACCCAGCTGGCCAACGACATGGTCAACCACATGGGTGTGACCTTCCAGCGGCGGTTGGAGCAATCAACCGGCGCATCGGTCGGAGAAATCGCTCGGGCCTATGTGGTCGCCCGCGACGTGTTCCGTCTGAATTATCATTTCGCGACCATCGAAGCGCTGGATTATCAGGTGCCGGCGCAGGTCCAGTTTGATCTAATGGATGATCTGATGCGTCTCGGCCGCCGGGCCACGCGCTGGTTCATCCGCAACCGTCGGCTAGACCTGCGCGCGGCTGATGAGGTGGCGCATTTCGGGCCGCGGATCGTGGCGCTTGCCGAACAGTTCGACGGCCTGTTCGAAGGCCCTAAGCGAGGCGTGTGGGAGACACGTTACAACAGCTATCTGACGGCGGGTGTTCCAGAGCAGATTGCTCGCATGATTGCCGGGACCGGGCTGTTCTATTCAATGCTCGGCATTATCGAAGCGGCGGACGCCACCGGTCAGCCAACGGAGCGGGTGGCGCGGGTGTCCTTCGTGCTGGGTAGCGAGTTACAGATCCCCTGGTTCGGCCAGCTGGTGTCCAACCTGCAGGTGGACAATCACTGGCAGGCGCTGGCGCGGGAGAGCTATCGCGACGATCTGGATGGCCTGTTGCGGACCATGACCGTCTCGGCATTGCAATCCTCCAGCGAGGATACGGACGTCGATGCGGTGGTTGACAACTGGATGGAGCGCAACGAGCAATTGCTGGTGCGCTGGCGCAGTATGCTCACAGATCTCAAGAGTGCGACGACCGGGGACTATCCCATGATCTCGGTAGCTATGCGAGAATTGCTGGATCTGGCACAGGGGGCCAACAACCACATGGGTTGATCCAGCAAGGAGAGCCATGCAGCAGTTGATTTTTGATCTGTCGTTGCCCGCCGAGCGGTTCCTCGAATGGTATCGGGGAACCGCCAAGCGGGTCACGATGCTTAGCCGGGACGGTCGGCGCATCAGCCTGCCGGCCCACCATCTACGCCGGTTTCTGACGCACGAAGGTATTTATGGCAGCTTTGTCATGACCTTCACCGCGCAGGGTCAGCTGGTGTCACTCGAGCGCTTGAAGCCTTGAGCGCTGCAAGCCGGTATACTCTCGCACCGACATTCCCCACCAAGGCCTGACTTCATGTATTCCACGTTGCGCTCCCTGCTGTTTCGCCTGCCTGCAGAAACTTCCCATGATCTTGCTCTGGACATGATCGGTGCCGCCGGGCGGCTTGGGCTGGAAAAGCATCTGGCGCAGCCGGTAGCACGCCAGCCGGTGGAAGTCATGGGACAGGTTTTTGATAACCCCGTCGGGTTGGCCGCAGGGCTGGACAAGAACGGTGTCGCTGTTGACGGCCTGGCAGGGCTGGGGTTCGGCTTCATCGAAGTCGGCACGGTGACGCCTTTGCCGCAACCCGGTAACCCGCGGCCGCGGCTGTTCCGTTTGCCGGAGCGCAACGCGATCATCAACCGCATGGGCTTCAATAACCAGGGTGTGGATGCGTTGCTCGAACGGCTTGCCAGGGTGCGTTACAAGGGCGTGCTGGGGATCAATATAGGCAAGAACGTGTTCACGCCGGTTGAGCGCGCGGTGGACGATTATCTGGTATGTCTGCGCAAAGTTTACAGCCGTGCGGGCTACGTGACAGTCAATCTGTCCTCACCCAACACCCCCGGGCTGCGCACTCTGCAATTTGGCGACACGCTCAAGGAACTGCTGGAACAGATTAAAACCTGCCAGCTGGAACTGAGCCGGCAACACGGGCGTTACGTGCCGGTGGCGATCAAGATCGCGCCGGACATGAACCCGGAGGAGCTGACAATGGTCGCGCAAACGCTGGTCGACCAGGGCATGGATGCGGTCATCGCTACCAACACCACGCTCGAGCGCGGCGCAGTGGAAGGCCTGAAGCATGCCGAGGAAGCGGGCGGTCTGTCCGGCGGTCCATTGACCGAGGCATCGACGGAAGTCATCCGCGTGTTGGCCTCAGCGCTTAACGGACGCTTGCCGATTATCGGCGCCGGCGGGATTTTATGTGGGGCGGATGCAGCGGATAAGGTCAAGGCGGGTGCCAGTCTGGTGCAGCTCTATAGCGGCTTTATCTACCGTGGCCCTGAACTGATACGTGAATGTGCGGATGCGATTGCAGCTATCCGAACCTGATCAGGCGATAACGGAAAGAACCGGTAAGCAGGGAGAAGTGCCGTCTGGTTGGCCCCCGCACTGCGGGGGCCGGTTGGGCCTGCAAGGCCCGGCGCTTGGAGAGAGCGCCTTTGGAGAAATCGTACTCGGGGGAATTAACCTACGGCGCGCATTTCGTTCAGGCGATGCACGCCGGATATGCCCTTGAAGCCGGCCCAGTGATCGGCACGGCCCTCCCGCCAACCGTTAATCCAGTTCTGTCGTGCGGCGGCGCTATTGAAGGGGCAGGAATCTTGGGACTTGCCATGAACACCATTCTGGTACCCGCGGAGGAATGCTCTTTCCACAGGATCACGCTTCAGTCTTCTCATAAGGTAGAACCCTCACTTGATATGACATACCCGTCTCGCAACCAGCGAGGCGGGCGGTTGGCTCCAGAGCAAATGCCCTGGAACCCATGCGCCGCCGCCTGTCAGGCCCGGCTGCATGTTCTGCAGCTTGCAACACAAAAGCGATTGCTCTGTTGTACCCTAACCAGAGCGGCCTGTCCAAATATCAAAATGGCATGAATACATTGTTACTTAAGCGTGAAGATCCTGTGCTCTCACGCTCAATCGAAACACAATCTGGAAATCAATTAGATGCGCTCCACTGTTGAATTTTTTATTACCTGTCCAAAGGGCCTTGAAGGTCTGCTTCTGGACGAACTGCTGGCCTTGGGTGCTGGGAGCGCCAAGGAGACCGTAGCGGGTGTCAGCGTCAGCGGTGATCTCGCGCTGGGCTACCGCATCTGCCTGTGGTCGCGTCTGGCGAACCGGGTATTGCTGGTTCTCGACCGCTTTGCTGTCGGCGACGTCCAGGACCTCTATGACGGCGTGGCGCGCATCGACTGGGCCAGTCATATGCGTGCCGACGACAGTCTGGCCGTTGATTTCACCGGTATTCTGCCGGGGGTGGATAACACCCACTTCGGGTCGTTGAAGGTCAAGGACGCGGTGGTTGACGTGCTGCGCCAGGCAGACGGCACCCGGCCCTCGGTGGACAAGAACAATCCTGATCTGCGCATCAACGTGTTCTGCCGCAGCAATGAAGCCCAACTGGCGATCGATCTGTCCGGCCAAAGCCTGCATCAACGCGGTTACCGCCTGCAACAGGGTGCCGCGCCGCTCAAGGAAAACCTGGCGGCGGCGATCCTGCTGCGCGCGGGCTGGCCTGCACTGGCGGCTGAAGGCGCTGCGCTGGCCGACCCGATGTGTGGCTCGGGCACCTTCCTGATCGAAGCGGCGCTGATGGCTGCTGACGTTGCGCCGAACCTTCAGCGTAAGCATTGGGGCTTCAGTAACTGGCTGCAGCACGATCCTGATCAATGGCAGCCCGTGCTTGAGCAGGCACAGCAGCGGGCGGAGGCCGGACTGGCAAAACCGCCACTGTGGATTCGGGGTTACGAGGCCGATCCGCGCATGCTGCAACCGCTGCGTAACAACATCCAGCGCGCCGGATTGAGCGAATGGGTGAAGGTCTATCAAGGTGAGTTGGCCACCTTTGCGCCGGCACCGGATCGTGGCCAGAAAGGGCTGGTGGTGTGTAATCCGCCCTACGGCGAGCGTCTGGGCGAGGCGGCCAGTCTGGTGTATCTGTATCAGAAACTCGGCGAAGTGCTGCGTCAGCAGTGCCCCGGCTGGCAGGCGGCAATATTTACCGGTAACCCTGATCTGGGCAAACGTATGGGTATCCGCAGCCATAAGCAGTACTCGTTGCTGAACGGGGCGATCCCCTGCAAGCTTCTGCTGATGGACCTGGTACCCGAGCGTTTTGTCACGGGCGACAACCCTGTCCGTGGCAATGACAGGGCCGAGCAGCGACCGGCAGTCGAGAATCCGCAACCGGCATCCTCGCGCACCCGCACAGACACGTCTGCAGCGCCTGCGTCTTCTGCCCCGACTGCAGCGCGGCTCAGCGAATCGGCGCAAATGTTTGCCAATCGTCTGAAGAAAAACCTCAAGGCGCTGGGCAAGTGGGCACGCCAGCAGGATATTTCCTGCTATCGCGTGTACGACGCCGATATGCCCGAATTCGCCGTTGCGATTGACCTCTACGACGGCTGGGCGCATGTGCAGGAATATGCCGCGCCGGCGAGCATCAGCGAAGCGAAGGCTCAGGCCCGCTTGCAGGATGTATTGGTTGCTCTGCCCGATACCCTCGGCATTCCCGCCGACAGGGTGGTATTGAAGCAGCGCCAGAAGCAGGCCGGCAAACAGCAGTATCAGCGCATGGATAGACGCGGCGAGTTCATGACGGTGCGGGAAGGGCAGGTCAAGCTGCTGGTCAACCTGACCGATTATCTGGATACCGGCCTGTTTCTGGATCACCGTCCGCTGCGTTTGCGGATTGCCCAGGAAGCACAGGACAAGCGCTTCCTCAACCTGTTCTGTTATACCGCCAGTGCCACGGTGCATGCGGCGGTCGGCGGCGCGCGCAAGACCACCAGCGTTGACCTGTCACGAACCTATCTGGATTGGGCCAGACGTAATCTGTCGTTGAACGGACTGTCAGACCTGCATGAACTGGTTCAGGCTGATGTAATGGAATGGCTGGAGGCGGCCGAGGGCGAATACGATCTGATCTTTGTTGACCCGCCGACTTTCTCGAATTCCAAGCGCATGGAGGATGTTTTTGATATCCAGCGTGACCATGTGCACTTGATTGACATGGCCATGGCCCGGCTAGCGCCCGGCGGTACGCTGTATTTCTCAAATAACTTCCGACGCTTCCGCATGGCGCCGTCGCTGGAAGCCAGCTACCAGGTGGAGGATATCTCGGCGGCAACGCTTGACCGGGATTTTCAGCGTAATACGCGCATCCACCGGACCTGGCGCATCACTCGTTGAAGGGGGAGTGGTCGGGGCCTTAACCCCGACCATCTAGTCACTGGCTGGCAGCGATATCAGTGGGTGCGCGACGGTGAACGTCCTGTAGCACCAGATCAAGCGCCTCGCGGCTGGCACCAGCGGTGGCGTGGTTGACGAAGGCGGTAACAGCCCAGCTTTGTCCATTGGCATCCCGGGTAATACCCGCGATCGCCCGCACGCTGTTCAATGCGCCTGTCTTGATATGCGCCTGGCCTGCAACGGGCGTGTTGCGCAAGCGTTTACGCATGGTCCCGTCCATGGCCGCCAGCGGCATCGAAGCGATGAACTCGGCGGCATAGGGGCTCTTCCAGGCCTGCTCCAGAAGCTGCGCCATATCCCGGGCGCTCATGCGTTCGATCCGGGACAGGCCCGATCCGTTGTCCAGCACCAGCCCATTGGGCTCGATATTCTTGTCAGCCAGCCACGACATGATGGTGCGATTGGCTGCCTGGAAATCATCCACATCGTCGGCGCTGCGGTTTTCACGGCCAATGGTCAGGAACAACTGGCGCGCCATGGTGTTGTTGCTGTACTTGTTGATATCACGCACTACCGAGACCAGGTCGGGCGACAGGCTTGTGGCCAGCCGACGCGCCTTCGGTGGCACTTCGCCGAGTCGGGTCTCGCCACGGATCTGGCCACCCATTTCCTGCCACAGCGTACGCACCAGACTGCCGGTGTAAGTCTGCGCATTCAGCGCAGAGAGATAACGCTGGGTCGAGCAGCCCTCGTGCAGCGCGCCCGTCAGCGTGACCTGCGCCTGTCTGCCATTATCTTTCACCGAATACGCGACGTTGGGCCAGGGGCAGGACTTGACCGCCGGGAGCGTCTTGACCTGATTATCCAGCTTCACTTCGGGCAGCGCCGGGTCCAAGTGAACCCGCGTCTTGTCACCCTCGGCAAAGGTGCTCAACGTAAACAATTTGAGGTTGGTCAGCAGCGGGTCAGGTTCCACCAGAAACGGACGGCTGGGGTCATTGCCGTCGTCATCAAAGGGTGCTGCACCGAGCGGCAGCAACAGATCGCCGGGTTTGAGTACCAGGTCACCCTTGATCTCGCGTACGCCATTGGCGCGCAGCTCGCGCAGCATTACCCATACGCGATCCATGGTCAGCTTGGGGTCGCCATCGGTATCAAATACCAGATCACCGTGCAGAACGCCGTCACGTACCGGACCGGTTCCGTACAGGCCGGCACGCCACTGGTAGGTCGGGCCAAGAATTTCCAGCGCAGCGTAGGTCGTGACCAGTTTCATGGTCGAGGCAGGGTTGAATGCCTGGTCAGCGTTGATGAACTGGGACATGCCCTGGCCTTCAAGGGGGATCACCGCTAACGAAAACGCGCTGGCTGGAACGCGGGCTGCTGCAAGGGCGGAGCTGACTTTGGCAGGTAGCTTGCCGACATCTTCAGCGCTGAGCGGCGCAGCCGCCAGTGCCAGGGCAAGAGCGGGAATCAGGCTACGAAATGTGGACTTGAAGAAAGATGACATGACCGAAGAACTCCACGTACGGCCTGAATGCAGGTTGAGCCTGAACAGGCTCGCGTAAGTTCCCATCATTGCTCGGATTTTAAGCTACGCCAAGGGCTGTGCGACTAGCGGTAGCGGTACTACTGAGAGGTTTGACCAGGCGGCAGATTGAAAAAGCGTCGCGCGGTGGCGCAGGTATGTTCGCTAAGGGTTTCGAGGCTTTCTTCACGACACTCCGCCACCATCTCGGCGACCCATGGCAAATAGCCTGGCTCGTTGCGTCGATTCTTCGGCTTGGGCGACAAGGTCCTGGGCAGAAGCCAGGGTGCGTCGGTTTCCAGCATCAGCCGGCCGGCCGGAATGTCCTTCATCAACGGACGCAGATGGGTACCGCGTCGCTCGTCACAGATCCAGCCAGTGATACCTATATGCAAGTCCATATCCAGATAGCGATACAGCGCCTGTTTATCTGCCGTGAAGCAGTGCACTACTGCGGCGGGCAAACGGTCGCGGAAGTCGGCGAGCAGCTCTATCAAGGTCTGGCTCGCATCGCGTTCGTGCAGAAATACCGGGTAACCGAGTTCGGCTGCCAGGCTTAATTGATCTTCCAGTGCTTTGAGCTGGAGTGGGCGGGGAGAGAAGTCGCGGTTGAAATCCAGGCCACATTCGCCGATCGCCTTGACGCTGTCTGCTGTGGCAAGAGAACGAAGGTCGGATGCCTGGGCGGCATTCCAGTGGCGGGCCTCATGGGGATGAACCCCGGCGGTACAGAAAAGTTGATCAGGAGCCTGGGCGCAGAGCGCCTGGGTAACCGGGCAGCTTTCCAGCGAAGTGGACGTCAGCACCATCTGGCTGACGCCCGCTTCACGGGCCCGGTCCAGCACGGCCTCACGGTCTTTATCAAAAGCGGCGTCAGTCAGATTGACGCCGATATCGATCCATTCCATGGGCAGGGCTATCAGGCGCTACGTGGCGGCCGCGGCGCACGGGGCTTGCTGGGGAAGTCCCTGCGCGGCGGGCGGCTGCTACGTGGCGGCCGGTCTGTTTCACCGGGCGGCAGTGGCCAGGCGCGGATCTGCAGTGCAACGCCATTGATCTCAACATTGGCCAGCTTGGCCAATGTTGCGTCATCCAGCGGCGGCAAGTAGACGCCGGTGTGCTCGGTGAACATCTTGATGTGACCAATCTGACCACGCTGCAGCCGCGCATGGCGAACCAGAGCGTCAACCAGAGGCTTGGGCATCAAGCCATTGGAGCGTCCGCCCTGTACCTTGTAGCGAATCAGTCCGCTGTCGCGGTCATCGCTTTGTTCACGACGTGGCGGGGCAGCAGGCAAGTCAGCGACCGGCTCGACCAGCGTTTTCGCGCTGGGCAGAATCGCCAACAGGCTGGCTGCCAGTTCATTCGGCTCCATGTTGGTCAGCTCGAGCAGGTCATTGACCAGCTGCTGCTGCAACGCGCCGGTGTTCTCACGTGCAGCATTCAAACGCCCGGCGAGCTTGCTCAGACGACCGGTACGCACGGCATCGGCACTCGGCAGCTGCTGTGGTTCGATCTTCTGACCGGTAGCCTTTTCCAGCAGGTGCAGCAAGCGACGCTCACGCGGCGTGGCGAAGAGGATTGCTGTCCCGGTACGGCCCGCACGACCGGTGCGACCGATACGGTGAACGTAGGATTCGCTGTCATGGGGCAGGTCGTAGTTGAGAACGTGGGTGATGCGGTCCACGTCCAGACCACGCGCGGCAACGTCAGTCGCAACAACGATGTCGAGCAAGCCACGCTTGAGGCGGTCAACAACCTGCTCGCGCAGCTGCTGGCTCAGGTCACCATTCAGCGCAGCAGCGGCAAAGCCTCGTGCTTCCAGCCGCTCGGCCAATTCCATGCTGGCGGTCTTGGTGCGTACGAAAACGATCATGGCTTCGACCGGCTCGACTTCGAGCAGGCGGGTCATGGCGTCCAGTTTGTGGTGATTGGACACTTCCCAGACTTTCTGGGTAATGGTGTCCAGGCTGCTGCTCTTGCCGCTGTGCAGGCGAATTTCCTTCGGCTCGCGCATATGTTTGCGCGCGACGGTGCGTACACCAGCCGGCATGGTGGCGGAGAACAGGGCCTTCTGCGTGGTCGCAGGGACTTTCTCAAAGACAGCATCCAGGTCGTCGGCGAAGCCCATCTTGAGCATTTCGTCGGCTTCGTCGAGAACCAGGAAGCGCATGTTTTCGAACTTGATGCTGCCACGACGCATGTGGTCGGTGAGGCGGCCCGGGGTGGCGACCACGACATGGGCGCCGCGCTCCAGTGCCTTGAACTGCGGCGCGAAAGCGGATCCGCCATACAGTGCCAGAACCGAGAAGCCGCGCATATTCTGCGCATAACGTTGCAGTGCTTCAGCGACCTGCAAGGCCAACTCGCGGGTTGGTGTCAGTATCAACGCCTGAGTGGCGCGCAGGCTGACGTCAATACCAGCCAGTACCGGCAGCGCGAAGGCTGCGGTCTTGCCGGTACCTGTCTGGGCCAGACCCAGCAGGTCATCGCCGGCCAGAAGGGTAGGAATGGCCTCGGCTTGGATCGGTGAGGGTGTTTCATAACCGAGGCTGGCAAGAGCCTCAAGGAGCGGTGCAGGCAAGCCAAGATCGGCGAACTGCGGTGCCGCCGGAGCGGTATCGGACATACTTGAAGTGAACCTTGGGGAATAATTAGATCGAATAGTATACGCGCACTGCAGGGTTTTTGCCGCAACGTTTTTTCGAAACTGGTCATCGCGCCTGCCAGCTGTCAGGCTGGAAAGCCGCACGACAGACAGGAGGATGAGATATGGGGCGCCTCGTGAAGGGTACCTGGCACGATGAGTGGTACGACACCAAGAGCACCGGCGGAGCCTTTGTACGTGAGGATGCGGGGTTCCGCAACACCGTCGAGACGGGCGGTCGGTTTGCACCTGAGTCAGGGCGTTATCACCTGTACGTTTCGCTCGCATGTCCGTGGGCGCACCGCACTCTGATCATGCGCAAACTCAAGGGGCTGGAGCAGCATATCGACATCACCTGGGTCGAGCCACCGATGCTGGAGGAGGGCTGGACCTACGATCCGCCGGAGCCGCTGTATGGCTTCACCCGTCATTATCAGCTCTATACGCGCGCCAAATCCGACTATACGGGGCGGGTCACGGTGCCCGTACTGTGGGACAAGCACGAAGAGACCATCGTGAATAACGAGTCGGCTGAGATCATTCGCATCTTCAACAGCGCTTTCAACGAGCTGACCGGCAATAGCGATGACTACTATCCCGAACCGCTGCGAAGCGAAATCGATGCAATCAACCGCCGAGTCTACGACCACATCAATAACGGCGTATACAAGGCTGGCTTCGCCACCAGTCAGGACGTCTATGCGCAGGAATGCACCGAGCTGTTCGAGGCGCTGGACTGGGTCGAGAATCTACTCAGCGAGCGGCGGTATCTTGCAGGCGATCAGCTCACCGAAGCGGACTGGCGACTGTTCACTACGCTGGTACGCTTCGATCCGGTGTACCACGGTCATTTCAAGTGCAACATCCGGCGCATCGAAGACTATCCGAGCATCACGGGCTTCGTGCGCGAGCTTTATCAGATGCCAGGCATCGCCGAAACGGTGAACCTGGACCATATCAAACAGCATTACTACTACAGTCACGCAACGATCAATCCGACACGAATCGTTCCGCTGGGTGACGGGCTGGATCTGACCGCTCCGCACGGGCGGGGCGGCTGAGCTGGTCGATGGACAACTGCGTATCTGAAGGGATCTCCGCCTCGCCTGCGGCGGCGGGCTGTCGCGCAGCAAACTGGGCGCACGGCTCGTAGGAGGGTCGCCCTCGGCCCGACGGCGTGCGTAGCGCGACTTGGGTTTGCTGTTAGTCGACTCCGTGCCCGCCGATTCCAGCTGTCCTGCGGACTGCGTTGGCCGGCCTGTGGCCAGGTCGTGCCGAGGGCGACACTCCTACCGGGATCGGTGCTTCGGACAAGACCCGGCTGGATCTCGGCTTCACAGCCCCGGATACTCAATGGCAATGATGTAGTAGCTGCGTTCGCCGGAGGGGGCACGCACTATTACTTCATCGTCCAGGGTCTTGCCTAAAAGCGCCCGAGCCATGGGGCTGTCGATGCTGATGTGCTGCAGTCTGGGTTCGATTTCGTCGGGCCCGACGATACGCACTGCGTGCGCCTCACCGTCCTCATCCTCGAGCTCAACCGTCGCGCCAAAGAACACCTTGTTGCGGTCAGCCGGGGGCTGGTCGATGACCTTGAGGTTTTCCAGACGACGGCGCAGGAAGCGCACACGACTGTCAATCTGCCGCAGCATCTTTTTCCCGTACGTATATTCTGCGTTCTCCGAACGATCGCCTTGAGCAGCAGCCTCGCTGACCGACTGGGTAACGGCGGGGCGCTGGACATGCCATAGCTCATGCAATTCATCGCGCAGGCGCTGGGCACCGGCAGCAGTAATCAAAGGCGTTCCGGCGGAACGTGGTGGACGGTAACGGCTCATGTTCAGCTTCCCTGATTGATCAGTCGCATGGGACTTTGATTGACAACCGCTCGGGTGCCAAGAGCGCCGGCGATGCCGATCAACAGTGCACCGGCCAGCGGGACCAGTAGCCACAGCAACCAGTGTGGACGCCATTCCAGATCCAGCGCAAAGCGGTACAGCAGCAAGGTAATCAGCTCTGCTGCGGCGATAGCCAGCAGCCCTGACAGCGCACCGAGCAGGGCGAATTCCAGGCGGTTGGCCTGACGCAGCAGCGATTTGCGGGCGCCCAGTGTACGTAACAGCGCGCCTTCGTACAGCCGAGTATCCAGCGTCGCCTGCAAGGAGGCAAAGAGCACGGTAAAGCCTGCCAGCAATACGAAGATCAACACATACTCCACTGCCAGCGTGACCTGCGAAAGGATGTCGCGGATCTGCTGCAGGATGGCTTCAACCTCCAGCAGCGTCATGGCCGGAAAAGCCCGTACCAGCTCGCGCAAGTCTTCGCGTTGGTCAGTTGGCAGGCTGAAGCTGGTCAATAGCGTGGCCGGTGCATCGTCGAGCGTGCCGGGGGAGAAGATCATGAAGAAGTTCGGCGTGAAGTTATCCCACTCAACCTCACGGATGCTGGCCACGGGTGTCTCGATGACCATGCCAGCTATGACAAAGGTCAGCACATCCCCGACCTCGACGCCCATGTTGTCCGCCAGCTCGGCTTCGATCGACACCCTGGGTGCGCCGTCCTGCGGCAGCTGGTCCCACCACTGGCCGTCGCGCACCCGGTTGTCTGGCGGTAGCTCCGCCGACCAGGTCAGGCTCAGGTCACGGTTTATGGCGCGCTCCGCCTGCGTTTCCTTGGTGACCAGCTCGCGCACCGGCTCGCCGTTGACTTCAGTCAGGCGCCCCGGGGTGATCGGGTAGAGCGGGGCAGCCACCGCGCCGATCGCGTCCAGCTTGGCGCGGAAGGCCTGTTCTTCGGCGGGCAGAATATTCATTGCGAAGTGGTTGGGCGCATCGTCGGGCAACTGAGCCTGCCAGGCATCAAGCAGTTCGGTACGCAGAATCAGAATGACCACCATGGACATCATGATCAGGCCGAACGCCAACACCTGCCCGGCAGCAACCATTGGTTGCTTGAGCAGCTGACCGGTGCCCAGGCGCCACGCCAGACTGGCGTGGCGTAGCCGCTGGCCAATCAGACGCAGCAGTAGCCACGCCAGCAGGCCGAGCAGTAAGGCGGCGACAGCGCCACCGAAAACCACAGCGAGGGTAATCTGCAGATTGCCGGTGAACTGCCACATCAGAATGGTCAATGCAGCGAATGCCAGGCCGTAGATCAGCCAGGCGCTGCTCGGCAAGGGCGCGAGATCGCGTCGCAGGACGCGCAAGGGCGCAACCTGGCCAAGACGTATCAGCGGCGGCAAAGCAAAGCCAGCCAGACCAATCAAACCTGTAGCTGCGCCAACTGCCAACGGCTTGAGTCCTACACCCGGCAGATTCGGCGGTAATAGATCGCGCAGCACCAGCACCAATCCCCACTGCATAAGCCAACCCAGCGCTAGACCGATCAGCGTGGCGAACAGACCGATAACCGCTAACTGAATGGTAAAAATGCTCATCACGCGGCGGCGACTCGCGCCCATGGAGCGGAGCAGGGCGCTGGTATCGAAATGTCGAGTGGCGAAACGGCTGGCCGACAAGGCAACTGCCACGCCGGCAAGTACCACAGCGGCAATGCTGGCGATGCCCAGGAACTGACTGGCACGGTCGAGCGCATTACCGATACGCCGATTATCGTCACCCACCGTTGTAAGCCGTTGATTTTCCGCCAGACGTGGCGTCAACCATTGCCGGTAAGTCGAGTGGGCGTCTTCGCTGCCGCTGAGCAACAGACGATAGCGTTCCCGGCTGCCGGTCTGAATGACGCGTGTCGCCTCGAGGTCTGCCAGGTTCATCAGTACGCGGGGATTGAGGCTGTAAAAATCCCCGGCCCGGTCCGGTTCGTGGGTCAGCAGTGCACTGATACGGAGATTGCTGTAACCAATCTCCAGCGTATCGCCGGGTTCAAGCCCGAGAATGGTCAGCAGGCGAGCCTCAATCCAGACCTCACCCGGTGCCGGAATGCCGTCAGGTACACGTTCGGGACCGAACAGCTCATCGCTGATGCGCACCTGACCGCGCAGCGGGTAGCCTGGTCCGACTGCCTTGATGCTGGACAACTGCATGTCGTTCGCGCTGGCCGTGACGCTGGCAAACTCGACCATGCTGGTGTGCTCGAGGCCGAGCTGGACAGCTTGCTGAAGGAACTCTTCAGGCAGCGGCGCGCGCGACGACACCACCATGTCGGCACCGAGAAATTCCGCGGCGCGACTGACCATGCCGCGTTGCAGACGGTCGGTAAAAAAGCTGATCGCCGTGCTGACCAGTACCGCGATGACCAGTGCCAGAATCAGTACGCGCAGTTCGCCTGCCCGCCATTCCCGAGCGAGCAGTCGGGTTGCCAGCGGGATGCTCTGGCCGTTCATGCCGCCGGCTCCAGCAGTCGGCCGGCCTCCAGTTGCAGCGCTGATTCGCAGCGTTCGGCCAGGCGCTGGTCGTGGGTAACCATCACCAGTGTCGCGCCCTGTTCGCGGTTCAGCTGAAACAGCAGATCGGTGATGCGCTGGCCGGTACCGGCATCAAGATTGCCGGTCGGCTCGTCCGCAAACAGGATGTCGGGTTCGCTGGCGAATGCCCGGGCTATCGCCACCCGTTGCTGTTCGCCGCCGGACAGTTGGTTGGGATAATGCGTGGTCCGCTGACCCAGACCTACCCGGTCAAGCAGTTGAGCCGCGCGCTCGCGCGCGTCAGTGCGGCCGTGTAGTTCCAGCGGCAGCATGACATTCTCCAGCGCTGTCAGGCTGGCGAGCAGCTGAAAGGACTGAAATACAAAACCGACATGCTGCGCGCGCAGCGCAGCCCGCTGGTCTTCATCGAGGGAGCCGAGCGGTTGCCCCGCCAGGGTTACTTCACCGGTCGTTGGCAGATCCAGCCCGGCGAGAACACTGAGGAGGGTGGATTTACCCGAGCCGGAGGCACCGACAATCGCCACGCTGCTGCCGCGTTCAATGCTCAGACTGAGGTCATCGAGAATGGTCAGCTCTGCTTCCGAGCTACGAACGACTTTGCTAAGGTGGCGGGCGATTATCACGCTTTCGGACATGGTGGATGCCTTATGAAGTTTCTGAAGAAATGCCTGGCTACCTGCCTGTTTTGTCTGCTTGCTTTCCCTGCAGCGGCGGTCCAGAACATACTGATTGTCGGCGATAGTATCAGTGCCGCTTTCGGTCTGGAAATTGAACAAGGCTGGGTTGCGCTCCTGCAGGAGCGGCTTCGAGAGCAAGG
Organism: Pseudomonas sp. gcc21; assembly: GCF_012844345.1. Taxonomy (NCBI): domain Bacteria; kingdom Pseudomonadati; phylum Pseudomonadota; class Gammaproteobacteria; order Pseudomonadales; family Pseudomonadaceae; genus Pseudomonas; species Pseudomonas sp. gcc21. The sequence goes on along the minus strand of NZ_CP051625.1, from coordinate 1,380,918 downwards.
CTATCCCCATGAGGTGGTGAATGCCTCGGTCAGTGGCGACACCACAGCCGGCGGCCACGCCCGCTTGCCGGCGCTGCTTGATAAGCATGAGCCGGAGCTGGTGGTGATCGAGCTGGGCGGGAATGACGGCCTGCGCGGGTTACCGCCCACCGAAATGAAACAGAATCTTTCAGCGATGGTGCGCAAGGCGCGTGATGCCGGCGCGGACGTTGTTCTGCTCGGCATGCGGATCCCGCCTAATTACGGCATACGCTACACCCGCGCCTTCGAGCAGGTTTTTGCTGACATCCAGGATGAACAGGATGTCCCGTTGATGCCTTTTTTCCTGGCTGACGTTGCGGAGGTAGCGGATTTGATGCAATCGGATAGAATTCACCCGACTGCCAGGGCGCAACCGATATTGCTGGAAAATGCCTGGCCGCTGATCAAGGACTGGCTCGATCAGCAGTAGCATGGAACGGCAGATGGGGACGCCGTCGGTCGTGTCCTGTCGAGATCGGATCCCCTATTCAGTATGGCGCACGGCACGAGGAGAGCAGTTTGGTGATGTGGAATGGACAGCAGGCAAGGCAGTATGGTGTATCGCCGGAACGGTCCTTTGACCTGCGCTCTGTGCTGCCAGTGTGGCGGGTTTGCCAATGATTGCGCGGGGCGGGGTATCGCTGTCGTGGATGGCCAGACGCTGGTGCGTGGTTGAGCAGGACGAGCAGCGTGACCTCTTTGTGAGTGATCCCTGGCATCAACACCTGGTGGATATCAATATGCGCCTGGATGTGCCGCGTGAGCGAACCTTGTGCGGTGACCTGCTACCGTCGCGTCCTGCCTACCGTGAGCTGAGCAGGGCGCTGCTGAAAGGTCTGTGCCCTGATTGCGTGACGCTGGCGCACAGTATGCGTGGCGGTAAACGCGTCGCAGCGGTGCGCAAGGCCACCGGCCCGGTCGAGACCGGCCAGTTCGAACTCTACGCAGCCTCCGGAGCCTGAGCCTATGGCAGCGTCGTCTCGCTCTCGACCACTAGCCTGCGCCACGCTGCTCGCCTGCCTGGCCCAGAGCGGCGCCTATGCAGCTGAATATCCGCTTACGGCACCTGAGCAGACGTTGATCGGTTCGGTTTATCAGGTGAATACCCGCTACGAAGATACCTTCGCTGCGCTGGGCGATGAGCATGGATTTGGTCAACTCGAACTGATAGCGGCTAATCCGGGTGTCGATCCCTGGCTGCCCGGCGAGGGCCAGGACGTAGTCATGCCTGGGCTGCACGTACTGCCCGCTGCTCCCCGGGAAGGCATCGTCATCAACCTGCCTGAGTACCGGTTGTATTTCTATCCTCCCGATGGCGGAAAGGTCGTGACTTATCCGGTGGGTATCGGTCGCGAGGGCTGGTCGTCGCCGATAGGCGAAACCCGTGTCGCGCGCAAGCAGGCCAATCCGTCATGGTATCCGCCCAAGTCGATCCGGGAGGAACACGCCGCCGAAGGTGACTTCCTGCCCGAAGTCGTGCCGCCCGGGCCCGACAACCCGATGGGACCGTTCAAGATGAACCTGGCAATGAGTGGCTACGTTATCCATGGCACCAACAAGCATTTCGGCATCGGCATGCGCGTCAGCCATGGTTGCTTCCGGATGCGCAATGAAGATATCACTCAGCTGTTTCCGCAGGTCCCGGTGAATACCGAAGTCCGCATAGTCAATCAGCCCTACAAGCTGGGTGAACGAGACGGCGAGTTATTGCTTGAAGTCCATACGCCGCTCGACGAGCATGGCCTGCCGTCCACGCTGGATCGTCAGGGTGCGATTCAGGCGCTGCTGGATGAACGTGCTGAATGGGTGCGGAACTATCGGCTGGACTGGACTGCTATCAGGGATACCGTGTACGCAGAGGAAGGCATTCCGAGGGTGATCGGTACTGCGCTGAATTGATCAGGCGCTGGCAGATCCGGAGTGGACCTGCCAGCGAAGCGCTGATGCTTACTTGCGGCTGGTGCGATCAAGCATCCGCAGCGCGCGTTCGTTCGCTTCGTCTGCTGTCTGTTGAGCACGCTGGGCAGCGGCCAGAGCTTCTTCGGCCTTGGCATAGGCTTCGTCGGCGCGTGCCTGGGCACGGTTCACCGAGCTTTCATTCTGGGACAGGCGCGAAGAGGTTTCTTCGTATTGTTTGTTGTTGCTGGCGCACCCGGTTGCCAGCAGGGCGGACAATGCTACGGCGGAGATCGTGAGTACTGATTTCATATTTTTACCCTCGTTTGAGTTGGTTCCTTACTTCGCCACTGATTCTAGCAGATCGCGACACAGTTCCATTGATCCAGAGCATTAGAGCCTGTTCCTGCTTATCGCGGCCGCGATGAAGCAGGGGCAGACCCCAGGCACTTATAACCGCAGTTCAGCCGCGTGAATAATCAGTGTTCCGTATCGGGATGCCGAGTATCTTGGCGACAAGAATAATACAACCAAGGAACGTTCATGCTGGGTAATTTTGGTCTTCTCTTCGGCCTGGGGCTGTTGATTTTCATGGCGCTGCGAGGCGTCAATATCTTCATCGCATCGATTGTCTGTTCGCTGGTTGTTGCGGTGACCAATGGCATGCTGATCCCCAGAACCCTCCTCGAGCATTATCCCGCCGGACAACTCGGCGCCTTCACCTTTGCCGGACGGTTCTTTCTGTTGTTCCTCTGCGGGGCGATCTTCGGTAAGGCGATGGCGACCAGTCAGGCGGCCAAAAGCATTGCGCTGGCCATCACCCGCAGTTTGGGCACCAAACACACCTTGTTGGTAGGGATGATCGTCTGTGCGTTGCTGACCTACGGCGGCGTAGTGGTATTCGTCGTGGTGTTCACCATGTATCCGCTGGGTATCACGCTGATGCGTGAAGCCAATCTGCCAAAACGCCTTTGGGCTGCGGCGACCTCTGTCGGCGCCGGAACCTTCACCATGACGGCGCTGCCCGGAACGCCGTCGATCCACAACGTCATTTCCGCCAGCTCGCTGGGTACGGATCTGTTTGCTGGCGGCTGGATTGGTATTTTTGCCGCGCTGATCATGGGTGGCCTGGGTATGTGGTATGTCGAGCGCGGCTGGAAAGTGGCGCGCGCCAATGGCGAAGGCTTTGAGGAGAACGCTCAGGATCGCCGTATGGAGCAGCTGGTTGGCGATCCGGATGATGCGCCGCCGTGGCAGCTGGCGATCATACCGATGATTGTCGTACTGGGTGTGATCATGCTGCCGCGCCTGTTAATAGGCATGGCCGACTGGTCGGAGAGCGACAGCTTGATGGCTCAGGCACTGCGCTTCAGCCAGGCCCAGCCGATTATCTGGCCAAGCATGGCGCTGATCATAGGTTCGCTGGTATGCATCGTGCTGTTCCCGAGCATGCGTCGCAAGATCGCGCAGGTCTTCGGCCAGGGCGCTGAGGACTCGATCATGCCGTTGTTCAACACCGCTGCGGTGATTGGTTTCGGCGGAGTGGTGACCCAGACTGCAGGGTTCGGCGAGTTTGCCCAGTGGATACTCGGCGCGGACCTTCCGCCTTTGCTCTCGGTGTTTGCCTCGGCCAGCGTGGTTTCCGGCATCGTCGGCTCATCCACTGGCGGGTTGCAGATCTTCATGCAAACATTGGCGCCGCATTACCTTGAAATGGGCATCCAACCGGAGATCCTGCATCGGATCGCTGCGATTGCATCGGGTGGCTTCGACTCGCTGCCGCATTGTGGGGCGGTAATCGCGACTTTCGTGATCATGGGGTTGTCACATAAGGAAGCCTATAAGGATATGTTTGCCGTGACCGTAGCGATTCCGGTGATTGCCTGCCTCTCGTCGATCGGATTGCTGATGCTGCTTGGAATGGGTTAGGGCATGCTGAAAAGCGGAGTTGCTCCGAGACGTCTAAACCGGTACTTTTGACGTCAAAATGGCGTTTCGGGTGAATTTTTCCGTCAGTAAAATGTCATTAATTATTCGCGGCTGTACGTCAACCCGCCAGGAGACCAATAATAATGAGCACTGACAACCGCATCGTGCACGACCCGGAGCGTCAACAGTTCTACACCATCGTCAACGGCGCTCGTGCCTATCTGGCGTATATGGATCTGGGCAAGCAGACTCTGGATATCTATCGTACGTTCGTGCCGGATTCCCTGCGTGGACAGGGCGTCGCCGCGCAATTGACCGAGCATGCTCTACAGTACGCACGCATACGCGGTTACGAGGTGATTCCCTCGTGCTCATACGTCGAAAGCTATATGGAGCGCCAGGCTGTCGGAAAGTCCGATACGGGCTGATGATTCCTCGGCCATAAAAAACCCGCCTTACCGGCGGGTTTTTTGTTTCTTCGGCGCGCTGGCCTGTCAGGGCCTAGTCGCGCTGACGTTCAGGTAGAACATTCTTCAGCTTGTCGTGCATGCTGCGAATGCTTTTGACCGTTGTATCCCAGTCGATACAGGCATCGGTGATCGATACGCCGTACTTCAGGTCCGCCAGGTCGGCCGGGATCGACTGGTTACCCCAGTTGATGTGGCTCTCCACCATCAGGCCGATGATCGAGTTATTGCCTTCAAGGATCTGGTTCGCAACGTTATCCATTACCAGCGGCTGCAGACCGGGGTCCTTGTTCGAGTTGGCATGGCTGCAATCGATCATGATATTGGTCGGGACGCCGGCTTTCTCCAGTTCCTGCTCGCATAGCGCCACGCTGACAGAATCGTAGTTGGGTTTGCCATTGCCGCCGCGCAGTACCACGTGGCCGTACTGATTGCCCTTGGTGGTAACAATCGAGCACTCACCGGCCTGGTTGATGCCCAGAAAACGGTGCGGGCTGGATACCGATTGCAGGGCGTTGATGGCCACAGCCAGACCGCCGTCCGTACCGTTCTTGAAGCCGACCGCGCAGGACAGGCCTGAGGACATTTCCCGGTGGGTCTGGGACTCGGTCGTGCGTGCACCAATAGCTGACCAGGAAATCAGATCCTGCAGGTACTGGGGAGAGATCGGGTCGAGCGCTTCGGTAGCGGTAGGCAGGCCCATCTCGGTGAGATCGCGCAGCAACTGACGGCCGATGTGCAGCCCGTCCTCAATCTTGAAGCTGTCATCGAGGTAGGGATCATTGATCAGACCTTTCCAGCCTACAGTGGTGCGTGGCTTCTCGAAGTACACGCGCATGACCAGATAAAGGGTATCGCCGACTTCGTCTGCCAGTTCCTTCAGTCGCCGGGCATAATCCTTGGCGGCTTCGACATCATGGATCGAGCAAGGGCCGATCACAATGAACAGCCGGTGGTCCTTGCCATCGAGGATGTCGCGGATCACCTGGCGGCTTTCTACTACGGTTTTTTGCGCAGCTTCGGTCAACGGGATCTTGGCCTTGAGGTCGGCAGGCGTGATCAGTACTTCGTTCGAAGCAACGTATAAGTCATCAATCGGTAAGTCGGCCATCTTCCTTCCTGAACATGTCATAGAGACTGTCAACCGGACAGCCTTACAGAGAATGTGCGTCAGCTTAATCAACGTAGCCTTTGCCGGCTACCCCGTGTCGTTGCATCGCTTCGATAAAGGGTGTCGATCAGCTCCGACGCCTATGATAAACCTTTTCCGCCGGACCTTTGTCGCCCTCATGACTGTTTTCCGGGGTTGGTGTCTCTATCATGGTCATCTCGGATATGCTTACCAACCCCAGACAGTGGAGCTTAGAGGATTCTTATGCAGAACAAACCGCGTATCGGCATCATCGGCACCGGAGCAATGGGCGGCTTTTATGGCCTGATGCTCGCCAAGGGCGGTCATGATGTGCATTTTCTGCTGCGCAGTGAGTACCAGGCGGTCGTCGACAAGGGCATCACTGTGAACAGCATGGTGCATGGTGATATGGCACTTGATCAGGTCCAGGCATATCGGGATGTAGCCGAGATGCCCGCGTGCGACTGGCTGTTGATCGGCGCGAAGGCGACTGCGAACGAGGAGCTGGCACCTGTCATTGCCCAGGCCGCCGCCGATGGCGCCAAGGTCATTCTGCTGCAGAATGGTCTGAATAACGAGAGCCTGCTGCGCCCATTGCTGCCAGATAATGTTCACCTCATCGGAGGCATGTGTTACGTCTGTCTGTTCCGTGAAGAGCCAGGTGTCATTAACCATCAGTTCAATGGTCAGGTAGACCTTGGCTACCATTCAGGCCCGGCCGATGAGGCTGGCGCAGCCGCGATAATCAGCGAAGCAGCGGAATTGTTCAAAAGCTCCGGTATCAAGTCCCGGACGATGGAAAACGTCGACGCAGCGCGCTGGCACAAGCTGGTGTGGAACCTGCCGTTCAATGGTATGCACGTTGTGCTGAACGCCGGAACTCGTGATCTGCTGGGGAACCCGTCCAGCCACCGATTGATCCGCGACATGATGGCGGAGGTGGTCACGCTGGCTGCGGCCTGCGGATGCGAGATCCCTGAAGATTTTCCCGACAAGCTGCTGTATGGCACTTCCAAGATGCCGGACTATCACGCCAGCATGTACCATGACTGGCTGCACAAGCGGCCGATGGAGCTGGATCTCATGTACGGTGAGCCCCTGCGCATAGCGGCGAAACAGGGCGTCAGCATGCCGAAAACCGCAGCACTGCTGGCCATGCTCGAGTTCATCCAGGCTGGTTATCTCAAAGACTGACACAACCGGAACGAATAGATGGCGGCCCTGCTCGGCGACAAATTGGTAATAGCGATTTCCTCTCGTGCGTTGTTTGATCTCGACGAGAGTCATCTGGTCTATGAGCAGGAAGGTCTGGAAGCCTATCGGCAGTACCAGATTGCCCGGGAAGATACCCCGCTGGAACAGGGGGAGGCCTTCGGGTTGGTGGAAAAGCTGCTGCGCATCAACACTCTGCTGGAGGGCGACACCCGGGTCGAAGTGGTGTTGCTGTCCCGTAACAGTGCCGACACAGGGTTGCGCATATTCAATTCCATTCAGCATTACCAGTTGGATATCACCCGGGCCGCCTTCGCCGGCGGCCGCAGCCCCTATACCTATATCCCGGCCTTTGGCTGTCACCTGTTTCTGTCCACCCATGCCGAGGACGTGCGCAGCACACTGGAAGCAGGTTTCGCTGCGGCAACCATCCTGCCCTCAGGCATCCGACGTGAGACCGGCAATGAACTCCGCATCGCCTTTGACGGCGATGCGGTGTTGTTCTCCGATGAGTCCGAACAGATCTTCCAGCGCGAAGGCCTGGCTGCGTTTCAGGCCAGCGAGCTGGCAGCCGCGCGCCAGCCGCTCGGCGGCGGTCCATTCAAGGCTTTTCTGGCGGCGCTGAATCGCATCCAGACCGAATTTTCCACTACCGAGTGCCCGATTCGCACTGCGCTATTCACTGCCCGCAGCGCACCGGCACATGAGCGGGTTATTCGTACGCTGCGTGAATGGGATATCCGGCTCGACGAATCGTTATTCCTCGGTGGTCTGGATAAAACACATTTCCTGCGCGCCTTTGGCGCCGATCTGTTCTTTGATGATCAGGAAGGCCATTGCCGCAAGGCGGTGAGCTCTGTTCTGACTGGCCACGTGCCCCACGGCATCAGCAATCTCAAACGCTGAACCCCGACCAACGGTGCCTCCGTTCGTCCCGACTTCCGAACCTGTCAGCTACTTATGGTCTAACCTGAGATCAAAACCCGCTAAGATGGTTATAAAAGCTGCTGCCGGGTGGCGCGTAACGGGACAGGGGATATCATGAAATTGCAACAATTGCGTTACATCTGGGAAGTGGCTCACCACGACCTCAATGTTTCAGCAACGGCTCAGAGTCTGTATACCTCGCAGCCAGGCATCAGCAAGCAGATACGCCTGCTCGAGGATGAGTTGGGTGTGGAAGTGTTTTCCCGCAGCGGCAAGCATCTCACCCGTGTGACCCCGGCAGGCGAACGGATCATCGCCACGGCGGGGGAGATATTGCGCAAATGTGAAAGTATCAAGCAGATCGCCCAGGAGTTCAGTAACGAGCGCAAGGGCACCCTGACCCTCGCCACTACACACACGCAGGCGCGTTACGCCTTGCCGCCGGTGATCAGCGGTTTCATCAAGCGTTACCCTGATGTCGCCCTGCATATGAACCAGGGTACGCCGGTGCAGATCTGCGAAATGACCGTTAACGGCACCGCCGACTTCGCCATTGCTACCGAAGCCCTCGAGCTGTTCTCGGATATGGTGATGATGCCCTGCTATCGGTGGAATCGCTGCGTCATTGTTCCGAAGGGGCACCCGTTAGCCGATATCGGCGAGCTGACACTCGAAGCTCTGGCTGAACATCCACTGGTCACTTACGTGTTCGGCTTTACCGGGCGGTCCAAGCTGGATGAAGCGTTCAGCAACAAAGGACTGGAGGCGAAGGTGATCTTTACCGCAGCCGACGCCGACGTGATCAAGACCTATGTCAGGCTGGGATTGGGCGTGGGTATTCTCGCCGGCATGGCAGTGGATCCCGAGCAGGATGCGGACCTGGTGCGCATCGACGCAAGCAAATTGTTCGAGTCCAGCGTAACCAAGATAGGTTTTCGCAAGGGAACCTTCCTGCGCGGGTTCATGTACGACTTTATTGAAGCTTTTGCGCCGCATCTGACCCGCGAGCGGGTGGAGCAGGCGCTGCTATGTTCCAACAAGGCTGAGGTTGAACAGCTGTTTCAGGATATTGTATTGCCGGTGCGCTGAGATATTCGGTCAAGTGCTGCCAGGACAAGAACAGCTGGCCTGGCGGCCAGCATCTCCGCGGCGGTTCGGTGATCCGATCGCGCCTTCCTCAAAATGGTTGCAAATCATGCGGATACCTCTGTGGCAAGGCATGATTGGGATGCTCAGGTTTTGATCTGTGATCCTAGACTTGCTAGGCGGCCAGCAATCTCACACCTTGGTGATCAGATTACCGCCATGCAACCCGCATTCCTTTTGAGTGGATTCTTCCCACCACCAGCGGCCTTCACGTTCGTGCTGGTTGGGAAGCACCGGCCGGGTGCAGGGCTCGCAGCCGATGCTTACGAATCCGCGTTCGTGCAGGCTGTTGTAGGGGATCTCCAGCATGCGGATGTAATTCCACACATCCTCGCTGGTGTAGTTCGCCAGCGGATTGAACTTGACCAGTGAGCGCCCTGGCCCGCTGAAACCGGTATCTGCTTCGATAACCGGCACGTTAGTACGTGTCGGGCTCTGATCCTTGCGCTGACCGGTAATCCAGGCGTCGACGCCGGCCAGCTTGCGACGTAAGGGTTCGATCTTGCGAATGCCGCAGCACTCCTGATGACCACGTTCGTAAAAATCAAACAGGCCTTTCTCGCGCACGTAGGCATCAAGCTTGTCGCGGTCAGGGGAGAGCACTTCGAGCTGGATGCCATAATGCTTGCGCACCTGCTCGAGAAACCGGTAGGTCTCGGCGTGCAGGCGGCCCGTGTCCAGCGTGAACACCTTGATGTCCGGATTGATCTTCCAGGCCATATCCAGCACGACGATGTCATCCGCTCCGCTGAATGACAGCCACAGATCATCGAAGCTATCGATTGCCAGTTTCAGGATCTGCTGTGGTGACTGGCTGGCGTACTCGTCTGCCAACGCAATCGGATCGAAATTTTCGCTTAACATCAGGCTCTCCAGGCTCGGCATGGGTTGTGCGGACTGCCGTTTTGCGAAAGTCTAACAAAGCCGGCTTATATCATCGCCTTGTATTTGGTTATATTTTTAGTGTTATCTGGTTATAACGCTCAGCAGTCTCCCAATGGCTTCGGCATTGCGCAGCGGCACGCTTGCCGGTAGATTGTGGCGCCAATTCAAATACCCAAACGCCAGGAGTGCTGTGTGGAAATCGCTTGCCTTGATCTCGAAGGTGTTCTCGTCCCGGAAATCTGGATCGCCTTTGCTGAAAAAACCGGTATCGCCGAGCTCAGGGCGACCACACGGGACATTCCCGATTACGACGTACTGATGAAGCAGCGGCTGCGTATTCTGGACGAACACGGACTGAAACTGTCCGACATCCAGGAAGTGATCGCAACGCTCGAACCGCTTGAAGGCGCTGCCGAGTTCGTCGACTGGCTGCGCGAACGCTTCCAGGTGGTGATTCTCTCGGACACTTTCTACGAATTTTCCCAGCCGCTGATGCGCCAGTTGGGCTTCCCGACGCTACTGTGCCACAAGCTGGTGACGGATGAATCCGGGCGTGTCGTGGATTATCAACTGCGACAGAAAGATCCCAAGCGCCAGTCGGTGATTGCGTTGAAGAGCCTCTATTACCGCATCATCGCCGCCGGCGACTCGTACAATGACACCACCATGCTGGCCGAAGCCCATGCGGGCATCCTCTTCCATGCGCCGGATAACGTGATTGCCGAGTTCCCGCAGTTCCCCGCTGTGCAGACCTTTGAGGACCTGAAGAAGGAATTCATCAAGGCGTCGAATCGTCCGCTGAGTCTGTTAACTCTTAACTGATGAGCGCCTGGGGTCGGGTCCGGACTCGTTTACGGGTTTAGTGGGTTCGAATAGCTGGCGTAGCGCAGGCGCGCTACACCCCCAGGCTAAGCCAGTGCGTCCATCAACACCTGCACCTTGGTCAGCGTCTCCTGATACTCCGCCTCGGCCTGGGAATCCGCTACGATGCCGCCGCCTCCCCAGAGATAGAGCCTGTCATCCTGATGGACCAGGCTGCGGATACTGATGTTCAGATCCATCTGACCTTCGCAACCGATGTAGCCGATGCTGCCGCAATACAGGCTGCGTCGGACCGGTTCCAGCTCTTCAATAATCTGCATGGCGCGGATCTTCGGCGCGCCAGTGATCGAGCCCCCGGGAAATGCACCGGCCAGCAGATCGAGCGGGTCGTACTCAGGTGCTAGCTGACCGGTGATACTGCTGACCAGATGGTGCACGTTGGGGTAGGTTTCGAGGCTGAATAACTCGGGCACCTTGACGCTGCCTACTGCACAGGTGCGACCAAGGTCATTGCGCAGCAAATCTACAATCATTAGGTTCTCCGCCTGATCTTTCGGCGAGGCCAGCAATTCCTCGGCCAGCGCGCGATCTTGTTCAGGGTTGCTGCCGCGCTTGCGCGTGCCTTTGATGGGCCTGGTTTCAACCATGCCGTCCCGGCAGCTGAGAAAACGCTCGGGGGAATGGCAGAGGATGCTGAAGCCCGGGTCTTCAAGGTAGGCAGAAAACGGAGTAGGGCAGGCGCTGCGCAGCCGCTGGTAGGCTGTCAGCGGATCACCCTGGCAATGCGCAGAGAAGCGCTGGGCCAGATTGATCTGGTAGCAATCCCCGGCATGGATATAGTGCTGAATGCGCTCAAAGGCGCTTTGGTAGTCCTGCCTGCTTTGTTCGGCGCTGAAGGCTGTTGTCAGGCGGAAGCCTCGGTAGGTCGCCTCAGCGCTATCCAGACGTTCAAGCAGCTCGGTACGCAGGCCGGGCTCCAGCTGCGGGTGGCAGACCAGCCAGCTGCGCTTTTGCTGATGATCGCTGGTGACATTCCAGTCATACACCCCCATCTGCAAACGCGGAAGCCGTATGTCAGCCTGGGCATCCGCCGGGAGTTGTTCCAGCAGGCGGGCAAAGTCGTAGCTGATGAAGCCTAGCGCGCCGGCGCCGAACGGCAATGCTTCACCGTCAGGCCAGCGGGCTGAACCCAGTGTGTGCAGCGCGTTGCGCAGGCGATCAAGTACCTCGCGGCCCGATTCACCTACGGCAGGGCGCACCCTACTCAGCGGGCCGGCAGACATAATGCTGTAGCGTCCTGGCTGGCGTCCGGAAGCGGCTGAATCAAGCAGAACCGGGAGACCGAGGGGACGGATTGCGGCGAACCCTGGCAAAGGGTCCGCCGCGTAGGGCAGTTCAGTTAATGTGTAATACACGACAGGTGTCCGTTCAGGAGGATGCCTGTTCGCTGGTTTCCAGTGCTTCGGTTGAGGCCGGGATCGGCTTGCCGAAGTGCTTTTGCGAGAACGCCATGCGCTCGTCCGCGTTTTCGACCTTGCCATCCTTGGCGAGCTCGGCAATGCGCCGTTCCACGGCATGGCAGCGGTGGGTGAGGCCTGCATCGTTGGCAATCTGAATGTTCAGGCCGGGACGCGCATTCAGCTCCAGAATCAGCGGGCCTTGTTCCTGGTCGAGTACCAGGTCGACGCCGATGTAGCCCAGGCCGGACAGTTCATAGCAGGATGTGGCCAGCCGCATGAAGCCGTCCCAGTCGGGCAGCTGCACGCCGTCGACGGGATTGGTGGTGTCCGGGTGCTTGGTGATTTTCTGGTTCAGCCAGGTGCCTTTCAGCGTGATACCGGTCGTCAGGTCCACGCCGACGCCAATAGCACCCTGGTGCAGGTTAGCCTTGCCGCCGGACTGACGGGTCGGCAACCGCAGCATTGCCATCACCGGGTAGCCCATCAATACGATGATGCGTATATCCGGCACGCCTTCGTAACTGATGCTCTTGAAAATCGGGTCCGGCTTGACGCGATACTCGATCAGCACCCGGTCGCGATGGCCACCGAGTGAGTAGAGGCCCGACAGAATGCTGGAAATGTGATGGCCGATCTCTTCCTCGGTAACAATCTTGCCGCCGACAGTCTTGTAGCGACCCTCGAACCGATCCCCAATCACCATGATTCCGTCACCGCCGGCACCCTGCGCCGGCTTGATGACGAAGTCGCGGTAGGGGGCGACGATCTTCTCGAAGCGATCGATGTCCTTCTCGGTCTCGATCACGCCGTACATTTCAGGCACATGTATGCCCGCGGCAATCGCGCGCTCCTTGGTCAGGATCTTGTCGTCCACGACCGGGTACAGGTGCCGCTTGTTGTACTTCAGTACGTAATCGGCGTTGCGTCGGTTGATGCCCATGACGCCATTCGCCGTGAGCGTTTTCCAGGTTTTCCAGAAGAACATGCGTTTCTCCTCAGCCCTGTTTGGTCAGCGCTTTGAAACGCATCAACTCGGTTAAGCGATAGCCACGATAACGTCCCATGGCGAGCATGAAGCCAACCAGTACCAGCAGTATCGCCGGGAAGGTAAAGACGAAATAGGCCAGTGCCGGCACAGTCATCAGCAGGTGCGCCAGGGTCGCAGCGATGATGGTACCCAGTGCCACCTTGAACGAATGGCCGCCGCCGCGCTCTTCCCAGTTGATCGACAGGCGCTCGATGGTCATGGTCAGAATCACCATCGGGAACAGCGAAACAGACAGGGCCCGTTCAATGCCCAGCTTGTGGCTGAACAGGCTGATGCCGGCGATAACCAGTACGACAAACGTTAGGACGATAGACAACCGCGGCAGCATCTGCAGCTTCAGGTGCTCCAGATAGGAGCGCAGCGATAGACCCAATGCGGTAATCAGGGTGAACAGCGCGATACCCCAGCCAACCTGGGTTTCACGGAAGGCCAGTGAGATCAGGACCGGCGTAAAGGTGCCGAGCGTCTGAATGCCGATCAGGTTGCGTAGAACCAGAATCACCAATACGCCAACCGGAATCATGATCATCACGCGGTAGACCTGTTGCGCGTGCAGTGGCAGGCCGTACAGGGAGTATTCAAGCAAAGCAGAAGTGCCGTTGTCCGAGCTCATCTGCGCAAGGCGCAGCGCGTTCATTTCGCTGTTGGTGATGGTTACGCTGACCCGACCCTGGCGACCGCCTTCCAGGCTGAACATTGGCGCTGATCCGGTCCACCAGACCATGCGGTTATCCGGGATGCCCTGTTGTCCGGTTTCCGGATGGAAATACAGCCAGCGATCGCCGTTGTGGCTGCGCAGCCACAGCTCAGGCTCCTGGTTAGGAGTGCTTTCCAGGCGGATGGTGCGCACCAGCTCGAGCGGGATGCGCGCATTGGAGAGCAGGATGTCAATAACGCGGGCCTTGTCCAGCACTGTGTCGCCGCTGCCCATCAACAGTCTGACATTATCGTCGGTCGTGTCATTGACGCGTCGAATGGCTTCGGCGATGAATGTTTCGATGTCCGCGGAATGCTGGCGGATCGGATCAACCAGCGCGTCCGCTGCAACTTGTTCCGGTCCTTCCAGCACGATGGGTACGCGCGGGGCAGGGGGCGGCACTTCAACCTCATCCGGGCTATAGCGTTTGGTCAGCACCAGACGGTAGTACAAGGTTTGTGGACCACTAGCTCGCCGCGCAGACCAGGTCACGCGCCGATTGCCGTCTACCTGACCGATGCTCACACCGTAGTTGTTGGAAATGAAGCTTTCGTTGAGGCTGGTGTAGTCCTGATTGAGCGGCGGGATGAACATCTGTGCCTTCACGGGAACGCCTTGCACTGCCTGAAATTCCAGCCGGGCGTCGAGACTCCAGATATCGTCTGTCTCGTCTTCGGTTACGGGGATTTCCAGAAAGTAGATCTGGTAACCGGTGATCAGCAACCCGAGGCTGACAAGTATGGCAATTAGAATTTTTAGATGAAGATTGATCGAATGCATGGGTGTTCCCGGTAAGTTTAGAACAGTGCAGCTCACTCACTACAGGCAGGACGGGCGGCGGCAAGCAGGTCCGCATCTTAGCACGCCTTCAAGCGCTTCCTAGTAGGGCAGCTAAACAGGCGTTTGAGACAATATTAATCAGGTAAACTGCGGATTGTTGACAATCCATTTGGCGGGATGCAGTATTGCTCACATAAAGCCTTATAAAAACCCGTAAATTCTAATAGGTTGTCGACAATTGACCGATTCATTGAGTGTTTCGCCTGCCATGACATTGTCCGACGGTGCCTTTCAGCGCATCCAGACAGCGATCGTTAAAGGTGAAATTCCGCCCGGCACGCGCATCAGCGAACAGTACCTTTCCAATACCTTCGGTATCAGCCGCGGACCTCTGCGTGAAGCGATACGTCGGCTCGAAGGGCGTCGCCTTGTCGTGCGGGTTCCCCATGCCGGGGTCAGGGTGGTTGCGCTTGAATATGCAGAGCTGATTGAGCTGTATCACGTTCGCGAAGCGCTGGAAGGAATGGCCTGTCGGCTGGCTGCGGAAAACATGACCGAGCAGGAAATCGATGGCCTGCGCGAGGTGCTTGCGACTCACGAAAAACACAGTGGACTCAAGGCCAATGAATCCTACTATCAACAGGAAGGCGACCTCGATATCCACTACGTGATTGTGCAGGGCAGCAAAAACAAGACGCTCAGCGATATGTTATGCGGCGATCTCTATCACCTGGTCCGCATGTACCGCTACAAGTTTTCGTCCACGCCCAAACGCCCGCAACAGGCCTTCTCAGAACACCACAGAATCATTGAAGCCATCGCCGATCGTGATGGTGAACTCGCGGAAATGCTGATGCGCCGTCATATCAGCGCTTCACGCCGCAACATCGAGCGTCGCATGCAACAACAAACGATGCTTTCACTTCCTCAGGAGGGACAGTCTGATGTCTAAAACACCCGGTCAGAAATTTCGCGACGCGGTAGCCGAAGAACATCCTTTACAGGTGGTTGGCGCCATCAATGCCAATCACGCACTGCTGGCCAAGCGCGCCGGTTTCAAGGCTATCTATCTGTCGGGTGGCGGTGTTGCTGCCGGCTCGCTGGGTCTGCCGGATCTGGGCATTACCGGATTGGATGACGTATTGACGGACGTGCGCCGTATTACAGATGTATGCGATTTACCCTTGCTGGTGGATGTGGATACCGGCTTCGGCTCCAGCGCCTTTAACGTTGCCCGTACCGTCAAGTCGATGATCAAGTTCGGCGCTGCAGCGATTCATATTGAAGACCAGGTGGGTGCCAAGCGCTGCGGTCACCGTCCCAACAAGGAGATTGTCAGTCAGCAGGAAATGGTCGACCGGATCAAGGCGGCGGTCGATGCGCGGACCGATGACAGCTTTGTGATCATGGCGCGTACCGATGCGCTGGCAGTCGAGGGGCTTGAGTCCGCACTTGAGCGCGCGGCGGCCTGTGTGGAGGCGGGGGCCGATATGGTGTTCCCGGAGGCTATCACCGAGCTGGATATGTACAAGCTGTTCGCATCCAAGGTCAAGGCGCCGATTCTGGCTAATATCACAGAGTTCGGTTCTACACCTTTATATACCACCGATGAGCTGGCTTCAGCCGATGTCTCCCTGGTGCTGTATCCGCTGTCGGCATTCCGCGCCATGAACAAGGCGGCCGAGAACGTCTACACCACGCTGCGCCGCGAAGGCACGCAGAAGAATGTCATCGATACCATGCAGACTCGCATGGAGCTGTACGATCGCATCAATTATCACGAGTTCGAGCAGCATCTCGACGCGCTGTTCGCCGCCGGCAAGAAGTAAATCAGATCGAGCTGCCCCGCCTGCGAGGCAGCCATACAAAGACAAGAATGCCCCATAGGGTCAGACGAGGAGATCTTCGCGATGAGCGACACCCCCGAAACCACCGCACCGACTTTCAAGCCGAAAAAATCTGTCGCACTGAGCGGCACCGCAGCGGGTAACACTGCACTCTGTACTGTCGGCCGCAGCGGTAATGATCTGCACTACCGTGGCTACGATATTCTGGACGTCGCGACGACTTGCGAATTTGAGGAAATTGCTCATCTGCTGGTGCATGGCAAGCTGCCCAACGCCGCAGAACTGAACAGCTACAAGGCCAAGCTGAAGGCCATGCGCGGTCTGCCCGCTGCAGTGAAGACGGCCCTCGAGCAGCTACCGCCCTCGGCCCATCCAATGGACGTGATGCGTACCGGCGTGTCCATTCTCGGTTGTCTGTCCCCGGAAAAGGATGATCACAACCATCCGGGCGCGCGTGACATTGCCGACAAGCTGATGGCATCCCAGGGTTCGATGTTGCTGTACTGGTATCACTTCAGTCACAACGGCAAGCGTATCGATGTCGAGACCGATGATGATTCCATCGGCGGACACTTCCTGCATTTGCTGCACGGTGAAAAGCCACGGGAATCCTGGGTGCGCGCCATGCACACCTCGCTTATTCTCTATGCAGAGCATGAATTCAACGCCTCGACCTTCACCGGCCGGGTCATCGCGGGTACGGGTTCGGACATGTTCTCCTGTATTGCCGGCGCCATCGGCGCTTTGCGTGGCCCCAAGCATGGCGGTGCCAACGAAGTGGCTTTCGAAATCCAGAAGCGCTACGACACTCCGGATGAGGCTGAGGCTGATATCCGCGCCCGGGTCGAGAAGAAGGAAGTGGTCATCGGCTTTGGTCACCCGGTCTATACCGTATCCGACCCGCGCAACGACGTGATCAAGGAAGTTGCCCGGGATCTGTCCGCCGAGCAGGGCAATACCAAGATGTTCGATATTGCCGAGCGCCTGGAGAGCGTCATGTGGGAGATCAAGAAAATGTTCCCCAACCTCGACTGGTTCAGCGCCGTCAGCTACCACATGATGGGCGTGCCCACTGCCATGTTTACGCCACTGTTCGTAATCGCACGCACCTCGGGCTGGTCCAGCCATGTCATCGAACAACGTATCGACGGGAAAATCATTCGCCCGAGCGCCAACTATGTTGGTCCGGAAGATCTGAAATTCGTCCCGTTGAAGGATCGTACCTAAATGAACACCCAATACCGCAAGCCTTTACCGGGCACCGATCTGGATTACTACGACACCCGCGCGGCGGTCGAAGATATCCAGCCGGGGGCCTATGACAAACTGCCCTATACATCCCGCGTGCTGGCTGAGCAGCTGGTGCGTCGCTGCGAACCTTCCTTGCTCACCGATGCGCTCAAACAACTGATCGAGCGTCGGCGCGATCTGGACTTTCCATGGTATCCGGCGCGCGTGGTCTGTCATGACATTCTTGGCCAGACCGCGCTGGTGGATCTGGCGGGCCTGCGTGATGCCATCGCCGAGAAGGGCGGAGACCCCGCGCTGGTGAATCCGGTGGTGCCAACCCAGCTGATCGTCGACCATTCGCTAGCGGTTGAGCACGCCGGCTTCGACAAGGATGCTTTTGCCAAAAACCGCGCCATCGAAGATCGTCGCAATGAAGACCGTTTCCATTTTATCGAGTGGACCAAGACCGCGTTCAAGAACGTCGATGTTATCCCGGCCGGAAACGGCATCATGCACCAGATCAATCTGGAGAAGATGTCGCCAGTCATCCAGGCGCGCGATGGCGTGGCGTTTCCAGATACCTGTGTAGGCACTGACAGCCATACGCCGCATATTGATTCGCTGGGTGTGATCGCAGTCGGGGTTGGCGGGCTGGAGGCCGAAACGGTCATGCTGGGCCGCCCGTCCATGATGCGCCTGCCTGATATCGTTGGCGTCAAGCTGACCGGCAAGCGTCAGCCGGGTATTACCGCTACGGATATCGTGCTGGCGATAACCGAGTTCCTGCGTCAGGAACGGGTAGTGGGTGCCTACGTGGAATTCTTTGGTGAAGGCGCCAACAGCCTGACCATCGGTGACCGCGCGACTATTTCGAACATGTGCCCCGAGTACGGGGCGACCGCCGCGATGTTCTATATCGACAAGCAGACCACTGATTACCTGACGCTCACCGGTCGTGAACCCGAGCAGGTGGCATTGGTCGAGCATTACGCCAAAACCACTGGTCTGTGGGCCGATGCGCTGGTGACCGCCGAATATGAGCGGGTGCTGGAGTTTGATCTGTCGACAGTGGTGCGCAACCTTGCTGGCCCGTCCAACCCGCACCGCCGTCTGCCGACGACTGCACTGCATGAACGCGGCATCGCGGTGGATCTGGACAAGGCACGTGCCGAGGAAGCCGAAGGTCTTATGCCTGATGGTGCGGTGATCATCGCCGCCATTACCAGCTGCACCAATACCTCCAACCCGCGCAACGTGGTGGCAGCCGGGCTGCTGGCGAAAAAAGCCAATGAGCTGGGACTGGTGCGCAAGCCCTGGGTCAAGAGCTCCTTTGCGCCTGGCTCGAAAGTCGCCAGGCTGTATCTGGAGGAGGCCGGCCTGCTGGCTGAGATGGAGAAACTTGGGTTCGGTATCGTCGCCTACGCCTGTACCACCTGTAACGGCATGTCCGGCGCGCTTGATCCGAAGATCCAGCAGGAAATCATCGATCGTGATCTGTATGCCACGGCGGTGCTATCGGGCAACCGTAACTTCGACGGACGTATCCACCCCTATGCCAAGCAGGCCTTCCTGGCCTCGCCGCCGCTGGTGGTTGCCTACGCTATCGCTGGAACAGTGCGCTTCGATATCGAGCGCGATGTGCTGGGACACGATCAGAACGGCAATCCGGTGACCATCAAGGAGCTGTGGCCTAGCGACGAAGAGATTGATTCAATCGTTGCCGCCAGTGTGAAGCCGGAACAGTTCAAGCAGGTCTACATCCCGATGTTCGACCTGGGCGCCATCACCGAAGCGGAGAGTCCGCTGTACGACTGGCGACCGCAGTCGACCTATATTCGTCGGCCGCCTTATTGGGAAGGGGCGCTGGCGGGTGAGCGGTCGCTCCAAGGCATGCGTCCGCTGGCGATCCTGCCGGATAACATCACCACCGATCATCTGTCGCCGTCCAATGCCATCATGCTGGACAGTGCTGCGGGCGAGTATTTACACAAGATGGGCCTGCCGGAGGAGGACTTCAACTCCTACGCAACGCACCGTGGCGATCACCTGACGGCACAGCGCGCAACCTTTGCCAATCCGAAGCTATTCAACGAAATGGTGCTGGATGAACAGGGCAACGTGAAGCAGGGTTCGCTGGCGCGGGTCGAGCCGGAAGGCAAGGTCATGCGCATGTGGGAAGCCATCGAAACCTATATGGAGCGCAAGCAGCCGCTGATTATCGTGGCCGGCGCCGATTACGGGCAGGGTAGCTCGCGCGACTGGGCTGCCAAGGGCGTGCGTCTGGCCGGGGTTGAAGCGATCGTTGCGGAAGGCTTCGAGCGTATTCACCGTACCAATCTGATCGGTATGGGCGTGCTGCCGCTGGAATTCAAGCCCGGGACCACGCGCAAGACCCTGGAACTGGACGGCACTGAAACCTACGACGTCATTGGTGAGTGGACGCCCCGCGCCGAACTGACATTGGTGATCAACCGTCGTAACGGCGAGCGCCTCGAAGTGCCGGTCATTTGCCGCCTGGACAGCAACGAGGAAGTGCTCATCTACGAGGCGGGTGGCGTGTTGCAGCGTTTCGCCGAGGACTTCCTGGCTGAGACGGTCGAGGCGGTTTAGGCACCGAACCGGAGCGCTCTCTTTCTGAATATCAGGAAGAGAGCGCCTGTTCGCAATACTCATATCCGGAGTCTGGATACATGACCCACGTTCCCCAAATCAGAATTCCTGCCACCTATATGCGCGGTGGCACCAGCAAAGGCGTGTTTTTCTGTCTGCAGGATTTACCTGAGGCTGCGCAGAAACCTGGTCCTGCTCGGGACAAACTCCTGATGCGCGTGATCGGCAGCCCCGATCCCTATGGCAAGCAGATTGACGGTATGGGCGGCGCTACATCCAGTACCAGCAAGACCGTTATTCTGGCGAAAAGCACCCAGCCTGATCACGATGTGGATTATCTTTTCGGTCAGGTCTCCATTGATAAACCCTTCGTGGACTGGAGCGGTAATTGCGGCAACCTGTCTGCGGCGGTGGGTGCCTTTGCCATTGCCAGCGGACTGGTGGACGCCAGCCGCATTCCGCAGGATGGTACGGCCGTAGTGCGGATCTGGCAGGCCAATATTGGCAAGACCATCATTGCGCATGTGCCGATCACCAACGGTGAGGTTCAGGAGACCGGTGATTTCGAGCTGGATGGGGTGACCTTTCCAGCGGCCGAGGTGCAGGTCGAGTTCATGGACCCGGCCGACGGTGAAGGTGCCATGTTCCCCACCGGTAATCTGATTGATGACCTGGACGTGCCGGGCCTGGGCACGCTCAAGGCGACCATGATCAATTCCGGGATCCCAACGATCTTCGTCAACGCTGAAGATATCGGCTATACCGGAACGGAGCTGCAGGAGGCGATCAATGAAGACCCTGCAGCGCTGGCCAAATTCGAAACTATCCGCGCCTTCGGTGCCGTCCGCATGGGCTTGATCAAGGAAGTTGACGAGGCGGCGAGCCGCCAGCACACGCCAAAGGTCGCCTTCGTCGCGAAGCCTGCCGACTATGTGTCATCCAGCGGCAAGCGCATTTCGGCCGATGAGATCGATCTGTCGGTTCGCGCACTGTCGATGGGTAAGCTGCACCACGCAATGATGGGCACCGCAGCGGTGGCAATCGGTACCGCTGCGGCAATTCCTGGAACGCTGGTGAACCAGGCGGCTGGTGGTGGCAACCTTACCGCCGTCCGCTTTGGTCATCCTTCGGGAACCTTGCGGGTCGGGGCAGAAGCGACTCAGGTTGGCCAGGATTGGACGGTAGTGAAGGCAATCATGAGCCGCAGCGCGCGGGTCCTGATGGAAGGTTGGGTACGTATCCCGGGCGATACGTTCTGAGCTGGATGCCGCGGTGTTGAACTATGCAGGGCGCCTTTATGGCGCCCTTGCTTTTTTATTGGTCCAACACTTCACTTTCGCGGGCATAACGGTCTGGCAGGGAGCCTGGCATCAATCGATACCAGATTCCTGGTCGAAGCAGGGTCAGTCGTGCAGGTGTTCGCAGGCGTGCAGGGTGTTTTCCAGCAAGCAGGCACGGGTCATCGGACCGACGCCGCCCGGAACGGGGGTTATCCATGCGGCGCGCTCGGCAGCAGGTCCGAACTCGACGTCACCGCACAGCCGGCCATCCTCCATCCGGTTGATGCCCACATCGATCACGATCGCGCCGGGCTTGATCCACTCGCCCTTGACCAGGCCGGGCTTGCCTGCTGCCACGACAACCAGGTCAGAGCGGCTGACGTGTTCGGCCAGGTTCTTGGTAAAGCGATGCGTAACGGTGGTGGTGCAGCCAGCCAACAGCAATTCGAGCGCCATCGGGCGCCCTACTATGTTCGATGCGCCGATGACGGTGGCATCCAGTCCGTAGGGATCAACCCCGGTGCTCTTGAGCAACCGGATAATACCCAATGGCGTGCAGGGGCGCAGAAGCGGCATGCGCTGGGCCAGGCGGCCAATGTTGTAGGGATGGAAGCCATCGACGTCCTTGTCCGGACGGATGCGTTCGAGCAGCTGCGACGAATCCAGGTGCGCAGGGAGGGGCAGTTGCACAAGAATGCCGTCAATATCGGAGGTCTCGTTCAACGTGTCGATCAGGCTGAGCAGCTCTTCCTGGCTGGTGCTTGCTGGCAGGTCGTAAGATCGGGACAGAAAGCCTACCTCCTCGCAGTCCTTGCGTTTGTGCGACACGTAGACTTGCGAGGCAGGGTCTGTCCCTACCAGAATGACAGCGAGGCCGGGCAATCTCAGGCCCTGATTCCTGCGTTCGTTGACCTTGGCGGCGATTTCTCGACGGAGATTGGCAGCGATTTGCTTGCCATCGATGAGCTGAGCGTTCATTGGCTTCCTGACGAAACATAGAATGGTGCGATTGTCGCATGAGGCGGGCCTCAGGCAAAAGGGCGAACCATCAGGCAGGCCTAACTTACTCAAATATCTGAAAAAGATTGCTGTGACCGTTGACGGGGGGGAGGTGGCTGAGTATTATTCGCCCCGCTTCACAAACACAGTGATGTGGGTTTGGAAGGCGATCAGGCTCCAGCGTTTTACTGGCTCCGGCTTGTACAGCGAGCATTTTCAGATACCCTTGTGGTGTTGATGATGTGAACCAGGCGCCCGTAGCTCAGTTGGATAGAGCATCCGCCTTCTAAGCGGATGGCCGCAGGTTCGAATCCTGCCGGGCGCGCCAGTCGCATAGTAGTCAGTTGCGCTGGGTGTGAAGCGAAGCAGTAGCGGTATATGGTGGGCGTAGCTCAGTTGGTAGAGCACAGGATTGTGACTCCTGGTGTCGTGGGTTCGAAACCCATCGTCCACCCCATATTCTTTAAACGCCAGGCTCCAGCCTGGCGTTTTTGATGTAAGACCGGTTTAGCGGATGTGGTGGAATTGGTAGACACACCAGATTTAGGTTCTGGCGCCGCAAGGTGTGGGAGTTCGAGTCTCCCCATCCGCACCATTTGTTTATTCTTCATTTGAAAATCGACGCTCTGGCTGCTTTTTGACTTTGCCTGGTTAAAACAGCGAGAAATCTGCTGGTGCTTTCCCTCCTGCGTTTCTGACTCTATCGGGTATCACTCTTTTTCCCGGTTGATCTTTGTCCGACACCTCTCGTCGCCGTTCATTGCCTGATGGTTGGCAGTTTGCCATTACGGCACTACACTGCGGTGATGCTCCTGAATCAGGCAACGGAATGCTACCGCGTACCTTTGATATCAAACGACTCGACGGCCTTACCCTGATAGAGCTTCTGCTTGCGTTGGTAATTGTCGGGCTGTTGGCTGCGATTGCTCTTCCTGGCTATCAGCGTTATGTAGAGCAAGCGAAAGTCACCTCCGCAATAGCGGATATCGTCACCATAGAAGCCAGTATCGAGCGCTTCCGCGCGATCAATCGCAAACTCCCTTTGAGTCTCGCCGAGGTCGGGTTGGCTCATATGCGCGACCCGTGGGAAAACCCTTACCAGTTCCTCAATTTCTCGACCTTGAAGGGAAATGGGAAGGGCGGGATGCGTAAAGACAAGAACATGGTGCCGGTTAACACAGATTACGACCTCTACAGTATGGGCAAGAACGGCGTCACCAATCAGACGTTCACTTCCGCTCCAGGGCGGGACGATATTGTGCGGGCTAACAACGGCAGTTTTGTCGGACTGGCTTCAGAGTATTGATCGGTGAGAATCAATTTCCAGACATTCAACAGTCGCTTCGCTCGCCGTCTTTTCAGCTTTCTTTTCCTTGCGATTACGCTGCCCGTGGCGGTGCTGGCTTCTATAACCTTGTTGCAGGTCTCCGACCAGCTGACCGTTCAACATAGAGACCAGCTGCACAAGGATGCCAAGCATATCGGCATGAGCTTGTTTGAGCGGCTGCAGCGGGTGGTCGGTGACATGCAGCTGGCTGCGCTGCGCCCGGAGCTGACCGCTACCGCCGCGAGTGCAACCTGGTTTCGTCCGGCTTTCGATTCCGATGGGGCCAGTTTGAATCCCCCCTGGCTGGAGCTGGCGGCACCTGAACCGTGGATGCTTGAAGCAGCGCTCGGCGGGTTATCTTCGACCCAGCAGTCGGATGGTGTCTGGGTTCGCATGCTTCAGAGCGGCGGCGAGCCCTCGGCATTCATGGTCGTGATTCGCTCAGGCGGTGAGACGCTGGTTGCGCAAGTGCGTGAAGACTACCTCTGGGATGCTGAGCAGCTAGCTGAGGATCAGCTGATCTGCATTATCGATGCGGAGTCGATACCGTTATTCTGCAATCGGTCGGACGGGCGTGAGGCATTAAAAGCTTTGGCGGCGCAAGGGCTGGGCGGCGCGTCGGGTTATTACACCTGGCGCAATGCTGAGCGCGGCATGCGTTCTGTCTATTGGGAGGTGTTTCTTCGCGGCCTGGGTATGAACGATAACTGGACCGTGGTTCTCAGTGAGCCCGAGCAGCGCTTTTTTGCGCCTTCAGGCCGCTTCGGTTTTTCGATGGTTGTGATCATTCTCGTCTCGATGCTTGCTGCCTTGATGTTCAGCATCAGGCATATTCGCCGCGTGCTCAGACCGCTGGACATTCTTCGCCGCGCGACCGCCAGGGTAGGGGAAGGGCATCTGGACAAGCCTGTGGTGGTAGACAGTGACGATGAGTTTGAAGAGTTGGCGGACTCGTTCAACGGCATGATGGGCAAGCTGGCGCTTCAGTTTCATCAGCTTGAAGCGCTCGCCGATATCGATCGACTCATCCTTTCCACCATGGACCCCGATCTGGTCGTCGGTCAGGTGGCGGAGCGTATAAGGCAATTGCTTGGTAGTGAACTGTTGGTGGTTGTCGCGGAGCAACAGCATAAACAGCCGCTGATAATAGGCGTGGCCGATTCGCCTGTTGAGGTTGGCATCATCGATTCGGAACGGTTCAGCCAGGCCGTCGATAAGCTCACGCAACAAGGTGAAATGCTTGTCTCCGAGCGGCCCGCCTGGTTGTCCTGTTCACCCTTGGGGCAGAAGGTTGCAAGCTGGACGCTGATCCCGATTCAGGTGCGCGACGTAAAGGGCATGGTTGTGCTGGGTAGTCGACAATCACGTGACCTCGCCGCGTTGCATTTGCCGGCTGCCCTGCAATCTATCAGGCGCATATCCATCGCCTTGACGCGCGCCCGCTGGCAAGCCGAGCTCTATCAGCAGGCGCATCATGATGAGCTCACAGGTCTGCCAAATCGTTCCGCATTGAAGATGAAGCTGAGTGAAGCGCTAGCACGGGCCACTAAGGACGGGACGCGGGTAGCGGTCATGTTCATTGATCTGGATCGATTCAAGTTAATCAATGATGCGTTAGGCCACGCGGCAGGCGATGAATATCTCTGTCAGATCGCCGAGCGCATCCGGCAATGTGCGCGGCCTGCTGATCTGGTCGCTCGGCTAGGCGGAGATGAATTCACGATTGCGGTGGCTGATATCCCCAGCGACCACGACGTGCCGGCGATGGTAGAGGCTGTGATCAGTCGGCTACTGGCGGTTGTGCCTCAGCCAGTACGGGTCGGTCTGCATGAGCTGCGCAGTACCTTGAGCATCGGCGTGGCGATTTTTCCAGATGACGGTGAGAACCTGGACGATCTAATGAAGCAGGCTGATACGGCGATGTATCAGTCCAAGCGGCGCGGCGGAAACAGTCATCACTTTTTCGTCAACGATATGCATGTGGCGGCCCAGCAGCGCATGGAGCTGGAAAGCGACATGCGGCATGCGCTGGAAACATCCGGATTCGAGCTCTATTACCAGCCGCAAGTATCCGCCGAAACCGGCTTGATGGTCGGTGCGGAGGTGTTGTTACGCTGGCAGCATCCTACGCGGGGCAATATTTCACCCGGAATATTCATTCCCATCGCGGAGGAATCGATGCTCATCGCCGAAATTGATCGCTGGGTACTGGATGCAGCGTGTCGGCAAATTCGCAGCTGGCTTGACGAAGGACTCACCCCGGTACCCTTGTCGATCAATATTTCCGCCGCTCATTTTCAGCAGCCAGCCTTTGTCGGGCGCGTCCGCAATAGTCTGACTGACTACCAGTTGGGGCCGCAGCGTATCGAGCTTGAAATTACCGAAGGCGCGTTGATCAATGATTTGTCCTTCGCCCTCCAGTCCTTGCAGGGTTTGCATGACGAAGGCGTGAAGCTTGCGATTGATGATTTTGGCACCGGTTATTGCTCGCTTGGTTATCTCAAGGATATGCCCATCGACAAGCTCAAGATTGATCAGTCATTCATACGCAATGTCGATCGTTCGGGTCGTGACGCGGCAATCGTTGAGGTTATTCTGCAGCTATCGCGCCGGCTTGGTCTTCAATGCGTGGCTGAAGGAGTGGAAACCGAGGAGGAGCGCCTTTGGTTGCATGCCAACGGTTGCGATGCCTATCAGGGTTATTTGTTTCACAGGCCGATGGCGCTGGCAGACTTCCGGATGTTGCTGATACGCGACGCCAGAGACCTTGAGCTGACGAACTGAATGGTGGCGCGCTCGCCGGTGTTCTGAAAACGCCACCACAGCCCTTGTATCTTGTTCGCTGGCAAAGGATGACTTCTGCTTTCTGAGCGAATAGAATGTCGTCCCCTTAGAATTCGTCCAATCACACTGTCTGTACAACGAGGACTCTCCATGCAAGTTTCGGTTGAAACCATCTCCGGCCTCGAGCGCCGTATGACCGTTGGCATTCCTGCCGAGCGCATCGAAAACGAAGTCAACAAGCGCTTGCAGCAAACTGCCAGCCGCGCCCGTGTCGA
The DNA here is from genome assembly GCF_012844345.1 of Pseudomonas sp. gcc21. Classification (NCBI taxonomy): domain Bacteria; kingdom Pseudomonadati; phylum Pseudomonadota; class Gammaproteobacteria; order Pseudomonadales; family Pseudomonadaceae; genus Pseudomonas; species Pseudomonas sp. gcc21. Next base: position 1,354,144 of record NZ_CP051625.1, on the reverse strand, counting down.
TGGTTTCCGTCCCGGGAAAGTACCGATGAGCGTGATTCGCAAGCGTTTTGGCGGTTCTGCTCGTCAAGAAGTCATCGGCGAAGTGATTCAGTCTTCCTTCTATGAAGCCATCATGCAGGAGAAGCTGAACCCCGCTGGTGCACCGAGTGTTGAGCCCAAAGAGCTGAACGAAGGCAAGGATTTCGAATACATCGCCACCTTCGAAGTGTATCCCGAGCTGACGCTGAGCGACTTCGGTGATATCAGCGTAGAGCGTATCGAATCTGAAGTAACCGATGCCGATCTCGAAAAAATGCTTGAAATTCTGCGCAAGCAGAACACTGTTTATGAAGCAGTGGAGCGTGCAGCGCAGAACGAAGATCAATTGACTGTCGATTTCACCGGTCGTGTCGATGGTGAAGCCTTCCAGGGCGGAACTGCCAGCAACACCCAGATTGTACTGGGCTCTGGTCGCATGATTCCTGGTTTCGAAGAAGGTCTGGTCGGTGCCATGGCCGGCGATTCGCTGACCTTGAACGTGACCTTCCCAGAGGACTATCAGAACCTGGAGTTGGCAGGCAAGGCCGCCGAGTTCGAAGTGGTAGTGCACAGTGTCGCAGCGCCGGTTCTGCCTGAGCTGAACGATGAATTCTTCGCCAAGTTCGGTGTTGAAGAAGGCGGCTTGGAAGGTTTCCGTGCCGAAGTTCGCAAGAACATGGAGCGTGAGCTGCGTCAGGCCATCAAGGGCAAGACCAAGACCCAGGTGATGGACGGTCTGTTGGCCACCAACCAGGTTGAAGTTCCGAAAGCGCTGCTCAACAGCGAGATTGACCGGTTGCGCGAGCAGGCGGTACAGCAATTCGGTGGTGGCAACATCAAGCCAGACCAACTGCCCGCTGAATTGTTCGAAGAGCAGGCCAAGCGCCGCGTCAGCCTGGGTCTGATTGTTGCCGAGATCGTCAAGCAAAACGATATCAAGCCTGATAACGATCGGGTCCGCGCGATGATCGAGGATCTCGCATCGGCTTACCAGGAGCCTGAGCAAGTGGTCAACTGGTACTTCCAGAACGAGCAGCAACTGGCCGAAATACAGTCGGTTGTGCTGGAAGAGCAAGTCGTGGATACTGTGTTGCAGAAGGCTAAGGTGACCGATAAGCAGGTCAGCTATGAAGACGCCGTCAAACCCGCCCAGGCAGCTGCGCCAAGCGGTGAGGCGGAAAGCGGCGCTGACGAGTAAATCGTCGCCATATTACGCAACGCATGGAGCCAGCCTTAGGGCTGGCTCCTGTGTTTATGCGACAGGCTAAATTGGAGTAATAGCGATCCATGACCCAACATACATTTAACCAGTTTGCACCCGACGTTCAGGCTGCGGGTGGCTTGGTCCCGATGGTGGTAGAACAGTCGGCACGCGGCGAGCGTTCGTATGATATCTATTCGCGCCTGCTGAAGGAGCGCGTGATCTTCCTCGTGGGTCAGGTGGAAGATTACATGGCCAACCTGGTCGTGGCGCAGCTGCTGTTCCTGGAGTCGGAAAACCCCGACAAGGACATACATCTGTACATCAATTCGCCGGGTGGCTCGGTCACTGCGGGTATGGCGATCTATGACACCATGCAGTTCATCAAGCCGAACGTCAGCACCCTGTGTATCGGTCAGGCCGCCAGCATGGGCGCTTTTCTGCTGGCAGGCGGGGCGGAAGGCAAGCGTTTCTCGCTGCCGCATTCGCGCATGATGATCCACCAGCCGCTTGGCGGCTTCCAGGGTCAGGCTTCAGATATCGAGATTCATGCCCGCGAGATTCTGTTCATTCGGGAACGCCTCAATCGCATCATGGCTCATCACACCGGCCAACCGATGGAAGTGATTGAGCGCGATACAGACCGGGATCGGTTTATGAGCGGCACTGAGGCAGTGGAATACGGTCTGATTGACCGTGTGATTGAAAGTCGGGAAATGGCCGGTTAACGGTCAGACTCGGCGCCGGCTTTGATGCCGGCTGGGCGCAGCATTGGGTGCGCTCAGGAAGTACCGCTAATCTGAATGGATGGGCGGCGTGCGTTGACAGGATCGCGCTTGCAATGCAGCGTTGATGCCTTCATCTTTGTGATAAGAGTGAACCGTAAGCAGGGGTTTTCGATGACCGATATGACTGGGAAGGGTGACGACAACGGTAAGTTGCTGTATTGCTCTTTCTGCGGCAAGAGCCAGCATGAAGTGCGTAAGCTGATTGCCGGCCCCTCCGTATTTATCTGCGATGAGTGTGTTGACCTGTGCAACGACATCATTCGTGAAGAAGTGCAGGAAAACCAGACTGAGAGCAGCAGCCAGAAGCTCCCATCGCCAAAGGAAATCAGTGGCATTCTGGATCAATACGTGATCGGCCAATTGCGCGCGAAGAAGATTCTGTCCGTAGCCGTTTACAACCACTACAAGCGTCTCAATCAGCGCGAAGGCAAGGATGACGTCGAGCTGGGCAAGAGCAATATCCTGGTCATTGGTCCGACTGGCTCAGGCAAGACGTTGCTGGCTGAAACGCTGGCGCGTCTGCTCAATGTGCCTTTCACCATTGCTGATGCGACGACCCTCACCGAAGCGGGTTACGTCGGTGAGGATGTCGAAAACATCATCCAGAAGCTGTTGCAAAAGTGTGATTACGACGTAGAAAAGGCCCAGATGGGCATCGTCTACATCGATGAGATCGACAAGATCTCACGTAAGTCCGACAACCCGTCGATCACGCGTGATGTGTCAGGCGAGGGCGTGCAGCAGGCGCTTCTGAAGCTGATCGAGGGCACGGTTGCCTCCGTACCGCCTCAGGGTGGTCGCAAGCATCCGCAGCAGGAGTTCCTGCAGGTCGATACGCGCAATATTCTGTTCATTTGCGGCGGTGCCTTTGCCGGACTGGAGAAAGTGATTCGCGATCGTTCCGAAAAGAGCGGCATCGGTTTCAGTGCGGCAGTGCGTAGCAAGGATGAAGGCAAGAAGGTGGGTGAGGCGTTGAAGGACGTGGAACCGGAAGATCTGGTGCGTTTTGGCTTGATCCCTGAGTTCGTCGGTCGTTTGCCGGTTGTTGCAACGCTGGATGAGCTGGATGAAGATGCGCTGATCGAAATTCTGACTGAGCCGAAGAATTCCTTGACCAAGCAATACGCCCGACTGTTCGAGATGGAAGGGGTAGAGCTGGAATTCCGCACGGATGCACTGCGGTCTATCGCCAAGCGTGCATTGGAGCGTAAAACCGGTGCCCGGGGATTGCGCTCTATTTTGGAAAATGTCTTGCTGGATACCATGTATGACATTCCTTCTGCTGAGCATGTCAGTAAGGTTGTTATTGACGAGAATGTCATCAATGGTGATGCCAAGCCGCTGATGATCTACGAGTCGGTTGAACAGCCCAAGGCTCTTCCGGAAGACTGAAAGCACTTGTAGTAACTGCGCCACCGCCCGGTGGCGCAGGCTTTTCTTTATATTTTCTGTATTTCCTTCGTTTTCTTCCTGTAACACATCATGTGAAGCCGCTTGTTTTTTTCGTTTTGAGCCTCCATCTTTGTTTCATGGACATTTCATATACGGACGGGTCCAGGATCCGTCCCTCTGCTAGCGAGCCTCTGTCATGACGACTCTCAGCGATTTTCCCTTACTGCCGCTCCGCGATGTGGTGGTGTATCCACATATGGTGATTCCTCTCTTCGTCGGGCGTGACAAGTCCATCGAGGCGCTGGAGGCGGCAATGGCTGGCGACAAGCAGGTTCTGCTGGTCGCGCAGCGTGAACCCGGTGATGACGATCCGAAACAGGACGCCTTATACGGTATGGGCACCGTGGCCACGATTCTGCAACTACTCAAACTTCCGGATGGCACCGTCAAGGTGCTGGTGGAAGGCGAGCAGCGCGCGCGAATCGATGAAGTCCGGGAGCTCGCGCTGTATCAGGAAGCCAGCGTTGAGCTGTTCGACGAGGTCGCGCTGGACGACCGCGAGTCCGAGGTGCTTATCCGCAGCCTGATGAGTCAGTTCGAGCAGTTTGTGCAGCTAGGCAAAAAAGTGCCCTCCGAGGTCGTCTCTTCACTTTCGAGTATCGAAGAGCCAAGCCGCCTGGTAGATACGATGGCGGCGCACCTCACACTCAAGCTGGAACAGAAACAGCAGATTCTCGAAATTCTGCCGCTGCGTGAGCGGGTAGAGCACGTACTGGGCGTATTGGATGCCGAGATAGACCTGCTTCAGGTTGAAAAGCGCATCCGTGGCCGCGTGAAGAAACAAATGGAGCGCAGCCAGCGCGAGTACTACCTTAATGAACAGATGAAGGCCATCCAGAAGGAAATGGGTGGGCTCGATGATGGTAACAACGAGCTGGAGGGCATCCAGAAGCGGATTGATGATGCCGGAATGACCAAGGAGGCGCACGGAAAGGCAATCGCCGAGCTGAACAAGCTCAAGATGATGTCACCGATGTCTGCTGAAGCGACGGTGGTGCGGTCCTATATCGATTGGCTGTGTAACGTCCCTTGGAAGAAAGCCAGCAAAGTCCGTCATGACCTCAAGCGTGCGCAGGAAGTGCTTGAGAATGATCATTACGGTCTCGAGGAGGTCAAGGAGCGGATCCTTGAGTACCTCGCCGTACAGATGCGTGTACGCAAGCTCAAGGGGCCGGTGCTCTGCCTGGTGGGTCCGCCTGGTGTGGGTAAGACGTCGCTGGGCGAATCCCTTGCCCGCGCAACCAACCGGCAGTTCGTGCGCATGGCTCTCGGCGGTGTCCGTGACGAAGCCGAAATCCGTGGTCATCGCCGGACCTACATCGGTTCGCTGCCTGGTAAATTGATTCAGAAAATGACCAAGGCCGGGGTCAAGAATCCGCTGTTTTTGCTCGATGAAATCGACAAGATGGGGCAGGACATGCGGGGCGATCCTTCTTCAGCGCTGCTGGAGGTTCTGGATCCCGAGCAGAATCACGCCTTCAACGACCATTATCTGGAAGTCGACTACGATCTTTCGGATGTCATGTTCATCTGCACCTCTAACTCGATGAACATCCCGGCACCACTGCTCGACCGGATGGAAGTCATCCGCATCCCCGGATACACCGAGGACGAGAAGATCAATATTGCCCAGCGCTATCTGATTCCCAAGCAGACCAAGAATAACGGTCTCAAGGAAGGCGAATTGACCTTTACTGTTGAGTCTCTGCGAGATCTTGTCCGGTATTACACACGGGAAGCGGGGGTGCGCGGACTGGAACGTCAGATCGCCAAAGTCTGCCGTAAAGTGGTTCGGGAACAATTGGCCAAGGGCAAAGCTAAATCGAAAGGGGCTGAAGTGGTCCTCGATAGCGAGCTCGTCGAGCACTATCTTGGGGTTCGCAAGTTCAAGTACGGACTGGCTGAGGAAGCGGATCAGATTGGTCAGGTAACGGGGCTGGCATGGACGCAGGTCGGCGGCGAGTTGCTCAGTCTCGAGGCTGTGGTCGTGCCCGGCAAGGGTCGTCAGATCAAGACCGGCTCGCTCGGTGATGTGATGCAGGAATCCATCAGCGCTGCGTTGACCGTGGTGCGTAGTCGCGCCGCAAGTCTCGGAATTACCTCAGATTTTCATGAGAAACACGACATTCACATTCACGTGCCGGAAGGGGCGACTCCAAAGGATGGGCCGAGTGCGGGCGTTGGCATGTGTACCGCATTGGTGTCGGCGTTGAGCAAGATTCCCGTGCGTGCGGACGTGGCGATGACGGGTGAGATTACTCTGCGCGGTCAGGTTCTGCCGATCGGTGGACTGAAGGAAAAGCTGCTCGCGGCGCATCGTGGCGGTATCAAAACCGTCATCATTCCCCATGACAACGTGCGGGATTTGAAAGAGATCCCGGATAACATCAAGGAGAATATTGAGGTCAAACCGGTGAAATGGATTGACGAGGTGTTGCAGATTGCGCTGCAATACATGCCGGAGCCCCTGCAGGAAGGGGTTGAAGAGATAGTTGCAAAGGATGACAATCGTGAGGCCGACGCGAAGGAGCGTATCAGTACTCATTGAGTGTGAACGGTCTGCTCGGGCGGGCAGCCTTGCAACGCGGGGCTCCCTGCCACACGCCGTGACGCTCAAGCATTCCTTGACACGGTTTTTGAGCGCTTGCTATAAAGCGTGCTTCGACCCATGCGGTACGCTGACTGGCTAGAGCTTTGCTAGGACCATAAGCTTACATAACGACTAACTACTCATTGAAATTATATAAGGGGACTTAAGTGAACAAGTCTGAACTGATTGATGCCATCGCAGCATCCGCCGATATTCCGAAAGCTGCTGCCGGTCGTGCTCTGGACGCGGTCATCGAGTCTGTCACTGGTGCTCTGAAAGCCGGTGATCCGGTTGTTCTGGTTGGTTTCGGTACATTTGCCGTGAAAGAGCGTGCTGCGCGTACTGGTCGCAATCCTCAGACTGGGGAACCGATTGAAATCAGCGCTGCCAAGATTCCTGGTTTCAAGGCAGGCAAGGCACTGAAGGACGCAGTCAACTGATCGCGTCCTGACATCGAAGGGCATCCGTCACTCCAGAGTGATGCGGTGCAGACGGAACCCCGATCGGCTGACAAGCCCTCAGGGGTACCAGGCAACATAAAGGTTGTGGTTCCGTAAACTTCCAGAAGGCGCATCACAGACGATGCGCCTTTTTTGTTTTAGGGTTAAGCGTTTTGGCAAGACCGACAGCCGCCGGAGTGGGCTGTTGACAATGGGATCTTCGGGGGCAAGATGCTGCAAAAAATGAGGGACAATGCGCAAAGCTGGGTCGCGAAAGTGATCGTCGGCGTCATTGTGCTGATATTCGCTTTAACCGGATGGGAATCGATCAGTCGTTTCACCAGCGACGACGATAAGGCGGCAGAGGTAAACGGCACTGTTATCACTCAAATGGAGCTGGAACAGGCCGTTGCTCTACAACGCCAGCAATTGATTCAACAGCTTCGCCAGATGGGTAACGAGAACTTCGACCCGAGTCTGATCGATGATGACCTGTTACGTTCCTCGGTACTGGACAGCTTGATCGAACGCGCCGTACTGCTTGATGGGGCGGCTGATGCGAACCTGAAAGTGTCCGAGCAGATGATTGATCAACTGATTCTCGGGACGCCCGATTTTCAAGTGGACGGACAGTTCAGTGCTGACCGCTTTGATATCGTTATCCGTAATATGGGCCTCGCCTCACGCATGGCCTTCCGCGATCTGGTTCGCCAGGAATTGCTGATTGCCCAGCTGCGCAACGCTTATCAGGCGACAGCTTTCGCCACCCCAGCCGAGCGCGAGCGCCTGGCGCAACTGGAGAATCAGACCCGTGACTTCGCGGTGATAGAAGTGGCTGCCGAGCACGAAGCAGTCGATATCAGCGAGGAAGACATTCAGCAGCACTACGAAGAGAACAAGGAGCAGTTTAAGTCGCCTGAGAAGGTGGTGCTTGAAACCGTGACGCTATCTCGTCGGGACTTTTTTGATCAGGTAGAAGTCGATGATGCGGCAATTGAGCAGCTGTATCAGCGCGAGGTGGGCAATCTGATTGAGCAGCGCCGCGCCGCGCATATCCTGGTCGAAATCAACGACGACGAGGATGCTGCGCTGGCACGTGCACAGGAGGCCTATGAGCGCATCGAGGCCGGTGATGACTTCGCTGACGTAGCGAAGGAATACTCTGACGACAGCGGCAGCGCCAATCGCGGCGGAGACCTTGGCTTTACGGTTGAAGGAAGCTTCGATCCGGCGTTCGACGAAGCGCTATCTTCGCTGGAAGAAGGCCAGGTGTCCGAACCGGTTCGTACCAGTTATGGCTACCATCTGATCAAGCTGACCGATCTGCAGGCACCCGACTTGCCTACATTCGAAGAGATGCGTGAGAGCCTTGAGCAGGAGCTGAAAACGGAGCTGGTCGAGCGTCGCTTCGTCGAGGCATCGCAGGAGCTGGCGGACCTCGCATACGAGTCGCCTGATCTGGTTGGGCCGGCTGAAAGCCTCGATCTGACGATCGAAACCATTGGTCCGGTTGAACGTTCCGGCGGGGAAGGGCTGACCAGCAATCCCAAGGTCATGATGGCTGCCTTTGACGAGGAGGTTCTGGTCGATGGGCGTAACAGTCCGCTGCTGGAGCTGGATGCCGATACAGTCGTCGTGCTGCGGGTCAAGGAACACATGCCGCAGGAGACACTCTCGCTGGATGAAGCTCGCGAAGAGATCGTTGATGTGTTGCGCTATCGGCGTGCCACCGAGAAAGCCGAACGTATAGCGGAGGAAGCGGTGTCCGAACTGCGTTCTGGCAATGTTCAGCCAATGCAGTTGGCCGCATCCCTGGAGGTCGGTTGGCAGCAGCATGAGGCAGTTGGTCGGAGCAGCCAGGAAGTGCTGCCTGCCTTGTTGCGCAACGTGTTCGCTATGCCACGCCCGGATGAGGGCGAGAATGGCTATGCACAATTCCGCAAGCCGGACGGCGGACGCTGGATTGTTCAGCTGAAAGGCGTTGCGACGCCTGAGGAAGCCTTGTCCGAAGCCGAGTCGCCGATGTTTGAACGTTTCATTGCGGGCCAGACCGGGGAGCAGGACTTTGCTGCTGTTCAGCAGAAGCTGAAGGAAGAAGCGGAGGTCGAGCGCTTCTAGTCTATCGAACGTTTCAGTTGCGGCATCACGAAACCCGGTCCATGGACCGGGTTTTGCGTTTTCGCGTACTCATTCCGCCGGCGTAAAGAAGGGGCACCTGAATCAGGCACGGCCTATGGAGTGTCGAGTTCCACCTCGACCATGAACGTTGCCGGCGAGTACGTTGGCCGGGATGGAACCCGGCCCCCCATCGAGCGTTGCGCTATGAGACAGCGAGTTCACCGCAACCGGTAACATAGTCGGTGGCGAAATATATCGGGCTGCAGACACAAAAAAGCCGCTCTCTCGGGAGCGGCTTTTTTGCGCGGCGCGCTGTTTACTCTTCGATATTGCCCATGGCGGTGGTGTTGAAGCCGCCATCTACGTGCATGATTTCTCCGGAAATGCCGGAGGCCAGATCAGAACACAGGAAAGCACCGGCGTTACCTACTTCCTCAATAGTGACGTTGCGGCGCAGCGGGGTCTGGGCAGCGTTATAGGCCAGCATCTTGCGGAAACTCTTGATACCGGATGCAGCGAGCGTCCGGATAGGGCCTGCAGACACCGCGTTCACACGGGTGCCCTCCGGGCCGAGGCTGCTGGCGAGGTAGCGTACGCCGGCTTCAAGGCTCGCCTTGGCCATGCCCATCACATTGTAGTTGGGCATGGTGCGCTCGGCGCCCAGGTAGGAGAGGGTCAGCAGGCTGCCGTTGCGGCCTTTCATCATCTCCCGACCTGCCTTGGCCAGTGCGACGAAGCTGTAAGCGCTGATGTCGTGGGCAATGCGGAAGCCATCGCGGGTGGTCACGTCGGTAAAGTCACCGTCCAGCTGGTCGCCCGGGGCAAATCCCACCGAGTGGACGATACAGTCGAGCCCGTCCCATTTCTTGCTGAGTTCGGTAAAGACCTGTTCGATCTGAGCGTCGTCCGCTACGTCACAAGGGAAGCACAGCTCCGCGCTGGAGCCCCAGTCGGCAGCGAAGCCTTCAACCCGGCCCTTGAGCTTGTCGTTCTGATAGGTGAACGCCAGCTCGGCACCTTCGCGGTGCATTGCTGCAGCGATGCCTGAGGCTATGGACAGTTTGCTGGCTACGCCAACGATGAGTACACGTTTCCCGGTTAGAAATCCCATATGTGCTTCCTGTTTTGATTCCGGACCTGAATGTTCAGGCCATAGTGACTGTTGCCGGTGCGGCGAAAGCCGCTTCGAGCAGCTGACGAGTATACTCGTGCTGCGGTGAAGCGAAGATCCGCCTGGCCGGCCCCTGTTCGACAATCTCGCCCTGGCGGACGACCATCAGCTCATGGCTGAGAGCGCGTACCACGGCCAGGTCGTGGCTGATAAACAAATAGCTTAACCCGTATTTGCGCTGCAGCTCGCGAAGCAGCTCGACCACCTGGCTCTGTACCGTACGGTCCAGCGCAGAGGTGGGCTCATCAAGCAGGATAAGCGAAGGCTTGAGCACGAGTGCCCGTGCGATTGCTATTCGCTGCCGTTGGCCGCCGGAGAACTCATGCGGATAACGATGACGGCTCTCCGGATCCAGTCCTACTTCCTGCAAGGCTTGGATGACCATTTGCTCGCGTTCTTCTACCGTTCCCATGCGGTGAATTTCCAGGCCCTCGCTGATGATCTGAGCAACAGACATCCGCGGACTCAAGCTGCCAAACGGATCCTGGAATACAACCTGAATCTGCCTGCGCAGCGGGCGGAAAGCGTCCTGACTCATGCCATCGAGCCGTTGACCGTTGCTCTCGATCAATCCCTGGCTATCGACTAGTTTGAGGATTGCCATGCCCAGCGTGGTCTTGCCGGACCCGCTTTCGCCGACGATACCCAGCGTATGCCCGCTGCGCAGGCTGAAACTGGCATCGGTGACCGCCTTGATATGGTCAACGGTCTTCTTGAACACGCCTTTCTTGATCGGAAACCATACCCGCAACTGCTCTGCACGCAGAATGACCGGCGCATTCCGGTCAGCTTCAACTGGATCTCCAGAGGGATCGGCGGCGAGCAGTTGACGGGTATATTCATGTTGAGGTGCGTCAAAAAGCTCAGTGCATTCGTTTTCTTCGACGACGCGACCTTGATACATGACACATACGCGATGGGCTATTTTTCGCACCAGGTTCAGGTCGTGGCTGATAAGCAGCAGCGCCATGCCGAGCTTTTCCTGCAACGATTTAAGCAGCTCCAGTATCTTCAGCTGGACGGTTACATCCAGTGCCGTCGTGGGTTCATCAGCGATCAACAGCTCGGGTTCGTTGGCCAGCGCCATGGCGATCATCACGCGCTGTCGTTGACCACCGGAAAGTTCATGCGGGTAGGCGGTCAGTCGTTTGGCCGGCTCGGGGATGCCGACCAGTTCCAGAAGCTCAAGCGTGCGCGCCCGCGCGGCTTTCTTGTCCAGACCCTTATGCAAAAAAAGCACTTCGTTGATTTGCCGTTCCACCGTATGCAGCGGATTCAGCGATGACATGGGCTCCTGGAAAATCATCGAGATCCGGTTGCCGCGCACCTGCCGCAGACGCTTGAGCTTGGCAGTAAGCAGGTCTTCGCCCTTATACAGAATCGTGCCGCTGGGGTGTCGGGCCATAGGGTAGGGCAGAAGACGCAGTATCGAGTGTGCGGTGACGGATTTGCCCGAGCCGCTCTCTCCCACCAGCGCGACGGTCTGGCCCGGATAGATGTCCAGGCTCACGTCGCGCACCGCCATGACTTCCTCCTGCTCGCTCTGAAAAGCGACACTGAGGTTTTGTACGCGGATCAGAGGTTGTTCCGACATCTTATTTCCTTGGGTCGAAGGCATCGCGAAGCGCCTCGCCGATGAATACCAGCAATGAAAGCATGACCGACAGCACCACGAAGGCGGTAATGCCCAACCAGGGTGCCTGAAGATTGGCTTTGCCCTGCGCAATAAGCTCGCCTAACGAGGGCGATCCAGCCGGTAAGCCAAAACCCAGAAAATCGAGGGAGGTCAGAGTGATTACCCCGCCGGTCAGAATGAACGGGAAGAAAGTCAGGGTGGCTACCATGGCGTTGGGCAGAATGTGCCGGAACATGATGATCCGGTTGCTGGCTCCCAATGCGCGCGCAGCCCGGACGTATTCGAGATTCCGACCACGGAGAAATTCGGCTCGCACCACGTCGACCAGGGACATCCAGGAAAACAGCAGCATGATGCCCAGCAACCACCAGAAGCTTGGTTGAACGAAGCTGGCCAGGATAATCAGCAGATAGAGGACCGGGAGTCCTGACCAGACCTCGATAAACCGCTGGCCAAACAGATCGATACGGCCCCCATAGAACCCCTGGATGGCACCGGCGATCACCCCGATAATCGAGCTGACAATGGTCAGGGTGAGGGCAAACAATACCGAAATCCGGAAGCCGTAGACCACCCGCGCAAAAACATCTCGCGCCTGGTCATCGGTACCTAACCAGTTGTCAGCAGAGGGTGGAGCAGGGGCCGGTACGTCCAGCTCATAATTGATTGTCGAGTAGTAGTAAGGGTTAGGCGGCCAGAGCATCCAGCCGTTACCCTTTTCCTCGATCAGTTCGCGTACATAACTGCTGCGGTAATCCGCTTCGATGGGAAATTCCCCACCAAACTCCGTCTCTGCATAGCGCTTGAAGATCGGAAAATACAGCTCGTCCTGATAGCTCACCAGCAGGGGTTTGTCATTCGACAACAGCTCTGCGCCGAGGCTGAGGACAAAGAGCACCAGGAAAATGTGCAGGGACCACCAGCCACGCCGATTGGCCTTGAACCGTGCGAAACGGCGACGATTGAGGGGTGAGAGAGTGAAGCGACCGCCCATGCTCAGCCCTCCCTGCTTTCAAAGTCGATGCGTGGATCAACCAGGGTATAGGCAATATCGCCGATCAGTTTTACCACCAGGCCGAGCAGGGTGAAGATATAAAGGGTACCGAACATAACCGGATAGTCGCGGTTGATGGCTGCCTCGAAACCAAGCAGTCCCAGACCGTCGAGGGAGAAGATGACCTCTATGAGCAGGGCGCCGGTGAAAAACACGCTGATCAGCGCCGATGGAAAGCCGGCGATAATGAGCAGCATCGCATTGCGGAACACGTGACCATAGAGCACGCGGCGTTCGGACAGACCCTTGGCCCGCGCAGTGGTCACGTACTGTTTGCCGATCTCGTCGAGAAAGCAATTCTTGGTGAGCATGGTCAGCGTAGCGAAACTGCCAATGACCATCGCGGTGATCGGCAACACCAGGTGCCACAGGTAATCCTTGACCTTGCCCCAGGTGTCCAGCTCTTCGAAGTTGTTCGAGGTCAGACCGCGTAACGGGAACCAGTCAAAGTAACTGCCGCCCGCAAACAGCACTATCAACAGAATAGCCAGCAGGAATCCGGGAATGGCGTAGCCGACAATGATCAGTGAGCTGGTCCAGACGTCAAATGCCGAGCCGTGGGTGATTGCCTTGCGGATACCCAGCGGAATGGAAATCAGGTAAGTCAGTACGGTCGTCCACAGGCCCAGGGAAATGGAGACCGGCATCTTCTCGATAATCAGATCAATCACGCTGGCGTCACGGAAAAAACTGTCGCCGAAGTCAAAGGTCATATAGCCCTTGATCATCAGCCAGAATCGCTCATGCGGTGGCTTGTCGAAACCGTACATCCGCTCGATCTCGGCGATGATGTCCGGGTCCAGACCCTGCGCGCCGCGGTAATTGCTGCCGCTCGCCACCTCGCCCTGGGCGCTTCCCGAGATACGGCTGGTAGCGCCTTCAAAACCCTCAAGCTTGGCTACCATCTGTTCTACAGGGCCGCCGGGTGCGGCCTGGATGATAAGGAAGTTGATTAACAGAATGCCGAACAGGGTTGGGATGATCAGCAGAAGCCGACGAATGATATACGCAAGCATCTACTCGGTATCCTCGCTCTGATCCGTACCGGTAGAGGAGGCTGGCGAATCGGCAGGGCGTGAGGATGTGACATCCTTCGCCTGCTCGGCTGAGTCTTCAGCGTCGCTGTCGGCGTCAGTCGGCTCTGGAAGCAGCATAGGCTCGCTGATAGCGCCCGGTTTGTCCTTGTCGACCCACCAGGTAAAGAGGCCGATGTCGTATTTGGGGGACTGTGCGGGGTGCGCGAACTTGTTCCAGTAAGCGACGCGGTACACGTCCGTGTGGAAGTTGGGGACCAGCAGGTGGGTGACCCGCAGAACCCGATCCAGCGCACGGGTATGGGTAACCAGCGCTTCGCGACTGTCAGCCTGGATCAAACCCTCAACCAGGCTGTCGATTGCGGGGTCTTTGAGGCCCATCAGGTTGCGGCTGCCAGGGTTGTCAGCGCTGGAGGAATGCCAGTACTCGCGTTGCTCATTGCCCGGCGAGTTGGACTGGCCAAAGCCCGTGACCACCATGTCGAAATCCCGTGAACGCAGGCGATTGATGTACTGCGAGGTATCAATCCGACGGAGCTCCATGTTGATGCCCAGCGACGCGAGGTTGCGTTTGAAGGGCAACAGAACGCGTTCAAAATCGGCTTGCACCAGCAGAAATTCAAAACTCAGTGGTTCGCCCTGTTCGTTGACCAGTTGATCGTTCTCGATCCGCCAGCCGGCATCCTGCAACAACGCATAGGCTTTGCGCATCTGCTCGCGGATATTGCCGCTGCCATCGGTCGTGGGAGGAACGTACGCAGAATCGAACGCTTCGGCAGGCAATTGATCTCGCAACGGCTCGAGCAGATTGAGCTCGGCCTCATCGGGCTTGCCCTCGGCGGCCAGCTCCGAGTTGGCGAAGAAACTGGCGCTACGGGTGTAGGCACCATGGAAAAGTCGCCCGTTGGCCCATTCGAAATCAAACAGCAGGCTAATCGCTTGTCGGACTCGGCGGTCCTCGAAATGCGGGCGGCGCAGGTTGAAGACAAACCCCTGCATGCCCTGAGTATTCTGGTTGGGGATTTCTTCCTTGATAATCCGACCGGCCTGAAGCGCAGGACTGTCGTAGCCTGTGGCCCAGTTGCGCGCACTGACTTCCTGATTGAAATCAAACTGTCCTGCTTTGAAGGCTTCCAGCGCCACACCGGTATCGCGATAGTAATCGACGACCACTCGGTCGAAGTTGTAGAAACCTCGCAGAGCGGGCAGGTTCGCACCCCAGTAATCCTCGACACGTTCGTAGCTGATCGAGCGGCCGGGGCGCACGTTTCCGACCCGATAGGGTCCGCTGCCCAGGGGTGGCTCCAGTCCGGTGCGATCGAATTCACGTTCAGCCCAGAAATGCGCGGGTAATACCGGTAACTGCCCCAACACCAGCGGTAATTCCCGGTTCTGGCCATTATGGAAGTGGAAGGTCACGCTGCGCTCGCTGTCTGCGATGACCTCTTTCACATCGCCATAATAAGCCCGATAGAAGGGTGCGCCTTTCTCGAGCAGAGTGTTGAAAGTGAACACGACGTCCTCAGCGGTAACAGGCTCGCCGTCGTGGAATCGCGCTTCTTCACGCAGATGGAAACGCACCCAAGTATTGTCTTCAGGCCGCTCGATGCGCTCGGCCAGCAAGCCGTACTCGGTGAAGGGTTCATCCAGTGAGTGAAAGGTCAGGGTGTCATAAATGAGACCGAGCTGGTCGGCCGCAGCGCCGCGGCTGATAAAACCATTCAGCGAGTCGAAGCTGCCAAAGCCCGAGAGCCGCAGGGTGCCGCCTTTGGGCGCTTCCGGGTTGACGTAATCAAAGTGGCTGAAACCTTCCGGATACTTGGGTGGCTCGCCATAAAGCGTGAGGGCGTGGCTTCCAGCATCCTGTGCCTGGCTGAATGTTGCCAAGGTCAGCAGGATAAGTCCGGTTGTTGTTTTCAGCGTGGCAAGCATTTTGATGACCTTGATTATTGTTCGACCGCTTTATCAATCCACCAGGTGCGGATTGCCAGCGAATAAGGCGGTGTTGATTCTGAGCGCAACCAGGAGCGGTGCGCTATGCGGTGGTAGTTTATATACCAGTTCGGGATTGTATAGTGTTCCCACAGCATCACACGATCGAGAGCCCTGGTCGCAGCAACCTGCTGTGCGCGAGTGCCGGCCGACAGCAGATGCTCAAGCATGTTGTCCACAACCGGGTTGGCAATGCCGGCATAGTTGCGGCTGCCACGTACGTTGCGTTGGCTCGAGTGGAAATAGCTATGTTGCTCCATGCCGGGTGATAGCCCCTGCGGCAGTGTCGCAAGAATCATGTCATAGTCGAATTGATCCAGCCGTGCCCGATACTGTGCGCTGTCGACGGTCCGGATATGCATGTCGATGCCCAGGCGCGACAGATTGTTGCGGTAGGGTTGAAGGATACGTTCCAGACTCGGGTTAACCAGCAGGATCTCGAAAACCAGCGGCTGGCCGTCGGCATTGCGTAGCCTTCCATTACGCAGTGACCAGCCGGCCTCCTCGAATAGTTTTACGGCGTCCCGCAGGGTTTCGCGAGGTATGCCGCGCCCATCGGTTACTGGCAGGCTGAAAGGTTCGCGGAACAGTGCGTCTGGAAGTTGATCGCGGTGCGGCTCGAGAAAGAGGAACTCCTGACCCGAGGGTAAATCCTTCGCCGAGAAGGGACTGTTGGGGTAGTAGCTTAACGAACGCTCATAAGCCCCATAAAACAGGACCCGATTGGACCACTCGAAATCAAAGAGCATGCCTAACGCCTGACGTACGCGGCGGTCATCGAATGGCATGCGCCGGGTATTGAAAAACATGGCCTGAGTAGGGCTGGGGATTTCGTGGGGTATGGCGCGCTTGAGAACGTCGCCCCGGTGCACGGCGGGAAACGCATAAGCATTGGCCCAGTTACTGGCCTTGTGGTCGAAATAAATGTCGAATTCGCCAGCCTTGAACGCTTCGAAGGCCACGTTATTGTCGCGGTAGAACTCCACTTCCATTCGGTCAACGTTGTACTTGCCGAGGTTGATTGGCAGCTCGCGTCCCCAGTAATTCTTGACTCGCTCGAACACCAATCGGCGACCGGGACGGATTTCGCTGATGCGGTAAGGACCGCTATTCAAGCCAGCCTGGTAGGTTGTTGCGCCGAAGTCACGACCCTTCCAGTAGTGCTCCGGCAATACCGGCAACTCTCCCAAACGAAGAATCAGCATAGGGTTATTGCTGTGATTGAAAATGAAGCGGATCCGGTGGGAGCCGAGAATGTCGATGCGTTCTACTGCTTCCAGCATGGTCCGGTAGTTCGGATGGCCCTGCGTTTTCAACAACTGGTAGGAGAAGGCAACGTCCGCTGCGGTGATAGGCGTCCCGTCATGGAAGCGAGCCTCCTCCCGCAAGTTGAAGACCACCCAGCTACGGTCGTCGGAAAACTCCAGGGTCTGCGCAATCAGCCCATAGGCAGAGTAGGGCTCGTCTGCAGAGGGGTCGTAGACGCCACTGCCCACCATGAGCGGCTCGTTCAGCTCGCTGATGCCATAATTTGCGAAGCTGCCGGTGCTGATCGGGCTGGTGCCCTTGAGCGTATAGGGATTGAGCGTATCGAAGGTCCCACTGCCCATTACGCGCAGCGTTCCGCCCTTGGGAGCGTGCGGGTTCACATAGTTGAGGTGCTCGAAGTCATCCGGGTAAGCGGGTTGACCGTATAGCGCGTAGCCGTGCTGTTTATAGACGGCAGCGTCGGCTGGGGTCCAGGGCAGGGAAGCGAGCAATATGGCGAGGATAAAAGCAGGGAGAAACGTCATGAGCGGCCGTTCAGTGAATGCAACAGCAACGCTACCATTGCTGTTGGGCCAACGGAAGAGCCGCCTGGCTTATGCCCACTGGCGCGGGGCAATGGCCGGGCAGTCAGCCACAGGCTGTGGCTCGCTCACAATCCTCGGAACTGCACCATCAAAGCAGATGCAAAGTGAGCTGCTGCCCGGGACGCAGTACCGAGCCCAGTTCGTTCCAGTCCCGTATATGATCGATCCGGACCTTGAATTCACGTGCAATGCTGTAGAGCGAATCGCCTGGCTTGACCGTGTAGACCACCTTCCGGCCGCCTGCCGATGCGTCGGTGTCAGCACTTGCCAGCTGTAACTGTTGGCCCACGCGCAATACTGGCGTGCTCAGGCCGTTATCGCGGGTAATCGCATTGACGCTGACGCCATGGCGTTTCGCAATGGCCCAGAGGTTATCGCCTGGCTTGACTTGATAGGTCAGCGGCTCAGCCATAGCCAGGGACCTGGCTGAGGCTGGTGCTGTCATGCCTTCGGCTGTGGTCGGCAGCATCAGGGTCTGGCCCACCCGGATGGTATTGCCGCTCACCATGTCGTTAGCTTGCTTGATCGCGTTGACACTCAACTGATAGCGGTCAGCGATCTGTGAAAGCGTATCGCCACGGCGTACGTTGTAGCGGTGAAAGCTAACGTATTCGCTGGCCGGCAGTTCCGCCAGCCCCGCGACGAACTGGTCTGCTGTCACGACGGGGACCAGTAACTGGAAAGGCCCCTCCGGTGCGGTAACGCGTTGTTTGAAGGCTGGATTCAAACTCAGCAGTTCTTCGGGTGTTATAGAGGCCAGTTCTGCAGCCTTATGCAGGTCCAGCTGCTGTTCAACGGTCACTTCCGTGAAGTAGGGCTCATCCTTGAGTTTCGGCAGCGACGCGCCGTAGGCAGTTGGGCTCTCGATCACCTGTGCCATCGCCAACAGCTTCGGAACGTAATTCATGGTTTCGCGCGGTAGCTGCAGGTTCCAGTAATCGGTTGGCAAACCGCGTTCCCGGTTACGTTTGATTGCACGGCCAACACAGCCCGGACCACAATTATAGGCAGCTAGCGCGAGGAGCCAGTCGCCATCGAAGGTCTCGTTCAGGCTGGTGAGATAGTCCAGCGCTGCCTGAGTGGAGGCGGTGACGTCACGGCGCCCGTCATACCACCAGTCCTGCCGCAGGGAAAAAATCTTTCCGGTAGAGGGGATGAACTGCCAGAGACCCGCAGCATGGGAGCTGGAATAGGCCATGGGGTTATAGGAGCTTTCAACGAAGGGCAGAAGCGCCAGCTCCTGGGGGAGGCCTCGCGCATCAATCTGTTCGACCACGTAGTGCAGATAGAGCTGGGAGCGGGCAGAAGTAGATTCGAAGTATCGCGGCTGGCTGGTGTACACCAATCTCTGCTGGTCGATCCGCGGGTTATCGATCACCGCGGGATCAAGCTTGAAGCCTTTGCGTATTCGGGACCACAGGGTCGGGGTTGTTTCAATCTCTGCCAGTGCCCTTCGCACGCGTCCCCGGTCAGGTTCGGTTCCGAGGATTCGCTCGGCCTGCGTGAGTGAGATGCGTGGAGCATCCTCCGGATGGGTCGGTCGGTTCTCTGGAGAGGTCTGGCAGCCGGCGAGAACCAGCAGCCCCAGCGCCAAAAATCCTTTTTTGAATGCGTTGGTTGTCGTCAACAGCATGAGCAGGTCCCTGAAAGTTTGCCCGATTCTAGGTAGTGCCCCTCGGAGGGTCAAGAAACCATACGGGCAAACGCCAACTGATATGCGTATTCAAACGGCGCAGCCCGCAGCAGCCGCTACCGCACGCCACATCGACATAACTGTGTCAAAAGTTATCCTTCCATTGGCGAATGGCGGCCAGCGTCTGTTCCCCAGGCTCCAGTCGGTTTCCGACATGCTGGCTGGCGGCCGCGATAACGGCCGGTTGATCGCAGCGCAGGAAGGGGTTGGTCAGTTTTTCCAGACCGATGGTGGAGGGCAGAGTGATACGACCGCCGGCACGCAGATCGTCCACGACTTCCAGGCGCACCTTTATATCCTTGTTCTCCGGTTCTACCGCCCGGGCGAACCGCAGATTGGCTTGAGTATATTCGTGGGCGCAGAACACCCGCGTTTCGTCAGGAAGCGCTGCGAGCCGTTGCAGTGAATGGTGCATCTGTTCCGGTGTGCCTTCGAACAGACGGCCGCACCCGCCGGCAAAGAGGGTGTCGCCACACAGCAACCAGGGATCCTTTGCATCGTTACAGAACAGGGCGATATGACCGCTGGTATGTCCCGGGACGGATATTACCTGCACAACCGAACCGAACAGTCTGAACTCGTCACCGTCTTTCAACCGGCGATCAATGCCGGAAATATCCTCTTCAGCAGGCCCATAAACCTTGCACTCGGTGGCGGCCTTGATGGCGGACAGGCCACCGGTATGGTCCCGATGATGATGCGTGATCAGTATGGTCTTGAGGCTGTATTCAGGGTGGCGGCCCAGCCAGCGCACAACCGGCACCGGGTCGCCGGGATCGACCACTGCGGCCTGGCTGGTATGCTCGTCGAGTAGCATCCATATATAGTTATCCTGAAACGCTGGCAAAGCGATGAACTGTGGCATGGTGACGGCGCCTTTTGGGATATTGTGTTTTATCTTATAGGAGGTTCGCCGTCAGAGGCCAACCCGGAGGCGACATGGCAATTCCCGGAATTTCCCGATCCATCAGTCAGGACGATTTGCTCAGGCTCCTGGCGGGTGCCCGTGCCTGGCTGGACTCGCCACCCGGACAGATGCTCATGGCAACCGAACGCGATGTCATGCAGCAGCAGATTCAGCGTTGTTTCGGTCAGCATCTGGTGCAGTACGGGCTGGCGCCCGACCTGCTGGATACCGATCGCAGCGTGCTGCGCAATCATTGGCAGCTGGATTTGCTTGCCGGACGCGAAGCCATCCCGGCGGAAGAGACCCAGTGGCCGTTTTCTCCGCAAAGCCTTGATGTCGTGCTGCTGCATCATGGTCTGGATTTCTGCCTGACGCCCAGAGTGCTCCTTCGAGAAGCAAGTCAGGCAGTACGTGCCGGCGGACATTTGCTGATCTTCGGCTTCAACCCATGGAGCGCCTGGGGCATCAGCCATTTTACCGGTCGGCAATGGTTCAGCGAAGCCGGTTTTGTGTCGCCGTCGCGGCTCGTGGACTGGCTGGAATTGCTCGGGTTTTCGGTGGAGAAACGCATTGATGGATGCTATCGTCCGCCGCTTATGTCCCAGCGCTGGCTCGAGCGATTGCAGGGTCTGGAGGAGTTTGGCGGCAAACACCACCTGCCTGGTGGTGGCTTTTATTTCCTCATGGCCCGCCGGCAAATGCTTGGTGTGACGCCGCGTCGCCAGCGCGGCCGGGTTTTTCCCGCGCTGACCTTGCCGCCGGTAGTGGCCGGGGCGAGGCGAGCGCAAAAACGGAACAAGAAATGACGCATACCATAGAGATTTTCACCGACGGTGCCTGTAAGGGGAATCCGGGACCGGGCGGTTGGGGCGTGCTGCTGCGCCTTGGACCCCATGAAAAAACGCTGTACGGCGGAGAGCTGCAAACGACCAATAACCGCATGGAGCTGACCGCTGCGATACGTGGCCTGGAAGCGCTCAAGCGGCCCGCGCAGGTCGTGCTGACAACCGATTCCGAGTACGTTATGAAAGGTATCCGCGAATGGATGCCGAACTGGAAGAAGCGTGGCTGGAAAACCGCCAGCAAACAGCCCGTCAAGAACGCCGACCTATGGCAGGAACTGGACAGCCTGGTCAATCAACACCAGGTCGAGTGGCGCTGGGTCAAGGGCCACAGCGGGCATCCGGAGAACGAGCTGGCCGATGAGTTGGCCAATCTGGGCGTAGAAAAGGTCCTTGCCGAACGGAGACTGCACAATGCGTGAGGTGGTACTGGACACGGAAACGACCGGTATCGAGGTCAGAGAAGGTCATCGAATCATTGAAATTGGTTGTGTCGAGCTAATGGACAGGCGTCTGACCGGACGCCATTTTCACGTCTATATCAATCCCCAGCGCGAGGTTGAAGAGGGTGCGTTCGCGGTGCACGGCATCAGCGACGAGTTTCTTGCTGACAAACCCCTCTTCGCCGATGTCGTCGACGATTTCATGCAATTCGTCAGTGGGGCCCGCCTGGTTATTCATAACGCAGCGTTCGATATCGGCTTCCTGGATGCAGAGCTCGGACTGTTGAATGCCGGGCATGGTTTGATGGCTGATCATTGCTCGGTAGTCGATACCCTTCTATTAGCGAGGAGTAAGCACCCGGGCCAGCGCAACAGCCTGGATGCACTCTGTAAGCGTTACGGTGTTGATAACTCGCAGCGTGACCTGCACGGCGCCTTGCTGGATGCCGAGATTCTCGCAGACGTCTATCTGATCATGACTGGCGGTCAGACCGCGCTGACGCTCGCTGGCCAGGGCTCTGACGAAGATACCGGCGCCGATGGTATCAGCGTCATTCGTCGTCTGGATCCTGAGCGGCCGCGTTTGAAAGTCATTCAGGCGAGCCCTGCCGAACTCGAAGCGCATGGGCAGCGGTTGGCAGCGATCGAAAAGGCGGCTGGCTTCTCGGCGTGGAATGCTTCGCCGGTTGAGTGAGCCGGATGTCGGCCGTTTTGAATAACTGAACTGGGATGAATATCACAAAAGCCCAGCTGTAATAACGCGGAAAATAGCACCGAAACGAGTATTGTCTCCAGCGTGTGACGATCTGTGTGTTTCGGAGCCGATCTGAGTATTCAACCCGTGCGACCGAATGGATTTTTGTCGGTTGTTTTTCTGTTACGAACTCACCCGTTTTGAACCCTGTAAGGAGAGCTAGCATGCCGAAATACCAGACGCTGCTTGTTGAACAGATCGACAAGATTGTGCATATACGCATTAATCGGCCAGAGAAAGCCAATGCGATGAGCAGACCTTTCTGGGATGAAATGGTGCAGGTGTTTGATTGGGTTGATCAGACTGACAATGTTCGCGTTGTGGTTATCTCTGGAGCCGGCAATCATTTCTCCGCCGGCATCGATCTTGCCATGCTGGCAGGGGCCAAGGACGAGCTGAGTACCGATATCGGACGCAACGCTGAAACGCTGCGCAGGCAGATCCTGCGATTGCAGAACACCTTCAACGCGGTGGATCGCTGTCGTAAGCCGGTGATTGCCGCCGTACATGGTTATTGCATAGGTGGTGCGATTGATCTTATCTCGGCCTGTGATATGCGCTACTCGACTGTCGATGCGCTGTTTTCAATAAAGGAAATCGACATGGGAATGGCGGCGGATGTTGGCACGCTGCAAAGATTGCCGCGCATCATAGGGGATGGCATGATGCGGGAACTAGCCTACACCGGGCGCATGATTGATGGTGTAGAGGCGGAGCGCATAGGCCTGGTTAACCGGCACTATGCGTCATCTGACGCGTTGTTCGAGAGCGTAATGGAACTGGCGGGGACTATAGCCGCCAAATCGCCGCTCGCAGTGCGTGGTACCAAGGAGATGATACGCTACAGCCGGGATCATAGTGTCGAGGATGGCCTCAATTATATCGCCAGCTGGAACGCGGCTATGCTGCAGTCTGAGGATCTCAAGGTAGCGGTGGCTGCTCACATGACCAGAAAGACTGCTGAATTTGCCGACTGAGCGCTATCAGTCAGATTGCAGGGACGATGGGGAGACGGAATGCGATGTTAACGGGTGCCACATCACTTGATCTTGTCAGGGATGAGCTCTTTGCCAGCATGGGCGAAGCAGAAGATCTGCTACAGCAATTTCTCGAGGACAGACACAATGGCAGCTTGTTGCAGCAGGCCATCGAAAGCTTGCAACAACTGCGCGGTACCTTTGAACTAATCGAACTGAATGGCGCCACTGTTCTGCTGACGGAAATGGTCGCCCTGGCCACCGATGTGCCAGAGCACGACGGCACCGAGCGTAACGCGCCGCTCTCTTCTCTGTGTGATAGCCTTTTCCTGCTGGAACGCTACCTGGAGCAGTGTCGCCAGCAGGGATTCGAGCGCCCGGAACTGTTGTTGCCGGCGATCAACGAGTTACGCAAACACCGCATCGACGCCGGCCCGCTTCCCGAAAGCTTCTTTTATCAACTGGATGTCGACCGCCTGAATCCGAACCTGCGTCCGGGCTCGGATGAGGGGATTGAGCCGCGGGCATTCAACCGGCTTCGGCAGATGTATCAGCTCGGCTTACTGGCGCTGATCCGCGATGATGGTATCGCTGCCGCAACGCCGTTGATGAAGCGGGCGCTGCAGCGCTGGGAAAGTTATCTGAGCAGTCCTGTCGCTACCCTTTGTTGGGTTGCGACGGCCGCGCTCGAAGCGATGGAGGAGACTCCGCTGCATCTGACCAATCCACGTAAGCGCCTGTTTGCCCAGGTGGACCGAGAGGTCAAGAAGCGCAGCGGCTTGCACCCGTCGGGTGATCTTCAGCCTCCACGCCAGTTATTGGGGGAGTTGCTGTATCTGGTGGCGCTCGCCGACGGCAGTAGCCCTCGTTCTACGGAGGTAAAGGCTGCCTTTGCACTGCCTGATCCGGGGTATACCGAGCGGGAGATTCTGCAGGCGTTCGATCGTTTGCGTGGGCCCGGCGTGGATGTGATGCGCTCGGTGGCCGAGGCGCTCCGCGAGGAAATCGCCGCCATAAAGGATCTGCTCGACTTGCTCGCTCGCAATGCCGGCGATCCGGAACAATCCCTTGAGACGCTGAAAGCGTCGCTCCAACGTCTCTGGAAAACCTTCAGAATGCTCGAGATAGAGGCAGTCTCTTCATATCTTGAGAGCGCATCAGGGAAGCTGAGTACGTGGCGCATGGGCGATAACGCGCTGTTGGAAGAGGTGGCCGATGCCGTACTGCAGGCCGAAACGGCGGTTGATCGTCTGGATGGTGAGGGTGAGGCGGACGCAGCGACCGGATCTGAAGAGGCTGACGAGCCGCTAGCGCTGAAGGAAGCACGCATCGTTCTCATAGAAGAGTCGCAGGCCGGGCTGGCACTGGCCAAGCGCGCGGTGACCGCCTATATGGAATCAGGTAACGACATCATGCATCTGATGAATGTGCCGGATTCGCTTGAAACCGTCCGTGGCGGGCTTATCTTTCTCGGGATGAGTCGCGCTGCCAACGTGATTCGCCTGGCGGCATGTTTCATCAAGGAAAACATGCTTGACCGGAAGCTGTTACCGCATCCGCAACAGCTCGAAGTTCTGGCTGATGCGCTGACTGGCATTGAGTTTTATCTTGAGTCGGCCGAACGGTGTTCGGTGACTACTGCGGATGTGCTGGCGCTGGCTGAAGACAGTCTGGCCGAGTTGGGCTTCAATATTACCGAGGTGTAGTCGTTGTATGCATAGACCAGGCAGTCGTTTTGTGCCGGCGAACAGTGCCGGGGAGTCGTGCGCTGATGGTCTGGTAATCGTATACCACCAGCAAAGCTTCGCCATGCTCGACGGGCGGCTGCTGCTTGATCCGGATATGGCGCGCTATCTGGGTGATCCTGATCTTGATCTGTTGCTCGGTTTTTTTGATGGCAAGCCGTGCCGGCTGCTGCGTCTGGAACAACCAGTCGAACTGCCCGGCCTTAGTTGGCATGGTCTGCGAGGGCTGATCGGCCAGGTCGATGATGATACGTTCCGCATGCTGGGGCTGGCACAACAGTTGGACGCCTGGCATGACACGCATCGTTTCTGCGGTCGCTGTGGACAGCCGATGCAGGCGCGGGTTGAGGAGCGGGCCATGCAGTGCACGGCCTGCGGGCTTCGGCAGTATCCGAAGCTCGCTCCGTGCATCATTGTCCTGATTACCCGCGGTGATGAGGTGCTGCTGGCCCGATCTCCGCATTTTCGCGCTGGTTTTTTCAGCACCCTGGCCGGATTTATCGAGCCGGGAGAGTCTGCGGAAGAGTGCTTGCACCGAGAGGTGATGGAAGAGGTCAACCTGGAGGTTGATCAGCTGGAATACCTGGGCAGCCAGAACTGGCCGTTCCCCAACTCGCTGATGCTGGGCTTTCATGCCTGTTATGCGGGCGGCGAGATCGTACCCCAGCCAGGTGAAATTGAAGAGGCGCGCTGGTGGCATATCGACCAGCTGCCGGCTATACCGCCACGGGGCACCATTTCTCGCTGGCTTATTGATTGTTATCTGGCTCGTCGACAAGGACAACCGTTACCGTCAGTACCTGCATAAGCGGTACGCGGGCGCGCAAGGAGTAGCATGCAATATCTGGGATTGGCCGCTTTGCTGGGAAGCGTTGGCCTCGCATTGTTGTTCGTCATGGCGCGGATGGGTTGGCGTCTGGACTGGTTGCTTGGATGGTTCAAGGGATGTTTTCTGATTATGCTGCTCTCGCTGTCGGCGCTGCTGGGGCTGGCGGCCTGGGAGTTGCAGCAGTTCCGTCCCATTACGCAGCAAGGCCCGGTAGCAGTACTGGAGCTCACTGAAGCGGCCCCCCAGCGTTATGCTGCCACCCTGGCGGCAAATGGCACCAAGCGTCATGTTCAGCTTGAAGGTGATACCTGGGAGCTGCAGATTCAGGTGCTGCGCTGGACAGGGCTGGCCAAGGCGCTGGGGCTATCCGATGGCTACCGTCTGGCTCGAATAAATGGCCGCTATGTCACGCTTGAGAAGCAGCGAGGTCGCAATGCAGCGCTCTCGGGGCGGCTATATGGCACGCCACAATGGCGCGATCTGTGGCACTGGCTGGATGGGCTGGACAATCCGCAGTTTATTGAAGCTGATGCCTTCGTCGTGCGGTATATGCCCATGGCGGATAAAGCGCGGTTCGCTATTGATCTGGATGCCGCCGGAGCGAAGCCGGCGGCGCTTAATCCGGTCGCACTCCATGCGTTGAAGCCCGCCGGTTAACGGAGCCGGGTTCGCACCCGGCCAGCCTTGATCAGGACAGCATGCCGCCGTCTACGTTGATCGCGGTGCCGGTGGTATAGCTTGATGCGTCGCTCACCAGGTACAGCACAGTACCGGCCATTTCACTCGGATCGGCCGCGCGGCGCAGCGGGATACGTTGCAGCGCGCCTTTCAGTATCGAATCGTTCGAGGTAAGCGCCGAAGCGAACTTGGTGTCGGTCAGTCCCGGCAGGAGCGCGTTGCAGCGTATCCCGAACTGAGCGCATTCCTTGGCGAAAACCTTGGTCATATTGATGACGGCCGCCTTGGTGATCGAGTAGATCCCCTGCATGTCGCCGGGCACCACGCCATTGACCGAAGCCACGTTCAGAATCGCGCCGCCACCCTGGGCGCGCATCAGTTTGCCCGCTTCGACCGACATGAAGAAATAACCCCGGATATTTACATCGACGGTTTTCTGAAAAGCGCCGAGATCGGTATCCAGTACGTTGCCGAAATAGGGGTTGGTTGCTGCATTGTTTACCAGGATATCCAGCTTGCCGAACTGATTGCGGATGGTTTCGATCGTCTCGCTGATTTGGTCCATTTCACCAATATGGCATGCGATGGCGCTAGCCTTGCCGCCTGCCGCTACAATGGCATCGGCAACTGCCTGGCAACCTTCGATTTTACGGCTGGATACGATAACGTGTGCGCCTTGCTGGGCGAGGAGTTTGGCGATCGCTTCGCCGATGCCTCGGCTGGCTCCGGTGACCAACGCAATTTTGCCGTCAAGATCGAATAGCTGAGTCTTTTGCATGAGAGTGTCCTTGTGATGAGAGCGGGTGCCTGGCCTGGAGCGCCCCGGCGACAAGGTAATCTAAAGGAGCGCGGGGCGCGCAACAACCTCAAACACCTGTTTGAATGGGTTTATCAGCTGGAGTGTTGACGCGCGATCGTCCCGATCAATTAAAGGCTAGCCAGTTGCTTAGGGCGTGGCATAAAGGGCGCGGCTGGGCGGTAGAACGAAATCAGGTGTGATAAAAAAACCGGAGCGCCAGGCTCCGGTTTTTTTAGTGATCAGCTTCAGGCAGGGAACAGCTCGCTCAGCTTCAGTGCAAGCATCATGTCGCCTTCGGCGCGCAGCTTGCCAGCCATGAAAGCCTGCATGCCATCGGTTTCGCCGCTGATAACGCCGGACAGGGTTTCGCTGTCCATGATCAGGGTCACGTCAGGGGCAGTGGCATCGCCTTTTTCGGCGCTATAGGTGCCGTCCTTGACAGTGACAAAGAAGTTGTCGTCGTCCTCTATGTTGAACTGGAATACCAGATCCAGGCCCTTCGCGGCGGCGGGGTTGAACTTGGAATCCATGCTGCTGATGATGTCTGAAACAGTAGCCATTAGCCTGTCCTTTCTTGGTTGAAGCGACGGTCCCATGATCGTCGCGAGGGTTATCTGAAGGTGACCCACTCCGAGCGCTTGTGTACATCAAGATGGGCCTGGTTGTTGAACGAAGCCAGACTGATCTGATCCTTGCGGTACTGGAACCGGCTGACAGAGGTATTCACAATCTGCCAGTTAAGCTCGAAGGCGCTGGTCGCGGGCATGCCGGTGATCAGTTGCAGGGTGGCGGTAATAGTGCCGCCCGAAGTGAATATCGCGATGTTCTGGCCACGTCCGGCAGCGGCGAGAACCCGTTGCAGGCCACCTTGAACGCGCTCGACAAAATCCGACCAGGGTTCGCAATCGTCGGGGCGGTTGGTGTCGGTAATCCAGTGATTAATCACCTGGCTGAAGATACGCTGAAACTCCTTGCGGTGCTGGCCTGCGTTCTGAACGTAATGCAGGGCATTGGGCTGGGTTTCCAGCACGCGGGGCAAGTATGTCGCCATGACCCGGTCTGACTGGTATTCGTTGAAAGCCGGCTCGATATCAATCTGTCGGGTCTGAGTACCAGGCATTTCTTCAAGGGCATGCTTGCCGGTGTCAATCTGGCGGACCATTTCACCGGCGACACACCGATCAAAGGTCACCCCAAGATCGTCCAGGTAGCGCCCCAATAGCTGCGACTGTTTTATGCCTACCGGTGACAGCACGTCATAGTTTTCAGCGCCGAGGGACGCCTGGCCATGCCTGATCAGATAAATATCGCCCACGTGTAAAAGCCTTTTGTTTGGATGAATCCGAGGTTATGGATAGCTGCGAACGCTGTCAACCAGAATCATACGATCGTTTGAATTCCGCTGCGGACCGTTACGTGCCGAGGACTTGATACATCCTGTATGCTTGGTTGCAACTATCGACGTGCTGGAGTGATGTTTGTGGAATGGCTAGCTGAATACGCCCTGTTTCTGGCGAAAGCCTTCACCATTGTGGTGGCAATTTTCCTGGTATTGATGATGCTGGCTGCATTGAAAGGCAGATCACGTCGTGGCGAAGGCGTGCTCACTGTCAACAGACTCAATGAGCAGCTGGCCCGTTCCACTGAACGGCTTGGCAGTGCGGTGCTCGACAAGGCAGCGTTCAAGTCGATGCAGAAAGCGCGCAAACTCGCCGAGAAAGGCCGGGCCAAAGGAGATTCTGCTCGCGACAAGGTTTTCGTGTTGAATTTCGACGGGGATATCAAGGCGTCTGCGCTTGAAAACCTTCGGCACGAGGTGACGGCGGTGCTTGAGTTGGCTACGCCGAAAGATGAGGTAGTGGTCAAGATCGAAAGCGGCGGGGGGATGGTGCATGCATACGGCCTGGCAGCTTCGCAGTTGGTTCGAGTTCGCGACGCAGGCGTGCCGTTGACCATATGCGTGGACAAGGTAGCGGCAAGCGGTGGATACATGATGGCCTGTATCGGTGACCGCGTACTGGCCGCGCCCTTTGCAATGTTGGGCTCGATTGGTGTTGTTGCACAGATTCCGAATTTCAACAAGCTGCTGCGCAAGCACGACGTAGACTACGAGATGCTCACTGCTGGCGAATACAAGCGGACGCTAACCCTTTTCGGTGAGAACACCGAAAAGGGTAGGGAAAAATTTCAGGAAGATCTGGAAAGCATTCACCGGTTATTCAAAGACTTTGTCAGTCGGTATCGACCGATACTCGATATAGAGGCGGTGGCTACCGGTGAGGTCTGGTTCGGGCTCGAAGCTCTCGAAAACGCCCTCGCTGACGAGCTGAAAACCAGCGACGAATATATCAGCCAGCGCATCCGGGTAGCGGACGTGTTCGAGGTGCACTATGCGGTGCGCAAGCGCATGCAAGACAAGCTGGCGTCAGGGCTCGCGGCTTCGTTGGATCGATTGGTGTTGACCTGGGCGTCGCGCTTTCATAATCAGCGTTTCTGGTAGGAGGCAATATGTCGGAATTCAAGGCTTTGGTAGTGAGCGAGGAGGGCGGTAACTATGTCTCCCGCGTGCAATCGCGCCATATTGATGATCTGCCGCAAGGCGAGGTCCTCATTCGCGTCAGGTATTCCTCCTTGAATTACAAGGATGCGCTGTCGGCGTCTGGCAACAAGGGCGTGACTCGTCAATATCCGCATACGCCGGGCATTGATGCAGCAGGGGTTGTCGAGGCGAGCTCGGTCAGCGAGCTGGCAGTCGGAGACGAGGTCATCGTTACCGGTTATGACCTCGGTATGAGTACTGCAGGCGGTTTTGGTCAATATATTCGCGTGCCTGCCGCCTGGGTCCTCAAGCGCCCCACGGCCTTGGGTCTGCGCGAAAGCATGTTGCTCGGCA
This sequence comes from Pseudomonas sp. gcc21, assembly GCF_012844345.1. Lineage (NCBI taxonomy): Bacteria > Pseudomonadati > Pseudomonadota > Gammaproteobacteria > Pseudomonadales > Pseudomonadaceae > Pseudomonas > Pseudomonas sp. gcc21. The sequence goes on along the minus strand of NZ_CP051625.1, from coordinate 1,324,237 downwards.
CCGCCGGGCTCACTGCCGCGCTATGCATCGACAAGCTGGAGCAAGCCGGGTTGCAACCTGGTCAGGGTCCGGTGCTGGTCACTGGCGCCACCGGGGGTGTGGGCAGTATTGCAGTGGCGATGCTGGCGAATCTCGGATACGAGGTGGCTGCCCTAACCGGCAAGGCGCTGCAAAGTGAGTTTCTTAAAGGTCTTGGCGCTTCACAAATCATTGACCGCACTGCGCTGGAGGCTGGAAGCGAGAAGCCAATGCTCAAGGAGCAGTGGGCTGGCGCGGTGGATACCGTAGGCGGTGAGATTTTGTTTAATGCGGTCAAGTCCCTGCGCTACGGAGCCAGCGTAGCCTGTTGCGGGTTGACGGCGGGTACTGCCTTCAGCGGTAGTGTGCTGCCCTTTATTCTGCGCAACGTAAATCTGCTGGGAATTGATTCGGTGGAACAGCCGCTGGTAGTAAAGGCTTCGATGTGGGATCGGTTGTCGCTGCAGTGGAAAGTGGATCTCGAGGTGCTGGCGCAGGAGGTATCGCTGGATCAGCTGCCCGAGCAGATCGAACGCATTCTGGCAGGGCGGATGGTAGGGAGAGTACTGGTTAATCTGGACTGATCAGGCAACCTGCTGGCCGATCCCGTGGCAAGGAGCCGGGATCGGCAGTTCATAGTTAGCCGCGACGACGGAACAGGGGCAGGGGTTCGTCCGTTGCAGCCTGATAGGTAACCGAGAAATCCTTGAGGCTTTCCAGTGCCTCGTACGGATCGCGATCCGCGCGCACGGCAAACGCATCGAAGCCGCAGCGTTTCATGTAGAACAGCTGATCGCGCAACACATCGCCGATAGCGCGCACTTCTCCCTGATACTTGTAGCGTTCACGCAACAGGCGCGCGCTGGAATAGTGCCGGCCATCGCTGAATACCGGGAAGTTCAACGCTATGACCTGAAAATGTTGTAGGTCATCCGCGATGAGCTCGACCTCTTCGTCAGCCTCCAACCATACGCCCAATCCACCGTCGCGGGCCAGAAGAGCATGAGAGTGCTCCTGCCAGAGTGGCAGAGGCACAAGCAGGTCGTCAGAATTGGACACCTCGGCCAGGGTTACTTCCCGCGGGAGCAGGTGCCAGGTCTCATCAATGACCTGGTCGCCTTTAATGATTCGCTGCATAGACTCTCTCCTTGAAAGGGGCCATGCCGATACGCTCGAAAGTGTCGATGAAGCGTTCTTCAGGGGTGCGGTTCTCGACATAAACGTTAATCACATTCTGGACCACGGCGGGCATCTGCTCGGCGGCAAAGGACGGCCCGAGAATCTGGCCGATGGAAGCATCGCGACCACTGCGGCCGCCCAGTGAGACCTGGTAGAACTCCTGGCCTTTCTTGTCTACCCCGAGAATGCCGATATGGCCAACGTGGTGATGGCCGCAGGCGTTCATGCAGCCAGAAATGTTCAGCTCCAGCTCACCGATATCATGCAGGTAATCCAGGTCGTCAAAGGTGCGCTGGATGGCTTCGGCGATCGGGATGGATTTGGCGTTCGCCAGCGAGCAGAAGTCGCCGCCCGGGCAGCAGATGATATCCGTCAGCAAACCGATGTTGGGCGTTGCAAAGCCCAGCTCGCGGCATTTCTGCCAGAGTTCAGGCAGATCGCGCTGCTGCACATAGGGCAGCACCAGATTCTGATAGTGCGTAGAACGAATCTCGCCAAGGCTGTACCGGTCTGCCAGATCGGCAGCTGCGTCCAGTTGCTCGGCGGTGATATCCCCAGGCGAAACAGCAGTCGGCTTGAGTGACAGCGTAACGGCAGCATAACCGGGCGCTCTATGCGGATGCACGTTGCGCATTGCCCAGTTATCGAACGCCTTGTCTGTACGGCGCTTCTCCAGATATGACGCGTCATCGCCATCGAAGGCCTGATATTCGGGCTGCTGGAAGTACTGGCTGACGCGATCGACTTCCTGCTGAGTCAGAGTTGCTCCCGAGTCCTTCATGCTGGCCCATTCGGCTTCGACCTTCTCTGCGAAGACTTCAGGGGTCAGTGCCTTGACCAGAATCTTGATGCGCGCCTTGAACTTGTTGTCGCGGCGGCCATAGCGGTTGTACACCCGCAGAATGGATTCCAGATAGGTCAGCAGATGCTGCCAGGGCAGGAAGGGACGAATAACCGCGCCAACCATGGGTGTACGGCCGAGACCACCGCCGGCCAGCACTTCGAAGCCGAGCTCGCCGGCTTCGTTGCGTATGGCATTGAGTCCGATGTCGTGCACGCCAACCGCAGCACGGTCCTCGCGGGCACCGTTGATGGCGATCTTGAATTTGCGCGGAAGGAAGGCGAATTCCGGGTGGAATGTCGACCATTCCCGCACAATCTCACACCAGGGCCGGGGATCAATGACTTCGTCTGCGGCAACACCGGCGAACTGATCCGTGGTGGTGTTGCGGATACAGTTGCCACTGGTCTGGATAGAGTGCATCTGAACCGTCGCAAGCTCAGCGAGGATGTCTGGCACATCTTCAAGCTGAGGCCAGTTCAGCTGGATATTCTGGCGGGTGGTGATGTGCGCGTAGCCTTTGTCGTATCGACGGGTTACGTGAGCGAGCTTGCGCAACCGTGCCGAGGACAGCACGCCGTAGGGAACGGCGAGACGCAGCATCGGAGCGTAACGCTGGATATACAGTCCGTTTTGCAGGCGCAGGGGCAGCATTTCCGCTTCGCTCAGCTCGCCCTCAAGGTAACGGCGGATTTGATCGCGGAACTGCTTGACGCGGTCCTCTACGATCCGTTGATCATATTCGTCGTAAATGTACATGTCGCAACCTGTTCGTGGGGCATCTGCACGCCCCTGATCTAAGGATGGCTTCGCCCCTGCAGGGCTCTGAAGCGGGCAGACGATAGCAGTTTTCCGTTATGCACAAAAGGAATGTTTATCTATATGGTTAGACCGAAACCGTATTCTTGCGGCGGGATCTTGTACTTGTGTGCGTGATGGGCTTAACTGCGTAGGGTAAGTAAGGTACATGTTCTGCGCAACAATAATAAGACATTACGGGGATAGCTTTATGATCGAACACAAGGATTCATCCGACTCGCATCACGCCGACAGCCATCTTGATGCGTTTGCCGCCGTTGCACTTATCCTGGTCGCCGTACTCACCGCTGTATTCTGGGTAAGTCAGCAATAAAAGCTGACGCCTGCCCGAGCGGGTGCCTGGGCATGAAGGCGATTCAGACGCCCGCAAAATGCAGCACCAGGCTTACCACGCCGAGGATGACCAGAACAAACACCACCAGAAAGGCGATGCCGAGACCAATGAAATGGCTTGGCTTGCCTTTGGTGAAATCGCGCTCCCTGGCTTTGCTGCTCTGAACGCCGAGCGCGCCGAATAGCACACTGCTCAAGGTTTCTCGAAAACGCATCGGCCGTGATTCGTCATCTGATTGTTGTTTTTTGTCCGCCATGACCACCTCATCACCTGATTGCTTCGGCGTTCGCCGTGCAGACATACATCCTGCCTTATATGCGGATCTCTGCCCAGTGCCGACGTCGCCACATCACCGCGAAGATAACGGACGTCATCGCTCGATAAAGACTCTGCATCAACCAGATGGTTAACAGGCCGCCGCCAAGAACGGGGCCGGCCAGATAGGCGCAGGGCAGAAAGATCAGCCACTGACTGCCCAGATTCACACCCATAACCGTACGACTTGCCCCGGCCCCCAGGAGGGCCTGGGTCAGCACCAGGGCAGTCGCGTCCAGCGCCATGCCGAGGCCGGTGATGCGCAAGGGCCACTCGCCCAGCGCCAGTAGCTGGAGGTCACGGGTGAAAAGTCCGAGTACCTGTTCGGGCATCAGCCAGAACGGCATTCCCATGATGAAGAGGGCGCAGGCTGCAACGCGCACCACGTCCCAACCCCAGCGGTAGGCCTCTTCCGGCTCGCGTTCTCCCAGGCTATGGCTGACCAGCGTAGTCGCTGCCATCCCCATGCCAACCCCCGGAAGAATTAGGAACAGTGCCAGGTTGATGAGTATGTGAGCGATGGCCAGTTCGGGTGTGCCCACCTGGCCGATGATCCAGAACAGGGTGGTTATGCCTGTCGCAAAAAAGAACTGCTGCAGCGAATTGGGAATCGACAGTCTGAGCATCGCCCGCAATCCGCGGCCGCGTGGGCGCGTGCGCAGGAAGCCATGGTCGCGTCCGGAACGCCAGGTCATGAAGGCGTAAAGCAGAGAGCCCAGGAACATGGCTATGCAGGTGCCCAACCCCGATCCGGCTGCGCCCATTTCAGGCAGGCCGAGCTTGCCGAAGATCAGCCCATAGCTGATTACGACGTTGCATAGATGCATCACGACCAGTATCTGCAGGTATCGGCCCGACCGCCGAATGCCGTTCCAGTAGCCACGAAACGCAAAGTTGGCTCCCACCGCGATGATCGCCAGGGTGCGCCATTGGAAGTATTCAGTACCGATATCAATGACGGCGGGGTCTTCAGACAGAAAGCCGATGATCCGGCTCGCGTTCAGCCAGCACAGTAGCGTCAGCGGGACCGACAGCAGAGCCGCAATCAACAGCCCTTCATTGAGCGGGCGGGCGAGGTTGCCGGTGTCGCCTTCACCGCCACGTCGCGCCACCATCGCTTGAACCCCGGCGCCAAGTCCCATGACCAAAGCAATAGACATGAACGTCGCATAACTGCCGAGACCCACGCCGGCCAGCGCTTCGCTGCCGAGCGTACCGACCATGGCGGCATCTACCAGATTCAGCAGGCTTTGGCTGAGCATCCCGCCCATGATGGGCAGACCAATCAAACCAATGCTCTTGAGGCGGTCGGGGCTGGGAAGAATACGAAGGCGGGAATTTCTCGAAATCACGGCGTACCAGTAAACGATGGCTTGTCAGCTGCCCACGCCGAAGACGCTGATGATGGACACATGGTTGTTCGAATATAACAAAGATGCAGCCGTCTCTGCACGGTTGCCGGGCTGGCGCGTTGCGATCGTAGGCAGGCCGGACGCGGCACCCCCGATCAACCCCGGCGTTCACTCGATAGCAGCTCTGTCACCACTTTGCGGCAACGCTCTTGCCGGGCTGTCCAGGAGCCACCCACTTCAACCACAGGTTGCTGGTGGTGGCTTAGCCAGTCCTTGCAGTCCTGATAGAACGCGCGCCGATGTCCAGCCTCAGGCTGGCAGCGCTGACCATCCGCGGTCCAGGGCACGCCGTCTGGAGAGAGCAGCAGGTATTGGTCGTAGTGACGCGCAAGCAGTTCCTTCTCTAGCCATGCGGGGCAATCGCTGAACAGTGTTCTGCTCCAGAGCATATTGCTCAGCAGGTTGGTATCCAGTATCAGGAGTTCAGGCCGTTGCTGGCGCGCGGCATCCTCCTGAATAAGTTGCCGGCGTGCGATAACCGCCACATCGGCGTAACAGGTATCGCGCTTTTCGTTATCGATGAACTGGCGAACATACTCCCCAACCAGTAACCCACCGAACCGGCGATGCAGATCATTCGCCAGCCAGCTTTTGCCGGTTGATTCAGGGCCGGACAAGACCACTACACGCATCGGGTGCTGACCATCGAAGCGCGCCATTGACGCCAGCCGAGAACGGCCAGCAGCACGAATATCACATAGAGCGCGGTGGTCAGATAGAAGCCCTGGTGGAAGAACAGCGCTACGTACATTACATCCAGCACGATCCACAGAATCCAGCATTGCAGACGCTTGAGCGCCATTGCCAGTTGCGCCAGCAAACTGAACGCGGTCAACGCAGCGTCAAGGCGCGGGTAGACCGCATCCGTATAACCGGCCATCAGGGCGCCGAGCGCAAGGCTGGCCAGCGCAGCCAGCGCCACACCAGTGGCGATCTCCACTGGGCCGGCCAAGGACACTTCAAGTCGCGTGTTCGATGCACCGCCACGGGTCCATTGCCACCAGCCGTACAGTTGCAGTGCTGCATACACACTATGCAACAGTACCTGCGAATACAGGCCGGTGCTCTGGAAGAACCACGCGTACAGCACGACCATACATAACCCGACCGGCCAGCAGAGCGGGTTCTGTCGAACCGTCAGCCATACCGATAGCGTGCCGAGCAATGCGGCGGCGATTTCAAGTGGAGTCATGGGAGTTTCAGAGGAGGGCGGTGACGCAGCGCAGACGGCTGCGCCACCGTTCGTCCTGTTGCTACAGGTCGTAACCGAGATTGGGCATCAGCCAGCGCTCGGTGATTTCGATATCCTGCCCTTTGCGTTGGCTATAGCTCTCGACCTGATCCTTGTCGATCTTGCCGACCGCAAAATATTGCGCTTCAGGGTGAGCAAAATACCAGCCGCTGACCGCAGCAGTCGGGAACATGGCGAAATGTTCCGTCAGCGTCACACCGGATTCACCCTGCGGATCCAATAGTTCGAAGAGTGCTGCTTTTTCTGTGTGATCGGGGCAGGCGGGGTAGCCAGGAGCCGGACGAATCCCCTTGTACCGCTCCTTGATCAGCTCCTCATTGCTTAGCTGTTCCTCTGGATCGTAACCCCAATATTCCCTGCGGACCTGCTGGTGCAGCCATTCAGCGCAGGCCTCCGCCAGCCGGTCAGTCAGCGCCTTGACCATGATCGCATTGTAATCGTCACCAGCGTCCTGATAGGCCTTGGATACTTCCTCGGCGCCAATGCCCGCCGTGGTGATGAAACCACCCACATAGTCGGTCAGACCGCTATCCTTCGGTGCGACGAAATCCGCTAGCGAGAAGTTGGGCTTCCCATCGGTTTTCTCGATCTGCTGGCGCAAATGGTGCAACCGCTTGATAGGTTGTCCGGCTTCGTCGTACAGCTCGATATCGTCATGATCGACCTGATTGGCAGGCCAGAAACCGAACACCGCCCGGGCGCGGACCAGCTTTTCATCGATGAGCTTGTTGAGAATGGTCTGCGCATCATTGAACAGAGATGTAGCGGCTTCGCCGACGACTTCGTCATCGAAGATGCGCGGATATTTACCGACCAGGTCCCAGGAGATGAAGAACGGCGTCCAGTCGATGTAATCAACCAACACTCTGAGGTCGATATCATCCAGAACCCGGGCGCCGGTAAAGGTTGGCTTGACCGGAGTGTAACCATCCCAATCGAATTGCGGACCGGCGGCAACGGCAGCCTTGTATTCAAGGCGCTTGGTACGGGCGGAGCGGTTGGCGGTGCGCTCACGGATAAGCGCATAATCCTCCCGCGTTTTGCTTGCAAAGGCTGGTTTCAGCTCCTTGGAAAGAAGCGTTGTGGCGACACCTACTGCGCGCGACGCGTCGGTAACGTAAACCACCGCATCGTTCTTGTAGTGCGGGTCGATCTTGACCGCGGTGTGCGCCTTGGAAGTGGTGGCGCCGCCGATCATTAACGGCAGGGTAAAGCCCTGTCGCTGCATTTCGCGGGCGACATGGACCATTTCATCCAGCGAGGGCGTGATCAGGCCTGACAGACCGATGATGTCGCATTTTTCCTCGATGGCGGTTTTCAGGATCTTGTCGGCGGGCACCATCACGCCCAGATCCACCACATCGTAGCCGTTGCAGCCCAGCACCACACCAACGATGTTCTTGCCGATGTCATGCACGTCACCCTTGACCGTCGCCATCAGGATCTTGCCCTTGGCTTCCGGTTTGTCGCCTTTTTCCGCTTCGATAAAGGGGATCAGGTGGGCCACCGCCTGTTTCATCACGCGCGCGGATTTCACTACCTGCGGTAGGAACATCTTGCCCGAGCCGAACAGATCACCGACTACGTTCATGCCGGACATGAGCGGTCCTTCGATCACTTCAATCGGCCGCGCGCATTGTTGGCGGGCCTCCTCGGTGTCGGCAACGATATGCGTGGTAATGCCCTTGACCAGTGAGTGCGACAAGCGCTCATCCACACTCCAGCTGCGCCATTCTTCGCTTTCGGCTTCCTTTACGCTGCCGTCTCCCTTGTACTCATCGGCAATATTCAAGAGGGCTTCGGTGCCGCCCTCGGAGCGATTAAGCACGACGTCCTCGACGATATCCCGCAGCTTGGGCGGAATCTCGTCATAGATCTCCAGCTGACCGGCATTGACGATACCCATGGTCAGGCCAGCCTTGATCGCGTGGAATAGGAATACCGAGTGGATCGCCTCACGCACCGGGTTGTTGCCCCGGAACGAGAACGACACGTTGGACACGCCGCCGGAGGTGAGGGCGTAGGGAAGGTGATCGCGGATATAACGACAGGCGTCGATGAAATCGACGGCGTAGTTGTTGTGCTCCTCGATACCGGTGGCGATGGCGAAGATATTCGGGTCAAAGATAATGTCTTCCGGCGGGAAGCCGACTTCGTTGACCAGGATATCGTAGGACCGCTTGCAGATTTCACGCTTGCGCGCGGCTGTATCGGCCTGGCCTTTCTCGTCGAAGGCCATGACAATGACTGCGGCGCCGTAGCGTTTGCACAGGCGGGCGTGCTCGCGGAACTGCTCTTCGCCTTCCTTCATCGAGATGGAGTTGACGATGCCCTTGCCCTGGATGCATTTGAGGCCGGCCTCGATGATGTCCCATTTCGAGGAGTCGATCATGATCGGCACGCGGGAGATGTCCGGCTCTCCAGCAATCAGATTGAGGAAGGTCACCATGGCCTTCTTCGAATCCAGCATGCCTTCATCCATATTGATGTCGATGATCTGTGCGCCTGCCTCGACCTGCTGGAGTGCGACATCCAGCGCCTCGGTGTAATTCTCATCGCGGATCAGGCGGGCAAACTTGGCCGAGCCGGTTATATTGGTGCGCTCGCCCACGTTCACGAACAACGATTCGCGGGTGATGGTGAAAGGCTCGAGACCGGACAAGCGGCAGGCTTTGGGAATGTCCGGGATCTGGCGTGGCGGATACTTGGCGACAGCCTCGGCAATTGCCCTGATGTGGTCTGGCGTCGTACCGCAGCAACCACCAACAATATTCAGGAAGCCCGCCGCGGCGAATTCTTCGACGATCTCGGCCATCTCGGCAGCCGATTCGTCGTACTCGCCAAACTCGTTGGGCAGGCCCGCGTTGGGGTGCGCCGAAATGTGCGTATCAGCCTTGTCGGATAACTCTTCCAGATAGGGGCGCAGCTCTTTGGCGCCCAGCGCACAGTTCAAACCGACCGACAGCGGGTTGGCATGGCGTACCGAGTTCCAGAACGCTTCGGTGGTCTGGCCTGACAGTGTGCGGCCTGAGGCATCGGTGATGGTGCCGGATATCATGATCGGCAGTTCGACACCAAGATCGTCGAAGGTTTGCTGAACGGCGAATATGGCCGCCTTGGCATTGAGCGTATCGAATATGGTTTCTATAAGAATCAGATCGGCGCCGCCCTCTACCAACCCGCGCGTGGCTTCGCTGTAATTGTCGACCAGTTCGTCAAAGGTGACGTTGCGGTAGCCGGGGTTATTGACATCCGGGGACAGCGAGCAGGTTCGGCTGGTCGGCCCCAGCACCCCGGCGACAAAGCGTGGACGCTCCGGTGTTTCGGCAGTCTTCGCATCACAAACGCTGCGTGCCAGCCGTGCGCCTTCAAGGTTGAGCTCGTATGCCAGCTCCTGCATGCCGTAGTCAGCCTGTGAAACCCGTGTCGAGTTGAAGGTATTGGTTTCAATGATATCCGCGCCGGCGTCGAGATAGGCTTTCTCCATGGCGCCAATGGCATCCGGCCGCGTCAGGATCAACAGGTCATTATTGCCCTTGAGATCGGTCGGCCAATCGGCAAAGCGTTCGCCACGGAAATCGGATTCTTCGAGTCGATAGCTCTGGATCATGGTTCCCATGCCACCGTCGAGAATCAGGATGCGCTGGCGCAGCGCCTCATGCAGGGCGGTCAATCGAGCGTTCAGATCAAGCATTGGGACTCCGGGGATTACGTACTGGATAGCCGGCTAGTCTAACAGATGCGTCTGCAACACTGAATTGCCGCGGCTGCGGGCCATTGAGTCACGGCTGGAAATACCCTACCAAAACAGTGGGACTTTATCCGGTCAGTCATCTCCCGTACACTAGCGCTATTGAAACCCATCGCGTATGAGGCATTACATGGCAGGCATTACTCTTACCTCCGCAGCTGAAGCCTATCTGGCTGAGTTGCTGGCAAAACAGGACACCGCCGGTATTGGTATCCGGGTATTCATTACCCAGCCGGGTACTCCCTATGCGGAGACCTGCATCGCCTACTGCAAGCCAGGTGAGGAAAAGCCGGAAGACCGCCTGCTGCAGCTGGATTCATTTGGCGTCTGGATTGACACCATCAGTGAGCCTTTTCTGGAAGATGCGGTCGTGGATTACGCCACCGACCGTATGGGCGGGCAGCTGACCATCAAGGCGCCGAATGCCAAAGTGCCCATGGTCAACGACAACAGTCCGTTGAATGATCGCATCAACTATCTGCTGCAGACCGAGATCAATCCGGGTCTGGCCAGCCACGGCGGAGAGGTCAAGCTGGTCGATGTGGTAGAGGGCGGGGTCGCCATTCTGCAGTTCGGCGGCGGTTGCCAGGGCTGCGGTATGGTCGACGTGACGCTGAAGGAAGGTATCGAGAAGACCTTGGTGGCCCGTATTCCCGAATTGACGGCCGTGCGTGACGTCACAGACCACACCGTCACCGAGAATGCGTACTACTGAGCGGATAGTTGCCGGCTACTGAAATTGCTGTAACAAAGCGGTATCCTTGGCTGGTGGCGCAAGGCCGTAAAGCTGACTGATTTGACGAGGGCAATATGGCCGGAGTGTTGGATACCGTAGACCAGAGGACGCGCCTTGTAGGCGAGAATCGTCTGGAGATTCTCCTGTTCAGGCTGGCTGGGCCGCAGCTCTTTGCACTCAACGTATTCAAGATTCGTGAAGTGCTGCAGTTGCCACGGATGACGCAGGTACCCAAGCGGCATCCGCATGTGCTGGGTGTTATCCATTTGCGCGGCCAGGCGATCCCGGTTATCGATCTCTCTGCCGCGATTGGCATGCGGGCACAGACGGTCAGCGCCGAAAGCACCATAATCGTCACCGAATACAACCAGTCGGTTCAGGCGTTCCTCGTCGGCTCGGTCGACCGCATCATGAATCTGAACTGGGACACTGTGCTGCCGCCGCCCCGCAGTGCGGGCCGCGCTCACTACCTGACTGCCATTACGCGTCTCGAAAACCAGCGCCTGGTTGAAATCATCGACGTGGAAAAGGTGCTGGCGGAAATCGTACCCTTCAATACGCGTGTCAGCGACGCGCTTCTGGATGCCGGGTTGCTCAACAAGGCGCGGGGGCGTGAAGTATTGCTGGTTGATGATTCCCCTACGGGCATGAACCAGTTGCGTGAGACACTTTCCCAGCTTGAACTGCAGATGCATGTACAGACTGATGGCCTGCGTGCACTCCGCCAGTTGCAGGCCTGGGCTGACGAGGGTGGCAAGGTCAGTGATCGGCTGCTGATGGTCATTACTGATGCAGAAATGCCGGAAATGGATGGCTATCGCCTGACCGCCGAGATCCGCAAGGATCCGCGTCTCAAGGACCTGTTTGTGGTGCTGCACACATCGCTTTCCGGGGCATTCAACAAGGCGATGGTTGAAAAGGTCGGCTGTGACGGCTTCCTTTCCAAGTTCCAGCCCGACCAGCTCGTCGAAGTCGTGCGGGAGCGACTGGAACGCCTGCCTGACTGAAACGGGCTTCTTTTAGTCTGGCTCGGACGCAGGCTACCTGCGTGGCCGAGCCTCCCTCCGTTCAAAGGCTCAATGGGCCGGAAAATTCAGCATATGCTCGTCGTTGTTCATAACGGGCTGTTCGATCCCCAATTTGTCTCCATAGATCACTGCGTAGCTCAGCACGCTCTGAACGTACTGGCGTGTTTCATCGAAGGGGATATTTTCTATCCAGATGTCCGCTGGTAGCTGATCGACGTCACGCGTCCATTGGCGCACGCGCCCCGGCCCGGCGTTATATGCCGCTGAAGCCAGTACGCGGTTACCCTGAAACTGCTCATGCAGCTGGGCCAGATATGCCGTGCCCAGGGCAATGTTGCGCTCGGGCAGGAGCACGTCGTTGGGGTTGCTCAGCGCGATGCTGAAGCGGCGCGCAGTTTCCCTTGCGGTAGCAGGCATAAGCTGCATCAAGCCAACTGCGCCCGCATGGGAGCGCGCATCCTCCATGAAGCCACTCTCCTGGCGGGTTATGGCGTACACCCAGGTCGGATTGAGCTGCCGAGCGCGAGCCTGCTGGATGATTGGTTGCTGATAGGCAAGGGGAAAGCGTATATCCAGGTCATCCCAGTGCTGCGCCTGACTGATCCCGCGAATAGCGGGGAAGTGCCAACCCAGGTCGCGAGCCATGGCCGCCTGCGCGATCAGTTCTTCGCGGCTGAAGGTGCGTCCGGCGTGATACCACTCGCGGCGTGCGTTGACTATCTGGCCGCGGGCGAGGAATTCGCGGGCTCGACGAATACCCGCCGTCTGGCTTACCCGTGCATGGGCGCGCGGCTCGACCTCGGCGGGCTTGTGGTTCAGCGCGTAGGGCTTGCGGCTGCGTTCAGCGGCGATGAATCCATAGAAGTCCCGCTCTTTGGCAAGTTCTGCGTATTCACCTGTAATGTCGCTCTCAGGGAAGGCCAACTGGGCGCTGCGAGCCCGCCAATAGCGCCAACGGTTCTGTTGCTGTAACGATTCCGGCATCGCTTGCGTGAGGTCGTGGGCCTGGCGCCATTGACCAGTGCGCAGGGCCAGGCGAATCCGCCATTCGCTGACCTGGTCATCCGTCATCGCTGGATCATTGGCGGCCATGAAAGGTAGTGCCTGGGGATCGTGGCGCTTGGCAAGGCGCACGCCGATGTCACGAATGATTGCTCGCCTGTCGTCCTCTGCGAAGGGCAGGTCGCGGTAGAACGGCCATAACGCCATCGCCGCTGCGGCGTCATCCCTTGCCATGCGGCGCAGGGCTACGGTGACAATATCGGTCATTCGATCGCTCGACTTGCCGGCAGTTGGCCGGAACCGGTCAGTATCACTGAGACGGGCGGGTTGGGTCGCAGCGTCGATAAAACGCTCAGCCAGTGCCTTCTGGCTGGGCAGATAACGCACCAGGTAGCGCGCCAGTGCATCCTGACGATAAAGCAATGCCAACCGCAGGCGCTCCCAGGCAACCTGCTCGGTCAAGCCTCCGGCGGCCCGCCACTTTTCGAAGAGCGGGTCGCAGGCGTCCGGCTGCGAATGGCCAACGGTCCATAATTCAGTGGCTCGTTGTCTGGCTAGCGTAGCGTTACCTTCGCGCCACATGTGCAGAGTAAGCTGACAGTCCAGTTCGGTGCTCTGGCTGTCTGTATCGTAGTGCTTGCGCAACAGATCCCATTTGCCCTGTTTGGCCAGACGCTGCAGCCAGTTGTTTTTTATGCCCTGGGCAGCTGGCAGGTCGCCCTGTGTTACCAGGAATGCCTGAACCTCATGGTCCGCCGGGGCGTCCTGCTGCTTTATTTCTTCAAGCAGAAGATAGGCATAAAGGGGGTAGTCGCGCAGGCCTTGCTTGAGCTGTAAATAGCGGCTGTGCTGACCCTGTTTCAGCGCTTTCATTGCCTGGTCATAACTTTGTCGCTGACTTTCAAGGCGGCTGTCTGCGACAGTTTCGGTAATAACAAAAGCTTGGAAAATCAAAACGAAAGCGGAGAATCTTGTCAGCCTTTGTAGGATGTTACAGCGCATCATGAATCCTGGCCGGAAGGGCAGTCGGAGAAATTACGAAAGGGGAAACTAGGATGTCTGACAGCTTAGCCTGTTGCTCTTAGTCGGCATAGGGGCGAGCGTTGGAATAAGCGATGCAGCAGACTAGCGGGAAGGGTAGAATGCCGGTCAATACAAGTTAAGGATGTTCTGAAAGTCCCTGCGCTCGGCCAAGCGGCGCTGGAATCACTCAAAAACCGTCTGCTGCTCAGCCCTTCATGCTATGGGCGTTTCCGGTTTGCCTGTGTTCGATTTCGCTCCCCATGGCTCCCTGTCGCTCGTGTTTCAGTGCTCCGCAAAAGGTGTGATATGGCGCTGCTCTCGTTTACTGATGTTTCCCTGGCTTATGGCCTCAATCCCCTCCTGCAGAAGGTCAGCTTTCAACTGGAACGCGGCGAGCGCGCCTGCCTCATCGGTCGCAACGGAGCCGGCAAGTCCAGCCTGTTCAAGCTGGTCAATGGGGAGCAGTCTGCCGATGAAGGTGAGATCTGGTACGCCCCGGGTTTGAAGATCGGTCAGTTGCCACAGGAGCTGCCCGAGGCTGGAGACCTGTTGGTATACGATGTGGTGGCGGCAGGTTTGACCGGAGTGGGCGAACTGCTCGCCGAATATCATCACCTCGTGCACGGTGAGATGGGCGAAGCCGAGCTGGAGCGTCTGGAAAAAGTGCAGGGTCGCCTCGAAGCCAAGGATGGATGGCGGCTGAACCAGTTGGTCGAAACGACCCTTACTCGCTTGGGGCTGCCGGCAGATAAGCGCATGTCCGAGCTGTCGGGCGGCTGGCGTCGCCGGGTACTGCTGGCGCAGGCGCTGGTGGCGGAGCCGGACGTTCTTTTGCTCGACGAGCCAACCAACCATCTGGATATCCACACCATCGCGTGGCTTGAGCAGGTGCTGCTCGATTTCCGTGGCGCGGTCCTGTTTATCACCCACGATCGACAGTTCCTGCAGGCGCTGGCGACCCGGATCATGGAGCTGGACCGCGGTCAACTGATCGATTGGCAGGGTAACTACTCAAGTTTTCTCGAACACAAGGAACAGCAGCTGGCTGCCGAAGCCAGCGCCAATGCCCTGTTTGACAAGCGGCTGGCGCAGGAAGAGGTGTGGATTCGTCAGGGGATCAAGGCGCGGCGGACCCGTAACGAAGGTCGAGTACGCGCCCTCAAGGCCATGCGTGAGGAACGTGCCCGGCGTGTAGAGCGTCAGGGGCGCGCCAGTTTTCAGCTGGAAACAGCCGACTCGTCGGGCAAGCGCGTTATCGAAGTAGAAAACATTTCCTTTGCATATCCGGGACAGCGCCCGCTGATACGCGAGCTGAGCACGGTGGTGTTGCGCGGGGATCGTATCGGTCTGATCGGTAATAACGGCTCGGGAAAAAGTACCTTGCTCAGGTTGCTGCTAGGCCAGCTGGAGCCGACTAGTGGCACCGTCAAGCACGGAACACGCCTGGAAGTGGCTTATTTTGACCAGCTCCGTGGGCAGCTCGATCTCGAACGGTCGGTTATCGACAATATTTCTGAAGGGCGTGATTTCATCGAGATCAACGGTGAGCGTCGGCACGTCATCAGTTATCTGGGCGATTTTCTGTTTTCGCCGGAGCGTGCCCGAACGCCTGTCAAGGCACTATCCGGGGGCGAGCGCGCACGGCTACTGTTGGCGCGCCTGTTCAGCAAGCCAGCCAATATGCTGGTGCTCGACGAGCCAACCAATGATCTTGACGTGGAAACGCTTGAGCTTCTGGAGGAGGTGCTTGCCGGGTTCGATGGCACTGTGTTGATTGTCAGTCACGACCGGGTCTTCCTGGATAACGTGGTAACCAGCAGCCTGGTCTTCGAAGGGCATGGCAGGGTACGGGAATACGTTGGCGGTTATGCCGACTGGCTGCGTCAGGGCGGCAAGATCGAAGCATTGGCCGAATGGGGCGATGACGCTGCGGCTCAGGCTGCCGCGGAGCCGGAGCCGGAGCCGGAGGCTACGCCAGCGCCAGTACAGGCTGCCTCGTCAGCCCAAAAACCTAAGCTCAGCTACAAGTTACAGCGGGAACTTGATGCATTACCTGAATCGCTGGAACGGCTTGAAGCCGAGTTGGAGGCGATTCAGCAGCAGGTTAATGCCCCGGATTTTTATCAGCAGCCCCATGAGCACACCGCTCCGGTCATTGAAGCGCTGGCGGCCAAACAGGCGGAGCTTGATGGGGCGCTAGAGCGCTGGGCTGAATTGGATGATCTGCAGGGCTGAGGAAAAGCGCACAGCTGACTAGGTTCAGTCAGCTGTAGTCGGTCGATTGTCTAGCTGGTTTTCTTTTTCTTTTCCAGGCGCACCGCGATGACATCACAGGGTGCGCCGTGCAACACATCGTTGGCGGTAGAGCCGAGCAGAAGAGCCAGGCCGTGCCGGCCGTGGCTACCGACCACAATCAGGTCGCAGCCCTGTTCGGTGGCGACGCGGTGGATTTCCTGGCGCGGATGGCCGAACGCGATTTGCAATTGGCTCTCCGGCAGACCGTAATCCCCGGCAAACATCTGCATGCGCTCTCGAGCCTGTTCGAACTGCTGTTGCTGCAGCATCGAGAGATCCATAGGCACATCGCCGCCATAGGCCATGGCAAGGGGTTCGACGACGTGTAACAGCGTTAGGTCGGCATTCAGCGCCTTGGCGAGTGACATGGCGTGGTCGGCTACCGAGCGACACTCATCAATCAGATCCACTGCCACCAGCACGTGAGAGTAAAGCATGCAGGTTCCTCCTGGCTTTTCGCTGATACTAGCAGCCTTTATACCGCAATCCGCGGAGGATTTATCATTCTTCGAAAGTTTTGCACCGTTTTCCGCGTTTGTCTGTTGCACAGATTGCGCTGTACGAGGGGGGTAGGATCATGGAATGGGTAGCGTTTGGCTTGGTTGCCGCTATATTTGTTTCCTCGTTACACAAGGTTTTGCCGCGCGGCCGACAATTGAGTTTGCATCGAGTGCGCGAGCATGCCCGAAAGCTCGGTTTTGTTGTGGAACGTCAGCAGGGGAGCAGGCGTGACGTTGCGCTTGAAGGGTGCGTTGGTTATCGCCTCGCACTGGAAAAATGCCCGATGGCTGAGGAGTTCAGCTATAGGCGGACCGATTCCGGCTGGGCGCGTCAGTTCGGAGCGACTGGCCCGTGCTGTCTTCCCGAAGTGCTTGCAGAGTTACCCGCAAACGTAGCGGGTCTGGATCGGTCAAGCTTTTCGCTGAGTGTGTATTGGGTTGAGCCTGAGGAGACGCAGGCACTGGACCGTCTTTTTGTAACCTTGCAACCTCTGCATCGATTGCCTGTCGGATCAGAAGGAATGACGCCCTAGATGTAAGGCTAATTCTCTAATAGCGCGGTAACTATCTGAAAATAGGTAGATTTGGCTGGAGTCCTGGTCACGTTGGATGGCCGTTGCAGCGCAACGGGCCAGTAGCTGATTGACAATCACAAGGTTTTCCCCGAAGGTGTGCGCACCCGAATCAAACAAGCGTATGAATTTCTGTGTTTGTACCGCGCAGCCTTCACCGCATCGGGAACGTTCATGGCATCGTCCTGCATCAGGCCCGACTGGCTAAACCGGATCGGCCTTCTTGTTGGACGCTGCTTCTCAAGTGCTTTTATAGCGTGGAGATCAGTTGATGATTTACGAAGGTAAAGCCATCACGGTTCAAGCCCTTGAAGACGGCATCGTCGAACTCAAGTTCGATCTGCAGGGCGAGTCTGTCAACAAGTTCAATCGTGCCACCCTGGCGGAGCTGCAAGCCGCCGTCGAGGCCATTCAATCTGACGCCAGCGTCAAGGGCGTTATTGTCACCAGCGGCAAGGACGTATTCATCGTCGGCGCCGATATCAACGAATTCGTCAACACCTTCCAGTTGCCCGAGGAAGACCTCGTAGCCGGCAACCTGGAAGCTAATCAGACCTTCAATGCATTCGAAGACCTGAACGTTCCGACAGTTGCCGCCATCAATGGTTTGGCGCTGGGCGGCGGTTTTGAAATGTGTCTGGCATGTGACTACCGCATCATGTCTTCAACCGCCAAGGTTGGCTTGCCGGAAACCAAGCTGGGTATCTATCCGGGCTTCGGCGGTACTGTGAGGGCGCCGCGTATCATGGGTATCGACAACGCCATCGAGTGGATCTGTGGTGGCGCTGAGCAGCGCGCTGACAAGGCGCTGAGCCTGCGCGCTGTTGATGCTGTGGTTGCACCTGCCAAGCTGAAGGAAGGCGCGATTGATCTGTGCAAGCGCGCGATCTCCGGTGAGTTGGATTTCCGTGCCAAGCGTCAGCCCAAGCTGGAAAAAGTCAAACTCAACACCATTGAGCAGATGATGGCGTTCGAGACGGCCAAGGGCTTCGTCGCTGGCCAGGCCGGTCCGCATTACCCGGCTCCGGTTGAAGCGATCAAGACTATTCAGAAGGCTGCCAACGCCGGTCGCGACAAGGCGCTCGAAATCGAAGCTGCCGGGTTCGCCAAGCTGGCCAAGACGTCTGTGGCCGCTAGCCTGGTTGGTCTGTTCCTGAACGATCAGGCCCTCAAGCAGAAGGCCAAGCAGTACGACAAGCAAGCTGCTGATGTGAAGCTGGCCGCTGTGCTGGGTGCCGGTATCATGGGCGGCGGTATTGCTTTCCAGTCGGCTTCCAAGGGCACGCCTATCCTGATGAAGGATATTCGTGAGGAAGGCATCCAGATGGGTCTGGATGAAGCGTCCAAGCTGCTCGGCAAGCGTGTCGCCAAGGGCCGCATGAAGCCGGAACAGATGGCTGGTGCGCTGAATGCGATCCGTCCGACCATGTCCTATGGTGATTTCGGTAATGTCGACATCGTAGTCGAAGCCGTCGTCGAGAACTCCAAGGTCAAGCACGCTGTACTGGCAGAGGTGGAAGGTCACGTGAAGGACGATGCGATCATCGCCTCCAACACCTCGACCATCTCTATCACCTATCTGGCCCAGGCGCTCAAGCGTCCGGAAAACTTCTGCGGTATGCACTTCTTCAACCCTGTGCACATGATGCCGCTGGTGGAAGTCATCCGTGGTGAGAAATCCAGTGAAAAGGCCATCGCCACCACCGTCGCCTATGCCAAGAAAATGGGCAAGACACCGATTGTGGTCAACGACTGCCCCGGCTTCCTGGTTAACCGCGTTCTGTTCCCCTATTTCGGTGGCTTTGCCCGCCTGATCAATATGGGCGCGGACTTCCAGCGTGTCGACAAAGTCATGGAGAAGTTTGGCTGGCCCATGGGTCCTGCGTACCTGATGGACGTAGTCGGCATGGACACCGGTCACCATGGTCGTGACGTGATGGCCGAGGGTTACCCGGACCGCATGGCTGATACCACCCGCACCGCCGTCGATGTCATGTATGACGAAGGCCGTCTTGGTCAGAAATCCGGCAAGGGCTTCTATGCCTACGAGCTAGACAAGAAAGGCAAGCAGAAGAAGGTTGTTGATCAGCAGGCCTACGAATTGCTCAAGCCGATCGTGCTGGAGCAGCGTGAGTTCACCGACGAGGAAATCGTCGAGATCATGATGGTTCCGCTGTGCCTCGAGACTGTACGTTGCCTGGAAGACGGCATCGTCGAGTCCGCTGGCGACGCTGACATGGGTCTGATCTACGGTATCGGGTTCCCTCCCTTCCGTGGCGGCGCGCTGCGCTACATCGACACCATTGGCGTGGCCGAGTTTGTTGCCATCGCCGACAAGTACGCCGAGTTTGGCGCCATGTATCACCCGACCGAGAAGTTGCGTGAGATGGCCAAGACCGGCAAGAAATTTTTCGGTTAACGGAACGCACAGAGCGAGAGTGAATTTATGAGCCTGAATCCGAGAGACGTCGTCATTGTCGACTTCGGCCGCACCCCGATGGGCCGTTCCAAGGGCGGCATGTACCGTAACTTCCGTGCCGAATCCATGTCAGCCAGCCTGATCACCGGCATGCTGGAGCGCAATCCCAAGCTGGACCCGGCGGAAGTTGAAGATGTGATCTGGGGCTGTGTCAACCAGACCCTGGAGCAGGGCTGGAACATCGCCCGTATGGCATCATTGATGACCCCGATCCCCCACACCAGCTCGGCGCAGACTGTCAGCCGTCTGTGTGGTTCGTCCATGAGCGCCCTGCACACCGCCGCACAGGCAATCATGACCGGAAACGGTGACGTGTTTGTCGTCGGTGGCGTCGAGCACATGGGGCACGTGGGCATGATGCACGGTGTTGATCCCAACCCTGCGCTGTCGCTGTACGCAGCCAAGGCGTCCGGCATGATGGGTCTGACTGCAGAAATGCTCGGCAAGATGCACGGCATCACCCGCGAGCAGCAGGACCAGTTCGGTGCACGTTCGCATCGTCTGGCCCACCAGGCGACCCTTGACGGGAAGTTTGAGCGTGAGATCCTGCCGATGGAAGGCCATGACGAGAATGGTTTCCTGAAGATCTTCACCGCCGACGAGACCATCCGCCCGGAGACTACGGTGGAAAGCCTGGCGGCATTGCGCCCGGCCTTCAATCCGAAGGGCGGCACGGTTACTGCCGGTACGTCCTCGCAGATCACTGACGGTGCATCCTGCATGATCGTCATGTCTGCCGAGCGTGCCCAGGCCCTGGGTATGGAGCCGCTGGCGGTTATCCGTTCCATGGCGGTGGCGGGTGTTGATCCGGCTATCATGGGTTACGGCCCTGTGCCATCCACCCAGAAAGCGCTCAAGCGTGCCGGCATGACCATGGCTGATGTTGAGTATGTCGAGCTGAACGAAGCTTTCGCCGCCCAGGCGCTGCCTGTGTTGAAAGATCTGAAGCTGCTCGACAAGATGGAAGAGAAGGTTAACCTTCACGGTGGCGCGATTGCTCTGGGTCACCCGTTCGGCTGTTCCGGTACGCGTATCTGTGGCAGCCTGCTCAATGTCATGAAAGAGCAGGGCGGTACCATCGGTATCGCGACCATGTGCATCGGCCTCGGCCAAGGCATCACCACGGTCTTCGAACGCGTCTGAAGCCAGGTGGGTCAAACAAGCCGGGGCTTTGCCCCGGCTTTTTTATTAGAGCAACAGGAGTGTGCAGGATGAAGATCATTCTCGGCCGGTATCGCCACTATAAAGGTAGCGATTATCAGGTCATCGGTCTGGCACAGCATTCCGAGACCGGCGAGCAGCTGGTCGTGTATCGCACCTTGTACGGAAACTATGATCTTTGGGTCAGACCGCTAAGCATGTTTGTTGAACAGGTTCAGGTGGACGACGTGGCTATCCCACGCTTTACCTTTATCAGCGAAGACGTGTAGGCTCTGGCCCTCCAGCGGGCTGGCCGGGTTTCCCGGCCATGCCGGTTATTCTTTGCCCGCGTTGGGCAATTCAGATGATTGAGTTAGGAATACGATTACCCATGGGAAAAGCACTGGTCATTGTGGAGTCTCCGGCCAAGGCCAAGACGATCAACAAGTACCTTGGCAACGACTTCATTGTGAAGTCGAGTATTGGCCATATTCGGGACCTGCCAACCAGTGGCAGCAGCAAGACCGAGAGCAAACCAAAGGGTAAGAAAGCCGCCTCCGCTCCGGAGCTGGACAAGGAAACCAAGGCGCGCATGCAGCTGGTCAAGCGCATGGGCGTCGACCCGGAAAACGGCTGGAAAGCACATTACGAAATTCTTCCCGGCAAGGAAAAGGTGGTCGACGAGCTCCGCCGTCTGGCCCGGGACGCTGACGCGATCTATCTCGCGACGGATTTGGACCGTGAAGGGGAAGCCATCGCCTGGCACCTGCGCGAGTCCATCGGCGGCGATGATGCCCGTTATAAGCGCGTGGTCTTCAACGAAATCACCAAGAAGGCCATTCAGGAGGCCTTCGCCACGCCTGGTGAGCTGGATATCAATCGCGTCAATGCCCAGCAGGCGCGCCGCTTTCTCGACCGCGTCGTCGGTTATATGGTTTCGCCGTTGTTATGGCAGAAAATTGCCCGTGGCTTGTCCGCTGGACGCGTACAGTCCGTCGCGGTGAAGCTGATCGTTGATCGTGAGCGTGAAATCCGCGCATTCATTCCCGAGGAGTTCTGGGAAATCCATGCGCTGCTGGATTCGCCCAAGGCGGAGGCCGTGCGCTTCGAAGTGGTCCGTGAGAAGGGCGAAGCATTCCGTCCGCTCAATAAGGAGCAGGCCGACACCGCGCTGGGTAAATTGCAGGGCGCCGAGTATCGCGTTGCCAAGCGCGAAGACAAGCCGACCAGCACGCGCCCCAATGCGCCCTTTATAACTTCGACCCTGCAGCAGGCAGCCAGCACGCGTCTGGGTTTCAGCGTGAAGAAGACCATGATGATGGCCCAGCGACTTTATGAAGCGGGTTACATCACTTACATGCGTACCGACTCTACGAATCTGTCAGCCGACGCCATCGCCATGGCGCGTGACTTCATAGAGAAGAATTACGGCGACAAGTATCTGCCGGAAAAGCCCAATCTCTACAGCAGCAAGGAAGGCGCCCAGGAAGCCCACGAGGCGATACGTCCCTCCGATGTCAAGACCAAGACGTCTGATCTGAAAAGCATGGAGCGCGACGCTGAGCGTCTGTACGAGCTGATCTGGCGTCAGTTTGTTGCCTGCCAGATGCCGCCGGCGCGTTATCTGTCTACCAGTATTACGGTCAAAGCCGGTGATTTTGATCTGCGCGCCAAGGGTCGCATTCTGCAATTCGACGGTTACACCCGGGTTATGCCGCCCCAGGGCAAGGGCGGCGAGGATGAAGTGCTGCCGGATCTGCAGATGGATAACGCCCTCAAACTCAACAAGCTGGAGCCCAAGCAGCATTTCACCAAACCACCGGCGCGCTACGCCGAAGCGAGCCTGGTCAAGGAGCTGGAGAAGCGCGGAATTGGTCGGCCATCGACCTATGCCTCAATCATTTCCACGATCCAGGAGCGTGGGTACGTCGAGCTGAACAACCGCCGTTTCTACGCTGAGAAAATGGGCGATATCGTGACCGAGCGGTTGAGCGAAAGCTTTCCCAATCTGATGGATTATGGCTTTACAGCGCGTATGGAGGAGTCGCTTGACGACGTTGCCCAGGGTGACGTGCCATGGAAACGGGTCCTCGACGACTTCTATTCCGATTTCAAACAGAGGCTCGGCGCTGCAGCTGCGGCTGACGAAGGCAAGGGCATGCGCGCCAATCTGCCTACGCCAACCGACATCGCCTGCACCAATTGTGGCAGGCCGATGATGATTCGTACCGCCTCGACCGGCGTGTTTCTGGGGTGCTCCGGTTACGCCTTGCCGCCGAAAGAACGCTGCAAGGAGACGGTCAATCTGGTGCCTGGTAACGAAGTTGCCGCTGACGACGAAGAGGGCGAATCGCGGATTCTGCGCGCCAAGCACCGTTGCCCTATCTGCTCTACAGCGATGGACAGTTATCTGGTTGATGAAACCCGCAAACTTCACGTATGCGGTAATAACCCTGATTGCACCGGGTTTGAAGTCGAGGAAGGCCACTTCAAAATCAAGGGCTACGATGGCCCGGTTATCGAATGCGACAAATGTGGCAGTGAAATGCAGCTGAAGACCGGCCGTTTCGGCAAGTATTTCGGCTGTACCAACGCTGACTGCAAGAACACGCGCAAGCTGCTGAGAAGTGGCGAGGCAGCGCCGCCGAAAATGGACCCGGTGCCCATGCCGGAACTGAAGTGCGAAAAGGTAGACGACGTCTATATCCTGCGTGACGGTGCGTCGGGGCTCTTCCTGGCTGCCAGCAAATTTCCCAAGAACAGGGAGACGCGCGCACCCTTGGTCAAGGAGTTGTTGCCGCACAAGTCGGAGATCGATCCCAAGTATCACTTTTTGATGGACGCGCCGGTTGCTGACCCGGAAGGCAATCCGACGGTTGTACGTTACAGCCGCAAGACGAAAGAGCAGTATGTGCAGAGTGAGGTCGACGGGAAGCCCACCGGATGGCGCGCATTCCACGGCGACAAGGGCTGGACGATCGAAGACGGACGGACCAAGGCCAAGCGCAAAGAGGCTTGAACATGGCTAACGAAGTCTACACCCGAACCAATCAGGCATTGTTTTTCGCACGTAAGGCACTGGATGCGTGGCGAGAAGCGGAGGGCTCCCAGGCGCTGGACGCCCGGAGCCAGGCGCTTTATCACCGGGAGCATGCGCTTTTTCACCTGTATCGTACGGTACTGGCCATCGTCCACGAGGTAGCTGATCGTTACCGTTGGCCGCTCATGGACGTGCGTACAGTGGAACAGGCGCTGGACGGGGAGGCGGCAAGGTGTTTTCCCGGGCCTGAGCTGGCTGAGCTGAGCGAGTTGGGTTGTGAGAGAGAAACCTGGCTGGGACGGTTGCTCGCCGGTTGGCTAGCCCTGCACGCGCCACCGGTGCAGGCCGCCACTAAGCCGCAGAACGACGGGCTGATAGCAAGCAGTGCGGCGAGTGCTCGCGCCGAGTGGTCACTGGATGATGCGGATGACGCCATCGGTGCGCTGAATGAGCTGATCAGCCGCTACCGTGACGGAATGGTGGAATATTGATTTTCGCCAGCCAGCCAGCCTCGCTCCTCGCGGGTTGCTGTCAAGCCTGAGTGGGCGTTACGCGGAGCCGGTCTGCTGCGTCTGTGGTACACTGCGCGCCAGTAGCCAGGAGACCAGAACATGCCTTCACCCTTTCTCGAAATAGTTGAGCTCCCCAACGGTAAGGTCGCGCTGCGACGCTCCGATGAGGACGGTGAGCCTTTGCTGGTCATCGAGTTCTCGCCCGACGCGAAGGATTTTCTGCAGGGCCATTACATTGAAGTCGCCAAGGCAATGATCAGCGCCGGCATGCAGGTGGCGGGGCAGGTGATGGAAGAAGACGATACCATCCCGGAGGATCGGGTCCTGCACTGATCTGTTATTGCCTGACAGTGCGACTCAGGCGGCTCGGGCTGCATCGAGCCGCACGTTCAGGCTGCGGCAGTTCCCTTTGCGAGCGGCGCCTTCCAGCATCTTGGCCTCACGCGCCCCTGCTGCCAACCAGCTGACCACCGTGTGACTGTTACCCAGCGCTAGAATCTCGCAGCAGAACGTCAGGCAATCCATGCTGCGCTTCGGGCGGACGATCAAAATCTGGCTCGGGTCCAGCCCGGCCGAGCGTAACCAGGTATGGCTCAGGTTTTCCGGTGGGTCGATCAAGGTCAGCCAGCGCGGCGTTCTTGTCTGGCTCAGATCGCGCAGAACCGGTGCGAGCCATTGCATGCACTGCCGCGGAGAACCATTCAGGCAGATCTCACTGAACCCTGTATCTTCATTGCTTTCGGCAACTTCGGTGGCCGCCTGCTGTTTCATCAGCCCCAGTGGTGCCCTGTAGCGGGACGCGAGCAGGGCATTCCTGATGAGATCAGACTGTTCGAGACGCGTTTCCTGGAAGTACGGCATGGTCAGCTCCTGGCGTAAACGGCAAATGGTCAGCGGCGTATAACGCCGACGCTCAACCCTTCAATAGTCAGTTCCTGCTCGGCAAGATCGATATCTATTGGCGCGAAGTCCGGGTTTTCGGCAATCAGTGAAACCTTGCGGCCTTTTTTCATGAAGCGTTTGACGGTGACTTCATCGTCTATGCGTGCAACGACTATCTGGCCATTGCGTGCTTCAGTGGTTCTATGCACGGCCAGCAGATCGCCATCGAAAATACCGATATCTTTCATGCTCATGCCTTTTACCTTGAGCAGGTAATCAGCCCTGGGATGGAAAAAATCAGGGTCGACCCGGCAATGATCTTCGATGTTCTCGACTGCCAGAATCGGGGCCCCCGCAGCAACCTGGCCGATAACCGGTAGGCGATCCTCTGCAGCATTTAGCGTATCGGCAGGTAAGCGTATCCCGCGCGATGCTCCGGGTATCATCTCGATAGCCCCCTTGCGAGCAAGCGCGCGTAAATGGTCCTCGGCAGCGTTTGGTGATTTGAAGCCGATTTCCCGGGCGATATCCGCACGCGTAGGCGGGTATCCGTGGGCATCCATATAATCCTTTATAAAGGAAAGAATCTGCTGCTGCCGTGCGGTGAGCTTTTGCATTTGGGTTGTGCCTGTTTTTTTATACAGTAGCTGTGATTATATACAGTTGATCTGTCAGTACAAGCTTGCCTGGCTCCAAATACTTGCGCCTCGCACGCAGATTGGTTAGAACCATACCTGCCAAGAGGCTCGTATGCGCTGAGCTTGACAGTCAGACCGTTTGAAACGTATGTTTCAAACACACGTTGGCGTACTTGGAATCCAGATGGCCCATTCTGATACCGTTCAAAGAATTCTCGATGCTGCTGAGCGGTCCTTTGCCGAAAAAGGATTTGCAGAAACATCCTTACGACTGATCACCAGTAAGGCAGGGGTGAACCTGGCGGCAGTGAATTATCACTTCGGTTCGAAGAAGGCGCTCATACAGGCGGTGTTCGTGCGGTTCCTCGATCCGTTCGTCTCAAGCCTGGAGCGGGAGCTGGACCGCCGGCAGGAGGCCGCAGAGGACGATGACCCCAGCCTGGAAGAGCTGCTTGAGATGCTGGTGCGTCAGGTGCTGACGGTCAAACCCCGAAGCGGTAATGACCTGTCGATTTTCATGCGCTTGCTGGGCTTGGCTTTCAGCCAAAGCCAGGGCCATCTGCGCAAGTATCTGGGGGAAGTATACGGCAAGGTATTCCAGCGCTATATGGTGTTGGTATACCGGGCCGCGCCGCAACTGCCGCCCGATGAGCTATTCTGGCGAGTGCATTTCATGCTCGGAAGTGCCGCATTTACCATGTCCAGTATGAAGGCGCTCCGGGCGATCGCTGAAGACGAGTTCGGCGTTCACCATAGCGTGGACCGTGTACTCAGGCTGATGGTCCCGTTCCTTGCTGCCGGCATGCGTGCCGACGGGAGTGCGATGGCGCGAGCTGTCGTTCCAGAGGCGCGTCTGGAATCGGTCTGATGGGCTTACCTCTGATGCTCTGATCCGTTATCGTGTGCACTTTCGCAGGGGCGCGCATGCAGCTGGATCTGATTCATATATCGATTTCTTCTCAGCAGCTAACCGGATACGCATCCGGTCGGCTGCTTTGCACGTTCCCCATCTCCACCGCCGTCAATGGGCCTGGCGAACGCAATGGCAGCGGTTGCACGCCGCGCGGTCTGCACCGTGTACGTGCGCGTATCGGCGCAGGCGAGCCCCAGGGCGCGGTGTTTATCGGCAGGCGTACCACCGGCGAGATCTGGACGGCCGAACTGGCCAGGCAGCATCCTCAGCGAGACTGGATTCTTTCACGAATTCTCTGGCTGTGCGGCGAGCGCCCCGGCTTCAACCGTGGCGGTAGCTGCGACTCCCAGCGACGCTACATCTATCTTCACGGCACCGGCGATGATCAACCTATGGGCGTACCCTTGTCCCACGGCTGCATCCGTCTGCGCAATAGCGACATTATCGAGCTTTTCGACATGACGCCGGTCGGTTGCAAGGTCCAGATTGAAGAATAAGTCCCCGCAGCGTTCATGCCGCTGCCATCACCCCTTAGCTAGGCAGGAGTAATAGGTTTGAATCAAGGTTCCCTGATGCTGGACGTCGCAGGTACGTGGCTCACTGCGGCCGACCGCGACATACTCAGACAGCCGGAAGTCGGCGGCATCATACTTTTTGCCCGCAATACCGAATCGCCAATGCAGGTGCGCGAACTGGTCAGAGCCATCCGTGCGGTGCGTCCGGATATGATTATTGCCATCGATCAGGAAGGCGGACGGGTGCAACGTCTGCGCAATGGCGTACTGCGACTCCCTGCGCTGGGTGACGTGGCGGCGCTACCAGCAGAACAAGCCGAACAGGCAGCCACTGCCGCGGCCTGGGTGATGGCCACAGAGATGCTCGCGTGCGGCATCGATATCAGTTTTGCTCCGGTGCTGGATCTTGATTATGGCCGCAGTGCCGTCATCGGTAACCGCTCACTGGGTGGTGATCCGCAGCAAGTGACCCGGTTGGCCGCGTCCTACATTCAAGGTCTGAAGCACGCCGGCATGGCTGCGACGGGCAAGCATTTCCCCGGCCATGGCTGGGCCGAGGCAGACTCTCATTTTGCTCTGCCGGTTGATGAACGCTCAGAAGAGGACATTCGCGCGTCGGATCTCAAGCCCTTCGCAGCGTTAGCCTCCCGACTTGACGGAATCATGCCCGCTCACGTCGTCTATCCCGCTGTAGATGAGCTGCCAGCCGGTTTTTCTCGGCGCTGGCTGCAAGACATCCTGCGCGCCGAGATGGCTTTTGAAGGAGTCATTTTCAGTGATGACCTGACCATGGCTGGTGCCCACGCGGTGGGCGGGATGAGCGAGCGTGTTGATGCGGCGTTGCATTCTGGCTGCGATATGTTGCTGGTGTGTAACGATCGCGACGCTGCGGAGCAGGCACTGGTGCACGTCCAAAAGATTGGCGTGCAACCGCCTGATAATCTTGGCCGAATGCTAGCCCGTCAGCGCCCCGGTGTAGAGTACAAGTCGTCTCCCGCCTGGCTGCAGGCAACCAGCTTGCTGAAACGCCTGGAGCTGCTCTGATGGACAGCGTCGCGATCATCGGTGGCACTGGGCTGAGCCAGCTGGAGGAGCTCCAGGTGACCGCCGAGCTGGACCCATCGACTCCGTTTGGCCGAGCGTCCGGACCGGTCATGAAAGGTTTGCTGGCCGGCCGTGAAGTGTTGTTTCTGGTGCGTCACGGAAATCCGCATCGTCTGCCTCCTCACAAGATCAATTACCGAGCCAACATCTGGGCTCTGAAAGAGGCTGGCGCTGACGCAGTGATCGCGGTGAACGCCGTCGGCGGCATCCATAGTGCGATGGGTTCAGGACACTTTTGCGTGCCTGACCAGTTAATCGATTACACCTGGGGCCGTGACAGCAGTTTTTTCGAGGTGGATCTCGAGCACGTCACGCATATCGATTTCAGCTATCCCTATGATGAGAGTCTGCGCAAGAAGCTGGTCGGCGTGATGGCGCGCCAGTCGATTGCTCACAGCCCCCATGGCGTGCACGCGATCACCCAGGGCCCGCGCCTGGAAACCGCAGCCGAGATACGGCGGCTCCAGCGCGATGGCTGTGACATTGTAGGGATGACCGGCATGCCGGAGGCCGCTTTGGCCCGCGAGCTGGGGCTGCCCTATGCGTGCCTGGCGCTCGTCGTCAATCCTGCTGCCGGGACGCATCCGGACATGATTAGCATGGAGTCGATGGAGCGGGTGGTCGCCGCCGGGATGGAGCAGGTCAGGAATATCCTGACGCGTGTGATTACCGAGGCCTGATTACAGTACGATTCCTGAGTTAGTCTCCGCGAGCCGACAGGGCTGCGCTGACACGCTGCAAGTACGTCCCTGTAAGCTCGGCGATGACATCCATGTCATCGAACGGTCATCGCAACTCTGTCGCCTCGCTCCGCCGAGATTGGAGCCGCCGGCTGGCTCGGAAAATCAGTTTAATCTCTCTATCGCACGAGTGCCTGATCGAGCTTGCCGACTGCCAGGGTGGAGCAAGTGTTGAAAACAGGGATGTTTTCACCAAGTCCCCATGGAAGGGTTCACGGCGTCTTGCGTAATCCTGGCAGGTGGCGGGCGATTGACTTTGGAATGAATCGGTGAGGGGATGCGGGCAATCCCCCTAGCCCCGCTTTTTCAAAGGGGGGAACCAGGCTGTGCTGTCAGGTGGTTTGATGTTTGGGTCATGCTGAGTCTGATCAGAGTTACCGCTACATGGCCATTGCTCGCTCGTTAGCAGCTTCAGACCGAGCTTAGCGGCTAACGATAATCAGCATGCCCAGGCTTTGATGATCCAGGTAGTGAACCTCGTCAGGGCGCAGGCGGCGGCTCTGTTGCAGGCGTTCGCTTACCGGCTGGCTGTCCATCGAGCCTGATTCATGGTGGACCCAGAATGCGACGTCGGCTTCCAGAGTGTTGGCGCGGCGCAGGCTGACCACACCCTGGACCGGATACTGATCGAAGCCGGTCAGGTCGTCGCCCTTGGTCACCGCTACAGGCGTGCCGGCGGGCTGGGTCCATGCTTTGTGAAAAAGTATTCTGGATCCCTGGGCGGACAATTTACGCGCTTCATTTGCCAGTCGATGGCGGGACGCGTCGATGGGCCGCACATTGCTACGGGTGGTGCTGTCCAGTTCTGCGGCGTCCGATTTCCAGTTCAGCTCGGGTCCGGGGCCCTCGACGATGCCGCTGCCGGGTTGAGTAAATAGCACTACTTCTACGATGTAATCCTGCGCACTGGCGAGCGATGTCGCGCTGAGCAGTAGCACGAGCAGCAGGGCGTGCAGGGGAGAGGCGGGTCTGGTCATTTGCGTTTTCCTTTGGCTTTCGGTTCGATCGGCGGTTGCTCCAACCGTTCGATAAGCGCTTCGACGGTGTTGAGCCGCAGCTCAGCATTGGCCATTGGCGCGCTGAACCGGAATATTGTGGCGCCTTCAAGTCGATACCGCTGGGGATTGTCCTGGATCATGCGCACCAGTACCAGTGGATCAACTGAGGTTTCGGCCGCAAATTCGAGCCTGCCATGCTCAGGGCCTACATCCACTTTGCAGATCCCCAGCGGCGCGCAGTGCAGTTTGAGCGAGGTTAGCCGGAACAGGGTTTTGACCGGCACCGGCAGCAGGCCAAAGCGATCAATCATCTCGACCTGCAGATCGCGCAAGGCATCTTCGTCGCCGGCATTGGCGATACGCTTGTACAGAATCAGCCTGGTATGAACGTCGGGGAGGTAATCGTCCGGTATCAGTGCAGGGAGACGCAGATTGATATCCGGTCCGCCGCCCAGTGGTTGTTCCAGCGAGGGCTCCTTGCCGTTCTGGATCGCCTTGACTGCGCGTTCAAGCATATCCATGTAGAGCGTGAAGCCAACCGCTTGGATCTGACCGCTTTGTCCGTCGCCAAGCAGTTCGCCGGCGCCGCGGATTTCCAGGTCGTGGGTCGCCAGCGTGAAACCGGCACCCAGATCCTGAGCCATGGCTATCGCTTCGAGACGCTTTTCCGCATCGCCGGTGATTTTTCGGCCCGCGGGGGTGAGCAAATAGGCGTAGGCCTGGTGATGGCTGCGACCGACCCGACCACGTAACTGGTGTAACTGTGCGAGCCCGAACTTGTCGGCGCGCTCGATAATGATGGTATTGGCGCTGGGGACGTCGATACCGGTCTCGATGATGGTTGTGGTAACGAGGATGTTGAACCGGCGATGATAGAAATCGCGCATCACCTGCTCAAGCGCACGTTCCGGCATCTGCCCATGGCTCACGCCAATTCGCGCTTCGGGCACTAGCTCAGCCAAGTCGGCAGCGCATTTTTCGATGGTCTGCACTTCGTTGTGCAGATAGTAGATCTGCCCACCGCGCAGCAGCTCACGAAGAATCGCCTCCTTCAGTACGGCTGGCTGTTGCTGCATGACAAAGGTCTTCACAGACAGGCGGCGTGCTGGAGGCGTGGCGATGATCGACAGATCCCGCATGCCGGACATGGCCATGTTCAGCGTACGTGGAATTGGCGTGGCGGTGAGGGTCAGTATGTCAACTTCGCTGCGCAGCTTCTTGAGTCGTTCTTTCTGGCGCACACCGAATCGATGTTCTTCATCGATGATCACCAGCCCCAGATCCTTGAACTTGATGTCTTCCTGCAGCAGCTTGTGCGTGCCGATCATGATGTCCACCTTGCCTTCGCCGAGCTCAGCGACCGCAGACTTCATCTCCTTGGCTGACTTGAAGCGCGACATGACCTCAACCTTGACGGGCCAGTCGGCAAAGCGGTCGCTGAAACTGTTGAAGTGCTGCTGGGCCAGCAAGGTCGTAGGCACCAGTACCGCGACCTGTTTGCCACTGTGTACGGCAACAAAGGCAGCGCGCATGGCGACTTCGGTCTTACCGAAGCCTACGTCGCCGCAGACCAGGCGATCCATTGGCTGGCTGCCGGTCATGTCATTGATGACCGCCTCGATCGCGGCTTGCTGATCAGCGGTTTCCTCAAACGGGAAGGTGTCAGCGAACGCCTCATAATCATGCTCGGGCTCGCTGAAACTGAAGCCCTTGCGCGCCGCCCGTCGGGCGTAGACGTCGAGCAATTCAGCCGCCACATCACGTACCTGCTCGGCCGCCTTGCGTTTGGCTTTTTGCCATTGCTCGGAACCCAGTCTGTGCAGCGGTGCGTGTTCATCTTCGGAGCCGGTATAACGCGCAATCAGATGCAGGTTCGATACCGGTACATATAGCGTCGCTTCGTCTGCATAGAGCAGTTTGAGAAATTCGGCTTCCTGGTCCTCGACCGTCAGGTTGACCAGGCCGCAATAGCGGCCGACACCGTGATCAATGTGAACCACCGGCGCGCCTTCGCGCAGCTCGGTCAGGTTGCGGATGACCGCGTCACCCAGGTCGGTAACCTTGCCGCGCCGTCTGCGCTGCATGACACGCTTACCGAACAGCTGCGTTTCGGAAATGAGTGCGACTGCAGGCGTGTCGACCACAAGCCCCTGATCTACAGGCGCTACGATGATGCCGATGGTGCTTCCGGATTGGACGAAGCCATGCCAGGTTTCGAACTGTTCCGGTTTGACGTCGATGCGAGACAGTAGCTCAAGCAACGCTTCGCGGCGCCCGGCGGAATCGGCAGCGAACAGCACGCGGCCGGCGAATCCATTCAGAAAGTTTTCCAGCTCAGCCAGGGGGCGTTCGCGCTTGTTGTCCAGTGGCAGCTCCGGCGGCGGCTGGCACGGCAGGTTGCTGCGCCCGGCGCCGGGCTCCAGCTCATCCGTATGGCAGACGACCCGTGGATAGCCCTTAATCTGGGCGAAGCAGTCTTCTACGGTGAGAAATAGCTCAGCTGGCGGGAGCAGAGGGCGAGTCGGATCCAGGCTCTGATCCTGGTGGCGAACGCGTACGTCGTTCCAGAACTGCTCGGCGCTGGATTCGATCCCCGGTTCGCTGAACAGCAGCGTATTCTCGGGGAGATAGTCGAACAGCGTGCCGAGTTCCTCGAAAAACAACGGCAGGTAATACTCGATACCAGGCGGTATCAGTCCTTCGGACATGTCCTGATACAACGGCACCTTGCGGTGGTCGATCTCGAAACGTTCGCGAAAGCGAGCGCGAAAGCCGGTAAGGGCTGACTTGTCCAGCGGGAATTCCCGGGCCGGTAGCAGGTGGATGCGCTCGACCTTGTCGATGGAGCGCTGGGTTTCCGGATCGAAGGTGCGGAGGGTCTCGATCTCATCGTCAAACAGGTCAATCCGGTAGGGCAGCTTGCTACCCATCGGAAACAGATCAAGCAGCGCGCCGCGGACGGCGTAATCGCCATGCTCGTAAACCGTGTCCACACAACGGTAACCGGCTGCATCAAGGTTCATGCGCATGCGGTCGATGTCGAGCTGCTGGCCGGTCTCCATCATCAGTACCGAGCCACCCAAGAAGGGGCGCGGCGGGATGCGGTGGAGCAGGGTGGTCATGGGGACCACGAGTATCCCCTGTTTCACTTGCGGTAGTTGATACAGGGTTTTCAGGCGCTGGGAGATAATGTCCTGGTGTGGTGAGAACCGGTCATAGGGCAGCGTTTCCCAGTCGGGGAAAGTCAGTACCGGCAGATGAGGCGCAAAGAACCGCAGCTCACGGTCGAGGCGGTCTGCCATCGCCGTATCGCGTGTTATGACCAGGCTCAGGCCCTGGTGCCGGCTCGCTGCTTCCGCAATTGCCAAGGCGCGCGCTGCGCCGTCCAGCCGGCCCCATGCAACTTTGCCATTATTAATGTTGAACTTTTCGAGGGGTAAGATCGTCTGACTGCCGGGCATGCTTGGGGTCCATCAGGAAAAGCGCTAGTGTAACGCCGTCTGGTACGGTCTGTCCGACATGGTCTGTCCTGTCTCCGGCTTTTTCCAAGGATGATTGCCTCTCTTGCCCGCTAAACGCATAATATTGGCCCTCTTTAGCACCCAAGACCTGGAAGGAAACGCCGTGACTCAAGCCCAATACGATCAATGCCTGGAAGCCTGGACTGAACGGGAAGCAACCGCTGAGGCGATGATTCCGCTGATCGGTCGGCTGTACCGCGAGAACAACGTGGTCACCTCAATCTATGGCCGGGGTCTGGTGAACCGGTCTGTTATCAGTCTACTCAAATCTCACCGTTTCGCCCGCCAGATTGATGATACCGAGCTGTCGGTCCACGACACATTTCCTGTCATCAAGGCGCTGCTGGATCTGGATCTGGGGCCGGCTTCGATTGACCTTGGCCGACTGGTAAACAAATTCCGTGAGGTCGGTGGCGATGATTTGGACGCCTTCCTGCGTGATGAGCTGGCTGAGGTAATCGGCAAGAAAGGCGAGCGGCGTGAAGGGCGTGATGTCGTTCTGTATGGTTTCGGTCGTATTGGACGTCTGCTGGCCCGCATCATGGTTGAAAAGACCGGCGCTGGCGACGGTCTGCGTCTGCGCGCCATCGTCGTGCGCAAGGGTGCCGCCAACGATCTGGCCAAACGCGCCAGTCTGCTGCGCCGCGATTCGGTTCACGGCTCCTTCCAAGGCACCATTACGATCGATGAAGAGAGCAATACGCTCACTGCAAACGGCAACGTCATTCAGATCATTTATGCCAGCGACCCGAGCAGCGTCGTTTACACCCAGTACGGTATCAAGGACGCGATCGTTGTTGATAACACCGGCGTATGGCGTGACGAGGCAGGCCTGTCTCAGCACCTCAAGTGCCCGGGTGTTTCCCAGGTAGTCCTCACTGCACCGGGCAAGGGTGACCTGAAGAATATCGTTCATGGCATCAACCATGCGGCAATTACGCCCGAAGACAAGATCATTTCCGCTGCGTCCTGTACGACCAACGCAATCGTGCCGGTGTTGAAAGCAATCAATGACAAATACGGCATTGAAAATGGTCACGTTGAGACTGTTCATTCCTACACAAATGACCAGAACCTGATCGATAACTTCCACAAGGGCAATCGCCGTGGCCGCAGCGCCGCGTTGAACATGGTCATCACCGAGACTGGCGCCGCCAAGGCTGTGGCCAAGGCGCTGCCCGAGCTGTCCGGCAAACTCTCCGGTAACGCGATCCGGGTGCCCACGCCCAACGTGTCCATGGCGATTCTGAACCTGAATCTGAAGAGCAGCACTAACCGTGACGAGGTCAATGATTACCTGCGTCACATGGCGTTGCACTCCGACCTGCACAAGCAGATCGACTTCACTAATTCTCAGGAAGTGGTTTCCACCGACTTCGTTGGCTCCCGCCACGCTGGTGTTGTGGATGCTGAAGCAACCATCTGCAATGACAATCGTGTGATTCTGTATGTGTGGTACGACAACGAATTCGGATACAGCTGTCAGGTTGTGCGGATTCTGGAAGACATGGCCAATGTGAATCCTCCGGCATTTCCGTCCAAGCGGTAAGCAAGGCTATGCAAAAAAGGCGCTTCGGCGCCTTTTTTGTTGTGCGTTCTTCAGGTGTCCGCATGAAACCGTTGCTCCTGTTGTCGCCATGCAACGGCTTTTCTCAGGGTTTTGAACCAGCGCTTGATTCTCGCAAATGCGACTGATTGTCACTGGGGCGGTATGAAGCAGATACTCCGAAATATTCAAGTGCTTGAGTAGCTTTGGTTAGGCAGGATCTTTATACTTAGCGGGATTTTTGGTGGGGGTTTGCTGCCGTCTTGCTTTGATTCCGCGTCTGTTTTCAGCGCCATATCGTCGGGTTTCCCGGTTCGGTAGCGGCACACCCTTATAGATTCCAACCAGTGATTAGGCTATTCGTATGATAAAAATCAAACGGGGCTTGGACTTGCCAATCACCGGGTCGCCCGAGCAACGTATTGACGATGCCCGTCAGGTACGTAGCGTGGCCGTAATCGGCTTCGACTACCACGGTATGAAACCTACCATGGAAGTACAATTGGGTGACCGGGTCAGATTGGGACAGATCCTGTTCAGTGACAAGAAAACACCTGGAGTTGTGTATACGGCTCCTGCCAGCGGCGTGATCAGCGCCATCAATCGTGGCGAAAAGCGTGTTTTGCAGTCTGTCGTGATCGATGTCGAGGGCGATGATGCCGTCGAGTTCGATGCGCACGAAGCCGCAGCTCTGGCCAGCCTTGATGGCGAAAAGGTTCGTCAGCAGCTTATCAATTCAGGCATGTGGACAGCCCTGCGGACCCGACCTTACAGCAAGGTCCCGGAAGTGGACGCAACGCCCAGTTCGATTTTTGTCACCGCCATCGACACCCATCCGCTGTCAGCCGATCCGGCTGTCGTGCTTGCCGATCAGGCTGAAGCCTTCGAAAACGGTCTTAAGGTGCTGTCCCGGCTTGCTCGCGTCTGGCTGTGCAAGGCCGACGGGGCATCGATCCCCGGCGAGAATGTTGAAGGTGTACGTACAGAGAGCTTCGCAGGGCCGCATCCGGCAGGTCTCCCCGGCACCCATATTCATATGCTTGATCCGGTCAACGAGAACCGCCAGGCCTGGCATATCAATTACCAGGACGTGATCGCGGTCGGCAAGCTGTTTACTGACGGTCGTCTCTGGACTGAGCGCGTCATCGCGCTGGGTGGTCCGCAGGTAGAAAAACCACGCCTGCTGAAAACCCGTGTGGGAGCGAACCTTGAGGAGTTGACCGCTGGTGAGCTCAAGACTGGCGTAAATCGCATCATCTCGGGTTCAGTATTCGGTGGCCGTCACGCGCGTGGCCCAGTCAGTTATCTAGGTCGTTATCATCTGCAGGCATCCGTATTGCTGGAAGGCACTGATCGGCAGATGCTGCATTACTTGCGTGCCGGTACTGACAAACACTCCGTAATGAACATCTTTTTGTCCAAGCTCAGCCCGTCGAAGCTGTTCGATATGACTACCACCACCAATGGCAGTCCTCGCGCCATGATTCCGGTTGGCAACTACGAACAGGTCATGCCGCTGGATATCCTTCCGACCCAACTGTTGCGCGCATTGATTGTCGGCGACACCGAAGTCGCTCAACAGCTCGGTTGTCTGGAGCTGGATGAAGAAGATCTGGCGCTGTGCAGTTACGTGTGTGCCGGTAAGTACGAATACGGCCCGATTCTGCGGGACAACCTAACCCGCATCGAAAAGGAGGGTTAAGCCATGGGTCTTCGTGCATTGCTCGACAAGATCGAGCATAACTTCGAAAAAGGCGGTAAACACGAGAAGTATTACGCCTTGTATGAAGCCGTGGATACTTTCCTGTATCGCCCGGGCAGCGTTACCCGGACAACCTCCCATGTACGCGACGGGCTTGACCTCAAGCGCATGATGATCACCGTCTGGTTGTGTACTTTCCCGGCGATGTTCTACGGGATGTATAACGTCGGTCTTCAGGCCAACAGCATTTATGCTGAAAACCCTGAAATGCTGGGTATGCAGGATAGCTGGCGCATCGCGCTGATCCAGATGTTCGCTGGATTCGATCCGGCTAGCCTGTGGGACAACTTCGTACACGGCGCAGCGTACTTCCTGCCGGTGTACGCGGTGACCTTCATAGTGGGCGGTTTCTGGGAGGTGGTGTTTGCATCGGTCCGCAAGCATGAGGTCAATGAAGGTTTCTTCGTTACTTCAGTCCTGTTTGCATTGATTCTGCCGCCGGATATCCCTCTCTGGCAGGTCGCACTGGGTATCAGCTTCGGCGTGGTCATCGGCAAGGAAGTCTTTGGCGGTACCGGTAAGAACTTCCTTAACCCGGCGCTAACCGGCCGGGCCTTTCTGTTCTTTGCCTATCCTGCGGAAATTTCCGGTGATGCGGTATGGACGGCGGTCGATGGCTACGCCAGCGCCACTGCACTCAGTGCTATGGCGATGGGCGGTGTCGAAGCGGTCATCGGCCAGGGCATTACCTGGTGGGACGCATTCCTTGGCAATATCCACGGCTCGATGGGTGAAACTTCAACCCTGGCGATTTTCATTGGCGGCGCAGTATTGTTGATGACCCGCATCGCTAGCATGCGGATTGTTCTGGGCGTAATGATCGGCATGATCGCGACCAGCTTGTTGTTCAACGTGCTGGGATCGACATCCAATCCGATGTTCGCGATGCCCTGGTACTGGCACCTCGTCACCGGTGGTTTCGCCTTCGGCATGATCTTCATGGCTACCGATCCCGTGTCAGCGTCCATGACGAACACGGGTAAGTGGGTGTTTGGTGCTCTGATCGGGTTGATGGTGGTGCTGATTCGTGTAGTGAACCCAGCGTTCCCTGAGGGCATGATGCTCGCGATTCTATTCGCTAACCTCTTTGCTCCCCTGATCGATCACTTCGTCGTTCAGGCCAACATCAAACGGAGGCTTGCACGTAATGTCCACTAAAAAAGAATCCGTCAGCCGTACTATTATCGTCGCGCTGCTGGTCTGCCTGGTGTGCTCGATCGTGGTGTCGGTCGCCGCCGTGTCGCTCAAGCCGGTGCAGGTGAAAAACCAGCTGCTCGACAAACAGCGCAACATTCTGTTGATTGCCGGTTTGCTGGAAGAAGGGCCTAGCGTAGCTGAACAATTCGAGCAGGTAACTGCGCGTCTGGTGGATCTGCGTACCGGTAAGTTCAGCGATGCGCACGAGCCGCTGAGCTACGACCAGCAGGCTGCATCGCGGGATCCGAACCTGTCCCGCGCGCTGGAAGCGCATGAGGACGTGGCCAGCATTCGTCGACGCGAGCATTACGCTACGGTGTACATGATCGAGAACGAAGACGGCATCGAAACCATGATTCTGCCGATACATGGCTATGGTCTCTGGTCCACTCTGTACGGCTTCCTCGCGCTGGAAGGCGACCTCAACACCATCCGCGGGCTGGGTTTTTACCAGCACGGTGAAACACCCGGTCTTGGTGGCGAGGTAGATAATCCCCGGTGGCGTGAGCTGTGGAAAGGCAACGTCGTATACAACGAGGAAGGTGAAGTCGGCGTACAGGTCGTCAAGGGTACCGTCGATGGCAGCGATCCGCGTCGTCAATACAAGGTCGACGGTCTGGCTGGCGCTACGCTGACCAGTCGCGGCGTCGAGAATCTCGTTCGATTCTGGATGGGCGACACCGGTTTCCGTTCCTTCTTGCAAAACCTGAAAGCAGGGGAGGCATGACATGGCTAATGTAAGTGCCAAAGGGGTCCTTTTCGATCCCGTATTCAAGAACAACCCGATTGCACTTCAGATCCTGGGTATCTGTTCGGCTCTGGCGGTTACCACCAGTCTCAATGTGACGCTAGTCATGTGTCTGGCGCTGACCTCGGTGACGGCATTCTCCAACCTGTTCATCTCGACAATCCGCTCACAGATCCCCGGCTCGATCCGCATGATCGTGCAGATGGTGATCATTGCTTCGCTGGTTATCGTGGTGGATCAGGTGTTGAAAGCCTACGCGTTCAATATCAGCAAACAGCTGTCGGTGTTCGTTGGTCTGATCATCACCAACTGTATCGTGATGGGTCGCGCTGAAGCGTTTGCCATGCAGAACCCTCCGCATCTGAGCTTCTTGGACGGGGTGGGTAACGGCTTGGGCTATAGCTTCATCCTGATTGTGGTTGCCACCATTCGTGAGCTGTTCGGCGCTGGCAAGCTGCTGGGTTATGAAATCCTGCCGGTCGTCAGCGAGGGTGGCTGGTATCAGCCCAACGGCCTGTTGCTACTGCCACCGTCCGCGTTCTTTATTATCGGCTTGATTATCTGGGCTCTGCGTAGCTGGAAGACCGAACAGGTCGAGGCGAAGGATTACCCGATGGCACCCCAGTCCCGTGCCGTGAAGGAGGCTATGTAAATCATGATCGAACATTATATTAGCCTCGCGGTCCGGGCCATTTTTGTCGAAAACATGGCCCTCGCGTTCTTCCTCGGGATGTGTACGTTTATCGCTATCTCGAAGAAGGTGCAGACTGCAATCGGTCTGGGCATCGCGGTGATCGTCGTACTGACGATCACGGTTCCCGCGAACAACCTGATCTACACCTATCTGCTCA
Organism: Pseudomonas sp. gcc21; assembly: GCF_012844345.1. Classification (NCBI taxonomy): domain Bacteria; kingdom Pseudomonadati; phylum Pseudomonadota; class Gammaproteobacteria; order Pseudomonadales; family Pseudomonadaceae; genus Pseudomonas; species Pseudomonas sp. gcc21. The sequence goes on along the minus strand of NZ_CP051625.1, from coordinate 1,284,574 downwards.
AGGATGGCGCTCTGGCCTGGGCAGGCCTGCCCAACGTCGACCTCAGCTTCCTGGGTCTGCTGAGTTACATCGGCGTTATCGCCGCGATTGTGCAGATCATGGAAATGCTGCTCGACAAGTTCGTGCCTGCGCTCTACAACGCGCTGGGCGTGTTCCTGCCGCTGATCACGGTTAACTGCGCGATCATGGGGGCTGCACTGTTCATGGTCGAGCGGGATTACGCCTTCGGTGAGAGTGTGGTCTATGGCTTTGGCTCGGGCACCGGCTGGGCTCTGGCGATCGTTGCGTTGGCAGGGATCCGCGAGAAGCTCAAATACAGCGATGTGCCGGATGGTCTGCGCGGCCTGGGCATAACATTCATCGCCGTGGGTCTGATGTCCCTCGGTTTCATGTCGTTTTCCGGCGTGCAACTGTAAAGAGGAGCTGAACTGATGGAGATGGAAATTTATCTCGGCGTAGGGATGTTCACAGCCATCGTATTGACCCTGGTGACTGTGATTCTGATTGCGCGTTCAAAGCTGGTCAGCAGCGGTGATGTCAATATCGAGATCAACGGCGAGCGGACTGTTACCGTGGCCGCGGGCGACAAGCTGCTGAATACGCTGTCTTCCAATGGCATCTTTCTATCGTCTGCATGTGGCGGTGGCGGCACCTGCGCTCAGTGCAAATGCATCGTCGAGAGCGGCGGCGGCGAAATGTTGCCCACCGAAGAAACGCATTTCACCAAGCGCGAAGCGAAGGAAGGCTGGCGTCTTTCCTGCCAGACTCCGGTCAAGCAGGACATGAAGATCGAGGTTCCGGAAGAAGTATTCGGGGTCAAGAAGTGGGAATGCACCGTTGAATCGAACCCCAACGTCGCGACCTTCATCAAGGAGCTGACGTTGAAATTGCCGGAGGGCGAGAATGTCGACTTCCGTGCGGGCGGTTACGTGCAGCTGGAATGCCCGCCGCACACCGTGAACTACAAGGATTTCGATATTCAACCGGAATTCCGTGGCGACTGGGACAAGTTCAATCTGTGGAAATTTGTCTCCAAGGTGGACGAAACAGTCATTCGCGCGTACTCCATGGCGAACTACCCGGAAGAGCGTGGCTTGGTCAAATTCAACATCCGTGTAGCGTCACCGCCGCCCGGGCGTGATGAGCTGCCACCGGGCAAAATGTCCTCCTGGGTGTTCAGCCTCAAGCCTGGCGACAAGGTCACCGTTTATGGACCGTTCGGTGAATTCTTTGCCAAGGATACCGAAGCTGAAATGGTCTTCATTGGTGGTGGTGCAGGTATGGCGCCCATGCGCTCGCACATCTTTGACCAGCTCAAGCGTCTGCAGTCCAAGCGCAAGATGTCCTTCTGGTACGGTGCACGTTCATTGCGCGAAGCGTTCTACGTCGAGGAATACGACAAACTCGCCGCAGAGAACGAGAACTTCGAATGGCATCTGGCGTTGTCCGATCCCTTGCCTGAAGACAATTGGGAAGGCCCGACCGGATTCATTCATAACGTGCTCTACGAGAATTACCTCAAGGACCATCCGGCTCCAGAGGATTGCGAGTACTACATGTGTGGACCGCCGATGATGAACGCCTCGGTGATCAAGATGCTGCAGGACCTGGGTGTTGAGCCGGAGAATATCTTGCTTGATGACTTCGGCGGCTAGCATGCTGCACCGCATCACTCAGCCCGCTTTCGTAGTTGCTGTGGCAGCTACGTTAGCGGGCTGTTTCAATTCTGCAGAAACGGTTTCCGAAATCTACGGCGGCACCATGGGCAGTACCTATTCGATAAAATGGGTAAGTACCGAGGAGACGCCTGCGCCGGAAGCGTTACAAGCGAATATTGAAGCGCTGTTAGCCGAATTCGATGGCGAAGTGTCCACCTGGCGTGATGATTCAGATCTGGCTCGCTTCAATGCTCTTCCGGCAGGTAGCTGCCAGGACATGCCTGAATCCGTTCTGGAGATGGTGTCCTTGGCCGACGAGCTCCATGAGCACAGCGATGGGGGCTTTGATATCACCATCGGCCCCTTGCTCGAATTATGGGGTTTCCATGGTGGCCCGGCCGGTCAGTCAGTTCCTGAAGCTGCGGCGCTGACTGAAGTGTTGCAGAAAGTCGGCCAGCAGAATCTGCATACGGTAGACGGGCAGTTGTGCAAGGACGCACCTGTCCAGGTGGATCTGAGCGCGATGGCAGCCGGTTACATGGTGGATCGGGTGGTGGAACACCTGGCGGCAGAGAGCATCACAAGTTATATGGTGGAAATCACCGGGGAACTCAAGGCAGCGGGTTCGAAACCCGGCGATGTGCCTTGGCGCATCGCTATTGAAGAGCCCCGTGACGACAACCGTATCGCTCAGCTCATTCTGCCGCTGGATGGTCACGGAGTGTCTACGTCGGGTGATTACCGCAACTACTTCGAGTTTGAAGGCAAGCGGTATTCCCATACCTTCGATCCACGCAGCGGTGAACCGGTCATGCATCAGCTGGCCGCGGTAACAGTACTGGACCCGGATACGGCCAGGGCTGACGGATTATCGACCCTGTTGCTGGTCAAGGGCCCGGAGCTGGGTTGGCAGTATGCTGTCGAGCAGGATATTGCAGCGTTATTTGTTATACGCAAAGGGGTGGGCTTCGAATCCAGAAGTACGCCTCGATTCAAGGCCCTTGAACGGGGCAAGGAGTAGAAAATGGTCTGGTTATTAGCATTTTTGTTGATGTGCCTGGTCGTGGCTGGCATGGCGGTCGGCGTGATGATGGGCCGCAAGCCGATCGCCGGCTCGTGTGGCGGCATCGGCGCAACAGGTCTGGATTCCAGCTGCTCGATCTGTGGTGGAAACGCCGATAAGTGCGACGAGAACAGCCTCGAGACGAAAAAGAAGCCCAAGGCGAACCTGGCCTACGACGCGACCAAGGTCGAGTAGTTGACGCAATAGCACTATGCAAGCATCCGGGTATTGGAACAAGGAAATCGAAGTATGGCCGTATATAACTATGATGTAGTGGTGCTGGGCTCAGGGCCAGCGGGCGAGGGCGCTGCGATGAATGCCGCCAAGCATGGCCGCAAGGTTGCAGTAGTCGAAGCCCACAGCCTGGTAGGGGGCAATTGCACGCACCTGGGCACTATTCCGTCCAAAGCCCTGCGGTATTCGGTCAAGCAGATTATTCACTTCAATACCAACCCGATGTTTCGCGTGATAGGCGACCCGCGTTGGTTTTCCTTCCCGGATGTGCTTAAAAGCGCCGAAAGCGTGATGGCCAAGCAGGTGGCGTCGCGTACCAGTTATTATGCGCGCAATCGTGTGGATCTGTTTTTTGGCCGCGGCAGCTTCGCAGACGCCAACACCATCGAGCTGGTAAACGCGCAGGGTGTGGTCGAGCGTTTGGCGGCGAAGGAAATCATCGTCGCCACGGGTTCGCGGCCATACCGTCCAGCGGACGTGAACTTCAACCATCCGCGCATCTACGACAGCGATACCATTCTCAAGCTTAACCATACACCCAGGAATTTGATCATCTACGGGGCTGGGGTAATCGGCTGTGAATATGCTTCGATTTTCTGTGGCCTGGGTGTGAAGGTTGATCTTATTGACAACCGCGATCGCCTGCTCAGCTTCCTTGATGACGAAATCTCTGACGCGCTGAGTTATCACCTGCGCAACAACGCCGTGCTGATTCGTCACAACGAGGAATACGAGAAGATTGAGGGTCTGGATAATCGCGGTGTAGTCCTGCACCTGAAGTCGGGCAAGAAGCTCAAGGCTGACGCACTGCTGTGGTGCAACGGACGTACGGGTAACACGGATGGACTGGGGCTGGAAAATGTCGGGTTGCAGGCCAACGGGCGTGGCCAGCTCAGCGTCGATGAAAATTACCGGACCGAAGTGCCGAACATCTATGCCGTAGGGGATGTGATCGGCTGGCCGAGCCTGGCCAGTGCTGCTTTCGATCAGGGCCGTTCCGCTGCCGGCAATATCGTCAGCAATGATGCATGGCGTTTTGTCGACGATGTGCCGACGGGTATCTATACGATTCCGGAAATCAGTTCCCTGGGCAAGACCGAACGAGAGTTGACCGAGGAAAAAGTGCCCTACGAAATTGGCCAGGCGTTCTTCAAGAATATGGCCCGCGCGCAAATCAGTAGCGAGCCGGTTGGTATGCTCAAGCTGCTCTTTCACCGGGAGACGCTGGAAGTGCTGGGCATCCACTGTTTCGGCGACCAGGCTTCGGAGATCGTGCACATCGGCCAGGCGATAATGAACCAGAAGGGCGAAGCGAACTCCATCAAGTATTTCGTCAACACGACCTTCAACTATCCAACCATGGCGGAAGCCTACCGCGTGGCCGCGCTGGATGGTCTGAACCGTTTGTTCTGATGCGAACCCTGCCCGGCAAGAACCGGGCAGTTCTCTCAGGTGTGCAAGCCGATCGTCTCAACTGCCAGGTGCGGGACATCGGTGATAATGCTGTCAACACCCATCCCGACCAATCTATGCATCAACGCCGGATCGTTAACGGTCCAGACCGATACGTGCAAGCCGTGGCGATGCGCACGACGAACCCGCTGCAGGTTGCATAGTTTCCAGTTCAGCACCAGAAACTGACAGCCGTAGCGCAAGGCGCTGCGTATGGGATCAAGCAGGCCGTATTCCTCTACCAGACCTGTGGGCAAAGAAAAACCTGATGTCTTTGCCACCTTGAGCAGCGTGCGGCTACCCGATGTGATGACGACCTTGTTCTCCAGTCCGAACTGCTCAACCAGTCTGGCAAGCGCATCCAGCACAATATGGGACTGATTGATCGAGCCCGATTTGACCTCAAGCTGATAATGCTCGATTTCCGAAAGCTCGCGGAACAGCTGTTCCAGAGAGGGGATGGCACAGGTGCTGGACCAGCCCGGCAGGGCAAAACGAGCATCTATCTGCATCAGCTCTTCTGCGGTGTGCTGTGCGATTTTGCCGCGCAGACCGGTGGTGCGCTTTAGCGTCGGGTCATGAATGATCATTAACTTACGGTCAGAAGACAGGTGCAGATCCAACTCCATTCGCGTTACGCCTGCATCCAATGCCTGACGAAAACTTGGCAGGGTGTTTTCCGGGGCTTCCCCGCGAGCGCCGCGGTGACCGTAAAGAATGGTCATTCGCTCAATTAGCCTTCGGCCGGTGCTGAAGGACGCTGTGTACGACGGTGTTTGCTTCGAAGTACACGCTGAAGCCTTGATAATCCCAACGACTTATAGGCGGCTCGCCAACGGCCGTATGACGTACCGCTGGCTCGCCGTGGCGCTGGATAACCGATGCGGCTGACTGGCCACGCAGAGGTAGTTCGATCGAGACAGCTGAGCTGTGCTGCTGCCCAACCGGAATGGTTAAAGTGTCTGCCCCTGCTAACGGTGTGGTGAGCAGGAGAGAAAAAGCCAACAAACGGGCGTTCAGAATGTTCATAACTGAATCCTTTCGGTTTTCGCGGCACGTATTTCCTGTGCCTGTTTCTGCAGAATATGTCTGGCGAGCAGCTGGCGTTCCGGATCGCTTAGTGCTTCGAAGCTGACACCTATGGTCCAGCTGCCGGCTGCTTCGGCGCAATCGCAGCGTAGCACCCGCGCTGGAATCACCAGCCCGAGCGGAGAGGGCATGAGTACCAGCCGCAGTGCAAGCCAGGTTTCGGGTTCGAGCGGTTCGGTGGCCGTGAAGGACATACCTCCTTCGCTCAAGGTCACCTGCAGCTTATCCGTCGGCGTATCGGCAGCCTGGGTAACCAGCGTTCTGGCAACCAGCTCGATGCGCTTGTTTACAATCTTCAGGTAGGCCGCCAGTGAACGGTCACGTTCACCTATCTGGCGCAGCAGATGCTGGGATTCCTGCTCCAGCACCTGAAGCTCGCTGAGCATCTGGAATTGCGGCGACTCGAGTTGCGCATCGGACAGATCCGGTCCTTTAATGACCCGGTAGTCCAGGGCAAGCTTATCTTCAATGCGGTAAAAATCCCTTTTATCTTGAATGCTGTCGTCAATCGTTTGCATGTCATGGTCCGTTTATCCCAGCTGAATTCAGTGTAACATGTCTCTCCCAATAGCCACTCACGGGTCTATTCCCCCGTCAGGGACCTGATATTTCATGTTCAGACCTTTGCCTTTCTTTATTGGCCTGCGTTACACGCGGGCGAAACGTCGTAACCATTTCATCTCCTTCATATCGCTGATTTCCATGCTTGGCCTGACGCTGGGCGTGCTGGTGATGATCCTTGTGCTGTCGGTAATGAACGGTTTTGATCGGGAGCTGCGTACCCGCATTCTCGGCATGGTGCCACACGCTACCATCAACGGTTATCAGCCGATCGAAGATTGGCGCTCGCTTGCGTCCACACTGGAAGAACATCCTCAGGTCGAAGCCGCCGCGCCTTTTATCCAGCTCCAGGGCATGCTGACTCATGACGGCAGCGTGGCCCCTGTCTTGGTCAGCGGGATCATTCCCGAAGCTGAACAACGGGTTTCGATTATCGGCGAACATATGGAAGCGGGGGCGCTTGAGGAGCTGGTTGATGGCGAATTCGGCATCATCATTGGCGAGCTGACTGCCAACCGTTTCGGGGTGCGACCTGGTGACAAGCTGACCTTCGTGCTTCCGGAGGCCTCGGTCACGCCAGCGGGGGTATTTCCTCGGCTCAAGCGTTTCGAGGTCAAGGGTATATTCAAGGTGGGCGCCGAGCTGGATGGCTCCCTTGCTATCATCCACGCCGGTGACGCAGCTCGGCTGAGTCGCTGGCCTTCAGGTCAGATGCAGGGTGTACGGGTCAAGCTGCACGACCTGTTTCAGGCGCCGACAGTATCCTGGGAACTGGTGTCGGGCTTGTCGGGTGATTATTACGCGCAGGACTGGACGCGTAGCCATGGCAACCTTTTTGCTGCCATCCGCATGGAGAAAACCATGATTGGCTTGCTGCTCCTGCTGATCGTCGCGGTCGCAGCGTTCAATATCATCTCCACGTTGGTGATGGTGGTTACCGACAAGAAAGCCGACATAGCGATTCTACGCACGCTGGGCGCATCGCCGGGTACCATCATGGGCATATTCATGGTGCAGGGCTCGGTAATCGGCGTGGTGGGGACCCTGGTCGGTGGGGTTCTCGGCGTTCTGGCTGCTCTGAATGTCTCGGCGCTGGTTGCGGGGCTGGAGAAGCTGCTGGGAATGCAGTTCCTGAGCTCGGATGTCTACTTCATCAGCTATCTGCCATCCCAATTGATCTGGAGCGATGTCGTTCTCATCTGTTCCGCCGCGTTGGGGATGAGTTTTCTAGCAACACTGTATCCGGCATGGCGGGCGTCCCGTACCGAGCCGGCGGAGGCTTTGCGTTATGACTGAAGCAGTCCTGGAATGCCGCGAGCTGAGCAAAGAGTACGCCGTCGGGCCCCAGCGCCTGAAGGTCCTGGACAGAGTCAATCTGAAGCTGCTGCCCGGCGAGCGGGTAGCGATCGTCGGCAGCTCGGGTTCAGGCAAGACCACCTTGTTGAACATGCTCGGCGGACTGGACACGCCCAGCGAAGGTGAAGTCTGGTTGGCTGGCCGTCAGATGTCGGCACTGAAGGAATCCGAGCGCGGGCGGTTGCGTAATACCGGTCTGGGTTTCGTTTACCAGTTTCACCATCTGCTTGCCGAGTTCACTGCGCTGGAAAATGTCTGCATGCCGTTACTGATCGGCAAAATGCCGGTTGCGCAGGCACGCGAGCGGGCAAATGAAATGTTGGCTGGCGTGGGGCTGGCGAAACGGGCCGGGCACAAGCCGGCCGAGCTGTCTGGCGGCGAACGCCAGCGGGTTGCGATTGCCAGGGCGCTGATTAATCAGCCGGCGTGCGTGCTGCTGGATGAGCCGACCGGCAATCTCGACCATCACACTGCCCGAGGTGTTCAGGAGCTGATGCTGGAGCTGAGTCAGCGGCTCAATACCGCGTTCATGGTGGTTACTCATGATCTGGCGCTGGCAGGACAAATGGATCGCGTGTTGACCTTGCACGAGGGACACCTGCAGCCACGAGTGAATTGATCCAAACTCCGGGTGCATACGCAGCATAAAAAACGGCCGCTGAATCAGCGGCCGTTTTTCGTTGCGCTCGGTTGATACTATCTGGATTCAGCGGAAGTCACGGCGAGCTCCGGTGCATCCTCAACACGTTGATGACGGTTGCGGATCCAACTGAAGGCAATGGCAAGAATCAGGGCGAAGCCAACATAGCCGAGTAACGGGTAAACGGTGCCAACCAGCTTGCTGAAGCCCGCCATGCTCAGACCCAGACCGATCAATACGGAAACTGTACTGACAGATTTGAACTGCAGCGAGTCCGGCGCTGCGAAACGCGCGCTGAAAGCAAAGAACATCCCCACAGCCGTGCTGTAGATCATGCAGATCAGCGCTACCGACATGATTACCGAGAGGATCGGTGAGATGTTCGAGGCCAGCGCGAGCGTTGGCATCTCGACACCCTGCAGTTGATTGATATTGGCAAACAAACCGACGTTCAACAGCAGAATCAGGAGCCCCAGACCCAGCCCGCCAAGGATGCCCCCGAGGCTGGCTGCTCGCTGTGATTTGACCATGCCGCCAATGACAGCCAGCATCGGAAAACCGACAGCAATATTGAATGAGGCATAGAGTAATGCACCAAGGATCCAGTTGGAGCTGACTGTGTCCCCTTGCTTGGCTACCTGGTCGAGGGTTTCCAGGGGGGCGTCGTAGCTGAAGATCGAGTAGGTGGTGATAATCAGCACCAGGCCGAGTAAAAACGGCAATACCGCGCTGATCAGCCGAATGATGCTTTTGACATTGAGGCAGAGCGTGATAATCACCAGCGTCGTCATCACGAGGCCACCAGCAAGCGGAGGCCAATCGTACTGTTGACTGAAAATCGAACCGGTACCGGCCAGCATCACGACGCCGACACCAAACAGGAAGAATGACAGTACGAGATCCACCAGAAATCCGGCTTTCTGCCCAAACAGGATATAAAGCACGGCCTTGTGGGAGTCCGCCTTCATTTTCGAACTGATACGGGCGATTTGCATACCCAGGAAGGCAAACAGTAGGCCACTGAGCAGGGTGCCGAGAATACCGATCAGGCCAAAGCCGGTGAAGAATTGCAACACTTCCTGCCCCGAGGCAAAGCCTCCGCCGATCACGACGGACATGTAAGCCATGGCTATCTGAAGGGATTGTCTGTTCATCTCATGTCTCTCTTATTTGAATTATGAACCCGGACGCGATTGATGCCCGCGCCCGTGATTGATATGCCGGGTGAACTCAGGTTCGATTGATTGCTCCAGAACCGGTCACTGCGTCCGTGCATGTTGAGGCCGTAACCTTCAACAGCGATGCAGGTCGGGTAGTTCAGGTGGCTGAGTGACCAGTGCTTAACGGCTGGCCAAGGTGCCGATCACTCATGCGGGCAGAGCCGCGATGACAGACATCTCGACAAGAATGTCCGGATCGCAGAGTTTTGCTTCGACGGTTGCTCTGGCGGGCGCGGTTCCTGCAGGCAGCCACTGATCCCAGGCGGTATTCATGCCTGCAAAATCCCGCGCGATATCCTTGAGATATATAGTCACCGAGAGGATGTGTTGCGTATCGGTGCCTGCTTCGACAAGCAGCTTCTCGACTTCCTTCAAGGTATCGCGAGTCTGTTGCTCGACATCTGTGCTGACATTGTCAGCGACCTGCCCGGACAAGTAAACGATGCCCTGATGAATGACAATCTGACTCATGCGCTTGTCAGTGTGCTGTCGCTGGATGTGCATATTTTCTGACCTCTTTGTTGTTTGTGTAGCGGAAGATGTCCAGACCCTCGGTGCTGATCCGGGAAGTTTTGTTCATCAATTGGTCTGCCAACAAGCGAGCGGAGCCGCAAGACATGGTCCAGCCAAGGGTGCCGTGACCGGTGTTCAGGAACAGATTGCGGTAACGGGTTGCACCAATGATCGGCGTGCCGTCCGGAGTTGCTGGACGCAGACCGGTCCAGAGCTCGGTATCTGCCAGGTTGCCGCCTTCAGGGAACAGGTCCTTGACGATCATTTTCAAGGTTTCCCCACGGCGCGCATCAATATTCAGGTCATAGCCACGGAGTTCGGCCATGCCGCCTACTCGGATCCGGTCGTTCAGCCGCGTGATAGCTACCTTGTAGGTCTCGTCCAGCATGGTTGATACCGGCGCCATTTCCGAGTTGGTAATCGGCACGGTGATCGAATAACCCTTAAGGGGGTATATCGGAGCCGTGATGCCCAGCGGGGCGAGCATCTGCGGACTGAAACTGCCGAGCGCAACCACGTAATAGTCGGCGGTCTCCAGTTGACCATCGATCACTACGCCACTCAGGCGATCTCCGCTGTATTCCAGTCGCTCGATGTTCTGATTGAAGCGGAACTCAACGCCCGCCCGCACCGCCAGTTCTGCTAAGCGAGTGGTGAACATCTGGCAGTCCCCTGTCTGGTCGTTGGGTAAACGCAAGCCGCCGGTCAGCTTGTGCTTTACTCTGGCCAGCGCCGGCTCGGCCCGGCACACACCATCACGATCGAGTAGTTCGTATGGCACGCCGAGCCGCTCGAGTACCGCGATATCCTTGGCCGCTCCTTCAAGTTGGGCCTGGGTGCGGAAGAGTTGAGTGGTGCCGCGCTGCCGGCCTTCATATTCAATGCCTGTTTCTGCGCGCAGTTCGTCCAGACAGTCGCGGCTGAACTCGGACAAGCGCACCATGCGTTCTTTGTTCACCGCATATCGCCCGGCGGTGCAGTTGCGCAGCATCCGCGCCATGAACAGATACTGGTTGATATCGCCCGTTGGTTTTATGGAAAGCGGCGCATGTTGCTGCAACATCCATTTTATTGCCTTCAGCGGAACGCCCGGCGCCGCCCAGGGCGAGGCGTAACCCGGTGAAATCTGCCCCGCATTGGCGTGGCTGGTTTCCATCGCTACCGCAGGCTGCCGATCAACTACCGTAACCTCAAACCCTTCCCGGGCCAGGTAGTAGGCGCTGGTAGTTCCCACAACGCCGCTACCGAGAATGAGAACGCGCATGTATTTCTCCAGTGTGCATGCCCGGTCAGGGCAGGTGGCTTTCACCGGATTATAGGAAAGCTGAGATGGTGAAATTCACTGATTAAACGGCTATATTCAGGGTAAATTCACGTTCAATTAGCCAAAGGTCTAGTGCATATAACCATGAGAGCCCAATACAAGACTCAACGAGAGCTGGATCGAATAGACCGGCAGATTCTTCGGGAGCTGCAGGCAGAGGGACGACTGGCGTTTACCGAGCTCGGTGAGCGAATTGGCCTTTCAACCACACCCTGTACCGAGCGAGTGCGCCGGCTGGAACGTGAAGGGGTAATCATGGGTTACTCGGCGAGGTTGAACCCGGCGCATCTGGAGGCCGGGTTGCTGGTGTTCGTCGAGATCAACCTGTCCTACAAATCGGCGGATATTTTCGAAGAGTTTCGCCGGTCGGTGCTCACCTTGCCGCATGTCCTCGAATGTCATCTGGTATCAGGCGATTTTGATTACCTGATCAAGGCACGCATCAACGAGATGGCGTCCTATCGCAAATTGCTGGGCGATATTCTATTGAAACTCCCTAACGTTCGAGACTCCAAAAGTTACATCGTGATGGAAGAGGTAAAGGAATCGCTAACGTTGCCCGTGCCTGAACGCTAGCGCCGCCGGGGGACGCGGACAATCAGCTTTGGCTACGACGTCTCAGTTTGCGCTGCTGCCAGTTGCGTGAGACCCACACTCGCCAATACAACATGGTGGCACCATAACCAACCAGCGCCAGAATGATGCCAAAGAGCAGCGATCCGAGCAGTAAGGGCTGCCAGATGTGATGAAATTCTGAGCTAAGCCAGGCCAATGATAGTTCCATGGGCATGGTGCGTTCAGGCGTACCCAGCAACAACGTACCCACTTTGTACTGCACGAAGAATATCGGCGGCATGGTAACCGGATTGGTCAGCCAGACCAGGCCAATCGATACCGGGAGGTTGGCTCGTGCGGGCAATGCAATGGATGCCGACAGCAGCATCTGCATGGGAATCGGCAGCATTGCCACAAATAAACCGATCGACATCGCCCGCGCAACACTGTGGCGGTTGAGATGCCACAGGTTTGCATCATGCAGAAGAGTCCCCATAAAACGAAGCGATTTACTTCGCTTGATGCGCTCCGGATTTGGCATGTAGCGTTTGAGAAGGCGGCGGGGCATTGCAGACTGGCCAGCAGCTGGAAGTGAATCAATTATGCATGGAATGTCACGGTCACACTACCGGCTGGCGGCACTTCAGGTGAACAGGATGTTTCCGCCATGGCGTTGTCAGCCGCGCTTTTTGCCCTGTTTGTCGGGCTCATCACACCCTTGCTTATGCCAAGCCTGCCTCCTGCCTGGTCGCTCGCAGTTGTACTGCCGGTTATGCTGGGAGCCGCACTGTTCGGGCGCTCCGGTCGGGTATTCGCGGCTTTTTTAGCAGGACTGATCTGGGCCAGCTACTGCCATCATCAGATGCTTGATAAGCGCCTTGTGCCTGCGCTCGATGGTCAGAAAGTATTGATTGAAGGTCGCATCAGTGGGCTGCCCGAGCCGACCCTCACTGGCTGGCGATTCGAATTGGCTGAAGCGCGTATGGCTGATACGGGCGAGGCGCTGCCCCTGATTCGCGCGCACTGGTATGCAGGAGAACCAGTGGCAAGCAACCAGCGCTGGCGGTTTGAAGCAAACCTGCGGCGTCCGCGCGGTATGTCCAATCCCGGTGGGTTTGATTACGAAGCCTGGCTCTATGCTCAGGAGATCGGCGCTCTGGCAAGCATTCGTCACGGTCAACTGCTTGAGGAGCCGGTGGTCCGGCTGAGTGGGCTGCGCAGTTATATCAGACAGCGGCTGGACGCAACCCTGGTCCCCCAGCCCGGCGGACAGCGTTTGCTGGCGCTGATAGTAGGTGATCGCAGTGTACTGAGTGCTGACGAATGGACAATCATGCAGGCGACGGGGACCAGTCATTTGATGGTGATCTCCGGTTTGCATGTGGGCATGCTGGCATCGCTGGCTTTCTTGATCATGGCAGTGTGCGCCAGGTTGCGTCTGTTTCCTGGCCGATGGCCGCGATTCTGGTTCGCTGCGCCATTGGCTGTTCTCCTCGCATCCGGTTATGCGGCGCTGGCAGGGTTTGCGGTGCCCACGCAGCGGGCGTTGTTGATGATCCTGTTGGTACTGATTGCGCGTTTGATCTACCGCCAGCCCGGCCCATGGGTAACCTGGTTGGCCGCGCTGTGTGCCGTGGTCATGGTATCGCCTGCCGCACCGCTCAAGGCCGGGTTCTGGCTGTCCTTCATGGCCGTGGGTCTGCTGATCTTCGGCATGAGCGGAAGGCTTGCCGTACGCGGTATCTGGCTGCGTTGGGGCAAGGCGCAATGGGTAATCTTCGTTGGGCTGTGGCCCTGGCTTCTGCTCTGGGCGATGCCCGTCAGTCTGTCAGCACCGCTGGTGAACGCAGTTGCCATTCCCTGGGTAAGTCTGGTGGTGGTGCCGGCTGCGCTGCTTGGCGCCGTGTTTGACGTGGCGTTTGGCTGGTCCTGGCTGTTATTGGCTGCCGCGCACGCACTCGATGCATTGTTTGATGGTTTGGCCTGGTTTGCTGATTTTCAGGCGCCGCTGCGGATGGCATTTCCGGGTTGGCTGGGTTGGTCGGTGGGGGCTACAGGAACGCTTGCCTTGCTCAGCCCGCTGAGCAGATTGTTACTCGTTCCTGCGCTGGTCAGTCTGGCCGTTCTGCTGCTCCCTGGTCGGCCAGTTCCGCAGCAGGGCGCGTTCTGGGTAACCGTCCTGGACGTTGGCCAGGGTTCGTCGGCGCTTATCCAGACCAGCAACCACACGCTGCTTTACGATACAGGGGCACGACTCAGCAGTGGTTTTGATCTTGGAGAAGCTGTGGTTCACCCAGCCCTGGTTTCGTTCGGTCTCAGGAAGCTTGATGTCATGCTGCTGAGTCATGCAGATAACGATCATGCAGGGGGCGCCCTGGCGATCCAGCGTCTGATGCAGGTGGACCGGGTGCTATCGGGCGAGCATGAGCGACAGGCGGTTGCCTTGAATGCCGAGCAGTGTCGTGCCGGTGATAGCTGGGATTGGGACGGTGTGCATTTCAAGATTATGTACGCTGCAGGCGCGCCGGCTAATTCCAATGATCGCTCCTGTGTACTGAAAGTCACCACCGGTGACTCCAGCCTGTTACTCACCGGCGACCTGGGCATGTCCGGAGAATACGAGCTGTTAGCCGAGGATGTGCAGGCAGACTTGCTGCTCGCGCCCCATCACGGCAGCCGAAGTTCGTCCTCCTATGCTTTTATTCGTGCTGTTGCGCCACGCTGGGTGGTGTTCAGCGCGGGCTATGGGAACCGCTTCGGTCACCCCCACAAAAACGTTGTGCAACGCTACCGCGAACTCGGCGCCGAACCTGTTTATACTGCGACGTCCGGAGCTGTGCGGTTCGTCCTGAATGGAACAGGGCAGAGCATGCAGCTATGGAGCTGGCGCGAGCATTCAAGGCGCTTCTGGCATGAATAGCCAGGCACCTGATATCCGCCGGGGCCGCGGTTCGCGCGGTCTGTGCTAGAGTATTCAACCATTTGGGGGAGGGATCGCTTGTGTGGGAATTGATCAGTGCGGGTGGTTGGCTAATGCTGCCAATCCTGGTGTCGTCGGTAATCGCCGTTGCTATTGTAATAGAGAGACTATGGACGCTGCGTAGCAGCAAAGTCGCACCGCCGAGCCTGCTTGGGCAGGTCTGGCGCTGGGTCAAGGAAGGCCAGATGGATTCGGTGAAACTGAAAACACTGCGCGCCGACTCACCGCTGGGCGAGGTCCTCGCCGCCGGCTTGGCGAACTCACGTCATGGCCGTGAAATCATGAAGGAAAGCATCCAGGAAGCGGCCGGTAAGGTCATTCACGAGATGGAGCGTTACCTCAGCACGTTGGGCACCATCGCTGCCATTACGCCGCTGCTTGGTCTGCTCGGTACGGTGGTCGGTATGATCGATGTTTTCAGCGCGATCATGGCCCAGGGTACCGGTAATACCGGCGTGCTCGCAGGAGGCATCTCCAAAGCGTTGATGACCACCGCAGCGGGTCTGACCGTAGCGATTCCGGCGTTGTTCTTTCATCGCTTCCTGATGCGTCGCATCGATGAGCTGGTGATCGCTATGGAGCAGGAAGCCACCAAGCTGGTCGAGGTCATCCAGGGTAATCGTGATGTCGACGCCTCTGCAGTCGCTCAGGAGGGCGCTCCGCTGCGTCCCGGCAGCGTTCGCAAGGGAGCCTGACCGTGAACTTTCGGCGTACGCGACCCGAGGAGATCAGCGTCAACCTGACTCCGCTGATTGATGTGGTGTTTCTGCTGCTGATTTTCTTCATGGTTTCGACAACCTTTACCCGGGAAACGCAGCTGGAGCTGGATTTGCCCGAGGCCGCCTCGGGTAATCCCGTCGAAAGCCGCGCGCAGCAGATCGAGCTGACCATCTCCGCAACGGGGGAGGTGGCGATAAACGATAAAACGCTGCTTGCTCCGGGACTGGATACCATCAAGAATGCGTTGCAACGCGAGTCGGCTGGTGATACCAATCTGCCCGTTGTGATCACTGCGGACGGCAAGGCATCGCACCAGTCGGTGATCACCGTCATGGATGCGGCAGGGCAGCTGGGCTTCAGCCGTCTGCGACTGACTACCAGCGAGCTGGAGGCGGGCGACGGCCAGTGAAACAGCCGTCGCTTGAACGATTCATGCTACGTGCCTGGTATGACGGGCACGCCTGGCTGAAGCTGCTGCGTCCTCTTTCCTTGCTGTATCGCGCGGTGGCAACTCGCCGCCGCCGCTCCTATCTCTCTGATTCCGCCGCCAGTTGGCAGCCGCCTGTGCCTTTGATCGTGGTGGGTAATATCACCCTGGGCGGTACGGGCAAGACCCCTATGGTTATCTGGCTGATTGAGCATTTGCAGCGCCGGGGATTCAGGCCCGGCGTCATCAGTCGTGGCTATGGCGCGGCCCCGCCGTCTTTTCCCTGGCTGATCGACGCTGCGCTCGATACGTCCGGGCAGGTCGGAGATGAGCCGCTGCTGGTTGCCCGACGCTGCAATGTCCCGGTTGTCATTGATCCTGATCGGTCACGCGCGGCCAGGCAGTTGCTGGCCCAGTGCAAGGTAGACCTGATCATCAGTGACGATGGGTTACAGCACTATCGGATGGGCCGCACGCTAGAGTTGGCACTGGTCGATGCTGCGCGCGGTCTGGGTAATGCGCAGTGTTTACCGGAAGGCCCCCTGCGCGAGCCGCCGGAAAGGCTGGATTCCGTCGATTTCGTAATCCGCAATGGCGCCAACAGCGACCGTCCTGACGGCTTTGCGATGCAATTGCGACCCTCTGCGCTGGTTAATATATGTACGGGAGAGCGGTGTGATATTGCAAGCTGGCCGCACAGCAGGACGGTTAATGCTGTAGCGGGTATCGGTAACCCGGGCCGTTTCTTCGACACCCTGAAAGGCCTCTCTTTCAGCCCCAGAGAGTATGCCTTTGGCGACCATGCCGATTACAATGCCGACAGCTTTGCAGGGTTGGACCCAGCCCTGCCGGTAATCATGACCGAAAAAGACGCTGTCAAATGCATCGGCTTTGCACAGGCCAACTGGTGGTATCTGGCCGTAGACGCCGAACTGAGCGACGCCTTTGCTGCGGCGCTGGACGCAAGGCTTGGCGCCGTTCATTAATCTTTCCCAGGAGTCGTATCCATGGATCCCAAACTGCTAGATATTCTTGCCTGTCCCCTCTGCAAGGGGCCGCTGGTCCAGAACAAGGACAAGACCGAGCTTTGGTGCCGAGCGGATGGTTTGGCGTTTCCGGTTCGCGATGGCATTCCAGTGATGCTGGAGGGCGAGGCGCGCTCGCTCGACGCAGATGAACGGCTGGATCGCTGACATGTACCACGTCATCATCCCGGCGCGCTATGCGTCCACGCGTCTGCCGGGCAAGCCGCTGCAGGACATCGCTGGCAAACCAATGATCGAGCATGTCTGGACTCAGGCGCGTAAAAGTCAGGCCGAGAGCGTGACAGTAGCAACCGATGATCAACGTATAGCTGACGCCTGTCGCGGTTTCGGTGCTGACGTGATCATGACCCGTGCCGACCATCCCTCCGGTACGGACCGGTTACAGGAAGTGGTCACGCAGCTTGGCCTGGATGACAACGCCTGTGTGGTAAATGTCCAGGGCGATGAGCCGCTGGTACCGCCTGCGCTGATCGATCAGGTGGCGGGCAATCTTCTGCAGTATCCGGAGGCGAGTATTGCGACGCTGTCCGAACCGCTCACGGATATCGACACCTTGTTCAACCCGAATGCGGTCAAGGTAGTGACCGATAACCGGGGGTTTGCACTGTATTTCAGCAGGGCCCCCATGCCCTGGTGCCGTGATCAGTTTGCGGAACAACCCCGAGTGCTTCCACAAGGCGTCCCGTTTCAACGACATATTGGCCTTTACGCTTACAAGGTCGGCTTTCTGCACGACTATGTCCGCTGGCCAGCAAGCCCGCTCGAAACAGCTGAAGCACTGGAGCAGCTTCGTGCCCTCTGGTTTGGCTGCCGTATACATGTTGCCGAAGCTTGTGAAATCCCACCCGCCGGCGTTGACACGGCAGCCGACCTGGATCGCGTCCGCGCTGTACTAGGTGCCCTGTAATGCGTGTGTTGTTCGTTTGTCTGGGCAATATCTGTCGCTCACCCTCAGCGCAGGGTGTATTTCAAAAGTTGCTGGCCCATAGTGAGCTGGCCAGCCTCGTCGAGGTGGATTCCGCTGGCACGGCTGATTATCACGTTGGCAAACCGCCGGATCGCCGCGCCATCGCGGCAGCCTCCCGTCGCGGCGTGGACATCAGTAGATTAAGCGCCAGAAGGGTCGCTGACAGTGATTTTGCGGAATTTGATCTGATCCTCGCTGCGGACCATAGCAACCTGCTGGAATTGCTGCGACGCGCACCAGCACACTGTGCCGCAAAAATCCGTCTGTTCATGAGTTACGCTCCGCATGACGCCGAGGAGATTCCGGATCCTTACTATGGTGGTGAACAGGGCTTCGAGGATGTGCTCGATATGCTTGAGAGAGCTTCGCAGGGTCTCCTGGCGAGCCTTGGTGAAGGCGCATCAGTGACTACGGCCTGTCAACCGTGCTCGACATAATCAACAACGCTGACTTGCGTACCCACAATACCTTCGGTATCAGCGAGCACGCCGAGCGGTTGGTATTCGTCGAGAACGACAGGCAATTGCTGCAGGCGTTATCCCTAGCGGACAAGCACGCCTGGCCTGTAACCCTTCTGGGTGGTGGCAGCAACCTGGTTCTGGCCGGACCCGTTCGGGGTCTGGTGTTAGCCATCCGCAGCCGCGGTCGCCGTGTGGTCTCGCGCAGCGGCCGCGAGGTTATTATCGAAGCAGAAGCAGGGGAGAACTGGCATGCGCTGGTCAATTGGTCCCTGGATCTAGGCTTGTGTGGCCTGGAAAACCTGTCTCTCATACCAGGCACTGCTGGCGCCGCGCCGGTACAAAACATTGGCGCCTACGGCGTAGAGCTGGAAGATGTTTTCGAAAGCGTCGAGGTGTACGACAGGTGTACTGGTGACATCCGCCGGCTTCACCGTGAACATTGCCGGTTCGCCTACCGCGACAGCCTGTTCAAACAAGAGCCGGGCCGTTACATCATCTTGCGACTCCGGCTGCGCCTGTCGTCAGTACCTGATCCGAAGCTTGGATATGGCCCGCTGGCTAATGCCTGGCAGGCAACCGGTTTGCAGCGAGCCGATGCGCGGGTTGTCAGCGAACTGGTGTGCCAGATACGTCAGTCTAAATTGCCCGATCCTTCACAACTGGCCAACGCGGGTAGCTTCTTCAAGAATCCACTGGTAACCGCTGAACAGGCGGAAGCGTTACAGCAATGCTGGCCCGGCTTGCCAAGCTATATGCAGCCGGATGGGCGCTACAAGCTGGCCGCGGGATGGTTGATTGAACAGGCGGGCTGGAAAGGCTCCCGCGACGGCGACGCTGGGGTTCACCGTGAGCAAGCGTTGGTATTGGTGAATTACGGCAGGGCGAGGGGGGAGGACATCATGGGGCTCGCCACACGTATCCAAACGGACATCCGGCAACGTTTCGGCGTATCGCTGGAGATGGAGCCAATCGTTCTGGGATTATGACAAGACCAAACCGGGCCAGAAGAGGGTTCTGTAAGCAGAATAAGTTGGCTTGCTACAGAAACAAAAAGGGGATGCCGAAGCATCCCCTTTTTTGTTACCCGTTACTGCTTGTTGGGTTCTTCCTGCTGCTGTTCAAGCACATGGGTGTCCGGATGGCCTTCCTTCCCAGTGCCATCGTGTGTAGGCCGCGTTCTGGTTGAAGCACGTTCCTCGTCTGCTTCCTCACGCTGCTGTCCCTGGACGTGCGTGTCAGGATGATCCTTTACATCGCTTGGCTCTGGCAGCGCGTCAGGTGCTTCCAGATCGGTCCTGTTCAGCTGCTCCTTCTGCTGTTCCACCGCATTAGTCGCAGGATGCGTCCGGTCGCCGGTAGCATCGTGTACTGGCTTTACAGTTTCGGTTGCCGCTTCTTCTGGCGTGACAAACTGCTGGCCCAATACATGTGTGTCGGGATGCTGGTCGTCGCCGGTGGCGTTGGCGGATGCAGGTGCTTCAACGGTTTCGAGAGGCGTTTCAGTCTTTTCCACTGCTGCAGGCTTTTCTGCTTCGCGAGCCTGCTCTTCGGCAAGACGCTTGGCTTCTTGCTGGCGGCGGCGGATTTCCCGTGGGTCGTTGTAGGCACGTCCGCTTTCAGTCAGCGCCGGAGCGCGCTTGGAAACCGGCTCGGATGCTGCCTTCTCTGACTCGGCTACCTGCTCTGGCTTCGCTGCCTGCGGTGCTGCAACGGGTTCCGCTGCAGGCTCCTTGACGGGCGATTCAGTCGCATGCGCCTCTGGGCCGCTCGCTTGCTCGGCTTTTTCAGCTTTCTCTACGACAGGCTTGGTTTCGGACGTCGGAGATTCTGCTGTTACTTCGGTAACCTGGTCAGCGGGGCGTTTTGCCTCGGCCTGTGCAGCGTCGGCTGCGGGTGCTACAGGCGTCGGGGCTGAGTCAGGCTGAACAGTGGTCGTGCTCTCAGTCTGGTCGTCCGAGTCCTGGCGGCTGGACTGGCTGAAGGCTTCCACTGCGTTTTCAATCGATTGCTCGGCGTTGACTGCAGTCTGATTGAGGCCGCTTTCGACAGGCATTTTGACTTGATCGAGTGGGTTGGCTGATTCAGCTGGTTGCGCCTGGGCTTGCGACGCAGACACCGCTTTTGGCTCCTCACCGATCGACGACGCGATTGCGGCTGTCGCAGCGACGGCTGCCGCAGCTGGCACGACATCACTGTTCGGATCGGAAGCGTCCAGGGTGGAGCCAGAGGATTGCGCATCGGTTTGCGCTGTGCTTTCTGCGGTAGTCTCGTCCTGCACGGGACGGCTGCGACGGTTGTTGCGGCGACGCTGGCTGTTACGTGAACGGCGCTTCGGACGCTCCCCCTCGTTGCCAGCTTCATCAGCCTGTATCTCAGCTGCTACTGGCTCTGCAATGGCTGCCGCGGTTTCTTCGTTGCGCTGAGGGCGACGCTCTGCAGGTGCTGCGCTACGATTGCTTTCCGTATCCTGCTGAACCCGTGGTTCGCTGGTTGTTTCCTGGCTACGGCGACGGCGGCGTGGAGCGGTCTCAACTGGCTTGCTATCAGTCGGTGCAGTCGTCGGTGTTGCGGCGGTTTGTTCTTCGACATTGCGCTCGGCACGCTCCGGCTTGGGCGCGCGCTCAGGGCGAGGCGGACGTGGCGTTTGAGCCTTGTCGCTGCGATCACTTCGCTGGCGCCGGTTGCGTGTATTGCTGCGTCCATCGCTGCTGCGATTGCTTTCGCGCGGCTTGCGCTCTGGTGCGGTTGTAGCAGCGGCAGGCTTGCTTTCTTCGGCCGTCTGCTCATCGCTGGCAAACAGACTGACCAGTGATTTGATCAGACCCTTGAAAAGGCCTGGCTGAGTCTCGTGGATCGCCTGGGTGGCTGCGATCGGTGCAGCCGGAGTAGGTGCAGGGCGTGAAGGGGAGATGCTTTTTACAGCGGCTTCCTGACGGACGATGGCGCGCGTCTGGCTGACCGGCACGGGCTCCTCGGCGACAATATCCGCACTCATGGTGTAGCTGGTTTCGCCGTTCAGTACCGATTCGTGATCGTCACGCAGACGCTGAACTTCGAAATGAGGCGTTTCCATGTGCTCGCTGGGCAGGATAAGCACGCGGACTTTGTTCCGCGCCTCGGTCAAGGCCAGCGCTTCGCGTTTTTCGTTGAGCAGGAAGGTGGCGACAGCGATGGGTACGTGTGCCCGTACTTCGGCTGTGCGGTCCTTGAGTGCTTCTTCTTCGATCAGGCGGAGCACAGACAAGGATAGTGATTCGACGTCACGAATGGTGCCGCGGCCGTTACAGCGCGGGCAGACAATGCCGCTGGTTTCGCCAAGCGACGGGCGCAACCGCTGGCGAGACATTTCCAGCAGACCGAAGCGCGAGATGCGGCCGACCTGTACCCGGGCGCGGTCGGCCTCCAGGCTTTCGCGCACGCGCTCTTCAACCGCGCGCTGGTTTTTCGCCGGACTCATGTCGATGAAGTCGATTACGATCAGGCCGCCAATGTCGCGCAGGCGCAGCTGGCGGGCGATTTCTTCTGCCGCTTCCAGGTTGGTCTGAAGCGCGGTGTCTTCGATATCAGTACCCTTGGTCGCCCGTGCAGAGTTGATGTCGATAGAGACCAGGGCCTCGGTGTGGTCGATAACGATCGAGCCGCCCGAGGGGAGTTTTACTTCGCGTTCGAAGGCTGTTTCGATCTGGCTTTCGATCTGGAACCGGTTGAACAGCGGCACGCTGTCTTCATACAGTTTGACCTTGGTGGCGTATTGCGGCATCACCTGGCTGATGAAGTTGAGCGCTTCTTCCTTGACCGTTTCACTATCAATGAGGACTTCGCCGATGTCCTGGCGCAGGTAGTCACGGATTGCACGGATGATGACATTGCTCTCCTGATAGATCAGGAACGGAGCGCTGCGCTCAGAGGAGGCGGATTTGACGGCTTCCCACAACTGAAGCAGGTAATCGAGATCCCATTGCAGTTCTTCTGCGCTGCGGCCCAGGCCGGCAGTGCGGACGATCATGCCCATGTCCGGCGGGACGTTCAGGCTGTTGATGGCTTCGCGCAGCTCGTTGCGCTCTTCGCCTTCAATGCGGCGCGAGATACCGCCGGCACGTGGATTGTTTGGCATAAGGACCAGGTAGCGGCCGGCCAGACTGATAAAACTGGTGAGTGCTGCGCCTTTGTTGCCGCGTTCTTCCTTGTCGACCTGGACGATGATTTCCTGGCCTTCTTTCAGTACTTCCTTGATGTTGACGCGGCCTTCAGGCTGCTTGGTGAAATATTCGCGGGAAATTTCCTTGAGGGGGAGAAAGCCATGACGCTCCGAGCCGAAATCGACAAAAGCGGCTTCCAGGCTGGGTTCTACTCGAGTGATCCGGCCTTTATAGATGTTGGCTTTCTTCTGTTCGCGTGCGCCGGATTCAATATCCAGGTCATACAGGCGCTGGCCATCTACCAGGGCTACTCGCAACTCTTCGGGTTGAGTTGCGTTGATCAGCATTCTTTTCATGAAGTACCGTTGTGTTCCAGTGCTTCTCTGGAAAACACGAGTACGGCACCTGCGACTCGTCCGTTAGGTGTCAGGTGTGTTTCTGCTTGGGCCAAACCTTGCCCTTGTTCAGAGTTCATATCGCGCCCGTTGGCGGCGACAGTTGAGTCTGTGGCGAGTACAGCGAAACGATACTTTAGGGAGGAATCAGCCGGACTGGGAACGGGGACACAATGAAATGGCAAGTGTCAGCGCTCGTCACATGATCCTGAAGCTGTGCATCTCCACCTAAACACTTACCCATCTGAATCGGGTGCCGCTCATCGTTTTCCCGAGAGCGGGTTTATATTCTGTTCGCGCATGTGGCGAGCAGGGTGTCGATCATAGGGGCCGCCGGCATCTATTTTGGCCTGGCTAAGCCTCTATCTCGGTATTTCTGGGGAACGTCTGCAGGACTAGTGTTCATCCATCTTCCCCGGCTGCAATAACCGCAGCTCGCCGGACTATATCAGCATTTTTTAAGTGCTTCAATTGCATGAAAAAATGTATCATGCGCGGATGAAAATTCCTGCATCTGAAGCGCCATCTGCCGTCCAAACCGTGCTGATTCCTGAGGACCTGGCCGGCCAGCGCATTGACAACTTTTTGCTTACCCGCCTCAAGGGCGCTCCCAGAACCCTGATTTACCGGATCCTTCGTAAAGGGGAAGTGCGGGTGAACAAGGGGCGGATCAAGCCTGACTACCGCTTGAAGGCCGGCGACAGCGTACGGATTCCGCCGGTGCGCCTGCCGGAGCCCAACGAGCCCGCACTGGTCGGGCGCGGTATATTGCAAGCCTTGGAAGCCAGCATTCTTTATGAAGACAAGGCGCTGATTGTCGTCAACAAGCCGGCGGGACTGGCGGTGCATGGTGGGAGTGGGCTGAATTTTGGTGTGATCGAGGCTGTTCGCCAGTTGCGGCCTGAGGCCAGTGGCCAGCTGGAGCTGGTGCATCGGCTGGATCGTGATACCTCCGGCTGTTTGATGATCGCCAAGCGGCGAAGCATGTTGCGCCATCTGCACGCGGCGCTGCGAGGCGATAATGGTAGCGACAGTGTAACCAAGCGATACATCGCACTGGTGCGCGGGCGTTGGCCGGCCACCACCAAGCGGGTGCATGCGCCGCTGCAGAAGAACAATCTGCGTTCCGGTGAGCGGATGGTAGAGGTGGATGCCGAAGGCAAGGAATCGCTGACCGAGTTTCGTGTGCTGCAGCGTTTCGGTGATTTCGCCACGCTGGTCGAGGCGCAGCCTATCACTGGCCGTACGCATCAGATCCGCGTGCATGCCCGCCATGCAGGGCATCCGATAGCCGGGGATCCAAAGTATGGTGATGACGATTTCTCCCAGAAGATAAAAGAGCTGGGCGGCAAGCGTCTGTTCCTGCACGCGGCCTCGTTGCGTACAGAGCTGCCAGATGGTGCCGTGCTGGAAATCAGTGCTGAGCCTGGCCAGATGTGGGATAACACTCTCGCGCGATTGGCCGACTATGAATGAGCTCAATACCCTGATCTTCGATTGGGACGGCACGCTGGTGGATTCGGTCGAGAGGATCGTCGAGGCCATGCAGGTGGCGGCCGATGAGGTGGGCTTGGTTGTTCCGGCTGCCGAGGCCGTGCGCGGCATTATTGGTTTGGGGTTACCCGAGGCTATCGCTACCCTGTATCCGGAGCTCGATGACCCGTCACGGGCCGCGGCGCTCAAGCAAGCGTACAGTGACTGCTATATCCGGCTGGAGCTCACCCCGTCTCCGATGTTCGAGGGCGTGATGGATACGCTGGATGCCTGCCGGCAGCGGGGGTTCAATCTTGCAGTGGCAACTGGCAAGAGCCGGCGCGGCCTTCAGCGGATTCTCGCACAGCATGGTCTGACGGATTACTTCGATGCCACGCGCTGCGCGGACGAAACAGCCAGCAAGCCGCATCCGTTGATGCTGCGGGAAATCTTGGCGCAACTGGATATCGCGCCCGAGCAAGCGTTGATGATCGGCGACAGCGAGTTCGATATGCACATGGCGCGTAATGCCGGTATAGCGGGGCTTGCGGTCAGTTACGGGGCGCAAAGCAGGGAGCAGCTGTTGTGTTGCGACCCGGTGCATTGCATTGACGAGTTTATTGAGTTCCACGGCTGGGTGATGCCGCGTTACGGCGCCCGCCAGACAATCGAGGTATGAGCATGCAAGGGGATGAATGGACCGAGGGTTCGATGCGCTCCAGGGAGGAGATTGCAGTGGAGAAAGAAGATCGTAAAGCATGGCAATTGCTGGATAAAACGCTGCAGGCCTCGATTCAGGAGCAGCGTCGGTCGCGCCGCTGGGGCATCTTCTTCAAGTCGCTGACCTTCCTGTATCTACTTGGCGCATTTTTGATGCTTTCGCCCTGGGGAAGCGGTGACGGTGCCGGTACAGCGGAGCCGCATACCGCTGTGGTTGAACTGCGCGGCACTATCGCAGATCTCGAAGAGGCCAGCGCTGACAATTTGGTGACTAGCCTGCGGCGCGCCTTTGAAGACGAGAATACCAAGGGCGTGGTACTGCGTATCAATAGCCCGGGCGGTAGTCCTGTCCAGTCCGGCTATGTGTATGACGAAATCAAGCGACTGCGTGGTGAGTATCCGGATATCAAGCTGTATGCGGTTATTGCTGATATAGGTGCCTCGGGCGCCTATTACATCGCCGCAGCGGCGGACGAGATATATGCCGACAAGGCCAGTCTGGTCGGCTCGATTGGCGTAACAGCAGCAGGGTTCGGCTTTGTTGGCACGTTGGACAAGTTGGGCATTGAGCGTCGGACATACGCGGCCGGTGAGCACAAAACCTTTCTTGATCCGTTTCAGCCTGAGAAGGCCGATGAGCGCGAGTTCTGGCAATCAGTGCTGAACAATACGCATCAGCAATTCATTGATCAGGTCAAGGCGGGGCGGGGCGATCGGCTCAAAAATGACCCTGAGCTGTTCAGCGGTTTGGTGTGGTCTGGCGAGCAGGCGCTTGAGCTGGGGTTGATTGATGGGTTGGCCAGCACGTCCAGTGTTGCCCGGGACGTCATCGGCGCTGAAGAAACCGTGGACTTTACCTATCGCGAGTCTCCCCTGGCGCGGTTTACCCGGCAGCTCGGCACGAGCATCGGCACGGCCCTGGCCAGGCAGCTGGAGCTGGCCACTACCGCACCGGCTCCAACCCTGCGCTGATTGTCTGATCAGGGGATCCGGGTGCCTTCCTGCCTGAGCATCTCGCATAGCCTGATCAGCGGAAGGCCGATCAGGCTGGTGGGGTCATCACCGCGCAACGCACTGAACAGGCTGATGCCCAGTCCCTCCGCCTTGAAGCTTCCGGCACAATCATAGGGTTGATCGTAAGCCAGATAGCGCTCAATGCTGGCATCGTCCAGCGTACGGAACGCGACTTCAAACGGCACGTAGTCCTGTTGGTAATCACCTGTGGCGGAGTCGAGCACGCATAGTGATGTAACGAAGCGGACGGTTCTGCCGCTGCACCGTCGCAATTGGCTGGCGGCGGTAGCGTGACTGCCGGGCTTGCTGACTGGCTGGCCTTCCAGCAACAGTACCTGATCGGAGCCTATTATCAGATGGCTCGGGAAGCGTTCTGCCAGGGCGCGCGCTTTGTCCAGTGCCAGGCGCAGTGTCAGTTCTTCAGCAGACTCGCCGGTGTAAGCTTCTTCATTTATATGGGGCGCTGCCCATTCGAAGGGCAGCTGAAGGCGCTGCAAAAGCTCGCGTCGATATGGGGAGCTGGACGCCAATACCAGGCCAGGCATTAATGGGTTCCTTTTTGCGCTGTAGAAGGGGCAGTGCAGCGGCTATCTTAAGGCAGGATAGTCATTCGCCGCGATCCTCGGGTTTCTTCGCGTCGATTTGGGCGGGGCGTGCTGAAACGGAAGCAAACCCTGCGCATATTTCTGCAAATAGTTTTGACAGCAGAGGGCGTGGTCCCTAGAATTGCGCGCTTATGTCAGGACCTATACCCGCACACATTGAGCCGCACAAGCTGATTGACCGCAGCATCGTTCTGGAAGGAACGGTTCCTGCGAGCAAGATGCCGCGTCTGAGCGCCTTACTGGACGCCCCCGCTGAAGATGTACAGGTAAAGCTGTCGTTTTCGCGTGACGAACAGGGCGTGCATGCTATGCACGGCCATTATCAGGTCGATGTGGCGCTGATTTGTCAGCGCTGCCTTGAGCAGGTAATGATCCCGCTTGATAGTGAGTGCGACGTGGGTTTTGTAAGCAGTGACGAGGCGGCCAAGAACCTGCCCCGGCACTATGAACCGGTTATCTTGGATGATGAAAAACTCGATCTGCACGCTTTGATCGAAGATGAGCTCTTGCTGGCCCTGCCAGCGGTTCCGATGCATCCAACGGGAACATGTCAGCATCCACCCGGTTATCAGCCCGATATCCCGGAGCCGGAGGAAGAAGCCGAAAAGCCCAATCCTTTCAGCGTGCTGGCCAAGTTGAAACGTGATACCTAAAGCTTAGGAGCTTATAGTCATGGCTGTACAGCAGAACAAAAAGTCTCGTTCCGCGCGTGACATGCGTCGCTCACACGATGCGCTGTCCGCACCGTCCTTGTCTGTTGACAAGACTACTGGTGAGACTCACCTTCGTCACCACGTATCGCCAGATGGCTTCTATCGTGGCCGCCAGGTGATCAACAAGGACAACGACGAGTAAGTCTTGTCCACGTCAGTTTGCCCAGGTCCGCTGATAGTGCGTTGCGGTCAATGACGACACCTCAAATGACTTTGGCAATTGATGTAATGGGCGGGGACTTCGGTCCCCGTTGCATTATCCCCGCCGTAGCTCGCTCCCTTCGTCAATATCCCGATCTGAATGTTGTGCTGGTTGGTTCCGCCGATCCGGTCCAGCAACTTGCTCAAGAGCATCTGTTACCGCCGCAGCGCGTACAGTATGTGTTCACCACCGATGTAGTGCTTCCCACCGATTCTCCCTCCAGCATTCTCCGCAGTAAGCCGGACGCATCCATGCGTGTGGCGATTGAGCAGGTTCGTGATGGCAAAGCCCAGGGGTGTTTGAGTGCGGGCAACACAGGTGCGCTCAT
Organism: Pseudomonas sp. gcc21; assembly: GCF_012844345.1. Classification (NCBI taxonomy): domain Bacteria; kingdom Pseudomonadati; phylum Pseudomonadota; class Gammaproteobacteria; order Pseudomonadales; family Pseudomonadaceae; genus Pseudomonas; species Pseudomonas sp. gcc21. Next base: position 1,256,719 of record NZ_CP051625.1, on the reverse strand, counting down.
GGTGTTGGCCAGATCCGTATTGGGCACCCTTGAGGGCATTCAGCGTCCGGCCATCATGGCAGCGCTGCCGGTAGCCGGTCGCGCCTGTTATGTGCTCGATCTGGGTGCCAACGTTGATTGCTCCGCCCAGCAGCTATTCGAGTTTGCGATCATGGGGTCCGAAGCGGTGTCCGAACTCACCGGTATCGAACGGCCGCGCATCGGTCTGCTGAATATCGGCGAAGAGATCAACAAGGGCGGGCAGCGCGTTCGCGAGGTGGCAGACATGCTGCGCGCCTGTCAGGAGTTGAACTATATCGGGCATGTTGAGGGTGACGGCTTGTTCCGTAATCAGGCAGATGTGGTGGTCTGTGACGGATTCGTTGGCAACATCATGCTCAAGAGTTGCGAAGGGCTGGCTGTATATATGCAGAACGAGACGCGTCGTGCGCTGCAAGGCAGTCGTACGCTGCGTCTGATGAGTCCGCTGTTGCGGCGCGTACTCCGTCCGGTATATGAGCGCCACGATCCGGCACGCTATAACGGTGCCACGTTGCTCGGGTTGTCTGGTGTGGTGGTGAAGAGCCACGGTGCAGCCAGCCAGGCTGGCTTCGAGGCGGCGATTGGTCAGGCGATATTGGCCAGTCAGGCCGGACTGCCGAAACGTATAGCAAAACGGCTGGTCACCTGTAGGCAGCCGCGGGTGTGACCTGGCGTCACCGCAGTGCATCCAACCTGCATTCTGATTCACTCAATCCTTCAATTACTTCAATAACGAGGAAGGCTGTATGACTCAATCCCTCGCATTCGTTTTTCCCGGCCAGGGTTCCCAGGCTGTAGGCATGCTTTCGGAGCTGGCGAAGCAGGAGCCGCTGATCGGCGAAACCTTTTCCGAAGCTTCGGCCGCACTAGGGTACGACCTATGGCAATTGTGCCAGGACGGTCCAGTGGAGGAGCTGAATCGCACCGATCGGACCCAGCCTGCCATTCTGGCGGTTTCGGTCGCGTTGTGGCGCTTGTGGTGTGCGCAGAGCGAAGCGCGCCCGGCATTCGTCGCCGGCCATAGCCTGGGCGAATATTCCGCATTGGTAGCTGCCGATGTCATTGGTTTTGCCGACGCACTGCGGTTGGTTGAGCGTCGGGGTCAGTTGATGCAGCAGGCCGTGGCTGAAGGTGAGGGCGGCATGGCAGCCATTCTTGGCCTGGATGACGAGAAAATCATCGAGATCTGTGCCGCCGCTGCCCAGGGCGAGGTGGTAAGCGCGGTTAACTTCAACGCGCCTGGCCAGGTGGTCATCGCCGGCCAGGCCGGGGCTGTGCAGCGGGCCATTGATGCTTGCAAGGAAGCCGGCGCCAAGCGTGCCATTGCCTTGCCTGTCAGTGTGCCGTCGCATTGTGCGCTGATGAAGCCGGCAGCGGAGCAACTGGCGAACGATTTTGCGGCTCTGGAGTGGCGCGCCCCAACTATTACATTGGTGCAGAACGTCACGGCACGGCCCGCAGCCGATACAGATGCGCTACGCTCTCTGCTTGTGGAGCAGCTATACAGTCCTGTGCGCTGGGTTGAAAGTATTGAGTATCTCGCAGCGCAAGGTGTCACTGATCTGGTCGAATGCGGACCGGGAAAGGTTTTGTCCGGGTTGAACAAGCGCTGCGCTAAAGGGGTCAATACCCATCATCTGGACACGATCGACGGTTTTTCCGCCACCAGAGCAACATTCAAACAAGGAGCTTGAGCATGAGTCTGGAAGGGAAAGTAGCGCTGGTTACTGGCGCCAGTCGCGGGATTGGCCAGGCCATTGCCCACGAGCTGGCGGCTCAGGGCGCAATCGTCGTCGGGACCGCCACGAGCGACCGGGGCGCGGATGCGATTGCCGAGAAGCTTGCCGAAGCCGGATACAAGGGTACAGGGCTCAAGCTGGATGTACGCGATCCCCAGTCTGTTTCCGATGTGCTCGAACGCGTCACAAATGAATTTGGCGCCCCACTTGTTCTCGTCAACAACGCAGGGATCACCAGCGATAACCTGCTGATGCGGATGAAAGAAGAAGAGTGGGATGACGTCATCAGTACTAACCTGAGCTCGGTCTACCGTTTGTCCAAGGCCGTGCTCAGGGGTATGACCAAGGCGCGTTGGGGACGTATCATTAACATCAGTTCCGTGGTCAGCGGAATGGGCAACGGCGGGCAATCCAACTATGCTGCAGCCAAGGCGGGCATGGAAGGCTTCGCACGGTCCCTGGCGCGTGAAGTAGGCTCCAGATCGATTACCGTCAATTCCGTTGCGCCGGGATTTATTGATACCGATATGACCCGGGCTCTGAATGAGAGCCAGCGATCAGTCATGCTCGAGCAGATCCCCCTGGGGCGTCTGGGTCAGGCGGAGGAAATTGCCGCAGTCGTGAGTTTCCTTGCAGGTGAGTCTGCTGGCTATATCACGGGTGCGACAATTCCGGTCAACGGCGGCATGTTCATGAGCTGATTGTGCGGCAAACCCTATCCACTTTAAGGTGGCACGGGTATGCTTTCGCAGTTAAAAATCTCTCGGTGAGGGTCTACCTGGCCGGCACCGTTTACACATAGAAGCTATTGGCGCTTGAAAAATCGCGAATCGTTTCTATAAACTACCCGCAGTCCGGCTTCTCGGAACTGCAAATAGGAGTGAGAACAAGGTATGAGTACCATCGAAGAACGCGTCAAGAAAATCGTTGCCGAGCAGCTCGGCGTCAAAGAAGAAGAAGTGACCAACAACGCTTCTTTCGTTGAGGATCTTGGTGCTGACTCCCTCGACACCGTCGAGTTGGTGATGGCTCTCGAAGAAGAGTTCGAGACCGAGATTCCGGATGAAGAAGCCGAGAAGATCACCACAGTCCAGGAAGCTATCAACTACGTGAATGCTAACCAGAAGTAATCGCGTAGCCTGATAAGGGCCAGTGAAAAGCCGCAGTCCTGTCCAAGAACTGCGGCTTTTTAGTATCTGCAGCGAGCGTTTTCTGTTCTGGCATGCTCGCTTGAGTTGCCGTGGTCGCGCATTATGCGACAATACCGCGCTCGCGGGAGGCTATGGCTTCCCCGTGCTTCTCGATAGTTGAATAAGGAGTTTCCTGTGTCGCGCAGACGCGTCGTGGTAACTGGCCTGGGCATGTTGACCCCGCTGGGTAATTCGGTAGAAGGCAGCTGGCAGGCCGCATTGGCGGGCAAGAGCGGTATCGGCCCGATCGAGCACATGGATGTGAGTGCCTTTGGGACTCGCTTCGGCGGCTCCATCAGGGATTTCGATATCGAGCCTTACATGGCCGCCAAGGAGGCGCGCAAGCTCGATCTGTTCATCCAGTACGGCGTTGCAGCCTGCATGCAGGCGTTGAACGACTCGGGAATCGAAATCACCGATGCAAACCGTGATCGTATTGGCGTGTCCATGGGATCCGGTATCGGTGGCCTGACCAATATCGAGAAGAACCATGAACTGTTGATGGCCAGCGGCCCGCGGAGAATCTCTCCGTTCTTTGTTCCCGGTTCAATCATCAACATGGTCGCCGGCTACCTGTCCATTCAATATGGACTGCAAGGTCCGAATTACGCACTCACCACTGCCTGCACCACGGGTAGCCACAGCATTGGCATGGCCGCGCGCAACATCGCCTATGGCGAAGCGGACGTGATGGTCGCCGGTGGCTCGGAAATGGCGACCAGCGGTCTTGGGCTTGGTGGTTTCAGCGCTGCACGCGCGCTGTCTACCCGTAACGACGATCCGCAGGCGGCCAGTCGGCCCTGGGACAAGGACCGCGACGGATTCGTCCTGTCCGACGGCGCCGGTGCGGTCGTACTCGAAGAGTATGAGCAGGCCAAGGCTCGCGGTGCGGCTATTTATGCCGAGTTGATTGGTTTCGGTATGAGCGGGGACGCGTATCACATGACCGCGCCGCCTGAAGACGGGCGAGGCGGAGCCAAATGCATGAGCAATGCGCTGCGCGATGCAGGCGTCACGCCTGACCAGGTCGGCTACATCAATGCACATGGCACCTCCACCATGGCTGGGGACCTTGCTGAAACGCGCGCCGTCAAGACGGTCTTTGGCGAGCACGCTTCCAGACTCGCGATCAGCTCGACCAAATCCATGACGGGGCACTTGCTGGGCGCAGCGGGTGCGGTAGAGGCTATCTTCAGCATTCTGGCGCTTCGCGACCAGGTGGCGCCGCCGACCATCAATCTGCACAACCCTGACGAAGGCTGCGATCTGGACTACGTGGCCCACCAGGCGCAATCGCGCTCTCTGGATGTGACCGTATCCAACTCATTCGGCTTTGGTGGTACCAACGGTAGTCTGGTTTTCCGTCGCCACGCATGAGCCAGTCAATGGCCGTCGCTGCCGGCGAGACCTGCCTCGTAAATGGACAACCCGCCGGCGAGGTATCTGTCCGGGACCGGGGCCTGGCATACGGTGACGGGCTGTTCGAGACCATACGGGTCGCTCAGGGCAGGCTTACTCTGGCGGACTACCATTTCGCCAGACTCGAGCGCGACGCTGCGCGGCTGCGGATTACTTTCGATCTGCCAGCGTTTGTCAGGGAAGCCTCCGGTCTGGCGCTGCGAATAGGTGAGGGGCTGATCAAGCTGATCATCACTCGGGGCCTCGGTGAGCGGGGTTATGCGTTGTCCGAGGGGCCGGCTACCCGCATTGTCCTGGGTGCTCAGCTACCTGATTACCCGGCGGAACGGGAGGAACAGGGCGTCGTTCTCTATCCCTGTGTTACCCGTCTCGCCTTGCAGCCTGCGCTTGCGGGCATGAAACACCTGAATCGGCTGGAGCAGGTCCTCGCACGTTCAGAGTGGCAAGCGCCCTTCGGGGAGGGGTTGGTCTGCGACATGCTAGGCAAGCCGGTGGAATGCACCATGAGCAATCTGTTCTTACGACGCGAAGGTGAATGGGTAACGCCTGAGGTAACCGAATGCGGCGTCCGCGGGGTGATGCGTGACTACCTTCTTGCTGAACTTGCTGCCAGCGGAGAGCCGGTAAGACAACGAGCCGTTGAGCTGCAGGAGTTGCTCGATAGCGACGAGATTTTTTGCTGCAATAGCGTCTACGGCGTTTGGCCGGTCGTTGGGTTGATGAACCGAACCTGGTCGCCAGGCCCTTTTACACGCCAGGCGCAGGCACTGGCTAGACAGGCTATATTGTGAAGTCACTTGTTAAGAAAGCTTCTTTACTCATTGTATTTGCTGGGTTTATTGCCGTAGCGGCTGCCGTCGGTGGATACCTGATTCTACAGGCGACGCTGAACCAACAGCTCAACGTGCAGGGAGTCGATACGCTGGAAGTACAGCCGGGAAGCACGCCGGGGAAGTTGCTCGGTTCGCTCGAACAGCAGGGCATCCTCGAACGCTCTGCGTGGATTCGGCGTTACTGGCAATGGCAGATGCCGGAAACGGTGCTACAGGTCGGTGAGTACCGATTGCAGCCGGGCATGGATGTTCGTGCTTTGCTGGCGCTGCTCGAACGCGGTGACGTGCTGCAGCGCAGTGTCACCTTAGTCGATGGCTGGAATTTCAAGCAGTTTCGCCAGGCGTTGAGGACGGCCGAGCGGCTGAATCAGACCCTGCCCGATGATCTTGGCGATGAGGAATTGATGGCCGAGCTCGGGCTCGAGGAAGATCATCCCGAAGGGCTGTTCTTTCCGGATACCTATCAATATACGCTGGGTATGAGCGACAGGGACATCCTGATGCGCGCCTACCAGCGCATGCAGAAGGTGCTGGCAGAGGTGTGGGCGCAGCGCGCAGCGAACTTGCCTATCGATACCCCCTACGAAGCGCTCATCCTGGCGTCCATTGTGGAGCGCGAGACGGGCGTCCCCCATGAGCGCGACGAAATTGCCGGCGTGTTTACGCGCCGCTTGCAGAAAGGTATGCGTCTGCAGACCGATCCCACGGTCATTTATGGAATGGGTGACGCCTATGCCGGGAAAATACGTCGCAGCGACCTTCGTGAAGCCACAACTTACAACACGTACGTGATCGACGGCTTGCCGCCGACTCCCATCGCCATGCCTGGCCGCGAAGCTTTACTGGCCGCGGTTAACCCCAAGCCCGGCAGCAGCCTGTATTTCGTTGCTCGGGGTGACGGTTCGCATGTGTTTTCCGATACTCTTCAGGAGCATAACCGCGCAGTCCGGCAGTATCAGCTCAACAGGGCGGAGGGGTATCGCTCAAGCCCGGCGCCGGTCAAATCTGACAGCAGCGAGGCGCAGCAGTGAGTGGATTATTCATCACTTTCGAAGGACCGGAAGGTGCGGGCAAGTCGACCAATCTCAAGGTGTTTGCCCGGGCACTGGCCGACGCGGGCTGCGAGGCGCTGTTGACCCGTGAACCAGGCGGGACCCCGGTGGCCGAGCGGATTCGTGAGGTTCTGCTCAGCCAGCATGATGAGCTGATGGATGCGGACGCCGAGCTGCTACTCATGTTTGCGGCACGCGCGCAGCATCTCAGTGCGTTGATCAAGCCGGCCCTGGCACAGGGGCGCGTCGTCATCAGTGATCGCTTTACGGACGCGACATACGCCTATCAGGGCGGCGGGCGAGGGATCGACGCGCAGCGTATTGCCGCGCTGGAGAGCTGGGTTCAGGGGCCGCTACGGCCGGATCTGGTAGTGGTGTTTGATGTGCCCGTTGAGCTGGGCATGTCACGTGCCCGTGCGCGGAGTCAGCTGGACCGCTTCGAACAGGAGCAGACTGCCTTCTTCGAAGCCGTACGAGCTACCTATCTGGAGCGTGCCAGGCAGCATCCGCAACGCTACCGCATAATCGATGCCAGCGGCAGTCTCGAGCAGGTGCGTCTGGCTATGCAGCCGGTTGTCGAAGAAGTCCTGGAGCGCTGGCGTGCTTGATTCAGCTCTGCTGCCATGCCCCTGGCATATGTCCTTGTGGACCGCATTGTCCGAGCAATCACAACATGCGCACGCGTATCTGTTTGCCGGGCTTCCCGGGGTTGGCAAACGTCGCTTTGCTTCGGCGTTCAGTGCTTTTTTGTTGTGTACCGACCCGCAGCGCGGCATGGCGTGCGAGCGATGCCGCAGTTGCCTGCTGCGCAAGGCAGGTACCCATCCGGACAGCCTGCTCATTGCGCCGGAAGAAGAGGGCAAGGCAATACGTGTCGATGCCATTCGCCAGTTGGGGGATTTCATCGCCCAAACTGCCCAGCAGGGCGGGCGCAAGGTGGTGATCCTGCATCCTGCCGAGGCCATGAACCTGAACGCAGCCAACGCGCTGTTGAAATCACTGGAAGAACCTAACCGGGACACCTTTCTATTGCTCGTGAGCGACCAGCCGAGCCGGCTGTTGCCCACGATACGCAGCCGGTGCCGTGTGCAGCTGTTGAATACGCCGGTTCCGGCTGACGCTCTTGGCTGGCTCGCCCAGGAGCTTCCGGACCTGTCCGTGGACCAACACAGTGCGTTGTTGTTGATGGCAGGTGGCGCGCCGCTGCGTGCGCTGGGGCTGTACGAGATGGATGCGTTGGCGCTGCGCAAGTTGGTCGTCGATGGCATCAAGGAGCTGTTAAAGAATCAGTGTTCCGCCTCCCAGCTGTCCGAACGTTGGAATAACGTGCCGCTCGAGTTGCTGGTCGACTGGTTTTGCAGCTGGACGCTGGACCTGCTCAAGCTCAAAGCCGGGGCGGGGGAATGCATCGCCAACGATGATATGGACAAGGTCCTGGGTTATATGGCGCAACGCCTGGGAAGGCGACAGCTCATGGACTGGCAAACCTGGTTGTTTGATCATCGCGGCAAGATTCTGGGCAAGGCCAACCTCAACCGCGTTCTGTTTGTCGAGTCGTTATTGATACAGTGGAAACAGCTGGCGGAAAGACGGTAACCTGATGGAACAACGCTTGAGGGCAGTTCACGCGCCGTAACGGTGCGTCGATAGCCCAGCCAGTATCACAAAGGACTGAGTGAATTATGAGCAATCCGAGCGCAGGGCCACGCAACGGTATTCTTTCGCTGACGATCAAGGACAAGTCGGTGCTTTATGCAGCCTACATGCCCTTTGTGAAGCACGGCGGGTTATTTATCCCGACCAATAAATCCTATCGTCCGGGCGACGAGGTGTTCATGCTTCTGAATCTGATGGACGAGCCAGAAAAGATTCCGGTTGCCGGCAAGGTTGTCTGGGTCACGCCCAAGGGCGCGCAGGGAAATCGCGCCGCTGGCATAGGTGTCCAGTTCAGTGACCAGGACAATACCGCGCGGAGCAAGATCGAAACCTACCTCGCCGGTGCGCTAAAGTCCGACCGACCCACCCATACGATGTAACCATGCTGATAGATTCTCACTGCCATCTTGATCGACTCGACCTGACCGCCCATGGCGGCTCCCTTGATGCTGCGCTGGACGCGGCACGTGCCCGCGGTGTCGGCAAATTTCTCTGCATAGGCGTGGATGCTGATAACGCGGCCGTGGTCAAGCGCCTGGCTGACGAGCACGATGATGTCTACTGCAGCGTGGGTATACATCCGCTGGATCTGACCCGTGAGAAGCCGACCGATCTTGCATGGCTTGTGCAGGCGGTGAATCACCCGCGATGCGTGGCGATCGGCGAGACGGGGCTTGATTACCATTACGAACCCGATATGGCCGAGCAGCAGCAGACCTCGTTCCGGGTTCATTTGCAGGCTGCACGGCAGACTGGCAAGCCGGTCATCATCCATACCCGCTCTGCACGCGCCGACACCCTGGCCTTGCTTGACGAAGCGGATCTGCCTCAGACCGGGGTGCTGCACTGCTTCACCGAAGACTGGGATATGGCCAAGGCGGCGTTGGATATGGGCTATTACATCTCGCTCTCAGGGATTGTCACCTTTCGCAATGCCGAAGCGCTGCGCGATGTGGCCAGGCGCATTCCCGCCGACCGTCTGCTGGTCGAAACAGATTCTCCCTACCTCGCTCCGGTGCCACACAGGGGCAAGCCCAACGAGCCGCAATTTGTATGTGAGGTGGCCGCCTTCCTCGCTGAGCTAAGGGGCGAATCTCTGGAATCTCTCTGGGAAAGCACTACTGCGAATTTCCACCGGTTGTTTGCCGACGCCGTCTGAATCTCCTGCTTCGGGCTAAGGCCGGACAAAAAAAACCCGAATCCTGGGGGATGGATTCGGGTCAAGACCATTAGGAGTGTTGCAAGGCCAGATGGGGATCTGACCGTACAGAACGTCATTGGGGGAAATGCCGTCCTGTTAGTCTTCAGTATTGATCATATCGGCGAACTTTCCAGCGGGTTTGCTGCACTTTATAAACTGATTCGGAATAGTTGCGCACGCAGCTTATCGTGAACCGTTGTAATCTCAGCTTCGAAAAGACCTCCCATTCGTTACCCTCATGAACCTTGCGGTCAGGTTTGAACCAAATATGTCCATCCGGTCATAAAGTTGGCATAATGCGGCTAAACGACGTTAGGGAAGCGGGTGCGCCGAATGCAAAAAGAATCCAGAAAGGTCCGCGAGTTCCGCAGAAGAGAGCAGGAAATACTCGATACGTCCCTGCGACTGTTTCTTGAGCAGGGTGAGGATAGCGTCACGGTTGAAATGATCGCGGACGAAGTCGGAATCGGCAAAGGCACCATCTACAAGCACTTCAAATCGAAGGCGGAAATATATCTGCGTTTGATGCTTGATTATGAGCGCGAACTGGCTGCTCTGCTGCATTCCGAAACGATCGAGCGTGACAAGGAAGCACTCGCCCGCGAGTACTTCGCGTTCCGCATGAGCGACCCGGATCGATACCGTCTGTTTGATCGGCTGGAAGAGAAAGTTGTCAAGGCCAGCCAGATGCCCGAGATGATCGAGCAGCTTCATCAGATTCGTGCATCAAACTTCAACAACCTTACCGGCGTGATCAAGGAGCGGATCGACGACGGCAAGCTTGAAGACGTTCCTCCCTATTTCCATTATTGCGCCGCCTGGGCGCTGGTCCACGGCGCCATGTCTATGTATCACTCTCCCTTCTGGCAGGAAGTCATAGAGGACAAGGAGGGCTACATGCAGTTTCTCACGGATATCGGCGTACGCATGGGCAACCGCTCCAAGCGGCGCAAGGACGAAGACACCGTTACGCCCTGATTGCCCCGTATGCCGTGAACTCGCTCCGTTCTGCGGGGTCTTCTGCATGCCGTTGTGTTGCCTGATGACGAAGCGCCTTCGGGCGCGCCGAGCTGTGCAAGATATCAGGCGGCTCAGTTGAACCGTCGCTCCCGGCATGACGCGTTCAGTACGTCCTCAGGAGAGTCCCCTTGTTCGCCCTACGTTATCTGGTACCCGCCGCTTTTGCGGCTCTGTGCATGTCTCCGCTCCACGCTCGCGACTATGTTTATTCCGATGCGCATCTGCATTTCGTGGACTTCTTCCAGGAAAGCGACGGGATACAGGCGCTGCTCCGGCAGATGGACAAGCACAACATCCAACACGTAATGTTCTCCGGCATCCCGGTAGCCAAAAAGTGGCACGAGAACGAACCAAAACGCCCACGCTATTACGCCGGTGACGATGCAGGTGCTTACTGGTATAGCGCGACTGATGCCATCATTGCCCACGCGATGCAGCAATTGCCGGAAGAGCAGCGGCAGCGATTCCATCCTTTCCTCTCCGGCATCAATCCCAACGATAAAAATTCCGATGAGCATCTTCGACGCATGCTCGAGATGTATCCGGGTATCTGGCAGGGAATCGGCGAGGTCTTCACCCGTCATGATGATCTGACTGCGCTGACCCATGGCGATGCGCCGCGGGCCAACAGCGAGGCCATGACTCGCATCTATTACCTTGCGCAGGAATTCGATCTGCCGGTTATGGTGCACAGCAATATCACTTCAAAAAGAGAGCGTAACCCGCTGTATTTGCAAGAATTTGAGGAGCCTTTAAGCAAGCATCCGGAAGTGCGTTTCATCTGGGCCCACGCTGGCACCAGCGCCGAGATTCATCGCCGGCAGGACAGGCTGGACTTCGTATATCCGACACTGGAAAGAATGCTCGAGGTGTATCCCAACCTGTACATCGACCTGTCCTGGAGTTTGCTTGATCTCTACCTGCTTGATGAGGAAGGGAAGGCAAGCGAGAAGTGGGTCAAGCTCGTGGAAGCCTATCCGGATCGTTTCATGATTGGCTCTGACGTAGTGGGCAAGTTCGACAGTCTGGGGAGCAATATGAAAGCGTTCGACCCATTCCTGGACGCGCTTTCCGAGGAAACGGCGGAGAAGGTTGCGCGGGAAAACTTTTTGGCAGTGCTGCCTCCAGCCTCGACGCAGTCGAAGGATTAACAGACTGACAGACCGGAACTGAGATTGCTCAGTTCCGGTGACTATCATAAGAAGGTTATTGAGCTGCTAGTGGTGGGGTTTTCCAATAAGCGCACTGGTGGGTGGTGCGGAAATCCGCTACGCCAACGGCTTCCGGATTAGGGGTATTCAGACGCAGGATTTCTCCATCCGAAGTTAGTCGCGGCCACTCTATCGAACCCTCGGCCCCGTCGGTGCCATTGGGTCCTATTGCCGGGTTGTCACCATATTTAGCGAAGTTAGTCCAGTAGCCGGCCATCTGCTCGGCCAGTGCTACTTGTTCTTCGCTAGCACCGCGCTCCACCAGTGTTTCGCTGGAACTCAACACATACTGAATTTCAAATGAGTGAGATGCACCCAGAGGGAAGGGCGACTGGGTATCACCAAGGATGCTCGGTGCGTCGGTATCTGTGAACCAATAGCCCCATGTGTCCACCTTGTCGGTTAGCAAGTCCCACTGCTCGCTATTAGGGCAAGTAAAGCGCCAGTCGGTGCCGATTGCAGAATAAGCGTTGTATCGGCGCAGGGCTCCTGCGTCAGACTCTGACAGCCCAAGCTGCATCAGTATTGCCACCGGCGTCTGCTGGTTTAGGTAGTCATCTGCAATTGTGGCCGCGTCCAGCCTAAGGTCTTCCTGCAGCAGCGAAGCGACCGCCGCATAATATCCGATGTCGGATATCACAAAGGGAGGCCGAAGAGATTCATCTTCAGCGGTCGTAGGGTCATCCTCAGCGGGAGCCAACGCCAACAGGCTGAATAGCGTACCCTCATTCAGGTTGCTGCCCATCATCACGGGCACTTCATTAAAATCCGAGGCCAGGGCCTCGTTGATCGGCACAGGCAATGTATCGGTCCCCGTCACGGGGAGTATATTGTCCGGCTGCGCCTTAAGAAGGTCTTCCACGGAGAGTGACCGCAGACAAGACACCAGCTGATCTCCGGTATCGTCTGCACACTTGGTGTCAGCGATGGTAGGCGCTCCGAACAGGGATTGACCTCCGGGGATAGTCACAGGACCCAGAACGGTGTCAGTCAGTGGCACCTGGTTTCCGTTATAGGATCCACTTTGCACGATAGCCTTATGAAACAGACCCGCTGCACCCGGCGAGGCGAGCTGGCTCATGACGCTGTGTCCGCCGGCGGACTCGCCAAAGATTGTCACGTTATCGGCATCGCCGTCGAACTTGCTGATGTTGTCTTTCACCCACTGCAACGCCAACTGCTGGTCCTGCAGACCAAAATTGCTATCTCCAAGGCTTGCGTGGGGGAGAAAGCCGAGTGCGCCCAGACGATAATTCAGCGTAACGACGACCACGCCTTTTTCGACTAACCGTACCGGATCGTAACTTTCACCGCCGGAGCCATAAACGAACGCCCCCCCATGAATCCACACCATAACCGGATATTCGCCAGGCTCTTCCGGAGCGTAAACATTGAGGAACAGGCAATCTTCGTCAACGCTGGCTTGGCCAAAGGCGCTATCGTTCTGCGGACAGTTGCTTGCGAAATCGGTGCTCAACTTGACTGGAGTTGAATGCGCTTCGGGGAATTCCGGGGCTGCGAAACGCTCTGCAACGCCATATCGAATGCCACGGTAAGTGCGCATACCGTTATCAACTATCCCAATGTAATCGCCTTGAAGTGTCGATACTTGCAGGGGGTTCGCAGTTTCTTTTCTGTCATCGTCGCTGCTGCCTCCGCCACTGGACAAACATCCACTCAGGCTGGCGGCGATTACTACTGCGGATAGAGTTGAAAGCAGGAACTTGGGGGAAGTTTTCTTTATTGTTGTGGGCGTCATTTTTTTAATTATCCGTAACGTATTGTATGGGTTGAGCCAGAAGTAAAAATCGTCCCGATTCAGGATGAACGATAAATTAATCGACAAGGGGGCGCTAAACCCATTCGGGTGAATGACGGACGCCTCTGGGCGTGGCATGGCGAACGGCCACAGAAGCAGTCGCGCGCGCCAGCTGGCCATCCCAATCGGTTCCAGCTTCGTTTAGACTGGCGCTCTGTTGTTCAGCCTTCGGAGTGCGTGTGGCCTATTCGTTTCCCATCGATTACATCGAACCCGTCTTCCGCCCGCCAAGCGAAGCCCATTCGCTGATCTTGCCGGTGACCAACGGTTGCTCCTGGAACAAGTGCACCTTCTGTGAGATGTACACGGCCCCTCAGAAGAAATTCCGCGCGCGGGACGAGGCGCAGGTGCTGGATGAAATCCGTCGCTGTGGTGAGCAGTTGATCGTACAGCGGGTTTTTCTTGCGGACGGCGATGCGATGATTCTGCCGACCCACCGCTTGCTGACCATCCTGCGGGCTATTCGTGAGCACATGCCGACCGTGGAGCGGGTTACCTCGTACTGCTTGCCGCGCAACCTCAAGCGCAAATCCGTGGAAGAGCTCAAGGAGCTGCGCGATGCGGGCTTGGCGATGCTGTATGTCGGTGCGGAGTCGGGTGACGATGAAGTCTTGAAGCGAGTGAACAAGGGCGAGACCGCGCAATCCACTGAAGACGCTTTGTTGAAAGCCGGTGCGGCCGGGTTGCAACGCTCAGTGATGATCCTCAATGGCTTGGGTGGGCAGAGCCTGAGCACGCAGCACGCAGTCAACTCGGCGCGGCTGATGAACGCTACTCAGCCTGAATTTCTATCCACACTGGTGGTGAGTTTTCCGCAGGGTATGGATCGGTACCGTGAGCAGTTTCCCGACTTTCAGCCGCTGGAGCAGGCAGGCTTGTTTCGGGAGATAGAGCAATTTCTGGGTGCGCTTGAGCTGGAAAACACCGTGTTCAGGAGTGACCACGCATCGAATTATCTGGTGCTCAAAGGCGTGCTCGGTGCAGACAAGGCACGTATGCTGGAGCAGGTGCGCACCGCTATCAGTCAGCCGGCCAACGCTGGATTACGACCGGAATGGATGCGTGCGCTTTGATGTAATAGGCGCATCGAGTAGGTATCGAGACCCTGAATCCCCCTAGCCCCCTTTTCCAAAGGGGGAATCGTACGTGCGGGGTATGGCGAATGTCTGCTGTTCTGATAGATGGCTATTGCTTGAGATATAAACCAAAAGCCACTCGGACCAGTTCCCCCTTTGGAAAAGGGGGCTAGGGGGATTGGGTTTTTGAGCTTTGGCTCATTAAAGAACATCTGGACTCATTCCGAGATCCGAGATCTGGGTGTTCAACATACAGGGAGAGATAGCATGCGTTGGTTTGCTTTATTGCTGGGATTGGCGGTGATGGCCGGATGCATGAAGCCGTCTGATATGCGCGAAAGCGCGCGGTATTACCTCGACGATGCCGGGTTGACCAACAACTACCGCATCACCCGGAGCGCTACCTGGACACTTCAGTCCGACTCGAGCCTGTATATTGCTCAAGGTCATTTTGTACCGGTGGGCCATCCTTATTCACGCCCCAATGTCGTCGCTGAGGAGGCCTTTGCGGCCGCAGTTCAGCTCTTCCCGCTGGTGCAGCGGGCACATCAGCCAGCGGGTCTGGATGAAGCGCTAAGTCAGGCGCAGTCCCACCGTGCCGATTACCTGCTCTACACGCGCTTCGCCAGTGCGCAGGCTGGCGATGCTGAGCGATCGCAGGATCAGTGGGGCGAGGTGGGCATCGATGAGGCCAAGCTGCAACTCATACTGATGGAAACATCCACCCGTCGCGTTGTCGATTTTGTAACGATCGAAACCAGGGGCGGCTTTCTGCAATTTTTCAAGGCCAAGCCGTCGACACTGCTCCGTCCGCCGTTGGAGGATTACACCCGTCGACTGTTGGGCCGATAACCTGAGGTAAGAGCATGGCCAGTGATAAACCCACTGCAGAATCCATTCTGAAGAGTATTCCGGAACCTGAGCAAAGTACGCCTCGCCGCGCGCCCGCCCCGGTGCATTTGTGGAACCCGCCGGTCAGCGGCGAACTGGACATGTGTATTGCCCGTGACGGGACCTGGATTCACGAAGGTACCGCTATCACCCGCAAGCCGCTGGCTCAGCTGTTCGCAGGGATACTGCGTTTTGACGAGGACCAGCGTTACTATCTGGTAACCCCGGTGGAGCGCTGGGCTATCCAGGTTGAGGACGCCCCCTTTGTAGCCGTTGCACTGGAGGTCGAAGGCGAGGGCAGGGAGCAGGTGCTCAGATTCATCACCAGCCTCGATGACAGCGTCGAAGCTGGACCGGACAACCCCATTCGTGTCGTTGTTGATCCGGAAACGCAGGAGCCTTCACCCTATGTGCGCGTCCGTGCGAATCTCGAAGCGCTGATCAATCGCAGTGTGTTCTATGATCTGGCAGAGCGCGCCGAGGAGCAGGAAGTCGACGGCAAGACCTGTTTCGGCATCTGGAGCAAGGGCACCTTTTTCCCCATCGACGGCACCCCCATCACCCACTGATACCCGTCATCGATTGGCGCCGGCGGCCTGCTGGCGCGAATCCCAGTCAGGGCGCGGCTCCCCCCGTCTGTCAATATCCTGTAGCGGTAAAAAATCAAATTAAAGCAGTTGCCCGAATCCATATGTGGGGCTAGGATTGCGCTTTATGCACTACAAGTAGTGTTTTTCGTTTCCGGAGGCCCCTTGACAGCAAGTTGTTGTTCAGGTGGGTTTTTTCCGGCGTAGCCTAGCGTTTCGGGAGAAAGCAATGAGTCAAACAGCCAAGGTGCAGCGTCTGCATAACGTCGTTACCAGTATCAGTTTGCAGCCTGCCTCAGAGGATATCTGGGATACCAAGTACCGACTCAAGACCAAGGATGGGTCAGCTATCGACAAGACCGTGGACGAAAGCTTCCAGCGCGTAGCGCGGGCACTTTCTGACGTCGAAGCTCCCGAACTGCGCGAAGAGTGGTACGACAAGTTTCTGTGGGCGCTGCGTCACGGTGCCATTCCTGCCGGTCGGATTACCTCTAACGCCGGTGCGTTGGAACATAAACCGGCGACCTCGACCATCAACTGCACCGTGTCGGCCACGATTGGCGACTCGATGGACGACATTCTGTCCAAGCTGCATGAAGCCGGCCTGACGCTGAAAGCGGGTTGCGGTATCGGTTACGAATTCTCCACGCTGCGCCCACGCGGTGCCTACGTGTCGGGCGCAGGGGCCTACACTTCTGGCCCGCTGTCCTTCATGGATATCTACGACAAGATGTGCTTCACGGTGTCCTCCGCCGGTGGCCGTCGTGGCGCCCAGATGGCCACCTTCGATGTGGGCCACCCGGACGTCACTGACTTTATCCGGGCCAAGCGTGAGGGCGGGCGTCTGCGTCAGTTCAACCTGTCGCTGCTGATTACCGAAGACTTCATGAAGGCGGTCGCGGCCGATGAAGACTGGAAACTGTCCTTCCCGCTGACCCAGGCAGAAGTCGACGCAGACGGTATCGATCTGAACAACGAAGAACAGGTGGTATGGCGTAACGTGCCGTCCAATGACCGCTACCTGACCCGCGCCGACGGCAAGGTCGCATGCCGGGTATCCAAGGTCATGCGTGCCAAGCGCATCTGGGACATGATCATGACCTCGACTTATGACTTCGCCGAGCCGGGCTTCATCCTCATCGACCGCGTCAATGAAATGAACAACAACTGGTTCTGCGAAGAGATCCGCGCAACCAACCCCTGTGGTGAACAACCCTTGCCGCCCTACGGTGCATGCCTGCTGGGCTCAATCAACCTGACCCTGTTTGTCCGTGATCCCTTCACCGACAAGGCCCGCTTCGACTGGGACGAGTACCGCAGGGTGGTCGATATCTTCACCCGCATGCTGGACAACGTGGTGGAAATCAACGGTTTGCCGCTGGAACAGCAGCGCAACGAGATTTTCCGCAAGCGTCGCCACGGCATGGGCTTCCTCGGTCTGGGGTCGACCATGACCATGCTCTGCATGAAGTACGGCTCACCCAAGTCGCTGGAGTTTACCGAGCAGGTATCGAAGGAAATGGCGCTTCAGGGCTGGCGCACAGGGCTGCAGCTGAGTGAAGAGAAGGGCGCAGCGCCGTTGATGGACGAAGAGTTCACCATCACCGAAGCCATGCTGGCCAAGCGGCCCGAGATGCGCAAGGACGGGCTCAAGGCCGGTCAGAAGGTTTCAGGTAAGGTGTTGTGGGCGAAGTACAGCCGCTATATGCAGCAGGTGGCGGCCGAAGATCCGGAACTGGTCGCCGCGCTCGCCGAGAAGGGCTCGCGCTTCACCCACCACAGCTCGATCGCGCCGACCGGCACCATTTCGCTGTCGCTGGCGAACAACGCCTCCAACGGTATCGAACCCAGCTTTGCGCACCACTATTTCCGTAACGTGATCCGCGAAGGCAAGAAGTCGAAGGAAAAGGTCGACGTGTTCAGCTTCGAGCTGCTGGCCTACCGTCATTTCGTCAACCCGGACGCATTGCCGAGCATGGAGGCGGGGACTCGCAACCTGCCCGACTATTTCATTGCAGCGGATGACGTCAAGCCGACCGAGCACGTTGATGTGCAGGCCGCAGCGCAGAAGTGGATCGACTCGTCGATTTCAAAAACGGCCAACGTACCGACTGATTATCCCTACGAGGACTTCAAGGACATCTACCGGTACGCGTACGAAAAGGGCCTGAAGGGCTGCACCACCTTCCGTTTCAACCCGGAAGCCTTCCAGGGCGTATTGGTTAAAGAGCAGGACCTGGCCAACACCACCTACCGGTTCAAGCTGGAAGACGGCACCTTCATCGAAGCCAAGGGCGGCGATGAAATTGAATATGATGGCGAGTTGCACAGCGCCGCCAATCTGTATGATGCCCTCAAGGAAGGCTATTACGGCAAGTTCTGAACCCAAGACAAGATTAAGCCCCGTCAAGGCGGGGCGAGGAAGATTTAACATGGCATTGAAAATCAGCAGCAAGATAGTCGACTACTCCGTGGTCAAACCCGATGACGCAGCCAAGGAGCAGGAAGCTCAGGCGCCGGTCGTCAAACTTGAAGAGATGCATGAGAAGCTCAAGCGTCCGGAGTTTCTCGAGGGCTCTACCTACAAGATCAAGACGCCGACTTCGGAGCATGCGATCTACGTCACCATCAATGACGTGATCCTCAACCACGGCAGCGATCACGAAACGCGCCGGCCCTTCGAGATTTTCATCAACTCGAAGAACATGGAGCACTACCAGTGGATTTCAGCCCTGACGCTGATTATCTCTGCGGTGTTCCGCAAGGGTGGCGACTGCACCTTCCTGGTTGAAGAGCTACGCAGCGTGTTTGACCCCAAGGGTGGGTACATGAAGCGTGGTGGCCGCTGGATGCCGTCGCTGGTGGCCGAGATTGGCGAAGTGCTTGATCAGCACCTCAAGCGCATCGGCATGATCCAGGACGAGATGGACGATCATCAGCGCGCTTATCTTGAGCAGAAACGCGCGGAGTTCATGGGCGTTTCGGCGCAAAGTCAGGCGTCAGCCGAGTGCGATGACAGCACCGAGGTCTATCCGCCCGGTGCCCAAATGTGTGCCAAGTGCCATACCCAGGCTGCGGTGTTGATGGATGGCTGCATGACCTGTCTGAGCTGTGGCGATAGCAAGTGCGGTTGAGTGTGATCTTGCGCAGCCTGTGACCAGAGCCCCTTCCGAGGGGCTTTGTTGCATCTGCGCTCAGGGTGGGTAAGGAGGAATACGATGAGTCCGAGTGATTTTGCAGCATTGATGCCAGGCGTGTTGCTGGCTGCCTTGCTCGGTTGGGGATTGACCATCTGGATGATGTTGCGGCGTCAGGCGATATACCAGGCGGATATGGACGCCCAGCGCGAACGCTATCAGCAGCTAAAGGAGGAGGCTCATCAACAGCTGGCGCGGCAGGGCGCGCTGGACGCGAGGGTCGAACACATCCAGGACACACTGGATGTTCTGCGCGACCAGCATGCAGAGGTATGCAAACGACTGAGCGACGCCGAGCAACAATGTCACCACTGGCAGGTACAAGCGGAGCGGGCACAAACACTCAGCGCCGAGCAGGTCCGTCAGCTGGCTGAGCTGCGCGGGGAGCGCGAAGCACTGAATGCCAGGCTGCTCGATCTGCAGGTTACCCATGAACAGCTGAACGTCGAGCATTCCACGCTATTGAGTACGCTGGAGCAGCGCCAGCAACACTTCACTGAACAACAGCAGCTGCTGAAAGACAGCCGCGACCAGCTCAAGCTGGAATTCGAGCAACTCGCCAGCCGTATTTTTGAGGCCAAGGGTCAGGCTTTCTCCCAGCACAGCCAGCAGTCGCTGGATGCGCTACTCAAGCCCTTCCGAGAGCAGATCGATCAGTTCCGCAGCAAGGTCGAGGATATTCATCACAAGGACACCCAGCAGCAAGCCGCGTTGGCTCAGGAGCTCCTGCATCTGAAGGAGCTGAACCGGCAGATTACGCAGGAAGCTCACGATCTCAGCACAGCGCTGCGAGGGCAGAAGAAGACTCAGGGCAATTGGGGCGAGCTGATTCTCGAGAACGTGCTGGAGCGTTCCGGCCTGCGCCAGGGCCAGGATTTCAAGCGCGAAGTGAGCATGAACAACAGTGAAGGCAAGCGACAGCGGCCGGATGTGTTGGTCTATCTGCCGCAGGATAAACATCTGATCATCGACGCCAAGGTCTCGCTGAATGCTTATACCCGTTATATCAACAGTGAAGACGAGGCTGAGCGGCGCATTGCCCTGGCTGAACACGTGCAGGCGATCGGCGAGCGTATACGTGAGCTGGCTGATCGGCACTATTTCGAGCTGCCAGGTCTCAATGCACCGGAAATGGTCTTCATGTTCATTCCCATTGAATCTGCTTTCGTCGAAGCGTTGAAGGCTGACGAGACCCTGTTTCAGAAGGCCATCGAACAGAACGTTCTGGTCGCGACACCAACCACATTGCTCACCAGCCTGAACATTGTTCGTCAGCTCTGGCGTTTCGAAGATCAGAACCGCCACACCGCCGAATTGGCCGACCGTGCCGGCAAGGTCTATGACAAGCTACGTACTTTCCTAGGCAGTATGGACGGTATTGGCAAGAGTCTCGAGCGCGCCACTGAAGCTTATCAGCGTGCCTGCGACCAGCTGGTCAACGGCCGGGGAAACCTGGTCAAACAAGTAAGTGATTTCAAAGGCTTAGGTGTATCGGTTAAAGCAGAACTTGATGAGGGCTGGACAGACAGGGCAGGACTGGAATTGGCCCGTGAATCCCCGGCCTCGACGGAATAGAGACGGCTGGAGGCGGGCAGCTTAAGACCATCCACGCCGGCGATCGAGCGCCCACCTGGGAGTGTAGCGCGCCTGCGCGACGCCGGGGTTCTGAGGCTGAAGGTTGAAGATGGGAGTGGGCTGCTAGGTCTTGAAATGCGAAAGGCCCGGGTAAACCGGGCCTGACTATTACAAGTGGAAGTCGCCGCTGGCTTCAGGCTGGTAAAGAATGTCGATAATCTTGAGCTTCTGCGGTCGGCCATTGGGCCCCGTGCACGAGATGCTCTGTCCCTTTTTCAGGCCCAGCAGGGCGATGCCCACCGGTGCCAGCACTGAAATGGTTCCGGGACGGCCGGCCTGTTCGGGATAAACCAGGGTCAGGACAAACTCGCGGTCGCTCGCCTCGTCAACGAAGCGTACGGTGGAGTTCATGGTGACCACATCTGAAGCAATGCGCTTGTGACTGACTACTCTCGCTCGCAGCATCTCGCCTTCGAGCGCTTCGAGCAGATCAATAGGCGCATCCATGGTCGCTAGCAACTCGTCCAGTCGCTGGATATCCAGTTTTGTCATCACAATTGCGGGTGATTTGTTCATGGCGAACGGCACAACTCCTTGTCAGGAATAATTATTCGTGTATCGGGTAAAAACTTGAAAGCGCGAGCAGGCTAGTCCGGACACGGCACAAACGCCGAAAAGGCGCAGTTAACGACTCGTAACTGAGCTCATCGAAGCGACTTCGGATCCAGTAAAAGCAACGCAGGTGGCTATTTCAAGTGCCTGTGAAGCGAAAGGCCGGTAGAACACCGGCACCCCTCGACACTACCAGAACCGGCCAAGGTTGCAAGCCGTGGTTGTGGCAAAAGATAACCGCAAGCGGGTTTATTCAGCCTTCAATGCGTCCAACACCACGCCGACCTCTGGCAGCTACCGGTGATTTTTGTCAGAATCCGCGCTCTTCGGGATGAGCCCGATATAACCGGGGGATACGTGAGTGAACCGATTTGCCGAGATCCAGGCATTGCTGCGCCGCAGTCTGCAACTTGATGATGACGTAGTGTTGGACGCAGATACCGAGTTGTTGGGAGGACTGCCAGAGTTCGACTCGATGGCGGTCGTGGTCATCCTTGGCGAGATCGAGAATACCTTCGGTATCCAGATTGCTGACGACGAAATCGAAGGCGAGGCGTTTGCGACGGTTGGTTCGTTGCACGCGTTTGTTTCGGCACGCCTCGATTGAAAGATCGCTGATAAAGCTGTGCTACAGGCCCGGGCCCTTGGGAGGATCAGATTGCCATTCGCCGTTACGCCGGGGTGCGGTTAGACTGAGACGCATCGTCTGACGCACTGGAGTGGGCTATTGAACGTCTTCAAACAGGCCGCAGTATTCGTTCGCGCAAATCTGTGGATTCTTCCTCTGGCGGCGCTGGTGATCTGGATACTCTTTCGTTTCCTGGATCCCGCGCCGCCGCGCACCGTGGGGATGACGACGGGCATCGAGAGCGGTGGTTATCACCAGTTCGGCCTGAAGCTCAAGGAGCGTCTGGCCAAGGAAGGCTTGACGCTTGAGTTGTACCCGAGCCGCGGCAGTGTAGACAATCTCCATCGACTAACCGACGGCACATCGGATGTTCAGCTCGGGTTGATTCAGAGCGGAACCACCTCGTTGCTCGAGCGTGAGCAGGTGCGTCGTCTGCGTGGCCTGGCTGCGCTCTATCACGAGCCTCTATGGCTGTTTCAACGTGGTGATACTGATATCCAGCGGCTCACCGACCTGTACGATCTAAGGGTCTCGGTGGGTACGGAAGGTAGCGGTACCTGGTCGGTGGTGCGTAGCCTGTTTGGCGAGGTCGGCAACCAACGTGCACGGGAGCTGCTAGAAAGCGGCTCCTGGCTGGCGTCAGGCAGTACGGCAAGTGTTCAGGGTTTGTTGGAGGGCGAACTGGATGCGGCCTTCCTTGTACTCCCGGTGGGCAATGCGCTGCTGAGGGAGCTGATTGCGACACCGGAGGTTCGGTTGGTCAATCTGGCGCAGACGGAAGCCCTGGCGTCGCGGTTATCCTTTCTCGAACATATTGTCTTGCCTGAAGGGCTGCTTGATCTGGCGGGTAACGTGCCGCCGGAGAATACCGCGCTGCTTTCGCCCGTCGCCACGCTGGTCGCCAATACAGAATTCCACCCCGCGCTAACGTCGCTGATTCTGGAAGCCTCCCGCGAGGTACTCCGGGAAGGTAACCTGCTCGACGCCCCCAATGCCTTTCCCGCAGCGGTGCCGATGGAGCTGGAACTCACCGGGGAAGCCGAATACTACCACCGCGAGGGCGTGCCGTTTTTGCAACGCTACCTGCCTTTCTGGATTGCCTCCATAGCTGACCGCTACGTTGTCCTGCTCATTCCTTTCATTGTCATCATGCTGCCGTTGCTACGCAGCATGGGACCAATCTATACCTGGCGCATGCGTGCCCGGGTATTCAGATGGTACGAACATTTGCGTCGTGTCGACCGGCTGATCATCAACGGCCAGATCAACGGCGTTATCGACAAGGAGATTGCCGGTCTGCACGATCTGGAGGGTGATCTGAGCCGGGTCGAAGTGCCTCTGTCGTACGCCCATGAACTGTACAGTCTGCATTTGCACGTGCGCTATATGATCAGCCGTCTCGAAGCGATGAAGGCGTCGCCGGAGCAGCAGGACGCTGCCCATCCCTAATCGGGCCGGCGAAAGGGACCGAGCTTTGCGCTGCGCCTGGCAAGCTCTACCATGGAAGACAGGACAATACGAGGTGAACAATGAGGGATGTATTAAACGGCGCGTTGCATGCTGTTGATCAGGTTCTGCTGGGTAAACAGCACGCAGTGAGGCTGGCCGTCGCCTGTATTCTCGCGCGGGGGCATCTGCTTATCGAGGATCTGCCCGGGATGGGCAAGACCACATTGTCCCAGGCGCTGGCCCGGGTGATGGGGCTCAGCTACCAGCGCATTCAGTTCACCAGCGATCTGCTGCCGGGTGACATTCTTGGCACCTCGGTATTTGACCGCAACAGCGCCGAATTCGTGTTCCATCCGGGGCCGATCTTCGCTGAGTTGATCCTGGCTGACGAAATCAACCGCGCCACGCCAAAGAGTCAGAGTGCCTTGCTGGAGGCGATGGAAGAAGGGCAGGTTACGGTGGATGGCGCGACCCGCCCTCTGCCTGATCCGTTCTTTGTCATCGCGACCCAGAACCCGGTGTCGCAAAGTGGCACCTTTGCTCTGCCCGAGTCGCAGCTGGACCGGTTTCTGATGCGCCTGTCGCTGGGTTATCCGTCAATGGCAGCTGAAAAGGCGCTACTGCTGCGCGAGGGCCGGCGCGCCCGACTCGACAATATTGAACCCGCGCTGACGCGTGATCAGCTGCACAGGTTGCAGCAGGCGGTGCCAGAAATCACCGCCAGTGAGCCGATCATTGACTACATACTGCGGTTGGTAAATCGCACCCGCGAGAGCCAGGTGTGCGCCTGGGGATTATCGCCGCGGGCCAGCCTGGGGCTGCTTGCCGCAGCCCGCGCCTGGGCGATGCTTGAACATCGTGGTTATGTCATTCCGGAGGATGTACAAGCGGTGTTGCCAGCGGTCGTCAGCCACCGGTTACGCGCCAGCGAAGACCCCGCCGGCCACGGCGGAGGCGGACTTGCACAATGGTTGCTCAACGGGGTGTCCGCAGTGTGATCGGTCGTCTTGGAGGCCAGACCACGGGCGCCTTTGCACGTTGGCTGAACAGGCGTATTCCACCAGCCAGCCAGGTGCAACTGAACCACCGGCGCATTTTTATTTTGCCCAGCCGTGCAGGACTCGGCCTGATGCTGCTGTTGCTGATCATGCTCATCGGCGCGATCAACTACCAGAACAGCCTGATATACGCGGTCACTTTTGTGCTCGCCAGCCTGTTCTGGGTCAGTCTCTATCACACCTATCGCAATCTTTCCGGGCTGCAACTGCGCGGCACGGGCAGTCGTCCTGTATTTGCAGGGGAATCAGCCCCCTTCGATCTGACCTTGCGAGCGCAGAACCGCGAGCATCAGTCGGTCCGTCTGCGTTGGTCAGACGAAACACCGCAGCAGGTAGACGTTGGCAAGGACGAAGATGTGCAGATAACGCTCTATCACCAGGTGCACAAGCGTGGCTGGTTCAGGCCGGGCCGTCTGCGTATCGAGACGCGCTATCCGCTCGGCTGGTTTGTGGCATGGAGTCTGGTTGATCTGGAGCTGCAGGCGCTGGTGTATCCCAGGCCAGTTGACGCCCCCTTGCCAAGTGCCGGACGCAGTGGTGAAGGCGAGGGTGACCAGCCACATGGCGAAGGCGTGGATGACTTCCAGGGCCTGCGTGCCTATCAACCCGGCGATTCGCGGAAACGCCTGGATTGGCGCGCCTGGTCAAGAGGGCAAGGACTGCACAGCAAGGTGTTCGCTGAACCGCTACGGAACAGCCTGTGGCTTGATCTTGACGTCGCGCCGGGAGTGGATCTGGAACAGCGTCTGGGCTGCCTGGCCGGATGGGTGCTGCAGCTCGAGCAGACCGGACAGCCCTACGGATTGAAGCTGCCGGGCGAGCAGATTGCCCCGGGTGTCGGTGATGCGCACCGTGACGCCTGCCTGCGTGCTGTGGCCTTGTATGGAGTGGCGAAATGACCACACCAGCACTGATTCCTCGCAACAGCCTTGCCTGGCTCTTGACCGCCCAGGTTGTTGTGCTATTACCACACCTGCCTCGTCTGCCCATCTGGGTGGCTGTGCTCTGGATGGTTTGCGCAGTATGGCGCGTGCAGATCCAGCGCATGCGCTGGGGCTACCCCGGCGTCGTGACCAAGGCACTCGCTATCCTGGTGAGTGTGGTCGGCGTGTATGTGTCGCAGGGTACATTGATCGGCCTGGACTCCGCGGTACTGCTGTTGTTGCTGTTATTCATGCTCAAACTGCTGGAAATGCGCGATCCGCGTGACGCGCTGGTGGTGGTCTATCTGGGCTTTTTCCTGATCGCGACGGCGTTTCTGTTCAGCCAGAGCATCCTGCTCGCGCTCTACCAGTGCCTATCCATGCTGGTGTTGATTGCCGCATTGGTAGGCCTGCAGCAAACGTCCGGACGCAACGATCCCGGGCGTGCCTTTCGCACCGGTGCAGTCCTCCTGGCCCAGGCTATTCCCCTGATGCTTGTGCTGTTTCTCCTGTTCCCGAGAATAGGCCCGCTGTGGGCGGTCAATGCCCCCGGCCAGCAAGCCACCACGGGGCTGTCGGAAAGCATGGCACCCGGCGATGTGGCCAATCTGGCGCAGTCCGGGGAGCTGGCTTTCCGGGTCAATTTTGACGGTCCGATACCGCAGCATGACCAGTTGTACTGGCGCGCCATGACCCTGAGTCAGTTCGATGGCCGTCGCTGGAGCCATACGGCCGTCTCAGCCGGCGGCGCCCCCGGGAGTCTGCAGGTCGACGGGCCATCGATCAGTTATCGCGTCGTAACCGGTGCCAGCCATCAACCCTGGCTGTTCAGCCTGCGGGGGGCCACATCGACGACGGACGAGCTGGTTCTGACCCGGGATTTCATGCTGCGCGCCAGGCGCCCGATCAGTCAGACCACCGCTTACACTGCAACGTCCTGGCCGGACAGTCTGCTCGACCCGCAAGGTCTGGATGCGCTGCAACAGCGTCTATATCTGGCGCTACCCGAGGGCAGCGATCCGCGCACCCGCGAATGGGCCCTGACGCTGCGCGAGCAATACCCGGATGACGCTGAGCTTATCCAGGCCATGCTGCAGCATTTCAATCGCGAGCCATACCACTACACCTTGCGTCCGGATACGCTGGGGCAGCACACCAACGATGAATTCCTGTTTGATACGCGGCGCGGATTCTGCGCCCACTTTTCCGGCGCCATGACCTTTGCCCTGCGCGCGGCGGGTATACCGTCACGGATCGTTGCCGGCTATCAGGGCGGTGAGCTCAACCCGCGTGGCAACCATGTGCTGGTGCATCAGTTCGACGCCCACGCCTGGGTCGAAGCCTGGCTGCCGGGTCGCGGCTGGATTTCAGTTGACCCGACCTTCCAGGTGGCGCCGGAGCGCATCGAGCGGGGCCTGCAGGAAGCGTTGCGCGAGGAAGGCAGCTTTCTACAGGATTCACCGCTGTCCGGCGCGCGCTATCGCAACATTGGTTGGCTGAACACTATCCGTCTCGCCTGGGATGACGTGAACTATCGCTGGCAACTGCATGTGCTGGGATATGAAAGCGAGCGGCAACTGAGTTTCTTCAGGCGCTGGTTTGGCACCGCCGACTGGCAGCGCATCGGCGTGATAGGCCTGATTGCCGCAGGATTGGTCATGCTGCCGCTGGCGCTCTGGACGTTGCGCCCGCAAAAGCGGTCTAATGACCCTCGCAAACGTGTCTGGGACGAGCTGAATCGCCGACTGGTCAGGCTCCGGCTGCAGGCACGAGACGGAGAGGGACCTCGTCATTGGCAGGCGCGGCTGGTCGCGGCGTTACCCGAGCAAAAGCCCGAACTTGACGCCTTCTTCGAAGAATATGTACGGCAGGCCTATATGCACACCGTCCCGGTCGACGACAGGGCCAGTGTGTCTGCGCTCCGGTCCAGGCTGGCCGCGTTACTGCGTCGCCTGCCACGCAAGCGGCGACCAGGCCCGGTGACGCTGGTGGAGTGATCGGCTGGTTCGGGCTCGATGCCTAATTACAGAATAATGGAGCCTTCATGCATCCTTTCAGCGCCATTCGCCCTCCCAAATTAGCCGTTGGGCTTGGCTTCATCGGGCTGGTCCCGTTTATCACCGGTTCACTTGGAATCTGGGTGACGCCCGAGGCGTGGCGCGAGCGGGTCCTTGAAGAACTGCTGGCCTATGCTGCGATCGTGATGGCCTTCATGGGTGCAATCCACTGGGGGCTGGCCATGCGTGCGGAAGAGTCCAGCGAGAAGGCCCCGGTCCAGCTGGGATTGTCGGTTATCCCGCCGCTGCTTGGCTGGCTGGGCCTGAGCCTGCCGGTTCATTTTGCGGTGCCGATCTTCCTGATAGCCTTCGGCGCGCTTTATTTTGCCGATATCTGGGCCGTTAAGCAGGGGCTGGCCCCGGTGTGGTATCCGGCGCTGCGCAAGCCGCTGAGTATCGTGGTCATCATGTTTCTTTTGATCGCCTGGCTGGCCACCGTTACCCCTTTGCTTTGAGTTTCAGCGCAGAGCACCGTGGCAATGGATCTGCCGCGCGTCTGCGCGTAAAATCCTCGGCTTTCTGACAACTTACAGGACAGCACCCATGGGCCGCGCTTATCAGAACCGCAAAGAATCAATGGCCAAAACGGCTGACGCTAAAACCAAGGTCTACAGCAAGTATGCTCGCGAGATCTACGTTTGCGCCAAGTCGGGCGGTGTTGACCCCACGGGTAACCTTGCTTTGCGCGGGCTGATCGAGCGGGCCAAGAAAGACCAGGTCCCTGCACACGTGATCGACAAGGCCATCGACAAGGCCAAGGGCGGCGGCGGTGAAGACTTCGCGGTCGCACGCTATGAAGGTTTTGGTCCGGGTAACTGCATGGTTATCGTCGACTGCCTGACCGACAACCCCAACCGCACCATCTCCGATGTTCGCAACTGCTTCACCAAGACCAAGAGCAAATTGGGTACCGGCGGCAGCGTCAGTCATATGTTTGATCACTGCGCCATTCTGGCCTTTGCCGGAGATGACGAAGAAGCAGTCCTTGAGGCGCTGATGATGGCTGACGTCGACGTGACCGATATCGAGAATGAGGGCGGCACCATCACGGTATTCACGCCGCATACGGAGTATGCCAAGGCAAAGCAGGCGCTGGTCGAGACCTTCGAGGAAATTGACTTTGCGGTGGACGAGATCCAGTTTCTGCCACAAACCATGACCGAAGTCAGCGGCGACGACGTGCCCATGTTCGAGAAATTCATCGACATGCTCAATGATCTGGATGATGTCCAGAACATCTACCATAACGCCGAAATAGCCTGAGGCGCCCGGAGCCGGGATTCATCCCGGCTCTGATGTCATCGGGACCGGCTGCTCTGGCGACCAGCGTCGCGCCGGGGCGCGCTCCCACAGTATTGTGCGGAGCGCCGTCGTGTTAGATCTTCTTCACGAATTCCGACTTCAGCTTCATCGCGCCGATACCGTCGATCTTGCAATCGATATCATGGTCGCCATCCACCAGACGTATATTCTTGACCTTGGTGCCGACCTTGACCACTGACGACGACCCCTTGATCTTCAGATCCTTGATCACGGTAACGCTGTCGCCATCCTGCAACACGTTGCCGTTGGCATCCTTGATCTCACGTGCATCATCGCTGGCTTCGCTGCTACCGTCCTGAGCCCATTCGTGGGCGCACTCCGGGCATACGTACATGGCGCCGTCTTCGTAGGTGTATTCGGAGCCGCAGGAGGGGCAGGGAGGAAGTGTGCTCATGACCAAAACCTTGTCTTTGATGGGCCTGCCTCGCCCGGAGGCGAGAATCAGCGCCGAATGATGCCAGCCGTGACCGGTAGTGTCCATGCGACACAGGGCTGCACACCTAGCGACAGAAGCCGAATCCACTGCCGTCAAAATGGAAGTGGTTTTCGTGGGGCTGGTTATAGTCCGGTCCCAGTACGGTTCCGAAATAGCTGCAAGCGGCGTCGTGCACGTCCCGCAGAAAGTCCGCTTTACGTGGCGCCGAACTGCTATCCCAGTGTCTGAGTACGGATATACGTTCGCCGTCTTCCAGTCTGAAACTCGCCACATCGAGCGCATTGGCGGTGGCATGCTGACTCCGGCGTCCGTTCGCTCTGTTATAGACGTTGCGGCAGGCAAAGCTGCCAAAGTGCTCGACGCGCGTGATCGGGCTGCCCAGATGGTGCTGAGCCAAAGGCTGAAGCTTCTGCCGCTCGAACATCACCCAGGCCACGGCAAGCGGGCAGGTGACAGTAAACGGCGAGTTATAGGCGATTTGCGAACCGCTGATGCGTACCACGTTGGTCAGGGGGCAGCCCTCAACTGGCGTATAGTCCTCCAGCGGCAGGTAGTCCAGAGTGCCTTCGGGTGCGGTTTCAAGCACGGCCCGGCACCGCTCGGGGTCATCGCCGAGCTGCGACAGTTTCCATTTACTGACCGGCGTCATCGGATGGCTGATTACCAGCGGTCTCCATGGATTCCACTGCGGGGGCAGCTGCTCCCAGGGCCTGGTGAGAAGGACGCCTGCTGCGAACGCCAGCAGCAGAAGCCATTTGATCAAGCGGACAGCAATAGGATTCAAGCTCCCTCCGCTATGGCGACACGTTACAGGGCATCAGCTGTGCCGAAGGCAACTCAGCTAGGGGGTTGAAACCAGCCTGTTGTGCCTTGGCAAGGTCTCGCTGGGCGATTGCAAACACAGCGATGCTGCCATCTGGTGCGCCGCACTGGGCAATACGCATCATGCCGTCGTGACCACAGCTGGCATCGGAGACACTTACCCCGGATTCAACCAGCTGCAACGCCAGCGTTGCCCCGGTCGCGCCCGGATTGCCGCACTGTACCGCTCCGGTGGGTTTATAAACCTGTACCGTCTGCGGCGCGGGAGGTGGTGCTACCTGGGCATCGGGAAGGCGCGAATCGTTAGTGCAGCTCGCCGTGAGCAGCGCAGCGGGAAGACAGATCAGGATCGAGGTTTTCTTCATCGGGATTACCGGAATGAATGAAGTGGTCGGTTGGATGCCAGCCCTGACAAGTATCCAGTGTTGGCGGTTACGCGTGTTCAACCTTTGCGCAGCAGCACCAGGATGGCGCCGGCAACAATTGCCATGCCGCCAACAATCAGATACCACATGGTCCCTTCGGTGAAGCGTCCGGTGAAGGTCTCCACGACCTGATCACCCAGTGACTGCGATGACTGCCAGCCGAAGTAGAGCAGTATCAGGCCCAGAGCCAGCAGCACGATGCCTATCATTTTCTGCGTTGCCATTGTTGTTTTCCTGAGTAGGTCCTCGAGACGGACAAACCACTTATAGCTTCTTCCGCACCGGTACACCACTGCGGAACGGGCAAAGCCCGCTCGGCCGGACTGCTTGAACTCATGGTGCAGGCCCCCGTCATAAGATTATGAACAACAAGGGAAACCCGCCCGTTGGTCGCCGAACCGCAGGGTGGGTCCAGCAGGAAGTCGTTCTGTATTTCACCCCACCATCGAGGAGTCAGCCATGTCTGAGAGAATTTCCCGAGAAACCCTGAATGAGCTGATAAAGATGGAGAAGCAGACATGCCTTTCCCTCTACATGCCTACCCACCGGAGCTTTCCGGAACGAGAACAGGATCCTATCCGCTACAAGAACATGCTGAGAGAACTTCGTGAGCGGCTGCAAGCGCAACACCCCGAGGCCGATGTTGCCACCTTGATGAAGCCGTACGAAGCGTTGCTTGATGATCACGATTTCTGGATCTATCAGCGCGACGGAATAGCCGTCCTGCGCGGTGAGAATTTCTTCAGGGTTTTCTCGCTGCAACACAGGGTGCCGGAATACGTGGTCGTCAATTCACATCCGTTTCTGAAGCCGTTGCTGCGCATTGTACAGTCCACCGACCGTTATCAGGTGCTGTGTCTGGCGCGCGATAAGGTGCGGCTGTTCGAAGGCAATAGCGACGTGCTCGATGAGGTGGACCTGGTCCCGGAGGTACCGAGAAACCTGGACCAAGCGCTCGGCACTGAACTGACGGAGAAAGGCCAGTCGGGCCATCCCGGTGGTTATAGTTCGGCAGGCGAGCGGGGGGATCCGCAAATGCACGAAGCGGGTGGTCCTGATAAGCAGGCCGAGATCGACCTTGACCGGGATCGCTTCTTTCGGGTGGTCGATCGGGCGATTCTGGATCATTACTCACGACCCTCTGGCTTGCCGCTGATACTGGCCGGCTTGCCGGAAAACCAATCGTTCTTTCGCGCGCAGAGTCACAACCCACAACTGCTCAAGGAAGGCATCAACCTCGGGCAGGGCTCGCTGGATGTTCGCGCTCTGCAACAGCGCAGCAGCGAATTGATGGAGCGGCGCAACGGCGAGCGGCTGAACGGCATTCTCGACCAGTACGCGACTTCGAAACCGCAGAATCAAGCCACAGACGACTTGCGTGAGATCGGCAGTGCAGCAGCCCAGGGGAAGGTGGGCACGTTGCTGGTCGAGTCGGACCGCGAGGTGCCGGGTCAGGTTGACCGTGATACCGGTGCCGTGTTGCTGGATGAAACCGGTGACCTTGCTGCAACGGACGTGCTGGACGAGCTGATACTGCTGGTGCTCGAGCGCGGTGGCGACGTCAATGTGGTCCCGGCGGAGCGCATGCCGGGTCGTAGCGGTGCTGCGGCAATCTACAGGTTCTAGACGCTCCTTCAGGTCGGGCAGGAGCAAGGCGGCTCCTTGCCTGGCCTTTCAGCCACGCAGTCTCGGATGCCAGCGCCATTCCAGCGGAACCCTCGCCGCATAACAGACGCTTACGCTGACAAGCTTGGGTTCCCTGTGTTCTTAGACAGCCTACGCTGCTTACCGAAAAGCGCTGTCTGCGCACATCTGTCGGCGGAACTAACCCACTGCTTTTCAGCTCCTCTTTAAAAGCCCCGCTGCGCATGGGCAGCGGGAGTTATTGAAGGGGTAAGTCTATGCCTCGCGCGATCAAGATCAGCCTGGCGTCTGACAAGAGTGATGCACTGATCGACCGCCTCCTGGCTATCGATGGCATGGTCAGTATCGATTTGCAGCGCGGTGCTTCGGTTGAGCCAGAGGGCGACGTGGTATCGGTTGCGGTGGTGAACCAGCGCATGCGGGCAGTGTTGAATATTCTCGACGAGATGGATGTCACCCGCCAGGGTAGCCTCCAGCTGAGTGCACTTACCAGCGTCGTCAGCCCCGGTAATCAAGCCATGCTGAACGCCGAATCGGACGAGACAGTCTGGGACGAAATGGCATTCATGCTGCGTTCCGATACCAACCTCTCGATCAACTATGTCCTTGCCATGGCGCTTGCAGGGGCCATTGCAGCGGGTGGCCTGTGGACCGACACGCTACATGTGGTGATCGGTGCGATGCTTATTGCCCCGGCCTTCGAGCCGCTCGCAAGGCTGCCGTTTGGTCTGGTCTCGGGTATCCGCGAACTGGTGCCGTCCGGGCTCAAGTCGATAGTGGTGGGTAATCTGATGATGGTGTTTGGGGCTGCGTTTTCTACGCTGGCGCTCGAAGGGTGGAATCCGGGCGCAGCTCATTCGTTCCTGAGCAATCACTGGGTCGGTTTCTGGAGCAGTATTACCTTTACCAGTCTGTGGGTGTCCGCGTTTGGCGGGATCGCGGGCGCCGTGGTCATCAGTGCTCAAAAATCGGTGCTGACGACAGGCGTCATGGTCACTCTCGCACTGATTCCGAGCATGGCTCTGGTCGGGATGGGGCTGGTTGCGGGAGATCCGGGTCTGATGGGCATTGCAGCGCTGCGCTGGCTGCTTGATGCGCTTCTGGTTATGGTGATGTGCGCCGCCGTTTTTGGACTCAAGCATCGATTTCTTCATCGCAGCCGCGAAGCCAGCAGCTGACGCGGTATTGAGTGGTATCGCAGTGCTACTCAAGCTGAACTGCAGTGCGGGCAAGGAGCAATGTGGCTCCTTGCCCCGCTGATTGTTACTCGGGCATTTTCGAGGAATGGTGGCTGGTGATCAGCCATTGCGATCCGTTCCAGCGGTAGGTGAAACTGTAGCGGCCGCGCACTACGGCCCCGGTACTGGCGAAGGCGAAACTGTAAAGACCCGCATCAACTGCCATGTTGCAGCCAATCTCGATACTACTGAGATCAATCGAGCCACTCGGACGGTCCTGCATGAAGTGCTCAAAATAGTCGGCTTTTTCCGCTGCGGCAAGGCGGGGCTGATTGGAGACTGTCGGTAGCAGTATGGAGTCGCTGGCATAAAGATTGACAACCCGCTGTGGATCGCCGGTCTGCAAGGCGGCATTCCAATCCTGGAACAGCGCAGCAATTTCGGCTTTGGTTGTCGCTTTACACGTCTCGGTCCGTTCGTGCGAGATCGGGCCGGCATTCGGTGTCATGTCCTGGTTTGCACACCCGGCAAGGAAGGCAAAGGCAACGGCGGACATCAGGGCTGGCTTCATTCGGTACTCCACTGAAGGAATGAATACGGGGGTAGGGGTAACGTGCGGAGTCCGGTTCCGTTAAATTTCCTGCCGGGATCTTAGCAGAAGCTGGTGCAGGAGGCCTCTGTTTCAGGCCTTTCAGAGGAAAGCGGGCAGTTGGGCGGCCGGTGTCAGCGCACCGGCCGATAATTGCCTGGGCCTAGAGAACTTCTACCTTGATCGCGCCGGCGCCCAGACCGAGCTCGGTCAGGCAGCGCTGTTCGACTTCCGACATACCGCCATCGTTCAGCTCACAGGGAATCATGATCAGCGTGGGCTTGCGCTTGAGAAAACCGAATGCGCCTATTTTTTCCAGTCCGTCCTTCAGGCATTCTTCAGCCGGTTTGAACGTACCGACCAGTAAACGTTTGGTCGAGTAGGGGGTGGCAGGCCTGACGGTCATATTTTCTCCCTCGGATATCAACTCCATTCGGTCGCGGTAGATGTTCACTTCGATATGCATGGGGGTTTACCTCCCTGTTATCTGGGTTGTTGTTTTCAAGTGCTGCCGGGTTGGTTCCGGTTCAATTACTTATCCGCTCACCACGCTCAATGCTTGTAACAGCGCCCTGTTCGAACTGCACATGGATCATGAACCTGCCTGGCCCCGGGATGTAGGTCCACTCTTCGACGGTGATGCAAGCCTGTTTTTTTCGTTTGATGATGGCAGGCTCGCGGCAATGGGAATCGCGGATCGCCGGCTCTCCGCATTTGTGCAAGACTGTGGCTTTTGAATCCTTGGCGCTGACGATTCCCTGATCGCATCTGAAGGACTGCGCCTGCGCATTCCCCGCGGCCCATAACAGCGGGACACACAAGGCGAGTGAAAGATGTCTTTTAATCATGGGTTGGTCCGTTTGCAGGCCATAGCTAATCACGAGGCTGGTGATTGCGCTGTTGCACGACAGGCAGCGGGCAGAAATTGGCTGTCCAGATCAGTATTGTTCAGCCCGATCGCTTCCATGCCGGTGACCGGAGTGTCGTAGCCACACAGCCAGCTGATCGGGCTTGCCGGACTGCCTCTGACCACCGCCGGCCTGAACGTGAGCGTCTTGCCTTGCAGGGGCCGGGAGGCCTTGTTGCCCAGGGTTACGTGCAACGCGCCACCGTTTACCGTTACTCCGGTGATTCGATTGCCTATCAGCATTGCCGGTGCGGGCAGCCCGGCCGCTGCGTTGTCTGCGGGAAATTCAAGGTGTTCGACATAGTAGTTGTTGATGTTCTGTCGAACGGTGGAGGCCATACTTAGCGCTTCGGTCACTTCGCTACGCTGGATATATACCTGATAGGAGGGCAGCGCCATCGACGCGAGAATGCCGATTATAGATACCACCACCATCAGCTCGATAAGAGTGAATCCCTTCATGTGGTTCATATGGCTTCTCCCAGAATAAAGATCGGCGAGTAAATGCTGGCAACGAAAAAGAAGATAGCTGCGATGATCAGCAATGACACGGCTACCGAAAGCGCACGCATCTGCTTTTCACAGGATGTGGTCAACTGCATGCCAATCTCGCGGATCAGGTCCTGAATCTCCCGCGACACGTCCATGCCGGATGCGGCCAAACCGGTCAGGTGAGCGGTCAGACTGGATTGCTGTGCGGGCTGGTAGTCGCAGCAGCTGGAAGCCGGAAAGGCAGCAACTTCGAGAATACTGGCATAGGCGCGCCGGGCCGGGGCCGGTGTAAGCAAGCGGTAGCTCAGACTCTGCTGAAGCCCGGGCTGATAGCGAAACAGCGCGCGCAACCGATAGCCGGTAGCCAGCACGCCAAGCAGCAACACGAATATCAGCAGCGAAAAGATCATCCAGTTCGCTTGATAAACGGCGGGTGCGGAGTGGGTCGAAGCGGACATGCTTTGCATCATGCCGAGAAATGCCGGCGCGACTTTCAGTTGATACAGGGAGCTGGTAACGAAAAACACGAAGGTCACGTAACCCAGGTAAACCATAACCCGCTTGAACTGCAGTGGTTCGCTCAGGGCGTCGCTAAAATCGGCCTGGCCATAGGTCTGTAATGCGGTGTGCGCCAGGCGGGGGTCGGCTTGCTTGAGTTCCTGCAACAAGCGGTAGGGCAATGTGTCGGTGGTTTTTGCAGCGCCGTAGAGCCGGGCGCCGTCATCATTTTCGGCGCGCTCAATGCATTCTTTGAGATTGTCGCCTGGGTTGTACAGGTTGTGGCTGCGTCTGCAGATGTAATGAAACCTGCGCCATTCCATTGATGCCTTCCTTGTCCAAGAGCCGTTTCGCCAGTGTTCGCCGCTGGTATATAAGCCGTGTCCGGCCATGGTGCCAGTCTGGAGAGTGAAACTGAATCGAACATGCACCGTTTTGTTGCGCTACGTCACAATCTGAGGATGTGGAGCAGGTCGATAAACGGGAGGGACGGGGGAAGTGTGAGAAGAGAATGGAAATCGAAAGGCCGGACAGGCGTCCGGCCCGTATTCTAGCGTTCCTTGATTTCGCTTACTTCGGACTGCGGAATCTGGTTGTAACGTCCATCCTTGTCCTGGTATTCGATCAAGCCGGTGTCCTCATCGATCTCCGGCTTGTTCTCGGATTCGATCAGGCGCCCATCATGTGTGCTGATGATGTGCTCGTTTGCGCAGCCAGCCAGAGTCAGCAGGCCGAAAGCGCAGAGAACGGCGAAAAGCCCTTTCTTCATGGAGTATTCCTCGGGTAAATGATTACAGGCATCAGACCCGGGCGCAGGGGCAACGTTCCGTTTCGTCGCACTTGTCGTCAACAGCGGTGTTGAGTTGTGCGCCGGATCAAATTGCTTTCCGTAAACGAAAAAACCCCGCCGGAGCGGGGTTTTTATCGTGCTTGGTGCTTAGACCTGAGCGACCGGAATGGACGCTGCGGCCTTCTGGTACGACGCGATTTCGTTGAAGTTCATGTAGCGATAGATATCGCTGGCCATGCTGTTGATTTGCGCAGCATAGCCCATGTATTCCTCAACGCTCGGCAGACGACCCAGGATAGCAGCAACCGAAGCCAGTTCGGCAGAAGCCAGGAATACGTCAGCACCATCACCCAGACGGTTCGGGAAGTTCCGTGTGGAGGTGGAGACCGCAGTAGACTTGGCTGCGATACGTGCCTGGTTACCCATGCACAGCGAGCAGCCGGGCATCTCCATGCGTGCGCCAGCCTTGCCGTAGATGCCGTAATAGCCTTCTTCGGTGAGCTGGAACTGATCCATCTTGGTCGGCGGAGCCAGCCACAGACGGGTCGGCAGGGTGTCCTTGTTTTTCTCCAGCAGCTTGCCGGCGGCACGGAAGTGACCGATGTTGGTCATGCAGGAACCGATGAAGACTTCATCGATCTTCTGACCAGCCACTTCAGACAGCAGACGCGCATCGTCCGGATCGTTAGGTGCACACAGGATCGGCTCCTTGACGTCGGCCAGATCGATTTCGATCACGGCGGCGTACTCGGCGTCAGCATCTGCCTTCATCAGTTGCGGATCAGCCAGCCATGCTTCCATGGCCTGGGCACGACGCTCCAGGGTACGGGCATCCTCATAACCGTTGGCAATCATCCAGCGCAGCAGGACGATGTTGGACTTCAGGTATTCGGCAATCGACTCTTCGCTCAGCTTGATGGTACAGCCAGCAGCGGAACGCTCGGCCGATGCGTCAGACAGCTCGAACGCCTGCTCGGTAGTCAGGTTGTCCAGACCTTCGATTTCGAGAATGCGGCCAGAGAAGACGTTCTTCTTGCCCTTTTTCTCGACGGTCAGGTGACCTTCCTGGATAGCGTAGTAGGGGATCGCATGGACCAGATCGCGCAGAGTGATACCGGGCTGCATTTCGCCCTTGAAGCGCACCAGTACGGATTCAGGCATGTCCAGCGGCATCACACCGGTAGCCGCGGCGAAGGCAACCAGGCCGGAACCGGCAGGGAACGAGATACCCATCGGGAAACGCGTGTGCGAATCGCCACCGGTACCGACGGTATCAGGCAGCAGCATGCGGTTCAGCCAGCTGTGAATGATGCCGTCACCCGGACGCAGTGCAACACCGCCACGGTTATGGATGAAGTCAGGCAGCGTGTGGTGAGTGGTGACGTCGATCGGCTTCGGATAGGCTGCGGTGTGGCAGAACGACTGCATAACCAGATCAGCCGAGAAGCCCAGGCAAGCCAGGTCTTTCAGCTCGTCACGGGTCATCGGGCCAGTGGTGTCCTGGGAGCCGACAGTGGTCATCTTCGGTTCGCAATAGGTGCCGGGGCGAACGCCTTCAACACCACATGCCTTGCCGACCATCTTCTGCGCCAGGGTGAAGCCCTTGGTGCTTTCAGCTGGCTGCTCAGGCTTGCGGAACAGGTCGGAGTGACCCAGACCCAGTTCGGCGCGGGCCTTCTCGGTCAGGCCACGGCCGATGATCAGCGGGATACGGCCGCCGGCGCGTACTTCGTCCAGCAGAACCTGGGTTTTCAGCTCGAAGGTAGTGATGACTTCGTCTGTGCCGTGCTTGCAGACCTTGCCTTCATATACATACACATCGATGACGTCGCCGGTGTTCATGTCGGATACGTCGAACTCGATCGGCAGGGCGCCTGCGTCTTCCATGGTGTTATAGAAGATCGGAGCGATCTTGTTACCGAAGCAGAAGCCGCCGGCACGCTTGTTCGGCACATAGGGAACGTCGTCACCGAAGAACCACAGCACCGAGTTGGTAGCTGACTTACGCGAAGAACCGGTACCCACCACGTCACCCACATAGGCAACCGGGAAGCCCTTGGACTTCACTTCTTCAATCATTTTCAGCGGGCCAACGACACCAGGCTCGTCGGGCACAATGCCGTCTCGGGCCATTTTCAGCATAGCCAGCGCGTGCAGCGGAATGTCCGGACGTGACCAGGCATCAGGGGCAGGCGACAGGTCGTCGGTATTGGTTTCGCCAGGCACCTTGAAGACGCTCAGGCTGACCTTGTCGGCAACAGCGGGGCGGTTGGTGAACCACTCGGCATCGGCCCAGGACTGCAGAACCGCTTTGGCGTGTTCGTTGCCCTGCTTGGCGCGGTCGGCAACATCGTGGAAGGCATCGAACATCAGCAGGGTGTGCTTGAGTTCCTTGGCAGCAGCGGCTGCCAGCTCCTCGTTGTCGAGCAGCTCGACCAGCGTCGCGATGTTGTAGCCGCCCTGCATGGTGCCAAGCAGCTCAACGGCGCGCAGTTTGGTCAGCAGTGGAGAGGTGGTTTCGCCTTTGGCAACGGCGGACAGGAAGCCGGCCTTGACGTAGGCGGCTTCATCGACCCCTGGAGGTACGCGATTGGTCAGCAGGTCGAGCAGGAATTCTTCTTCACCAGCGGGCGGGTTCTTCAGTAGATCAACCAGGCCAGCGGTTTGTTCGGCGTTAAGCGGCTGAGGCACGATGCCTTGGGCGGCGCGCTCTTCAACATGTTTGCGATAGGCTTCAAGCACAGTTATTACCCTCATCAGTCTGTTCCGTTTGTAACGGAACGGTCATCCTCACGGACCATGACGCCGGATCTGAGGTTGGGTGCAAGCGCAGGCCCGGTCTGGTGGGGGCAACCTGGTAACTGGGTTGGCAGATACTATCTGGTTGCGGGCAAACGCCTGTCACACTCCCTAACGGCGCGCCGATTCTACAGTAAGCCCTGGCTAAAGTTAAGCTGCCGTGCGGGTAGACCTTGGGATGAGTAGCCTTTGATCAAGCGGGCGAGACTCTGGTCGAGCGGATGTGATTAAAGGGTGATGACGGGATTGAAGGGCAGGGTCCGCAGACCCTGCCGCTCAGCTTACTTCTCCAGCAGATTCTCCAGATGGGTCAGCATGTCTTCAGGCTTGAGGACCAGCACATCGCTATGCAGCTGATCGAGTACCACTTCGGCCGTGTTGCCGATCAACGCTCCGGAAATGCCCTTGCGTGCTACGGTGCCGATCACGGTCACGCTGGCGCCGAGCTGCTTGGCCATTCTTGGAATCAAGCTATCGGCCGGACCTTCGTCAATGTGTAGCTGGGACGGATCCAAGCCGTACTGGTTGACGTACTTGGCGGCCTCTTCGGTGTACTGCTGCGCGATATCCTCGCGAAGCTGATACACCGGGTTGGCGGCTGACAACATCGGTGCCGGATGCGCGCTGGTCAGGTGTACCTCACCATTGATCATCTCCGCGATATCAACGGCATGGCTGACGATGGTGTCATGCAATACATGGTGCTGATCGTCATGATTACCCAGGTCGACCGCGGCCAGAACCTTGCCGTTCATCCAGGAGTCACCGCTCTTGACCATCAGAACCGGCGCCGGGCAATAGCGCAGCAGCTTCCAGTCATCCGGCGTCAACAGGGCTTTCTTGAGCGCGCTGTCGGGCAAATGCTGTTTGATGACCAGCCCGCATCCCTCGCGACGCTGCACCTGAACGACGGTGTCAGTCATGCTGTTGTGCCAGCACTGTGTGTGGGAGACAGACAGACCTTCGTTGCGAAGCTCGGTACTGAGCGCTTCAAGCAGCGAGGTATAATCCTGTCGGTTTTCGCATACCAGTAGATGTAATTCGGCCTCGATCACACCGGCAATCAACTTACCCCGGGTAAGTGCGAGGTGTTCTGTCTGGCTCGGATCGATGACAACCAGAATACGTTTAATGGCTTGCATGATGCTCCCTGTTTTCCCAAGCATATCGCTGTTCAGAAATTTGCTGGAACCTTTAGAACCTGGCCTGCCGCGACCAACGTTTCAAGCATAATCCTTTTATAACATCCTATCCGGGCCGAAGCCCGCCAGGCATATGCCTTCGACATGGTGTGCAGGCCTGGCCGTTGAGTTTCCAGCGCCTTTCTGGTTGTTGTTCATTTCAATGTAGTCTGTTTTAAACGAAACGGCGTTGATTTGTATCAACGTAGCGTTGGTACCTCCGACTATGCTGCCCGTATAATTCGCAAATCAGCATCTGATCACAATTAAGAGTTTTCATGACCCTTCCGGAAGAATTAGTGGCGTTCCTGCCATGCCCGACACCCGCCGCATGGATCGACCAGGCCCTCGACCATCCCGAGGAGCTTTTGATCGATCATGCCAATTGCGAGAAGAAAGCTGCTTCCACTGCCTTGAATCTGATGTTTCGCTATATCGACAAGCCTGAGCTGTTGCAGAAGATGTCGCGGCTGGCCCGGGAGGAGTTGCGCCACTTCGAGCAGGTGACAGCCTTGATGGCCAAGCGGGGCGTTACCTATCGCGGCTTGTCGGCCAGCCAGTACGCCCAGCGCTTGCGCGCCCATGTGCGTACCACCGAACCGGGGCGTCTGATCGACACGCTGATCATCGGTGCTTATATAGAAGCGCGGTCATGCGAGCGCTTCGCCTGTCTGGCACCTCATCTGGATGACGAGCTGGCAGATTTTTATCGCTCGCTGCTGAAGTCCGAGGCCCGCCATTATCAGGATTACCTGACCCTGGCCCGCCAGTATGCTGAGGGTCCCATCGATGAGCGTGTCGCGTTTTTTGCCGATATCGAAGCTCAAGCAGTTGTGCAGCCCGATACTGAGTTTCGCTTTCATAGCGGAGCGGTCTAGAGCCTGTTGCCGTTTCATCGCGGCCGCGATGAAACGGCAATAGACCCTAGGGTATGAGGGCGACCACGAGACTCAAAGGAGACAACATGAAACGATGGGCGAAATCTTCCCTGGCAGCGGTAATGCTGCTCGGCACAAGCCATGTGTACTCCGCGGAGGGTGCGTGCGAGCGTATCGTGGTGACCGGAAATCCCCAGTATCCGCCGGTTCTCTGGGTTGATCCCGCAGACGAAGACAAACTGATCGGCGCTGGCGTCGAGCTGTTGGAGCTGGCGCTTGAGGGTACCGGCATAGAGGTCGAGGTGATGAACACCGGGCCCTGGTCGCGGGCTCAGGAAGAAGCGCGTAGTGGTCGCGTAGACATGCTGGCCGGCGCATTTCTCACGCCCGAGCGGCTGGCGTTCATGGATTATGTTTATCCGTCCTATGTGGAAATCCCCAGCGTTCTGTTTGTGCGCAGGGGGCAGGCGTTTCCGTACGGTGGTTGGGATGATCTGCAGAGCAAGCGCGGCAGTACGCTAGTCAATAACAGCTTCGGTTCGGCTTTCGATACCTATGCAAAAAATCATCTTGAAATCCAACAGGTTCCTTCGGCCGAGCAGTCCTTTCGGCTGCTCCTGAGTGACCGTGTGGATTATGTCGTCTACGAGCGATACCAGGGGCTCGCGGTGGCGGAGAAACTGGGCATTACCGATGAACTGGACGTGCTGGAAGGCTCGCTGATCAACGAAAACCTCTACTACACCGTCTCGCATAATTCCGCCTGCAATTCTCCTGCGCTTCGCTCGGCCCTGGCGCTGGGGATGCACAGGGTCGTTAACCAGGGCGAACCGCGGCGTCTGCTGGAAAAATATCGAAATCAATGGGCCAGCCAGTTCATGCCTGAAACGACCGAGGGCGAGCCGGGAACTGAACCGAGCGAATGACACAATGCAGCTTTCTCGGCCGCAGTCAGAACCATAACAGAATGCGGGAATGATACCCTGTAGCGGTTGAACACATGGCCGGTGATAGCAGTGGCTGCGCTGGTCTGATAACTGCGTCGGGGAGACGGCCCATGTCTGTACCTTTGTATCAACGTATAGCGCAGCAGCTCGCTGAAGACATCGTCAAAGGGTTCTATCAGCCTGGCGAGCGCGTGCCCTCGGTACGCAAGCTCAGTATGCAGAAGGGTGTAAGTCACGCCACGGTGCTTCAAGCCTACGCTACCCTTGAAGATCAAGAGCTTATCCGGGCACGCCCGCAGTCCGGATACTACGTGCACCGTTCTCCGGCGCTTACTGCGCCCACCCCCGAGATGTCCGTAGTCGAGGCGCCACATGCGGTGACCCGCAGCGGTATCATTGCCGAAATCCTCCGACAGTCACGCCGGCCCGGGGTGATCCCGCTTGGCGCCGCCGTACCCTGCAGCGAATACCTACCGTTGCGTGCCTTGCATCAGCAAGTTAGCAAGGTGACTCGTTTTCACAGCCAGCGCGCATTCGACTATTCCTTCAGCCCGGGGTACGAGCCCCTGCGCCGGCAGGTAGCCATGCGCATGCGTGATGCGGGCGCTGTGGTCGATCCTGCGCAGGTGGTGATCACAAACGGATGTGTCGAAGCCTTGCAGCTGTGCCTGCGTACCATCACCAGGCCGGGGGATCTGATTGCCAGCGAATCGCCGAGCTATTACGGGTTGGTGCAACTGTGTGAACTGCTCGGCTTGAAGGTGGTTGAGATTCCCACCGACCCCGAGTCGGGCCTGAGCCTTGAAAGACTGGAGGAGGCTGCCCAGCGTTGGCCGATCAAGGCGCTGGTGCTTACCAGTCGCGCCGGCAACCCGATGGGCGCAACCATGCCCGAACACCGCCAACGGGCGCTGGTGGAGATGATGTCACGGCACGACATCCGCATTATCGAGGATGACGTGTATGGCGAGCTGATGTTCGATCAAGGTCAATCGCGGGCACTTAAAGCCTTCGATCGCGCCGACACCGTCATGTACTGCTCGAGTTTCTCCAAGACCATTTCGCCCGGTTTGAGAACGGGCTGGGTGATCGCTGGCCCGCAGCAGGACGCGATAGAAAGGTTGCAGACATTCACGACACTGTCTGCCTGCAGCGTCAGTCAGATGGCGGTATCGGCTTATCTGGAAAATGGGGGGTACGACCGCCATCTGCGCCACGTGCGTCAGGCGTACCGCAAGAATCTGAGCTGCTTTCAGTTGGCGGTTCAGCAGTATTTCCCGGCCGGCACCCAGATCTCGCGGCCGAAGGGCGGCTTCATCCTCTGGTTGAGTATGCCGGCACAGGTGGATGCACGGATGCTATTCAATCAGGCTCTGGAGCAGAACATCA
Source organism: Pseudomonas sp. gcc21 (assembly GCF_012844345.1). Classification (NCBI taxonomy): domain Bacteria; kingdom Pseudomonadati; phylum Pseudomonadota; class Gammaproteobacteria; order Pseudomonadales; family Pseudomonadaceae; genus Pseudomonas; species Pseudomonas sp. gcc21. The sequence continues at coordinate 1,213,207 of NZ_CP051625.1, read as the reverse complement.
GCATTGCGCCCGGATTGGTTTTCAGTAATACCGATCAGTTCAACCATTGCCTGCGTCTGAACTGTGGCATTCCCTGGAATCAAGAGACCGAGCGGGCGGTGGAGACGCTCGGCAGGCTCGCTGCGAAGCAACTTGCCCATCAGCGTTCGGGGGCAGGGGAGGCAATGGCCTGTTAAGAAGCATGCCGCCCCGGATGTCGCGATGTTCTGTTAAGGGTTTAGCGGGTTGCTAGTTCTTCACGTTCTTTCGAGTCTCTTCTCTCAAGTTGCTGACTTAGCTCGATAATCTGTTCTCTCATCCATCGGTTTGCAGGATCCTGATCGGTGCTTTCGTGCCAGAACAGATGACTTTCGATCGCCGGCACATCGTTGATTGGTAGTGCTGTCCAGAACAGATCATGACGACGCGCAAAGCGCTCGGAAACGGTCATGACCATATCGGTGGACTCAAGGACCAGGGGTGCCATCTGGTAATGCTGCGAACGCAGTACCACGCGCCGTTGCAATCCCATCTTGCCGAGCGCGAGGTCGACATGACCGAGACCGTTGCGGCGGCTTGAGATGTGAATATGTGACTGCGCAAGATAGTCGTCGAGGGTCAGCTTCGCCTTGCTGGCCAGTGCGTGTCCTTTGCGCATGACACACACGTAGCGGTCTTCGAACAGTTTGACGTGGCGAACCTGGGTATCGGTATTCAGCGGCGCATCAATGGCGAAATCCAACCGCCCGGCGGCCAGTTCCTTGGTTGTCTCGCGGCGCTTGGTCAGGAAGCTGTCGATATTGACGTTAGGGGCGAGCCGGCAGATACGGGATGCAAGATGCGGCAGAATCACCGCTTCCGACAGGTCGGTCATGCTGATGCGGAAGGTCTTGGTCGCCTGGTCGGGGTTGAAGCTCCGGCTTTCCTGAACCGATACACGTAGCAACTGCAGCGCATGACGAACCGGGGTGATGATGTTCTGCGCCATCGGTGTGGGCACCATGCCCTGAGCGGTGCGCACGAACAGCGGATCATTGAAGGTTTCACGAAGCCGGGCCAGCGCGTTGCTCACCGCGGGCTGAGTGATGCCGACGATCTGACCTGCGCGGGTCAGGTTGGCTTCGGTGTAAATGGCGTCAAATACAATGAACAGATTCAGATCAACTTTACCGAGGTTCATCGCGTTTAATCCTTTCGTCGGTATGCCTCGAAACCGAGACACGAGTTCTTGTGATATTCGCAAGAGTATATATTGATTATATGAATGTTAATACACGCCGGAAATGCCTTCGATAAATTCGCATTTCTCATCTAGCATCGTCTTGTCATTAACAGCACACAGGCGAAGAGCTATGGATTTCGGATATTCCCCCAAGGTCAAGGAACTGCGTGAGCGCGTAGACGCCTTTATGCAGGAACATGTTTTCCCGGCTGAATCGGTCTTCCATCAGCAGGTCAACGAAGGCGACCGCTGGCAGCCGACCGCCATCGTTGAAGAACTGAAAAAGAAGGCAAGGGCCGAAGGATTGTGGAACCTCTTTCTTCCAGAGTCCGAGCTCGGCGCGGGCCTGACCAATCTCGAGTACGCTCCGCTGGCTGAGCTGATGGGGCGTTCCGGGCTGGCTTCCGAGGCGTTCAACTGCAGTGCGCCGGATACCGGCAACATGGAAACCATCGTGCGCTACGGCAGTGAAGAGCATAAGGAAAAATGGCTCAAGTCTCTGCTCGAAGGCGAAATCCGCTCCTGTTTCGGCATGACCGAGCCGGGTGTAGCATCATCCGATGCAACCAACATGCAGGCCAATGCTCACCGCGAAGGTGATGAGTGGGTTATCAACGGCCGCAAGTGGTGGACGTCGGGTGCCTGTGATCCGCGCTGCAAGATCATGATCTTCATGGGGCTGACCAATCCGGATGCGCCGCGTCACCAGCAGCATTCAATGATCCTGGTGCCGATGGACACCCCCGGCGTGAAAGTCATTCGTCCTTTGCCTGTGTTTGGCTATGACGATGCACCGCATGGCCATGCGGAAGTGATTCTGGATAACGTGCGGGTGCCCTACAGCAACGTGCTGCTTGGTGAGGGCCGGGGTTTCGAGATCGCCCAGGGGCGGCTCGGACCAGGGCGGATTCACCATTGCATGCGTTCGATCGGCGCTGCCGAGCGCGCATTGGAGCTGATGTGTCGCCGTTCTGTTGAGCGCGAGGCCTTCGGCAAGCGTCTGGCGCAACTGGGTGGCAATATCGACCTGATCGCTGAGTCGCGCATCGAGATCAATCAGGCTCGCCTGCTGACCCTGAATGCGGCTTACATGATGGACACCGTAGGAAACAAGGTCGCAAAGAGTGAGATTGCCCAGATCAAGGTTGTAGCGCCAAACGTTGCGTTACGCGTGATAGACCGGGCAATTCAGATGCACGGTGGCGCTGGCGTTTCCGAAGATACGCCGTTGGCCCATATGTACGCCATGCAGCGGACACTGCGCCTGGCTGATGGTCCGGACGAAGTGCATCGTGCGTCCATTGGTAAGCTGGAGCTGGGCAAATACATGGCTCGTTAATCCCGCTTGATGGCCGTGTAGCCTTTAGAAGTCAGCAGCCCGCGCAACGCGGGCTGCTTTGTTTAATCCGGGCGTCAGTCGGCGGAGTGCTCCTCGGTATGGTCTCCGAGGATATCCTGCACATAGAGCATCTTCACCAGCACCATGCCGGCGGCGGCAAGCGGGGTCGCCAGGATCAGTCCGAGCGTACCGGCCAGCAAGCCGAACAGTATCTGGATACTGATGGTGAGCGCCGGTGGCATCTCGACGATGCGATGTTGCAGCCAGGGCGTTAGTCCCCAGCTCTCCACAGCCTGCACGCCCATATAGAGTGCAACTACCCAGAGTACGGTTTCGGTGCCCTCGAGTGACGCCAGCAGTATCGCGGGGATGATCGCCAGGATGGGGCCGATGTTGGGAATAAAGGAGAGCAGGCCGGCTATCAGGCCCAGCACTAATGCCAGTTCAATTCCGATAAACCACAACCCGACCGTGGTGAAGACGCCGATCACGAGCATTTCCAGCAGCTTGGCTATCAGCCAGGATTGCAATGTGGAGCCTGTTTCAAGCAGCACCTCTCTGGCGCGAGGGCGATAGCCCCGCGGAATGAGCTTGAGGAAGCCGCCCATGTATGATCCGGGATTGATGCTCAGGCAGATCCCCAGTATGAACGCGATGGCGAAGCTGCTGAATGCGCCGGTGATGGATGACAGAACGCCCGTTACTACGCTGAACACCCCGGTGCTTTGTTCCACTGCCTGTTCCAGGCGGTCGCGCTGTTCTAGCAAAAAATTCATCCATGTCGAGTCCGCTGCCCGCGCTCGCCATTGGTCTATCGCGCGCGGCAGGTTGTCGACCAGCGATTCGAACTGCGTGCTGATGCTTGGTGCGAGCAATACCACTGCGGCGCCCAATGCGATGATCAGCACTACGAAAAACAGCAGCAGCGACAGGCTGTAAGGCATACCGGTCTTGTCGGTAACCCACTGGGCTACGCCATTGAACAGCACGCCGAACAATATCGATGCAAAAATTAGTAGGAGAAAATCAAAAGCGAGCCATGAAATGATGCAGAACAGGACGACCAGCGCCAGTACGCTGGCTTGCACCATGGTTCGTGTCGCAACGGCGCGAGGGGAATAATGACCATCTTCTTCTGTCATTCAGAGCTCCCGGGCTGGCCCCCGCTGGCGGGCGTGGGTCTAGGTGTAATGTCTGCTGCAAAGCACTCGCTGGCGGAGTAGCGGGTGGCCATGGCCAGGCTTGCGATTACCAGCAGTGAAGGAAGCGCTGAACAATCCCTTGCATTCTCTGCGTGACCTGAAGCGTGCAGACGCAAGGCGTGCTTCGCCGTCAATGGTCGTAGCTCTTGCCAAGAAGCGCAACGCAGCAGGTGCGCGCTTCAGGCCACGCCCTTCGGGGCTTCCAGGTTGGCCCGCACTCGTCGTTGCGGTTTCTCGACAGGCCCCGGCATGGCTTCAAAACCGCGCCTCGATTGCGACCCAGCCTGAAAGCCAGAGAGCGCAAGGAATTATTCAGCGCTTCCTTAAGACTGTGTGCCGGGAGCATCGTTCAGCCACGCAACAACGCCATCCGAAGTACCATCGGATGGAGCGATCGAAGGAGTTGGCGTTGTCGTGGGTATTGGCGGGTCGGCTCGGTATTAGCGAGCGCGGTAGGTAATGCGGCCCTTGGTCAGGTCGTACGGTGTCAATTCAACTCGAACCTTGTCGCCGGTCAGGATGCGGATGTAGTTCTTGCGCATCTTGCCTGAAATATGGGCAGTCACGACGTGGCCGTTTTCCAGTTCGACGCGGAACATGGTGTTAGGCAGGGTGTCGATGATGGTGCCTTCCATTTCAATACTGTCTTCTTTCGCCATTAAGCAAAGGCCTCTCAATTTCGGTTCATTAAGCGAGTCATTGAAATCATGCCCGCAAAAAAGGTGAGCAATTGTGCCCTAAAACAGCCTGGCAGCCAAGTTTGGCGCCCAAATATATGACGGGGGCTCGCGGCTTCGGTTCGCAACTGCCTTGGAAAAAATGCGCGTGGCTTGTCAGAGGGGGTTGCTACGGCGGGGTCAGCGAACCCGTGGCAGCACTAGTTGACAACAATCCAGCGCTGATTGACCAGCATCTCGATCGGGCGGTATTCGGTTTTGTAGTTCATTTTCTTGCAGTTCTTGATCCAGTATCCAAGGTATACGGCGTGCAGGTTGCATCGGCGGGCTTCTTCGATCTGCCAGAGAATCGCATAACGCCCCAGGCTCCGTCGGTGCTCGTCCGGATCGTAGAACGTATAAACCGCGGACAGTCCGTTGATCATCTGGTCGGTAACGGCTACTGCCAGGAGTTTTCCGTTCAGGCGGAACTCATAGAAAATACTGAAAGGCCATTTGCGCACCAGAAACGAGGCGAACTGTTCGCGGCTGGGTGGATACATGTCGCCATCGGCGTGGCGGGCTTCGATGTAGCGCGCGTACAACGAATAGATTTCTTCGGTTGTCTCCGGGATGGTTCCGGTGACTACCAGATCACGATTGCGCTTCAGAATTCGTTTCTGTGCCGAGCTGGGGGAAAACGCATCAACCGGGAGGCGGGCGGCGATACAGGCAGAACACGCCCGGCAATGGGGCCGGTACAGGTGATCTCCACTGCGCCTGAAGCCCAGCTCGGATAGTCGACTGTATGTCACTGTATCGATGGGCTTCTGTGGGTCCAGAAATAGCGTCGTAGCCTGCTCCTCCGGCAGATAACTGCAGGCGTGGGGCTGTGTTGCGTAGAATTTGAGATGTGACAGATCAGTCATGGTCGTAGCTTCGATACGCTTTTCTCAGGAGTATAGGTCGGTAATTCAGCCCCATCAAAAAAACCGCCAGCAGTCGGGCGTGCCGTCAGCACAGAGCCGCATGAGCAGCGATCTGAATTCGCGTCGACGAATGCTTTCCGCGCCAAAGCTGAACAGGTGGTCGGTTGGCATCTGGCAGTCGATGAGCTCAAAGCCGCAATCGCCCAGCCGCTCGACAAGGTAAATGAAGCCGGTCTTGGAGGCGTTTGTCCGGCGACTGAACATGGATTCGCCGAAAAACACCTTGCCCAGCGCAACGCCATATAAGCCGCCGATTAGCTGCTCGTCGTCCCATACTTCCACGGAATGGGCGATGCCGCGTTTATGCAGTTCACAATACGCTGCCTGCATATCGGCTGTGATCCAGGTTGAATCAGTGTAGTCCCTGGGTTCCGCACACGCCGCCATGACTGCCGGAAAATTCTGGTCCAGTGTGACCGTGAATTGCGTTTGCCGAAGAAATTTACGCATGCTGCGCGAAACGTGCAGCTTTTCGGGGCGTAGTATGGTTCGTGGGTCCGGGCTCCACCACAGCAGAGGTTGGCCTTCCTGATACCAGGGAAATATTCCCAGCCGATAAGCGCGTTCGAGGCGGGCGGGGGAGAGGTCGCCACCTACCGCCAGCAACCCGTTCGGGTCTGCCAGTGCGTGCTCTGCAGAGGGAAAGTCCAGGCTGTTGGGGCTAAGCCAGCTAATTTGACTCATGGCGTCTCACCGACTCGTTGATACATAAGACCTTTCATCAGCAAGATGATATAAGTTATTGTCTCAATTAAAGATAGTGCTTAGAGCGTATCAAGCGCAAATGTGCGAACGAGGTTTACTCGATTACGCAAAACGCAGGCAAGCCTGCCTCCGACCGCCGGCGGTTGTGAATTCAGCCGCGGTAGGCCGTACAATAGCGCCCTGAACAATGACGGAAGCCAGAACGTTGAAGGATACCCGATCCCAGAAAGCAGCCCATCTAGCGGTGCGCGAACAGCTGAGCCTGCGACTTCGCGAAGGCGCGCTGCTGGCTATGATCGCCCTGTGCCTGTACCTGTGCATGGCGCTATTCACCTACGATCTCAGTGATCCAGGCTGGACGCACAGCGGCAATGTCTCGCAGGTGCAGAATGCCGGGGGCCAGATGGGCGCCTGGATCGCTGACGTCCTTTTGCTGGCGCTAGGTTATCTGGCGTTTCTCTTTCCAGTGATCGTCGCAGTCAAAGTCTGGCAGATGTTTCGACGGCGGCATCAACCATTCATCTGGAACGGTTGGTTGTTCTCCTGGCGCCTGATCGGATTCTTTCTGACGCTGTTTGCCGGTACCGCGCTGGCCGCCTTGCATGGCACAGCGCCGGCCAGCTTCCCTGATGGCGCAGGTGCCGGCGGGATACTCGGGCAGTTGCTACGGGATCTGGCCTATCCGGCGCTCAACCTGCATGGCAGCACGCTGGCGTTTTTGACCCTGTTCCTGTTCGGGATAACCGTATTCACCAATCTGTCCTGGTTCAAGGTCATGGATCTTACCGGCCGGATTACGCTGGATCTACTCGACCTGGTGAAGCGTGCATGGAACAGCTGGAGCTCACGCCGCGCCGATGACCGGTCCGAGCGCGAGGAGCCGGCGCGGCCTGCACGCACACCTGCACCGCGGCGAGAACCGTCGATTTCCCGAGAGGACAAGCAGCGTGCCGACGATTTACGCGCCGAGCGTCAGCATTCGCTTGAGCGTCATGTAGAGTCTCAGCAGAGCCGTCAGCCGCCGGAAATCGTACCGCCGGAGAAAAAGCCGGTCGAGCCGAGCAGCCGCCTGCAGAAGGAAAAGCAATCCAAGCTTACCTTTGACAGCGTCGAGCCCGGTTCACTCCCGCCCATCTCGTTGCTTGATGCGCCAAGCAAGAAAACCAAGGGATTTTCTGCCGAATCGCTTGAAGGAATGTCGCGCCTGCTGGAGCTGAAGCTTAAGGACTTCGGCGTTGAGGCCGAGGTTGAGAAGGTTCAGCCGGGGCCCGTGATTACCCGCTTTGAAATTCAGCCTGCCGCCGGGGTCAAGGTCAGCAAGATCTCCAACCTGGCCAAGGATCTGGCACGTTCGCTGGCCGTGATCAGTGTGCGCGTGGTCGAGGTTATTCCCGGCAAGACCACTGTCGGCATCGAGATTCCCAACGAGGACCGCGAGATCGTACGTCTATCTGAGGTGCTGCAGACGCGTGAGTTCGACGAGGCGCATTCGCCGGTCACGCTGGCGCTGGGGCACGATATCGGCGGAAATCCGGTCATGGCTGATCTGGCCAAGATGCCGCACCTGCTGGTCGCCGGTACCACCGGTTCAGGTAAGTCGGTCGGCGTGAACGCGATGCTCCTGAGTATTCTGTTCAAGTCGCAGCCTGAAGAGGTGAGACTGATCATGATCGATCCGAAAATGCTCGAGTTGTCGATCTATGAAGGCATTCCGCACCTACTGGCGCCGGTCGTAACCGACATGAAAGAGGCGGCCAATGCGCTGCGTTGGTGCGTGGCGGAGATGGAGCGACGTTACAAGCTGATGGCGGCCATGGGCGTGCGTAACCTGGCTGGCTTCAACCGCAAGGTAAAGGACGCGGAGAAGGCCGGCACGCCGCTGACCGATCCGCTATATCGTCGCGAATCCATGGATGATGAGGCGCCCGAGCTTGAGTCGCTGCCGACCATCGTTGTGGTGATCGACGAGTTCGCCGACATGATGATGATCGTCGGCAAGAAGGTTGAAGAGTTGATCGCGCGGATCGCACAGAAAGCGCGTGCGGCGGGTATCCACCTGATTCTGGCTACACAGCGGCCATCGGTTGACGTCATCACCGGCTTGATCAAGGCGAACATCCCCACGCGTATGGCGTTCCAGGTATCCAGCAAAATCGACTCGCGTACCATTCTGGATCAGGGTGGTGCGGAGCAGCTGCTCGGGCACGGCGACATGCTCTACATGCCACCGGGGACCAGCCTGCCGGTGCGGGTGCACGGCGCCTTCGTATCAGATGAGGAAGTTCATCGTCTGGTTGATGAATGGAAGCTGCGCGGCGAGCCGGATTATATTCAGGATATTCTCGACGGCGTTGATGATGGCGGGGCCAGTGCTTTCGATAGCAGCGGTGGCGGGGGCGGCGATGACAGCGAGACCGACGCGCTGTATGACGAGGCCGTTCGCTTCGTTACCGAAAGTCGTCGCGCCTCGATTTCTGCAGTGCAGCGTAAGCTCAAAATCGGTTATAACCGCGCTGCCAGGATGATCGAGACGATGGAAATGGCAGGCGTTGTAACACCCATGAATACCAACGGCTCGCGCGAAGTGATCGCGCCGCCGCCCGTGCGCGATTAACGCGGAGAATTGTCCATATCATGATGAAAAACCTGTTGCGCTCGACCTTGTCTGCGCTGTGTCTCGTCAGTCTGCCGTTCACGGCCGCGGCTCAGGGACAGGAGCAGGCGGCGGAACGGCTCAATGAACTGTTGTCCGCCGCACAGACCATTACCGCGGACTTCTCGCAGATGACGCTCAGCTCCAACGGCGCCAGCATGCAAGAAACTCAGGGTACGCTGGAGGTCAAACGCCCCGGCATGTTCCGCTGGCACACCAATCCGCCGCTGGAGCAGGAACTGGTCTCGGACGGCACGAAAATATGGCTATACGACCCGGACCTCGAACAGGTCACCATCCAGCAACTGGATCAGCGCATGTCACATACGCCGGCGCTGCTGCTCTCGGGGGATGTCAGTACCATTGAAAAGAGTTTTACCATCAGCTGGAATCAGGGCGGCACCGTTGAGGATTTCGTGCTTGAGCCAAAGGACAACGAGTCGATGTTCGACAACCTGCGGCTATCCTTCCGAGACGGTGTACTGAACGACATGCAGATGAGCGATCCGGTCGGTCAGCGCACCAATATTCTGTTTCAGAACGTGGTACTGAACCCGTCGCTGCCCGATAGCCGATTCACATTCGAAATCCCTGAAGGAGTCGATGTCATCAGTGAATAGCAAGGGGCTGTTCGACGATCCGGCACCCAACCAGCCACTGGCCGCGCGCATGCGTCCGGCCAGTCTGGATGAGTATGCCGGTCAGTCCCACTTGCTCGGTCCCGGGCGCCCCTTGCGGGTCGCGCTGGAGCAGGGCGCGCTGCACTCGATGATCTTCTGGGGCCCCCCGGGTGTCGGTAAAACGACATTGGCCAAGCTGCTCGCCACGCTGACTGATGCCCATTTCGTAACGATCTCGGCGGTCCTTGCCGGGGTGAAGGATATTCGCCAGGCGGTCGAAACTGCCCGGCAGCAGGCCGCTCAGAACGGCCGGCAAACTATCCTTTTTGTCGATGAGGTTCACCGCTTCAACAAATCCCAGCAGGACGCCTTTCTGCCATACGTGGAAGACGGCACGCTGTTGTTCATTGGAGCAACGACGGAGAACCCGTCCTTCGAGCTGAACAACGCCTTGCTCTCGCGGGCACGGGTATATGTGCTGAAGTCGCTGGACGATGAGGCATTGAGCGATCTGCTCAACCGCGCGCTGAGTGACGCGCGTGGGCTGGGCGAGCACCGGCTGGCCATCAGCGATGAGGCGCGCACGATACTGCTCGGCGCCGCAGACGGCGATGCGCGCCGGCTGTTGAACCTGCTGGAAATTGCTGCCGATCTGGTGCCGGACGGCGGCACTATCGAAACCACTCTGGTCAGTGACCTGCTCAACGACACGCGCCGGCGCTTCGACAAAGGCGGTGAGGCCTTCTACGACCAGATCTCCGCACTGCACAAATCAGTGCGCGGCTCCAATCCTGATGCCTCGTTGTACTGGTTCGCGCGGATGATCGATGGCGGCTGTGATCCGCTTTATATCGCCCGGCGCGTCGTGCGCATGGCCAGCGAAGAGGTGGGCAATGCCGACCCGCGCGCCCTTGAGTTGTGCCTGAATGCCTGGAACGTCCAGGAACGCCTGGGCAGCCCGGAGGGTGAGCTGGCCGTCGCCCAGGCCATTGTCTATCTCGCCTGCGCGCCGAAGAGCAACGCGGTCTACAAGGCCTACAACGCCGCGATGAAGGATGTTGCCAGCCAGCCTTCGCATGAGCCGCCGCTTCACCTTCGCAACGCGCCTACGAAAATGATGAAAGAGCTGGGTTACAGTCAGGGCTATCGTTACGCTCATGACGAGCCGGGTGCCTATGCCGCCGGTGAGGATTACTTTCCGGACGAGCTCGAGCCGCGCCAGTACTATCATCCTGTCAATCGCGGTCTCGAATCCAAGATATCCCAGAAGCTGGATCACCTGCGTCAGCTGGATGAGCAGAGCACGGTCAAACGGAGAACCGATCGGTGATAAGGACTATCGCAGTGATCGCACTGGGCGGCTCACTGGGCGCGTTGGCGCGATTTGGACTGGCGCAATGGATTGCCGCCTACTGGTCGCGATCCTTTCCGCTTGCCACCTTCGCCGTTAACCTGATCGGCTGCCTGATCATCGGTATACTCTACGGCCTGTGGCTGCACCGGCCGGAATTTTCGCCGCTATTGCGCCAAGGGCTGTTTGTCGGCTTCCTCGGTGCGTTCACCACGTTTTCCACGTTCTCGCTGGATACCCTGCGGTTGTTCGAGAACGGTGAGGGCCTGACGGCTCTCTCATACATCCTGCTCAGCGTGTGCATCTGTCTGATCGCCACCTGGGCCGGCCTGTCGCTGACCCGCTGACGCGCCAGGCTGCCACCCAAAACCAATAAGTGATGACCCATGCTTGATCCGAAACTGGTCCGTAGTCAAACCCAGCAGATCGCTGAACGCCTCGCCACCCGCGGTTTCAAACTCGATGTCGCTGCGCTGGAGTCGCTGGAGTCCCGTCGCAAAACAGTGCAGACGCGCACCGAAACGCTGCAGGCAGAGCGTAACAGCCGCTCCAAATCGATCGGCCAGGCCAAGGCACGTGGTGAAGACATCAAGCCGCTGCTGGCCGACGTTGACCGTATGGGCGAAGAGCTTGCCGCTGCAAAGCAGGAGCTGGACGCCGTTCAGGCGGAAATGGACGCGCTGTTCCTGATCATGCCCAACCTGCCCGACGAAAGTGTGCCGGTGGGCGAGGATGAAGATGACAACGTCGAGGTGCGCCGTTGGGGCACACCACGCGAATTCGATTTTGAAGTCCAGGACCACGTCGCACTGGGCGAGCGTTACGGCTATCTGGATTTCGAAACGGCGGCCAAGCTGTCCGGCGCGCGGTTTGCAGTTATGCGCGGTCCTATCGCCCGGCTGCACCGTGCCCTGGCTCAGTTCATGCTGGACGTGCACATCAATGAGCACGGCTATGAAGAGGTTTATACGCCGTATCTGGTGCAGGCCGACGCGCTGCTCGGCACAGGCCAGCTGCCCAAGTTCGAGGAAGATCTATTCAAGGTACCGCGTGGGGATGATCAGCGGGATCTGTATCTGATTCCGACCGCCGAAGTTTCGCTGACCAATATGGTCAGTGGTGAAATACTCGGTGCCGATCAGCTGCCAATGAAGCTCACCGCGCACACGCCCTGTTTCCGCAGTGAAGCCGGCTCCGCCGGACGCGACACCCGCGGCATGATCCGTCAGCATCAGTTCGACAAGGTCGAAATGGTCCAGATAGTCCGCCCGGACGCGTCCATGCAGGCGCTGGAAGAGCTGACCGGGCACGCCGAAGATATCCTGCAGCGACTCGAGCTGCCTTACCGCGCGCTGGCGCTGTGTACTGGCGACATGGGCTTCGGCGCTGTAAAAACCTATGACCTGGAAGTCTGGATCCCGAGTCAGGGCAAATACCGTGAAATTTCCTCCTGTTCCAGCTGCGCGGACTTCCAGGCCCGCCGTATGCAGACCCGCTGGCGCAATCCGGAAACCGGCAAGCCAGAACTGGTACATACCTTGAATGGTTCTGGTCTGGCTGTGGGGCGCACGCTCGTGGCAGTGCTGGAGAACTATCAGCAGGCTGACGGCAGCGTTGTCATTCCCGAAGCGCTGCAGCTCTACATGGGTGGCATCGACAAGATCGGCTAAGCCAAGGTGCCTAGCAGTCGGACGAAACATCCGCTGCGAGGCGAGGGCGCTGTTATGAAGTGCGGGCATTCCGCCAGCCAACCCGCGTGCCCTCATCACTAACCCAGAGGTTTCCATGGACTACCTACCCCTGTTTCACAACCTGCAAGGACGTCTGGTGCTTGTGGTCGGCGGCGGCGAAATAGCTCTGCGCAAATCGCGGCTTCTGTGCGAAGCCGGCGCTGTGTTGCGCGTGATCGCCTCACGCGTTGAGCCAACGTTAAAAGAGCTAGTCGATCGGTCTGGCGGCGAATGGTCCGAGCGCACCTATCAGCAGGCCGACCTTGAGGGTGCACAACTGGTGATCGCGGCGACAGACGACGGTTCGCTCAACGCGCAGGTGTCCGCAGAGGCCCAGGCAATGAATCTGCCGGTCAACGTGGTGGATGCACCGGAACTCTGCAGCGTTATTTTTCCGGCCATTGTCGACCGTTCGCCGCTGATGATCGCAATCTCCAGCGGCAGCCATGCGCCGGTATTGTCGCGGCTGACGCGGGCGCGCATCGAGACGCTTTTTCCACACAGTTACGGCAAGCTGGCGCAGCTCGCCAAACGCTTTCGCAGTCGCGTTAAAGAGACGTTCCCGCAGATCAATCAGCGCCGGGTGTTCTGGGAAAACGTGTTCCAGGGCGATGTAGCCGAACGGATTTTCGCCGGCCAGGATCAGGCGGCTGAAGCGCTTCTCGAGCGTCAGCTCGGCGATCAGGCCGGCCAACGCTATACCGGGGAGGTGTATCTGGTCGGTGCAGGGCCGGGAGATCCGGATCTGCTAACCTTTCGCGCGCTGCGGCTGATGCAACAGGCCGATGTGGTGCTGCATGATCGCCTGGTACCCGACGCGATTATCGATTTGTGCCGGCGTGATGCGGAACGCATTTACGTCGGCAAGGCGCGCGCCAACCACGCAGTGCCCCAGGAGCAGATCAACCAGCTGCTGGTGCGTCTGGCGAAGGAGGGCAAGCGGGTGCTGCGCCTAAAGGGCGGCGATCCCTTTATTTTCGGGCGAGGCGGTGAAGAGATTCAGGAGCTGACGGCCAACGCCGTTCCGTTTCAGGTGGTACCCGGCATTACCGCAGCCAGTGGCTGTTCGACCTACGCCGGTATTCCGCTGACGCACCGGGATTTTGCCCAGTCGGTACGCTTTATAACCGGCCATTTGAAGGATGGTTCGACCAACCTGCCGTGGGCCGATCTTGTCGCGCCTGGTCAGACCCTAGTGTTCTATATGGGCCTGGTAGGGCTGCCGGAGATTTGCGCGCGGCTGATTGAGCATGGTCGAGGCGGTGAGACGCCGATGGCGCTGATTCAGCAGGGCACCACGATCAACCAGAAAGTGTTGATCGGTACGCTGGCGACCATGCCGGAGCTGGTGCGCAACACCGAGATTCGCCCGCCGACCTTGCTGATCGTTGGCGAGGTGGTAAGCCTGCATGAGCGTCTGAAGTGGTTCGAGCCAGGCGAAAAGGGGCAAGCGCAGGGCGTGCTCTAGAGGGCGTCGCCGTTTCAATTCCAAAGGAGAGGACATGGCTCGCAAAATCGTGGTCAAGCGTGGCCGTAAGGTAGGGGCGGCGCCAGGCACGTTGGTGCACATCGGTAGAGCGTATAACGGTGCGACGCCGATCAGGGTGATCGATTATGATCAGGAGCATTTGACCGACGACACCCTCACCGACCTTGGGGAGCTGAGCCAGTACAAGGATGGCGACCGCGTCTCCTGGCTAAACGTCGATGGCGTGAACCAGCCGGAACTCATCGATGCGATCGGCCAGACTTTCGCGCTGCATCCTCTGGTGCTTGAGGACATCCTCAACACCGACCAGCGTCCGAAGGTCGAGGACTACGATGGTTATCTCTACATCGTGCTGCGAATGCTGCGATTCGATACCGAACGCCAACAGATCCATTCCGAACAGCTCAGCCTGGTGCTGGGCGATGGCTATGTGATTTCGCTGCAGGAGCACCCGGGCGACGTCTTCGATGCGGTGCGAGAGCGGCTCCGCACGGGTCGACGCATCCGTTTTATGCGCGCTGATTATCTGGCCTATGCGTTGCTGGATGCGGTGGTGGATCACTACTTTGTGTTGCTGGAGCATCTCGGCGACCAGATCGAAGCGCTGGAAGACGAGCTGATTGATAATCCGACCCCGGCGACTCTCGCCAGGATTCACCACTTCAAGCGTGAAATGCTGCTTCTACGCAAATCAATCTGGCCTCTGCGGGAAGTCCTGTCGCGCCTTTCACGGGATGAAAGCCCCCTGATCAACGCCGAAACCAAGCTCTTTCTGCGAGACGTGTACGATCATGCGGTGCATGTCATCGATACGGTCGACACGCTGCGGGAGCTACTGATCGGCATGCTTGATCTGTACTTGTCCAGCGTCAGCAACCGTATGAACGAAGTGATGAAGGTCCTGACCATCTTCGCCACTTTATTCATGCCTCTGACCTTTATCGCAGGGGTCTACGGGATGAATTTTGACGTCATGCCGGAACTTGAATGGGTCTACGGGTATCCAGCTGTATTAGGACTCATGCTCTCGCTGGTGCTGGTATTGGTGGTGTTCTTCCGCAAGCGGCACTGGCTTTGAAAATAGCTGCCATCAGCCTGAGCAACTATGCTGGTGCCTAGCGTTACACAACCGTGACACAGGGATGCTCCATGCGCGCACACTACCTGCAACATGCAGATTTTGAAGGGCCAGGCTCGATCGAGACCTGGCTACAGCGCAAGGGCTATGGCATTACATCCACTCATATGTATTCGCAGGACCTGCTGCCGAAGGTGAGTGAGCTGGATCTGCTGATCATCATGGGCGGCCCCATGAGTGTGAACGACGAAGCCGATTATCCCTGGTTGGTCTCTGAGAAGCAGTTTATCCGCGAGGTTATCGAGGCGGGGATTCCCGTTCTCGGCGTTTGTCTCGGGGCACAACTTATCGCAGACGTACTGGGCTCCCGGATCTTTCGCGCCAGCGAGCCTGAGATTGGCTGGTTCCCGGTACAGGGCATCCGGCCTGATGATCCTGCCTGTTTCCACTTGCCAGACGAACTCTGTGTACTGCATTGGCACGGCGAGACTTTCGATTTGCCTGCAGGGGCCGTCCGACTGGCCCGAAGCAGTGTGTGCGAGAACCAGGCGTTTCAGTTTGGGGATAGGGTAATAGGTTTGCAGTTTCACCTTGAAGCGACTGCTGAACTGGTCAATGCGTTTGTCGAAGCGGATGCCCAAGCGCTGGCAGAAGAAGGTGCCTTTATTCAGAGCGCTGCGCAGATCAGCTCGGTGTCGGCAGAACAACTGGAAGCGACACAGTCAGTGATGACTCGAATATTGGATTTCCTACACAGAGAGGATCACAACAATGATGTGTCGTAACGGATTGGCCGCACTGGGCGTTTCAATGCTGGTTGGCTGTGTCAGCCTGCCAGATAAAGTCGAGCCGGTGAGTGATTTCGAGCTCGATCGCTATCTGGGGACCTGGTACGAAATTGCCCGCCTGGATCATTCTTTTGAACGCGGGCTGAGCAAGGTTACGGCTGAGTACAGCCTGCGTGAAGACGGCGGTATTCGCGTCTTGAACCGCGGTTATTCGAAGGAGAAGAGGGAGTGGAGCGAAGCAGAAGGCAAAGGTTACTTCGTCTATTCAGAGGATATCGGTCACCTCAAGGTCTCTTTCTTCGGTCCGTTCTACAGCTCCTATGCAATTTTTGGGCTCGACGAGGATTATCAGCACGCATGGGTAGCCGGCAACAATACTGACTACTTGTGGTTACTGGCGCGCGAACCGCAGGTCAGTGACGAGCAGATTGAAGCCTTTGAGGCCCGCGCTGCCGAGTTGGGGTTCGCTACTGATGAACTGATTTACGTCGAGCACGATTAGCTGTCTTGCCCATGTTGCTTTTTTGGGCTGGGCTGATGGCTGAATAATGACTATATGACTATATTAAACAGGTTTCGGGTCCGCCCGAAATCTGCTTGAGCTGATGCTAAGGAAGCATCTGAAACATCACGCCGCCGTTTGCCCTGCGGTGTGATAGTTCAGACATCCTCTAACAATAATTAAGGAGCACTACATGAGTGCCGCGATTCTGCTGGCGATCGGCCTGGTTCTTATGGCCCTGGGGTATTTCATTTACTCCAAATTCATTGCTGAGAAAATCTACCGTCTGGATCCGGATTACCGAACCCCCGCCAATGAATTCGAGGACGGGATTGATTTCGTTCCGACCAATAAATTCGTTCTCTGGGGGCATCATTTCACTTCCGTTGCGGGCGCAGCACCCATTGTCGGGCCAGCCATTGCGGTGATCTGGGGCTGGGCACCGGCGTTTGCCTGGGTCGTATTCGGTACCATCTTCTTTGCCGGGGTGCACGATACCGGTGCCATCTGGGCGAGCGTGCGCAACAAGGCACGGTCGGTTGGCTCGCTGACCGGTGATGTAGTCGGCAAGCGCGCACGCAGCATCTTCATGATTGTCATCTTCCTTGTGCTGCTGATGGTCAACGCAGTGTTTGCCGTGGTGATTGCAAACCTGATGATGAGCTTCCCGACGGCGGTGGTGCCGGTATGGGGCGCGATCATTGTCGCGCTGATCATCGGCCAGCTGATTTACCGCCGGATTCTGTCACTGCCCGTGGTCTCGGTACTGGGCGTCGTTGCGCTCTATGCAATGATCTGGGTTGGGCCGTCGGTGCCGCTGCAGATGCCCGCCGAGGTGGCTGGCATGTCCGGCAACGCCATGTGGATACTGCTGTTGTTCCTGTACGCGGCCATCGCGTCTGTTCTGCCGGTGTGGGTGTTGTTGCAGCCGCGGGATTACATCAACGGACTGCAGTTGTTCGTTGGGCTGATTGTGCTGTACGGCGCGATTGTGCTGCTCAACCCAACCATGATCGCGCCGATGCTGAATATCGACGTGCCGGCCGGTACGCCCTCCATGGTGCCGCTGTTGTTTGTCACCATCGCTTGCGGCGCGATCTCCGGTTTCCATGGTCTGGTGTCGTCAGGTACCACCTCGAAGCAGCTTAACCGCGAGCCTGATGCACGATTTGTCGGGTATTTCGGCGCTATAGGCGAGGGCGGGTTGGCACTTGCGGCAATCCTGGTCGCTTCCGCTGGTTTTGCCAGCCTCGCTGACTGGCAGGCGATGTACAGCGCCTTCGGCCAGGGCGGCGTAAAGGCCTTTGTTGAAGGTGGCGCGTTCATCATCCATAACGGATTGGGCGTTCCAGAGGTGACGGCGGCTACGCTGCTGACGGTAATGGCAGCCCTGTTTGCCGGCACTACGATGGATACCGGCCTGCGCCTGCAGCGCTACATCTTCCAGGAGTGGGGCGAGATCTATAAGCAGGAGTGGATGACCAAGCCGCTGCCGGCCACCTTGCTGGCCGTGGGCACCTGTCTGTTGCTTGCATTCGGTGCAGGCGGGGCGGATGGTTCCGGCGGGATGATCATCTGGCCGCTGTTCGGCACCACCAACCAGCTGCTGGCCGGTCTGACTCTACTGGTGATCACTGTCATGCTGGTGCATCTGCGTCGCCCCATGTGGTTCACCCTGGCGCCGCTGTGCTTCCTGCTGGTGATGACCGTAGTCGCGCTGCTGTTCCAGCTGCGCACCTTCTATGAAACGGGCAACTGGTTCCTGCTCGGTCTGGATATCGTTGTGCTGGTCGCTGCGATTCTGGTGGCACTGGAATGCGCCGCTGCGTTGAAACGTCACCGTGCCCTGGCGGCATCGGAAAGCTGATGTCTGACAAGACACCCTCCGAATGGCGTGCCTGGTTAGGCCAGGCGCGCTTTTTTCTTGAAGAGATGTACAGCACCCGTTATCGCGGCGCGATCGCCCGCGCCCGGCGTGATGAAGATGATCTTTTCATGCTGCTGGTGTTTGCCGAGATGATGGGCGTGCCCAATCCCGCGGCTTATTACACGCTCGAGCTGCAGCCACTGTTGCTCGAGCGCTTCCACGACTGGCACAAGCGCCAGGGTATGGAACATTCCCCGCTGGATCATTTCCGCTGTTGCTGATCTTCCCGCAGAGGTACACACATGTTTGATTTGTTGAGCCGCCGCCTGGTCTGGGTGGGGGGAAAGGGCGGTGTGGGCAAGACCACGGTTTCGGCCGCCCTGGCGGTCCTCGCTGCTCGCCGAGGCAAGCGCTGCCTGATCGTTTCCACGGATCCCGCGCACAGCCTGGGCGATGTGTTCGCCAAACAGCTGGACGATACACCGCGTCGCCTGCTGCCCAATCTCGATGCCATGGAAATCGATCCGGATATCGAGGTCGAGGCGCATCTTGCGCGCGTCACCGCGCAGATGCGCGGCTTCGCGGCGCCGGAAATGATGGATGAGCTCAAGCGCCAGATGCAGCTGACCCGCCAATCGCCAGGGGCGCAGGAAGCGGCATTGCTTGAGCGAATCGCGCGATTGATTACCGATCCTGAGCTTGCCTATGACCTGATCATTTTCGATACGGCCCCAACGGGACACACCCTGCGCCTGTTGACCTTGCCGGAGGCAATGGCCGCCTGGACTGATGGCCTGCTCACGCATAACCGCAAGTCCGAGCAGCTGGGCAAGGTGCTGAAACACCTGACGCCCAGGGCCGGTCGCGATGTGAGTTCTCCCTTTGATGATCCGAAGGAAGACGCGCTGAGCGCGCTCGACCAGCGTACACGGGACATCGCGGAAACGCTGCTCAACCGGCGCAGGCTGTTCCATCAGGCGCGTCGCCAGCTGGAAGACGCAGCCCAGAGCGGGTTCATGTTTGTTCTCACACCGGAGCGACTGCCGATTCTGGAAACCGCAAGAGCGGTTACCACGCTGCAGGACGCCGGGATCCCGGTGGTCGCCACGCTGGTCAATCGCGTCATACCGGTTGAAGCCGATGGTGCCTTCCTTGAACGCCGGCGGCACCAGGAGGCGACCTATTTGCAGCGCATTGATGAAACCTTTGCCGCGCTGCCGCGGCCGCGTTTGCCTTGGCTGGATACCGATGTGCAGGGGCTCGAAATCCTTGAGGATCTGGCTGACCGCCTGGCTGGCGAAGGGTTCTGACCCGCTTTTATCACTGGTTCAGCATGCTTGTAGCGGCGCGCTACAATTGCTATGGTGCGAGTGTCTGTTGATCAGGAGAAAGGTTATGGCTACGTCTTCACCGCTTCGACTTGATGAGAAACTGGTTGTGGCCGCCGCGACGCAGGGTAGCCTGGAAAAGCGCACCACGCCGCGCCAGATCGAGTATTGGGCCGAGATCGGCCGTGCAGTAGAGCGCGACCTGGATGCACGGGCATTGCTTGCCATAAGAGAAGGATTGGCGCGGATTCGCGTCGAGCCCGTACGCGCCGAGCCGGTGGCGTCTGATGATGTGTTTGCAGAGGTTGATCTGGCGCGCGCCACGGGAACGCTTGGCGACCAAGTCAGCGCATCGACGATCCGTTATCAGGCCAGTCGGTCAATGCCTGGTCTGCTTGAGCAACACCATCCGGACGGGCGCGTCGAAACCGGGCGGTTCCGTGATGGTCAGTTCGTGCCTTTGCAAGGATGAGCCTCTGAACCATGCCGCCGCAAAAGCAGCTCTGGATCCTTACCGGTGGCAACGGGGCGGGTAAAAGCACCTTTTACCGCCTGTTCCTCGAACCGCGTGGCATGGTGTTTATCAACGCCGACAATATTGCCCGCGATCTGTCGCCAGACAATCCGGAGGAGGCCAGCTATCGAGCGGCGCGGCTGGCCGAAGTTATCCGTTATGAACTACTGCAGGAGGGCGCAACCTTCTGCTACGAGACCGTTTTCTCGCATCCTTCCAAGATCGATTTCGTCGCAGAGGCCAGAGCGCTTGGCTATCAGGTTATTCTGGTGTTTATTTATCTCGAATGCTCTGATTTGAACAAGGCCCGGGTTGCGCAGCGCGTGAGCGAGGGCGGCCACGCCGTACCTGAAGCCAAGATCGAATCGCGTATTCCTCGCACGCTCAGCAATGTCCACCGTGCGCTGGCGCTCGCCAATGAAGTACATGTGATTGACAACAGCAGTCTCGAGCAACCTTTCATTCGCATTGCAAGATTGGACGATGGCTGCCTACAGACGTACCAGCCGCTTGAAACCTGGGCCAGAGAGTTGTTAATCGATTATCTCTGAAACGAGCGCCCCTGGCACAAACGGGTACCGCAGAGGGGAAATGTATGCAGCAGGGTATAAATGCATTGGTGGTTATGGGCGTGACATCCTGTGGCAAGAGCACTATCGCCGAGGCGATCGCCGAGGGCGCAGGTGGTGTGCACATTGAAGGTGACCAGTTTCACAGCCCAGCCAGCATCGAGAAGATGCGCAGTGGCATCGCGCTGGATGATGAGGATCGTCTGGAGTGGCTCCGACAGCTCGGTAAGTTGCTGGTTAGCGCGGTAGCGGCGGGGCAGAAGCCGGTGTTGAGTTGCTCGGCGTTGAAGCGTTTCTACCGGGAGCAGCTGCGTGAGGCCATTCCAGGATTGGGCTTCGTATTTCTGGATATCGATCAGGCTGAAGTACAACGGCGTTCTGCTTTGCGCAGGGGGCATTTCATGTCCCTGAATCTGATCAGCAGCCAGTTTTCCACCTTGCAAAGACCGGATAACGAACCGCGGGTATTGACTGTGGATGCAACCTTGCCAGTGGCGGTGATCAGTCGCCAGGCAATCGACTGGTGGAATGCCAGCGGCTGGCGCTGAACCGCTGGTTTCAGACGACCTGCCAGAAAACCCAAAGCGCGCTGCCGTCGTTGTCGCGATCGCCTCTCCCATACCTTTGTATTGAGAAGACTCATGGTCTCGGGTTTCTGTCTCTCTACTGGATCACAAAATCATAAATTAAAAATTCGAGACGATACTTGTTTTCGTTCGCTCTATTAAATAGAGTACTTTGCATAACGAATAACAAGAGTTCCGAGTTTATGGGGTCATCTGCCGAAGAGGCCGCCCGCGCCTTGCGGGAAATTGCTGAGATCAAGGCCCGTGCTGCCGGCTTTCAGGACTACCGGGCCGAGTCAGGCCAGTTGCTGCTTTGGGGTTTTGCCTATTTCATCGGCTTCGCCTTGAGTGCGGTTTTTCCTCAATACATTCTGCTCGTTTGGGTACTGGTAGTTGTGTTTGGGTTGCTGGCAGGCAGCGCCATTGCCCGCCGCACCAACCCTGATATTCCCGGTATTGCCTGGCGCTATCTCGCGCTCATTGGCAGCATCCTGCTGCTCTGCATACTCATCCATATCGTCATGTGGCCATTAAGCGCCGAGCAGGGCTCGATGCTCGCGCCATTATTTGTTTCCACACTGTACATTCTGCGCGGCGTGCAGCTCAGGCCGCGCTATCTGGTGATCGGTGCGCTGCTCGCCATATTGAGCCTGTCCGGGTTTCTCTGGCTGAGTGCCTGGTTCTGGGGGTGGATGGCCTTCGCCTGCGGTGGAACGCTGATGGTCTCGGGTCTGTGGCTGCGGAACTACTGACATGCACAGTCCAGACGAAATCATCCATCAGCCGGTTCGCCTGAAGATCATGGCCGCCCTGAATACGCTCGAGGCGAAGCAGTGGCTGGAGTTCGTTGCGCTCAAATCCATCGTCAAAGCCACCGACGGCAATCTGGGCGCACATCTGGGCACGCTTGAAAACGCCGACTACGTACAGATCACCAAGGACTTCGCCGGCAAGAAGCCGCGTACGCGGGTGCGGCTCAGCCCCGCCGGACGCGAGGCCTTCGCACGTTACGTCGCCGATTTGCACGCTTTGCTCAATCTTTGAACTCAGACCCGTCACTGTTCTTCCAGTAAGTGGGCTGAGCCTGATAACAACGATAAAAGAGGTTTCCATGCAGACGAGTATCATCCTCAACCGTGCGGCCCGTTGGCAGGCCCGTATGCGACTGGCCGCGTTAGCTGTGCTGATTGTGCTTTGCGGTATGACCGGTGCGGTACTGGCGCAACAACCCGAGGCTCCAGCGGCTCAGATCCAGCCTGTGCAAAGCAATGCAGCGTCTGCCGAGGCGGGGAGCGCGGCCCAGGCAGAACGATTTGGCGCGCGGGAGATGTTCTTGCAGGCCGATGTAGTGGTCAAAGCAGTGATGATACTGCTGGTCTGCTGTTCGCTACTGACCTGGGCGGTACTGATGGAGAAGGTGATCGTTTTCAATCGTACCCGGCGTCGCAACAAACAGTTTCTCGCGGCGTTTCGCAAAGGTGAAACGGCAGCATTGGCCGAGCAGGCCGACAAAAGCCCTATGGGCCGGATGTGGCAGGTCGCTCAGGCTGAACTCAAGCACTTCGGCCGGCACCGTAATGGCGAGGCCAATGCCGACCAGATCAATCGCTTGCTGCAGCGCATGTCGCTCACCTCCAGCATCGTTCAGGAGCGCGACCTTGCACGGCTGGGCACCATGATGGGTGTGCTGGCAACAATCGGCGCGACAGCCCCATTCATCGGGCTGTTCGGCACCGTATGGGGCATCCTGAACAGTTTTGCCAGTATCGCCACCCTGAAGACCGCCAGTCTGGCGGTGGTTGCGCCGGGCATTGCCGAAGCGTTGCTGGCAACCGCCCTCGGGCTCTTCGCAGCGATTCCCGCAGTGATGATCTTCAACAAGTTCGCCCGCGACATCAACGGCTTCGTCGGTTCGCTGGATAATTTCTCGGCGGAGATGATCGCCTCTGTGTCACGGCAGCTGGACGAGGGACGTTGAGATGAGCATCCAGTTCAACTCCGGCCCCATGGTCAAGCGGCATAACTACCACCAGAACGCCGAAATGAACATCACGCCCTTCGTCGATGTGATGTTGGTGCTGCTGATTATCTTCATGGTGGCAGCGCCGCTCGCCACCGTTGACGTGCCGGTCGATCTGCCCAGTAATGCCTCGACGGCCAGTCCGCCACCGGCTGATCCGGTGTACGTCAGCGTCCAGCCTGGCGGTGAGCTGTTTGTACAGGAAACGCCGGTTGCGTTGGGCGAACTCGCTTCGCTGGTTTCAACCCTGACCGGCGGGCAGACCGGGACGCGTATGTTTCTGCGGGGTGATCAGGCTGTTGACTACGGCACCCTGATGCGGGTGATGAACACGCTACAGAAAGCCGGCTATACACGCATCAGCCTGGTAGCGACCGAAGAGCTGACACCCTGATGAATATGGCCAGCACACATGCCAGCTGGTTGGTTCGTTCAGGTGTGATAGTGGTATCGGTGATACTGCACGCGGCATTGATCGTATGGCTCGGCAGTGGGCGATTCAGCCACACAACGGCTCCGGAGTCGAACGTAGTGGCTGTGGAACTGGTTGAGCTGCCGGAAGAGCCCGAGCCAGAACCTGAGCCTGAGCCTGAACCTGAGCCTGAACCTGAGCCCTTGCCCGAACCCGAACCCGAACCAGAACCAGAATTGGAACCCGAGCCCGAACCGGCAAAGCCAACGCCACCGCGCCAGCAAGCTGCTGCGGCGCCAAAACCCAAGGGCCCGCCGGTGCATTCCTTCGGCGCGAATAACGATTGGGCTGCGCCGCCTGCGCCCGCGCCAAGCACGTCGCCCGGTCGCGGAAGGCCGGTGCCGTCAGGCTACGCGGATACGGTAAAGAACAGGGTCATCGCCAATCTCAAACGGCCGCCCGGTTCGTCGTACAAGCCACCGCCGGGCTACAAGGGCGACCCCGAGGATTTCAAGCGCCGCTGCTATATCCCTTACGAGATTCTGGTGGATGCACAGGGCGAGATGATTTCCTTCGAGATCGACCCGTGTGGCGATGCCGTACTGGATGACGCCGTCGAGCGGGCGATACGTCTGGCCGGTCCCTTTCCGCCACCGCCAAATCAGGGCGCGTCGCGCTACACGGTGTATGGCACAGCAATATTCATAGATTAGGAGCCTGACCATGGCTGTACTGATTGTTCCACGGAGCGCTGTATTGGCCGGGGCGTTTGCAATGTTGGGTGGCTGTGTATCCGAGCCGGTTTCCGGCCCGGTGCCTTTTCACGACAACACGCCGCGCAGCTACGCACCGAAACCGCAAACCCTGGCCAGCTTCGCCTGCAGCGGTGCCTTGCCGGCGGTGCATCAACAGATCTGCGCCAGCGAGCCGCTTTCCCGACTGGATCACCAACTGATCGACCAATACCGGCAAAAGCTGCGCGAGCTGGACGTGCCCGGCGGTCTGTTGCTCGAGGCCAATCAGCGTCGCTGGATGCTGTCCCGAGCCGGGCAGTGTGGCTTGACTGAGGAGACGGGTACAGGCGAGGCGGATGCGCAGGCGATTGCCTGCCTGGAGTCCATGTATCGCAAGCGCGCTCGACATCTGAGCAACTGGACCGTGCCGGAGCCGCAGGCCCAGATGGAGGCGCATGCCTGGTCATCGTATGCGGAGTACCGGCTGGTGGATAACCGTGGGCACAGCATGTGCGAAGCCACTGGCGCCGCGCTGAACCGCGAGCTGCAACGTGACGGCTTTCCCGATCCGGGTGCATTGCCCGGCTTCAAGGCATTGGCCGGCAGCCATGCAGGCACTCAGCAAACACAGGTCGGTGCCGCCGACATATCGGTCAACCTGTATGATGCCGGGCTGTATGCCGGTTATGAGCGCAGGGCCCGCGGCGTAAGCGTCGATGGCGTGCCCGTCCTGGATCACAGAACCTTGCCGCTCTGGGTTGCCGAGCAGCCGAACTATGGCGGCCGCGCGCACGCATCGTCATCTCAGACAGGTGATTACGCCTCGATTGATGTGCTTGAGCACGCTGGCCAAACCCTGGTGCTGGTAAATGAAAGCTGGGGATTCTATTCGCCCGCAGCGCGGGGCGAGTCCGCCTATGCCGGCCTTTATCGGCTGCAGGGCAATCAGCTCGAACCCCTGTGTCTGTATCAGAGCTATCTGACCCCGCCGCGCACCAATACGCTGGCCGGCTTGCCCGCCTATCAAGCGCTGCAAACCGAACTCGACAGGCTTGCCGGCGATCCGCTGGCCGAATATGCGCAGCATGAGCGCCGGGACAACTTCCAGACCTGGAAGGAGCAGCAGTGGACTTTGCTCAATCTGCCTCTGGTCGGGGCGGACGCGTTAGCCCGCTACGGGCGCATGGCGGCCCTCCAGCAGCGCAACGATGAAGTGCTGGAGGCCTTCTTCGACTGGTCTGAGCGCAACCTGGGCAACAAGCGGATCTATCGTCGCGTATTGCCGATGATGCAGCCGGCTTATCTGGAACTGCAGCAGATGTTCCGCGATCAAGGCCTGGAAGCCGCTCAGGCCACGGCCGCGGCTGATCTGCTGTTTCACGCCAGCCTCGCGCGCAGCATGGATAACCTTGAGCCACCGCAGCACGTACCTGATATGCCGCTGGCTGCTTTTGCCAGTTATCGGCCGCGCTATGCCATTGCGCCGCAGCCCGGTGAGCTGGAGCAGGGCCGCCAGTTCGCCACCTTGCACAGTGTTCTGCTGAAC
Source organism: Pseudomonas sp. gcc21 (assembly GCF_012844345.1). Classification (NCBI taxonomy): domain Bacteria; kingdom Pseudomonadati; phylum Pseudomonadota; class Gammaproteobacteria; order Pseudomonadales; family Pseudomonadaceae; genus Pseudomonas; species Pseudomonas sp. gcc21. The sequence continues at coordinate 1,187,348 of NZ_CP051625.1, read as the reverse complement.
AACGCGCCGCTACATGTGATCAGCGATTTCATTGATTACGAAACCGCAGAAATGGGTGCCCAGCGGGGCAGGGGGCCAGACGGTAATGCCGCAGTCATGGCAGCGGTCGGCAACCCCGAGGCGCTGAAACTGCTGTTACGTCACGGCTTTGACCCGGACCAGCCCAATGACTGGGGTAAAACCGCGCTGATGACCGCCGTCCAGCTCGATCAGCCGGACAGCGTGAAGTTGCTGCTTGAGCAGGGCGCTGATGTGCACAGACAAACCCGCAAACAACCGGATGCTGGCTCAGGCGGGCCGGACCGGGCAGAGGCAGCGGCTGGTCAGCAGACCGCACTGACGCTGGCTGCGAAACAGGCTGGCGGCCGCGTCATTGACCTGCTGATTGCTGCGGGTGCAACGCGTATGGAATGGGTTGGCTACAGTGACCAGGTGTGTGGACTGCTGGCGCAGAACGGTCAGCTGGATGATGCGCAGCGCACCCGCTTGCAGGACCCTCTGTGCACCGCCAGCTATTCGCCTGCACCCGCTACCTTGCAGGCGCGGGCGGACCTGCGTCGCGGCGAGGAGATCAGCATCAGCGAAGCCGGTCAGGAATATCGGGTGAAACTCATCGATCGTCCCGCTATGACGCTGTTCGGCCAAAGGATGGAGATACACCCGCAGCGTCTGCGCAAGGACCTTGGGAAAATGGCCCGGTCAATCGGTACTGCTGCCGTGCGGCGCGGCAAGGGTGAGATCAAGGGCCCACTGACGCTGGTATTCGATGATCTGAGCGAAAGCAACGCTGAGAAGCTCAAGACAGGGGTGGCCTTTCCGGTCTCGGCCGGTACGACCTCAGCGTGGCGCTACCAGGTTGAACAAAAGCCTGCGAGCAAGGCGTTACGGATTATCGCGCACGATCAGGACGCCGACTCCGGGATGCTCTGGCGAGCGCTGTTCACCGCCGCAGAGCGGAACAATCTGACGCCGACCATGGAGGGCTACATGCTGATTCATACGCGCGGCACCCGTAGTACCGAGTATCAGCTCGGCGTGATCGATCAGCCCCGCAACTGATTGAGATACAAGACACGCGATGTACCCCATCGCGGGTTTCAATCACGTGATCAACCCGCTCGGAACGCTGCGAAACTTGCAGCGACGGGCACTTCCTTGCATGCTTCGTGTCCTCTTTGATGGAAGCCGACAGTCACGCGTGTCGCCGTTTGAAGTGATTATCAAACTGCTCTCGCCACGTCTCTGCTAGCGGCAAAACCTAATGGATCCTAAGCGAGACCATGTGAATAGACTGGTAGTTGTAGTCCTCATGTTCTGTACGGCGACCCTGAGCGGGTGCGCCACAACCTTGCCCACGCATGATTCGCCGCCAAGCTATACCTTGCCGGTTGATCAGGATTCGTCTTTGAGTCGCTATGTCCAGGCGCGCCAGCCGGACGACACCCAGCTGTCAGGATTCAGGCTGCTAGCCAACGGATCGGATGCGTTGGCCAGCCGGCTGCAGATGATCGATATGGCCGAGCACAGCATCGATCTGCAGTACTACATCTACAGTTCGGACCTCACCGGAGCCCTGCTGGCGGATCATCTGCTGGCGGCCGCGGATCGTGGGGTGCGGGTGCGTATTCTGCTCGATGACATCGGTAATGGCCTGGCTGATTTCAGCGTCTCGGCACTTGATCATCATCCGAACATTCAGCTGCGTCTGTTCAACCCGCTGACCTTTCGCCACAAGTGGCTGCGCAACCTGAGCAAGGTCGCCGAGTTCGCGCGTATCAATTACCGCATGCATAACAAGCTGGTCGTCGCCGATAGCAGCGTTTTTGTAACCGGTGGCCGCAATGTCGGCGATGAATATTACGCGCTGAGCGAAATGACCTTTCACGACGTGGACATTCTTGGCATAGGGCCGATCACCCGCGACGTCAGCCGCAGCTTTGACGAATTCTGGAACAGCCCCAGCGCGATACCGATCAAGGCGGTGGCGGGGAAACCGGCTAACAGCTCGCTGGTGCAGTTGCGCAGGAACATCCGTTCAACGGTCGGACGTGTTGATACCCGTCGTTACCTGGACGGCGTGAATGAATCGCCATACCGGCATGTGCTCAACAACGACACGCTGCGCTGGTATTGGGGGCCAGCTCAGTGGGTATATGATCCGCCGGAGAAAGCTGACCCCAGGGAGCCGCGCAAGGATGTCTCACACGTGGCGTATGAACTGGCTCGTCGCGCCGAAGACGCCGAAGATGAATTGCTGCTGATGACTGCGTATCTGATTCCGGGAGCGCAGGGCCAGGCGTTTCTGGTGGATAAAGTAATGGCTGATGCGGCGCTTAAGGTGCTGACCAACTCGCTATCGAGTACCGATCTGTTGGCCGTACACTCCAACTACGCCCCGTATCGAAAGCCATTGCTTGAAGCGGGTGCCGAAATGTGGGAGCTGCGTCCGATCGCCGGACAGCAGGGGCGGGCCAGCCCCTTTCTGAGTGAGTCGCTGGCCAGCTTGCACGCAAAGACTTTTGTCTTCGACCGGAAAGAACTGTTTGTAGGCTCGATCAATCTGGATCCCCGCTCGCTCTGGCTGAATACCGAATCAGGCGTATTTGTCGAGCAGCCTGAGCTTGCCGCGCAGGCAGCCAAGCTTTTTGAGCGCTGGACCTCAGAGAGCTACGCATTTCGTTTGCAGCTGGACGAGGGTGGCGACATCAACTGGCACGCCGAAGGACACACCTGGACCAGCGAGCCGGGGGCCTCGATGCTGCGCCGCGTTAGTGCCTGGTTGCTGGGTTGGTTGCCTATTGAAAGCCAGTTATGAGTTCAGTTCGAACTTAGAGCAGGGGGCTCATGAAATACATCAGCCTTTCCAGCCCGCGAGCGGCCTTGCTGCGTTGTTGCCAACGACTTAATAACAGTTGCTCACTGCGCGCCTGATAGACATCCAGCACTGCCCGGATATGCGCGCAGCTTTCGGGGGTGGTCAGTGCGACGGTCAGCTCGAAGTTCAGTTGCAGGCTGCGAATGTCGAGGTTGACGCTGCCCACCAGGGCCAGTTGCTCATCCATCAACATGGCCTTGGTGTGCAGCAACCCGCCGTCAAACAGAAAGATCTCCACCCCGGCCTGCAGCAGAATCTCAAAATACGAGCGGCTGGCCCAGCCCACCATCAGCGAATCGTTGCGCCGCGGCAATAATAGCTGCACCTTGACGCCTCGATGCGCGGCCTGGCACAGGGCCTCGAGGATGGTTTCCGAGGGAACAAAATACGGCGTGCTGATGACGATGCTGTGATTGGCGCGATAGATGCTGGTCAGCGTGGCGTGTCCGATAAGGTCTTCGCCGACACCCGGACCGGAGGGCAACACCATGAGCCACTGGTTGGGATTGTCCGGCGTATTGCCAACCTCCGGCAGAAGGCGCTGGCCGGTCTCGACCTCCCAGTCCCAGGCAAACACTTTGGCCAGACCTGCGGCAGCCTGACCATCGATCCGCAGCATGATATCGATCCAGGGACCAACCCTGGCTTTGCGCTTGAAGAACGCCGGGTCAGCAATGTTCATGGAGCCGGTGTAAGCGACAGCATCGTCTATCACAATCAGCTTGCGGTGCATGCGCAGATCGATCCGGTGAACCAGCGCGCGCAGTAACCGCACCGGCAGCGCGGCGGTCACTTCGATACCCGCGGCCTTCATCTGCTTGTGCCAGGGCGACCGGAAGAAGGGGCGGCTACCGGCATGGTCAATCAGCAGATAGATCTTCACCCCGCGGCCAACCGCTTCGATCAATGCGTGCGCCAGTTCATCAACCCGTCCGCCGGGATACCAGATATAGGTTTCTATGCGGATGCAATGACGTGCGCGACGCACGTCGTCACATAGCCGATCAAAAATAGCCTCGGGTGCGTCCAGCACGTCCAGCGATTGGTAGCTCTGCGCACTGATATGAATCTGGGTAGATAGCAGCTGGTTGATCGCCAGGCTGAGCTGGCCACCGGGCAGCGAAACGTCGGTCGGAAAAGATGTGTGCAGGCTTCGCAGGTAGGGCTCGACCATGGCTTCGGCACGGCTTGCGCGTTTGCGACCGAGGTTCAGGTCGCCGACGAGCAGGTAGAGTACGGCGCCTAGAATGGGCACGATGAATATCACCAGCAGCCAGGCCAGGGTCACGCTTACCGGCTTTCGCCGCGCGATAACCCGAGCAGTCACCAGCGCAATCAGCAGCCAGTACATCACGGCCATCGCGATGCCGAGCACGCTCTGAATGTTATCCATCCAGGCGGCTCCGCATCAGAGGCAGTTATCCGGTTTTGGCAGGCCTGCGATCTTGCTGGCCAGCTTCGCCGGGCTCCCTGGGAACAGCCGTAACAAATGCAGGCTGGTGCCTTTTTCCGGGCCAAGTTGTTGGCCGATATATTTGACCAGCGGTCGCATGGCCGGTGACAGCTGATATTCGGCGTAGAAGCGACGCAGGGCGTAGATAACCTCTAGGTGCTCATCCCCGAGCGTAATACCCTCCGCGTGCGCCAGGGCTATGGCGATCGGTTCTGACCAGTCGCCAAGGTCAACCAGAAAACCTTCCTTGTCGACCGCAACAGAGCGGCCCTCTACCGTGATAGCGGTCACCAGCTCACCACTTTCGAGTGATAGACGCAGAGTTGCACCATGGCCGGGTAATCGATGAGTTTCAAGCGTTCCGGCAGATCATCCAGCGCAATGCCGCGCGCCAGCACATCCGCTTCAATGGCATACAAGCGCACGCTACCGGGCAGTATCTGGAGCGAAGCCAGCGTCCTTGAGCGTGGCAGCAAGCCGTATACGGCATCTTCCAGAAGCAACAGGCTTTGTTGAGGACCCAGGCCGCGCAGGCAACTGGCGAAGCGCGTCTCGCTACCTGGCGAGTGACGAAGTATATGCAGCATCAGAGCGTAACAACTTGATCATAGTGGTCGAGGAGGGCGGCGATTTCGGCGCTTTCAACAGGACGGGCATCCAGCAGACACTGAGCGCCGGCGAGGCCGCGCTCTCCCATCGAGTGTTGGCACACCATGATTTCTTCGACGCCAAACATGGGTAGCGCCTGCAGATTGGTGGCAAGAGATTTGCGGTTGATCTGGCTGGCGTCCTGGCCTTTGAGCAGCTGCAGCACGCCGTCATCCATGAACAACAATGCCGTGGGGACGCCAAAGGCCGCCGCAGCCAGCGCCAGATCCAGGGCTTCACGGGCCGCCAGACGGGCTGGCGGGTGGCGGCTGATAATCAACAGACTTTTCATGGTCAGGTACCGAAGGTGACGGCGCGATCAGCCGTTTGCAGGGCGTCCACCCATTGCCCGAGGCCGGACAGTTCCCATGGTGCGCAGGTATTGGCAACCGGACGCTCCCAGCGCTGGGCCTCGTCTTCATTGAGCACGCCGCGGCGCAAGGCGGCAGCAATGCATACCACCGCGTCGAGCTCGTGTTCAGCGATGAACTGGCGCCACTCGACGGCTATATCGGATTCATCCTGCGGCTGAACTCCCAGGTTGGAGGCAAGATGCACCGCGTCCCGGTAAAGAAACAGCCGGCTGATCTGGTGACCTTCGGTAATTACCGCCTTGGCGAAGCTGAGTGCGCTTCGGGCGGCCGGATCCTGCGGGCCGGCGAGCAGAGCAATAGCGAATTTCATAGACTCTCGACGCTGAAAACAAGGAGGCCCGCGTTAAGCGGGCCCCGGTAGTATAACTCCAAGTACCTGATCAGTCGTCGCCACCAAAGATGCCGAGCAGCTGCAGCAGGCTCAGGAACAGGTTATAGATGGATACGAACAAGGTGATCGTCGCCATGATGTAGTTGTCTTCGCCACCGTGGATGATCGCGCTGGTCTGATACAGGATCACAGCAGAGGAGAACAGTACGAAGCCTGCGGAAATCGCCATCTGCAGACCGCTGATCTGGATGAAGAAGCTCGCCACGACTGCGCACAGCAACACCACAAACCCAGCCATGATGAACCCGGACAGGAAGCTGAAATCCTTGCGGGTCAGAATCGCATAGGCCGACAGGCTGAAGAACACCAGAGCAGTCATGCCCAGCGCCAATGTTACCAGCGAGCCACCGTTAGGTAGCGACAGGTACATGTTCAGAATCGGACCAAGCGTGTAACCAAGAAAGCCGGTAAAGGCAAAGGTACTGACCAAGCCCCATACCGAGTTGCGCAATTTAGTGGTCAGGAATAACAGACCATAGAAGCCGGCCAGCATGATGATGATGCCCGGATGCGGCAGGTTCAAGGTCATGGAGCCAAAGGCAACCAAGGCGCTGAATGTCAGCGTCATGGCCAAGAGACTATAGGTGTTGCGGAACAGCTTGCTGACTTCCGCCTCGTTCACTCCCGAATGCTGGAGAGTGTTAGTTCGTTGCTGGGTGTTCATGTTCAAGCTCCAATGGTTGCAAACAAGAGGTCCTTTAATCGGTTTGATCATACCGGTTAGTCGCGTCAAATCAAGAAATCCCGCGCCCTACAGGCATATTGCACGCCTCGTTTTTGTCACAGAGTGCAACAAGCCGACCCGACAGAGCTGTGACAACTATTTGCGAGGAATTTGCTATAAGCATCGCTTAGACCATTGACTGGAATGAAGTTTCCGGTAGTATTGCCGGCCGTGGAGGGATGGCAGAGCGGTTGAATGCACCGGTCTTGAAAACCGGCGTAGGTTAATAGCCTACCCAGGGTTCGAATCCCTGTCCCTCCGCCACTAATCCTTGTAAATCAATAGCTTGTAGCGCTATTTGATTTATACCCAACAAAATGCCCCGCAACCTGAGAACGGTTGATGCGGGGCATTTTTGTCTCCGCATTTCTGCTCTCTCCTCGAACTCAGGCTGAATGAAAAAGTAAGATGTCGATATATCAACCAATACCAGATAGCTCCTTAAAAGTTTTGTGACCAAAGTCTCACTGTGAACGGGCTTCCACCCGGCGCGAATCTAAAGCATCATTTGGCCATCAGAACGAAATTAGCTTCGATGCGACACAGGATGTCGGACCTTTCGAGCAATGTTGTAGCTGTTGCCCGTATTCGACAGGTTGCTACGGCAGAGAAATAGGCGCGCGAGCGCTATATGATATGCATGCGCCCGGCCCACGTTTGTTAGCCGGGGACCGCGAATGGATTGTCAGCAGGGCAGCTCTTTGCGACTTGATGACTACATCCTGCTGGTAATGGCCTCTCCGGGCTAGTAAATGAGGACAGGGAACCTGTTACCGGGTGGTCTGGGCAATATTTGCCGCGAAATGGAAAGGAAAATCTAAGATGAACAAACTGAATGCACTTCTTATTGCTGGACTCTTATTCCCCGCGATTTCCTTCGCAAGCGACCCTAAGCCTCCTAGCGAGGCTGAAATTCAGGCTGCAGCCATCGCTGTCACCAAAAACTATGCCAACGCTGTAGCTTGCACGGAGGACGAATACGGTATTTGGTCGTTCCTGACCTTACAGCCTTGGACGGATTATTACGCCAGAGAAGATGCAGAGTTTGCCGTGATCTGGAGCGGCGATGTAGGTTGTGCCGGCGGGTCCGGAACCGTTGGAGTAAATTTAGCCATTGTCAAAGTGGGCGCGGGCAATAGCTATTATGTTGACGCTCGGGACTCTTCGCCGCCTGCAGAATTTGAATTCTATAGCCGTTCATTCGAGAGCGTTGTGGCCAATACCAGTGATGTCATCGTCCTTGAGGCTTTCGAGCACGGAAGAGACGACGCTAACTGCTGCCCTAGCCTGCGTGTGCGATACACGCTCAAACGAGACGAAAATAGGGACTGGAAGCTCCATCAGCGGCAGGAAATTTGATGTGGCCTATTTCGTTGCAGGGTCGATGAGATGGATTTTACAGATAAACAAGGACGGACTAAGCGGTCTTGTTTGCTTCGATGACAGATGCCTCAGGCATAACTCGTTCTCTTTTGCGTTCGAAAAAATGCGCTCATTAAGGTGCGATTGGAATCTGTAAAGTAACCTCTAGCAAGCCTGAGTTGATGTTGTGAGCGTGATCTAATGGAGTGTATATGACAGAAGCAAATGTGAATATATTAGTGGTAGGAAAGTCTGGCGCAGGGAAGAGCAGCTTCTGTAATTATATTTTTAATGAAAGCGTCTTCGCCACAGGCAATGGCCGGCCAGTTACAGGTTGGAGTGACCATTTCATATCTAGTTCTGTGCAATACGAAGATTTTATCTTGAATTTATTTGATACTGTAGGTATAGAGGCGACGAACCTCGTTAAGTGGGAGTTACTTCTAGATCAGTTTCTGGAGGAAAGATCTCCTTCTTCTGAAACGATGCCGCAAGAGTGGCTGCATTCGGCCATCTATGTTCTTAATGCTGCGTCGGCTCGGATCGAAGACGCGGAGTTAAGGCTGATAAATAAGCTTAATTACAGAAATTTTCCGGTTCAAGTCGTTCTGACTATGTGTGATAAAGCGAAGCCGGAAGAAATTCTGGCGATGCAAGCCTGTCTGGAGGCAAGTTGCCCTGGTATTTCGGTGAGCCAGGTATGCTCTGTTGCTATAAGAAAGCGCTCAGGTTTAAGCACTAAATTCGGTCGTGAGGCTGTGCTGGATAGCCTTGTCAGTGGGCTGGATACGGAGTTGGCTGGCGCCTTGATTAACGCCGTTTGTGACCGCTTGCAGTTAGAAATCACAGTGGGAAAAAAAGCATGTATCACTGCGCTTAGTGAGTCAGAGCTAAGCCTTTTCAATATGATGAGGGGCTTCATTCAACAAGGGGATAGTTTCGACATGGATACTCTTCTTGGCTTTGACTTTGACAACCTGTTATCTGTTGAGTCAGCGCAGTTCAACGAAATGAATAAGTCCATCGATAGCTTTTTGCACGCTCTTGGTAAGAGGTCGAGATCTAAGATAACGACCTCCGAAATCGTTGCGAATATCCGTCAACGGGTCGATAGCGCGATGGAAGACGCAGGAACAGCTTTCGAAGAAAGGCTGAATAGTGAAGTCAACACGCTGGAAAATGGAGACTTTTGGCAAGCTCTAGCCGCAGCATCCAGAATATCGATGGTCGTGGCTCGCCTCAAACCTTTCATGAAGACCGAAATGGGAGCCGTATTGGATAAGGCCTACAACGAGGTTGATATCCAGCGGTCTGCAGCACACCAAGTGTTATCGCTAATGAATCCAAGGAGAAAGTTATGAAGCAGGAGGAAGCGTTGCAAGCAGAGTTCGACAAGCAGGTTAACGATGTCGCTAAGGTTAACTTGATGCTGGTGGGCGGAACCGGCGTTGGAAAAAGCAGCTTGATAAACCGGGTATTAGGTGAAGAGGTGGCTAAGGTCGGTTCGGGTAGGCCCGTTACCAAAGGTTGTGAGCGGTTTGAAAAAGAGAACTTGCCTGTGGTGGTTTACGACAGTGAGGGCTACGAAATTGTTGATGGTGAGGTAAATAACGACAATTTTAGATCTGTAGTCATTGCTGAGGTTGACCGCCTTGCCAAGCTCAGCCTAAAAGACCAAATTCATCTTTTCTGGTACTGCATTTCCGTCAACAGTCATCGGGTCACTGAATATGATGTGGTGAACCTCAAAGACTTAGCTGGGCGGAATGTGAATCTTGCGGTGGTGCTAACTCAGTGTGATGGCGATGAGCTTGATGAAAACAATCAGGGTGTAGTTGCTGCCGCGTTTAAAAGAGAGCTTAGGAACGCAGGTATTGATAGCCCAGTTTTTGAAACGTCGACGACTCTCGAAGAAGACCTGGAGCTGAGTTCGCTGATTGAGTGGAGCGCGGAGAGCTTACCAGCAGAAAAGCTGAAAGATGCTTTTGTTGGCGCGCAAGTAAGTAATATCCCAATGAAAGAAAAGCAGGCCACGCAGGCGGTTTTGATGGCGGCTGCAGCGGCTGGTGGCGCTGCAGGATTAAACCCCATCCCAATGTCGGATTCTGTAGCATTACTGCCCATTCAGCTGGCGCTGGCGGCGCGGCTTGCCAATATCTATGGGTTTAGCACCCTGGACGCAGGTGCGATAGTGCTGCTGAAGTCGCAGATACTGTCGCTTTTGGGGCGCCAGATGGCGGCAAGCCTGACTAAGCTCATACCTATTTTTGGCCAGGTTATTAATGCAGGTGTGGCGAGTGCTATTACTGCTGGTTTTGGATACTCATTAAGCGCGATATATAAATCGGCATATGTGACCTTGTTGGAAACGGGGAAAGTCCCTGACTGGGCTTCCCTATTCAAGTACATGGATCTAGTGGGGATGATCACAAAGGAACAGGGAAAACAGAATTTGTGACGTCCTAATTACCTGTTGCTGAGCAACGTGCCAACACCTAAGGAGTAGGCACGTACTGGTTGGGGGCAGCCATTGAAGCGGTGCTGGCAAGGATCGGTGCCCCGCAGACGCCCGGATAGCCAGGGCGTGAGCATCAGACCGACTGCGGGTCAATTTGCCGGTAAGACAACGATGAAGGAGAGCGAATCAAGGCACTGGGGGTGGTTGAGATTTTATCTGGCGCAACATCAGTGTCAAAAAGCGTTACCTTATGGTGCTGGAAGTCAGCTGATGTGAATCACACCGGGTTTTATGGAGGCCATTTCATTTAAGTCAGGCCGCCATAGCCTGACCGTTGTGTTGCTGGTAGAAGTTTGCCTCAGCTTCTGCCGGCGGTATATATCCGATCGAACCCAGTAGGCGCTGGTGGTTGAACCAGTGAACCCATCTCAAGGTGGCGATTTCCACTGCTTCCAGGCTTCGCCAGGATTGCCGGTAAATCAGCTCCGCCTTGTACAAACCGTTGATGGTTTCTGCCAAAGCGTTGTCGTAACTGTCTCCTTTGCTGCCAACAGAGGGCTCTATTCCAGCCTCAGCGAGACGTTCCGTATAACGGATAGAGACGTATTGGCTACCCCTATCGCTATGGTGAACCAGGCCGTCCATTTGGCCTGGCTGACGGGCGTAGAGGGCTTGCTCCAAGGCATCCAGAACGAAATCCGTTTTCATGCTGTTGCTCACACGCCAGCCAACAATTCGCCGAGCAAAGACATCAATAACGAACGCCACGTAGAGCCAGCCCTGCCACGTAGAAACGTAGGTAAAGTCTGAGACCCACAGTTGATTTGGTCGACCAGCATGGAAGTGACGCTGGACTTTGTCGAGCGGGCAGACCGCTTTCTCATCAGGCATCGTGGTACGGATCACATGACCGCGCCGAACGCCCTGTAGACCAAGCCGGCGCATCAACCGTTGCACAGTACATCGGGCGACGTGAATGCCTTCTCGCTTGAGTTGCTTCCACACCTTCACGACGCCGTAGCACTGCATGTTGTCATCCCAGACACGCTGGACTTCATCGCTCAACAGCTCGTCCTGCTTAGCACGTGCGCTTCGTAGCTCGGGTTGGCGCGCTCTGGCTGCATACTGGTAGTAACCAGACGGAGCGATCTGTATCACGCGACAGATCGACTCGACTCCATAACGGTCACGATGCTCATCCACAAAGGCGTTCAGGGTTTGTTGCGGCGGTCGAGCTCCGCCTGGGCAAAATAAGCGCTGGCCAGGCGCAGAATCTCGTTCGCCTTGCGCAACTCTCGATTCTCACACTCCAGAGCCTTAAGGCGCTCTCGCTCGTCAGTTGTCTGACCGGGTCGTTGGCCGGTATTAGTCTGATGTTTGCGCACCCAGCCATGCAGCGTCTGCGGGACACAGCCAATCTTAGGCGCAATCGATTCGATGGCTGCCCATTCGGAGGGGTAGTCCTTCAGGTTCTCCAGAACCATGCGTACAGCACGTTCACGGACTTCAGGGGAGTAGCTGTTGGATTTCTTCATGCCTCATTCTCTCAAGAGTTGAGGCCTCCACGAAACCCGGTGTGATTCAGGTACAAGTCAAGGTCAACGGCGTAGACGTGTTCAAACCCCAAACCGGTGAAGTCATCAGCGACTCCGCCGACGGCATCGCCTGCTGGTTTATCGACACCGACTATAACGAAGAATCCTTCTTCGTTCGTCAGGCCTACTTTCTCGGCGCCAACGACCCCTACAAGTCCCTGAAAACCACGCTCAAAGCCGAAATCAACCAAGACGCTTGGGCCTCGCTCAACAGTGACACTTCGAGACCGTTCGCCAAGCCCAAGTCCGGCCGTATTGCGGTAAAAGTCATTAATCACCTGGGAGATGAGGTTATGAAGGTGTTCAGGGTATGAGGGTGAGTCGCTAGGGCAAATCAATACGGGCTGTCCTGAACAACTCAGGACTCTGCTCTAGTGACACCTGGAAGGCGTATAACGGCAGACCTTACTAGCCGGATGTCATAGCGGATTTACTCTGCCCTGGGCTGGAGGATGACTGGTACGGCATTGAAAGGATTCAATCCTCCTTGCGTGCGCTGACCGTTTCGATAAGCGCATTTTCTATTAAGAGGATCTCTACATTACAGTTGCCAGTCAGATTGGCATTCCGATTGAGGTAGCAATGTGATGAACTTCAGGATAGCTGATACCTTCACCGCCAGTTTGTCAAAACTCACTGGTGACGAGCAGAAGCAGGTAAAGACGACGGCGTTTGATTTACAGATGAACCCGGCAAATTCCGGTATGAATTTCCACAAACTGGAAAAGTCGAAAGACCAAAACTTTTGGTCGGTGCGCGTAACCCGCGATATTCGTCTGATTGTGCATAAAGCCACGAATAGTTTGCTGTTGTGTTATGTCGACCACCACGACAAAGCCTATCAATGGGCAGAGCGACGCAAGCTGGAGACGCACCCAAAAACCGGCGCAGCCCAGCTAGTGGAAATTCGTGAGACTGTTCAGAAGATTTTGGTGCCTGACTACATCACAGGCGTTGTAGCTGCTGAGCCCAAGCCGAAATTATTTGCTGGGGTGAAAGATGAAACGTTGCTTTCGTACGGCGTGCCTAGTGAGTGGTTGAGTGATGTGCTAGCTGCTGATGAGGACAGCTTGTTGCAACTAGCGGACCATTTGCCCAGCGAGGCCGCCGAGGCTTTACTGGAGTTGGCAACTGGTGGTCAGCCGACGTTGCCAGTTGTGGCACCTGAAGGTGTGGATCCCTTCGAGCATCCGGATGCACAACGTCGTTTCCGCGTTATGTCCGATGCCGATGAGCTGGCCCGAGCGTTAGACTACCCGTGGGATAAATGGTCGGTATTTTTGCACCCAGCTCAGCGCCAATTGGTGGAAAAAGACTACAACGGACCGGCCCGAGTTTCTGGCTCAGCTGGTACGGGTAAAACTATCGTCGCTTTACACCGGGCCGTTTATTTGACTCGCCAGAACCAGAATGCGCGAGTGTTGTTGACGACTTTTTCCGATACTTTGGCCAATGCTTTGCGTGTGAAACTTCACTGCCTTATCAGCAATGAGCCTCGTTTAGCTGAGCGTCTGGATGTGGCGGCCATCGAGGAAGTAGGGAAGCGCTTGTACGGGGTGCATGTGGGAGTGCCAAATGTAGCCACTCGTCGGCAGGTTGAACAAGCTATCGCGGCACATAGTGCAGAAGTTGAGGGTTTGCGTTTTAGTCAGCGGTTTATGCTGGGAGAATGGGAGGACGTGGTAGATGCCTGGCAATTGCAAACACTTGAAGATTACCTGGACGTAAGGCGTCTCGGCCGGAAGACACGCCTGCCAGAGGCGCAACGTGAGATCTTGTGGCACGTTTTTTCGGCAGTCAAGTTGCACTTGGCGCGCGAAGGTTTGATTACTTCTTCGCAACTGTTCAGCGAATTGGCGAACAAACTGTCGGAGCGCAAGCATCCTCCCTATGACGTTGCTGTAGTAGATGAGGCTCAGGATATTAGCGTGGCGCAACTGAGATTTCTGGCCGCTCTGGATAAGGATCGCCCTAATAGCCTGTTTTTCGCAGGAGACCTGGGACAGCGCATTTTCCAGACTCCATTCTCTTGGAAGTCACTGGGTGTCGATATTCGGGGTCGGTCGCAGTCTCTACGCATTAATTACCGCACCTCCCATCAGATCCGTCAGCAGGCAGATCGTCTACTGGGGCCGGAAGTGACGGACGTTGATGGCAATCTCGATGACAGACGTGGAACCGTTTCGGTGTTTAACGGGCCCAGTCCAACAGTGCGTCTGTTTGAAAGCGAAGAGGGCGAGATTGCCGCAGTCGCAAGCTGGCTCGAGGCTCTGATGAGTGAGGGCTATTCGGCACATGAAATTGGCATATTTGTACGTTCCCCAGCACAGGTGGTGCGTGCCAAGGCTGCAGCAGATGCCTCTGGACTGCCTTATCAAGTGCTGGACGAAAAGATGGAAACTGTTACGGGCATGATGACCATCAGCACAATGCATCTGGCTAAAGGGCTCGAATTTCGCGCTGTAGTGGTGATGGCTTGTGACGATGAGGTGATACCGCTGCAAGAGAGGATCGAGTCGGTTGCGGATAACGCTGACTTGGAAGAGGTCTACGATACAGAGCGCCATTTGCTTTATGTGGCCTGTACACGCGCTCGGGACCGTTTGTTGGTCACCAGCGTGAAGCCAGCTTCAGAGTTTTTGGATGACCTTAGTGCAGAAGGGAACAACCTTGCTTAGTTGTACTGGTGCTCGTCCCAAGGGCTCAAGCTCGGATCCGTTATCAATGAGTCCTCGGCTCTTGTGTCTGAACAGGAAGGCCGATCTATCAGCATTGAAATGTTGAAAACCTTATCTTGCGGGGGGATAGCGTAAGTCTGAAATCTGTCCTAAGGCTTTATCCCCGACGTCATGGGGTTCTTGGGCTATCCCCGGCTGATGGTATCCCCCGATACGCGCCGGGGGACATTTCTCAATAGAACTCAGCCGCCAACTCATCATCTTCGCCGAGGACTTGGAAATCATTCCAGAAATCCCATACTTCCTCCGTCACGCAGCGAGACCTGTTGCCGCGACCTCGGGGCTGCGCAAAAAACGACACGCCTGTCTTTAGGCTCGTTAGTCCGCCTTCAGTCGAGCCAGGTCGGCCAATCGGCGCCTGCGGGCTGAAGCATTCGATACCCATCGCTAGTTGTGCGACGATCCCCTCGCGAGAGTTGAAATGCGACTCTTCGGCCATGATCATTTGACGAATCACTGAGAGATCAACCATCGTACTCTCGTGCCAGAAAGCGACGCAATTGTACGCAGCCACCCAAGCCAAGTTGGATTCCTGGATAAGGACATTGATGATGTTAGCTTGCGACCTTTTGGCCCCGCCGCTAGACAAACAGGATCCTAATACCACTCCGGTGATGTTTGAGGCGGCTGCTCCCAGATTGCAGGCGACCATTATGTCGAGGATTTTGGCGCCACCGACGCGCTGACCATCGCCGTGCCCGGCCACGTATACGATGGCATTTTTATATTTGTACCTGGTCAGCGCCTCGAATGCCCGCTTAAAACTATTGCCATCATAGAATCGGGAATGAAGAACCTCGATGTCGGACGATTGTTTGGCCAGCCCTTGGAAGAAAGGCTCGACGGAGCTGCGGTTGATATCACCTTCGTAGAGACCCCATGGGGCTTCCAGAATTAAAATAGCACTTTTGTCGTTCACGACTGTTCCTGTCTGGATTGGTGAAGGCTGCTGAAGCAAGCGTCTAGGGGTTTGTAGTACAGGCGAATGTTGTTCAGCTCGCCGACTCTCGCTGTCTAGGCAACCCCATGCCCTTTTTCGGCTGATATTTTCATATCTTTAGTGAAAATGGTGGCAATGTTATTGAAAATCTTTTGCCGGTGGAAAGCCCGACGTAGCCCCCGGTGTCAGGGTAGTTGTCGCTTGATCGTTTTACTTGAATCCAATCCCGGGGACGGTATGAGTCATGCAATGCCACGTTATGCACCAGAGCGAAAAGAAGCCCTGCTGAGAAAGCTGTTGCCCCCGCACAGCCTGTCTGTTGCTGAGTTGGCCCGGCAGGAAGGTATCTGCGAGCAGACGCTTTATAATTGGCGCAAACAAGCCAAAGCCGGAGGAGCTGTTGTGCCGGGAGATCAAAAGCTGACTGACAACTGGTCGGCAGAAGCCAAGCTGGCGGTCGTTATTGAAACCGCCGCATTGTCAGAGATTGAGCTGAGTGAGTACTGCCGCAGCAAGGGTCTCTATCCACAACAAGTAAAGGCTTGGAAAGCCGCCTGTCTGGCCGGCCAGCAAAGCGCCAAGACGCAAAGCCAAGCTGATCGTGAGCAGGCCAAGACAGACAAGAAACGCATCCGCCAATTGGAACGTGAACTCAACCGCAAAGAGAAGGCCTTGGCCGAAGCCGCCGCACTGCTGGTGTTGCGAAAAAAGCTGAATGCCTACCGGGGCGACGACAGCGAGGATATATGACCTTGCTGCCAGTCAGGCAGAACTATGTCGAATGGCTCACTGAGGCCATCACCAACGGTGCACGCAAGAAGCCGGCGTGTGGTGAGCTGGGCATCAGTTTGCGCACCTTCCAGCGCTGGACTCAAGAGAACACCATGAAGCCTGACGGCCGTACCACTGCCATACGCCCCGTACCAGCTAATGCGCTCACCAAGGCAGAACGTCAGGCCATTCTGGAGCTGTGCAACAGCGAAGAGTTCGCGCATTTGCCGCCAAGCCAAATTGTGCCGCGACTGGCTGACCAAGGTCGTTATGTCGGCTCTGAAAGCAGCTTTTACCGTGTGCTGCACGCCGCCGATCAGCAGTACCGTCGTGGCCGCAGCCAACCGCCTCGTCGGCATCCTGCGCCCACAACACATGTAGCCACAAAGCCCAACCAGGTCTGGTCCTGGGACATTACCTATCTGCCATCGCCGGTGCGTGGTCAGTATTACTACCTGTATCTGATTGAAGATATTTACAGCCGCAAAGCCGTTGGCTGGGAGGTGCACAGCGCCGAGTCTGGCGAAGAGGCTGCCGCCTTGTTGCAACGCAGCATTCTCAGCGAAAAATGCCTGCGTGAGCCGCTGGTGCTGCATTCTGATAACGGTGCACCCATGAAGTCTGCGACCTTGCTAACCAAAATGTATGACCTTGGCGTCACGCCTTCGCGCGGCAGGCCCCGCGTAAGTAATGACAACGCCTTCTCGGAATCACTGTTCCGAACATTGAAGTACTGCCCTCAATGGCCGCAGAACGGCTTCGCCAGCCTGGATGACGCCCGGGCCTGGGTCAGGGACTTTCATGTACTGGTACAACCACGAGCACCGGCATAGCCGGATCCGCTTCGTGACGCCAGCGGAGCGCCATCTGCGCCTGGATGTGGATATCTTGGCAAAGCGTCATTCGCTGTATCAACAGGCACGCTCAGCGCACCCGGAACGATGGTCAAGGAATACGCGAAACTGGGACGCTGTGAGGGAAGTAACACTCAATCCAGAGAAGCAGCAAAACCTGCAAGAAGAACCGCAGCTACAGGCTGCATAAAAGTATGGTCTACGCGACAACTACGTTGACAAATACCGGTAGTCCCACCTCTGAGTTGTCCGAGGCATCAAACTTGCCAGAAGCGGGATGCGTCGACTTCGAGTCCTGTGGCTAGTCCGGCACCGTAAGCGCTATTTCGCAATAAATGCGACTCGTGCGTTCCCCAACTGCAAGCCATACTCGAACAGCGCCATATCTATCACCCTGGCGGTGGGGTAAGGAAGACCCCGTGTGGCAGTACTAAAAGAAGGTATTTCGAAGCTTTGCTCCTCTAGTAGGGTGGCCAACGCAGTTAGCCCTTTGCCGCTTGCAGTGGTGATAAAAGCGCGGCGAGGGAAAAGGTCTCTGCAAGCTGCGACATAAAATCTGTCCAAGGCTGGGAATTGCCCCCAGACGCCCATCAATATTTTTGTTTTCAACGTTGTTGTCCAGGACACATTGGAGCTAAGCGCTTCCAAAGACTGGAGCAACGCGTCTAGGTTTTGTTGATTTTCCTTGAGCCCAGGAGCGCCGGAGGCGAAATCGTCAAGCCCTAACTCCAGCACGTCGAGGCCACGACCAGAAAAAAGCAATCTAGCAAGAGTTTTCATCAGGTCTAAGTTGCTGTTCTGGAGCAGCCCTGATGACCCGCGAAACATGCCCCAATTTGCCAGGTAGAATCCAATATGCAGAGCAGTCGTGTCGATCTGCTCTCTCCCGATCAGATCCTGCCAACTTCTCTCGTCATTCCAGATATATTCGTAGATGAATTCCCAAGCCTTTAAGCGAGGGTACTCATTCCCGTCACCCGGCTTGATCCTATCGTAATAGGCGTTCGCATAAACTTGTAGGTCGAATTCCGTGCTCATCGTTTCTCTTCCTTGCAGTTATTGTCAGATACTAAAAGGGGCGTCCCCCAAACAAACGAAGATCTTTGTTCTTACCATAGATGCGACGCGCTACGTCGCATCTGCCAGCGATGATGCTCCTTGTTTTTACAGGAGATCACCATGGACCGCCTCATCAAAGAACAGCTCGAATCGCTCCTCCACGACACCACTGCAAGCAAGCGTCTTGGGCGCCGAATTCTCAACCTGGCCGGGTTTCTAAGCCCGTCAGAGCAGCCGGAACACATACGCGAGCAGCTAAGCCGGCTATCACGCCTCGTAGTGCAGCAGGACGCCTTTGACGCTCTTCTCGAACCGGTTTCGCTGATGGCTCGCTCCACGGCCAACTTCACTGATTTGCAAGCAATCCAGTCGATGATCGCCAGCCTGGAAGCTGCGCGAAAAAGCATAGAAAGCACGGAGGATATCAACTTTGCCGAGCTGATTGGCTGGCTGGTCAACCAGGCTCAAGTACGCAAAATCATAAAAATAAAACCGATCGACGTTCCAGTCTGACTCATCTGACGCGAGGTATATCGTGACCATCAGTACAGACTCGAACGGCTCATTATGGATTGATCTGACGGGGGTGCTGGGCCATAGCTGCCGACTGGAGATCAGCAGCTGGGACGCTGGCGTTGGCTGCGTCAGCCACCTTGGGGATGGATCCTTCTCGCTAGGTGTATTCGAGGATGTCGGGTTTACGTTGAGTATGCTGGCCCAGCACCCGGAGGCGTCTGACTGGATTAGCGGGATACCGCAAGATGTCATGACGGAGATGAAAAGGCTTGGCCGGCTGTCCGTGGGTTCGCAGTTCAGCGCCTTATGGTTTCTCAGTCGGGACGCATACGCGACGGAACTGTTTCTGAGCGCGCCAGTGCTTTTCTTCTTCATGGTGCGAGCCGGTAGTGAAGGGCAGCTTTCCTGCGATGAAATCCTGACACTGGCCGCATCCAGGCGCACCCTTGTCCTGGCCGCCTGCGGCTTGCCCCCTAGTCGGGCATGCTTGCGTTTTCTCGCTGCGCTGCCGGCAGACAGACTTTATCCGGATGATCTGCATGTTGTGGAGCAGTTTCTGGGCTTGCCCGGGTGGGAGTGGGTAAATCACCTCGCGTATGTTGATGTTCCTTTGCTCAAGTGGCTGTTGGAGAGACCCCTCCTGCTAGGCAGCCGGCTGCTAGCTACCTACAACTCAGACTGGCCTTGGCGTCGGATGGTGCCAGTTTATGACGACATCCTTCGCACTTCGCGCCAGCTTGGGTTAGTTGACGGGGCCCAGCGGGTAAACCGGTGCCGAGACATGGGTGAGTTCTATGCCCTTCATGACAGGCTGGTAAGCCACCTGAACCGCGTTCAGTTCAGGGACGGGGATAACGTGTTCTTCGGCGCGCCGCCTGTGCCGGGTACCGAGTTGATTCAGCCGATTCGTGATGCGCGAGCTCTGCACGAGGAGGGCGTGTGCCAGCGGCACTGCATTGCCAGCTATATGCAGGAGATAACTGGCGGCCGCTATTACGCCTATCGGGTGCTGGCCCCTGAGCGGGCGACATTGGGGGTACGGCTCGACGAGGCAGGCTACCCCCATATCTCCCAACTCAAACTCAAATTCAATGATACGCCGTCAGAAGCTACGGTCAGCGCGGTACGGGAATGGTTCGAGGCTGCGCTGAGTTTTATCAAGTGCGGAGACCAGGCGAAAGTTGCTTGCAGGAAACTGGAGCTAAGGAAATGAGAGAGTCAAAACGCGCCGCTGGCCCACATAGCCGCGACACCTGCGTAAAAAGCGTGCATTGGATGTTTTGCATGATTCTACGGCTCGGCGCGCATCAAAGCTTGCTGGGCGGGCCCGCAGCGACCGGATCCGATCTTTGGCGAGAGCTAGGGTTGGCTGACTTCAAGTCGCCGGGCATCGATTCCGCTGAACGTATTCCCAGCTTTCTTTCTGGCAAGCCAGAGCCCTCCGGCCCAGAACACGAGCGGTATCCTGGTTCTGCCTTGGCGGCAATGCAGAGAGAATGGAAGTTACTCCGGGACGAATATCCGGAGCCCTCATTCCCCGATCGCCTTGAGCGAAATTTGACCGAGCTCTGCGAAATCATTGGTCTCGACATGCTGGAGCGGGAAATATTGGGTTTGGCTGTACTGCTCCGAACCGATGGGCTGTTGGAACAAGTCGCAGGCAAGCTCGAAACAACCGGCAGAAGCATCATTTTTCATAGGATCGGTGTTCTGCTGAACGCGGACAGCGAGGCGATCCGCGAAAGGCTTTCCCTCGGCGGTCTCTTGGTGCGCTGCGGCTTGCTCGAACCAAGCGAGTGTTCCTTCAGCTGGTGCAGTTTCTTACATATGCCGCAGTCGGAACTGGCCGCTGCGCTCCGTTACTCCAGCGGCCCAGCCGTTTCGCTCTTCAGTGACGCTTTCCGACGAGCACCCATGCCAGCCCTATGCCTGTCTAACTATGACCATCTGGCTGGAGACCTTCGGATCGCCATGGCTTACATGCGCTATGCAATCAAACAACGAAAGATAGGTGTGAATGTTTTGATCTACGGGCCTCCAGGTACTGGCAAAAGCGAGTTCCCGCGCATGCTCGCTACGGAGCTTAAAGCTACGTTGTACGAAATAGCCTGTAACGACAAACGCGGCGACCCGGTAGATCGAAAGGGCCGTCTCGGCGCACTGCGGTTGGCTATGACCATCCTTGACGCGCCAGATAACCTATTGATGTTCGACGAGGTTGAAGATGTCTTCAACTTCGGTTTTTTTGGTGGGATTGGGAAAGACTTTCATAAGGGCTGGATCAACCGAATGCTGGAGGAGAACCCACTGCCCTGTTTCTGGGTGACGAACGATATTTCTGAACTGGACCAAGCCTTTATCCGCCGTTTCGACCTGATTCTGGAATTCAATAACCCGCCTCCGGAAAAACGGGAGCGCATCATCAAGTCGTGTGGAAAGGGCGTACTAGAAGACGAATTCATCCAACGTATGGCAAACCACGACCGCCTCACGCCTGCGGTCATAGATCGGGCGAGCCGGATAGCGGACGACATCGCGGGGCAGGCCGGGGCGCTAGATCGGCAAACGATCATGAGTCGCCTTGTAGGCGCCACACTCAAGGCACAAAGGCATCCCCCGATCGAAGCGAACGCAGGCGCATTCGCCGGATCTGGGGCTTCCAACCCTACAAATGCCGATTACGATCTCGACGCTTTGATCCTCAAGCTCCGTGTTGGGCATGGGGCGCTGATCTGCTTCGCTGGCCCGCCAGGCACCGGAAAAAATGCCTCGGTCCGCCTGGTCGCTCGGCAGTTGAACAAACCCCTGGTGACCCGGAACGTGTCAGAGATCATGTACGTGAGCGTAGCTGAGACGCGAAACAGGGTGAACGGGCTATTCGATTGCGCAAACAAAACTGATGCGGTGCTGGTGCTTGAGGACAACGATAACCTGTTAGAGGATGCAGGCGGTGGCGAGCCTTTTTCTGTAATAGCCATCAATAGGCAAGAACTGCGCGACCGGCTGGCCAGCTATCGAGGAATACTCATAGTACTGACGAACAGGATAGGAGAGGGCGACGCCCACTCATCCGACTGGTTCGATTTAGTCATTCGCTTTTCTTTTCTGAATCCTGAGCAGGCGCTCGAATCCTTCGCTATTGCCGCGCGCGAGCTGGGCGTTGCGCCGAACCTCTCCAAACATCAAGAGATGCTGACTGGCATGGGTGCGCTCACGCTGAAAGACTTTGAGATGGTACGGCGGCAAGCGCTTTTCAAGCCGATAGCCAATTCGACGGAGCTGGCTGAGGCTTTGCTTAGCCGATCCAGGACCAAATCCACCAGTCGATCTGGCTCCATCGGCTTTGTCCGCTAGAACATCGAGCCCCAGAAAACTCGACGACTCAATCAAGAATTAGCTCAGCCTGTCGATATTCTACCCGCCAGCTGCGTAATGCTTTCTGCCGTCTCAGATGCACACCGCTCTGAAGGCATACACCTAGCTCCAGCAGGATGAGACGCCCCTCAGGAAGCAGTAGATCTCTCATCCCAATAGAGCCGTTTAATTGGAAAAATGCATGATTAAGAAGTCGGTATCGGAGCTTTCGTTTGTCAACAGTCGTTCGCCATTGCCCACCGTCGAGATCGACTCGAACTCCATCGAGAATGCGGGTTTCAGTATCTACCGCACGGTAATGGAGGTACTGACCCGGTTAGCGGAACAGGACGCATCCCTTCGCACCACCATTTACATGCACGGTTCTGTCAGCGTTAACTTCAGAGAGCCAGTTTGGTCCGAATTCCTGCTGGTGGCGGGTCCTCAGAAGGTGCTGCTCGCCTTGGGCGCGGGTTTTGAGCGGTTGCCCGCAGTGAGATCGCGACTCAGCGATTACGTTATGCCTTCCACAGCTTCGCGCACCTTTCATGTCGAGGGCGGGTTGGTATGGGAGAAGGAGGACGGCTGTACTTGGTATTCCGACGGTCACAGCCTAGCTGAACTGACTGGGATTGAGGATGGTCCGGAGTCGACAGAGGATGAGGAGGATGAGGAGGATGAGGAGGATGAGGAGGATGAGGAAGACGACATTTGGGAAATTGACGAACCGGATGCCGTGGACGAGCTTGGCGCGGGCCAGGCCGTAGCCAGTACTGAGCAGAGGGCTGCGCGCTATCGGGCAGCACGCTCGGATGCCAAGGTCAGTAGTATCCGCGCCGCCATTGAAGAGGTCTTTGGTCTGCCTGAGGGCTCGGTAGCGCTTTGCGGACCGGATCGGCGCCCGCTGCGGGGGGATGCCAGGATCCGGACGTTACGCTCACGCTGGGAAGAGAATTGAAACAGCGAAGCATAAGTGAGGCCAGCTGAAGATCGACCATGCGACAGGAGTCGTCGCTTAGGGCGCGCATACTCTATTTCGTCCCGTTGTCAGGAGTCGCCATGACCATCTTACGCCGTTTGCTCCGTCAGAAATCTACTGCACTGAATCCTGAAACCAGCGCTCTGGCTTCGTTATGGGCGCTTCGGCTGCTAGTGCGAGGTCAGTTATGGAAGCGCTTGGCGGAACAGCGCCATTCGCTTGATGATGACATTCTGCGGCTGGTCAATCTTGAAGAGTATATTGATGAGAAAGTCAGCGGTAGCGAACTGTATGCCGCTCTGAGTACAGAGCTGGATGAGCTATCCAGCCATCCGCCTGGCGTGGCGGGGCCGCTGGCAGCAAACCTGGATGAGCTTGCTGAGTGTTTGTACCTCGAATCACTCGATTGCGAGATTCTGTGTCTCGTCGTTCTGTACGAAGAGCAGAAAGGGCTGCGGGAAGTGTTCGACCTCGCTTCCCCGTGCCCGGGCCAGAACCAGATGATTCGTCTGATCTCGGTAGCGCTGGAGCAACCGACCGTAGCTATACGCCGGGCTCTGGCGAACGATAGCGCGTTGCGCCAGAGTGGGCTGCTACGGCCTGTCGAGGACGCCAGTGACTCGCTGGAGCTTAGCGAAGGGCTGAGCGATATCCTGCTGTATCGCAGCGATGCCTCCCACGAGTTGTTGCGAAGGTATTCTCTGGTAGATCAGCCATTCGAGTTGGACCTGGACGCCTTTGATCATCTGCAGGAGCAGGTCAGATTGATCTGCCGCTACGTCAAACGTTCAGGTGCTCGCGGGACGCCTGGCGTGAATATCCTGATTTACGGTGAGCCGGGCACTGGCAAGACCGAGCTCGTTCGCGCCGTGGCGCATTCCCTCGCCATTGATCTTCATGAGATACGTCATGCGGACCACAGGGAGATGCCGATCTCGGGTGATGAGCGATTTGCAGCCTACCGGTTCTGCCAACGTATGCTGGCTCCGACTTCCGATACCGCCATCATGTTCGATGAAATAGAAGATGTCTTTATCCATGGCGCGAGCCGCGGCCGTAAAGCATGGGTCAATCGCCTGCTTGAGGAAAATCCCCGTCCGGCGTTCTGGTTGAGCAATGATATCGACTGCATGGATCCGGCTTTTGTGCGTCGATTCGACCTGATGCTGCGCATGCCCGCATTGAGTGACGACATCCGCCTTCGCATTGCGCGAAGACAACTGCGCGGACTTAATGTCAGCGAAGAATGGTTGACCCGCACTGCGGCGCGTCAGCGAGTCCAGCCAGGACATTTCGCAAACGCCGGAAAAATCGCTCGACATCTTGGGCTGCGTCGTCAGGATCGCGTTGAAACAACCCTGGACGCTGTACTTGACGGGCTCGCCGCAGCACTGGAGCACCCCGGGGTAGAACCGGAGACCAAGGAGCAAGTCCGGAGCCTGCAAAGTCCATTCAATCCCGCACTGACTAACGCTGATTGTGATCTTCCCGCGCTGCTCGAAGGCATAGGGCGCAGCGGGATGGGTCGGCTCTGTCTATATGGTCCTCCGGGAACAGGCAAGAGTGAACTCGCCCGTTACCTGGCTGCTGAACTTCAGGTTCCCTTGGTGGCACGCAAGGCGTCAGATCTACTGGACATGTACGTTGGAGGTTCCGAGAAGAATCTCGCCGCAGCGTTTGCTGAAGCCAAAGAGCACGGCGGGGTGCTATTGATCGATGAGGCTGACAGTTTTCTATACAGTCGCGAGGGTGCTCATCGCAGCTGGGAAGTCAGCCAGGTCAACGAACTGTTGGTGCAGATGGAGCAGTACGAAGGGATCTTGGTTATGGCCACCAATCACATGCGTGTTCTCGATTCGGCGGCGCTGCGCCGGTTTGATTTCAAGATCAGATTCGACTATCTCAGACCAGCGCAGGCGGTTCTCTTCGCTCGGACTGTGCTAGCTGAAGCAGGTTCTCTGGTAGATGTGGCGTTGCTACACGCGCATCTCGCTAACCTTGAACTTGCGCCAGGCGACTTCAATGTCGTCAAGCGTCGGTGCAAGGTCCTCTGCGAGCAGATGACTCAAGAAATCCTCGTCGCTGGGTTGGCGGCTGAATGCCGGACCCGACGACAGAGGCAGGGGCGGGCCATCGGTTTCGTGACCGTTTAAAAAGCTGGAGCCCGGTAATGTTACGGCTGGGCGCTTGCGCCGGCGAGGCTAGCCCTGCTGCGAAGCTCGTAGGTGCGACAGATGAGCAGTATAAGAGACGGCGCCACCAGGTCTGTTGTAGACAAAGGGGGGCTAGCGCCCCTTCAGGCGTTAAAGGTTGCGCTACTACAAAGAGGGCGACGTTTGGGTGTCATGAAGTTTTTCACGCTCTAGGATTTTTTCGGCGTGGCTCAGGATAGTTTCCCGCCATGCTTTTGGTTGCATCACTCGAATATTCGAGCCGTAACCCATAATCCACCATTGTGTCTGCTGATCGTTCGGGACTAGCGCCTCTAGCAGAACCCATCCTTCTGCATCTGGTTCAGACAGGCTCTGTTCCGAACTGAGGGGCGTTTCGGATAGAAGCCAGGCGATTGCGCTGGTGATACGAGCGACTAGCCTTACCGGTGATGGATCAACAGGGAGGCCGAATGCGCCCTGATCGATATAGTCTTGAACGCTAAATTCGGCTTGCGGGCGATATAGGCTGGCGCTGGCTGTTGCGCTGCGGAATCGGTGCAGTGCGAACTGGCGAATATCGTCGTGGTTATTCACCAGAGCAAGCAGGTACGTGGAGCTGTGGCGGGTTACGAGCCCTTGTGGATGCAAGGTGTATGTCTTTTCCTCACCTTGGAAGCGGCTGCGATATACAACGTCGACTGCATATTGATTCAACAGTGCGTCGGTGATGCGCTCCCATATTGCGGAATCGATTTCGGCTGGTATCAAGGCGCGGCCGTTAGGGATAGCCTGGGCACGTTGCGTCCACTGTGCGAAGCCATTGTCATTCAGCCCTTCGAGGTGCTTACGGGCTGCCTGAAATTGATAGCTGATTTTGTCGCTGGCCGCCTTGGGTAACAATCCAGTCACCGCCGTTTCCGCTAATACCAGCGTCAGTGCAGTCACGGTGTCCATCGCCGGCAAGTCGCTTACATAATGGGCCATATAGCACCAACGATAGGGCTTGCTGTCGCGCTCGCATATCAGTGGAAAATGGTCGGCCAACTTTTCCAGGTCACGCTGAATGGAGCGCGGCGTCACGTTGTAGCCTTGCTCTTTCAGTTTCATCTGGATAGTCGTTGTCGCAAGGCGATGCGGAGCGCGTGGCAGCATCTGCAAGATGGCGAGGTGACGGAAAAGCGTATCGCGTTGGCTCATGACGGTCCTTGTCGCAGGTTGATGCGACGGGAGTCGTCGCACAACAGGAGCTTATCGGGCGTCTCGCTTGCCGGCAAGACAATCTCGGGAGACGGACGTGACACGAGATTCCCGACCCCAGTTAGGGTCAAGTATGCCG
Organism: Pseudomonas sp. gcc21; assembly: GCF_012844345.1. Taxonomy (NCBI): domain Bacteria; kingdom Pseudomonadati; phylum Pseudomonadota; class Gammaproteobacteria; order Pseudomonadales; family Pseudomonadaceae; genus Pseudomonas; species Pseudomonas sp. gcc21. The sequence goes on along the minus strand of NZ_CP051625.1, from coordinate 1,160,768 downwards.
GCGAGCGAGCCACCCGAGGGAAACACCACTACTTCATCGCCTTCCTGCCAGGGTTGGAACCTGCTCATCACCCGCTGAAAAACCGGGTGCTCCAGCCAATCCCTCAGCCATTGCTGCAGATGCGGATAGGCCAGGCCGTAGAACATCTCCTGATCGACATGGGCGAACTGGCGTACGAACGGCATGACCCCGATATCAGCGATACTGATTTTATCTCCCAGCAGATAGGTGTTCTCGGTGAGCAATTGCTCCAGCACCTTCAGAAACACCTCGCCGCGTTGTCGATACTCCGACTGGCTGAAATCTGGATGACGATCAGCGTATTTGTAGCGATCCAACCAGTGTTTGAATTCGCCATCGTTTTGGTCGATCAGGGTGTTAGCGCTGATGAGATCGACGTTAAGTAGACCTTGCGGGTCATTCTGTCGCAGCGCCCATTCCAGTATCTCTCTGCTTTCCTCGATAACGCGTCGCTCAGAGCTGTCTTCCGCCACAAGCTCCAGAATAGGGACAGTGCCCTTGGGACTGATAGCCAGCATCTGCAACGGCTTGTTTTTCAGCACCACCTCACGCAGCTCCACCTGCAGTCCGGCGAACAACAGGCCTAATCGAGCGCGCATGGCGTAGGGACAACGGCGGAAGGAATACAAGCGCGGGAGTAGAACGGACATGATGTGCTTCCTGACTGAAAAACCGCCACCGGCGGCTGGTAGTTGACTCTGCGTGGGCTATCCAAGGCGAAGGAGGGCGGCAGCCTGATCGTTGAAATGTGATTAGTCGGCTGGGGGAACGTCAGTCTCCCATTGAAGCTCACCCCGCGTGATCGACAAAAGCTGCTCCTGCAACGTACCGGCTGCGGTAGCGGGTAAGCGTATTTGCAACCGCACCGCTTGCCCGTGGCTGACTGCGAGCAGCTCGCCACCGAGCTCCGCAATCAGGTTGCGTGCCATTCCTTCATGGGCATAGGCCAGCTCGCAACAGAGCGTCTGGTTGGGGATGTGCTCGACTTTTTCAGCGTGCAACAGCGCCTGGGCTACGGCGTCGGTATAGGCACGCACCAGCCCACCTGCGCCCAGCTTGATGCCGCCGAAATAACGCACCACTATGGCGAGCACGCCGTCCAGCTCCTGGTGACGCAACACTTCGAGCATCGGACGCCCCGCTGTACCCGAGGGCTCACCATCGTCGACTGCCGCGCTATGCCCACCAGCCAGCAATACCCAGCACACGTGCGCGCACCCAGGATGCAGAATACGCAGCTCGTTCACCCGAGCCTGCGCCGCGGCACGATCGGCGACGGGTTCGACGAAGGCAAGAAAGCGACTTTTACGAATTTCCAGAGTACTGGTGGCGGGGTGAGCAAGGCTGTACATGGCTGCAGCATAACGCGGTGTCAGCTGTGCATACAGCGCCCGTATCGCACAGGGAAGTTTTGTGCTGCCGATTACAGACCGGCGCGTAGGAAAGAGCCTAACGAGCGCGAGAGTCGCACCACCATTGAGACGTTCAACTTCGAAGCGCTGATAACGTCCAAATCACCCAACGCATGATCACGCCCACCGGCTTGGCAGCACATACCTCGCTGCCTATGCTGTCCTTCTACCGAGACACGCACGAGCAGCCTAAAAGGCCTGACATGACTTTATCTCTGCCCGATGGGCTGATTGTAGTAGCCAAAGCCGACTGCCCGACCTGCCGCCTGATTGAGCCGTTGCTTACAGAGCTGGATCAGGCCGGACCGCTGACGGTGCTGGTGCAGGATTCCGAAGACTACGCCGCTGCGTTGTCTGGCACCAAGTATGACCGGACGCTGGAGCAATCCTTTCGTTTGGGCGTCGAGTTTGTGCCAACGCTGATTCGGGTGGAGCAGGGCAAAGAGGTCGAGCGTACCTACGGCTGGCATAAAGAGGATTGGCGCGCGCTGTCCGGCATTGACAATCTGGGTGAAGACTTACCCATCATGCGCCCCGGTTGCGGCTCAAAAACACTGGATCTGGGAACCGCCGAGGAGCTGGAGCTGGCCTTCGGTGATGTGCAGCTGCAGTCGCGGGAAATTGATATCAGCAGCGCAGATGATGCCATCGAGGCCTGCTACGAACGTGGCTGGAGCGACGGCCTGCCGGTTGTGCCGCCGACCCCGGTGCGTGTGCTGCGTATGCTCAAAGGCACCGAGCGTGCGGGTGACGAAGTGCTGGGCTTGATGCCGCCTGACCTGGTGCCTTGCACCGTGGAAAAGGTGGCGATCAATGGCGTGATGGCCGGCTGCAAGCCAGAATATATGCCGGTTTTGCTGGCGGCGGTCGAAGCGGCTTTGACCGATGAGTTCGGTTTGCACGGGCTCACCTGTACCACCATGTTTGGCAGCCCGCTGATTATCGTCAACGGCCCGATCACCAGGGCAATCGGGATGAACCCCGGTGTGAATGCGCTGGGGCAGGGCAATCGAGCTAACGCAACCATTGGCCGAGCGCTGCAATTGATCGTGCGTAACGTGGGCGGCGGCCGTCCTGGTGAAATCGATCGATCGACCATGGGTAATCCTGGCAAATACAGTTTCTGTTTTGCTGAAGCTGAAGATAGCGACTGGTTGCCCTTGGCGCAGGAACGCGGCGTTCCGGCGGGTCGTTCTGCCGTCACGCTATTTCCTGGTGAGGGCGTGCAGGGCATTGTCGATCAGAAGTCCCGTGATCCCGAGTCGCTGGCACGTTCATTCGCTCTATCGCTGCGCACAGTCGATCACGCCAAGCTGGCTATGGCTGGCGATGCCGTGCTGGCGGTATCGCCCGAGCATGCGCGGGTGTTCATCGACGCTGGCTGGTCCAAACAGCGCCTGCGCGAGGAACTGGAAAAGCTGCTGCTGGCGCAGGGCGCCGATCTGGTGGCCGGCGCTGGCGGGATTGCCGAGGGCATTCCAGAACGTTTCAAGGATCAACAGGTGCCCAAGTTTCGTCCGGGCGGCCTGTTGATCGTACGGGTTGGCGGCACCGCCGGCCTGTTTTCAGCCATTATCGCCGGCTGGGCCGCATCCGGCCCGGTAGGCTCATCACCGGTAACCTGCGAGGTGACATCATGAACGAAAGCATATTGCTCGACCCTACGGCCGAGCGAGCGCCCGCCGAACGCACGCGACTGGCGCGGCCAGACAGGCTCAACGGCAAGGTCGTTGGGCTACTGGATATTTCCAAGCCGCGCGGCAACGTGTTCCTCGACCGCATCGAGGAGCAGCTGAGCGGCATGGGCATCGAGGTCAAGCGTTACGCCAAGCCGACCTTTACCCGAATCGCACCGACCGAACTCAAGCAGCAGATTGCCGCTGAAGTGGACCTGCTAGTGGAAGGTCTGGCCGACTGAGGATCGTGCACGTCGTGCTGTATGCATGACATAGCCGATCTGGAGTCACGTCAGATCCCGGGAGTAGGGGTTGCCTCCAGTGAGTTCGTTGAAGCAGCGGCAATGCAGTCCAGAGCGCTGGGGTTCGATCCGGCCATGGTCTTCGTGCCGCATCCGATTCAGGACCGTACCGATGCCGAAATGCGCGCGCTGGCCGACGGTGCGTTGGGCGACATCCTGCGGCTGTTGCGAGCTGAGGAGAATGCTGGCGAGCCTTGAAGGCAGCGCGAATCAGGCACTGATTGATGCTGTGAACGCGCGCTTTCCATTGTCGTGGCAGGCGCTACGGTGATCATCGCCACAGCCGGGCATGTGGACCACGGCAAGACCGCATTGATCAAGGCGCTGACCGGCAAGGATACTGACCAGCTGCCCGAGGAGCAGCGCCGCGGCCTGACCATCGATCTCGGCTTCGCCTGGCTGCACGACCCTCAGCTTGGGCCGCTAGCCTTTGTCGATGTGCCCGGGCACGCACGCTTTATTCGCACCATGCTCGCTGGCCTCGCCGGAGCGGACGCCGCCCTGTTGGTAGTCGCGGCTGATGAAGGGCCGATGCCACAAACCCGTGAACACCTGACGCTACTGAACCTATTGGGCATAGCGAGCGGGCGGGTAGTGATAAGCAAGATTGACCGAGCGAGTACTGACCAGCTGAAAGCAACGCGGCAGGCTGTTGCTGAATTGGTTCAAGGCAGCGCACTGGCCGAGCATCCGCCACTGGAACTCTCCAGTCTGACCGGGGAGGGTATGGATACCCTGCAGCGGGCCATTCAACAACTCGGTCAACAAGCTCAGCCAGTGGATTCTTCTGGGCATCCGCGGTTTCTGGTTGACCGGCGTTTCAGCGTAACCGGCACTGGTTGCGTGATCACCGGCACCTTGCTGCGCGGTGAATTGCACACAGGTGATTACCTGTCCTTGACGCCTGATGCCCGCAAGGTCCGTATTCGTGGCATGCAGCAGGACGGCAAGGCGGTTATCCACCTGAGGGCAGGCCAAAGAGCTGCGCTGAACCTTGTTGGTGAGCTGGATACCAACAACCCTCTGCGCGGCGACTGGCTGTTGGCTCCCGCGATGCACCAGTTGACCGACCGGCTGGACATCTCGCTGCGCCTGTTAAAGGAAACCCGTCTGCACCGCGGCACGTTGCAGATTCTGACCGGTGCGACTGCCATTAGCGGACGCGTGGTCTGGCTGGATGAGCCGGCCGGCCTCGCACAAGTATTGCTCGACCAGCCCGTGCATGCCGCGGTAGGCGATTGTGTGATCGTACGCGAGCCGGCCGCTAACGAAACGCTTGGCGGTGGCCGAGTGATCGAGCCTTTGGGTCGTCAGCGTGGGCGCAGCAAGCCGGAATACCTCGCGCGCTTGGCCGCGTTGCGTGCTGTTACTTCGCCGACCGACGCGTTGGCAATAGAACTTGAACATCAGACTGAATTGGCTATCCCAGCCTTCGGTTTGCGCTGGCACCTGACCGAAACAGAGTTGGCGAACAGCCTGAGCAAGATGTCCGTGATTCGTCTCGGTGATCAGGCAATACAGCCGCAACGCGTAGCGCAGGCCGAACAGGCGGTGATGAGTGTCTTGCAGCAAAGCCATTCCGAAGAGCCCGAACAGCGCGGCCTGTCGCTAGATGCACTCCTGCGTCGTGCCGCATTGGGAATGTCGCAGCCCAGCACTGGCTTGCTACTCAAGCGCATGGTGGACAAGCAGTTATTGTGTCAGGAAGGCGGCATCTTCGCCTTGCCCGGTCACCAACCACAGCTCGCTGAGAACGATTTGAGGGTTTGGGAGCAGGTCGCTGCTGAACTAAATCAGTCAGGTCTACGACCACCGATAGTGGGTGAACTGGCGGAACGTCTCGGCACCAGTCGAGATGACATGCTCGCTTTCATGCGTCGCATGCAAGCCTGGGGCTATGTGCTGGGCGTTGCGCCGAACCGTTTCTACCTCCCACAGCAACTGGATCAGCTTGCCGCTGTCGCCATTGATCTTGCTAACGCGTCCGAAGATGGCGGCTTTATCGCAGCGGAATATCGAAACAAGTCAGGCATTGGGCGCAACCTGACAATACAGGTACTGGAATATCTCGACCGCGCGGGAGTGACCTGGTATCGCAGGCAACGCCGTTATCTGCAACCGGCCTGGCAACGTGAGCGATAAATCGCGATGTGCGGACCAGTAGAGGTTAGCCCGTCGCGCTTTTGCTCTTTGAGGAAAGCACATTCAGCCGTGTCTTCAACCAAAACAGGGCCGGGACATAGCCGGCGGCGACTTAACCGCTGGTGAAGCAACCGCTTGGGCAAGTCATCGCCGGCTACGTCGTCTCTTCACACCGCTGCACCGTCAGGCCAAAAACGACTCCTGTAATACCGCTGTCATCTGAATGAAACCTTTGCGCTGCACTCTGGCTCGCTCAAACATGGACGTACTCTATGAGGTTAGCGATGCAATCAGTTTGCGGCAGACTACTGCGCCATCTGGGATTGGCTCTGGCTCTTGCGCCCGGCTTGGTAGCTGCTCACGATATCGAGGTTCACGGATCCAATACCATCGGTGCAAGGCTCGCGCCCATGCTGATGACCGGCTTTATGGAGCAATTGACAGGTAGTGCTGTCACGACAAGCGCCACGGGGGGTGAAAACGAGGCGCTGCTCACCACCACCTTCGACGGTCAGCCACTCACCGCGCTGGTCGCCGCTCACGGAACCAGCACCGGCTTCACCTCGCTGGCGTCCAACAGCGCTGACATCTGGGCTGCCTCACGACGCATCAGGGCAAATGAAGTCGATGCCATGGCGGGACGAGCTGACATGACCAGCGCGGACAGTGAACACGTCATCGGCATTGATGGCTTGGCGATTCTGGTCCACCCATCCAACCCGGTCGATGAGCTCCGCATAGATACCCTGGCGAAGATATTCGCCGGTGAGATTACCAATTGGTCAGCGGTCGGTGGGCCTGATCGGACGATTCAGATCTACGCCCGCGACGACCGGTCAGGTACTTGGGATACCTTCAAGGATCTGGTGTTGGCAGGCAGGTTCACGCTGACCGGCGAAGCCCGGCGCTACGAGTCGAACGATCAGCTATCGATGGATGTCAGCCGTGATCCGGCGGGCATCGGTTTTGCCGGTATCGCCTCCGTTGGTAACGCCAAGCTGCTGGCTATTGCTGACGGTAACGCCCCGGCGCTCAAACCCAGTCGGCTATCGGTGGCGACTGAAGACTATCCGTTGTCTCGCCGGCTATACCTGTATACGGCTGGAACAACCGGCACTCCCTTGACCCAGGCTTTTATCGAATATGCCCAGAGCCAGGCAGGGCAGGATATTGTGGCCAAATCCGGATTCTTCTCCCAGACCCCGTTTGCAGTTGATCCAGTACTGGACAGCAGCGTTCCTGTTACCTTCAAGCGTCTGACTGAGCGCTATCAGCGCCTGTCTGTGAACATTCGTTTCGCTGAGGGCCGCACCAGGCTCGATAACAAAGCCAACCGAGATTTGATGCGCATTCAGGGATATCTCGAACAAACCGGCAAAACCGGGCGCGACATCATGCTTATTGGCTTTGCCGATAAGCAAGGCGATGAGCTTCGTGCGCAGATGATCTCCGAACTGCGTGCCCAGTCCGCCAGCAAAGCGTTGCGCGAACGTGGCACGGTCGTGTTGGGGCATACCGGATACGGGCATTACATGCCGGTCGGCTCAACGGGCGGAGCAACCGGTGCGCAGCGCAATGGGCGAGTGGAGGTATGGGTTCGGCGGTGAGCAAAGGCTGCCGGCAGCTAGCAGCGCGGCGCTAGTGAGGACGTTCCACTCACCTGATCTGTCGATTCGAGAGAACACGGCCGTTGACGAGGGACGCGGCCTTCAGGCTCGACGCGCGTCGCACAGCCAGTCCCATATTTCGACTCCATCCGTTGCATTTCTAAACGCGACGAAAACGCCAAAAACGATTCAAAACAGGTACTATTCGTCAAATTCAATCATCTGACGAGACCGGACGAATGGCACAATTGGACCAAAGTATTGTCGATGCGCTGACGCAGCAGCAGTCATCTATTCAGGCTGCATGGCTCGCTAATCTGGAAGAGAGCGGGGCGGCGCGCGGTGTGCGGCCTGACGAGCTGAAAAAACAGACCAGCGAATTCCTGAAGCTGTTCAGCGACGGGGTTGCCGAGTTGGGATTCGCCAACTGGGGTGCGGATGGCTGGGCCGAGACGCGGGAGCATCTCGAAAGCTTGTCACATAGCCGTGCTCTGCAGGGCCTCGATGCACAGCAGACCGCCAGCTTCATCTTCTCGCTCAAGCGACCGCTATTTGATCTGTTCCAACGTGAAACCTCAGTCGATCCGGCTACTTTGACCAACCATATTACCGGCGTCTCCGAGCTGCTCGACGCGATGGGCTTGCACACCGTGCGTACCTTCCAGAAGGCTCGCGAGTCGGTTATCAAGCGTCAGCAGGAAGAACTGCTGGAGTTGTCGACGCCGGTAGTCAAACTCTGGGATGGCGTTCTGGCCCTGCCGATGATCGGTACGCTGGATTCGCAGCGCACTCAGGTGGTCATGGAGTCCCTGCTGCAGCGTATCGTCGATACCGGGTCTGAAATCGCGATTATTGATATTACCGGTGTGCCGACTGTCGATACGCTGGTTGCCCAGCATCTGCTGAAGACCGTAACGGCCATTCGCCTGATGGGGGCCGATTGCATCATCAGTGGCGTGCGGCCGCAGATCGCTCAGACCATCGTGCACCTCGGTCTGGATCTGGAAGGCATTGTCACTAAAGCCAACCTGGCTGACGCCTTTGCGCTGGCTCTGCGCCGTTCAGGTCTTTCTGTAACCAAGGCGAGCTGACCATGGAGCGTATCCCGATACTTCGGATGGGTGATTTCCTGCTCGTCACTGTCCAGGTAGAGATGCACGACCAGTTGGCCCTGAATCTGCAGGAAGATCTTGCTGACCGGATTAGCGCAACGGCCGCCCGGGGCGTGCTCATCGATATTTCTGCCTTGGAGATTGTCGACTCCTTTATCGGCCGGATGATCGCCAATATTTCCGGCCTGTCCAAAATCATGGATGCGCGGACGGTACTGGTCGGCATGCAGCCGGCGGTTGCCATCACGCTGGTCGAACTGGGGCTGAATCTGCCTGGGGTCGCGACGGCGCTGAATGTTGATCGGGGAATGCAGCTGCTGCGCGACAGCGTGCGGCAACCATGAAGGTCACTGATAAGGGCACTCGACCCATCCGCACCGAGCAGGACATCGTTCTCGCTCGCCAGGCGTGCCGCAAGCTGGCGCAGGACTGCGGTCTGCGTCTGGTCGCACAGACCAAGCTGGTAACAGCTGTGAGTGAGCTGGCGCGTAATACGCTGGTCTACGGCGGCGGTGGCGACCTCAACTGGGAAATGCTGGAAGACGGTCTGCGTCGCGGCATTCGCATCGTTTTCAGTGATGAAGGCCCTGGTATTCCGGACATGCAGCTGGCGATGACCGAGGGCTGGACATCAGGAAATGGACTGGGACTGGGTCTGACCGGCGCCAAGCGACTGGTCAACGAGTTCGATATCGATTCCGCGCCTGGCAAGGGCACCCGCATCTCGATTACGCAATGGACTTGAACCTTGCAGGTACCCTCACCGAGGTGATACCGGTCGAGGACGACAGTCGTATCGGCCAGGCCCGTCGTCGGGCCAAGCAACTGGCCGAACAGCTTGGTTTCGATCAGGCCGGCGCGGGCCGGGCGGCACTGGTTGCAACCGAGCTGACCACTAACATCCTCAAACATGCCCAGAATGGCGAGTTGCACTGCCGTGTTGTACCTGGGCGTGGCGGGCAGGGGATCGAATTTATCGCCATCGACAGGGGGCCGGGCTTCGACGCGCACCGGTGTCTGCGCGATGGTTTTTCAACCGGTGGCACGCCGGGGGAAGGGCTGGGATCCATCTCCCGACAGTCTCAGGTGCTGGATATTTACGCTGACGAGCGCGGTGCTGTTGTGATGGCCCGCGTGTACCCGCCCGGCGTGACGGATCTGCGAGTCGGCGTCAATCAACACGCCATGCGCAATCAGACTGCCTGTGGTGATGTATGGCATCTGGCTGTTCAGGGGGCCAGGCTCAGCGCGCTGGTCATTGACGGACTGGGCCACGGCGAAGAGGCGGAAGTGGCTGCACGCTGCGGTGCAGAAGCCTTTGCTCAGCGCCCCTTTGAGCATCCGGATACGCTGCTCGCCGATATGCATCGAGCCATGAACGGTACACGGGGCGGGGCCGCAGCCATTGCGCAATATAACAGCGACAGTGCGGCGCTGCAGTTCGGGGGCATTGGCAACATTGGCGCGCGACTGATCTCGATGCATGGCTCGCGCGGGCTGGCCTCTCATCCCGGCATAGTCGGCGTGCAATTTCGCAAAGCGCACACCTTCGTTTATGCAGAGGCGAACGCCCAGCTGCTGGTCATGTATAGCGATGGTCTGCAGTCCCGCTGGGACCTCGGCGACTATCCGGCGCTGGCTATGCAGCATCCGGCGACTGTTGCTGCGGTGTTGCACCGGGATTTCTGCAGAGGCCGCGACGATGTCACCGTCGTGGCTATAGATCTGGAGCTACTCAATGGCTGATCCAAGTGAAATAGCGCGTTTGCAGGGTGAGAACGAGGCCTTGCGGCAGGAGCTGGATGAGACCAACCAGGGCGTGCTGGCACTCTATGCCGAGCTGGATGCGCAGGCCGAGCAATTAAGGCAGGCGTCCGAGCTCAAGAGCCGCTTCCTGTCCTACATGAGTCACGAATTCCGCACCCCGCTTGGTTCGATACTGAGTATCGCCAGCCTGCTCAAGGACGAGCTGGACGGGCCGCTTAACGAGGAACAACAAAAGCAGGTAATGTTCGTCAAGAGCGCAGCGCAAGAGCTGACGGAAATGGTCAACGACCTGCTCGACCTGGCCAAGATCGAGGCAGGGCGTATTACCATTTCGCCAGCCTGGTTCGATATGTTCGATTTCTTCGCCGCGTTGCGCGGTATGTTTCGGCCAATCGTTGATACCGAGGCGGTGGATCTGATCTTCGAAGAGCCGGTCGGCGTGCAGCGGTTGTACACCGATGACAAGAAGCTCGCGCAGATCCTGCGAAATTTCATATCCAATGCGCTGAAATTCACCTTGCGCGGGGAAGTACGGGTTTCCGCCCAAATGATCGGGGAAAACGAGGTGCGTTTTTCGGTGAGCGACACCGGCATCGGCATTCCCGCTGACATGCATGACCGACTATTCGAGGATTTCGTGCAGATCGACTCGCCTCTGCAGAAACGTCTGCGCGGCACCGGGCTCGGCCTGTCGCTGTGCAAACGGTACGCAGAGCTACTCGGCGGACGTGTTGGCATCGAAAGCGAGCCAGGGGTCGGTTCAACGTTTTATCTGGTGATCCCGGTGTCACTCAGAACGGAGGCAAACGATGACTAAACGGAGACTGCTGGTTGTTGATGACAACGCAGCCACGCGGTATTCGATCCGCCGCCGGCTTGAGGCTCACGGCTATCAGGTACTCGAGGCAGGCAACGGTGCTGACGGGCTGGCGCTGATTGATGAACACCCAATCGATGCCTTGATTCTGGATATCAATCTGCCTGACATGAGCGGCTTTGATATCGCGCGCCGTTTACGCTTCGATCCTCGCACGGCGGTCTTGCCAGTCATCCACGTCTCGGCCGCTTCGATCGAGACCAGCGACATCATCAACGGTCTGGAATCCGGTGCGGACGCCTATCTGGTTCATCCGATTGATCCGGATGTGCTGCTGGCAACGCTGGGAACGCTGCTGCGTGTTCGCGATACAGAGCGGGCGCTGAAGGAGCGGGAGGAGCACTTCCGCGAGATCTTCGAAAACATATCTGCACCTATCGCTGTAGTTGATTCGTCGTTTCAGGTGCACAACAAGAACCGTGCGCTCTCAAGGCTGATCGCCAGCTGTCCCGGCGACGATATTTCCAGATGCATGGCTGACGGCCAGGACGAGTTGCTGGAAACCATCAGCGCGAGAATCAAGGCCGGTGAACGGTGGACCGGGACGGCCACCATGCGTGGACCGGTTTCAGAGCGTATTACCCAGTGGCAGGTGGCGCCGTACCGGCCGCCGGATCTGGCGCTCGTTTTTATTGAGGATGTAACCGAGCGATTGCAGAAAGAGCGCAACCAGGAGCAGCAGCTGGCCACCGTCAGCCATCAATTGCAACACGAGGTAAAGGAGCGCGAGCGTACCGAGGCGCAGCTACTGCAAGCTGGCAAGATGGATTCTCTCGGCAAACTGACCGGAGGCATTGCCCATGATTTCAATAACCTTCTCACCAGCGTGATCATGAGCCTGGAGCTCATCCTCGAGCGGGTTGAGGCCGGGCGCTATAGCCAGATCAAACGCTATGCTGACACGGCGCTGCAATCGGCGAAAAGCGGAGCGGGCCTGACCCACCGTTTGCTTGCCTTTGCCAGGCAGCAACCGCTGGAAGCCCGATCTGTTGACGTCAATGCGCTGGTGGATTCGCTGGATGACTTCATTCGTCGTGCGATTGGCGAAAACATCATTTTGACGCTGGAGTTGGCGCCCACGCCGGTGATCGCCTATGCCGATGGCAGCCAGCTTGAGAGCGCACTCATCAACCTGGTAATCAATGCGCGCGACGCGCTGCCTAATGGCGGTGAGATCTGCATAAGCACTGAGGTCGTGACGGTGGAGCGCGATCCTGAAATTGCAGACGGGCGTTACGTCGCGCTCAAGGTCAGGGATAACGGCATAGGTATCGCACCTGAGGTGCTGGATAAGGTGTTCGACCCGTTCTTCACCACTAAATCCGTCGGCAAAGGGACCGGGCTGGGCTTGTCGATGCTGTATGGCTTTGCTGGTCAGTCCGGCGGTGTGGCAAGACTATGCAGTGAAGTGGGTCAATTCACCGAGGTCATGTTGTTATTGCCGGTCGGGGAAGAAATCCACCAGGCAACTGAAGTCGAAGGCGCCGCTACCCGCGCCACCACGAGCGGGCACATTCTGATAGTTGAAGACATCATCGCTGTGAGTGCCGCCATCAGCGAACGGCTCACTGACGCCGGTTATCAGTGCACACAGACCGATAATGTAGAGAGCGCGTTGGCACTGCTTCATGGCGACGCGCCGATTGATCTGCTGCTGACCGATATCGGGTTGCCACGCATGAGTGGGCATGAGCTGGCGGATGAAGCGCGGCGCGTACGGCCCAACCTGCCGGTATTGTTCATGACCGGTTATGCAGAAAGCGCCAGGGACCGAAACCAGTTCAGCCAGCCTGGCACGGATATTCTGATGAAGCCTTTCAGCATGGACGACCTGCTGGTCAAATTGCTGCGGCTGATGAGTCCGGCATGATGCCCGGCCGAGGTCGTGCCCAACAGTGATGGCGCGGCACCTGCGATAGAGCGCTTGTACGGATAACAACCAGCCAGTATGCAGACGATCATTGCCGGAGGCGGCGGCCTGGGCTAAGTGTGAGCTATGCTTCAAGCAGGCATCAGCCGGAGACCCGCCCATGTGTGGACGTATCGCGCAGCACAGTGCGCTGCAACTCTATCTTCGTTATCTGGCTAATCAGTCCGTTAAGCAGCCAACGAGTGAGCCACCCATAGGCCGCTACAACGTGCCGCCGGGTACCCTGGTCCATCTGATCCGTCAGGACGGCGTGGAACTGCGTACCACTCAGGTGAAATGGGGCTATGCCCCTGCATGGGCAAAAGACCGGCGTGCGCCGGCTATCAATGCTCGACTGGAAACCGCTACAACCAGTCGATTCTGGAAAGCCATCTGGGGAAGCGGACGGAGCCTGGTGCCGGCCGATGGCTGGTTCGAATGGGCTGCGGATGCGGATGACCCCAAGCGCAAGCAACCTTACTATCTGAGACTGAAGAGCAACGAACCGATGTTTCTGGCTGCCATCGCAGCCTCCCCGCACGGAGACAGTCCCGGAGGCTTTGCCATCATTACGGATGATTCTGATCAGGGCATGGTGGATATTCATGATCGACGTCCCGTCGCGCTACCGGCGCATGTCGCGCGCGAATGGCTCGACCCCGCATTGCCGGCCAACTATGCTCGGGACCTGGCACGTTATCACTCACTGCCCACCGACGCCTTTAAGTGGTATGCAGTGACCAGAGCGGTAGGGAACGTCAGCAATGACGGCCCGGAGATGATTGCTCCGCTTCCGCCAGAAGACCTCTCGCTAGGAGAATCCCTCCCGCTGTTCTGAGCTAAAAACACGCTCAGATAAACCACATCTGTCAGTCATAACATCAAAAATATCATCAGGTTGGCGTACCTATTGAAGATAAATTCTTGAATGCCTCCAAGGCACGTCGCCGACTTTCGGCGAGATCAACGATGGGCGGCGGGTAGTCCGCTGTCCCGAATAGATCCCCGGCTGACGTCGGCTCATGAATGCTTCGATTGTCCAGCGTAGCCAGCTCGGGGAGCCAGTAACGGATGAAGCGGCCGTCCGGATCGAACCGGCGGGACTGGGTGACTGGATTGAAAATGCGGAACCATGGCACGGCGTCTGTGCCGGTAGAGGCGCTCCATTGCCAGCCGCCGTTATTGGCGGCCAGATCGCCGTCGATCAAATGCTGCATGAAGAAGCGTTCGCCCTCGCGCCAATCGATCAGCAGGTTTTTGCTGAGAAACATCGCTACCACCATGCGCAGGCGGTTGTGCATCCAGCCCGTAGCCAGCATTTGACGCATGGCCGCGTCGATCAGCGGAAAGCCGGTACGCCCTTGTTGCCAGGCGGCCAACGCCTGCGGATCGTGACGCCAGGGGAGGACTTCGGTTGCCGAGCGGAATGCCTTGTGCCGCGAAACCTGCGGATACCCGACGAGAATGTGTTTGTAGAACTCTCGCCACAGCAGCTCATTGATCCAGGTAACAGCCCCGGGGCTGCCGGTCTCGAACTCGCCGCGGTTACTGCGCAGTGCCGCATGCAGACACTGGCGCGGCGACAACACACCCGCCGCCAGGTAAGCCGAGATCTGGCTGGTGCCGGGTTTAGCGGGCAGATCGCGGTCGCGGTTATAGTCATCCAGCCGCTCGGTGGCGAAACGCTCCAGGCGTTCGCCAGCCTCGGCTTCGCCGGCTGGCCACGGGGCCTGCAAGTGGACGTCCGGTGGAGCGAAACCTGAAACCCTCTCCGGGATCGAGTCGCTCGGAATGTCCAGTGCGAGTTGAGCGGGCGGCAAGCCCAGGGTTGCTGGCGGCGCGGTGTTCAGGCGTTGGTAACAGACCTTGCGAAACTGGCTGAAGGCCTGAAAGTACTTACCCGAACGCGTCAGAATGCTGCCTGGCTGAAACAGCAGCTGATCCAGATGACTTTGCATAGTGATACTCAGTGCAGCCAGACGGGCTGCAACGGCTTCATCGCGCCGCGCTTCGTTCACGCCGTATTCAGCATTCACCTGAACGCTGGCAATGTCATGCTCGCGGCACAGATCAGCTACAACGTCCGGGGCATCTGACCAAAGCGGGGCATGACGGATAAGCAAAGGAACGTTCAGCTGTTTCAGCTCCCGCTGAAGCATGGCGAGATTGCGCAGCCAGAAATCGACTTTGCACGGCGCGTCATGGTGCGCGTGCCATTGGGCGGGGCTGAGTAAAAAAACTGCAATGGTCGGTCCAGCTTGCATGGAGGCGGTCAGGGCGGTGTTGTCCTGCACGCGTAGATCGCTGCGAAACCACATCAACTGCCGCATGGGAACCTCAATGGTTGTCGGGTGGGCTGAGCCGCTGCAGGCAATGCAGTGCAGCGAGCGGACTGTCTGCGGCGTGCAGGGCGGGCAGATCCTGCAATGCATGGCGGTGAATGCTCACGGCCTGGCCGCATAGCAGGGTGCATGACCGACTGGCCCCCAGCAAGCGCTTCAGATAGGCCAGGTCAACAGCTTGATCACTGAATAGCAGCAGTGCGCAAGGACGGATTCGCTCTGCTGTGAGCGTAATATCTTCAGCCGGAACGGGGTACTCAAGCACCCGCACTGGGTAACCAGCACTGCTTGCCAACCAGGCGCATATCCATAGGTTCGGCTCCATGACGCGCTCCGACAGGTTCAGCATCAACAACGGCGCACCGCTCAACAGCCGGTTCCCGTGGTAAATCCGGGTGCTTAGCTTGTTGCGCAGCCAGCACAGAAAAAATACCTGTTCCACGCGAACACTGCGCTGGGCGTTCCAGCGCGACTGCAGCTGCGCTATCAAAGGAGAGAGCAGGTGCTCGCATAACGTTTCCGAGGGATAAAGGGCGAACGCCTGGTTGCATAACTCGTCCAGCCGGCGCTCGGCAAGCTCTTCGATGCACGTCAGCCATTCACTCAGTTGTTCATCCCATAAAGAGTTCAGCGCTGGCTCAAACGGTGAGTCTTGTAAAAGGGGTTTCACCTGGCCGACCGCTACGCCGCGCTGGAGCCAACCGAGCACCTGGCGAATCCGGGTGATATGTTCCGCGTTGTACAGGCGGTGGCCCTTGGGAGTGCGCTCGGGCTGAATCAGCCCATATCGGCGCTCCCAGGCGCGTAGAGTCACGGGGTTCACGCCGGTCTGGCGGGCCGCCTCACGGATCGGCAACACGTCATCGGCCAGCTGGGAGCCGCTGCTGGTACTCTGTTGTGTGGTCACAGTGCGTTACGCAGGCTGAGATCTTCAGGGTGCGGCTGCAAATACACCTGCCGATCAATATAGCTATCCGGGTGCCTGCGGAAATGGTGTTTGATCAGGGTGATCGGCACGACCAGAGGTACTACTCCTGTGCGGTACTGCTCAATCAATTTCCCAAGCTCCTGCTTCTCCGGCGAGCTGAGCGCGCGTTTGAGATAACCGGACAGATGCTGCAGCACATTGCTGTGGCTACCACGGCTGGCGGGCTGCTTCAGCGCAGCCATGAGCTGGCTGAAATACCGTGGCGCAAACGCCTCCAGCGGTATGGAGGCGCTTTGCGCGACTTCGCGTCCGAGTTGCCGGTATTGTTGGATGCAGGTTGCCATGAGTTGATACTTGTAGCGCTCATGGAAGGTAATCAGTCCACGCCGCGTCAGGCCGGCTCGTTGTAACCGTTGCCATTCGGCATAGGCGAAAACGCGGGTGATGAAGTTTTCACGGAGTACCGGATCGTTCAGTCGACCGTCTTCTTCGACCGGCAGATCCGGGCGCGCACGCATCAGCGCTGCGGCGAACAACCCGCGACCCCCACCATCAGCGGGTTGCCCGTTATCCTGATATACCTTGACGCGCTCCATGCCGCAGGAAGGCGATTTCTGCATCAGGATATAGCCGCAGATGTCGTCAAGCTGCTCAGCGGTCTGCGTGCCGAAGGTGGTGAGCGCGTCGGTCACATCAAGCGCGCGGTTGACGCTGCCCAACGCCTGTGGACTGGCCGGATCGCCAACCAGGCGTATCGGTTCCCGCGGCGTGGCAAGGCCTATCGCCTGCTCGGGGCAGAACGGTGTGAACTCAAAATGGCGGGCCAGGACATCGCTGCACAATCGCGATTGCTTATGGCCGCCGTTGTAGCGCACAGGGTGTCCTAACAGGCAGGCGCTTATGCCGATCTTGATAGCGTCTCGGGTGACGGCCATGATTGTCCTCCTTATACGTACTTCGTATGTTGTACATGTTCTGAGAATACAATTAATATTGTACAAGTCAATGCGCCTGTACAAGAATATGTAGAGGTTTCGCATCATTCAACTCTTATACGGATATTCGCGCTCATGACCCATCAACCTTCGACAAATCCCTGCCAGGCCTGCCGTGATGGAAAGGCCCTGGGGTTTGATTTCAGCATGGCGTTTCAGCCGATCGTTGATCTACGCGACAACAGCCTGTATGCCTACGAGGCGCTGGTGCGTGGCACCGACGGCAGCGGCGCTGCGGCAGTGCTCGGGCGGGTCAACGAACACAACCGCTATGCCTTCGACCAGGCGTGCCGGATCAAGGCAGTAGAGCTGGCTGCGCGTCTCCAGATGCCCTGTATGTTGAGCATCAATTTTTTGCCTAATGCGGTTTACCAGGCCGCGACCTGTATTCGCGCGACCCTGGCTGCTGCGCGACGTTTCGGTTTTCCCACCGAAAGGATTATTTTCGAGATTACCGAGAGTGAGGAGTTGGTAGACAAGGCGCACTTGAAGGACATCGTCACCGAGTATCAGCGGCAGAAGTTCAGGACGGCGATTGATGATTTTGGCGCCGGTTATTCAGGGCTCAATCTACTCGCCGAGTTTCAGCCGGACATTATCAAACTCGATATGGCGCTGGTGAGAAACATTCATACGCATCCGGTCCGCCGGGCCATCGTGCAAGGAATACTCGGCGTATGCCAGGCGCTGAATATCGATGTTATCGCCGAGGGGATCGAGACGGTGGGAGAGCTGTGTGAATTACAAAGCCTGGGGGTTCATCTGTTCCAGAGTTATCTGTTCGCCCGTCCGGCTTTCGAAGCGTTGCCTGAGGTAGCCTGGCCGGCATCCTGATGCCGGCTGACTGCATGACTCAGCGGGGATGGTCGAGGGTCTGGGCGAATTGACCGATGGCTTGCACTACTTGTTGGGCGCCCAGATGGATGTCGAGAATCACTGACCCGGCCTGATTGACCAGGCTCACGCCTTGTTCCGCCTTGAGTGTGCCCGACTGCATGCTGCTTTCCGCTCGTCTGGCCAGCTCGCGGTTTTTACCCACTACCTCGGTGATCGCTACGGTTGCCTCGCTGGTACGCCGCGCGAGGTTGCGTACCTCTTCGGCGACCACTGCGAAGCCTCGCCCTTGTTCGCCAGCGCGTGCCGCCTCGATAGCGGCATTCAACGCAAGCAGGTTGGTTTGTTCGGCAATGCCACGAATCGCACCGACGATGCTGCCGATCTCTTCTGATTGCACGCTCAGCGCGCTGATGCCTTCGGCTACCTGGCGCAGTTCATCGGCGATGCTTTGTACAACGGTAACGGTTTGCTGGACGACTGCGCTGCCCTGTTCTGCATGGGCGTCAGTCTGCCGGGAGGTATCGAAGGCCAGTTGCGCTGCTTGCGTTTCAGCTTCACGCTGCGCGACCTGCAGAGTGATGTCAGTGGCAAATTTGACCACGCCATAAAGCGCTCCCTGCGCATTGAACAGTGGGTTGTATGTCGCCTGCAGCCAGACCTTGGCACCATATTTATCGAGGCGTTCGAAGAGTCCGGAGCTGTACTCGCCGCGGTTGAGGCGGCCCCAGAATGTCCGATACGCGTCACTCTGCACTTCGTGCGGCTGACAGAAGATCCGATGGTGCTCGCCGCGAATTTCTTCCAGCCCGTAACCCATTACCTTCAGAAAATTGGCGTTGGCATTCACGACATGACCTCCAAGGTCGAATTCGATAAGCGCCATGGACCGGTCAACTGCCTGAACATAACTGGACTCACTTTGCGATCGCAATGTGCGCTGGGTGACATCAGTAGCCACTTTGATGATGCGCTGCACTGCGCCGTTTGCATCACATACCGGAATATAATTGGCATCCAGCCAGAGTTGGCGCCCGTCGCTTGCTTGTCGCAGCACCAGCTGACTAAAGCATTTTCCCGCTCGCAGGCGCTGCCATAAATCGGCAAATTCACGGCTGTGCGCATAGGAGGATTCGCAAAGCCTGGCGTGGTGCTGGCCACGAAGCTGATCCAGGGAATAGCCCACCATGGCGAGAAATCTCGGGCTGGCATCGAGCACCATGCCGGAAGGACTGAACTCGACAATCGCCATGGCATTGCGTAGAGCGGCCTGTTCGTCCCGGCGCGCTGCCAGCTGGGTCTGGCTATTCTCTAAGGCGTCGTTCAGTTTGCGAATGCGAGTGAACATGATGGGGCTCCGTGAAACGTTCCGTGTAAGCAGGCTATCCATGCCGAAGTCGGCGTGAGCGTACTTACGTCCTAAGTTGTACAAATAATCACATATGTACAAGAATAGGTAAAGCCTTCCCTGGATCGGAGGTTGTACAGATTGCCGGCATTGCTTATTGGCTGAGAGGCAGCCTGGGAATGGCAAGAGCGGTGAGAGCAGCAGGGTGCCGCGAAGAGATGACATCGCCCGCTATGCGAAGCGGTATCGTTGCGGCAGGATCCGATGAGCACAGCATTGTGTGAGGAGGAAGCAGGGGGCGTTCCGTCCTGTCAGGCTTTATTTTGCAGCTGCGCCAGCTGGTGCTTCAACTCGGCGACCTCCGCTTCGAGCTCGCGCACTCGATTCTGAGTCTCGACTTCAGTGCTCACATCTCTCTGAATGCCAATGAAATAGGTGAGCTGGTCAGCCTCGTTGAAAACCGGGGTAATCGACAGCTCGTTCCAGAAGGCGGTGGCGTCCTGGCGGTAATTACGAAGGACCTGGCGGCACGGATGGCCATTCTGAATGGCTTCGCGAATCGCAGCCAGACCGGGTTGGTCTCGGTCACCGTTCTGCAGAAAACGGCAGTCCTGATAAAGAATGTCATCGACCTGGTAGCCCGTCAGGCGCTGAAAGGCAGGGTTGGCATAGATGAGGATATTGTCGTCGCCTTCCTGTTCGGCTACTACGATGCCGTCATTGGATGCCTCTACTACCCGTTGCAGCAGTTTTGCGTTGATCATTCTTTCCACCCCGGTATGTTTGGCGCCATTCTAGAACATCCTGGCCTGAATCCGGACTTCTCGAAAGCGCTTAGGCAGGCATTATTCCATTTTCTTCCGGTCTGGGCTGGCTAAATGCCTTCATTACTGGCGGCTCGCCAAGGGTCTGAGGTTATATTGCCTGGCGAGGGAGTTTTGCCGCGTTACAATGCCGTCTTTCATTTGTTGCGTTGTCCTGTCCATGACCAAACGAGCCGAGCCTGTGTCTGACCCTATCGAGCACTCTGCCACTGATGAACTGCTACCGATTCGTGAAGTGGTGCGCCTGACGGGCGTCAATCCGGTGACACTGCGGGCATGGGAGCGGCGCTACGGGCTTATCCAGCCGGTCCGGACCGAAGGCGGGCATCGGCTGTATTCGCGGGAGGATGTCGAAAACATTCGCAGCATCATGTCGTGGACCGAGCGCGGCGTAGCAGTGAGCAAGGTGGGCAGTCTGCTTGCACGCAACAAACCGGCTGACTCAATGACGCAAGCCAAGCCACTGGTCGGTGGCCCCGCGCTCGGATTGGCGCGTGACGAATGGAGCGAGTGGCAGGCGTGTGTCGCACAAGCTGTGGCTGTCTTTGACGAAACCCGTCTCGAGCAAGTGTACGGTCAGCTTTTCTCTACCTACCCGGTCTCGATGATATTCGAAGAGGTATTGTTGCCCGTGTGGCGGGAGCAAATGCATCAATCCGGCTTCGGTCAGCTGAGTCAGTGGCTGTCTTACGATGCCTTTCTTCGTGCCCGCGTTCTGCAGCGTCTGCAATTGGGCCGGCGCACCGCAAACGGTTGTGTGCTGCTGGCAGCCTTACCCGAGAGCTGCCCCGAGCTGGAGCTGTTGGTAACGGGGCTGTTATTGGGCGCAGATGACGGCGCGGTGCGGGTGTTGCCCGCCGGCCAGCCGCTTGATGAGCTGCCGCTGGTATGCCAGTCGATTCAGCCCGAGGGGCTGGTCCTGTTCGCCCCGGTTCCACCCAACGCCGCATTGCTGCGGCAAATAAACAAACTGGCGTTGGCGGTTGATTGCCCCTTGGCACTCGCTGGCGTCGGCGCCGAACTGGCTGAGGAACAGCTCAAGAGTTCACCCATCGCCAATCTCGGCAGCGAGAGTCGGCTCATGCGTAGCCGGTTGGCGCAGTTCCTGGCAGGGCGGCTCGATACCTGATTTGTTCAACTGGGAACAAACGCAGGCTCCGCTTGACGCTTCATCAATCGGCTGGTTCCAATGGGTTGAGCCCAGCGGAGTCCATTCATGTCCAGCCATAGTCACAACGCCGACCACAAACATAGCCATAACCATAGCAGCGGCATGACGTTGATGTTTGCGCTGCTGTTTACGACCGGCTTCGCTGTCGTAGAGGTGGTTGCTGGCGTTTTGGCCAGTTCATTGGCGCTGCTATCCGACGCAGGCCATATGTTTACCGACTCGCTGTCATTGGCCGTAGGGGCTTTCTCCGCCTGGCTTGCGAGCAAGCCCGCGTCACGCGCGCATTCCTTTGGCCTGCAACGCGCCGAGGTATTGGGCGCGCTGTTCAATGTGCTGTTCATGTTTGTGGTGATTGCCGTCATCGCTTTCGAGGCGATCGGGCGCATGCGCGACACGCCCACAGTCGATGGCGGTACCGTGTTACTCATTGGTGGTCTGGGTTTGCTGGTGAATATCATTGTTGCCTGGGTACTGATGCGCGGGGAGCAGACCCTCAATGTACGCGGAGCGCTAGTGCATGTGATGGGCGATCTGCTGGGCTCGGTTGCAGCTGTTGCCGCGGGCGCGATCATCTGGTTTGGCGGGCCGAGCGTCATCGATCCGATACTGTCGCTGGTCGTCTGCCTGCTGATCCTGATATCGGCGATCCGCTTGCTCGGCGTGGTGATTCGCGTGCTGATGGAAGGCGTTCCGCACGGTGTTAATTCGCATGAAGTCGAACAGGTACTGGCTGAGGTTGACGGGGTGATTGCGGTGCATGACCTGCACATCTGGAGCTTGTCTTCCACCAGCCATGCCCTGGCCGCGCATGTTGATCTCGAGCACATGCCTGACTGGCAGACGGTTTTGCCCCAGATGCAGGCCTTGCTGAGCGAGCGCTTTGGTATAGAGCACTGCACCTTGCAGCCGGAGGATGCACAGATCCGGCGTGATTGTGCGGTGGAACACAACTGCGGTGCAGGAGTGCAAAGGGGCTCGGGTCACAGCCATTGATTGCAGGTATTGCGTGTTTGCAGATACAGGATCATGGGCGTAGTATCTCCAGATACATTCTTCTCAGGCTTGTCACATGCTTAATACAGCCACCGTTTCTGCAGATAGAATCGCTGCCGCGACCGGACTGCGTACGGCCGTGACCATTCTCGACAAGTGGGGCGCCACGGGGGAGCAGGGCGAGGCAATATTGCGCGTCTCGCACAGCACCTACGCCCGGGCCAAGCGCAAGGACGGTCTGCAATCGATCAACCTGGATCGGGATCAGCTAACGCGGGTCAGCTTCGTGCTGAATATTCATGCAGCGCTGCGCACGGTCTTTGATAACCCCGATAACCTCTACGGGTTCATGCGGATGCCGAACGACAATGCATTTTTCCTTGGTCGCTCTCCACTTGAAGTCATGGGTGGCGGCGATATGGTCGCGGTGTATGAAACCTTCAAGCGAATCGACGTCCTGCGTGGCAGCCAGTGGTAGCGGTCAGCAGCTTGCCGGTATTGCCGTCGCAGTCAGTCCGCGCTTATCGGCTGGTCAATTCCAAGTTCCCACCTATAGCGATTTTTGATGACGTGGCCAGCGCCGAGGAATTCGAGGATCTGTACGCGCTACAGGCACTCACCAATCCGCGCATCCAGAACCAGACAGGCAACCTGCAATTGATCCCGCGCAGCGAGATTCCCTTCGGAGTGCCCGGGTGCTCCTACGCCGCTGCGCCTTTTACCCACGTGAATCCGGAAGGCTCGCGTTTCAGCGATGGCACCTTCGGTGTGCTGTACCTGGCAGATCGGGTCGAAACCGCGATCGCCGAGGTCAGACACCACCAGCAAGCCTACTGGTCCCGCGTGCCGGACTTGCGTTACGAACGGTTTGTGTTCCGAGCACTGACCGCACGATTTGATGAAGCGGGATCGGTGGATGCGCTGGGTGTGCCGCGCACGGATCCGATCTACTCGCCCAACGATTACGCCGCGTCACGCCTACTGGGTCGTGAGGCAAGGAACGCCGGTGCCACAGCTATCCGTTATCACTCGGTTCGTCAGCCGGATGCAGTTTGTTGGGGACTGCTGACACCCAGGCAAATCTCATCCATCGTTCAGACCGCGCATTACGAAATGATCTGGAGCGGAGAGATCGCCGCGGTGCATAAGCTATCGACTTTCATGCCTGGATAGCGGCACTCAGCATGCGTTTCGGACGTGCCGACAAAGCGTCGAAACGGAACGGCGCTGACTCCATTTCGGAACTTCCCTGGCACGACGGCCTCGCAAGGATATACGCATTCAAGGGCCGGTCATGGAGCAACTCAACCTTTCTCTTGCTGTGATGGGCGCAACGGCGGTCGGCATCGCTCTGATGTCTTCGGCGCTCAAACGAAGCCCTGTAACCGAGTCGATTCTGGCCATGGGGGTTGGTATCGCGGTGGGACCCTACGGGCTGGCATTGCTGGATCTGTCCAGATGGGGCGACGATACAGCGATACTGGAGCAAGCGTCGCGGCTGACCCTGGCGATAGGTCTGATGGGTGTCGCGCTGCGGCTCAAACGGGAAAGCCTGAAGGTCCTGCTGAAGCCCATGATGTTACTGCTGACCGTGGTCATGCTGGCAATGTGGCTGACGTCGTCATTGCTCGCGGGCTGGTTGCTGGGATTGCCGTTATGGGCGGCGCTATTGTTCGGCGCTGTGGTTACGCCAACGGACCCGGTCGTGGCGAGTACCATCGTGACCGGCAAGTTCGCCAAGACACACCTGCCGCTGCGTATACGTGACGGCCTGTCGCTGGAATCCGGTGCGAATGACGGCCTGGCGTATCTGTTTGTCATGCTGCCGGTTTTCATGCTGACGCTTGCGCCAGGCGAGGCGTTGTCCAGGTGGCTGGTGCAATCGATCATTATCGGCGTTGTGTTTGCCAGTGTGCTGGGTGTGGTCATCGGTTTTGCCGCAGCGAAACTGCTTTCACTGGCCGAGCACCATGGTCTGGTCGACAAGACCTCGCTGCTGGGTTACACGGTCGCGTTTTCCTTGTTCGCGTTGGGTCTTGCGGAGCTGCTCAAGGCGGACGCAGTGGTCTCTGTATTCCTGGCGGGGCTGACGTTCAATCTGTTCAGCGACAAGAGTGACGAGCATGAAGAAGAGAAAATCCAGGAGGGCGTAGCAAAACTGTTCACGCTGCCGATGTTCGTGATTTTCGGCATCGCTTTGCCCTTCACGGAGTGGGCCGATCTGGGTTGGCCGCTGCTTGCACTGACGATCCTGGTCCTGCTGTTGCGTCGTCCGCCGGTACTGCTGCTGTTATATCCCGCTCTCAGGCGATACTGGGCCGTACCGGACGTGCGTTTCATTGGCTGGTTCGGCCCGATCGGTATCGCTGCCATCTATTACGCCAGCCTGGCGCACAAGCACATGGGCGAGCCGCTGTTCTGGCACGCCTCCAGCGCAATCATTTTTGCGTCTATCCTCGTACACGGCGTAACCGCTGCGCCTTTGACACGTCTGTATGCACGCCATGCTGGCATACCCCCTGAAGGCAGCCGTGTACTCAGCAGGCGTGATGCCGAATAACTGGCTGCACAACAGTGATCTCGAATCCAGGAGGGCGGGTCCGTGAACAAGCTGAAAATTGCGACTTTCAACATAAACGGTATCCGGTCGCGCCAGGACGCCTTGCTGGGATGGCTTGAGAAGGAATCGCCCGATGTCGTTTGCCTTCAGGAACTGAAGGCACCTGATGAGGACTTTCCCATCGATGCGATAAACGACGCGGGTTATGGCGCCATCTGGCATGGACAGAAATCCTGGAACGGGGTCGCGATTCTTGCCAAAGACGCGGACCCGCTGGAAACCCGACGCGGACTGCCGGACGACCCGGATCCCAGCCAGAGCCGGTATATCGAAGCTGCTGTTCACGGTGTGCTAGTTGGCTGTATCTATCTGCCCAACGGCAATCCCCAGCCAGGCCCGAAATTCGATTACAAGCTGAAGTGGTTCGAGCATCTGATCGGGCATGCGCAGGGACTGTTTGAATCCGGGCATCCTGCGGTGCTTGCGGGGGATTACAACGTCATCCCGACGGATTTCGATATCTACAATACGCGCTCCTGGAAGAAGGACGCGCTGTTGCAGCCGGAATCACGCGAATGCTATCAGCGCTTGCTCGACCAGGGCTGGACCGATGCGCTGCGCGCGCTTTATCCGGAGGAGCGCATCTATACCTTCTGGGATTATTTTCGCCAGCACTGGAAAACCAATTCCGGTCTGCGCATCGATCACCTGTTATTGAGTGCGGACCTGGCACCGAAGCTGGTCGATGCGGGAGTGGACCGTTGGGTCCGGGACCTGCCCAAGGCCAGCGATCATGCGCCTACCTGGATCGAGCTGGGTCTCAAACATTAAGCACCGGGTCAGCCAGTTGAGGTGGGGTCAGAAGAGATTTGACCAGCACGCTGAACCTCGTGGCTGAGTCCAGCTCCAACTTAATAGCAGTTCATGTCACGTCACATCAGGAGCCGTATATGCAAGTTCAGGTCAACAGCAATCACATCGAAGGCAGTGCTCAGCTGCAGGAATGGGTTGGTTCGACAGTCGTAGAGCAGCTGGAGCGGTTCGAGGAACTGCTCACGCGGGTCGAGATACATGTGAGTGATGAGAACGCCCAGAAGGGCGGAGCGCAGGACAAGCGGTGCCAGATCGAGTTTCGCCCCAAGGGCCACCACTCCATGTCGGTATCGCACAAGGCGGAGTCGCTGCATCTTGCAGTCGAGGGTGCCGCAGCCAAGGCGCGCCATGCGCTTGAGCATCTGACCGGTAAACTCGATGCGCGGCCTGTCAGCTCGCGGGAACTGAACGATCCGTTAGCTGAAGAGGGCACGCAGGCTACACAGGATGCCTTGCTGCAGGAGGAGTTTCTCGCCAAGCAGGGAGAGGAAGGTGTAGAGCCCGACGATGACGCCGAGCAGGACACTCCGAAAAGCTGATCCCTCCGGGCGTAGCCTGCGGGCTACGCCATGTATCAAACAATCCATTAACTACAAGCAGACCATTCTCTGCGATTCGCCCATCGATTGATTCAACCGAAGGCCAATCCATGAACGATCCTTATCGACTACAACGCTTCGTTGATGCCCAGCAGCCCGTATATGAACGCGCCCTGGCTGAGCTGCGGGCGGGCAACAAGCAAAGCCACTGGATGTGGTTCATTTTTCCGCAGGTAGCCGGTCTCGGCCACAGCGATATGGCGCAGCGTTACGCTGTTTGCGGACTGGATGAGGCGCGGGCCTATCTGGCGCACCCTACACTGGGGCAACGGCTGCTTGAATGTTGCCAGGCCGTGCTGCAGCACATCGGCAGCTCACCCCGCGCTATCCTGGGTTCGCCGGATGATATGAAGCTACGCTCGAGTATGACGTTGTTTGATAGAGCAGCGCCGCAGTGTGAGGAATTCAGGCTGGTGCTGGACGGTTTTTATGACGGCAAGGATGACGAAGCGACACTCCATCTACTTGAACGGATCGGTTGATAGCGGGGCCGGGAGCGTTGATCCGGTGGTAGGAACTTGCCTCGCGGCCCGGCTTCTAAGCTGTTTCACTATGAGCACAGAGTCAGGACCATGATTGTTACCCCCGATAGTCCCAGGCACAACGAGACCGAACGAGAGAAAGCCATCTTCGTTTCGCCGAAGGACCGGCTGGATTTCTATCGAAACGAGATTCATAACGAGGCAGGCAATCTCTCTGCCCGGACCAACTCCTATCTGTCCGCCCAATCGTTCCTGGTGATCGCTTATGGCTCCTGCATGGCCAATATGAATCCCGATTGGGGGCCTATATTCACCCTTGTGGTACCGCCGACGCTGGCTCTGCTCGGGCTGCTCAGTTCGCTC
The DNA here is from genome assembly GCF_012844345.1 of Pseudomonas sp. gcc21. NCBI lineage: Bacteria > Pseudomonadati > Pseudomonadota > Gammaproteobacteria > Pseudomonadales > Pseudomonadaceae > Pseudomonas > Pseudomonas sp. gcc21. Next base: position 1,133,631 of record NZ_CP051625.1, on the reverse strand, counting down.
AACGCCTGGCCTGGTATCAAGGCAGCCTGCGATATCATCGACCACTGGTATGTAAAACAGAACAGCCTGCTGAACAGCGAACCAACGATCGGACAGGTATATGATGAAACCCCGTTGTTTTCCGACTGGGAGTCAGATTTCAAGGGGCAGCGCAAGTCGCTGCTGTTCTCCATGCGATCGCCGTGGCTATTCGCCGCGTTCTGGCTGTTTTTCGGTTCGTTCTCGATCTGGCTGCACCTGTGAGGCCAACTTGCCTGACACGGAACCGTTGAGGAGAGAAGCGTGATTGTAGGTACCGCCGGCCACATTGACCACGGCAAGACAGCCTTGCTGCAGGCATTGACCGGCGCCCGGGGTGATCGCCGGAGAGAGGAGCGTGAGCGCGGCATCACCATCGATCTGGGCTACGCCTACGCCGACCTGGGAGCTGAGCAACCCTGCGGTTTTATCGATGTGCCGGGGCATGAACGGTTCGTGCATAACATGCTCGCAGGCGCCAGCGGTATCGATCTGCTGCTGCTGGTTGTTGCCGCCGATGATGGGGTCATGCCACAGACGCGCGAGCACCTTGCCATCGCCGAGCTGCTTGGGATTCCGCAAGCTTTAGTGGCGATAAGCAAGATCGACCGTGTCGAGCCCGCTCGGGTTGATGAGGTTCAGCGTCAGGTTTCCACGTTACTGTCTGCCGGCCCCTATGCCGGGGCCAGGCAATTTCCGGTATCTGCGTTACGAAATGATGGAATAGATGCGTTACGCAGCGCACTTGCCGCCGAAGCACAGCGGGCTCATGAGCGCAGCCAGGCCGGACATTTCCGCCTGGCCATCGATCGCGTATTCAGCGTTGCCGGTGCCGGGGTCGTGGTCACCGGCACGGCATTCGCCGGCCAGGTCTGCGTGGGTGATGAGCTTAAGCTGAGCCCATCAGGCAGAACAGTCCGCGTACGCGGACTGCACGCACAGAACCAGAAGGTGGATCAAGCCCATGCAGGTCAGCGCGTGGCGCTGAATATCGTGGGTGAACGCGTAACCGTGCAGCAGATCCACCGGGGCGAGTGGCTTGTTGCGCCGGCCTTGCATGCGCCGGTTACCCGACTGGACATCCAGCTTGATCTGCTTGCGAGTGAGACGAGAGCGCTGCGGCATTGGTCGCCGGTGCATATTCACCTGGGCGCGCATGATCTGACGGGGCGGGTAGCGCTGCTGCAGGAGCAGTCGCTTGAACCCGGTGGCAGCACATTGGCGCAACTGGTACTGAACGCGCCGACACATGCTGTGCATGGTGATCGGCTGGTGCTGCGCGACCAGTCGGCACAGCGCACCATTGGCGGCGGTCAGGTGCTGGACCCCTTCGCACCGGCACGCCATCGGCGCACGCCTGAACGGATCGCCCAGTTGCAGGCATTGATCGCCGGCTCGCTGGAAAGCGCTTTTCCTGCCTTGCTGGAGCAATCGCACCAGGGGCTCGAACCCTGGCGTCTGGAGCGTCAGTTCAACCGTCCCGCGAGTAGTTGGACGTTACCGGCCGGTGTACTGGAAGTGACAACGCGCCAGGGTCCCCGGCTATTCAACGAGCCTGCGTGGCAGGTATTGCAGAATGAGCTTGAAACCAGCCTCGGCCAGTTCCATGAGGAGCAGCCAGACGAACTGGGCCCGGATCGTGATCGCCTGCGCCGTTATGCCATGCCCGAGCTGGAGCGGCCGGTATTCGTGGCACTGCTGGAGTCACTGCTTGGCTCCGGGCGTATCGAGGCCAGCGGCCCCTGGCTGCATCAGCCCGGGCACAGGGTACGTCTCACCGAAGATGAAGAACGGCTGCAGGCGCAGATCTGGCCGTTACTGGAGGAGGGTGGGTATGATCCGCCCTGGGTGCGCGACCTGGCGCGAGCCCTGGAACGGGAGGAAAGCGAGGTCCGCCTTCTGCTGCGCAAGCTCGCGCGGCTCGGGCAATTGCAACAGGTGGTGAAGGACCTGTTCTATCCCGACAAGACGTTGCGTAGCCTTGCAGCGGTGACGATGGAACTCGCCAAGCGCAACGGCGTCATAGCCACAGCTGAGTTTCGTGACCAGATCGGTATCGGTCGCAAGCGCAGCATTCAGCTGCTTGAGCATCTCGACAGGATCGGCCTGACCAGGCGGGTCGGCGACCTGCGCAAGATCAGGCCGGACAACGCGCTGGCCACATCTGATGTTTCCACTACACTCACGACCAGGGTCACTGGTCGCTGAGCAGCAGCATATGGAAGGCATTCGCGTCCGGTGGCGCGGCCGGGCTTCAAACCCGGTTGGGGGCGGCAGCCGTTCCCGGGTGAGTTCGACTCTCACTGCCTTCCGCCATTCCTGGAACGGCGGAACCAAGCACAGACGAAGCAGTCAACAGTTTGAGCTAGTTCTCAGTCTGCGCCGTAGAAGCGCGCCGGATTGGCCGTCCAGGCACCTGGTCATGGACGGTTGATCACAGGTATCAAGGAGACATCCGTGTCCGTGAACGTATCCAGACGAACTTTTCTGAAGCTAGGAGCAGCGGGTCTGGGCGCATCGAGTATGGCGATGATGGGGTTCGCCCCGGATGAAGCCGTCGCGTCTGTCCGCCACTTCAAACTCTCCGGCTCCACAGTCTCGCGTAATATCTGCACCTATTGCTCGGTGGGCTGTGGCATGTTGCTGTATTCACGCGGCGACCGAGCCATCAACGTCATCGATCATATCTACCATGTCGAAGGCGACCCGGATCATCCGGTCAGCCGCGGTTCGCTGTGTCCGCGTGGCGCAGGCGTACTCGACTTCATCAACAGCGAATCCCGGGTCAAATACCCCGAGGTGCGTGACCCCTACAGTAATGAGTGGCGGCGCATCAGCTGGGACGAGGCGCTGGATCGCATCGCCCGACTCATGAAGGATGACCGGGATGCGAATTTCGAGACCCACGACGAACAGGGTCGGCTGGTCAATCGCTGGATGACAACGTCGATGGTAGCTGCCTCGGCGACAACCAACGAAACCGCCTATATCACGCAGAAGATCACCCGGGCACTCGGCATTCTCAAGCTGGACAACCAGGCGCGCGTTTGACACGGACCAACGGTGGCAGGTCTTGCCCCAACATTTGGTCGCGGTGCCATGACGAACCACTGGGTCGACATCCGCAATGCTGATGTCATCCTGTCCATGGGCGGCAACTCTGCAGAAGCGCATCCTGTGGGCTTCCGCTGGGTCATGCAGGCCAAAAACCAGAACAACGCGATACTGATCTCGATTGACCCGCGTTATAACCGCACCACAGCGGTGGCGGATCATCACGCGTTCATTCGGACCGGGACGGACATCGTGTTCCTGGGTGGCTTCATCAGTTATCTGATCGAGAACAACCGCTTCGCGCAAGAATATGTACGCGAATACACCGATGCCAGCCTGATCGTTCGCGAGGGTTTTGGTTTCGAGGACGGGCTGTTCACCGGCTATAGGCAGCAGGATCGTGTTTACGACCGCGAGACCTGGAACTTCGAAGCTGATGAGCAGGGCTTTGCTCGCTCAGACCCGACGCTGCAACATCCTCGCTGCGTATTCCAGTTGATGCGTCAGCACTACAGCCGGTACACCCCTGAGCAGGTCGAGAATATTTGCGGCATGAACAGGGAGACGGTGCTCAAATTGTGGGACCTGATGGCGCAGACCTCCGCGCCTGACAAGACCATGACCATCCTGTATGCACTGGGTTGGACGCAGCACTCCATCGGCTCGCAGATCATCCGGTGTGGCGCCATGGTCCAGCTGCTGCTGGGCAATATGGGCATGCCCGGTGGCGGGGTGAACGCGTTGCGCGGCCACTCCAATATCCAGGGCCTGACCGACGTCGGGTTGCTGTCAAACCTGCTGCCCGGGTACATGAATCTTCCTTCCGCCGACCTGCAGGACTACCAGTCCTACATGCAAACGCGCGTCAAACAGCCGCTGGTAGAAGGTGAGGTCTCCTACTGGAAGTACTACGAGCGGTTCTTCGTCAGCCTGATGAAGGACTGGTATGGCGATGTGGCGACCGCAGAAAACAACTGGTGTTACGACTGGTTGCCCAAGTTGTCCGAACCCATCTATGACGTGCTCTACGCCATCAATGACATGACCGAGGGCAAGGGCAACGGTGCGTTCTGCCAGGGGTTCAACATTCTCGCGGCGTTCCCGGACAAGGCGAAGGTGTTTGAGGGACTGTCCAAGCTCAAGTACTTCGTCATCATGGATCCGCTGACGGTGGAAACCGGCGAGTTCTGGAAGAATTTCGGCGAATACCATGATGTGGATCCGTCGCAGATAGGTACTGAGGTGTTCCGTTTGCCGACTACCTGCTTTGCTGAGGATGATGGCTCGATCACCAACAGTTCGCGCTGGCTGCAGTGGCATTTCAAATCTGCGCCGGGCCCCGGCGAGGCCATGACCGACACCACCATCATGGGCGCCCTGATGCTGCGGTTGAAGAAGCTTTACCAGGAAGAGGGCGGTGCCTTCCCCGATCCGATCCTCAACCTGAGCTGGAACTACAAGAATCCGGCTGCGCCTACGGCCGATGAGCTTGCACAAGAGTACAACGGCCGGGCACTGGAAGATGTGCTGGACGAACAGGGCAACCTGCTTCGCCCGAAGGGTCAGCAGCTGAAGGATTTCAGCGAGCTGCGCGCTGACGGCACCACCGCCTGCGGATGCTGGATCTATTCAGGCGCATGGCCGGAGGAAGGCAACATGATGGCGCGACGGGATAACTCCGACCCTTACGATACCGGCAATACCCTGGGATGGGCGTGGGCCTGGCCGATGAACCGGCGCTTGCTCTATAACCGCGCTTCGGCGCGGCCGGATGGCACGCCCTGGGCGCCGAACAAGGCGTTCGTGTGGTGGAACGGCGAACGCTGGGTAGGCGCCGACGTGCCTGACTTCCCGCTTACTTCGCCGCCTTCTGCCGGAGTTGGGCCTTTCATCATTACGCAAACCGGTGGCGGGCACTTCTTCGCTTGCGAATGGCTGAATGAAGGACCGTTTCCCGAGCATTACGAGCCGCTGGAATCGCCGATCAACCGTAACCCGATGAGTCCGAACAATGCGCTGGCGATGAGCAATCCGATCGCCCGAGTGTTCGAGCGGGACCGGGCAAACTTTGGCAGCAATGAGGAGTTTCCTTACGCGGCGACAACCTATCGGCTGACGGAGCATTTTCACTACTGGACCATGCACTCGCGGCTGAATGCGATCGCGCAGCCCGAAAAGTTTATCGAGATGAGCGAGGAGCTCGCCGAAGAGCTGGGCATTGCAGTAGGCGAGAAGGTGCGGGTCAGCTCCAAACGCGGGTTCATCCACGCGGTGGCGGTGGTGACCAAGCGGATGAAACCCATGCAGGTGGATGGCAGAACGGTCCATCACATCGGCATTCCGATCCACTGGGGCTTCAAGGGCGTTACCAAAAAGGCACATCTGACCAATACGTTGACGCCCTTTGTTGGTGACGGAAACACGCAAACCCCGGAATTCAAGTCGTTCCTTGTGAACGTCGAGAAGCTATAGAGGAGATGCCGAATGCGAGGTGATCAAATTAACCTGCAGAACGTCATCGCTCGCTCGGCGACGACGGTGCCTTCTCCACAGGTTCGCCACGGTGGCGTGGAGAAAGTCACCAAGTTGATTGACGTATCGGTGTGTATCGGCTGCAAGGCCTGCCAGGTGGCGTGCTCGGAGTGGAATGATCTGCGGGATGAAGTAGGCGAATGCGATGGCACCTACAACAACCCGCAGGACCTGACAGCCGAGTCATTCGAGGTGATGCGGTTCTCCGAATACGAGAACGAGCAGGGCAATCTGGAGTGGTTGATCCGCAAGGATAACTGCATGCATTGCGCCGAGCCGGGGTGCCTCAAGGCGTGCCCGGCGCCGGGTGCAATCGTGCAGTACGCCAACGGTATCGTGGACTTCAATTCCGAGCATTGTATCGGCTGCGGTTACTGTGTGGCCGGTTGTCCCTTTGATATCCCGCGGATCTCCAAGAAGGACAACAAGGCGTACAAATGCACGCTGTGCTCGGATCGGGTCTTCAATGGTCTGGAGCCGGCCTGCGTCAAAAGTTGCCCGACCTCGGCGATCATGTTCGGTACCAAGGAAGACATGCTCGACTATGGTGCGGGTCGGGTGGAGCATCTGCAGGAACGGGGGTATGCCAACGCCGGGATCTATGATCCGGCTGGCGTGGGCGGTACCCATGTCGTTTACGTGCTACAGCATGCCGACAAGCCCGAGATCTACAGTGGCTTGCCCAAGGACCCGCATATCAGTCCTACGGTCGAGCTGTGGAAGGGGGTCACCAAACCGATCATGTCGGCATTGCTGGGCGCTTCGGTACTGGCTGGCTTCTTCCATTACATGATCAAGGGGCCCAAGGAAGAGCCTGAAGATGACCCCGATCCCGAGAAGGCAGAGCGGGCGCGCGAGTTTGATCGTCGTGAGGAGGACCGGCCATGAGACAGTCCAACGTCAACAGGGGCATCCTGCGTTACGGCTGGTGGTCGCGTACCAACCACTGGATTGTCGCGATCTGCTTTGTGTTGCTGACGCTGAGCGGGCTGGCGTTGTTCTATCCGGCGTTTTTCGGGCTGACCGCGCTGTTTGGCGGGCCTGAACCGACGCGGATAGTGCATCCCTATATCGGCGTGTTCATGACGCTGTTTTTTCTGATTCAGGCGGTACGGTTCTTCACCGAAAATCTGTTTCGCCGCCACGATGTGCAGTGGATGAAGCAGATGCCCGACATGCTCAATAACCGGGATGACCATCTGCCTCCGGTGGGCAAGAATAACGCCGGACAAAAGGCCGTGTACTGGATTTTCCTGCTGACGGTGCCGATTCTGCTAGTCAGTGGGGTGGTACTCTGGCGGCCGTGGATAGCGGATGGCATGCCGATCTGGGCGTTGCGTTGGGCAGCGATGATTCACGCTCTCACAGCCTTTGTCGCCATCATTACGCTGGTCATCCACGTGTATTCGGCGATCTGGGTAAAGGGTTCGGTTCGCGCCATGACACGAGGGCGTGTCAGTCATGCCTGGGCGCGGCATCACCACAGGCTCTGGTATGACGACGTGGTGAATAACGGCGACCCTGATGGTCAGACCGCACCGCAGGCCAGAACAACCGCAACCACCCAACGACCCAAGGAGCCGTAGTGAATCATACATATGGAAATGCACCCACTGGCATCATGGATCCGCCCTCGGTCACCCTGGCCGGGGCAGATCTGTTTCAGAAGCGCGCCACGCGGCTGCGCGAACTGGTGGTTCAGGTGCCGGCTCTGGATGAATTTCTGGAATTCATGGCCCGTGTCGTCCAGGCCCAGCATCAGGTTCTGACCGACAAGGCGCCGGGCTGGAAACCAGCCCCGGATGCATTCGACGAAGCACTGAAGCACGGCTTGCCTCCGTTGGGGTATCAGGCATTGCTGCGCGATGTGCATTGGCAGGGAGATCTGTCCGCGTTGCTTGAAGGCGTTGAGTTTCACATCGGCCAGCGGCAACGGCCCTTGCTGGAATCTCTGCGAAGCAAAACAGCTGATGAGCTGGATGCGCTGGCCGTCAACGTGCTGGAAGCGCGTTCCGGTTCGCACGAAGAGCGGCCGCTTATGCCGCTCGTCGCGGCCGCGCTCCAGGTAACCTGGGTGCGGCTGGCTCAAGCCTTGCCTCGCGCGCCGGACAAGCCCGCGGTTCAAGCCGAAGCGCTATGCCCCACCTGCGGTTGTCCGCCGGTAGCCAGCGTCATACATGGCGAGCAATATCGTAGCGGTGTGCGCTATCTGCATTGCAGCCTGTGTGCGACCGAATGGCACCTCGAGCGGGTCAAATGCAGTCTGTGCGGGGAGGGCGGCCAGTTGATCTATCTCGGGCTGGATGATGAAAATGGCAAGCCTTTCCTGCCGATTCAGGCCGAAGCCTGTGACCATTGCGATCATTACCTGAAAGTGGCACTGCGTGAGCAGCATGGCCGGGCCGATCCGGTCGCCGACAATCTGGCCAGCCTGGCGCTGGACCTGATGCTGGCCGAGGAAGGCAAATACTCGCCCAGCGGCTATAACCCGTTGTTGATCGTCGGAGACTGATCCCTCACCTCTGGCGTAGCGCGCCTGCGCTACGCCAGAGCTTTGTTTACTCCGGCAGCTGTCTCGGCGCCGTCGTCCCGCCCCCCAGCGCTACGTAAAGCTCGATCAGGTTCTGCACCTGCGCGCGTTTGATCTGAACGTAGGCCTGTTCTGCCTGGAACAGGTTGCGCGACGCATCCAGTACCTGCAGATAATTCACTACGCCCTCGGCGTAGCGGTCTTGCGCCAACTCAGCGATCTCTCGTAGTACCTCGACATTTTCTTCCTGCGCAATCAGTTGCTCTGCCAGAAATTGCCGGCCGGCCAGCGCATCGGATACCTCTCGGAAGGCGGTCTGGATGGCGTCTTCGTATTCCGCAACAGCGATGTTTTCGCGCGCCTGGGCCACCGTGAGGTTGCCGCGGTTTCGGCCGAAATCGAACAGCGGCAGACTGATAGTCGGTCCGATGCTCCAGGTTTCGTTGTCACTGTTGACCAGCCCATCCAGTTCGTTCGAGGCGTAGCCGAAAGTACCTGTGAGCGAGATCTGCGGGAAAAATGCAGCGCGTGCGACACCGATGTTGGCGCGCGCGGCGCGTAGCGACTCTTCGGCGGCAATGATATCCGGCCTCACATACAGCAGATCGGAGGGCAGACCGGCGCGCAATGTGGTTTCGCTGATCTGTTGGGTCAGTGGCAACGGGTCGGGCAAGGTGCGTTCGATCTCCGTGCCGACCAGTTGCACCAGGAAATTACGTTGCTGGGCCTGGGTCAGCCGTAGCCCCGCCAGCTCGGTTTCAGCCTGGGTCAGCAACGCGCGGGCCTGATTCCAATCCAGTGCCGAGGTGATGCCCGCATCAAGACGCACCCTGGCAATGCGCAGGCCGTCCCGGCGACTCTCGACCGTGGCCTCGGCGAGTCGGATACGCTCTTCCGCCTCGAGCAGTGCCAGATACGTCGACGCGACATCGGCGATCAGCGACAGACGGAATGCCCGCTGCGCTTCAAGCGTACCCAGATACTGCGCCCGCGCAGCTTCAGTCAGGTTGCGTACCCGTCCCCAGAAATCCAGTTCAAATGCCGAAACGCCCAGCCCCAGCGAATAACGCTCGACGATGCCCCCGCCGGCACCGGCAGCCGCGCCGGGTGCAGTCGGCGGCGTCGCCCCGCCAGTACCCGCGCCGGTCGGAAAGCGACCCCGGGTCGCTTCAGCATTCAGACCCAGCGTGGGATAGCGGCTCGCGCCCTGGACTCGATAGAGACCGCGCGCTTCTTCGATACGCTCGATGGCGACTCGCAGGTCGCGGTTATGTTGCAAGGCGGTGCTGACCAGATGCCGCAGACGCGGATCGGTAAAGAACACTTGCCAGGCGATATCACTGGCGGCGGCTTCGCCCCGTTCAGGCGCATACACCTTGGGATAAAGCGCTGCCGTCGGTTGGTCGGGGCGTTGGTGCTCCGGCGCCAACTGGCAGCCAGCGGTCAGCGCGATCAGCAGAGCAGTGCAGGTTTTATTCATGCGCTGGCTGCTCCTTGTCGCCGTCGGCGTTGCCCTCATTGTTCTCATTGTCGGCATCGTCCCGCGCGCCGAGCGGACGCTTGCGGCTCAACCAGCGCCGAACCGCCATGTAAAACAGCGGGATATAGAACAGGCCCAGCAGCGTCGCGACAATCATCCCGCCCATGACACCGGTGCCCACCGCGATCCGCGAAGCCGCGCCGGCGCCACTGGATAGCACCAGCGGTAGCATGCCAAGAATGAAAGTAAGCGAGGTCATCAGTACCGGGCGGAAGCGCAAACGTACTGCACTCATCACCGCATCAATGAGCGATTTGCCGCGTCCTTCCTCTTCGATGGCGAACTCGACAATAAGAATCGCATTCTTCGCCGACAGCCCGATGATGGTCACCAGACCGACGTTGAAGTACACATTGGCAGGCAAATCTCTGAGCATGGCGAACAGGATCGCGCCAAGGCCGCCAAAGGGCACCACAAGCAACACGGCAATGGGGATGGTCCAGCTTTCATACAACGCCGCCAGCACCATCAGCACGACCAGTAGCGACAACCCGAGCAGCATGCCCACCTGGCCCGAGGCTTGCTGTTCCTCGTAGGATGCGCCCGACCATTCATAGGCGAAGCCGGCGGGCAATTGCTCCGTCAGCTGTGCCATCTCATCCATGGCTTCGCCGGTGGTATGCCCTTGCGCTGCGTTGCCCGAGAGCGTTACGGCGGGATAGCCGTTATAGCGCTGCAGCTGAATCGGACCGAGGGTCCAGCTTGCATTGGAAAATGCGCCAAAGGGCACGTTTTCGCCTTCGTCGTTCAGCACCTTAAGATCGAGTACGTCCTCGGGCGTCATGCGGAACTGTGAATCCGCCTGCACAAGAACCTGTAACACCCGGCCATCGAGGTTGAAGTCATTGGCGTACGCGCTGCCGAAGGCTGTGCCTAAAGCGGTGTTGACGTCATTGATCGACAAGCCCAGGGCGCGGGCCTTGATCCGGTCGATATCCAGCCGCAGCTTGGGCGCCTCATCTGCGCCTTCCGGGCGAACGCCTTCCAGAATTGAACTCTCACTCGCCAGGCCAAGCAGCTGGTTCCGTGCGTCAAGCAACGCCTTGTATCCATTGCCGCCGCGGTCCTCCAACTTGAAGGAAAAACCACCCGATACGCCAAGGGCAGGGATGGACGGCGGATTCAGCGCGAATACCTGGGCCTGCTTGATCTGTGAAAAGGCGCCCATCGCCTTGCGTACCAGAGCCAGCGAGCTTTGCTCTTCATCCGGCCTGTCAGACCACGGAGTGAGGCGCACGAACGCCATGGCATGCGCCTGGCCCTGGCCGAAAAAGCTGAAGCCGAACACGCTGACCACATCCTCAACGGTGGGTTGGTCGGCATAGAACGCCTGTACCTGTTTGACAGCCGTGGTCGTGCGCTCAATCGTGGAGCCCGGCGGGGCCTGAATGACGGTCATCACCGAGCCCTGATCTTCATCGGGCAGAAAGGCGGTGGGCATGCGCACAAAGAGCAGGGCGGTCAATGCCAGCAACGCAATAAAACCCAGCAAAAATATCAGCGGATGGGCCAGCACGAAACCGACACCGCCGTGGTAGCGCTCGGTCATATACGACATGCCGCGGTTGAAGGGAGCAAAGATCCGTTTGCTCCAGCCAGGCTTGTCCTTTTCATTCTCTGCCGGCTTGAGAAACGCAGCGCACATGGCGGGCGTCAATGTCAGTGCCAGCAAAGTGGATATCCCGACTGCGATGGAAAGCGTGACGGCGAATTGACGATAAATTCCGCCCGTGGAACCGGGAAAGAACGCCAGCGGCACGAATACCGCGATCAAGGCCAGGGTGGTGCCGATGATTGCCGCCGATACCTGACCCATCGCTTTGACTGCGGCCTCGTAAGGGGGCAACCCTTCTTCATCCATCAAGCGCTTGACGTTTTCCACGACCACGATGGTGTCATCCACCAGCGTACCTATCGCCAGCACCAGTCCGAACAGGCTGAGCAGGTTGATGGAAAAACCCAGCAGCCAGAGCCCCAGGCAGGTACCGATCAGTGTGATGGGGATGACGATGGTCGGAATCAGCGTGGTGCGCCAGCTCTGCAGAAACACCAGCATTACCAGCACCACCAACCCCATGGCCTGAACGAGGGTCAGCAGCACCTGGCGAATGGAGGCTGATATGAACGGCGTTGAATCGAAGGGTACCGTCCAGTCAATGTCTTCAGGAAAGCCGTTTTCCAGCTCCCGCATGCGCTGTTTGACGGCTTCGGCGGTATCCAGCGCGTTGGCGCCGGGAGCAAGCTGCACGGCGAGGCCTGCGGCCGGTTGCCCGTTCAGCTCACTGCGCGCCGTGAAATTCTGCGCGCCCAGTTCGACGCGGGCAACGTCCTTGAGTCGAATCACCGAGCCGACACTGTCGGCGCGCAGGATGATCTCGGCAAACTCATCCGGGTTACTGAAGCGCCCCTGGGTCTCGATGGGCGCGTTGATCTCGATGTTCTCGCTGAGAGGCGGTTCGCCGAGGGAGCCGCCGGCTGCCTGGCTATTCTGTTCGCGGACGGCGCTCATCACTTCGGCCGCCGAAATACCGAAGCTCGCCAGCCGGTCGGGATTCAGCCAGATGCGCATCGCGTAGGGCGTATAGAACTCGCGGATATCCCCGACGCCCTGGACCCTGCGCAGCTCACTGATGATATTGGTAGTAGCGAAATGACCAAGCTCCAGGCTACCCATGGTGCCGGTCTTGGACACTAACGCGACGATGAGCGCGAAACTCGATGAGGCCTGGTAGACGCGTATGCCCTGACGTCGCACTTCCTCCGGCAAACGTGGCTCCACGCGGCTGAGCATGTTCTGCACTTCCATCTGTGCGACGTCGATGTCAGTGCCGGCCTGCAACGTGAGGGAGATGGACGCCGTGCCGTTCGAGCGGCTGGTCGAGTCCATATACAGATAACCCTCGACGCCGTTCAGCTCCTCCTCAATGACCTGGGTGACGTTGGTTTCCAGCACCCCGGCATCTGCGCCAGGATAGGTCACGTTGATGTTAAGTTGGGGCGGGGCGATCGAGGGGTACTGTTCGACGGGCAGGGCACGCAGGGCAAGGATTCCCCCGAGCAGAATGCCCAACGCAATGACCCAGGCGAATACTGGCCGGCGTATGAAGAATGTCGGCGTCATTGCGCGGCAGCCTCATCCTGCGCCGGCGCACCCGACTCTCCACCCGCACGGGGTGGCTGGCCGGGGTCGTAGGGCTCCGGCGTTACCGGCGTACCGGGCCGGGCCTTCTGCCAGCCTTCGACAATGACTGTTTCGCCGCGCTCGAGCCCTTCCCGGATGATCCACTTGCCGTCATACATGCTGCCGGTTCTTACTTCCCGCGATTGCGCGACATTTTGCTCGTCCACGACCATCACGCTGGCACCGCGCTCGCTCATGATCACCGCGCGCTGCGGCAGGAGAATACTGGCGAGGCGCGTTCCTACTTCTACCTGAGCTTCCACAAACTGGCCGGGCAGCAACAGGCGATCCGGGTTCGGGACCTGGGCCCGTACCGCAACGGTGCCGGTAGCCCGGTCAATCGACATGGCCAGGAAGTCTACGTAACCGGCGTGCGGATACGGCTCACCGTTTTCCAGCACCAACTGGACCGGAACCTTGCCTTTCTCCGGCATTTCCAGTGCACCTGAAGCGATCTGGGCGCGCAGCGAGAGCAGGTCGGAGCTCGATTGCGAAAAATTCACGTAGACCGGATCGAACTGTTCGACGCGGGTCAGCAATGTACCGTTGGCCGCGCTGACCAACGCGCCGACGGTTACCTCGGCGCGCCCTGCCACACCGTCTATGGGTGACTCGACACGGGTATAGCCGAGGTTGAGTTCCGCTGTCTCTACGGCTGCCTCGGCCTGGGACACATCGGCGCGCGCTGTACGCAGGCGTGCCAGCGCTGTGTCGTATTCCTGCTGGCTGATCGCCTGTTTGGCAACCAGACCCTCGTACCGTTTCACATCCTGGGCAGCATTAGCGGCCGTGGCTTTAGCGCGGTCGAGTGCTGCCTCGGCTGAATTGAGATTGGCCTGCATTTCCCGTGGGTCGATCTGGAACAATTGCTGCCCGGCTTCGACGTCTGTGCCTTCTTCATACAGCCGCTTTTGAATAATGCCGTCGACCCTGGCGCGGACTTCAGCGACAGCTATGGCTTCGACTCGCCCTGGTATTTCAACGACGTTGGCGACCGGCTGGGTTTCGACAGTTACCACCGATACCGTGGGCGGTGGTGGTTCGGGACTGGTTTGTTCTTCGTCGCAGGCGACAAGGAAAAGCGGGGCAAAACAGAGAATCAGGCGCTGGGGCAGTGACTGCATTGACGTCTCTCTTGTGATTATTCCGCGACGGAAGTCTTATCGAGGTATCTAATCTCGACATCGCGCCGCGCGCGTGGGTTCCTGATTGCCAGCCATTGGCTTCGCCCGCCATGCGGCAAGGCTTGGCCGGGTGGTATCATCAGCGGTCGCATTTCCAGGCCGCTCCGGCATGCTCGCCGGTCTGGCCGACGTTTCAGTCACGCTTACGAGAGTCGATTCTGATGACTTCGCAACATCCTTCATCACGCTTGCAGCGTTTCAAATTGCCGCTTCGTTTTACACCTTTTGTCGTGGCCTTCTATATGTCCGGCATCATGGCGTTTCTGATGTGTCTGGTGATTACGGCCGCGAACGCGGGGATTGGCGAGGGCTATATTGGACAGGTCTGGCAGGCATACAAGTTAGCCATGCCAAGCGCCTTTTTCTGCATACTCGCGGTCCGTCCGCTCGTGATACGCCTGGTGGAATGCACTGTGCGTAGCCACTGAGGCCGCTTTCATGGTGTGTCGCCATGCGCCCGCAGCAACATGACGGCTAGACTGACGCAGAACCCAACCACCCACAGGCCCGCTTGATGCTTCGCATTCTGCTACTTTCCCTCGGAACACTGATCATCATTCTGAGCTGCGTATGGGGCGGCATGGCGCTCTGGTTCCAGTTGCCATGGCCGCTCCCATGGCGAGTCGGATTGATTGCTGTCTGGGTGGGCGCTGCGTTGGGCATGCTCTGGTTAGCCTGGACCGGCACTGTCTGGCCGGGTCTGGCTGGCTACGCGCTGATGTTTGCCTTGCTGATGCTTTGGTGGGGCAGCCTGGAGCCGAGCCATGAGCGGCAATGGGCCGATGACCTGGCGCGGATAACCCAGGGCGATATCCGTGGCCAACAGGCTACGCTGCATAACGTGCGCAACTTTCACTGGCGCTCGGAGGATGACTATGACGTGCGCTGGGAAACGCGTAGCTACGACCTCGGCAGCTTACGCTCGGTCGATCTGATCACTTCGCAATGGGGTATGCCCGGGATTGCGCATATCCTCGTGTCCTTCGGCTTCGATGACGGAAAGTTCATTACCTTCACCGTGGAGATCCGCCGCGAGCGCAATGAAAGCTTTTCCGCCATTGGCGGGTTCTTCAAGCAGTTCGAGTTGAATGTGCTCGCCTCCGATGAGCGCGACGCGGTGCGGGTGAGAACCAACGTGCGGGGTGAGCAGGCGCACCTGTACCGCGTTGAGATGCCCGAACAGGCGATGCGCGATCTGTTTGTAGCTTACGTGGAGGAGGCCAACCGGCTTTCTGCGCAGCCGCGGTTCTACCATACGGTCACGGCCAACTGCACGATCATCGTCTACAACATGATGGAGCAGATCGTGGATGGCTTGCCGATGGATGCCCGGTTACTGCTGTCAGCCTATCTGCCATCCTACGTGAAAGACGTGGGCGGGCTCGCAGATGAGCCGCTGGAAACCTTGAGGGCCCGCGGTGATTTTACCGAGCGGGCCCGGCGCGCCGGGGATGACGAAAACTTCTCCCGCATCATCCGGCGAGGCGTGCCGGGCTGGGAGTCGATTCGTTAGCGCAAGAGCAGCCCGTTTCGCCTATCGTCTGGCCTCATCGCTCATCAGGATGCCAGCCCAGCGTGTCTGGGGCGAGGCATCCAGTGCCAGTTTGGCCACCATGGTCAAGGGTATTGATAGCAGCATTCCTACCGGACCGAATACGTAGCCCCATATCAGTAGGGACACCAGCACCACCAACGGCGACAGCCCCAGGCTTCGGCCCATGAAGCGTGGTTCCAGTATGTTGCCGATAAGGGTGTTCACCGCAACATAAAGGCCAAGCACGCCGAGGCCTTCGCCTATTCCAAGCCCGAGAAACGCAATCAGGACCGCCGGCACCGCTGCGATGATCGAGCCGATGGTGGGAATGAAGTTCAGCAGGCCGGCGACGATGCCCCAGAGGATCGGAAAGTCGACGCCGATTGCAAACAGGCCAACGCCTATTATCAGCCCTGTCGCTGCGCTGGCTGCCGTCTTGATCAACAGATAACGGTACACCGAGCGCAGGAAACGCCGCGCGCGTACACGCGCCCGCCGTCGGTTAGGAAAAGCGGCGTCGAGTTTGTCGGATAGGGTGCGTTCCTCCAGCAGCAAGAACATGAACGCCAGCAGCACCAGCAGAGAGGTG
The DNA here is from genome assembly GCF_012844345.1 of Pseudomonas sp. gcc21. Classification (NCBI taxonomy): domain Bacteria; kingdom Pseudomonadati; phylum Pseudomonadota; class Gammaproteobacteria; order Pseudomonadales; family Pseudomonadaceae; genus Pseudomonas; species Pseudomonas sp. gcc21. Next base: position 1,117,469 of record NZ_CP051625.1, on the reverse strand, counting down.
GCGGTGAACTGGCCGAGCCCGCCGGCTATGTCTCGCGCCGCGCCGGTGATAGTAGGCGTAGCGGGCAACGACAGTTCCCGTGGCAGCAGATCGGGCGGCAGACCGCGTTGCTCTATGAATCCACGCAGATCCAGCATCCAGCCGTTAAAACGCGCCTGGTAAAGCGGTGCCTGGGTCGCCATGCTTTCTGCAGCGCCTTTGAGCGCAAGGAATAGCAGAAAGAAGGTGAAACCCACTACGGAAAACAGCACCAGGATCGAAACCGGCCCGGGAACGCCCCTGCGCTGCATCCAGGTCAGTGGCGGGGCGCTGATGATGGCGAGAAATACCGCCAACAGGATAGGCGTGACGATGTGGCTGATCGCTTTCAGGCCACCAAGCACCACGACCAGCGCGGCCGCGCCGAGCAGCCAATGCAGGCTGACGGTGAAAGAGGTCGGTTGGGAGGAGAACTGCTGTTGCATCGAGAGTCCTTGCAAATGAGTACCAGAGGCTTTGCTGCTGCATCGCGAGCCTTCGTGCTGTGCAAAATCACGTCAGGCATAAACGCGCGGGCGTCATCATAAGGCGGAATCCCTGTCAGCTACAGAGGATGCTGCCAAATGCGCTCTTTGCAAGGACGCGTTCGAATGCATAATGCGCTTAGCTTGATCGCCGGTTACGGTCATATTGGCCGCATTACTTAACTCAGGAGTATTCATGGATCCATTCATGCAGTGCGCTATCGACGAAGCCCGTGCCAGCGCGGCCGAGGGTGGCATTCCCATTGGCTCGGTTATCGTTCATGACGGGGAGATAATCGGTCGCGGACACAACCGTCGCGTTCAGCAGGGCAGTGCCATTTTGCATGGGGAAATGGACGCGTTCGAGAACGCCGGGCGCCAGCCTGCGTCGGTATACGCTAACGCCGTGCTATACACCACACTCTCGCCATGCCCGATGTGCACCGGGGCGATTCTGTTGTACGGCATTCCGAAGGTGATCATCGGCGAGAATCAGACATTCCAGGGTGAAGAGGAACTGCTGCGTTCGCGTGGCGTAGAGGTGCAGGTGCTACAGGATTCCGATTGCGTGGAACTGATGCAGCGCTTCATTACGGAAAACCCGGCGCTATGGAACGAGGATATCGGGGAATGATAGCGGGCCGGGTCGCCTGGCGATCCCGCTGATAGGGACCGAAAGCCTTACTGACAGCAGGCGAACGAAACACTGATGTCAGGCTCCGATACTGAGACCCTCTGCAGTTACACATCAGCGCTGCGAGGCCCTTCTGATTCAGTATGGAGAAGCACATGTCCCGCGAAAATAACAGCAGCGACCTGGCTGGCACGGATACAACCGACCGCAGCAACACCAGCACCAAACTCGATCAGCTTGAAGCCTACCGTGAAGACGCCACCGATAGGTCGCTGACTACCAATACCGGCACCCGAATCGCGGATAACCAGAACACACTTAAAGCGGGTGACCGCGGGCCCTCGCTTCTCGAAGACTTCATCATGCGTGAAAAAATCACGCATTTTGATCATGAACGCATTCCCGAGCGGGTGGTGCACGCACGTGGTTCTGCCGCCCACGGTTATTTTCAGGTCTATGAGCCGTTGTCAGACCTGACCAAGGCTGACTTTCTCAACGATCCATCGAAAAAGACCCCGGTTTTCGTGCGCTTTTCCACTGTGCAGGGGCCTCGTGGTTCAGCGGACACGGTACGCGACGTGCGCGGCTTCGCCACCAAGTTCTATACCGATGAGGGCAACTTCGACCTGGTGGGCAACAACATGCCGGTCTTCTTTATCCAGGACGCCATCAAGTTTCCCGACTTCGTGCACGCGGTGAAACCCGAGCCGCACAACGAGATTCCCACCGGTCAGTCCGCCCACGACACCTTCTGGGATTTTGTGTCACTGACTCCTGAATCGGCACATATGGTCCTGTGGACCATGTCTGATCGCGCGCTGCCGGTGCATTACCGTGCGATGCAGGGCTTTGGCGTGCACACATTCCGCATGATCAATGCGCAGGGCAAGAGCGTCTTCGTCAAGTTTCACTGGCGTCCTGTATCGGGTGTCTATTCGCTGGTCTGGGATGAAGCACAAAAGCTGGCCGGTAAGGATCCCGACTTCAACCGTCGTATGCTCTGGGAAGACATCGAGAAGGGCGACTACCCGGAGTATGAGCTGGGTATTCAGGTGGTTCCTGAAGAAGACGAGCACAAGTTCGACTTCGATCTGCTGGACGCAACCAAGATCATCCCAGAAGAACTGGTGCCGGTGCGCATCGTCGGCAAGATGACGCTCAACCGCAATCCGGACAACTTCTTCGCCGAAACCGAACAGGCCGCTTTCCATATTGGTCACGTGGTTCCGGGTATCGACTTCAGTAATGATCCCTTACTGCAGGGCAGACTGTTCTCCTATACCGACACGCAGCTGCTGCGCCTGGGTGGACCCAACTTCAACGAGATCCCGATCAACCGGCCGGTGTGCCCGTTTCACAACAACCAGCGTGACGCGCCGCATCGCCAGACCATCAACAAGGGTCGCGCGTCCTACGAGCCCAACTCGATCGATGGTGGTTGGCCGAAGGAGGCGCCTCCGGCCCCAAGTGGCGGTGGTTTCGAGTCCTATCCGGAGCGCGTTTCGGGTACCAAGATCCGCAATCGCAGTGAATCCTTTGGTGACCACTTCTCCCAGGCCACGCTGTTCTGGAACAGCATGAGCGAGCCGGAGAAGGAGCATATTATCGGGGCCTACAGCTTCGAGCTGTCCAAGGTCGAGCGAATGTTCATTCGTGAACGTCAGGTAAACGAGATACTGGCCAGTATTGATCTCACCCTGGCCACGCGCGTCGCGGAGAATATCGGCGTTGCCGCGCCTGCCGGGCCGACAGTTGCGCCGCGCGCGCTGAGCCTGAAGGAGTCGCCGGCACTTAGCCAGCTTCACTTGCTGGCGGGGAACATCAAGTCGCGCAAGGTGGCTATCCTGATTGCCGACGGCGTCGAGGAGTCTGATATCAGTTTCATTATGAAGATGCTCGAGCAGGAAGGCGCGATGGCCAAGCTTATCGGTCCCTCCGCTGCGCCGGTGAAAACCGCGCAAGGTCAAAGTCTGGTGCCAGACGCTTCGATGGAAGGCCTGCCGTCAATTGCCTTCGACGCGGTATTCGTACCCGGTGGAGCGGCCGCGGTCGAAACGATGAAAACAAACGGCACAGCTCAACATTACCTGCTGGAAGCCTATAAACATCTCAAGGCCATTGCCTTGTGTGGTGATGCCGGGAGTTTGGCAAACCACCTGCGGCTGGACGCCGATGAGGGCTTGATCAGCGCACCAACGGCCAAGGATCTTGGCGACAAGCTCGTCGTAGCGATGAGCAAACACCGAGTTTGGGCCCGAGAACCTAAAGTTAAAAGTATCCCAGCGTAGGACACGCCAGCCCCTTGCAAGGAGTCGACCCGCTTTGGTTTGAGGCGGGGCGGACTCCTTGCCAACCCAAAGTTCTCCGCTCATGATCGGGATAGCTCAGCGGCCTCTGCTGGGCGTTATTTGACGGGAGGAAAACGTGAAGATCGGGATCTTGCAGTGCGATGATGTGAACGAGACTCTCCAACCGGACCACGGCAATTATCCGGACATGCTGCTGAAGCGGCTAGAGGACCATATCCAGACGTCTGACGTGGTTATCTACCGCGCCCATGACGGCGAGCTGCCGGCTTCCATTGATGAATGCGACGGCTATCTGACCACAGGCAGCCGGTTCAGCGTCTATGATCCGCTGCCCTGGATCGAAGCGCTCGAGGCTTTCCTGCTCAAACTATGGGAGGCAAAAAAACCGCTGGTTGGAATTTGCTTCGGGCACCAACTGATTGCCAGGGCCCTCGGCGGCGAGGTCGAGCGATCGGAAAAAGGGTGGGGCGTTGGCGTGTCGTTCAACCAGGTTGTGCAACGTAAGACCTGGATGGATCCCTGGCAGGACAAACTCGATCTGGTTGTCAGCCACCAGGATCAGGTCGTCGAGCTGCCAGCCGAGGCCGAAGTGCTGGTGAAAAGCGATTTCTGCGAATACTACGTGGTGCAATACGACGACCATTTCCTCAGCATCCAGGGACACCCGGAGTTCTCCAAGGATTATTCCCGGGATCTCATGGCGTCACGGCATGGAATTATTCCGGATGTCCGTCTGCGTGCAGGTAACGCCTCGCTCAGCGCCGACGTGGATGGCGAGCTGATGACCAAATGGATGGTCAATTTCATGCACGAGGCATCGGTGTTGCGACGCAACGCCTGATGTCATCGCGACTATAGCTGGCCGAAACGGTGCGCGTTGGCCAGCATATCCGCCTGGGTCCGCGGGATGTGCTCCATGGGCCCGTACCGGTTGCTGCTGACAGGCAAACTTATGGGTTGTGATGCAGGCGCAGGGCGACGTCTCAGTGCTGTGTCAAAAGCCTGTTCAATGCGCTCCGGTGAGTAGCTCCGCCCGGCCTGGGATCGCGCAGAACCTTGCCTGCGATCTACCACCTCACCACGGAAGAACATTTCGACTCGCAAGACCAGCCCCCAGCGCGGCGAAAAGTTGGCCTCGCGGGGAAATCTCAGCTCGGGGACGATATCGGCAAAGAGAATGTCGCGGTGCAGGTTACGGCGATACTGGGCCAACAATACGTAGTCTTCGACGCGGGTGTGGGACAGGCTGCTGCCGATCACGATACCCGCATAACGGATGGCGCTGCGCTTGCCGAGTATCTGGTTCAGCTCGATGGATTCGGAAAACTCCAGCGTGTCCTCATCTTCCTGCCACTGAACATGCGTTATAAAGCGTAAATGCTGCGTTTCATCCAGCGGGCGGCCGAGATCCCAGCGGGTTCTTACCCGGTAACCGTCACTGTTGAACCATGAGGCGCGATTGTAGGATTCCAGTTGCCAGAGGCCAGCGCCGACATCCCACAGGCGCTCGGCGGTGAGCCGAACATAGGGATCCAACGGGAAGCGAAACTTGATACCCGCACCCGCGCTGGTTTCCCAGCCAATAGTCTTGTCATCTCCACCGAGCTGACTCAGCCCGAGAATGGTGTTGCCGCTGCCCGGTTGCTCCGCGCCGAGCCGGTTTGCCTGCTGCTCCGAGAGCGTGCCCTGGGTTTCTTCCGGATCACTTTCGATAATCAGTCGCAACCTGTCCTTGGTGGTAGGCAGGTCAAGTTTGAAGCGAATGCTGGTGTCGTTGTCGATGCCTTCGCTTTCTTCCCATTCGAGTTCCTGACTGAGGCGTAGATAGGAACGGTTGCGCACAGCGACGTGCTCGTCGGTTCCGAAATAGCCGTCAATGCTGCGTGAGGAGTTGTTTACCCAGCGCGATAAGCGCTCATGAAGCGGGTCGATACGTTCGATTGTCCAATCGGGGAGGTCAGTGTCTTCAGACGGCTCGGCTACTGCGGTGAAGGTCAACATCATCAACATGCCGGGCAGCAGGTTTTTGTGCATATTGTTGTACTCCTTTAACCTATGGCCAGTATAGCCATCCTGTATGCCCTGACGGAGAAACCCTGATGATCAAGCTGCTCTACGGTGTCGAGCTCGACGAGGCGGAGGTGGAGGTGTCTGCCATTCGCTCCCAGGGCGCGGGCGGGCAGAACGTCAACAAGGTATCCAGTGCGATTCACCTGCGGTTCGATATAAACAGCTCGAGCCTCCCGGACTTTTTCAAGGAGAGACTGCGTGAGCTGTCCGATTCGCGTGTTACAAAGGACAAGGTGATCGTGCTCAAGGCGCAGCAGTACCGAACCCAGGAGCAAAATCGCGAGGATGCCTTCGCCAGGCTGGCTGAGCTGATCAACGGCGCGGTCGAAATCAAGAAACAGCGGCGGCCCACCAAGGCGACCAAGGCGTCGAAAAAACGGCGGGTGGACAGCAAGACGGCAAGAGGTAGAGCCAAGGCACTGCGGGGGAAGGTGGAGATTTAGTGTCTGTGTGCAGATAAGCCCCAGGCTGGCCTGGCGGCCAGAATCGCCCGGAGTCCGGCCTCCCGCAGACTGGTTCTGTTTAGCGTTGTTAAAGGCCTGCGCTCAGCCCTGGCTCCATATACAGAGTGATTCAAGGTTTTGTGGGAGTCGCCCTCGGCCCGACGGCGTCCGCAGGACGCCCCAAGGTTTGGTCCTTACTGCTCTTCCGCGGCGTCCCGTATACGCTCTTGCCGCTCCTGTTCTTCGGCAAATGCAGCGCGGATTTCTTCGACCACCGAATCGACATCAGCGGCTTGCTCACTCTCGGCGAAGTAGCCTGTAAGGACAGTCCCGGGCTCCAGTTCGCCGTCCTCGTACCTGGCCCACATTTCCTTCGCATAGCGCGTCTCCAGCAGGTCCGGAGCGTACTGGCCGTAATACTCGGTCATGTTGTTCACGTCGCGTTCCAGCATCGAGCGCGCATTGTTATTTGCCGCAGCGTCGACCGCCTGGGGCAGGTCGATAATGACCGGACCATAATCGTCGACCAGGACGTTGAATTCGGACAGATCGCCATGCACCAACCCTTCACAGAGCATCAGTTTGACGTATTCCATCACCATCGCATGATCTTCCCGGGCTTGCTCGGCAGACATGCTGATGTCGTTCAGGCGTGGCGCGACGCCACCTTCGTCGTCGGTCACCAGCTCCATCAGCAACACGCCCTCGAAGCAGCCGTAGGGTTGGGGCACCCGCACGCCGGCTCGTGCGAGACGATACAGCGCGTCCACTTCGGCGTTCTGCCAGGCCTCTTCCTGCTGATTGCGGCCGAACTTCGAGCCTTTTTCCATGGCACGCGAGCGGCGGGAGTTACGCACCTTCCTACCTTCCTGGTACAGCACGGCCTGCTTGAAGCTGCGCTTGGCGGCTTCCTTGTAAACCTTGGCGCAGCGGATCTCGCTGCCACAGCGCACCACATATACGGCAGCTTCCTTGCCACTCATCAGCGGACGTATTACTTCGTCCACCAGACCGTCGTCTACTAGCGGTTGTATTCGTTTAGGGATTTTCATAGCGCCCTTATACCCTGAAACGGACAGCTTGATAATCCCCTTCCTCGCGTGGCGATAAAATAGCGTCCTGCAATTGCGTTTTACCCCACTGGTACCAGATGACGACGGTCGGGCCCCGTTCCGGTAGCCATCGCAAAGCGCCGCGTGTTGTCCATGTGATAGTCGTGCTGTTTGACGCTGCTGACGAAGCGCCAGTCGGCTGTGGCGTGCTCTGGCGTGAAGGTAACGATCATGTAGCCGCGCTGCCGGGCATTCACGTATTGCACATCCGAGGTGAGCGTGACGATGGCCTGCTCGACTAGCGAAGTGATCTCTCGGGGAATGTTCAGATAACGCTCCATGCCCGGCGAGGACACCGAACTGGTCGCAAACTCGACTCCAGCGTGGGAGCCGTCGCTGGCGATCAGATTATTGGCCCAGGCATTATGCGTATCGCCGGCGAGCACAACGAGGTTCCTGTCATGTGTTAGCGCCTGCCTGAGGAGCGCTTCCCGCTCGTGGCCGTAGCCGTCCCAGGCATCGAGACTGTAGGGCACCAGGGTGTTCACTTTTTCGATCTCTTGCACTGTCAAGGCTGGGTCGTTGCGCAGCTGGCGTCGCTTGATCTCGATCAGCTCCCGGAGTGTCTGCTCAAGGTCGGGGTGCGAGGCCTGGAGAGCGGACAATAACGCGCGTGGTAGCAGCCGTCGGCCCATCAGTACCTGTTGACCCAGCACCTGCCAGATGCACGTGGAAGCTTCCAGCGCACCGTAGAGCCAACGGCGCTGGGCATCGCCGAGCAGGCTACGGTTCGCGTCCATAGTGTCGCGCCTGAAAGCGGCAGCCTTGAAACCGTCCTCGTCGTAATAGTCTGAGAAGGCCAGCTGGCGGTCGCGTCCTGTGAGGCGGGTGTCGAGCATATGCAGGCTGACGAGGTTGCCAAAATCGAAACTGCGGTAGATGGTTTCCTGGTCATCCTGGCGGGCAGGGCGCACCGGCATCCATTCGAACCAGGCTTGCAGCGCAGCGCGTTTGCGCGCCGTGAAGTCTCCTTCGTCGTCGCCGTGGTTCTGCGCACCCTGTCGCCAGGTGTCATTGCTGATCTCGTGATCATCCCACACCGCGATACAGGGAGCGGCTGCATGCAGAGCCTGTAGGGCGTCGTCCGTGCGGTATAGCGCGTAACGCTTGCGGTAGTCCGCCAATGTAAACAGCTCGCCATCGTTGTCAGCCGGCAGGGTTCGGCCGAGTGTCTCGGCGTCTGCCGTAGCGTAACCGTCCGCGCCGTACTCGTAGAGGTAATCGCCCAGATGGACTACTGCGTCCAGTTGATCAACACGAGCAGCTTCGGCATACACATGAAAATGACCGGCCGGGTAATTCGCGCAGGAAAGCACCGCAAAGCGCACCTGGCTGACATTCCCCTGCGGCAAGGTTTTGCTGATGCCGACCGGGGAGAGCACCCCTTGGGCATTGAACCGGTAGTAATAGCGGGTGCCCGGTTGCAGGTTGAGAATATCGACCTTGATCGTATAGTCCTGAGCAGGGCCGGTAACTGTAGCCCCTGCGTGCAGCAAGTGTTCAAAATCCGGATCAGCTGCTACTTCCCAGCCGACCTCAAGGTCTTGATCACGGCCGTCGAGGCGCGACAGGCGGGTCCAGATGATGAAACGGTCCTGCAAAGGGTCGCCACTGGCTACACCATGTCGAAACGCGACCCTGTCCGCCGTTTGGCGCGGGATGGAACCGGCAGAACGGATCACTCCACCTTGCAGGCCGGTAGAGACTGCGATGCTGCCAAGCGCGAGTGTTGATGCTCGCAGAAAGTCGCGCCGATTCATGCCCGCCGCTCCAATGGAAACCGATATGCAGGTCAGGATACCTTTGGATGTGTGACAAGCCGGCGATGCCTCGCCGGCAAGGGGTCAGTCAACCAGTGCGCCCTGTACCAGCGCGCGAAGTTCCTGCCTTACCAGATAAGCAGAGGAGGGTATCAGCTGGGTCATGAAGATAACGACCAGATCCTCCACCGGATCGATGAAAAAAGCGGTGCCGGCCATACCGCCCCAGCCGTACTCGCCAACAGATCCGATGGTCTGTGATTTGGCAATATCGGTCTTGACCGAAAACCCCAGGCCGAAACCGGAGCCGTCATAGGGCGTCTCGCTGAATCCGCCAACCGAGACGCTGGGCAGATCTGCGTTGTCCGGTAGATGGTTCAAGCGCATGAACTCGAGCGTCTTGCGGCCGATAATCCGCGCGCCGTCCAGTTCGCCGCCATTGGCCAGAGCCTGGGCGAAACGGTGGTAATCGCTGATGCTGGATACCAGGCCACCGCCACCGGACAAGTAGCCATGTCGGCGTGCAAAATGGGAATGTTGCGGGTCGTCCTGCAAAGTGAATTGATCGCCCGGCACGTACTGGTAGCACGCCGCAAAGCGGTCCAGCTTGTCGGCTGGCACAGTGAAGAAGGTGTCCTGCATGTTCAGCGGCTTGAATACATGCTCGGCAAAGTAGTATTCGAGACTCATACCCGACAGCAGCTGTACCAGATAGCCGCAAATGTCGGTGGCCACCGAGTAATTCCAGGCTGTGCCCGGTGAAAACTCCAGAGGCAGTCGCGACAGTTCATCGACGAGGCGCTCGAGCGTCAGACCTGAGTTACCGTCGAGCTTCAGTTCCCGATAGGCCGCATCGACATTGGTGCGATTCATGAAACCGTAGGTCAGGCCCGATTGATGCGTCAGAAGGTCCCGGATGGTCATGGGCCGTTCGCAGGGGACTGTTATGAAATTGGGATGAACACCGGATTTATAGACGCGCAGATCCTTCCAGGCAGGGATGTATTTATACACCGGATCATCGAGCAGAAATCGACCTTGCTCATACAACTGCATCAGAGCAATCGACGTCACCGGTTTGGTCATCGAATAAACACGGAACAGGGTATCTGTCTGAACCGGTTTTTTGCGTTCTACATCCATCAGTCCCTGGGCGTGCAGATAAGCAATTTCGCCGCGCCGGGCAACCAGAGTCAGCGCGCCCGGAAGTCGGCCCGGGGTGATATAGGCCCGTTCGAGATGCTCAGCTATACGCGACAGGCGCTGGGTGTCGAGGCCGGCGATGATGGCGGTTTCAGTCATGCAGAGGTCCGTTTGCTGGTGTGAAGTTGTCCTGATAGTAACGCGTCAGAACCCGGCCGGGGGAGTATTCGCTTATCGTCAATAGTGGGTCATAAGCTCAGCACGTTGCCCGACTCGATTGTTGAGTATGATCGTCCACCGGCTGTCACGACTGCGCAGGACGACGTTACCCCATCCGTGAGGGCTTGACGAAAACATCCTGTTTTCGACACTTGCTCCGCCAGACAAGCCGGTGGGCTTGTTGCGGCGTAGGTGTGAGGGGAGATCGAAACCGTTTTCGGCGGCTCCAGGCGAGCAACAGGAATTTTTTCTGGAACACTTGGCCCTTCGCCGCGAATTTCGCTTGTGTGTTCAGACCGCTTCGCTGTAAAAATCGCACTCCATAAATCACCTGAGGTACGCGATGAAATGAGCGAAACAACGCCCTGTCTGAATTGCGGTGCATGCTGTGCCACATTCAGGGTTTCGTTTTACTGGGGCGAGACGGACAGCGCCCAGGAGGGAGGTGTACCTTCCCATCTCACGGAACAGATAAGCCCGCATCTGAGTTGCATGCAAGGTACCAATCAGCCCGAACCGCGTTGTGTGTCATTGATGGGATCCGTAGGCGGTGCGGTACGTTGCAATATCTATGAGCAACGCTCCAGTGCGTGCCGCGAATTTCCCTACCACGGTGAGGGAGGGCAGGAGAGCCCGCATTGTCAGCGCGCCAGGGCCAGACATGGCCTGCCCCCGCTGCCAAACCCTGAGCATCCGGATCTCGTTCCGGTAGTCGCGGCCTGACCGAACACGCACGCTTGCTGTAGAACCCTGGGGCTGTAGCGCGCCTGCGCTACGGCAACTATCCGCCATCCACGGATGCTCAGGTGAGTGACCGCTAGCCTTGATAAACCCAAGCCCAGCGTCGAGCAGGCGCTCGACACTCCCAGGAAAAACAATATCGCGCCTTCCTGGGTAGTAGAGCGCTTGATGTGCAGCAAAAACAACAAGGCCCCGCATATGCGAGGCCTTGTTTGATTCCAGCAGCGAATTACATGTTGGGGTAATTCGGTCCGCCAGTGCCCTCTGGGGCTACCCAGTTGATGTTCTGGGCCGGGTCCTTGATGTCACAGGTCTTGCAGTGAACGCAGTTCTGCGCGTTGATCTGGAACCGCTTGTCACCGTCGTCGTTGGTGACGACTTCGTACACGCCAGCCGGGCAATAGCGCTGCGCTGGCTCATCGTACAGCGGCAGGTTGTGCTCGATCGGGATGCTGGGATCCTTGAGCGTCAGGTGAACCGGCTGATCTTCCTCATGGTTAGTGTTCGACAGGAACACCGAGGACAGCTTGTCGAAGCTCAGCACGCCGTCCGGCTTCGGATAGTTGATCTTTTCAGCTTCCGAGGCCTTTTTCAGGCAAGCATAGTCCGGCGTGGTGTCATGCAGGGTCACCGGCATTTTGCCACCGAACAGGTTCTGGTCGACAAAGTTGAACGCGTTACCCAATAGCGCACCGTATTTGTGGATAGCGGCACCGAAGTTGCGCGAGCGGAACAGTTCGTCGTAGACCCAGCTGGCTTTGAAGCTTTCAACGTAGCCTGTCAGCTCGTCGCCGCCTTCACGGCCGGCTGCCAGCGCTTCCAGCACTGCATCGGCAGCGATCATGCCCGACTTCATCGCCGTGTGGTTACCCTTGATCTTGGAGAAGTTCAGGGTGCCCAGGTCGCAGCCAATCAATGCGCCGCCAGGGAATACCATCTTGGGCAAAGAGTTCAGTCCGCCCTTGGCAATCGCACGCGCACCGTAAGACACACGCTTGCCGCCTTCCAGATACTGCTTCACTACCGGGTGGTGCTTGTAGCGCTGGAATTCATCGAAGGGTGACAGGTGCGGATTGGAATAGGACAGATCAATGATCAGACCTACCACGACCTGGTTGTTCTCGATGTGGTACAGGAAGGAACCGCCGGTGTTCTCGCTTCCCACGATGTCCATCGGCCAGCCAGCAGTGTGAACGACCAGACCTTCTTCATGCTTGGCAGGATCGATATCCCAGATTTCCTTGATACCGATACCGTAGTGCTGGGGATCGACACCGTCGTTGAGCTTGAACTGGTTGATCAGCTGCTTGCCGATGTGGCCGCGGCAGCCTTCGGCGAACAGGGTGTACTTGGCACGCAGTTCCATGCCGGGGGTGAAGAAGCCTTCCTTCGGATTGCCTTCACGGTCAACGCCAAGGTCGCCTGTGACGATGCCGCGGACGATACCGCTTTCATCGATCAGCGCTTCCTGGGCAGCAAATCCGGGATAGACTTCCACGCCGAGGTTTTCGGCCTGTTCAGCCAACCAGCGGCACAGGTTGCCCAGGGAAATGATGTAGTTGCCTTCGTTGTGCATGGTTTTCGGCACAAAGAAGTTGGGAATTTTGTAGCCCTTTTCTTCACTGGTGAGCATATAGATGTCATCACGCTGCACCGGAGTGTTAAGAGGCGCACCCATTTCCTTCCAGTCTGGAAAGAGTTCGTTCAGGGCGCGTGGCTCGAAAACGGCGCCAGAGAGGAGGTGTGCACCGACCTCGGAACCTTTTTCAACTACGCAGACGCTGACTTCCTGGCCTTTTTCAGCAGCCTGTTGCTTGATGCGACAGGCAGCGGAGAGGCCGGACGGCCCTGCGCCGACGATGACAACGTCAAACTCCATGAATTCGCGTTCCACTATATATCTCCTACTCTAGGCCGGATCAGATTTAGTTATCGAGGCCCATCCCGGGCCGATTAGCCGCGCATTATATCAGCCAAGCGGGGCTGCTCCAACGCAAACATACGCTCGCGGTTCAGACAGCGGGCCATGGAACAAGGTCCCGGCCTTGACCCTGCATGGGGTGATCGGCATGATTAAGCGCTTTTTTTGAATGGTCCCGTCCGGTCATCCAGTTAACTTCATTATCCGGAGACGGGAAGCTCTCGAGGTTTTATTCACTAAGAGGATGCCATGAAGGTACTAGTAGCGGTTAAACGGGTCGTTGACTACAACGTCAAGGTTCGCGTCAAAGCGGACAATTCCGGTGTCGATCTCGCCAACGTCAAGATGTCGATGAACCCCTTCTGCGAAATCGCTGTGGAAGAGGCCGTGCGCCTGAAAGAGAAAGGCGTGGCGACTGAAATCGTCGCTGTGTCGGTCGGACCGACTGCTGCCCAGGAGCAGCTGCGTACCGCCCTGGCACTGGGTGCCGATCGCGCCATCCTGGTTGAATCCACCGAAGAGCTGAGCTCGCTGTCCATCGCCAAGCTGCTCAAGGGTGTGGTCGACAAGGAACAGCCCCAGCTGGTCATCCTTGGCAAGCAGGCCATCGATTCCGACAACAACCAGACCGGCCAGATGCTGGCTGCGCTGTCCGGCTACGGCCAGGGCACCTTCGCTTCGGCAGTCAATGTCGAAGGCGACAGCGTCAAGGTAACCCGTGAAATCGACGGCGGCGCCCAGACCGTTGATCTGAAACTGCCGGCCATCGTCACCACTGACCTGCGTCTGAACGAGCCGCGCTATGCGTCGCTGCCGAACATCATGAAAGCCAAGAAGAAGCCGCTTGAGACCCTCAAGCCGGAAGATCTGGGCGTCAGCACCACTTCGACCGTCTCTACCCTCAAGGTTGAAGCACCGGCCGCGCGCAGCGCCGGCATCATGGTCAAGTCGGTAGACGAGCTGGTCGACAAACTCAAGAACGAAGCCAAGGTGATCTAAATGACAATTTTGGTTATTGCTGAACACAACAACGCCGAGCTGACTGCCTCGACCCTGAACACCGTGGCTGCTGCCAAAGCCATTGGCGGTGACATCGAAGTACTGGTCGCTGGTCAGGGCTGCTCCGCTGTCGCTGATGCTGCCGCCAAGATCGAAGGCGTAAGCAAGGTGCTGCTGGCTGACAACGCTGCCTATGCCAACCAGCTGCCGGAGAACATCTCCCTGCTGGTTGCCGAAATCGGTAAGAACTACAGCCACATCCTGGCCACCGCCAGCACCAACGGCAAGAACTACCTGCCACGCGTTGCGGCCCTGCTGGACGTTGATCAGATCTCCGAGATCATCGCCGTGGAAAGCGCTGACACCTTCAAGCGTCCGATCTATGCCGGTAACGCCATCGCTACCGTGCAGTCCAACGCAGCGGTCAAGGTCATCACCGTGCGTTCCACCGGTTTCGATCCGGTTGCAGCCGAAGGCGGCAGCGCCAGCGTCGAGAACCTCGACGTTGCCCAGGACGCCGGCGTATCCAGCTTCGTCAACGAAGAGCTGGCCAAGTCTGACCGTCCCGAGCTGGCCGGTGCCAAGATCGTCATCTCCGGCGGCCGCGGCATGCAGAACGGTGAAAACTTCGAAATGCTGTACAAGCTGGCCGACAAGATCGGTGCTGCTGTAGGCGCTTCGCGCGCCGCAGTCGACGCTGGTTTCGTACCCAACGACATGCAGGTCGGTCAGACCGGCAAGATCGTTGCCCCGCAGCTGTACATCGCCGTCGGTATCTCCGGCGCGATCCAGCACCTGGCCGGCATGAAAGAATCCAAAGTGATCGTTGCGATCAACAAGGACGAAGAAGCGCCGATCTTCCAGGTAGCCGACTACGGTCTGGTGGGTGATCTGTTCCAGATCATCCCCGAGCTGGACGGCAAGCTGTAAGCTAGCTGAGCGGTGACAAAAACCCGGCCTCGTGGCCGGGTTTTTTTGTTTATCTGGATCTCTATACTGTGTTGTAACTAGGCTGGCCTGGCGGCTTTCAGACTGACCCTCGAGACCCCTCGAGCTGGTGCTCGACGCTTTCATCAAAGATCCGCATTGCTCCACGCGCGACAGCAGGCCGTCGTCGTGGGGTGAGATCTCCTAGGGAGCCCCGTCACCGGAGCTAACCTTCCCTGGGGGGGCAGCGCGCCTGCACTACGCCAAACTCTGTCGGCGAGCAGGCGCTCACCAACCCCAGGATACGCTTGCGTGGGTTGTCGCGGCCTCCGAGCAAATATCAGGCATTGCACCATGTATGCGAGACAGCGCGCCAGCGTAGGTGGGGTGAAATCTCCCCGGGGAATCAGAGAGGAAAACTCTCCAGCCGATACCCGTCTTCATCCACTTCCAATGCCCAGCCGCGCTTGTCCCAATCTCCCAGCACTATTCGCTTGGCGGACTGGCCGTCGATTTCCATATCATGCACAGCAGGACGGTGGGTGTGACCGTGAATCAGCGTGCGAACCTTGTGTTCACGCATTACCCCAACAACCTTGTCAGGGTTGACGTCGGTTATATCTGCGGCTTTCTGACGGGTTTGCTCGCTGCTTTCCGATCTCAGTTTCCTGCCAATCTTGTGCCGGGTCTTCAGTGACAAATTACGCAGGATGAACAGGCTTAATGGGTTTCGTAGCAGGCGACGTAGACGCATATAGCCCAGATCGTCGACACACAGGCTGTCGCCGTGCATCAACAATACGGGCTCGCCATTCAGCGTGACCACGGTCGGATCTGTCAGCAAGGTGCAATGCGCTTCCTGACAGAACCGTTTGCCCAGCAGAAAATCCCGATTGCCGTGCATGAGATAAATCTTCACGCCTCTGGCAGCAACCGTGGCCAGGGCGGCAGCCACCTCGCGGGCGAGGGGATTAGGATCATCATCGCCGAGCCATACTTCGAAAAAATCACCGAGAATATAGAGCGCATCAACCTGGCTGGCACGCTGCTCGAGGCAATGCAAAAACGCCCGGGTGATATCCGGGCGTTCGGCTTGCAAATGCAGGTCTGAAATAAACAGCGAACGCATTCTGTCGCGTTACTCGACCAGCTCGGCACGCTCAATGATCACGTCATCGGCAGGCACATCCTGGTGGCCGGCACGCATGGTGGTGGACACAGACTTGATCTTCTCTACGACGTCCATGCCTTCCGTCACCTGGCCGAACACGGCGTAACCCCAGCCCTGGACCGTCGGAGCACTGTGGTTGAGGAAATCATTGTCGTTGACGTTAATGAAGAACTGGGCGCTTGCGGAATGGGGCTCCATGGTGCGGGCCATGGCTACCGTGCCTACCTTGTTGCTGACGCCGTTATTGGCTTCGTTCTTGATCGGATCACGGGTTTCTTTCTGCTTCATGCCAGGCTCGAATCCGCCGCCCTGGATCATGAAGTTGGGGATGACGCGATGAAAGATAGTGTTGTCATAATGGCCGCCGCGGACATATTGCTTGAAGTTCTCCACCGTTTCCGGCGCCTTGTCAGCGAAGAGTTCCAGGGTGATAACACCAAAATTCGTATGCAATTTGACCATCAAGGCAATCCTCGGAGCGAGTTGAGACTAAAAATCCTGTGAGACAGAGCTGCCTGCAAGCTTCTGAATAACGGCTGCGTTCTTCAGAAGCTCCTTTGATTCAGGCGTCTGTGACTTTCCGGTATGATAAGCGTTTTGGCCGACACGGCCTAGCCAAAATCCGCGATGCCCACGGGCGTCGCCTGTAACCGAGTCCTGCGAATCCCTATGAACAAACCGGAATCCACTACCCCAGCACATTTCCTGCGGCAGATCGTCAAGGCCGACCTTGAAAGTGGTAAGCACCAAAACATCGTTACGCGTTTTCCGCCGGAGCCCAACGGTTACCTGCATATCGGACACGCCAAATCGATCTGCCTGAACTTCGGGCTGGCGGAAGAATTCGGCGGTCAGTGCAATATGCGCTTCGACGACACCAATCCGGCAAAGGAAGAGCAGGCGTATATTGACGCGATTAAGCGTGATGTTGAATGGCTGGGTTTCAAGTGGGCCGGTGACATCCGTTACGCCTCGGACTATTTCGATCAACTGCACGCCTGGGCTATCGAGCTGATCAAGGCAGGCAAGGCCTACGTCTGCGATTTAACGCCAGAACAGGCGCGCGAGTACCGCGGCAACCTGACCGAGCCCGGAAAAAACAGCCCGTTCCGCGATCGCAGCGTTGAGGAGAACCTCGATCTGTTCGCGCGCATGACTGCCGGCGAGTTTCCCGATGGCAGCAAAGCGCTACGGGCCAAGATCGATATGGCGTCGCCGAACATGAACATGCGCGACCCGATTCTCTACCGCATTCGCCACGCTCACCATCATCAGACCGGTGACAAGTGGTGCGTCTATCCGAGCTATGACTTTACCCACGGCCAGTCGGATGCCATCGAGGGTATTACCCACTCGATCTGCACGCTGGAGTTCGAAGATCACCGTCCTCTTTATGAATGGTTCCTGGATAACCTGCCAGTCCCGGCCAAGCCACGGCAGTACGAATTTGCCCGGCTTAACCTGAATTACACAGTTACCAGCAAGCGCAAGCTTAAGCAGCTGGTTGACGAAGGCCATGTACAGGGCTGGGATGATCCACGCATGTCCACCCTCAGCGCCTTTCGCCGCCGCGGTTACACGCCAGCATCGATTCGTGAGTTCTGCGAGCGCATCGGCGTTACCCGCTCCGATGGGGTGGTCGATATGGGCGTGCTGGAGTTCTGTATCCGCGACGACCTGGATGCCCATGCGCCGCGTGCCATGTGCGTACTGCGTCCGCTGAAAGTAACCATCACCAACTATCCTCAGGGCCAGGTCGAGCAGCTATCACTGCCGCGTCATCCGAAGCAGGATATCGGCGCGCGTACCTTGCCGTTCAGCCGCGAGATCTATATCGATCAGGATGATTACATGGTCGATCCACCGAAGGGCTACAAGCGCCTGGTACCCGGTGGTGAGGTCCGGTTGCGCGGTAGCTACGTGATTCGTGCCGACGAGGCTGTTACTGATGACGAAGGGAATATCGTAGAGCTGCTGTGTTCCTACGATCCGGGCACGCTGGGCAAGAACCCCGAGGGCCGCAAGGTCAAGGGCGTCATTCATTGGGTTCCAGCTGCAGAAAGCATTGAATGCGAAGTGCGTCTGTATGACCGTCTGTTCAAAACAGCGAACCCGGACAAGGGCGAGGAGGGCGTCGGCTTCCTGGAAAACATCAACCCGGACTCACTGATCACGCTGCAGGGTTGCCGCGCCGAGCCGTCGCTTGCGGACGCGACCCCCGAGGACCGTTTCCAGTTCGAGCGTGAGGGGTATTTCTGTCTGGATAGCGTGGATTCGACTGCGGACAAGCCTGTATTCAACCGTACCGTTACGCTGCGCGATTCCTGGGGGCAATAAGAGCATGCCGCTGACTCTCTACAACACCCTGAGCAAGACCAAGGAAGCCTTCAAACCACTCGAAGGAAATCAGGTGCGGATGTACGTCTGTGGCATGACGGTTTATGACTACTGTCATATCGGCCACGCCCGGGTGATGGTCGCCTTTGACGTCATTTCCCGCTGGTTACGCTATCGCGGGTATGACCTGACTTACGTGCGCAACATTACTGATATCGACGACAAGATAATTCGCCGCGCCAACGAGAACGGTGAAAGCTTCCAGGTGCTGACCGAGCGCATGATCGCGGCCATGCACGAAGACGAAACGCGTCTGAATGTGCTGCGTCCGGATCAGGAACCCCGAGCCAGCGATCACATTGCCGGCATGCACGAGATGATCCAGACCCTGATAGACAAAGGCTACGCCTATGCGCCGGGTAATGGCGATGTGTATTACCGGGTCGGCAAGTTCGAAGGCTACGGCAAGCTGTCACGTCGACGCATAGAAGATCTGAAGATCGGCGCACGCATCGAAGTGGATGAGGCCAAGGAAGATCCGCTGGATTTCGTCTTATGGAAAGCGGCCAAACCGGGTGAGCCCAGCTGGACTTCGCCCTGGGGCGACGGCCGGCCTGGCTGGCATATCGAGTGCTCGGTCATGTCCACCTGTTGTCTTGGCGAAAGCTTCGATATCCATGGTGGCGGGCCGGATCTGGTGTTTCCCCACCACGAAAACGAGATCGCGCAGAGCGAGGCCGCTACCGGCAAGCCTTACGCGGCCACCTGGATGCACGCCGGTGCGGTGCGCGTGGACGGCGAGAAGATGTCCAAGTCATTGGGCAACTTCTTCACCATTCGCGAAGTGCTGGAGAAGTATCACCCGGAAGTGGTGCGTTATTTGTTGGTATCCAGTCACTACCGCAGCGCGATCAACTATTCGGAAGACAATCTGAAGGAAGCCAAGGGAGCGCTTGAGCGCTTCTATCGTGCGCTCAAGGGGCTGCCTGATGCTGCACCAACGGACGCTGTCGGCTATGCCGAACGTTTCGCGGCGGCTATGGACGATGACTTCAATGCACCCGAAGCCTGTGCGGTGCTGTTTGACATGGTGCGCGAGGTCAATCGTCTGAAGGATAGCGATCAGCACGCTGCCGCCGCGCTGGCTGCCAAGGTTCGGGAGCTGGCCTCGACGCTTGGTGTGTTGCAATTGGATGCGGATGAATTCCTGCAGGCCGGCGCGTCCGGTCAGGTTGATGCGGCGGAGGTACAAGCCTTGATCGATGCGCGATTGCAGGCCCGGGCAGACAAGAACTGGGCGGAATCGGATCGTATCCGCGATCAGCTCACCGACATGGGTGTAGTGCTTGAGGACGGGAAGGGCGGGACCACCTGGCGCTTGCGCGGGTAAGCCTGGTTCGTAATACAGGAGCAGGTGCGGCGCTCATCCCGCAGCACCTGCCCCCTCGCTCAACGCCAGATATTATTGTTGATTTTCTCCTTCAGTTCGGGGTAATCCGAAGCCTTGAACGTCGGCACCACCCCTTCCTTGCGCTGCGCCAGATAATCCTTGGTCAATTTGGCAACAGTGCCCGAGAGCAGAACAATCGCAACCAGATTGATAGTCGCCATGAGGCCCATCGACGCATCAGCGGCGTTGAACACCGTCGTGACAGCTTCGTACGCGCCCCATACCACCATGCTCAGCGTCGCCATCCGTAACAGGGTCATGCCCAGCGTGTTCCCGACGCCAAGGTAGATCATCGCGTTCTCGGCATAGGAGTAATTGGCGACAATCGAAGTAAAGGCGAAGAACAGAATGGCTATGGCGATGAAATAACTGCCAGCGACGCCGATGTGCGATTCCAGCGCCTGCTGCGTCAACTGCGTACCGGTGATTCCCGAGCCTGGCTCCATCACACCCGAAAGCAGAATCATGACGGCCGTGGCAGTACAGATCACTATGGTGTCGATGAACACCCCCATTGCCTGTACCAACCCCTGGGACGAAGGGTGGTGCGGGGCGGGCGTGGCGGTGGCTGCAACGTTGGGGGCTGAGCCCATGCCAGCCTCGTTTGAAAACAACCCACGCTTGATACCGTTGAGCATCGCAGCTGTTACCGAGCCTGCAACGCCGCCGGCAGCCTCTTCCAGGCCAAACGCGCTGCGGATAATGGTCATCAGCACGCCGGGTACTTCGGAGAAGTTCATCACCAGTACTACAAGCGCCATCAGCACATAGGCGCCGGCCATGAAGGGCACCACCAGTTCGGCGAACCGGGCGATGGTGCGCAGCCCACCGAAAATCACCATGCCGGCCAGCACCGCCAATGCGAGACCAGACCAGATCTTTGGAATGCCGAAGGCACCTTCCATAGCATCGGCAATGGAGTTGGCCTGCACTGCGTTGAATACCAGCCCGAAGGAGATGATCAGAGCGATGGAGAAAATCGCGCCCGCCCAGGGTGCTTTCAAACCTTTCGAGATATAAAACGCCGGGCCACCGCGGTATTGGCCTTTTCCGTCCCGCACCTTGTACAGCTGTGCCAGCGTGCTCTCGGCATACCCGGTCGCCATGCCAACCAGCGCGACCATCCACATCCAGAAGATCGCGCCGGCGCCGCCCAGGTAAAGAGCCACGGCTACGCCAGCCAGGTTCCCCGTGCCGACCCGTGAGGCAAGGCTGGTACAGAGCGCCTGAAAGGGCGATATCCCAGACGCATCGCTTTGCCTGGAGCCCTTTATCGCTCTTACCATCTCGCCAAAATGCAGGAATTGCAGGAACCCGAGGCGGATGGTGAAGAACAACCCCACCGCCAACAGGCCGTAGATAAGCACGTAGCCCCAAAAGATATTATTGAGAAAATCGATGATAGCGGTCATGGCACATCCATCTGGAATGAAAAACAGTTGTAACTCTAGTCGCTACGCTTCAATACGCCAGCATCGACCACTACCTGCGTCCCGCGGGTTGCGGAACGCCGTCCGACCTGGCGTCATTTGACAAGCAACGCGGCTCGCGATGAAACAGCAACAGACCCTGGCATCCATCGAGACATCTATGCCTGGCGGCCAGACGGAGTAATATGCAGTGCAGGTTTGCATTTAGACATGGAGATCGCGCATGAATATCAAAACAAGAACGCCGCCAGCCTTGCAGATACTACCGAGGCGTCCGGAGCTGGCTTTACCTGATCCGTTACCGCGCCACTGGCACAGTAATGATCCCTTCAAAACGCATTTTTTCAACGCCATGTCCGTGCTGTTTCCGGATGGCGAACGTTACTTCATTGACTCGGTCCGGTTGTTCCGCGAGCGGATCATCGACACGGATCTGCAGCAGCAGATCCGTGGATTCATAGGCCAGGAAGGCCATCATAGCCGTGAACATATCGAATATAACCAGCGCTTACGTGACCTGGGTTATGACATCGATGCATTGGAAAGCACGGTCAAGAAACGCATTCGCTTCGTTCAGAAGAATTTTTCAGCTGAGCGGCAGCTGGCAGGCACCGTGGCGATGGAGCACTTCACCGCGATCATGGCGGATTTGCTACTGCGTGAGCCCCATTGGATTGACGGCGCAGTTGAGCCAATGCAGAGCTTGTGGCGGTGGCACGCGCTGGAAGAAACAGAGCACAAAGCCGTTGCCTTTGATGTCTACATGCAAGTGTGCGGGGACCGTAAAATACTGCGACGGGCGATGCGTCAGGCGACCTTTTTCTTTCTCAAGGATGTGACGCGGGGCATGTGGCACATGCTGCGCAAGGATGGCAAACTGACCGATCTGCCCATGATGTGTCGTGGCATGCGCTGGCTATGGGGGCGCAACGGTTTTTTCCGCAAGCTTGTGGGTGTGTACCAGGACTATTATCAAAGCGACTTTCATCCCTGGCAGCACGACAACAGCGATCTGCTTGATCAATACGCGCCCGCGTTTGCTTCCGCGCTGGTTCGCTAAGGTGAAGCCATAGAGTGGTAGTCATCAACGCCCTTGTTCCGATCTTCGGGCTAATCCTGCTGGGGTATGTGCTTGGCAAGCGCCACTGGTTACCGGCTGAGGCGGGCGCGGCGCTGGCGGCCATCACTTTCCGGATGTTCATGCCGGTTCTGCTGTTCTCGGGTCTGGCCCGCGCCGACCTGACCGAGGGGCTGTCGCCGCTGCTTTTGCTGGTTTATTTTCTACCCGCCGTAGGTCTGTTCTGCGCAGTCAACTGGTTGGTCCACCGGCGCTCCGGGCAACCGAGCTCTATGGGCCTGGCTGCCAGTTATTCAAATAATGTGCTGGTGGGTGTGCCCCTGATAAGCATCCTGCTCGGGCCGGATAAACTGGTGTATCTGTTTGCCATTCTGATCTTCCACAGCCTTGTGCTCTTCACGCTGCAAAGTCTCTACAACAGTCTGTGGCGCAGCGGGGGACGTGGCGGGATAGATAAGCGGGGGCTGTTCAAGAGTCTCGCAAATCCGCTGATCATCGGCCTGTTGCTAGGCGCGGCGCTCAATCTTTCCGGGGTGGCCGTGCCCGCACCGCTCTGGCGTATGGTGGAGTGGCTGGCTGCCGCTGCGCTGCCCTGTGCATTGTTGGTGCTGGGGCTGAGCCTGTCGCATTACCGCTTGCATCTCAGTCGCGTCATGTGCGGCCTGACCCTGGCGAAACTGGTGCTGTTTCCTGCACTCGTGCTGGCTGTCGGGCTCCTGATTCCAGGGCTCAGCGCCGATGCGCGGACGGTACTGATACTGATGGCAGCCTGTCCGACGGGCGTGAACGTGCTGGCCTTCGCCATGGCAGAGGACGACAGCCGCATCATCAGTTCGGTGATATTTCTCTCGACGCTTCTGGCTGCTGTAACCCTGCCGATCTGGCTTGTGCTGCTGACAGGCTAATCTCAAACTTTCAGATTTTATGGTTTTGCCACACCGCCTCGCGGGTCATTTATCGCTACCGCCCCGCTCGCGAAAAATGCAGGTGCGCCGTGCATTTTTGCGCATCGAATCCGTTACGAAAACGGCCAGGGGTTGAGGTATGCTCTTCGCCGGCTTTCATTCTGAACAAGACGAACAACATAAAAGGAAACCCCATGCCGGTCAGTCTGTTTGTTCCAGTGGAACGGCGCGCGAACGAAAAGCGCGTTGCCCTGGTGCCGTCGGTAGCCAGCAAGCTATCGAAGCTGGGCATCGACATCTCACTGCAATCAGGCGCTGGCCTGGCTGCGCGGGTCCCGGACGCCCTCTATGCAGGAGAGGGCGTCCAGATAGTTGGCGCCCCTGTGGCCGCCGATCTGGTATTCAGGGTTCAGCCTCCCGAGCTTGCGGACATTGAGCAGATGGAGCCGGGTACGGTGTTGTGCTGCTTCGTCTATGCGCACCGCGAACCGGAGATTGTCAGAGCGCTGCGTGACCGGCAAATCACCTGTTTCGCCATGGAACTGGTCCCACGTATCACCCGCGCACAGGCGATGGATGCCTTGTCCTCCCAGGCGGCATTGTCCGGCTACGCAGCCGGCCTGATGGCCGCTACCAACCTGAACCGTATCCTGCCGATGATGACCACAGCCGTTGGCTCGCTACGGCCGGCCAAGGTGTTGGTGATGGGTGCCGGCGTAGCGGGCTTGCAAGCGCTGGCGACGGCCAAGCGCCTGGGTGCCATGATCGAAGGCTACGATGTGCGCTCGGAAGTCAAAGAGCAGGTTGAATCGGTGGGCGGCAAGTTTGTTGATACTGGAGTCTCCGCCAGCGGGCAGGGCGGGTATGCCCGCGAACTGACCGACGACGAAAAAAACCAGGTGGAAAAGGTCGTCACCCGACACATCCAGCAGGCCGATGCGGTGATCACCACGGCAGCCATCCCTGGCCGTCCGAGCCCTAAAATTATCAGTGAAGCGCAGATCATGGGCATGAAGCCTGGTTCGGTCATTATCGACCTGGCCGCCGAGGGTGGCGGCAATACGCCGCTTACCGTTCCCGGAGAAACGGTCGAGGTTGGCCCGGTCACTATTGTCGCGCCCATGAATGTCCCCAGTCGTCTGGCTGAGCATGCATCCGAGTTGTACGCCCGCAACCTGCAGCAGCTGGTTGGCCTGATGGTCAAGGATGGAGAGCTGCAGATTGACTGGGAAGACGAGATCCTGGCCGGGGCAGTACTGACCCACGCCGGCGAAATCCGCAACGAGGCCGCCCGCCGGGCCGTCGAGATCGAAGAGGAATAACCATGGACGCAACAACTACGATTACCGGCTTTGTCGCCCTGTATATCTTCATGCTTGCAGCCTTCACCGGGTACGAAATCATCGGGCGCGTTCCGGCAATCCTGCACACGCCATTGATGTCCGGTTCCAACTTCGTACACGGCATTGTGGTGGTCGGTGCGATGTGGGCACTGTTGAACGCAGCGACGCCGCTGGAGCAGGTAATCGGTTTTTTCGGTGTGTTGTTGGGAGCGGGTAACGCGGCCGGCGGTTACGTGGTGACAGAGCGCATGCTGGAAATGTTCAAGCCCAGCGATAAACGCCAGAAAGACGCCTCGGACAAGGAACAACAAGAATGACTGAGATGATTATCGAATCCGTTTACTTCATAACGGCACTGCTGTTCATTTACGGGCTGAAGCGGATGGCGAGTCCGGTGACCGCACGTTCCGGCATCCTCATTGCCGGTGTCGGCATGGTGCTGGCTGTGCTGGCCGCGTTCCTTTACGGGCTGGATGTCAGCGAGCGGGCACAGCCGCATCTCGGCATGAACTTGACTCTGGTGGTGATTGCGCTGGGGCTGGGCCTGGGCTGGGCCTGGTACAGCGGCAAGAAGGTCGCGATGACCGACATGCCGCAAATGGTGGCGCTGTACAACGGTATGGGTGGCGGGGCCGCTGCAGCCATTGCAGCGATGGAGTTGTATTCCGGTAACGCCCAGGCCCATGGCGTGGTGGTGTCGGTACTGGCAGTACTCGGCGGGCTGATAGGTTCAGTGGCGCTGTCCGGCTCGCTGATTGCCTGGGCCAAGCTCGACGGCCGCATGAACGGGACTATACGGCTGCCGGCGCAGCAGCTGATCAACGCCGTGCTGTTTTTTGTCACGCTCGGTATTGGCGCGGCAGTTATCGGCTCCGGAATCGGCGGTGGCGTTTCGATGCTGTTGATCTCGGTGTTCTTTCTCGCGTCTCTGGCGCTGGGTGTGATGCTGACCACGCCGATCGGCGGCGCCGATATGCCCGTGGTGATTTCCCTGTACAACGCTTTTACCGGCCTTGCGGTTGCGTTTGAGGGCTTTGTGCTGCAGAACCCGGCGATGATCATCGCAGGTACTGTAGTGGGCTCCGCCGGCACGCTGCTGACATTGATGATGGCCAAGGCGATGAACCGCCCGGTATCCAATGTGATCTTCAGCCAGTTCGGCGGGGAGGATGATAGTGACGCCGGTGATATTGAGGGCTCTATGAAGCCTGCGGATGCCTCCGATGCGGCTATCGCCATGTATTACGCGAACAAGGTGATTATCGTGCCAGGCTATGGTCTGGCTGTCGCGCAGGCGCAACACAAGCTCTATGAGTTCGTGAAGCTGTTGCAGAAGCAGGGCGTTGACGTGGCATTCGCGATCCATCCGGTGGCGGGGCGCATGCCCGGTCACATGAACGTGCTCCTGGCTGAGGCCGGCGTGCCCTACGACATCATTTACGACCTGGAAGACATCAACGAAGCGTTTCAGCAAGCGGACGTGGCCATCGTTCTCGGCGCCAACGACGTGGTTAATCCGGCTGCGCGCACACGCAAGTCGAGCCCGATCTACGGCATGCCGATTCTCAACGTGGATATGGCGCGCCAGGCCTATGTGGTCAAGCGCGGGCAGGGCAAAGGCTATTCGGGCGTCGAGAACGAGCTGTTCTACGCTGACAACACCTCGATGGTCTATGGCGACGCGCAGAAGGTCATGGTGCAGATGATTGATGCGGTGAAGTCGCTGGGGTGAGCCAGGCAAACAAAAAACCGCAGCCTGTGGCTGCGGTTTTTCTTGGATCTGCGATTCGTTGCGGATCCGGTTCGACCGGGGGTTACCCCGGCCTATGTTGCGTACCGAACTGCCGGCCGAGCTGGAACTCGACCTTCGTCAGACTTACTTTGCTTTGGCGTTGTAACCAAAGATCGACTTGACCTCGAGGAAGTCCTCGAAACCGTAATGCCCCCATTCGCGACCATTACCCGATTCCTTGAAGCCGCCGAAAGGTGCCTTGTTGTCCAGCGGAGCACCATTGAGGTGGACCATGCCGGTACGAATCTGACGGGCAACTTTACGGGCGCGTTCCGGATCGCCAGCTGATACATACCCGGACAGGCCGTAGGAGGTGTCGTTGGCGATACGTACCGCTTCTTCCTCGTCTTCATAACCAATGATGGTCAGTACCGGACCGAAGATTTCCTCGCGGGCGATTTTCATGTCATTGGTGACGTGGCTGAAAATCGTCGGCTTGACGTAATAGCCCTTCTCCAGGCCATCAGGCCGGCCTGTGCCGCCTACAACGAGCTTGGCGCCTTCCTCGATACCCGCAGCGATCAGACCCTGGATCTTGCTCCACTGCGCTTCGGAAGCAACCGGCCCGATGACAGTGTCCTCAGCCTTGGGATCGCCCGGCTTGACCTTGGCGGCCACGGCTTGAGCGATAGCACTGACCTCATCCAT
Organism: Pseudomonas sp. gcc21; assembly: GCF_012844345.1. Classification (NCBI taxonomy): domain Bacteria; kingdom Pseudomonadati; phylum Pseudomonadota; class Gammaproteobacteria; order Pseudomonadales; family Pseudomonadaceae; genus Pseudomonas; species Pseudomonas sp. gcc21. Next base: position 1,090,534 of record NZ_CP051625.1, on the reverse strand, counting down.
GCGGCTGTTAGGTACCAGCATGCGGGTAGGCGCGTTACAGGACTGGCCGCTGTTGTTCATGCACGACATGACACCATGGGCAACCATTTTCTCGAAGTTGACATCGTCCAGCAGAATGTTTGCTGACTTGCCGCCCAGCTCAAGCGCAACGCGCTTGATGGTGTCTGCGCCGCTTTTCATGACCTGACGTCCGGCACCGGTAGAACCGGTGAAGGACATCATGTCGATGCCCCAATGTGCGGACATGGCGGCACCGACGGTGGGACCGTCGCCATTGATCAGGTTGAACACGCCCGGTGGCACGCCTGCTTCATCCAGAATTTCAGCCAGTAGCAATGCAGACAGCGGAGCGACTTCAGAGGGTTTGAGTACCATCGTGCAGCCGGTCGCCAGCGCAGGACCGATCTTGCAGGTCAGCTGGTTCATTGGCCAGTTCCAGGGCGTGATCAGGCCGCAAACGCCGATCGGCTCTTTAACGACCAGGGTGGTGCCGATCTCTTCTTCAAACTCGAAGTCCTTCAGCACTTCCAGCGCGGTGGCAAAATGGCCGAGACCTGACGGCGCCTGAGCCTGCTTGGACAGCTTGGCAGGCGCGCCCATTTCCATGGAGATGGCTTCGGCGACCTCAGGCATGCGTTTGTGGAAAACAGCGATAACCCGCTCCAGCAGGGCTATGCGTTCTTCACGGCTGGTCTGGGAATAGCTCTCGAAAGCTTTGCGCGCTGCGGCGACAGCCAGATCGACATCTTCGTGGTTACCCAGGGCGATAGTCGCTACGACTTCTTCGGTGGCGGGGTTGATGACATCGGCGCTACCGGTGCCCTGTGGTTCTACCCACTGACCATTGATATAGAACTGCTTGTGATGGCTCATGAAATGCCGGCTCCTTGAGTTGGTGGCGAAGAATAGTCCAACGATAGCACTGTCCGCACTTTTGTATCACCGCTTTTACGCTAGATCACTGTTGGTTATCCCCGCCAATGTGTTGAGTTTCACGCGTAGCGTGATGGCTTTATACTACTCGGCCTCTCTGGCTCGCGGCCCCCGGCGTAATACTTGACTAAAACACTTGGATATTGCATAGTTTTGCCAACGTTGAACCGGATTGGGGCCTCCTCCCAGGAGCAAGAATGCGTCTGACAACCAAAGGCCGCTATGCAGTAACAGCCATGCTCGACCTGGCCTTGCATGCGGATCAGGGACCAATAACGCTGGCCGATATCTCGATGCGCCAGGGCGTTTCAATTTCATATCTGGAACAGTTGTTTGCCAAGCTGCGGCGCAGTCGACTGGTTGAAAGTGTTCGCGGCCCGGGTGGCGGATATCGTCTTGCAGGCGGACCCGATGCAATCAGCGTGGCACAGATTGTCGAGGCAGTTAATGACTCCATGGACGCCACGCGTTGTCTGGGAAAAGGCGACTGTCAGGACGGTGAGATCTGTCTGACGCACCATCTCTGGACTGACCTCAGTAACCGTCTACGTAATTTTCTGAATGATATAACCCTGGCCGAACTGGTTTCCCGTGAAGACATTCAACGGGTGCGTTCGCGGCAGGACCGGGGCTGCTCAAGCGCTATCGAGCCAGTTCTGGAACGCATTATCTAGCGGCCCGAGAGCCGATCGAAGAGTGCAGCGTCTCATGGCGTTGTGAAGCCTGAAACGAATTGGCAGCAACTTGTCACACGGCAATTGCTGCGGAATTGAGGTGATACCGTGTCTCAGCAAGTCGAAAACCTGATCAAGAAGGACTACGCGGCCGGGTTTCACTCTGCCATCGAGTCCGACACTTTGCCGCCCGGCCTCAACGAAGAGGTTGTGCGGTTCATTTCCGCCAAGAAAGAAGAGCCTGAGTGGTTGCTGGAGTGGCGTCTGAAGGCATTTCGTGCCTGGCAGGAAATGGAAGAGCCGACCTGGGCCCATGTGCATTATCCGGAGATCGATTTTCAGTCCGTTTCCTATTTCTCTTCGCCCAAAAGCATGGCCGATAAGCCCAAGAGCCTGGACGAAGTCGACCCCGAACTGATCGCTACCTACGAAAAGCTGGGTATTCCGCTGCATGAGCAGGAGATGCTTGCTGGCGTTGCGGTGGACGCGGTATTTGACTCGGTCTCGGTTGTAACGACTTTCCGCGCCAAGCTGGAAGAAGCGGGCGTCATCTTCTGCCCGATCAGCGAAGCCGTGCACCGCTGCCCGGAGCTGGTCCAGAAATATCTCGGCAGCGTGGTTCCGCAGAAGGATAACTACTACGCTGCGCTGAATTCCGCTGTGTTCTCTGACGGCTCGTTTGTCTATATCCCCAAGGGCGTTCGTTGCCCGATGGAGCTGTCGACCTACTTCCGCATTAATGAAATGAACACCGGGCAATTCGAGCGCACCTTGATCATTGCTGATGAAGGTTCACACGTCAGCTATCTGGAAGGCTGCACCGCGCCCATGCGCGACGAAAACCAGCTGCACGCTGCGGTGGTTGAACTGGTCGCGCTGGACGGTGCGACGATCAAATACTCGACCGTTCAGAACTGGTATCCCGGTGACTCGGAAGGCAAGGGCGGCATCTATAACTTCGTGACCAAGCGTGGCCTGTGTCATGCCAACGCCAAGATTTCCTGGACTCAGGTCGAGACCGGTTCGGCTATCACCTGGAAGTATCCCAGCTGCATCCTCAAGGGTGACAACAGTGTCGGTGAGTTCTATTCGGTAGCGCTGACCAACAACTTCCAACAGGCCGATACCGGCACCAAGATGATTCACCTGGGCAAGAACACCCGCTCGACAATCATCGCCAAGGGGATTTCCGCTGGCCGCAGTAACAGCGCCTATCGCGGTCTGGTTCGCATGAATCCCGGCGCCGAGGGTGCGCGGAACTTCACCCAGTGTGACTCGCTGCTGATCGGTGACCGCTGCGGTGCGCATACCTTCCCCTATATCGAGAGCAAGAACCCGTCGGCAGTGGTGGAGCACGAAGCAACTACCTCCAAGGTCAGCGATGACCAGATGTTCCTGTGTCAGCAGCGCGGACTCGATGCGGAGAAAGCCATATCGATGATCGTTAACGGTTTCTGCCGTGAAGTGTTCAAGGAGTTGCCGATGGAGTTTGCTGTGGAAGCGGGCAAATTGCTTGAGGTCAGTCTCGAAGGGTCGGTGGGTTAACCCGATCAAGCCGGACGCTCTACGCGCCATACTAATTCACAAGTTATCAGGCCAAAATATGTTATCAGTCAAAGGGTTGCACGCTAAAGTTGAAGAGAATGATATCCTGAAAGGATTGGATATCGAGATCAAGCCGGGCGAAGTTCACGCCATCATGGGGCCGAATGGCTCGGGCAAGAGCACCCTCGGCAACATTCTCTCCGGCCGTCCCGGCTACGAAGCCACTGCGGGCAGTATCACCTTCAAGGGGCATGATTTGCTGGATATGGATACCGAGGAACGGGCGCGTGAAGGTCTGTTTCTGGCATTCCAATACCCCGTAGAGATTCCCGGCGTGAGCAACATGGAGTTTCTGAAAGCCTCGGTAGATGCCAAGCGCAAGCACGCAGGCCTGGAGCCCCTGAGCTCGGTCGATTTCATGAAGCTCGCCCGCGAAACCAGCAAGCGCGTCGACCTTGAGGCCAATTTCCTCAAGCGTGGCGTAAACGAAGGTTTTTCCGGCGGTGAGAAGAAGCGCAACGAGATCATGCAGATGATGCTGCTTGAGCCGGACCTGTGCATTCTCGACGAAACCGACTCCGGTCTGGATATCGATGCTCTGCAGGTGGTCGCCGATGGCGTAAACAGCATGCGCGACGGCAAGCGCAGCTTCATTGTCGTGACGCACTATCAGCGTTTGCTGGATTACATCGTACCGGATTACGTTCACGTACTGGCGGGTGGCAAAATCGTCAAATCCGGTGACAAGAGCCTGGCGCTCGAACTCGAAGCCAAGGGCTATGGCTGGCTGGAAGGTGAGGTGGCCTGATGAGCGATTTTCAGAATGTCGCATTGCGACTGGCGGAGGCTCAACGTAGCCCCGACTGGTTGCAGAGCCTGCGCGAGCGCGGCGCACTGAGCTGGTCCTCAGCCAAGTGGCCGACCCGCAAGACCGAGCTCTGGAAGAACACGCCGCTGCAGCCGCTGCAGAGTGACATGCCGTCACGTTGGGCTGCGGCCACTGGCGCTGCCTGGCAGCAGGACATCGAGCAGATCGATATCGATGCAACGCGACTGGTGTTCGTCAATGGCCAGTTCATGGCCGAGCTCTCAAGTGATCTGCCGGCGGAGGTCGTCCGCTTTGCCGATGCAGATGATGCGCAGCGCCAGGTAATCGAGCAAAAGCTTGGTACCGTAGTCGATGCCGAGCGTCACCTGTTCGCCGCTTTGAGCAACGCCTGGGCAGCCGATGGCATTCTGGTTCAGGTGCCGCGCAATCAATCGCTGGGCAAGCCCATCTACGTCCTGAACGTGTCTACCCCTGAGGCTGAGCCTGCGGTCAGTAACCAGCGCGTACTCATGCTACTGGAAGAGGGCAGCCGGGCCGAGCTCATCGAGCACTACGTTTCGGCGGACAGCAAGCAAAACGGATTCGTAAACAGCCTGACCGAGGTTATCGTGGGCCAGAACGCCCAGGTGCAGCATTACCGCATCAACCTCGAACAGGAAGACCTGCTGCATGTCGGTGGCGTCCATGTAAACCTGCACCGCGACGCTCGTTTCCATGGTTTCACCCTGGCTCAGGGTAGCCGGCTGAAGCGCATCGATTATCAGGTCAATCACCGGGGCGAGGGTGCTCATCTCGAACTGCACGGTGTCTACCTGCCGCGCAACAGGCAGCTGATCGATTACCACACCAACGTCGAGCATTGCGTGCCGCATTGCACCACAAACGAGGTATTCCGCGGCATTATCGGTGACTCGGCCAAGGCCGTATTCAACGGGCGCATTCATATTCACCCGCAGGCGCAGAAGACGCTGGCCGAACTCAGCAACAAGAATTTGCTGACCTCGCCAACCGCGGAAATCTACACCAAGCCCGAGCTTGAGATTTACGCTGATGACGTACGTTGTGCCCACGGCGCGACCATCAGTCAGCTGAATGAAACGTCGCTGTTCTACCTGCAAAGTCGCGGCGTCGAGCGCGCCGAAGCGATCAGCATGCTCAGTTTCGGTTTCATCAACGAATTGCTGACGCAGGTGCCGGAGCAAGCCATTCAGGATTACCTGCGCCCGCGCCTGACCACGCTGTTCGGGCAGGGGAGTGAACTGCTGGGGCAGCTGGATTATGAATGATTTGAGCATCACCACAGCGCCTGCGTTTGATGCGGACAAAGTGCGTCAGGACTTTCCGATTCTGAATCAGGAGGTCAATGGTCATCCGTTGGTCTATCTGGATAACGCCGCTACCACGCAAAAGCCGGAAGCGGTGATTCAGGCGATTGTGGATTACTACCGCACAGACAACAGTAACGTGCATCGCGGTGCGCACAAGCTGGCGGATCGGGCGACAGAAAAGTTCGAGGCCGCCCGTGTGAAAGTCGCCGCGTATATCAACGCGGCTGAAGCACGGCAGATTATCTGGACGCGTGGCACATCCGAAGGCATCAATCTGGTTGCCTCCAGCTGGGGCCGGACCAACCTGAAGCAGGGTGATCGCGTTCTAGTATCGGCGATGGAGCATCATTCGAACATCGTGCCATGGCAGATGGTTGCGCTGGAAGTCGGCGCCACGGTCGAGGCCATACCGGTGGATGAAACCGGCACGCTGGATCTGGACGCGCTCGCTTCCATGCTCGATGAGCGGGTGAAGATGGTCGCTTGCGGTCACGTATCCAACGCGCTGGGCACTATCAATCCGGTCGAGCAGATCATTGGGATGGCGCACGCCAGCGGCGCGCTGTGTCTGATCGATGGCGCGCAGGCAATCAGTCACTTCGATGTCGACGTTCAGGCGCTGGATTGCGATTTTTATGTATTTTCCGCGCACAAGCTGTTCGGTCCGACCGGGCTTGGCGTTTTATACGGCAAGCTGGACCTGCTGGATGCCATGCCCCCCTATCAGGGCGGCGGTGAAATGATCGAGACGGTCAGCTTCGCCGGAACCACCTACAACCAGCTGCCCTACAAGTTTGAAGCGGGCACGCCACATATCGCCGGGGTAATCGGCTTTGGCGCTGCGATCGATTATCTCCAGCAGCTGGATCGCCAGGGTGCGCAGGCGCATGAGCAGGCATTGCTAGCCTATGCGGAAAAACGCGCCCGGGAAACACCCGGCGTGCAGCTGGTGGGCACTTCAGCGTCCAAGACAAGCGTCTTGAGTTTTCTGCTCGAAGGCACCCACCCCCAGGACGTCGGGATGCTGTTGGACCAGCAAGGCGTGGCTGTCCGCACCGGCAATCACTGTGCTCAGCCGATCATGGATCAGTTCGGCATTCCAGGCACCATTCGCGCCAGTTTCGCCTTTTATAACACCAGGGCTGATGTGGACCGTTTGTTTGAAGCATTGGCCAAAGCCAGACAGTTCCTTGTCTGATAAGGAGTTCGCATGAGCGTAGAATCCTTCGATCCGGGTAGCCAGGTCGTCACCGTCACGCCCGCGGCACTCGAGCATTTCCGTCGACAGCTGCTGGGGCAGGAAGGCAAGGCCGTCCGCGTCAGCATTAAGAAGAGCGGCTGTACCGGCTTCATGTATGTCATTGACCTGGTAGAGCAGGGCAGCGACGACGATATTCAGTACCAGCTGGACGACGAGGTTAAGCTGCTGCTTTCCCGCGACAGCCTGCCGATCCTCAGCGGCTCGGAGATCGATCTGGTCAGGGAAGGTATCAACAAGCAGATCAAGTTCATTAACCCTAACGTCAAAGACCAGTGCGGTTGCGGCGAAAGCTTCAGTGTGAGTTGAGATGGAAAGACGCATGGTAGTTGCGCAGGCGGATTGTCCTGCGCGTCGTGTACCGGATGGCACTCCGCTGATCATCCCCAAGGATACCTTCGTGACGATCACGCAGGCATTGGGCGGCAACTATACGGTTACGTATCAGGGGCAAATGGTGCGGGTCGATGGCACCGATGCGGCTAACCTGGGGCTGGAGCCGGAGCTGCTGAGCTTTCCTGAACCGCAGGACGACCAGATCCGCGAAGAGCAGGTCTGGGAGGCGCTGGGTACCATCTATGATCCCGAGATCCCGGTTGATCTGGTTAATCTTGGACTTGTGTATTCGGTCAAGCTTGACCAACAGGCCAAGCGTGTTGATATCGAGATGACACTGACGGCGCCGGGCTGCGGTATGGGGCCGGTATTGGTCGGCGATGTAGAGTACCGCGTGCAGCGTGTCCCCAACGTCGAAACGGTCAAGGTCGATCTGGTATTCGATCCGCCATGGAGCCGGGACATGATGAGCGAAGAAGCCCAGCTCGAAACCGGTATGTTCTTTTAAGAGGTCTGCATGAGCCAGCTAGGCACCGATACCACCAGCGACGACATCATCGAGACGCTATCCTTTTTCGATAGCTGGGAGGACCGCTACAAGTACATCATCGATCTGGGCAAGGAATTGCCGCCACTGGATGATGCGTATCGCACCGACGACAACATTGTGCGTGGTTGTCAGAGTCAGGTGTGGCTGGTCAGCCGCAGGGAAGGGGACCGCTTCTTCTTTGATGCCGACAGCGATGCGTTTATCGTCAAAGGCCTGCTCGCCGTCGTCCTGGCTGCTTATAACGGCAAGACGGCCGAGCAGATCGGGGATTTCGATATTGAAAGCTATTTCGAGCAATTGAATCTGCTCAAGCACCTCAGTGTCACGCGCGGCAACGGTTTGCGCGCCATGGTCAAGCGTATCCAGGATACAGCCGCAGCGGCGTAAGCTCTGGCTTCGCTGTTCGGTGGGGACGGGCGATCTGCGATAAGGCAGATACTGGTCCTGCAATCGCCTTCAGCTATGTCCAAATACACGCGATGTCATTATGATATTGATGCGTCTCGCCCATGGCGTTATGGTCATGGAAAAAGACGGCGCAACCTTGGGTTGCGAATACAATTCATCAGGATATGACACAGCATGCAACGGATATGGCGACGGCTGACGGGCGATTATCAACTAGCGATTATTACGTCCGTTGGATTCCTTGGCCTGGTCGCGTTAACACCCTTTGCGATATATCGCCTGTCTCATGCTGACTGGCTGGTCGGCGCCGTTGATATTTTCCTGATACTGAGCACCTGCACTGCCGTGGCATACGCCTGGCGTACCGGCGATACATTACGACCCGGACAGTTTCTGGCCGCCTTCTACTCGACTGCGGCTGTGCTCGTAGCCATCAATCTGGGCGTGGACGGGCTGTTCTGGTTTTACGTCATGATCGTCTTCAACTTTTTCGTTGTACCGCCGCTGCAAAGCACTATCGCAACCTTGCTCGCACTCGCCGCGTTGTCCGGCTACAGCCTGGCCGGGCAAGGCCACCCCTTTGAAGACCTCCCCCAGCTGGTTTCCTTTGCCATTACGGCAATTATCACCAGCGTGTTTGCGATGATCTTCGCTGCGCGCGGGCGGGTCCAACGGCGACAGCTACACGAACTCGCAACCATCGATCCTCTCACCGGCATAGGCAACAGGCGTGCCCTCGAGACCGAGCTTGTGCGGGTATTCGCTGAACACACTCGTTATGGTACCGCCTACGGATTGCTGGTACTGGATCTGGACCACTTCAAGCGGATCAATGATACGTTTGGCCATAAGGCAGGCGATCGTGTGTTGAGGGATTTCGTAAGCATCGTCGACTCCGCCTGCCGTCAATCGGATCGATTGTTTCGCTTTGGAGGCGAAGAGTTTGTACTGCTGGCTCCACAAGTCGACCTGGACGGGCTTGAGCAGGTTGCCAGGAATATCCTGCGTACCGTCCAGGCCGAATTGCGCAACGCTGAAGGGGGAGAGGTGACGGTCTCCATCGGGGGCGCACAGGCGTTGTGGCAGGCAGATTACAAATCCTGGCTACACAGTGCAGACGAGTGCCTTTACCAGGCCAAACATGCAGGACGCAATACGATAGTTATCGACGGAGCGGGAGCTAAGCGGCAGCCCACGCTGTCAGATTGCGTACAGGCGGCTACTCCGTAGCGATCAATCACTGCGGAGGGCGTCATCGACAACGCATCCGGAGATGGCAGCATGACGCACAGCAGATTCAGTGAGAAAAGCTATTGGAGCAAGCTTAGCCGGTTTGCCTTGAGCGCAGGCCGCGAAGCAGTGGAGAAGTCCCTTTTTCTGTATTACGCGGCTCAGCGTCCTGAAACACCGAAATGGGCCAAAACAGCGATGTACGGTGCTCTGGCCTATTTCATTGCGCCGGTTGATACCATGCCAGATTTCCTGCCGATGCTTGGGTTTACGGACGACCTTGCGGTTATGGCTGCCGCGATCACAATGGTATCGTTTTATATCAACGATGAAGTCAAGGCCAAGGCACGTAACAAACTGAACGCCTGGTTCGGGGAGAAACAGGGTACTACCTACGAGGGCACTGCCGAACGTCCAGAATCAGCCCGCACCCAGGGCTGATTCTGATTTATTACTCAGGGGTATGTGTTGAAAACCTTTTGCTCACCCTCGTCGTTCACAGCGATGACCTTGTAAGCGTCCTGTCTGTCGCCCATTTCCATGCCCGGTGAGCCTACAGGCATGCCCGGGACGGCAAGTCCCACCACATCGGGTTTGTCGCTCAGCGCCAGAATGTCAGCTGCCGGTACGTGCCCTTCGATAAAGCGCCCATCAATTATCGCCGTGTGGCATGAGGCCAGCTCAGCCGGCACGCCAGCTTCTTGTTTGACGCTACGCATATCGTCTTCTAGGTGGTCGTTAACGGTAAACCCGTTTCCCTCAAGATGTTCAATCCAGGCCGAGCAACACCCGCAATTAGGATCTCTATGCACATCTATCGTCATTGGGTCGCCGGCATGGGCCAAGCCGGATATCAGCACAAGGGAAGCAAGCAATCGCGTCATGGGGTATCTCCTATCAAGAGGCCCAAGAGTACGGTTAGTCGGCGCGCCTCGCAATGCGAAAAGGACGATAAGAATTAACCGTTTATCCGATGAATCGTGCCTCAGCATTAAACAGAGGGAGGGTACATGCCGAACAGTGTTATAACGCGGAACCGCCAGTTATAACACTGGCGACGCGGCAATGTATTACCTGACTAGCGACGCGCAATAATCCACACTGCGTGAATGATTCCTGGGATGTAACCGAGCAGGGTCAGCAATATGTTCAGCCAGAACGCGCCGCCTAGGCCGACTTGCAGAAAAACGCCTAGCGGGGGAAGCAAAATTGCGCAAATCAAGCGAACCAGATCCATCGTCACGCTCCTTTAGGTCAGTCAGAAAAGTGATCCGTCGTAAACTCGACGGTTAAAGTTCTGACACTGCTGGTCCGACGAACGTTCCTGAATCAAGTGTTGTTCCGGTGTGTTGCCACCAGCGTGACTATGCCGGAAAGGAGTCTTCCAGCATCGGCACCTGGAAAGAAGCGATAGCGCAACAGAACGATCGCAAGGGATTTGGCTGCAACCGACGGGAAAACCCCGACAACAAAAAACCGGGCACTCGGCCCGGTCGTTTGTTCTTTACTTGGCTTTAGAACTCCATCGTAGCCGATAGCCAGAGTCGGCGGCCTTCTTCAATGCTTCCAGCGCTCGCCATGCCTCGCGAGATGTGAGCATAGCTGGACGCCCACTGGGTATCGCCTTCGCTATCCGTATAGTAGTTACCCTTGAGAAAATCCTTATCGAAAACGTTGTAAATTGTCGCATTCAGCGTCACGTTTTCGGAGGCGCGGTACGAACCGCCCAAGTGAAATACTTCATAGGCCTCGGTGTCGCCGACCTGCCTTTGCAATGCCTGGTCGTCAGGTTCCAGGTTCGCATAGCGCTGGGTATAGCGCGCCCGCTCACTGCGGTATTCACCTTTGAACCAAAGTCCAAGGCGCTGCGTAGCATCCCAATGAATACTGGCGTTGAGCATATGCTCAGGTGTATTGGTCAGAGGTTCACCTTTATCGGGACCGCTCTTTTGTTCGCTATCGTTGTAGGTGTAATTACCGGCCAGACGCCAGCGTGGCGCGAACTGCCAACTCGCGGCCAACTCAACCCCCTGGGTGGTGGCCTCTCCAATATTTATCAGTTGGTCATAGAAGCCCTCGGGGATTAGAGGGTTGCCACTGATATATACGGCGTTGCCATCCGAGATCTTCTCCTTGAAGTCATTGTGGAAGATGGTGGCGTTGGCATTGAAGCCGGCGAGATTGTCGTAATAAACGCCGAACTCGCTATTAGTGCTTTCTTCAGGTTCCAGGTCCGGACTACCAATGGTGAGCGTGTCACCCTGGCTGGTAATCCCATTGATCCCGTCATGCAGATCATTGAGATCGGGCGTTCGGTAGCCTTTGCTCACACCGCCTTTCAGTGTCCAGTTATCACTGGTATTCCAGACCAGGTAGGCGCGCGGGCTGACGTTCCCACCAAAGGCTTCGTGGTCTTCGTATCGGGCCCCAAGCGTTAGCGCCAGATCGTCGCGGATACGCCACTCATTCTCGGCGAACAACGCCCAGGATTTCTGTTCAAAATCCTCGTTAGCGATGCCGTCGGTCATCTCTGCATCGCGATATTGCCCACCTACTGTGGTGAGGTGTGATAGTCCGACCGGGACAACCAACTTGGTATCAAATACCAGGTCGGTGCTCTCTAGCTCCCGGTCGGAACCAATGATCGGGGCATGCGGCAGAGTCGGATGCGCTTCACCAATCAGGTAGTCCACCCCGTCTACCTCGGCACTGGGGATGGTGCGCCCAATCGTTTCGGTAGCATTTCGTGTCAGGCTGCTATCCAGCGTGCCGAATCCGAAACGAGCCGTATGACCTAGCGCAAGCTGTTCCCGCTCGAATCGCTGCTCGTCCTGATAACCACTGGCCGAACCGGGATCTTCCGCACAGTTTCGATCGAAGCCGTCCAGGGTACCCAATTGACACTCGTCGTTGTTGTAAACCTGGCGACCACGTTCCACGTCGAGATAGAGATCATGATTTTCAACCGGAGTGAGACTCAGCCGGCCGCCAATATTGTAGTTGCGTCCTTCTACCGGGGACGCGCCGCGCTTGGTTACTTCGGAATCGTTATCAAACATCAGGTCTGACGCGCTGCGATCATACAGACTGCCGCGCACCGCGAGCCCGAGTACCCCATCGATCAGCGGGCCACTGGTATAGAAACTAGTCTTGCTAGCATCGCCGTAATCCCGGTTTTCCTGAAAGGTGTGATCAAGGCTAACTGAAGTTCCCCATTCGTCCGCGACCCGCTTGGTAATGATGTTTATTACCCCGCCCATGGCATCAGAGCCATACAGGGTAGACATCGGCCCTCGAATCACCTCGATGCGTTCGATCGCAGACATGGGCGGCATGAAACTGGTGGATGTGTCGCCAAAACCGTTCGGCGCGACGTCGCCAGGACTGTTTTGCCTGCGCCCGTCTATCAGGATCAAGGAGTACTCGCTTGGGAGGCCTCGAATGCTTATGTTCAGGCCACCCGTTTTACCGGTACTCTGGCGCACATCAATCCCCTCGACATCCTCCAGAGCCTGCGCCAGATTGGCGTAACGCTTGCCCTGCAGATCTTCATTACTGATCACACTGATACTCGCCGGCGCTTCAGTGATTTTCTGCTCGAAACCTGAAGCGGTAACAACGGTATCAGACAACCTCACAGCGTTTTCATTGGCCATCGCGATGCTACTGGAAAGCATTACGACAGAACTGGCCAATGCGAAGGGAAGTGCATGCGAGCGGGGATTCGACAGCATTTATAACTCCTGTGGACGTTTGCCGATGGCTTCTGTGGCGAACGATAATGATTCTCAAACAGTGGTGCACTCTAGAAGCATTGGCATCGAAATTCCAGTCCAAGAAATGGAATACACCATTGAAGAAAACGAAACATCGCTATAATCGTTAGGAAACTGCCGGCAAAACAATAGCTTAATGATGGATATGGAATCCGCTTATGCATTTGCGATATAACGATAATCAGTCTTAATTGACATGAGTTCACATTCGCTGAAAAATTGAACCCTCTACCCGGTGTCAGCGGAGCGGCTTTGAGATTTACATGGCCGGTCTCAGCGACGCGTATTATCTATAACAGGGGCTGTTTCCGAGTATGGTCATGCACGACTTTAACGAATTGACCGTTTTTGCTGCGGTGGTTGAGCAAGGAGGGCTGACCCAGGTTTCGGTGAGTCTGGGACTACCCAAATCTACCTTGAGTCGCCGGATCAGCCAGCTTGAGACGAGAGTCGGTCAACGTTTGTTGCTTCGCCAGTCGAACCGGATGTTGCCCACCGAAGCGGGCAAACTGTTTTATAACTACTGCCGCCAGCTTCTTGATCTGGCCGTGCAGAGCCAGGATCTGCTGGACGACCTTAAAGAAGAGATCAGCGGTCCCCTGGTTTTGCGGGTGCACAACGCGTTCGAAAGAGGCTGGTTGCCCACTGTTCTTGACGGGTTTCTCGAGACACACGCTGGCGTTACGCTGGAATTGTCCGTAACCAGCCTGCGGCCCGAACAATCCGACCATACCGTAGGCGACCTGTGGCTGTGGCTTGGAGGAGACAGCTTCGCGGGACTACGCAACGAACCTCTCGGGCGATGGATCTCTGGGCTCTATGCCAGTCCTGAATTTGCCAAAACCCATGGATTGCCGACGCATCCCGAACAGCTTCCAACCTGCCCTTGGGTCGATGTGCTGTGCGGCGCAGGCGGCCCTGTCCATTTGCACAGCCCGAACCAGGGCGCGTTTCAGTTCACGCCACCACCGTCGAGATTGAAGTCAGACAGTCTGGTTCTGCAGGCTGACTGCCTGGTGCGCGGGCAGGGCGTCGGGATACTTCCTGAATGGTATGCGGAGAAATATGAGCGTGCGCATCCGGGTAGTCTGGTCCGCTGCCTGGAGGGCTGGAGCCCCGCGGAACAACCTATAAATCTGCTGTACAGTTTCGGTAAGGCACCGAAGAAGGTGACAGCGCTGGTGGACTGGCTGCGTCAACATATGCCCTCGTCATGGGAACATTGATGCAGCCTTGATCGCGTTATTTGAGACGACGCTCGATACCCATGTGTACAAGGATCTTGGCTGAGATCTCTTCGACCGAGAAGTGGGTCGAATTGATGTAGTTGATGTTTTCCTTGCGAAACAGATTTTCAACTTCGCGTACTTCAAATTCACATTGCGCGAAGCTTGCGTAACGGCTATTCGGGCGTCGTTCATTGCGGATACTGGAGAGTCGCTCCGGATCAATGGTCAGGCCAAACAGCTTGTGCTTATAAGGACGCAACGAAGCGGGGAGCTGCAAGCGCTCCATGTCGTCTTCGGTCAGCGGATAGTTTGCCGCACGAATGCCATATTTGAGTGCCATATAAAGGCAGGAAGGCGTCTTGCCGCAACGCGATACGCCCACGACAATCAGATCGGCTTCATCATAATGTTGAGTCCGGGCACCGTCATCGTTGTCCATGGCGAAGTGCACGGCATCGATTCGGTCCTTGTAATGACCGTTGTGCTGAATCGAATGGGATTTACCAACCGAGTAGGACGATCCGTCGCCAAGCTCCATTTCAAGCGGGGCAAGGAAGGTCGCAAATATATCGATCATGTAGCCGTTTGAGCGGGACAACTGCTCGCGGATCTCGCGATTCACGACCGTGTCGAAGATGATTGGCCGCGCGCCATCCCGCTCGGCAGCTGCATTGATTTGTTGTACCATGTCGTGCGCTTTTTCGATGGTGTCCACATACGGACGCAGCAACTTGGTGAAACTGATGTTCTCGAATTGAGAGAGCAGGCTCTGGCCAAGGGTTTCGGCGGTTATGCCAGTGCCATCTGAAATAAAGAAAGCGGTGCGTTTCATGCGCTTGGCCTTAAAAGCTGTGTTGGCTGGGTGTAGCAATTGGGTATAGCAATATAGAAACCCCGATAGAAACCTGAGGTTCATTAGCGGCATTGTGGCGCATTTGTTACATGCAGGCCAGATGGTCGGCCCTTTGCGTATCGCTCAATTCAATGGAATTACGGAGAGATCACCTTGTTAGAGTACGTAGTGTCCTTCGAACAACTGGGTGCGGGAGACGTTGAACGCGTCGGCGGCAAAAACGCCTCGCTTGGGGAAATGATCAGCAACCTGGCCCACGCCGGCGTGTCTGTCCCGGGCGGTTTCGCTACCACAGCAGATGCATACCGCGACTTTCTGGAGCAAAGTGGTCTGAACGAGCGTATTCACGCCGCCCTGGACGCACTGGATGTAGATGATGTTAATGCTCTGGCCCAGACAGGCGCACAGATTCGCCAGTGGGTCATGGAAGCAGAGTTTCCTGAACCACTCGATGCGGCCATCCGCACGGCCTTTGCCGAACTGTCTGAGGGCAATGATAATCTTGCCGTTGCGGTCCGCTCTTCCGCCACAGCAGAAGACCTTCCAGACGCTTCCTTTGCCGGGCAGCAGGAAACCTTCCTCAATATCCGCGGTGTCGATAACGTTATCCGTGCGGCCAAGGAAGTTTTCGCCTCGTTGTTCAACGACCGCGCTATCGCTTACCGGGTGCATCAGGGCTTTGATCACAAATTGGTCGCCTTGTCTGCTGGTGTTCAGCGCATGGTGCGCTCGGAAACCGGCACTGCGGGGGTGATGTTCACCCTGGATACCGAATCCGGATTCCGTGACGTTGTTTTCATTACCGGCGCCTACGGCCTCGGCGAAACAGTCGTACAGGGCGCAGTGAACCCCGACGAATTCTATGTGCACAAGCCTACCCTTGAAGCGGGGCGACCGCCGATTCTGCGCCGCAATCTGGGTAGCAAAGCGATCAAGATGGTCTACGGCGAAGTGGCGAGCGCGGGTCGCTCCGTCAAGACCGTGGAAGTCGACAATGCTGATCGCTCGCGCTTCTGCCTTAGCGATGAAGAAGTCATTGACCTGGCTCGCCAGGCGCTGATTATCGAAAAGCATTACGAACGGCCCATGGATATCGAATGGGCGAAAGACGGTGACGATAACAAGCTATACATCGTTCAGGCCCGTCCTGAGACAGTGAAGAGTCGTGCCAGCGGCAACGTGATGGAGCGCTATCTGCTCAAGGAGAAGGGCAAGATACTGGTTGAAGGCCGCGCGATCGGTCAGCGTATCGGTTCGGGCCCGGTCAAGATCGTTGACCACATCTCGCAGATGGACAAGGTTATGCCCGGAGACGTGCTGGTATCCGACATGACGGATCCGGACTGGGAGCCTGTGATGAAGCGCGCCAGCGCCATCATCACCAATCGAGGCGGGCGCACCTGCCACGCGGCGATTATCGCGCGTGAACTGGGTATCCCGGCGGTGGTTGGCTGCGGAAACGCAACCACCGAGCTGAAGGACGGGCAAAACGTAACCGTATCCTGTGCCGAAGGTGACACGGGGCTGATCTATGACGGCGAGTTGTCCTTCGATGTACGCACCAACAGTGTCGACGCGATGCCTCAGCTACCCTTCAAGATCATGATGAATGTCGGCAACCCCGATCGTGCATTCGATTTCGCCAACCTGCCTAATGCAGGTGTTGGTCTTGCGCGCCTGGAATTCATCATCAACCGGATGATCGGCGTTCACCCCAAGGCCCTGCTCAATTTTGCCAGCCTGCCAAGCGACGTGAAGGACAGTGTCGAGAAGCGGATTGCCGGTTACTCCGATCCGGTCGACTTCTATGTTGAGAAACTGGTTGAAGGTGTCAGCACCCTGGCTGCCGCGTTCTGGCCAAAGAAGGTCATCGTCCGGCTGTCCGATTTCAAATCCAATGAATACGCCAACCTGATCGGCGGCCGCTTGTACGAGCCTGAAGAAGAGAACCCCATGCTGGGTTTCCGTGGGGCATCGCGTTACATCAGCGACTCATTCCGCGATTGCTTCGAACTCGAATGCCGTGCAATGAAGCAGGTTCGCGATGTAATGGGCCTGACCAACGTCGAGATTATGGTGCCGTTCGTTCGCACTGTAGGTGAAGCCAAACAGGTGGTTGAGCTGCTCGGCGAAAACGGCCTGAAGCGCGGCGAAAACGGCTTGCGGCTGATCATGATGTGCGAGCTGCCAGCGAACGCTCTGCTGGCCGAAGAGTTCCTCGAGCATTTTGACGGATTCTCCATCGGCTCCAACGATCTTACTCAGCTGACACTCGGCCTGGACCGGGATTCGGGGATCATCGCTCACTTGTTCGACGAGCGTAACGCAGCGGTGAAAAAGCTTCTGGCCATGGCGATCTCAGCCTGCACTTCGGCCGGCAAGTACATCGGTATTTGCGGTCAAGGTCCGTCTGACCACCCTGATCTTGCACGTTGGCTGATGGATCAAGGTATAGAAACCATGTCGCTGAATCCCGATTCGGTGATGGACACCTGGTTCTTCCTGGCGGAACAGAACGCCTGATATGACTCAAGGAGACTCCATGCACTATATAACTCCGGATTTGTGTGACGCCTATCCAGACGTTGCCGTCGTCGAGCCGATGTTCAGCAATTTCGGCGGCCATGATTCATTCGGCGGTGAGATCGTTACGGTTAAATGTTTTGAAGACAACTCCGTTGTGAAGGAGCAGGTTGATCAGGACGGAACCGGCAAGGTAATGGTCGTAGACGGTGGCGGGTCGCTTCGTCGCGCCTTACTTGGCGATATGCTCGCTGAAAAGGCCGCTCGTAATGGCTGGGAAGGCATCATTGTTTACGGCTGCGTACGCGATGTTGACGTTCTGGTTCAGACGCCACTGGGGATTCAGGCGCTCGCCAGCCATCCCATGAAAACCGACAAACGCGGAATAGGCGACCTGAATGTAACGGTTACCTTCGGCGGCGTGACCTTCCGTCCCGGTGAATATGTGTATGCGGATAACAACGGGATCATTGTTTCCCCGACCGAACTGAAAATGCCTGCCTGACCTGCGAATCTGTGCTGAAACCCAACTGCGGGACCGACATCCGAATGGTGACACCGTTCGGATGTCGAGCGTCTTTGCATAGCGTGTTGGCTGCAGCCGATGTACTCAGGCGGTGGCGGCAGCGAACAGCTTTTCAAGAAACCTTCCGGGCTTGAGGGTTTCCGGCTATCCATTGATGCGAGGTCACTACCGTGGACGATCCCTTTGAAAATCAGTTACGCAACCTCATGCGTGATGCCGAACATCAGCGTCCAGTCAGCTCCGACAACGAGCGACTCGAACGGGTGCTGCATAAGGCGCATATACACGGCGGCATATTCGATTTGCTGAGTCTTTTTGCCCGATGGGGCTGGGTACTCACCGAAGGGATAAACAAAGGTATTCAGCACGGGCGCCCGGTACGACGTAGTAACGATTCCTCCAAACAAGCGAGCGAGTAAATCATGGAATTTGATACCTGGAGGCAAAGCTTCGTAGCAGCGATGACCACCCTCTGGAGCAAAATTGCTTCCTTTGTTCCCGACCTGATCGCCTCGCTGCTGATCGTGTTGCTTGGTTTCGTTATAGCCAAACTGGTTGACGCATTGTTGAGCAAGGGGCTTGCCAAGCTGGGATTGGACCGTTTGATGACAGGTGCCGGGGTCACCAAGCTGCTCGGAAGGATAGGGATATCGTCGCCGGTTTCTTCTGTTGTGGGCAAGATAGTCTACTGGTTTATCGTTCTGACATTCGTTGTGTCTGCTGCCGAGACGCTGGGTCTAGCCCGGGTTTCTTCGACGCTTGATGCGTTCGCACTGTATTTGCCTAAAGTGTTCGGCGCCGCGCTGATACTACTGGCGGGTCTGCTGCTGTCGCACCTGGTGAGTGGCGTCGTACGCGGCGCCGCTGAAAGCATCGGTGTTGATTACGCGGGAGGGCTGGGGCGTTTCGCCCAGGGACTGCTGGTCATCATCACCGTTTCTCTGGCGATCGGTCAGCTGCAGATTGAAACCGGCTTGCTCAACACCGTGATTGCCATTGTGCTGGTCTCCTTCGGCCTCGCAGCTGCATTGGCGCTGGGCCTGGGCAGCCAACAGGTGGTTGGTCAAATCATTGCGGGTGTCTATGTACGTGAACTCTACCAAGTGGGTGATCGCATCCGGGTCGGAGACGTTGAGGGTGTGATTGACGAGATCGGCACTGTAAAGACGTCTCTGGTCGATGATAGCGGGGCGGTAGTCTCGCTATCCAACCGTGTTCTGCTGAACGAACGGGTCTCCCGATAACCATCTAGCGTGTACATCAACCCACTTAGCGATCCCCTCGTTTTGAACGATTCTGGCCCATCAAGCAGCCGATATACTCCTGCCGACCTTTCGGACGAGGAGCTGGTCGTGCGCGCGAAACGTGAATTGCTTCACACGACAGTGGCTTATGAAGAACTCATGAGGCGCTATCAAAGAACACTTTTTAACGTTTGTGCGCGATATTTGGGGAACGAAAGGGATGCTGATGATGTCTGTCAGGAGGTAATGCTAAAAGTGTTACATGGCCTGAAACAGTTTGAAGGCAAGGCAAAATTCAAGACATGGCTTTATAGCATTACATACAATGAGTGCATCACACAGTATCGAAAAGAGAAGCGTAAAAAGCGACTCTTCGATGCGCTAAGTCTGGACTCTCAGGAGGAAGCTCAGGAAGAACCCGAGCCTCTCGCAGGTAGTGGTGGCCTGGACCGCTGGCTGGTTCATGTGAACCCGGTTGATCGCGAAATTCTTGTGCTACGCTTTGTGGCAGAGCTTGAATTTCAGGAGATTGCCGACATCATGTATATGGGACTAAGTGCGACAAAGATGCGTTACAAGCGTGCATTGGAAAAGCTCCGTAAGCACGTCGTAATGCCCCTTTGAAACTCGCCCTATGATGATGTGGCGTTGTCTGTATACTCACGCCTGTGTTTTGCCGAGATTGCGCAAACCTAACGTCCGAATGGATTAAACGGGGATTCAAAGATGAGATTGAAAAACACTGTAGGTATCGTTGTTGGCGCCGTAGTAGCTGCCTCCACAATGCCAGTTATGGCTCAGAGCGCCGGCTCTGTTGAGGCGGAAGCATTTGCCAAGCGTTACTTCACCGACAGCATCCATGATCTGGATGACGGTACTCTGGTCGGTGGTAGCCTCGGTTACTTTGTGAGCGACAACGTCTCGTTGAACCTCGGCCACGGCGTTTACAAGAGCCTGGAAAGTGAAGCAGCCGGTTTCGAAGGTGACGACATCGACGGCCGCATGACTCACCTTGAGGCCATCTACCACTTCGGCCAGGGCGCAGTACGTCCTTATCTGTCCGGTGGTGTTGCTCACCAGGAATTAGATCAGGTTGGTACAGGCAGCCGCGACAAAACCAGCATGTTGCTGGCAGGTGCCGGTGTTAAGAACTATTTGAACGAGAACTTCTTCGTTCGCGCCGGTGTCGACGTCATGCATGGCCTGGACCACGATAACACCGAGTGGATGGCTGGCGTTGGCCTGGGCCTGAACTTCGGTGGTGCGTCACAGCCTGCTGCCGAGCCAGCTCCGGCTCCAGCACCTGCTCCAGCTCCGGCGCCTGCGCCAGAACCGGAAATGCAGAACGTTCGCGTTGAGCTCGACGTCAAGTTTGACTTCGACGAAGCGACTATCCGTCCTGAGTTCCGTCAGGATATCCAGAGCCTTGCTGAGTTCATGAACACCTATCCTTCAGTAACCACTACTGTTGAAGGTCACACTGACTCTGTAGGCACTGAGCAGTACAACCAGGACCTGTCACAGCGTCGTGCAGCGTCCGTACGTCAGGCTCTGATCGACGAAGGCGTTGACGGTAATCGTATCGATTCGGTCGGTCACGGCGAATCCAGCCCGATCGCGGACAACGAAACTGCTGAAGGTCGCGCGATGAACCGCCGCGTTGAAGCAGACGTAGAAGCAGAGGTTGAAGTTCGTTAATAGCGAGCTTGCCAATAAAAAACCCGGTCATTTGACCGGGTTTTTTTATGCGTAATCGGGTAAACAGTTGACGCCGGGGAAGCGCATGCGGAAGTCTTCAGGCATGGGCATCACTTTCGACGCAGCAAAATGGTAAAAAACGAAGCCCGATTTTGCCAGGGCAACAAGCTCGCCATTACGTGCCTTGGTAATACGAAAGATAATATCGCCGCCGTACTTGTTCAGGTCCATCAGACCCACTTCGAAAATCAGTGTATCCCTGGCAAAGGCCGCTGTCCGGTAAGTCGTTGCCAGATCGGTAACGATGATTCCGACTTCGTTCTCGCCCACTTCTTCGATGCCGAATTGATATAGAAAGCGAGCACGCGCTTCGGAAATCATCGAGATCATGGAGTCGTTTGCCAGATGCTTGCCGGCGTTGATGTCGGTGATCCTGACGGTCAACTGAGTAGTGAAATAGAACTGTTGCTCGGGGAAATGGAGTATCAAGCGGGACATATTCAACCTTGCGCTGCGATCGCCCATGACGACGGAACGAGTCGACAGGGGAGGAGTGGAGGAAAGCGCACGCATTGTACGCGACCAGACGGTCACAATACAGCTACAAAAAAGGCCACCCGAAGGTGGCCTTCCTACACCCGGGCCTGAGCCCGACGAACAGTCTTAGAACTGGTTCATGGTGTTGTCTTTACCGCCAGCCTTCAGTGCAGCTTCACCAGCAAAGTATTCTTTGTGGTTGTCGCCGATGTCCGAGCCAGCCATGTTCTGGTGCTTGACGCAGGCGATGCCCTGACGGATTTCCTGACGCTGAACGCCCTTGACGTAGGCCAGCATGCCTTCGTCTGCGAAGTACCCTTTTGCCAGGTTGTCGGTAGACAGGGCGGCAGTGTGGTAAGTCGGCAGGGTGATCAGGTGGTGGAAGATACCTGCTTCGCGTGAAGCATCCTTCTGGAAGGTACGGATCTTCTCATCAGCCAGCTTGGCCAGTTCGGTTTCGTCGTACTCGACGCTCATCAGCTTGGTGCGATCGTAGGCAGACACGTCTTTGCCTTCTTCCTGCATGGCATCGAATACCTGCTGGCGGAAGTTCAGCGTCCAGTTGAACGACGGGCTGTTGTTGTAAACCAGCTTGGCGTTCGGTACGACTTCGCGGATACGGTTAACCATGTCGGCGATCTGACCAACGTGAGGCTTCTCGGTCTCGATCCACAGCAGGTCAGCGCCGTTCTGCAGACTGGTGATGCAGTCCAGTACTACGCGGTCAACACCAGTGTCCTTGCGGAACTGGAACAGGCCGGAAGCCAGGCGCTTGGGCTTGAGCAGCTTGCCGTTGGCCTTGATGACTACATCGCCGTTCTGGATGTCGTCAGCGCTTTCGATGTAATCACCGTCCAGGAAGCTGTTGTACTGGTCGCCCAGGTCGCCTGGCTCGTTGGTGACGGCGATGGCTTTGGTCAGGCCGGCGCCCAGGGAGTCGGTACGGGCAACGATCACGCCGTCGTCAACGCCGAGCTCAAGGAATGCGTAACGTACGGCATTGATCTTGGCCAGGAAGTCGGAATGCGGAACGGTTACCTTGCCATCCTGGTGACCGCACTGCTTCTCGTCAGAAACCTGGTTCTCGATCTGGATACAGCAAGCACCGGCTTCGATCATTTTCTTGGCCAGCAGGTAAGTGGCTTCCGGGTTACCGAAACCAGCGTCGATGTCGGCGATGATCGGGACAACGTGCGTTTCGAAGTTGTCGATCTTGGCCTGGATTTCAGCTTCTTTGGCCTTGTCGCCAGCGCTACGGGCGTCGTCCAGCGCGGTGAACAGGAGGTCCAGTTCGCGCGCGTCAGCTTGACGCAGGAATGTGTAAAGCTCTTCGATCAGACCGGAAACAGAAGTCTTCTCGTGCATGGACTGGTCAGGCAGCGGACCAAAGTCAGAGCGCAGTGCGGCAACCATCCAGCCGGACAGGTAGAGGTAGCGCTTGTTGGTAGTCTTCAGATGCTTCTTGATGGAGATCAGCTTCTGCTGACCGATGAAGCCGTGCCAGCAGCCCAGAGACTGGGTGTAGGCGTTGGTATCGGCGTCGTACTCGGCCATGTCTTTGCGCATGATGGCGGCGGTGTACTTGGCGATGTCCAGACCGGTTTTGAAGCGGTTCTGGAGGCGCATGCGAGCAGCGTATTCCGGGTTGATGGCGGCCCAGGTGCTACCTGCGGCTTCTGTTACCGCGGCAATAGCCTTGATCTCGTTTTGGTAAGCTGACATGGTCAATCCTTCAAAGTTTGCGTTTGGTTCTGCACGATTTGTCGACCTGAACCCGCCATGGGCGACAGTCTGAACAGCTGGAGCAATAACGAAGAAGCAATCGGAATGAAGGCAGCGCGGAGGAGGGGGGTGACGAACAGATGGATGACGTACGTCTGCGTATACAGCCAGGCAGTTGCTTGACCTTGCAGCGTGGTGGTTCCGTCATTCAGGCTGATACGTTTAAATCGCTTCCCCGTCCCTCAGGACAACTTCGTTCCAGTCGCAACCTCGTCAAAATGCCTTGTGGGCTGTTAAGACACGCATCGGCCCTTTGGTATCGGAGCCGATCGGGAACCCTTCGCAGGGTCCTGGCTAGCGGGAGCGGGGCAATGATGCGACTTGCCAGAGGATAAGTCAACTTGCATGTAGTGATTATTTTGTTGCACTACAGGGTTGCGAAAAAGTTCAATCGAGACGTTCAACCATGAGTCGAATACTGCCCGAATCCTCTTGCCGGGTAGTTGTGCGCCAGCCGATATCGCGGCTCTCTGCTGTTTCGGCGTCCCCTAACGCACCTACCGTCACCCATTCGCCCAGCCGGGCAGTGATCTGCGTATTGGTGTGCCGTATGTCGATACGCTGGTTATCATTGCGGTTTATCCGGTCATCGTTTGCATCAAGACTGATCGTTGCCATATCGCCGTTCAGGCGAACCGTTGCATAGAAGCCTTGCGTAACATCGCGATAATGGGTTTGCTCGACGATCTGTCCGTATGCATCCATGGATCGTGTCGAAAGCGGTACGCTGTGACCGCTCTGGATAAGGACAGGGTACCCCTCGTTAGCGGTAATCTGCCGCACACCGTCTGCTGCGCTGTGCGTTTCCCGTCGTATGATTCGCCCACGGTTGTGTTCGCCAGGATTGCCAATCACAACGCTCCCTGTTTCTGAACCAAACCGCCCATCGATGCGGTGCCCGCGGCTCTGACCGGTGACGTTCGTATTGCTTGCTACACTTATTTTCAGGCGTGCGGGTTTGCGGTCAAGATCCGCGATGAGGCTGCGAATATCGTCGATTCGTTCGGGTTCGGCACGCACGATCAGCTGGCTGCCATAGGCGGAAAGGCGTTCGTCGTCTTGCAACATTGGCTGTATCACCGGGATAAGCGATTCTGCCAGGCCATAATTGAGCGGGATGACTTCGGTAGTCGGTGCCGCAATAACAGCCGAAGCGGCCAGCCATAGCAGGAGCGTACTGCCGCGCAGGAAACGTCCACATTGCTTCATAAGAGGAATCTGCGAAGGGCGGGGTCGCTCTGACTGCTCGACCACGGCTCGTCGAACAGGTCGCCGTGGCGCTTTACCTGGTCGCGACTGTTATAGCGGGCAAATCCGTCGCGCTTAACGGCCCTGGGTAGCAGCAGGATTCCTGCATCGTCGGCCAGCAGGAAAACCCGTGGGTCCGGCGCCAGGTCCGGATGTTGTTTCCGGACTTCGCAATAACTGGGGAAACGATGCATCAGCCCAACGATACTGTGTCCGCCAAGCAAATTCTTGCTGACATTTTGCACCAGAACCCGAATGCGCGCTTTGGGGTTGCTGCTGATCAGTGGTTTACAGCTTTCTATGAATGCGCGCTGATTGAAAAGCCACATTGCTTGATCAATCGCGTAGATAGTCAGACTGCGACGCGCCTGCAAGGCGAGGTTACAGGCATGCTCAAGCGCGTTCTGTTGGTCAACAGCCACCAGCTCCGGCTCAACGCCCAGGCGCTGCGGCTGGGGATGTTCCATGACGGGACGCGCCGGTTCGGGCGGGTTGTGAATCGCGAAGCGTCCTGGAGAAGTGAACTCGATCGGCGCCATCTCGTCTGCCGCGTCGTTTTCACTACGCCAGATCATGCGGTGATGGGGGATGCCCGCCTCGAGATACTCACCAGACTCGACCACAAAACCCAGCCCCCTGTAGAAGTCCAGTGCGTAGGTCTGGGCTGACAGCTTCAGTATGTCCATCCCGACGCCGCGGGCATGATCCATCACTGCCAGCATAAGCACCTTGCCAAGCCCGGTGCCGCGCCAGTCCCGCATAACCGCTACGCGGCCGATATGGCCATCAGGCAGCAGGCGTGCGGTGCCGGCTGGCTCGCCCTTTGCGCACAACAGGAAATGCACCGATATGGCATCGTCGGCGTCCCATTCTTCATCGGCTGGAATGCATTGTTCATCGATGAACACAGCGCGCCGAATATCCCGCAGCGATTCACAGCTGAGCCAGTCGACTACCTCAATGGTGACGTCATTCCTCATCATCCCCCTCCAGCAGGAGGTCTCCTTTGTTGAGCAGTTGTTCTACTAACATCCAACCTTCAGCGTCGGCCTGCCACTGGAGCAGGCGCTCGGCGTCCAGGTAGTCCTCATTGCAGACTAGTTGAACCAGCGGCAACAGGGAAGCAGGCAGCACGCAATGCTCGCCGCTGGCGAAGAGCACCAGCTGGTCAACTTCGACACGGTAGGCGAGGCGGGCGCTAGGATTGCGAACCAGGCCGTAACCCTGGCTCAACACTTGCGTCAGCTCACCAGGGTCCTGTGCAGCCGGCTGAAGCAGTTCTGGGTACCGCGGCTCGGTCATGAAACGACCAAACCATATCGCCAGGGCGGTTCTGTCATTGGCCGCTTCAAGCAGAATCTCGCGCAGACGGTCCACCGCAGCGTCATCGATTTCGGCCGGATTGGCCGGGGCCTGTTGGCCGGCGTCGCTGTAACGTTGTTGCTCACTCAGATGCTGGCCGAGGAAATCCGTGTAATGCACCAGTACTTCGTGGTGACTGGGTGCGCGGAAGCCGATTGAATAGGTCATGCATTCGTCTTCGGCGATACCGTAATGCGCCAGACCTGGCGGGATATAAAGCATATCTCCGGGGGCCAGCACCCATTCTTCCTGCTGCTCAAATTCGCGCAGGATCTTGAGGTCGGGGTTGTCGAGAAGGGCGCTCTCAGCGTCGCAACGTTGATCCAGCTTCCAGCGCCGGTGCCCTTGTCCCTGCAGCAGGAACACGTCGTAGTTATCGTAATGCGGCCCAACACTGCCACCGGGCGAGGCATAGCTGATCATGACGTCGTCCAGCCTCCAGCTAGGCAGGAAACTGAACGCTTTCATCAGGTCGGCTACGTCCGGGACGAACTGGTCGACCGCCTGTACCAGCAGGGTCCAGTCCTTTTCGGGAAGGGTGCGGTAGTCGTCCTCGGTAAACGGGCCACGGCGTAGCTCCCAGGGGCGCTCCCCATGTTCAAGGACGATACGCGACTCAACTTCCTCTTCAAGCGACAGGCCGGCAAGCTCATCAGCGGACAGCGGATTCTCGAAATCAGCAAAGGCCTGACGTATAAGCAACGGTTTTTTCTGCCAGTAGTCACGCAAAAATGTTTCGATGGAGATATTGCCAAGAGGTGAAGCGTGATCGGGGGATGCCATGTTCAATACCTGTAACTTAAAACGCCCGGGGGCGCCGGGCGTATAGGAAACGCGGGAAGGGCTAACGCCTGGAGGGGCTCAGATGCGCTTCGCCTGATCCACCGCGTTACCTATGTAGGAAGCAGGCGTGAGCGCCTTGAGTTCCTGCTTGGCCGCAGCGGGTATTTCCAGAGCCTCTACGAATTGTTGTAGCGCGTCCGGCGTGATGCCTTTGCCGCGCGTCAGCTCCTTCAACTTCTCATAGGCATCCGGAACGGCATATCGACGCATCACTGTCTGGATGGGCTCGGCCAACACCTCCCAGCAGTTGTCGAGATCATCAGCTATCTTCTGAGCGTTAAGCTCTAACTTACTGATTCCCTTGATAGTCGACTCGTAGGCAATGACGCCATGAGCGAAGCCCACGCCCAAATTACGCAGTACCGTTGAATCAGTCAGATCCCGCTGCCACCGGGAGATCGGAAGCTTGCTTGCCAGATGCTGGAGAATGGCATTGGCGATTCCGAGATTTCCTTCGGAGTTTTCAAAGTCGATCGGATTGACCTTGTGCGGCATCGTCGACGATCCGATTTCGCCCGCAACGGTCTTCTGCTTGAAGTAGCCGAGCGAAATATAGCCCCAGATATCACGATCAAAATCGATGAGGATGGTATTGAAGCGGGCCACTGCGTCGAACAGCTCGGCGATGTAGTCGTGCGGCTCGATCTGCGTCGTGTAAGGGTTGAAGGTGAGACCGAGAGTCGTCTCAATAAAGCTCTTAGCGTTAGCTTCCCAATCGATCTGCGGATAGGCCGACAGGTGAGCATTATAGTTACCCACTGCGCCGTTGATCTTGCCCAGCAGCGGCACGGCTTCGACCTGGCTGATCTGCCGTTCCAGTCGATATACAACGTTCGCCAGCTCTTTGCCCAGCGTGGTAGGCGAGGCTGGTTGCCCGTGGGTGCGGGAAAGCATTGGAACGTCCGCGTACTGTTTGGCCAAGCCGCGAATGTCGTCGGCAATACGACGCATCAGTGGGAGCAAAACCTCATCCCGACCGCTGCGCAGCATCAGCGCATGGGACAGATTGTTGATGTCTTCGGAGGTGCAGGCAAAATGAATAAATTCATTTATTTCCTGGAGTTCCGGAAGATTCTTAACCTGTTCCTTTAGCAAATACTCCACCGCTTTTACATCATGATTGGTGGTGCGTTCGATTTCCTTTATGCGCTCGGCGTGCTCAAGCTGGAAGTCATCCACCAGGCGGTCCAGCAATTGATTAGCCTGTTCGGAGAAGGGGCCTACCTCGGGCACACCCGGGTGTGCAGCCAGACACTGGAGCCAGCGGACCTCAACCTGAACGCGGAAGCGGATGAGCCCGTATTCACTGAAAATACTGCGCAGGCTGGCGGTCTTACTGCCGTAACGGCCATCAACCGGAGATACAGCGGTGAGGGAGGAGAGTTGCATAGGATTCTCGTAATTGGTCAGGCGGAAAGGGGCAAATCATACACCAGTCCGGGGCGTTTTGGGCCGCCGGGCGGGCATGGCCAGGCTAAGCAGCGTCGAGACGAAAATCAGTCCAGCGCCGAGCCAGGTAGTCAGATCAGGTATTTCATTCCAGAGTAACCAGGCGATAAAGCCGGAGAATACGATCGCAAGGTAACTGAACGGGCCGATCTTGCCTGGCGGTGCGAGGGCGTACGCATGGGACATGATCAGCTGACTGGCCGTGGCAACTATCCCGACGCCGGCGAGCAGCAAAAGCTCGGTCAGCGTCAAGGGCTGCCAGGCCCAGAGCAAAGGAATCGCGGATAGCAGCGCTGAAAAAGTCGCGAAATAAAACACGATACGACTGACCGGCTCGGTATCGCTCATCGCCCTGATAGACACCCAGGCAGACGCCGCCAGCAGACTCGCACCGATGCCCACCAGCCCCTTGGGATCGAACAAGGCCCCGGTCGGCTTCGCTACCAGCAATACACCCGCGAATCCTATCAGCACCATGACCATCATGCGTGGAGTCAGCGATTCGCGGAGCCACAGCCAGGCGAGAATGGGCGTGAACACCGGGGCGGCGTAAGTAAAGATCATCGAGTCGGCAAGCGGTAGATGGGCGATGGCGTAGAAAAAGCAATACATCGCGCTCAAGCCATAGAAGGTGCGCAGGAAATGCCCGCCCAGTCGCTGGGTACGGAAGGGCGCGAAGCCCTGTATTACCATCATCGGCATGAAGAACAACACGCCGACAAAGTTGCGCGCGAACACGATGGTCTCGTTATTGACGGTAAGTGATGCTTCGCGAATCAGAACGCCCATGATCGAGAACAGCAGGGCGGAAAGTGTAAGGAGTGCGGCGCCTTTTCGCGGCTGGTCAAGCCGGGTCAGCTCAACCATTGAGAACTGACCGGCTCGCGTCCAGTAATTTGCGGCGCGATACCAGAAGCTGCCACCGGTGGCCATCCAGCTGACGCCATAACCGTGCGGACCGGATACCCGCCAGGAGCAGTGCGCGAATCTGGTTCGCTGTAGAAGGCTGCTGCAGGTAACGCATATCACCTTGCACCTGAATACGCATCTTGAGCGTACTGAGAGTGTCCTGATAGGTGCCACCGAGGCCAGCCATGACGTTGTCGTGCAGCAAGCCAAAATGCTCCACCTGGTTGCCGACCTGATCAAGCCGCTGTCCCAGCACTTGCAACATGTCCTCGCGCTTGGCGAGTTGGCGTTCAAGCGCCAACAGGTTCATGACATACCGCAGCGCCTGGCGTTGCAGGCCCACGGTGTCGCGTTCGAGCATAGCTTGTAGCGCCTGGATTCCGTGTCGAATCGAATGGAGCGAGCCGCCATAGACTTCCATTACATCGTCAGGAGAGCGTTCAAAGATGCTTTGCAGGAGGCAGCGCGCTGGACCTTCGCTGTACTGACCGGTTCTGGCGAGCTTGTCGACCTGTTGCGCGGCTTCGAATATCGCGCCCAGCGCTACCACCTGTTCTTCCGCCCGGTTCATGCGACGTCCTCATCATAGGCAGGGATGGCTGTTTCGATTACACCGCCACCCAGACATATATCATCCTGATAAAGAACGACAGACTGGCCGGGCGTCACCGCACGTTGCGGCTCATCGAAGCGGATCAGGTAACCAGAATCCGTGCGCTCAAGTACGCAGCGCTGATCCGGCTGGCGATAACGTACTTTTGCTGTCAGCCGTACCGGAAACTCGAAATCCGGCTCGTTGACCCAGAAGATATCGGAGCACTCCAGCGCGCTGGCGAACAGCCAGGGGTGGTTGTTGCCCTGACCGACTATCAAAACGTTGCGCTGTAAATTCTTGCGCAGTACATACCACGGATCATCACCTGCACCTTGCATGCCGCCAATGCCCAAGCCCTGACGTTGTCCGATCGTGTGGTACATCAAGCCGTGATGCTGACCAATAACCTGCCCGGTCGTGGTCTCGATATTCCCTGGCTGGGCCGGCAGATACTGCTTTAGAAAATCGCTGAAACGGCGCTCGCCAATAAAACAGATCCCGGTGGAGTCTTTTTTGCGAGCCGTTGCCAGCTCGTACTTTTCAGCTATGCGCCGCACCTCCGGCTTTTCCAGTTCACCTACAGGGAACAGCGTGCGAGCGATCTGTTGGCCCTGAACTGCGTGCAGAAAATAGCTCTGGTCCTTGTTGCTATCGAGCCCGCGCAAGAGAAGGGTCTGGCTGGCTGTGTCGGCCCGGCGGACGTAGTGGCCGGTGGCGATCAGGTCGGCGCCGAGCATCAAGGCGTAATCGAGGAAGGCTTTGAACTTGATTTCCCGGTTACATAGGATGTCCGGATTGGGAGTGCGCCCGGCCTTGTACTCTTCGAGAAAATGCTCGAACACGTTATCCCAGTATTCTGCAGCAAAATTCGCCGTGTGCAGCGTGATACCAAGCCGGTCAGCCACCGCCTGTGCATCGGCCAGGTCTTCCTTGGCAGTGCAGTATTCAGTGCCGTCATCCTCGTCCCAGTTCTTCATGAACAGCCCCTCGACCTGGAAGCCTTGTTCAAGAAGCAGTGCCGCGGATACGGAGGAGTCCACCCCGCCGGACATGCCGACTATGACGCGGGTCTGGCTGGGGGTTTTATCAGGTGTGGAAGTCATATCAGCGAATCAGGTCCAGTGGATAGTGCGGTTTCTCGAGATAGTCCCGGATGCAATCAAGTACAAGGTGGCTGCGCAGTTCGATTGGCGTGTCCTGCAGTTGCGCCAGCGTCATCCAGTGGGCAGCGATAATGCCATCATCCAGTTCACGGTGCGGGTCATGGTCCAGAGGACGCGCTGCGAAACAGGTTCGTTGGTATGTCGTACCGTTGCGGGCAGTAAACAGGTAGAGGCCGATCAGCCCGGTAATCTCCACCGTCCAGCCGGTTTCCTCCAGCGTTTCACGGTGCGCCGCCTGGATGAGACTTTCGTCGGCTTCCAAATGACCGGCAGGCTGGTTTAAAACAGCACGTCCGTCCTGGCGCTCCTCAACCATAAGGAAGCGGCCCTGATCTTCGACAATGGTGGCAACGGTGAGGTGGGGTAGAAATCGCATGCCGAGCCTCCGCAAAGGTGGCATAGAGTAGCTTAAACCTGCTCTTGCGTGAACCATGACCCATCATTGCGCCGCCTGACAGGATGCTGGAATAGATTCAAAAAACAGCTAGGATGCTGTTACTCATAGAGATGTAGCGAAGAATGTAGTGTTACTACATTCCAGTGCTTGCCCAAGCAATCGATACGGCTGATAGCGCCGAGAGCGCCTAGCGTCATGGGTCGAAACCTAAAAGTGCGTGACTTTTTGTAGGAAAACTACAACAATGCCGGCACTCATTGAGCTCGTGGACTTTGCATCGCTTTAATGAAAAAGGACAGCAGAGCCATGTACCTTATTCACTGGTCGCAGGTTATCCGCTTGCGATCAATCTTCTGACAACGACAACACAACGGAGTCAAACATGGGATACCAAAAGATCCAGGTGCCGAACAGCGGCGACAAAATTACCGTCAATGCGGACCTGTCCCTTAACGTGCCGGACAACCCGATCATTCCTTATATCGAAGGTGACGGGATCGGTGTCGACATTTCTCCGGTCATGATGAAGGTTGTAGATGCTGCTGTTGAAAAGGCGTATGGCGGCAAGCGCAAGATTTCCTGGATGGAAATCTTCGCAGGCGAAAAAGCCACCCAGGTCTACGATCAGGACACCTGGTTGCCGGAAGAAACCCTGCATGCCGTTAAGGATTATGTCGTTTCGATCAAGGGCCCGTTGACCACTCCGGTAGGCGGCGGCATTCGTTCGTTGAACGTTGCGCTCCGTCAGCAGCTGGATCTGTATGTCTGTCAGCGTCCGGTTCGCTGGTTCACCGGTGTCCCCAGCCCGGTTACCAAGCCCGGCGACGTGGACATGGTCATCTTCCGCGAGAACTCTGAAGACATCTACGCAGGTGTTGAATTCAAGGCTGGCTCTCCGGAAGCGAAGAAGATCATCAAGTTCCTTGAAGACGAAATGGGTGTCACCAAGATCCGTTTCACTGACATGTGCGGCATCGGTATCAAGCCGGTCTCCGAAGCGGGCACCAAGCGCCTGGTTCAGCGCGCTCTGCAATACGCAGTCGACAATGATCGCGATTCGGTGACGATCGTTCACAAGGGCAACATCATGAAGTTCACTGAAGGTGCGTTCAAGGAGTGGGGCTATGAAGTTGCCCGCACCGAGTTCGGCGCTGAGCTTCTGGACGGTGGCCCATGGATGCAGTTCAAGAATCCGAAAACCGGCAAGAACATCGTGGTCAAGGACGTCATCGCTGATGCGATGCTCCAGCAAATCCTGCTGCGCCCGGCTGACTATGACGTGATCGCCACATTGAACCTGAACGGCGACTATCTCTCCGACGCGCTGGCAGCGGAAGTCGGCGGCATTGGTATCGCTCCAGGCGCCAACCTGTCCGACACCGTTGCGATGTTCGAAGCGACCCACGGTACCGCACCGAAGTACGCGGGTCAGGACAAGGTTAACCCGGGCTCTCTGATTCTGTCTGCGGAAATGATGCTCCGCCACATGGGCTGGGTCGAAGCGGCTGATCTGATCATCAAAGGAACTGAAGGCGCCATCGCCAACAAGACCGTCACTTATGACTTCGAGCGTTTGATGGAAGGCGCACAGCTGCGCAAGTGTTCGGAATTTGGCGATGACATGATCAATGCCATGGGCTGATAACTAGAGGAGGGGGTCGTTCCGTCGCGGCAGCGAGGGGACGGCAACCGCTCTGGTCCGTTAGAAACAATAAAGCCGGCTTACGCCGGTTTTATTGTTTGACGCCCAGGAGGTTGGCCTGCGCAAAAAGGCAGCCCATGCTGCCATTCAGGATTTCCGATATCAGTGATTGGCTGAAGCCGTCTCCTTGAGCCCTGCCTTGGCTTCGTCGGGTTTCTTCTCTGCCACAGACTGGATATTGACCGCGTGCAGGCCCTTGGGACCCTGGATGATTTCGAACTGGACAGGTTGCCCGGCTTTCAATGTGCGGTACCCCTCCATCTGAATTGCCGAATAATGCGCAAAAAGATCCTCATCTCGTCCATCGGCTACGACGAAGCCGTACCCTTTGGCATTATTGAACCACTTGACCTTACCGTTCTCCATTACCACATCCTCTGCTAACCCCGCCGGGGAAGAATGAAACTGAATTCACATAGCATGGAAAGATCAAAAACAAGTGACCTGCACGTCATGCTTGTTTACACTTTTTAACATTGAATCACAGTAAGTCAAGGTGCCCTCTGGCAAGCTGTGTACCAGTACACATTCCCCTCGGAGTTATGCTCCCAGCAATAGTGATCCATCAATATGTTTTCAAAGCAAAAAATTCTACTAACCTCGAGTCAGAGGCCTGATGAACCGGGGCGCGAAGAAGATCACGATCTGGCTGTCGAGACGAGCAAGCCTGAGCTCAAACCGCCATCACGATACAAGGTAGTGATGCTCAACGATGACTTCACGCCGATGGATTTCGTGGTAGAGGTGTTGGAGTCTTTTTTCATGCTTAATCGCGAAGCAGCGACTCAGGTTATGTTAAAGGTTCATACTGAGGGCAGGGCGGTTTGTGGCGTCTATACTCGTGACATAGCCGAAACGAAGGCCGAACAGGTAAACGAATACGCTAGGGAATGCCAGCATCCGTTGATGTGTCAGATTGAACGGGACGCGTGATAAAGCGACTGGGTCGCATGATGAGGTGGCAAAATGCTGAATAGAGATCTCGAGATCACCCTGAACCTGGCGTTCAAGGAAGCGCGGAACAAGCGCCACGAATTCATGACGGTCGAACATCTGTTGCTGGCCTTGCTGGATAATCAGGCGGCGGTAGCGGTGATGCGCGCTTGCGGAGCCGATATGGAGCGGCTGCGGCGCGAGCTGACGGAGTTTATCGACTCCACGACTCCTCTGATCCCCAAGCACGATCATGAGCGCGAGACACAGCCTACGCTGGGCTTTCAGCGCGTTTTGCAGCGCGCAGTATTCCACGTGCAGAGCTCTGGAAAGGGCGAGGTCAGCGGTGCCAATGTACTGGTAGCCATTTTCAGTGAGCAGGAAAGCCAGGCAGTGTTCTTCCTGAAACAGCAGCAGATCGCCCGGATCGATATCGTCAATTATATTTCCCACGGTATCTCCAAGGTTGCTGGCGATGCCGAACAGATCCAACCGGATCAGGAAAGCATGGACGAGGAGGCTGGCGAGGCCGCCACCTCGAATAATCCGCTTGAGACTTACGCCAGCAACCTCAACGAGCAGGCCAGAATCGGTCGGATCGACCCGCTGGTCGGGCGTGCGTCCGAAGTGGAGCGGGTAGCTCAGATCCTGGTGCGGCGCCGCAAGAACAACCCGCTGCTGGTGGGTGAGGCTGGGGTGGGCAAGACGGCTATTGCTGAGGGCCTGGCCAAGCGCATCGTCGATGGTGAAGTCCCGGATATCCTGACCGAAGCGGTGGTGTATTCACTCGATCTGGGTGCTCTGCTGGCCGGTACCAAATATCGCGGCGACTTCGAGAAACGCTTCAAAGCGCTGCTAAAGGCCCTGAAGAAGCGTCCGCAAGCTATTCTTTTTATTGATGAAATTCACACCATAATTGGTGCAGGCGCAGCATCGGGCGGGGTGATGGATGCGTCCAATCTGCTCAAGCCGATGCTTTCCTCCGGTGAAATCCGCTGTATCGGCTCGACCACGTTCCAGGAATTCCGCGGCATCTTCGAGAAAGACCGTGCGCTGGCTCGTCGTTTCCAGAAGGTCGACGTTATTGAACCTTCAGTGGAAGATACCGTACAGATCCTCCGTGGCCTGAAAAGCCGGTTCGAAGAACATCACGGCATCCGCTATACCGACGAGGCCCTGCGCGCTGCGTCGGAACTGGCGTCGAGGTATATCAACGATCGTCATATGCCCGACAAGGCAATTGACGTGATCGATGAGGCAGGTGCCTATCAGCGGTTGAAGGCGGTCGAGGAGCGGCCCGAGTGCATCGACGTGGCCGAAGTCGAGGCGATTGTCGCCAAGATCGCCCGGATACCACCCAAGCACGTTTCGTCCACTGATAAAGAGCTTCTGCAGAACCTCGATCGGGATCTCAAACTGGTGGTCTTCGGACAGGATACGGCGATCGAATCGCTTTCCACCGCGATCAAGTTATCGCGTGCCGGTCTCAAGTCGGCGGACAAGCCCGTGGGCTCATTCCTGTTTTCTGGCCCGACAGGTGTCGGCAAGACCGAAGTGACCCGCCAGTTGGCGAAGAGCCTTGGTGTCGAGTTGGTGCGGTTCGATATGTCGGAATATATGGAACGGCATACCGTATCCCGGCTGATCGGTGCACCGCCTGGCTATGTCGGCTTTGATCAGGGCGGCCTGCTTACCGAAGCCATCAACAAGACGCCTCACTGCGTCCTGCTGCTGGATGAGATCGAGAAGGCGCACCCGGAGGTGTTCAACCTGCTGCTGCAGGTAATGGACCACGGTACCTTGACCGACAACAATGGACGCAAAGCGGATTTCCGTAATGTGATCATCGTGTTGACCACCAACGCCGGGGCTGAGTCCATGTCCCGTGCGTCGATTGGTTTTACGCGCCAGGATCACACCAGCGATGCCTCGGAAGTCATCAAGAAGACTTTCACCCCCGAGTTTCGCAACCGTCTGGACGCAATCATCCAGTTTGGCAGCCTGAGTCATCAGAGCATTACCTCGGTGGTCGATAAGTTCCTTACCGAGCTGCAGGCCCAGCTGGAAGACAAGCACGTGGTTATCGAAGTAGACGAAGACGCACGCAGGTGGCTAGCCGAGCACGGTTATGACCCGCTGATGGGGGCGCGCCCAATGGCGCGGCTGATTCAGGACAAGATCAAGCGGCCTCTAGCCGAGCAGATCCTGTTTGGAGACCTTGCCGAGCACGGCGGGACTGTTCAGGTCAGTTTGCGAGATGATGAGCTGATACTGAACGTGCTGGAAGAAGAGATGGCCTGAGCGGTGCAGGCCGGAACGAAGCCGGTACGGGGTTAGCGTCAGCTAGCCGCGTACCGGCTTTTTTTAGCAGCAATTCTGAGTGCAGGTGCTCAACAGTCGAATGTCGCCCATATCGGGGCGTGGTCGGAGGGCTTTTCCATCGACCGGATGTCATAGTCAATGCCCGTATCCACGCACAATCCAATCAGGGCTTTGCTCGCCATGACCACATCGATACGCAACCCGCGGCGCGGGGTATCATCGAAACCACGGCTGCGGTAGTCGAACCAGCTGAACCTGTCGTTCACGTCCGGATTCATATGCCTGAAGGTATCAACCAACCCCCAGTCCTTGAGTCGTTGGAGCCAGGCGCGCTCTTCGGGCAGAAAGCTGCATTTGCCGGTGCGGAGCCAGCGCTGGGCATTTGCCGGACCAATTCCGATATCACAGTCCTCCGGGGAGATGTTTATATCCCCCATTACCACCAGCTTTTGTTCGGGTGTAAAGCTTTGCTCGATATGCGCCTGCAGATCCGCATAGAAACGCGTCTTGGCTGGGAACTTGACGGGGTGATCACGGTTCTCACCTTGAGGGAAGTAACCGTTGAAAACCACCATTTCAGAGCCATCGGCACAGGTCAGCGCAGCGGAAATCATCCTGCGTTGAGACTCCTCGCCATCGGTGGGTAAGCCTTTGACAACCCAAAGGGGCTCCGCGCGAGTCAGCAGCGCAACACCATAGTGACCTTTCTGGCCGTGGTAGAACACGTGATAGCCCAACGCTTCGACTTCAGCCAGGGGAAACATCGGATCGTCTACCTTGGTTTCCTGCAAACCGATAACGTCAGGAGCGTGACGCTCGACAATCGCTTTTAATTGATGAGGTCTTGCTCGTATACCATTGATATTAAAAGAAACTACTTTCATCGTTTGTCCTATAAGTACAGGCAATCCGGCCCGGCTCGTTAGGCTTCAAGAGCAACCGTACAGGCCAGCAGCTGATGCTTCGCAGGTTTCGGTCCGATTGAACGGGGCAGCATGTTAGCATTCCTCCTGCCATTCAGTTGTTGGATAATCGAAATCATGGTTCGACCCTTATTCCCGGCGTCCCTGCTTGCATGCCTGCTTCTGGTTTCGACCGCGGGACACGCAGAACTGAGGGTCAATGTAGAACCCGCCAACACCGCTGTACGAAACAACATCGAAGCGTTCATAGGGCCCGTTGAAGCCGAGAGCAGGCGAGACATGTGGCGCCAGGCCAGGTATAGCCGTGATCAAGCCATTGATGCGGCCAGGGCCCTCGGTTACTACGATGTGCGTGTGCGTCCTCGCGTTATCGGCAGCAACGACTCACCTGTCCTGGAACTCAACGTAACGCTCGGCGAGCCAGTCCGTTTGCGGGACGTCGATATCCGTGTGACCGGCCCTGGCCAAGGGACGCCTGCGTTTCGGCGACCGGACAGTCCCAGGCTGAGCCCTGGTGCCAAGCTGCATCACGGACACTACGAAAGCGCGAAATCACTGATCAGTAATCAGGCTTTGCGTTATGGTTATTTTTCTGGCCGTTTCGTTGAAAGCCGCTTGCTGATTGATGCAGAAGCGAAACAGGCAGATATTTCGCTGCTTTACGATTCGGGTGAGCGCTACCGGCTTGGGGACGTG
The DNA here is from genome assembly GCF_012844345.1 of Pseudomonas sp. gcc21. Lineage (NCBI taxonomy): Bacteria > Pseudomonadati > Pseudomonadota > Gammaproteobacteria > Pseudomonadales > Pseudomonadaceae > Pseudomonas > Pseudomonas sp. gcc21. Next base: position 1,052,733 of record NZ_CP051625.1, on the reverse strand, counting down.
ACGTTCTCCGATACGCCATTCACTGAAGATCTGCTGCGCAGCATCGTTACCTTCGACAGTGGTGTGCCCTATGATTCGGAGCTGTTGGCCGAATTCAACCGCGACCTGTTATCGACAGATTATTTCGAAAATGTGCAGGTGCTCGCGCCCGCGTCCCAGGCGGTTAACGGCGTCATACCTGTGCAAGCGACTCTGAGCGCACGCAAGCCGCACTCGCTCGGCTTCGGTGGAGGCTATTCCACCGACGTAGGTGCCCGCGGGCGTATCAACTGGACCCAACACTGGCTTAACCAGCATGGTCATAGCCGCGGTGCGGACCTCGAGTTATCCCTGCCCAGGCAACAGATCACCACCTGGTACCAGATTCCGCTGACGCCGCCACAGGCATCCAGTCTGCGGTTTTTCACCGGTGTACAGAAAGAAGACATCGAAGATGTCGAGACAGAAAACTTCGTAATTGGCGCGCTCCACCAGCGGCGGTTGAAGAACGGCTGGGAACGCGCCATAGGTCTGCGCCTTGAAGAAGAACGCTTCAAAGTGGGCAACGATGAAGGCGATGCCACCTTGCTGATACCGAGTCTCGGTTTCAATCGCACCAACAGCGATGGCGGCATGGACCCGAGCCAGGGCTATAGCCTTGCGTTCGAGGTTCAGGGCGCGAAAGAAGGCTTTATCTCCGACTTCGATTTCCTGCGTGTGACCGGCGCTGCGCGCGGCCTTTACACCCTGCAGGACCGGCACCGGCTGTTAGGTCGAGCGCAGCTTGGCGCTGTTGCCAGCCAGAGCTTCGAGCGCGTGCCGCCCTCGCTGCGCTTTTTTGCTGGCGGTGACCAGAGCGTGCGTGGCTATGATTTTCGCACCCTGTCGCCGGTCGACGAGACGGGCGACAACATCGGCGGCCGCTATCTGGTGGCGGGGAGTCTCGAATATCAGTATGAATTCATTGATAAATGGCGCGGCGCGGTGTTCGTCGACCATGGTAACGCCGTGGATTCGCTTGAAGATCCGCTGGAAACCAGCGTCGGGATCGGGATTCGCTGGGTATCGCCGATCGGCCCCATCCGACTGGACCTCGCCAAGTCCGTAAGCGACTCGGAGCAGGGTTTTCGTATTCATTTCGCCATGGGACCTGAGTTGTGATCTGGTTCATCACCAAGATATTTTTGCGCGGGTTGTTGATCCTGGCGCTCATTCCTTTGGTGCTGGCCTTGTTGCTTGCCAACGATGGAGTAAATCGCTGGTTGTTCAAACAGGTCCAAGCGTTCGAACCTCGTCTTCAGCTTACCGATGTTTCGGGCGATCTGTGGGGCGGATGGGCAGTCGAGCGCCTGGAGTGGCGTGACGAGAACCTGCAGGTAGTTATCCAGGACCTGGCCACTTCCTGGACGTTTCGCTGCCTGGGAAGTGGGCGGCTTTGCGTCGAGTTCATCGACATCGCCAGCATCCATATCGACTCGCAACCGGCCGAAGAAGATGAGCACGCTACCGACCAGGCCATAGAACTACCGGATATTGATCTACCACTGGGGCTGGATTTGCAGCGGCTTTCGATTGGCAGCATCTGGATGGGAGCGGAAGAGCCGTTATTAACCGATATATACCTCACCGCTGCGTTGGTCGAGCAGTTACTTTATATACGTGAGTTCAGCGGGGCGGGGCCGCAGTTGAGCTGGAAGCTGGACGGCGAAGTGCGTATGGCCGATGGCTGGCCACTGATGATTCGAACCGTCGCCGACTTGCCGCCTGTGGATGGGCGCGAACTCACTGCCGACCTCAGGCTCAGCGGCAGTGCCGAGGATCTGCGGATTGATCTTCGCACGGATGGCTACATCAATGGCCGTCTGACCGGGCGCGTCGCCCCTCTGGAGCCTGCTCTGCCGCTTACCGTGGAGTGGCAGAGCGAGGATTTCCTTGCGCTGTCAACGCTGCCCGAAACCCTGACGCTGCAAGCGCTGACAGTAACCGCGCAGGGCAATCTCGATTCCGGCTATTCGATACGGGGCCAGGGCAGTCTGCCTGGCGAAGGCGGCGAGATTGCATTGCAACTGGAGGCTCTGGCCAGAGCCACAGGCATTTCCGGTCTGGAACTTCAGCTCCGCGTTGCCGACGAGCCTGCCAGACGTCTCGCACTCTCCGGCGCCGCCTCCTGGGAGGATGAGCTTGAGGCTGAGGTACAGGCTGAACTAGACCGGTTTCCCTGGCAATGGCTATATCCGCAGGATATCGGCGAGATCGTTGTAGAACAGTTAGAGGTAGACGCCAGCTTGCAAGGCATGGATTTTCGTAGCGATCTGAGCGCTTCGTTGTCCGGCGTTGCAGGGCATAGTGCAGATATCCAGATGACCGTGGCCGGCGACCCGGACCGCATCAACGTTGCGCCCCTTGTCGTTACAACCTCCGCGGGAAGCGCCAACGGCGAACTGGCGCTCGATCTCACCGAGGGTGTTGCCTGGGATGCCCAACTGTTGTTGCAAGAACTGGATCCGGGGGTGTTCGTCGCAGACCTGCCAGGTAGCCTCAACGGTCCGATAAGCAGCCGCGGCAGCCTGGAAGATGAACAGCTCGAGCTGGTGGCCGACTGGGAACTGAACGGCTCTTTGCGTGACCGTGAGTTGAGGCTGTCCGGCGCTGTAACCAAGCAGGACGAGAACTGGGATTTCACCGACATACTGCTAACCCAGGGCGAGAACCGTATCGCCGGCGGGGGCCGCTGGGGCGAAGAGATAGCGGCGGACCTCGATATCGATCTCCGCGCCCTGGAGAGCCTGTGGCCGGGGTTGTCGGGGCAGCTTGCGGGCGATATAAACGCAGCAGGTTCGCTGGATGCCCCGCGGGTGAACGCCAATATCCAGGGACGCCGGATCGGCTATGAGCAACTGGAGCTGAGGCAGCTCAGCCTGACCGGCGAAGTGACTTTTTCAGAAGAAATGCCCGGACGGCTGAACCTGACCGCGGATCGCATGCGCAATGGCGAGACCCGTCTGGGTGATCTGGACGTACAACTGCAGGGTAACCGCGCGGCCCATGCGCTGGATCTCACGCTGGAGCGCAGCGTAGTGGATATCCGCAGCCGAATTGAAGGCAGCCTGGTTGACGACCTGTGGCAAGGCGCCCTGGTACGCGGTGAAATCGAAGCCAGCGGTCTGGATTGGCGACTAGAGGGCCGGGCTCCGATTGAATACCAACTGGCTGAGGGTCAGCTCGCGTTGCAGGCGCATTGCTGGACACATGAGTCGGCGCGTCTGTGCTTTGAAGGCCCCCAGCAACTGATGCCAGACCGGCAACTGGCTTTGACGCTGGATGCGTTCCCCTTGACGTCGCTGGAAGATTTCCTGCCTGAAGATTTTTCCTGGAGCGGCACGCTGAACGCGGATGTCGAGTTCGCCCAGCCCGCCGGCGAACAGCCAACAGCCCAGGCAAGAATCAGCAGCATTGACGGGATGGTGTCGGTTACTGACATGGACCAGACCGTTGCCTTTCCTTATTCGCGACTGGAACTTACGTCGGAGCTCGATCCTCAGCGCGCGCGGAACAACTTCGTACTGCAGAGCGAAGCGCTTGGCCAGCTAGCGATTCAGGCTGACATTCAGGATCCGGCGGGTGAACAGCAGCTCACCGGTAACTACCAGCTCGACGGTTTCAAGCTCGATTTTGTTCGTCCTTTTTTACCCAACGTTGAAGTGGTACGCGGTCAGCTGAACGGCAGTGGAGATCTGGCCGGAACATTGCTGGCACCTGAGGTAGCAGGCGTTATCGATCTGGAGGACGGTGAAATCAGCGGTCCGGAGCTGCCGGTCAGCTTCGAGCAGCTGAACGCGCGCGCCGAGATATCCGGGCAAAGCGCCACCCTGTCAGGTAATTGGCGCAGCGGTGAAGCGGGGCAGGGCAACATCAACGGGCAGATAGCCTGGGCGCCCGAGCTCGACCTGTCGTTGGCGATAACCGGCAATGCATTGCCCGTCACTGTGGAACCCTATGCTGACCTCCAGGTGAGTCCGGACCTGAGGATCAGTCTTGCCGATAACCGTCTGCAGCTGCTGGGCCAGATCGCCATTCCGGAAGGCGACATCACGGTACGTGAATTACCGCCTCAGGCTGTCAGGTTGTCGCCTGATGCCGTTGTGGTAGGAGAGCAGACAGCCGCCGAGCAGGCTCCATTGGATATTGACGCCAGCGTGCAGCTGATTATCGGCGATCAGCTGCGTTTCTCAGGCTTTGGTCTGACCGGCAGGCTACGCGGGCAAATCCAGGTTGAGGAGACCATGACTGCCAATGGCGACCTGAACATCCTTGACGGGCGCTATCGCGGCTACGGGCAGCGCCTCAGACTCCGGCGCGCGCAGCTTTTGTTTGCCGGCCCGATAAGCCAGCCTTACCTTAATATCGAAGCCATCCGCGAGGTCGACGGCGTTACCGCCGGCCTGCGACTGACAGGGCCAGCGGAGCAGCCCCAGTCAGAAATATTCTCCGAACCGGCGATGGCTCAGGAGCAGGCGCTGTCCTATCTGATTCTGGGAAGGCCGCTTGGTAGCGACGGCGGCGATTCTAATGTGCTCGGACAGGCCGCGCTTGCACTGGGGATGGCTGGAAGTGGCCCCATGGCGCAGAGCATTGCTGGCAGTCTGGGCATCAAGAATTTCCAGCTCGATACTGAGGGGACGGGTGACGCTACTCAGGTGGTGGCGGCGGGTTACCTGACAGATAAGCTCAGCCTGCGCTATGGGGTTGGGGTTTTCGAGCCTGCCAGTCAGGTCGGTATCCGGTATGAGCTGACACGCCGGCTGTATCTCGAAGCGCTTAGCGGTTTTGCCAGTTCGCTGGATTTCTTCTACCGTATCGATTTTTGAGCGGCTGCATACTGGTAGACATGCCAGGGTCTGGTTCCGGTTCATCGCTGCCGCAGCGACAGACCCTCGTGCTACAGTGATTCCCATTTACAGGCCGTGCAACCTGCCCGGCAACAACAAGGAGCTCACATGTCCACTGTTACATTGAAAGGCAATCCGATCACCATTGGCGGTACATTTCCGGCAGCCGGTGACAGCGCGCCGGCGTTTAGCCTGGTGGCCAAGGATCTATCTGATACGCCGCTGTCCAGCTTCGCTGGCAAGCGCAAGATCCTGAACATTTTCCCTAGCGTTGACACACCGACCTGCGCCACATCCGTTCGCAATTTCAACAGCCAGGCGAGCCAGCTGGATAATACCGTGGTGTTGTGTATTTCAGCGGACCTGCCATTTGCCCAGGCGCGTTTCTGCGGCGCAGAAGGTCTGGACAACGTGGTCATGCTTTCGACCCTGCGCGGCGGCGAGTTTTTGCAGGCCTATGGCGTAGCGATCGAAAACGGTCCGATGGCAGGGCTGACTGCGCGTGCAGTCGTGGTGCTGGATGAAGAGGACAAAGTCCTACATAGCGAGCTGGTTGCAGAGATCGGCAGCGAACCGAACTATCAGGCTGCGCTCGACAGTCTGGCTTGATCGCTGCGTGGGTTAGCTGCATCACCCAGTGACCAGGCTTGGTCGCTTAGCCGATGCCGTTAACCCGCCAGCAGGGCAATAACTGCTCCGCTGGCAAAAGCGACCACCACAACCGTGCCCAGCAGTAGCTTGCGCACGGTTTCGGATCCCATACCCAGTGCCTGATCTTTCGCATCACCGGTGAAACGACCGGACGTGCGATGTATCCCTTTCTCGGTAACCGGCGAAAACAGATTGTCCTCGCGCTCAGGATCCTCGTTCTCATTCGTCAGCTGACCATCCCATGCCTGCCTGGACATCAGTCTGTCGAGGACCCCAGGCATGACCATGCTGCCCAGGATCGCCTGTAACGAAGCCTTGCCCAGCCACAATTCCCGCGGCGCATCCGTGGCAGCACGGAGTATCGCCCGGGCAGCCACCTCGGGTGTATGGATCGGCGGCACGGGTTGCGGCCGCTTGCGCATATGATTGCGGACCCAGTCGAATTGCGGCGTGTTATGCGCTGGAAGTTGCACCATGGTGATCCTGATCGCGCTCTTGTCGTGAATCAATTCGCAACGCAGCGCATCGGTGAAACCCCGTACGGCAAACTTGGCTGCGCAATAAGGGGCCTGCAAGGGGATAGCGCGGTAGGAGAGGGCGGAGCCAACCTGAACGATGGTGCCGCGGTCGCGCCGTTGCATACGCCGCAATGCCGCCTGGGTGCCGTGCACGCAACCGAGGTAGGTCACTTCACTGACGCGCCGGATTTCCTCGGGGGGTAATTCGGCAATGCTGCCGAACACTGTGACCATTGCAGCATTTACCCAGACATCGATCGGACCGAGCTCGGCTTCGATCCGGTCGGCCGCGCTTTCCACCGCAGCTGCATCTGACACATCTACCGCAATTGCCAGAGCACGCGCACCGATGGATTCCAACTCGGCACGCGTATCTTCCAGCCCCTGCTCGCCACGGGCAAGCAAAGCAACCTGATAGCCCGCGCGGGCGAACTCATGGGCAACTGCGCGTCCCACCCCCGCGTTGCTTCCAGTGATCACAACGGTCAGCTCATCGCTCATATCATTTCCTTTATCAATACCTGGATAGCGAGCGAATGACGCTCAACGCAATAACGTATTCCAGCCTGCGTAGCGGTGTCTGATCGGGCCCTGCGCAATGCTCAGGCCGATAATCAGCAGGCCTGCCACAACGCTGGCTATTGAGGCAGTTAATGAAGCGCCTCCGAGCAGCCAGGGCGCCACCAGCAACCAGAAACCGATAGGCAGATTGAGTATCCGCAGCGGGCGGGCTACTTCGGCCATGGCCAACACCGATACAGTGATCAACAGCGACCCCATGAGATGATCGCTGTTGGCCATTTCACCGGACGTTCCGAACAACAATCGGGTGCACATGAGGGCAACGCCGAGGACACATAACGCCGCGAGCCCGGCCGGCAGATTGACGCCGCGAAAACCTTTGAGAGCCATCTCCGATAACGCGCCTTCGAATTCAGGCGTATCGTCCTGCCGCGCTCCGTCCATCGCGCCGCCCATGAAAAACGTCTTCCAGAACGGTTTGCCACGTCGGCGGGCATCCTTGAGAAACTGGCCCATTGCGATCAGCTCATCCAGGGCATAGGGCATCATTACCAGCATGGCCAACGCCTGCAGCAGACATAGGGCACACCAGGTGTTGATGAATATAGGCTGAGCGATGATAAAGAATATACTTACGGCCCCCAGCGGCACGACCACCACCCCGAACGCTGCCACCATCCACGGCATGGTGCGCCAGCGCCGCGCATCGCCCATGACCGCCATCAGCAACTCGATCATATAGGCCATGACGCCGATGCCTGCATCAGACACAGGCCAGGCACGCGACATGTCGGAGGTAATGATCGTCTCGGTCCCATTGCCGAAAAAGGGATCCCAGGCAGAGCTGGTATGGCCAAGCTGATAGCTTGCGAGATATCGCGCCAGGAGAATACCAATCACCGCTAGTGCTGCAATGGGCAGGCGTTGTAGCCAGGTAGAGGGGTTATAGTCCCATCCCGGAGGCACCGAGGCTTTCTGCATCATGCCTGACATGCTCATGCCTGGCATCATGGGTATGAGCGTGGAGAAGGCTATAACCAGGCCACCAACCAGCAGTGCATTGCTGTAACTGGCCGGAGACGGCGTCCAGAACACCAGCGGGGCGAACATCAGCCAGAGACCAATCGTTGTGTTGGCCCAGAATGCCCAGCTCATGCGCTTCAGTGAGAGAACCGACAGCACAACGATAAGCAGGCCACTGATCACATCATTCCATGTCATGAGCATGGCGCGGGTGGCAACGTCCGGCAGGACGCGCTCAGATGCCAGCCGTGCCAGATCAAAATCGTCTGGTTGGATAGACAGATAACCGAAGATGAATGGAGAACTTGCCAGCCATACGCCCAGTATCATGTTTGCAAAGTGACACCAGAGCGTCGCCAGCCGACGCCGTTCCATCATTTGCATATGTTCAGGCATGCTTTGGTCGCCGCTCATCGCGGTCTGGCGTAAATACTCACTCTGGTGTTCCAAAACGCAGGCGCTCCAGACGAAGAAATGAATCTGCTATCTGAACCGACAGGGATATCAAGCGGGCAGTTCCCGGGAATGCCATAACCGGCTGCAGCGCACGGCAGCGCTGCGTGCTCTGAAGGGTTGCTTATGATGTGCAGGTGGGGCGCTACGAAATTAGTCCTTGATGCGGAGATTCTTGACCGAATGTGCGCGTTGCTCGTCCAGCGAGTTGTAATAGGTGTTCTGGGTGGTGCTGAGGCTGTTATGTCTGAGATCGGCCTGCAAGTCCTTCATGTCCCGGCGCGGCGCATCAAAGGTGGCGGAGGTATGCCTCAACCAATGCAAGGAGGCTGAACGTAGATGATCCACCTCGTCATCGGTCCAGCCTTCGGCGATCATTCTTTCCAGCGTGCGGTCGAACACCTGCTGCAATAACAGCCGCAAATGCCGATCTGAAAGTCCTCCGCGTCCCTTTAGTGTTGATAACAGTGGTTGGTTTTCGTGTGGTGAGGGCAGGGCAGGCAAGCCGAGATGTCGGCGATAGCGCGCGAGGTAGTTCTCGATGAAATCGTCACGCACGCTGATTTTCGCCGCCTTGTTGCCTTTGCCCACCACGTGGAACCACCAGTTACCTGCGGTATCCCGCCGGAAATCGCCCATCGTTGGCTCCCAGTTGTCACGGCCGACCAGATCGGACACGCGCAGATACATAGAGAAGAGGGTGGTCAGAATAAACAGCGTTCGCTCGTGGGTTTCATCCTCATCCGCCATCTGCTCCGCCACTTCGATAACGTAGTTCCATTGCAGCGGCGTCAGCGACCGGCCAGCCACATCCAGGGTATTGCGCTGTTTATAGATGGATTTCTGTTTAACGGCCCGGAAAGGGTTAACTTCGGTAAGACCCTCATCGATGGCGTGTTGGAAAAAGCTGCCACACACGGCAAATACCTGAGCGACCGAGCCCTGGGACATTTTGTAGGGCCGACTGGCCAGCTCCTGACTGTTTGCGTCTGTCATCAGGCGGTTGCGCTTTGGCACGGTAACACTGAAGGGGCGCCAGGCCTGATTGACCTCATAGCGATCAGAATCGAGTTTTCTGCGGCCACCAATACGTAAAAATCGAGATTTGACCATGGGGCCAACCCAATCAGCAGGCGGTCTGAGGCAGAATTCCATGAAGGCTTCGGCATCCCTGCGCCGGAGCTCCAATAACGGCTTACGCGCGATGAGCAGCGTCCAGAGCAGCAAGCGCTCGACATGGGTACGGTACGAGGTATAGGTCGTGGCGTTACCCGAATAGGATTTCAGAAATCCACGTACAGCCGAATAACCCTCGACAGCGCGGACTTCATCGGGAAAGCCTGCCAGATAGGCCTGTACGGCAGGCAGTTCTTCGCTGACCTGGCTGAAGTTCAGTTCAAGAAACCGGTCGTAGGTTTCGAATACTGGCGATGGAGAGTTTGGCATTAGCGAGAGTTTGGCTTGTGTGATGACTAAAAAAGGCTCTAGTCTGGGCCTTAGCAGACGCATATGCAATATCCGGGTCTAGCTGTTATCGGATATTGCATATGGATTGAGATAGCACTCGATGGCTCTATTGAAGCTGTCATGGGTTTGTTGGCTGATATGGGCTCGTTGTTGCTGAAAGTTTGGCGCTGGTCGCCCACCGGTTGGCCGTATGGCCCAAGACGCTGTGAACCCATCCCTGGGGGCTTGGCGAAAACATCCCTGTTTTCAACACTTGCTCCATACGGCCAACCAGCGCGCTTGAACGGGATTCGGTTTGCCGGAGGGTTTAAACCAGGATGCTTGTTTCTGGTTGGATACAGGCCATGAATACTGGGTTAGTAAGTGAAGAGTATAAAAATTAAGGGAGGTCCTGGGGTCAGCCCTGGGCTAAACGGCGGGATAAGTACCGCAGACTTTGGAAGCGCGCGCTGTGCGGCAGCTTTAAGATCGTCCTGAAGCAGGAACGCCATTAGTTTCAGCTCCAGCGTGGCAAGCGGGTTCGGCATTGGCAAATTGGATTGTGTTGTAGCCAAGACCGAGAGCTGCTCGAATCCTCGTTGAGGTCCGCTGGATGACAGTGTGAGTACAAATGCTCGAGGGAATCATGGTTCAAGCTGTGAGACCAGGCACCGAGCCAGGGCCTGAATTCGGATTCGCTAGCTACCGCATGCATAATCTGCTGACGGTGGCGCTCATCGGAGCATGTAAAGCGCGATGCAGCGTTCAAGAGGTCCATTGAGCGCTTTTAGGTTGCGATCGGCTGGCAGGCTGTTCTGATCCACACTGATTTGAAAGCCCCCCCTTAACACTCGCATCGCTCACCGATAGGTTCGTATAATCTATATTATGTTAAATCACGTGGTAGGATTATTAGAACAACGCTTGATATTTCCAGAACGCTCGGGACAGTACCTGTCGTCTATTCCCTGCTGTTGATTGTTTAATGCAAGGATTCCAACAAAGCCAAGCAAAGCATTCACGGGTCAATCAAACCTCCCACGCCTGCTCGTATTAAGTCTTTGGTGAACGTCCCGCACGCAAACCATGCTCACAAACCACGCTCAAGAGAAAAAGTACGACGTCACCAATCCAAGTGTGACCAGCGTGACAATCATGGCGATCAGTGCAAGTAGCCCGTCCCGGGCTATCAAGGCGATGCCGAATATTGCCAATGCCGCGCCGGCACTCAGCGCGCTGAACGGTACCAGCTCCATAGCCGGCAGCGCCAGGGAGATCAGCACGCAGGCAATCGCGATCATGTACAGCCCGGGCCCTTTGACCAGGACCTCCAGTCGAGGCTTGAAAACTCGATCTACGAACCGTGCAGCGGGCCGGGTCCGCTTTACGGCCTTGTCGAGCTTGTCCCGACTGATCGAGCGGTTCAGCAGAATCTTGGGCAACCAGAACTGTTCACGTCCAAACAATAGCTGACCTGCGGTCAGTACTACCATGACCCCCATGACGGTAGGTACGCCAGGAATGCCGCCAATCACCGGCACCAGTGTTATCAGGCCGGCCAAAAGCAATAAGGGGCCGAAAGCGCGGGGACCGATGGTTTCAAGGATTGATCCGAGTGAAGTTCGCTGTCCTTCAGATTTGTCCTCGGCCTGGACTATGCGGTCCAGAAGCTCTTGCATTGTCGTGAGGTCGCTAGCCATATCTCCGCCCTCTCCCGCTCAATCTGCGCCCTATCCGCTTAGATGCGTTTGATCTCGGTGCTCAGGGTATGCGTTTCGCCTGGTTCGAGGATGCGCGCGTCCGGTCCCGCGTTGGCGGCCTCAATGCAGACCATCCCGAGATAACCGTCATCTGGAAACTGGCTTAGTCGGGTACTTTTATCGATCCAGGGATTCCAGACCACCACCGATTGACTGCCGTCTCGCGCAACAATGACTCGCTGATCCTCGGCACCTTCGAGCTGAATGGGTGACCGATGGTCGTAATAGATACGATCCACCTCGCCTGTAAAGGTTACCGCACCGTGCTGGGTGTTGGATGCCACGCCTGTTACCTGATCGACATATGAGGCGCCTTCAAGCCCCCAGAGCTGGGTGGAATGAATGCTGTGTACAGGTAAATAGCTGTGCAATGCCTGGCTTAATACCTGTGGTTTGTCACTCAGATTGGTGGTGATCAGGTTGATCGACAGGCTCTGTCCTAATTCAAACTCCGCCTGCAATCGCCATGCTTCCCCGGGTAGTTGTTTGCGGATCGTATCTTCAGGGAGTTCAAGTAAGAGCCGCAACAGATGTGGCGCGCTGTAAGTGTCGGTGAGAACCCATTGACTGGTGCGGGCTATGCCATGCGCTGGTCCTGGCCGTTCACCGGCGAACCACGGCCAGCATATGGGGACCCCACCGCGCAGCGGTTTGCCTGGCTCTTCCGGATCGATCGGGCTCATCCACAGTAACGGCTCTTCGCCGGCAGGAACACAGGAAACGATATGAGCGCCTTCGAGAGATATTCGCGCCTGGACCGCCGGATGATCGATTTCAAGAAACTCGCGCCCGTGTATGTTGCGCAGCACACGGATTTCCTTTGAAGCGACCGCCACCTTTACGTTCATGAAAGATCCTTTTAGTTGAATATCTGAGGCCTGGACCAATACGCTAGCGGTAGTGCTTGCAGCATTCCACTATGCGTTTGGCCATTTCGGCACTGTCGCACTTATCGGCAATATCGCTGAGTGATACCACGCCGATGAAGTCCTTATCGTTGGGATTATCCAGCACTATCAGGCGCTGAACCTGATTTTCACGCATCTTGCGCAGCACCTCGGTTATCTCGTCCTGTTCGTAGCAGAACAGGATATCCCGGGTCATGATGGTGCTGATTTTGTCGTCTCCGGATTTGCCCTGTGCAAGCGTGCGCAGCGCCATGTCGCGGTCGGTAATGACACCCACCAAGTTTTCATCATCCGCAATGGGCACAAAGCCGCTCTCTTGCTCGAGCATCCTTTGTGCAACGTCCTGGATACTGACATTCGCATCGGTGAACTCAGGCCGTGAGGTCATTACCTGGCTGACTTGCATGGGAGGTCCTCCTGCAGACGATGGGATCAGTCGAGCCCGTGTCCTATTGGTGACTCGCGCCCCGTTGGAAAGTTGCAGCGGGGCAAGGCCTCCCTGGCTGCGCTACAACGGGTGCCTGCGCCGTCAGGCTTTCGTCACGCGCACACTGATACACGCTTCGCTGGAAGAGGGTCTGTCGCGAGTGCCTGGAGGATCGAGCACTGTGAGGGTATGTGGTGTGCAGACGTCCCGCGACGGGACGCCTGAATCCGCCGAGGGAATTACTTGCTGGGGTCGATTCGGAAACCTACCTTGAGCACCACCTGGAAGTGCGCCACCTGGCCATTTTCAACGTGGCCCCGGGTCTCCTGGACCTCAAACCATTCCACGTTCTGAACGGTCTTGCTGCACTGAGCGATAGCTGTGCGGATGGCGTCGTCGATGCTCGTCGTGGAGGAACCAACTATTTCCACTCTTTTGTATACGTGATCTGACATACAAGTCTCCAATTCCAGGTTGTCGTATCTGTATGGCAAAGGATGCGATTGTTAGTTCAAAGGCAACGGTGCTATCGGCAATCGCTTGCGGAGCTGCCCTCGCCCGCCCCTGCGCTTGTCCGTGACCGCGAAGGCCGACTCAGCGCTCGCGCGTATCACGACTGGAGCCATCACGATGATCTCCGCCGGTATGGGTGGGAATCGAGCCTTGTTGCTGCAGGGCGCGCCAGGCTTGGCGAAGGAGGCGACAGGAACCTGCCATCTGTGTTGCTGCTGCCATGGAGTGTCTCCGTAAACGTTTGGATGTCCACAGATACTAGCGGCTCAATCATCTATGTCAATGAGAACGATTATCATTTTGTGCGAATGGGATGGCATGTTCTGGTGATGAAACAAGGCTCGGATAAACCGGAACGGGATCGGTGCTGCGGACAGCACCGAAACAGTCTACATGCAAGGGTTGGGGTGACGTTAACGGCTGGCGACCATCTTTTCGATACAGTGGCGGGAGTCTTCAGGCAGGTGGGTGAACTGCAGGCCAGTCCAGTACTGACCGCCTGCGATGCTCTCGCGACGCCATTTACTCTCTGCGTCCAGCATGAATTCAGTAATGCCATTGAGCGTCATTGGCAGGTTCACCTGCAGCGCGTAAGACTTGAACATCTCAATCGGTTTTTCGCTTAACAACATAAGACCTTCGATGTGCAGATCGACAACTCGACCCAACAGATCACCGGTATTCAGATCATAGACCTCAAGGCTGCTGCTCACTCTGTGACGCTCCAGTTTTCGTCTTTCGTTCATCAATTGCTCATCCACTGTGTTGCATCACAGACTCCTGGCGGGCACTTGCTAAGGAGTTTGCGGTATTTGCTGGCGGGCTAGAAGTCGCCCGATTGTGCTTTTAGGTCAACTCAATCACAATTCACTGATCGGGTGCACAGGGCTGGAACCTGAGTCACATATCAATATGCCACTATCCTAAATCAATTGCAGCCCTCGCCCATTTGTCGACGTGAATAGTTCTGAGCAGCTTCATTAGGTCGCACCTACTGGGCAGCAGCCGTCGGGCCCGCTACTCTGAAATAATCACCCATGCTGCCGGAGTCACCCGTGAATCTGAATAAATACATCCTGCCCCTTGTTGCTGCCGCGTGTGTAGCCGGAACCGCCGTAGCCCACGATTATCAAGCTGAAAGCCTGTTTATCGATCATCCCTGGGCCCGCGCCATGCCGCCTACCGCTACCACGGGTGCGGCGTATTTCCGGATCGATAACAACGGCGAGACGGGGGACCGTCTGCTCGGTATCGAGACACCTGCGGCTGAGTCTGCAGAGATGCATGAACACGTCGATGCCGAAGGCCTGATGAAGATGCAGAAAGCCGCTGACTTGACCATCGATGCAGGTGAAAGCCTTGCGCTGGAGCCAGGCGGTTATCACATCATGTTGATCAACCTTCAACAGCCGCTGGTTGACGGTGAGAAGTTTCCCATGACGTTGCGTTTTGAGCAGGCTGGAACCGTGGAAGTTGAAGTGGCGGTACATAAAGAGGCGCCGGTCAAGAAGGACAAGCCCACCGAACCCGTACACGACCATGCTCGCTGAGCAGCGATCTGGCTGGTTGCCCAATCAGTCACGATCGAGCAGATGAAATTGCGGTAATTGCAGCTGCCAGCGGATGGCGGCCAGCCTGATCAGCAGGACAGCAAGCATCGCCAGTGCGACTTCGAGCCCGGGCGGCAAGTCCATAGGCACAAGCATGATGTAGAGCAGGGAACCTATGAGGCTTGCGGTGGCATAGATTTCCTTATGGAAAATCAACGGGATTTCGTTGCAGATGATATCGCGCATCACGCCGCCCGCTACGCCGGTCATGACCCCCATGATCACCGCGGCGCTCAAGGGGGCGTTCGTTGCCATTGCGATCTGCGTACCGATTACCGTGAACACGGCGAGACCAAAGGCGTCGGCGACCAACAGACCCGTTTCGTGGATGGGTCGAGTCAGGCGCACCCACGCTACCGTGCCGAGCGCCGCTACGATTGCCACGAGAATGTAAACATCATCACGGATCCAGACCACCGGATGGCGATCGAGAATGACATCACGCAGGGTGCCGCCGCCCAGCGCCGTAATGATCGCAATGACCAGCACGCCCAGCAAATCCATCGACTTTCTACCGGCCATGAGCGCGCCGGTGATAGCGAAAACCGCGACCCCAAACAGATCAAATGCATAGAACCACGTCATCAGTCTGGCTCCACGGGTCAGTTAAGCCGCCAAAAGCGCCTAGCTCCAGGCGGCAGTCAAGACCTGCCGCGAACAAACTGTCGACGCACTTTGACTCAGTCTAGTCTTCCCGGCTCGGGGTACGCATGGTGACGAACTCTTCTGCAGCCGTCGGATGAATCCCGAGCGTTGCATCGAATACCGCCTTGGTCGCGCCCGCCTTCACCGCGACCGCGAGACCCTGGACGATCTCGCCCGCATCCGGGCCGACCATATGAATACCCAGTATGCGGTCGCTATCCTTGTCGACGATGAGCTTCATGAAGCTTTGCTCGCCGCGCCCGGCAAGGGTGTTGCGCATGGCGCGGAAGCGGCTTTCGTACACTTTGAGACGATGCCCCCCTGCCCTGGCCTGCTCTTCGGTCATGCCGAGCGTGGCGATGTTAGGGATGCAGAACACTGCTGTGGCGATATTCTCGTAATCGACCGGGACGTATTCATCCGGTTTGTAGAGACGCCTGGCGAGCGCCATGCCTTCAGCCAGGGCCACCGGTGTCAGCTGTATGGTATCGGTGACGTCGCCGATGGCGAATACGGCTGGATCATGTGTCTGATAGAGCTCATCGACCGCTACAAACCCTTTGTCATCGAGGGTTACCTGGGTGTTTTCCAAGCCCAGCCCAGCCAGATTCGGACGTCGCCCGGTTGCATAGAGCACCAGATCGGTCTCCAGCGTCTCACCATTCTTGAGCACGACATTCAGAGTGCCGTCCTCCTGGCGGTCGATTCGCGCCACATCGGCATTGAACCGCACATCCAGCTCCTTGGCTTCGAACGTGTGAGCCATATGCTCGCGCACGTCCTTATCGAAGCCCCGCAGGAACAGATCGCCACGGTACAGCAAGCTGGTTTCGCAGCCGAGGCCGTGGAAGATGCTGGCGAACTCTACGGCGATGTAGCCCCCGCCAACCACAAGGGTCCGCCGCGGCAGCTCCTTGAGGAAGAACACATCATTGGAACTGATGACATGCTCGTTACCGGGGAATTCAGGAATATGCGGCCAGCCACCCGTGGCGATCAGAATGCGTTCAGCGCTATAAGTGGTGTCGCCAACGATCACCGTATGCGAGTCGACGAAACGTGCTCGCCCGTCGACCAGGGTCACGCCTGCGGAGATCAGCAGGTTACGGTAGATACCGTTGAGACGGGTGATCTCAGCGTTCTTGTTCTCCAGCAGACGGCTCCAGGTAAACCCGGCCTTCTGCAGATCCCAGCCATAACCGGCTGCGTCTTCGAAGTCCTCGGCGAAATGTGCGGCGTAGGCAAACAGCTTTTTGGGCACGCAGCCGACGTTTACGCAGGTGCCGCCCAGATAGAGGTCCTCCGCTACGCCAACCCGCGCGCCCAGCGCTGCCGCCATGCGGCTAGCCCTAACCCCGCCGGAACCCGCACCGATAACAAAAAGGTCAAAATCGTATTGCGTCATGCTCTGTTCCCGCTGTGCAAAAGCGTCAGCATACCTGATCAATTGGTGGGACGAGACACCCTTTGCGCTGTGTAGAGCCCTTGTGCCGACGCTTAACGGAACGCATGAACTGAACAGTAGCCGACTATGCGTTGTCGAAGATGCGTATGTACCGGAACTGCGAAATCTCCATTCTGGTCAACCACAGCGCACAAGCCCGCACTTCTTCAGGCTCTGCATCAGGTGCAGCCAGTAACGGAGACGTAGTTCGTATATCCGTAACCGCAAGGTCAGCAGACCTTGAATTCTGGAGTTGGGACTATGTCTGATCATTTCTTTTCGCATGCCCCCAAACGGCTGCTCGCTGCGATAACGCTTGGTGCCGCGGTAACCCTAGCAGGGTGTGCTGGCACCCCACCACCCACTACGCAACTCGCCGTCGCCAAGCAGGCAGTCACCGACGCGGATACTGCCGAGGGTGCTGAATACGCGCCGGTAGAGCTGCGCAAGGCAAGGGAAAAACTTTCCGAGGCCGAGCAGGCCAACCTTGACGAGCAATACGACAAGGCCAGACGCCTGGCTGAACAGGCCGAATGGGATGCGCGGGTAGCCGAGCGCAAAGCGCGGGCGGAAAAAGCGCGTTATACCCTGCGTCAGGCAGAGGAAGGCACCAATGAGTTGCGCGAAGAAAGCCTGCGCAGCAACAACTGAACCCCGGCCCATTTGTTTGCTTTGCAAGGAGTAGCTTTATGCGTAACTACCTCGCTCTACCCGCCTGCTTCGCCGTAAGTCTGCTGGTGACGGCGTGTGCGACCCAGACTAACCCCAACTTCGAACAAGCCCAGCAGAATGTATCGGATCTGCAGAATCATCCGGATGCCCGGCAGTACGCCGCAATCGAAACTCAGGATGCGGTGACAAAACTGGAAGAAGCTGAAAAGGCGCTCAATAAAGGTGCAGATCAAAGCAAGGTAGACCATCTGTCCTATCTGGCCGACCGCCAAGCCGAGCTGGCGCGTCAGACCATCGTGCTGCGTACGGCCGAGGAAGCCTTTGAACGCCTGCCGGAAGAACGCGCACGAACGCGGCTCCAGGCCCGCGACCAGGAAATCGAGCAGCTGCGTGAACAACTCAATGCCAAGGATACCGAGCGTGGCTCAGTAGTGACCTTTGAGAGCGTATTGTTTGATGTGAACAAGGCAGACCTGAAACCCGCTGCCAATACAACCATCCGCACGTTGGCAGACTTCCTGAAAGACAATCCGCAGCGCAAGATCCTGGTAGAAGGTTTTACCGATAACACCGGTTCGGACGCGTACAATCTTGAACTGTCGCAGGCGCGCGCCGACTCGGTGCGCCATGCCCTGGTGCGTGAAGGCGTCGAGCCGAGCCGTATCGACACGGTCGGCCTGGGCAAAGCGCATCCGGTCTCCGGCAACGATAGTCCCGCCTCTCGCGCCATGAACCGCAGGGTTGAAGTCACTATTTCCCACGACGAACGAGAGGTGCCGTCACGCTAGCCTGGTCTTGCCGATAAAAAACCGTCCACCCCGATCAGGAGGTGGACGGTTTTTTTATTTCAAGAAAGATTTGATCACTCTATCAACCGGTAACGACCCGTTATAGCCTCGCACCGGAATCGGATGCCCGGCCGCTAGAACCGGACGCCTGGTCACTGGAATCCAATTTCTTGTCCCCCTTGTTTTTGCCTTCATTCGCGGAATGCTCGATTACCGCATTGATTTCCGCGCCAAGCAGCAGCACCGCAGCGGATATATAAAAGAACAGCATCAATACGATGACCGCACCGATACTCCCGTAGGTCGCATCATAGTTTCCGAAGTTCTGCACGTAATAACCGAAGGCCAATGAGGCGGCAATCCACACGATAACGGCAACGACCGAACCCGGCGTGATAAACCGGAAACTCTGTTCCACGTTGGGAGCAATGTAATAGAGAAGCGCAACGACCAGCATCATCAGGAATATTGCGACGGGCCAACGCGCCCAGGTCCAGACGGTGACAACGATATCCTGCAGCCCCACCTGCGAGGCAAGCCACTCCATCACCTGCGGCCCCATGATCATCAAGGCAGCCACGACCAGTAATACGATGGCGATGCCGATGGTGTAGACAATAGAAAGCAGGAATACCTTCCAGGTGGGACGCGCCTCGGTCACGTCGTAGGCCTTGTTCATGGCGTTCATCAAAGAACGCATACCGGCTGATGACGTCCAAAGGGCTATCAGAATACCGAACGAGAGCAGCCCGCCGTCCTGCGACTGCAGCTGATCAATCACCGGGTTTATCTGCTCCGTTGCCGTTTCCGGCAATACCGTTGTCGCCTGGGTACGCAACCAGTCAAAAAATTGCGGCAGGTGCAGGAAACCAAGCATTGCCATGAGAAACAGAATAAAAGGAAAGATCGAAAACAGTGCCTGATATGCCAATGCCGCAGAGTACGACGACATATCATCCGCGCCGAACTCCTTGAGGGTGCGCTTGGCCAGAGTGCCCCAACCGATGTTGCCGGTGTTCAAGATCGCCATATATTCGTCCCCGTTTCAGAGTGGTTGAAGTTGAGACGACGCCCGACGCTGGTAGTTCGGCCAGATCGACCCGAAACGCACCGAAATGGCCGTGACAGAGCCACCGCATTTGTCGCCGGCGCGGCGAGCGATTACCATGCGGCCCGCACCTGCTGGAGGTGCCAATGGAGTAAAACCGCATGTTCCACCTGATTGCCGTCACGCTGCTTTGGGCGGTTTCCTTTAGTCTGATCGGCGAGTATCTGGCCGGCCAGGTCGACAGCTATTTCTCGGTGCTGACGCGGATCGTCCTGGCAGGGTTGTTGTTCCTGCCCTTGTTACGCCCGGCGCGCCTGCCCCGGGGCATGATTCCCGGATTGCTGGTGGTCGGCGCCTTGCAGTTTGGCGTCACCTACATCTGTTTGTATCTTTCGTTCGAACTGCTGAGCGTCCCCGAAGTACTGCTCTTCACTATCTTCACTCCCCTCTATGTCGCCCTGGCAGACAATCTACTCAAACGCCGTTTCAGCATCGGCCCGGTAGTGGCAACGCTGATCGCGGTGCTGGGCGCGGCGGTCATCCGCTATGACGGGCTGAGCGACAGTTATATTCGCGGATTCCTGTTGCTGCAGCTGGCCAACATGGCTTTCGCTGCCGGGCAGATTGGCTATGCTCACCTTGTGCGGCACCATCAGGTCGACGTGCGTCAGCAATGGAACGGCTTCGGTTTCTTTTTCATTGGCGCCCTGATCGTTGCCTTGCCCGCCTGGTTTCTACTGGGCGATGCGCAAAAGCTGCCGCACAGCTCGGTCCAATGGGGCGTTCTGGGTTGGCTGGGGCTAGCCGCTTCGGGCCTTGGATTCTTTTTCTGGAACCGTGGCGCGACGCAGGTTGACGCCGGCACATTGGGAATCATGAACAACGCGCTGATTCCTGCCGGATTGGTGGTCAATCTGCTTGTGTGGAATCAGGAGGCGGATATTCAGCGGCTGCTGATCGGCGGGTCAATCATCGGAATATCCCTCTGGGTGAATGCGCATTGGCCTCGGTGGCGCGATGCGCGCGGCTGACATGCACCGCACCTAAGGCTCTGGAACGGGCGATTCGAGGCTGCCTCCGCGGTAATAACTTCCACCCGAACAGGTGAGTTTCTGCGCGGGCCTGGCCGAAAATCCTGTGTTATTATCGGCTCGGCAAGTAACCGAGGCGGGCTCCGTTATCAATCAATTCAGACTTCAGCAGTGTGTTCAGGTATTCACTGCCCCCATTCTTCTGACCGTATCCGGCTCGGCCGGCATGCTGCTACTGGGCACTGATACAGAACACGCCGGCAGCGCTGTGGCCGCTTCGGACCCAGTTCAGAAACTCGCCTTTATCCTCGCTGCGTTCACCACAGTCGCAGGTTTGATTGGGCTCTTTCGTGCGCTGTTCAGGTTTTTTCGGATGAACCCAATGGTGGTGACAGATAGCCACCCATGCGAGGCCTGTGATCACGACGCACCGCAATCAGCGTTGACCTCATCAGAGTCCAGCTGCAACCTGTGTGGCTCCGTCCGTAGCCGGTCTCTGTAGCGCAGATTCGTTTATCGCAGCCTATCGACTGACCGGAATCCCCTGTGGACACAGCACTGGCACGTACTTTCCTGGAGATCATTCGCGGCGGTAGCTTCATCGCTGCGGCGGAGCGTCTACATTTGACCCAGGCGGCCGTGACCGCGCGCATCCAGTCCCTCGAAGCCCAGCTCAACTGCACCTTGTTCATTCGCAATCGTTCCGGTGCCAAACTGACCGCTGAAGGCGAGATATTTGTTGTGCACGCCAATCAGATGGTCCAGGCCTGGGATGCGGCGCAACGCAATCTGCCCCTGCCAGAAGGACATCGCAGCGTACTCAGTCTCGGCGCAGAGCCAAGCCTGTGCAATCCGCTGATGCTGGACTGGGTAGGGTTGTTGCGAGAGCGGATTCCAACGCATACGGTACGTGCGGAGATGGGCGAGACTCACCAATTGATGCGCCGTGTCGAAGACGGCACGCTGGATGCCGCGCTGGTTTACCAGCCCGAATACCTGCCGGGACTCCAGGTGGAGGAGTTACTGGAGGAAAAGCTCATCCAGGTGCGTCTGCCAGCCAAACCCGAGCCCTATGTGTATATCGACTGGGGCGAGAGTTTTCGGCGACTGCATGATGCCGCCTTGCCAGAGCGCGTTCGCGCGCCGGTCAGCTTTAATCTCGGCCCGCTCGGCTTGCAATACATCATCGAAAACGGTGGCTCAGGCTACTTCCGCACCCGTGTAGCTCAGCCCTATCTCGACGACGGCGTGCTCGAACGCGTTCCGCAGGCGCCCGAGTTCAGTTTTCCAACCTATCTGGTCTATACCCGCCGGCAAGAGTCTGAGGCGCTGGACCAGGCGTTCAGTCTGCTGCGTGAGGTCGCCAGCAGCAATCGGGCTTGGTCCCGGCGGCGAGACGCCCTGCTCTAGCCGCCCTCTGCTCCGTGAGGACTCAGTTCCGAGCCTTCAAAGATGCATCAGCAGATCCTGATGCAACGCTGCAATCAGGTCGGTCTGAGTGACCAGTCCCACCAACTTGCCGTCGTCCATGATCGGCAGAGAATGCAGCCCGTGGCGGGACATCAACGGAATCATGTCAACGATGTGCATCTGGCTGTCTGCGCTGATCACCGGGCTGGTCATCCATTTGCTTACCGGCTGCTCGCGCCAGATCTTCATCCGTGCGGCAAACAGTCTGCCGGGCGAGGCATCGACCTGGCCCATCAGATCACCCAGGCTGACAATACCTACCAGCACCCCTTTCTGGTCTATCACCGGTACGGTTTTGACATGGTGGTGGCGCAGCATCTGCAGCGTTTGCAATACACTTGTGTCCGGCGTCACCGATAGCACGTCGCGAGACATTATCTGAGCGGCGCAGGTGTCGCGCATATGTCTGCGCATCGCCGAACGCTCGGTGTTGCGCACAATCTGTTGCAGATCTTCCCGGTTGATATCGACGAATTCGCCGAATTCATCCAGGGCGCTATCCAGGTCCTCATCATTGATGCCGACTCTTCGCTCAGCGACCGGATCCATTGTGTGATGGGTATTGATTGGCTCGGTTGCTTTGTGTTTGGTGCCGGTCAGATGGTTGAACACCCGCGCGCACACCAACAGACTGAGCGCAACGGTCATCACCGGTAGAATCAGCGCCCAACCCGAGCCTTGGATCCAATTTCCGGCTAACACCAGTACCATTGCCATGGCGCCGCCCGGCGGATGCAGACAGCGTAGCGGGAACATCAACAGCAACGCCAACCCCGCAGCCAGACACGCGACTTCAATGCTTGCGCCGAATGCCGCAGCCAGTACCGAAGCAACTGCCAGCGCTACAAGATAGCTACCGAGCAACGACCACGGCTGAGCCAGAGCACCGGATGGAACGGCGAGCAGCAGGATGGCGGACGCGGCCAGCGGGCCGGTCAATGCGACAGCGATGCCATGACCGAACAGGAACTGGCAGAGCCAGGCGCTGACTCCAAGCGACAGCACCAGGCCGACGGATAATCGTAGCCATTCGCCGGGCCGGGTTGTCACCGCTTGCGGTAGCCAACCGACAACGCGCGCGGACAGCAGAAAGAATTGTTGCAACATGGGACTCCAGAAACGGGCCGGCCGCAGGCGATTAGGTCGCAAGCAGCCAGTCCGTACAGATCAAAAAGAGTACTGATCAGGCATTCAGATAAGCGACCGAAAATCGCTCGAACGGTTCCTGCGCAATGTCATGACGGCCATCAGCTGACGCCTTGCAAAGTCTGCACCGGCTCCTGCGCTGATTTCGGCTGGCGAATGGTCAGCCAGCAATTAACCGCCATCAGCAACATGCCTGCAGCGAAGGTGCCGCCGCCGATCAAGCGCACCACGTAACCGGGATGGCTGGCCGAGAGCGCTTCAACGAAGGAATACGTCAAGGTGCCGTCTACATTCACGGCCCGCCACATGAGCCCCTGGGTAATGCCGTTCACCCACATAGCGACGATATACAGCACGGTGCCAATAGTCGCCATCCAGAAATGCGCATTGATCAATCCTACGCTGTACATCTCCTTCCTGCCGTACAGCTGCGGAAGCATGTGATAGATGGTGCCGATACTGATCATTGCCACCCATCCGAGTGCGCCGGCGTGCACGTGACCAATAGTCCAGTCGGTGTAATGGGACAGTGCATTCACCGTCTTGATAGCCATCATCGGCCCTTCAAACGTGGACATACCGTAGAACGCCAGCGCGACCACCAGGAACCGCAGGACCGGATCAGTGCGCAGTTTATGCCAGGCGCCAGACAGGGTCATCATGCCGTTGATCATCCCACCCCAGCTCGGTGCAAGCAGTATGATCGACATCACCATGCCCAGAGACTGGGCCCAGTCCGGCAATGCTGTGTAATGCAGATGGTGCGGGCCTGCCCAGATGTACAAGGCAATGATGGCCCAGAAATGCACGATCGACAGACGATAGGAGTAGATTGGCCGCTCTGCTCGCTTCGGCACAAAGTAGTACATCATTCCCAGAAAACCGACCGAAAGAATAAAGCCGACCACGCTGTGCCCGTACCACCACTGGATCATCGCATCGGTCGCGCCGGCATAGACCGGGTACGCCTCCATCAACGATATCGGTATCGAGATGTGATTGATCACATGAACCATGCCGGTGACGATGATGAATGCGCCGTAAAACCAGTTGCCGACATAAATATGCTTGACCGTACGCCGTGCAATGGTGCGAAAAAACAGCCAGGCGTAGGCAATCCAGACCAGTGTCATCCAGGTTGCAATCGGCCAGATCATCTCAGCGTATTCCTTGCTCGCTGTGTAACCCAGCAGATAGGTGGCTATGATCGCCACCAGCGCCAGCTGCCAACCCCAGAACACGAACTGAGCCAGCCGGTCAGATATCAGTCGGACCCGGCTGGTGCGCTGCACGACGTAGAACGATGTAGCGAACAGCGCCCCGCCGCCGAAAGCAAAGATCACCAGATTGGTGTGGATGGGCCGCAGGCGACCAAAGCTGATCCAGGGCAGGTCAAAGTTAAGGGCGGGCCAAACCAGCTGAGCGGCGATAAACACACCGGTCGCCATACCAATCACACCCCACAACAGCGTTGCGATGGTGAACTGGCGTACCACATGGTAGTTATACGTCGCGGTTGGCTCGGCTGGACGGCTCATAAATCTCCCTGGAAAATATTTACATACAGCTGAGCGCTGCTTCGGAAAGGCGGATATTGTCGGCGTTGGAATGATTCACCGCAAACGAATAAAAATTGTGGTTGAGTTCAATATAATTTGATTTCGATCAAGTCGCGCCAAAGCACATCGGTGCTATGAGGGGATGCTCAGTCAGCCCCTGAACAGGAGGAAAGGCGTAGGCGGCAGGATTGACCTGCACGCCATGTCCCACCGGCAGTCGCACACCGCCGGGGGTCAGGCTGCGCTCAGCTCGCCTTGAGGCCCAGACGCTTAGCCAGCTTGTGCAGGTTGCTGGGGTCGATATCAAGCATCCGCGCGGCAGCGGCCCAGTTGTCGTTGGCCCGCTCCAACGCCGCGCGCAGATGTTGGCGCTGACAGGCATCGGTGAATTGCCTGAGGCTCGCCAGCTCACCTGCGCCATCACCTGGCGTAGCGGAAAGGGAAGCCGCGACCGGCTCATTGGCCGGAGCAGCGGACGCAATATCCAGATGCGCCGCTTCAAGGCTGATGATCCCCTGGCGTGAGCCATTCCGGCCAAGCGCCTTCAGCGCGGCGCGGCTGATGACATGTTCGAGTTCGCGAACATTGCCCGGCCACTGGTATCCGAGCAGCGCCTGCTCTGCTTCAGGAGAGAGGCGCAGACTGCGCACGCCCAGACGGATGCGGTTCAGTTCAAGAAAGTGCCCGGCCAACAACAGGATGTCATTGCCCCGATCGCGCAAAGGCGGGATCGGCACCGGGTAAACCGACAAGCGATGATAAAGATCGGCGCGGAAATCCCCTGCCGCCACCGACTCAGCCAGCTTTCGGTTGGTGGCAGCAATGATCCGCACATCGACCTTGATCGGTTTGTCTGCCCCGAT
The DNA here is from genome assembly GCF_012844345.1 of Pseudomonas sp. gcc21. Lineage (NCBI taxonomy): Bacteria > Pseudomonadati > Pseudomonadota > Gammaproteobacteria > Pseudomonadales > Pseudomonadaceae > Pseudomonas > Pseudomonas sp. gcc21. The sequence goes on along the minus strand of NZ_CP051625.1, from coordinate 1,027,368 downwards.
TCGTTGTATCTCACCATTTTGCAACGTACGCAGTAGCTTGGCCTGAATCGACAGCGGCAACTCACCCACTTCATCGAGCAGTATGGTCCCGCCATGCGCTGCGTCGAAGCGTCCTCCCCGATCGGTCATCGCACCGGAGAATGCGCCCTTCACGTGGCCGAACAGTTCACTTTCCGCCAAAGTCTCCGGCAAGGCTGCGCAGTTCACGTGGATCAGCGGCTTGTCGGCGCGGCGAGAATTGCTATGCACCCAGCGTGCGAACAATTCCTTGCCCACACCGGTTTCCCCTGACAACAACACCGGGAGTTCGGAATCGGCAACCACGCTCAGCTCTTCAAGCAGCCCGGTGACAATCGGACTATGGCCGAGCACGTGCTCGTCAATTGCCGGCAGCCCAGGCTGCTCGCCGGTCCGGGAAAGCCGTAGCGTGCGGTTTTCCTGTTCCAGTCGCGTGACCCGCACGCAGGCTTCGATCAATGGAATCATTGCCTGCAATTCGCGCCGCGCCGCCTCGTCAAAGGTGCCGGCGCGCAGCGCATCCATGGTCAATGCGCCCCATAGGCGCCCTTCACCATACAGACTGACGCCCATGCAATCGTGCACGGGCAGCGGCTCGCCAGGTGAACTGTCCAGCAGGCCATCGTAGGGGTCGGGTAACGGGCTGTCAGGGTCGAACCAGGTGGGCTCCTTCCTCGATATCAGTGCCGCCAGGCGTGGATGACTGGCGATCTCGAAGCGCCGTCCGAGCGCCTCCTGAACCAGCCCCGCAGCGGCCAGGGGCTTGAGACAATCTTCGGATCGCTGCAGCAACACCACGGCGCCACACTGGAAATGTTCGCGCAGGACATGGACCAGCCGCTGCATGCGCACCGCTGCAGGCAGCTCAGCTACCAGATCAGGCAATATCAAGGGTTCAATCATGGGTTCAATTAACCATTAGAAGGGCTTTATTACCCTCCAGGAAGTGGGTACAAGCGACCCTTTTATACTAATTTCCATTGAAATTCAAATGCTTGAAACCTGGCACAAGGCTTGCTCGGTCTATTGGGCAACGAACCATCCTCCTATCGAGATATCCGCCATGACACCTGACTACCTGAACACTCCGCTGGGCGATCTGGCCCGCTCCATTCCCGGCGCAACGCGCGTATTTCATTCGCACCGGCTCGATTTCTGTTGCAACGGGCACGTTACCCTGGCCGAAGCAGCCAACCGCAAGCAGATCAGCGCCCAAGCCGTCAGCGACGAGCTGAGCCATCTCCAGACAGGTAGCACGACCGATACCGATTGGCGTCAGGCTTCACCCTCGGCATTGATTGAGCACATTCTTGAGCGCTACCACGATACGCACAGGGAACAGCTCCCGGAACTTATCAGATTGGCTCGGCGCGTCGAACAGGTCCATGGGCAGCGCCCGGACTGCCCGAACGGATTGGCCGACCACCTCGATAACATGCAGCAGGAACTTGAGAGCCACATGTTGAAAGAGGAAAAAATCCTGTTTCCGATGCTTATTGAAGGCCAACACAGCGCAGCGGCAGGGCCCGTCACGGTCATGCGCTTTGAACATGATCAGCATGGAGAGTCGCTGGAAGAATTGATGAGACTGACCAACGACATTACTCCCCCTGCGGGCGCATGCAACACCTGGCAAGCGCTGTATCGGGGGCTTGATGAATTCCGTCAGGATCTGATGCAGCACATCCATCTGGAAAACAACATTCTGTTCACTTTCAGCCCACGTATCGCCGACGAGCCCGCAAATAGCTGCTGCTCTGTCTGCTCTGGCAAATAAGGACGGGCCCATGAGCGGTAGTACCGACTCGTCACGGCCCTTCGGGCAGCGGCTGGTTGATCGCTTTACAGCCGGTCTCGTCTACAGTGGCCATAGCGGCAGGCACAGCGGCCGGCCAGAAGGCGAGAACGGCTATGGCCGGGCCAGGTGCAAGCAAGACACCGGCCAGCGCACTCAGCGGCAGGGTAAGGCAGCCCGGCTTCGCCAGCGCAATGTCTGGACCTGTTGATGTCTGCCAAGGGAACGCATGTCCTATGAGCAAGAGAGAAAATTATGCAAAGCAGTAGCAGACCGATCGCCCTGTTCGGGTTGAGCTTCCGACCGTTCTTCCTGACCGGCGCTGCGTATGCCCTATTTGCCATTCCGCTGTGGATTGCCGCTTTCCTGGGATATCTCCCGGACTGGCAGCCCGCGGGGGGCTGGTTGGCCTGGCATCGGCACGAGATGTTGTTCGGCTTTTCAGTCGCGATCATCGCCGGGTTCCTGTTGACCGCCGTGCAGAACTGGACAGGCGTGCCCGGACTGAGTGGCAAGCCTCTGGCGCTATTGGCAGGATTATGGCTGGCAGCTCGCCTGGCCTGGCTGCTGAACACGCCTATGTGGCTTCTGCTGCCATTGGAACTGGTGTTCCTCCCTGCGGTTGCCGTGGCCTTTGGCTTGAACCTGTGGAAGGTGCGTCAGTATCGAAATTTCCCGATTCTGTTGGTCATCGGGCTGCTCGCGCTGTGCAACCTCTGTTCGATGATCGGCATCCAGACCGGGGATGATTCGCTGCAGCGGCGCGGCGTGTTCGGCGCCCTATGGCTGGTGGCTGCGCTCATGTCGGTCATTGGCGGTCGGGTGATCCCGTTCTTTACCCAGCGTGGTCTGAACTTACCCGCGGCTTCGCCTGCCCTGCCCTGGCTGGATACGGCACTTCTGGTGGGTAGCGTTCTCATCGCCGTTCTGATGCTGGGCGGCTGGGGGCTGGCTTCCAGTGCCTGGCAGATACCGCTATACCTTCTGGTGGCTGCGGGACAGATCGCCCGCCTGGTGCGTTGGTACAATCCGGGCATATGGCGGGTGCCCCTGCTGTGGTCATTACACGTAGCCTACGCCTGGATGGCCGCGGCGCTGCTGGCCATGGCGATGTGGCATTCGGGTTTCGAAATCGGCTTGAGCCAGGCGACGCACCTGCTTGCCATTGGCGGAATGTCCGGCCTGATCCTCGCCATGCTGGCCCGCGTAACACTCGGGCATACTGGCCGGCCGCTGCAACCGCCTGGCTACATGAACCTTGCGTTCATTCTCCTCAGCGTGGCGGTTCCGGCACGGGTCTGGCTGATCGAATGGTCTGCTCTGGCCGGATTCTGGCTCGCGGTACTATGCTGGAGCATCGCATTCGCGCTCTATCTCTGGTACTACGCGCCACTGCTGTGTAAGCCGCGTCCAGACGGTCGACCGGGCTAGACGTGCCCGCGGGCGTCGGGGTTCCCGCCGCCCGCTGGATCGCAGCCGACACGCCTCATGCGCCGGATTATCCGGCGCGTTCGGTCTTGCCAGAGACCCCTCTAACCTGCACGTCGCATGCCGATCAATACCCCTTTATTTCCCCGTCCAGATTTGCCCCTATGCCGGTTCGCTGCTATCACTAAAGCACGTGATTAAACTAAAGCGCCGGGGGTCCTATGCAACGCTTAGTCAGCTCCATGAAAATTATCGGCATTGCCGTACTGTTTTTTATGGTGGTTGCCATTGGTTATGCCGCATTCATGTCAATCAAATACTGGAACGGCATTTCCGTATGAGTTTCGGGAATTCTTTTGACAATCTGGCGGACTGAAAAAAATGAATAAAAGACAAACCAGAATATTCGCTATAGCCTCCACGGCGATTTCGGCTCTGGTATTTCTGATCCTCACGGTCGACAGCCACCGGCAATTTCCAGAACTTACCAACGCGGATACGATTACGCCTCAGGTTACTCACGGCAAGGATGTATGGCATAAATATAACTGTATCAACTGTCATACCCTGTTTGGTGAAGGCGCCTATTACGCGCCGGATCTCACCAAGATTACGCAGCATAGGGGCGAGGCGTATCTGAAAGCCTATATGCGTGATCCGTCCAATTTCTATGATGAAGAAATCCATCGTCGGCTCATGCCCAAACAGGATCTCAGCGAAGAAGAGATCAACGACCTGATCATTTTTCTCGACTGGGTCGCGAATGTTGACAACCAGGGCTGGCCACCCCGTCCGATTCTGGTGACCAACAGTCTCGCGCAACATACGCCTGGAGCGGATGTCACGACTGACCCCAGCGTTACGCCGGTGGAAAGCGGATCCGATCCGCGGGCATTGGGAGAAAAGCTGTTCAACTCGGCCGTGCCCTCCTGTAACGCCTGTCATTCCACCGCGCCGGGCGTGACCATGGCCGGACCCTCGATGGCTGGCCTGGTAGGTCGTACCGAAGAGCTGCTCGCCTCCGGCGATTACGGCGGCGAAGCGGCTGACGTCGAAGCCTATATCCGTGAGTCGATTGTCAGTCCCAGCGCACACCTGGTACCGGGCAGCATGTTTTCGGCGGACGGCGTGTCGTTCATGCCAACTACTTATCCGGAAAGCCTGACCGATGAACAAATAGACCACCTGGTGGCCTATCTGACCTCGCTCAGATGAATCGCGCCGCGCGCCAGAAAAAGTTGACGGAGAACAATCATGCGCTATAAATCCCAGTCGGTTGCCTATTGGTACTTTGCAGTATCGATGGGGCTGTTCGGATTGCAGATGGTATTCGGCCTGTTATCGGCCACCAAATATCTTGGACCGGATCCGCTGTTATACGTCCTGCCTTTTGATGTGACCAAGGTTATCCATACCAACCTGCTGATTGTTTGGGTGCTTGCCGCGTTCATGGGCGGTACCTATTGGTTGGTGCCCGAGGAATCAAGACGCGAATTGCACAGCGTCAAGCTGGCCTATATTCAACTGATACTCTGGGTGCTGATGGGCGTCACCGCGATCATCGGTTACCTGTTCCGTTACGGCACCGGTAATAAGTTGCTGGAACAACCCTTACCGCAGAAACTGGTTATCGTGCTGTGCATGGGGATATTCCTCTACAACATCGGTATGACCATCAAGAAGTCCGGCCGCTTTACCACTACCGAAGGGGTGTTGTTACTCGGTCTGGTCAGTTCTGCCGTCCTGTTCATTCCGGCCTTGCTCCACTACGAAAACTACACCGTGTCGATCTTTTATCGCTGGTGGACCATCCACCTGTGGGTGGAAGGCGTCTGGATGATGATCATGGGCTCGTTCCTCGCCTATCTGTTGATCCGCCTGTCCGGCGCGGATCGTGAGGTCATGGAAAAGTGGCTGTATGTGATCGTCGCACTGGTATTCATCGCGGGTATTCTGGGTACTGCTCACCACTATTACTGGGTTGGCGTGCCGACGTATTGGTTGCCCCTCGGCGGTTTCTTCAGTGCTCTTGAGCCAGCCGCACTGGTTGGCATGGCGATCATGGCCTACGGTGCGATCCGCCGCTCAGGCATGGCGCACCCCAACGCTCTCGCGCTGCACTGGGCGGTGGGCAGTGCTGTATTTACCCTGTTCGGCGCGGGTCTGCTCGGCCTTGCGCACACTTGGCCAGGCATCAACAAATGGACCCATGGCACATTGATTACCGCCATGCATGGCCACGCTGCGTTCTACGGTGCCTACGTGATGATCAACCTGGCGATGATCAGCTACGCGCTACCGGCGCTTACCCGAGGTCGTCCTGAAGGAGGCACCACCATAGGCTACTGGGCGTTCTGGCTGCAGCTGGCAGGTATGTTCGGCATGACCCTGTCCTTCGCCACCGCAGGTATTGGCCAGGTCTATCTTGAACGGGTAATGGGCATGGGCTATCTGGATGCGCAGCTGAAGATCCAGGTTCATTTCCTCATGCTGATTGCCACAGCGTCGATTTTCGTGACCGGGGTAGGCTTGTTCATCTACGACTTCTTCCGGTTCCCGCCGCGCCTGATGATCTCGGACGATACGGAACAGGTATCGCCGCGCGAACCGGTCACTGATGATGCGAGGTCCCGGGTTTGACTGTGATGTCCACACAAGCGCCTCCGCAGCAGGGGGAGGCGCCCTTCTATATCCCTAGCGGAGCTGAAGTAGAATTGTTCGAGCAGTCCCATGCGCGCAACCTGGCAGTCATGCTGAAAGGACCGACGGGTTGCGGCAAGACCCGTTTCGTCGAGCACATGGCCTGGAAACTGGGGCGGCCTCTGGTCACTGTCCAGTGCCATGACGATCTGACCGCCAGCGACCTGGTTGGCCGCTTTCTGATTCGAGCCAACGACACTGTCTGGCAGGACGGTCCGCTTACACGCGCCGTCCGCGAAGGCGCCATCTGCTATCTCGATGAAGTGGTCGAAGCGCGTCAGGACACTGTGGTGATACTGCACTCGCTCACCGACCACCGTCGTATCCTGCCGCTGGACAAGACTGGTGAACAGCTTGTAGCTGCGCCCGGTTTTCAGTTGGTGGTGTCCTATAACCCGGGCTACCAGCGCATGTTGAAGGATCTCAAGCCGAGTACCCGCCAGCGTTTTGTTGCGATGGATCTCGACTTTCCGCCACCTGAGCAGGAGGCCCGGATCGTCGTCACCGAGGGCGCTATAGATGAGCCCACCGCCCACGCATTGGTTGCCCTCGCGCTGCGCCTGCGCGAGCTACGCGATCACGGACTGGCCGAGGTGCCGAGCACGCGCCTGTTGATCGCGGCGGCCAATCTTATTGCCACCGGCATCCCGCCGCGTACGGCGTGCTACGCAGCGGTGATATCCCCCCTGTCCGACGACGAGTCCCTGGTCGCCGCGATGCGAGACCTTGTCGACGCTACCTTTGTCTGAGTAATCATGGCCGAAGCTGAAGACGTAATCACCGACGCCGCACGCTACGCCACGATTTTCACCCGCAATCTCTGGCGCCGGTATCGCCCTCCGCCTCCGGGCCCTGTGCTGGTGGCGCTGGACGATGTAGCCAGCCGCCTCGATCTGCTGTGTACCGGCGTATTTGGCAATCGCTATCCGATCCGCGCCGCGCAAACGGGAGCACGTCCAACGCTGCTGACGCTTCTGTTCAGACGCGATCCTGCGCCGCGGACCCGCGCGGCCGTCCCGGCAACGGACGGCTGCAGCATCTGGCTACCCCGTGATGCGGGCACGCCCGACGTGGCACAGGGATCGTCCTGGTACCGCGTGCTCGCGCTGCAGCAGGCGATGCGCATTCAGCGTGCAAGCGCCACGCTCGTCTCGCCGGAGATGAAACCACTGGTACGTGACCTGTATTTGCTCCTCGAGGCAATGAATGCCGATGAGGATCTGAACCGACTGCTGCCCGGCATGCGCGGCGCACTTGATGCTGCCCGGCAGCAGGCTCTGCAGAACCGGCCCGAGCTGGAAGGGTTCTCTGCGCCGCGCCAGAAACTTGAAGTATTCCTGCGTCGGCTACTCGAGCGGCGCTGTGGTGATCCGCCGGCAGATCTGCTCTGCGCCACGGCGGAACAGTCGCTGCAGCTGGCCTTCCGCCTGGCACCTGAATTTGCGCCAGATGAGCAATCCGTGCGGCTGCTGGGTCTGCGTCCGCTTTACCCGGATTGCTGGACCGGTGCACTCAAGCCCGCCCAGGCCGAAACAGATAACAAGGCGGGGCCCGCTGTGGGCGCAACCGACGAGGCGGACGATGACCCCGCAGCCCCGCGCAGCGCCCGGCTGGAGCGTCGACCGACAATACGGGAAGCCAAGGAAGATGAGGACGATGACTCAGGCCCGGGTCCCTGGATGGTTCATCCTGAGGGGGGACACGAACATGCGGAAGACCCCATGGGCCTCAAACGCCCGGTTGATCTGGACGACGCAGCCAGCGCCGCCGAGTACGGCGAGCTCGTCTCCGAACTTCCGGAGGCCCGACTGATCTCTACCCCGGGCAGGCCCAAGGAAGTACTGCTAACTGATGATCCGCCCGAGGAGCGCGCCCGCCGCGTAGCAGGACGCAGTGATCCCCGCGGCAACCGGATTCGCTATCCGGAATGGGACTATCGCAGCAGCACTTATCGTGATCCCGGCGCTACTGTGCGGCTGCTTGATGCGGTGGCCGGCCCACAGGAATGGGTTGATGAGACACTCAGAAAGCATCGTCCGATGCTGGACTCCATTCGCCGCCACTTCGAGATGCTCCGTGCAGAGCCGGTGTTATTGCGCCGCAGGCAGGACGGCGACGATATCGATCTGGACGCCTATCTGGAAAATCACGCAGACTTTCGGGCCGGGCTTCCACGCTCCGACGCGCTCTACCAGACCCGCCGCGCCATCCGCCGAAACGTCGCGATTACCTTGCTGATCGACGTCAGCGGGTCAACCGATGGTTGGGTGTCGGGCAACAGACGCATCATTGATGTGGAGCGCGAAGCCGTCCTCCTGGTATGCATGGCATTGGAGAGTCTGGGTGAGCCCTACTCTGTCCAGGCGTTTTCCGGAGAGGGCCCGGGCGGCGTCACCGTACGTGAACTCAAGGGTTTCGACGAGCGCTACAGCAACGCCGTAGCCCTTCGCATTTCAGCCCTGGAGCCGGAACACTACACCCGCGCCGGTGCAGCCCTGCGCCACGCCACCAGCGGCCTGATGCGCCAAGCCGCCGAGCATCGCCTGCTGATCCTGCTGTCTGACGGCAAGCCTAACGACATCGACGATTACGAAGGACAGTACGGGGTTGAAGATATGCGCCAGGCCGTTAACGAGGCCTCCCTGCAGGGGATTTTCCCCTTCTGCCTGACAATCGACAGACAGGCTGCAGCCTATTTGCCCAAGGTGTTCGGCGCCAATCGCTATGCGCTGCTGCCCTCCCCTCAGCGTCTACCCGCCGTACTGCTGGAATGGATCAGGCGATTGCTCATCTAGTAGTAGCCTGACCAGCGACCGGATCCAGCCCAATCAGGCGCGCGGTAGAAGCCATCGGCAGCCTCGGCTATCATCTACCCAGAAAGAGGCATGGCTTGATGTAGATCAAGTGCTTACCCTCCCACGCACATCCAAACGCGAATTCAGCCCATGCAATTGCCTGCGCAACATCATCATCGAGTCCTTCAGCATCCAATGCTTTCGTCATTTCCCGCAGAGGTTCAGGCTGAAATGCTGGCCGAGACCGTCTACCGGGAATACCCGGCCCAGGCGCTGATTCTGCGTCAGGGTGATCCGGCCGATCGATTCTTTCTGGTGCTTGAAGGTGCTGTTAAGTTGTTCCGCATCTCACCTGATGGAAAGGAAAAGGTCGTCGAGGTGATTCAAGCAGGCCACACTTTCGCTGAAGCCGTGATGTTCATGCAACGTCCGGTCTATCCTGTTTGTGCCGAAGCATTACAGCCCGTGCAGCTGGCGGGTTTCTCGAACAAACTCATGTTGCGCAGTCTGGAGAGCAATCCGCAAACCTGTCTGCGATTGCTCGGACATTTGAGCGTGCGTCTGCATCAGCGTCTCGATGAGCTGGAAAACCTGACCCTGCAGAATGCCACGCAGCGCTTCGCGCTGTACCTGGTCAGCCAGATCAAGGATCGCTCCGACGATACCGTTGAGCTGGATCTGGGCCTGCCCAAAGGCTTGATCGCTGCACGTCTGTCGATCAAACCCGAAACCTTGTCGCGTGCCATGGCAACGCTGCGGGACCTTGGGCTGATAGGCAGCCAGGGCCGTCATATCCAGATTCCCAGCGTCAGCAAGCTCTTGGCCGAGTTCGCCTGAGACGTTGTGCTCGATTAGCACTCAACGCTGAGTATTCAGCAGGAAACTGAATCATGTTCAGGCAAGTACTATGGCGCACCCTGGCTTCGATCAGCCTCGGACTGGGTGCGCTGGGCATCGTCTTGCCGGGCCTGCCTACGACGCCATTTCTGTTAGTCGCCGCCTGGGCTGGTGCCCGAGGATGGCCCGCCCTGGAAGCACGCCTGCTCGCCCATGAGCGCTATGGCCCGGTGATCCGCGACTGGCGCAATGACCGCGCAGTACCGCGCAAGGCCAAATGGATGGCCTCGTTGCTGATGTTGAGCAGTGTGGTCATGATCTGGTTACTTCCTGCCCCCGACCTTGTCCGCTGGTTGCTGCCAGCTTTTCTGCTGTGCGTCGCCATCTGGCTCTGGACGCGCCCGGAAAGCTGACCGCTGGTCCATTCTCCCCCTGCAGCCGGGTTGCGAATACCCTCACGGTTTAAATGACCCTGTTACAGAATGGTGCATTCCACCCACACCATTAAATATACTGCAGAATCAATTACATAGCGTTCGGCATGAAGCTTGCTTTGATATAGATCAAGAAAACGAAAAAATTCGTTCCCGTTCAAACCAAGGAGTACATCTACATGTCCAGCAAGATTTTAGGCTTATGTCTGGCAACCGCCTTTGCGGTAGCACCGCTCGGTATCACTCATGCCGAAACCCATGACCATGCGCACGGACACGAAGCGCACCAGGCACATGGCATGGGCGAGCACGCCATGCAGTTGAACGACGGCAGCCAATGGGAAACCGACGCCCCGCTGCGCAAGGCCATGGGCATTCTGAGAAACGACATTCGCCCGTTGATGCCGGAGATTCACCAGGACACGCTTGAGGGCGAACGCTACCAGGCACTCGCAAGCAGCGTGACTGAACAGGTGAGCTATATGATCGAACATTGCGAACTGGAGGGCGAAGCAGACGCGCAGTTGCATCTGGTCATTGCGGATCTGATGACCGCCGCCAAGGTAATGCAGGGAGAAGTAGCGGATCAGGCGCAGCGTTTTGGAGCAATTCGAATGGTGGGGGCGTTGAATAACTACGCTACCTATTTCGACGATGCGGGCTTCGAGAAGCTCAGCCATTGATTCGCGGTGCGGCTGCAAAGCTATACGCATGGATTGGCTTAGCGATCCATACGCTGCTTGACCTTGGCGTAGCGCAGGCGCGCTACACCCCCAGGGTTCGCGGTCAGAACACGGCCCCGAAGACTGGGTTTCCTGGGGTTGGTGAGCGCCTGCTCGCCGACGGGGTTGGTTGGCTAAGCCATGCATCCGGACTCGTCTGGCGGGTTTGGCGTTGCTGCAGACCTGGCACGCAGGCGCGCTACACCTCCAGGTTGCATCAGTGCATGGATTGCCCGTGCTGGGTGGAAGCGGCCTGCTGCAATACGTCCTGATCGATATCCTCAAAACGCAATACGCGCCCGCCATGCTCGTGTGCCAGAGCCTGCGCAGCAGATTCATCGGCGAAACTGGCCAGCGTCGCGCCCATAGCACCCTGTAGCGGAATATCGATTACGTAGTAAGCCTGTTTCGCATCCACCAGGTGAGCATCATCGGGCGCGCTCCACTCGCTCTGCCCCATATCGTGAACAAACAACGAAACGTCACTGATGCGGTTTTCTGGCTGCAGCCACCAGCCGAGCATCTCTGCGGTTGAGCAGAATTTGCGTACGCCTTCGTTGCCGACGCTCTGTCCTTTCGGGCCTTCAAATTCGCTGATCACCATTCCGCAAACGTGGCATGAGTCTTCCTCATGGAAGGCCACCGGCTCGCGTGCTACGTCGTCTTCTTCCTGCTTGCCACAGGCCAGCAGGCCCAGACTCAGCAGAGTGATTGCAGCCAGGCGCGCGCTGCGTCCGTGAAGATAGTTCATCATTCTGAAATCCTTAGGGTCACACGACCCGTCGACGAAACAACCAATAGGCCAATAACAGCGAAATACTCACCCACACAACCAGGCATCCCCACAACAGCCAGCCTGATACAGGTAAATCATCGCCCAGTGTCAATACGCCGACGGCGCTGCTGCCGACATCAAAGCCAGACAGGTTGATCAGGCGGTAGATATCGGTTGGGTTGAACAGGAGCAGCCAGGGAAGCAGGTCCGGATTGAACTTGCCCTCGCTGATAACCAGCACCGCCAGCAAAGCGAGATCGAATACCAGTACGAACAGGAACCATAGCCCAAGCGCCAGACCGGCGGCGGTGGACTTTTCCCGGGCCAGGCTGCTCAGCACATAGGCCAGTGCCAGAAATACCCAACCCAGCAGTGTCGATGAGATCATGAACCGACCGAATGCCCATACCAGCAGACTCAGCTCGACATCCTCGACCAGCGCTGCGATGGCCAATGCCGCGCATCCGAAGCCAATCAAGGTGGCCAACGCAAGAATCAGCCCATGACCGAAAAACTTGCCCAGTAATATCTGTCCGCGACCAAGAGGATAGGTCAGCAGCAGCATCAGGGTTCCGCTCTCCTCTTCACCGACGATCGCGTCATAGGCGAGCATCAAGGCGATAAGCGGCATGAGAAAGGTTGCGAGACTGGCGAGGCTGGCGATGGTAGCGGGAATGGACGTAAAGCCGACCTGGCCGGAGGCGGCGGCGCCAAACCAGGCGATGCCGACGGCCAGAAGCGCGAATACCAGACTGATCGCCAGCAACCAGCGATTGCGCAGGCCGTCGCTCAACTCCTTGCGCGCAATATTCCATATCTGGTTCATGCCGGTACTCCGTTTGCCTTGTCCATGTAGTGGCGGTAAAGATCGGTAAGCGATGGCTGGTGGATTTCGATGTCGGTCAGTTTTTCGCCCGCAAGCAGCTGCCGGAGCAGATCAAGCTTCTGGTCGCCACGCGCTACGACTTCGATGCCATCATTGCCGAGCGGCGTGGCGCGGTGCCCTGCTGCATTCCAGCGTTGCATCCACGACTCACGGTCGATCACGCCGCTGACGCGAATGCGCTCCGGCAGTTCCGCTTCGTGGCGCAAGCTTGCCAGCGTACCGACCGCTTGCAAGCGCCCACTGGCAAGGATGGCCCCGCGGTCGATATGCCGCTCGACACCCGGCAATACGTGCGAACACAGAATGACACTGCAACCTTGCTGGCGGAGCCCGTCAATCAGGCTGTACAGATCTTCAGTCGCAACCGGATCCAGCCCCACCGTGGGCTCATCAAGCAGCAGCAGACGGGGCTCGCCGAGCAAGGCCTGGGCCAGCCCGAGACGCTGACGCATGCCTTTTGAATAGGTACGCACTCTGCGGTCCGCTGCATGACTCAGTCCGACCTGCTCCAGCAACTGGTCTGTCTGGCTGGGTGCGGCATCTTTCAAGCGCGCAAAGTGACGCAGCGTTTCCCTGCCGCTGAGCTGCCCGTAGAAGGTCACGTTTTCGGGAAGGTAGCCCAGGGTACGACGCACCTGCGGATCGTTCGGCTCGCGGCCCAGCACCCGCACCTGACCTTCAGTAGCGTTGAGCAAGCCGAGTATGAGCTTCATGGTAGTGGTCTTGCCTGCACCGTTGTGCCCGAACAAGCCAAGCACTTCACCCTCGCCCAGCGTGAGGTCCAATTGCTCGAGCACGGTCATGGCGCCGTAGCGCTGGGTGAGATTCTGGATTTCAACTGCATTCATCGGGTGGTTTCCTGAGCCAGTGCCGGACTGTCCGCCGGTAGCTTCATGAGCGGATGACTGTCCTGCACGCCCGGCGATTTGGTGACCGGGAAAACGCGTTGCACCCAGCGCAACAGTTCGATGGCCGGGCTGTTCATCAGCAAGCGCACCTGGGGATAGAGCCAAAGCAGGCGGTCAATGTTGTCGTTTGGTTCATAGGACACATCGCCAATCCCGTCGTTGTCGCGATCCCAACCCAGGTAATCGCTCCAGTAGTTACCCTGGCCATCGACCGACCATTCCTGGGTGCGTGTCGCCACGTATTTCACTTGTTGCTGGTTTGCCAAAAAGGCGTTGCGGCTGATCTTGTTATCCTCAGAACCAGCCGTAAGATGTATACCTAAGCCGCTGTTTTCGAAGTGGTTATTTTCTATCGTATTGAACAGCGAATTATAGATGAACAACGCCTTCCCCTCGGCTCCCGAGATCATGGTATCGCCCGTGTCGCCTTGATGGGCGTAGGAGACAAAGTTGTCACTTATCGTCGAGTAGGTGATGTAGTTCATCAGAATGCCGTAGTTCTGATCGTGCTCGGACCGGTTGCCGGTAACGGTCAGCTGACGGCTCTGCATCAGCGCATAACCGGTGCGGGTGTTGCGCGTGGTATTGCCAATGACGGTGTTGTCGTGGGAAAACATGTAGTGCACGCCATAACGCAGGTCTTCGAGCGTATTGCCCTCAATCTGATTACCGTTTGAGTTGCCGATATACACGCCGTCCCGGGTGTGGCGCACCTGGTTGTCGATTACTCGGGCGCCCTTGGTGCTGAACAGGTGTATGCCGTTCCCTCGGTTTTGCGAGCGAATACCCTTATCGCCCTGAACATCGTTGCCAATCACGCGTACGTCACTGGTCTGATCGATCCAGATTCCGAAACCCGGGCCGCGCAGGCGGTTGCCTTGCAATGTCGCCCGGTCGGCCTCCGGATGCAGGAAGATGCCAGCATCCAGTTCAGTCAGATTCTGTCCCCAATCCACTAGCGTGCAGTTTTCAAGGGTAACGTCTGGCGCGCTTATCTCAACGACATGTCCCTGGCCCTGCCCGTTCAGTATTGCGCCCTCTTCGCAGCGCAGATGAATGGGCTGGTCGATGAGAAACTGGCCCTGATATTCCCCTTCCGGGAGAAGCCAACGATTGTCACCGTCGGCAGACAGTGGCAGATCAGTGATGTTCTGCGGAGCCGCCTGAACCGCTCCGGAAAAATACAGTAATACACACATGGCACTGAGGCATGAAACCGCTCTCGCCGGTTTATTCGGCACTGCTTTTACCTTCTTCGGATGCTATCGAAAAACAGCCCGGCGGATAGCCGGGCTGCTGAGTCGTGCTGATAGCGGCGCTATCAGGCAGGTTCGACCATCATCCGTCCGCACATTTCCATGTGCAATGCGTGACAGAACCAGCTGCAGTAATACCAGAACAGACCGGGCTTGTCGGCAGTGAAGGTAATGGAAGAGGTCTGCTGCGGACTGATCTCCATGCTCACACCGTGGTTCACCATGACGAAGCCGTGGGTAACATCTTCGATCTGGTCGATGTTGGTAACCGTAACAGTCACCTCATCGCCTTGCTTGACGGTGAATTCGGTAACCCCATAGGCGGGGGCAAAGGAGGTCATGTAAACACGTACCTTGTTGCCGTCGCGGATGACCTTATTGTCGGCTGTCAGGTTGATGCCGTCCTTCTCGGCCATCTTCACTGTTTCAGCAAAGAACGGGTCGTCGCGGTCCCAGACCTTCTTGGTGCGGATCTGATCACGACGCGCCATGATGCAGTCATGCGGCTCCGCAAAAGCCGGGCCGTCGTGGACCAGCTTCATTTCATCGCCGGAAATATCGATCAGCTGATCATTTTCAGGGTGCAACGGGCCGGTCGGCAGGAAGCGGTCCTTGGCAAACTTGCTCAGTACCACCAGCCACTTGCCGTCGGCTTCAGACGTTTCGGTCAGCGAGGCGTGGGTGTGACCCGGCTGGTAATGCACGTCCAGCTTCTGCTTGATGTAGTTGACGTCTTCGCCGTTATAGGCGCGGACGGCTTCTTCCATGTTCCACTTGACGATCTGGCTGTCGATGAACAGCGTGGTATAGCCATTGCCACGACCATCAAAGGTGGTATGCAGCGGTCCGAGGCCCAGTTCGACTTCGGCTGCAACCACTTCCCGCGGGTCATCAAACTTATCGGCAAACAGATCGTCAAGCCGGTCAATGGCGATCATGGTGACCGTCGGGGACAGCTTGCCGGCGGCAATGAAATACTTGCCATCCGGAGAGGTGTTGCAACCGTGGGGGTTCTTCGGAACCGGGATATAACGCGTCAGCTCAGAGCCGGCTCGGCCGTCAACAACCGGTACCTTGGAATCACCCAGCGTGCTGAATTTGCCATCTGCAACGGCTTTTTCTATGCGCGGGATATTGAACACCACTACCCAGTCACGCTCTTCGCGCATCATACCGCCCAGATCGGTGGCTTTTTCTGAGTTGTAGCAGGTAGACGCCGCATATTTGCCGGTGTAGTCCGCGTCAGTATTGTCCAGGTTACCGTCGACGATCACCTGGAAGGCCACTTCCATGCTCTCGGCATCGATCACGTTGAACATGGTGTAGGCGTTTTCCCCAGTGAGATCAAAGCTCGTTCCGTCGTTCGGATGCGGAATGATGAACTCGGCGTTGGCGAAAACGTACTTGGTGTGCGGCACTTTCTGCAGGCGCAGACCATGGATCGACTGGACGTTGGGGATCGTGGTGATCTTGTCCGTCTTCATGATATCCAGACGAATACGGGCGACGCGACTGTTAGCCTTGTCGTTGATAAACAGATACTTACCGTCGTACTTGCCATCAGTCATGGAGATATGCGGGTGATGGCAGTCGCCATTCAGGAACTTGGCACTGTCGCCCATGATCCGCTTACTTTCATTGGTCAGGCCCCAGCCTGTCGCGGAATCGATGTTGAATACCGGGATGCGCATCAATTCGCGCATGGATGGAACGCCCATCACCCGAACCTCACCCTGATGTCCGCCGCTCCAGAAACCGTAGTAATCATCCAGCTCACCCGGGCCCACGTGAGTCTTGGACTTGGCCTCCTTGGCTGCCTGAGCAAAGGCCTCGCGGCTCATGATGGAGCTGCCAAGCGCAGTCGCACCCACGACCGCTGCCCCCGTCATGGCGCTGGCACCGAGAAAGCCCCGGCGGCTTAGTCCCTTGGCTTCGAGTACTTCGGTGTTCTTCTCTTTGTCACTCATCTTTCGGCTCCTTGGATACAGCTTTAGTCTACAAACTCGGATGTACAACGTTTGGTTCAAGTGTTAGTTCAAGGTTCAACCACATGTACCGGAATCAGCTCGGGAACAGGCTCCTTCTTGCCTTTGCGAGCCCGCTTGTTCTTGAGAATCAACGGCGGACATTTTTCGTCATTGTGGTAGGTCATCTGGCAATCCAGGCAGTAATGACATTCGTTGTGGTTGATATGTCCGTCCGGATGAATAGCCTGGATCTCACACTCCTTGGCGCACAGCTGGCACGGGTCGCCACATTCCTTACGGCGCTTGAGCCAGTCAAACAGGCGGAACTTCGATGGAATAGCCAGGGCGGCGCCGAGTGGGCAAATGTATCGGCAGTAGACCTTGCGCGTGAAAATACTGATCACCAGCAGAATCACCGCATAGAGTACAAACCACCATTGGCGATCGAACCTCAGAGTAATCGCCGTCTTGAACGGCTCGACCTCGGCCGCACGTTCTGCGACAGCCATGGATTCCAGCGAAATGGCAAAGAGCACCATGAGCACTATGTACTTGATCGCCCACAGACGCTCATGTACAGCAAAGGGTAGCTCGTACTGGGGCACTTTCAACTTGCGCGCGGCTTCATTGATCAGCTCCTGCAGCGCACCGAAGGGACATAACCAACCGCAGAAAACGCCCCGACCCCACAACAGAATGCTGGCGGCGGTGAAGACCCACAGGATGAAAATGATTGGGTCGGACAGGAACAGCTCCCAGCGAAAGTCTTCGAATACGGCATGCACGAAGGTCAGCACGTTGACGACAGACAGCTGTCCCAGCAGATACCAACCGAGGAATGTGACGGTGAATATCAGATACCCGCGGCGTAGCCAGTGCAGGAAAGTCGGGTGTTTGGTCAGCTTGTCCTGGAAGAACAGGATGCCAAGCAGCACCAGCAGCGCAGTGACCACGACGCCGATCTGCCAGCTCTGCTGATACCAGATATTGACCCACATCGGACGGTTGGCTTCTTCGATCGCCGCCAGTTCCGACTCTGTGAGCGGCGGCCGTTCGATGTACTCTTCAGGCAGCTGATATGGCAGTTCGAAACTGGTAAATACACTGCTTACCGGCCCGGTTTGGCGGCGTACCAGCAACTCCAGCGACCAGGGTGTACCGGGATCGAAGCGATGATTCTCGCGCACGATGAAAATCGACATTTCATCAAAGTCAGGCATGCCTGCAGCGAAGACGTCAGATAGCCGCTCGTGGTCCATATCGCGGAAACTGATCATCTCGCCGAACTGGCGCAGCTGCACCCGATCGAAGATGCCGCCGCGCACATAGCCAGACCCTTTGTAGGAGTAGTCACCCCGGCCCATCACGGCAATGGCGTGCTCGCCCGGTTCAAGGTCTTCCATCAGGAACCGGTACTGGTTGTCGCCCAACAGGTTGCGGCCAATGGTCGGCGGGTTGAGATGCGCGGCATACATGTCGATGAAAGTCGTGTCGACCTGCTCCGGTGCAGCTTCGTCTATGCCTTCTGCTTCGGTCCCCCGAAAGGCTTCGTCGATCTCGCCGTGGGTGAGATGCAGACGGCGAATCGCGCCGTTCCCGGTAAGGGTCGCCCAGTCCGCCTCCTGATACACATCATCGCGCACGGTGGCCGGCTTGGTCCCCGTTGCACTGGCGGCATCAACCAGACCCAGCGATACCGCGACGGTATGAGCTGACCCCATGACAATTTCGCTGACCACCATGACGGTCACCGTTGCTCCGCTTACCGCGTCCACAGTGACGGCGTTTTCGTCACGCGAACGCCCCACCACCACACGCTGGTTAACCGAAATGCCGTCGTATTTGGCGGTGAAGTCGTGCAGCTTCTGCTCGGGAATACCAATCAGCAGGATGGGTTCGTGGTGCTCCAGCACATAGGCATCCTGAATCACGCCTCGCGGATCGATAATCACATGAACATTGATAGGTTTGCCGGAATAGGCAGGAATGTTGGTGACATTGATACTCTCGTAGGCATAACCCACAACCTCTTCGCCGGCATACAGGGTGCGAACGTCGTACTCACCCTCAGGCTCGGAAATAGTGTCAACTTTGGGCAGCGCGGTCTCAATCCGCTGCTGAATCAGGTCTGCATAAACCTGTGCTGCAGCCGTCTGAAACGCCCCCAACCCCAGGATGAGGCAGATGATTGCTCTGCATACCCATGAGACATTGATTGGGTTGTTCATCTAGCAAAACTCCGGAAATAAAGGGGAGGCTTTAGGGTTTGCGGCAAGTGTAGAGATCCATTCAAGCTGCGGATTTGATCAGCGTCAATTTGCATCCTCTACCGTAGCGATAACGAACTTGAACGTTTGCTGCTAATTGGTGACTTATCGATGAATATAGCGGCAGATTGGAGTCAATCATCGAGATCAGCGCGATTGACCAGAGAGCCCCGCGACCCCATGTCGCAGGCGTGAGGCGGAACCAGCCGAAGTTTTCTCCACCCATGTCGGGTCATGGTGAACAACCGGCCGAACAACTGCCATACCCCTTCCTACCTATTGACGCAGACAGTGCTATTGGTCGCTGCCGCAAACGAAACGGTACATCTCACCACTAATGGTGATTATTACCACGCCGCAGCCGGGTCGAAAATACTTGCACGCCTACTTTCTCTTTATAGAACAGTGACTTATAAACTGGCATAGCACTTGCTATTAGTCCTGCACAGGCATCCGATCCGCTTCGACGGCTTAACTACCTTTCGAGCAGGATCCAGATCAGGACGAAACGTATGAACGATCTTGCAAGCACCAGTGCACTCCATCAGCCCGAGCACAACGGCATCTACTACCGGGCCACAGGTAATGAAACCGAACTATTTGAACAGGCCGCCCGGCATCAACTCCCGGTGCTCATCAAGGGTCCCACCGGTTGCGGCAAGACCCGCTTCGTTCAACACATGGCCGAACGTCTGGGGCGCAAGCTGTACACAGTGGCCTGCCATGACGACCTGACCACCGCGGACCTCGTCGGCCGGCACCTCATTGGAACTGACGGCACCTATTGGCAGGACGGCCCTCTGACCCGCGCAGTACGTGAAGGCGCCATCTGCTATCTGGACGAGATTATCGAAGCGCGCAAGGACACCACGGTAGTCCTGCACCCGCTTGCTGATGACCGCCGCATTCTGCCGCTGGATGCGACTGGCGAGTGCCTCGAAGCTGCCCCCGGCTTCATGCTGGTGGTGTCCTACAACCCCGGTTACCGCAACCTGTTGAAAGGACTCAAGCCGAGCACTCGCCAACGGTTCGTGGCGATGACCTTTGACTACCCCGAAGCAGCTGCAGAAATCGACATTCTGGTTCGCGAAGCCGGCATCGAAGTTGCTCTGGCAACACGGCTGGTTCAGCTGTGCAATGCCTTACGCCATCTCGGCACACATGACCTGGAGGAAGCGCCTTCTACCCGACTACTCATACATACCGCTCGCCTGATGCGTGCCGGCCTTGATCCCGTCGCCGCCTGCGAAGCCTGCCTGGCGCAGCCGCTGAGTGACGACCCGACCACTCAGGCCGCCATCCTTGACGTGGTCAAGGCGCACTTCGGGGCGAACACCCACCCTGCGACAACCTTACAACAACTGAAAACCAGCGCCTGAGGAGCTTCTGAAGAACGTAGTTATTCAGAGGATTCCCGAGTCTGATCTGCCACAGCTTCAGAACTACTAACACGATGAGGAAATAATCATGTCGGAGCGTTTTACCAAGGGCATGGCCCGAAATATCTACTACGGGGGCGGCATGTTTTTCATGCTGCTGTTTATCGGACTGACCGTGGACACCGTGGTGGCGATTCCTGAGCGCGAGAACCGCGACCAGCTCACCGCTGAGGTCGCTCACGGCAAGGAGCTCTGGGAAGAGAACAACTGTGTTGGCTGCCATTCACTCCTGGGTGAAGGCGCCTATTTCGCTCCCGAGCTGGGCAACGTCTTTGACCGTCGCGGCATGGGCAACGAAGAAGCCTTTCATGCCTACTTTTCCGCCTGGATGAAGGCGCAGCCGATCGGCGTTCCCGGCCGCCGGAAGATGCCGCAATTCAACCTGACCGAGGAAGAAACACGCGCCCTGTCCGAGTTCCTGATCTGGACATCGCGTATTGATACCAATGACTGGCCGCCGAACAAGGAAGGCTGAGGAAACCTGACCATCGCTCGCTACGTTTTGCAAAGGTTTCCTAGAACTGACCCGGTTCCCATTACGCAAGGATTATCAAATTATGAAATATGCAAGTCAGTCGGTAGCGAAGCCCTACTTCGTTTTCGCCATGATTTTGTTCGTCGGCCAGATCGTTTTCGGCCTGATCCTCGGCACGCAGTACATCATCGGTGACTTCCTGTTCCCGGAGATTCCCTTCAACGTGGCCCGCATGGTCCACACCAACCTGCTGATCGTGTGGCTGCTGTTCGGCTTCATGGGCGCAACCTATTACTTGGTGCCCGAAGAATCCCAGTGTGAGATCTACAGCCCGTTGCTGGCGAAGATCCTGTTCTGGGTTTTCGCGACCGCCGGGACCCTGACTATCGTCGGTTATCTGTCCGTGCCGTACGCCACACTGGCGACGCTCACCGGCAATCATCTACTGCCGACCATGGGCCGCGAGTTCCTTGAACAGCCAACCATCACCAAGATCGGAATTGCCCTGGTCTGCGTAGGCTTTCTGTTCAATGTCTGCATGACCATCCTGCGTGGCCGCAAAACGGTTATCAACATGGTGCTCATGACAGGTCTGATCGGTCTGGCCGTGTTCTGGATGTTCGCTTTCTACAATCCCGTATCGCTGGTGATGGACAAGTACTTCTGGTGGTGGGTTGTGCACCTGTGGGTGGAAGGCGTCTGGGAACTGATTCTGGGTTCGATTCTGGCCTTCATCCTGATCAAGACCACTGGCGTTGACCGTGAAGTCGTTGAAAAGTGGCTGTACCTGATCATCGCCATGGCTCTCATCAGCGGCATCCTGGGTACCGGACACCACTTCTTCTTCATTGGTGCACCCGGCTACTGGCTGTGGATCGGTTCGGTCTTCTCCGCTATCGAGCCGCTGCCGTTCTTCATGATGATGGTATTCGCCTTCAGCATGCTGAAGCGTCGCCGCCGCGACCATCCGAACAAGGCTGCCGTTACCTGGGCTGTCGGCTGCACCATCATGGCGTTCCTCGGCGCCGGTGTATGGGGCTTCCTGCACACTCTGGCTCCAGTCAACTACTACACACACGGGACTCAGCTGACTGCTGCCCACGGCCACCTCGCGTTCTACGGCGCCTACGTGATGATCGTCCTGGCAATCATTTCCTACGCTGCGCCACTGCTGCAAGGTCGTGAAGCCAACAGCCCGCAGGCACAGCGCTGGGAAATCGCATCCTGCTGGACAATGAGCATCTCCATGCTGCTGATCACACTGCTGCTGACCGCTGCAGGCGTGGTACAGATCTGGCTGCAACGTATCCCTGACGATGCCGGCGCGCTGGGCTTCATGGCCACTCAGGATGCGATCACCGTGATCTACTGGATGCGTCTGGCTGCAGGTGTGGGCTTTGGTATCGGCGTGATCATGTATCTGTCGAGCTTCATCGTTGCCCTCCGTCCTAACGAAGTCACTGAGTTACCCGCTGCAGCAGCGTAAAGCCTGTAGCCAAACCATGCCGGCAGTCCCCTGCCGGCATCTCCCTCCGGAATTCACCAAGGAGAGATCCATGCACCAACTGCTCTCCAGCATCCAAATCAATAGTCTCTGCGCCTTGCCGCACCCCCTCCCTGCGATCGAGAAGGACTGAACGATGGAAGAACTCGTAGGCATGCGTTGGCACAATCTGGTGACTCGCCTGGCGCGTACCAGTTATCCCGAAGCCCAGGTTCGACTGGAAGATCAGGGCCCGCGCCTGGCCATGGTGTTTCGCGCGCTGGGCGGCGACCCCGGCCTGGTGATCAAAGCCGCCACCGAGCGCACCTTTCGACCTCCGCGTCACTGGCTCGAAAAAATCGCCGGCACCGGTCGCCAGTACGCCATGGCCTGGCGCGATCACGACAGTGTACGTCTGCCCGCCGTGATCCAGACTTACCCGACCACCGAACTGAACAATGACCTGTATCTATGGCTGGTGGCTCTGGCCAGCCAGAGCGGCTCACCCGCTACAGGCGACTGGCTGGTATGGAACCAGACCCAGGTTACCGCCACGCTGGAACGTTTTCCGGGTTTGGTGTCGCTGTATGAGCGGCTGGCGACTGAACTGGTTCGTATCCGCCCCTCTGTGAACACGCTCTCCGCTGCGCAGGCTCGTCGTGAACGCTGTCTGCAGGCGGCCATCCTCGAGCCTGGAAGTCAGCGAAGTCTGCCCCTAGCCGATGGCGATCCGCTGCCTGTTCCGCTGTGGCTGTATCCGGCGCTGCATCAGGATCAGGCCGCCGTGTCGCGTACCGATGACAACGACGGCACCAGCTCTGGCGCGCCCAAACCCAAGGAAGGCAAGGGCCGCAAGCGCGCCGAATTTGTTGATGACATAGACGGGCGCGACGGGCTAATCGTGTTCCGCCTTGAAAGTCTGTTCTCCTGGTCCGAGTTTGTACCGGTGGACCGCACCGTCGACGACAGCGAAGACGATGATGCGGACCGCGTTGCCGACGATCTCGATTATTTGAGTCTGTCACGCCACGGCGATGCCGGCGCGTCCCGTCTGCGTCTGGATCTGGATCTGCCCTCCGCAGCCGAGGACGACATCCCGCTCGGCGCCGGCTGCCTGTTACCCGAATGGGACTGGCGCAAGGAGCAGCTGGTAGCCCGGCACTGCAAGGTTATCCCGATGCTGCCGAAGGATGCCGTGCCCTGCACCTTGCCGTCGCGCTTGCAGCCACTTGCCGGTGAGCTGCGCCGCCGCTTTGAAGCGCTGCGCCCGCAGCAAGGCTGGAACAAGCGTCAGGCTACTGGCCCCCTGCTGGATATGGAGGCCTGCATCCATTTCGCTACCGCTCGCCGGCGCGGCGAAGCCAACGCCCAGCCGGCGTTATGGCGTCAGCAATCGCCGCAACAGCGTGATCTTGCCTGTCTGGTGCTGGCTGACCTTTCCTTGTCCACCGAAGCCTATGCCGATAACCAGCATCAGGTGATCGACGTCGTGCGCGACAGCCTGGAACTGCTGGGCGAAGCACTGGACGCAGGCGATGACTCCTTCGCGATGTATGGATTCTCCTCGCGTCGACGTGACCACGTGCGTTTCAGTCTGATCAAGAACTTCGCCGAGCCCTGGGGCGCGCCAATACACGGCCGCATTCAGGCGTTACGCCCTGGGTATTACACGCGCATGGGCGCGGCGATCCGTCAGGCAACGGAAATTCTCAAGGAACAGCCCGCCGAGCAGCGCCTGTTGCTGCTGCTGACTGATGGAAAACCAAACGATCTGGACCTGTATGAAGGGCGTTATGGTATGGAAGATACCCGCCATGCCCTGATCGAGGCGCGCCGTGCCGGCCTCGAACCCTTCTGTGTGACCATCGATCACGAGGCGGCGGATTACCTGCCCTATCTGTTCGGCCCACAGCGATTCCATCTGTTGCAAAAAGCCGCTGACCTGCCTGCACTCCTGCCGCAGTTGTATCTCCTGCTGACCGGACGCACGCCATGAACGCACGCGAACGAATAAATTTGCCCTTGGGTGCCGAAGTAACGGAAGCGGAGATACCCGGCGATCTGGCGATGTGGTTCTTCATTTTCGCCGAACTGGCGGTTTTCGCTCTATTGCTGGGCGGGATGGCGTTTGCCCGCGGCACCTGGCCCGAAATGTTCAGCGCCGGTGTGGCAACGCTGCATCCCCAAGCGGGGCTGATCAACACGCTGGCGCTGCTCACCGGAAGCTACTGGGTGGCTCGCGGTGTCGCCGATATGCGTGCGGGGCGGTTGTCGAGCTTGCCGCGATGGTTCTATGCCGGCGCGGGCAGCGGCGTTATCTACGTCGTGATCAAGACTGTTGAATACGTTCAGCTGTTCAGCGCGGGGTACAACCTGCGCACTGACACCTTCTACTTCTTCTACTTTTTCACCACCTTCTTTCACATGATGCACGTGTTACTGGGGATGGTGATCCTGCTCGTAGTCGCCCGGCGCTGGCAGCGCGGCGTGTATCAAACGCCTGGAGCGCGGCGAATGGCAGCGGACTCGGCTGCCAGTTACTGGCACATGGTGGATCTGGTATGGCTGATGCTGTTTCCCCTGCTTTATATACTGCCGTGAGGTACGCATGACGACTAAACTGACGTACAGCTGGCTGGCACTGCTCGGTCTCACCGCGCTGGGCTGGTGGTTGGGGCACTACACCGAAGGGAGTTGGCTGCTATGGGCAATCATTCTCCTCAGCGCGATCAAGGGCCAATGGTTGATTGACCATTTCATGGGACTGGCTCAGGGTCCGAAGTTGTTCCGCGCTATCGTCAGCGGCTGGCTGGTGATCATTCTCGCCAGTATGGCGATGTTTCTGTAAAGGTATCGCATGCGAAGCTGTGATTGCCTGTGTTCAGCCGTCGCCCAATCGCGCAAGATAAGTCATGACCGAAAACACCACCCAATCTGCTGACGTAACCGGGACTGCCGACACGAAACATCGTCATTCCATCGTATCCAGAGCGATCATCGCCTGCGCCACCATCATCTGCATCACCCTGCTGGGCATACTCGGGAACAGCTATGTGACCAACGCGCTGGAGGGAGACGCCGAAGCAATCAACGTAGCCGGCAGCCTGCGCATGCAAGCCTGGCGACTCGCAGCGACCGCGGAAGCCGATCCTGAAGGCCTGCAAGTTTATGTCGAGAAAATGCAGACGACTCTTGAGTCTCCGAGCCTGCGAGCTGCATTGGAGCGCCACCGCGACTCTGCCCTGCCCGCCTTGCATACGGCTGTGGTCGATCAGTGGCAACGCAAGATGCGCCCACTACTCGTTGGCGAGGCGCCCCAGGTACAACCGTTGAGGGAGCAAGCTTCGGTATTCGTCGACCTGTTGAATGGGATTGTCGCCACTCTGCAGCGGCGATCTGAACACAATCTGGCGCTGATACAACGCGTGCAGTTGGGTACGCTCCTGGTCATCCTGCTGAGTACCTGCGTCCTTATATTTGATCTGCGAAAACACCTTGCCGCCCCCTTGCGCCAGCTCTCCGCCCTCGCCCATCAAGTCAGCCGCGGTGACTTCAGTGGCCGAATCAGACCGGGCAGCGGAACAGAACTGGACCTGCTCGCCAGCACCTTCAATAAAATGAACGAAGAACTCGCCGGTCTGTATGCGGACATGGAAACCAAGGTCAAAGACAAAACTGCGGAACTGACCCACACCAACGCCGCGCTGCACCTGCTCTTCGAGAGCGCCCGAATGCTTTACAACCAGCCTGAGGACCCTGTGCGCATGATGGCTCGCTCACTCGCGGCCGTGCGGGAAGCGCTCGGCTGCGGTCCGGTATCGCTTTGCCTGAACAATGGCGCAGGGGGTGGTAACTACGCCGCGGTTAGCTCCGAAGGTAGCGAGCCGCCGCACTACTGCAAATTATCCAGCTGCGCCGAGTGTCCGGCGGACCTGAAGGATTCTGAGCTGGAATGCCTGGATCGGCTGGTCAGTTTCGAACTGCACTCAGGCCGGACTCATCTGGGCAGTTTACGCGTCGAGCAAGTAGACGGCGAACCGCTCAAGCCCTGGCAGGAGCAGGTGCTGATTACGCTCGCCGACTTGTACGCAGCGTCCATGAGCCTGGCCAATATCGGTCAACAGCAGGCGCGTCTTGCATTGATGGAAGAGCGTGCCGTGATCGCCAGGGAGCTACACGATTCCCTCGCACAAGCGCTGTCTGCACAGAAATTGCAATTGGCCAGGCTCAAACGGCAGGTCGAAAAAGGCTGCGGACCGAGCGAGCTGGCTGAAACGCACGAGCAGATCGAACAAGGGCTCGCTGCAGCCTACCGCCAACTGCGTGAGCTGCTAACCACCTTTCGTATACAGGTTAACGAGCCGGGCCTGAAACCGGCGCTGCAGGCCACCGTCAAGGAGTTCAGCCGTAACTCCGGCGTGGAGATCGCGCTGGACTACCAGCTGGATCATTGCCCGCTTTCACCCAATGAAGAGATCCACTGTCTGCAGATTGCCCGTGAGGCACTGAGCAACGTCATCAAGCATGCCCAGGCAGATCAGTGCGGCATTCAGCTGAAGCAGGATGGGCAAGGAACCGTGTCGGTATCAGTCGAGGACGACGGGATCGGGATCGCCGAAACCACCTCCCCTGAGGGTCACTACGGGCTGAGCATCCTGCGCGAACGCGCCAGCAGCCTCGGCGGTACGCTAAATATTCTCAGAAAACAAACTGGCGGAACCCGGATAACGGTGAACTTCCCGCCTGATTATCGAACCGTAGTCCTGAAGGAATACGTTGCACATGAATGAAACAGAGAACATCCGAATTCTGCTAGTGGACGACCACCCCATGATGCGCCGCGGTCTGCGTGACCTGCTGGCCATGGAGCCTGATCTCGATCCGGCCGGGGAAGCCGGCAATGGCGTGGACGCCATCCGCCTTGCCCACGAACTCGAGCCTGACCTGATTTTGCTTGATCTGAACATGCCGGGCATGGGTGGGCTCGAGATTCTGCGCCAGATGCGACTCGAGCAGATTGATGCCCGCATCATCTTCTTTACCGTATCCGACGATCACGACGACGTGCTCGAAGCGCTGCGCAGCGGTGCTGACGGTTATTTGCTCAAGGATATGGACGCAGAACAGCTGGTCGAACAGATACGCCTCGCCGCACTCGGCAAGCTGGCGCTCAGCGCCGAACTGACCATGGTGTTGGCCGATGCCATTCGCAGCCGGCCCGAAGCTGAAGCCCCGGAACCACAGGCTCACCTTACCCGACGGGAGCGGGACGTATTGCGCCAGATCGCCAAGGGCCAAAGCAACAAGATGATTGCCCGGGAACTGGATATCAGCGAAGGCACAGTGAAAGTGCATGTCAAACGGGTGTTGAACAAACTCGGCATGCGCTCGCGTACTGAAGCAGCGGTTTGGGTGGTAGAGCAGAATCTGGCGTAGAGGATGAGAGCACCTGCGCTTGTCCCTCCCGGGGGTGTAGCGCGCCTGCGCTACGCCAGAGTAGCAGCCGATTAAACCTGCTCACCGAAAGCACTGAGCCTGCTTCCGCGAGCCGACAGGGCCGCGCTGACACGCTGCAAGTACATCCCTGTAAGCTCGGTGATGACATCCCTGTCATCAAACGGTCAGCGCAACCCTGTCGCCTCACTCCGCCTAGGAGATTCGAGTTGCCAGCTAATCTCAACATCCGTTTCGTTCTCTCAGCCGCATCCATACCTGATCGAGCCCGCCGACTGTCAGGGTGAAGCAAGTGTTGAAAACAGGGATGTTTTCATCAAGCCCCCAGGGACGGGTTGACGGCGTCTTGCGCAATCCTGGCCGTTGGCGGGCGGATGGCTCCAATATCGCCGTCGCAGCATCGCCGTCGCAACCACTGCAAATTCGAATCCCCCTAGCCCCCTTTTTCAAAGGGGGAACCAGTCTGTGCTTCGTCCCGCCTGATGCGCACGTTTGCTGATATCAATGATGCGGATACAGTTGAAATTCACCGCCATACGGAGGCCCGACCAAGCCGGCCGACTGTCGGGGTGGAGCAAGTGTTGAAAATAGGGATATTTTCACCAAGCCCCCAGGGACGGGTTTACGGCGTCTTGCGCAATCCTGGCAGCTGGCGGGCGGGTGGCTTCAATATCGTCGCCACAGCAACTGCAAATTCGAATCTCCCCGGCCCCTTTTTCAAAGGGGGGACCGGTCCGTGCTTTCTCCAGCCTGATTCGCAAGGGTCAAGAGTCCGTGCTCTTTTCCAAAGAGGGAACGAGTTCGTGCTCCGCCCGGCGCGAATTCATCAGCGCAGCACAGTTAACCTTCGGATCAGCCCCCGCCCGATCAGACTAGATCGCTTCATCCTGGACAGAACGGCTATGGATCAGCTCCACGATCTGTGTCTCCAGTTCGTCGGCCTGTTCCGGCGAGCAGTCCTCACCGAAGCGTTTGCGTACGCCATAGTCGCTCAGGGTGACATGGATATCGGGTGTCACGCCGACATTGTTCAGGCAGGCTTTGGCACACTGCAGCTTGCAGCCGTCCACCGCGATAATCTGGCGGCCTGATTGCGCAGTCTTGACCAGGGGCGCAACCTTGCCACCGACGCCGGCGATGCAGGACATTTCGGCAATACCGGCACGGTCAATCCGCAGGGCGAGCGTATTGGCGAGCTGCGCCACGTTGGAGCAGCCCGAACAGGAATAGATAAGTGGGGAATCTTTTGCATTACTCATTGGCACACCTCCAGGGGCCAATTGTCATGCGCTGGGTTGCTGCACTCCTTGATGCGGATCAATTCCTGTCGCCCCGGCTCCCAACCATTGAATCAGCTGCCACAACCGCGGCGGCAAACGATCAGGGTCCAGACTGTCCATCAGGTTTTTTATTTCCAAACCCAGTTCGGTATCGCCTTCAATGATCAGCCGACGCCGGAAGAACAAGGTATCAGGGTCCTCCTGACGGCTGGCCAGTAACAGGAATTCGCGCCAGTTCCCGCGAATGCACAGATCCGAGGGAGCGGTTCTATCCAGGCGCAGGCCCTTATCCGTGCGGGTTACGTTCCAGGCCAGACCCAGATCTGTCACCTCCAGGCGTAACCAGCGTCCGCGTAGACAGTCAAAATCACCGTCGGCAACCGGCTCGGCGAATATCCTGGCCATGGTCTTTTCGATCACCAGCCGCTGGAGAGCGAAAGGCAGGTGCCGGCTCAATGGAAGGATGGGATCGCCTGCGCGCAATGCCAGACTCGCAAGGTTCAGCATAAGCCGGCCTCCTCTACTCTCAACATACCGGGCTGGCCGTACCAGTAGCCGTTGCAACCATCGATTGCCAGCGGCGGCTCGGCACCTCGTCTGACTTCGTCAAAGGTGCGAATGATATCCAGCGTCCCGTTTGAGGCGGGGCTGATACGCAGGGCGTCAATGCCCATGTCGCGCATGCGTGGATACTCAGCGAGCAGGTTGCTCACCCCGGCGGACATGGTCTGGATGCCATTAAGCGTGAATAAAGGCTGGCCTTCCTGGCTCGTCATGGACAAACCATCAGGATATTCCTGACAGATAAAACCGCAGTCGTCCTTGGGTCTGTTTTCTGCGCGAGCCGTGAAACAGCGCGCTGAATAGGCAAGCGGCAGATGGCCCCAGGCGAATACTTCTATCTCGGGCAGGACGAACCCTTCATCAGCTGCCTGATGCATGACGGCCTGAATCAGCTCGCCGGAACATTCCACCGGCGGCACCCAGCGGACCATGCCCTGCTCAGTCAGTTGCTGCAGCGCCAGCGCGTTGTACAGGTTGAGTGACGAGCCGCCAACAAACGCGACGCCTTTGCTGGTGAGGTAGTGCACCGCGGCCATATCATTGGCTTCCACCATGATCTCGCCGTTGTCGCATAGCCGCCGCAAGCCAGAGAGTTCGGACGCTGCTTCAATCAATGCCAGGCCTGATACAACGACCTGCGCACCGCTCTCGCTGCGCAGGTCGCGCGCCAGCCCAAGCCAGTCATCCAGAGACAATGCGCGACGCTTTGAACAGACTGTTTCACCGATATAGATGACGTCCAGTGGCTCGCTGGCAACGTCGGCATAAAAATCCATGATCTGTTGCCGCGTCCAGTAAAACAGGATAGGTCCCAGTGTTAATTTCATTGCTCTCCCCTCTACTGCCAGGCGCGGTGATAAGCGCCCAGAGTGGTTTGACTGCCTTCTGAAACCTTATCGAGTGCCTGCATCCACGCGGGTTCAACCGAATAGGCCCTTGGATTGGCGGCGAACCGGTCCAACGCCTGACGCCAGACGCCGGTCACCTGCTCAACGTAGGCAGGGCTGCGCTGGCGGCCTTCAATTTTCACTGCCGTTACACCGATGGCAGCCAGTTGCGGTATCAGATCCAGCGTGTTCAGGCTGGTGGGTTCTTCGAGGGCATGAAAACGTTTGCCATTGACCATGAAACGGCCCTTGCAGAGGGTCGGGTAACCCGCCGCCTCGCCCTCATCGTAGCGGTCTATCAGCACATCGTTCAGGCGTGAGCTCAGTACTTCATCTTCCTGGTTCCAACGCACGGCGCTGGCGGGCGAGCAGACGCCGCAGAGATTCGGTGATTCGCCGGTTACGTATGAGGATAAGTGGCAGCGCCCTTCGGCCATGATGCACAGACTGCCAAAGGCGAAGACTTCGACCGGCACCGGGCTGGCCTCTGCCACCTGCCGCACCTGATTCAACGAGAGCACTCTCGGCAGTACTGCCCGGCGAATGCCGTAATGTTCATGGTAATACTGCAAGGCGGCCGCGTTGGTTGCCGAGCCCTGCACAGACAGATGCAGGTTAAGCCCGGGGTGATGTTTGGTTGCATAGGCCAGAACCCCAGGATCCGCCGCGATCAGGGCGTCCACGCCCAGATCCGCAGCGTGATCGACAGCCCGGCGCCAGCGTGCCCACCCATCAGGCAAGGCATAGGTATTGACCGCGATATAGATCTGACGCCCCTTCTGGCGGACCAGATCAACACCGCTCTGCAGTTGTTTGTCTGTGAAATTGAGACCGGCGAAATGGCGCGCGTTGGTGTCGTCGCGAAAACCGGTGTAGATGGCGTCAGCACCCTGACGCAGCGCTGATTTCAGCGCGGGCAGGCTGCCTGCTGGACAGACCAGTTGCATAGTGGCTCCCTGGTGGTGTGAATCGCGGGCCACTTTGCGCTTTTCTGATCCAGCCGGCCTTGATCATGGTCAATGCATCGGTGCTCTCAGGCATCAGGAACGCCGTCAGCACCGTGCGGGTTAGTGCTTGTGGTCAGTGCGCAGCACATCGGGTGGGGTCAGATAATCACTGCTGCTACCCCGTCGCTCTTGACCTGCCTCAATCTCCATCCGGGCAATGCTGCGCAGGTGCACTTCATCAGGCCCGTCAGCGATGCGTAGTGCGCGGGAGCTGATCCACAAATCGGCCAGGGGCGTATCCGGGGTCAAGCCCATGGCACCGAATACCTGCATAGCGCGATCGATTACATTGCCGAGCATGGCGGGTACAACGGCCTTGATCATGGCGATCTCCCGACGTGCCTCGCGCGCGCCGCTCTGGTCAATCATCCAGGCCGTTTTCAATACCAGCAGGCGAGCCTGTTCGATCTCCATACGCGAACGCGCAATCCAGTCGGAAATACTGCCGTGCTGATGCAGATAACGACCGAAGGTACGACGCTCCTGCGCGCGATCGACCATCAGTTCCAGCGCCAGCTCGGCCATACCGATAGCGCGCATGCAATGGTGCACCCTGCCCGGCCCCAGCCGCGCCTGAGCCATCATGAAACCGTCGCCTTCATTACCCAACAGATTGGTTGCTGGCACGCGCACGTTACGGAATACCAGTTCGCTATGCCCCTCAGGTGAGACGTGGTGCATCACAGGAATGTTGCGTACCAACTCCACGCCGGGGGTATCGAACGGCACGATGAGCATGCTCTGCTGTTTGCGCGGCTCTCCGTCCGGATCAGTCTTGCCCATCACGATCAGGAACTTGCAATCAGGGTGTGAGGCATTGGTAATGAACCATTTGCGCCCGTTTACCACATAGTCGTCGCCATCGCGGCGGATCAACGTCTGGATATTGCTGGCGTCCGAGGAGGCCACATCCGGCTCGGTCATGGCAAACGCCGAACGTATTTCGCCTTCAAGCAGTGGCTGCAGCCAACGTTCGCGCTGTTCCGGCGTCGCAAACATATGCAGCAATTCCATGTTGCCGGTATCCGGCGCGTTGCAATTGAACACCTCGGAAGCCCAGCTGACCCTCCCCATGATTTCCGCCAAAGGCGCGTATTCGAGATTGGTCAGACGCGTACCCGGCTCGTCATCACACAAGGACGGCAGAAACAGATTCCACAGTCCCTCCTCACGAGCCAGCGCTTTGAGGTCGGCCATGAACGAAACAGGAAACTGGCCTGCCGCGACTTCACTCTGCCATTGACCCAGGCGTGGCACGATATGCTGGTCAAGAAACTCGCGCACCTGGAGACGCAGCGTTTGGGTGGCGGGACTGTATGCAAAATCCATAATTGCTCCTTTGTTTTGTGCCATGCAGCGCTGGCGTTACAGCGTCATGAAGGGCTCAGCCTGTTGATCGGTAAACTGTTGAATCTCGAAGGGCGAACGCTGCGGTCCTGGCATGCCCGGGCTACCCTGCGGCATCCCGGGCAAGGTGATGCCGTGGATGGCTGGCTGCTGTTTGAACAGCTCGGCTATGGCGTCGTAGGGCACATGCCCTTCCACATGATAGTTGCCGATTTTCATGGTGTGGCACGAGCCGAGCCCGTAAGGCAGCCGCGCCTGCTGTTTGATCTCGGCCATATTGGCGTCGTCAACAATGGTCACCTGTATACCGCGGATTTCGAGGAGACGCGCATATTCGTCGCAACAGGTGCAGTCAGGATTCTTGTAAAGCGTCGCGTCGGTGGGCATTGCTGCCTGGGCGGTGGCAGCCGTACCGAGCAGTGCAGTCGCGACAAGTGCTGAAGTAAAGTTTCGCAGCATGGGACGTCCCCGGGTTGTATGAGTACAGGGTCATTCAATCACCGCTCAGGTGCCGCATCCTTGATCTGGCTCAAGGACTTACGGCGCTCCGCATCCGACTTCTGGACGAGCAGTACCGGCAAAGTTAGCGCCCCAAACGAAAACGCCCCGGAACACTGGGTTCCGGGGCGTGTTGGCTGCGGTGCTGGTTAGTGCCCGCTAGCGTGGTCTACTGCCTCCTCGGTTTCGAAAATCTCCGCGTTAGCTTCACCGTTGACAGTCAGGATACCGACCAGACCTTTTTCTGCGCGGGACAGAGCGTGGTCCACCAGAATGTACTTGCCTGGATATTCAGTATCGAACTCAACCATGGTGGCGCCGCCCGGAGGAACCAGTGTGGTTTGCACATCGGTCAGCGGAGGGCTGGTCAGTGAGGCCTGATCGTATACACGGTCAAAGATCTCGCCAATCACGTGGAAGCTGGACACCAGGTTGGGGCCGCCCACACCGAAGAAGATCCGTACAGTCTCGCCTACTTCAGATTCCATGCTATGGGTGGCAGACAGCGCATCCATGGAGCCGTTGAACATCATGTGCTCAGGACGCTCGTCGAGCAGTTTGTCCAGCGAAAACTCCTGCAGACCGGATGAACCGTGACGCTGTGCAGTGTACAGCTCGCCCTGCATGACATAGTACTCACGATCAACCGGAGACAGACCACCTTCAGGTTCGACCAGAATCATGCCGTACATACCATTGGTGATGTGCTGAGCCACCATCGGCGTAGCGCAGTGGTAAACATACAGGCCGGGCGCCATTGCCTTGAACGAGAAGCTCTTGCTGTGGCCGGGTGCAGCCTGGGTAACCGCAGCACCACCGCCAGGTCCAGTTACCGCATGCAGGTCGATTGAGTGAATGTGCGCGCTATCAATTGAGTTCTTCATGTTGATGTTGACGGTATCGCCTACCCGTACACGCATCATCGGACCCGGAACAGTATTGTTGAAAGTCCAGAACTTATAGCTTGCACCGTCGCTCAGACGACCTTCGACCTCAGTGGTCTCCAGTTCAAAAGTCACTTCCTTCGGTCCGCGATTACCGACCGGCTCACCGACTTCGCTTGGGTTCTTTGACAGATCTGGGAAGTTGCTCGCGGTGGTTTCCTGCGGATCGCCTACGATCAGCTTGCCGAACATCCCCGCAGCCTTATGACCTGGCAGCGTGCAGAGGTATTCGAAGGTGCCGCTCTTGCTGGCACGGAACACCACTGCAGTCGCCGAGCCCTTGCCGCCGATCTGATCGGATTTCACGCTGAAATCGGGAATCGCGAAATCATGGATGGCACCATCGCCGTTCACGACGTTGACCTGCACCACTGCGCCCTCGGCAACCCGCATCTCTGGGTTGATCTGGCCCTTGGTTGGACCCGCTTCACTGACATAGACCAGCTTGCCATCTGCTATATCGGTTCGAAGGGTAAAGACAACGTCCGGCACATACTTGACGTCCGCAGTATCGCCGGGGTGGTCAGCGAATGCAGGCGCGCCGAATCCGACGAGTCCGCAAAAGGTAAAAAGATAGAGAAGGAAGGTTCTCATAGATTCGATCCCAGATCAGGTGAGACCCTGCCACTGCAGAGTCGGAACGTGCCCAGTCGAGAGAACAATCGGCCTGCCTATCAGACCCAACCCCCTCTTCCGAGCTTCAGGTTCAGGCTACAAGCGAGAGGTTAGTTGACCCTTGACGGATATCAAATCGCAGCGCGAGCAATCGACTAGAGAATGCGGTCGTTTGTCGCATGCGAGAAAAGCTGCAGGCTAGAGCTGCCGAGGCGTGACGGACAATGAAGCGGTGACAGCACTGAACAGGGTAAGCGGTAACCGAAGGGACGAAGAACAAGAAAATAGGACAGGATAGGAGGATGCTACTGGAATGGTGCCCGGAGCCGGAATCGAACCGGCACGGAGTTGCCTCCGAGGGATTTTAAGTCCCTTGCGTCTACCAGTTTCGCCATCCGGGCTAGCAGGTACTAAGTCCAGCAGGTACTGAATAATGGAGGCCGAGGTCGGAATCGAACCGGCGTTGACGGATTTGCAATCCGCTGCATGACCACTCTGCCACCCGGCCTCTGAGGGTGTGCTGCATTGGCGAAACCAACACAACATAAAACTGGAGCGGGAAACGAGACTCGAACTCGCGACCCCGACCTTGGCAAGGTCGTGCTCTACCAACTGAGCTATTCCCGCTTTGGAACGGCGCTCATTCTATCTTTCTGCGCCGGCCTGTCAAGTCATTGATTCAGAAAATATTATCTGTCGATCTTTTGATCACTGTCCATGCTCATATACGGCCATGCAGCGCGCAGATACACGTACATCGACCACAGCGTCAGCACCGCAGAAATCATCAACAGCACATAGCCAAGTATCACCCAGTTAGTGATATCCGGAGTGTTGGCCAGCAGCACCACCAGTGCGACCATCTGCGCGGCGGTCTTGTATTTGCCCAACCGGGAGACCGCTACCTGCGCCCGCGCGCCCAGTTCAGCCATCCATTCGCGAAGCGCTGAAATCACGATCTCACGTCCGATAATCACCATCGCCGGGGCAGTCACCCAGAAATTGGCGTGGCTCTGCACCAGCAGCACCAACGCCACCGCCACCATCAGTTTGTCAGCTACAGGATCAAGAAAAGCGCCGAAAGGAGTACTTTGCTCGAGCTTGCGTGCGAGGTAGCCGTCCAGCCAGTCAGTGATGCTGGCCAGGGTGAACACCACAGAAGCGGCCAGGTAGCTCCAGGGATAAGGCAGGTAGTAAAGCAGGATGAAGATCGGAATCAAGCCGACCCGCATCAGGGTCAAAACGTTAGGAATGTTCATGGAGTCTCGGCAACTGGGTTATGCAAGCATTCTAATCACTATGTAGCGCGGCATAAATCTGTTCCGCCAACTTTCTGCTTATACCAGGCGCCTTGCCGATTTCGATGGCGCTGGCGCGCTTCAGTTCCTGCAGGCCACCGAAGTGTCTGAGCAGGTCACGCCGGCGCTTTGGTCCGACGCCTGCGATGCCTTCGAGCGTCGAGGTGTTGCGCGTCTTGCCCCGCCGCTGTCGGTGACCTGTAATGGCGAACCGGTGCGCCTCGTCACGGATCTGCTGGATCAGATGCAGTGCCGGGGAATGGCCGGGCAATACCAGCTCGTTGTGGGGGTCGTTCAGGTACAAGGTTTCCATGCCTGCCTTGCGGGTCACGCCCTTGGCCACACCAAGTAGCGTCAGATCATGCACCATCAGTTCTCCGAGAACGTCCAGGGCCATGCTCATCTGCCCCTTGCCGCCGTCCACCAACAGGATATCCGGCATCTTGCCCTCGCCGTCCTTGAGCCTGTTGAACCGCCGGCTTAAAGCCTGGCGCATGGCGGCGTAGTCATCACCGGCGGTAACGCCTTCGATATTGAAGCGCCGGTAGTCACTCTTGATCGGACCTTCAGGGCCGAACACTACGCAGGAAGCGACAGTCGCCTCCCCGCTCGAGTGGCTTATGTCGTAACACTCCAGGCGGGTCGGCATTTCGTCGAGTTTGAGCGCTTCCTGCAGCGCCTCGAAGCGTGCCTGCATGTTCTGCTTGTTCGATAGCATGCCGGCCAGCGCTGCGTCAGCGTTGGTCACGGCCATGTTCTGCCAGCGGCTGCGCGTACCGCGCACGCGGTGGCTGATCGTCACGCCGAACCCGCGCGCCACGGCCAATGCCTCAGCAATGACCGGCAGATCGTCATGGGTCGCATTGACGATGATTTCCCGTGGCAGCTCACGCTCGGCATCGCCCAGATAGTATTGCGGCAGGAAGGCGGCAAGCACTTCACCTGGCGTCTGTTCGATAGGCACGCGCGGAAAATGGTTCTTGCTGCCCAGCACCCTGCCCTGTCGAACCATGATGACGTGCACGCAGGCGCCACCGGGTGAGACGGAGGCGGCAATTACATCAACATTGCCATGTTCGGTATCGACGTTCTGCTGATCCTGAACCCGGCGCAACAAGGCAATCTGGTCACGCAGTTCAGCGGCGCGTTCGAAATCCAGATTTTCTGCAGCGGCGTCCATCGAACGGTGCAACTCATCGGCCAGCGCGTTGCTGCGCCCCTCGAGAAACATCACCGAATGCCGCACATCCTGTTCGTACTCGAGCTTGTCGACCAGGCCTACGCACGGTCCCTTACAGCGTTTGATCTGGTATTGCAGGCAGGGCCGCGTGCGGTTGCGGTAATAGCTGTCATCACATTGCCGAACCTTGAATGCCTTCTGCAGCAGACCGAGGCTCTCGCGAATCGCGCCGGCACTGGGATAGGGACCGAAATAGCGCCCCTTGGCTCTTTTGGTGCCGCGATGCAGGCCCAGCCGGGGGAAGTCATCTTCGCTGGACAGAAACACGTAGGGATAGGATTTATCGTCCCGCAACAGGATGTTGTACGGCGGCCGGGACGCCTTGATCAGGCTTTGCTCAAGCAGCAGCGCCTCGGTTTCGTTGGCGGTGATGGTGGTGTCGATCTGACGGATGCGCGCGACCAGTGCTTCGGTCTTGGGGCTCAGGCCCGTCTTGCGAAAGTAGCTCGACAGACGCTTCCTGAGGTTCTTTGCCTTGCCGACATAGAGCAGTGTGCCCTGCTCGTCGAGCATACGGTAGACGCCGGGTTTGTTGCTTGCGGTAGCCAGAAAGGCCTGCGCATCGAATTCCGTGTGGATCATGCTCAATAGCGTACGGTTTCGATCATGCCGTGGCGTACAGCAAGCAGCGCCAGCTCGACGTCACTGTGGATACTCAGCTTCTCGAAAATGCGGTAGCGGTAGGTATTGACGGTCTTGGGACTCAGGCAAAGCTTGTCGGAGATGCTCTGCACCTTCTCGCAATTGACGATCATCAGCGCGATCTGCATTTCCCGTTCGGAGAGGCTATCGAATGGACATTCGCTGGACGGATCATAGAGTTTGGTGATCAACAGCTGGGCGATATCAGGACTCATATAGCGCTGCCCCGCGTACACCTTGCGGATCGCCGTCACCATCTCGTCCAGTGCCGCGCCCTTGGTCACGTAACCGGTAGCGCCGGCCTGCATCAGTCGCGTCGGGAACGGCTCTTCGTCGCACACGGTAACCGCGACGACCTTGAGATCCTTGTTCTGCACTATGAGTTTACGGGTGGCTTCCAGGCCGCCGATGCCGGGCATACGTACATCCATCAGCACTACGTCCGGCTTCAGCGCACGGGCCTGCTCGAGAGCGGATTCGCCACTATCGGCCTCGCCTACGACACTGAGGCCCGGCACATCGCTGAGCATGCGACTGATGCCCATGCGTACCAGATCATGGTCATCAACCACGAGTACCTTGATCAAATCCCACCCTCTTGCCAGGAAATCCGGTCGACATATTCTTCCCCAGGGTCTCCGGCAGACCGAGGGGCAGAGCGAGCAGCGCCCGCTCCGTTATTCACTGGCAGCCACAATAGCAAACTGAACCGGTAAGGGAAATGAAGCGTCGATGACCGGATTTGTGCTCGGGTGCGCAGTAAAAGTCCCTGAATAGACGCGCTAGCTTGCCGCGGCGAGTCTGCCACCGGTCAGTTTGGCGGCCAACTCCTCCAGACAGCCCGGATCATCAATGGTCGACGGGATGCTGTACGCTTCGCCGTTGGCCATTTGCCGCATGAGTCGGCGCAGAATCTTGCCGGAGCGGGTCTTGGGCAGACGTGGCACGATCAGCGCACCCTGAAAACACGCGAGCGCGCCGATATCCAGCCGGATCAAGGTACGCAGCTCGGCGCTGAGTTCCTGCTCGGAAATATCTACACCGTTCTTCAGCACCACCAACCCCAGCGGCAGTTCGCCCTTGATCTCGTCAGCCACTCCGATCACCGCGCATTCTGCTACCGCTGAATGCGAGCCAACCACTTCCTCCATTTCGCCGGTGGACAGCCTGTGACCTGCGACATTGATGATGTCGTCCGTACGACCCATGACGAAGACGTAGCCATCGCGGTCGATATATCCGGCATCACCGGACTGATAGTAGCCGGGGAATTTCTCAAGGTATCCGGCGCGGTAGCGCTCGGGATTGCCCCATATCCCTGTGAGACAACCCGGCGGCAAGGGCAGCTTCAAGCAGATATTACCCTGCGTGCCGGATTCGAGAGCCAGGCCCTCGTCATCCAGAATCTCGAGCTGATAACCTGGCATCGGCCAGGTGGCCGAACCGGGCTTGGCCTCCTGAATCTCGTACCCTGCAGGGTTGGCTGCGATCGCCCAGCCGGTTTCCGTTTGCCACCAGTGGTCGATTACCGGGATACCGAAATGCGCCTGCAGCCAGTCCCAGGTCGGCGGATCAAGCCTTTCCCCGGCGAGGAACAACCGCTCAAGCCGGCTCAGATCGTACTGTCGCGCCAGCTCGGCATCGGGATCTTCCTTGCGGATGGCACGGAATGCAGTCGGCGCGGCGAAAAGCGTCTTGACGCCGTATTCCTCGCAGACCCGCCAGAAGGAGCCGGCGTCCGGGGTGCGGACCGGTTTGCCTTCGTACAGCACCGTGGTGCAACCAGCCAGCAGCGGACCGTAGACGATGTATGAATGCCCGACGACCCAGCCCACATCCGACGCAGCCCAGAACACGTCGCCAGTCTGCGCGCCGTAAACCGCCTGCATGCTATAGCGCAGCGCCACCGCATGCCCACCGTGATCGCGCACCACACCCTTGGGCTTGCCGGTCGTGCCGGAGGTATAGAGCACATACAGCGGATCAGTTGAATTCACCGGAACGGCATCGACCGGGTGTGCGCAGTCCATGGCCTGTTTCCAGTCGATATCACGACCGGGTTGCAGGGTAGACGGGCACTGTGGACGCTGAAACACGACACAGTGGCGAACCGGGTGAGCGGCCTCATTGATTGCAGCGTCCACCAGCGGCTTGTAATCGATCAGCCTGTCGGTTTCGATGCCACAGGATGCGGTCAACAGAATATCTGCCTTGGCGTCGTCAATCCGGACCGCAAGCTCGTGCGGAGCGAAACCGCCGAATACAACGCAGTGGACCGCTCCCAGGCGCGCGCAGCCGAGCATGGCGATGACGGCTTCGGGAATCATGGGCATATAGATCACCACGCGATCACCTTTGCCGACCCCCAATTCCTTGAGCATGCCAGCGCAACGCGCCACCTTGGCGGTCAGGCCGTCATAGGTGATCTGCTGTTTGCAGCCGGTCACCGGCGAATCGTAGATAATCGCCGTCTGGCTGCCCCGCCCCGCCTGGACGTGAGCGTCCAGTGCCAACCAGGCGGTATTGAGCTTGCCGTCGGCAAACCACTGATGCTGGCCGTCTTCATCCTGGCTGACGATGTTCGTTGGCTGGGTATGCCACGCCAGTTTGCCGGCCTGTTCGGCCCAGAAGATTTCCGGCTGAGTGATCGATTGCTGATAGTCGTGCTGATAGGTATGGGTTTGGGTCATGGGGGCGTCCTCTTTCTTATGGGTCCAAGACTAGACCTCAGCCCCCGAAAGGGAACTAGACTTATGTCGGTGCCTACTTAGGTAGACCTAGACTTAGGTCGGATGGGAGCCCGCCGGCCCCCGCGGCAGACTCGCAGAACAACCATGACAGGCCATGTCGATGACAAAAGAAGAAGCCTTTTCGCAGGCGGGCAAAACGGCGGTCATGCAGAACGTGCATGGCACCATGGCCTTCCTGCAGAGCTACCCGCCATTCAACGCCATGGAAGCCAGCCATCTCGCCTGGATGGTCGAGCACTGCCAGCTGCGCTTCTATGCCAAAGGCGAGTCGATTATCCGCCCGCAGCAAGGCGTGGTGCAGGACTTCTACGTCGTCAAACAGGGCCTGATTCGCGGGGAACGATTGGTCCCCGGCCAGCCAACGCCTGACACCACGTTCGAGATCGGCGTGGGTGAATGCTTCCCGCTGGCAGCACTGGTCGGCGAACGTGCCACCCGCACAGAGCATATCGCCAGCGAAGACTGTTTTTGCCTGACCCTGCCGCGTGTTCACTTCGTCAAACTGTTCAAGCTATCAACCGTGTTCCGCGACTTTGCGCTGCGTGGCGTGAGCAGCCTGCTCGACCAGGTCAACCAGCAGGCGCAGACCCAAGCGGCCGAACAGCTGGGCGAGCAGTATTCGCTGGAGACCAGACTGGATGTACTGGCAACCCGGGCGCCTGTCACCTGCCAGCCCGATACGCCGGTACGCGAGGCGGTAAAGCGCATGCATGAGGCCAGCGTCGGCAGCATCATCATTACCGATCCAGGAACGCGTCCGCTGGGCATCTTCACGCTTCGCGACCTGCGCGCCATGGTCGCTGACGGCGGTGTCGGGCTCGACGCCGCCATCAGCGAAGTCATGACCGCCTCGCCTTTTCATCTATCGCCGTCCCACACTGCATTCGATGCCGCGATCGCGATGACCAGCCGTCATATTGCTCATGTCTGCGTGGTCCGGGACGACGAGCTGGTAGGTGTTCTTTCCGAGCGTGACCTGTTCTCCCTGCAACGTGTCGACCTGGTGCATCTGGCACGCACCATTCGTCAGGCCCCTGACGTGGACGCATTGGTAGCCATGC
The DNA here is from genome assembly GCF_012844345.1 of Pseudomonas sp. gcc21. Lineage (NCBI taxonomy): Bacteria > Pseudomonadati > Pseudomonadota > Gammaproteobacteria > Pseudomonadales > Pseudomonadaceae > Pseudomonas > Pseudomonas sp. gcc21. The sequence goes on along the minus strand of NZ_CP051625.1, from coordinate 985,596 downwards.
GGGAGGATATTCGGCGCCTGGCTGAAAGCATGCTGGCGCACGGTGCGTCCTCTACCCAAATTACACGGATTATCACGCTGCTCAACGACCACACCGTGTGTCGGGTGATCGAGTTGTGCATCGAACAGCATGGCGATCCGGCTGTACCCTTCACCTGGCTGGTCTTTGGCAGCGAGGGCCGGAGCGAGCAGACGCTGCATACCGATCAGGACAACGGCATTCTGTTCGAAGCCGACTCTCCGGCTCAGGCCGAACAGTTTCGTACGCAGCTGCTACCTCTGGCGGATCGTATCAACCATGTCCTCGCCCGATGCGGCTTCACGCTGTGCAAGGGCAACATCATGGCCAACAACCCCGAGCTGTGTCTGTCGCGTACAGAATGGGCCGAGCGTTTCGACCGGTTCATTCGCACCACCACACCGGAAAACCTGCTTTCCTCATCGATCTACTTCGACTTCCGAGTGATCTGGGGTGATGCGTCCGGCGCGCACAGACTGTTCGAGGCAGTGCTGGACAAGGTCGCAAGCAACACCCTGTTCCAGAACCGCATGGCCCAGAACGCGCTGATGTTCCGCCCTCCGATTGGTCGGTTTCGCGACTTCGTACTGGCACGTAGCGGCGCAGAAAAAGACACGCTTGATCTCAAAACGCAGGGTTTAACGCCCTTTGTGGACGGCGCCCGGCTGTTGGCACTTGCCAATGGCATCAGCGAATGCAATACGCTCGAACGATTCCGCCAGCTGTGTGATGCCGGCGTGATCGAACCGCTGGATGCCGGAGCCTATGAAGAGGCTTATCACTTCATTCAATTGACACGTATGCAGCAGCACCAGAAGCAGGCCCGGGCAGGTGAACCCTTCAGTAACCGAGTTGACCCCGACACGCTGAATCACCTGGACCGCCGCATCCTGCGTGAATCCTTTCGCCAGGCCAAACGTCTGCAATCCAGCCTGGCGCTGAGGTATCAGCTATGAGTGCGCTGGCCTGGCTGCCAAGACTGCGCGCACCCAAGCTGACGGAAGAGCAGCAGGAACGCCGCGCCGCCCTGCCCCCCGCGCAGCCCTTCGATGACACGCCCTTGCAGGACACCCGCCTGGTAGTACTTGACCTGGAGACCAGCGGACTGAACGTGCACCGGGACCTGATACTATCCATCGGCGCGGTCGCCATTGAACAGGGCGCCATCCATTTTGGGGAACAGTTTGAACGGACTGTATTTCGTCCCAACCACCAGGTGACCGAGACCGTGCTGATCCACGGCATTTCGCCCAGCGCCATTGAGCAAGGCGGCGCAGCGGCCACGACCTTGCTGGATTTCATGGAATTCGCAGGCGAGTGTGTTTTCCTCGCCTACCACGCGCCCTTCGATTACCGAATGCTATCCCGCGGCCTGCGTCTGGATCTGGGGCACAAGCTGCGGCACAAGTTTGTCGATATCGCCGAGCTGGCGCCGATGGTCTGTCCCGAAGCTGAACTCAACCGCGCCTCACTGGATGACTGGGCAGCCTATTTCGGACTGAACAACAGCCAGCGCCACAACGCGGCGGCGGATGCGATGATAACCGCCGAAATAACACTGATTTTGCTGAGTAAAGCCCGCGCCCAGGGCATTGTGACCCTCGCCGACATGCACACCCGACTGGGCCACTGGCGTCACCTGCGGCAAGCTCGCAGCGGCGGCATCTAGCGCATGACTCTCCGGTCATATCCGCGCTAGAAGCAGCATGATTCCTGCCATTGGCTGCACGTTCGCCATTAATTTCATGACCTCTATGGCTAATCGATAAAAACCTTGGTAATTTCCGCGCCTTCATTTATCCCGGAGTATCGGATGAAAAAGTCTGCCTGGTTCAAAACTACCCTCGCTGTGGCGATCGCCACCGTTTCCAGCCACAGTCTCGCCAATGGCCTGACCATCAACGAACAGAGCGCCAGCAGCATGGGCACTGGTTTCGCTGGTCGTTCCTCATCAGCCATCGATGCCAGCACCGTGTTCGGCAACCCAGCCGGCATGTCCAAACTGGACCGTGCCGAAGTCAGCGGTGGCTTCGCGGTAATCGACGCCAGCACTGACATCAGTGGCGGAGACAACGGACGCGGCACAAACGACGGTGACATGGTCCCGCTGGCAGCCATCCCCTTCGGTTACTACGTACGGCCGCTGAACGAGAAGATGCATTTTGGTCTGGGCATGTACGCGCCCTTCGGTGTGATCAGCGACTATGAAGACGGTTTTGCCGCGCGTAACCACGGTCTGTACAGCAAGGTACAGGTCGTCACCCTGCAGCCGACCCTGAGTTATCAGATCACCGACCGGGTATCGGTGGGTTTCGGTCCGACGATCAACAAGATCGACGGCAAGCTGACCAGCAATCCTTTGACGCCAGTCGGTGAACTTGAAGTGAATATCAAGGGCGACGATGTTGGCTACGGTTTCAATGCCGGCGTGTTGGTTGATGTCACCGACAAGCTTGCTTGGGGCCTGACTTACCACTCGAAAGTCGACTATGAACTGGAAGGACGCACCCGTATTACCGGTGCGCCCGCACCCGTTGGAATCAATGGTAGTTACGATGCCAAGCTGGACTTCACATCCCCCGAATCGGTCGATACATCTGTTACTTACCAGCTTGACGATCAATGGACTCTGCACGCAGGGACTACCTGGACGCGGTGGAGTCAGCTGCAAGAAATCGTGGTCGATAACCGAGGCGTCACCGGGCCGTTCGCTGGAGCCTTCACTTCGATTGACGAACAGCTCACCTGGAACGACACCTGGTCCTTCGCTTTCGGCGCTGCCTACCAGCTGAATCCGCAGTGGGTGCTGCGTACCGGTTTCGCGCTGGATGAATCCCCCACTACCGACGCTGACCGTACTGTCCGCATCCCGGTGGGTGATCGCAAGATTCTGTCCCTGGGTGCCGGCTGGAACGCTACTGACGATCTGACTGTGGATTTTGCCTACGCCTATCTCCGCGAAGACAAATCAGAGGTCAACTACGACGACTACAGCGCCGAGTTCCGCAATACAGCTCATGGCCTGAGCACTCAAGTAACCTACCGCTTCTGATGTACCGAATACGCCCCGCTCTGTCGGGGCGTTTTCATATTGCCCGCTCCAGATTTGGCTCGCCGACGGATTGCGATGTTTTCATCAGTTGGGCGGTCAATATCACGCTCACCACGGACGCCGCGCCCAGCAGCGCAAAGAACCAGCCATAACCCAACGGCTCAGCCAGAAAGCCTGACAGGGATGCGCCAAGAAAGTAGATCAGCAATTCAAAACACACCAGCACGGTGAAATCCGTTGCGGTCTGATTCTCCGAGCATTGCGCCATGAAATGCGCGTACAGGGCCGTCATCGTCAGATAACGGATAGCCAGAATACCCAGCACGCCGAAGGCCAACAGCCCGTCAGTCACCGCTCCCAGCAATAGCATGGCGGCTATCAGTCCATACATGACGCTTCTCAGCCAACCGCACACCAGCAGCCAATAAACCGCACCGTTACGCCGCACCAGCCAGCCGGCGCTGATCGCAGCCAGTACTCCTACCCCGGCGCCGAATACGGAAAACAGTAAACCGATGTGCGTCAGGGACCATCCCGTATCCACCAGCATTGGATTAAGCATGGCCATTGCCGGCGCCTCCACCGTCCTGAACACCAGTATTACCAGCAGCAGACGGCGAATGTCCGGACGAGCCAACACGCGCGCCCAGCTTGGCCGGTCCAGGCGAGCAGCCAGCGTGGGCGCCGGGCCTTCACGCATCTTCAGTACCGCCAGCATGGTGAAGCCAATCAATGCCGCCACGCCCAACACAGCGGTCGTCCAACCGTAGCGCTCATACAGCCAAAGGCTTCCGGCGCCGCCCATCATGCTGCCGAGCGCAACGCCGACACTTTGCGCGCTGCTGGAAAAACTGTGCTGACTGCGCGCTACCGCTTCGATTGCATAGCCATCTATCGCGATATCCTGCGTAGCAGCCAGTGTCGATATTGCCAGTGCGATCAGCACAAACGTCAGAATGCCTGCGCCAGTACCCACCGAAGCCAGCAGTAGAAAACCTGCCAGCACGGCGAGCTGCGTAAAGACTATCCAGGTACGCCGCTTGCCCAGTCGCGGAACGTAGAAGCGGTCGACATAGGGTGCCCAGAGAAACTTTAACGCCCAGGGCAGAAACAACAGCGACAGCATACCTATCCAGCGCAGATCAACTGATTGCTCACGCAATATCGCCGGCACCGCAACGTTGAAAAAGTACAGCGGCAACGAATGCGCCAGATACAGCACCGTGATGGTGGTCAGCGCCAGGCCGGGAAACGCCATGTTTGCAGTATTACGCATTACATAACGCGAGACGCTGCGTTGCCCAGTTCAGCGCCTCTCGCTCGTCCATGGTCACGAAATAAGCGAACGGCCAGGCCTTGTGCATTGATGCAGAATCCAGCCTGTTCAGCTCGTCCGGCGAGCCAGCGATGCGCGCCAGCCCTTTGCAGTGCGCCAGCAGTGCGGCTTTGCTGGCTTTGAACCAGACGGCCTGCAGCTGCCGATATCCTTCGGGCAACTGAACCTGCTCGGATGAGGACGCAATGACGGTGAAGGATTGCTCGCGCGCCAGCATGTTGCTCATTTCATTCAACCAGTCGTTGAATTGCTCTGTACTGATGTTTCCATCAAAGCGGATGCGCACGACCGGCCAGCCACTCTGGACCACGGGCATCAGCGTTCTGCTCCCACTTGCACGCCAAGCGCGCTTGCTTCCCGCGGATAGGTCGCTAGAAACCGGGCGCGCTCGCAAAAATACAGCATGGCTGTTTTTTCCGGCATATGAATCAGCCCCTGGGATTCATAGCACAGCGCTTCGGCGACCACTTCGTAGGCTTTAACGCTATGGTCCGGCTCGCCAACGATCCTGCGCGCCGGGCTGTACTCGAAGATGAAGTGCGACAGCATGCGAACGATCGGCCGTAAGTGGCCCTTGCCGAATGCCGAGAGCTCACCTATCAGCAGATGCCAGCCGAAATCGTCAACCTCAGCGGGATAATAACGGGCAAGCCGATCGCGGGCCGCTTCGTAAATTTCCGCGTAGCCCACCCATTGTCCGTCCACACTGATCAGATACAGCCGCTGATGATCATCGGCGAGCATCTTTTCGAAATGCACATTCAGCTCGGTCATCGGCTTGTTCAGCTGCCACTGCGGAACGACGTGTCCGGCGTGCATCCAGCGGTACAACAGCGGCATATCCTCAGGGTAGCGAACCTGACGCAGCCCTATGCAGGTGTGCTGATAATCGTCCAGCTGATACTGGTCCGGAAGCTGCGAAGAGCGGGTATCAAGCATGGGCAGTTTTTCCTGTGCGGGCCGGAAGACTCCAGCGTTTCAATACGTCCCGGTTGATCGGGTTGGGCATCATGTTCAGTACCACCGGCTCTGGCCGCTCGGCTGCGTCGGCATACCCGCGGGAGAACAACCGCACACGGTTCAGGCAGACCTTTTCGAAGGCCGGACGCTGCAAGGCAAACCGCTGTATGCGTTCTTGCAGCTGCGGATGGGCTCGATGAAATTCATCAACCACATCAGCCAGCAGCTGCCAGAAAGCCACCTCGTCTTTGCCGAAGTCCGTCGTGAAAATAGCGCAGATAAAGCGGTAGTGAACGACAAACAATCCGCTGAATACGAAATGCGCCAGTTCCGCTGCCGGCAGCCGGTTCAGCACACTGGCTTCAGGCGGAAGTGTCTGCAGTTCGGGAAAGGCTTCCTCTACCAGGCAGACGTCATCGACGAAATCCTTCAGCACCATCTTCTTCGGTACGCCGCCTTCATGAACCAACAGGCTGTTCTCGCCGTGGGCGGAAAAAGCCACTCCGTAGCGATAGAGCCAGTGCAATAAAGGCGGAACGCAAACGTGAAAATAAGCGCTCAGCCAGGCTTGAGGTGATAACCCGGAGCGGGATATCAATACCTCCAATACCGATCGACCCTTGCCATCGCGGTGCACCAGGGCGGCCTGGGTAATTGCCTGTTCGCCGCTTTGCAGACGGGGCTCGACACTTTCACGCCACAGGCAGCCAAACAGCTCACGGAACTGGTACGGCGCGCCTTCGATTGCGTCAAATGCCGGCTGGCTAACGGTAACGGTAGCGACTTCGCCGAGCAGAACCAGGCCGCTTTCACGCAGATAATGGTCACTGGCCAGCATCTCCTGCAACCAGGCAGTCACAGCCGGCGCTGCCTTGTTACGGTCATTAGGCAGGCCGCGGTAAACGGCTGTATTAAGGATGCTCAACGACAGCTTTATGTAATGCCCTGCCGGCCGCGAAGCATTGCTGAATGTCCGTATCGATTGCATCGGCAAATGACGCTCACCCGTACTGCCAAGCAGAATAATGCGCTGCGCTGCAATGTCCCCAGCGTAGGATGGCAGAATCCAGTCATGCCATTGCCAGGGGTGTACCGGCAGTAGGAAAAACTCATCCGGATCAACCCCCGTTTCAGCCACTTGAGCGAAAAAACGACTGAGGGTTTGCTCATCCAGCTCTGACTGATAAAGCCGCGTCTGGCTCCACTCGCTGGTGCTGTTGAACTGCGCCAGATCCCGGTGCACCGCAACCCAGGGCAGCGCGAGCGAGGTCCGCCGCTCGGGAGCGTAGGTCAGGTAATCCTCGTAACCAAATCCGACCCGCCCCTTGCTCATCACAATCCAGGGATGGCCGCGCATCACGCCCTCAACCTCGCTGGCAGACAGCTCGATTATCTGATCACTGGGCAATTGCGCGCTTGCCAGCAGATGCGCTTCGGCCAGCCGGGTATTGTTCAATTCGCGCACCAGATGCGTCAACGTGAACGGCTGGACATTCACATGCGCGCCAATGGCAAGGATGAACGCGTTCAAGTCCGAGGCCGGCTCGTTATGTCCCTGCACCCGCGCTGACCCCGGTTCCACCAGCCAATGCCCGAGTTGATAACGCCGGGCGCGGAAGTGGCAGACCAGCTCACCAAGCCTCAATAGATAGGTGCCATCGGTCAGCTTTTGGGGCTCGATGATTTCTTCATAGCTGAACTCGGCAATCAGCATTTCGATCAGGCGCTGCCCTGCCCCGCGCCAGTCCTCGTAGCCGATTTGTAGTTGTGCATATTCCACGATCTAGATTCCCCTGGCCTGGATGGATGAAACAGTGGCGCAGCTGCTGCGGCTGGTGGCAGGCGCGCCAAAACGCTGGAAGCAGTCTGCCCGACCCAGCTGGAAGCGTTCATACCCCAGCAATTGATTGGCTATGATCGCCGCGCGGTGCGCGCCCAATCCAAGATCGGGCGCGCCGACACCGTGGGTGTGTAGTTCGGCGTTCTGTAGAAACAGCCGGCCGTTCGCCGAATGCAGCGCCTGGTAATGCTCGTCGATAATCAGCCTGCCGTGCTGGTCGAGCTCAAGACAGGACTGCAGGCCCTCGACACATCCGGGCAACGCGTGACGATAGCCAGTGGCGGCCACCAGATAATCGGTGCTCAAGGTAAATTCGCGGTGCTGATCGAGTTGTTTGAACTCCATGATGATGCGACCTCCATCAAACCGGGCTGACAGCAGTTCGCTGTGCGCGGACAGGGCGACGTGGCTCTGGGCGCCCCCGACGGTGCGGTGGTAAAGATCTTCATAGATTGACCGGATGGTCTCAAAATCGATGCCCTTGTAGAGCAAGCCCTGATTGGCCAGAAGTTGGTCTTTCCTGCCTTGGGGCAAGCTGAAAAAATGTCGGGTGTAGTCAGGTGAAAAATGTTCCAGACCCAGCGGCGAATACTCCATGGGAAAGAATCCCGGCGAGCGGGTTAGCCAGTTCAATCGAAACCGTGGATCTTCATAGGGATCTAGCTGACGCTCGAACAGGTATTGAAAAGCTTCAGCAGCCGACTGGCCGGAGCCGACTATGCTGACATCCCCCTGCTGGTGTTCATGCATGCGCGGGTGAAATTGGCTGGAGTGGAAACAACGATCCGGGTGCGCGGCGGCCAGCGCCTGCAGGCATTGGGGCAACGCCGGCGCCGTTCCGGTGCCCAGTACCAGGTCACGACACTGGAAATGTTCAAGCTCGCCGCGGTTCATCACCTGGACCTCAAAACCCATGGGCAACGCATGAATCGCCACGACTCTGCTGGCAAACCTCAATCTCTCGATCTGCTTGCTCGCCCACCGGCAATAGTGATTGTATTCGCGTCGGGGGATATGCATGTTTTCAAGAAAATAAAACCGGTAGAGCCGGTCCTGCTGTTTGAGGTAGTTAAGGAAACTGAACCGGTTGGTAGGCTCGACCATGGTGACCAGATCGGCCATGAAAGGCACCTGCAAGGTGGTGTTCGGCAATAGCATGCCGGCGTGCCAGGCAAACTCCGGCTGCTGCTCGAACAGCAGATAATCAAGTGAATCAGTGTCTTCCAGCAATGCCGCCAGGCTCAGATTGAACGGGCCGATACCTATCCCAATGAAATCAAGCACTGGCTACCTCCGTTCGGGTTTCACGCAAGGGGTTGCGAACCTGCACATACACGGACTGCCTGTCCAGCGGCGCCACCAGCTCGTCGAGCCCATGCAGCCGCGTCAACAGGTTGCCCTTGAATGGCAAGGTGTCGTGGCTCAGTAAGGCCTGTATCAGGCCGGGGTTGAGCTGCCGGTGCGCATGCAGAAATTCTCGCAACCGGTAGAGTAAACGGCCTTCGTCAACCAGACCGGTCCCGCCCAGGGCGCCGATCAGACCGAACAGCGTGTTGCCGAAGAAGTAATAGATGAAACGCTCCTCGACAAAGGATTCCGGGCCCACCGAATCGGCCTGCATGCCCAGTTCGGGAAACTGCGCAAGAACGCGCCCGGCCCGCTCGCGAATGTAGTAAAAGCCCTGGTTGTCGCGGAGCCAGAACCGCCCCGGCCACAGGTCGTCCAGCTCAAGCAAAGTATTCTGTTGGTGCGCTTCGAACGCCATGCCGTAGCGGGCATACAACGTCAGCAAGGGCCCAACGGCAATATCCAGAAAGCGCTCCAACCAGCGCATGGCAACCAGCTCGGCCGGTTGTGCAGTCCGCTGTACCAGCGCACTCAGGATGCTATGCAGCCGACCTCGTCCGGTGAGCGGATGATCCTGGCACAGCGAGGCCATGCAGGTAATCTGCTGGTAAGCGGTAAAGGGGTTTTCCCGCAGGATGCAGATGGACTCGCTGACGAGCTGCCCGTTGAGCTTGATACCCAGCCAACCCGGGTCGTTCAGAGCTGCCAGGGTCGGAAACTCTTCTTTCAAAACGACGCCGAATGCACTGCGCCAGAGGCGGCAGCTGATCTCTCCGCGCAGGCATTCATGCGCCAGGTTGATGCGCACTGAGTTGGTGATGGCGACCGATAGCGAGGGCTTGAACATCCAGGGTGCATCGCTGACGAGCGTGCGCACCGAGGTAGTCGGGTGCATGGTCCAGCCGAATGCGCCCAGGCTGATCGCCTGGCTGGCGGCGGTGAGTTGACGCCATAACGGTTGGCCCATCAGAAAGCGCGCCTGCCAGGGATGCAGGGGAAGTAGTTTCCATTGCGGATACTCCGCCATGGTTTGCAAGGCGGATGCGGGTACTGCATCCGCCTGCAGCAAGCTTTTACATAGCAGAGAGCTGATATCGCCTTCTTCCGCGTGCCCTTCGGCCAGAATATCGGGATGCACCAACCAGAAATGCAGCGCGAATTCGCCTTGGGTTTCAGGCGAATAGCGCAGAAATTCGTCATGCATGAAGCCCTGACGGCTTTTCGACGCAGGATGCATGTTATGCCCGAGCAGCAACGCCTGTTCCGACTGCTTGAAGCTTTGTTGCAGCTGCGTCAGCTCATCCAGCCGCTCGGTACGATGCTTGAGAAATACGGCCAGCGCATCACGGCTCTGTACCCAACGTTCGAGCAATCCCGACGCGTCCAGGTTGTTCTCGGCGTTGTGCACGACATCTTCGAGAACCAGCGCGGCCAGCGTAACCGGGCTGGCCTGACGCCATTGGTAGTCGCGCCAGATGCACGGCAGCGAAGCGAATCGATGGCGGCCGACGCTACTGGCGTACTCCAGCGGCACTGCCACGGTGATGCTGAATGGCTCCAGACACAGCCATAACAGCGTGTGCTTCCCACTGAGCGCCAGCTGGGCACGGGTCTGCTCGTCGACCGGAATCAGGCAGCCTCGCCCGGTTTCCTGCAGGTAGGCATTGATCAGCTGTTGCAGGGCGATGCGGTTGGCAACCGCTACCGCATTCATGCCGAAGCCTCCAGGCTACTGGCGAGCCCGGCATGCGCCTGGGTGGTGATCATTTTCAGCAGCGCATCGATATCCTCCAGGATGCACAGCGGATTCAGCAGCGTCAGCTTCAGGCATACCTTGCCGCCCAGACTGGTTACGCCGATATTTGCCTTGCCTGCATTGAACAGCGAGTCGGCAAGGTTCCGGTTCAGCTCATCCAGCCGCGCCCGCTCCAGGTTCGGGCTGGCAAAGCGGAACAACACGCTGGAAAGTTGTGGCTCACATAGCAACTCCAGATCCGGCATTCCACGAATGCGTTGCGCCGTCTCGCTGGCCAGTTGTATGGCATGTTCAATCAGCGCGCCAAAGCACTCGGTACCCAATGCATCGAGACTCATCCAGAGCTTCAATACATCCGCGCGGCGGGTCGTTTGTAGCGAGCGACCTACCAGATTGGGAATGCCCTGTTCTTCGTCGCTTTCAGAGTTCAGATATTCGGCCTGACAATGGATGAACCTGAAGTGGTCGTCATCCCTGAGCAAAAAAGCCCCACAGCTGATCGGCTGCAGAAAGTGCTTGTGAAAGTCGATGGTGATGGAATCAGCCCGTTCCAGTCCGGCCAGCCAATGGCGGTAGCGTGCAGACAGCAGTAACGCCCCGCCCCATGCCGCGTCCACATGCAGCCAGATATCAAACCGCGCGGCCAGATCAGCCAGCGCCGGCAAGGGATCGATAGCACCGGCGTCCGTAGTCCCTGCGGTTCCGACGATAGCGGCAATGTGGTCGCCAGCGCCAAGCAAACCATTGATGGCGCGCTCCAGCTCGACCGTGTCGATCTGGCCGGTTTCGGTGGTTCGCACAGCCACGACCGATGCCCAGCCCAGCCCGAGCAGCGCCATGTTCTTGCCAATGGAAAAGTGCGCCGCCTCTGAACAGAGGATTTTGATTCGATGTGCGTCCGGCGGGAGCCCCTGCTCGCGTACCGAGCGCCCCCATACAGCCTGCACCAGGCGATCCCGCGCCAACAGCAACCCCATCAGATTGCTCTGCGTACCGCCGCTGGTAAAAATACCCGCATCGCCTGGAGGGTAACCGACACGACTGCGCAGCCATTCGATGAGCTTGAGTTCCATCATTGTCGCAGACGGGCCCTGATCCCAGGAATCAAGACTCTGGTTGGCTGCGTTAATCAGCACTTCTGCGGCATGGCTGATGGTCAGCGTTGGACAGTGCAGGTGCGCTGCACACCAGGGATGATGCGGCGCGACGGCGTTGGCCAGAAACAGATCGGCCGCGTGCTGAAGGGCGCGACAGTTGCCAGCGCCGGAACCTGTGAAATCTGCTGAAACCTGCCCGGCGAGGTGTTCAACGCTACAGCCTGAATACATCTGCCGACGCCCCAGCCACTGGCATGCCTCATCGACCGCCTGCTGCATGACCGCACGGTATTGCGCTATCGAGCTGTTCTCACCACTGAGTACCAGCTGCTCGGCGCCGGCGGGCAAGCTTTCGTCTGCCTTCATGTTCGTCCCGTCTGTCTGTTTGAGCGGCTGTTTCGCATTGCAAAAAGCCGCTTTAGCGCGACACAAGCTGAACTGCTTCCGGGAAAAATCACCCGCCACTACCGTGCCATCAAATACGAACTATTATCATTTGCTGTTGATAACGGCTAACGTAGAGGTTATAAAACGTCCTGTCAACAAGACATATTTCAAATTCATCTCATCGTCTGGAGGCTTTCCGATGCCACGTACGTGCGCGCTCACACTCTCTCTTTCCTGTCTGGCAATCGCCTGCGTGGAAGCCGCCGAACAGCACGAGTCAGCGTTGGCATTGCCCGCCACGACTGTTTCCACTACACGTATGCCGGGCACCGTTGCGCAGATAGCCGGAAGCGTGCAGCGGATCGAGGCTGCTGAAATTCAACAACAGAGCGCCGCCGGCACCAAGCTGGCGGATGTGGTGGGCTTTTTGATTCCTTCACTCGGTGCCAGCAGCGGCACCGCCAGTAATTACGGACAAACCATGCGTGGCCGGCAGGTACAGGTACTTATCGACGGCGTTCCGCAGACAGGGTCGCGTGATGTCGCACGCCAACTGAACAGCATCAGCCCTGACTCGATCGAGCATATCGAGGTGCTCAGTGGGGCCACAGCGCTATACGGTGCGGGCGCAACGGGCGGAATCATCAATATCGTAACCAAACAGAGCCAGGGCGAGCCCCTGGCTTTTCGTTCGCGGATCGGTGTGGCGGGCGGTGAGCTCGACGGCGATTCACTGACCTACGAGCTGGGGCAAAGCGTCGCTTTCGCGCGGGAGTCAGTGGACGGATTCTTCGGTATCAACGCAACGGAGCGCGGCGCGCGGCTGGACGCCAGCGGTGATCGGATCGCCCCGGAGCCAGCGCAAACCAGCCGGGAAGATACCCGCACGCTGGACCTCAACGGCCGGCTGAATATTCAACTCGGCGAGGCCCGCCAACTGACGCTCAGTGCCCAGCATTATGATGACGAGCAGGATACCGACTACGGTCCCGATTATGGTCCAGGTCTGGCGGCATTGTTGGTTCCGGGCTTTCAGCCCTCACTGGACGCTGTGGACGGCCTGGTTCTGGATGACCAGCCGCGCACCCGACGCAACCGCTTCAGCGCCACTTACCAGGACGAGGATGTACTCGGCCAGCAACTCACTGCCGAAGCCTATTACCGCAAGGAACGTAGCCGCTTTTATCCCTTCGCTACGCCCTTCTCGGTAAGTAATGCATTGCCGGCATTGATGGCATTGCCCGTCACGCCGGCGGAGCGCGCCGCACTGGCTGAACGCATTCAGGGCAGCGCCATTGCAGTGTTGCAATCGGAGTCCGAGGTTGAAGTCACCGGGCTCCGGCTGGCACTGCAGTCGGGCCTGGACGTCGGCGGGCGGACCACCGAACTGGTCTATGGCGTGGATTACGAGCAGGAGCAGAACAACCAGAATGCCGATAGCTTCGATCTTGCGACCTTCATGACAAGTAACGGGCTGGTGCACGACTTTACCGGGAGCCAATATGCATACGGGCCCGATGTCGAGATCGACAAGCTGGGCGCGTTCTTGCAGACCCGCACGCCACTGACCGAGGCGTTGAGCTTGCAGGCCGGGGTTCGCCACGAACGCATCCGCAGCGAAAGCGACGCGTTCACCCCCACGGCTGAAGCCCTTCTCGCGGACCTGGGCAGCGATTTCGGGCTGGGTTATGCACCGGGTGCGGTCGCCTCAGGCTCGGTGAGACACAACGCAACGCTGTTCAATGTCGGCCTGGTTTATGATCTCGACGACCAGCAGCAATTATTCGTGAATTTCTCCCAGGGCTTCAGTCTGCCGGATATGCAGCGCGTGCTGCGCGACGTGACGCCAGGATTTACGGTCTCTTCCGACAATGTCGAGCCGATCAAGGTGAACAGCGTTGAAACGGGCTGGCGACACGATGGCGCACGTATGGATGCTTCGGTCACGGCGTTCTATAACCGCTCCGACAAGGTGGTGCAGTTCCAGCGCGATTTCAGCGTGAGCGTTGCCGACACCGATGAGCGCGTTTACGGAGCCGAGACCCGCCTCGCCTATCAAGTTGCACCGCAGTGGTCACTCGGCGGCAGCCTCGCCTACACCCGCGGCCAGTTCAAGGACAGCAGCGGCACCTGGCGTGATATGAACAGCTTCCGCGTATCACCGCTGAAAGCCACAATTTATGGCGCCTGGGACCGCAATGGATATGGTGCGCGGTTGCAGATGTTGGCCATTCGCGGAACCGACGATGCCTACGAGGATTCGCTGCGCGCCAGCTTTGATGCCAATGTGCGTCCGACACCGGCCGCACAGATCGACGGCTACGCCGTGACCGATCTGCTCACCTATGCCGAGTTGGCAGAAGGAACACTGGAGCTGGGCATTTACAACCTGTTCGACCGCGATTATCGCTCGGTCTATAGCCAGGAGGCCGAGGCGACCTATGGCAGTTTGTCGGCCATTCCCGCCGAAGGCCGCACGGTTGCGCTGAGTTATTCGCTGGAATATTAGGGTCTGTTGCCGTTCGGTGATTGGAAGCCGACGGCAAGGCTATGGAGGGTCAGGTTCCATCCTGGCCGGCTTATTAGACGGCGATGCCGCTGGTCGAGGTGGAGCTCGACGCTCCATAGCGCCGTGTTTATTTCGGGCAGTGTACTTGTCGGCGACGTCCATGGTCGAGCTGGTGCCCGACCCTCCCAGAAGAACCATTTCACACATTGCAAGGTGTTCGCCGGCATTTTTGTTCGCCTAACGCCTACTGCGGTCCCACAGATTCTGGTACAGGCTGCATAGGTTTTTGTGGGGTGCGTGACTCACGGCGATAACCAGCCATCCGCCCCGCCAATGTCGCTATTGCTCCTTCTCGCTATCATCCGCTCTGAAACCAGAGCTCTGCAGCTATTGCAAACAGCTACGCATACCCCTCAATAGCTATCCAGCCGGCCAATGTCCCGTGTTTGCAGCCGCGCCTCGGCATCCTGATTGTTCGCCAGCATATCGAACAATTCCGTCTCCTCCGGTATCGATGCCAGCTGTGCGCGTAGACGATACATGTCCTTGAGAAGCTGGTGGGCGGTGATCACGTTCGCCAGGATGTCCTGTGTGTCGTGGCAACCAAGGCAAGGAGGGATCCGCTCAAGCACCTGGGGATGACTAAAGTTCTGCGAGTCAGCCAGGTCTTGAGCAGATTGGGATTGGCATTTTCCAGATAATTGGCCATGGATTGATGCATGCGCTGTTCGCGATCAGTCAGAAAGTCGAGCGTCATTCTCATTCGCTCATACTGCTGTTCGCCGGCTAAACGGCGGTACTGGGCGGCCAGTTGATTGTGGAACTCGACGACCCATTCCAGCAGATCCTGCACTTGACGAAACGCCATGGTATTTCTCCCGGATCCTGTTCAACTGCGTTCGGTCAGCCCGCGCTTCAATAACACCGTCGTCAGGCGTGCCGGCCTTGTTCTCTCCAAACACAGTACAGGTTCCAGAATCACAACGGGCAGAGCAAAGGAGTTACCTCTTCTGCGTATTGATGAATTTGGCAGCCTCCTGCCGGA
The DNA here is from genome assembly GCF_012844345.1 of Pseudomonas sp. gcc21. Classification (NCBI taxonomy): domain Bacteria; kingdom Pseudomonadati; phylum Pseudomonadota; class Gammaproteobacteria; order Pseudomonadales; family Pseudomonadaceae; genus Pseudomonas; species Pseudomonas sp. gcc21. The sequence continues at coordinate 970,249 of NZ_CP051625.1, read as the reverse complement.
AACGAAGAAGCCCTCATCGCTGAGGGCTTCTTGTGACAGCATCTAGAGCTTAGTGGGCAACTGCTGCCCCTGCTCCGCGTGGCACCCGGATATCCTCGATCAGGTGCTGGATATGCTCCGGTGGTGCCTTGGTGAATGAAGCCACGGCGACCGCAGCAATGAAGTTGAAGATCATGCCGAGTGTGCCAATACCTTCTGGCGAAATGCCAAGCCACCAGTACGCCGCATTATCCATTTCAGGACTGATGAACTTGAAGAACACAATGTAGCTGAAGGTAAATGTCAGACCGACGATCATGCCGGCAATGGCGCCTTCCTTGTTCATCTTCTTGGAGAAGATCCCCATGACGATGACCGGGAAGAACGATGCCGCTGCGAGACCGAAGGCAAACGCCACCACCTGCGCCACAAAGGCCGGCGGATAGATGCCGAATATGCCCGCAATCAGGATCGCCACCCCCGCAGCAATACGTGCGGCCAACAGCTCTTTTTTCTCGCTGATATTCGGCATCATGTTGCTCTTGAGCAGGTCATGCGAAACTGACGTCGAAATCACCAGCAACAGACCCGCCGCGGTGGACAGTGCGGCAGCAAGCCCACCCGCAGCGATCAAGGCGACAACCCAACCAGGCAACCCAGCGATTTCCGGGTTGGCCAGAACCATGATATCGCGGTCTACATAGAGCTCGGTTTCGGCCGGAGTAGGCTCGTTGGTCACCAGGCGCTGACCATACTCACCGGTTTCCCCTGCAAAATTCGGCGCGCCAACGAAAGGTGCGCCAGGGCCGTACTGCACGATGCCGTCGTCGTTCTTGTCCTGCCAGGCAACCAGGCCTGCGATTTCCCACGTTTCGAACCAGTCAGGCAGCTCGGTGTAGGCGGTGTTAGGCACACTGGTCAGCAGATTGGTACGTGCGAAAGCTGCTACAGCGGGCGCTGTGGTATATAGAATCGCAATGAACAGCAAAGCATAACCTGCTGATTTACGGGCATCCCGCACAGTTGGCGTAGTAAAAAAGCGAACAATTACGTGCGGCAGGCCGGCGGTACCTACCATCAACGCCATGGTGATGAAGAACACGTCGATAGTTGATTTGGTGCCGTCGGTATACTCATTGAAACCCAACTCGGTACCCAACCCGTTGAGCCTGTCCAGTACTGACATGTCCGTACCGCTTACTGTGCTACCAAAACCCAGTTGCGGGATGGGGTTGCCGGTAATCAGCAGGGAGATATAGATGGCCGGAACCATGTAGGCGAACATCATCACGCAGTACTGCGCCACCTGGGTATAGGTGATGCCCTTCATGCCGCCCAGTACGGCGTAAAAGAATACGATCGCCATACCGATGATGACGCCGACGTTGATATCAACCTCGAGGTAACGTGAGAACACGATACCGACACCCCGCATCTGACCGGCCACGTAGGTGAACGAGATGAAGATCACGCAGATAACCGCCACCACACGGGCCGTCTGCGAGTAATAACGCTCGCCAACGAACTCAGGGACAGTGAACTTACCGAACTTGCGCAGATAGGGAGCGAGGCACATCGCGAGAAGCACATACCCGCCCGTCCAGCCCATGAGGTAAACGCTGCCATCGTACCCGGTGAAGGAAATGATACCGGCCATGGAGATGAAGGATGCAGCGGACATCCAGTCAGCACCGGTCGCCATCCCGTTTGCAATAGGATGAACGCCTTTACTGGCGACATAGTATTCGCTGGTGCTGCCGGCCCGGGACCATAGCGCGATCCCGATATAGAGCGCAAAGGTTGCGCCGACCACCAGATAGATCAGAGTTTGGGTTTCCATTCATTGGCTCCTGTTTTTATTCTTCGTGGACATCGTATTTACGATCGAGGCGATTCATCTTCCATACATAAACCCAGATGAGTGCCACGAAGGTATAAATGGAGCCCTGTTGAGCAAACCAGAATCCTAGCGGGAAACCGAAAAACCGGATGGTATCCAGTTCATCTACAAACAGAATGCCGGCACCGAAGGACACCACGAACCAGATGACCAGCAGCATGAGCATGAATCGCAGGTTCTCCTTCCAATAGCCGCGCGCTGCGTCTTCTTTCGACAAGGACATAACCATCTCCAATTGTTGTTTTTATTGCATAGTCACGTTAGCACCGCATCGGCAAACGTCGACTACGACTTTCGTAGGAAGTTATCCGAAGACCGCCGTTACATCCTGATGAAAAAAATCAGAATTACTTCACATCACATTGATTTAACTATGATTATTGCGACAGCTTCTCCCGAAAATAGCCAGTGATGCCAGATTGCCTGCTACTAATGTCTTAGTCTTGGATTTGTCTGATACGTCGACAAAAATGTGATCTGACGCACGCCACCTGCCCTGCCGCCCAGTACCAACGTTCCGTTTTCTTACGGCTGGAAGCGCGATGCTTTTGCCCGCGTCCCAGGATGGTTTCCGGCCGCTGCTTCAGGCTGCTCAGGACGAGGACCGATACGCTGGCCGGGGACGCCTGGTCACATTTCCCTCGTTTTTCCTGTATAGTCCTTTACACGACGAAGCAATCCAACCTACAGCGATGCTTCTGACCACATCCTGCTTTACCTTCAAGCTGCTGAATTAGAACAATATTACCCATCGACAGAGGGGTCACCGGCAGCCGTATCATCGTTAGAGGAGATAACTTATATGAGAGTCGCCATTATCGGTGCCGGCCCAAGCGGGCTCGCTCAACTGCGTGCATTTCAATCAGCCCAGCAAAAGGGCTGCGAAATCCCTGAACTGGTTTGCTATGAAAAACAGGCGGACTGGGGCGGATTATGGAATTACACCTGGCGAACCGGCCTCGATCAGCACGGCGAACCCGTGCACGGCAGCATGTACCGTTATCTTTGGTCAAACGGACCGAAGGAATGCCTCGAATTTGCCGATTACACCTTTGAAGAACACTTCGGCAAACCCATTGCCTCCTACCCTCCCCGCGAAGTCCTTTGGGATTACATCAAGGGGCGCGTCGAGAAAGCCGACGTACGCAAATACATTCGCTTCAACTGTCCGGTCCGCCAGGTCACCTACAATGACGATACCGAGCAGTTCACGGTGGTTGCGCACGACCATGAAGCTGACGTGGTGACGACAGAAATCTATGATCACGTCATCGTTGCGTCCGGACATTTTTCCACGCCGAACGTGCCCGAGTTCGAGGGTTTCGAGCGATTCAATGGCCGGATACTGCACGCCCATGACTTCCGCGATGCGCTTGAATTTCGAGGGCAGGACGTGTTGTTGGTAGGTAGCAGCTACTCCGCCGAAGATATCGGTTCGCAATGCTACAAGTATGGCGCACGCAGCATCACCACCAGCTATCGCACGCGTCCTATGGGTTTCGAGTTTCCTGACAACTGGGAAGAGAAACCGCTACTGCTCAGAGTCGATGGCAATACTGCTCATTTCAAGGACGGCACCTCCAAGCGGATCGATGCGATCATTCTGTGCACCGGTTACCTGCACCACTTCCCGTTTCTGGACGAGTCGCTGCGACTGAAGACCAATAACCGCCTGTGGCCGCTCGATTTGTATCAGGGTGTCGTGTGGGAAAACAATCCCAAACTGTTTTACCTCGGCATGCAGGATCAGTGGTACACCTTCAACATGTTTGATGCCCAGGCCTGGTATGTCAGAGACGTACTCCTTGGCCGCATCGCTCTGCCCGATCAGTCTGCGATGCGGGAGGACAGTCAGGCGTGGCGCGCCCGTGAAGAAGCGCTCGATACTGACGAAAGCATGATCGAATTCCAGGGTGATTACGTGCGCACGCTGATCGAGCAGACAGATTACCCAAGCTTCGACATTGATGGTGTGAACAAGACCTTTCTGGTGTGGGAAGAGCACAAGCACGAAAACATCATGACCTTCCGTGACTACTCCTATCGCTCACTGATGACAGGCACCATGGCCCCGCGGCACCACACGCGCTGGCTGGAGGCGATGGATGATTCGCTGGAGGCTTATCTGGCCGAGCCGGAGCACCGCAGCACGAAGGCTTCTACCCGGGCGCCTGCCAAAGCAGTATGACAGTAGCGGCGGCCTGACCGCCCCAGTATGCCGCTGAGCTCTACAGCAAGCCCGCCCCCGTGCGGGCTTGCTGCATTGTGGACGATGCACTTGAGGTACAAGCATTCCTAACCAGCCTGCGCCAGCAAGGCACTCAACCTTTAAGCGATTCGATCTCGCGTAAGGGGACGCCCATATCGCGCCAGTCGGCCGGGTGACAGCTGAACAGTAGAATCTGATGGCGTTGGGCTGCGTCAAACAGGATGCGCTTCATTTGCGCGAAGCGTTGGGCATCACTGTGGACCAGCGCATCGTCGAGAATGATCAATGTCGGGCGACCGGCTTCCTTCAACAGGTCTGCATAGGCAAGCCGACTGATCAGCCCCATCTGTTCACGCGCACCGAAACTGAGCAGTTCGAAATCGCCGCGTTCCTGTCCCCCACGCACCAGCTGTCCTGGAACCAGATTCTCGTCGACCTCAAGCGTCGCCTGCGGAAACAGCAGCTGCAGATAATGATTCAGGTGTCTTTGCAGAGGCGCCTGAAGTTGCCGGGTAAGCGCCTGCCGCTTGCCCTGTAGCAGGCTGGCCAGCAGACTGAGCGCACGGGCACGCTTTTCAAACTGCTGCACTCGCCGCAGCTGCGATGCATGTTCCGTAGCGCTCTTGCCTCTGCGCTCTTCCAGCCCGTCTGCATCCTGCGCCTGGAGCTGACTCTGCAGGCGGATGATCTCTTCCTTACGCTGTCGGTTCGCCAGTTCAAGTTGAGCCGCGCTAGTCTGAAATCGCCTGATATCCTGCTGCAGGATATCCGGGCGAGCGGTCTCGATCAGTTGGGCACGACCGTCGATAGCCTGCTCCAGCTGAGCCTGTTCATGGCGCAGCACAGTGAGCGTTTCATTACAGTCACGCTCCTGCTGCTGGCGCTGCGGGCTAGCCAGGCGCGCTTCAAGCTGACGGCATTCGTTCTCGGCGGTGTGCAATGCCTGCTGACACTGAATAAGCCGTTCCTGCAGCTGACGCTCGGCCAGTTCAGCTTCGCGCAGCGCAGTGGATGCCTGCTCCAATTGCTGCTCAGCCACGTCTGGCTGAATGACAGCGGTGGCGGGATCAACTGGCGCCTGTGCCTGCAACTCCGTCTCGACCTGCAGCACCTGATCGCGCAAAAGCGCCAGCTCATGCCGCAGGGCCTCAATTCCCTGAGGCGCATGGAGCGCCAGCATGCGTTCGTTCCCGTTGATTTCAGTACATAGCATGCGGGTCTGTTCGACTCGCTGAACTGCCTGCGCGACATCGTTCAGCTGCGCTGATTCAAGCTCGGCCGCCAATTTCTCACGCGCCCGGTCCAGCTGACGCGCCAGCTCGCCAAGATCCTGGCCGCCCGGTGCGATACGCAGGGTGCCGATGCCTTCGATCTGTAGCTCGGTCTTCTGCAACAGGCGCCGCACCCCCTTCCCGCTCAACGCCTCGCCATCGAGCAGCAACCGGCGCTCCGCAGCGAGCTCGAACTCCAGTACCGTCGCGATACTTTCCTGACGGATTTCCAGATCGCGCAGCGCATTGGCGAGTTGTTGCAGTCTGGCGAGCTTCGTTTCATCAAGCTGCACCCCTGCGAGTTGACGTTTCTGCTCCTGAAGCGTGACGTCCAGCGCTGTAGCCTGCTCGATGGCGGACGTCAGCTTTACCAGCTGGTCGTTGAGGGTTTGAAGCTTGTGTTCGAGCGCGCGGCGCTGCGCCTGTTGCCGGCTGGCCCGGTCAACTTCGCGCGCCATGTCGTAGGCGGCCGCGGCTTGTTTCAGCGCTTCGTTGGTGCTCAGCTGCTGCTCAGCGAGCTCATTTGCCTGCTGAAAGAGTACGTCCCGTGTGCTTCTACGCTCCGCCAACTCATCAGCCTGTGTCTGAAACCCGTGCAGCTGCTCGATGACCACCTGCATGTGATGACGGCACTTGAGCAATGCTTGCTCGTCTGCGCTTTGCAGCTCCCCAAGCTGCTGGACCTGGGCATATTTCGCTTCGGCCTCCGCTTGCTGAGCGCGTAATGCCTCCCAGGGACACTGAGCATCGTCCATCGCCTGCTGCGCTGTCAGCTCGTTCAAACGGTCGACCTGCTGACGGTATCGGTCCACCCGCTCGTCGAGTTCACCCAGCGCCAGCGAAAGCCTGTCTACCTGTTCGAGGGCCTCCCGATAGGCACCGCGCGGCTTGCCGGTTCGGGTAAGCAATTCCCCGAGTTCACGCTCCACCTGGTCGAGTATTTCATCACCGCTGCTGCTGGTCACTTCTCCCAGGGTTGCCCCAAGCACCGACTTCAAATGATCTCCGGCAAACTCCACGGCCGAGCGCAGCTCATGGCCGCTACCCTGCTCTATCCATAACAGACCAGGAATACCCCAGTATTCAGACCGGCTTGCACCGCGTCCAGGAAACTGAAAGCCAAGCAAAGCAGCCAGACGGTCTTCAGCCTCGTCACCGGACAGGACTTCCTCTCCAATGCTGAGATCGCAGCGTTTACGCGCCAGAAAGCGCTTCTTTAATCTGCAAACCTCACCCGCATGTGCAAACTCAAGCTCGATTTCAGGGGCGGCGCCGGAGTCACCCCATGGGCGCAGATGATCAACACTGCTGGAGCGATGCCGCTCAAAAAAGGCCGCCCGAATGGCCGCAGCGACAGTGCTTTTACCTGACTCGTTTGGTCCGCAGAAGAGGTTCAGGCCGGGATCGAATCCCGTGATTTCAACAGCTTGACGGAACTGGCGGAACTGGTTGATGCGCAGATACCCCAACTTCATTGCGCACCCCCTTCGCTCTGACGATCGCGCAACAGCCCGGATAGAATCACCAGCGCCTCCCGAGCCGTGCCGGCTGCGTCGCCCTGTTGCGCCTGACGCAACTCTTCAATCACCTCACCGAGATAGCCGTCAGCCTGTAAATCGGCAATGTCGGCTTCGGTGGGATACAAACGAAGATCCTGCAGATCGTATTCAAGATAGCGGTGGAACGCCTCCGCCCTGCTCAGGGCCTGATGCAAACGTTGTTCCCCCGCCAGGTCCAGATGGCCAGACAAGGCGATGCTGACGACCGACGGCTGAGCCAGTTGCTGCAGCTGATCAATAAACAGATCCAGATCCGAGGGCAAATCGAGCTGCTGGCTCCACTGCAGCCATGGGAACTGGCCGACAGCAACCGCAGTGACCTGCGGCTCGTCGCCGGGGCGCTCAATGCTGACATCCAGCAGCTGACCCGCACCGTTGCTCTTGAAGCGGTCCTGTTCAGGCGTACCGCTATACCAGGTACGCGCATCGATACGCTTGCAACCATGCCAGTCACCCAGCGCGAGATAATCGAGGCCGGCACGCTCGGCCCGATCCGGCGCGATAGGATTCGGCGAGTCGATATCTTCAGCCAGAATGCCCTGAACGCTGCCATGGGCAATGCCGATACGCAGCAGCCCGGGCGGCGTTTCGGCATGGTCGAACCATTCGGTGAGGTCACTATAGGTGTGCCGCTGCGTCAGCGGACCGGCCAGAACCGCCAGCTGCTGTTCAGCAAAGACCAGCACGCCCGGTTGTAGCGCAACGTGCACGTTATCCGGGATCGCCTCGAGCCGCTCGGCACGGGTCCACACACTTTCGGCCAGCGCGGCGTCGTGGTTGCCGGGAATCAGTATCCAGGGGCCTGCGTATCCTTGCATGGCCATGAACAGACGGCGGATGGTCCGGTCCGAAACCGTTTGCGCGTCAAACACATCGCCCGCGACCAATACCGCGTCAACATTCCGTTGATTGGCGAGCTGAGCTATACGCTCCACCGTACTGATCCGCGTTTCCGCAAGAACCGGCCCGTCTTCCGGACCGAAACGCTCATATTGTCGACCGATCTGCCAGTCGGCGGTGTGCAGGAAACGCGGCATCAGGTGTCCTTGTGGTCTCACTATCCAGCAACGCGGCGACCGGTAAGCAGATAGTAGATGAGTTTCAGGCTGGCGGAAGCGTCGCCATATCAATTACGAACCGGTATTTCACATCGCTCTTGAGCATGCGCTCGTAGGCTTCGTTAATCTGATCCATCGAGATCATTTCAATATCCGAAACGATACCGTGTTCAGCGCAGAAATCGAGCATCTCCTGCGTCTCGGCGATGCCGCCAATCAATGATCCGGCAAGTCGACGGCGACGGAATACCAGGCCAAAGACATCCGGTGATGGATGTGGCGTAGCCGGCGCGCCTACCAGCGTCATCGTTGCATCGCGCTTGAGCAGGACCATATAGGCGTCGAGATTATGCGGTGCGGCAACCGTATTGAGAATAAAGTCGAAGCTATCGCGGTGCGCGTCCATTTCGTCCTGATTCTTCGAAACGACCACTTCGCTCGCGCCCAGACGCAGCGCATCCTTTTTCTTGTCCGGCGAGGTAGTAAAGAGGACGACCCTGGCGCCCATTGCATTGGCAATTTTGACCGCCATGTGGCCAAGCCCGCCTAGCCCGACGACGCCTACCTTCTGACCCGGCCCGACCCTCCACTGACGCAGCGGCGAGTAAGTGGTAATGCCGGCGCAGAGCAAGGGTGCCACAGCGGCCAGGTTCTCCGTGTGGCTGATGCGCAGGACGAATTTCTCATCCACTACGATCTTGCTGGAATAACCGCCATAGGTATTCTCGCCGCCAGCAACCGGGCCGTTGTAGGTACCGGTGAAGCCGTTCTCGCAGTATTGCTCCAACCCCTCTGAACAGGACGCGCAGGCCTGGCAACTGTCGACCATGCAGCCGACGCCAGCCATATCACCCACTTTGAACCCAGTGACCTGCGAGCCCACCGCAGAAACGCGGCCAACAATCTCGTGACCCGGAACGGACGGATAGAGTGTGTTGTTCCAGTCGTTGCGGGCGGTGTGCAGGTCTGAATGGCAGACGCCGCAGTAGAGAATATCGATCTGTATATCCTGGGGGCCAGGTGTCCGGCGTTCGAAACGAAACGGCGCCAGCGGCGCATCAGGATTTGTCGCGGCGTAACCAAGTACTTCAGTCATGGGTTTGCTCCTGCAGAGAGGTGAGGCAGTGCGTCGTGTCATATCTCGACTCGATGCAATGCGTGCAGTTCCGCGCATGGGTCTGTTACAGATATCTGAGGCCGCCCGTCGCGCTGCAAGCGGGCGTTCCATTTTCCAGGAGTTTCATTTTCGGATCTGCGCACCTGCGGGACGTTAAGACACCCTCCTCGCGTATTGCGGTCCGGCAATCAGCTCTTTTGCGATGCCTCTTCGTCCAACGCTGCCAACGCGTCGGCATTATTCTTGAACGCTTTGGCAAAGATATCCCGACGTCTCGCCATGAAGAGGCTCGCCTCCTCGGCCTGTTGTTCTGATAATGAGGGTACGGCTTTTAACAACACCTCACCAAGCGCTTCAGCCAGTTCCAGCATTTTATCGTGACGGTCGGCTTCGGCTTTATCCATGAATAGCTGCTCCGGGTCTCTGCTGCTTCGATACACAATTTCAACGGCCATGCTTCACCTCAGGCTGTACGTGAGTCCTTTTATGCCGGGATCAGGCGAACACTGCCCGCGATCTCGGTCGGGGCATTGTACTGTATAGACATACAGGGTCATAGAGGAACGACTGCATCTGCCAGGTTAGAGGCCTGACAGATGCATGAATGTCGCGTAAGAAGCCGTGCGAAACCTACGAAGGGAAAACCTGAAGGTTAGGAGCAGACCGGTCCGACTGGCTTGATCGGGGCTGTCTGACGACCCGCGATGGGCGCGCTCAGTATCTTGTATACCTCGCTCCACATCGCTTGCGATTGTTTTTTCAACGCCTCAGAACGCAGCATCAGACGGACCGAAAGCTCCTGGGAGCGCTGTTTATCGGTCAGATATTCCAGCACATGGTCCAGCTCTTCTTCGGACATGCTGATATCCAGAATACCCGGCTCGAATCCATAGTCGGCAAACAGCATCTGGTATTTGTGACTCCAGCCAGTGGCCAGTGACGGAACGCCCTGGGACAACGCGCTGACCAGCCCGTGGAAGCGGCTTCCGACCGTACCCCGACACGCACCAAGAATACCCTTGATGGCAAGCGGATTGGCTTCAATGACGACCGGGATTCCCCCGACTGCCTGGGAGACTTCGCGCGCCAGGTTCAGGTCGTCCTCGCCTTCATGTACCAACATGAAGGGCTTGGCACCCTTGTCCAGCAGCCGCTGGGCAGCGCGCTTAAGAAAAGGCACGTAGCCCTTGGCGACCGCTTCACTGGTCTTGTCCATCATCCGGTAATTCGGAACGATGGCGATCTGGTGGGTCGCAGGATCGAAGTAGTCGGGCACCGTACCTTGCAGGAGGTTGGTGAAGTCCGGACACATCTTGATTTTATCCTGCTCGCCGACGATATCGGTCAGGTGCTTGTAGGAGACCGGTTCACGGGCAAAGATCAAATCGCAGTTGCCGACAAACTCCTTTACCGCGGCCTTGCTCCGCTCATCACGGAAGGGACCGAACGCCTGAGGCATGAGAATCACCTTGGTGCCGCGCTTTTTCCAGCGGCGGCTGGCACGGGCCAGTTCCTCGGATAATTGGGCACCCCACTGATCGGTATAGGCGAAACCAGCTGCATCCAGAACCACGTCGATCTCACTATCCAGCACTACGCCATACATTTCGCGCAGACGGGCCGGAACGAAAGCAGCCAAGTCCCCGAAAGGGATGTTCTTGCGCCACAACCAGGCTTTTTGATACAGGCCAAGCTCGGCTCTGCCACGGTAAGGATAGGGGCCGGTTTCCCGGCTCGGTTCCATGACGAGCCTGGCATTGGGGCAATTACGGCGAAGTTGTTGCACCACAGCATGCAGCATCAGCTCGGCGCCCTTGTTCACAAACCCGGCTTTTCGGATTTCAATGTTCATACTAACCTCGCCTCAATTCTTTGATCGTCTCGGGTACGCTGATGAATGCATGAAACAGCATGCTTTTGCTCATCATCACGAACAACGCCCGAGTCTTGCTCGACAGCAGCAGGCTGAAATAGCCTGCTATGGAATAAGAAATCAAAGTAGCAACGGCTGCACCCGCCACGCCATGACTTCTGATAAAAAAGTAATTCAAAACAATATTGCTGATCGCACCGAGTCCCTGGGTAATCAGGGAAAAGATGAAAACTTCTTCCAGAATGATCCACTTGCTGAACAGCGCCCGCATGAATACGAATATCGACGCGAATATGTGGACTGAAAGCACCTGCGCCGCAGCCGAGTAAGCATCGCCATACAGCAGATCAATCACCCAGTCAGAGAGCAGAAATACCACAACAGACAAACAGAAAGCTGAAAGGAACAGCAGGTCGAATATGACTTGCATCAGCCGCTTGTACTTCTCTTCGCTGTGATCACGTACATCAATGATCTTCGGAAAGATGGATGCCATCAATACTGTCGGAATGAGATACCAGGCTTCCGACAGTTTGGAAGCGGCGGCATATTGGCCGACGGCATTATCCCCCAAGATATACTGCAACATGATCTGATCTACCTTGAGGTAGATCACAGCAGACAGTGAACCCAGAAAAATAAGAAAGCTCTTGCCAAGCAATTCCTTGGTCAAGGGCCAGGAAAAGTCGAAACGGAACGAGCGCTTCAGTGCCAGAGCGTAGATGACCAGAATCAGCGAGGTCAGCATAATGATGACCACATGCGCGGCCGCGATCCATACCAAGCCTAGCCCCGCCACCGCAAGGATGATCTTGAGGCCGTTTCCACCCAGCTGGCCTACCGCGCCGGCGATAGCGGCATACTTCGCTTTGACGCGCGCCTGAAACCAGTCGATCAAGACCTCGAAGGGCGTAAAAAACAGCGCCAGTCCGATCAGGGCCAGGACCAGAAAATCCCGGTCCTGGCCAATGAACCAGGTGCTGATCAATATCGCATAGGCGATGAACGATGCGACCACCTTGGTCATAAAAACCGACGAGAGGATACGGTCTTCTTGATCCGGCCTTACCCGCAACTCCTTGACCACCAGACCGGTCAGCCCAAGGTGACAGACAATTGTCAGCAAAGCCACCAGCGACAGCGCGTAGTTAAGATAGCCAAAATCTTCCGGGCCCAGGTAACGCGCCAGCACCACTGTCGCCGTGAGGCCAATGCCCAGCATCAGAATTTTTTCGCCGAGCATCCAGCTGGAATTGGAAAGGTAGCGCTTGAACTCTAAAGCTGCCTTCATTCGCCGTGGGCACCCAGACTGCTATATACGCGCGCCTCGTCGAGGGAGAGTTTTTGTGAATAGGGGACCAGGCCTTCTTCTGCGGCGTAGCCGACAGAAATGAACATCACGATACGTTCGTCGGGCTCAAGGTTCAGCAACCTGGTCGCTGCATCTTCCCGCTCGGGGATGTCTGGCCAGTTGATCGAACAGGAAGCAACGCCCTGGGTTTCCAGCGCAAACATGAACGACATCGCGGCCAATGCGCCGTCGATATATATAACGTGCCGGTCACGCACGTGCGGGTAAGCGCGAAGCCGCCCCACCACCGCTACCATCGCTGGAAAGTTATGGCTAAACCCGGCCACACCCATAGGCAGCTCGGACACCTGCGCTACCGAACCCGGGTCGTCAAAAATCATGAACTTGTAAGGCTGGCGGTTGCAGGCGCTGGGAGATTGGACAGCCATGGCCACGGCGTTATCGATTATGTCACGGGGTACCGGGCGGTCCTGATACCAACGCACCGATCGGCGGCGCATGCACAGTTCTGTAAACGACTGGAAATCCACCGGTGGCGCTTGCATATATGCAGCAAAGGGCACTCTTTCTGAATCGGGATGGCGCAGGCTTGAGGCACAGGAATAAGGTGAAGGCAGCTCTCGGAAAACAGCGCGGGCAGCGTCGATATTCGGATGATTTCCGGCGGTTTCGAAATACGACTTGAGTACGTCGTGCGCCCAGCTGACTTCGTCGCGGTCCACGGTTCCGGCCAGCGAATCGCGATAGGAGTCGACTGTCTGCATGATGTAATCCACCGCAAACACATCGCGGCGAGGCTGCATGATCAGTCCTTTCTCAATGCGATGGATGGCGCGCCTGAGGAAATAATTAACCGATTCGGTACCGGATTGATTCTCTTCATGCCGAAGATGGCCGCCAACCACCGCACGTGCTTCCCGATCAAACGCATCGGAGAAAAAAGCATAATGGAACCGCCGCAGAATAGCTGAACGAGACAATGCACGTAGCCAGGCGAGCGAAAGTTTTCCTTGATACTGCTTCAGACTTTGAATGCTTTCTGGCCGCAGTACTTTCTTCAGGGCTACTTTCAGCTTTTCCATTTTCTTAACTGCACCATGATTAGTTGATACGCTGCGAAGGTCAATAAAGCCTATTTGATATCATCGAAACATCATCGTCGGCCAATACTTAACCATTTGGCTGTCGTTATGATTTCAATGGATAAACTTTACAGGGATATCGCCGATATGACTTTTGAGAGGGCGCGAAGTTTAGTCCTAATCTGCGATTTTTACAATTTGAATACTTTGTCACATTTTAAAACAAGAGAATCACGACCAAAGCTTGCTCGAGATTGCCAAGTTTGTTAAACGACGCATCTGACCTATGCCCCGCTTCGTGAGAAGTGTGGCAGCTTCCACCGCGCGATCCAACTATTCCAGGCTTGAACGCTCACAACCTGGTTATGTCGATATGAGATATCGAACAGCCATACGTTATACTCGCTGCGCCTTGCGCCGTGGAACATCAAGCCGCTTACCCGCCCCTAACGTGTATAGAGTGCCGTCCAGCATAACCTTATGTGGCCCCGCCCAGTCATCTGGCACCGCCAGCCTTACCAAGTCATGAGTGATCTCCAGCTCCAACCAGTGTCCTCTGAAGCGTAGACGCAAGCGCATGGACGACACCTCCTCCGGCAGGCCGACGTCGAGCGAAAGAGTGTCGTCGTGAACCTCGAGCCCGGTCTGGCCGCGCTGGATCAGGTCGACAGTGCCAGCCATGGCACCTAGATGTATTCCCTCAGCAGTTGTACCGCCCTGAACATCGGCAACATCGCTTTCCAGCGCCTCGTTCAATAAAGCCCAGGAGTGACGGCGATCGCGTCGCGCCAGAACCCATGAGGAAACGATTCGACTGAGCGTCGAACCGTGGGAGGTGCGCTTTTCGTAATACTCTATGGTGCGCGTTTTCCAGCCGGCATCCAGCTGATACCCAAGCTGCTCAAAAAGGCTATCGAGCTCATGAGCCGAGAACAAATAGAGCAACATCACTACATCGGCCTGCTTGGATGCTTTGTAACGGTTGACTGTATCGCCCTCCGCTTCCAGCAGACGATCCAGGCGGTGAATATCGCCGTACTTCGCTCGATAGCCATCCCAGTCGAACTCTTCAAGGCGCTCATAATCTTCGAACTGGCTGATGATCCCTTCATCGTGGAACGGCACGAAGAGTTTCCGACTGATGTCGTCCCAGGTATCGGGCTCAGCGGGTGACAGGCTCAACGCCGCGCACAGCTCATTCTGACACTCTGTACCGACTATCCGGTATGCGTCGATTGCGCGCTGCAGCACCCAAGCGACCATGACATTGGTATAGGCGTTATTGTCCAGCCCGGGTCCGTCCCGCCAGGGATACTGATCGTGAAACTCATCCGGCCCCATCACACCACAGATATCGTAGCGCTGACGCTGCGGATTCCAGGTCACGGCGCTGGCCCAGAAACGCGCTATTTCAAACAGCATTTCAGCGCCGAAGAATCCAAGGAATTCCCGGTCGCCGGTGACTTCGTAATACCGCCACACGTTGTAGGCCACCGCAGCATTGACGTGTCGCTGAAGATAGCTGTGATCTTCGATCCAGCGTCCGGACTTGGGATTGAGGTGCACCCGCTGACTTTCTTCCCGGCCATCACTGCCGCTCTGCCACGGGTACATCGCGCCCTTGAATCCGGCCTCGGCGGCTAACCGGCGCGCTTCATCAAGCCGACGGTAACGGTAACGCAGCAACGCGCGGGTTACCTCCGGAATGCGCGAATTGATAAAGGGAAATATGAACAACTCATCCCAGAAGATGTGTCCCCGGTAGGCTTCCCCGTGCAGCCCGCGGGCGGGTACGCCGACATCAAGGTCGATGGTATGTAGCGACGCCGCCTGCAGAAGGTGGAATATATGTAGCCGTAGAATCATCTGCGCACGGTCACTGCCCTCCAACACCACATCGCAGCGATGCCAGAGTCGAGACCACGCCCCGGCATGCGTTTCAAGCAGCTCGGCAAACTTCCCATATCGCTCGATCGCCTGTCGGGCGGCCAGAGCCGGCTCTGAAATGGCGTTGTCCCGGGACGTATAGAGTCCAACTACCTTTTCTATCCGGGTTGCCACGCCCGGCTGTACGTCAAAGCCAAGGGTCTGGCCGACATAATCGTCCTCGACGATCAGGGCGCGATCGACGTTCAACCGTCTGTCTTGCTGGTACGCTTCGGTGCGTGCGGTCTGGGCGATACGCAAGCGCGATTGGCTGGTTTCGCTCAACAGTTCAATTGCATTCTCGCCAGCCGGCCCCGCAGCCAGGGTGATCAAATGCGTGCTTGAGAGCTGGCTGTAACGTGCTACGCCGGCATTGATGACACGCCCATCCAGGGCCGTGCAAACCGTCATCCGGCCGCCCCAGTTTTCAGGTGTGATATCCCAGCTCAACGCGGCCAGGTGCGGATCGCCCATATGCACAAGGCGTCGGGTAGCCAGCGTGGTTTCCCTTCCATCACGGTCGCGAATCCGTAAATTGCGTTCCAAAACCCCATTCTTGAGGTCAAGCTTCTGCTTGTAGCTCAGCACGTCGACCGCAAGGAGATTGAACCAGTCGCCATCCTCGGGCTTAAAGCTCAGACACAGCCAGTTCGGCATATTGACCAGATCTTCGTTAACGATCTCCCGTCCTGCTATTTCCGTAGCCAGACGATTGTAGCCGCCGGCGAGATAGGTGCCGGGGTAATGGATGTCACCCGCTCCAGCCTCCTCTGCCGCACCGCGCGTGGCAAAGTAGCCGTTACCCAGCGTACACAGTGCTTCACGCAGCCCCTCCTGGTCCGGCTCGAAACTGTGATACTCCAGCGACCAGGTGGTCATCAGGTCCGCTCCTGCAGCTGCGTAAGTCTCGACAGAAATTCTGCAACAGAGTGCGTATCAGCAAGACGATAGTGCGCAGCCGTCACACAGGGTTCGGTGGCGACCAGGATGCCGATACCCTTGCGTTCGCGCAGCGCAAGAAAGGCGTCTTCATCGGTCTCGTCATCGCCCAGGTAAATCGGGACTACCTGGTCAGGGTGATCAAGGTCGAGCGCACTTAGCAGCCAACTCAGCGCCTTGCCTTTATCCCACGGCAGACTGGGGCGTAGTTCGAATATTTTCTTGCCGCCAGCCCTGCGCAGGACCGGAGCGGCTTGAGCTATCGCCGCATCGACTGCCGCACTGACGGCTTCGATATCAGAGTCGGCGACTAATCGATAATGCACGGCGATGGCGTAGCGTTTGCGCTCCACCAAGGCGCCCTCAATGGGCGCAAGCTTGTCTCGCAGAAGTCTTTCGGACGAATCCAGTGCGGGCATAACGCCCTCGGCTTGCCTGTTTTCCATGCATAAACCGCTCGGACCCTTGATATCAAAGCCGTGACTGCCGGCATAAATCAGGTTTTCGAGAGCCACCAGTTGTTCAACATCGCGGCGGTCACGGCCGCTGATGATCGCCACGGTATGCCGCTCGGCCAATTGCACCAGCGTCGTGCGGGTCTCGTCGCTGAGCACGGCCATCTCCGGGCGGTCCACAATCGGCGTGAGGGTCCCATCGTAATCCAGAAAGACGACCGGCTTCGCGCGCTCGAGCCGCTTGGCGATAGCGTTGAAGTCCGCCAATGCATCGGGAAGAAGCGATTCGTCAGCTGGCGGCGACAGAACGACCTCACCCAGATCATCAACAACGTGATGTGCGCCGCATTCGAGGAGCTGGTCGCGCATGGTACTGCTGCGGTCTATGCCGATAACCAGCCGGTAACCCGCGTCGCGCGCGGAACGGACACCTGAAAGTGCGTCTTCGACTCCAAGCGCTTGCTGCGCCGGCACGCCCAACAACTCAATGGCCTTCTCGAAAATGTCCGGGTGCGGCTTGCCTTTGAGTCCAAGGCGGATCGACTCCAGGCCATCGACTCGCGCGTCGAACAGATCGCTTAATCCGGTCTTCTCCAGCACCACCAGGGCGTTCTCGCTGGACGTTACAAGAGCGGTCTTCAGGCCGCGCTCGCGTAACCTGCGAATAAGCGCAACCGTGGTGTCGAACACCTCGATTTCGCCCTGCTCGAGGAGATTTTTAAACAATAGATTCTTGCGGTTGCCGAGACCGCAAATAGATTCTTCTTCAGGCGAGTCTTCGGGCGTACCGTACGGCAGGGTTATAGAACGGGATTCAAGAAAGCCCGCGACGCCTTGATAGCGGGGCTTGCCATCCACGTAGCGAAGGTAGTCGGTGTGATCATCGAAGGGCCGAAAAGGCTCGCCGCCCTGCGCGGCCCGCTTAAAAAGATAAGAGTCGAACAGTGTCTTCCAGGCTGCGCTATGGACAGTGGCAGTTCGTGTAAGCACCCCGTCCAGGTCAAATACAGCGGCACTGAATGCTGCGGTATCGATGGTAACCATACTCGCCCCCTGACTTGGCATCTAAGCTCTTAGGTGCCTATGCAGTGTAGTCGTTCCGAGCGATCTTATTATCAAAGGGAGCTGCGCAGATGTCGTCGCCAAGGTCAGTCGGTAAGGCTCGGCGGGTTATTCCGCGGTCATGCCCTGCGCCTGCAGCCGCCACAGCGTATCAAACTCACCAGCCAGATTACGCAGCTCCTGTGGCGAGCCATCTTCCACGAGCTGTCCGTTTTTGAGCACAATGATTCGGTCGAAGGACGCCAGGGTGGAGAGACGGTGGGCTACGGCAATGACGGTACGGTTCTGCACCAGATTATCGAGTGCTAACTGAATCTCCGCTTCCGACTGGCTATCCAGCGCCGATGTCGCCTCATCGAGTATCAGTATTGGCGCATTCTTGAGAAATGCCCGAGCGATCCCGAGACGCTGGCGCTGCCCGCCGGAAAGCATTACGCCCCGCTCTCCCACTAGCGTGTCGTAACCCTGGGGGAGCTCACGGATAAAACCATCGCAAAATGCCTGACGTGCAGCTTCGATAACTTCGCCGTCGCTGGCGTTTGGGCGGCCATAGCGAATGTTCTCGCGGATACTACGGTTGAACAGCGCGGTCTCCTGCGGAACAACGGCGATTTTCTCGCGCAGACTGTCCTGGCTGACGCTGCGTATATCCTGCCCGTCAATGAGGATGCGCCCGCTCTGCACGTCGTCGAGACGCTGGATGAGACTGATGAGTGTCGATTTGCCCGCGCCCGACGGGCCGATGACCCCAACTTTCTGATCCGGGTTGATGCGCAGATTGAAAGCATCGAATACCCGTCGATCTCCGGGATAGCTGTAACCAACGTTGTCGAACAGGATCTCGCCTTCTGCTAACGCCAGCGGTGCGTCCGGATCCTCCAGCCCATGGGGCTGCACAATGATGCGCAAGGTATCGTCAATCGCGCCGATCTGCTGCGTTGTGTCAACCAGCGCCAGAGCCAGATCGCGCGAACCATGCAGAATCCGGAAGGTCAGTGCGCTGACCAATACCACGTCCCCGGCGGTCACCTGACCCGAGGACCATAGCGATATAGCCCAGATCAGCATGCCGCCGGCCATCAGCGCGAGACATATGTCATGTAGAACGCGTGCCTTTTCGAGATACATCCAGCTTCGACGCTGAGCCCTGGCTTCATAGCCAATTTCTGAGGCCAGACGCTCGCTCTCTCTGTCTCTGGCTGAAAACGCCTTGATCGTCCAGACGTTGGATACCGCATCAACCAGCTCCCCGCCAACCCGAGCAGCCTGCGCCGCGAAGCGCTGATGCTTGGCCCGCCCCTGGATTCCGAATCCGGTGATCAACGCGGCGACAATCGCGACGAACAGAACGAGTGCCACCGCCATTCGCCAGTCAACCGTGAACAGCAACACCACTGCGCCGAGAAAATCCACGATTGGCGGTATGATTTTCCAGGCGAGACCGCCGTAAATCGCGCCTGCCGAGGCTCCGAGCGCCGAAATGCGATTCCCCAGCGATCCGGCAAAATGTTCATGAAAATATCGCATCGGGTGGCCGGTGAGATGCTTGAACAGATCCACCCGAATATCCACAACACTGGCGATGACAGTCCGACACCCGAGCCAGCCACCTAACCGCCAGAGTACGTTTTCAATGACTATCAGGCTGAGAAACAACGACAACGGGAACCACACTGAGGCAGTGGCCTGGTTGTCCTCCGCCATCGCATCAACCAGCAGCTTCATTCCGTACTGTACGGCTACGGCGCATCCGGCGGCGCCCACAATCAGCAGAAACAGCCCCCCGAAATGCCACGGCCTCTGAATGACGTAATGCCAGAGAAATGCCAGTGGGCGATTAGGTAACCTGGGCCGTGAAATGGTGGCTGGGCTTTCGATATTATTCATGGCCAAGGTTGGTCAGGACGGCTGGCTCGGCTGATGGATCGAACCGCGCCTGCTGGGTTTTCAACTCATCGGCAAGCCCTTTATGTATCGGACGCTGACCGTTCGCATCAGGAAAAC
This sequence comes from Pseudomonas sp. gcc21, assembly GCF_012844345.1. NCBI lineage: Bacteria > Pseudomonadati > Pseudomonadota > Gammaproteobacteria > Pseudomonadales > Pseudomonadaceae > Pseudomonas > Pseudomonas sp. gcc21. Next base: position 950,503 of record NZ_CP051625.1, on the reverse strand, counting down.
CGAACAGGCCGACTGGGCAATGACGCTCGTCCGTCCACCCGGGATAATCGACGATGGGATACAGGCAGATACCTTCAACCGGAACGCCGTGCTGCATGGCCAGCCAGACCTGCTCGCCTACATAGCGCAACCAGTCTCCACGCAAGTCGCCTTCTGCGCCAGTCTCCGCGACCATAAGCGGCCGCTTGTATCGGTGATATATCTCGCTCAGGATTCCTCTCAGCGGACGATAGTCAGGGCTGCCACGTTCTATCACCGGTCCGTTGAGATACCATTGATTGTCGGAATAGTAATTGACGCCGACGATATCCAGGTACTGCGGCGCCCCGCCCAGCCCAGGCCAAAGCTCGCCGCAGAGCATGTCCCACGCCTGGAACTGGGACAGACGGAAATTTTCAGCGTCGCGCACCGGACCGGGACGATCATTCGAAGCAATAACATGAATTGCCGGGTCGACCTGAACGAAACGTGCGCGTGGCTCAACCTCGCGTATCGCGTCCATAGCCGCGATGGTAGCCCTGATCAACTGGTGCTTCAGCTCAAAACCGCGCCCGCGGGCCATCGGATTGAAATAGGCTTCATCTCCCCCCGCCCATGACCAGAAGGAAATTTCGTTGAGCGGCGAGTAGTACGGCACGGCGTCCGATTCGTCCTTTACCAGCTGCGCAACAGACGCAGCGTAGCGTGCAAAGTGCTCGACAAATTGTGGTCGCCAGATATCAATGTGATCAGGCCATCCATAGTGGCAGAGATCCCAGATCACCTGGGTCCCCTGCCGCTCCGCAGCCTTTAGTATGGGTAGAAAGCTGGACCAGTCGTACTGTCCTGTCGCGGATTCGATTAAATGCCAGCGCAGACCGTCGCGCACGCTGTTAATCCCGAACTGCTGTAATAGGGCATAATCCTGTGAAGCCCATTCAACATGTCCAGTAACATCAAGCATGTCGAGACGTCGCCCGTCACTGCGTCTATGGTTCGAACATTCGAACCCCCCCAGCAGAAAACTTTCGAACAGACTTGGCTGATGCATTGCCCTCTTCCTCTAGCTTGCTACTGGGCCGTGTTGGAGCGCTGTTCCGTAGTGTCACCTGCCATCACTTCTGCACCGGCCTTGGCTTCGATACGCTTATAAAGGGCCAAGGCCTGACCCACCACCTGGTCCATGTTGTAGTACTTGTAAGTCCCGAGTCGCCCCAGAAAGGTGACGTTGCTAACGGTATCGGCGAGCTTCTGATAACGCTTGTAAAGCTCATAATTTTCAGGCCGTGGGACCGGGTAGTACGGATCGCCATCATCCGATGGGAACTCATAAGTGATACTGGTTTTAGCGTGGACCTGACCGGTGAGATGCTTGTATTCACTGATGCGGGTATAAGGTATCTCCTCGTTGGGATAGTTCACTACGGCTACCCGTTGAAATTGCTCCTGGTCCAACGTCCGATGTTCGAATTTCAGGCAGCGATACGGGAGTTCGCCGAACCTGTAGTCGAAAAACTCATCCACAGGACCGCAATATATCAGGTGGTGATAGGCTACTTCGCTCCGAATTTCGCGATAATCCGTGTTCAGCATTATCTGGATATTCGGATGATTCAGCATCGCTTCAAACATCCGGGTATAGCCATGCTTCGGCATTTTCTGAAAGGTGTCAGTGAAATAGCGATCGTCTGTGTTGATACGTGTTGGCACCCGGGAGGTCACCATTTTATCCAGCTGAGACGGGTCCAGGCCCCACTGTTTGCGCGTATAACCACGGAAGAACTTTTCATATAACTCGCGCCCGATCTGGCTTATGACGACATCCTCACTGGTCTTGATATCTCCGACAGGCTCAGCTTTTGAAGCGAGAAACGCAGCGGCCTCGGTATCGCTTGCAAGATGCAGGTCATACAGTTTGTTGAGCGTGGTTCTATTGATCGGAATGGGTAATATCTGACTGTCTACCATCGCCAGAACCCGATGCTCATAGGGTCTCCATTGCGTAAATCGGGAGAGGTAGTCAACAATCCGCTGGGAGTTGGTATGGAAAATATGCGGCCCATAGCGGTGGATTAACACCCCTGCATCATCGTAGAAATCGTATGCATTTCCGCCAATATGAGGCCGCCTGTCGACAACCAGCACCCGCTTGTTCAGGCCTGCAGCGAGCCGCTCGGCAATAACGCTACCGGCAAATCCAGCACCAACAATAAGGTAATCAAAGCTGGCGGTTCGGTTGGGCTTAAGCTCGAAGAGATTTCGCATGCGCGTACTGGAGCCACCCGAGAGTGGGCTAGAAATATCATCAAGTGCTGTTATATCTCGCATCTGATTTTCCCCATCATCAGCTCCCACGTGTTATCCCAGGACATATCACCGAGTACAGCGTCTGCGGCGTCACAGAACTTGGCATGGTCGCTTGCGCTCCTCAGTGCATCCTGCACCGACTCAACAAAGCGATCCGGGGTGTCTCCGATATAAACAACGTCCGTATCCCCGTATGTACGGACCACATCCTTGATGGGAGTGGATACGACCGGGCAACCGCCCGCCAGAAATTCAGGCGTTTTCGTTGGGCTGATGAAACGGGTAGATTCGTTCAATGCGAATGGCATGATAGCTACGTCCCAACCAGCCAGGTATTCCGGCAATTCTTCGTAGGTCTTCGCGCCTAGATAATAAAGATTTGACCGCTGCGGGAGGCTGGCGGGGTCTATCTTCACCACAGGCCCGACCAGCACGATATGCCACTGCGGACGAAGATCTGCGATTTTAGTGACCAGATCGATATCCAGCCGTTCGTCGATGACGCCATAGAAACCGAGGCGCGGGTGTGGAATGTTCGCCTGGTCAAATGGGTCAGTTTGAATATGCCGTGCAGAGGAGAAATGCGCGATGTCCACACTGCTTGGGAACGCGTGAACATTGCAGTGAAGCTCCCGTTTAGCCTCCCACAAGCTGAAACCGCCGGTAAAAACAAGATCTGCGCGCCGCAACAGCTCATGTTCGAGCTCAATCATCTCAAGCGGCGCGCCGCGGAACGCTGAAAGCTCATCCATGCAATCGTAGATTGTCAGGCATGGACGCAAGCCATCGGTAATATTCAATGCCATCGGCGTATAAAACCAAAGCACTGGCTCCTCAACCCCAAGTCGGTAAAGGAAGTCTTCGAGCAGTTCACGCTGCAGTTGCTCAGCCTTCTCTGCTATACAACCCTGGGGAAGATGCGGGATCAACACCCGCACGCCTTGTTCTTCAAGGCGAACTTCAAGCCAGGGCTGTGCGTTATCGGATAGCAGTGGCTCTTCGAAAAAAAGGACATTGAAGTCGCGGGTAAACCTGCACATCAGATGCTGTGGACGCTGGTAAACAAAGTTCCAGCGTAGGTGAGACATAACCAGAAGCGTCGGAAGATGATTGGAAAATGCGAGCCCTGCAGCTGCGAGGCTCGGATTACGAGATTTGCCGATATTGGTTTGGAAGGGGCCCGCCCAGCTCATATTGCACCCTCGATCGACCGGTGCCTACTGGGTTCCACTCATCAGGCGCACGGCGCAAAAAAGTCAGCGCGGCCATGCGCAGATGCGGAATATCAGATAAGAAAAACTTGTTGCAGTCGATACAACAGCGACTTTCAATAGCAGCACCCAGACAAGGAGCGCCTAGCTTATTGACGCAGCGAAAACGAATCGGTTCCCTGTCGTTGACAGGCTTGAAATGAGACGAGCGACGGCCCGATTTTCAGATGAGGTATGGCGAACAGAAAGTAATTTGCGTTGGTGATCTACGTTGGTTCGCTTCAGGGGGGGGGCCAAACGAATTTTCCGTGCCCAAAAGAGAACACCCCGACCTGTATCCAGATCGGGGTGTTCTCGGTATAAGCGCTTGACGATGACCTACTCTCACATGGGGAGACCCCACACTACCATCGGCGATGCATCGTTTCACTTCTGAGTTCGGGATGGGATCAGGTGGTTCCAATGCTCTATGGTCGTCAAGCAATTCGTTGCTGTGCGGCTGTTAGTCCACACGGCGTAAAGGGTTGGGAGCGTGATAGAAGCTCGGACAAGGGGGTAACTGTCATCTCTGCAGTTCCAGACTGTCGTTCAATCGGTGTCTTGTATAACACGGTAAATTGCTTGGGTGTTATATGGTCAAGCCACACGGGCAATTAGTACTGGTTAGCTCAACGCCTTGCAACGCTTACACACCCAGCCTATCAACGTCGTAGTCTTCGACGGCCCTTCAGGGGAGTCAAGCTCCCGGTGAGATCTCATCTTGAGGCAAGTTTCCCGCTTAGATGCTTTCAGCGGTTATCTCTTCCGAACGTAGCTACCCGGCAATGCCACTGGCGTGACAACCGGAACACCAGAGGTTCGTCCACTCCGGTCCTCTCGTACTAGGAGCAGCCCCTCTCAAATCTCAAACGTCCACGGCAGATAGGGACCGAACTGTCTCACGACGTTCTAAACCCAGCTCGCGTACCACTTTAAATGGCGAACAGCCATACCCTTGGGACCGGCTTCAGCCCCAGGATGTGATGAGCCGACATCGAGGTGCCAAACACCGCCGTCGATATGAACTCTTGGGCGGTATCAGCCTGTTATCCCCGGAGTACCTTTTATCCGTTGAGCGATGGCCCTTCCATACAGAACCACCGGATCACTAAGACCTACTTTCGTACCTGCTCGACGTGTTGGTCTCGCAGTCAAGCGCGCTTTTGCCTTTATACTCTACGCACGATTTCCGACCGTGCTGAGCGCACCTTCGTACTCCTCCGTTACTCTTTGGGAGGAGACCGCCCCAGTCAAACTACCCACCATACACTGTCCTCGATCCGGATAACGGACCAGAGTTAGAACCTCAAAGTTGCCAGGGTGGTATTTCAAGGTTGGCTCCACGCGAACTGGCGTCCACGCTTCAAAGCCTCCCACCTATCCTACACAAGCAAATTCAAAGTCCAGTGCAAAGCTATAGTAAAGGTTCACGGGGTCTTTCCGTCTAGCCGCGGATACACTGCATCTTCACAGCGATTTCAATTTCACTGAGTCTCGGGTGGAGACAGCGCCGCCATCATTACGCCATTCGTGCAGGTCGGAACTTACCCGACAAGGAATTTCGCTACCTTAGGACCGTTATAGTTACGGCCGCCGTTTACCGGGGCTTCGATCAAGAGCTTCGCCGAAGCTAACCCCATCAATTAACCTTCCGGCACCGGGCAGGCGTCACACCCTATACGTCCACTTTCGTGTTTGCAGAGTGCTGTGTTTTTAATAAACAGTTGCAGCGGCCTGGTATCTTCGACCAGCCAGAGCTTACGGAGTAAATCCTTCACCCTAGCCGGCGCACCTTCTCCCGAAGTTACGGTGCCATTTTGCCTAGTTCCTTCACCCGAGTTCTCTCAAGCGCCTTGGTATTCTCTACCTGACCACCTGTGTCGGTTTGGGGTACGATTCCTAGTTACCTGAAGCTTAGAGGCTTTTCCTGGAAGCATGGCATCAACCACTTCGCTTTCTTAAAAGAAAGCTCGTCATCGGTTCTCGGCCTTAGGATCCCGGATTTACCTAAGATCCCAGCCTACCGCCTTAAACAAGGACAACCAACGCCTTGCTGGCCTAGCCTTCTCCGTCCCCCCATCGCAGTAACTAGAAGTACGGGAATATTAACCCGTTTCCCATCGACTACGCCTTTCGGCCTCGCCTTAGGGGTCGACTCACCCTGCGTCGATTAACGTTGCGCAGGAACCCTTGGTCTTCCGGCGTGGGAGTTTTTCACTCCCATTGTCGTTACTCATGTCAGCATTCGCACTTCTGATACCTCCAGCCAACTTCTCAATTGACCTTCACAGGCTTACAGAACGCTCCTCTACCGCACATCCTAAGATGCACCCGTAGCTTCGGTGTATGGTTTGAGCCCCGTTACATCTTCCGCGCAGGCCGACTCGACTAGTGAGCTATTACGCTTTCTTTAAAGGATGGCTGCTTCTAAGCCAACCTCCTAGCTGTCTAAGCCTTCCCACATCGTTTCCCACTTAACCATAACTTTGGGACCTTAGCTGACGGTCTGGGTTGTTTCCCTTTTCACGACGGACGTTAGCACCCGCCGTGTGTCTCCCGTGCTCGCACTCACTGGTATTCGGAGTTTGCATGGGGTTGGTAAGTCGGGATGACCCCCTAGCCCAAACAGTGCTCTACCCCCAGTGGTGATACACGAGGCGCTACCTAAATAGCTTTCGAGGAGAACCAGCTATCTCCGAGCTTGATTAGCCTTTCACTCCTATCCACAAGTCATCCGCTAACTTTTCAACGGTAGTCGGTTCGGTCCTCCAGTGCCTGTTACGGCACCTTCAACCTGCCCATGGATAGATCGCCCGGTTTCGGGTCTATACCCTGCGACTGTTCGCCCTATTAAGACTCGGTTTCCCTACGCCTCCCCTATACGGTTAAGCTCGCCACAGAATATAAGTCGCTGACCCATTATACAAAAGGTACGCAGTCACGGAACAAGTCCGCTCCCACTGCTTGTACGCATACGGTTTCAGGTTCTATTTCACTCCCCTCACAGGGGTTCTTTTCGCCTTTCCCTCACGGTACTGGTTCACTATCGGTCAGTCAGGAGTATTTAGCCTTGGAGGATGGTCCCCCCATGTTCAGACAACGTTTCACGTGCGCCGTCCTACTCGATTTCACAGCTAAGAGCCTTTCGTGTACGGGGCTATCACCCACTACGGCCGCCATTTCCAGGGCGTTCCACTAAACTCTAAACTGCTTAAGGGCTGCTCCCCGTTCGCTCGCCACTACTTGGGGAATCTCGGTTGATTTCTTTTCCTCGGGGTACTTAGATGTTTCAGTTCCCCCGGTTCGCCTCACACACCTATGTATTCAGTGTGTGATACCCAGCTTATGCTGGGTGGGTTTCCCCATTCAGAAATGTCCGGATCATAGCTTGTTTGCCAGCTCCCCGAACCTTATCGCAGGCTACAACGTCTTTCATCGCCTCTGACTGCCAAGGCATCCACCGTATGCGCTTATTCACTTGACCATATAACCCCAAACAATCTGTGCTGTTGCCAGCGCGACTGATGAAGTCACATGTTATATCGACATGATTTCACGACAATCCGGAACTTGCGTTGAGATTACAAGTTACCTTAGCCATAACCCTGTGCAGTGAAACACAGCGCTATGTCTTGTCTTACTTCTATCACTTTCCCAAATTTTTAAAGAGCGGCTGGTGTAAAGACCAGACATCAATGATCTACCGTACGGCAATCATTCATGTATGAACTCTAGGTCCAGCTAAGGCGTTGTTGTTGCGTCGGTACGTCGGTACGTCGGTCTGTCTTGGTGGAGCCAAGCGGGATCGAACCGCTGACCTCCTGCGTGCAAGGCAGGCGCTCTCCCAGCTGAGCTATGGCCCCTTTAAGAACCGTCGCACCTCGACAATTGGTGGGTCTGGGCAGATTCGAACTGCCGACCTCACCCTTATCAGGGGTGCGCTCTAACCAACTGAGCTACAGACCCAATTATCTCGGGCTGCTTCGTTATAGCCAGTTCGCTTTGACCTCACCCTACCTTTTATAAAACCAGGAGGCGCGATCTAACCAACTTAGCTACAGACCCAATCGCCTTTCTATTGAATCAAGTAATTCGTGTGAGTGCTTGAAGAGTGTCGAGATCTATCGATTAAGGAGGTGATCCAGCCGCAGGTTCCCCTACGGCTACCTTGTTACGACTTCACCCCAGTCATGAATCACACCGTGGTAACCGTCCTCCCGAAGGTTAGACTAGCTACTTCTGGTGCAACCCACTCCCATGGTGTGACGGGCGGTGTGTACAAGGCCCGGGAACGTATTCACCGTGGCGTTCTGATCCACGATTACTAGCGATTCCGACTTCACGGAGTCGAGTTGCAGACTCCGATCCGGACTACGAACGGTTTTTCGGGATTAGCTCCACCTCGCGGCTTGGCAACCCTTTGTACCGCCCATTGTAGCACGTGTGTAGCCCTGGCCGTAAGGGCCATGATGACTTGACGTCATCCCCACCTTCCTCCGGTTTGTCACCGGCAGTCTCCTTAGAGTGCCCACCATTATGTGCTGGTAACTAAGGACAAGGGTTGCGCTCGTTACGGGACTTAACCCAACATCTCACGACACGAGCTGACGACAGCCATGCAGCACCTGTGTCTGAGTTCCCGAAGGCACCAATCCATCTCTGGAAAGTTCTCAGCATGTCAAGGCCAGGTAAGGTTCTTCGCGTTGCTTCGAATTAAACCACATGCTCCACCGCTTGTGCGGGCCCCCGTCAATTCATTTGAGTTTTAATCTTGCGACCGTACTCCCCAGGCGGTCAACTTAGTGCGTTAGCTGCGCCACTAAGAACTCAAGGTTCCCAACGGCTAGTTGACATCGTTTACGGCGTGGACTACCAGGGTATCTAATCCTGTTTGCTCCCCACGCTTTCGCACCTCAGTGTCAGTATCAGTCCAGGTAGTCGCCTTCGCCACTGGTGTTCCTTCCTATATCTACGCATTTCACCGCTACACAGGAAATTCCACTACCCTCTACCGTACTCTAGTTCAGCAGTTATGAAAGCAGTTCCCAGGTTGAGCCCGGGGATTTCACACCCATCTTACTGAACCACCTACGCGCGCTTTACGCCCAGTAATTCCGATTAACGCTTGCACCCTCTGTATTACCGCGGCTGCTGGCACAGAGTTAGCCGGTGCTTATTCTGTTGGTAACGTCAAAGTTGCTACGTATTAGGCAACAACCCTTCCTCCCAACTTAAAGTGCTTTACAATCCGAAGACCTTCTTCACACACGCGGCATGGCTGGATCAGGCTTGCGCCCATTGTCCAATATTCCCCACTGCTGCCTCCCGTAGGAGTCTGGACCGTGTCTCAGTTCCAGTGTGACTGATCATCCTCTCAGACCAGTTACGGATCGTCGCCTTGGTGAGCCATTACCCCACCAACAAGCTAATCCGACCTGGGCTCATCTGATAGCGCAAGGTCCGAAGATCCCCTGCTTTCTCCCGTAGGACGTACGCGGTATTAGCGCCCGTTTCCGGACGTTATCCCCCACTATCAGGCAGATTCCCAGGTATTACTCACCCGTCCGCCGCTCTCAAGAGAAGCAAGCTTCTCTCTACCGCTCGACTTGCATGTGTTAGGCCTGCCGCCAGCGTTCAATCTGAGCCATGATCAAACTCTTCAGTTAAAAAACTGCTTGGGTTTTGAGAAAACCCTAAACTTGGCTCAGCTTTACAAATAAACTCGATGAATTCACAGAGTAACTTGCTTGGCTGATAATCTTGCGATCATCGAGCAATTCAGCAAGCACCCACACGAATTACTTGATTCAGATTGTTAAAGAGCGATTCGGCCGGCGCTTCCGCCTGACCAAGGCCGCGCATTCTACGCTAACCTTCTGATCCGTCAAGCAATTTTGTGAAGTATTTTTGCTGCTTCACTTGCTGCTTGAGTGGCCTGAACAGCGCTGCTGTTCCGTGCCAGGGAGGCGCATTCTACAGGAGCCAAGCTCGCTGTCAACACCTTCCGCAAACCTTGATGAGCTTCCTCATCGCTGCGAACAACCGATCCAGCCAACCCTTCGCAGAGCGGCGCATTCTACGCCTTCTTCCCAGCCTGTCAATTGAAAAAAATACGCTCTTTCAAGGATTAAAGCCTGTCAGCGTTTTGGCGCGCACTTAAAGCGCGCCAATAAAATGTCGCTGCAGGGCAGCAGAGTGACGCCTGCAGACATTACTTCCAGCGGGGCGATGCATGAACATATGGCAGGTTTTTCACAGTTTGATAAAAACGAGGGAACAATGGATGAGCATCGCAAAGCGGATTGCCTTGATTACTGGCGGAATGGGTGGGATCGGAACATCGGTCAGTCAACGTCTACATAAGGAAGGTTTCATTGTCGTAGTTACCTGCACACCCGGATCCAACCGGAGAGACCAGTGGCTGAATGAGCAACTGGATGCCGGTTTTGAATTTCACTGCGTTGAGTGCGATATCACCGACTGGGGATCGACGTGCAATGCCTTTGAAAGCGTGCGCCAGAACGTGGGCCCGGTTGATGTGCTGGTAAACAACGCCGGTATCACCCGCGACGGCAGCTTTCGCAAGATGACTGCAGAAAACTGGCACGCCGTCATTAATACCAACCTGTGCGGCATGTTCAATACCAGTAAGCAGGTCATCGAAGACATGCTGCAAAAGCGCCGGGGTCGCATTATCAATATCTCATCGATCAACGGACAGCGCGGCCAGTTCGGCCAAACCAATTACTCCGCAGCGAAGGCCGGCGTTCACGGGTTTTCCATGGCCCTCGCCCGCGAGGTGGCCGCCAAGGGCATCACCGTCAACACAGTGTCCCCCGGTTACATCGAGACCGAGATGACCGCCGCCATCCGCGACGACATTCTCGAAAGCATGATCGCCAGCACTCCGGTCGGCCGTCTCGGTCACTCCCAGGAGGTCGCATCCATCGTCGCCTGGCTGGCCTCGAGTGAATCAGCCTATGCAACCGGCGCAGACTTTTCGGTAAATGGCGGGATGAACATGCAATGACCTTCGACGGCCAGTTTTCATAACGCTTCGGATAAAAAACCTGCTCACAAGCAGGGCTGGATCGAAACTTTCGGGATTCCCCGAGGGCATCTGCTTTCAACTGGATTATAAAATATGAACTTACAACAGCCATTCGGTAGTCATTGGTCAGCCCAAACGCCTTTCATGGCCAACATGACTCTGCAACAGATTCGCCTGTTGATCAGCAACCATCCCTGGTTTAAAGGACATAACGTTGACGCATGGTTTGAGCTGCCAGACGAAACTCTGAGCGAGCTGCAATCCGAGTATCAGCAAGAGTGGATCAGCCTCGGCCAGCAGATGTTTACCCTGCAGCCATTCAGTTTCAGTGATCGTCGCTTCGCCAGTGACAAATGGAACGACCCGCTATTCGGTTCCATGGCCGCCTACTACCTGTTGAACTCGGATTTTCTGCTGCGCCTGGTGAATGCAATGCCGATTGAATCTGAAAAGCCCCGCCAGCGGCTGCTCTACCTGATGGAGCAAGCCATCGCTGCATCTGCTCCCAGCAACTTCCTGGCGAGCAACCCCGACGCGCTTTCACGAATGTTCGAGACTCAGGGCGCAAGCCTTTATACCGGCATGCTGCACTTGGCAAGCGATATGCGCGAAGGCAAATTGCGCCAATGCGATGCGGGTGATTTCACCGTTGGTGTGGATCTGGCAATCACGCCCGGCGAAGTGGTGTTTGAAAACGAGCTATTCCAGCTTTTGCAGTACTATCCTCTGACCGAGACTCAGCATCAGCGCCCGGTGTTTATCGTTCCTCCGTCAATCAACAAGTTCTATATCCTGGATATGCGCCCGGAAACCTCCCTTGTGCGGCATTTGCTTGAACAGGGGCATCCAGTGTTTTTGATCTCCTGGCGCAACTTCTCTCAGAAACAGGCGCATATCACCTGGGACGATCAGATTGAGGACGGGATAATCAGAGCCTTGCAGATCACACGCGAAATCAGCGGTGAGCGGCAGCTAAACTGTGTCGGCTATTGCGTCGGCGGCACAATGCTCAGCACTGCGCTTGCCGTATTGGCTGCGCGAGGTGACCGCGACATAGCCAGCCTGAGCCTGCTGGCCACCTTCCTCGATTTCAGGAATACCGGGCAGATCGACGTGTTCGTGGACGAGGAACTTGTGTCATACCGCGAGCGAACCATCGGCGGCCAGGGCGGACCGACAGGCCTGTTCCGTGGCGAAGACATGGGCAATACCTTCTCCATGCTGCGCCCGAACGAGTTGTGGTGGAATTACAGCTCCGAAAAGTACCTCAAGGGGGAGAAACCCGCGCCGCTGGATCTACTGTTCTGGAATAATGACAGCACCAACCTCCCCGGCCCGATGTATTGCTGGTACCTGCGCCATACCTATCTGCAGAATGACCTGAAATCCGGGGATCTCGAATGCTGCGGAGAACGGATGGATCTGCGCGCTCTGGACATGCCTGCCTACCTGGTCGGGACCAAGGAAGATCATATCGTGCCCTGGGATAGCGCCTATGGCAGCACCGGTATTCTCGCTGGTAAAAAACGATTCGTGCTCGGCGCTTCGGGGCACATCGCGGGGATCATCAATCCGCCGGCGCGCAAGAAGCGCCAATACTGGACCAACACTGAGCTGCCGGAAAGTCATGAGGCCTGGCTTGAAACAGCAGAGGCGCATCCGGGGAGCTGGTGGACTGACTGGTTCGAATGGCTCGCTGAACATGCGGGCCCGCAGGTTCCGGCGCGCGACAAGATGGGCACTGCTGACTATCCCATCATCGAACCAGCACCGGGGCGCTACGTCAAAGAATGAGATCGCGCCCGATCCGGCATACATCCGCAAGACTCTTGCTGGCCTGCCAACCTTTCAACAGGCTGCGGCATGCTCCCGGTAACGCCCCGGAGGCATGCCGAACCAGCGAGCGCTGGCCTTGTAAAAGCTGCTTTGATCGTAAAATCCAAGTCGATCAACAATTTCGGTCAGACTGTATCGAGTGCGCCGAAGATAGTAGTCAGCCATTTGCTGGCGTGCTTCGTCGATTACTTCCTTGAACTGAACCCCTTCCCTTTCCAGGCCACGTTGCAGGGTGCGCTTACTGACGCATAGCGCAGCAGCAATGGTATTGATATCGCACTCTCCCCGGCTCATGTGTTCCATTACCAGCGCACGGACACGGCTGCGCAGTGAGCAGCCATTGAGCTCACTCAGACGCGCTTCGGCAAATTCCTCGTGTAACCGCGCGAGCATCTCGTCGGCAGTGCTCAAAGGCAACTGCAAATCCCGCCTGTCAAAGACTATCCCCATGGACGGCATTCCGAAGCGCAACGAACCGCCACACAGCGTCTGGTGTGCTGTTGTGTCAGTGGGCTCGGGATAGGTAAAGTCGACAGCCAACGGCTGCAATACCTGACCGCCGACAAGCCAGCGCAAAAACGCCAAAGCCGCTGCCACCTTCACATCAGCATACAACCGTGGCATAGGGAAGCCCGCTTCGGGAAGTTCGTGTATCTGCAGATGCATTCCGCCAGCTGTCTCGGTCAATGTGATGGATTCGCCATTGCTCAATAACGAGCAGTAACGGCACAGGCTTTCCAATGCATCTTGCAGGGTGGCGCTGGACATCATCACGTAGCCAACCAGCAACATATGCCCTGGCGCCAAGCTGGGATAGACCTTCAGGCCCACATCAGCCGGCACCTGCGCAGCGGCCATCTCTACCAGACGATAAACTTTCTTGCGTGCGTAGAAGGCGTTCTTGTCCTTCAATTTGCGTACGTCCAGCCCAGCCTCTGCGGATAATCTGTCGACATCCAGCCCTTCGGCTTTCAAGGTTCTGATCAAAAGCCCTACATAGCCAGTACTGACTCTGTACATGCCAAATCCTCATCAACCGATACCGGGAGACCCCGGAACCAAAGCAACCATGCGCCAATCGGCTTGCTTCGCCTCCGCACTATTGTTGTTATCCAGCATTACAAAGCGATGCGAAACGGAAATAGTAAAGAGCACAACGTACAACAGATAATAGGCCATGCAAGGCTACCAAAGCATTGATGGCCATATGACTCACGGTGAAGCAGAACTCCTGTTGGGGTAGAGTAATGCACAAACCAAACTTGACGAGCATCTCATGTCAGACCACACCCAAAGCCCGCCCCGGCTGATCAAGAAATACCCAAACCGCCGATTGTACGATACGCACACCAGCAGTCATCTCACGCTGGCCGATATCCGCCGGCTGGTAATCGAGCAGATCCCTTTTCAGATTGTTGATGCCAAAAGTGGCGAAAACATTACCCGCGCCATTCTGCTGCAGATAATCCAGGAAGCCGAAAACGAAGGCGAGCCGATATTTTCCAGCGACATGCTGCAAAGCATCATTCGTTCCTACGGACCCTATCAGGGACTGCTCGGTGATTATCTGGACCAAAGTATCCAGGGCATTCTGGACGCACAGGCTCAAGTCGGCGCTCAAACCGCACAGGTCTGGAGCGAACTCCTGAATAAGCAGGTCCCGGTCATGCAGGACCTGATGCGCCAGTATCAGGAGCAGGCCAGGCATCTGCAGCGGAGCAACCAAGAGCTGTTCGGAATGTTTGGCGGCGTTGTCGGCAAAAAGTCTGACAAGGGAAACGGAACCAAAAAAAATGGCGACGGGGATTAACCCCGTCGCCATTTATCGCGCTTGAGCTGTTACTGGGCAGCGCCAGCTGCCTGTGTAGCGTTACGGCTCGCCTGACCTGCAGCGGAAGTAGCGGCGGCCATGCCGCTTTCCGCCATTTCCGCAGCCTGCTTGGCAGCTTTCTGGGCGTTTCCGTATACCGTGCCTGCGCTTTCAACGGCTGACTTGAGCACAGTCACCGCCGGCTCGGCAGCTGCAGGTGCATTCTTGGCAATAACTTCAACCATGTCCTGTACCTGCCGGGCGCCCGCCTCCACCTGCTGTTCAGCCAACCGGGAAATTTCCGACTGGGTTCCGGACAGTACTTCGTACACCTGTCGGTTGAATTCGCTCAAACGCTCAGCCTGGGCGGTAGGCTGGAATAATGAGGACTGCAACTGGGCAAAGGACTGCGGATCGCGAACAGACAACAGCTTGCCCAGGTTGTCGAACTGCTCCTCGCTGGCAGTGCGTAATGCCTTGAACTGCAGCTGACTGAGCTGTTCGACGCCACTGAATACCGCGCTGTTAACCTGTTGCAGCAGGTCCAGGTAGCTTTTCTGTGCGTTCTGCAATTTTTCCGGTTCGATAAAAGACATGAGCTTCACTCCTGATAGGGGATTAGGCGAAGGCAACCAGCTCAAGCCATCGCATGATGCGGATTATTGCGCTGCAAAATAGTTCTTGCAAGCGTTTTTTGTGCGCTGCACAATCCTTATCATTGAGCGCGCCTCGCTAATTATCTCGTCAACAATGCGCTCTGCCGCCTTTGTCGATGTACAGCGAAGATGAGGAAACCATCATGACTCAGAATAATTATGTTGCAGAGCAACAAAGCAATTACACTGCATTAGAAGAGCTCCCCGGGCGATTGGTTCGGCTGCAGGGGGTGTATCAACAGGCGTTACTGGCGGCTGCCCACCGAAGTCATAAAGAGAGCCTGAAACCGTTTCTCCAGCAGCAGTTACCGCTGCCCTCTACCCTGGACTGGCTGGAATACCTGAACGACGCCGGCCAACGCAGCCTGCTATTCATGGATACGCTGCGGCAACGGGGCGACAACACTCTGGCCCATCAGCGTAATGCCTTTCCTCTGCTGATCAGCTTCGACTATGAAGTGCTCGTTGATGGCAAGGACCTACCGCAACCGGTTAACTACTCACTGCTGCGTATCATTCCCGATGCAAAGCAAACGATAGCTGAGACCAAACAGCCCATCATCATAATTGAACCGCGCGGTGGCTACGGCGCAGGGATTGCGGGCCTGAAACCGGATTCGGAAATTGGCGAGAGCCTGCGAGCGGGGCATCCCACTTACCTTGTATCCTTCAGCCATTCGCCGGTATCCGGGCAAACACTGGAGCATGTCAGGCTGGCACAGGCCCGCTTTATCGAGGCAGTCAGCGCACGGCATCCGGAGGCCAATCAGCCCGTGGTTATTGGCAACTCGCAGGCCGGCTGGGCCTTGATGGGCTTGGCAGCTGCGCGTCCCGAATTGCCCGGATTGGTGATCATCAACGGGGCACCCCTATCCTACTGGGCTGGCGGGGCGGGACGAAACCCGATGCGCTACGCGGGCGGAATGCTGGGCGGCGCATGGTTGACTCGCCTGGGTAGTGATCTCGGGAGCGGCCGTTTCGATGGCGCCTGGCTGGTTAGCAATTTCGATAACCTGGATCCGGCCAACACGCTTTGGGCCAAGTATTACCGGCTGTTTCGCAATATCGACACAGAGCAATCGAGCTTCCTTGATGTCGAACGCTGGCGGGGCAATCCGAGTCTGTTCAACAGCGAAGAGATCGAAACCACTGTGGATGAACTGTTCATTGGCAATCAACTCGTCAATGGACCGAAGAATCCGGGCAGCGGGGTCGATCTGAGCCAGATCACGGCTCCTGTCGTGATGTTCTGCTCCTATGGCGATAACGTCACGCCACCGCAACAGGCATTGAACTGGATCGCCGAGGTATATCCCAGCGATCTGGCTCTTCGCAGTGCCGAGCGCACCATTGTGTATCTGAAGCATGCCACGGTCGGCCATCTGGGCATGTTCATGTCCGGCAAAGTGGTACGGCGCGAACATCGGGCGTTGCTGGGCGCGATTGAAACCATTCAGAATCTGCCAGCAGGCCTATTCGAGATGTTGGTCGATGATGTGCCCGGCACACAAACAGGCAGCGCGCCGGAATATCGGGTTCGCCTGGAACCCAGAAGCATTGCCGATATCATTGAGGAAAATACCGACACGCAGAACGACGAGCGTGAGTTCTGCCTGATTCGCCGTGTCTCCGAGGCCAACAACAGCGTGTATGACTGCTATGTGCGGCCCTGGATGCGGGAATTGGTGCAGGAACCGGCAGCCGAGATGATCCGCAAAACCCATCCCTTCCATCAGCAACAGGTAGTCTGGAGCAGTCTTAATCCGCTGCTATGGTGGCTGCCCGGAACAGCCGAGCAGGTGCGCACGAAACGTCAGCCGGCGCGTGAGAATAACCCGCTGCTGGCCTGGCAGGACATGTTCTCGCAGCAAGTAACCAATTTGTTGGATACCTATCGCGAGGTACGGGACGCAACCCAGGAATATTGTTTCCGCAGTCTCTATGGTGGGCTGAGCTCATTCGCCGAACCACAGCCATCCGGCTCTGGTGTGTCAACCACTCACCCCGAAGTGCAAGAGCCCGCCGCGCAAATACATGAGGCACCCACTCCGGATGAGAAGCTCGATGCAACGCAACAGCAGCCTGTAGCGGTGACGGAGCAACCCGTTCCCGAGGCCAGCCCCGCGCCGAAAAAGACAGCAGCCAAAGCCACCGCAAGCACAAAGTCCGGGCCGGCCAAGCGCACGGCAACCACACGCGCTTCACCGGCCAAGCGCGCAGCCAAACCTGCCGCCACCGCGCGCAAGACAGTCAAAAAGCCGCGTAAGAGCGCAGCAGCTGCTACTGCTCAGCAGGCCAGCCCTACTCCGCCAATGCCGCTAAAACTGCCCAAGACTGATCCAGCCGCAGCGATCCATACAGAGGCAACCGTGCTCAAACAGCAGAAACCGGCCATCAGGAAACCCAAAGCCAAGCAGCCTAAGCCCGATGATCGATCAGCTGATTAAAACTGATCCGCTAACACACTGAAGTGAAACCATAGGGCACCGGCCTGCGTCGATGCCCTCCTGGGCGCAGTTCACAATCATGTACTGGGCGGCAACTGATAGCTCCAGGTCTCAGTCAATATTTTGCTGCCGTTCACCAGGGCCGCGCGCATCTCTACAGGCCGCTGCGGATCCTTCACTTTCAACCGCAACGTCATGCGCCACCCTTCCGTCACCGGGTTGCGTTGCAAAAGGGTTTCCAGCACTTCGGCATTTTCATCAACGCTTACCTGCGGCATGACCTCCGCGTCGCCTGGCAATTTGGTCAGCACCGGCCCTTCGAAATCGATCAGCATGCCGGTGCTCCCATCCAGATGACGGATAAGGTTGCTCTGTTTGATCTCTCCAGGCGTGCGCAAAGTCTGCTGGACCCAGGCGATATTGTCGTCCAGTAGCGCAGGCTCGTTGGTCGTCCAGCGCATCCGGTAGGCAAACTCCAGCGGCTGTCCTTTTTCCGGCATTTCATCAGGCGTCCAGAAGGACACAATGTTGTCGTTGGTTTCGTCCGCCGTCGGGATTTCCACAAGCTCGACCTTGCCTTTGCCCCAGTCACCCACGGGCTCTATCCAGGTGCTGGGTCGCAGATCGTAGCGATCATCAAGATCTTCATAGTCTGAAAAATCACGGCCACGCTGCAACAGACCAAAACCCCGTGGGTTCTCTACCTGAAAAGTACTGACGGAAACCTGCTTGGGATTATTCAGCGGACGCCATAACCACTCGTCGTCGCCTGTATGAATGGCCAGACCATTTGAATCATGAATGGCGGGACGGAAGTTTGCGGTGGGTGAAGGCTGGTTCGGGCCAAACAGGAACATGCTGGTTAGCGGCGCGATGCCCAGCTTGGCGACTGAGCCCCGCATGAACACCTTCGACTCCACATCGACCACTGCATCGCTGCCGGTCTTCAGCGTGAATTTATAGGCGCCCGTAGCACTTGGAGAATCCATCAGCGCATAAAACACCAAGTGAGTGTCTTCGGGCTTGGGTCGTTCAATCCACAGCTCGCGGAAAGCCGGGAACTCCTCACCACTGGGCAGCGCAGTGTCAATTGCCAGGCCGCGACCGGACAGACCATAGATATGGCCTTTGCCGATAACTCGGAAATAACTGGCACCGAGAATGCTCATCACTTCATCCTCCTTGCCTTTCTCGTTGATCGGATAAAGGATCCGCACGCCTGCGTAGCCGAGCTGGCTGGTGGTCTGCCTGTCGAAACGCATATCGCCGAAGTCGAAGCTTTCCGGATCGTATTTGATTTCCTCAACACGCGAGCCAACGATCTCGTTGATCCTTACCGGCGTGTTGAAATGCATCCCCTGATGATAAAAAGCAAGCTTGAATGGTGTGTCCTGCTCCCTCCATTCGAACTTTTCAGGCTTGGGTTGCATTTTCTGGTAATCCGCAAACTCCATCTCGCTGAATTCAGGTGGCAAGTTGCTTACCGGCTCGACATAGGGTTCATTTACCAATGCTCTGGCTTCAGCGGCAACCTCATCCAGAGAAAACGCGTAGACCTCGAAAGGAACAAACAGCGAGGCCGAAGCCAGCCAGAATAAATAGGAAAAAGGTCTGCTGCGCACAGCAACCTTGGTGCGTAAGAGCATCACGGTTGTCCCCCAACTGTGGAAAATAAAGCCGACCCGAGCTATGAGTCCGGCGCTGACTAAGATGCGGATGATTTGCTTTCGTTCACCGGTACCGGGCTGCCGGTCGCCTGGTATTTCGCAACCAGATATTGCCGAACCGGCACGACCGCCCGCTCCTGCACACGCAGACAAAGCAATACGGTCAGCGCCAGAAACAGCGGATAGTATCCAATCGAAAGCATCTGGTTTCCCGCCGCCACGGCACACGCCGGCCAATCGCTGAAGCAGTCATGAGAGGCAACGCTGAGTATTTTTTCTGAACGGGAAAACAGCGTGAATGCCGGTACATGCAAGACAAACAAAGGCAGCGAAGCTGTACCCAGACGTTGAGACCAGGTTCTAAGCCAGTCGCTATCCGGCGCGGCCACCAGGGCGCAAAGGTAGATCAGCGCAAGCTGCGCGGGCAGCATGAGGCCATTGTGGAGCAAGAAGTACCAGAACTGTTCACCCTGCACCAACCTGGCAGCACCGAGAAAGCTGCACAGCACAAAAACCCCCAGTGTCGCTTTGCCCTTCAGTCCCGGCGTGCGTCCTGCATCCTGCATCTGACGAAACAGGCTGTACAACACAATGCCGGCAAGGAATTCGGGCAAGCGCAACAGCGGCATCCGATGCAGCATACCGGTATAGGGCATTCCCAGTTCCTGCTGATATATCACCCAGGCCGGTGGCACCAGGTACAGCAACGTGAGCACTGCGAGCCACAAATACCTGTTTTTCAGAGTCATCAATCGCGGCGCAAGAAACGGGAACGTTATATAGAAGAAAAACAGCGCGGATATCGACCACAGCGGCGGATTGAACGTCAGGTAATAAGGATTCCAGGCCTGCAGCATCAGTAACTGCAATGCCGAATTGATCAGCAGCTCTGTATCGCTCATCCAATGCTCGAGCACGCTACGCGAAGCGCCAGCCAGGTCTTCGTTAGTGTCATACACCACGAAACGCACACTGGCTTTGAGATCGTCAGGCGGTATCGCTAGATGGCTGATAACAAAGATCACGATGACCGTCAGCGCCAATGAGAACAGATGCAACGGATACAGATTGGCGAAACGCTTGAAGAGGAAACTCCCGGCCGGCTCGCGCAATTGACCGTTACGACAATACACATGCGCCAGCAGAAATCCGGACAGAACGAAGAAGGTACTGGTGGCAAAGAACCCCACCCCGCTGAGCTGCTTGATCAGCGGAAGTTTCTGCTCAGGGTAATTGTGCAGAGTATGAAATATGACAATGTACAAGCCCAGCGAAAACCGCAGCCATTCCAACCCGATAAAGTGCTCGGTACGGCTGCGCATCATCCAGCCAGGTGTTCATGACAGGAAAAAGCGAGACAAAAACGGAGGTTCTTCATAACAGAGCGGCTCTCAGAGAATCAACTTTCGGCGCCGAAAAATATCGAACGATGCGCTTGTGACGCTCAGTTGCTTCGATCCGTTCCGTTACCCCGGTACGAGTACCGAGATTTATGACTCATCTGTGAACCCTGCAATTCGGGGCCGTCTCAGTTGGAACATCCGGGAAACATACCGGGAAACAATGTGACATACAGGCGAAACAGCCGGCCCGGGCTGTTTCGCCTTATCGAGCGCGCCTATGCCGCCATGCGCTCACACTCCTCTGCGCACGCCATGCAGGCGTCAGCGCAGCGCTGGCAATGATCCGCCTCGTGCTTCCTGCACTCCTCGCCACAGGCGCGGCATACCTGCGCGCAAACCCTGCAGAAAGCCTTCGCAAATTCGCTATCCCGTGCCATGAGCGCTGCTGCAGTACGGCAGACGTCAGCACAGTCCATATCGGTCTGGATACACCGCGCCATCATCTTCACGTCGTCTTCACGCAGGCAGGACGCAGCGCAGGTGTCACAGGCAACCGCGCACTTCAGGCACGCCTGAATACAAGCTTCATACATGCTGTTGGTCATTGAGATACTCCTCTTTCGGGAAGGGGGCCAGTAACTGACACATAGCTTGGGACAGGACTCGAGCGAAGCAGGTTCAATTCCGGTGAGCAGCGGGCTTTAATCGGGAACAAGCTCCGGTACACAACATACCGAACGCAGTGCCGCCCGTGTAGTCACAAAAAGAGCCCCTTATAAGACAGGTAACTGTGGAAATCGCACTCGTTTTATTGGCCACCCTGATTGCTGGCGTAACCCTTTGTGATCAGTAAGTGACGGTATTCAGCACGGGGATACTACTGCTTGCTGACACAGTGTTTCTTCTCAGCCTTGACGACTCCGGGACGCTCAAAGGCATCACCAAGGAATTGCGCAGCAGCATCGACAACTTCGTTCAATTCAGCCGGGCTGGCGACTCATCAGAGCAATCGTCCGAATCGGAGAAACACAGACTCCACAGCATTGCTTCGAGGCTTGGGCTTGATAGCGGCCAAGAGGCATTTGATGCGACCTTTGAAGAATACCTGCCGAGACGTCGGCGGCTACTCGCACTCTGCGAAGATGGCTGGGCTGTTAACTAACATTCAAGCGCCGGTATGGCTGCGCTTACGAAACGCGAGCCGGGAGAGCGCACCACCTGCCCGTCCAGGGAAACAGTGCGCCCTCCAGGATCTAACGCTCGGTCTTAACGATCAGTCTGCAAACACCTCGCCGATACCGGACTTCACCTCGGCTGCATCGCTCAGCTCGACATACTGCTGGGTCTGGGCGTCATACTCCGGAAAATCCAACTCGCCCGGAATGCCCGGATTACCCGTCTTGGCAAAATTCGTCCAGATGGTGAGCATCCGGTCGATAACCTGGGCATCCGTTTCGTCAAATCCGGCTGACGCAAAGATATCCGCAGGGTCGCCTTTCGATCCCGGCACACCATTACCGTTGAGATCTCCAATCACCAATGACTCGCCCGTCGCCGGGTCTATAACCAGACCAAGCAGATAATGAGTAATCACGCTTTCAGGCATGTTGAACATATAGGCCAGTTCCGCTCCGTGATAGGCCTGCACCCCGCGCGCCTTCCAGCCAGCCGGTTGATGAGAGAACAGCGTGGCGTAGGTTGGTTCACTGTTGAGCGGGGCCATCCACGGGAATACCTCTATCACCGTATTGGTAGGATCCGGCGTGTCGTTCGTATTGATGGTGAACATGAAGGGAACATCATTATCCATGTCAGTCTCGAAGCTGACACGCTCGCTGGTCGGCAGGTAGTGATTATCAACGTTGGTATAAGGAATAAGATTTGCCGCAGCTTCAACCACTTCCAGCCAACTGCGAGAGCGCATTTCCTCCAGCGACGCTGCGTCCAGCTGGGTTTGTAATCGAGTGCCAATGGCTTCTGCCGCATCCAGACTGCGAGTGTCGGGTATCAGTGTGCCGCTCTGGCTGATCGCCTTATGAAACAAGCCGGCAGCCTTAGGCGACGCCATCAGCGAAAGCACCTTGCGCCCTCCTCCGGACTCTCCGAAAATCGTCACGTTGGATGGATCGCCTCCAAATGCAGCGATATTATCCTGCACCCACTCCAGCGCCATGATCAGGTCCATCTGTCCGTAATTGCCGGACCCGCCGTAACCGCTTTCGGCGCTGAGTTCCGGGTGCGCGATATACCCAAATGGCCCGAGCCGCTGATTGACTGACACCTGAACCACACCCTTGCTGGCGACAGCCAAGGGATTGTTAAACGGCTTGGTGTTACTGGTTAACGAGGTAAACCCGCCGCCATGAAACCAGACCATAACCGGAAGGCCATTGGCTTCCTTCGGGGCGGTAATGTTCAGGTATAGCGAGTCTTCGCTCATACCGCCTTCCCCGAAACGCTCCAGGCCGGGATTTTGTGCCGCCTGATCGCTCCAGCTGACCGCCTCGCGGACTCCCTCCCAGCCAATAACGGGCTGCGGAGCTTTCCAGCGCAAATCGCCCAGAGGTGGCTGCGCATAGGGCACGCCGAGAAATTGCCAGGCCGATTCGTCAGCCTCGAAGCCACGCAATTGCCCGCTGGTTGTTTCGACTATCTTCCGCGGGCTGGTTGAACGCGCAAAATGCTCTAGCGCGTCAGCCATGGACGCCGCCTTGCGCGGCCGCGGGTCAGTATCCGAAAACACGCCGGCGGCTTCGAGCCGGGCCAGTATCGGAGCCAGCGCAGCGCTGAAGTCTTCCGGAGATTGATCCAATTGAATGTTGCCAGCACTCAACGAGACCTCCCCCCTGATGGGCTCGCTGAGCTCGATGCCATTATTGAGATTGCCGTCAGCGTCCAGTGACTGCAGCAAAACCAGCATATTGGTCACACGCTGATCCTCGGCAGCCGTTGCGCCTTCGACGATGCTGAGTGGCGTCAGGACATCGCTTCCCGTCGCCGAGCCCAGCTCGAGGTCGCCTATTGAAAAGGTCAATATTTCCCCGTCCACGAAGGAAAACTCTCCCCGCTGGTTGGTCATACCTTCGCCGGTCGTTTCGCCGCTGTAATCCAGCCCGGCTACGGCACTGTCAACAAAGACGCCGGTACGGTTGGTCACATCTTCGTCGTCATCAGAATCTGATGAGCCGTCAAGACAACCTGCCAAGGGCAATACAAATGGCAATAAGGAGACGGCAAACAATGCCTGACGAGTAGACCTGGGTACCCTGAAGTGGTGCATACATACCTCCAATTATTGTTTTTGTAGAGTAGTAGCGCGGCTTGCGAGCAAGGATGAAACGCTCCCCGCCTACGGCTCGGCCACGGCAACTCGATAGAGAGAATAGGTGCGCTTTGTGTGCTCGCCAGGGCTGGAATCCGTACGATTGTGGGGGTGTCTAAAGATGAGGCATGGGGTGCAAGGGAGACGGTCAGCGATAATGGCTCGGTGGTAATTTTATTTGGCTGGCGTTCGGCTCACGCATTGATGGTCGTGCCGTGGCTTCAGTGCGAGCTTGCAGCCCTGGCCGCAAGTCTGAAATGGCGGTGCGCGAGACAACTAAAGCCGCGGACGAGACTCAGGCGCCTGGACTATGAATAGCCATTCACATTATTGATCGCACTGCACGGCTTGCCAGGCAGATGCAAGCGCACATTACCGCTGAACAGGAAGTGTGAGAGTGGCCCGCCGCATAATTCGCTGATGGTATGCGCCATATGCGCGGAGTCGGTAAAACCTGCGTCATGTGCCAGTTCGGTCAGTGACACCGTAGGCCCGCCTCCGGCTCCCAGGTAACCATGACGGTGCACCTGTTCAACCAAGGCAGGGGAATTCAGTAGTAGCTGCGTCGCGCGGTGGAGCTTGAGCCAGTGACAGTAGGTCCGCAGCGGCAGACCAACCGTGTCCGAAAACAGGCGGGACATCCAATGGTATGAAAGGCCAAGCCGGCTGCTCAGCTCATCCAGGGCAATATCGCCCTCCTCTCTGAGCATGACCATGGCGCTGTTGATCCGGGCATCCAGCTTCTTGGCTGCCGGCATCAATTGCGCAGCAATCGAAGCCATTTCGTCATGCAATTGTGTTGCCGTTTCAGCAGAAAGTTCGCCAAGGTAGGCCGCATCCATCGTCGCGTCCAGATGTACAAAAGCGTCACGGTCCAGCGGCAGCGGTCCGCTCGCGTGCAGCGATGCAAAAGCCGGAAAGGCGTCGTGCAGAGGATTCAGATGCACGCTCACCAACTTGATCCCCGGCGCATGCACACTGCGCAATTCCCCGGGCGCGATCGCAACCGCCTGCACGGTTTGGTCAAACTCCCCACACTTCAATCGAAAGGGCGTCCCACAGGCTGTCATCAGGAGCATGACGTAGAAACGTTGGGTGATGCCGACAGACACGCACGGGCTGGTAAACAAATGACCGCGTTCAAGCCAGTACAACTGATCCTTCAGGATGTGCGCGAGATGCCCGAACGGGCGAATGTCTTGTGGGTCCAGCGCGCTCAACCCCTGATGTATGTGACGCACGTCTCATTCCCCGCATTGCCATGACCGAATCCATTGTTCAGCGCAAGTGCATACAATCCTTGGCAATGCATCGGGTCAATTATCGACTCCGGCGCCTGTTCTGCCTGAAGACTACAACCGCGTAGAACAAGGCGCTCGGCCTATATCTGCAGTTCTGGTCGTAGATCACAACAATAATGCTTCGCCCGACTTGGAGGAGACTGCATGGCTCCTTCCGCACGCGCCGGAGCCTCAGCAGGAGACATCCAATGCAAGCGAAAACAAAAACCGGGTTGGTACCTGGACTGGTCGCGCTCACTCTGGCGGCGGTGACGTCCCTTCCGGCAACAGCGCAGACAGAATCCCGGGGTTACACCGAAACACGCTATCCCCTGGTACTGGTTCATGGTCTGGCGGGTTACGACAACATCGGTCCTCTTATCCAGTATTTCAATGGAATACCCGAGACGCTCGAGCGCTATGGCGCGTCAGTGCACGTAGTTCAGGTCGCAGCTTCCAATAGCACAGAAACCCGTGGCGAGCAGCTGCTCGAACAAGTTGAAGACATTCTCGCCGTCACTGGCGCGGAAAAGGTCAACCTGATCGGTCATAGTCACGGCTCCATGACCGCGCGCTATGTTGCCGGTGTTCGTCCGGAACTGGTCGCCTCGGTAACCTCTGCGGGCGGCGTTAACTGGGGTAGCGCCATGGCTGACGTGCTGGGTTCCAGCCGCGCAACCATGGCTTTGGTCAACGCGTTTTCTTCGATCATCGATGCGTTGTCAGGTGGCGGTTACAAGCAGGACGCACAAGCTGCCGCGAGGCAAATGTCCACGGCGGGCGCACTGGTATTCAATCGCGACTTTCCCGCTGGAGTGCCCTCCCGCTACTGCGCTGATGACGGTGCCCATGAGGTTGACGGAGTGCGTTATTACTCCTGGGGCGGAGATCGATTGCTGACCAATGCGCTGGATCTCACCGACAGCATGCTGCTGGTCACTGGCCAGTGGTTCGGTGAGCCCAGCGACGGTGTGGTTTCTGTGTGCAGTCAGAAGCTCGGGCAGATTATCAGCGTCAATTACCCGATGAACCACCTGGATGTGAATAACCAGGTTGCGGGACTGGTCGGGCTGAGCTTACCGCATCCGCTGACCGTTTGGCGTCAGCACGCAAACCGTCTGCGCAACGCAGGTCTTTGAAATGCCGGGCACCGGCAACGGTGCCCTTCTCGGAGATTCAATCATGAGCAACAGAATCATTCTGACGCTGACTGCGGCCAGCGCTGTCGCCCTGGTTGTGGCTGTGGGAAGCTGGAAGCTATCCGGGACGGAGACAACAAGACCCTCCGCACCGGACAATACGCAGGCGGCTGACGTCCCTCCCCTCGCTCATAAGCAGCTAACACCCTCGCCTGATGCGCTTCCTGGCGCAGCGTTGCTCGAAGGTGTCGACGTGATCAATGGCATTACCTTGTATCCAGACGGCGGCCTGCAATACAACCTGCAACTGCGGCATCTGTTCGACCACTTCCTTGGAATGGCGGGATCGTCGGAACGTATACACGCAGCGCGCGAAGCACTGAACCAACACATGCAATCGGCAGCTATTGAGCCGCCACCCCGCGAACAAGCGCTGCAGGCATTTGATCAATACGTCGAATACCTGCGGGAGGCCGAGCTGGTCGAGCTGAACAGCTACGAAGCGGAGGATCTGGAGCGCACCTTTGACGTACTGTTCGGCCTGCGGCGCAGCCTGCTGGGTACAACGCTGGCTGCTGCATTCTTCGGTGATGAGGAAGCACTGGAGCAGATAATCCTGGCGCAGAGACGTATCGCCACCGACACTCAACTCAACCAGGCCGAACGCGAAGCGCTGTACGCAGAACTCGAAGAAAACCTGCCCCCGCACCTACAGGAATCACGGCGTCAGGCTACAGCCGTCACCCGCTTGCATCAGGAAACCGCAAGCCTTCGCTCAGCGGGAGCCTCCCTGAACGCCATCCAGCAGATGCGTGAACAGCAGGTGGGATATGAAGCGGCGCAGCGCCTCGCCGAACTCGATCAGGTCAGAGCTGACTGGGCTGAACGTGTTAAGGACTATCAACGCGAACGTGACGCAATGCTGGAGGCCGATCGGCTAAGTGAGGAGGAGCGTGACGCAACACTTGCTCGCCTACGAGACCGGCTATTCAACGAAAACGAAGCGCGGCGCATTGCAGCGCTGGACAGGATGGGAGATTCACATTGAAGAACATCGGGCTGTACGGTGCTCGCCGCCCAGCCCAATGCCGAATGGCACAGGCCCGATGACTTACATCTGCGCCTGTAGATAGTTTTCCAGGCCAATCAACTTGATCAACCGCAACTGCTGCTCAAGCCAGTAGGCATGGTCTTCTTCGGTATCCTTGAGCTGGACTATGAGAATATCGCGAGTGCCGTAGTCGCGATGCTTCTCACACAGAGCGATCGCGTTGACGAGATTGGCCCGTACCTCGTATTCCAACCTGAGATCAGCAGCCAGCATGTCGGGAACGGTAAAGCCCGGGTGGATCGCCGTCGGCGTCATATCCGGCTTGCCCTGAAGAAACAGGATGCGCTTCAGAATCGCATCGGCGTGTTCGGTTTCCTCTTCCATCTCATGATTGATACGCTCGTACAGCTTGCTGTACCCCATGTCCTCATACAGACGCGAGTGCAGAAAATACTGATCGCGTGCGCCGAGCTCCCCACGCAGCAACTCGATGAGACAGCTAATGACATCCTGATGGCCCTGCATGGTAAAGACTCCAAACTGCAATTCTGTTGACGCGAATTGTGCGCTGATAGCGGCCGGAATGCCACTATGAGGCCACTGCTTGAGACATATTAGGCTCAGCGCGCGGCAGAAAGACTCTCAGTAGCGTGCTCTGCCAAGACAGCCTTAAGCTCTTCGGCACCCTCTTTACCGAGCCAGCGTGTCCCATCCAGCGAGAGATGATCGTCATCGCGGTAAAGCAGGATCCCGTCCGCCCGCGCAGTGCACTGCGTGCGATCGCATAGCAAAGGCGTGGGATCAAATATACGCAGAGTCGGATATCGGGACAGTAGCCCGTTCAGTAAAGGCCGGTACTCCTCAGCCCTCTCGCGAATCACGTCGTAATCAACCGCGCAGGTGGTCCTTGGAACGCGGCTGACGAAGCGGTTGGGGCTCCAGCTGATGCACTCGCGAGTGTGGAACGGCAGTTCGGGCACTGCATGCATGAACACAACCTGTTTACCCGATGCGACCAGCCGGTCCAGCGTAGCGCTCATGGCTTTGCTGAATACAGCTTCACGATCCAGCCCCTGTGCCTCTGGGTCATCGGGAAGCTGCAGGGTTTCATCGGACACATAATCCGGTCCATCCTTGAGCTCCCGACCGGAGATGTAACTCATCCATCGTCCACCGAGAAAGATAGTCTCGATCGCGTCGTCCGAGATTGCGTGATCGAGCGCCGCACCCATGGGCTGCCGGCAGTCATCAAGCACGCCTTCATCGCTGACAGCGACGCCGTACAACGGCATACACCCGCCCTCTGCCAGTTGCATCAGATTCACTCCGAGCGGCGCTAGCTGTTCCGCCATCCCCCAGTAATAGTGATTGGCGTGGCTATCGCCAAGAATGATTGCAGTCGGTCGCCGATCGGGGTCAGCGACAAGGCAGTCCAGATCGATATCGTCGGAGAGCATTCCCTTACACTCATCGCCGCGGTTCAGACTATCGGGCCACTCAAGCGCACGCGATTCGATCTTTGTCTGCGCGTCTTTCAGCCGGAAGCTCAAACCGTCACGTACAAAGATATTGGAAGACGCCCCCATAAGCACAACGCATAGCGTGACAAGACTGGCCACCGGCACCCATCCTTTACGCGACCGGACGGGTGTTTCGATAAAGCGATAACTGAGCCAGGACAGCAAGAATGCTATTGCCACTGCACTAACGACCATAGAGGCGGTGACATCTGTACCCTTGACGATGCGAAGCAGCGACAACAGAGGCCAGTGCCAAAGATACAGAGCAAAGCTGATTAGCCCGACGCTAACCATTACCCTGTTGGATAGCAGGTAGCGGTTGATCGGATTAGCGGGTCCGGCTGCGATCAGACTGACGGCACCGCCCACAGGCAAAAGCGCCCACCAACCCGGGAATGCGTTGTGTTGGTCAATAAGCGCCAAGCCCGCGCTGATAAGAGTGATGCCCAACGCTGCCAGCAATAAGGCACTATGCGACGAAACCTGTAACCGCGCCGGGTGCCGAAACTGGACCCAGGCCAGTGCTGCGCCGGCGAGCAGCTCCCACGCCCTCGCAGGTAACAGAAAGTACGCCGCAGCAGGGCTCGACGCCACTGTAAGCACGTTGATCAAAAACGAGCCTGCAATCGAGATTGCAAGAAACCAGCCCACACACTTGAGTCGCCACGCGACTACCGCAAGCACCGGCCAGAACAGGTAAAACTGCTCCTCGACACCGAGCGACCACAGATGCAACAACGGCTTGAATTCCGCAGCCGTATCAAAGTACCCGCTCTCCTGCCACAGCAGAATGTTCGCGACAAAACCGAAACCACCAAGCGAATGCTTGGCCAGTTGCGCATACTCGACAGGCAATAACGCATGCCACCCAAGCACAAGCGTGGTGGCAATCATGAGGATCAGCGGCGGGAAGATACGCCGTATCCGGCGCGCGTAGAAATCTGCGTAGCTGAATCGTTCTCTCTGCAGCGCCTTGAAGACGATGGTTGAAATCAGATACCCAGAAATGACGAAGAAGATATCGACACCAATGAACCCGCCAGGCAAGAGCACGGGGAAGGCGTGAAAAAGTACGACAGCCAATACGGCGACGGCCCGCAAGCCGTCAATATCGGCTCGGTATTTTAGATCTGAATGTGGTTTCGTCATGTGTCTACATCGTGGGTGTCAGGAGGCGCTCGATGCGCACGTACATGCGCGCCTTCGGGCGCGCCGGCATTGTAACTCAATGAATCTGATAGCCAAGCCGCGGCAAAGCATTAACAGAGCCGCCCTGATTGAGCTCAAGCAAGCGACGGTGCCGCAGAGGTACTGCTTGACCTGATCTGCCACGAGCATGTTGATGTCCGGCGCTCCATTTCGCGCTGGCAGTAACGATTCCATTGGCTGGCAACGACAGGGGTTGCTTTGCGGAAAGCCGAACGGCAAGCGCTAACCAGCCGCTACGCCGGACCAGAACGCCAACTTGCCAAAGCAAGATCTTTGGGCAGAGTGTTGTTCCAATCGCCCGGAAGAAGCTAAGGGTTTCTATCCTACTAAGCGTCCTAAGCGTGATCGGTAAAACTGACAAGACGAGGCATTACCCGCCCGCAATTACCGGGCGGGTTGACCGCAGCACTACAGCTCGATTTCGCTAGTGATCGTGTCACTGGCAAGCATGCTCGCCACCCGGCTTGCCAGCACATCCAGCGTCAAAGGCTTGGTCAATAGCTGCATGTGCGCGCCAAGGAAGTCGCCCTGGGCCATCGCGCTTTCCGCGTAGCCCGTCAGAAACAACACGGGTAACCGCGGCTGTAACTGCTGGATCACCTCAGCCAGCTGGCGGCCATTCATACCGGGCAATCCGACATCCGTGACCAGGAGATCAACCTTCTCGAGCGTATGAAAGCGTCGTAGCGCTTCTTCCGCATCACAGGCTACACATACCTGATAGCCGAGTTCTTCCAGGACTTCCTGGTTGATCAGGCGCACCGAATCATCATCCTCCACAAGCAGGATCGACTGTCCCCGCCCGGACGCCGCAGACTCAGGCACAACCCGGCTGGCGGACGCGACCCTGGAATGCTCGGGCAGATAAATAGAAACAGTCGTGCCAGCATCCGGCACACTACGGATGCTCAGCCGCCCGTCACTTTGCTTGGCGAATCCGTAAACCATCGATAGTCCGAGCCCGGTGCCCTGCCCTATGGGTTTGGTGGTAAAGAACGGCTCCATAACCTTGTCGAGCATATTTTCTGGAATGCCATAGCCCGTATCCTCGACATCGATGCAGACTTGTCCCAGCGACGACGCAACAACCGCATCTGGAGCATCCGCGCTATTCAGGAGCCGGGTACGAACTGACAGATCACCGCCATGGGGCATGGCGTCACGTGCATTGATCACCAGATTCAGGATAGCGTTTTCAAGCTGGTTGGCGTCTGCGCATATCCAGGGGTCTTCGCTGCACAGATCAAGACTCAGCGATATTCGCTCCGAGACTGTTCGTTGAAGCAGGTCCTTGAGGGCGGCAACAAGCTGGTTGATCGACAATGGTTTGGCATCCAACGGCTGCCGCCGGGAAAAGGCCAGCAAGCGCTGGGTCAGACCTGCGGCCCGCTGGGCGGATGTACGCGCGGCTTCCATGAACCGAGCGACATCATCAACCT
Organism: Pseudomonas sp. gcc21; assembly: GCF_012844345.1. Taxonomy (NCBI): domain Bacteria; kingdom Pseudomonadati; phylum Pseudomonadota; class Gammaproteobacteria; order Pseudomonadales; family Pseudomonadaceae; genus Pseudomonas; species Pseudomonas sp. gcc21. Next base: position 919,197 of record NZ_CP051625.1, on the reverse strand, counting down.
TCCCCTTAGCAATACGCATCTTGATCAGATCCAGCGCGCTGATGACGCCAGTCAGCATGTTGTTGAAATCGTGCGCGATCCCACCGGTCAATTGGCCTACTGCTTCCATTTTCAGCGAATGCCTGAGCTGTTCTTCGGCGCGTGCTCTTTCGTCGCTTTCGGTGCGCAGGCGCTCTATTGCGGCATTCAATTCCCGGGTGCGTGCCTGCACCTGAACTTCCAATTCTTCGTTAAAGCGTCTCAACGACAGTTCTGCCTGTTTCTCCTCGCTTATATCGAGGATGACCGACGCGGCACCGATAATCTCCCTAGCGTCGTCGTACAGGGGTACAGCGCTGACTCGCATCCAGGACTCGCGATCATCATCACGCAAATGGCAGAAATCGATTCCGTTGACAGGCTCGCCTCTCAGCGCCCTGGCGCCGGGATACATGTTCGGTTCGAGCTGTCTGCCCGCCGCGTCAGAGGCGACCCAACGTGCAGCGATATCGGGTTCCCGGGAGGGAATAACGCCCTCCGGAAGATACTCCCGAAACAGCGGGTTGCTGATTATTGCGCGGCCTGCAGCATCCATGAAGCAAATACCAACCGGTACGTTCTCCAAGAGAATCTGCAGACGACCTCGTTCTTCAGCCAGTTCGGCAAGTCGGTCGCGCATATCAAACTGGCGTTCGCGCGAACCCCATGCGGCGTCAACTGCGCTGATCAGTGACGCGGAGCTGAGGGGACGTTCGAGCACGATTACGTAGCCTGCCGAGGCCGGCAACCGCCGGCGCGCTATTTCTGTGTCACGCCCGGACCGACCATTGTTCGACGCCAGCAGAATGATCGGAATATCTGACCAGCTCGGTTGCTCACTCAACGCCTCGTCAAGCGCTGCAACGCTCCCCAGAAGCGCTTCTTCAGTCAGAATGACCAGGCCCGTCTCGGCGCCTAACGCCGAAGACAGCTCGGTAAGGTTCTGGTGAACCGAAACGGAATATTTCTCGCCGAACAGTTTGCTCAAACTCAGGGTGTCAGCCTTGAACGGCGCAACGATCGATAATGTCCTGTTTCCAGACTGTCGCTCAGTCATCACGCTGGCGTTCTTCCATAAGGGGCCGATCTGCTCCGAAATACTCTGGCGTACCGGTTAACACACCGCGGAAATTTACCAGCGGCTCGCCAACCCGCACGCCTTTGGAATCGATCCGGAGCTCACGAATAGCGTCCTCGTGTGCACCGCCGCGATGCTTCAACACCGAGACCGCTTTGCGCAATCGCCCCTGTGCTTCGAAGAAACGAATCAGGATCACCAAATCAGACACGTAGGAAATATTCAGATTGCTAGCCATCGACCCGACGAGCCCATGCTGGGGATTGATCAGAAAGGTCACTACGCCCAGTTGACTCAGATACGACAGCAGCTCATGCATCTGCAGGACCAGCTGTTTTTCCTGCGGCATCGCAGCCATGTATCCGTTGAGGCTATCAACCACAATCATTCTGCAGCCTCGTTCCTCCACTTCGGTGCGCACCCGCCAAGCGAACTCACCAGGAGAAATTGCCGCAGGATTAATCTGCTGGATTAACAATAGACCGTCCGCAATATACTGGCTGAACCCCAACCCCATGCTGTCCGCTCGACTGATCAGCGTAGCAACCCGCTCGTCGAACTGATAGATCGCGCATCTCTCGCCCCGGCTACAGGCGGCCGCAAGATACACCAACGCCAATGTGGTCTTGCCCGCGCCCGCCGGGCCAGTGATCAACGTGCTCGTACCTCTCAGCGGCCCGCCGGCGAGCAAATCGTCCAGTTCATCGATGCCGCTTTTTGCCGCTTCGCCGGTGAACTGGACATGATGACTGGAGGCTATCAGGCGGGGATATACCTCGAGCCCGCCCTTGCGGATTTCGAAATCATGGTAGCCCGCAACAAAATCGACGCCGCGGAGTTTCTGGACCTGTAATCGCCGCCTTGCGGCGCCAAAATCCAAAGTGAGTCGCGCCAGGGTAATCACCCCATGACACAGACTGTGCAGATGGTTATCACATTCGCCGCCTGAGCCGACCATATCGTCCAATAACAGTACGGTAATATCGCGGCCCGCGAAGTACTGCTTCAGCGCAAGCACCTGGCGCCGATAGCGCAACGGATCCTGCGCGAGCAGCCGCATCTCGGAGAGACTGTCGAAGACAAGCCTTTTGGGTTGCAACGCGTCCACGCGGTCCTGGATCAGCTTGATGGTGTTACCCAGTTCGGCTTCCCAGGGATGCAGAATCGATTGCTCGTAGCTCTCACCCAGCACTTCCGCGGTAGACGCAAACTCGAATAGATTGATCCCATCCAGCGACCAACCGTGCGAGTGAGCGACACTCTCCAGCTCTTCGGCAGTCTCAGAGAGCGTGATATACAGAACCGACTCCCCTGCGGCCACGCCTGCAAGCAGAAACTGAAGGCCCAGCGTTGTCTTACCCGAGCCGGGCGTCCCCTCCAGAAGGTAAAGCCGATTGCATGGCAATCCACCGTTAAGAACTGAGTCCAGCCCGGTATTACCAGACGAGACAATCGGGCGCGCTTTTACCATTCCTATACCTCTCGCAAGGGGCTGAACCCCACTAAGGCGACGTTGCCTTGAGCCGCCAGTATGCAGCCGACGAACCTGCTCGCCAAATCAATTTCCAGTTCAACACCAGCAATTTCAGGGAAAAAGCGGCTTCTATTGACCGACGGAACGCAGCGATATTGGCGCGCTGAGGTTCATTGCCAGAAGCCTCCGGCGCGCCACTGAGCTGAACTAGCGAAGGCAGCGATAACGCTTCAGGATGACGAGTACGCTTTCGGGGATCGCGCCTGCGAAGCCGGCGCAGACAATGCGAACTCGGAGAGAACATAATCAGAAAACAAAAAAGGCCGATCATTTCTGACCGGCCTTTCTGTTCAATATTGGTCGGGACGGAGTGATTCGAACACTCGACCCCTTGCACCCCATGCAAGTGCGCTACCAGGCTGCGCTACGCCCCGACGATGCTTCGACGTTGTCTGTCGAAGCGGGTCGCATCATACAATAACTACCTGAAATGAGAAAGGTTTTTTTCATCTTCAGGTAGCCACCGATGTTACGGCGTCTTGAGCACCTGCAGCACCTCTTCCAGTTCTGAAATCGTCTGGCGGATGAGTTGCTTGTAGTGCGTGACGTCTTCCTTGGCCTCTTCACCGGACAGGCGCTGGCGGGCGCCGCCGATAGTGAAGCCCTGGTCGTACAGCAAAGCACGGATCTGTCGAATCATCAGAACGTCCTGCCGCTGGTAATAACGACGGTTACCCCGACGCTTGACCGGAGAGAGCTGCGGAAATTCCTGTTCCCAGTACCGCAGTACGTGCGGTTTGACTTCGCAAAGCTCGCTCACTTCGCCAATGGTGAAGTAGCGTTTACCAGGTATGGCTGGCAGTTCCTGGTTATGGCTGGGTTCCAGCATAAGCTTCTACTCGGGCCTTGAGTTTTTGCCCCGGGCGAAAAGTCACCACACGACGGGCAGTTATAGGAATCTCTTCACCTGTTTTCGGGTTTCGCCCAGGTCTCTGACGCTTGTCGCGCAGGTCAAAATTACCGAATCCGGACAGTTTGACCTGCTCGTTGCTCTCAAGAGCGTTGCGAATCTCTTCGAAAAACAGCTCCACCAGTTCCTTGGCTTCACGCTTGTTGAAGCCAAGTTCTTCGTGAAGACGTTCTGCCATTTCCGCTTTTGTCAGAGCCGTCATAGGCTATTTCCTTAGTGTGGCGTTGATTCCTTGCTCCAGGGACTCGAGCACCTCGTCCATGACAGCGTTCACCTCATCATCGGTAAGAGTGCGCGATGAATGTTGTAACGTCAAGCCAATGGCCAGGCTTTTGCTATGAGGATCAATGCCCTTACCTTCGTAAACGTCAAACAGTCTGAGGTTTTTCAGGTGCTGACCGGCCACTTCGCGGATCCTGTTGAGCAAATCATCCGCCGCCACAGCCTTATCGACCAGCAGTGCAATATCCCGGCGCACCTCTGGAAAGCGCGATAGCTCGGCGAAGACCGGCAAACGTCCTTCGCTGATACCGGCGAGCTCCAGTTCGAAGACAAAGACCGGGGCGTGCAGATCAAGCTCATCAACCAACAATGGATGCAGAGCACCCAGCCAACCGACCGTTTGGCCATCACGGGTAATCTTCGCAGTCTGACCCGGGTGCAAAGCTGGATGCTCCGCTGGCTCGAATCGAAAGGCCGAACCGCAGCCGCCCTGTCCCAGAATCGACTCGACATCACCTTTGACGTCATGAAAATCCAGTTTGTCATTACCGTTGGCCCAGCCTTCAGGCTGCCGAGCGCCACAGGCGATACCGGCAAGCACTGGCTGCTGTAACAGTGAACCATCGGTCTGGGGCAGGAAGCGTTGACCACTTTCAAACAGACGCACGCGCGACTGCTGACGGTTGAGGTTGTATTCCACAGCTTTGCAAAGGCCTGGCCACAGCGATGTACGCATTACTGCCATATCAGCCGAAATCGGGTTGGCCAGCGCAAGAGGTTCAATCTCAGGGTCAAACAGCTTGTTCAGGCCCGGCTCGATGAAGCTGTAAGTGATGGCTTCGTGATAGCCGCGCGCGACCAGCAGACGACGCAACGCTGGCAGCTCGCCTCTGGATTCCGACTTGGCTGCCAGGTTCAGTGAGGCAGTGGGTGCGGTAGCAGGCAAACGGTTATAGCCGTACAGGCGCGCCAGCTCTTCGATCAGATCAACCTCGATCGAGATATCGAAGCGATAACTGGGGACGTCAACCTGCCACTCACCGGTTCCGCTGGCTTTGACGCCGAGACCCAGACCACCCAGGTAGGACTCGACATCGTCCGCAGGCAGCTCCATACCCAGCATCTGCGTGATGCGTTCATTGCGCAGTGTGATCTGGCTGAGCTTGGGCAGGGCATTTTCATTTACGGCTTCGACAATCGGACCCGGCTCACCGCCGACAATCTCAAGGATCAACGCGGTGGCGCGCTCGATGGCTTCACGCTGCAAGCGCCAGTCAACGCCGCGTTCGAAACGATGCGATGAATCGGTATGCAGACCATACCCGCGTGCCTTGCCGGCGATAGCGATGGTGTCGAAGAACGCACTTTCAAGGAATAGATCAGTGGTTGTCTCACCGACGCCGCTGTGCTCACCACCCATGATGCCGGCCATAGCCAGTGGCCGTTCGTGGTCAGCGATAACCAGCGTGTCGGCGCGCAGTGCAATCTCCTGGCCGTCGAGCAGCACAAGCTTCTCGCCCTCATCTGCCATGCGAACCCGGATGCCGCCGCGAATTTCTGCCAGGTCGAAGGCATGCAGCGGCTGGCCCAGCTCGAGCATGACATAGTTGGTGATATCCACGACTGCATCGATGCTGCGAATGTCGCTGCGACGCAGACGCTCAACCATCCATAACGGGCTCGGACGCGACAGGTCGACATTGCGCACTACGCGGCCCAGATAGCGCGGGCATGCCTCGCTTGCGAGCAGCTCTACGGGGCGGGTTTCGTCGTGTACAGGGGCGATCGCTTCGACCTGCGGGCGGCTCACCTGCTCGCCATAGTTGGCGGCAACTTCACGAGCCAAACCTGCAATGGACAGGCAATCACCGCGGTTCGGTGTCAAATCGACTTCGATAATCGCGTCGTCCAACCCCAGATATTCGCGCAGGTCCTGGCCGACCGTTGCGTCAGCGGGCAGTTCGTACAATCCATCGTGATCATCGGACAGATTCAGTTCAGCCGCAGAACAGAGCATGCCGTGGGATTCGACGCCACGCAGCTTGGCCTTTTTGATCTTGAAGTCTACACCCAGTTTGGCGCCGACCATGGCGAACGGAATCTTGATGCCGGGGCGCGCGTTGGGCGCACCGCACACCACCTGGAACTGCTCATTGCCGCTGCTAACGCTGCACACACGCAGCTTATCGGCGTCCGGATGCTGTTCGGCGCTGATGATCTCGCCCACCACAACACCGCTGAATTCGCCGGCGGCTGGCGTTACGCTGTCGACTTCAAGCCCGGCCATCGACAGGCGGGCTACCAGTTCGTCGCGGCTAACCTGCGGATTAACCCAGGTACGCAACCACTGTTCACTGAATTTCATTATCTATTCCTGCTTTCAAAGAGTTTGGGTGGCGGCTATCAGCGAAACTGCTCGAGGAAACGCAGATCGTTATCAAAGAAGATCCGCAGATCACCCACCCCATAGCGCAGCATTGCCAGGCGCTCTACACCCATGCCGAAGGCGAAGCCCTGGTATTTCTCAGGATCGATACCCGACATCCGCAGAACATTCGGATGCACCATGCCGCAACCAAGCACTTCGAGCCAATCGGCCCTCTCTTCGCCGTTTTTCATCACTACACGGCGAATATCGACCTCGGCCGACGGCTCGGTGAAGGGAAAGAATGACGGCCGGAAACGCACCTCCAGATCGGCCTCGAAGAATTCGCGCAGGAACTGCACGATAGTGCCTTTGAGGTCAGCAAAACTCACGCCCTCATCAATCAGCAACCCTTCCACCTGATGGAACATAGGCGAATGCGTCTGATCCGAGTCGCAGCGATAGACACGGCCCGGACAAACGATCCGGATCGGTGGCTTGCGGGTTTCCATGGTGCGTATCTGTACCGGCGAGGTATGGGTACGCAGCAAGGTATTAGCGTTGAAATAAAAGGTGTCGTGCATTGCCCGAGCCGGGTGATGACCGGGTATGTTGAGCGCCTCGAAGTTATGATAGTCGTCTTCGACTTCGGGGCCTTCCTCGACGGTATAACCGACGTGGGCAAAAATCTCTTCGATCCGTTCCATTGTACGAGTAACCGGATGCAGACCGCCGCTAACCTGGCCACGGCCCGGCAGCGTGACATCGACACGTTCAGCAGCCAGACGCGCATTCAACGCCGCGGCTTCCATGTCGGTCTTGCGTGCATTCAGTTCGCTTTGCACCCGTTCCTTGGCTTCGTTGACCATGGCGCCAACCTTCGGGCGCTCTTCTGCGGGAATATTGCCCAGCGTCTTCATGACCTGAGTGAGCTCGCCCTTCTTGCCAAGATACTGCACGCGGATCTGTTCCAGCGTATTGACGTCAGCGGCTTGCTGAACAGCCTCCAAGGCTTGGGAGACCAGGGCGTCTAGGTTTTCCATTCACACACTCCAGAAACAAAAATAGGGGAAGAGCGATGAGGCTCTTCCCCTATTAATGACGTTGCCAACCGGAGCCAGGCTCCGGTGATTGTCGTAACGAGGGCTTAAGCCAGGCTAGCCTTTGCTTTTTCGACAATCGCGGTAAACGCCGCTTTTTCGTTCACAGCCAGATCGGCCAGAACCTTGCGGTCGATTTCTACGGAAGCCTTCTTCAGGCCAGCAATCAGACGGCTATAGGACATGCCATTCTGACGAGCGCCGGCATTGATACGGGCAATCCACAGAGCACGAAACTGACGCTTGCGCTGCTTGCGGTCACGATAGGCATACTGACCAGCCTTGATGACCGCCTGCTTGGCAACACGGAATACGCGTGAACGCGCACCGTAGTAGCCTTTGGCGAGTTTCAGAATTTTCTTGTGACGCTTACGCGCCATTACACCACGCTTAACACGAGCCATTCTTTAGATCCTCTAACCTTAGACTTAACGGAGACGCAACATGCGTTCAACTTTCTGGACATCAGCAGCGTTGAGCTGAGATGTGCCACGCAGCTGACGCTTACGCTTCGTGCTCATCTTGGTCAGGATGTGGCTCTTGAATGCGTGCTTGTGCTTGAGGCCGCTTCCGGTCTTCTTGAAGCGCTTCGCAGCACCACTTTTGGTTTTCATCTTTGCCATGTTCGTTTCTCCGCTTAGAGCGTTAATAAAGATAATCGCAAGGCCTGGCGTTGCCCTGGAGATTACTTTTTCTTCTTGGGAGCGATGACCATCATCAGCTGACGACCTTCCATTTTCGGGTGCTGTTCGACGGTACCGTATTCAAGCAGGTCCTGTTCGACCCGTTTCAACAGTTCCATCCCCAGCTCCTGATGGGCCATTTCGCGGCCGCGGAATCGCAATGAAACCTTGGCTTTATCCCCGTCACTCAGGAAACGTATCAGGTTTTTCAACTTGACCTTATAGTCTCCCTCTTCCGTCCCTGGACGAAATTTGATTTCTTTGATCTGAATCTGCTTCTGATTCTTCCGTGCAACAGCCTGCTGTTTCTTCTTCTCAAAGATGTGCTTGCCGTAATCCATGAGTCGACAAACTGGCGGCTCTGCGTCGGGGGAGATTTCAACCAGGTCGAGCTTGACCTCCTCTGCGGCGGCCATGGCTTCCTGAATGGACACGATACCGATTTGTTCACCTTCTGCGCCAATCAGGCGCACTTCGCGCGCCGTGATGTTTTCGTTGATCGGCGGGCGTTGTGCGGCTCTTTTGTCTTGTCTCATCTCGCGTTTAATCTTTATAGCTCCGAATTCGGGCGGCCTCGCTGTGCAACGGCACGGGACAGGAACTCGGAGAACTCGGCAACAGTCATGGAACCCAGATCTTTACCCTCCCGCGTGCGCACGGCCACAGTGTGCGATTCGACTTCCCTATCGCCTACTACCAGCAGGTAAGGAGTCTTGTGCAAAGTATGCTCCCGGATTTTAAAGCCGATCTTCTCGTTTCTCAAGTCCGCTACGGCCCGATATCCCATTTCATTCAGCTTTTTCTCCACTTCGGAGCAGAATTCAGCCTGATTATCGGTGATATTCAGAACCGCAGCCTGAGTCGGAGCCAGCCATGCCGGAAAATCGCCTGCGTAATGTTCAATGAGAATGCCGATAAAACGCTCGAAAGAACCCAGAATTGCACGGTGCAACATGACCGGCGTTTTGCGCGAGCCATCTTCAGCTACATACTGCGCGCCCAGCCGGCCCGGAAGCATGAAATCAAGCTGCAAGGTACCGCACTGCCAGACACGGCCGATGCAATCACGCAGGGAGAATTCGATCTTCGGACCGTAGAACGCGCCCTCGCCTGGCTGCAGCTCCCAGTCCAGACCTGCTTCGTTCAAGGCATCTTCCAGGCCTTTTTCAGCCTGATCCCACAGCGCATCATCACCGACACGGCTTTCCGGGCGGGTAGACAGCTTCAGCTCGACATCATCGAAACCGAAGTCGCGGTACACCTGGAGTGTCAGCGCGATGAAGTCAGCGGCTTCGGCTTTCACCTGCTCATCGGTACAGAAGATGTGAGCGTCATCCTGGGTAAAACCACGCACGCGCATCAGGCCGTGTAGCGAACCCGAAGGCTCGTTACGGTGACAGGAGCCAAATTCTGCAAGGCGTAATGGCAGCTCGCGGTAGCTTTTCAGGCCCTGATTGAAGACCTGGATATGGCACGGGCAGTTCATCGGCTTGATCGCGTAGTCGCGACTTTCGGACTCAGTGGTAAACATCGCCGCCGAGTAATGTTCCCAGTGACCGGAGCGCTCCCAGAGGACGCGGTCAACCACTTGCGGCGTGCGGATTTCCTTATAGGAAGCCCCACGCTGTACCTGTCGCATGTACTGCTCAAGGACCTGATAAACAGTCCAGCCATTCGGGTGCCAAAACACCATGCCCGGTGCTTCTTCCTGGGTATGGAACAAGCCCAGACGCTTGCCGATCTTGCGATGGTCGCGTTTTTCGGCTTCTTCCATTCTCTGGATATAGGCCGCAAGCTGCTTCTTGTCTGCCCAGGCAGTGCCGTAAATACGCTGGAGCTGTTCGTTCTTGGCGTCACCGCGCCAGTAGGCGCCAGAAATACGCGTCAACTTGAAAGCTTTCAGAAAGCGCGTATTGGGTACGTGCGGACCGCGGCACATGTCGACATATTCTTCGTGGTAGTACAGACCCATCGCCTGCTCGTCCGGCATGTCCTCAACCAGACGCAGCTTGTACTCCTCCCCGCGGGACTCGAACACTTCAATCACCTGGTCGCGCGGCGTAACCTTTTTGATGACGTCGTATTCGGTATTGATCAGCTCGCGCATCCGCGTTTCGATCGCCGCCATATCCTCAGGCGTAAAAGGACGCTCGAAGGCAATATCGTAATAAAAGCCTTCATCGATGACCGGACCGATGACCATCCTGGCGGTCGGATACAACTGCTTGACCGCATGCCCCACAAGGTGAGCACAGGAGTGGCGAATGATCTCCAGCCCTTCCTCGTTTTTCGGCGTAATGATCTCGAGAGAAGCGTCCTGCTCGATGAGGTCACAGGCGTCGACCAGGCGGCCGTCGATCTTGCCAGCCAGTGTGGCCTTGGCAAGACCGGCACCAATGGATTGAGCGACCTCGGCAACCGAAACCGGGTGATCAAAGCTGCGCTGACTGCCGTCGGGAAGAGTAATAACAGGCATGTGCCGTTCCTTCTCAGTGGTGGCCCCTACGCAAGGCCACATGATGATAATTGCCAACCGACTTCGCCTGATGCAGTTCCTCCGGCAAACGATCGCCGGCAACCTTGGGGTTGCTGCATGGACGCGCCGAATGACGCAAAGGGGGATTTTATCAATGCTTCGAAACTGCAACTCTCTGATTTCAAAGGGAATCAACAACGCGCGAAGCACCGGAAAGGCGGTACTCTATCACAATGGAATCAATAACTTAATCGCTGTGTCAGGGAAGCCGGGCTGCATGGACCTATGATGTTCACGCGGCGCCTTAGCTGGCGTGAATAGCTTGAACTCGAAATCTCCCCTAGCCCCACTTTTTCAAAGAGGGGAGCTGGTTTGTGCGGGCTGTGGACTCCGAACTTGTCACCGTTCATATAGCTCATCACACCCAGACTGTTAAGATCCCAGCCAAGGGTACAAGCTGCCGGGGACTAGGTGCCGGCATTGGTCTCCACACATTTCTCATGCTGCGTCTGGGCGAAATCGGAAATAGCCTTCTGAGGATCGTCCGTGTTGATGGGCTCTTCATAAGCGCTGTTGATGATCGCCCGGGAATCGGGGTCGATTTCGCCGCCAAGCTGCTCCTCCATGTTCGAAATCAGCGTTTCTTTCTCAACGCCCTGCTGCCGCATACGCATGTAGTTTTCCGAAACGCTGCGTGACAGCTCACATGTAGTAGCGGTATCTCCAGGAGGCGGTGCTGCGACAGCTGCAGTCTGTAGTGCGGATAGCCCTACGCTTGCGAAAGCGCAGGTGGTGGCGAGCAGGGTTGAGAACTTCATAACGTGCTTCCTTCTCTGTCTGGCTCAGGGAAACGCATGAGCGTTGATCTGGAGATCGGGAGCGCACACCTCGGAAGGCTGGCGCCGTCTCGATAACAGCAGACTGCCATACCAGGCAAGGATTCCAAAAACATCACAAAAAGCAGACGAAAAAAAAGGCGACCCTGTCGGATCGCCTCTTTCTACCCGTGCAGTTCGGGCTTGTTTGGTAGGCACGAGCGGATTCGAACCGCTGACCCCCACCATGTCAAGGTGCCTGCCTAGCCGGGTTAACCCTTTGATGCTGAAAGGAAACCGCTCTATTTTCAGGCCCCAGAAAAGCGGCACACCTCCCTATAACAATCAATAACTTAGACACTGTATTTTCCTACAGTGGTCTGCCCGCATCCGCCCGTCCGGGCAAATCACATCCCATTCACAGAATCATATGCTTCTCGCACGCAGACAGACCCAGCGGTTGACTACCAACCCTCAAGCACTTAAACCGATTACCCATAGAACCCGCCGGGCGGGTATATATTTTGAATTAAATAGTCAGAAGTCCATTTTTTGCTTGCGAGCAATCACCCACGTTACCACTGGCCATAGAGGATCGTTCCGAGTAGCGGTTTTATGAAGCGGGTGCCACTTTGCGTGAGGAATGCCTGCAAAACGGAGGTGATTCCGAACCACGCCCCAAACGTCGAAATTACCCCATCCGCCGGACTCAAGGATTTCCGCCCATCCTTTATGCAGTAACACCAGCGCCTCGGGGGTGAATCGCCAAAAATCTCCCGGATGTCCGTGGACAGGATTGATGAAACATGTGGTATGGATTGCAATGCCTCCAGGCTTAAGAACCCTAAAGCACTCATCTATGGCTTGCTGGGGATTGCCTTCAATATGTTCTAAGACTTGATCAGACAACACAATATCAAAGGTATTATCATCAAAGTCCAGGCTCAACATATTGTGCTCTGGGTAGTTAGCTTCAAAGACTTCAGACGGGTCGAGCCCAAGCACATCAATTAAAGACTTTGAGTGACTGATGCTGAGCACCTTACCCTCGCGTACTGGCAAACCCTCGCCTACAAATCCGAGGCGCCGATACATCGAATAGCGGGTTATGTGAACGCCTTTCTCTAACCCCAGCGTGCTGGCTAACCATAAAGCACCGCGAAACTTACGAAACATGCTCATTTCTGCTCCCTGAAGTGGCAACCCATAATGGCTCCTTTGTCGTAGGGCGCAATATGACACAGTTACACCTCCACCTCATACTGATCCAAAGCCGGCGCGGGCCCCGCAACCCTGCCGTCCACCACGAATGCCATCAGCCCCACCGCTACGCTCACTCCCTGCACTGCCACGCTGGTGCCGTTGCGCAGCTGTACGTTGCTGGTGCCGTTGTTGCTGTTGATGCTGGTGACTGTGCCGACGGTGCGGACGCCGCCGGGCAGCAGGCCGATGAAGCGTTTCCACGGGTTGACTGTGCTCATGCGCTCTCTCTGTGATGCCGTTCGAGTTTGAGTGATTGTTTGACGCGGCTGGCTCCTACGCCGTCGGCTGTGATTTCAGTTGCCAGGCACAGGCCGCGCCATGTTTCGTCGATGTCGCGCACTTCGCAGAGCATGGCCGGCTGCACCAGGCCCGGTGCTGTTTCGGCATGAAACAGCGGTATGTTCAGGGTGACGATCTCCTGATTGCCGCCTTTGCACATCTCCGCGATGCCGCGATGGCGGGCGGCGTCGGTGCCGGTGAGCCAGTCGGCGTACACGTCAGGCGCTTCCAGCTCGCCTGCTGTGCCTGCGCGGCGCACTTTCATGGCTACGCCGTGGGTGGTGCCGCTGACGTAGCAGCTGTTCCATTCCGGCTGTGGCTGCCATTCGCTGCCCCACTCACTGACCATGGCGGCGGGGATGATGCGGTCCATGATGGCGCTGCTCCACTGCCAAACTGGTTCGCGGTAGCGCGGCAGGATGGTGAGCTCGTCAGTAGCCAGCGCTGGGGATACGACGCCGCCTACGGTTTCGGCTAGGGTGGCTATCACCTGCATGGCGGTTTTGTCCTGATAGCTGAACGCACCGGGTGGCATGGTCCAGTCCGGTGGGCCGAAGGTCCAGGTGTCCCAGTTGAGGGTGAAACCGGTGTACTCGAGTTCGAGCACGGCGGCTTGTTCCGCGTTGATAGGCGCGGTGTTTACCTGGCTGCGCTTGGGCGCGTAAGGCTCGGCCAGCAGCTGAGACCGACTGACGCCTGTGATGCTGTAACGCTCGTCTGCCAGCTTGCCGGTGCCTGAATAGCGCTCGACCATAAACAGCCAGGTGTGGCCGTTGATGGTGGCTTCGATTTCCTTGGGGCCGTTGGCATCCGGGCGCACCTGTGCCAGCGATGTGCGGCCGAACAGTTGCGCGCTCAGCGTCCAGGCGAAGCTGTCAATGTCCAGGTTGATGCGGATACCGGTGGCATCGAGCGGTGTGCGGTCGGGCAGCACTGCCAGCGATACACTGTTGGCGATCATGTAGGTCTCCAGTATGTCCGGCTCGTCAGGATCCGGAACAGGTATAACCACCGGGCCGTCATAGTCCGGGTAGGTGATGCCGGTTATCTTGCCGTCCAACACTTGCGCCTTGCCCCAGGGCAAGCGCAAACGCAGGTCCAGCCGGCGCGATGTACCCCAGCGGACAAAGCCGGACGCATCGATCGGCCCGATGCGCCCGGGTGTGGCTGGCGGTACGTAGAAGTGGAAGAACACGGCAGCGTCAGTGAGCGGTGTATAAAGCCCGCCCCGGAATGTAAAGGCGACTGCCCCGCCTGGGTGGTGCAGGGGCGCGTCATCGCCACGCGGTACGCGCCTGCCGTGCTCGTTGCTGCGCCGATAGCGCGTGCCAACGGTGCTGTCTTTGAATGGTGGGGCTGGGTCGTAAGCAATGCTGACTTTCCAGTCAGTCGAGCGAATACTTGCGTCCCAACCTTGCGCCGTGCCTGAATCCTTCGGCGTCAGGTTGTTCCACTGGCTGCTGGTTGCGCCGTCAGCCGGTGATGCCTGCTCCCAGCCCTGCTGCAGATGAGTATCCTTGACCGGTACGCCGCTCCAGTCGAAGCGGTTACCGCGATCCCTGACAACCGTTTCTCCCCAGGCCGATGCGGTAGCGCCCTGCTTTGCCGGTGCATCGCCCCAGAGTGCCAGCGCGGCCTTGGCTTGCAGCTGCTGCGTCTTCGACCAGGCAGAGCTAACGCCAATGATCAACCCTGGCGGTGGGGCTGGGATATTGGCCGGGGTGCCGCCGGAGTCGAAGGCCAGCGGGGATGGGGGCGTGTAGGCATCACCACCGAACTGGAGGTCGGCTGATCCAGGCTGGTAGGTCATGGGGACTTCCTTGGGTTAGAGAGGCGGGCCTACGTTGGGGAATGGTACGGTTTGTGGTGTGAAGTCTTCGGTATAGCGAGCGATGCCTTTAGTGATACGGAATTCATCGAACTTAGCGGAAGCGCCCCACCTGCTAGATCTGTATGAAGGCATGTACATCATGCCAATGGAAAAAGGCTGGGATGTGTTTTTCCATCCAGTCGAAAACTCCACCTCAATAACCATTAACCCATTAATGAATACTCTATGGTGAGCCCCATCAAAAGTGTGCGCTAGGTGGTATCTCGTAAAGAGTTCAAAAAGAAGATCGTCAGACTGAGCTGACGGATGGGAACTATGTCCTCCACGAAGATCAAGCCATATATTAGTTCCATTTAGCAGACTGAGCCCGTATTCACCGTAGGAACCATCGGAGGGCTGCCCCCATAAGGCGCTTCTCTCTCGGGCTGGCCCGGGAAGGGACGTAAACATCACTGTTGTTTCAATAGTAAACGGTGCAAGGGGATCGTTTATGGGATTAATGGTGCTACATCCGTCATCCGGCCCATCGCATAACAAGCTGCCACTGCCGTAGATTGGGCCGGCGCTTGTTATACTTGCAGCACCATCAAAGCTCCACGCTAGCCCCTTCTCGTCGCTCAAACCCTCGTCAAAATGCAACAACGCCACCACGTTATCCCAATGCGGATCAAACTCCTTCTCCTCCCACTCAATATCACTTACCGGCCCATGCGCTATCGGCTGGTAGTGCCTGATCGCCTGCAGCATCGCCGTGCCCACCGGCTGCGGAATCCCGGCACGGGCGTTCCACCAGTCGGGTTCGGCAGCGGGCAGCGCTCCCGGTTGGGTAACCTGGTACATCCAACCTACAAATTGAGTTGGCCGGATGAGGTCGCCGTAGGCTACCGCCATGCCTGGTGCAAAAGGACGACCCCAATCGTCTATGGCCACTGCATAGATGCGGCTGGTTGGCAGGCCGGTGATGGGTAGCGTGGCGACACCCTCGGCGTTGCTTGCACCTGCACCACACACCCGCCACTCCCCATCAGCCGGGAGCTCAATGGCCACCACCCGACGCGATGCCGGGAGATCTTCTACGCGAACGGTCGCTGTTAGCGTGCCGAACCACAGGTCTGTTTCAGCCATCAGTCTGCATCCCCGCGAATCTGTATCTTGAACTGGTCGTCATCCACCGAGCCCTGGCCGCTGACGACGGTGCGTACTATCCACTGTGGCCCCAAACATGCATCGGTGTTGAACCGCACGGCGTTGCCCGAAGCCCAGCCGGTGCCCCAGCCTGCAGCCCGAATAACGAAGTACGGCACGCTGGTGGCGGGGTTGATGGGTGAGCAGTCGGTGCTGATGTTGCCGGTGGTGATCACGCCGAGCTTTTCTTCTACAACGTTAAAGCTGCTTGCGCTGGTAAAGATGATTGCCCATTTGCCGGCGATCGCGCCCATGTTGGTGATTTCCAGCGGGTAGTTCAGCTGGTTGTATTGCGCGGTGGTGCTGTTGCCCAGCGGGGTGTCGCCCCAGTTGGGGGAACCCTGGTTCCAGGTGGATTGCGTGAACCAGCGATACACCCGCGCTTGCAGATCGCCCCAGGTCACAGCGCTGCTGACGAAGGTTTCGTTGGCGGGCAAGTCCCAGGGCAGTGGCGAGCCGAAGCTGATGGCGCCGCTGATCTGCACTTCAGTGCAGACGGTCATGTGTTCTACCCGATCGCGGATGGTCAGCGGTGGCGTGAGCGGGTTGCCTTCGGCGTCTTCGCTCAGTACCGGATCTGCCCAGGTGAGCGTGCCGAGCTCGCGATCTGTCGTGTATTGGTCCGGGCGCATGGCGATGCCGTTGGCGTCGACCACTTCGATAGCGGCCTGATATTCCCGCTCAAGCTGTACTGTCTGCCCTGCTGCGGGTACCACTTGGGTTTCGGTGGTGTGGTGGATCACTAGCACGTCACCGTCACGGTAGATGGGCACGCGGCCGTCAGCTGGCAGGCGCACCGGGTCCAGGCCCAGCAAATCGGCGGACATCGGCAGGCTGGTTTGCACCACGGCGTTATAGGTCACCAGCACGGCGATCACCGGGACGGATGCCGCGCCGGTTATGTCTTCCGGGTCGGTGGTGAAGCGCAGGCGGACGATACCGCTCTGGATATCCACCGTGCCGTGGATGATGCCGCCGCCGGTGACGTTGCCGTTTAGGTCAGCGGTACCGGTAACGATGGCGCTGTTGTCGGCGCGCACTACGGTCAGCTGCAAGCTGGCCGGGCGCAGCGGCGCACCGGGTGTGCGGAAGACCACCTCTGTGGTGCTGAATCCGCCCGCCTCTGTCAGGCACGCCAGACGGTTGACCGCACCGCCCTGCGCTGCAGGGTAGCTTTGCAACGTGGCAACGCCGGTACTGTAGTCAATCGCACCCACGGCGGTACCGGCGTTGGTCGCGGTACTGATCGCGCGGAACAGTACGCCGGAGCGGTCAATGTAGGTCTCGCCGCCCCACTGGAATATCAGGCTACCAGGCACGATCGGGTTTGCTACGCCCGGCAGCAGATCGATCTGCAGCTGGGGCGCGGCGACGCTGTCGGTTTGCGGTTCGTAGGTCGCGCCGGCGGATTGCGCGCGGACCATGAGCGTGCCGCCGAACATCTCCTGTCGCTGAACCGGCGTCGTGACCGTGCGCGGGACTGAACGGTATTGCTTGCCTGCCACTATGGCCATGTTAAACCTCGATCAGATCGTATTTGACGTCGTATTCGGCGTAGTCGTACAGCTGCTCGACCTTCAGGCTGAATGCGCCGGTGCTGTAGTTGATACTGCCGGTGTAGCCCTGCCAGTTGCCGGCGCCGTCGTCATTGGCTTCATGCTCGACGGTGACCGTGCCGGTATAAGTACCGCCACTGGTGCCCACTGCAGAGGGAACAAGCGCCGTGCGCTGGCACTGCCAGCGGATGTTCACGCTGCCGGGCTCCAGGGGCGCGCCGGCGATGGTGCCGCTGACGATGCCGCCGGTGTCCGGGCTGGCGGTCATGGGTGTGTCGATGTCATGCCCGGCGCGTTCATAAGCAAACTGGACCGTGCTGCCGGCGTCCGGGGTTGCAGTTAGCAGCAGGCTGACTTCACCTGTTGCATATACGATTCGGCCGGTACCGGGCTCGCCGGTCAGTGTTCCGTCGCCGTTATCCGTCAATGGCTTGGCCGAGCCGCCCATGGTGACGGTAGTCGCAAGGCTTCCGGGCTGGATGCCGTCGTGCGGCAAGCGATGCTCAACGCGTATTTCCGGTGCGCTACCGCTGCCCACATGGGTTTGCAGGTTGTTATCCAGCTGGCCGATGTAGCTGTAAATCAGGCTGGTACCGACATCCGGCAAGGCGTTCAAGCTGACGCTGACCGAGCCGCTGGCAAAGTCCACGGTGCCACTGCCCTCGCCTGTCAGTTCGCCGTTCCCCTGGTCGCGTAGCTCGTACCATTTGCCCAGCGCCATGAAGCTGACCGACAGCGTGCCGGGGCGTGGTTTGGCGTTTGCCAGGTTCAGCGTGTAGGCAAAGCCGCGGCTGCCCAGTGTGATATCGATCTCGCCAGTGATGGCCTGGCCGCTGATGGCTGTCGCCGGCCGATAGTTTACGGATGCGCTGCCGGTAAAGGTCGAACTGCGGAAGGCGTTGATCTCGCCAGACTCATAATCAACGGTGATGCGGCTGAAGCTGTTGCTACCGCTGCGGTGCGTCAGCTCACCTTTGCCGTCGTCAGCATAGATGCCGCCGCTGATGCTCAGCTCCACCGATAACTGAAACGCTCCGGTGGTAAGAAACGCCCGGCTTTGGCCAGACGTGACCTGGGTGAAGCTCAGCGTCAGGGAACGACTATCAGGCGTGCTGGGTACTAGATATCGGGCGCGGGCGCCGCCGCTCTGGTTGGTTAGCGCGCTTTCACGCGTGGCGCTGGGCACTAGCTGTGAGTACACAGAATCCACTACGACCGTCATATCACCCGAAAGCGCCGGCTGCGCCAATTGGCTGATGCCGTAATAGCGCGCGGAGTCGGCAACTTCGGTGGCTCGAACCTTGGATTTGTCCTCGCCAGACAGGTTCTTCTCCGAGGTCCCGGCCGGTGTGACCTGCCCGCCCGGATAGAGGGTGGTCAGCGGGCTAGTGATGCCGAGAGTCAGCCGGCGGCGGGTGATAGTAATGAAGTTGCCGCCGCCGTAATCAATGATGAACTCCTCTTCACTGCCTTCCACCGACCCGATGCGGACATACTGATTCACTAAGCCATGCACAAGCTGGTACACCTCCCCAATTTCAGGCAGGCGCGCTTCAAGTCTCTGGATCCCCGTGATTGTTCGCTGCCCCGCGTATTGATCGCCCAGCAACTCGAACTGCGCAATGGTGCTGGGCACCACATAGCCCTCGATCACCGACCGCGCATCCACCCGCTCGTCAGTCTGGCTGCCCGTGTTGAACAGCAGCACCGACACGCGGGGGTCAGCCGGGCCCTTGGTGATGATCGAATGCACGCCCAAATAAGGATCGGCGTTATCAGTCATCACGCCGGCGAAGGTCTTGCGCAGGCTGATACGACCCAGGGTGCGGTCAAGGCGGCTGATATCGGGAAACAGGTTGTTCACTTCGCCATCGGTTACCGCGTCACCGGTGGCGCGGCCGCCACCGTCTTCCTCGTCGGTCAGGCGCTGGGATTTGAGCAGCTTTACGTCTTCGACGTTAATCGTCATGCAATCTCTCCGGCATTAAAAACCCCGCTCGGTGGCGGGGCTCAGGGTTCTGGGTCGGGCTCGGGCTCGGGCGGCGGGGCCACGGTGAGCAGTCGCAGATTGATCAGGTAATCGCTGTCGGGCGTTGGGTACGCTTCGCGGAACAGGGGCTCAGCTGTCAGCGGTGCGCCGTTGCTGCGATTGAAGATCACGTGAAACTGCCTGCCGTCTGCCAGGGTCAGCTGCATGATCCGTCCCGGCTCGTCGCGCATGGCCTCCAGCTGGCGAACCACTGACAGGGGCGTCCAGACGCCGCCATTGCTGCGCAGCTCAATCTCTCTGCCGTGCAGCTTCACGCCGTGCTGCACCAGCAGCGCCCCGGTGATGGAGCGCTCCTGTGTCTGCGCCACCGCGTCATGGTCGAACTCGTTGACCCACTGCAGTTGATCGTCCAGCTGCACATCGTCCAGGGTGATGTACATCAAATGGTCCTCAGTCCGGATTGTTCAAGAATGCTCAGCAGCTGGTCTTCCTGCCCGGGCGGCACGCTCACATCGACCGCACTGCCCCGCGCTGTCTCCAGGCGGATGATGGTGGCGGGTGCCGGTGTGGGTGCTGTGGTGCCGGGCGCTGTGGCCTGTGTGGGTTCGCGTCGGTTCTGTCTGGCTTCCTGCTCCCGTACGCGCGCGGTTTCCGATTCAACGGATCTGAGCAGGACCAAGGCTTCGTTGATATTGGATGCTGCGCTACCGTCCCCAGCGGCGCGGGCTTCGGCCAGTTGGGCCTGCAGGTCACGCCGGCGGCTGGCCATGCGGCGGCGCTCGATCGCTTCTTCATTGCCGCGCAGCTTGTCCAGTTCATCGCGCAAACTGTCCACGGTGCTGCGCGTACTGTCGCCCAAGGACTTCATGCGCTGTTCGGCGCTGGCGATGGCGCTATCAAGCTGTCCCAGGTCGGACTGGTCGAGCAGGTCGAGACTGCCTTTCAACGACATTGCCTGAGTGCGGAAGCCAGCAAGGCTGGTTGCGCCGCTTTCGTAGCGCTCCATCAGCTCCTGCAGGGACAGTTTCTGTTTCAGGTATTCCTTGCGGATCTGCTGGCTCTGGCTGATGTTCTCCGATGCCCACTTGGCCCACGGCCCGCGCATGACGTTGGCCAGCTCGCGCTGGGTCTCGCCCATGGCTTCGTCCAGATGCTTGAGTGATTCGCGGGTGGCCTCGACGCCGCTGGTGTCGATGGTCATATCCGCATTGCTGATATCGTTCATCGAGTCGAACGCGGCCAGCGCTTGCTTGCTGAGCGCGGCCAGCGGTTCGCGGGCTGCGGTCATGACTGAATCGACGTAGCCGCCCCAGGCGTTCATTTCCTGTGCGCGTTCGGCGGCAGCCGCGCTGGCCTCGCTCGCCGCCTGTTGCTCGGCGGCCTTCTTTTCGTTCAGCGCCTTGGTGACGTAGTCGATCTGGCCAGCCAGTGAACGCTCGGACTTGCCATGCTCGTCGGTCGCCTTCTTGACTTCGGCCTTCTGCTTTTCCAGCTCCGCCAGGGCCTGCTTGTATTCATCGGCGGTCAGCTTGCCGTCGCCGTACATCTTGCGGATGGCAGAGCTCAGCTTGGTGATATCAACATCTGTCTGCGCGGTACCAATCGCATTCTGCACATCAGCGAAGCTTTCAAGGCTTTTAACCAGTTCATTGATACCGACGTTGGCGGCGGTCGATGAAGTGCCAAGCTTCTTGATGCGGTCGTTGGTTAGGATCAAGCCAGTGTTGTATTCCTCCTGACTGATGGTGCCGTCGCGGTAGGCTTTGTGCAGGGCATCTTTCAGGCCGTCGAGCTGGTCGACCGTTTCCGCGGCATCGATCAGCTTCATGGCGTTAGCCATGTCGACAATCGCGGCCTTGCCGGTAGCGGCAGCGTCTACTGCGCTTTTGGCGAAGCGTGCGTTGAGCTCTTCAACCTTGGCGGCGGTCGCTTCTGCTGCGGCCAGTTTTTCCTGTTCCGCATCCTTCGCGGCGTCGGCGCCAGCTTTGCTGGTCTTCTTCTGGTGATCGGCTGTGATATCCCAGGCGTTGCGGATGTCCTGGCCATCTTGCTCGATCTGCGCTACGAACCCATCGCGCATACCGTTCAACGCTTCGCGGGCGCTCTTCACGCTCGCGTGAATCTTCTCGCCGCCAAGCAAGTCCGGGATCTTGGCGGAGACGGCTTCGACTGCGCCAAGCATCAGCCCCATGGTGCCGGTGAAGGCAGCGCCGATGCCCGATATCCCAGCCGTCAGGCCGTTGAACAGGGTGCGGAACGGGGCGACGAACAATTGCACCCTGGTGCGGGTTTCGTCGATCTTGGTGCCGAACTGATTCAGCCAGGCTGCACTGTCGTCTGACAGCTGTTTGAAATCGACCGCCCCCAGTTCCTTGGCAAACTCTTCGACTTTCTCAATGCCCTGCACAAACGCATTGCTCAGCGCCTGTGCCAGGTTGTCCAGCGTGCCGTCCTGATCCATGCGATCGATCTGATCGGCAAGACCGGTCATACGCTCCTTGACCTCATCCATGGCGCCGGAATCAGCAATGCGGTCAAGGAATTCAGCGGCGCTGTTGCGCAGCAGGTTCATTTTGCCGGTGAGCGTTTCCAGCCCCGCAGCGGCTGCGCCATCAGCCGTGCGGCCGATCTCGTCAATCAGCAGCTTGACGGCATCGCGGCCCAGCAAGCCCTTGGCTGCCATGTCCTGCAGCTGAGCGGTGGTTTTGCCCATGGCCTTTTCCAGCAACGGCCAGACGACCACACCGCGTTCGGTGAGCTGCAGCACCTCTTCCTGCTGAATCTTTTCCTTGGCCCACATCTGACCGAGCGCGCCGGTAATGCCCTGCAGGCGCTCCATGCCGCCGCCAAGCTGTACGGATTTATCCGTAATGGCTTGCAGGCTGCCGTCCATGGGGTCGAGGCCGTACGCCTTGAGCAAGGCGAAGGCTTCGGTTACATCCGGGATCAGCTGGCCGGTCTGCTTGGCGAAGTCACTGATCCATGCCGTGGCCTTCTCGCCCTCTGCGACCGAGCCCATCAGGCCGGTGATGCGCAACTGCATCTGCTCGAAGTCGCTGCCGGTTTCAAGCATCGAGCGGATGCCGTCACGCACCAGGTTCAGCCCGCCCTGCACCAGGCGCATGGCAGCGTTCAGCGATACATAGGCAGCAGCGAAACCCAGCACGCGCTTGCCGGCTGAATTCATCGCCTCCTTGGCGGAGTCAACGCGGGTCTTGTGCTCGGCAGCGGCGCGGCCAGCCGCACGCTGCTGGCGTTCCAGTTCGCGGAGCTGCTTGGTGTTGCCGGTTACGGCGGTCTTGGCCCTGTCGACTTCGGCGGCCAGGCGCTTCTCTTCTTCGGACAGGTTGCGGGTGTCTATGCCTGCGGCCTGCGCAGCCGCTTCCATCTCCTTGGTCTGAGCGGTCAGGCGGTCCAGCTCACGCGCAGCTTTTGCGGCTTCACGTTCTGCGCTGCGCAGCGATACGGTCAGGCCTTTGCTGGCAGGGTTCTTTTCCAGCTCATCCTGCAACGAGGTGATGCGCTTTTCGGTGCGGTCAAGGGTGGTCTGTGCCCGCTCGGCAGCGGCGCTGGTGTTCTTCAGCCCTAGCGCAAGCCCCTGCGCACCTTTGGCGTTGTCCAACGCTGCAGTCAGCTCCTTGCCTTCGGCGCTGACCTTTTGCAGGGCCTCTGCCGCCTTCTTCGCCTCGGGCGACAGCTCGTCCTTGCCGCGTAGAACAAACTGAATCAGGCGGTCTTTAATGGACATTCGAAGAACTCCAGGCAATAAAAAACCCCGCCGGAGCGAGGTTGGTTGAATCACATGAATGCTAATTCCAGGAGGTTACACAGCCATCTTCAACGTATAGATATTGATGGCCAGGATAAACCCACTGGTCTGCCCCATGTGAACTGCGATTGATTTTCACAGGCTTGCCCCACGACCGGATTGCCTGATCGGTTGTCATGCCTGGGAAAATCTGTTTCTTAACGATCGCTGTTCTAACTGTCTGATCGCTTACGGCGCTGCAGCCGTTTCCTCCACCGACAACCGTAACCGCAGCCCGATCTTTTAGCTGATGCTTCGCCTGCTCAGACGAGCGGGTCGTATCGGCCCACGGTACATAATCGCTTCCTCCGCTTGGAGGATCATTCCTGACAGATAACTTGCCGCCAACAGATCCGTCAGGACACGCCTGCTGACTAAATATGGTTTGCCCGTTTGGTCCTTCGCAACGAAACACTGTCTGAGACGTAACACCGCTGCTGAAAAACACTAAAGCGACCGCCGCAATTCGAAGCATCTTCATCATTCCCTTGCTATATACCAGCCAGTCACACACCCGTGCTGACCAAACGTCACTACCTGGTCTCCTGCTGGATTCCAGTATTCCCATTCATCGCCACCTGGGTAGCGCTGACGGATCTTTGTGGGCTCGCCCCACACTCGCTGGACGTCCGCTGCTTTCATTCCCACCTTGATGATCTGTTTGATCTGAAAGGTACGAATGTCAGAGCTGCTGTAGTTAATACAGCCTGCGTCTTGCGCTGCTGCAGCTTGCGAGGCCAGACCGATGCATACGGTGGCCAGGGAAATGCTCAGCTTTCGAAGTAGTGGAATCATGGCTCCCTCCTGTCCATGCAAGGGAACCATAACCTGCCTACTGGCACAGCGCCAGATTAACTGCCTTTGTGCACAAGCTCCATGGCGCAGAACTTACTGATGCCCGGGTCAGTGACCAGGTCATCGGCCAGCAGTTCGACGGGTGCTTCGAGGCGCAGGTACTCGGTACCGAATACCGGCAGCTCGGAGATCAGGCCGAACTTGGCGCGGCGGGCGCGGACGCTGAAGGGCTCCCCGCTTTGCGCGTCGTTGAGGCCGGCTACGTAGATTTCCAGCTCTACCTGTCCGGCTGTGAGCATCTGCACCACGCTGGCGGGCAACGGGGTGTAGCTGGCCGTTACGCCTGCAGGAGTGAACTTGCTGGCATCCTTGACGATGATGCCGTGGGGCACCAGCTGATAGTCCACGCCGGCAACCAATGGCACGACAGGATCACCCACTGCATTGATGGTGACGGTCTCGTCAGTATCGGGCAGCGTGGCGAAGGGGATCAGCTCGCCGGCGATGCCTTCACACACCAGCGGCTCGTCAGTGATGGCGGCTGCTTCGGTAACCTGAATGGTACCGCGCACGACGCGGGCCAGGTTGGTGGGTGTGAGGTCATACATGCCGATAGTCGCGGTGACATCGGTCACGCTTTCGCGCACGTTGCGGTTACCGCCACCGCCCCGGTAGTTCGGCAATGTGGTGCGGTTGGTGGCGTACGAAACGCTGAAGGTGTCGCAGTTGCCGATATCCAGCAGTGCAGCCTGGGATTGATAGGTGCGGGCGTAGATGGTGCCCTCACCGACAAACGAACGGTCGATCTGTGCCATGGGTGGCAGCTCCTTTACTTGCTTTTAGCTTCAGCCGGCGCAGGCTCGGCAGCGGGTTTGTCGGCCTTGGGCTTGGCGATAAAGCCGTGGGCCTGGGCAAAAGTGACGGCACCCGGTGACAGGTCTTGCACGCCCTTTTTGTAGTGCACAGTGGTGCCGCCCGCGGCGTAGTTGAACGCCTGGGTTACGTTGTGTTTAGGCATGACTGCCTCCGGTTATTTAAGGGGTTGGATGTAGGTGATCTGCAGGGGCATGACGTGCGCGGACCAGCGCTGACCGGGGCCGGCCAGCATGGGGGTTTCCGGCTGAAAGGCTGCGGTCTGTACACCGCTGATCCGGATGCCGGCACTGACGCCTGCCAGCGCGCACTTGATCGCCAGCCGCGCGCCACGCAATGCCGTGCCGGCATGCCGGGTACGGGTGATGGGCGTGATGTTGAGCGTCAGACGCTCGCGAACACTCCCTTGCCCTGCCCGCTCGATCTCTTCGGTAATGCCCGGCTGCACAATAATGAAGCGATCAGGCAGCGAGGTATCATCGGCATCGATGATGCGCATCACGTTGTCCTCTTCCACCAGCGCGCCAAAGTCTGGCACGGCTGCAAGGCGGTCGAGAATGTCGGTGATGATCTGGTGTTGCATGTCGGTGGGCATGTCAGGGCACCTATGGCACGACGTAGAAGGTGATCATGTGGCCATCGTCAGCGGCGATGCCGTCGATGTGCAGTGTTGCCCCATCCACGATAAAGCCGCCCTTGCGGTCCAATGGCTGCACCAGGCTGCGCAGAACGGTGATGGTCACGGCACGGTCTACCATGCCGCTGGCCATATCGATCCGCTCTACGTCCCGGTCCACCATCAGCGCCAGCTGCTCAGCCAGAACGGTCCCGTTTCGGTCAACGTAAGTGCCAGCCGAATCGGCCAGCTGTGTGCTGCCGACGCGGTGCAGGCGCTCTAGGGCGCGACCGAAGCGGGGGCGCATCAGTTGCTCAGCAACAGATCAGCGGTGCCGTTGGCTTCGGCGGTAACCAGCTTGCCGCAGGCGATTGCGCCTTCGGTTGACGCTGCGACTACTTCACCTTCCAGCAAGCCTACAGCAGCGCCGGCTGTGAGGCCGGTTGCGGCTGAGACGGACCAGACACCACCAGTATGAGCGGCGAAGGATTCGCCAGCGGCTGCGGTTGCAACGGCAACGACTACCAGCGCGCCGATGGCATAGATGCCGCCAGACATTACGCCGCCAGCGGGTGCGGTCATGGTTAGGACGCTGCCGTCCTGCTTGTAATTCTTGGCCATGTGGGGAATTCCTCGATTGGCATAAACAGAAAACCCCGCCGGAGCGGGGTTTGATCAGGTCAAGCGGCTATTACGCGCCGGGCATCTTGAGCATGGTGCGGTGGCTCAACGGTGCCACGCCGGCATCGATGCGCACCTTGAACGCTGCGCCGTCGACGGTGAAGCCCTGCGTCTGCTCCAGGTACGGCTTGTCGTTACCGTCCAGATACGCCACCTCGATGGTGTCGTACATGGACTGGTCCGCCGTCATGTAGCTGGTGGTCGGGCTGTGGTCATCCAGACGTGGGTCAGAGATAACCTGCAGCTTGCTGCGCACCGGGTTCGGCACCTTGGCATCAGCCAGGGCCGGGTCAAACTCGGCAGCCAGTAGCGCAATGGCGGTCGGCTCCAGCGCCACTGGAGTCAGCAAGTACTTGGGACGGATGTCCAGAGTCGCCTTGCCGTCCTTCTGGGTGCGCATCTTCTGCATGCCCGCGCCAATGTTGGCGATAGACAGCGCAGCAGCCGCCAGCTGGTTCTTGTGGTCAGCATGGAACAGCGTTTTGCCGTCGGCCATCTGTGGGTTGCCGGTCAGGACTGCATAGACCAGATCGCCCACGGTGCGGATGGCCGCGCGGCCCATCAGTTGCGGAATCCGCGTCAGTGCAGACAGGTCGTCATTGATGACCGCCTGACGAGTGATGCTGAACAGCTTGCCGTAGGTGGCCAGCATGATCTGCTCGCCAGTATCGCCCACAGTGCCGTACTTGTATTCAGCACCCTCCGGCACTACGTCGAGGCTCGGGAAGGTGGACAGATCCACGCGCTTGGAGGCGCGGAAGTCGGTCAGCGTGCCCTTGGCAGTCCACTCTGTGAAAGTCTCTGCCGATTCCAGGAAGCCTTTCAGCATGGCTTTATGCGCCACGTCTGCCAGCAAATTGCCGAAATCCGAGCTGGAGTGAGTGAATGCCAGGCCTACCACGCCAAGGCGATCCATACCGGCGATGCCGATTCCGCGGTGGCTCAGCGAAGCGCGTGCGAGCTCGCCAAGGCTCATGCCGGAGAACTGGTTGCCCGACTCCAGGGTGGCCATCATGGCGCGTGCTTCGATCGCGTTGCGTACCGAGTCGCCGATGATGTTGCCGTTGCCCGCGTGAATGATCACGTTCGGGTTGGTCGACGCTTCGGAGGGCGTGGTGTTCTCGCCCAGCTTGGCCAGCAGCTTGTCCTTGGCTTGATCTGCGGTGACGTTCATGTCGAGCAGGCAGGCGTTGAGCAATTCTGCATGGCTGGTGCCGAACCCGCCGAACGCGGCGGTGATGCCTTCGCGGCGGGTGGTTTCCTGTGCCTGCAGGCGTGCCTTGATGTCCGCCTCAGATGCGGCAGCGGCCGGCGTCTGGGTAGCGGGCGCAACAGGCGCAGCAGGGGTTGGGGTGGCAGCCGGTGGCGTAGTGTTACCTTGCGCGCGGGGCTGCATCAGGGCTTTTAGAGCTTCGGGCATGTGGTCAAACTCCTGCATGCGTTTTGAGGACAGTTGTGCAGCCGCTTGCAGCGGCTCGGTGATTTGGTCGGCAAAGCCGGCCTCGACGGCCTCACGGCCAGTCATCCAGGTCTCGCTCTTGAGCAAGGCCTTGATGTCTTCTTCGGGTTTTCCTGTTTTGGTGACGTAGGCAGAAATCAGCGTGCTTTCGACTTTATCCAGCAGCTCGGCGTAGCGGCGCATATCGTCCGCATCGCCGCCCTGAATGCCCCAGGGCTTGTGCACCATCATCATGGCGTTTTCGGGCATGTAGATGGTGTCGGCAGCCATGGCAATAACGGAGGCCATCGAAGCGGCCAGGCCGTCGATGTGCGCTTCAACCTTGGCCGGGTGATTCTTCAGCAGGTTGTAAATGGCGGTGCCTTCGAACACGTCGCCGCCGGGTGAGTGGATGCGCAGGCTGATCAGTGACAGGTCACCCAGAGCCTTGAGGTCCCGGGCGAACTGCTGCGCGGTGATACCCCACATACCGATCTCGTCATACAGCAGCACTTCGGCTTGCCCTTTGGCGATGGCCTTGAGGCTGTACCAGCTCTGCTGCGGTTTGTTGGTTGCAGTCAGCGCGGCCATTGGCGCCAGCAGCGTCTCACTCTTCAGTTTGCGCATTGGCGCCTCCTTCTGTGGAAAATTCCGGACCCGGTACCGCCAGATTGCCGCCGGCCTGGTTGACCAGGGCGCGGGCCTCTTCCGGTGTGATCATCTTGCCGACGCCGAGATAGACCTTTTGCACCGCTTCCACGGGGCTCATGCCTTCCTTGCGTGCGGCGTGGTAGGCGTCGGAACTGAACACCAGATCCTCGGCCCGGTTGGTCTTGATCTCAGCCACGCGTGAGCGCTTGAGCTCCTGCGGGTTGCGGCCGCGTGCGCGGGCGACTTCGGCTTCATCAGCGAAGCCTGCTTTCACCAGAATCTCCCAGGCGTCCGCCTCTTTCTTCGGATCGATCCATGGCATGACCGGGCCCTGGTAGACAGCGCCAAAGATGGTGCGCGGGTCCACGTCGGCGGGCACCTGGATCTGTCTGGATGCGATGGCAATGGACAGCCATTCGCGGTAGACCGGGCGGCACCAATAGTCGATAAATTCATGCTGCAGCAGGTCGTAACCCAGATGCGCCTCGACCAGCTCCTGGCGCTGCGCGCTGTAGGTGCCGTCGTAGCTGCGGGCGATGGTCGAATACGCGCCGCGGGTACCGGCTGCGACGGCGCGGAGCTGTCCGTTGCGGAAGCCTTCAAGGAAGGGGTTGGGCCGGTTGCTTTCGATCATGCCGATGTCTTCGCCCGGCAACAGGGTGTCGATCACCATGCCGGGGCCGATCGGGAATGTGCGGTCCGTTGCTTGCGTGCCGGGCGTGTAGGCGTCCGGGTTGCCCTTCTTGATGTACATAGCCAGGGCGGCGCTGATGCGGGCGGCTACCCGCTCCGATTCCTCGTAATCCTTGATCTCGGCCAAGCGGATCAGCACCGCATGCAGTAGCGGAACGCCGCGGTTCTGGCCGATGCGTTTGCGGTGGGCAATGTGAATGACGCGGTCCGACTCGACCCGCTTGGTCGTGGTCGAGTCCATCCAGTAGCCCTGCATGTCGCCGGGGTGTTGCTTGTACAGGTGATACGCCCTCACCCGCCGCCATGCGTCGCGCTCGACCCCCTGCAGAATCCCTTTCGAAATCTCGCTGTAATCGAACGGCAGGTAATCTGGCTCAAGCAATTCCAGCGCAAAAGGGATGCTGGTCAGGTGCGTGTAGTTGGCTATGCGGCCCCGCAGCTTCTGTGCCAGGGCTTCACCGTCGCGCAACCAGGTGCGGCAGACCAGCCGCTCCATTTGCGGGCGGCTCAGTTCGCCGGAGGCTTCAGGGCGCAGCGACCATTCCGACCAGGCTGCTTTTATCTGCGCGGCGAACTCCAGATGTACATCGCCGGCGATATCCAGCGGCAGTGGTTCAACGCCGATGCCGGAACCGCCCACCACCCGCTCTTCGAGCCGGTCGAACAGACCAGTGACCAGGTCGTGGTTCTCGTCCAGCCAGCGGGCCTGCTCACGCAAGGATTTGCCGGCCAACTGGATGGCAAGGTCTGCACTGTGCGGCTCGCCCTTGGCTTTATGGGTGCGGCTGGGACGGGCTGCCTCGTAGGCGCGGATCGCCTCGCGGGCACCCAGCCGGGCGACAACCGCGCCAGGGGCGAAGGGCTCTATGATTCTATCGATTAGGTTCTTCATTCGAACGTCGCCAGGGAGTAACCGAACCGCCCGCCTTTGGTGGCTGCAGTCTCGGATGCAACGCGGCGCTCCCACTCTTGCTGGCCATCGCGGATCTGGTTTAGGTCAGCCATGGTCAATGTCCGACCGCCGAAGGTGACGCTGCGCCCTTCCAGCACAGCCATTTCGGCCTCGATGTATTTGTTGAGCATCTGCTGCGCTTGGGTCATAGCCATGAGCTTCCACTGTCGAGTTTCAGCCAGCCACTTGCTGCTGGCTGCTGTGTTGTTTGGGTTGGGGTTTTGCTGATCACTTCGGCTTCAACGGGCCTAGCGGCACTCAGTGCGAGTGCATCAAGGTCCAACCCGAAGCGTTGCTGACTGATACGCAGCGCTGCCAATGCGTACACGAAACAGTCCAATGCTTCGTTGCGCCGCCCGCCTGCGTCCCACCGATATACCCGCTGGCCCTTCTCGATCTTCAGGCGCTTGGTTTCGGCGGTGAGCTGTTTGAGCTCGTCCTCGTCGCAGATCTCGTTATTGGCTGGCAGGTGAATGACGCCCGGTTGCGGCACAGCCTGCAGCGCTATATCCGGTTGCTGCTTGAGCCGGTTGAAGATCAGTTCCTTGGCGTTGTCGGTGCCCACCTCGGTGAGGTACACGCGGCTGCCCTTGGTGCGGGTGCGCGGGAAGTTCGCAATGGGCTTGCCGTACACGTTGGCGCCCTTGATCGGGACGACCCATTGCACGCCATGCTTGCGGCTTTCGGCGTAGACCTCGTCGGTGTAGTGACCGCCTGAGTCCCAGCACCAGCGTTCAACCTTCATCTGGATGCCGTCGGCGCGGGTGTAGAGCTGGTGCAGCTTGAGCCCTACCTTGCGGCGCAGCTCGTCGCTTGCCGGGTCGCCGTTGAGAATCCAGCGATCCACCAGCCAGCATTCCTCACCCTGACCGAATGCCCAGACGCGGGCTTCGTAGCGGTCATCCTGCGTATCGATGCCGCCCATAAGCGCTACCGCCAGCAGTGGCACTTGCGGATAGTTCTCGCGCCGACCATACAGCTGCTCCCACTCGACCTTCTCGCCCTGGTCTTCTTCCCAGGTCTCGCCCAGCGTGGTGTTGGTGAAGGTCTTGAGCTTGCTGATGTCGCCCTTGGCTTTGTAGAAATCGAGAACGATACGGCCCCAGGTGGTGAACGGGCTGTAGGCGGTCCAGATGTGCCAGGTGATGCTGTCGGGCGTCGGTATCGGCTGGTCGTCGGTGTCGAAGTAATCGATCCCGTCGCGCGTCCAGATACCGGTCTTGTCGCAGATCCAGCGGCCAGCGGCGTGCTGGTCCTGCACTTCGTGCTGCTGAATGACGCAGCCGGTGTGCTCGCACACGTACCAGGCGTTCTGTGGCCGCTCGGGATCCCACTTGATGCCGTAGGCGCAATCCTTGCCGCCCCACTTCAGGTATTGCTCTTGCCGGCAGTGCGGGCACGGCACGTGCAACCGGAAGTAGTGCGGCGACTCGCTGGCGGCTGCCTCAATCTGGCAGGTGCCTTTGATCTTGGGCGTACTGCCCCGAATGGACTTGGGGAAGGTCGAGCCTTCAATCCGCTTGTCACCCAGGAAGGTCGGGCTGCCCTCTTTCTCTACGTCTGGCTCGAACGCTGCCAGCTCGTCATAAATAATCGTGTCAACGGACTTTTCGCGGTAGTTCTTCGCGGCCGCGCCACCCAGGCACCAGAGCTGCTTGGAGTGACTGAATCGCTTGGTGTCCAGCGTGTTGTCGCGGTGCTTCTTGCCGTGCCATGGAGCCAGGGCAAAGATGCTCGGCACGTCGCGAATCATCGTTTCAACGTGGGCCTTCATGAAGCCCTGCGCAGCGCCATCAGTCGGCAACAGCAGCAGGATGTTCCGGCGCTTGTGCTCGATCTGGTACGCGGACGCTGCCAGCAGCATCTTGGAGTAGCCAACCCGGGCGGACTTGATGACGTTGACCGTGCGGATCTCGTCATTGCCCATCGAATTGAGAATGGCAACCTGGAACGGCAGGGTCTCCCACCGCCCTTCCTGGTAGCTCGATTCGCTCGACAGGTAGAAGTTCTCGTCGGCCCACTCCACCGGCGTCATCGGGACTGGACGCGACAACGGCGTCAGCCCGGTCCGAATTGCTCCGGCAAGCTCAGTGATCTGTTGACTCGAGATATTCATCCATTAGTCCGGGCAGGCGTTCATCAAGGGTCGCCGCCCGGTTTCGTGCCTTGGCCAGCTCGCGCTGGACCGATTCGATGTGTCTGACCTCAAGGTCTGGGTGGCGACGCTTCAAAGTGAGCGGCAGCGTGTCGAGAATCGAACTGATCTCCGCTGCCACGCGGGACAACACGAAGGTCGCAAACCCGGTCGGCACCGACTTGCGCTCGGAAACTTCGTTCTTCAATTCCTGGCCTTTGGCCTGTGCAGAGGTGAGGCGCAATCGCTCCTGCACCAGCTTGGCCTCAGCCATGGGGTCAAGGTCGCCTTCCGGATCTGTCGGTTGGTGCTTCTCGCTCTGCAGGCTCAGCCGGTTTTCCACGACAGCATGTGCGGTGAAAAACGCTTCGCGGCCGATGCGCGCTACTGGCTCAACCCGCCATTTGTCGAAGGCCTGAACGGAAATCCCCAGGCTTGCGGCCATCTCTGACTTGTTGAGCCAGCCGCGCTGTTTGGTCGGTTCGGATTTGGCCATGATGAAACAACAACCTCGTCCTGAAAAAACCTCATATGAAGCTCGACACCGGGCCTCGAATAACCCTCAGTGGGGGTGGGGCCCGGGAGTACCTTTTGAAATTTTGCGAGGCAGGCGCGGAGCCAGGCCCCATCAGCCCAGAGCATCAGCAATAGCCCTGTCGATAGCGCTTTCAACCAATGCATCATTCTCGATGACCTTGCGTACAGTGCCGTGAAAGTCGAAGCGCGCCGCATAGTCCGGCTCGCTAACGAACAGCAATACCACTTGCATTGAGCTGCCCCGCCGCTCTCCTATACCTATCGGTGCGTCACCCCGGCTCAGCACAAAGAACGCTTGGCCGTGGCCCTTCTTCGAAGACTGTCGACTGCCTGTCGCGTTGTGGTCAGAGCCAGCCCGGTCCATTGCTCTGAGGCCGGACAGGATCTGCATCATGTGCCCGCGCGATATGTTGCCGTACGCATCGAGCCGAGCGCCTTTCCCCGGCGCAATGAACTTGCCGCCTGGCAGTATCCCTGCCTGCCGCAACCATCGCTCCGATGCCTTGACCTCACGCGGACCTCCATACACCTGCGGTGCAAACCAATCCTCCGGCGCCTGCCCCCCACTGCTGCCGCTCTTCTCGTCCTTCACCCAGACCGCAGCTTCTGGGTTGGATGGCTTGGCGTAGGTGATGCGGAATGCATTCAGCGTGAAAGGCGTGGGCCTGTCGAACACGCTCTGTGCCTGGCCGCGCAGCTCTTGCTCTGCGACCTTGACCGTTTCGTTCAGCGCCTGCGCAAGAGCGCGACCGGATCGGGCGGGCCCCAGCTGGTTGAGCGCCTGCATGGCGTCATCCAGATCAGTGACCTTCATGCTGGCTTTCATCTGCAGGTCTCGCGGATGTAGTCTTGCAGGCCTGTCAGCTTGGCGCGGTCCGCTGTCAGTTGCGCTCGTAGGGTGTGATAAGCCTCTCGAGCGTCTGCTGTGAGTTCAGGGGCGGCTCCATCATCCAGGCTGGTGGTGCTGGGGGTGTCGGACACTCTGGGGCAGCTGGCGTTGACGCGCAGCCCGACAGTGCCAGCAACAACAGCGGCACGGAGCTCATCATTCTCACGCTGCGCATCGTGCAACTCCCGGGTGTGCCGGGCATCAAGTGCCGCGGCATCAGTGATCAGTTCACGCTGCAAGCGCAGCGTGTTGGTCAGGCTGTTGGCCTTTGCTTCGGCACGCGACAGCTGATCGGTAACCTTGGCTATCGTTGCGCTATGGCGGTCGAGACGCCACCCCAGCAGCAGCGCTGCCAGTAGCAGCAGGCCGCACAGACTCAACAGGATTCGGTTCATTGCGCACCCCTTCAAGACACAGCTGGCGTTCAGCTTCACGCCGGCGTACAAGCCCGTTCAGCTTGCGACCTCCCGCGTATACCCAGCGCGGCAGCTCATTGCACGCACCGATCAGGTCGCCATTGCGGGCCTTGCGTACCAGCGTTGATCCCTGGAACGCACCGCTGCCCACGTTGTAAACAAAGCTGCCCAGCGCTGCGCGTGTCGCTGGTGGCAAGCCGGGCAACTGAGCATCAACGGTAGCCAGTGCATGGCCCAGATCAGCGAGCAACAAGGCTTCGCACTCCGCCTCGGTCATCACCTGGTCAAGTTCAGCCGTGGCTGTGTGCCCGTAGCACACCGTCGGGATGCCGACCGGGTCCAGATACCCAACCAGCTCGCGGCCTTCAAAATAGCCAACGATGGTCGCGGCAATGGCGGCTGAGCCAGCAATCAATGACTTCTGGACGATGTTCATTTCTTGCCCCATCCCCGGATCATTTCCCGATATTTGGGAACCAGCAGCACGATCTGCAGCACCATATACAGCGCCGTGGTCGCGTACGCGATGGAGGACCAGTCAACTGCGCCGGTTGCCCCTGTTGCAGCAACGACGATGCCGGGCGATGCCTTGGCGGCACCCAGCGCGGCGTCATGGGCGAGTTGAGCTGTATTGGACATCGGGATTCCTCCAGCCGAGGATCAGCGCCCTCCGCACAATAGAACCTGCCTCATCGGCAAGCGGTGTAAGACTGGCTCCGCGATACCGTGCTGCCTGCCGGGGAGCGAAGGTGCAGGCACGGGAGCCAGAAACAGAAAGGCCCAGCGCAATGGCCGGGCCTGAAATAAAAAAAGCCGCACGATTTGAGCTTGAGGCGACCGGGTGACTCCCAATCCGTCCAGAGGCTTGGCGGCTATAAAGGTGCGCAGATAGCGCAGACAAAAACGAAAAAGCCCCGGCTGTTAAGGCCAGGGCTTTATTCTCAAGCGGTAAAACCGCAATCTGCGCACAATCTACCTGTTTCGTGTTAACACAGTCAACACTTAAAACACTATATGTTGTGCTATGCCGCCATCAGCACGTCTATATTTGCCTCGACGTATGCCCTACCCGCTATTAACAGCTCCCGCGCCTTGAGTCTGGACAGGCCCAGCATCCGCCCGACTGCATGCATCGTACGCCCCGTGCAATAGTAGATGCGCAGGCAGTCCGCCATTTGCGGATCACGGCGCCACATACGGGCCACAATGGCGTCAATCATCAGCGCCTCATCGTCGGTAATCGCAGCAGCCGGGGTTGATTCCGTCGCCACGTTGTCCCGCATCAACGCATGCAGTGGGCTGGTGTAGCCCGGCACGCCAGATTGCTGCCAGACCCAGCGGCCCCAGTTCTCCAGCAGGTTCTCGGCATCGGTGCGCGACATAGTTAATCCCCTGTCCAGTGACCACGGTGACCGCCTCGGCCAGTGTCTTGATAGTCGCGTTCAGGGCCTGATGCATGCTGCCCTGCCCGCTCCAGCTGCCGTGCGCGCTCAAGCGTATGGGTCAGCATCCGCCCCAGCTCAATGGTGATGTCCTGCCCTGCACTGGGCAGCCAACCCACGCCAGCGCAGGTGACACAGTCGAGCTCATGAAACAGCCCGCGGGTGAGGCCCTTGCCCTTGCACTCGTGGCAGCGGCACGGCATGCGCAGCGGCTGAATGAAATCAGGTCCGGATCGCTTCATTGGTCGCCCTCCGACAGGAAGGTCAAGCGCACTACGCCACCCTTGATAGGTGTGTCACTGATCGTCGGGGCCGTGCGGAAGCGGGAATCATCGACGCCCAGCGCGTCCGCCACGCCATCGCGGCCCGGCTTGAACGCACCGGTACAGTTATCGTCGTCTCGATGGCGGCGGTCAGGCGGATAGAACACAATCTCAATCGGGATCGGTCCGCTGACGGGGGCCTTCAGCTTCGCCTGCATGGCGAGAATGCGGCAGGTGGAGCGGTAGCGC
The DNA here is from genome assembly GCF_012844345.1 of Pseudomonas sp. gcc21. Taxonomy (NCBI): domain Bacteria; kingdom Pseudomonadati; phylum Pseudomonadota; class Gammaproteobacteria; order Pseudomonadales; family Pseudomonadaceae; genus Pseudomonas; species Pseudomonas sp. gcc21. Next base: position 883,455 of record NZ_CP051625.1, on the reverse strand, counting down.
TTGGCGATGCGGGCTTTCGCTGCCCAATGTGTGCGGGCGTTGGGTGACAGCTCTTTGGGCGGCCATGGCAGATCAATTATCATTTTTCTTGCACCTCTCTATTACCGCTTCCATCGACTTGAATCGCTGCGGCCTCTTCCCAGAGCTGGAGCTGAGCCAGTACACCGGGTGAGGCATCAGCGCGATGTACAGCCTGTACTTGCCGTTGCCCCAGGTGTCCGGCGCAATCTTTGTCCACCTGGTGGAACGGGTCGTCTCTTTCGAACCAGCACTCGCCACAGATCAACCGTGCGGGTCTGTGTAATGCAGGCCGTCATTCGAGTTGCGCCCGATCTGCTCCATGCGCGCCTCGCCTTCCGTCCATAGGTTCTGCAAATCGAGATCAACGCCCCGGCTATCCTCTTCGCGCATCTCCTGCCAGCGCACCAGGCTGTCGATCACATCCTGAATGTCATGGGCCAGATCCTTATGCCCCCGCATGCCAGCGCAAAGCAGCTTCTTAACGGCGTGATCGATGGGGCCTGCTGGAACGTCGAACAGCTCAACCACCCGGTACACATCGACCATGCGCAGATGGGACACGTCTTTCTTGTAGTGCCCGTGATCCCGCTTTTGCTGCTTTTCCATTGAATTGCTGCCTCTCTTTTTACTGTTCCCCGGTAATGCTGCATCCCGCGCCCGCTCTGGCTTAGGCGGCATTTGCGCAAACCGCCTTTTCGCCGTCGATCAAGCCGTGGATTGCATCAAAGCCTCTTGCATCTAACCAGTCATGCCAGCGCTTGAGCGCATCCAGCTTGAGGTCATCCGCCGTGGTGTGAATGTAGGTCTGCGCTGCAAAGCCCATCGCATGGTTCAGCAGCAACTCCCCGATCAGGTAATCCACGCCAAGGTCAGCCCAGCCGGTACGGGCCAGCTTGCGCAGGTCATGGCTCGACCATTCGCCGCCGCTGATGCGATTGAACAGGTAGCTCGCCGCCTTCTCGGACATCGCATTGCCGGGTGTGCCTGGGAACACAAAAGCGCTGTCCTTGTGCCTGAGATTCAGGCTCGCCCGATACCGCTCCAGCAGCGCGCACACCTGCTCGGTTAGCGGCATCACATGCTCAGTGCGGGTCTTGGTTGCATCGGCCGGGATAATCCACACGCGGTCGCTCAGGCTGATATGCCTCCACCGGGCCTGACGGGTTTCCCCTACCCGCGTACCGTGACACAGCATCATCAGCGGGAGCATTGCCTGGGCTGCGTCCTGCTCCCAGATACCTGCGAGCTTCTGCAGCAGTGCCTCGGCATCCATCGAATGAAGCCGTGCTGCCTTGGGCTTAATGCGGGCCTGTACAAACTCACAGAACTTCATGCTGGCCATCGGGTTATCACCGATCAGCTCCAGACGGTGCGCCTGCTTGAATGCCATCGTCAGGATGCGCAGGTTCTGCCGCACATAGCTCAGTGACAGCCGCTCCTGTAGGGGCCACATCAGACGGCGATCGATCACTTCCCGGGTAACCTCTCGCAGCGGCACAGTACCCAGCAACGGCTCGAGATTGCAGTTGATGGCCGATGCCACGCCAGACCGGCGCTTAGCGCTCAAGCTGCGATCACGCTCCACGCGGGCGCGGTACCATTCCAGCAACTCGCCGACAGTGCTCCATTGGGCCGAGCCAACCACAGCAGCCGGATCCGCTGCCAACCGCGCACGCAACTCAGGCAACATCCCCAGCACCGCCTTGGCTGACAGCTCCGGCCAGGTGCCGACCTTGTGCCACTTCTTCGCCCGGATCAGAAACCAGCTTGCGCCGGTACGGTCCTGTCGAAAGCGCAACCGCAACCCGGGGTGGCGAGGGTCCCGCAAATCACCCGCAACACCCTCCGCCTGACGCTTGATCTCCGCCTCGCTCAGCTGCACCTCAGCGCAGCTCATGGCGTACCCCCCAGCAGCCACGCGCACAGCATCACCCCGCCAACGAATCCCACCCACAGCACCATCGTCAGGCCAAGGATGCGCAGCCCCGCCACGCCCACGTACTCAAGCTTTTTCGTCATCACGCGCACGCCCCAGTCAGTGAATTACGCAACCCAGCCAGTGCAGCCCTCGCGGTGGCAGGGTCGCCCTTGCGGTGCACATCACGCGGCAACGCCGGCGCCGGTTCGGCCAGCTGCTCACCCTGCGCCACGCGCTTGAGCACCTCGGCGTAAGCGGCCGCAAACTTCAAACGCCCCACCTCGGCAGGCAGGGTCAGCAGGCTGTGCCGGCTGCACTGGATCGCCGCATGGAATACCGCCACATGGCTCCAGCGCTCATGCCCCGCCACAGACGGGTGGCTGTTGCGCTGCGCCTCCCAGTACGCCGTCTCGGCATCAGGCGCACCCAGCTCCGCAGCGGTTGGCCAGCAGCGCTCGATGAACTTGCCCACCGATGGAATGAAATCACCCGGCTCCTGTCGGCAGCGGGACAGCCCGCGCTCGATCATCGCCCACTCGGTGATGCCCGCATCCAGCAGCGCCTGGGTCCACTCCGCCTTGGTCAGCCGGTACAGCTCCTCGCTGTTCCACGCCTGCTTCCACGCCGGATAGATCGAGCGCAGACGGGCGAACAGATCGTTGATCAGCTTCTCGGTGGCACGCTTGACCTCGGGTGGCAGTTCCTTGGCCTTCACCGGCGCGGCGGGAGCAGCAGGCGACGCAAGCAACTTGCCGGCGGATGGAATCAGTTGGTTAACGGTTTTCATGGTCACTCTCCCAGCCAGCCGGTGGCGGTGTCATCGAAGTTCGCCCCATTGGCCTGTCTGGCCCGCAGCGGCACCACACGAGCACCCTGCACCTGGTCGCGCTTGATCCAGTTGATCAGCGCACTCACAAACTCCGTCTCGGGCTTCACCGTCGCCTTCGCGCTGTGGTGCACCACGAACGGGCCGATGGCATCAGGGGTGAACAGGGTGATATCCAGCCCGGCGCGTTTGGCGTAGGCCGCCAGGGTCTTCGGGTCGGGTTGCCACTCCAGGTGCATGGCGATCACACCGGCTGGCAGATCGTCAGGCGTCGCATGCGGAGTGTGAGGGGGGTTTAAATCTTCTTTAGTTCTAGTTCTAACTCTAGCTCCGGTAGGTGTCCGCTTTTTGTCCGCATCGCTTGCGGACACTTTGCGGACACATGACTTACGCTTTGCGTCCATGCTGCGCCGTTTTGCGGACGCACCGTTGTGTTCATCGAAGTTTACGACACGCAAACCGCCTTCTGCCTTGATCATCCAGCCGATATCAATCAGCGCTTGGCCAAGCCCGGTCACGCCGGTTTTGCGGTCAATGGCGCGCACTGTCAGCTCAGACAAAAAGCCATCCTCTGAATGCTCGTCAGCCATCGCCCACAGCCAGTACAGGCCACCCACTACCATCGCCTCCGGCTGGTCCGTCATATCGCACAGGCGCGACACACGGGGGTCATTCCACAGGTTCGTGCGCATCTTTATCCATTCGCCGGCCATCAGCTCAGCCCTCCCACTTTCAGCGCCAACTCAGCCAGCCCTTTAGGTGTGACGCGAACCTGTGACGCAAGCCGTTGTAACCCTTCGTCACTGCCCAAGACCGTTACCTTGTGCTCGAGCAATCCAGCAGCCAGCCGCGGCTGATAACCCAGCCAATGCGCGCAGCCTTCACGGCGATAGATCCAGCGGTTCACCTGCATCCACTCCAACAACACCTTGCGCTGTACGCCGAGGTGCTTGGCCGCGTCAGTCATGCACAGCGTGCCCCGGGCAGTGGCCAGACGGTTCAGTGCGGCAATCTTCGGCGCCTGCTCTTGTGTGACGAGGCGTAGTGACGTGACCTCATCAGCCAGATCGGCAGCCAAGCGCAATGCTTCGGGTAGGGTTTGGGGGATGCGGAGCTGATTGGCTTCCAGCTCTTGCCAGCGGTCAACGAGACGCGCTGTGAACTCGGGGGATAGTTGGGCGACAACAACGATACTGTCGCGCTTGCCCTGGTCACCGGTGAACAGGTAGTGGCTCGACGGCCTGCCGCCTGTTGAGGGCTTTTCCTCAATCTGAGGAAAAGTGATAACGCCCTGCTCCGCCAGTGTTTCGATGGTGCGCTTCACATTGTCGTGCCGCTTTCCAACCAGGCCAGCTATTTCGCTGCTGCTTAGTGTGATGCTACTGCGTGACGCCCTGTCGTGTGTTGCCTTGATCATGGTATTCATATAATCTTTCCTCATTGCTACTGCTGTATCGAGCCCGGTCTAGCCACCGGGCTTTTTTGTGCCTGCGATTTAGCTGTTCCGTTGTCCTCATCTATCAGTGCAAAGGGAAAGCCCCTCTTTTCCATGGTCTGCACTGAAAAAAATTACTGGATAACTAAACAGGCCCCGCAGTGTTCTTACTTCCCTTGTCCCGCTGATCGATAATGTTTATGTCAAGCAGCCGCCAGCTCAGGCCAGACGACCATCCAGTCGTTCGGGCGAAGCTCTTGGCGGGTAACAAGGCGATTGGTCGCGACCTCAATGCGAGCCGCAGTTGCGGCGGACGCAGCCTTGTTCCCATAGCCGATCTGGCGCAGGTAGCCGCGAGAGGTACCTGTAGCGATAACCTGCTCGTCCGTGGCCGTCTTGACCCAATCGAGCAGATCGTTATGTCGGATTCCCATATGAACCTCCGGTGGTATTGCCCAGCATTATTACCGTCCGGTAATCACAAATCAATACCATCCGGTCATTTACCTTCTAGTAATGGAAATGGATTATTCAGACATGGACATACGCGAAGTGCGCAGACGCAACCTCAAGTCGCTAATGGATCGCGAATTCAATGGAGTTCGTGGGGCGCAGTCGCGCCTGGCGGAGAGACTTGGAAAGCCACAGAATTTTATCTCCCGCTGCTTGGCGGCCCCTGAGCGCGCAGGGTCGAAAACGATCGGAGAGGATTTTGCGCGAGAGATTGAAAAGGCATTCGGGCTAGATTGTTATGCCTTGGATCGCCCTATAGCCGCGTCGGCAGACATAAAAAAACCAGAAAATAATAAAGACAAGGAGAGCAACGTGATCGCTGCTGATTTCTCCAGCAAGGGCAAGCTCAAGGACGGGGAGATATCCATCCCTCAGTACAACGTGCGCGGCGCCCTGGGCCACGGCCAGATACCTGCGGACTACATCGAGACAATCCGGCACGTGACGGTTCATGAGTCTCTGTTGTCCGGGCGCGGCATCTCATTCAGCAAGGCCGATAATCTGGCCATCATCACTGGCTTCGGCCAAAGCATGGAAGGCACCATCAACGACGGCGACCCGCTGATAGTTGACCGCGGCGTCAACCAGTTCATTGGTGACGGTATCTATGTCCTGACCTGGGACAACCTGCTCTACGTCAAACGCCTGCAGAAGCACTCCCCCACCCACTTCGACATGATCAGCGACAACCCCCGGCACAAGGATCAGGTGATCAACATCTCAGATGTGACGGTACACGCACGGGTGTTGCTGGTTTGGAACGCAAAAAAACTTTGAAGCTGGCTATCTATGCACGTGTCTACTAGGGCGCATGCTGCTGGCTTGGAATGCTCGTAACTTATAAATCGACCGCTCTTCAACTTCAAGGAAGGATCCAATGGCAGAGATCGCCATCTCGCGTGTCATCGTGCACGAAATCGTAAAAGAACAGCACAAGTCCATATCCAAAAGACACATCCGAGAAACCGTGCTAAACAGCCAAAATGCTACGGTTAAAAAATTAGTTGAAGGCGTGACGAAGGTCTATGGAACCCGCATGAACGGCGCTCATTACGGGACGTTTAAGACGACCCATGATAGAGGTCCGTTTCCAGATGGCTACAAAACCTACATCAACAGCTCCCAAGGCGATGGCGATTTTATCGCTCTTAGTAAGATAGCTATGGGTGAGCTGTATCGCCTGGCAGAAATCGCCACAGCGTCAACCGGCGGTTATTTCATGTTTGCTGATTACGTGATTGCTGCTGAGCGCTTTCTGCTCGTGGTAATGATCAAGAAAACACCTGGCATCACCATAAGCCCGAACCTTGAGCCTGAGGAACTCGATCGGCTTGAGCTCGATAGAATATCCTCAGCTGCAAAAATCAACATAGCGAAATACGCTGCTTTTTTAAGCGCGAGCGAAGAACAAAAACAATCGATAAACTATCTCAGCTTCATCAGTCCGAGCTCATCCAAAGGCACTTCCGGCTATTTTATCTCAGCAATCGGGTGCTCGAAAGGATCTACGTCTTCTCAAGCCACCAAGCGGGTCCTAACTGAGACAGAGAAATGGTTTACCGAACGAGCAGACTGGAAAGTAAACACTAAAAGACTGAGACAAGAGCTAACGGATTATCTTTCCCAACAGAAAGCAGACGAGAAGTCAGCAAGACTTTCAGACATTGGAGAAATTGTCCGAAAGAGCATTCCGACGAAATATTTGGAACAAGCAGAGACCATTGTCGAAGAACTGACCAAACATCTTAATAGCGAGGACATTGGCGTTCCAGTTGAGTTCCCAGTCCATGCTGGCGAGCTAAAGAAGAATACACATATCAAAGGGAAAACAAAGAACTGGAACCTCGAATTCGACCGTATGGCGCTTGGTAAAAGCGATGCCGCTACCGTATACTACAACAGTAAAAGTCAAACCATCACACTAAAGAACCTTCCTGAAGAGCTGCTGTCAGAAATACAGGCTCAGCTCAAACTTGGTAGCTAGCACGAATGAATATAAGCTCGCTGGTCCAACTCTATAGAATAAGCCATAAAATTTCCTTCGAAGAAGGTATCGTTTCAGGGGTTATTCCTTTCGAGAACGGGCTGCGAATGATTGATGAAATCGCGACCAGTGGCAGTGCAGTAGTTGATCATCTCACGGTAGATGGTGTGTCGGTCGACACAGATTATATGGAAGACGCCCCTTCCCAGGGTTGCGAGATATCCTTTCGGATTCACACGCACTCTCAGAGTTTGTCCACCTTTCACCAAAACTTGACCGCATTGCTCGCCTCCGGCTCAGAGATTTCTCGCGGCGTCTGCCCATCTCAATACTATATCGTGGGACTGGATGCCTATTCGGAAGACATAGAACCCCATTGGGCCGTTGAGGCTATTTCCACCGCCTGCAAAGCTGTTTCCCTTCTCGCCAAGGTTGCACATTATCATGACAGCAAGAGCGAGACAGGTTGTCTTCAGCTCGTATTCGTCGATGCCGGTTCCGCGCAATCAATAAAGCCGTTACTTATCAATACCGTGGTTTCAGAAGAGATCATTTCGATATGCCGCGACATTGACATTACTCTTCTTGAGCAACTAGCCCAGGCGGCACCTGAATCGGATCCGCACTATGCGAGCCGCAGGGGCGTCTTTTATGCAACCGTATCAGAGTTTCTGGGCGGACCCAGCGCAAAAGAAGATAGCTTTAAAAGGCTTCTTTCTGGATGGACTAAATTCTCCGAACTATTCCAGGCTAACCTTAATACATACTTCAGTGGCTTTGCATTTCACAAAGCCAAGAGAGAGGTCGCAGAAGCGGAATTTGACATCGCATCACAATACTCAAAGATCCTTGGAGATATAACAGGGAAATTGCTGGCAATCCCTGTATCTTTCGCAGCACTCATAGCCTTATCCAAGTCTGATGACTTGCTTGAAAGCATATTTCTGGTTCTAGGTCTAACGTTTGCTTCTCTTGTCATCAGCGGAATTGTCCATAATCAGCGTCGGCATTTCAGTCTCATCAAGCAAGCGAAAAATATCGTCATTGATTCCATAGACGGAAAGACTGATTCGTATCCTGAAGATTTGCGCGTCTCCATTGAAAAAATGAAAACATTCCTTAAAGTGGACGAGTGTCGATTACAGTGGACATTGGCCGCACTGCAGATACTCGCCTGGATTCCCGCTCTCATAGGTACCGCGTATCTGTATTACGCCTAGCCTAGAATGTCAGTTCGTGCCGAGACGGCAGACAATGAATTATTAAGACAAGGGCCTGGCTCCCGGCCTCATTCCAAGCACGCATTGCATCTTCCACCCCCTTCCCGCCACTGTGTCTTTCGCTGCTAGGGCAATCCCTTACCCTGTGGTCAGCTACCTCCACCCTTCCCGCTTTGCCCCACAGAAGTCACATACCCGATACGCCCCGTACCACCCATCTCGCCTACGCATATCACCATGACAGCTCAGGCACTCCCCATCGCGTAAGGCCGCATGCCGGCGATACAACCTGTACACATTCCAGGCAAACAACCCGCCGCCTGCTATGGATACCCCTGCGCCAGCGAATATGGAAACCAGCGTAAGCGGATCAGACAGTCCCAGGTAAGGGCTGAACTGTTGCAGCCCGCGCTGAGCCCAGGCCATGACCACCAGGCCAGCGAGAAAAGCCATAAATGGCGGGAGCAAAAAACGGCCGTAACGCAACATCCGTGTGATATCCATATCCCTGTTTTTCCTCAGAAAAAGAACATTCTACCATCCCGGATCGCATCGCGGTTTGATCCTGCCCCGCGTCTTCCGGCGTGGTCCTCCCAGCGCCATGCCGATAAATATTACCTATTGGTATTGACCAATGTATTACCTCACGGTAATCTTTATTTCATCGAAGCAAACCACCGCTTCCCAGGGCAGCAAGCCGGAGCCCAAATCCGGTACAGGGGATGCCTCACCCCGCTCGTGCAGCGTCGATCGAGAAAAGAGAGTGCCGGTAGCCTGCGCGTGACCGGCTGTTGGATCCTCAGGATCCCCGAGAGTGCCAAGGCACAGCCCAGCCCACCGTGGTTTAACGGAGGCACAGAGTTTCCTCATGCACCTGGTCACCGGGTGCATCGGGAAACAGCAAGCAGGAGCAGACACATGAACGCAATTGTTCACAACCAATGGAAAGGATTTCTCGACATGGGCCTGGCCCTGAGAGAGCTGGAATTCACCTTGATGGTAGCCGCCGGCATGACGGGCAAAGAAATAGCAAAGCAAGCCGGCTTGGCCCCCGACAGCGTTAAGAAGCGCATCGCATCGGCCATGTTCAAGCTCAAGGCTTCGAACCGGCCCCAGCTGATCGCCAACGCCATCCGCAACGGCATTATCGCCCCGCTCGCAATACTGCTGATGGTGTGCACGGTAGTAATCGGCGGCACACCCGATCTGGAACGCGCCCCAAGAGGCAAAGTCCGGATAACCAGAATCGCAAAACCCGGCACCCGGGACGACCTGCTCTACAACCCGTTTGATTATGTATAGGCGGGCTTACTAATCGAAACGCCAGACAAGCGCTTCCTCGATGATCTTCGGTGAGGGTCATCCGGGAAACCACAAGGAGAAAGGAAATGGACTTGATCCATAAATCGGCCATGACGATCGCCAGCGCTACGCAAGGCAACCCGGTCATCGCTACGTTCGTTGTCATCATGTTCGTCTTGGGCATACAGATGCTTGAGGTAACCGTGGAACAGCTCATATGGGGCGAGCGCTTCGAGCACTGGCTAGACGTGGTGATCATCGCCGCTTCTATCGCATACGCGGCCTACGTCGTTTACGCCTGCGCATTGTTTAACTCTGGCAGGTGATAACCACCCGTCAACGGATCGGGCCAGCCTCGACTGTTAGCCGCTTGCCTACCTCAAGCACGCGCTGTACACGGCGGCGCAGGCGCACCGAAGGTTAAATCCGCCAGCCAGGATATTTGCTCCCCATACGGCTCACCTGGAGCCGGGCGCCACACAGGCGACTGGCCGGGCGAAAGCGGCCACTTATTCCAGTACTGGTATCAGCAGCCACAAACGATAGATACCCATAGCCGCGACCACAACTGCAATCGAAAACAGGCAAAAAGCTGCAACGTTAAGCTGCCTGGGGCGACCGGATATTTTGGCGTATCCGGGCAGAACAGTGTCCTGGGTAATGATTTCCCGGTAAGGCCTGCAAGCCATCTCACCGATACCCCACAGGGTGCCGGCAAGCGACAGCAATATGACCGTCAGGTTATCGAATTGCAGCTCGAAGGTGAGCGCGGCAAACAATAGTAGAAAACACAGAATCATCATGATCTTGAACCATTCATCGGCGATAAATCGCGCCAAAACAGAGACCGCCATCCGGTCTGCCCTCCTTTGCAAGCTGCGTCGTGTGGTGCGCGCAGCATAGCGCAAAGCCCGTCACCTGGGCAGTGGTGAGCAGCCGGGGCTGACCGGCACCTATTCACCCTGGGCGAACGCTCGATCAGCCCGGCACCTCAAGGAAGAGATCATGAAAACGTTCGAAGCAATCCTTCTCGCAATCGTGCTGTGCCTGGTCGCCGGCGAGCTTGACCGCTCCACCATGGCCCGTCGACCAGCCAGGCCACGCAATACCACCGTCGTCAGAGCGGCGGGCAAGGATCCATCAGCCCCCGTCTTCATCTTTTAAAGGAATCCCCATGTTGATACTCACCCGCCGCATTGGCGAAACCATCCTCGTCGGCGATGACGTACGCATCACCGTTACCGGCGTCGCCGGGCAACAGGTACGGCTGGCAATCGACGCACCGCGCGACGTGCCGGTTCACCGCGAGGAAGTGTACGACCGCATCAAGGCTGACATCGAAGCCGCGCCAGCCAGCTGACAACCCGCCCTACCGCACCCACAAAAGGAAGTGACCATGCAACCGATCATCATTGAATCAGCAGGCCGTCGCGTACTGCCCTCCACACAGCCAAGCGGCACCTGGTGGCAGCTCACCATGGGCGGCCGCGTTATCGGCTGGGCCGAGGGTTATCCCGCCGCCGTCGCCAAGCGCGAGCGCTACGAAGCAGCAAGGAGTAACCGCCATGCCCAATCCAGTTGAAGACCTGAGCCTGAGCGTCGCAACGATAGCGCTGCTGGCCCGGCTGGATGATCTGCATGACCAGCGCAATCCGGAGCGGGCCAACTTCCAGCACGCCTGGTGCCAGGGTTACCTCACCGCGCTGATGATGATCGGCACCATCACACCCGACCAGCGCCAGCGCCTTGCAGAGCTGGCCGCCAACGCCCGGGAGCACGCGCCATGTTTGCAGATAGCGCCATGACCGCAACGCCGCGCGCCGCGGGCACGCCAATAACCCCTATGCGCATCCCGGTGGTGTACATCGCCGGCCCCTACCGCGCCAAGAGCCGCGCCGGCGTTGAGCTGAACATCCAGTCAGCCCGCGCCATGGGCATGCAGACAGTGCGCAAGGGCTGGTCCCCGCTGATACCCCACGCCAACACCGGCGGGCTGGACGAAGCGGCGCCGGATATACCCGATGACTACTGGCTGGCCGCAACCATGGAGCTGATGCGCCGCTGTGATGCGGTCCTGCTCTGCCCCGGCTACCACACCTCAGCCGGTACCGAGGCCGAGGTAGCCGAAGCCGCCCGCCTGGGCATCCCCGTGTACCGCTCGCCCCGCGAGCTACCCAGCGCCAAGAACTGGACATCGATTCGCCTTCACGACCGCTAAGCAGCAGGAGCGCAGTATGCTTGAGCAATCCATTCCCGCCTCACACCTCGCCGCCACCGCAGAGCTTGAAGCCCTGAAGCAAGCCTTCTTCGCCGCCGGCGGCCGCATTGAGCACACAGGCGTTACCGTCGCCAACATCAAGCCGAACAGCCCATCAGGCCTCGCCGCGCACCAGCGCCACAAGGCGCGCCGCGATCGGTACCGCGCCAAGGTGCTAGAGGCCTTCAACAACCGGCTGAAGCTCAGCGAGATAGCCGCACACGCAGACTGCTCCCGCGAGCTGGCTGAATCCATACTCAAGGAAGAAGGCCTGAACCCGACCGAGCATGCGGATAAAGGCCCGACGCCAGAACAGCTGGCTCAGCTACGCAAAGACGCCAAGGCCGGCATCACCCAGCGCAAGGCAGCCGACGCACTCGGCGTGCCGCGCGGCACGCTCAGCCGGTGGTGCAAGAAGTACAACCTGCAGTTCGGGAGGCAGCCCGCATGACCGCCAAAACCAGCGCCCAGCGCATGGCCGAAAAACGCGCCCGCGACAAGCTGCGCGAAGAAGAGCGCCAGCGCCGCCTGCTCGCCTACCGCATGCAGACCGATGTGTATCACGCGACCGCCGAACACCTGGAGCGGATCATGACTGCATGTGAACTGGACGAGAAACAGGATGCCGTCACGCGTTTGATCCACAACGCCTCGCGCCTCACCGACGAACAGTTACGCGACTTCATGCGCAACCCATAGCGTCACACCGCACCGTCACACCAGAAGCAGCCATGACCAGAAACCACACCGGGCACCGGATTGGCGAATGCCATCAGCGGGCCAAGCTGAGCAGTGCCCAGGTAGCCGCCATGCGCGCAGACCACGCCGCCGGCCTCAGCTACCGTCGCCTTGCTCTCAAGTATCACTGCGGCATCAGCACCGCGCGCGACATCTGCACCTACCGCACGCGCTGGGCTGGATAGTCCCGACCTTCGAGGCCGATATGAACGCACGCGTCAAAGCCCCCGTCAGCAGTCCCGCACAGCATCAGAATAACCTCACCAAGCTGCTCGAGCAGAACGCGCACCGGCACCAGCTTTTCGATGTGTTCCGCGACTTTGTGGAAATGTCCGCCCTGGCGATCAGCAACAGCGTTGACCTGGCCAACCAGGCACGGCGCGAAGCCCGCTATATGGACATCATCAAGGCGTACAACAAGGAGGAAGCCGCACGCTTTCCGAAGATGCTGGGTGAGCTGGTCTGTGCGCTGGAGTGCGGGCCGGATGATGTGCTGGGGCAGGTGTTCCACTCGCTGGAGCTGAGCAACGCAGCGCGGGGCCAGCTCTTCACCCCGTACAGCGTGTGCCAGGTGATGGCCCGCATGCAGGTAGGCGATACCCCGGACCTGCGCCAGCGCATCGAGGAACGCGGATTCATCACAGTCAGCGAGCCGGCCTGCGGTGCCGGCGCCATGGTGATCGCAATAGCCGAGACCATGACTGACCGGCGCGTCAACTACCAGCAGCATCTGCATGTCACGGCCGTGGATATCGACCCGCGCGCCGTGCACATGGCCTATCTGCAATTCAGCCTGCTGGGCATTCCCGCTGTCGTGATTCGCGGCAACGCGCTGCTGCTCGAAGAGCTCGAGCACTGGTACACGCCGATGCACGTCACTGGCCTGTGGGATTACAAGCTGCGCCGCGGTTACGCCCTCGGCAGCGCCCTGGACCAGACCGAGCCGGCGCCAGCACCCGCGCTACCGGAACCACCCACCCCTGCACTGCCGCTGCCCGTGCCCACGCACAACCAGGAAGCGCAGTTCGCTTTGTTCTGAGGTAATTCATGACCCGCAAGCCATGGACCGGCCCCGAGCTGGTCCGCCTTGAAACGCTCTACCCCAACACGCCCATGCGCCACCTGGAAGTCATCTTCCAGCGCAACGAGCGGGCGATCTACGCCAAAGCTTATGGCATGGGCCTCAAGCGCAGCGCTGAATACCTCGCCAGCCCGGCAAGCGGCAGGCTGGTACCAGGCGACAAGCGCGGCGCCAACTGCCAGTTTCAAAAAGGCCAGACGCCCTGGAACGCCGGTAAAAAGGGATGGCAGGCAGGCGGCAGAGCGGCGGAAACGCAGTTCAAAAAAGGCGAAATGGCTGGCCGGGCGCAGGCCCTATACAAACCCGTCGGGCATGAGCGCATCACCAAGGACGGCATCCTGCAACGCAAGATCCGCGACGACGGGCCACTCCACCGGCGGTGGAAGTCGGTTCACTCCATTATCTGGGAAGAACAGCACGGCCCCATACCCGCCGGCCATATCGTTGTGTTCACAGACAAAGGCCCGCGCCACACCGACATCACAATAAACCGGCTGGAGTTGATCAGCCGTGCCGAAAACGCGCGGCGCAACACCATCCACCGCTACCCGCCCGAACTCAAGCATGTCATCCGCAAGCTGGCCAAGCTCAAACGAAAAGTACAGGAGAAACAACGTGAAGAATCAAACGGATCTCATTGATCGCATGGCGAGTCTGATGGACAAGATCGAGCAAGGCACTATCGATATCGACAAGGCCGGCGCCGTCATCAAGGCTGCCGATGTCGTCGTCCAGGTGATGAAAACCGAAGCCGCTATCTTCTCCAGCAGCGGCGGCGCCATGCGCCCCACCTTCCTCGCCATGGACTACCAGCCGCGCAAGCCATCGCTACCCGCCCCGGTGGCGGATGAAGAAGCCGAACAGGAACGCGAGCGCCAGCTGATCGCGCAGCGAAAGGCAACGCTTCAAGACAGGCATAACCGCGTATGAACGCCTTCGCAGGGAGACGCCACCCCATGACACCGAACATGATTGAACCCGCACCGATAGCGGAAAGCGTGGATAGCCTGGATGCCGGATCATTGCGGGAGAAGTACAAGGTGCTGATGAATGAGCATCAGGCTCTGGCTGCGAGTTACGAAAGCTTGGTTAGGCAGACGACGCAGTTTGAGCAGGCGTTGGAACTGTTCGCAAAGAGAGCAATTAGCATCTGCGGAGGCGAGGCAGGCGAATGGGATTCGGATGAGGTTATTCCCCAGAAGAACTACGCCCAGGCATGCGAGAACCGAATACGCCGACTGCGCGATGAGTTCCGCGCAGCACTGGCAAAGCAAAGGAGTGATGTATGAGCAAGGAACTGGAAGAATTGAAGCCGTGCCCGTTTTGCGGTGGCGAGGCGAAACGGATCACTTTGGACGATGAGGCGAACTTTGACGGTGACGCCATCGTCTGCACAAGTTGCGATGCATGCTCCCGCGTGGTGTTTGGCGAGAAGGAAGGATTGGTTGATGCATGGAATCGCCGCCAACAAGCCCCGGCAGAGCCGCTACCGTACTGGGAGCCTTGCAACCCAGGTTGCGACCCTGAGTTCAACGGTCAGCGTAGCAAGCATTGCGCGCAGCTATGCCACGGCGCCCGTGCAGCACTGGCAAAGCATGGGGAGGCAGGGGAGTGAGCTATAACCCGCTAATCACCCTCGCGACAAATGCAAAGCGGCGCCACATGGAAATGCAGTGCGACCCGCAATGGGTGCTCGATCTGGCAGCAGAGCGCGACGAACTCCGCACTGCTCTAGCCGCTACTGACAAGCTTGCAAGCGAGACAGCGCAGCGGAATGAGGATATGGGGCGGGTGCTGATCAACTGCAGGGAATGGGTATATCCACCAGAGGGAAACTGCAAGTGTGATTCATGTGCTGACGCTGCAGCGCTTTTGTCGGCCATCGATGCGGCGATTCAGGGAGCCAAGCCATGACGGACCATATTGCTGAGACCCGCAAAATGGTCACGCTGCCTTATGAAGTATCCCGCTGCGCCGGCCGAATGGATCTACTGCCAGACGGCCATTGGTGCAAGCAGCGTGATACCTGCAAGCGGTATCTGGCTTTCGTCGCATGGGACCGTGAGGCGGGCATTCCGGACTACAAGGGCATCCGCGTGACGATGGCAACGCCGGACTGCAAAAACAAGATAGAAGTTGAATCGCGCGGGCAGCCCGCCGATTGAAGGGGAGGTAACAAACCATGGCCAAGGTACTGGCACAGATAACCGTCAACATGCCGCGCCTGATGGAGGCCGCCGAATACCGCAAAATGCGCTATGCCGGTGGCAAGCCCAGCGTTCAGCAGATTAAAAAGTGGATTGAGGAAGGCGAACTGGAGGGTGAGGTCCGAGGCGGCATGCATTTCGTCGACGTGCAATCCGCCCTGCTCGGCTCGGACGATCCGCTGCTGGCTAAAATGCTGGAGGTGGGCTGATGTCTCCGCGGCGCCGGGGCGTCGGCAACCGAACCCTGCCGGCAAACCTCTACCCAAACGGCAAGTATTTCCAATACCGCAACCCGCTGACCGGCAAGAAAACCAGCATCAACAAAACACTGCAGGAGGCCATTAAGCTGGCCAATGCAGCCAACGCGAAGCTGATGCCGCTGGTTGCGGATTCCCGATTATTTGAATTAATCACTGGAGAAGAAGCGCCCAAGTTACTGAAATTGCTGGACCGATTCGAAACCGAATGGCTACCGGAGCGCGACCTGGCACCCCGCACCCTGGCGGAAGTGCGCATCAAGCTGGAGCGCTACCGCAAGGACTTGGGCAGCAAGCTTATCGGGCAGCTGGACGTGCTCGAGCTTGCCGAGTACCTGGACCAGTTCAGCAATAACGCTTACACCAAGCATCGCGGACTGATGATCCAGATATGGACCTTCGCCGTCGCAAAGGGCCTGGCTGATCGTAACGTGGCTGAGCTCACCCTGCGCAAGAAGGAAGCCGAGAAGAAGCGTCAGCGCCACACCGAGGCGGGCGTGAAACGGATACTGGAAGCAGACACCACGCCTGCATGGCTCAAGCGTGCAATCCGCCTTGCCCTGCTCAGCCTGCAACGTCGTGAAGACCTGGTGCGCTGGGAACGCTCAGCCGTTGATATGGCCGCCAACACCATCCGCATCAGCGCCAGCAAGACGCAGAACTATGACAAGCCGGTGCATCTGGAGATCGACATGGGGCCAGACCTGCGGGAGCTGGTGCAGGAGTGCTTGAGCGAACCAATCCTCAGCCCGTATCTGATCTGCTACAAGCCAAAGCGGCGCCAGCGCTCACAGATGGAAGCCAAACTGCACTGGTCAGCAGTCACCGAAGACTATTTCAGTAAGGCCTTCCGCACCGCACGCGATGAATGTGGCGCCTATGACCACATCGCCGAGCCAGCCGCACGGCCAACGGTGCACGAACTGCGCGCACTGGGTGCGTGGATGTATCAGAAGCAAGGCTTCGAGCAGGAATACATTCAGGCACTGATGGGACACGCGACGGAGGAAATGACAGCCTACTACCAGGAGGGACACGAAGCGAAGAAGGGACCGGCATACCTGCGGGTGCAGGCCGGCTTGAAACTATGATGGGTGGATCGTTTTCCCAATCTATTCCCAATCTATTCCCAAACAAAAAGGGCGACCCTCTCGGATCGCCCTCTATGTACCGCCCTAGAGCGGTTTGTTTGGTAGGCACGAGCGGATTCGAACCGCTGACCCCCACCATGTCAAGGTGGTGCTCTAACCAACTGAGCTACGTGCCTGCAATGGCCGCGAATTCTACGCAGCACCCAAAAACCTGTCAAGCATAAGTAGCTGAAAAAACTGAAATTAAAAGGCAACGCAAAAGCACTGCCGGCTAACGCCTTACGCCCGCGTCCTGCCAGGCAATTGAGCCTGCGTGCTGTTCAGTGACCCAGGCCTCAGACCATTCCTATTGCTAGACCTTCATCAACTGCGCGCGCAGCTTCTGAATCTCATCGCGCATTGACGCGGCCTCTTCAAACTCGAGATTACGCGCGTGCTGATACATCTTTTCCTCCGCCTGCTTGATGCGCTTGGTAATCTCGGAAGGCGAACGCAGTTGTCCGGCGTTGTAATCCGCTGCGTCTTCGGCAGCCTTGAGCTGCTTACGCTTGTTTGAGCGGCTATTGCTGCCCGGCACCACTGCACCTTCCAGAATGTCCTTGACGCTTTTGGTCACCCCTACCGGCGTGATGTTGTGCTCGAGATTGAAGCTTATCTGCTTCTCCCTACGGCGCTCGGTCTCACCGATCGCACGCTCCATGGAGCCGGTCATCCGGTCCGCATATAGAATTGCCTTGCCGTTCAGGTTACGCGCCGCGCGGCCTATTGTCTGAATCAGCGAACGCTCGGAACGGAGGAAACCTTCTTTATCGGCATCGAGTATCGCGACCAGCGAAACTTCAGGCATATCAAGGCCTTCTCGAAGCAAGTTAATCCCGACTAACACATCGAAACCACCGATACGCAGGTCGCGGATAATCTCGACACGCTCTACCGTATCAATATCCGAGTGCAGATAGCGCACTCGCACCCCATGATCCGCCAGATAATCCGTCAGATCTTCGGCCATGCGCTTGGTCAAGGTAGTAACCAGTACCCGTTCACCCTGAGCTACGCGCAAACCGATCTCGGATAAGAGATCATCAACCTGACTGGTGGCCGGACGCACCTCGATCTTGGGATCGACCAGACCGGTTGGACGTACAACCTGCTCCACCGTACGTCCTGCGTGCTCCTGCTCATAAGGACCAGGCGTTGCGGAAACGAAGATGGTCTGCGGCGAAATGGCCTCCCATTCATCAAAACGCATCGGCCGGTTGTCCAGTGCCGAAGGCAAACGAAAGCCGTATTCGACCAGTGTTTCCTTACGCGAACGGTCGCCCTTGTACATGGCCCCGACCTGGGGCACTGACACGTGGGATTCATCGATAATCAACAAAGCGTTCTGCGGGAGATAATCAAACAGCGTGGGCGGCGCTTCGCCATGCGGACGGCCGGAGAGATATCGGGAGTAGTTCTCGATGCCATTGCAGTATCCGAGCTCGAGAATCATCTCCATATCGAAACGCGTACGCTGCTCCAGACGCTGCGCCTCGACCAGCTTGTTCTGCCCCGTGAGCGTCTCAAGCCGCTCCTTGAGTTCAATCTTGATCTGCTCCACGGCATCGACAAGCTTTTCTCGTGGCGTCACATAATGTGATTTGGGATAGATAGTTACGCGCGGAACCTTACGTAGTACCTCACCGGTAAGCGGATCAAAGAAGCTAATCGTTTCCACCGTTTCGTCAAACAGCTCGATCCGCACCGCTTCAAGATCGGATTCCGCCGGGAAGATATCAATCACATCGCCGCGCACCCGGTAGTTGGCGCGCGACAACTCCATGTCGTTACGCGTGTACTGCAGTTCGGCCAGCCGGCGCAACAGCGTGCGCTGGTCCAGAATATCGCCACGGTCCACGTGCAAAACCATGCGCAGATACGACTGTGGATCACCGAGACCATAGATAGCCGACACCGTGGCAACGATGATGGCGTCCGGACGCTCGAGCAGTGCTTTGGTAGCGGACAGTCGCATCTGCTCAATGTGATCGTTAATGGAGGCGTCTTTTTCAATAAAGGTGTCTGAAGACGGGACATAGGCTTCAGGCTGGTAATAGTCGTAATAGGAGACGAAATATTCGACGGCGTTGTTCGGAAAGAATTCGCGGAATTCCCCGTACAGCTGTGCAGCCAGTGTCTTGTTCGGCGCCATGATAATCGCTGGACGCTGCACCTGCTGAATGACATTCGCCACGGTAAAAGTCTTGCCTGAGCCCGTTACCCCCAGCAGTGTCTGATGCGATAGCCCGGCTTCAATACCTTCAACCAGCTGGGCGATTGCAGTAGGTTGATCGCCTGCCGGCTTGAAACGGGTTTGCAGGTTGAATTGGCTCATATTCTCGGGTCCACCGGGTAACGGATACCCCGACATGATAGCACCGCGGTCAACCGGTTCCGGGTGACGATCCCGCCGAAAAAGGCGTCGAATGATTTCAGGATACTGCGCCACTCGCAGATAAATGCGGGTCTGTTTATAATGTGCGACCCTGAATGCCACATACCATTCACCTGCCCGAGTCCCCTATACCATGAGTCTGTTCTTCCCCGTCGAAATGGCCCCGCATGATCCAATCCTGGGCCTGAACGAAACGTTCAATGCTGATACCCGCGCGGAAAAGGTCAACCTTGGCGTCGGCGTATATTATGACGAGGCAGGCAAACTGCCGTTACTGAGGGCCGTACAGGCCGCTGAAGAAGCTCGCGTTGCCGAGCACGCGTCCCGCGGTTACCTGCCAATCGATGGTCTTGCTGCCTACGACAAGGCTGTTCAGGAATTGCTGTTCGGTGCCGATTCTTCAATCATGCAATCCGGCCGACTGATCACGGCTCAATCGCTGGGCGGAACCGGCGCGCTCAAACTGGGGGCGGATTTCCTGCATCGCCTGACCGACAAGCGCCTGGTGGCGATCAGTGACCCCAGCTGGGAAAACCATCGCTCACTGTTCGAAGCGGCCGGCTATGAAGTCGTAACCTATCCTTACTACAACCCCGAGACGCACGGACTGAACCTGGCTGGCATGCTTGAAGGCATCGAAGCCCTGCCCGAGGGCAGCGTGGTATTGCTGCACGCCTGCTGCCACAACCCCACCGGGGTAGATCTGGGCCTCGCTGACTGGGCTCGGGTGATCGATGTGATCCAGCGATGCAATCACGTGCCCTTCCTGGATATCGCCTATCAGGGTTTCGGTGAGAATCTGCAGGACGACGCGCTGGCTGTACGCTTGTTCGCCGAGAGCGGTCTGCCCTTTCTGGTGGCCAGCTCGTTCTCCAAGTCCTTTTCCTTGTACGGTGAGCGGGTCGGTGCATTAACCCTGGTCACCCGCGATGCAGACGAGAATGCGCGCGTTTTGTCTCAGCTCAAACGCGTCATTCGTACCAACTATTCCAACCCGCCAACACATGGCGCCAAGATCGTTTCGGCAGTCCTCAACAATGCTGAGTTGTATGCGTTGTGGGAAGACGAACTGGCAGAAATGCGCGAACGCATCCGCGGAATGCGCCAGTCGCTGGCGGAGAAACTGAAAGCCGAAGGCGTCGACCAGGATGTTGAGTTCATTCAACGGCAGCGCGGAATGTTCTCCTATTCAGGGCTGAGCAAGGAGCAGGTGAAGCGTCTGGCTGATGAGTTTGGCATTTATGCCGTTAGCAGTGGTCGGATATGCGTCGCCGCGCTGAATATGAACAACATCGACTACGTCGCCAAAGCCATGGCAACGGTCCTGCGAGAAGCCTGACTAACAGCTGCGCATTGACTCAAAAAGCCTTTTCAAGGCGTTGACTTTGATGGTTATTTTGGTAAAGTGCGCAGCGTTCATTCCGCGATAGCTCAGTTGGTAGAGCAAATGACTGTTAATCATTGGGTCCCAGGTTCGAGTCCTGGTCGCGGAGCCATATCTTGGAAAACCCGGCAAATGCCGGGTTTTTTATTGCCTGGATTTCATGTCCAGATGCCAGCCTTGGCTTCTGAATCTGGGCTGCTCGAAGCCGGACCGATCAGGGATTCACGTTCCGGCAGGTACGTCCGGCTCACAGCTGATGGCCACACGTACGCGATTGATATGCCGGCTGAAGACTTGCGTCACCACGGTGTGCTCGCCAGGATCCAGACGAATACGGCTTTCCGGCGGGCGCTCCGGACCGTTCACGAAGGTGGCGCGACACAATGCCCGTTCGGCGCCCTCGTTTGCCAGCGTAACCGTCGCGATGTTGCTCAGATAGGAGCTACTGGCGATGACCGATACGCCTTTCGACTGGATTTCGACGTCCACCGGAAACGCCCAGGCAGCCAGTGGAAACAGCAACCCAGTCAACAGACCTGCGGAAGATTTGCGCATAATGATCGCTCCGTTCAATGTCTCGTTTGCAGCCTTGGC
Organism: Pseudomonas sp. gcc21; assembly: GCF_012844345.1. Classification (NCBI taxonomy): domain Bacteria; kingdom Pseudomonadati; phylum Pseudomonadota; class Gammaproteobacteria; order Pseudomonadales; family Pseudomonadaceae; genus Pseudomonas; species Pseudomonas sp. gcc21. Next base: position 862,193 of record NZ_CP051625.1, on the reverse strand, counting down.
CAGAGGAAGGACTGATGAAAGCACCCCGCGTCACGTTGGAGCAATGGCGAACCCTCCAGGCAGTGGTTGACCACGGCGGATACGCACAGGCGGCAGAGGCACTGCACCGGTCGCAGTCATCGGTCAGTTACACCGTATCCCGAATGCAGGAACAACTGGGTGTGCCTTTGCTTACGATCGAAGGCCGCAAAGCCGTGCTCACAGAGGCCGGCACGGCATTGCTGCGGCGGTCGCGCAGCCTGATTGCTCAGGCCAGCCAACTCGAAATGCTTGCCTGGAATATGGACCAGGGCTGGGAAGCCGAGGTTCAGTTGGTCGTGGATGCGGCCTACCCCACAGACCGCCTGGCCCGCGCACTCCAGGCGTTCATGCCGCTTAGCCAGGGTTGCCGTGTGCAGGTCCGGGAGGAAGTACTCTCCGGCGTGGAGGAATATCTGATCAGTGGAACGGCCGATCTTGCCATTTCCGGGCTGAGCATTCCGGGCTACCTCCCACAACAACTCAACGCAGCCGAGTTCGTCGCGGTGGCACATCCACAACACCCGCTTCATCAGTTGCAGCGCCAGCTCAATCACCAGGATCTGGAACAACACCTGCAGGTAGTCATCCGCGATTCAGGCAGGCGCCAGCCGCGTGACGCAGGCTGGCTTGGCGCTGAGCAGCGCTGGACTGTCGCGAGCCTCAGTACAGCGGCCAAACTGGTCAGCAGTGGGCTGGGGTTCGCCTGGTTGCCGCTGCATGAAATCACCATGCAACTGGAAACAGGACTGCTAAAGGCACTGCCCCTGCAGCAAGGCGCTCACCGATCCAGCTGGCTGTATCTCTACTCGAACAAGGATAAGCCCCTCGGCCCCGCCGCAAAGATACTTGCCGACCTGATTATCGAGCACTCAACAGCGCCCTAAGCGCTGAAGGCTGGACTTTTGAGCTGATTACAGGTTTGCTTACCGCCTCGGAACAACCATCCAGTCATAACACCTATGGAGTCAGACGAATGTTGAAACGCCTGTTCGGCGCGTGCGCGCTGATGTTGATTGCCAGCTCGGCCGTCGCCGAAAATCCCCATGTGCTGGTAACCACCAGTCTCGGTGAGATCGAATTGGAACTGAATGCAGAAGAGGCACCTATCAGCGTGGAAAACTTCCTGCGCTACGCGGATGCGGGTCATTATGACGGCACGATCTTTCACCGCGTCATTCCCGGCTTCATGGTGCAGGGCGGCGGTTTTACACCTGATATGCGCCAGCGTCCGGTCGGCAAGCCGATCAAGAACGAAGCCGACAACGGCCTGCGCAACGACCGCTACACCGTCGCCATGGCCCGGACCCAGGTGGTGGACAGCGCCACCAGCCAGTTCTTCATTAATCTGACCAACAATGATTTCCTCAACCACGGCGGGCGCGATTTCGGTTATGCCGTATTCGGCAAGGTGGTTGATGGAGAGCACGTTGTCGAGACCATCGCCAAGGTCCCGACCGGCAACCAGGGCGGCCATCAGAACGTGCCGACCAACCCGGTTACCATCGTCAGCGTTGAGCGCATCGACCAGCCCGCCGAGTAACGCTGGCGACGAAAGCCGTTATTCCGCTTGCCGGAACGGCAAATAGCTGCGGGCATCGCTCTGATATTCAAGCATGCCCGCCCGTTCCCGGCGCAGAAAGTCTTCCACCGCTTCATGTAACCCCGGCTGCAATTTATGCCAGGACTGCGTTAGCACGGGTTCAAAACCGCGAATCAGTTTATGTTCGCCTTGTGCTCCGGCATCGAACCGGGAAAAGCCTTCGGCAATGCACCGATCCATCCCCTGGTAAAAACACGTCTCGAAGTGCAATCGGTCGAATTCGTCCAGGCAGCCCCAGTAACGGCCGTATAATGTGTCATCCCCGGCCAGGAACAGCGCACCGGCCACATCCCGGCCATCCAGTCGCGCGAAGACCAGTCGCATCGCATCGGCCATTCCCTCCGTCAACAGACTGAAAAAATCCCGGGTCAAATAGGGATGCTGACCACGCTTCAGGTAGGTGGCTGCGTAGAACGGATAGAAGCGGTCCCAGTCCGCCTCGGTTATATGCTCCGCAACCAACCATTCGAACTCGATTCCCTGAGCCGCCACGGCCTGACGTTCCTTGCGAAAGTTTTTGCGCTTGCGTGAACTGCAGGCAGCCAGAAAGTCCTCGAAATGACAGTAGTCGCGGTTATACCAATGAAACTGACACCCTAAGCGCTGTAGCCAGCCAGCGGACGCCAGCGCCGTGTTTTCTTCGCCCTGATTGAAAAGCAGATGCAGGCTGGATATTTCGTTGCGGTCGAGCATCGAGTCGAGATGAGTGAGAATAGCGGAGCGGCTCTGCTCGCACCGAGCCATCAGGCGCGGGCCCTGAACAGGCGAAAACGGGATAGCTGCCAGATACTTCGGGTAGTATCGCCGCCCTGCCCGCTCCCAGGCATCAGCCCATTGGAAGTCGAAGACGTATTCTCCGTAGGAGTGCAGCTTCTGATACAACGGCAACAGCCCCTGCAGACTGCCGTCGGCGTTCTCCACTACCAAGTGCGAAGCGATCCAGCCTTGTTCAGCCGTGACGGAACCGCTGCTCTCCATTGCTGCGAGAAAGGCGTGCCGCAGGAAGGGATAACCGGAGGGGACCAATGCATCCCACGAAGCAGACGGGACTTCGTTGATGTGGTTGAGTTGACGTATTTGCATGGCGACAAGCATGCCATACGCCGGGACCATTGTGCGGCCTGCAGAAACCAGTTGGTTGACTTCATATGTCTGAATCACGGCGGAACCACGCTGTCATAGCGCGCGTCCCGCCAGCAAGCAGCGGTTACTGCTCCGCCCAGTCCAGAAAGACTTCACGGCTTTCAGGGCTCAGCATCAGCCACAGCTGCTGAAGCGTATTCAGCGTCGCGTCATTATGCGGCAGGGTCTGATCGGGCGCGGCAGCAGCAGAGGGCGTTGAAACCGGCGCAGAAACCGCCTGCGGTGCGCTGTTCAATGGCGCGACGGTAGATTTGGTACTGTCACTTGACGTCTCTCCGCCCAGCAACTGTTTAACCGGGGAAGCCGGTTTTTCGCCTGCTTGCGTGGCGATCCGCTCACCAGTACGCAGGTTCTCTGCCCAGCCGGAAAAACTGTTCTCCATTTTCTGGGCTTCCCGGAGATTGGCGGGCTCCTGGAATGTAAGACGCCAGCGGTCACCAGCTTCACCGTTCAGACTGAAGACGGCACTTCGTGTACGGACCACCTCATGGCTCAAGCCGCCCCCGATGTCGAATATATTCTCGTAGTAGGCACTGATCTGGTACTCGCCCGGCTGCAGATGCAAAGCCTTTGTATCAGCGCCAAACATCGAATTTGCCGCCGGTACCTCTTGTCCATTGATGCTCATGACCTCAAGCGTATCGGGCATCTGCACCACAACCACTTCACCTTTTGGCAACTCGTGCCCTTCATACAACTTGACGTGGGACTGCTGGGCACAGGCAGATAGCAAGCCGGCTAGGGCAATACACATGACGCGACGCATGAAAACTCCTCGGTAAGGTGAGCGAATTGAAGGCTAGCGCCTCAGGGCCTAGCTCTTCATCCGTGTCGGTTACAACTGGGGAACAAGATTAAGAAGAATTGATTGCAATTCGATGACAAAAAAACCGGGTTGTCTCGTAGAGAGCAACCCGGTTCGGCATTGACGAATTTCTAAATGTAATTAGAAATCGTAGCGCAGCCCCACGGACAGGCCTGATGCTTTCTCGCCCAATGCATCGGCGCTCTCCGGGTCAGCAGTACGCGCCTGGCTCCAGGGCGTCAGGTCAGCAAGGTCATCATTATCGACGACCGCATAGTTGGCATAAACGCGCACGGCCTTGTCCAGTTTGTGCTCAACACCCAGCACCCACATATCGCTGTCAGCGTCGTCCGCATCGGCGGAGCGGGTCATCCACATACCTTTCAGCGCCGTATTGGCAGCGATCTTGAATTCGCCGCCCAAACCGTATGTGTCGGAAGTCAACAGGTCTCGTTCCAGAGCTGTAACGCTGTCATTCTTGTAATCAACTGTTTGATAGAAGCCAACCAGCTTGAAGGCGTCATTCAGCTTATAGGCGCCAGCAGCGCGGAGGCCATCACGCTCACCGCGACCGGTGTCTTCCTCAGCCATTTCGTAAGCCAGTGCCGCTTCAAACGGGCCGCCTTCATAGATCAGCGCCATGCTGATTGCGTCGGTGTCCAGCGCATCACCGCTCTCATCAAGCTCGACAGACTGACCTTCGTGAACCGAATAGGCCAACCGGCCAGTGAGCCCGCTGAAGGTCGGGGTGGAATACTGGATAGTATTGTCGTAGCGCTCGTCGAAACGGGCGTCACCGATACGGGTCAGGTTACGCATATCGCCGACCTGATCACCGAACAGGTTGGCCGGGCCGCGAGCGGTCTTGAACGGGCTGTCGAAGCGCCCCATTTGCACAGCACCAAAGTTGCCATCCAGGCCGACAAAGGTATCGCGGGTACTCAAATCAGATCCGCCGTCACTGTTGCCGGTAGTGAAATTAATCTGCTGCTCAATCTGGAAGAACGCACGCAGGTTCGGGTTGATCTCATGGTCGCCTTTGAAGCCAAGGCGTGAAGAGTTGCTCGAAAGGTTGGTTTCGGAATAGTCGGCACCGTCGTCAAGAAAGTCGGTGGATACGTGAGCGCGACCGTAGATATTAATGTCTGCCATTGCCATAGCGGGCATTGCAGCTGCAGCACCAACAACAATCGCAATCAACTTCTTCTTCATCGGAAAAACTCCTTCGGGTTTGTATAACGTCATCCTGCGAGTGACTTGACGTCGTTGTTTCGACCGAAGCGATTATGGAAATCCGATGTGACAGCAAGCTTGCTGTTTTATGAAGGTTTTAAGTCTGCGGAACTTTTTGAGGGGCGTGTTGGTAGGGGTTTTGGAAGCTGGAAGGTAGGAGTGTGGCGTTAGGCTTGGGGCAAGAGAATCAAGCGAGGATTTACGCAGACAGCCAGGGTTTAAAACCCTGGGGCGTCCTGCGGACGCCATCGCGGCGGGTCGCCCCTCCCACAACAACCCGCGGCAATGCTGGCCATGAGGCCAGTCTGATTTACAGCTTGCGCAGAATCACACAGCCAATCGAATACCCCGCTCCGAAGGAGCAAATCACACCGTGGCTACCTGCGGGCAGGTCGTCCTGGTGCTTGTGGAACGCGATAATGGAACCCGCAGAGCTGGTATTGGCATATTCATCCAGTACCACGGGCGCTTCATGCTCTTCCGGATCACGGCCGAGCAGCTTTCGGGCGATGAGCATATTCATGTTCAGGTTCGCCTGGTGCAGCCAGAAGCGTTTGACATCAGTAACCGGCAGGTCCGTCTCCTGCAGATGTTTGCCGATCAAGTCAGCCACCATTGGACAGACCTCCTTGAACACCTTGCGACCCTGCTGGATAAACAGTTTGTCAGGCAGGTCCTGGCCGCTTTCATCGGCCCGGTTGAGAAAACCGAAGTTATTGCGGATAGCGTTAGAGAACTTGGTCAGCAACTTGGTACCGAGCACTTCGAACTGGTTCTTCGAAACCGCTTGATCGGCACGTTCCACAATAACCGCAGTACAGGCATCGCCAAAAATGAAATGGCTGTCACGGTCACGGAAGTTCATGTGGCCGGTACAGATTTCAGGGTTGACCATCAGGATCGCCCGCGCCTGGCCCAGCTGCACCGAGTTGGCAGCTGTCTGGATGCCAAAGGTGGCCGAAGAGCAGGCAACGTTCATGTCGAAGCCAAAGCCCTCGATGCCAAGCGCTTCCTGGACTTCCACGGCAATGGCCGGATAAGGGCGCTGCAGGTTCGAGCAGGCAACAATAACGCCGTCGATGTCCGCTGCCGTACGTCCAGCACGCTCCAGCGCCTCGGTTGCCGCCTTGACCGACATTTCGCACAGGATCGACCACTCATCATTGTTGCGCTCGGGAATGTCAGGCTTCATGCGGTCGACGTCGAGAATGCCGCTCTTGTTCATCACGTAGCGACTTTTGATGCCTGAAGCCTTCTGGATAAACTCGGTACTGGACGGCGACAGCGCCTCCACCTCGCCCCGGCTGATCGCCTCGGCGTTCTCTTCGTTGAATTTCGTCACGAAGGCATTGAAACTCCCGACCAGCTCCTCATTACTGATGCTGTTCGGCGGGGTGTACAAACCTGTTCCGCTTATCACGACTCTATGCACGGTCGGTCCTCGTCAATTAGTGTTGGTGTCGCGCATCGTTGTCTCACGAAGCTGCGACGGTATTTCAGGGCTGTGCTGTTCAAGCCAGGACAGCACCAGCGGGAAGTGATCCACCTCGGCCTGCGGATGCGTCAGCAGGTCATTGTGCCCGTAGTCCCGCGAACAACCGGTGCCCTTCTTCAGTCGTATGATCTGCGCGTCATGTTCGCCCAGCTCGCAGGCAAAGGCCTTGACGTCGGAAAAATGCCCCAGGTGGTGGTCATCATTGCCCGCCAGATACAATCCAGCGGGCCAGGCCAGAGTTCTCAGTGCCAGAGCATAATCGAAAGCGTCCTGCTGATCACGCCATTCACCGCCCCAGGCCCACTGCAGATGCTCTGCGTGCAGTCTGAGCGATACATCAGCCGAGCCAATACCCAGCGAACAGGCGGGGATCAACCCCTTGCGCCGGCCGATGAGCGGCGCCACACGCCGCCATAACAGTTCCGACGGCAGGCTTTGCGGACGCAAGCCAGCCTGGCGCGCACGGCTGCCGGCAAAATGCACCAGACCGGCAACTTTGCCCAGTACCTCTGGTCGGCGAATCAATGCGCTCGCCAGCAAGACACTGCCCCAGCCATGTCCGGCTGCGAAAAAGGGTTCGTCCGGATGGTTGCGTTGAATCAGATCGAAAAAAGCCGGCAGGTCTTCGGTAATGATCTGATGCTGACTGATTTCCATACCCGGTTTGAGCGCCGGCTTGCTCTTGCCGTAACCACGAAGCTCCCCGATGTATACGTCGAACCCCGCTTCTGCGAGAAAGACTGCGAGCCCGCCGCCTGAATTCAGATGGTAGATATGCTTGTCTTCCGCCAGCCCGTGGATCAGCAGAATCGCCGGGCCGCCCGCGCCGGTGCGTACGTGCTGGACGTGCAGCCGTACCTCCGCCGAGAGGGAAAGCAGTTCAGAGCTGATGAGCAGTTGCGTCACAGATTGATCCTTGTATCTAGACTGGCTACAGCGCCGGCATCAGGCGGGGATTTCCTGCCACAGTTTATTCAGCCGCTTGGCCGACACCGGTACGCGAGTGCCTAGCTGCTGGGCAAACAACGATACCCGATATTCTTCCAACAACCAGCGCCAGGTGACCAGGCGATCGTCCCACCGGCCTTCCTGGCGATACTTCTCAGCCCTGGCGCGATACTGCTGCGATAGCTGCTGGATTTCATCGGTCCACACGCGGTCACGCTGCACCTGCGCGGACAATTTGTCCAGCCGCTGATCGAGGGCATTCAGATACCGCGGATACTGGTCCAGCCATTCGGCCGGAACTTCCCGCACGAATCCCTTGAAAACAAGGTTACTCAGTTGCTCGCGGATATCATTCATCGCCAGCGCCCATGACAGGTCGATTTTGCCCTTGAGTCGCTTCTGAATACTGTGCCAGCTCTTGAGAATGTTCAGTACCTGCGCGGCGAGCTTTTCTGCTGCCGGGACGAAGTCCCCACGGCCCTGCTCAAGCAGCTGATCAAGCGTCTGCGGATCTCGCGGCAGCGGTTGCCCGGCTGGCAGGAACACCCGATCTACCGTCGCCAGCAGGACATCATCGGTCAGCTGCTGCTGGTTACCCAGTTCACGGAAGTAGATAGCCGCCTCCTTCATAGCAGGTACTTTCTGCCGTAGGAATTTCACCTGTTCGGGTAACCGTTGCAGCAGTAGCCGCTGCACGCCGCGCCGGTGCGCCTGTTCCGCTTGCCCTTCGATATCGAAAAGCTGCTCGATTACTTCATCGCCCTGATCAACCCAGGCCGGCCAGAACGTCACGGCGATCCCCGCCTGTTTACGGTTCACCGTCTGCGGCAAGACGTATTCGCCGGGTGCTCCGGCAGGCGCCGCCTGCTGCGCCGTCGGGGGGTGCTCCATCGCAGCGACAGTCTGGCCTGACACCTGACGACACAGAGCATTGAAGTCACGACCGGTGGCAATCGGGGTGCCATCCGCATCCACCACTTCGAGTCGCATCAACAGGTGGTCTTCTACCTTGACCTCATCCCATACGTCTTCTGGCAGGCGCGCGCCTGTCATGCGGCTGAGCTCGTGACCGAGCACCTCGGTCAGCTTGCCCTGTCCGAAGGGCATACGCTCAAGCGCAGCGCGGACAAAATCCGGTACGGGAACAAAGTTCTTGCGCAATGCCTTGGGCAACCCACGTACCAGCGCAAGGCATTTGTCATAGATCAGCCCCGGCACCAGCCAGTCGAGACGCTCTTCCGGTAGCTGCCGCAGCAAGGCTGCCGGCACACGGAGCGTTACGCCATCTTCGGCATGCCCTGGTTCAAAACGATAGCTGAGCGGCAATGCAACGCGCTCCCAGCGCCAGGTATCAGGATACTGCTCGACGCTGACTTCGTTGGCATCGCGCTGCAGAAGCTCCTCGCGGGTCATGTGCAACAGCATGGGGTCGGTCTGGCTTTGCTTTTTCAACCAACGTTCGAAACTCGCCAGCTGATAGATATTTGCCGGAATCCGCGCATCAAAGAAACGATAGAGCGTTTCGTCATCGACCAGAATGTCCCGCTTGCGGGCCTTGGCTTCAAGCGCCTCCAGTTCCTCAAGCAACGCCTGGTTGGCCTTGTTGAATGCCGAGCGGCCATGCCATTCGCCTGCCACCAACGCCTGCCGGATGAAAATTTCGCGGGACGCGACGGGGTCAATCGGCCCAAAGTGCACTTTGCGTTTTGGCACTATGATCAGCCCGTACAGGGTGACCTGTTCATAAGCGACGACCTGCCCGCGCCTTTTCTCCCAGTGCGGTTCGCTGTGATTGGTCTTGACCAGGTGCCCTGCCAGCGGCTCGACCCACAGCGGATCGATCTTGGCTGCGAGCCGCCCGTATAACCTGCGCGTCTCGGTCAGCTCGGCGACCATTACCCACGCCGGCCGCTTTTTGGCCAGCGCCGAGGAGGGATGCAGCATGAAGCGACGTTGCCGCGCGCCCAGGTAATCGCCCTCCTCCATCTTGTTTCCGAGCTGACTGAGCAGCCCAGCGAGCAGTGCCTTGTGCACCGCATCGTCAGCTGCCGGTTCCTTGTTTACAGATAGATTGAGTTCTCGGCAGGTCAAAAGTATCTGCCGATGCGTTTCGCGCCACTCGCGCATGCGCAGATAATTTAGAAAGTTACGCCGGCACCAGCTGCGTAGTTGATTCTGGCTCAGCTCCTGACGCTGGGATTCAAACCCGCGCCATAGATTGATGAAGGCGGCAAAGTCGGAATGCTCGTCCTTCCATTGGCTATGCGTCTGATCGGCCGCCTGCTGCCGTTCGATGGGGCGCTCGCGCGGATCCTGTACCGCAAGGGCGCTGGCGATAATGAGTACTTCATCCAGGCTGTTGCGTTCGTTCGCCTCGATCAGCATCCGCCCAATGCGCGGGTCAACCGGCAGGCGTGCGAGTTGACGCCCCACCTCGCTGATAACGCCGGCCTTGTCCACCGCGCCCAGCTCCTGCAACAAGTTGAACCCGTCACTGATGGCCCGGCCATCCGGCGGCTCAATGAACGGGAAATCCTCGATCCGGCCCAGTCGCAGATGCAACATCTGCAGAATGACTGCCGCAAGGTTGGTGCGCAGGATTTCCGGATCAGTAAAGGCAGGACGGCTTTCGAAATCCTGCTCCGAATACAGTCGTACACAGATACCCGGTGCGACCCGCCCGCACCGCCCTTTTCGCTGATTGGCGCTGGCCTGGGAAATCGCCTCGACCGGCAGTCGCTGAACCTTGGAGCGAGGGCTGTAACGGCTTATCCGCGCCTCACCTGGATCAATCACATAGAGAATGCCCGGCACCGTAAGCGATGTTTCCGCCACGTTGGTAGCAAGCACCACCCTGCGTCCGGCATGGGATGCGAAAATCTTCTGCTGCTCGGATACCGACAGGCGCGCATACAACGGCAGGATCTCGGTATGCCGCAGGTTGGCCTTGCGCAGATATTCAGCGGTGTCGCGGATCTCCCGCTCGCCCGGCAAAAATACCAGCGCATCACCCGGCGGCAGACGGTTGGCCCGCTCGTGTGCCTCCATCTCCTGCAGGGCTGCAAGAATCCCCTGATCGATGCTGAGGTCTTCCTCGATCTGGTTGCCCTCCTCGTCATTTTCAGAGGCCAGCGGGCGATACCACAGATCCACCGGATAGGTTCTACCGGACACCTCGATGATGGGGGCGCCGTCGAAATGGTCGGAGAAGCGCTCGAGGTCGATGGTGGCAGAGGTAATGATGATTTTCAGATCAGGGCGCTTGGGCAGGATGGTTTTCAGATAGCCCAGCAGAAAGTCGATGTTGAGGCTGCGTTCGTGCGCCTCGTCGATGATCAGCGTGTCGTACTTGTTCAGGAACCGATCATGCTGGGTTTCGGCCAACAGAATCCCGTCGGTCATCAGCTTGACCAGCGTGCGCTCATTGCTCTGATCAGTGAAACGCACCTGAAAGCCAACCAGTTCTCCGAGCGTGGTGCCTATTTCCTCAGCGACCCGGGTGGCGACTGTGCGTGCAGCCAGCCGCCGTGGTTGCGTGTGTCCGATCAGGCCATGGGCGCCGCGGCCAAGCTCCATACAGATTTTTGGAATCTGCGTGGTTTTGCCCGAGCCGGTTTCGCCGGCAATCACCACCACCTGATTATTGGCTATCGCCTCGGTGATCTCCGCGCGCTTGGCCGCTATCGGCAGGTTGTCGTCATAACGCATCAGCGGGATGCTGGCCCGACGCGATTCGACCTTCGAGCGTGACGTCTCGAACCGCGCAAGCCATTGCTCAAGCCGGGCTGGCTCAGGCTGTTTGCGCAGAGCGTGCAACTGTCTCAGCAAAGGTTGCCGGTCGGCGGACATGGCCTGATCGAGCTTGGCGGCTAATGCATGAAAATCGGTCATTCGTTCCTGTCTGTTTCAGATAGCGGAAAAAGCAAAAACCCCGACCGGGCAACCGGACGGGGCTTATTGTCGCAAAGAACCGTGCGCGGGTGTTATTTCGCGCCGAGCTTCTTCAATTCCTCATCGCGCAATTCGCGTCGCAGAATCTTGCCGACGTTGGTGGTAGGCAATTCTTCACGGAACTCGACCTGACGCGGCACTTTGTAGGCTGTCAGCTTCTCGCGCATGTGGGTTTTGACCTGGTCGGCGGTCAACTCAGCACCCGGCGCCTTGACCAGAAATACCTTGATCGCTTCGCCTGACTTTTCGTCCGGCACGCCGATTGCGGCACATTGCACGACGCCCGGGATCGCAGCCATCACGTCTTCCAGTTCGTTGGGATACACGTTGAAGCCGGAAACCACGATCATGTCCTTCTTCCGGTCGACGATGCGCATATAGCCGTCTTCCTGGATCACAGCGATGTCACCGGTTTGTAGCCAGCCGTCGGCACTGAGTATCTCTTCGGTCGCTTCCCGACGCTTCCAATAGCCCTTCATGACCTGCGGGCCTTTAACGCACAGCTCGCCGCGCTCGCCAATCGCCAGTTCATTACCCTCATCATCGATCACCTTGCACAGGGTCGAGGGTACCGGCAAACCGATCGTACCGAGCTGCACAGCGCTGGACGGGTTCACAGATACCACCGGGCTGGTCTCGGTCATGCCATACCCCTCGCAGACCTGGCTACCCGTCACTTTTTCCCAGCGCTCGGCAGTGGCCTGCTGCAATGCCATACCGCCGGACAGGGTCAGCTTCATACCGCTGAAGTCCAGCTGGCGGAACGCGTCATCGTTGCACAACGCAGCGAACAACGTGTTCAAGCCAACGAAGCCGCTGAATTTGACCTTGGAGATCTCCTTCACAAACGCAGGAATATCGCGCGGGTTGGTAATCAGGATGTTGTGATTACCCGTGACCATGACGGACATGCAGTGAAAGGTGAACGCGTAAATGTGATACAGCGGCAAGGGGCAGATAAACACTTCTTCACCGTCGCGCAGCTCCGCCGGCATGACCGCTTTGCATTGCAGCATGTTGGCTATCAGATTGCGGTGAGTCAGCATCGCACCCTTGGCAACGCCGGTCGTACCGCCGGTGTACTGCAGCACGGCTGTATCGTCGCCCTTGGGGCTGGCTTCAGTCAGCGCTGCGTTCTTGCCAGCGGACATGGCTTTGACGAAGGTCGTCGAACCGGGAATCGAGTAGTCAGGAACCATTTTCTTGACATGCTTGACCACGGCATTGATCAGCAGCCGCTTGAAGGTCGGCAGCATGTCAGCAACTTCTGTCACCACAACGTGCTTCACGCCGGTCTTCGGGACCACTTCCTGCGCCAGGTAAGCCATGTTTGCCAGACAGACCAGTGCCTTGGCTCCAGAGTCGTTGAACTGATGTTCCATTTCCCGAGCGGTATACAACGGATTGGTGTTCACAACCACGAAACCGGCGCGCATGGCACCAAATACAACGATGGGGTATTGCAGGACGTTCGGGAGCTGGATGGCGATGCGGTCGCCTGGCTGCAGCCCGGAGTGCGCTTGGAGGTAGGCAGCAAACTCACCCGATAATTGATAGAGCTCGCCATAGGTAATGGTCTTGCCCAGATTACTGAACGCTGGCTTGTCAGCAAAGCGTTCGCATGATTCCTTCAATACAGCAAGCACACTGGGGTATTGGTCGGGATCGATTTCCGTAACGATGCCAGCCGGATACTTGTCCTTCCAGAAATTCTCGTGCATTAGATGCCCCGCTCCTTAGCTCGACCGGTCATGCCACAGCCGATTCGCTTTTTTTGGGTTTCCGCAATGATGTGACTTTCGATTCAAATATGAATATTTGGCCCAATTGAGTCGAAAAGTGGCCGAAGATTAGCAGTTTTTCTATAGCGCGACCAGTAACTCAATTTCCCTTGTTTGGCGTTGTGACAGTAGGCAAAAAAGCTGGCGTTGACGGGGATAAAAAGGTTTACCGGCCAACAGGCCAGCACTGTCAGTCTGGAGGAAAGACGTTTGCTTGAAGGCTGCCCTGCCGCCCCGACGCAGAACCTGGGGCTTGAAAACAACGCTGCCCATCGCCGGAAGCCGGACGATGGGCAGCTGTCACCTGCGAAAATCACTGGCCGCGCAGTTCGCGGCGCAGAATTTTGCCCACTGGCGTCATAGGCAGAGAGTCGCGCAGCTCGTAATGCCGGGGCACCTTGTAGCCGGTGAAGTTCTCCTTGCAGTACGCCTTGAGCTCTTCGATTGTCAGATCCGGTGAGTTGGGCACTACGAAAAGCTTGACCGCCTCGCCGGACTTCTCGTCTGGCACACCGATAACAGCCGCATTGGCCACCTTCGGGTGAGCCGCCACAACATCTTCAATCTCGTTCGGGTACACGTTGAAGCCGGACACGATCACCAGATCCTTTTTCCGATCCACGATGCGTACGAAACCGTCGTCCTCGATGATGGCGATATCACCGGTCTTCAGCCAGCCATCCTCGATGGCCTCGGCAGTGGCATCAGGCCGCTCCCAATATCCAAGCATCACCTGCGGGCCCTTGACGCACAGCTCGCCACGCTCACCGATAGCCGTTTCGTTGCCATCGTCATCAATGGTTTTCAGCGCGGTGCCCGGTACCGGCAGACCGACATAGCCGAGGCGCTGCAGACCATCGCTTGGGCTGGAGCATACAACCGGGGAGCATTCGGTCAAACCATAGCCCTCGCCAATACCCTTGCCTGTTTTCTTTTCCCAGCGGTCGGCGGTTGCCTTGACCAGCGCGGTGCCGCCAGAGGTAGTGCCTTTCAGATTGGAGAAATCAATCTGGTCGAACTCGGGATGGTCCATCAGGGCCACGAAAAGCGTATTCAGCCCGACCATTGAAGAGAACTTCCATTTCTTCAGCTCCCGCACGAAACCGGGAATATCCCGCGGGTTGGTAATGAGCACGTTATGGTGACCGGCGACCATCATGCACATCAGGTTCACGGTAAAGGCGAAGATGTGATACAGCGGCAGGGGCGCGATAATGACCTCCCCTGAGTCGTTCATGATCTTCTCGCCGTTCTTGTTGAGCTGCTGCATGTTGGCGTAGACCTGCAGCATGTTGGCGACCAGGTTACGGTGCGTCAACATGGCGCCCTTGGAGGGGCCGGTGGTGCCGCCGGTGTATTGCAGAACCGCAACATCGTCCATGGTTTTGCCGACCTGGCGAGGCGAATTGCCCTTGCTGCGGGCCAGAGCAGCCTTGAACGAGACTGCTTGAGGCAGCTTGTATTCCGGCACCAGCTTGCGCACATGTTTAACCGCAAGGTTGGTCAGGGCTCCCTTGAGCGTGGGCAGCATGTCACCCATGCGCGCTTCGAAGAGATGCTTGATCTCGGTATCGGGCAGTACCTGCTCGACCAGATGGCCAAACACGTTCATATACACAAGGGCCTTGGCGCCCGAATCGGTGAACTGATGCCGCATCTCCCGCGCGGTATACAGCGGATTGGTATTCACCACTACCAGACCAGCGCGAATCGCCCCAAACACCGCCACAGGAAACTGCAACACGTTCGGCATCTGAATAGCGATGCGATCACCCGGTTGAAGATCCGTGTGATTCTGCAGATAGCTGGCAAAGGCCCCGGCCTGTTTTTCCAGCTCACCATAGGTAATCGTAGTGCCCATACACGTGAAGGCGGGACGCTCGGCATACTTATTACAAGAGCGCTCAAACACATCAATTATGGAGCTGTATTGGCTAAGGTCTATATCGTTAGGGACGCCGGCGGGCCGTTTATCTTCCCAGAATGCTGCATCCATTATTCTTGTCCTCTCTCCTGATTGGTTTATTTCGCGGCCTACAGCGATCGAGCGGGCGCAACTGTGCTCAGCAAACTACCAGTAACTCGGTTTGGTGCAAATTACAGATCTGCTTCATCAGCAACATGAATATGGCATCTGCACCGGGCTCCGCCAACCCTGTTGACAGCTGCGGTTACAAGTTGCAACTGCGGTAGAATTGACTCATCGCCCTCGCCGCCTACATCGGCAGGATTCATTCGAAACCACCACCTGGAATGCCACTCATGCAAATGCTCGAAAACCGCACCTATGACGAACTCTCGGTTGGCGACAAGGCCAGCGTTACCCACACGGTCACAGAGCGTGACCTGATTCTGTTTGCCGAAGTGTCCGGTGATGTGAACCCGGTCCATCTGGACGAAGCCTTCGCCGCAACAACGCCTTTCAAGGGTCGGATTGCCCACGGCATGCTCGCCGGGTCGTTCATCTCCGCCACCATCGCGTGTGAGCTCCCCGGTCCCGGCTCCATCTATATAGGTCAGGAACTGAGTTTCCTTCGTCCGGTACGCCTGGGTGACGAGATTCGTATTGATCTCGAAGTGCTTGAAAAGCTGCCTAAGAACCGCGTCCGGATCGCCACACCGGTGTTCAATCAGGATGGCAAGAAGGTTGTTGAGGGGGTTGCGACCGTTATGGCACCCACCGAGAAAGTCAGCCTGGCCCGCCCGGTCCTGCCGTCTGTAACAGTCGCGGAGTGATGCGACGCAGTTGGCATTACCGGGGCACCGGTAGTGCCAAACGTAAAGATTTGTTGCAGAGTCCGCCCTATTAAGTAGAATGCGAATTCTTCTCATTTTGATTAGGATTGACACGCATGCTCGCTCCAGCTCTGCATATCCTGTCCCTTGGCGGCCCAGTCGTTTGGGTTTTAACGCTCTTCTCGATCGTTGCGCTTACCGTCGCGCTAGTAAAGCTGGCTCAGTTCTGGAGCATGCGCGACGGCGGCGACGCAGTCGTTAAGCAAGCAATTTCTCACTTCGCCAATGGCGAACATTCGCAAGCGCTGGTCCTGGTTAAAGGCCGGCGTGCGCCCCGTGCACATCTGATCGCACAGGCTTTGCAGCTGATCGACCAGGGCAAGCTGCACGGCGACGCGCTGTCTCAGGAAGTGATGCGCCAGGCGAGACAGGTCATCTCTGACCTGGGCCGATACCTGCGGATTCTCGAAGTCATCGCCACCGTGGCGCCATTGCTGGGGCTGCTGGGCACCGTGTTGGGCATGATCGAAGCCTTTCAGGCGATGGAAGCTGCCGGTGAACAGGTGAATCCCGCGGTTCTTTCGGGAGGGATTTGGGTAGCGCTGCTTACCACCGCCGTCGGGCTCGGCGTAGCGATTCCTGTCTCCCTGGTACATAGCTGGCTGGAACGCCGTGTCGAGTTTCAGGCGGGCGTGATCCAGAACGATCTGGAGCATCTCCTGAGCCTGGATACAGCACGCAGCACCGCGGCGGTGGATGCCAAATCCCACCTGAAGCTTGCCTGATGCAACCCGCCGCCCTATACAACCGCAGGTCACGCAAGATCAGCCTCACGGCGTTGATCGACGTGGTGTTCATTCTGCTGATGTTCTTCATGCTTACCTCCACGTTCAGCCAGTGGAAAGCGGTGGATTTTCATTCACCGGTGAGCACAGATGAACCTGTCGATAGCCAGCCGCTGATGCTGGTTCTGCGCGCCGATGGCTCGATGCGTCTGGCCGATGGCTCACTGGAAATAGGCGCAACTCAAGACGTATCGCCTGCTGCATTTGCCGCGGACAGCACGCTGATACTGCTACCGGAAGCAGATACCCGCGTACAGCTCATTATCAGCCGCCTCGAAGAACTCAAGCGGTTGGGTGTGGCCGTCACCATGGGCGGCGTCGCCTCACCCGGTGCCAACGAAGGGGGCGGACGCTGACCATGCGCGAGCCAACCCTGATGTCCCGTCGCGGATTACGTTCCGCGGACGACAGCCTTATTCCGCTGATCAATATCGTCTTCCTGCTCCTCATTTTTTTCATGGTCGCAGGCCAGATCGCTCAGCCGCAGGATGCGGACATTCGTCCACCGAGTTCAATAAGCCGCCTGGCTCTGGAGCCTGCGGAAATCGAGCTGTCGATGAAGGTGAACGGCGCGCTGATGCTCGATGGAGTGACGGTCGACCCAGACACCCTCGAACGACGACTGAATTCCTTAGCCAGCGAGGAAAGCGCCGTGCGCGTATCGCTGCGAGCCGATCGCGATGCCACTGCAAGCGAGCTGGACAAGGTATTCACACTGCTCCGCGAACTCGGCGTCAGCACGATCACGCTGCATTCCCTGTACAGCGAGGCCGAGTGATGACAGCGCGCACCTGGATCGCCGCCCTGACCGCCGCTCTGGCTTTGCATATTGGTTTCGCTGTGGCTCTGGCCACTCGCTCAACTGAAACAGTCAGCTCAGCCCAGGACGAAGGCGAGTTCGGGCTGGAAGTGGGCCTGGGAATGGCCGGCAGTTACGCAGAGGCTGTTGACCAGACTGCACCGGAACCGTCGGAAACAGTCGAACCGAGCAACGAGCCGGCACCCCAAACCGAGCCGGAGTCCGCACCAGAGCCCGAACCGAAAGCAGAGCCAGTTGTTCAGCCTGCGCCTACGCCCAAGCCCAAACCCAAGCCCACGCCCGAGCCCAAGCCCAAGCCCAAGCCCAGCCCCGAGATCAAACCCGTCACCAAACCCGCGCCTGATGTGGCGGACATCAAGGTTTCCCATACGCAGACGGCATTGCCCGAGAGCAAGCCAGAGACCGCCGAACCGCAGTCACCATCCAGGCCAGCCGATGTGCAGGCGCCGTCCGCCGAGCCTCGCAAGCCCAGCACCGTCGCAACTACCCGCGCAACCGGACGAGAGTCGACGCGACAGGCCGGTGGCAACAAGGGGGATGCCAAGAGCTATTTCGCTGACCTGATGGGTTGGCTGAATCAACACAAGGAATACCCGCCGCACCTGAAGAAGGAAAAGATCCAGGGCACCGTTGTCCTGCAGTTTTCCATCGACCGCGACGGACAGGTTCTGAGCGCATCCATCAAGAAAAGCTCCGGCAATGCCGGGCTGGACCAGGCTGCGCTCGACATGCTGGCCAAGGCTGAACCGCTACCGCCCATCCCGGATTCGATGGGACGCGATCGGATCTCCCTGGCTGTTCCCGTTGAGTACTCCCTCATCACCCGATAGACACCCATAAGGACTGAACGAAAATGTCTGCGAAAACCTTGCGACCCATGACCCTGCGCGCAACCGCGCGCCCTGCCCTGACAGGCCGCAGTGCCCTGGCGATCAGTATTTCAGCTGCCCTGTGTACTCCGTTGGCCTTTGCCCAGGAGGACGAAACCTTCGAGCTGGATACGCTGCAGATCGAAGAGCGCACCCTGGACACAAACCCCTACGCCGAGCCTGGCGCACCCTACAAGGCGAAATATTCCGGAGACCGTCGCAAGGTGATGCCGCTGGCAGAAACGCCGCAGACCATCACCGTTCTTACCCAGACGCAGATTCAGGACTCCGGCAAGGACGACCTGAAGGAAATCCTCGCGGCGCAGCCCGGCATTACTCTGGGTACTGGCGAAAACGGCAACGCTTTCGGCGATCGATACGTCATCCGCGGCCATGAAGCGCGCAGTGACGTATTTGTCGATGGTCTTCGCGATCCGGGCATGACTACGCGTGAAAGCTTCGCGCTGGAACAGGTCGAAATCACCAAGGGCCCGAGTTCGACATTCGCCGGCCGCGGTTCAACAGGCGGCGCCATCAACGGCGTGACGAAACAGGCCAGCTCAGAGTACAGCTTCAACAAGATCCAGGGCGGCATCGGCACTGACGACCACCGCCGCGTTACGCTGGACAGCAACCTCGCGATCAGCGACGACGTCGCCGTACGTCTGAACCTGCTGCACGCCTATGAAGAGGTGCCGGACCGTGATCCGGCTGACCGCGAGCGCAACGGTATAGCCCTGGCTGGCGCCTGGCAGGCAACTGACAAACTCGATTTCAAGGCGGACTATTACTACCTCGACGCCAAGGACATGCCTGATCTCGGCTCCTACCTTGATGCGGACAACGACCCCAACGATGACATCCCGGTCTACGCGCAGCGCAACGACTTCCTCGAATCAGACGTCGAAACCCTGACCTTCCGCGTCGGCTATGACTTCACCGATAACCTGCGCCTGGAAAACGCCATGCGCTACGGCACCACCGAGAACGGCTACATCGTTACCGGCGCGCGCGGCAACACCGACCTGATCTCAGGCACACCCACCATTGGGCTGAGCACGCACAACGGTTGGCAGGAGGTCGATTACTTCGCGAACATCACCAACCTGTATTTCGATACTGAACTCGGCGGCATGCGCAACCAGTTCGTATTCAGTACCGAGTACAGCAAGCACGACGTGGAAAACGGTCGATTCGACATTGCCAACAATGGCGCGCCCAACTGTGTTCTGTCTGGCCGTGGCGGCGCCTCGCCGGGCTATTGCATCATCGACCCGGCCGGCAACGAAGTGGCTGACATCGACGAACTCTTCCAGCGCAGTTATGCGAAGGGAGCCAAATCCTCCGACTATTCCATTGATACGCTTTCGGTATCGCTGATGGACACCATCGATCTCACCGACAGGTGGATCCTGGCGGCCGGCATCCGTGCCGACCGTTTCGATTACACCAACCTGGTAACCGGGCGTGATGGCGTAACGACCAAATATGACTACTCCGATACATTGTGGAATGGCCACCTCGGTCTGACTTATAAAATCAATCAGTACGGCAATGTCTACGCCACTTACAGCACCTCAGCGGAAATCAATGGCGGTGAGTCGGATGTCGGCGGCAACTGCGGCTACGGCGGGCTGTGCGGCAGCGCCGACCTGATCGGTGAAAGCAAACCTGAGAAATCAGTGAACTACGAACTCGGCACCAAGTGGAACTTGATGGATGAGAAACTGCTGCTGACCGCTGCTGCATTCCACATCACCAAGGATGACGTCATGGAAGGCGCCGATTATGAAACGACAGGCACCCTGAATACCGGCAAGAACCGTGTCCACGGCTTCGAAGTCAGCGCAGCCGGTAACATCACCGATAAGCTGAGCACCGTGGTCGGTGCGGCGGTGATGAACGCTGAGATCATCGATAGCGTGGACGAGGAAAACGAAGGCGGAACGTTGGCCCAGTTTGCTGACAAGAGCCTCTATGTACAAATGCGTTACCAACTCACACCGGAGCTCGCAGTG
Source organism: Pseudomonas sp. gcc21 (assembly GCF_012844345.1). Taxonomy (NCBI): domain Bacteria; kingdom Pseudomonadati; phylum Pseudomonadota; class Gammaproteobacteria; order Pseudomonadales; family Pseudomonadaceae; genus Pseudomonas; species Pseudomonas sp. gcc21. The sequence continues at coordinate 841,928 of NZ_CP051625.1, read as the reverse complement.
GGCGCAGCAAGCACCTACCGCAGCGAGGTCTATTCAGGTCAGCCTGATGCGGCCGCTGGCGACCGGCATGTACCCTCCTATACCGTTTACGATGCGTTCGCCAACTACCAGTTCAACAAGAACCTGTCGGCTCGCTTGAACGTAAACAACCTGACCAACGAGGACTACTATCTTGCCTCCTACCGTAGCGGCTCGTTTGCCTACATCGGCGACCGGCGCAACGCGCGGCTGACCCTGGCCTACGAATTCTGATTCGTAGCTAGCCTGGACCGGCCCGGTGATATTCTCACCGGGTTCGGCCACGCCGCTCACACACCGGTTCGTCAGGATGCACCATGACAGTTCACCCCCCGCTGGAGCAGATTCCAGCCGACATTCTCGCCGCCGCGGATTATGAAGATCGCGCGGCCCAGCACATTCCCCCGCCAACGCTTGCCTGGCTTGCAGGCGGCAGCGGCACCGAGCAAACCCTGCGCGCCAATCGCGAGGCGTTTATTACCGTGCGGATAACTCCGCGTCTGCTGAACAACTTCCAGACAGCCAGCACCTGTCAAAGCCTGTGCGGCACATCGCTTGAGCATCCGATACTGCTGGCACCCGTTGGTCATCAGCAACTCCTGCATACTGAAGCGGAGCGCGCCGTTGCACGCGCTGCAGACGCCACCGGCACCTGTATGGTCGCCAGCACCCTGAGCTCGCTGCCGCTGGAAGATGTCTGCGCTGCAACCGCCGCAAGCAAATGGTTCCAGCTGTACTGGCAGCCCCGCCGGGAGGATACGCTGCGCCTCTTGAGCCGCGCAGAAGCGGCTGGTTATCAGGCCATTGTCCTGACTCTCGACACGCCGGTTCAGGCGTTAAGCCGCCGCGCGCACATTGCCGGCTTTCGCTTGCCAAGCGATACGCCGCCCAACCTGGCCGAGTGCAAGCCGTTACCGCAGCGCGCGCTTGCACCAGGCCAGAGCATTCTTCTACATGGCATGATGTCCGAAGCGCCAGACTGGGACGATCTGGAGTGGCTGGTGACCCAGACCCGTCTGCCTGTTCTTGCCAAAGGCGTAAGCCATCCGGCTGATGCCGTGCGTTTGAAAACACTGGGTGTCGCCGGACAGATCGTATCCAATCATGGCGGCCGGTCTCTTGATGGCGTGCCCGCCAGTCTGCATTGCCTCGCGGCAGTGCGCGAAGCGGTCGGGGGCAATTACCCGCTGCTGCTGGATAGCGGCATTCGCAGTGGGACGGACGTTTTCAAAGCGCTGGCGCTTGGCGCCGACGCGGTACTGATCGGGCGATTACAGGGTTACGCCCTGGCGACCGCCGGCGCGCTGGGCGTAGCGCATATGCTCAAGCTTCTGCGCGAGGAACTGGAGGTGTGCATGGCGCTTGCCGGCACCCCGACACTGAGCGATATAAACCCGGGCTGTCTGATGGGGGACTGAAAATGCTGATGGTCATCGACAATGTACTGAGCAAAGATGAGGTAAGGGAATGTCGACGCCATCTGGACCAGGCCGACTGGCAGGATGGCTCGCATACAGCCGGCACCCTTGCCGCCGGCGTCAAGCAGAACAGGCAGATCGACGCGAACGCAACTATTGCAGTGGAGCTTGGCAATCACATTGTGCGCAGGCTAGGCAGTCATCCGCTGTTCATTTCCGCCGCCCTGCCGGAGAAGATCTACCCGCCCAGATTCAACAGCTATAGCGATGGGGGCCATTACGGTGCTCATGTGGACGGCGCGGTGATGCCGCTTCCCGGCAGTCATGGCACGCTTCGAAGTGACCTGTCGGCTACGCTCTTTCTGTCTGAACCAGAGGAATACGATGGCGGTGAACTCACCATCGAAACGGCCTTTGGCGCGCAACAGATCAAGCTGGCCGCCGGTGATCTGGTGCTGTATCCATCTACCAGTCTGCATCGGGTCGAACCGGTAACCCGGGGAACGCGGGTGTGCTCGTTCTTCTGGATCCAGAGCATGGTACGTGATGAGGGCAAGCGGAGCTTGCTGTTCGATCTTGATCAGTCCATTCAGGGATTGACGCCGCGCCAGCCGAAGGCTGACCCGGACATCCTCCAGCTGACCGGCGTATACCACAACCTGCTGCGCCGTTGGGCCGAGGTTTAAGCTACAGGTTTTTACGGCTGAACCCGCTCGCCGTTCCGGGCAGCCACCAACTTACTTGGCCAGGTATTTCATCCCCTCTTCCAGACCTTCCAGGGTCAAGGGATACATACGGTCTTCGATCAGGTCACGGATGATGCGCGTCGAGGAAGTGTAATCCCAAGCATCTTTGGGATAGGGATTAATCCAGATGAGTTTTTTGTACTGCTGCATGAACCGCTGAATCCAGACGTGCCCGGCTTCCTCGTTCCAATGCTCGACGCTCCCACCCGGCTGAGTGATCTCATAGGGCGCCATCGCCGCATCGCCAACAAACACCACCTTGTAGTCCGGCCCGTACTTGTGCAGCAGGTCCAGCGTGGAGGTCCGTTCGGCCGTCCGGCGCATATTGTTCTTCCAAACTGATTCGTACACGCAGTTATGGAAGTAGTAGTACTCGAGATGCTTGAATTCAGTGCGACAGGCCGAGAAGAGCTCCTCGCAGACCTTGATATGCGCGTCCATGGAGCCGCCGATATCGAACAGCAACAACAGCTTTACCGCATTACGCCGCTCCGGTCGCATCTGGATATTTAACAGGCCGCCATCACGTGCGGTATGGTCGATGGTACCGTCGATATCCAGTTCGTCAGCCGCACCCTGGCGTGCAAACTTGCGCAGCCGACGCAGCGCGACCTTCATGTTGCGCGTTCCCAGCTCAACCTGGTCATCCAGATTCTTGTATTCGCGCTTGTCCCAGACCTTGGCCGCTTTACCCTGCCGCTGACCCGCATCACCGACGCGGATGCCCTCGGGGTTGTAGCCACCGGAGCCGAAAGGACTGGTGCCACCGGTGCCAATCCACTTGTTGCCGCCGGCGTGACGCTCCTTCTGTTCCTCGAGGCGCTTCTTGAACTCCTCGATCAGCTTGTCCAACCCGCCGAGCGACTTGATCTTCTCGCGCTCTTCGTCGGTCAACATGCGCTCGAATTGCTTGCGCAGCCAATCCTCCGGGATCAGCGCTTCCAGCAACTGATCCAGGTTCTCCAGCCCTTTGAAATAAGCACCGAACGCGCGATCGAACTTGTCGAAATGGCGCTCGTCCTTAACCATGACGGTGCGAGCGAGGTAATAGAATTCGTCCATGTCGGCGAACACCACATGGTGTTTCAACGCATTGATCAAATCCAGCAGCTCCCGCACCGACACCGGCACCTTCGCTGCGCGCATTTCGTTGAACAGGCCCAGTAACATCGGGCACCCCCTTTATCTACGGGTAGACAACATTTCCAGGGTCCGGTGGGCGAACCCCGAATGCATCGCCTGTAATGACACGGCTTCGATAATGGAGCGCGTCCTGGCTCGGTCGCCTGACCGCACTCAACGAAGTTCGATCAGCGATTCTGCCGGCGCGTCATGAATGCCAGGCGTTCCAGCAGATGCACATCCTGCTCGTTCTTCAGCAACGCACCGTACAACGGCGGGATAGCCTTGGTCGGGTCGCGATCACGCAGGACCGCCTCCGGAATCTGGTCAGCCATCAGCAGCTTGAGCCAGTCGACCAGCTCGGATGTGGAGGGTTTCTTTTTCAGGCCGGGCACCTTGCGCACATCGAAGAAGATATCCATTGCTTCGGAAACCAGCTCTTTCTTGATTTCCGGATAGTGGACATCAACGATCTTCTGCATGGTCTCGCGGTCAGGGAAAGCGATGTAGTGGAAGAAACAGCGACGCAGGAAGGCGTCGGGCAGCTCCTTTTCGTTGTTCGAGGTGATGATGATGATCGGGCGTTGCTTGGCCTTTATGGTTTCGTTTGTCTCGTAGACAAAGAACTCCATTTTGTCGAGCTCTTGCAGCAAGTCATTGGGGAACTCGATGTCGGCCTTGTCGATTTCGTCGATTAGCAGGATAGCGCGTTCTTCGGATTCGAACGCCTCCCATAGCTTGCCCTTCTTTATATAGTTGCTGACGTCATGCACCTTGTCGACGCCAAGCTGGGAATCGCGCAGGCGGCTGACCGCATCATATTCATACAAGCCCTGGTGTGCCTTGGTGGTCGACTTGATATGCCAGGTGATCAGTTTGGCGCCCATCGACTCAGCCAACTGTTCGGCCAGCATGGTCTTGCCGGTGCCGGGCTCACCCTTGATCAGCAGTGGGCGTTCCAGAGTAATTGCAGCATTAACCGCCAGCTTCAGGTCGTCAGTGGCGACGTAAGACTGAGTGCCTTCGAACTTCATCGGGGAATTCCTCGGACGAAAGCCCGGTTGAACCAGGCCATACAGGGATAAACGAGGGCGAAACTATAGCTTGGGGCTTGATGGGGTGTAAACGAAGGCGGACCATTCGCCACCTGAATGGATATCAGATTGCCTGTACCCGTCCGGCTCAGGACCCCTCTTCTTCAGTACCCAGCGAGCGTTCGAACTGAGGTGTGAAAGCTTCTACGAACGCATTGCGCAAGATAGCGAAAAAAGCCTGCATTGCACTGACTTCAGGGTCATCCAGCGACCCCTCGAGTTCAATCCGGGTGGCAAACTGGTCAGCTGAGGGATTGGACAGTACCTCTTCCCCGCCATGGACCAGCGCTTCCCATATACCGCGGAAGAAGCCCTTGTCTTCGTTGGCGACATCCTGCTCGAAATCGAACACTTCAACTTCGCGCAGCAAGGGTTTGACGTAGCCACTCAACTGGCTTTCTTCCGCCTCGATCTCCATGACGACCTCGCCGTGACCGGCCTTGAAATCAAAATTGCCGTAGGCCGCGGCAAAATCATTCAACCGGGTCAGATCTAGCCCATCCAGACGCATCCGCGCGTCGAAGTTTTCAAAGCGCAGCAAGGGATCAAAATTGGCCTGGGCTTCAACCGGTGCGTGGTCGAGAAAGTCAGCTGTTCCTTCGAGACGGGCGTCCCTGGATCCGTCCTTGTCTTCCGCGTTGGTTAGGTTGTACACCATGACATCGACGTTGGTGGCATAGACGTTCACGGGCGGCTCGGAGGTGAAATTGCGGAAATGCACGCTGCCGTTGTCGTAATGAAACTCATCGATATCGACTTGCAGGAGTTGCTTCACCGTGTCGCGCCAGTCGACCTCGTCGCCATACTGATCGGCTTCCGCTGGGCCATCGACAAAATTAAGCTCAGGCTCCAGAAGGTGTATCTTGATCGCCAGTATCTGCTCGCGAATCAACGGTGCCCAACGCAGCGACAGGTCCGCTTCGGGCGCCTGAAAAAAGGGAACCTGCTCGTTGTCCTGAACCTTGTGAACGCTGACATTTTTCAGCGTCGCCGCACCGCGCCATATTGCCAGGTCGACATCCTCGACTTCGCCCCGGTAATCTTCGCCCATACTGGCCATTTTTTCGTTCAGCGTATCGCGAACAATACCGGGCAACGCCACGCGTAGCGCGACCAACAGAAGCGCTATAATCACGAGCACGACGAGCAGGATGCTTAAAGGCTTTTTCATACTCAACTGACCCCGCGTCTCGGGCTCAGTTCAGCGAATCCAGTATGACCGAACCGCCCCACCCGTCAGGGCACAGGTGTTAATAAGAGGACCAACCCATGAGCCATATCTTTGCTGATAATTCACAGTCCATCGGTAACACGCCGCTGGTCAGGATCAACCGCCTCGGCCCCAAGGGCGTGGATATCCTGGCGAAGATCGAAGGGCGTAACCCGGCCTACTCCGTCAAGTGCCGCATAGGTGCGAGCATGGTCTGGGATGCCGAAGGCAGCGGTCGCCTGAAACCCGGAATGACCATAGTCGAACCCACTTCAGGTAACACCGGCATCGGTCTGGCTTACGTAGCAGCCGCCCGCGGATACAAACTGATCCTGACCATGCCAGCATCAATGAGCCTGGAGCGGCGCAAGGTTCTCAAGGCACTCGGCGCCGAACTGGTGTTGACCGAGCCGGCACAGGGCATGAAAGGCGCGATTCAGAAAGCACAGGAGATCGCCGCGTCCGACCCGGAACAGCATCTGCTGCTGCAACAGTTTGAAAACCCGTCCAACCCGGATATTCATGAAAAAACCACCGGACCCGAAATCTGGAAAGATACCGACGGGTCAATAGATGTACTGGTCTCAGGGGTAGGCACTGGCGGGACACTGACTGGCGTATCGCGCTATATAAAGAACCAGTGCGGCAAAGCGATAATCTCGGTCGCGGTGGAGCCGGCATCTTCGCCGGTGATCAGCCAGACGCTTGCCGGTGAAGAGGTGAAACCCAGCCCGCACAAGATTCAGGGTATTGGCGCGGGTTTCGTTCCGGCCAACCTGGATCTGAGCATGGTCGATCGCGCCGAGCAAGTCACAGACGAAGAGTCCAAGAGCATGGCCCTGCGCCTGATGCGAGAGGAAGGCATCCTCTGCGGGATCTCGGGCGGCGCAGCCATGGCCGCTGCGGTACGTCTGGCGCAGTTGCCCGAAATGCAGGGCCAGATGATAGTCGTGGTCCTGCCTGACTCTGGCGAACGTTATCTTTCCAGCATGCTCTTTGACGATCTGTTCAGCGAGCAGGAGCTGGTCCAGTAAATCGGCGAGCCTTCGCCACGGCGGGTTCTCTGGCCCGCCGCCCCTTCATTCGCCACAGGCCACTTACCAAACATGCCGTTGATACATGTACGTATTGCCCAGCACATCCTTGTCGGGTTTGATGTCTACAGAGCCCGTTTCCAGGAAATTACCCGCGGCGCGCGCAGCCGTTTCGAGCAGGCGCGCTGGGTCGATATTCAGGACGCTTCGACTGCGCGCATTAACATGTACGAAGAATGCGTCAAAGCGACCGCGCACAGCCTGAACGGGCAATTCGAACTGACCGACATCATGGATGTCCGCAACTGGCCGCACATCCGCGATGCATATATAGAGCTGATCGATCCACGGCTCGATGGAGAGCTGGCAGAGACCTGGTACAACTCGATCTTCTGCCGGTTCCATCGTCACGAACTGATCAGTGACCGCACCATGTTTGTCCACACCACCAGACCGGTAACCCGCCCGCCGTCACGTATACCACTGACCAGAGGATTCATATCCGAAGGCTCGCTGGAAGATCTGGCGCGACAGATTCTTGAGGAATACAGCTTCGAAACGCCATGGCACGACTTCGATGGCGATTGCGCAAAAATCGTCGCCTATCTAAGGCAGGGCTTGCCCGATTGGGCCCAGCTGGATCGCGGATTGACGGTAGAGATAATTCAGAACGTGTTCTACCGCAACAAGGGCGCTTACCTGGTGGGCAGACTCCTCAGCCAGGAAGAGCAATGGCCTTTTGTGTTGCCGCTTGTTCACCATGAAAATCAGGGCATCAGCGTGGATACCCTGATTACCGATGAAGCAGAAGTGTCGATTATCTTCTCCTTCACCCGCTCCTATTTCATGGTCAATGCACCTGTGCCCTGCGAGATGATCAGCTTCATCAAGCGGCTGCTACCGGGCAAGCATATAGCCGAGCTGTACACCGCGATCGGCTTTTATAAACAAGGCAAATCCGAATTCTATCGCGCCCTGATCGAACACCTGGCGCGCAAGGAAGATCGGTTCGTCATGGCGCCGGGGGTACGCGGGATGGTGATGAGCGTTTTTACGCTTCCCGGCTTCAACACCGTATTCAAGATCATCAAGGACCGCTTTGCTCCGTCAAAGAACATTGACCGGGCGACCGTCATCGAAAAATACCGGTTGGTGAAACGCCACGACCGGGTCGGCCGCATGGCCGATACGCAGGAGTTCTCGGACTTCCGTTTTCCGCGCGATCGATTCGACCCCGACTGCCTGGCAGAGCTGCTGGAGGTGGCGGCCCAGACAGTAATAGAAGAAGGCGACGTCATCCTCATACGGCACTGCTGGACCGAACGGCGCATGACGCCCCTTAACATCTATCTCGAAACAGCCAGCGAGACCCAAACTCGCGAAGTGCTGCTGGATTACGGAAAATCGATCAAACAACTAGCCGCTGCGAATATTTTTCCGGGCGACATGCTGCTGAAAAATTTCGGCGTAACCCGCCATGGCCGCGTGGTGTTCTACGATTATGACGAGATCAGTTACCTGACCGAAGTGAACTTCAGGCATATCCCCGAGCCAATGTATCCCGAGCAGGAAATGGCGTCCGAACCGTGGTACTCGGTCGGGCCCAACGATGTCTTTCCGGAGGAATTCCCGGTTTTCCTGTTCGCCGATATCAACCACCGCAAGCTGTTCGCCAGCATGCACGGTGAGCTGTTCGACGCCGACTACTGGAAGATGCTGCAGGAAAAAATCAGCGCTGGGCAGATCATCGATGTATATCCCTACAAACGACCTGGCGTCGAGGCAGGCCGCGCCTCCGTGGATGTTTGATAGCAGCCTTGCCGAGGGCCCGCAGCCCCTCCGATCCGACATTCAGTAAAAAACCGACGAAAGGGATGTTATTTTCTGAAACTGTCGTATACTGAATTTCGTTCATTTGGTGCCTGAACGCGACTGTACAAGCATTGCTTGACAGGATCTGCTTTAAGGCGCACAGTGAGCGCGTAGGTTTTCAAGATAGAGTAGTAGGCTACAAGCGCACTTTTAGTACGTAAGTTTGTCATTCTCGTAATCTTCGATTCCCGCGCTACCATTGAGTCTGCTCACGTGAGTGTTCTCAAGTATTTTAATTTGATAGGAATTATCCGAAATGGCAACTGGTACAGTTAAGTGGTTCAACGACACTAAAGGCTTTGGCTTCATTACTCCGGACGGCGGTGGTGATGATCTGTTCGCCCACTTCTCCGAAATCAAGGTTCAGGGCTTCAAATCCCTCGCCGAGAACCAGAAGGTGTCCTTCGACATCACTACTGGTCCTAAAGGCAAGCAAGCTGCGAACATTCAGATCATCGGTTAATCCGGTATCTGACTAAAAAACCCGGCCCCGGCCGGGTTTTTTTCGTCTGGACTTTGTGTATCGTCTGCTCTGCCCTGTCTCCAACCCTGTCTCCAACCCTGTCTCCGCTTTCGTCCTCCCCCGCGCTAATCTAAAAAAAACTCGCCTGCCCAGCCGGTAAGTCGTACCCTAGGGGCCAACGATCCGAGGGAGCCAAGATCGCTTGAAAACCAGCATCTAGCGCCCGCCACCCATTGTCCGGAAGAGGTTTTCGCAGTGGACAGTAGCAATGAAAAAAAGAGTAACGACGCGCTTCGGTTGAGTCTGTTTCGTGCCGCCGAGGCCATCGTCAGCGAGTTGGGCGCATCCCAGCTTACCTTCGCCAGTCTGAGCGAACGCACCGGCGTTGATGAATCGACCCTTCGCGCCGAGTTTCCAGACCGTGAAGCTCTGCTGTCAGCCATGATCGAACACCGCCTGGAGCGTTTCCGTGTCCGCTGGGGAGCCTATGAAAGCGTTCTGCCCGATGAGCCCATGCGTGAGCTCAAGGCCTTGCTGCTCAGCAACCTGAGTGAATCGACAGAAGAGAAGAATCTCGATTCGGCAATCTTCGCAGCTGCAGCCAGTAATCCAGCGCTACTGCGCACGACGTCCGATGACATACAGGGGCTGTTCGATATTCTGGAGAAATCGCCCCTGGGCCTGGCTCAGGCAAGCATCCTGTTCTTTTCGGTTCGCGGTTATCGACTGTTCGAACAGATCGGCATTTGCCCCATGACTGACAGTCAGCGGACCGATTTCCAGGAACAGATCATGCAGTTGGCAAGAAACATGTACGAGCAGAAAACCGGCGAATGACTTGATGCGGGGCAGCGCACTGCCGCTGCCTCGGCTGCTCCCTGGAGTCTGCGCCTGTTCATCGCGGCTCCGTCCCCTCAGGTTGCGTTTCTCGTAAAGCCATGCAGCCATGCGGCGCTGCGAGACCTGGCAAGTGAACAACCTTTACCTGCGGAACGCCGCTAGGACTGGCGCCATCCGAAACAGCCACGCGGCTCGCAATGAAACGGGAGCAGACCCTAGCGAGCTGCCGCTGCCGACTCGTTACTTCTGCCGCGCCAATGCCGCCAACCGGCACGCAACAGAACCAGCCCTACGTAGGCAATACCCGCGATCACAAGTGCCAGACTGAGATTGCCCAACATTCTGCCCACGTTGTCCCCCGTATCGAATAGCGTATCCAGCAGCCATATAAAGAAAGCCGGAGCCATCCACGGCTCCGCCGGATCAACCCGCGCCGGGACGAATAACAACACCGCAGCGATCACCCAAAGCGGTTCGCGTACGAACCACCATTTGATCCAGCGGGTCATTTGCCACCAGACCAGCCAGGCACAGGCTGCCGCAGCAAGATAAATCATCCAGACAGTCTGGTATTCGGATTCATTCAACATGGGTGGTACAACCGGTGTGAGTGTGCGAGCAGCTATAATATCGTTTTTACCATCCGAGGTCCCAGACTGATGCCACCCGTTGCCCGCCGAGACGAAAAAGCGATAGATCCCTATGCCTGGCTGGAGCAGCGCGATGCTCCGGAAGTCCTGGCATATCTGGAAGAAGAAAACCGTCATACCGAAACATGGCTGGCGGAAAATCAGGATCGTCGCGATCAGCTCTTCGAGGAAATTCGCGGACGCATCCGTGAGACAGACTTGTCGCTTCCCGCCACCAAGGGAGGCTGGCTATATTACCAACGCACCGAGGCCGGTGCCGAATATCCGCGCTTCTACCGGTGCCCCCGTCCGGACAATGGCGGCCTCGAGATTGACCCAGCGACGCAACAACTGCTGCTCGACCTGAACGTATTAGCCGGTGATGACTTTCTGCATCTGGGTGGATTCACGATCAGCCCGGACCACCACTGGCTGGCTTATAGCCTTGACCGTCAGGGTAACGAGACCTATCAGCTTTACCTGAAAGATCTCAGTACCGGTGAGGTAACCGAGCTTGATCTACCCCAGGCTGATGGCAGCCTGACCTGGGCGAATGACAGCACGACGCTGTTTGCGATGAGTATGGACGAGACGTCTCGCCCTTCGACATTGTGGCGATTGCGACCGGGACAGCCTGCGCAAAAGGTATTTCACGAAGCTGACCAGCGCTTCTACGTCCACGCCTACCGCAGCAGCTCCGAGCAGTGGCTGATGCTTGCCTGCGACAGCAAGAACACCAGTGAGGTGCGGGTGTTATCGGCGGATGAGCCTGAAGGCCAGTGGGAACTACTTGCCGAACGCCATGAAGGGCACGAATATCAGGTCGATCATGGCCCGCAGGGTCTGTTCATTCGCAGTAATGCCCAGGGTGAGAATTTCTGCCTTTATCGTTGCGACCCTCTGACTCCTTCGCGGGATCACTGGGAAATGTTCGTAGAAACCGACTCGGCCCGCACACTGGAAGACTTTGATGTACAACAGCACGGGCTGGTTCTGCATTACCGCGACCAGGGGTTGATCGCCCTTGAAGTGCGTCCGCAGGCCGGCGCCGCTTATACCGTACAAATGCCTGATGCCGTCTACAGTTTGCACGTACAAGGCGGCGAAGAATACGTCAGCGAGCGCATCAGACTGCGCTATGAATCGCTGAACCGGCCAGCTCAGGTTCGCGCATTGGACCTATCCAGTGGTGAACAACAGATACTCAAGGAAACGCCGGTAGAAGGACCATTTTCAGCAGACGATTACAGCGTCAGGCGCGAATGGGCGACGGCACCAGACGGCACGCGCATACCTATCAGTCTTGTCGGTCGGCCAGGCAGCCTGAACGCCCTGGCGCCCTGTTATCTGTATGGATACGGCTCCTACGGCGCAAGCATGGATCCCTGGTTTTCCCACGCCCGACTTTCACTGCTGGATCGCGGCTGGGTGTTCGCCATCGCCCATGTGCGCGGCGGCGCAGATATGGGAGAGGCCTGGTATCAGGCGGGCAAACTCGAGCACAAGGAAAATACCTTCAAGGATTTCATTGCCTGCGCGGAGCATCTGATAGAGAGAGGATACACCGACAGCCCGCGACTGGTTGTCGCCGGCGGTAGCGCCGGCGGGCTGCTTATCGGCAACGTCATCAATCAGCGACCTGAGCTGTTCGCTGCAGCGGTGGCAGATGTGCCTTTTGTCGATGTATGGAACACCATGAACAATCCCGCCCTTCCTCTGACCATTGGCGAGTACGAGGAATGGGGCAACCCGGCCGAGACGCAGGTGGCAGAACGCATCAAGGGCTACGCCCCTTATGAACAGGTCCGCAAACAGGATTACCCGGCGTTATTCGTTACGGCCGGATACCACGACATGCGGGTTCAATACTGGGAGGCTGCCAAGTGGGTTGCCAAACTGCGCTATCACAAGACTGACCACCGTCCGCTGCTGCTACGCACTCAGATGAGCGCAGGGCATGGCGGGGCCAGTGGACGTTATCAGGCCATGCGCGAACTGGCCGAAGAATACAGCTTTCTACTTGCGGTTATCGAAGGCTGACGGGAGCCCAGTTATGCCTGCATAGCAACACAGAAAGCAATACTCCAGAGGCGAAGCAAAAAGGGCCGGACTGTCTGCAGTTCGGCCCTTTCCTTTTCTGGATCAGTAGCGATTGGCTACGTCGTCAAAGGTTTCCTGAATGGTTTTAGATGGCTCAGGCGTCAGCAGCGTGACGATCACGATGGCAAGCGTTGCCAGAATGAAGCCGGGGATAATCTCGTACAGACCGATAGTGTCGATCTGTTTGTAGACCACGACGGTTATGCCGCCCACGATGATGCCAGCCAACGCGCCATTGCGGTTCATGCGCTTCCAGAACAACGAGAGGATGACCGCTGGGCCAAATGCAGCGCCAAAGCCGGCCCAGGCATAGGACACCAGGCCCAGCACCGTGCTCTCTGGATTGAATGCAAAGATCAACGCCAGAACGGCGATACCGACCACGGCGAAGCGCCCTACCCAGACCAGTTCGCTCTGGGTGGCATCACGGCGGAACAACGCCTTGTAGAAATCTTCCGCCAGCGCTGAAGACGACACCAACAGCTGCGAGTCAGCGGTGGACATGATGGCAGCCAGCACTGCGGCGAGCAGGATACCCGCCACCAGCGGATGCATCAGTGCCTGGATCAGCGACAGAAACACCGTCTCGGCGTCTTCCAGGCCAGCCTCGCCAAAATAGCCGATTCCTACCCAGCCGGTCATCAACGCAGCGAACAGGCAGACCGCACTCCAGAGCACCGCAATACGCCGCGCGGTAGGCAGCGCTGCGTCATCCCCGACAGCCTTGAAACGCGCAAGGATATGCGGCTGGCCGAAATACCCCAACCCCCAGCCGAACAAGGAAATGATGGCAACGAAGCCGAGCGCCTCCCCATCGACATCGGTGAAAAACGACAGTAATTCGGGGTTGGCTGCTTCCATGGCGTTGCGCGCTTCGCCCCAGCCGCCCATGGTGTTCAGTGTCATCAGCGGAACCACGACCAGTGCCGCTGCCATCAGCAGGCCCTGAATGACGTCAGTCCAGGACACCGCAAGAAAGCCACCGAAAAAGGTGTAGGAAACGATGATCAACGTCCCCACGACGACGGCCAGCTCGTAGCTCAGGCCGAACGTGCTTTCGAACAGCTTGCCTGCAGCAACCAGACCCGAACTGGTATAGAACAGGAAGAACAGCAGGATGAACACAGCCGAGATCACCCGTAGCAGACGGGACTTATCTTCAAAGCGGAATTCGAAATAAGCCGGCAGAGTCAGCGAATCATTAACCGCGTGGGAATACACGCGCAAGCGCCGCGCCACGATCAGCCAGTTTAGATAAGTGCCCGCCAGCAGCCCGGCGGCAATCCAGGTCGCTTCATAGCCAGCGACCAATGCATATCCCGGCAGCCCGAGCAATAACCAGCCACTCATATCCGAGGCCCCGGCGGAAAGCGCTGCAGTACCTGGCCCGATGGTGCGACCACCGAGGATATAGTCGGACAGATTGCTGGTTCGCTTGTAGGCGATAAACCCGATTGCAAGCATGATAGCGATGTAGACGGCGAAGGTAGCCGTCAAAATCCCTGCATTTCCAGTCATGTTTTTAGCTCCTTGGTGCTAGGGCGTCGAATACGGTTCTCATGCCTGCCCCGTTTGGCCCTGGATATCGGGCTCGTTCATCAGATCCCGCCTGATCGGAATGCAATTCTGCCACAGCACGCTCGCCGAAGGTTCATGAATGGCCTGCTGATATCAGCAGTGACAGCCCCGCAGTGTCCCCATTAAGGCACTCAACCCGATACGCATCGATTCAGGCCAGCACAACGCTACCGGCTCTGCATCCACATTAGTTCAAAGTCAGCCATCCGACGAGTCGAACTTGACATTTGAGCACAGCACCTTGCGGTCATAGAGGCGCTATTGAAATACAGCAATGCAGGCACCATCTCATTGCAAGAGACTCACAATATTGAATTCAACCATTACAGGAATCTTCAATGACTGATCAGTCTTCAACGAAACCAGATTTCATCGAAGGGGACGAGCAGGAACATAAACAGGATTTCGAACCTGGCACCGGTCTGGTCATTCCCAACCAGCGGCTGCCGGATAAAATCTACTTGTTGCCCATCCACAACAGGCCGTTCTTCCCGGCCCAGGTCATGCCCGTGGTCATCAACGAGACGCCCTGGGCAGAGACCATCGAGCGGGTCGCCAACACTCCCCACCACGCGCTGGGTCTGTTCTATGTGGACGCGCCGCTGGATGAAAGTGGCGACATTGACAGCACCCATCTCCCGGAGATCGGCTGCGCAGTCAAGATCCATCATGCGGTCAAGGAAGACGGCAAGATCCAGTTCATAGCCCAGGGGCTCACCCGCGTTCGCATATCCAATTGGTTGACTCGCAAGCCGCCCTACCTGGTCGAGGTCGAGTATCCCGAGTCACCGACTGATGAGCGCGACGAAGTGCGCGCCTATGCCATGGCACTGATCAACGCGATCAAGGAGTTGTTGCCGCTGAACCCGCTCTACAGCGAGGAGCTGAAAAACTACCTGAACCGCTTCAGCCCCAATCAGCCTTCGCCGCTGGCGGATTTCGCGGCGGCGCTGACATCCGCACGCGCGGAAGAGCTGCAGGACGTGCTGAACACGATTCCTATCCTGCGGCGCATGGAAAAAGTGCTGGTCATGCTCAAGAAGGAGATCGACGTTGCGCGGCTGCAGGGCGAGATCAGCGCGGAGGTAAACCGCACCATCACCGGGCATCAGCGCAAGTTCTTCCTGAAAGAGCAGCTCAAGGTTATCCAGCGCGAACTGGGATTATCAAAGGACGACCGCACGGCAGATATCGAGCAGTTCCGCCAGCGGCTGGCGGACAAGACATTGCCCGAGCCAGCCAGCAAGAAAATCGAGGAGGAACTGCAGAAGCTATCAATACTGGAGACCGGCTCCCCTGAATACGGCGTAACCCGCAATTACCTGGACTGGGCCACGTCGATCCCCTGGGGCCTGACGCATACCGACAAGCTGGATATCAAACATGCCCGCAAGGTGCTTGACCGTGATCACGATGGGCTCGAAGACGTCAAACAACGCATACTCGAGTTTCTCGCTATCGGTGCGTTCAAAGGCTCGGTTTCAGGCTCGATTATCCTGCTGGTCGGCCCGCCTGGCGTAGGCAAGACCAGCATTGGCCACTCTATAGCGGAAAGCCTGGGGCGCCCGTTCTACCGGTTCAGCGTTGGCGGGATGCGTGACGAAGCCGAGATCAAGGGTCACCGTCGTACCTACATCGGCGCCATGCCGGGTAAGTTCGTACAGGCATTCAAGGATGTTGGCGTGATGAATCCGGTGATCATGCTCGACGAAATCGACAAACTCGGCAGCAGTCATCAGGGCGACCCGGCCTCGGCGCTGCTCGAAACACTGGACCCGGAGCAGAACAGCCAGTTTCTCGATCACTACCTGGATATGCGGCTCGACCTGTCCAAGGTGCTGTTCGTATGTACAGCCAATACGCTGGACAGCATTCCCGGCCCGCTCCTGGACCGCATGGATGTGATTCGCCTGTCCGGGTATATCGCAGAGGAAAAACTGGCCATCGCCAAGCACCATCTCTGGCCGCGACAGCTGGAGCGCGCCGGACTGCGCAAGAGCCAGTTGCGTATTACGGACAAGGCACTGCGCGAGATCATTGAGGGTTATGCACGGGAAGCTGGCGTGCGCAATCTGGAAAAACAGCTGGCCAAGATCATCCGCAAATCGGTCATGCAGCTACTGGACGACCCTGAGCGCAAGGTCAGCATCAAGCCGGACGACCTCAAAACGCTGCTCGGCACCCCCGCATTCCGTACGGAAAAGACACTCAAGGGTGTCGGTATCATTACCGGCCTGGCCTGGACTTCGATGGGTGGCGCAACCTTACCCGTCGAAGCAACCCGCATTCATACTCTTAATCGGGGGTTCAAGCTGACCGGCAAGCTTGGAGACGTGATGAAGGAGTCGGCGGAAATCGCCTATAGCTACGTCTGTGCCAATCTTGGACGGTACAAGGCAGACAAGAGCTTCTTCGATGAAGCCTTCGTGCATCTGCACGTACCCGAGGGCGCGACGCCCAAGGACGGCCCCAGTGCAGGCGTAACCATCGCCAGTGCGCTGCTCTCACTGGCGCGCGACGAGGCGCCACGGGAAGGAATTGCCATGACCGGGGAAATCACGCTGACCGGACAGGTCTTGCCTGTCGGGGGTATCAGAGAGAAGGTTATCGCAGCGCGTCGGCAATCCATTTATGAACTGATACTGCCTGAAGCCAATCGAGGTGATTTCGAGGAGTTGCCGGATTATCTGACCAAGGGGATGACCATCCACTTCGCCAGTCATTTCCGCGATGTGGCCAAGCGACTATTCAGCTAGCGAACCCGTATCAGCTAGCAAACCGGAGCCACTGCGCCCGTCCAGCGTGCAGCCAGACTGGCGCAGTGACCCGATTATCCCTTAACTGTCACGACGCGGTGTTTGCGTGCCCTGCTTGCCAGGGAAGAGGTCCTCGTCGTCATCCAGCTCTTCGACCTCGGGCATCTTGCGCAGACCATCACGGAGCATTTCGTCATCATGCGGCTCCGGTTGCGCCTCGGGGTCCTGACCTTCCGGGTCGCGATTGCCTGGCGCGGGGGTCAGCCCTTCGATCAGGTCCCAGTCAGGATCCAGCGTAAAATCGTTGAGATTCAACTCGCTGGTTTCCTCATCGGCGGCGAGATCGTCTGACGCGTAAGGCTGGGTATTGTCTGCGAACCCATCGAAATCTTCGTCCAGTAATGGCTCGAGTTCATCAATCTGCTCAACCTCATCATTGCGTCCGGCAAACAACGTCGGGTAGCTGGATTTGATTTCATCAATGCGCGCTGAGTTGCCCCCGAGCGCGAGGACCGCCTGTTCCTGCTCGACAAACTGGCGCAGCTCGCCCAGCTCCGCGAGCACTCGCAGCTGCTGATAGCGCAGGTCCAGACGCTTGGGATTCTCTTCAATTGCCCGCTCCACCATCACCAGTGCTTCAGCAAAGCGCCCGTAGGTGATATAGAGCTCCACGCCATCGAGCGGGTCCACCGAGCGCGTCACTCGAGGAGACACAGCTTCTTTAACCATAGTGGTTTGCACTGCAGCCTCGGCCGCCAGGGACGCCGCCGCCGCTTCAGGCACCGTCAGCTCTCGTCCGTCGATTGTCGTTGTGTCTGCTTCCTGCTCATCCTGCTTACGCTTCCACAGCCATGCCAATACTCCAAGCAATGCTGCGAGAAGACCCAATAGCACAGGCCACCAGCGGGTGAAGAACGTCTCGTTGCGGGCTTGCGGCTCAGGCAAGACAACTTCAGCAGCGATAGCCCCGGATTCCGGTTCAGCGCTGCCGGTCGCCGAGACAGTGCCGGTTTCCTCAGTGCCCTCATCAACTGTGCCTACCGGCGCGATATCGTCCGGCGTGCTTTGTGCCTCGGAGGCCTGGGCTGCACGCAATACCTCAAGCTCCGCCTGCAGATTGGCAATCTGGCGGTCACGCGCATCCAGCTCGTTCAACAGCACATTGAATCGCGCCTCCAACGATTGCAGGCGCTCAAGCAGCACCTGATTGTCGGCGATCGCGGTGTCCGGGGTGGTTTCTTCGATCCGGAACCGCGCAGCGGGATTCGACCCGGCCCCTTCCGAACGCACGCGCTCAGTGGATGACGCTGCCTCCGGTGTATCGGACCTGGCCACCCGTTCCGCTGCTGCCTGACCAGGCCGTGCCTCCCGAGCCCCTGCACTGGTTGTGGTCGAGTCTGCCGAGCCGGTCTGCGCTGTGGCCTCAACGCCCAACTGCTCTGCAGTGGGAAGCACCAGCGTGGCATTGCTGCGCAGCCGACCAATATCGCCGCCAATGAACGCGTCTGGATTAAGGGCCTGGATAGCCAGCAGGTTATTGCGGATCGAAACCGAATCGGCCGGACGCGTTTTCTCCGCTATTTCCCAAAGGGTATCGCCGGCGACCGTGGTGTAAGTGCTGGCACCTGGCTGCGCGGATATATCCGGCAATTGCGCTTGCGAGGCAGGCGCAGCAGAGCGATTAGTAGAAGGAGAACCGCTGGCGGTGCGCTGAGTTGGCGCTGCGGATGCTTCACGCACGGGCGTCTGGCTCAACACACCTGAGTTAGGGTCGTACAGCGGTGGGTCGAGCAAGAGCGTGTATTCACGCAACACCCGGCCGTTGGGCTGACGTAGCTCAACCAGGAAATTCAGATAGGGCTCAAGTACCGGCTTGCTTGACTGGATACGGACGGCCAGTTCGTTGCCAGTGACCACTGGCGTAAAGCGCAGGTCGGACAGGAAGAAAGGACGTTCGATACCAGCATTGGCAAAAGCGTCAGCGCCAGCGAGCGATACCCGGATCTCATCCGGAGCGATTCCCTGGCTGCCTTGCAGCTGAATGACGGCGTTCAAGGGCTGATTCAGGGCGGATTGCAGTTCAACCTCTCCTAACCCCAGGGCATTGCTCAAACCTGCATAAAGAGCCGCCACCGAGGCGACGCCGAAAACGAACTGGCGCTTTACTGCCATACCCTATCCTCTGTTATATGAACGACAAACGCTGTGCTGCGTCGTCGCCGTCTCCCCACGCCGACAAGATCTTCCCCTTGCGACAGATATCACTATGACATCACAACGACTGAAAAACGAGCTGCGCAATGACTCAGTCGTCAAAAAATGGTTCGCGGTGCGTATCATAACCGTAATGGTCATTTTCATGACATAGCGGGTCGTCCGGGAGCTGCTGTACTGAGAAGCGCCGGAATCGTCATAAACGCTGAACAGCTGTAGCTACTGCGGTCGCAGTTTGTGCCGTTGAAAGCGGCAAGGCCCACCAAAGGCGCTGGACTGTCCCCGCCCTCTTACGCCTCGTTTTACGCTAAAATCCGAACCTTCAGACGATCCGGACCTGACCATGACGGAAGTAGACAAACTGTTCGCCGCCCCACTGAACCGGGTGGCTGACTTCGTATTCGATCATGATGTGGCGAAAGTTTTTCCCGACATGATCAAACGCTCTGTACCCGGTTATCCCACCATTGTAGAGAGTATTGGGCTGATCGCCGGGCAATACGCTCAACCAGGCAGCCTGATCTATGACCTGGGTTGTTCCCTCGGTGCCGCCAGCCAGTCCATGCGCCGTCACGTGCGCGCCGACGGCTGCCATATCCGCGCCGTCGATAATGCAGAGGCGATGACAGAACGCTGCCGCGAGTATCTCACCGCACAGGATTCGATGGTGGAGGAGCTGACGCCCATCGACGTGGTGCATGGCGATATTCTCAACCTGCGGTTCGAGCCCTGTTCCGTCGTGGTACTGAACTTCACTTTACAGTTCATCAACCCGGAACAGCGCCTGGGCCTGCTTACGCGCATCTACGATGCCTTGTTGCCCGGCGGCATCCTGATCCTGTCCGAGAAGTTGCGCTTCGCTGATGCGAATACTCAACAAAGCCTCGAGTCACTGCACTACGCCTTCAAGCGCGCCAACGGTTATAGCGAACTGGAAATTGCGCAGAAGCGCACCGCGATTGAAAAGGTGATGCTGCCGGACACGCTGGAGACGCATCTACAACGGCTGCAGGAGGCCGGCTTCAAGCACGCCCATAGCTGGTTCCAATGTCTCAACTTCGGCTCGATGATTGCCCATAAATGATTGATTTCGCACCGCTGTATCGCAGCCTGACAGGTACGCCGCTCGAACACTGGTTGGACCCCCTGCCCGCTGCCCTAGAGAAACGTATGGAAACTGCGCGCAAGCACGGCGATCTGCCGCGCTGGCAAGCCTGTCTGGAACTGTTGCCGGACCGCGCGCAGCCAAGCGTTCAGTTGCAGGATCGTGTCACGATCGGCCGGGCCGGCGAGCTGACTGAGGCCGAGCACGCGCAGCTCGAACAGTCGCTGCGAGGCCTGCACCCCTGGCGCAAGGGTCCCTTTGAGCTGTTCGGCATTCATATCGATACCGAATGGCACTCCGACTGGAAGTGGCAGCGCGTAGCGCCGCACCTGTCGCTGGAAGGCAAACGGGTACTGGATGTCGGTTGTGGCAACGGATACTACATGTGGCGAATGTGGCAAACCGGAGCCCGACAGGTTATCGGGGTGGATCCGAACCTGTTGTTCATGACGCAGTTCGAGGCGGTGCGGCATTACCTGCCGGACGCGCCCGTCTGGCTGCTACCGCTAACGCTGGAAGACCTGCCGGAGCCCACCGGCGGTTTTGATACCGTGTTTTCTATGGGGGTGTTCTACCACCGACGTTCCCCGATCGACCATCTGCTACAGCTCAAGGCCTGTATCGCGCGAGGTGGAGAACTGGTGCTGGAAACGCTGGTTATCGAAGGCGACGAGCACAGCTGTCTGATGCCGCAGGACCGCTACGCCCAGATGCGTAATGTGTGGTTCCTGCCGTCGGTGGCGATGCTTGAACGTATGCTGAGTCGCGCGGGGTTCGTCAATATCCGCTGCGTTGATCTTAATCGCACCAGCACCGAAGAGCAGCGCAGTACCGACTGGATGCGCTTCCAGTCGCTACCGGATTTCCTCGATCCCGATAATGCCGCACTGACCTGCGAAGGGTACCCGGCCCCGCTACGCGCGACGCTGATCGCCGAGCTACCCTGACCTTCCGGTAAAGCGCTATCAGCCGAACACTGTGACGGTCTGACGGCTGATAGCAACCAGCTCACCGCGCTCATTCCAGGCTTTGGCTGCGGTATGGCCGTAACCATCCTTGGCGCGCTCGATTTCCGCCCGGTATAGCAGGGATTCGGTATTGCCGACCTGCGGTTGTGGCTGCATGAATTCGATGGTCCAGGTCAGCGTGCTGGCCGGTGCCCGTTGCGACAGGTGCGGTAGCACCGCAGGCGGCCACACATCCATCAGTCCCAGGATATGCCCTTCGTGGATATCGCCTTCGTCGTGGCTGAAGCTCATCCAGCCGCCCATTTCGCGCTTGCGGCTATTGGTAAATGGCAGATCGCCGTAAAGCCAGCGCACCGCGAAGTGCTGAATAAAATCGGGACTGATTCCCTTGACGAAAGGCAGCTCCTTGCACTCCTGCGGAGCCTTCGCCTGCGGCGCCTCTTCAGCGGCGACATCAACAACGGACTCACGGGACGCGCCAAAGCTGCCCTGAATAATGCACATCGTCTGGCCATTCTGCATGGCTCGGCCAAGGATCTGCGTGACTGCCTTGCCTTCTCGCAGTACCTCGGCTTCTACCTGCATCGGTTCTCCGGGCGCGACCGGACCGACAAAGGTAATTGCCAACGACCGAACCGGGCGGCCGCTGGCTTTGGCGCGCATGCCTTCAAATACCAGCGCGGCGATCAAGCCGCCATAGCCAGCCCGACCCTGGGCCCAGGTGGCGGGGACAGTAACCTGATGGTCTGGAGATTCAGCCAGCGCAGCGAGCAGATCAGCGAAAGTCATGGGTGTCTCTCTTATGAATGTTTTCAGTATGTTAGGTGATACTGCCAGGGCCGCAAAGACCTGCTCAGGCATCATCCAGCTGCGGAATGTAGCCTTATGGTGCGGACCCGCCGATCAAGCGCAGCCCGCACAACCAGCCGAGCGCCAGCCAGGCCGCCGGGAGCTCCGGCCAGTCGTGCTCACCCAGACCATTCAGCGTAAAGCCAGGCTCACCCGCCCGCGCGAGCAGTTGAGTCTGCCACCAGACAACATAATTGCCGGAACCCGGCTGGTAACGTTCAAGCATGATAGTACGCAGCCTGAGAGGCAGAGACTCGAACAGAAGCTCATCGATCGCCGGGAAGATCTTCTGTTCGTTTTCCAGATACGCTGATTCGGCAGCAGGCTTCAGATCCAGTTGCCGGGTAAGCACGACCAGTTGCGCAGCGTATTCGCGGTGGCTGTGCAATGGATCCAGCCGCACGCGCCAATCGAGCTGAAGCCGCTCGATTGCCTCTATCAAGGTGTTGGGGCCGGCGCTTGGTGCATCAAGCAAAGACGCCAGCCAGCGACGCTGATGAAGCGGCAAGACCTGCATGAGCAGTCCGAGTTCGTCGCTACTTGAACCCGCCCGCGGCTTCCAACCCGACACTTCCGTGTCAGGGATTGCAAGCATCCGAGCGCAGCGAGCGGACCAATCGGCCGGCTTCAACTGTTTCTGTAGCGCTTCCCAGCGCTTGACCAGCGTTTTGCGCCGCTTGGCCAGCCAGCGCTCCATCAACCAGCGCTGGCGTGACTTATAGGGTTGGTTCATCCTTTACCTTACCTAAGCGTTCCCGAATTCCGTTGATGACGCCGCGGTTGTCCTCGGCCAACATATCGCGGTCCGGCAGCGGCACTGCTCTACACAAATCCAGGGTGAAGTGACCCAGTCGAGCGCTATACAAGCCGACCCCTATCCCCTGCCCTATACGGGCTGCCAGCTTTTCCATTATCCCGGACAGCAGACTGTCACTCAGTGCACCGATGGCCATCTCGGTGCCGCCGGCCAGGGCAATATTGCGCAGCACGTGACGCGCCAATCGCCAGCGCCCGAGCTGTCCCATCGGCAATCCGAAACAGACCGCTACCCGTTGCATCATTCGCAGGTTCCGCCAGACCACCAGCATGAGATCCACCGCGACCCAGGGACTGGTCGCTACCAGCATGCCCGTGCCTATGGCACCGCGACGCACCATTTGCCGCGCCTGCAAATCCAGCGGTTGATAGAACAGCAGATTCAGCCGCCGGCTGATTTCATCAGCACCGTGTGAGCCATCCAGGTCAGCGCAGGCGATGCGCATGCGCGAGGCCAGCGGTGTATTGGCGTACAGGTCCTGTAGGCGATCCAACCAATCCACAGCCAGACGCTCGCGCGGATCAGCCAGCGCCGCCTGCATCTCCAGACGCAACTGCTCGAGCTCGGTCAGTCGCCCGCGATGACGGCGCAGGTCGCGCCAAGCCATTAAACCCGTGCCGGCAATACCGACACCCAGCGCGCCCAGCAACCCACCCGCCACCGGATGCCACTGCCAGGCAGCCAATGTCCAGGTGGACCATTCATACACGGCGCCGCCGAGCGCAACACCCACTGCCGCGCGCCACAAGCGACGCGGCCACAGACTCAGGGGTGGTGCGTTGATCGCGCCGGGCAAAGGTAGCTCTTCGGCAATTTCCTGCTCGCGCGGGGTCATGCTGGCTTCGCCAATAATGCGGGTGCGCGTCAGTTCGGCCTCGGTGGCAGGCTGCTCCCAGGTTTCCAGGATTCGGGTTTTCTCGCGCGGCATCTCGTTCTCTTTCATAGCTGACTCCCATCCACCAGCCAGCCGATCAGGTCATCCATACGGTAGTGGGGAAAGGGTTCGTTGCGATGCAACCCGGGCGGTGGGCGCAACCTGAGCAGTTCAGGTCCTTCGACCTTGAGATCGAGCGGAAGGTGTTCGGGAATACTGCCGGGCTGGTAACGCACCCAACCGGTTTTACCGACCAGCCCGGCCACCAGCGCGTCACCCTCCTGACGCGTCGAACGGATCGCTGCCAGCGGAAAACCGCGCACTTTCACGCCGCCATGCCTGACTTCGGACAGGCTATCGGTAACCAGGTCTTCCAAACACTGTTGCACCGCTCGCTGCTGTCCGGGCACCACCTGATCAACCTTGGTTGCGCAGACCGCCAGCTGGTTGATGCGCGGCTTGAACAACCGCTCGAAGAAACTGTTACGGCCATAGCGGAAACTTTCCAGCACTGACTCAAGCCCTGCTTTAAGGTCGCTTAGTGCATGCTGACCTGCATCCATCGGCGCCAGCATATCGACCAGCAGTATCTGCCGATCCAGCCGACTGAAGTGCTCGTCATAGAACCCCTTGACGATGTAGTCGCGATAATAGTTGAAGCGCGCTTCACACTCGGCCCACCAGCTGCCCTTGCTGCCACTGCTGTGCTGGTTCGCGGATAACAGCGGTACAAACCGCAGCATCTCCGGCGCAACACCACTGCCAGGCAACAGGAATCGGCCGGGCTGGTTGCGTGCCAGCCCCGCCTCGCTGCGGCAGCGCTGTAGAAACGTGGTCCAATCTTCGGTGAGCTTTGCCAGTTGCTCGGGATCGTGCGGCTGGTCAGTTTGCAAGGCCATCAGCTCGTCCCGCAGGGGTCCGGCCAGACTGCGTCTTGGTTCGGTATCCAGCCAGCTGCGCATCTGTTCGCACCACTGGCCGTAGCTCAGGCGCAGTAATGGCAGATCGAGCAGCCACTCGCCCGGATAATCCAGGATCTCGAGCCGCAGTGAACGGGGGCCGTGCAGCTTCTTGAGAAACCCGCGCGAGCGAAAACGTAGATCCACCACAACGCGGGACAAATCGCGGGTGGATTCCGGCCAGCTGGCCGGATCGAGCGACAATGACCGCAGCGCCTCAAGGTACGGAAAAGGCTGCTCGACTGAATCACGCTGCCAGCGGACTGATTCCAGCCGGTCAAAGGGCGCACGTCTGGCCAGCAAACCTCGCTGGTGATTCTCCAGCTGATTGATCAGGCTGGTGATGAAGGTAGTTTTACCGGCGGCGCTGAGTCCGGTTACTCCGATCCGTAATCGCTGGGTAGTGAGACGTCCGGCCTGTTCCCGGGCTTGCTGCACGAGCCCGTTTTTTTTCCGTACTACCATGCACCTGCTCCAGTAATCATTTATGGTTAGGAAGTATTGCACAACAGCTAAAAGGAATTGAGGTAGCACTAATGGCATATTCTGACACTCACAGCAAAACCATCGGTTACCTGCTGTGGATCTTCGGGTTCATGGGCGCTCACCGTTTCTACTACGGCAAACCCTGGACCGGCACGCTGTGGTTCTTCACGCTGGGCCTGTTTTTCATCGGCTGGATTGTCGATCTGTTTCTGATTCCGTCCATGGACGATAAAGCCGATCGGCGCTTTCGCAGCGGCCCGATCAATTTCAATCTCAGCTGGGTATTGCTCACCTTCCTCGGCATTTTTGGCGCTCACCGTCTGTATCTGGGCAAGTGGATCACCGCGATCATTTATTTCTTCACGGGCGGCCTGTTCCTGCTTGGCGTGCTGTATGACTACTGGACGCTGAACGAGCAGATCTCCGAGAAAAATATCCAGCGCTCGTGGTGAAGCGGGCGATGGATATCGGGCGAATCAGGTAAACTGGCGGCCTTTTTTTAGCCGGTCAGACTCATGCTTACGCGTCTTTACCAACTCATAGAACACAGCTGCTGCCGCAATCCGGGTGCGCCTGCGCTTGTCTGGCGCGACCAGGTTCTTGTCTACGCTCAGCTGCGGGAAAGCGTCGAGGCTTTTGCCGGCAGCCTGCAGGCTCTGGGCATTCAGCGTAACGATCGCATCGCTGTCTACCTTCCAAAGCAACCTGAAACCGTGATCGCGCTATTCGGCAGCAACCGCGCAGACGCAGTCTTTGTTCCGGTCAATCCCCAGCTGAAAGCCGACCAGGTCGGCCACATTCTGCGCGATGCAGGCGTTCGCTGGCTGGTTACAAGCGCTCAACGGGCGGGTCAGCTGAAAGACATGCTCACTGACTGCGCTGAGCTGGCCGGCGTCATTCTGGTTGATAAGTCCGCGGAGCTGCCGGTCCGAACGCTTCTCTGGACTGATCTGCCTACCGTCCAGCCAGCACCATCCAGATCGATCGACAGCGATATGGCCGCGTTGCTTTACACCTCCGGCAGTACCGGTCAACCCAAGGGGGTGATGCTCAGCCAGCGCAATATGCTGGTGGGCGCGCAAAGCGTTGCCGGATACCTCGGGAACACACCCGAGGACCGGCTCCTGGCGGTACTCCCATTGTCCTTCGATTACGGCTTGTCGCAGCTCACCACGGCTTTTTTGCGTGGCGCGAGTGTGGTGTTGCTCGACTATCTGCTGCCGCGCGATGTCGTCAAGGCAGTGGCGCGATACCAGGTGACCGGCCTGGCCGGTGTGCCGCCTCTCTGGCAACAGCTGGCCGAACTGGATTGGCCGGACGAAGCCCGCTGTTTGCGTTATTTCACGAATTCCGGCGGCCGCTTGCCCGCAGCCACATTGCAGGTCCTGCGTGCAGCACAGCCCCAAGCGTTGCCCTATCTGATGTATGGCCTGACCGAAGCGTTCAGGTCCACCTGGCTGCCGCCCTCCCGAATCGACGACAAACCCGGTTCGATCGGCATCGCCATTCCAAACGCCGAAGTAATGGTGGTGCGTGACGACGGCAGCCTGTGTGACGACGGAGAAGAAGGCGAGCTTGTACACCGTGGAGCGCTGGTCGGCATGGGGTACTGGAATGATCCTGCACGAACCGCCGAGCGATTCCGGCCGGCACCCTCCCAGCCGCGCCAACAGCCGATCCCGGAACTCGCGGTGTGGTCAGGCGATCGGGTGTATCGCGACGCTGATGGCTTCATGTTTTTCGTCGGTCGGCGGGATGAGCAGATCAAATGTTCCGGGTACCGAATCAGCCCCGATGAGATTGAACAGACATTGCTGGAAAGCGGCCTGATAGATGAGGCTGTGATTACCGCTGCGGAACATCCCGCTCTCGGCCAGGCGCCCATCGCTGTGCTACGTGGCGATCGAAATGTCGAAGCCGAATTGCAGGGCTGGCTCAAGTCGCGGCTACCCAACTATATGCAGCCCCAGGCCTGGATCTGGACCGAAACGATACCGCGCAATGCCAATGGCAAGTACGATCGAAGCCTGTTGCGCCAACGCTACGCACAACAGTTCGATAACGCCTGAGCGCTGCTCAAAAGGCCCAAACGATTCAAGGTAACGCAATGAAACCGGAAGACCTGCAACTACTCCTGACACGGGAGATGCCCTTCGGCAAATACAAGGGCCGACTCATTGCAGATCTACCAGGCCATTATCTGAACTGGTTCGCCCGCGAAGGCTTCCCGCCCGGAGAAATCGGCCGGTTGTTGGAGTTGATGCAGGAAATCGACCACAACGGTCTGTCGTACCTGCTTGATCCGCTGCGTGGCGACGCCCGCCGCGCCAGACCTTAACCTTTGAATCAGGACAGATATGACAACGCACGCCGCCTTTGCCAACCTGCAGATTCAGGCCAACCAACTACTGATAAATGCGCAGACATTGCAGCGACTGACACTGCGTGCCGGCCAGACGCCCTTCTATGCCTATGATCGCGCCATGATTCGGCGTCGCGTTGCAGAACTGCGCAGCGCCCTCCCTGATCGGATTGAGCTCCACTACGCAATCAAGGCAAACCCGATGCCAGCAGTGGTGCAACTGATGGCCAGCGAGGTGGACGGTCTGGATGTCGCATCCATTGGTGAGTTGCGAACAGCTCTGGACACCGGCATGGACCCGAAAGAAATCAGTTTTGCCGGGCCAGCCAAGGGCGACCATGAGCTGGCTGCGGCAATCGCCAGCGGTATCATGCTGAATGTTGAATCCGTTGGTGAGTTGACACGCATCCGGGCGCTCGCCCAACAACTCGGCCTGCAGCCGCGAATCGCCCTGCGCGTAAACCCTGACTTCGAGCTCAAGTCCTCCGGGATGAAAATGGGCGGCGGTGCAAAACCCTTCGGTATCGACGCCGAACAGATCCCTGCCTTGCTGGATACCCTGCGCGAAGGCCCGCTGCAACTCTGCGGCCTGCATATATTCAGCGGTTCACAGAACCTGCGCCAGTCTGCGATCGAAGAGGCCCAGCTACAGACCTTCGCCCTGGCCAAGCGTCTGAGCGACGCCTGGGGCAAGCCCTTTGAACTGATCAACCTGGGTGGCGGGCTGGGTATTCCGTATTTTCCGGGTGAGCAGGCCCTTGAACTACCAGCGGTAGGCAAGCATCTGCAAAGCCTTATCGATGAAAATGCCCAGTGGCTTGGCGAGACCCGGCTGGTCATGGAGTTGGGCCGATATCTGGTTGGCGAAGCGGGCTACTACGTATGCCGCGTGATTGAGCGCAAGGAAAGCCGCGGCCAGACGTACCTGATGTGCGACGGTGGATTGCATCATCATCTGGCCAATTCGGGAAACTTCGGTCAGGTGCTGCGCAAGAACTATCCCGTGCTCATCGGTAACAAGGCCGGGTTGCCGTCAACCGAGACAGTGACGGCCCAGGGCCCGCTATGCACACCATTGGATATCCTGGCTGACAAGATCAGCCTGCCCGAAGCTGAGCCGGGCGATTGGGTAGTCGTCCTGCAATCGGGCGCCTATGGGGCCAGTGCCAGCCCCGCGACCTTTCTTGGACACCCGACCGTGGTGGAGATGCTGGTCTGAAGCAGCGCGCTCTGGTTTATAGCAGCGCCCTTCAGACAGGGTCATTCCGATATAACAGCTCATCCGGAAGGTGAACCAGATAGTCCTCCGGCTCAGGGGGCATCTGCAGGTGATAGCCCTGGCTTTTCAGGTTTTCCATCACCTTGAGCACGTCCTCACGCGCGAGTTTACGTTGCTCGGTCAGGACCAGATCCATGGCGTGTTCCGGCACGCCAAAAACGACCGACAGATGTCCGGGCAGCTCGTCCAGATCCGTTTCTTTCGGAACGTAAAGATACATACCCGGCTTGCGCTTGCTGCGGTAGATCGACACTTCAATTTGCATATTCAGCCTGCATTGGCTACGTTGAGTAATTCGGCGCCCATCAGTTCGCGCCGCCAACCATTCAGTTCGTCGGGCAGGCTGTAAGGGCCTGTTGGATAACCCGTACGTACGATAGCTTCGAGTACCTTTTTTCGAAGCATCACTTCAGGTGCAATATTCAGCCGGACCGCGTGCCGCTGGCCGACCTTGCGCAAAGACTTCAGCAGACGATTGGCATCCGCGGGTAAAGGCTCAGGCAAGGGTTGTGGCCACTCGGATTCGGGTATCGCCTGGCCCTGACGGATCAGCTCGAGCACCATCTCGCCATCGTGCCGGACCGAGCGTGGATGCATGTCTTCGATCCGCGACAAGGCCTGCAAGGTGTCTGGCTGACGCTGGGCAATAGGCACCATCGCCGATTCGCGCAAGATGCGATTACGCGCCTGGTCACGCTGCCGCGCTTCCCTCTCCCTCCATGCCGCAAGCAGCTTGAGAATCGCCAGTTCATCAGGCTTCAGGCGCCAGGCCTGTTTGATGCCCCGATAGGCCTGGTCAGGATCCTGCAAGACCCCGACGTGGCTGCCCTGCTCCGCCGTATCGCTGAGCAACCAGGCGGTGAGACCCGCTGCCTCGATACGCGGAGCCATGCGTTCATATATTTGCGCGAGGTGCAGCGCATCGTCTGCGGCGTATTGTAGCTGCGTCGGACTCAAGGGCCGCTGCAACCAGTCCGACCGCGTTTCATCCTTGGCCAGTTCGATATCGAGCAAGGCCTTTACCAATCGGGAATAGCCCATGGAAAAGTCCATGCCGAGATAGGCAGCCGCCAGCTGTGTATCAAATAACGGTTGCGGCACCACACCACACAGATGATGAAAGACTTCCAGATCTTCGCTACAGGAATGGAATACCTTGATCACCCCGGGAGCGACCAGCAGCTCGACCAGAGGCGCCCACTCGGTGATAGCCAGCGGGTCGATCAGATAGGCATGTTGTCCATCGCCGATCTGGATCAGACCCGCTATCGGGTAGAACGTCTCGGTGCGTACGAACTCGGTATCTACCGCAACATAAGGCAACTCAAGCCATCGCTCACACCACTCTGCGAGCACTTCATTGCGATCAATAAATAATGTTTTCGCCTGGGTCACTTCCATCATGTTTTCCTCGTTTCGCGGCGAGCCCCGACGAAACGTCAACAGACCCAAACCAGACGCAAGTATACCCGATCCGCTTCAGGCCGCACTGCATCGAACCCCGGTAAAAGTTTTGCTATTGCTATCAAGAATATGCGTTACCGACCGATATCAAGGCATACCACTCGGGAAATGGATTAGGCATGGTTTCTTTCAAGCATGTACCGCTGAAATACAAGTTCTGGGCAGTGAACGGGGTTTCCTTCGTCAGCCTGTTGTTACTGGTATTGGTCGCCCTGTACGCCGAGCAAAACGCTTTGCATAGCGAGCGCAAAGCACTAGCCGCGTCATTGATTCATAGCCTGCCTGAAAACCAGGCCATACCCGGCCTGAGCTGGACCAACCCGGCAGCGATACGCAGCCAAGCGAAAGCCGGCGCCGGCACGTCTGGCGTCTGGATCCCGGGAAAAGATCTGACGCAAGCTACTGGCGACCTGTTCGGTGTGTGGGTCGCGCAGGTCGATGGGCAACAACGTGCCCTCGGTGTTCAACGCCAGGTCTATATGGCGTTGCTGTTTTCCAGAATTACTACCTACGCCCCTGCAGTGTTTCTGCTGATGCTCGGCGTTCTGGTGGTCTCCCAGATACTGATCCTGTTTATTACCCGCCATATCATCGCGGTGCGTGACGTCATGTTATCCGTGCAGGAAACCGGTGACTTGCGATTACGTGCCCGCGCTGACACGCGTGATGAAGTCGGCTCCATCGCCAGAGCCTTCAACGCCATGCAAAGTGCCCAGCAAGAAGTAGTAGGCTCGGTTCGCCAGGCAGCCGAGCAGCTGGACCGCAGAGCCAGCGAACTGGCAGGACTGATGGCTCGGGTCCGCGACGGGATGACGGCGCAACAGGGTGAGACCGACATGGTCGCCGCTGCCGTTAACGAAATGGGTGCCACTGTACAGGACATTGCCGGCAACACCGCGCAAACCAGCGAACGCTCCAACCGTACAGACGGCTTGGCGCGCGAAGGTCGTGATCAGGTCGTTCGGGTTAGTCAGACGATTACCGGACTGGCGACCAGCATTGAGCGCTGTACCCAGCATATGCAGAACCTTGAAGGCCACAGCCAGGAAATCAGCGGCGTAGTGAGGGTGATTGGCGAGATTGCCGAACAAACCAACCTGCTTGCGCTGAATGCTGCCATTGAGGCTGCCCGCGCCGGTGAATCCGGGCGCGGTTTCGCCGTGGTAGCGGACGAGGTCAGAGCGCTGGCTCAACGCGTGCAGACATCTACCAACGAGATTCAACGGATGATCGAGGGACTACAGCGCGGCACAGGTGATGCAGTGCGGGACATGCAGGACAGCGCACGTTTGACCCATGAGTCGGTTGAACAGGTAGAACAGGCAGGCGTTTCGTTGGCCGAGATTACCGCAGCGGTCACTGCTATCCGTGACGGCAACTCCGAGATTGCTTCAGCCGTCGAGCAGCAGAGCCAGGCGGCGGAGGCCATTACCCAGAGCGTCATCCAGATACGTGACGTTACAGAACAGACTGTAGATCAGACACGTCAAAGTGCCAGCACCAGCGAACAGCTGGCATCCCTGGCGCATCAGCTGACGGATTCGGTAAGCAGGTTGAAAACCTGAAGTTCTGACTGAGCGTCATTGCCAAGCGAGGTGCAATAACGCCCGTCGAGACAAGGCGGGATCAGCACTTACTGCAGAGCGATGCGGGCACGATTCTTTTCGACAGTGGCCGCGCCAATACCCGAGACTTCAGACAGAGATTCGACGGAGGCAAAATCGCCATTAGCCTCACGGTAAGCAACAATGGCGTCCGCTTTGGCTGCGCCGACGCCCTGCAGAGTTTCGGCGATTTCCGCAGCACTGGCGTTGTTGATGTTGACCGAAATGACCGATGACGGGGCCGCGGTTGTTTCTGCGACAACCGGGAGCGCGAACCAGGACGACAGGACAAACAGAACAGCAAGATATAAAGCTTTCATAGGTTTCTTCCTTGATTTGAGTGAAGCCGCACTGCCTGCGAATACTCGTACGCTGGCCGACTATCCCTGCGGCTTCTCAAACGTAGAACAACCCAACCCCATGAAGCAAAACGGATCACCTGATTTGTGATCCGCTAGCCATAGCTCTCGCCACTACTGTGCGCTACATCTAGATTGCAGACAGCCCCCGCTGCAAATCTGCGCGGAGATCTTCCACGTCTTCCAACCCTACCGCCAAACGGATCAGGCCTTCATTGATACCGGCTGCCAAACGTACCTCGGGTGCCAGTCGACCATGGGTCGTGCTGGCCGGATGGGTGATGGTCGTCTTGCTGTCACCAAGATTCGCGGTGATAGAAAGCATGCGGGTGGCGTCGATAAAACGCCACGCGGCATCGCGACCGCCCTCAACCTCAAAGCTCACCACAGCGCCGAAACCGCTTTGCTGCGACTTGGCCAATTCATGCTGCGGATGAGATGCAAGCCCGGCGTAGTAAACACGCTGGACGGCTGATTGTTGCTCCAGCCACTCGGCAAGAATCTGGGCGTTTGCGCAATGCTCTCTCATGCGCAAACGAAGCGTCTCGAGCCCTTTGAGGAACACCCAGGCATTAAATGGACTGAGTGTGGGACCGGCGGTACGCAAAAACCCGACGACTTCCTTCATCTGCTCACTGCGTCCGGCGACTACGCCGCCGAGGCAACGCCCTTGCCCGTCAATGTATTTGGTTGCCGAATGCACAACGATATGAGCACCCAGCTCAAGCGGCTTCTGCAAGGCCGGCGTGCAGAAGCAATTATCTACAACCAGCCAGGCACCCTGCTCATCTGCCACCGCCGCCAGACCGCGGATATCCACCAGTTCTGCCAGCGGATTGGAGGGAGATTCGACAAAGAACATCCGCGTATTCGGTTTACACGCAGTCTGCCAGCCATCCAGGTCGGCGAGGCGCACATAATCAACCTCAATTCCGAAGCGCTTGAAATACTTGTCAAACAGACTGACGGTAGCTCCGAACACGCTACGCGATACCAGGATATGGTCGCCGGCAGAGCAGAGACTCATGACCGTAGCCAGAATCGCAGCCATGCCCGATGCGGTAGCAACCGCCTGCTCTGCGCCTTCCAACGCGGCGATACGCTCCTCGAAGGTGCGCACAGTCGGGTTCATGTAGCGTGAATAGACGTTGCCCGGCGCATCACCGGCGAAACACGCCGCCGCATCCGCCGCACTGCGAAACACATAGCTGGAAGTCAGAAAAAGCGCTTCGCCGTGTTCCGCCTCGGGACCGCGGCGTTGTCCGGCACGTACCGCCAGCGTATCGAAGCCGGCATCATCGAGATCGCTGTTGAGCCGACCCGGTTCCCATTCTGTTGTCATGTCAGTCTCCGGATCACTCAACCGTTGTGTTTGTGCAGATCAATCATTTCGTTGTGAATCTCGCCGCCAGCCTTGGCTGCGTCGTTACGTGCCTGTTCGATCTTGCCGAGATAGGCTTCATTCACGTCGCCGGTTACATATTCACCATCAAACACCGAACAATCGAAGCGACCGAGTTTCGGGTTGCCCTCGCGCACGGCATCGACCAGATCTTCGAGGTCCTGGTATACCAGCCAATCAGCCCCGATCAGTTCGCAGACTTCTTCTGTCGTGCGGTTATGCGCGATTAATTCATGCACGCTCGGCATATCAATACCGTATACATTAGGGAAGCGAACCGCAGGGGCCGCCGAGCAGAAGTAAACATTCTTGGCGCCGGCTTCCCGGGCCATCTGAATAATCTGTTTGCAGGTAGTGCCGCGTACGATGGAATCGTCAACCAGCATCACGTTCTTGCCGCGGAATTCCAGCTCGATGGCATTGAGCTTCTGGCGAACGGATTTTTTACGTGCTGCCTGGCCCGGCATGATGAATGTGCGGCCGATGTAGCGATTCTTGACAAAACCTTCGCGAAATTTCACGCCCAGGTGATTAGCCAGCTCGACGGCCGACGTGCGGCTGGTATCAGGGATCGGAATGACCACATCAATCCCGTGATCAGGCCGTTCACGCTGAATCTTCTCGGCAAGCTTCTCGCCCATACGCAGGCGCGCCTTGTACACCAGAATGCCGTCAATCATCGAGTCCGGTCTCGCCAGATACACGTGTTCGAAAATGCATGGCGAATACTGGGCGTTATCTGAGCACTGGCGCGTGAACAACTCACCCTGCTCGGTGATGTAAACCGCTTCACCGGGAGCCAGATCACGGATCAGCTCAAAACCCAGTACATCCAGCGATACACTTTCCGAGGCGATCATGTACTCAGTTCCGTTCTCGGTTTCACGCTTACCGAACACGATCGGACGAATGGCGTTGGGATCACGGAAGCCGACGATGCCATAGCCGGTGATCATGGCGATAGCCGCGTAGCCACCCCGGCAGCGGGTATGCACTGCACGCACAGCATTGAAGATATCTTCCTCACCCGGCTGCAACTTGCCTGCCCGCGCGAGCTCGTGAGCGAATACGTTGAGCAATACTTCCGAGTCGGAGTTGGTATTGACGTGACGCAGATCGGACTCGTAAATCTCCCGCGACAGCTGCTCAACGTTCGTCAAGTTGCCGTTGTGCGCAAGGGTGATGCCGTACGGGGAGTTGACATAAAACGGCTGAGCCTCAGCAGAGCTGGACGATCCGGCCGTGGGATAGCGAACATGGCCGATACCCATGTTGCCAATCAGACGCTGCATATGACGCTGATGGAAGACGTCTCGCACCAGGCCGTTATCCTTGCGCAGGAACAGTCGGCCCCTGTCGCTGGTAACGATGCCGGCGGCGTCCTGGCCGCGATGCTGCAGGACGGTCAGGGCGTCATAGAGCGCCTGATTGACGTTCGATCTGCCCACAATGCCAACAATGCCACACATACCTGAACCCTTTCGTTAACGTTGAAACGCGCTCGCCGAGGAAGGCGGAAATCAGCGGCCTATTAAACCCAGGATGAAATCCTTGGACCAGTCGGCCACCAGCAAAAAATGAGGAATGAGCTGGGATTGACGCCACCAGTCATCGGCTTCTACCGGGGCCAGGCTTAGCAACCCGGCCGCCACGACCACCAGCAGGACGCCTCGCGCGGCACCGAAAACCATCCCGAGGAAACGATCAGTACCCGATAGACCGGTCGCTACCACCAGCTGACCGATCAGGTAGTTGAGCAATCCACCCAGTATCAATGTGAGAACGAAAAGAATACCGCAGGCCACGATTACACGCAGCGATGGTGTTTCGATATATCCCGTCAGCAGATCCGCAAAGGCTCCGCCGAACATCCAGGCGACCAGACCAGCGATAACCCAGGTCAGCAAGGACAAGGCTTCCTTGACGAAGCCGCGAGAAAGGCTGATCAGTGCCGATACGACGATGGTCCCGATTATTACCCAATCTACCCAGGTGAATGTCACTATTCGGCGCCCTGCTGCGAAAAGTGCGTCATTCTATCAGAGCGCCGTCGCGGATCGAAACATCATTGCGCGCGATTATCGGCATCGTACGCGACGACCATTCCCTTGCTGCCATGCCTGCGCGCCAGTTCGTCACGCAGGCGGTTAGCGCCCGCACGATCGATCACCGGTCCGACAAATACGCGGGTGACGGACTGACCGTCCACGCTGGAAGATTGGGTATAAGCGTTGTAACCCTGAGTCAACAAGGTTTCGCGCAGACCCTCTGCATTCGCGCTACTGGAAAAGCTTCCCAGCTGCACCACCCAATCGCCAGACGGAGCGGAAGCTGCTCGCTCCGGCTGCGCAGATGCTGGCTCGGCAGGCGCTGGCGGAACTGCGTCAGCAGCGGGTGGCGTCGGTGCCACCGCAACCGCTGGCTCAGGTGGCTCAGACGGTTCTGTAGGTTCGGGCAACGGAATCGGTTGGGGATCGGGCAATGGCGTAGGGGGCAAGTCAGGGACCTGTTCAGGCTGCGGTAACTCCACAGGTGCCGCCACATCGATCTCGCGCTCGTCCATCTGCGGTGCAGGCGGGGCATCAATCTCTACCGTGACCGTTTCGTCCTGTCCGGACAACAGCATGGGCAGGAACACCACGGCAGCTACGATAAGTACCAGTGCGCCGATAATGCGCTGCTTAAGGCCTTGATCCATCGGTCAGCTCCTGAGTGTGTTCGGAAAGCCAGAGTATGGCGTTTGCCACGCAAAAAAACGATCCGAAAATCACTATTTCGGTGGTCGCGGGGGTGTTATCCAGCGCATCCCGCAAGGCGTCTGCGACGGACTCAAAGCGCTCGGCACGCTCGCCTCTTGCAATCAAATGCTCCGCAAGCTCCTCGGCGGGCCGGCTGCGCGGGCTTGGCAGCGGCGTGACAGCCCAGGACTCGAACAATCCGCTCAATGGCGCCACCACACCGGGGAGATCCTTGTCCGAAAGCAACCCGAAAATGGCGTGACGGGTAACCGACCGCTGTCGCAATGACGCGCCCAGGAACGCGGCTGCGTGGGGGTTATGCCCGACATCGAGGCACAGCCTGCGCGGCTGACCAAGCCAGCTGACCGTGCGCCATTCCACGCGCCCTGGCACATAGGCGTCACGCAGGGCCTGGGCTGACAAGGTGTCCGACAAATCCAGACCAGCAGCCCAGAATGCCTGAAGCGCTACGGCCAGGTTGTCCCGGGGAAGGCGTACCGGCGGAAGATTATCAAAGGTGCGCGGCTGGCCATTTCGATCGAGCCCGTGCAAGGTCCAATGTTCGTCTGCGAGAGGCGACCAATCGAAATGCGTGCCGCGCTGCAGCAACGTCGCATTCAGCCGAGTCACCTCCCCAGTGAAGGTCGAAGGAAGATCGCGTTCGCCGCATACGACCGGGCGCCCCTGGCGAAGAATGCCGGCTTTCTCAAAGCCCACCAGCTCTCGCGTATCGCCAAGGTATTCCTGATGATCCAGACCGATGCTGGTGACCACAGCGACATCCGCATCGACCACGTTGACCGCATCCAGCCGACCGCCCAGGCCAACTTCAAGCACGACGGCATCCAGCTTTGCTTCCTTGAACAACCACAACGCCGCAAGCGTACCGAACTCGAAGTAGGTAAGCGAAACGTCTTCCCGGGCCTGCTCGACAGCCTCGAAGGCGAGGCAGAGCTGATCGTCAGTCGCCAGTTGTCCGGCAATGCTGATGCGCTCGTTGTAGCGGACCAGGTGCGGGGAGCTGTAGCAGCCGGCACGCATGCCAGCCTGATGCAGGAGCGACGCAAGCGCGGCGCAGGTACTGCCTTTGCCATTGGTTCCCGTCACGGTGAACACCAGCGGGGCCGGCCGCAGCACGTTCAGCTGACGGGCAACCCGACTGACCCGCGCTAGCCCCATATCAATTTCCTTGGGGTGCAGCCCTTCCAGACGTGTCAACCATTCGGTGAGACTGCGCGGCGTCATCAGACCTCGTCGGCCTCGTCTTCCGCTGTCTCGGTGAGCTCGGTTCCGGGCTGAAGCGCAACGCCGGTCATCATCGACAGAATGCTGGCCACACGGTCGCGCATTTCCAGGCGTGAGACGATCATGTCCAGGGCGCCGTGCTCGAGGAGGAACTCGCTGCGCTGGAATCCGGCCGGCAGCTTCTCACGGACGGTCTGCTCGATCACGCGCGGACCGGCGAACCCGATCAAGGCGTTGGGTTCGGACATGTTCAAATCGCCAAGCATCGCCAGACTCGCCGACACACCGCCATACACCGGATCAGTCATCACGGAAATGAAGGGAATGCCCTCCTCCTTGAGCCGAGCGAGCGCGGCGCTGGTCTTGGCCATCTGCATCAGGGAGAACAGGGCTTCCTGCATCCGCGCCCCGCCGGAGGCCGGAAAGCACACATAGGGAATACGCTCGCGCAGGGCGATCTCAGCACCCCGCACGAAACGCGCGCCGACCACGCTGCCCATGGAACCGCCCATGAAACTGAACTCAAAGGCGCTGGCGACGATGGGCATGCCCTTCAGCTTGCCCTGCATGACCACCAGGGCGTCCTTCTCGCCGGTTTCCTTCTGCGCAGCGGTCAGACGGTCCTTGTATTTCTTGCTGTCGCGAAACTTGAGTTTATCGACTGGCTCCAGTTCAGCCGCCACTTCGCTGCGGCCTTCCTTGTCCAGAAAAATGTCCAGCCTGCGACGGGCATTGATGCGCAAGTGATGTTCACACTTGGGACACACGTCCAGATTCTTTTCCAGCTCCGGCCGATACAGTACCGCATCACAGGAGGGGCATTTACGCCATAGACCTTCTGGTACGCTGCTCTTCTGAGCCTCAGAGCGTACGATGGAAGGAATCAGTTTATCCACCAGCCAGTTGCTCATTGCCAATCCTTATTCAATTTATCTGCTGTTCGAGTTGAACTGCTCACTGATCCATCGCCAGTCGCATATCCCTGATGGTCGCAGCGATCGCTTCGCGAGCCTGTTCCGGCTGGCTGGCGTAGGTCGCGATCTTGTTGACCAGTACCGAACCCACGACCACGCCGTCAGCTACCTTTCCCACCGCCGCAGCGGATTCGCCGTCGCGTATGCCAAACCCGACGCCGATGGGCAGATCGGTGACAGTGCGCAGCGCTTCGAGTTTGCTTGCCACATCGGTGACGTCCAGAGCACTGGATCCGGTCACACCTTTCAGTGAAACATAGTAGACATAGCCGCTGGCCTGTTCGCAGATCCGGCGGGCACGGTCCAGGGTTGTTGTTGGCGACATCAGGAAGATACAGTCCAGATCATGCTGTTTGAAAAAGCCAATCACTTCATCGGCTTCCTCAGGGGGCAGATCAACTGTCAATACGCCGTCAACTCCGGCTTCAGCTGCCTCACGGGCAAAGGTTTCATAGCCCAGGCGCTCGACCGGGTTCAGATACCCCATCAGCACGACAGGTGTAGTCTGGTCGCTTTCACGGAACGCGCGAACCATATCCAGCACCTGCCGCATGCTAACGTGATGCAACAGCGCACGCTCCATCGCCTGCTGGATCACCGGACCGTCTGCCATAGGGTCGGAGAATGGGATGCCCAGCTCGATGATATTGGCGCCCGCCTCGACCAGTGCATGCATCAGAGGTAGCGTCATTGACGGATCCGGGTCGCCTGCGGTGACGTAGGGAATCAGGGCTGTGCGGCCTTCACTGCGCAGGTTCTCAAAACATTGTTGAATTCGGCTCATTTCAGACTCTTCTAGATGCTTATTCCGTCGATGCCTGCAACGGTGTGAATGTCCTTGTCGCCACGCCCGGAAAGGTTAATGACAATCCTCTGATCCTGGCGCATGGTCGCAGCGAGCTTCATGCCGTATGCAACCGCATGACTGGATTCCAGCGCCGGCATGATGCCCTCGATCCGCGTCAGTTCGCGGAACGCGCTAAGCGCTTCGTCATCGGTGATATTCACGTAATTAACCCGACCGATATCCTTGAGCCAGCTGTGTTCCGGCCCGACGCCAGGGTAATCGAGCCCTGCGGAGACGGAATGGGTTTCGATGATCTGACCGGCATCATCCTCCATCAGGTAGGTGCGGTTGCCATGCAGGACACCTGGACGACCGGCGCATAACGGCGCTGCGTGCTGCCCTGTCTCGATACCGCGGCCGCCGGCCTCGACACCGAACATTTGCACTGCAGAATCTTCGAGAAACGGGTGAAACAGACCAATCGCATTGGAGCCACCGCCTACGCAGGCAACCAGCGCATCAGGCAACCCACCAGTCTGATCCAGACATTGCTGACGGGCTTCGCGGCCGATGACACACTGGAAATCACGGACGAGCTTGGGGTAAGGATGCGGACCGGCGACGGTACCGATAATGTAGAAGGTATCGTCCACATTCGTCACCCAGTCTCTCATTGCCTCGTTCATGGCGTCCTTCAGGGTCCTTGACCCGGACGTCACTGGAATGACTTCAGCACCCAGCAACTTCATGCGATAAACGTTCAATGACTGGCGCTGGACATCCTCTGCACCCATGTACACCTGGCATTTCAGGCCCAGTCGGGCAGCCACGGTCGCTGTCGCAACGCCGTGCTGGCCCGCGCCGGTCTCGGCAATCACGCGTGGCTTGCCCATGTGCTTGGCAAGCAGCGCCTGACCGATAGTATTGTTTACTTTGTGCGCACCGGTGTGATTGAGGTCTTCACGCTTGAGATAGATCTGCGCTCCCCCTACCTTAGCGGTGAGACGCTCAGCCAGATAGAGCGGCGACGGACGGCCCACGTAATGTGCGAGATCTCGATCAAATTCGGCTTGAAAGTCGGCATCGGCAGACAAACGGCTGTACAGCGTCTCGAGTTCTTCGAGCGCATCCATCAAGGTCTCGGACACAAAGCGTCCGCCGTAGGGGCCAAAATGCCCCCGGTTATCCGGAACAGCTGAAAAATCGATCGGGTTAGAGTCAGACACGCTTGGCCTCTCTGATAAAAGCATTGATTTTGTCGAAATCTTTCCTGCCCTTTGTAAGCTCTACACCGCCGCTCACGTCGACGGCCCAAGGGTGGGCCTGAGTGATTGCCTGTTGGACATTGGCAGCATCGAGCCCACCTGCCAGTATCAGCGACCACTTTCGCTCAACGGGAATCATGGTCCAGTCAAAGACCTCTCCTGTGCCACCAGGTACGCCAGGGCGATAACTATCGAGCAGGATGCCGCAGGCGCCCGGCCATTGTGCAGCCGCCTCATTGACGTCCTGCCCGGGCCTGACGCGGATGGCTTTCAGATAGGGAATTCCGAATTGCTGGCAGAACTCGTCTGGCTCGTTGCCATGAAATTGCAACATATCCAGGCGAACCTGAGCCAATACTTCGCGAATATCTTCGGCGGTCGCGTCAACAAACAGCCCCACTGTGGAAATAAAAGGGGGCAGCGCCTGCTGAATGGTGCGGGCTTGTTCGATACTGACGGCACGCGGACTGGCTGCATAGAATACCAGGCCAAGGGCATCAGCTCCGGCGGCGGCCGCAGCCAGCGCG
The DNA here is from genome assembly GCF_012844345.1 of Pseudomonas sp. gcc21. Lineage (NCBI taxonomy): Bacteria > Pseudomonadati > Pseudomonadota > Gammaproteobacteria > Pseudomonadales > Pseudomonadaceae > Pseudomonas > Pseudomonas sp. gcc21. The sequence continues at coordinate 800,770 of NZ_CP051625.1, read as the reverse complement.
TCCTCCACCCGGGTGATGCCACAGATTTTTACTCGTACCATTCGCTACGCCCGTATGAATTCGAGGGCTGACGATAGTAGCAGATCATCCGGGAAGCGTCAGTCGCCCAGAGAATTCAACGCAGACAGAAAATGCGGGCCCATATACCGACGTGGAAGTTGGAACCGCTCCGGATAGGTCACATCAACCAGATACAGACCGAAAGGTGGCGCGGTCAGCCCGCCTTCCCGTCTGTCGCGGCTTTCAAGCACCTCTGCGGCCCACTCCACCGGCCGCTCGCCACATCCGATTTCCATCAAGACGCCGGCAATGTTGCGCACCATGTGATGCAGAAAAGCGTTCGCCCGCACGTCCAGCACGATGAACTGGCCGAAGCGAACCAGGCGCAGATGATGGATCGTCTTGACTGGCGATTTAGCCTGACAGGCCACCGCTCGGTAGGCGGAGAAATCATGCTCACCAACCAACAGCGCCCCGGCCTGTTGCATGCGGTCGATATCGAGCTCCCGATAATTCCACGTCACTTCATGGGCGAGATGCGCCGGCCGCACCGGGTCGTTGTAAATCACATAACGGTATCGACGGGCCTCTGCAGAAAACCGGGCATGGAAGTCCTGCTTCACCGGATGCGCCCACGCCAGGCTGATATCACCTGGCAGGTTGGCGTTCGCGCCATGGAACCAGTTGGCCATGGAGCGCCTCGCATCGCTGTCGAAGTGAATGATCTGACTGGACGCATGAACACCGGCATCCGTCCGTCCCGCACATACAGTCTTGACGGGATGATCAGCCACCCTGGAAAGCGCCTTTTCGACCGCCTCCTGAACACTGCGGACGCCGGCTTGTTGGCGTTGCCAGCCACGATAGGTCGTGCCGCGATACTCGATACAGGCGGCTACCCTTGAAACAACAGCGGCCGCCTCAGGGGCGGCCGCTTCGAAGGTTTGTGAAACCATTTGTCAGGCCAGTTGCTCCATCATTTCACGCGCATCCTTCTGCTGTTGATCATTCCCTTCTTCGATCACTTCAGCGAGGATATCACGTGCACCTTCCTCGTCACCCATATCCACGTAAGCGCGGGCGAGATCCAACTTGGTCGCACATTCATCAGTACCGGACAGGAAGTCGAATTCGTCTTCCATGCTCTCACTCATGGCCTGATCGGTGGGCATATTCCCGGTAAAGGGATCCAGGGCGTCAGGCAAAGACGAAAGCTCTTCGTCTTTGGACTCCTCAGCCTCGGTTTCCGCTTCGATCGACGCGTTGAGTTCGGATTCAAAATCCGCGAGATCGGCATCTGAGAAACCGAAATCATCGTTTGTCTGTTCGTCTTGCGCAGCCTCGCCGGTGCTGGTTGCGGCAGCATCGGTCTCAAGCGGGTCGATGACATCAAACTCGGTCAGCGCGTCATTCTCGTTACGTGGAGGCAACACCAGATCAGAGTCATCGACATCGTCAGCAAACCCAGATGATGCCGTTTCGGTATCAAACTCGTCATCCAGATCGAAATCGAATCCGGCAGCAGATGCTTCATCAGTAGGCTCAGGCTTGGCCAGCTCTTCGGCAAGGGAGTCGTCCAGATCGAAATCCAGATCAAACCCATCGCTCTCAGCCTGCTTGTCTTCGAAAAGACTGTCTTTCGGCTGGGCAGGCTCGTCGAGGTCACCAAAGTCGAAGTGGCGGGCATCTTCTTCGAAGAGTGAGTCGCTCGTATCGTCGGTGCCTGTCGTGGCCGTATCGAGTTCAAGGTCGAACTCATTTTCGTCCAGATCACTGATTACCATGGAAGCGCCGACCAGGCCAGCTGCCATCGCCGGGAAGCGCGCGTTCATTTCCTTGAGCTGCGTATCCGCCCCGCCCAGATGCTCGACCGCTTCAGCCTGCTCCGCGTAGCCCTGGGGATGATCCTGCAGCGCCTCCACCTCCATCAGCTTGAGGCGCAGATCAGTACGTCCCGGCTCTTGATCGATTGCAGAACGCAAAACTTCGGCCGCCTCAGCTAGCTTCCCGTAGGCAATGAGCGCATCAGCTTCGGTAATTACGTCCCGATCAAGACGCTGCTCATCTTCCGGTTCGGCAAATTCGGCCAGAGCGACGTTGAAATCCTCACCATCATGCACACCGGCATCGTTGTCTGTAGCGACTGAAGACGCGAGAAACTCGTCGGACAGCTCCTGCTCGCGGCGTGCGTTGCGGCGCGAAATCGACATAAGGATCAGCAACAAAACGAACAGAGCCGCAGCACCCGCCACCAACATCAGGGTTTGATTTTGCAGGAAGCGCTGCAGTGTCTGCTCAATACCCCCTTCACCGGCTGTGCTGCTTTCTGCCGTGTCGGCAGATTGCACAGGCGCAGCTGCCGCTTCAGGTGAAGGCGTTGCTTCCACAGGCTCAGTGATGGTCGGCGATTCAGCGACAGCGACTGGTTCAACGGGCGCAGCGGTGGACGATTCGGCCTCGTCTTCCAGGCTTGACACTTCCGCCAGAGCGGCTTCGTCCTGCGCATTGGCAGAGTCCGCTTCGTTAACCGGTTCGTCAGTACCTGCCAACTGCGGGTCAACCGGAGTCTCTTCTTCAACAACAGTCTCAGACACGCCAGCCTCGGCGCCCGCCTGCTGCGCTGCTACGCTCCCCATTTGCTCCTGTAACGCTGCAAGCTGAGTGTCTTTTAGCGTCAGCAGCCGCTGCAAGGTCTCCAGTTGACCTTGAACATCTTCGAGACGCGAAGCCAGCTCGGCTTTTTCACTCTCAGCGGAATCCAGCTGTTCCTTGGTGCGGTCAAGCGCATCACGCAATTGTCCTTCGCCGTTTCCACCAGCCGAGTCGGAACCGCCGCCCTCTTCTGATCCGGCAACCAACCGCAACGAGTCACTGGTATCCGCTTCGGCTGGAGCCGGGGCCGCCGTGTCTCGCTGACGTGCGTCAAGCTGGCGTTGCGATGGTTCAGCTGCCCTGCGGCCGCTTTGCCAGGCGCTGGTCTGTTGTGCAACCTGCTCCATTGCGTCAGCCCGGCTTCGCTGCGATGCCTGCTCGGCATCTGGCAGCGTCAACGTCTGGTTTGCCAGCATGGTATTGATGTTCTGATTCAGGAATGCCTGGGGATTGAGATCCTGAATGGCCAGCATCGTCTGGTGTACAGAAGCACCTTGCGGCCGGTGTGCCAGGGCAATTTCCCACAACGTATCGGAAGGACTGGTCCGCAGCGTTCCACCTTCAGAGGCAGCGGACGGAGCCTGCTGAACCGGGCGTGCAGCCGCAGCCTGTTGCGCAGGCCTTGAAGGCGCTGACGCTGGCTGCCGTGGGGCGCTCGGAGGGGTGACAGGCGCAGCTGCGGCGACTGGAGCAGAGGATGACTGATACAGGGGCGGGTCAAGCAGTACGGTAAATTCGCGGAGCACGCGACCTGACGGCCAGCGGACTTCCATCAGGAAATTCAGGAAAGGTTCGTTAACGGGTCTACTGGAGGTGACCTTGATTACCGCTCGCCCGTCGGGCTTGATAACCGGGGTGAAGTTCAGATCGGTGAGAAAAAACGCACGGTCAATCCCTGCCCTGCCGAAATCGTCTACGGACGCAAGGGTCGGCAGGATCTCTTCGCTGGATAAATCCTTGACCTGAAGCAGCTCGATCTCTGCTTCGAGAGGTTGATTCAACGCCGAACGCAGGTTTATATCACCTACTCCCAGAGCCAGAGCCATATTGGAAGACATCAAGGCACTTGCCGCGGTGACAGCCAAAACCAGTTTGCGAACCATAGCGAAAATCCTTTGCTTTATCGTTTTTTCACGCGTCTAAGACTCCGGCAGTCTCGATCGGCCCTGTACTTCCCCCATCCGATAGAGACTGCCCGTGTTACTCGCTAGAGCCTTAAGTAAGTCTGCTTCTGCAAACCTTAACCGCTAAGTCGAAATCCACAGCAAGTATTGATTACAAAAAATCTTTTATCAACAACCCAGCGACTTCAAGACTGTTAAGTGCGACACCTTTTCGCAGATTATCTGACACGGCCCACAGATTGACCGATTGCGGTTCGAGGCGGTCCTGACGCAGACGGCTTATCCATACGTGATCACTGCCGGTAGCATCGCTGACTGGCGTCGGATAACCACCCTCCGCCGGCTTGTCCAGGAGTTTGACTCCCTTGGCTTTGCGCATGAGCGTGCCGAGGCGCTTTTCGGCTATCACCTGTTCGGTACGTGCCTGCACCGCCTGTGCGGTGCCGAAAAAGATCGGCACAAGCACGCAGGTCGCCGAGACCGGGAGCTTCGGCATATCCAGAACCCGTCGCAAGTCGTCTGCAAGGCGCAATTCGGACTGGCTGTCGCCATTCTCGTCTATCTCTCCGATGCGCGGAATCAGATTGAACGCAGCCTGCTTTTCGAATGCGCCCCGCTCTGCAGGCTGACCATTGAGCAGCCGCCCCGTCTGCAATGCCAGAGCCTCGACCTGCTCCTTTCCCTGAGTAGACATGGATTGATAGGTCGCGATATTCACCGAAAGCAGCCCGACCTCATCGCGCAGCGGTTTCAACGCGACAGCAGCCTGGGCGACTTCACTATCAGGGCAGGCAACGATGCGCCGCGCTGCAAATCCGGACAAGGATTCAGGGTTAACCTCAGCGACCACCAATGGGATGTCAGCATCACGAAAGGCACCGGTCGCATCAACCACAGCACAGCCAGCCTGCACGGCCTTTGGAGCCCATTCGGCGGCGAGTTCCATGTCGCTAACAAACAGCACTAGCTGAACCTGGCTGAAGTCGAACTGCTCGACGATTTCCACCCGCTGGCTCTGCCCATGAACCATCAGCCTGCCGCCTGCGGCTTCCCGGGTTTCAAGCAAATGCACCGTAGCGAAGGGAAATGCGTGATCTTCCAACAGACTCATCACGCTCTCACCAACGATCCCGTACACACCTACGATTGCTACATCACATGACTTAGTCATTACAACCTCTTGTTTTAAAACAAAAAGGGCATCCCCGATAGTACGGGAATGCCCTGTCAGGTCTACTCCAACCTGTGAGCCGGATCAGCCTCAGTCTTCTTGCAGAATGTTCAACATACGGCGCAGCGGCTCTGCAGCGCCCCACAGTAACTGGTCGCCTACAGTGAACGCGGACAGATACTGCGAACCCATATTCAGCTTGCGCAAGCGGCCTACCGGAACCGTCAGATTGCCGGTAACAGCCGTGGGAGTAAGGTCCCTGAGGGTCGCTTCCTTCTCGTTCGGCACCACTTTCGACCACGGGCTGTGAGCATCCAGCATCGCCTCGATATCGGCGAGCGGCACATCCTTGTTCAACTTGATGGTCAGCGCCTGGCTGTGGCAGCGCATGGCGCCAATCCGAACACAGATGCCATCTACCGGAATGGGACGACCGCTGCGACCAATAATCTTGTTGGTCTCGGCCTGAGCCTTCCACTCCTCGCGGCTCTGGCCGTTCGGTAACTGCTTGTCGATCCAGGGGATAAGGCTGCCAGCCAAAGGCACGCCAAAATGCTCAACCGGGAAACTGTCGTCACGCAGAGTTGATGCAACAGTGCGATCAATTTCGAGGATCGCACTGGCCGGATCGGCCAGCTTGTCGGCGACAGAGGCATTAATGGTGCCCATCTGGCTGATCAGCTCACGCATATTCTGCGCACCGGATCCGCTGGCTGCCTGGTAGGTCATGGCGCTCATCCATTCGACCAGGCCGTTTTCAAACAAGCCTCCCAAGCCCATCAGCATCAAACTTACCGTACAGTTGCCACCGACATAGGTCTTGACCCCGTCACGCAGCGCCTGGTCAATATTCCGACGGTTAACCGGATCAAGGACAATGACCGCCTCGTCTTCCATGCGCAGCGTGGAAGCAGCATCGATCCAGTAACCATTCCAGCCTTCGGCGCGCAGCTTTGCATACACAGCCTGGGTGTAATCGCCACCCTGACAGGTGATCACAACGTCCAGCGTCTTCAAGGATTCGAGATCGAAGGCGTCCATCAGCGGCGGAATATCCTTACCGATATCCGGACCCTGACCGCCCACATTGGAGGTGGTGAAGAACACCGGCTCGATATTGTCGAAATCGTTTTCTTCACGCATGCGTTGCATCAGCACGGAGCCGACCATGCCACGCCAACCTACCAGTCCAACTCTTTTCATATTCGCCCCCCGGGGGGTAAAAATTCAGGAACAGCTGCATCCGGCATCAGCCGAATGCACGTAGCCGTACAGATTACAGGTTTTTCAATTCCGCTACCACGGCATCACCCATCTCGGCGGTGCCTATCCGACGGCAGCCCTCCGACATGATGTCACCGGTGCGCAGCCCTGTGTCGAGCACCAGGCTCACCGCTTTCTCGATGGCATCAGCGGCAGCTACCTGATTGAAGCTGTAACGCAGCATCATCGAAACAGACAGTATGGTCGCCAGAGGATTGGCGATGCCCTGCCCCGCGATGTCCGGCGCGCTGCCGTGGCACGGCTCATACATGCCCTTGTTGTTGGAGTCCAGCGATGCTGAGGGCAGCATACCAATGGAGCCGGTGAGCATCGATGCCTGGTCGGACAGGATGTCCCCGAACATGTTATCGGTGACGATAACGTCGAACTGCTTGGGTGCGCGCACCAGTTGCATGGCAGCGTTATCGACATACATGTGCGACAGCTCGACCTCGGGGTAATCCCTGGCCACTTCTTCAACCACTTCCCGCCACAACTGGCTGGAGGCGAGTACGTTGGCCTTGTCGACCGAACACAGCTTCTTGTTGCGCACCATAGCCATGTCAAAACCAACCTTGGCGATACGACGAATCTCACCCTCACTGTAGGGCAAAGTGTCATAGGCCTGTCGCTCCCCGTTCTCAAGGGTCCGGCGCTCACGTGGCTGGCCAAAGTAAATACCACCGGTCAATTCGCGCACGATGAGAATATCCAGCCCGGATACCACTTCGGGCTTGAGCGTCGAAGCGTCGGCCAGCTGGGGATAAAGGATGGCCGGACGCAAGTTGCCAAACAGCGCAAGCTCCGAACGGATTTTCAGCAACCCTCGTTCGGGACGCAGAGCCGGGTCAATCGTGTCCCATTTGGGTCCGCCTACTGCACCCAGCAAGATCGCATCGGCCTTACGCGCTCGCTCAAGCGTTTCATCCGCCAGCGGTGAACCATAGCGATCATAGGCAGCGCCACCCAGGTCGTCAGTCTCGAGCTGCATATCGAGGCCGAACTTTTCGACTGCCAGATTAAGCACCTTGACCGCCTCGGCCATAATCTCCGGACCAATACCATCACCGGGTAAAACGAGAATCTGCTTACTCATAATCTCTCTCTGCTAACGCCTCAGCGTCTGGTGAACACGGATCAACGACCGCCCACAGTACAATCACATCAGTGGTGAAAGAGCCGTCGCCTTCTATCTCGAAATAACTTTTAACGTCTGCGCTAACGTCTTGTTGTAACTTACGAATAGCGTTGGCCATAACGTCAGGCGTCCGCATGCGCTCGACCCAGGAGCCAAACTCCAAATGCAATTTCTGCATGCGATAACCCGACACAACCAACCCGGCCGAACCGAACATGTCGCACCATTCGGCCGCAGAGTAATCGCGCACGTGGCTGGTGTCGCGTAACAGCTCAACTGCCTGGAGGTAGGTATCCAGCAGGGCCATACCAGGCGAAGCCACATCGACAAACGCAACTCGACCGCCGGGCTTGAGCACCCGCCTCACTTCGCGCAACGCCTGCAGCGGGTCGTACCAGTGGTGCGCCGAATATCGGCTGAATACAAAATCGAAGCTCTCATCGGCGAAAGGCAATTGCTCCGCCGCGCCCTGCCTGACATGTATATTGCCAAGCTTTTGCGCCGCAGCGCTGGCGGCGACAGCATCAAGCATCGCCTGGGACAGATCATAAGCGACAACGAACTCTGCCAGTGGCGCAACCTGAAAGCTGACATGACCGCCCCCGCAGCCAAGATCCAGTACCCGAGCCTGCGGAATTTGCGTTACCGCCTCTGCCAGCTCCGCGAGCTCTGGCCCAGCCGAATGAACGGCGCTATGCAAATAGGCCTGAGCCTGCTCGCCGAATTGCCGGAGAACGATCTGGTCATGTGTCAATTTATTCATCGCAACCCTCCGACGAGCTGGCACACCAACGCTGATTTACTTGATGGCCCCAAACAGCCACGGGTTGTTCTGTTTGTGCAGCTCTTCAAAGCTCTGGATCGCATCGGCGTCCTGTAGCGTCAGGCCGATATCGTCCAGACCATTAAGCAGGCAATGCTTGCGGAACTCGTCGACTTCGAAGGAATAGCTGACGCCATCTGGCCGAGTAACCGTTTGAGCTTCGAGGTCAATTGTCAGCTGATAACCCTCTTCCGCCTCGGCCTGCTGAAACAGGTCGTCAATATCTTCTTCCGCTAAAACAATAGGTAACAATCCATTCTTAAAACTATTGTTATAAAAGATATCAGCAAAACTTGGCGCAAGGATGGTTCGAAAACCGTATTCTTCCAACGCCCATGGCGCATGCTCGCGGCTCGAGCCGCAACCAAAGTTCTTGCGCGCCAGTAGTACACTTGCCCCCTGATAGCGCGGCTGATTGAGCACAAAGTCGGGGTTCAGTGGGCGGTTTGTCGAGTCCTGTCCCGGGAATCCTTCATCAAGATAACGCAGCTCATCAAACAGGTTCTGACCGAAGCCAGTACGCTTGATGGATTTCAGGAACTGCTTCGGAATAATCAGATCCGTATCGACATTGGCGCGGTCAAGCGGTGCAACCAAACCGGTGTGCTGTGTAAAAGGCTTCATGCGCTTACCTCCTGCTTGAGCATTTCCCGAACGTCGACAAAATGGCCAGCAATAGCGGCCGCGGCTGCCATCGCGGGGCTGACCAGGTGCGTGCGGCCACCGTTGCCCTGACGCCCTTCGAAGTTACGATTGGACGTGGAAGCGCAATGCTCGCCAGCCTGCAGGCGGTCAGGGTTCATTGCCAGACACATCGAACAACCCGGATCGCGCCATTCAAAACCGGCGGCCAGAAAGATCTTGTCCAGCCCCTCGTTTTCAGCCTGTTCCTTGACCAAGCCAGAGCCCGGTACAACCATAGCCTGCTTGATCATCGGCGAAACGTGGCGACCCTTGGCGACAGCCGCTGCGGCGCGCAGATCTTCGATGCGCGAGTTGGTGCAGGAGCCGATGAACACACGATCAAGCTTGATCGAGCTGATCGGCTGGTTGGCTGCGAGCCCCATATACTGAAGGGCGCGCTCATAACCGCTGCGCTTGACGGCGTCCGATTCCTGCGCTGGATCCGGCACCTTGTCATGAATAGCCACGACCATTTCCGGGGACGTGCCCCAGGATACCTGAGGCTGAATCTGCGCCGCGTCCAGCTCGACCACTGTGTCGAACTCAGCGTCGGGATCCGACACCAGGTCCTGCCACGCTGCAACGGCCCGCTCCCAGTCGTCGCCCTTGGGCGCGTAGGGACGCCCCTTGACGTAATCGATGGTCTTTTCGTCGCAGGCAACCAGTCCGACCCGCGCACCCGCCTCGATGGCCATGTTGCAGATGGTCATGCGGCCTTCGATCGACAGGTCCCGGATCGCGGAACCGGCAAATTCGATTGCGTGCCCGTTCCCACCGGCTGTACCGATTTTGCCGATAATGGCCAGAACAATGTCCTTGGCCGTCACGCCAAAGCCTAACGTGCCTTCGACATTGACCAGCATGTTCTTCATTTTCTTGGCAACAAGGCACTGGGTCGCAAGCACGTGCTCGACTTCAGAGGTGCCGATGCCGTGGGCCAGGGCTGCGAAAGCGCCATGCGTTGCGGTATGCGAATCACCACAGACAATGGTCATACCCGGCAAGGTTGCACCCTGCTCCGGGCCGACCACATGCACAATGCCCTGACGGCGATCGGTCATCTGGAACTCCATGATGCCGAAGTCCTGACAGTTGTCGTCCAGGGTGGTGACCTGCAGCTTAGAGACCTGATCGTCGATACCCGCTACGCCCGCCGCCCGGTTGGTCGTCGGCACGTTGTGATCCGGCGTCGCCAGGTTGGCATCAATGCGCCAAGGCTTGCGACCGGCCAACCGCAAACCTTCGAAAGCCTGCGGTGAAGTCACTTCGTGCAAGAGGTGACGATCGATATAAAGCAGTGCGGAACCATCGTCCCGCTGTTTAACCAGATGGTTATCCCAAAGCTTGTCGTAAAGCGTCTTGGCGGACATGCTGATCTCCTGAGTCAGGCCGGAAACGGTCGGACGCCGTTATGCGGAACCTGCGTTGCTAATCATGATGGATATTAAAAGTTGGCTTTCAATAAAACAAATTCATTATATTCATGGTTTGGATTACCAAGTGGAATACCATGGATACTGCCAATTTGTCTGCGTTTCTTGCGGTGGCGGCTAGCGGCTCATTCTCCCGCGCGGCTGAGGCCCTGCATCTTACCCAGCCGGCGATAAGCAAGCGGATCGCCGCCCTCGAGACGCAACTCGGCTCTCGACTGTTTGATCGGATAGGTCGCCACATTACTCTGACGGAGGCAGGCCGTGTGCTCAAACCACGCGCGGAAGACATCATTGGAGTCCTGGGCGACACCCAGCGGGCGCTCAGCAACCTGTCGTCGACGGTGCAGGGACGGTTGTCCCTCGCCACCAGCCATCACATAGGGCTTCACCGGCTACCGCCAGTGCTCCGGCAGTATACCAAGCGCTATCCCGAGGTCGCGCTGGATATCCATTTTCTGGATTCCGAGGTGGCCTACGATCGCGTGATGCATGGCGAAGTCGAACTGGCGGTGATTACCCTGGCACCAAGCGTTGAGCCGCCGATCATTGCCGAGAACATCTGGAACGACGTACTGGAGTTTGTCGTCGCCCCGGATCATCCGCTTGCGGTCAAACAACACGTCACGCTGGAACAGCTCGCCAGCTACCCGGCGGTATTTCCCGGACTGAATACCTTCACCCATCGCGTCGTCAGCCAGGTGTTCGAGCGACACGGTATTAGGCCACTGATCAGCATGAGCACCAATTATCTCGAGACCATAAAGATGATGGTCTCCATCGGCCTGGCGTGGAGCGTATTACCCCGCACTATGCTGGACGATCAGGTGCGCAGCCTGACCGTGCCGGATACTCATCTGGCCAGAGATCTAGGGTGCATCTGGCATAGTGGCAAAACCATGTCAAACGCAGGGCGCGCCATGATAGATATGCTGAAAACGCACCCAGCGCAAGTTTACGGACCGTCGGCCTTGTAGCCCGTTAGCCAACCAGCTATTTTCAAGACAGACCGACTTACCTACCGCCGCAGGAATCTTCCATGGAGTTTGTGTCAGGGGCCTTTGTAGCTGACACCGGGCAATATCAGGATGATGCTTTCGGCATCCTTTTCCATCGTATGCCCACAGCGGGACTTCTGGTGTGCGAGCAATCCAACCGGATCCTGGCCGCGAACAGTGCGTTCGATCAGTTGTTTGGCTGGGAGTCACAGGCGCTGCAAGGCCTGCCGGATGAGCGCTTCCCGCTTTGGTGCGATGCCGCCGAGCGCCGGCGATGGCTTGCTCGATACGCAGCCGGACAGTTTCCGCTAACGCTTGATACATCCCTTCGCTGCCGCGACGGCAAGACGCTGGCGTGTCGCCTCAGCATCGAACGTGTATCCCTTGCAAGCCAGCCTCACCGTCTTTACCTGCTCCAGCCGCTTGTACATTCGACAATCAATGACGGCCCGCTTCAGTCTCGCGCAGCAGAACCCATTCTCCCTGATCAGGATAGCCTGGCTCTCGCGCTGGACGCTTCACAAATGGGCATATGGGAGCTGGATATCAGAAACGGCGTGCTGAACGCCTCGGCACGTTCGGCCGCGCTGCACGGCTGCTCTCCGAATGCCTGGAAAGGGCCGCTTAACATCTTCATGGCGGTTGCGCTCAAAGAGGACCAGCGCGCCATGCGCCGCGCATTCGTCGCCATTTGCCGCGGCCGCCGGCGACGTCACCGTCTCACCTACCGTATAAGCCAACCTGATGGCAGGCTAAGGTGGCTCGAAGCGACGGCGCGCCTGGACCGGGACGCTGAAGATCAACCATTGCGCCTGACCGGGACCCTGCTTGATATCACTGCACGGCGCCGCAGCGAACAGGCACTGGTTGAGAGCCAACAGAAATTCTCGGAGCTGTTCCAGGTCGCACCCGAGCCATACCTGCTGATCTATACGGACAGCGGCGTGATCATTGAACTCAATCGCGCGTTCATTCGCACCTTCGGATACTGCCAGCAGGATCTAATTGGCACGCCGATGAGTAACACCAGCCTGATAGGCTCTTCTAAAGAATCCCAGGCGGTGATCAGTGAACTGCAAGCTGGCAAGACGGTGCACCTGGACGAGATAGAGGTGCGTCATATAGATGGAACGCTACACATCTGCGAACTTTCCAGCGCCCTGTTTACCATCAACAGGCAACATTGCACGCTCGTAAGTCTCAAAGACATTACTGCGCGCAAGGCCGCGGAAAGCGCCTTACGGGCCTCTGAAAACAAATTTTCCCGCGCCTTCCGCGCCAGCCCCGACTCAATCAGCATCACCGAAAAACGCTCGGGCCGACACCTCGACGTCAATGAGGGTTTTACACGCCTTACCGGCTTCACGCCGGTCGAAGCCATTGGTCGTACCAGCGCAGAGCTGGAGTTGTGGGCCGAACCCGGAGAACGCGACGCGATCCTGGCGGAGCTGAAGCGCTGCGGCCGGATACGCCAGCGCGAGCTACGCCTGCGGGATAAATACGACCAGATTCGCATCGTGCTGATATCTGTCGAAACCCTCGACATCAACGGCACCGACTGCCTGCTGACTACCGCCCGTGACATCACCGAACAGAAGTACATAGAAGAACGGGTCCGTCACCTCGCCTACCATGATGCGCTGACCGATCTGCCCAACCGATTGCTACTCAGTGACCGGCTCGTGCAGAACATTGCGCTATATAACCGTCACAGACTGAAAGGCGCGTTGCTGTTTTTTGATCTCGATCGTTTCAAACAGATCAACGATACGCTGGGACATGCGTTCGGTGATGCCGTGTTGTGCGAAGTAACGCGGCGCATGCTCTCGGTAGTACGCAAGGAAGACACAGTCGCGCGGCTGGGCGGCGACGAGTTTGTGGTACTTATCAGCGGTCTTGAAGAAAACGAACAGCCCTTTGCGGAACAGATCAGTCAGAGTGCAATGAAATTGCTCAATGTGCTGGCCGAGCCGATGGATATCGATGGCCACAGCCTGCAACTCAGCACCAGCGTAGGCATCGCGCTGATCCCTGATCACGGCGACAATCCTGAGACCTTGTTGAAGCGCGCCGATATTGCGCTCTACCGGGTGAAAGAAAGCGGCCGAAACGGCATTGCCTTCTTCGAAGAAGCCATGCAGACCCAGGCTGCCGAGCGCCTGGCAATGGAAAAGGAGCTGGCACAGGCTCTGCAGGCTGGTCAGATGCGAATCCGCTATCAACCCCAGTTCGATGTCTCCAGGCAGCGCATTATCGGCGTCGAAGCCTTCCTCTTCTGGGATCATCCTGATCGCGGTTGGTTGGCGCCGGATACATTCGAAGACGCACTGGAGCAAAGCGACACACTGATTGAAACCGGCCACTGGCTACTTGAACAGTCCTGCCAATTGCTTTCCCGGCTGCTGGATGCGGGGCTGGTCGAGCCGGTTCAGTTTCGTGTCAGCGTCAACGTCAGTGCACGACAGTTCCACCACCCCGACTTCAGTCGACATCTTCACCATGCGCTGGAGATCCACGGCGTCCCGCCTCGCTGTCTCAAACTCGGGATACCGGAAAGCGCGGTAATGCAGGACATGAGCGGAACCCTGGCCAGAATGACCGAGCTGCACCAGCAGGGCGTACTGCTCTCGATCAATAATCTGGGCGCTGGTTACTCATCGCTCAATTACCTCAAGCGCTTGCCTGTCGATGTGCTCAAGATCAATCAGTCCTTCGTTCAGGACTGCGCAGCCAGCCCGCACGACGCTGCGGTCGTACGCGCAATCATCGGTATCGCCCATAGCCTCGACCTGGAAGTGGTAATAGAGGGCATTGAAACCCGTGAGCAGCTTGCCGTGTTCGATCAGCTGCCCTGCGACTACTTTCAAGGGCCGCTTTTCTGCCCAGCGGTGGACGCAGCGAGGTTGACCCATATGCTGAACGTTTTCCGCATCGCCCAACAGAGCCCAGCTGCCGACTGATATGCAACCTGCCGCACAATTGTAGAAAGTTAATTCAATATTGAACTATTGCGCATGGGATGATGTCCAAGGCCCGGCATAATCGCCGGCCGTGCCGGAATCCGGAAAAAGGAAGCGTTACCCATGAATAAATCAATGCTGTCAGGAATCGTCATCGGCGCCATCGTGGCCACTGCAGGCGGCGCTATCGCCGGATATAACGCACTGGCGCCCAAGACGCCCACCCATGCAGAAGTCATCAGCGTAGAGGAGATCAAGGAAGACGAGCGCACTGCACGGCAGGTATGTCAGGACGTGGCAGTCACCCGTCAGAAGCCGGTCCAGGATCAGCATCAGATTCTCGGCTCAGTTGCAGGCGCAGTCGTCGGCGGCGTTCTCGGCAATCAGGTTGGTGGCGGCAGCGGCAAGAAGATTGCCACCGTTGCAGGCGCTGCTGCAGGCGGCTACGCCGGCAACAAGGCGCAGGAAAAACTGCAGGCTAACAGCACCTACACCACCATCGAAAACCGCTGCGAAACAGTGTATGACACTAACACCAAAGTGGTTGGTTACCAGGTTGATTACCGCATCGGCGAGGAACAGGGCAGCGTTCGCATGGACGAGCACCCCGGCAAACAGATTGCCCTGACTGACGGCAAACTGAATCTCGATACGCTCTGATCCCTTTTTCGGACCTTAGATGAAGACCGAGCTTGCGCCCGGTCTTTTGGTTTTAAATCTCTGCTTCGGCTTCCCTGCACATTTCCAACCAGCGTTCTATACCCGCGCTGCGAAACTTGTTGCGCTGAAGCACGAAATAGAAACTCCGCTTGAAATCTCGCTGCGGCACCGGCAAGGGCACCAGACTGCCGCGCTTGAAGGCTTCGACCAGCGTAATGGCTGATAGACAGCCGATCCCCAGCCCCGCTTCCACCGCCCGCTTGATCGCCTCAGTATGCTGCAGTTCGAGCTTGAATTGCAGACGCGGCAGCAACCCATGCAGCGCCCATTCGAAGTGCTGACGGGTTCCCGAGCCTCGCTCTCGCACCACCCACTCGGCTTCCACCAACTCCTCGTCTGTCAGCCATGGCTTACCTGCCCAGGGGTGATCCGGCGCGCAGAACACGATGAGCTCATCGTCGCGCCAGTGTTTCATTTCCAGGTCAGGGTGATGTGTTTCGCCTTCAATCAATCCAATATCAAGTTCGAAATTCGCCACTTTACGTACGATCGCTGCGGTATTGGCGACCTCAAGCTCGACGCGGGCGCCGGGCTGCTCGACCATGTAGCGCGCCATGATCTCTACCGCAAGGTAATTGCCGATACTCAGGGTTGCGCCCACCTTGAGATCCCCGACATCGGCATGACTCGCCAAGGCCAGCTCAAGACTCTGCGCCTGATCAATCAAGGCGCGAGCCCTGGGCCGCACGGTGTTTCCCAACTCATTCAGCTGCAACCGCTTACCGACCCGATCGAATAGCTGCACGCCGAATTGTTTCTCCAGATCGCGCAGCGCACTGCTGGCCGCCGACTGTGACATCGAGAGGCTTTCTGCGGCGCGCGTGAGATTCTCGTAAAAGGACGCAGCAAGAAAGACCTCCAGCTGGCGTAGCGTGAATTTCATTATCGGTTTTTCCGTTTAGCCAAATAGATACAAGTCGCTTAACCGATATAGTACCAGAGCGTAATATTCACGCCATCAGACGGGCTAAGGAGCATTTCAAGATGGCTGGATTCAACACCGAACGCGTTCTCAGCGTGCATCATTGGACGGATAATCTGTTCAGTTTCAAGACCACCCGTGATCCGGGGTTCCGCTTCAAGAATGGTCATTTCATCATGATCGGATTGGAAGTAGAGGGTCGCCCCTTGATGCGCGCTTACAGTATCGCCAGCCCGAACTACGAAGATACCTTGGAGTTCTTCAGCATCAAGGTACCGGATGGCCCGCTGACGTCGCGCCTGCAGAATATCAAGGAAGGCGATCAGATCATGCTGAGCCGCAAACCGACCGGCACCCTGGTCCTCGACCATCTGATTCCGGGCCGGAATCTGTACCTGCTCAGCACGGGTACCGGCTTGGCCCCTTTCATCAGCATCGTCCAAGATCCGGAAACCTATGAGCAATACGACAAGGTAATTCTGGTGCACGGTTGCCGGTACGTGCGTGAACTGGCGTATCAGGACCTTATCGGACAGGATCTGCCAAACCATGAATATTTCGGCGACATGGTGCGGGACAAGCTGATCTATTATCCGACCGTCACCCGCGAGCCATTCCGCAATCAGGGTCGACTTACCGACCTGATGAATAGCGGGAAGTTGTTCGATGACATCGGCCTGCCCCCGATTGATACGGAGAACGATCGCTTCATGCTGTGCGGCAGCCCGAACATGCTCAAGGATACCTGCGAAATCCTTGATGCGCAGGGCTTCAAGGAAGCGCGGCACGGCGATCAAGGCCACTATGTGATCGAACGGGCGTTTGTAGAAAAATAGGCTGAACGCCAACACCTGAAGTGCCGGCCTCAAACGAGGCCGGTATTATCTCCGCGTTACAGGCAGGATCAGGCATTACTCGACGTAGAACATCTGCCGGGTCATCCCACCATCAATCAGATAGTTCTGCCCGGTAATGAACCCGGCATCCGGCCCGAGAAGGAATGCTACCAGCGCTGCAACATCAGCGGGTTGCCCTACCCTGCCTGCGGCGTGCTGCTCATGATCAACGACCCTTAGCGGATCGCTGGCTTGCTGAACCGGCGGTCGCGTATCGATCCACCCGGGACTGACCGCATTCACCCTGATCTCAGGCCCCAGGCTTACCGCCATGGCATGCGTCAGCGCTACCAGCCCACCCTTGCTCGCCGCGTAGGCTTCGGTCTGCGCCTCAGACTGGACCGCGCGGGTTGAAGCCATGTTGACGATGGCACCGCCACGCCGGCGTAACAATCCGACCGCATGCTTGGACAGCAGGAAGGCGCCGGTCAGATTGGTGCCGATCAAGCGATTCCAGCTTTCCAGACTCAACTGCTCAAGCGGACCATTATCCGGATCGGCGATGCCGGCGTTATTGACCAGGCCGTCGAGCTGCCCGAAGTCCTCTTCGACGCGCTCCATGCAGGCAATCACGCTGGCTTCGTCTGCCACATCGAGGGTGACGAACTCGACTGTGCCGAGTCGCGCCAGCTCCTCGGCGGCCTCCTGCCCCCCTGCCTCATCTATATCAGCCAGTACCACCGACCACCCGTCCCGTAACAAACGGGTAGCCACGCCATAACCAATACCCCGAGCAGCGCCGGTAACCAGCGCCACCCTACCATCCAACGGAATCATTTATGGAGTCGTCCCACCGCGTGGGCCGGCAAAGAACCAGACGATCAGGCCGATCACCGGCACGATCAGAATGAACAACACCCAAAGCACCTTGGCGAGCGTGCTTGCACCACTCTGCACGATTTTGATGATGGCCCAGATACTCAGAACGAGTATGACCAAACCAATTAGACTGCCGCCTAAATTTTCCATCGCTAAGCCCTTGTTTTGAGAAGTCCTTCTCCAGTCTAGACCAACATCAGAGCTTCGCTTGCGCAATGGATAACGCAGCAGCAACCGAACACAACGATGGCATCACCGGGCTCAGATTTCCGGCAACTCGATGCCCTTGGCCAGACGCTCATCCCGGATGACGCACCGCACCCCTTCCGCGTTATGTCCGAGGCGAACCACCAGGCACTCGGGTCCAGCGCCCTGTCGGAACCAGTGGATCACCCCCGCCGGAACCGAGACCAGGTCTCCCGCCTCACACCCCAGTGCATACAGGTGGTTCGCCTGGTGCAGGCAGAATACACCGCGTCCTTTAACAAACAGGCGCAAGCCTGCCTCAGTGCAGCTTTGTTCGGGTTCGCCAGCGTCTGAGGGAGGCGTTGCGTAACGGGGTATGGCCGGCAACCGGATGATTTTTCTGTGCGGGTAGTCATCGAACCGGCTTTCAAGATTATCGAGAATCCGCGCATCATCCTCGTCGCCATTGAATGCAGCGGCGATATCAATACTGTCGTATCTGATGGAAACCGCTTCCAGCGTGGCGGCGATATCCTCGCGGTGCGTCAGCAGCTTTATCGGGTTCAACAGATTTTCGTGGTGATACACCGCCAGGAAAGTCATGGCTCTCCGCCTCTGATTGTTCGATTGATGGTCTTGGTCATATTCAGCTGTCATTGGGCTCGACCGGGTAGACGCCACTGCAGCATCAGCGCTGCCAACAAGGCAGCAAAACTGGCTATTGCAAAGGTCCAGAACGGCCCGATGCTGGTCCAGCTGTAGCCTGAATATAGCGCACCGAGTGCGCCACCTACCCCGGCCAGCGTCGCGTACAAAGCCTGTCCCTGTCCCTGCATCCTCTCGCTGAAACTCTGCTGGACGAAATGGATCGCGGCGACATGAAAGCTGCCGAATGTTGCAGCGTGGAGCAACTGCGCAAACAACAGTACGACCAGGTGATCAGCCAACCCGCCCAACAATAACCAACGCAGCGCCGCCAGCGCAAAGCTCACCACCAGCATCTGCTTCAAGCTGCAAAAAGCCAGTATTCGGGTCATCAGGGCGAACAGCAGAATTTCGGCGATCACGCCAAACGCCCACATCACGCCAATCACGCTGCGCGTGTAACCGAGCGCTTCCAGATGCAACGTGAGAAAGGTGTAATAAGGCCCGTGGGACAGCTGCATGAGTGCCACACATACAAAGAATGCCGGCACACCCGGGCGACGCAACTGTCTGAAAAATCCCGCCGCCAGCTGGCCGCCCTCCTTCGCCAGGCGCGACGGTGGCGCCGGAACCAGCAGACTACATAGAAAAATGGCCGACATGATAGCGAGCATGACCACCGGGTACACATTCAGATCGTACGCCTGCAGCAGCCAACCCAGGCCCACCACGGTGGCGATAAAGCCCACCGACCCCCACAGCCTTACCTGACTGTAGCGAGCTGACTGGTCGCCCAGATGCGCCAGCGTAATGGCTTCGAATTGAGGCAACACTGCATGCCAGAAGAAACTGTGCAACGCCATGATCAACGCCAGCCACAGATAATCCTGGCGCAGGAAGATGCCGGTGAAGCACAACGCGGTAGCCAGCGCACCACAGCGAACAATCAGCAGGCGCCGCCCGCTTGCATCGCCCAACCAGCCCCACAGGCTGGGCGCCACGCAACGCATCAGCATGGGAATGGCGACCAGCTCACCGATGCGTGCGGCCGAGAAACCCAGGTGATGGAAATACAGCGAGAGAAACGGCGCTATGCCGCCGAGCAACGCGAAATAGGCGAAGTAAAAGCCCGATAGTCGCCAGTACGGCAAGGTCATGCTCCTGGCAGGAATGTCTGATCAGCCCCGCCTGTGCTGGCTTGAACGTCAGCCAGACGGGACGCAGCAGTCAACCGAACGATTACAACTGACCGAGCACGGGCGTGGCCACCTGCACATCTGCATTCTGCCCCCGATGGCGCAACAGATGGTCGAGCAGCACAATGGCAACCATCGCCTCGGCAATCGGTGTGGCACGAATTCCGACGCAGGGGTCGTGTCGCCCCTTGGTAACAACCTCAACAGGATTACCAGCAATATCAATGGATTGGCCAGGAGTCGTGATACTGGATGTAGGCTTTAGCGCCAGGCTTGCGACAATCGGCTGGCCCGATGAAATGCCTCCCAGCACGCCGCCCGCATGGTTGCTCTTGAACCCGGCGGGGGTCATTTCATCGCGATGTTCAGTGCCGCGCTGAGCGACCGAGGCGAAACCGGCACCCATTTCTACGCCCTTCACCGCATTGATATTCATCAGCGCATAGGCCAGCTCGGCATCCAGGCGATCAAAGACCGGCTCGCCGAGACCTGGCGGAACGCCTTCGGCAACCACGGTTATCCTGGCTCCGACAGAATCCTGATCCCTGCGCAGCTGATCCATATAGGTTTCCAGCTCAGCCACCTTGCCTGGATTCGGGCAGAAAAAGGCGTTCTGATCAACCGATTCCCAGGTCTCGAAGGGAATCTCGATCGGACCCAGCTGACTCATGTAGCCGCGAACGGTGATGCCCTGGGATGCCAGATATTTCTTGGCAATAGCACCGGCAGCCACGCGCATGGCTGTCTCCCGTGCAGATGAGCGCCCGCCTCCGCGGTAATCGCGGATGCCGTACTTGTGATGGTAGGTATAGTCGGCATGGGCAGGTCGGAACAGGTCCTTGATTGCCGAGTAGTCCTTGGACTTCTGGTCGGTGTTGCGAATCAGCAGCCCGATCGGGCATCCCGTTGTACGCCCTTCGAATACGCCGGAAACGATCTCGACCTCATCCGCCTCCTGGCGCTGGGTTGTGTGGCGGCTGGTGCCCGGTTTGCGACGGTCCAGCTCATGCTGCAGATCAGCCGTGCTCAGCTCCATGCCCGGAGGGCACCCGTCCACAATAGCCATCAAGGCGGCGCCATGGCTCTCGCCGGCGGTGGTGACAGTGAACAATGTGCCAATGGTATTTCCGGACATGCGCGCAACCCGAAGTCGATGATTGAAGGGCCAGCAGTATAGCGTTCCGTGTCGGAGGGTGACAGCCTGTTGACCCGGCACCGGTCCCGCCCTGCTCGCGAGTTGCGAACCCCGATCCCGGGTTGCGACAACAGCCGAACACACCCTAAGCTTTGGTTTTCGCAGCGACGAGCGTTCCGATGGAAGCGGTTCTGGGATTCATCCTGCCGGCTGGTCTTAATCCGGGACTTGCCACCCTGCTGGTCATCGCCGCCGGAGTCACTTCGGCGATCACCGCGTCACTGGGGATCGGCGGCGGCGTTGCGCTGCTTGCAATCATGGCGTTGGTCATGCCCCCCGCGGCGATCATTCCGGTTCACGGGATGGTGCAACTGGGCTCGAATTTCAACCGCGCCCTGATGACTGCCCGCCACATCAAGCTCACAGTTATCGCCTGGTTTCTCCCCGGGGTGCTTCTGGGAGCCTGGCTCGGCAGCCGGTTTCTGGTGAATCTGCCGCTGGCACTGGTTCAAGTGTGTATCGCGGGTTTCATTCTGCTGCTCTGCTGGGGCCCGCAAATCCCCAGGATCGCCACCGGACCGGCTGGGACCCTGATCGCCGCCACACTGACCACCTTCGTCAGCCTGTTTGTCGGCGCTACCGGTCCGCTAGTGGCTGCCTTTGTCAAACAGCAGCAACAGGGTGACCGCTTCGCCACCGTGGCAACCTTTGCCGCCGCGATGACATTGCAGCATGCACCGAAGGCATTGGTTTACGGCGCCGCCGGGTTCGTATTCGTTGAATGGCTGGGGCTGATACTGGTGATGATCGGGGCTGGCGCAATCGGCACCTGGCTTGGGCTGACGCTATTGAAAAACCTCAGCGATCAACGCTTCGGCTTGTATTTCAATCTGCTGCTGACGGTGCTCGCGATCCGATTGATCTGGGATGCGCTGAGCAGCTGGTAATGATTTCAAGTTTTGGCCCGCGCCGCCGATAAGCCTGTGAACCCTACCGGACATCACTCATGAGCAGCGCGGACCAACCCACCCTCAACGCAACAGAATCCCAGTCGCCACGGGATCCGTTTGCCCGCGCCCGACCCACCGACTTTCACTGGATCTTGCTCAGACCGGTGTCGGTGCTACGCAAAACCATTCAACCGGAAACACTTGCCCAGGTGGCCACCACCCGCGAACGCATCGGCAACCTGGAGCTGTATCGCCTGCAGATCCGGCTGGATGGCGAACAGTGGCAGGAAGATGGCAACCGGCTTGAAGTATTGGTCGACCACAGCCGCCAACGGGTGCGCTTTGGACCCAGCGGCGTGCGCATTGCTCCGGCGCGGCGCGGTATAGCCGGGTATCTGCTCGCTCGGCTGATCGACTGGTGTCAGCGCAATGTTCCGGAATATGTGGTCACGCCGATGATTCTTGATGATCAGGGCCTAAATGAGGAACTACAGGAAGTACGCAGGAAGCTGCTTAAGCGCGCCGGATTCGATATCAGCTTCAATCCGGACGCCCCAGCCCAGGGCCGCGCCCAGACCAGCCATCTGCAGCATCTGATCGGCAGCTGGAACACCGAGCGCGTGCAACCCATCGAGCCGGGAGAACTGCTGCACCAACTGCGCGAGCAGGAAGCGGCCCAGCTGCAACAGCAACGTCAGCTCAATACGCTGCAGGCGTCACTGGAAAGCTATAAACGCAACGATATCGGACACCGCTTCGCAATCGGCTGCCTGATCGTATTCTCGATATTCCAGGCCATATTGCTGTTATGGGTAGTGCTTCGCTAAGTAGCTACAGCGAGGCCTGAAACAGCTCCTGATGGTCGCGGCATTGCGCCGCGCTCAGCACGAATACACCATGCCCGCCGTGTTTGAAGGGTACCCACTCGAAGTCGACTTCAGGCCACTCGGCCATCACGTGAACCATGCTGTTGCCCACTTCGATAACCAGAACGCCATCCTCGGTAAGATGATCAGCGGCTTCTGCAAGAATACGCCGCACCAGATCCAGACCGTCCTCCCCGCATGCCAGACCTATCTCCGGCTCATGCTGATACTCATCCGGCAATCCATCCATATCCTGTGCATCCACGTAGGGAGGATTGCTCACGATCAGATCGAAGCGCTCGCCCGGCATGCCGTCGAGACCGTCCGACCAGCGCGCCTCAACCCGATCCTGAACCTGATGCGCTTCGATGTTGTCCTCCGCCACAGCCAGGGCGTCGGTGGACAGGTCTGCGAGTACCACCTCGGCCTGGGGAAACGCGTAGGCGCAGGCAATACCAATGCAGCCGCTACCGGTACACAGATCCAGAATCCGGACTGGGTCGCGTTCCAGCCAGGGTTCGAAGCGATTGGCTATCAACTCTGCGATCGGCGAGCGTGGCACCAGCACTCTTTCATCGACGATGAAATCAAGGCCGGCAAAGCGTGCGTGCCCGGTCAGGTAGGCTGCGGGAATACGTTGGTCTATTC
The DNA here is from genome assembly GCF_012844345.1 of Pseudomonas sp. gcc21. NCBI lineage: Bacteria > Pseudomonadati > Pseudomonadota > Gammaproteobacteria > Pseudomonadales > Pseudomonadaceae > Pseudomonas > Pseudomonas sp. gcc21. Next base: position 777,544 of record NZ_CP051625.1, on the reverse strand, counting down.
GTTGCTGCAGCAACGCGATCACCGCTGCACGCTCGCTTTCGGTGACCCGACAATCCATGTAGTCCTGCGGCGTCTCCCAGGGCAGCGACAAGCCACTCAACACCAGCAGGCGCGATTCGTCCCACGCGTTATCCGTGCCATGCCCGAACCACAGGCCGGCCTCATGAAAACGACTCACGCCCCAGCGAACGAGATCCTTGATGGTGGTTAGCGCGGCGAGTTCAGTCATGGCAAAGCGTCCTTGAATCGAAGCCGTCATTCTAGCAGGCAGGTCAAAACCGTGGCGCGGGTTTTCTCGCCCGAGGCATAAGCCATAGGGGCTGGTACACTATGCGTCTGCCAATTATGTGTTGACCATCATGACCCACGATTCCAACGAAACCGACGATCTGGACCTGTTCAGGCAGGCGATCCGGGGCGTAAAACCGATCAAGGTCGATCAGGCCGATACCGGCAAGCCTCGCACTGATCACGCCAGGCTAAAGACGCTGCGTCAGGGCGCCGTCCGGCCGGATAACCGTATCAAGGTCGACGGGCTGTCGGATCAGTTCGTCATGGATGTGCAGCCGGAAGAAGAGCTGGCCTGGGCGTCAAACGGTGTACAGGAAAGCCAGCTGCGTAAACTGAAGACCGGCCAGATACCCTTCGACGGCACCATCGACCTGCATGGCATGACCGTGGAGAAGGCGCGCGAGATTCTCTGGGAGTTCATTGCCGAGGCTAACCGGCTGGAGATCCGCTGCGTACGCGTGACCCACGGTAAAGCCATGCGCAAGGACGGCCGCAAACCTATCCTCAAAAGCCACGTAAATACCTGGCTGCGTCAACACCCCAAGGTGTTGGGTTTTACCTCATGCATTCCGCGCCATGGCGGCACCGGGTCGGTTTACGTTTTGCTAAAGCGAACCATGCTCGAAGGACGGGACGAATAACTGGCCAGACCTGTTGACGCCGTTCACCAGGAACGGCAACAGACCCGGGCGGCTCAGGCTTCGCTGGTCGACCGCTCCGTCAGGTATTCGATAACGGCTCGCTTGTCGCCACTGAACACCACCCGCTGCTCCTTCCCGGCCCGCTGGTAGGCATACATCGGATCGTAATAGTGCGTCAGCAGCCCGGCGATCCAGTCACGGTGGGCGTGCACCTCCCCACTACGCTGCTGAATCTCCAGCGCGTGGCGCATCATTGCTTCGAGAGACTGGAAGCGCTCGCCGCCCAACCGCTTGCGAATACGTAGCAGGCTGCCCAGCAGGAACTCGGAAAACGCGGCGAAGGCGGCCTCGGGCTGCTCGGGATGTAACAGTGCGTATTCAGCGTGCATATCCGTCACATAGTCCTGAAGGATTCGCTCGACACGGTTCTCGAAGCTTTCCTCAAGCCAGATCAGCGGCGCCTCCTGCATGGCGCGGAACAGCTCGATCGGCACCGTACAGCTGCCAACCATGCGGCCCTCGTCCTCCAGCACCAGCGTTTGGTGCCCCTTCGCCCGGACTTGGAGCACTTCAATGGCCAGACGATTCTCGAAATCAATCTGTCCTGGTTGAGGCGTCGAGCGTCGGCCAAAGCTCGAGCCCCGGTGATGGGCATGACCTTCCAGATCCAGACTGGACTCCAGCGCGGCGATCACTTCGGTTTTTCCGGTGCCGGTCAAGCCGGCTACCAGCTTCAGATCGCACTCGCGAATCGCCTCGTCCAGAGTATCGATCAGAAAACGCCGTAACGCCTTGTAGCCACCGGCAACACGCGGGTAATCCACCCCCGCCTCAGCCAGCCACTGCTGGACGATCTGCGAGCGCAAACCGCCACGGAAACAATAGATATAGCCTTCGGGGTGCGCTTGGGCAAAGGCTTTCCAGGCTTCGACGCGCTGCGCCTTGACCTCGCTATTGACCAGCTTGTGACCCAGATCGATAGCCGCCTGCTGGCCCTTCTGCTTGTAACAGATACCCACCTGCTCGCGTTCGTTATCCAGCATGAGCGGCAAGTTGACCACTCCTGGAAAGGCGCCCTTGGCAAACTCGACCGGCGCCCGTACATCCAGCAAGGGTACGTCGTTCAGAAAAAGACGCGAAAAATCCTGCGTGTCCGCGCGCATCAAACGACCTCGACGCAGGGGCCGGCATCCGCGGCCACGCACTCACCAATCGGCTCAAGCGGCAGGCCTTCTGCCTCGGCAAGCGCGAGGAACGCTGCCTCAGCCGCCGGATCGACCGCAACCAGCAAGCCACCGCTGGTCTGCGGATCGCACAGTAAATTGCGCCAGGCCTGCGGCATATCCGCGACCTTGTGTCCGTAACTGGCAAAGTTGCGCCCAGTGCCGCCTGGAACGCAACCGGCCGAGAGATAGTGATCGACGCTGGCCAGACGCGGCACCCGCGTATATTCGACGCGCGCCTTGACGCCCGACCCTTCGGCCATCTCCACCAGATGGCCAAGCAGGCCAAAGCCGGTGACATCCGTCATCGCCTGTACGCCTTCAAGCGTTGCGAACTGCGCACCGATACGGTTGAGACGGCACATCAGATCGCGCGCCACACCGGCGTCCTCGTCGCGCAACTTTTTCTGCTTTTCTGCGGTAGTCAGGATGCCTATACCGAGGGGCTTGGTCAGATACAACCTCGCGCCTGCACGGGCAGTATCATTACGCTTGAGCTGGCTACGGGTGACCTGGCCAGTCACTGCCAGACCGAATATGGGCTCCGGCGCGTCAATCGAGTGTCCTCCCGCCAACGGCATGCCCGCTTCTGTGCAGACTGCACGGGCACCAGCCATGACGTCACCCGCTACGGCGGCGGGCAACAGATTCACCGGCCAGCCAAGAATGGCGATCGCCATCAGAGGCGTGCCGCCCATGGCATAGATATCGCTAATGGCATTGGTCGCGGCGATACGGCCGAAATCGTAGGGATCATCGACGATGGGCATGAAGAAATCGGTGGTACTGACAATGCCGCGCTCGTCATCTATCCCGAAAACCGCTGCATCATCCCGGCTGGAATTACCCACCCACAACTGTGGAAACGCCGGGCCGGGCTGTCCGACCGAGAGGATCTCGTCCAGCACCTGTGGAGAAATCTTGCATCCACAACCGGCGCCATGGCTGTATTCGGTCAAGCGAACTGAGTTTTTCATGCCGTCTCTCCTGCCAAGTCAAGAGCGGCATTCTATCAGGCCTTTAAAGTCTATTGCCGTTTCATCGCAGCCGCGACACAGCAACGCGGCTCGCTATGAACGAGCATCAGACCCCAGGAACCGGCCTATGCGATGGATGGCGTCTTATTACCTTCGTCGAAGCCGTTACGAAGCCTGGACGTCGGGCTTGATCCCCTCGAAACGATCCAGGGTGTCGCTGGCGACCAACCGGCCGAGCTCGATCAGCTCCGGGGCGCGGTGAAAATCAAAGAAGCGGCTCAGGCGTTTCGGCACTTCCATCAGCACATCGGGCGGATATCCGGCAATCTTGTACTGCGTCAGCGAAGCCTGCATCGTTTCGAATGACAGGTTGACCAGTTCCAGCATGCTTGCCGGACCGACATTCTGCTCCACGCGTACCGGGGCCGTTTCGTCCTGTTGGCGGATTGCTGCCTTCTCTGCCGGCACCTCATCCTCGCCAGGCTGATCCAGCGCAACCACATCATCCGCCGAGCTTGCACGACGGCTTATCCAGTTGCGCATATTGATGCTGCCCACCCAGTGATCCCATTGCTGACGTATCGGCGCCGACCGCTCGATCACCGGCAGACTGTAACCGTAGGTATGCATGCCGTTAAGGTTGACCGCCACAATCAGATCGCAATGGGAGGACACCACCGGAACAATCGGTAGCGGATTGAGCAGTCCGCCGTCAACCAGCACCCGACTACCCTGACGAACTGGCGAGAACAAGCTAGGTATCGCTGCCGATGCGCGCATGGCCTGGTGCAGGCAGCCCTGCTGGAACCAGACTTCCTGCTGGTTGGTCAGGTCAGTCGCCACCGCGGTGAAGGGTATCTTCAGATCCTCGATTCGCACATCGCCGACGATTTCCCTGACGCGGCCGAAAATCTTTTCCCCACGGATCGCACCGAGATTGCCAAACCCTACATCCAGCAGCCTCAGCACGTCGATATAGGCCAGACCGGAAACCCACTCCCGATAGGCCGACAGCCCCCCTGCGGCATACACACCACCTACGACCGCGCCCATGGAGCAACCGGCGATGCATTCGATGGAATACCCGCGACGTTCCAACTCTTCGATCACGCCTATATGGGCGTAACCACGGGCCCCGCCACTGCCCAGAACCAATGCAACGCTGCGTCCCATGCTGCCTTTTCCTCTTCTCATTAAACTCGATTGACGACGGGTTTCACTCTCAGCATGATGCCGGGATAATTTTCACCATATCAAGGCAACCCGTGAACAAACGCCGTACCTTTCTGCTGAAACTGGCCGCCGTAGTACTCATTCTTGCAATAACGCTGGCCGTGTTGGGAGCCTGGATATTTCACAGCGCGGAAGCACAGCGCAGCGGCACGCTAAGACTGCAGGGCATGGAGCAACCGGCGCGGGTGTATTACGACACCTGGGGAGTGCCACACATTGACGCACAAACTGACCAGGATGCCTATCGTACTCTTGGCTACCTGCACGCCCAGGACCGCCTGTTCCAGATGGATCTGCTGCGCCGGATCGGCGCCGGGCGCCTCTCCGAACTCTTCGGCCAGGAGTCGCTGGCAACCGACCGCTTCTTTCGCTCACTGGGTATCAGCCGGTTCGCCCGCGACTATGCCAGGCGCATGGAAGAGAATGCCGACGCGCCGCACGTCCAGCTGATAAATGCGTACCAGAGCGGCATAAACCAGTACATCGACCAGGGTAATGTGCCGGTTGAGTATCGCTTGTTGCTTAGCAAGCCGGACTATTTCACTACGGCTGATATCGCTCATGTCATGGGTTACATGGCGTACTCGTTTGCTGAAGCTTTCAAGACCGACGCCCTGGTCGATCATGTTCGCGGCACGCTGGGCGAACGGCATATGCAGGACCTGGTCCCTGGGTGGCCAGACACCAGGCCGCCCACATCTCCGCCAGCGCAGAGCGCCTCGTTGCTCGGGCCGTTGCTTCAGCGGGTTGCCCACGTCGAAAAGCACCTGCCGGTCGGCCAGTTCCTGGGCAGCAACGCCTGGGCAATCAAGGCGAGCCGTAGCGCAAGCGGTGCCCCTATGCTGGCGAACGACCCACATATCGGGTTCTCGGTTCCTGCCACCTGGTATGAAGCGCATATCCGCACCCCTGAACATGAAGTCTACGGGCATTTCCTTGCCGGGTTGCCGTTCGCGCTGCTGGGCCAGACGCGGCATCACGCCTGGGGCCTAACCATGCTGATGAATGATGAAGTGGACTTCTACCGTGAGCGCGTTCATCCGGACAAACCAGACCATGTATGGACCGACAATCGCTGGCAAAAGCTGACCGTGCACGAGGAAGTGATCAAGGTCCGCGGCCAGGAAGACCGCCTGATCCGGATGCGCAGCTCCAGGAACGGGCCTATCATCAATGACCGTCTGGACGCCTCGGAAGAGGTCGAAGCGGATCGTCGCCCGGTCAGCCTGTTCTGGACCTTTCTCAATCCCGAAAGCGACTCGACCGAGGCCTTTTATGGGTTTTCAAGGGCCAGCAACATGGCCGAGTTCGAGGCCGCAGCAGCAAAGCACTGGTCTCCCGGACTCAACGTTGTGTACGCCGACGTGGAAGACAACATTGCCTCCTGGGCGATTGGCCGTATGAAACGCTGGCCGAAAAGCAACAACAGCTTCGCCCTGCTCAGTGGCGGCAGTGATCGGGACAAATTCCTTGGCTACCAGCCATTCGCCCTCAACCCGCGCACGGTGAACCCCTCCGTCGGGCATGTATACAGCGCCAACCACCCCTATGATCAGGACAATCCGCGGCGCCTGGTGCCTGGTTACTACGCCCCGTCCGAGCGCTCCCAACGGCTGGCCGAGCTGCTGGCCACCGATCAACCCATGGATCAGACGTTTTTCCGTCATATTCAGCTGGACACCCGCCGCTCCCAGTCGGCGGCGATGATTACCGATGCCCTGCCATTGCTCAGCGAAGAACTGTTCCGGGAAGAGCTGCGCACCTCGGCAGCACGCGCCAGGGAATTGCTCGCGGAGTGGAATGGCGGATTCGAACGCAACAGCGTGGGCGCCACCCTTTACCAGCGCTGGCATGACCAGCTGATGCGAGCGCTTTTCGCCGATGAGCTTGGCGACCAGTACGAATTTTTCAAGAACACCAACATGGCTGAGAAAAGCCTGCTCAGTCTGTATTGGAAACCTGCATCGCCGTGGTGGGACAACCGTGAGCAGCCGGTGCTCGATGGTCGCCAGGCAGCCGTCGAACACGCCTGGATCAATACAATCGAAGCGCTTACGGAGCAACTGGGCACAGACGTTGATGACTGGAAATGGGAGCGTGTCATACGGCTCGAGCATGCCCATCCGCTGGCGGAGAAATTACCCTTCGGCGCGCTTCTGAGCAGTGATCCGGTACCCGTCGACGGAAGCAAGGAGAGTATCAACAGCATGACCTTCGCACTGGATCAGGATGTATACCAGGTCAGTGCCGGGCCTTCCGCGCGCCGGCTGGTCGATCTGGGCAACCTTGACGGGACGCTCGGCATCCTGCCGCTCGGCCAGTCGGGCAATCCCTTCGACCCGCATTACGATGATCAGGCGGCGCTGTTCAACGAGGGCCGCTACCGCACGCAATTGTTCGACTGGGTGTCGATCCAGGGCCTGCCTGATCGCTTGAAAGTCAAGCCTTCCCGGAAACGCTGAGGCGGGCCTGCTGCACATCGGATCCAGCCGGATCGGCTGAGATCAGGAGAGGGTTTCACGTTTGCCCACCAACAGCTGGGGAACCGGGATTTGTCTGCAACCCGCGCCCTGAAACAAGGCGCGGGAGTAGCCCTAGATCTTGACGATACGTATCCCCGCCCCTGGGGTTGCTTCGCCGACCTCCAGCCGCTGCTTACGAATCCCGCGATCGGCAAGTCCCTGCACCACAGCCGGGGCCTGAGCTCCGTGTATAACAACACGCAAACGGGTATCAGTGCGCAGCGCGCGGTTCAGAAGATCCAGCCAACTCGCCATCGTCTCCCCTTCGGGGTCTTCCAGTTCGGCAGCAGGTACATTGAAATGCCCTTCGCTGTTGATAACCTTCAACAGCGTCGCGGGCGTTGGATACAGAGCGCGTTCAACCGGCTGGTCAGGAGTGAACTGATCAACATGTAAATAGACCTGGCGGTTGCCACGGGTAATCACATAAAGGCTGAGGAATCGCTGAGGCTTCTCATCAACACGCATCGCCAGATACGCCTGGTTATCATCGGGACCATATAAGCGAGAGAAACCGATGACCTGACTCGCCCAGGTACTGCTGCTTCCGCACTCGCGACCCTCGCAGAAGTACAGCATGGTCGTGTCGTTATCCAGCAGCTGCTGGGTTGCATGGGCGAAAGCCTCATCTGCGTCATGCCCCGAAGGGATCAACCAGGAGACCTGCAGGAGTGAGCCGACGGTGCGTACTTCGCGCTCGGCCCGCAATTTGTTGTTGATGCGCCGTACGCTGCCAATGGCTACGCCATGGTCAATGTTCTCCTCAACGTTCACTCTGGCAACTTCGGCACGGGGAAAAGGCTGAATCATCAATTCATCCGGGATCGCATCAGCAGCCTGCAGAAAGGCGGATAACACGGTAAAAGCCAATCCCATCAACAGCAGAGCCGGTCGTCTTCTTGACGGCATTTGTTCTCCTCAGCGTTGCAGCATTACCGCGCCTCCCAAGGGGTTTACGGGGCCAAGCCAACCAGGCTTCAGCCGGTCATGCGGTGGCATGAGCCTATAGCAATGTCCGACCTTCTGATAGCCTCGGCCAGCGCTTGTAGCCGGTCAAGCGAGGCTTTTGAAAAAACTGTCAATAATCGTTGCGACCTCCGGGGCGGCCTGCTCCAGATGCAGGTGATGTCCGCCTTCAAGTCGATGAATCTGCAGATTCTGAAACTGCTCAAGCAGTGCTGATGCCTCTGGTCGCCTTGAGAAAATGCCTTCACTGGCGACAACCAGGCAGGTGGGCGTGCGTATTGCTTCAACTATCGCAACGGCCTGCTTAGGTGTGAAGCGAAGCGCCGAAGGCAACATCAATTGCGGATCGGTTCGCCATGTCCAGCCGCCCTGCTCCGGCATCAGCCCGCGCTCAACCAGACAGCTGGCAGCGGCACGTGACAAGGGCATGCTGCCGCCGAGAATACGGGCGGTAGTTGCCTTCTCCGGCGAAACGTAAACCGGCTTGCGCTTCTTGCTGGTGGCCAGACTGGCTTCGAGAAAGCGCGCCATTTGCGCCGGCGTGTCATCCGCGTTGGAGGTGATCGGCATCAGTCCGTCTATCAGCGCAGCGCCCAGGATGCGATCGGGGACGCTGGCAGACAGTATGCTGCTGATAATCGCGCCCATTGAATGCCCGAGCAGCGCGAACCTGTCCCATCCCATGCTTTCGACGACCTGTAACACCGTAGCGGCTTGCTGCCACAGACTGTAGCCGCCGGCAGGCAGGTGACCGGAAAGACCGTGACCCGGCAGATCCAGCGCAACCAGATACACTCCGTCGAGATCCGGTGCGATAAGGTCGAAGGTGGCAGCGTTATCCAGCCAACCGTGCAGCCCTATGACCGGCAGCCCGTCAGGCTTGCCCCACACTTTTGCGGCAACTTCGATAGAAGGCAGAGTAAAGCGGACTTCGTGACTCGCGTGTTCCATAAATCCTGGGATCCTGAAAAAGGTAGAAAAATCTATACATCGAATACGGTGGACCCAGCGTCGCGCGCATGGAACGCAACACGGGCGACCGGGTATCGCTCAACCATCAGTCCGATGCGGGCGTCTCCTGCCATAGCACTCGCTTGCCGCTGACCGACCACATCTCGAGCTGGTCCTGATAGGTAGCTGCAACCACATGCCGCTTGAGCTTTAGCGTCGGAGTGATAAAACCGTTATTCACGTTCCATTTATCACGCATCACGACCAGGCAGGCGAGCTGCTGATGCTGCGGCAGACGCTTGTTGGTGTCATTGAGGATGCGCGAGAGGCGCTCCTCAATAGTTGGCTCCTGAGTGGCTGATTCAGCCTCGTGCAACTGCACCAGCGCTATCGGCTGCGGCAGGTTCTCGCCCAGTACGCAGGATTGCTCGATCAGCGTACTGGCATCCAGCAGCCGCTCGATCGGCCCGGGCCGGATTACCTTCCCGGCGCGGGTAGTGAATACATCCCGGGCGCGGCCGATGACCCGCAGAAACCCTTCCTTGTCGACCTCGCCGAGATCACCGGTGTGCAGAAAGCCATCCTGATCGAGCATCCGCGCGGTCCCGTCAGGATCCTTGAAATAGCCCAGCATATTCGCCCGGCTGCGCAGCAGGAGCTCACCATCCTCCGCGAGCCGGCATTCGACGCCCGGGTTCGGCAAGCCGACCCAACCTGATTTGAATCGCTGAGGTCTGCCAAGGTGGGAATAACCGCAGTTTTCGGTCATGCCGTAAATTTCGACGAGGTTCATGCCAAGACGCTGAAACCAGCGCAGCATGTCATCCTCTGGAGGCGCTCCGCCGCTGACGGCGTAACGGATATGGTTGAGGCCTAACGCCGTCAACACCATGCGGGCAGGAATCCGGCGAAGCAGGGGTATCTTCAGTAGAGGATCCAGCACAATCGCCGGAACCCGGCGATATACGCTCTGCCGCAGCTTGGACCAGAGCCGCGGCACACCGAAAAACACCGTTGGGCGGGCGCGGCGCATGTCGCGCACGAAGGTGTCGGAGCCATGCACAAAATAAATCGTCTCGCCACCAAGCAGCGAAGCAATCTGGACGAATTGCCGCTCCGCTACATTGCTGAGCGGCAGGTATGACAGCAGCCGATCGGTGTCGTTGATTACGAACAGACGCAGCCAGTTGTTCGCCGCGTGATACATGGCGCTGAAGCTGAGCATCACGCCCTTGGGCGGGCCCGATGTGCCTGCGGTATAAACCAGCGTCGCGACGGCGGCAGGATCTGGCAGGCTGTTTCCGGTCAGCGGCTCGTTGCTATTCAGCAGGCCCTGCCAGGACAGCGAATCGTCATTGTCTGGCGCCAATGGCAGCGCGAGCCAGGGAATATCCGGGTATACGCTGGGTCGTACGCTCTGCCAGCTGTCCAGCTTGCCGATGAAAGCCGCCCGACACTCGGCGTGCTCCAGTATCTGGCGCACCGAATCGCTGTCCAGCGTCGGATAGATCGGCACACTGACATGCCCGGCCATCCAGATCGCCAGGTCGGCTATTATCCAGTGCGCGCAATTTTTCGAGAAAAGCGCAATATGGCTGCCGGAGTCCAGCTCAAGCGAGCGTAGATAAGCCGCGATCCGCCGGGCCTGATCGCCCACCTGAGCCCAGGTGAATTCCTCGACGCTCGCGTCCGCGTGGGGCTGAACCAGATAGATCTTGTCCGGATGCGCCTGCTCCCGCTCAAAGAAGCTTTCGAGAGCGGACGAAACAGCCAGTTTTACCTGATCTGGCATTTGCTGGGCCTCGTGGACTTTTTGTTATTACCGCTAGGTGCTGAATGAGCAAGGAATGGCATCACCCGACCAAGCGTTTCGGACCTCACTATCCCATGCTCAAAAAGGGCAAACAAGCGCAGAACAGCGGCAAGCGCGCTGATTCTGCAGATGAATGTCAGATCATTTGACCCGTTGCGCCAGACCGGCCGCCACGTACTCCAGATCAAGGCAGACCAGTCCTGCGGTAGGCATCGGGTAGTGACCGCGTCGATGCCCCTCCACCAGCAGGCTTATCAACTGACTGACCAAAGGCTGATGACTTACCAGCAGCAGATTCTGCTCGGTTTGCTGTTCCAGCTGGCGGATTACAATGCGCGGATCAGTTTCAGGTACCAACCAGTCGACGGTGCTGATTTTGCCGCTATAGCCGGTTATCTGGCAGGCCAGTTCAGCGGTTTGCTGTGCGCGCACCAGCGGGCTGGCAAGCACAGCCTCAAGCGGCTCACCGGCCAGACGGGACATGACTGCACGAACCTCTTGCCGGCCTGCCTCGGTCAGCTCACGAAGAGCATCGGTAGGCGCCTGCGCCTCGGCCTGACCATGACGAAGTATCCAGAGCCTCATGATGGCTGTACGGGGCCAGTGGACGAGTCGCCGGACGCTTCAGAGCCCGCGTCGGCAGCTGATGCACTGGCTGCACTGGCTGCAGAGACCGGCTGAACACGGCTGACGCGCCATTCAGCCTGGGGGTCCGGCCACTCCATGAACGGCCACGGCTTCTGCTCAGTCGCGCCGGTCGCAAAACGGCCGATCTGCCAGGCATACTGCGACAGGCTATTTCCGAATCCGGTCAGCCGTGGCTCATAGGAGCCGTTGAGTAGCTGCGAGCCGATCTGTAGCACCACTACCACGACAAGCAGCAGCTCGGTGATCTGCCACGCGAGCGCAAACAATAGGATATAGAGGAGGCGCAGCCAGAAATCGGCAGAGGTAATGGCTGTCTTGGCATGCTTCATAGCGTGGCGTTCCCGGTATTAACATAGGAGGAGAATTCAACGTCGTCTTTCTGAGAAGCTGACATAAGCCGACCGATCACATCAGCCAACGGCTGACCTTCAAACAAGATAGCGTGCAGTCCGGCAACCAGGGGCATATAGATGCCCTCTTCGTCGGACTTCTGCTTGAGCACACGAAGCGTGTTCACCCCTTCAGCAACTTGCCCCAGTTGCGCCACGCTGTCTTCGAGCGTCTGGCCTTTTCCGAGCGCAAAGCCAACCTGAAAGTTTCGTGATTGCGGCGACATGCAGGTAACCATCAGGTCGCCGATTCCGGCGAGACCGAGAAAGGTCATGGGATTGGCGCCCATGCTGACCGCAAACCGGGTCATTTCCGCCAGCGCCCGCGTGACCAGCATGCTCTTGGTGTTTTCCCCGACGCCCATCGCTGCTGCCATACCGGAGATGATGGCGTAGACGTTCTTCAACGCACCGCCGAGCTCCACACCAAAACGGTCCTGGCTTGCATACACCCGGACACTCTTGCTGCCCAGTACCGCCTGAACCTCACTGCACAACGTCTCGTCCCGGCAGGCAATCACAGTGGCAGTCAGCGCGCCAGCGGCCATTTCGCGGGCCAGGTTAGGCCCCGACAGTACGCCAACCCGGGCGCCCGGCGCCTCGGCTTCAACTATCTGACTCATCAGCAGAAAGCCAGGATGCTCTATGCCCTTGGTGGTGCTGACGACGCCCTTGCCTGCCAGATCGGGCCCGATCTGCTGCAACACATTGCGAAAGGCTCCGCTGGGAATAGCCAGAAATATCAACTTGGCTGACGCTAATGCGGCATGCAGATCGGTCGTGACAATCAGGCGCGGATCCAGCGCTATGTCCGGCAGGTATCGGCTGTTGCGGTGCTCGCGGTTGATCTCGTCCGCGACGGTCTGATCACGTAACCATAAGGTCACTTGCACCCCATGCGAGGCCATCAGATTGGCCAGAGTGGTCCCGAAACTGCCCCCACCCAGAACGCAAACCGGCTGTTTTTGCTCAGTCATGCAAGATCCTTTGTTCAAATGACAAACGGCATTATAAGTTCACAGCACGATAACAGCGATGCGGGAGTGGCAAAACCTGTTCTCGCCGCTATGATGGCGCCGCCTCAAACAGCCAGGACAGCTCAGGACATGATCGAAACTCGTAGTCTGGTCGTTTTATTGACGATAGTGATGACCGGTGCGGTTCAAGCCAGGGAAAGCAGCCCGCTCGGTAGCCCCGAGCTGCCGACGGTGCTCAGCGCTACGCGGCTCAGGCAAGCGCCCGCTGACGTCCCTGGCAGCATGACGGTCATTGACCGGGAATTGATTCGCGCAAGCGGCGCACGGGACGTGCCCGAACTGCTCAGACTGGTGCCGGGCATGCTGGTTGGCTACCACTCGGGCAACACCGTCAACGTCAACTACCATGGCACCAATGTAAGCGAAGCCCGCCGCCTGCAGGTGCTGGTGGACGGCCGTTCGATTTACCGCCCCGGATTTGCCACGATCGACTGGTCCGGACTTTCGCTGGCAATGGATGACATCGAACGTATCGAAGTATTTCGCGGGCCGAACACTGCGGCCTACGGGGCGAACGCCCTGATGGGTGTGATCAACATTGTTTCCCGTGATCCGGCCGGCAGCCTGGGTACACGCCTGAAAGTAACCCGCGGCACCCGGGGCGTCGATGACCGCTACGGCAGCCATGGCTTCAAAGCAGGCGAGACCCATATGCGACTGAGCATCACCGGAAGACGCGATAACGGGTTTGACCACAACGAAGATGGCGAGTCCACTCGCGACAGCCAGCGCAGCGATGCTTTTACGCTGTCCGGCACCACGGATATCGATTCAAGCCAGACGCTGGCGTGGCAACTGGGCGCTGCGGACGGCTCCCGTCAGGCTGACTATGATTACGAAGCCATGGCGCCCGGCAACCCCGATTATCCCGGCGCGGAAGGTTCTGCCTTCGAACGTCTGATCAGCGAGCATGCGCCTTCTTCGGATTCTCGCGATCGCAACTGGTTCGCCTCGGCGCGCTGGAGCAATGATATTTCCTCCACCCACAATTTGCAGGCGAGTACCTCCATCCAGCATATGGAACGGCTACGCCAATGGCGCGCCTGCGACTCGCCGGTTGTATTCTCACCTGACCTGAAAACGATTTATCAGGCGGATCCGCAACTGGCGCGGCATCTGAACAAATATTTCCGTGGCAAGCTGGATGATGCCGAAGCCTTGCAGGCATTATTTCCCGGTGATAAGGCAGCGCTCTTCCCTCTCGCCGAAAAGGTCATCGCCCAGCATGACGCGTCACTCGACACCGGCCCGGTCTGCTGGGATATCAACCATACGATGAGGGAGACGCGCTATGAGGTTGAGTTGCAGGACACCCTGCAGCTTACCGAGCAGCTGCGCACAGTGTTCGGCTCGAATCTGCGTTATGACCGGGTCCGCTCAGACACCATTTTTAACGGCGTCGTGGACAACCGGACGCTCCAGCTTTTCGCCAACATTGAATACAGGCCCCACAACCGATGGTTGTTGCACGCTGCCGGCATGGCTGAGGACAGCGAGCTGACCGGCTATTCATTCTCCCCGCGCCTGGCCGTGCACTATCTCCTCCGCCCGAGCCATAGCTTGCGGGCTGTGTACTCGGAAGCGATACGTACTCCGGACATGTACGAGAACCACGCATCCTGGACCTATCGTCCGACCAACATGAGCGGGGCTCCAACCCTCAGCCGAACCTACTATGCCCATGCGAAAGGACCCGGAAACCTGAAGCAGGAGCACATGCGATCGGCTGAGCTCGGCTATAACGGTTACAGCCACCGACTCGCTCTATCGATGGATTTCCGCGCTTTCCATGAGGAAATCGACGATATGATGAGCGAACCTCTGCAACTGAAGAACTTTGTCCCGAGCAACGCAGGGTTCGTACGCTTTACCGGCGCTGAGGGACAACTGGATTGGCAGGCAACGCGAACCGATCGTCTTCGGTTGACCTACGCCTACATCGATTTTACCGCGGCACATAAACTGGATCGGCGCCTGACCCCGCGCAACAGCGGCTCGGTGGCGTGGCTGCGGCAATGGCCTGGCGGCTTTGACAGCAGCCTAATCTATTACGGCGCCGATATGCTCAACGAACGGCGCTTCGAGCGTGTAGACTCCCGGGCCGGAAAGCGACTGGAGCTGACCCGCAGCAGCAGTCTGGATCTGGCGTTGACCTGGCAGTACAGGCTGGATGACGAAGGCCTGACCTGGTCCGAGAATCAATTCGCCAGCCCAAGCCATTACTATCTCAGCGCCCAACTGAGTTTCTGAGCGCAGGGAAGCAGCGTATGATCGCGGCTCCATTCAGACTAATGAATCATTGACAAGGATGTTTAATGGCTCTCTCTACCTTTGCGGCCCTATGCAGGTGAAGCGCCTGAAAGGGCTGCTATGTACCTGCCTCGTGCTGCTTGCCCTCCCGGGCTGGGCCGCCAACCTGACGGTAATAGCGCCCGAGCGCACCGAGTTGACAGACCATTTCACTGTCGCACTGCGGCAGCTTCGGCCAGCCGACAACATCCTGATGCATATACTTGGCGAGCCGCTATCGACAACATCTGCCGACATGGTAGTGACCATGGGATGGCGGGCAGCCCAGTGGCAGCAGGCACATCATCCCGAGACACCGACCGTCGCCACCTACGTCAGACTCGAACAACTTCAGCACGACCCGCCTGAATTGCTTCGCGGCTCGCGTCATATACTGCTCGCCAGTCCTGAACCCTCCCGTCAGGTAGCACTTGCGCGCTTGCTTCTCCCCCGCATCGATACGCTCGGCCTGCTGTATAGCGACGCCAGCCGCATACAACTGCCTGCCTGGCAGCAAGCGGCCGAATCCGCAGGCCTTACATTGCTCACCGAGCTAGTTGAAGCAGAGGACAACCTTGCACGTCCTCTTATCGACGTCCTTTCGCGCAGCGATGTGTTGATGGCCATCGATGATCAGACGATTTACCGGGCCGACACCCTAAGAACCCTGCTACTGACCAGCTATGCCCGGGACAAGCTCATGATTGGGCCCAGCGCGCCGTTCATTCCGGCTGGAGGTCTTGGCACCACGTTCAGTTCGCCTGCCGATATGGCGCGCAGTGTCAGTGAGTTGCTGGACGAGCGCGTTCCTGCCGGCCTGAGTTACCCGAAACATTTCTCCGTCGTCACCAATCCACACGTCGCTCGCTCTCTCGGCTTTCCGCCGCCTGATGACGCCGCACTATTGCAGCAGCTGATAAATAGGGAGACCGGACAGTGAACCACTGCAAGCCGGGCAGTATTCATAACCACCTGCTACTGATCGCTCTCGCCCCTGCGGTCATACTCGGGCTGACTTTACTCTTGTATTTCGTCAATGCGCGGCTGGATGACGTTCAACGCCAGCAGTATGAAACCGGCGAACTGATTGCCCAACAGCTGGCCACAACGGCGGAGTTCGGGGTTGTAACAGGTCACACGGCTACGCTGGAAAACCTCATATCAGGCGCCCTGCAGATTCGCGACGTACTGGCTATCGAAGTGTATGACCGGGATGGTGAGCTGCTGGTCCGATTACCTCGCAAAGCCAGAAATCCCCAACCGGGGGCGGCCAACCTGGTGTTCAATGCCGACATTCTGCGTCAGCGCATAGAATTGGATCACGAACTTCATATGCTGGATGTCGCAGAGAGCGCCGATGCGGAGCACGATTTCCTGGGCCAGGTGAAGGTAATGCTCAACCATGAGACGTTAAGCGATCGGCGCGAGGACATACTCTGGAGTGCCACCTTTACCGGCCTGGCTGTGCTAGCCACCCTGTTCCTTGCACTGCGCCTGGCCCGTAAGCTGGCCATGCCCTTGACCCATATGAGCAATGCCATTCAATCGCTGAAAAATGGCCGGTTTGAAACGCGCCTTACCGGTGAAGGAAACGACGAGATCGGCCGCCTGGGCGCGAACATCAACGCACTTGCATATCAACTTCAAGAGACGCGCGAACTACAACGCCTTGCCATCAAGGACCTGACCGCCGCCAGGGAAGAGGCCGAGCGGGCCAATAACGCCAAATCAGCGTTTCTGGCGATGATGAGCCATGAGCTACGTACGCCCATGAACGGTGTGATGGGTATGCTGCAATTGCTCGAAACTACTGCGCTCGACTCGGAGCAGGCGGAATACGTGCATATCGCCGGCGAATCGACTCATCATCTGCTCGATGTGATCAACGACATTCTCGACCTGTCGCGTATTGAAAGCGGCACCATCGAATATGAACGCATTCCCTTCAATTTGCGCGAGAAGCTCGCCAGCGCGATTGCACCCTTTGAATACGCTGCCAGGCAAAAGGGCTTGCGTCTGATTGCGGATCTTGAAGGTCCGCCGGCACTGAGCGATGTGACCGGTGACCCTACCCGCCTGCGCCAGATACTGGTCAATCTGATTGGCAATGCCTTGAAGTTCACTGCGCAGGGCGAGATCCATGTCAGAGCTCGCTGGGAGCAAGAAGCCGCAAAAGTGATTCTGCATTGCGAAGTAAGGGATACCGGCATCGGTATCGCAGCGGATCGCCTGGAAAGCATGTTTGAAGCCTTTCAACAGGCTGACAGCAGCACCTCGCGGCGGTTCGGCGGGACAGGGCTCGGACTGTCCATCGCCCGCACATTTGCGCGCAGCATGGGCGGGGATCTGAGCGCAACCAGCGAGCTGAACGCAGGTTCCTGCTTCATCCTGCGCCTGCCTTTTGACCGGTCCACCTTCCTAGCCAGCGCGCCACCGCCGCAACCGCCACGCAGCAATCCGCTCCCGGGCGCATTGCTGCTGGTTGAGGACAACCCGGTCAATCGGATGGTTATCGAAGGCATGCTGCGCAACAGGGGGCACGAAGTACAAACAGCGCAAAATGGTCAGCAGGCTATCGACCTGCTCACTGATCCGCAGCGGGCGTTCGCTGGCATTTTGATGGATATACAACTGCCAGACATGGACGGCATTGCCGTTTATCAGCGCTACCTGCAGTACTGCAAGCAGCATGATGTGCCGCCGGTGCCTTGCATCGCTCTGACCGCCAGTGCGCTGACTTCAGAGCGTCTGGCGTGTGAGCAAGCCGGCATGAGCGGCTTTCTGAGCAAACCTCTATCAGCCCTCGCACTGGATCAGGCCATCGATGCCTGGCTCTTGCAGCGGCATTTACCGAACTGATCGAGCATCATTCTGTTCGGCGGTCAGCGGACGCGGCAATGGAATCTTGGCCATTTAATAGAGAAACTAAGGCATCCATCATCAAACAGGACCTGACAATCGATGAGTGCCAACGCCGCTTCGCCAATCACCCTGGAGTCTCCGTTTACCACCCTGCCGGATCTGATCGCTCAACACGGACGTGACCGTTCGGAGCAGACAGCACTGATTCAGGATGATCGCCGCGTCACATACGGAGAGCTGGACCGGTTGGCCAACCGCGTGGCCGCCTCTCTGCAACGTGACGGCCTTGAGCCAGGCGACAGCGTTGCGATCTGCGCCAGCAATTCGGCCAATTACGCCATCCTGTTTATCGGTGCTTTGCGCGCTGGCGTCGTCGTTGCCCCCCTAGCCCCCTCCTCCACTCCTGAAAGCCTGCTGATCATGCTCAAGGATTCAGCAGCAAAACTGTTTTTCGTTGATCAACATACCGACCACGAGCTGGGCGGAGTCAAGGAGCGCATAACGCTACCCTTGTTCACCCTGGACGACAGCCGCCCCGCCGACGGGTTTTCCGAGTGGATGACCGACACTGCGCCGCAACCGGTAACCCTCTCGCCCGAGATGCCTTTCAATATCATCTATTCGTCCGGCACTACCGGCGAGCCCAAGGGCATCGTGCAATCGCATGGCATGCGGTGGTCCCACATACAGCGCGGCCTGGCGTTTGGCTATGGCCCGGATTGCGTCACGCTGATGTCGACCCCGCTGTATTCAAATACCACGCTGGTGTCCTTCCTGCCGACCCTGGGCCTGGGCGGTACGCTGGTGCTGATGAGCAAGTTTGACGCCAAAAAGTATCTCGAGCTTGCCGCCGAGCACCACGCCACTCACAGCATGCTGGTCCCGGTGCAGTACCAGCGCATCATGGCGCGAGACGATTTCGAACAATACGACCTGTCCAGCTTCAAGATGAAGTTCAGCACCAGTGCGCCTTTTCACGCGGAACTCAAGGCCGACATTCTCAAGCGCTGGCCCGGTGGGCTGCTGGAGTTCTACGGCATGACCGAAGGCGGCGGCTCCTGCATGCTTGCCGCACACGCGCATCCCGACAAGCTCGCCACTGTCGGCAAGCCTCTGGACGGTCACGATATGCGTGTGATCGACGAGGATGGCAACGAACTGCCACGCGGCGAGATTGGGGAAGTGGTCGGACACTCGGTAGCCATGATGACCGCCTACCTGAACAAACCGGAGAAGACAGCCGAAGCGGAATGGTACGACAGTACCGGTAAACGCTTCATCCGCACCGGTGACGTCGGCCGTTTCGACGAAGACGGCTTCCTGACATTGATGGATCGACGCAAGGATATGATCATCAGCGGCGGCTTCAACATCTACCCCAGCGATCTGGAAACCGAACTGCGCAAGCATCCGGATCTGCAGGAAGTCACCGTGATTGGTGTGCAATCGCGCAGCTGGGGCGAGACGCCGGTGGGTTACGCCGTACTCAACCCGGGCGCGACTACCGCTGCCGAAGAGATCCTGCAGTGGTTCAATGCGCGGGTGGGCAAGACCCAGCGGCTGAACCGCCTGATACTGACTGATGAGCTACCACGCAGCGCCATCGGCAAAGTGCTCAAACGAGAGCTACGCGACAGCTTCCAGGCGACCTATGGCGAGCTGGACTGACGCTGAACTCACTATTGATCCAGCTACCGCCGGGGACAAGAAATTTTGTCCTCGGCGGGCCTTGCGAGTATCCTCTAGCGCCTCTGGTCTGACATGGTGTGACTTTCGCCCCTGGTCAGCAGTCTGAGCTTACGCTGGCGGATGCCCCACACAATTATTACCGCCAAGCCGAATCATTAGCGCCCCACGATTGGGGATGAGCAGGAGCTTCTATGTCTAGACAAAACGCGTACAGCCGGGAAGAGCTGCTACAGTGCAGCCGCGGTGAATTATTCGGTCCCGGTAACGCGCAATTGCCCGCCCCGAACATGTTGATGATCGACCGGATCGTCCATATCAGTGAGACCGGCGGCCGCTTTGGCAAGGGTGAGATCGTTGCCGAGCTGGATATCCATCCTGACTTGTGGTTTTTTGCGTGTCACTTCGAAGGTGATCCGGTCATGCCCGGATGCCTGGGTCTGGATGCGATGTGGCAATTGGTTGGCTTCCATCTTGGCTGGTTGGGCTTTGAGGGCCGCGGTCGTGCGCTCGGCTCCGGCGAAGTGAAGTTCTTCGGTCAGGTCCTGCCGACCGCGAAGAAGGTTACCTATACTATTCATATCAAACGCACCATCAATCGCTCCCTGACTCTCGGCATCGCCGATGGCAGCATGGCCGTTGACGGTCGCGAGATCTATACCGCCGAAGGTCTGCGGGTAGGTCTGTTTACTTCTACTGACAGTTTCTGAGGATCATCACTATGCGTCGCGTCGTGATTACCGGTATGGGTATCGTGTCCTGCCTTGGCCAGGATATCGAATCCGTGGCTGCCAGCCTTAAAGAAGGCAAGCCGGGCATTACCTTCAACCCTGAGTACAAGGAAATGGGCCTGCGTAGTCAGGTCTCCGGCAGCGTTAAGATAGATCTGGATGCCGCCATTGATCGCAAGGTCAAACGTTTCATGGGTGACGCTGCAGCCTTTGCTTATCTGTCCATGCAACAGGCCATTGCAGATGCCGGTCTGTCAGAAGAGCAGGTCAGCAACTTCCGCACCGGTCTGGTCGCCGGCAGTGGTGGCGCCTCGACACTGAACCAAATGGAGTCGGTGGATATTCTGCGCGAGAAAGGCGTGAAGAAGATCGGGCCGTATCGTGTGCCACGTACCATGAGCAGCACCGTGTCTGCCTGCCTGGCCACCCCATTCAAGATCAAGGGCGTCAACTACTCTATCTCCTCTGCCTGCGCGACCAGTGCGCATTGTATCGGTCACGCTGCCGAACTGATCCAGCTGGGCAAGCAGGACATTGTCTTCGCCGGCGGCGGCGAAGAGGAACACTGGTCCCAGTCCATGCTGTTCGACGCCATGGGCGCATTGTCCACGCAATACAACGAAACGCCGGAAAAAGCCTCACGCGCCTATGACAGCAAGCGTGACGGCTTCGTCATTGCTGGCGGCGGCGGCATGGTTGTGGTCGAAGAGCTGGAACATGCTCTGGCCCGTGGCGCCAAGATCTACGCTGAAGTGGTTGGTTATGGCGCAACCTCGGATGGTTACGACATGGTTGCCCCCAGCGGCGAAGGCGCTGTCCGTTGTATGCAACAGGCACTGGCTACCGTTGATGGCGCCATCGAATACCTCAACACGCACGGCACCTCTACTCCGGTCGGCGACGTTGCAGAGCTCAAGGCCATCCGCGAAGTATTCGGTGACAAGGCTCCAAAAATCAGCTCGACCAAGAGCCTTTCAGGTCACTCGCTGGGTGCGGCCGGTGTACAGGAAGCTATCTACTGTCTGCTGATGATGCGCGATAACTTCCTGGCCGCCTCGGCCAACATCGAGGAGCTGGACGAGAACGCAGCGGACCTGCCAATCCTGCGCGAGCGGCTGGATCAGGCCGTGGATCTGATGATGTCCAACAGCTTCGGCTTCGGCGGCACCAACGCTACGCTGATCCTCAAGCGCTGGGCCGACGCCTGAGCCTGCATGGAGGTTGATGCCTCGCCTGCATAGTCAGCACTGACAGACGCCGTCATCTTGTGGGATGGCGGCGTTTTTTATACACCTTCCTTTGGATGAAGCGCCCCTGCGCTAGGCCAAAACTCATATTCAAAGCCTTCATTCTCGCCGAGCTTGCTCCAAGGCGACCCTGGGGTTGTAGTGCGCCTGCGTTACGACCAGGCTGATCCATGCCCGGCTAATCTGCCCAAGCGAAACCGACTCCCCCGGACCACAGCGAATCGAACCGCCATGTTAAGGTCGGGTCACATACAGAAGCGCCTGTCGCTCCCACTACTGACCCTTACGCCGGAGCCCCATGAACCAGCAAGCAGACATTCGCCGCCTGTTACCCTCTGTCGATCAGGTTCTCGCCTGGCCGCTCATCCGCCAGTTACAGCAAGATCATGGTCAGCCACTGGTCAAACAGGCTGTGATCGAGGAGCTGGATCAACTGCGTCAGAATAATTGCCCGTGCGAGACGGACCAGCTCGCCGCAGCAGTAGAGGATCACTTGCTGCGACTGCTAACCCCGTCCCTGCGCAAAGTCTTCAACCTGACCGGCACTGTCCTGCATACCAATCTCGGTCGTGCACCGCTACCCGAAGAAGCCATTCAGGCAATGTGTGACGTCGCCCGCGGCGCCAGCAATCTTGAGTTTGATCTGGACAAGGGCAAGCGCGGCGATCGTGACAGCCACGTGGAGGCCTGGCTGTGTCGACTCACCGGCGCCGAAGCCGCGACGGTGGTGAATAATAACGCCTCAGCCGTATTGCTGATGCTCAACACTTTGGCGCGCGGCAAGGAAGTAATCGTATCGCGCGGCGAACTGGTAGAGATCGGCGGCGCCTTCCGCGTGCCTGACATCATGCAACGCGCCCAGTGCAAACTGCGCGAAGTGGGCACCACGAATCGCACCCATCTCAAGGACTACAAGGAGGCGGCGAACGCCCGGACAGGGTTGATGATGACAGTGCATACCAGTAACTACGTTATCCAGGGCTTTACCGCCAGCGTACCCGAAGCGCAGTTGGCGCAGGCCGCGCATGAGCATGGCGTGCCCTACACAGTGGATCTGGGTAGCGGCAGTCTGGTGGACCTGCGGCGCTGGGGATTGCCCTACGAACCGACCCCGATGGACAGCCTGAATAACGGGGCGGATCTCGTGTCCTTCAGCGGGGACAAACTGCTGGGTGGTCCTCAGGCGGGGATTATCGTCGGCAAGCGTGAGCTGATTGATAAACTAAAAAAGAATGCCCTCAAGCGCGCACTGCGATGCGACAAGGTGACCCTCGCCGCGCTGGAAGCAGTACTGCGCATCTACTCCAACCCCGATCGACTCGCCAGGCACTTGCCCAGCCTGCGCTGGCTAAGTCGACCACAAGCGGAGATCGCCGAACAGGCCGAACGCCTGCGGCCGGCGATGCAGCTGTGGGCAGGCGAAGCATTCAGCGTGACCTCGGAACCTGTAATGGGCCAGATCGGCAGCGGCGCCCTCCCCGTCGAGCAACTTCCCAGCCAGGCGCTGGTGCTTTCTCCCATGGCGAGAAAGCGCGAGGCCAACCGCAGCCTGCAATCCGTTCAGAAAGCGTTGCGCTCATTACCAATCCCCATCATCGGACGCATCAACGACGGGCGCCTGATTCTGGATCTGCGGTGTCTGGATGAAGAGTCGGAACTGTTGGACCAGCTGGCAAAGGCGCCGCTGTCTTACGCCGTTACTCTTTAGGCGCGCCGGCGGTCACAAAGCGCGCAGCTGACATTGACCTTTGCGGCTTAACGCAGTCCCATGGATATAGCTGTGTCATGCACCGAATCGCTGCCCAGGCACAGTCTACAATCCAGCACCGTCACCGGGAGTTCCGCCCATGACATATTGTCGTGTCATCCAGCTGCTGTGCCTGCCGGCGCTTTTCACAGGGTTTTTGTTGACCAGCCCGGTATACGCCGACGGTGGACATTATCGAGCCGCTCCGCCTCAGACGAATTATTATAGCGACAGGCATTACCGCGCGCCTGACCATTACCGCGCGACGCACGAGCGCTATCGCTCGGCGCCCTCAGTGCAGGTGCAATCCAGCGGTTATCGGCTGCATTTCAGCTCGGAGGATTCTCGCCCGGGACTCAGCCCGAGCTACCAGGACCGCCATCACGAGCGCAGCCGGCACCACCGGGCAGACCAACAACACCGCGGATACGACAGGTCCTCGCAATATCGTAAGCACAGACCGCATAACCCGCAGCCGCATGCGCATCCAGGCAATCCACGGGCGGGCGAAAACCGGCTAGGCTCGGGTAATTCTCAAATGCGCAGGCCACCCCAGATGCATGACTCGGGCCCGATGCAACGCCGCCAATACGAGCGCCGTTACCGTTAGCCCCCGTCGCGCTCACCGACTTCAGCCGGGCAGCGCGACCCGGGCTCGTTTTGTCGCTGTGTGTTGAGCCATGCACGCCATCACCAAGGTACCTGCCCCGCACGCGGCCATGACAGCCGTCATGGGCACCGCCGTACCATCATGCAGAATACCAACCAGTGCAGAGGTAATCCCCGCTATCACGAATTGCATGGTACCCATCAACGCCGACGCAACCCCCGCCTGGTGCCCCTGCCCGGCCATGGCTTCCGCAGATGAGTTGGGGAGTACCAGCGCAATCACAGCCACACTGCCAAACAACGGCAGCAGGAACGGCCACAGCGTATCCGGTTGGTAGAGCGCGACCCCCAGCAGGATGAGGTTGCACGCGGCGAAGAATATGGTGGTAAATCGCAGCAGCTTCATCGGGGGATGACGGCGCAGGAGCCAGCCATTGACCTGTGCGAACAGAATGAAACCGGACGCATTGACCGCGAAGAACCAGCCAAAATGCGCGGGCGCTACGCCATACAGCTCGATAATCAAGAACGGAGAACCGGCGATATAGGCGAACATCCCGGCCATCGCGATACCACCGGTAAGCGCGTGAAACATGAACAGCGGCTCACCCAGCAACCTGCGGTACCGTCCCAGTGCGCTGGACAGGGCCGGTGGCGTAGCGCTAGGCGCCAGCGTTTCCTTGAGCCCGAAAAAGACTGCCAGGGAAAACGCCGCAGAAAAGAGCGTCAGGAACAGGAATATCCATGTCCAGTTACCCAACGCCAACAGCCAGCCGCCGGCCAACGGCGCCAGGATGGGCGCAACCCCCATTACCAGCATCAACTGCGAGAACGCCTTGGCGGCTTCAATCGGCTCACATAAATCCCGCACCACCGCCCTGTTCACTACAATACCGGCGCAACCGCCGAGCGCCTGAGCGAAGCGCGCTGCGATCAGCCATTCAAGCGTGGGTGCCAGAGCACAGGCCAACGACGCGGCGCAGAAGAGCCCGATACCGAACAGCAAGGGCTTGCGGCGCCCAAAGCGGTCTGCGATCGGGCCGTAGAACACCTGACCCAGCGCTAACCCCAGGAAGTAGGCGGAAAGACTCAGCTGGATGTGCTCGCTGTCCGTCGCGAATACTTCGGCCATTGCCGGAAAGGCAGGCAGGTACAGATCTATGGCGAGTGGACCAAAGGCACTCAGACCACCCAGGATGAGAAGTATCTTTAACGGCATAGGGTATTCCGGAGACGAGCCCCGACTGGTGCGCAGCCGGAACCAAAGCGATCATGATGACAGAAACAATTGCTGCATGCCTGCAACAGACCATTGCACTGATGGATCCCGGGCGGATCAAATCCTGCCTTTTGAGTTACGGCGGACATCGTCAACAAATCCGTAGCGCCCCGTTATCGGCAGGTTTCGATTCAAGGTAGCATAGCGATCCCACTTTCGACCGGAGCCCTCATGTCAAGGCCTCACCAGTACGAGACACTAGGCTTCGCTCTGCGTTTCATCGCGCCCTATCGCTGGCGGGTCGCAGGCGCTCTGCTCGCATTGGTGTTCACGGCAGGGATCACGCTTTCACTCGGCCAGGGGCTTCGCCTGATGGTCGATCAGGGATTCGTCACCGGCTCACCTGAGCTGCTTAATCAGAGTGTCAGCGTTTTTCTGCTGATGGTAGTGGCGTTGGCCATCGGCACCTATGCGCGCTTTTATCTGGTGTCCTGGATTGGCGAGCGAGTCGTGGCGGACATCCGCCGGCAGGTATTCGATCACGTCATTGACCTGCATCCCGGTTTTTTCGAGACCAACCGCGGTTTAGAGATTCAGTCGCGGCTCACTGCTGATACCACCGTGCTGCAGTCAGTGATCGGATCGACGCTGTCCATCGCTCTGCGCAATGGACTGATGCTGATCGGTGGCATCGTCCTGCTGGTGGTTACGAATCCTAAACTCACCAGTATCGTCATGCTGGCTGTCCCATTGATTATTGCGCCGATCATCTACTTCGGTCGACGCGTGCGCAGGCTTTCACGGCTGAGTCAGGACCGGGTCGCGGACGTCGGCAGTTATGTCGGTGAAGTGCTCGGTCAGATCAAGACGGTCCAGGCTTACAATCACCAGGCGCAGGACCGGGCGCGTTTCAGCACCGTCGTCGAACAAGCCTTTGAAGTATCCAGAAGCCGCATCCGTCAGCGCGCCTGGCTGATGTCCATCGTGATCGTGCTGGTACTTGGCGCAATCGGGATGATGATCTGGGTCGGTGGACTGGATGTTATCGCCGGCAGGATCAGCCTCGGTGAACTGGCCGCCTTTCTGTTTTACAGCCTCATTGTGGGGCTTGCGGCCGGCGCGCTTAGCGAGGTGATTGGTGAGTTGCAACGGGCCGCGGGCGCCGGCGCCCGTATCGTCGAGCTGCTGCGTACCAAACAGGAAATCAGCGCACCCAGGACCGGTTTGCTGCAATTACCTGAGAGGCTTTCGCAGGGCATCACCTTTGAGCAGGTGTATTTCAGCTTTTCCACCCGCCCTGATTTGCCGGTGATCAGACGTTTTTCCCTCGATATACGCCTTGGGGAAACGCTTGCGCTGGTCGGGCCGTCCGGCGCCGGAAAGTCCACCTTGTTTGATCTGCTGCTACGCTTTTTCGATGTCACCGACGGACGCATCACCATTGATGGTCTCGATATCCGTTGCCTCGACCCGGCACAAGTGCGCGCCTGCTTCGCACTGGTTTCGCAAAACCCGGCACTGTTCTACGGTAGCGTAGCCGAGAACATCCGTTACGGGCGCCCGGAAGCAGACGAGTCGGCTATCGAGGCTGCTGCCCGCGCCGCACACGCCGATGAGTTCATCGCAGACATGCCCAACGGCTATGAGACGCAACTCGGTGATGCAGGATTGGGTCTGTCAGGCGGGCAGAAGCAGCGGTTGGCCATTGCCCGTGCGCTGTTGACCGATGCCCCGATTCTGCTGCTCGACGAAGCAACCAGCGCGCTGGATGCACGCAGCGAATATCTTATTCAGCAGGCCATGCCCAGATTAACCAAGGACCGGACAACCATCGTCATTGCCCACCGTCTGGCAACGGTAAAGAATGCGGATCGCATCGCGGTAATCGATAAAGGATGCCTGGTTGCGCTAGGTACGCACGATGAGCTGGTAAGACATAACGGCCTTTATGCACGCTTGGCCGAGCTGCAATTCGGTACAGCGACGATTTGACAGCAGAACGCGGGCCATGAGCGGCCCGCATCCCAGGTGCTTAGTTCAAATCAGTCAAGCGATTGGAAGAACGCCGCGCTTTGGCTCGCAGCAAAGCCAGGCCATTCGTGGTTTCTAGAGTTAGGCTGCTCTGCCAGGCTGTACTCACACCAGCGCACCGGATATCCGGTGTCACAGTTGGTGTATTCCACACAACCATTCTCAAGCTGACGCGTCTCCTCGCCACACATGTTGGCGTCTACCCAGTATTGTCGCTGGGCCAGCCCGTCTGTATAGGGAATGAGTTTGTCCTGCGGATCGTGTGCTGCCCAGGCCGCAGCGCGCCCGACGCACTCCGAAGCGCTCTTTTGCGGCGGCGCCGAAGCGACGGCCGAGAATGCGCGAACCACATCGCCCCGTTCACAGGCCAGGCGAGAAGCGAACAAACCGCCCATACTCATGCCCATGGTGAATACACGGTTCTCATCCACACAGGCTTCGCCGCGCAGTTCTTCATACATCGCATCGAAGAAGGCCACATCCCGCGAGCCAACGGTCTCCCAGCTCCTACGCTCGGGATATTCCGCTGCGCTGGGAACCGGCATGCCCTGGGGGTGGACCACTATCGCAGCTTCGCCCATGGTTTCGACTATGCCGTTGGTCGCTTTGTAGTTGTTGTCCTTTCCCTTCAGTTCGTCTCCGCGTCCGTGGAAGCTGAATACCACCGGGTAAGCTTTCTCCGGATCGTAGCCAGTCGGAAGGTCAAGGATATAACGCCGGTCATCCCCGCCCACTGCGATAGTCCGGCTACCGGCTTGCGGTGCTGGTCCGCCGCAGCCTATGGACGGTGCTGCAGGCGTGGGTCCCGCAGTTGGCGGTGGTGGCGGCTCGGCTATCGGATCATCAGCCGGTGGCGGATCTACCGGGTCAGCTGGAGCAGGATCGCCAGTGACCGGCGGCTCAGTGCCAGCGTTTGTGCCAGGGTCTGTGCCAGGATCTGCGCCTGGCTCAGGTTCGGTAATGACATCAGGCGCGGTTTCATAATCGTCATCGTCGTCTCCGCTGCTACAACCCGTCGCCAGAATCGCCAGCGCCACACAGTAAAGCAATTTATATTTGGTCATCGTGTCCCCCTTATAGTCACCCGGAACATTCCGGTGGTCAGCAGCAGACGTGAAGCAGACTGCACGAAAGGAAACACGACGTTTTCAAGAAACATTTTCCTACTACGACTTACTCGCACGCTCAAGCCACAAGCGTCAGCCGAGTCTGACGCCCCGCCCCTTGTAAAGTGCAGTCTTGACCGTTCGGCTTGTGATGAACTTCAACTTCAGCAGTGAGTTTTTCGCTCAACGGATACTGCCAAAATGCCACTTTCAGGGAGCTTGCTGTTTTCCAGCAGCGACTTCAGTAATAGGCGGGCGGTGAGCGTTATCGATAGGTGATGGTTGGGAAAGCGAGGCCAGCCGGCCCGCTTTCCCACGGCTGGTCAGTCAAGTGCAAGAAAGAAGTCGGCCGCCGCGCGAGGAGCGAAACTCGGCCATTCGTGATGATTGGAATAGGGCTTGTCTGCCTGGCTGTATTGACACCAGCGCGCCGGGTAACCCGCATCGCAGTTGGTGTATTCAACACAACCGTCACTCAACTGGCGGGTTTCCTCACCGCAGACGTTGGCGTCCAGCCAGTAGTCCCGAAGCGCCAGCCCATCGGTTGTGTAATCGATCAACTCGTCCTGGGGATCATGGGCGGTCCAGGCGGCGGCGCGCCCGACGCACTCGGTGGCGCTTTTCAATGGTGGCCCGGCGGCAGCCGAAGCAAATGCCCGCACCACATCACCGCGTTCGCATGCCAGCCGGGCAGCAAAGAAGCCACCCATGCTCATGCCTGTCGTGAATACGCGATCTTCATCAACACAGGCTTCGCTGGTTAATTCGTTGTGTATTGCGTCAAAGAAGGCGATGTCACGATCCCCGGTACGCTCCCAACTGTCCCGCCCCGGTTCAACCGGTGCGCTCGGATCGGGCACACCCTGAGGGTGGACAAGTATCACGGCGTCACCGACTGTTTCCTTGAGACTGTTGCTGTCGCGATATTCGCCAGCCTCGCGCCCCCGACCATGGAAGCTGAATACTAGCGGATAGGCTTTGCTGGCATCGTAGCCGGTAGGAAGATCGAGAATGTATTGCCGGTCAATACCGGCCACAGAGATGGTACGGGCGCCCGCTTTCGGCGCCGGCCCGCCGCAGCCGATCGAAGGCGCTGGCTGTGATACCGCGCCGCCGCCCGCTGGTGGGTCGCTGACAGGGGGTTCTTCGGCGGGTGGCTCATCGATTGGCGGCGGATCAGTTGCTGGCGGATCCTCTACGGGTGGCGGATCAGCTGGAGTATCCGTTGGGGTATCAACCGGTGTATCGGGTGTATCCGATCCGCCTCCGCCTCCCCCGCCACAGCCTGTCGTCATCAGCGCCAATGCCATCCAGCACGCCAGATTGGTCTTCGTCATAGTGTTTCCTTTTTTCCGTGTTCAACCGGATACCTATCCGGCGGTCAGCAGCTGGCGTGAAGCAGATTGCACGAAAAGGAAACACGACGTTTCAACAAACATTTTCCTGGAACGACTTGCCACAACGCTCTTGCTACAAGCGTAGCGCTAGGACGCTGTACCGCTTGAAAAGTGCCGTTCCGCAGGCAGCGGTTTGCGAACCGTTCGTCACTTGGAGGACATTGTTTCAACCGCCAGGCGAAGCTGGTCCATCGCCCGCTGCAGGTTGGTTCGACGGGTGCCGATATTCAGCCGCATGAAGCCGCTACCGCCCTCGCCAAAGCTGATTCCGGGATTGAGTCCCAGCCCGGCCTGCTTGATGAAAAAAGCCTTGAGCCCGGCATCGTTTAACCCCAGTCCACGACAATCCAGCCAAAGCAGGTAGGTGCCTTCCGGTTCGATCAGACTGATGCGGGGTATATGCTCGTGCAGGTATTCGCTGACGAAACGGCGGTTGTCCTGCAGATAATTCAGCAACGCATCCAGCCACGGGCCGCCGCATCGATACGCCGCTTCGAACGCAGTAAGACTGAAGGGATTGGCCTGCTCCATGTGCAGGGTTTCGAATACCTGCTTGAGTGCCTTGCGGTGCTCCGGATCGGGAACCACCAGCGCTGACAGCCCCAGCCCGGGTACATTGAACGTCTTGCTCGGCGCCACCGCGGTAACGACCTGATCGCCCGCCTGCGCCAGATTGGCCAGCATCAGATGACGTTTACCGGAAAACACCAGATCACAATGAATGTCGTCGGACAGCACCATCAATTCATGGCGCCGGGCAATTGCCAGCACTGCGCGTAATTCCTGTTCATCCCAGACGCGCCCGACGGGATTATGCGGGGAGCACAGAATCAGCATCCGCGCACCCGCCGCCGCGCATTGTTCAAGGTGCTCCATATCCATCCGATACCGCCCGTTTTCCAGGCGCAACGGATTATCGATCAGCCGCCGTCCAGTCTTGTTGACCGAGCTGAAGAAAGGTGGATACACCGGTGACTGGACGATAATGCCCTCGCCCGGCTTGGCAAAGGCCATGATGGCTGCGTGAATAGACGGCACGACTCCGGGGGCCATGAGTATCCAGTCACGTTCGATATGCCAGTCGTGCCGGGTAGCAAACCAGTCGATCATTGACTGATACAAGCTATCGGGGAACAGGCTATAACCGTAAACCGGATGCTGCGCACGTTCGACCAGCGCGCGGGTGACCGCTTCGGGCGCAGCGAAATCCATGTCGGCCACCCACAGCGGCATCACATCCTCGCCGCCGAACACCGCCCTGCGCGCATCGTATTTGACAGACTGGGTGCCTTCGCGGCAGATCTCCTGGTCGAAATTAAAACTCATATCCGTGCTCCCTCGCTTGTTGTTCAAAAGGCGTGGCGCTAACGCGCAATGCATATAACAGCGACATCCCTCGACCATCGTGATCCTCAGGTTCACTAATCCCTGCTCCATTCAGGCTCACCACCCCCGGAAAGGCAAGTGCTTGTTGCTTGACAAACACCAGCTTTGAGAGCTTGTTCCAGACGCCTCGCCGCTGCGTTTCAGCCCGCATGAACGCGCTTCTGCAGCCAGGGTTGCATAGCCTCATTAACCTGCCTACGCTGGGACAAGGGTTGGTTGACTCAGCGCGAGCCAGCAGCCCTTGCGTTTCAGTGACGCATCTATAAAACAGGAGGCTTGATGTCACTTTCCCGCTTGAGTTCACCACGCTTGTTTCGCCAGCAATGTTACATAGGCGGGAACTGGGTCGATGCCCAGAACGAAGCCCGTATCAGCGTAGACAACCCCGCCACCGGCGAGGATCTCGGCAACATTCCATCACTAAGCGCAGCGGAGATCGAATCAACGATTGATACTGCCCAGACGGCTTTCGATTCCTGGAAAAAAACCACCGCCCAGGAGCGCGCCAATCTGCTGATGCGCTGGTATCAGCTTATGCTTGATCACCAGGAAGATATCGCCACCCTGATGACCATGGAACAGGGCAAGCCACTGGTTGAATCCCGTGGCGAGGTAGCCTATGCCGCGTCCTTCGTTCGCTGGTTTGCCGAAGAAGCACCGCGCATGTATGGCGAAACCATCCCCGGTGCCAAACCTGGCCAGCACATTATCGTCACCCGCCAGCCGGTGGGCGTCACGGCAGCCATAACGCCGTGGAATTTCCCGGCGGCGATGATCACCCGCAAGGCCGGCGCGGCGCTGGCAGCCGGCTGCAGCATGATCGTCAAGCCTTCAGAGGCAACTCCTTATACGGCACTCGCACTCGCCGAACTCGCCCACGAAGCGGGCATTCCGCCGGGCGTGTTCAACATCGTTACCGGTGATTCGAAGATGATCGGCAAGGTGCTGACCAGCAGCCCGATCGTGCGCAAGCTCAGTTTCACCGGGTCGACCGGCGTCGGCAGCCAGTTGATGGCCCAGTGCGCAGAACATATTCAGAAGGTTTCGTTGGAGCTGGGCGGCAACGCACCGTTCATTGTCTTTGATGATGCGGATCTCGAGCGCGCCGTTGAAGGTGCGATGATCTGCAAATTCCGCAACACCGGGCAGACCTGCGTCTGCGCCAACCGTTTTCTGGTCCAACGCAGCGTACACGAGAAATTCGCTTCGCTGCTGGCCAAGGCAATGGGCGAGCTGAAGCTCGGCAATGGTCTTGACGACGGCGTCACGCAGGCCCCTTTGATCAACCGCGCGGCGGCTGAAAAAGTGCAGCAGCATTATCAGGATGCGATTGATAAAGGTGCCACCCACCTTTACGGCCCCGCTCCCGATAGCGACGAGGGCAGTTTCGTACACCCTGTGTTGATTTCCGACGTGTCGACCGAGATGCAGGTGTGCCACGAGGAAACCTTCGGACCGCTGGCGGCGATCATGACCTTCGACACAGAAGAAGAAGCCATCCGCATTGCCAACGATACGCCCTATGGCCTGGCAGCCTACTTTTACAGCCGCGACATTCACCGCTGCTGGCGGGTTGCCGATGCGCTCGAAGCGGGCATGGTGGGTGTCAACGAAGGCGCCATATCCAACCCGATGGCGCCCTTCGGTGGTGTCAAGGCATCTGGCCTCGGCCGCGAGGGATCACGACACGGTCTCGAGGAATATACCGAACTGAAATACATCTGCATGGGCACGGAGTAAATTCTATGACCGAGCAATCCGATATCCGCATCGCATTGATGCCAGGGGACGGTATTGGAGTGGAGGTCATGGATGCCGCCGAAATGGTGCTGGAAGTACTGCGTGAAACCTACTCGCTGCCACTGATCTGGGATCGTCTCGACTGGCCAAGCACCGCCTGGCACAAAGAGTACGGCGAGATGATGCCAGCCAATGCGCTGCGCCGGGTGTGCGTATATGACGCACTGCTAATGGGCGCGCTGGGCGATCCTGGCCCGGTCAGCGACCCGAATCGCTACAAGCTGTCCGACAGCATCTCGCTTGAGCCCCTTTTGACTTTTCGCAAGGGGCTGGACCTGTGGGCCTGTGAGCGACCCGCACGTTTGCTGCCGGGGGCCCCGCGGTACCTGGCCGACCCACGGGCAGCGGACGTCGACATGCTGGTCATCCGCGAAAACAGTGAAGGAGAGTACGTCAATCAGGGCGGCCGCTTGAACAAGGGTACGCCCTATGAAGTGGCGACCCAGCTGGAAGTCTTTACCCGGCGTGGCACCGAGCGGCTGATACGCCATGCCTTCCTGCGTGCCGAGCAGCGCATGGCGCAACGGGATGCGGCACGGCAGTTTTATTGTGAGGAAAAGGGGCACGCGCCGGCGCAGGTCTGCCTGATCACCAAGCGCAACGCTCAGCCCACCTGGGGAGAACTCTATACCGAAGTCTTCGCGGAAGTGGCCAGCGAATTTCCGCATATAGGGGTAGCCCATCAGTTAGTCGATGCGGCCTGTATGAAATTTGTGCAGAACCCCTGGGAATTTGACGTGGTCGTCGCCAGCAACCTGCACGGCGATATTCTGACCGATCTTGCTGCCGTGTTGTCCGGCGGGCTCGGGTTGGCTCCATCCTGCAACATCAATCCGGACAGTCGCGAGCTGCCCGCGCTGTTCGAACCGACACACGGCAGTGCTCCGGATATTGCCGGCCAGGGCAAAGCGAACCCGGCGGCCATGCTATTGACCACCTCCATGATGCTCGAATGGCTCGGCTTCAACGAACCCGCCGAGGTTCTACGCAACGCTGTGGCCCGCGATCTGCATGCTGCAGGGGGGCAACAACGCAGCTGCCAGGCTATTACCGCCGGCGTGATCGAACGCCTCAACAGCTGACACCGAATCGCGGCGGCGTTGCCGTCGCTACCGCTTCACCGGGACCCAGGCCCCGTCCACCCGACAGGAGTCTCTATATGAGTCACTTATCACCCTTGTTGAAGCAATCCAGCCGCGTCTGCGCCGACCATGGCCAGGGTAGCTGGCTTTATGACACCGATGGCAAGGCCTACCTCGATTTCACCTCCGGAATAGGTGTGACCAGCACCGGGCATTGCCACCCGACGGTGGTCGCGGCGGCGCAGGAGCAGGTCGGCAAGATGATCCACGCGCAGTACACCACCGTCACGCACCGGCCGATGCTTGAGCTGACCGACCGACTGGTCGAGAAGATGCCGTCCGGCATCGACTCGATAGCCTTGAGCAACTCCGGTTCCGAAGCGGTAGAAATGGCCATGCGCCTGGCCAGGCACGCTACGCGGCGGGCCAACATTGTGGTGTTCAACGGTGGCTTCCACGGCCGCACCATGGGCGCTGCCTCGCTGACCACCTCTGGCACCAAGGTACGTACCGGCTTCCACCCGATGATGGCGGGCGTGGTGGTTGCGCCCTACCCGCACAGCTGGCGTTACGGCTGGAGCGAAGAACAGACCAATGCGTTCTGCCTACGCGAGCTGGACCATATCCTCAAGACCCAGACCGCCCCCGAGGACACCGCTGCCATCCTGATCGAACCGGTACAGGGCGAGTACGGCTACTACCCCGCCAATACCGCCTTCATGCAGGGGCTGGCCGAGCGCTGCAAAAAACACGGCATCCTGTTGATCTGTGACGAGATCCAGGCCGGTTACGGACGTACCGGCAAGTTCTGGAGCCATCAGCACTTCGATGTCCAGCCCGACATTCTGATCACCGCCAAAGGCCTGGCCAGCGGTTTTCCGCTCTCGGCCATTGCTGCCTCGGCGGAGCTTATGGCCAAGGGCGCACCCGGCTCCCAGGGCGGCACCTATGGCGCCAACGCGGTGTCGTGCGCGGCGGCGCTGGCCACCCTGAGGGTGATTGAGCAGGAGAATCTGATCGAGAATGCCGCTGCCCGCGGAACCGAGTTGTGGGATCAGCTGCATGCACTGCAGGGTGACTACCCGATTATCTCTACCATTCGCGGCAAGGGGTTGATGCTGGGGATGGAGATTGGCAAAGGGCCGCAAGAGCCGATGCCCGACGTCGCCTTACGCCTGACCGAGGCCGCAGAAGCGCAGGGCCTGCTGTTATTGCGCTGCGGTATTGACGGCCAGATTGTGCGCTGGTTGCCGCCGCTGGTGGTGACTGCCGAGGAGGTAACCGACGCAGTCGGACGTTTCGCCAAGGCGCTGGCCGAGGTCCAGCCATGACCGAGGTGCTGGTACTGGTTGCGCCCGGGGACGAAACCTTGCCGGGGCTTGAAACGCTGCCGAGCGAGGTTCGGGTGCGTACGGTCAGTGAAGAGTCCGAACTGCGCGCGGCGTTGACGGACACAGACGTGTTGCTGGTGACGGACTTTCGCACCGGCGTGCTCGAGCGCTGCTGGCCGGAGGAGCACCGTATCAAATGGGTGCACACGGCCAGTGCCGGGGTCGACGCGCTGATGTTCCCTGCCCTGGTAGCCAGCGATGTTCAGATCACCAATGCCCGCGGCGTGTTCGACCGCGGGATCGCCGAATATGTGCTGGGCGCTGTACTCATGTTCGCCAAGGATACCCTCGGGAATCTGTCGCTGCAGGGCCAGCACCGCTGGAAGCACCGCGACACCGAGATGATCACTGGCAAACATGCGCTCATCATCGGAGCCGGCTCGATTGGCGGCGAAGTCGCAACACTGCTCTCGGCGGTGGGCCTGAAAGTCACAGGCACCGCGCGCAGCAGCCGCGACGATCCGCGTTTTGATTCGGTTGTCAGCAACGATCAGCTGCTCGAATTGCTGCCGCAGGCGGATTTCGTGGTGATCACCGCACCCTTGACTGATGACACTCAGGGTCTTTTCGATCGTCGCGCCTTCCAGGCCATGCAGCCTCACGCGCGGCTGATCAATGTCGGGCGCGGAGCTATCGTCGTAACCGATGATCTGGTCGCTGCCTTGCAAGAGGGCGACATTGCAGGCGCAGCACTGGACGTGTTCGAACAGGAGCCCCTACCGCAGGACCATCCTTTGTGGGACATGCCCAACGTGATGATATCGGCGCATATGGCCGGCGATTTCATCGGTTGGCAACAGGCACTCGGCGAGCAGTTCGTCGCCAACTTCAACCGCTGGCAAAAAGGAGAGGCTCTTTTCAACCAGGTGAAAAAGAGCTGATACGGCGAAGGCGGGCTGCGATCGCGCGGCTACGCCCCATCCGTCGAAGGACGTGTTTTTTCGTGTAGAGCAAGACGACGGGAGAAACAATCATGTCCAAAGACATACTGCAGCTGACCGCTGTTGAACTGCTTGCGCGCTATCGGGATAAAAGTCTGTCGCCAGTAGAAGCCGCCAGCGCCATGCTCGATCAGATTGAGCGGATAGATACCCACACCAACGGCTTCTGCCTGGTGGATCGGGACACAACACTGGGCCTGGCCAGTGAATCCGAACAGCGCTACCAGAACGGTGAAACCCGTGGCCTGCTCGATGGCGTGCCGGTGGCGGTGAAAGACGTATTCCTCACGCCGATGTGGCCTACGCTCAAAGGCTCGAAAACCGTAGACCCGGCCAGCACCCTGAACAAGTCCGCACCCGCAACGGCCGCTCTGTCCCGCCACGGTTACGTGCCGATCGGCAAAACCACCACCCCGGAAATGGGCTGGAAGGGTGTGACGGACAACCCTATCGATGGCGCCACCAATAACCCCTGGAATCCGGAAAAAACCGCTGGCGGCTCAAGCGGTGGCAGCGGCGTTGCGGTCGCGCTGGGCATGGCACCTCTGGCGCTGGGTACGGACGCCGGCGGCTCCATCCGCATACCCGCGGGATTCTGCGGCATCGTCGGGCTCAAACCTTCCTTCGGCGAAGTACCCCACTGGCCAGCCAGCCCCTTCGGCACCCTCGCCCACGCCGGTCCCATGACCTGGACCGTGGAGGACTGTGCGCTGATGATGAACGTGCTCAGCGAAGCCGATCATCGCGATACCAACGCCGTACCCCGGCGCAACATCGACTATCTGGCCAACCTCAAGAAAGGCGTGAAGGGCCTGAAAATCGGCTTCAGTCCCAACCTGGGTTACGTCGACGTGGATCCTGAAATTGAAGCTTCAATTGCCGAGGCTGCGGAAGTTTTCGAGCAGCTGGGTGCAGAGGTAATCCGGGTCGATCCGGGATTCAGCGACCCGCTCGCCG
Source organism: Pseudomonas sp. gcc21 (assembly GCF_012844345.1). NCBI lineage: Bacteria > Pseudomonadati > Pseudomonadota > Gammaproteobacteria > Pseudomonadales > Pseudomonadaceae > Pseudomonas > Pseudomonas sp. gcc21. The sequence continues at coordinate 740,372 of NZ_CP051625.1, read as the reverse complement.
CATTCGGACATCTGTTCTATGGCGGCGCTGCGAATGCCATGCGCGATCTGGGACCGAAGAAGCGCGAGCTGATGGACCCGCAACTGGTGGCCGTCGCGGAAAAAGCTTCGCGCCTGAGCATGCTCGACTACCTCGGCGCGGTGAACGAATCCATGGCGCTGCGTGAACGCATGGCCACTTTCCATCAGAAATATGATCTGCTGCTAACGCCCACCCTGCCCCTCACCGCCTTCGATACCGGTCGCGAAGTTCCAGTGGACTGGCCCAGTACACGCTGGCCTACCTGGACACCCTTTACCTACCCTTTCAACATGACCGGCCAACCTGGCCTGGCCGTGCCCTGCGGCTTCGACAGCAACAACATGCCGATCAGCCTCCAGCTGGTGGGCGCGCGCTTCAATGACGCGCTGGTATTGCAGGCCGGTTATGCCTACCAACAGGCTGCGCCACTGACTGACCGTCGCCCATCGTTGTTCAGCGCCTGAGCGCCAGGAGGTCACATGTCTTTGAGCAATATGGACATCGAGCTGTACGAATCAGAAGATCCGATCTGGAATCCGGCGCTGCTGACCATTCCGATTCCCGGCATTCGCCGTATGGTCAACATGGCAGCAGGTATGAAAGATGTGATTCACCTGTCCATCGGCCAGCCGGATCTGCCGACGCCGACCAACATCATCGACGCGACAATCGAGGCGCTGCGCGCGGGCCAGACCGGTTACACCATGGATGCGGGGCTGCCGGAATTACTTGAATCCCTCGCTGTGTATTACAGCGATCGCTACCAGCGCAAACTGACCTCGGAAAATATTCTCGTCACCACCGGCGCTACAGAGGCTATTTATCTGGCCCTCACAGCGGTCTCGGCCCCCGGACGGCATTTCATTGTGCCGGACCCGGCTTTCACGCTGTACGCCCCGTTGATAAGGATGAACGGCGGCGAAGTCACCGAGGTGCGAACGCGTGTCGAGAACAACCATCAGCTCGATCCGCAGGAGGTGATCGACGCGATAGAGCCGCATACCTACGGCATCGTACTCAACTCGCCGAGCAATCCGACCGGTACGGTCTATCCCAAGGAAACACTCGAAGCCATCCTCGAGGAAGCCGCCTACCGGGATATCCAGGTGATCAGTGATGAGGTCTACGACCATCTGATCTATGACGGCAAGGAGTATCCGTCCGTGTTGTCATGCGCCAGCGATATCGACAACGTGATGGTGATGAGCAGTTTCTCGAAAACCTACAGCATGCCGGGCATGCGCATCGGCTGGATGATTGCCAGCCAGGCGGCGATCAAGAAACTGCGGCGCTACCACATGTTTACGACCACCGTCGCCAATACGCCCTGCCAGTGGGCAGGCGTTGCCGCACTGCATGGGGACAATGCCTTTATTGACCATATGCGCTCCGAATACACACTACGCCGCGACCGGCTGGTGGAACTGGTCGAGCAAACGCCCTACCTCACCGGTTACAAGCCAGAAGGCGCGTTCTATTTGTTTCCCTCGTTGCCCGAAGGCGTAAACGGCACCAACGTCGCGCTTCGGCTGCTCAAGGAAACCGGGGTTTGCACCATTCCTGGTGAAACCTTCGGTAGTCACTGCAGCAATGCCATTCGACTGAGTTATTCGACTTCGCTCGAAAATATCGACAAGGCGTTCGAACGCATCATCCCATGGATGGAAAAACAGGATTTCGGATAACCCCAGACCAGCGCGGGCGACTTATTGATTTACAGTGCCCGCGCTGGCGTCTCCCCCGGGAGTGATACGGGTCACTCCGACCGGGTTCAAACCGGTCTATCCTGTCTGGTGCGCAAACCCGATCGCAGATCCCGTCCATGCCCGTTCCCAGCCTTCTTGACCATCTATACCGCACCCAATCGCGCCGCGTACTGGCAACGCTCATTCGCCTGCTCGGCGACTTCGAGCTGGCCGAGGAATCCATGCATGAAGCCTTCGCCGCCGCGCTACAGCAATGGCCTGAACAGGGAATTCCGGACACCCCCACCGCCTGGTTGATCAGCGCGGGGCGCCACAAAGGTATCGATCAGATACGCCGTAGGCAGACGGCCAGCCAGCACCGGAAACAGCAGATCGAGCTTGATGAAATCCCGACGCACAACTTCGATGACAGCAGCATCAATGATGACCAGTTACGTCTGATATTTACCTGCTGTCATCCAAGCCTGGCGCTGGAAACCCGGTTGGCTTTGACGTTACGTGAGATGTGCAGCCTGACCACCGAGCAGGTGGCGCGAAGCCTGTTGCAGCAACCGGCAACTATTGCGCAGCGCATCGTGCGTGCCAAACGCAAGATTCGCGATGCGGCGATTCCCTACGAGGTTCCCGAAGGCAAGGCGCTTTCGGAACGTCTACACAGCGTATTGCGAGTGGTCTATCTGGTATTTAACGAGGGCTATTCCAGCAGCGAAGGTGCAACGGTCACCAAGGTGAATCTGGCAGATGAAGCGGTGCGGCTCGGCAGGCTGTTGAGTCAACTGCTGCCGCAAGCCGAGGTGTACGGCCTGTTGGCGCTGATGCTGCTGCAGGACTCGCGTCGCGCTGCGCGGCAGGGGTCCAATGGTGAACTGGTTCCCCTTGAGGAACAGGATCGGCAGTTATGGGACGCTGCCAAGATCGCGGAAGGCTTGCAGTGTCTTGATGCGGCCATGCAAATGCCTCAGCCGGGTGTTTACAGTGTGCAGGCCGCCATCGCGGCGGAGCACGCCCGCGCCGCAAGCGCAGCCGATACCGACTGGGGCGAAATCGCTGAACTGTACGATGTGCTCATCCGCCTCGATCCTTCCCCAGTCATTTCACTGAACCGCGCGGTGGCTGTTGCCATGCGTGACGGCCCCCAAGCCGGACTTGTTCTGTTGGAGCAGTTGGCAGATGCCCCAGAGCTGCAAAGCTACCACCTGTTTCACGCAGCCAGAGCGGACTTGCAGCGACGCGCTGGCGATGTCGGCGCAGCACGCGAGGCATTTCAGCGGGCGATCGGCCTCACCCGGCAGGAGCCGGAACGCCGTTTCCTGCAGCGTCGGCTGGATAGCCTGGGATAAACATGTCGGCCTGTCGATTTGCGCCTGCCTGGTACGACTATCAAGGCACGTGACAATCAACCAGGGAGACAAACATGAAATTCATGCTGATACGCAGAGCCGATGCCAACACCGAGAAGGGCATCATGCCTTCTGAGGAGATGCTCAACGCCATGGCTGAGTACAACGAAAGGATGCAACGCGCAGGCGTATTTCTGACCGGGGATGGACTTACACGCACTTCTGCGGGCTACCGAATCAATTTTGGCGACGGGGTACCCACCGTGGCACAAGGCCCCTTCGACGAGAATGAAGTCATTGCCGGTTACAGCGTGCTACAGGTCGATTCCACCGAAGAAGCCCTCGAGAGGGCCAGACAGTGGCCGGTGCAGGACAACAACGGCAACGTCTCACTTGAACTGCGTCGCTATTACGAGCTGGCGGACTTTGCACCTGGCGCAGCGCTGAATCGCCATATGGACCTTGAGCAGCAACGCCTCAGACGTCCGCAAAGTCTTAGCCTGTACCTGGCATTCGCCGGGAACTGCCGTGACGCCTTCGGCTTTTATGCCGACACGCTGGGAGGCGAGATCGAAGCCATGCTCACCTTCGAAGAAACGCCCATGGCGGCAGACTTCCCAGTCGAGACCCGAGATCTGATCGCCCACGCGCAGCTGCGCATCGGCCGGTATCTGATTATGGGCAGTGATATGGCCGGCGACAGCTGCGGGCAAACGTCCGGCGGCTCGACGATAGCGCTGGAATACACCGATACGACGCAGGGCAAGCAGATATTCGATCAACTCGCCGCAGGCGGTTCGGTACAGATGCCCTTCGAGAAAACCTTCTGGGCCGAAGGTTTCGGCACGCTGACCGATCGCTATGGCGTTAGCTGGATGCTCAATTGTGGCTTGATAAACCAGCCCGCCTGAGCCAGGCCAACGATACGGAGAGAACCATGAAATATGTCGCCCTGGTATACCTGCAGGAAAGCCTGATCAATAGCATGTCAGAAAGGGAGTGGCACGACCTCAATCAGGAGTGCGTCGGTTGCGTCGAAAAACTTACCCACCAGGGCAATTACCTGGCTGGCGAAGCGCTGCAACCCACTACTGACGCCACCACTGTCCGCATCCGCGACGGCGAAACGGTCATTTCTGATGGCCCTTTCGCAGAGACCAAGGAGCAGCTCGCCGGCTTCTACCTGCTGGACGCCCGCGATCTCAATGAAGCCCTGCAGCTCGCCACCCACATCCCACCCGCTCGCCTTGGCAGTGTGGAAGTCAGACCCGTGCGTGAACTTCCGCCGAAGGATACCTAGCGCAAAAGATGGCCCTGGGACGGGTAGTCCCAGGGCTTCGATCCGTGGGTAAAGATGTGATGCCGTCGTAGACACCGGACGGCCGGCGTAACGACCGCCGCAGAACGCCCTTTTATGCATTCAACCTTATGGCTGGTGGACGACCTTCGTTTTGGCTCTATCGAGCCAGCCTCCCCTACAAGTCCACGACTGGTTCGAACCCACCGAATATCATGCGCTTGCCATCGAAGGGCATCGGGTTCACGTCGGGCTGTACTCGCGGATCGGCCATAACCTTCTGCATGCCCTCGTCCCGCACGGCTTTGGATGGCCAGACGATCCACGAAAAGATCACCGTTTCGTCTTCCTTGCATTTCACTGCCATCGGAAAAGACGTGATTTCTCCGGGAGGCACATCGTCACCCCAGCATTCCACGAAGCTGATGGCCCCGTATTCCTTGAATACGTGACCCGCTGATTCGGCATGTTTGCGGTAGGCTTCCTTGTTGGCAGTCGGCACCGCTCCGACAAATCCGTCAACATATGACATGACATTATCCTCGCTGGCTTGCGATCATCCCGGATGGATGATGCTCTCCTCAGTCGCACCAGAAACCGCGAAATCGACATCAGCTAAGCCGCACGGTGAAAAATAATAGTGCCGAGGATAATCAGGATGCCCGCCACGCCGAAGTTGGGAGGCAGGCCCTCGCCGAGCAGCAGAATGGCAATCAGCGTGCCTACCAGCGCAGCCACCAGGCCAATCTGGCTGAGGTAAACGGGGCCTGCGATTCGCTGCAGGACGAAGAAGAAGAAATACACCACCGCGAATACCGCTGTTTCCGCCAGCAACAGCATCACAACCCGCGCCGAACCGAACAACTCGCTCAGGCGACCGGCTTCAAGGGTCAGCGCGAAGGGTGAAAGGGCCAGCGCACCACCGAGCATCATCACGGCCGCGAGGAAAACCGGCGCAGCGTTCTGCGGCCAACGCCAGGTGCGGTAAATATTGCCGAAGGCCAACACCACCGGCATCAGCATTACCAAGGCTGCCCAGCCATACGCCCCCTCCGCATCGCTGCCTTTGGATAGCGCCAGCACTACCCCGCCAGCCAGGCCAAGCAAGACCCCAGCGAGACGGAGCATGCGCAACTGCTCCATGCGCAACGTGACGGCCAGTAGCCAGGTCACAAGCACCGGAAACGCCAGGCTCAGCGCTACAAAGCCGGCGCCTACATGGCGTACGGAGAGAAAGGAAACAGCATTGGGTATTGCAAACAGGATGCCCGACACCACGGCATATTCGAGGGTACGCCGGTTAACCGGCATGGGTTGGCCGCGTGCTGCAGTGAGCCCGGAAAGGATCAACGCGGCAGCGATCAGGGCCGTCATCAGAAAGCTCAGGCGGGGGGCGCCAGATTCATCTGCCAACTTGGCAATAACCAGCGACAGAGCCAGAAAACTTCCCACCAGCAACAGACACCCCAAAGCATGAATGCCGGCCCGTCTTGACTGGATATCGCGCTCTGCCACCTCGTTCATGTCTTCTCCATTAGCCATCGTGTTTACCGCAGCTATGCGCGAGCCTGCATCGCTTCGACAAGAATGGAGCTGCGATCGTTCTTCGCAATACTCAGGCCAGGCGCGGATGGCCCCGGCACGGGCGCGCCGCAAATGCGCACCCATCAGCTATGCTGCGATGCAAGCATTGCAAAATGCCACCTGCGTCAAAACATTGAGCATCGTTATGAATTTTTGAGTACCTGACTGTGTCGACAGGGAGCTCGACCTATCGAGTCTTAGGAAGCGCTGAATAATTCCTTGCGCTCTCTGGCTTTCAGGCTGGTTCGCAATCGAGGCGCGGTTTTGAAGGCATGCCGGGGCCTGTCGAGAAACCGCAACGACGAGTGCGGGCCAGCCTGAAAGCCCCGAAGGGCGCGGCCTGAAGCATGCACCTGCTGCGTTGTACTTCTTGTTAAGGGCTACGGCCGTTAACTGCGAAGCACGCCTGGCATCTGCACGCTTCAGGTCACGCGGAGAATGCTAGGAATTGTTCAGCGTTTCCTTAGCAGCACATGGATAAAGCCTGAGGTATTAATGATGCAACGCAAGCCCGGTCCATTTCTCGCGCGATGGATGTTATTGCTGGCGGCATTCCTGGCGCTGCTGGTCAGCCTTTCGATGGCGCTCCCGGGAATATGGCTGGCAGTGCTTGGCGGCTCCTTCTATTACGCGGTTGCCGGCGCGGCAGGCACCCTCGCGTGCCTGTGGGTGCTCAGTGGCCGTTATGGCGCAGGCGTCGGGCTTTTCGCCCTGGTCACTATTGGTACGGTCCTATGGGCCCTATGGGAAATCGACCTCAAGGCCTGGATGCACGCCTGGGGCTTCGATCTGGCCGGACGTACCGGCCTGCATCTCGGCCTGCTGCTGGCGATGGTGTTGGCGCTTGCGTTCATTAGCGGGGAGCCTTCGCGCCGTTCGGACCACGGGTTGGCGGCGATGATTCTGGGCATTCCCTTGTTATTGCTTGCCCTTGTATCGGGCGTCGGGTATCTGGTTCGCGGCTCAGCGGACGATCCGAAAACGCCGCCTCAGGCGGTGGTTACCGATGCTGCACCGCTGGCTACGGCGATTGAATCGACAACTGATCCAGAGGAATGGCGTGCCTTCGGGGGGACCAACCACGGGCAACGATTCTCCACCGCAGACCAGATCACGCCGGAGAATGTCGCGCAACTGACGCAGGCATGGGAATTCCACACCGGCGACCTGCCACCCAACACGCGGGTGGCGTACGCCTTCCAGAACACGCCGATCAAGATCGGCAACAGCCTGTTTGTCTGCTCGAGCAGCAACCAGGTTTTTGCCCTGGATCCCGCGACCGGGGAACAGCAATGGCACTTCGATCCCCAGGTCTCGCCTGACGTCATGGAATCCATGCAGAGCGTGGCCTGCCGCGCAGTGGCCTATCATGCGTCGACCAGCGCTCAACCTGACGCCAGGCAGTGCGCACAGCGCGTATTGCTGGCTACCGCAGACAGCCGACTGATTGCCCTCGATGCGCATACCGGTGAGCAGTGCCGCACGTTTGGCAACAGCGGTACGGTAGATCTGGGTGAAGGACTTGATAGCCAGGAGATCGGTTTCGCCTCGAGCACGTCCGGGCCAGCTGTCGTCGGGGATCTGGTGATAGTTGGCCAACAGGTCAGCGACAACCAGCGCCGCGATGCGCCTTCAGGGGTGACGCGTGCCTATAGCGTAACGACCGGCGAGCTTGTCTGGGCGTGGGATGCCAAGCGCGTCGATCGGCCGCGGCATCGCCTGGGACCGGGCGAAACCTGGCCTCAGGGCACACCGAATGTCTGGACCGTGATCTCGGCGGACGAACAACTGGGCCTGGTTTACCTGGCTACCGGCAGCCCGGCAAATGACCATTGGGGCGGCGACCGCAGCGCAGAGGAAGAAGAATACACAGCCTCGGTGGTTGCTGTGGATGCTGCTACCGGCGACACCCGCTGGCATTTCCGGACCGTGGACCATGACCTGTGGAATTACGATCTGGGTGCGCAACCAACCTTGACCGACATGGAAATTGACGGACAGTGGCGGCGCGTGCTGCTACAAGGAACCAAGAGCGGTTCGATCTACGTACTCGACGCGCGCACTGGCGAACCCCTTACACCCCTTGAAGACCGCGCCACGCCTGAAAGAACCGTCGAGGGCGACTGGACCTCACCAACCCAGCAATATTCTACGGGTCTACCCAACTTTGCCGGCGCACCGGGGCGCGAGCCCGAGCTGATTGCCGAAGAACACCTGTTCGGACTTACCCCGCTGGACGCATTATTTTGCCGCATCCAGTTCAAGCGCATGCGTTACGAAGGAATATACACGCCGCCTACGGATCAGGGCGACGGCACCCTGGTATTTCCGGGTAGCCTTGGCGGACTGACCTGGGGCGGGTTATCGGTCAATCCGGAACAGCAGATTCTGATCACCAGCAGCAATCGACTACCGGACCGGGTGAAGCTGTATCCGCGCCTCGAGGTGCTGGACCCACCGGTGGGCAGCGGTGGTGCGCGCCCGGATCAGGACATTGCGCCACAAGCCGGCGCCCCGTTTGGTGTCGACAACACCATGTGGCTATCTCCGCTTGGAGTACCTTGCCTGGCACCGCCATGGGGCTTTCTCTCGGCAACCGACATGCGTACCGGAGAGCTGCTCTGGAGCCAACCGCTCGGTACCGCTGAAGATGCAGGCCCGCTGGGCATTGCTACCCGCATGAAATTGCGTATCGGCACACCGAATGTCGGCGGCGCAGTGAACACCCGCAGCGGCCTGACTTTCATTGCCGCCGCGCAGGACAATTATCTGCGCGCCTTCGATACACGTACCGGTGATTTGCTCTGGGACGGTCGTTTGCCGGCTGGCGCACAGGCGAGCCCCATCACCTATATACATGCGGGGCGGCAATACGTCGCCATTGCCTCCGGAGGAGATGCACGCCTCGGCACTCCCATCGGAGACAGCGTCGTGGTGTTCACCCTTCCGCAATAAATATTAACGATACCGCCGCTGGCCCAAGACCCATACTTGGCCTAGCCTTTCATGTGCGGCTGCAGATATGCGCAGCCGCAACATTGAGAGATTGTCATTGAGGCTTATCACGTCACTAGCACCAGCGTGAACGAAGCAGCGTGGGGCCCCGTTCTCTCACAGGGCAGCAGTGGCTGCGGTAAGGTTTCGAGGCTAATCGATTTAACATTGGCTGTAACAGCCCTGCCGGAGGAGTAGCCAACATGTCCAGTAAATCCGGTGTCGCTCTGTTGTTCTCGAGCACAGCTACACCCGAGCATGAACGACAAACATTCCAGGCCCTGGGGACCAGGATCGCACGGCTATTGGGCCTGCCCTACCAGGGCATTTTCGCCGACACAGCATCTTCAGACGCCCCACCCTATTTCGTTCCTTCGGACACGCTGGTCGGCGTCTCGAACTATGAGAAACTGGCCATTCGCGACGAAAACGATTTTTTTGGTGGCCTGGTGGCGCAGCCATTCATGGGCACCAAAGCGATATCCCACCCGCTACACCATTCCGCGACATATCAACCCGAAGGCTGGACAGATCGCTTCCATTCCATCGCCGCAGATGCAGTGCTGCCAGGCTATAGCGCATTCTGCATAAAGGATGCGCTTGCTGCGGGAGCAGAGATGCTCCGCGCCGGGCCAATACGGCTCAAACCGGTCCTGGCGCGGGCGGGAAAAGGCCAAAGCGTAATAACCAGCCTGACCGAACTCCAAGACTTCATGGATCAGATCAATGAGACGGAACTGGCGATATGGGGCCTGGTTCTGGAAGAAAACCTCACCGACGTCATAACGTATAGCGTAGGCCAGGTAAGACTCTGCGGCGTAGTGGGAAGCTACTGCGGAACGCAGCGGCTAACCCGCGACAATACCGGCCAGTTGGTATATGGCGGTTCGGATCTACGTGTGGTCCGAGGGGATTATCCCGAGCTGCAGAAGCTCGGCCTCTCGCACTCTTTCAAGCTTGCTGTGGAGCGTGCACAGCAATATGAACGCGCCGCACTGGAAAGTCTGCCGGGGATTGTTCTGTCCCGCCGTAACTACGATGTCGCCGAAGGAACCAATCAACGTGGTGAACGCGTAACCGGTGTATTGGAGCAATCCTGGCGTATCGGCGGAGCGAGCAGCGCCGAGGTCCTGGCGATCGAAATGTTGAACGCCGATCACTCACTCGCGCAAGTGCAAACCTCGACGCTGGAGATCTACGGTAAAGACGCTGAACTCCCCGCTGACGCGACGGTGGTATACAGCGGTGAAGACAGCGAAGTCGGCTACCTGACCAAATGCGTAAAGGCCAACCATGACAGCTAACAAGGACCCCATCGATATCCTGGTTGAGGATCAACACATAGCCGGCACCTTCATGGCGCCGGAATCGAAAATGCCTGGCATTCTCTTTGTGCACGGCTGGGGCGGGAGTCAGGCGCGCGACCTTGAGCGCGCCAAGGGCATCGCTGGTCTGGGCTGTGTGTGCCTTACGTTCGATATGCGTGGCCATGTTGCAACGCAGGTACAAAAGGAAACAGTCACCCGGGAGCACAACCTGGCGGACCTGCTCGCCGCCTATGACCAACTGTCCGAGCATCCGGCTGTCGATCCCTCCTGTATCGCAGTCATCGGCACCAGTTACGGCGGCTATCTGGCGGCATTTCTGACCACTCTGCGCCCGGTCAAATGGCTCGCGCTCAGAGTGCCGGCATTGTATTGGGACGATGAATGGACGACGCCCAAGCAAGCGTTGGACAAGGTCAAATTGATGGATTATCGGCACGGCCGCCTGACCCCCGAAGATAACCGGGCCCTGGCGGCCTGCGCCGGGTTCGAAGGGGACGTATTGATAGTGGAATCGCAATACGATGACCGCGTGCCCCATGCGACCATCATGAGCTACCGCTCTTCCTTCGTCGGCGCTCACTCCTTGACCCACCGGATTATCGACGGGGCGGATCACGGGCTCAGCCACGAAGGATGTCAGCAGGTCTATACCAAGATTCTCACGCGCTGGGTCAGTGAGATGGTCATAGGGGCTCGCGTCGGTATCTGAGCATCGCCGGGCGGCCAGCGAGACTGGCCGATCGGCCGGGATTCGGGCACCATTGGCGAATGACTCAGCACGCTCCCCTCCCCCCGTCGGTCGCCTATCAGCGAGCCGTTCGGCAGCAAGGTTTCGAGATCGATCTTGCACAACAACAAGCCGTTCAATTGCTGGACGACTGTCATCAGGCGCTACATTCCAGCCATGCAACGGCAGTATCCGGTGTTTATCTCTGGGGCCCGGTCGGGCGTGGCAAGACCTGGCTGATGGACGCGTTCCATCAAGGGCTGACCGTTCCGGCGCGACGCCAGCACTTTCATCGATTCATGAGTTGGGTACACCAGCGGCTGTTTCAGCTGAACGGCACAGCCAATCCGCTGCATGCGCTTGCCGATGAACTGGCCCGTGAGGTGCGAGTGCTGTGTTTTGACGAGTTGTTCGTCAACGACATCGGCGATGCAATATTGCTAGGCAACCTGTTTCAGCTCGTATTTGATCGCGGGGTCGTGCTGGTAGCGACGTCCAACCAGCCGCCCGATCAGCTGTACGCCGATGGGTTCAACCGCGAGCGGTTCCTTCCGGCTATCGCTGCCCTTAACCAACACATGCACGTGGTAAGCGTGGACGGCGGGGTTGACCACCGCTTGCGCGCTGGCCATGAGCACCAGCGATACTGGGTCGTCAACGGGACAAGCACCGGTCCCCTTCACAACATTTTCAACCAGCTGAGCAGCGACGCACCGGCGAGCGCAGGCTCTTTACAGCTGGGTCACCGCGAAGTGCCTGTGCTCAAGCATACTCCGTCGGTCGCCTGGTTCAGTTTCGATGCGCTATGTCGACAAGCCCTGTCGACACTTGATTTCATCGGTCTGTGCGATAGATTCGAGGCGATACTGCTCAGCGGTGTTCCTTGTCTCAGCGCCGCGCAGCGACCTGCACGGATCGCTCGGGGGACTGAAGACGGTGTTAGTCGGGTGATCGCGGGTGATCGGGAGCTACCCAGGCTTTCGATTCATGACGACAGCGTGCGGCGCTTCATTGGTTTGGTCGATGAATGCTATGACCGACGCATCCCGTTGTATATCGAAGCCGCAGTTCCCTTATCCGAGCTGTATACCGAAGGCCATCTCACCTTTGCCTTTCGCCGAACCCTCAGCCGCCTTCAGGAAATGCAACGCGAACGTTTCGGTGCCGACCACACCAGAGCCGATTGACGGTTTCCGGGGAGGCGGCAAATCAGGTGTTATAACCAAAGAAGCCCTCAGCGCTTGCTTCAAAGGCATGGAGTTCTTCCATTGCTTCGGTAATCAAACGGCGTGCGCGCTCCTCACCTATCACATCCGTAATAGCCGCCGACATGCGGGTTTTGCCTCGTAATACGGCGTAACGAGCGTGTTTTCGGGCCTCAGCCTCGTACATGGCGTCCGCGCAACCATAGCCATCCCAATCGGAGACCGATGGCAACGAAGCACGCGTTGCGGTGCCGGCTACCAGACGAGGCCGGGCCTGTTTCCTGTGATCACGCATGTTGCCTCCTTGTTTTAGTATGGACAGTCCTGCTGTCAGCGCCTATGCGTACTGGCTGCACGATCGAAGTGGACCGGGTATAGCGATACCAGGCCCAGGCATAGCCGACCAGCAGATAAGGCACGACGAATAATGAGCTAAACGACAACAATGTAAGAAGTGAGTAGCTCATGTCGTTGGGTGATTGCTGGTCCGTTCGGATACCACTGAGTAACCCGACCGCTACGTGCTCGGGGTTCAGCAACGTCAGGGTTCCGGCAATGAAAACCAGCAGCGCCAGACATGTAACGATCATCGCCAGACCGGACAACGCGACGACACGCCGCATGAACCAGACCAGCAATGCGACACGCCATAGCGTGACGAACCCGAGCAGACTGGCATTAACGAACTGGGCATTACGCAGTGACAGGAACGCTTCCACCGGCACCAGAAACAGCAGGCCAGGAGGCGCGGTCATCATGAGGAACAGCAGTAGCTCGGGGAGAGAGCCGTTTCGCGGACGGAACGGCAGAAGCAGTAAACGCAGCAGCACTGCGAGCGTCGCGACATATAGCAGCGAACCCACACCAAGCTGTTGCCAGAGCTCGGCGCGCGGGTTGTTCCAATAGCGGCCGATACCGGTCAGTAGCGTAACGCCCAGGCCGAAAGCGAAATACCCCAACCACTGATCGCGAACCATACCGCGGGGCTGGCGGAAGGTGAGCATCCGCCCGCTATCAGCCAACACCCTGCGTAGCGCAGTCATTCGGACAGGTGTGGTGCACAATGCCATCCGCTAGTGCTCACCCGCCGGCACCGGCTGCTGAACTGGCTGAACGGCGACAGGTGTTTCCTGACGGATCAGGGATATTCGATAGAGATGTTCGGACTTCTGCGCGACTGCCAGTACAAATCCCTCGGGGATGGCCTCTTCGGCGATATCTATTGCAGCGTCCAGTTCATCCTGCAGCGCGTTGCGGTATGCGGTTATAACCTGGTGATCCAGCGCGGATCCGGCTCCCGTCAAAACAATGCCGATACACAGCAAACGACCTGGAAAAACCTGAAAGAACTGCACGAAATCGAAGCCGTGCGCTTCGGTGTAATAGGTGCGATCCGGACCGAGGAACAATGAGATCACACCGAGGATCATCAATGCCACGCCGGCGCAGCTGATCAAACTGATCCAGGTGGTGGTCGGCCTGGATGTCTGCAAGCGAATCTCGGCGGGTAGATCCCTGAGCCTGATGGCTTTTCGTGCTCGGTCCACTATGAATTCCCTTCCCTTTATCTTGAGCCGTCCTTCGCCCATGCATTGACGCCAGGCTACCCTGGCCACGACGGGATTCTGCAACCGCGACGCCTGCAGGCCAAGCCCGCTTACCCAGGAATGGGAGCTGGTTCGCTGGTTAGATACCGCTAAGCCCGGTTTCGGGTGGCCGGTACCCCTTCAGCGTTATTCTCCTGTCGGTGTTCAAAGCGGTACCCTCGCCCCGATCGTCCCATCATTTCACTAGCAGCGGCTTCCCGCCGAGCTGTCGCGCAGAGGTTCAGACATGTGGTTCCAAGGAAAAAAGCTCCAGCGCCTGAAAGGAAAAGTTGCGGCTGAGCAGCAATTGCTACGGCAAGCACAACAAAAGATAGAAGAGCTGGAACAACGCAATGTGAATCTCGAGGCCGAGCTGGAACAGTTACAGCATGAGCAGCGGATCAATCAGCGAGTCATGTCGGGGTTGTCACGTTTCGGCGATTCACTGTCCTCACTGCGCGATTCCTTTGCGGGTCTGAGCAGTCTGCTCGATTCACGGCGTGCTGATTCGCAGCAGATTGCCACCGAATCGTCGAGTAGTGCCCGAGCGATGCTGGAGCTGATTGCCAGCCTGGCGGGAATCAATCAGCAGATGAACGATACGGCTGATGGAATGCAGAATCTCAACAAAGAGGCGTTGATTATCAACCGTCAGGTTGAATTGATTCGCTCGGTTGCCGACCAGACAAATCTTCTCGCACTCAATGCGAGTATCGAAGCAGCGCGGGCAGGCGAACATGGGCGTGGCTTCAGCGTTGTCGCTGAAGAGGTGCGTGCCCTCGCCGCGCGCACTGACCAATCGTCGGCTGACATAGCTGGCGTGGTAGAGCGTATCCGCCATCGAGTTACCGATGCCACGCAGCAAAGCCAGACTAATGCACGCACAACCGAGCAGCTCAGTACTTCCGCGGAAGCATCCCGGGCGCGAATGGACGGCTTGCTTGAGCTGGCCCAGGTGTCCTCGGCGACGTTGGAACAGGCCGCCTTTCTCGCCGAGATCGAGTTAGCCAATCTTGAAGAGCTTGAAATCAAATTGACGGTCTATCAGGTTCTATCCGGACAATCAGACCGGACCTCGGCTGACATACCGGATGAGACGGAGTGCCGGTTAGGCCAATGGTATTACCAGGGCGAAGGCAGCCGACTGTTTCGTCTCGACGGTGATTTCAATGCCATTGAAGCGCCGCATCGCGCGGTTCATCGCAAGGCTCAAGCGGCATTGGACGCGTATTGGAGAGGTCAATACGAAGAAGCAATCACCGCCATGGAGGAGATGGAACGCAATAACCTGGACGTCATGGAACGCATGCGTCGCTTGATAACCGCCACGGATCACGCTAAGGCTGGCGGCTAACCGGTTCAGCTCGCTTCTTCAGACCCGCCAGCTTCTCCAGCGCTGCAATCGTAGGCGTCACCGTGTAATAACAGTCGTTACTACGGTAGGCCAGAAACGGCCCATCAAGACGAATCAGTTGCTCCGGTCGCTCGGTCCGCCCGTTGCAAGTGGTGCTGACGGTGCCGACCTGCTGCCATCGGCCGTCCACTAAGCTATAGGCTGATCCGGTAACGTACCGACCTGTTCTGAACACCAGCCAATCAATTTCGCGGACCTGCCCGGAAGCAAGATCGGGGCGCATAGCCATGCACTGCGCATCGCTTTTCATGCACTCTTTTTGCAGCCGGGCAATTTCGGCCAACAATTCTTCGGGCAGAGGGTGAGCCGAGTGCAGCATTGACGCGACGGCCTTCATATCGGTGAGGTCAACCTCCGGTTCCAGGCTCCAGCGTTGCTCCTGCTTGCGGACTGCGCTGACACGGCGAGCCACTTCCGGATGAGTGCGCGCCAGCTCGCTGTTTTCAATCCGCTCCAGCGCGCGGATACCGTAGGTACCCAGGTCGAAGCGCAAATGCGCATAATCGAACTCGGAGTGGTCGCTGCGTCCATCAAGAAGTCGATCAGCCTGACTTTCAGCAGTCCATTTGCGTAGGTCGGCCAAGGGCGAATTGACTAACAGCAGCACGCCAATGACGAAAATGGCCAGCCACCGATTGGCCGCGCGGATAAGCGCAAACGCCCCGTCCCGGCGCCAGATGATCGAAATGGTATAGCTGAAGCTGAAGCCGCTGATCAGTAGCAGAATGACGGCGGCCCAGAGTCGGTCAAGGGTCAGGCCATACTGGTCTATCCGCAACCACAGCGCCCAGGCAGCAAGCAGCGAACTGACCGGCAGCGCCGCAACCGCAACGAGAATGAAGTAGCGCAGCGACGGGCGATAATTGTGCTCGCCGCTCACCAGAACCGCATTGAAGGCAAACAAGAGCACCAGAGTAAGCAGCATCAACAGCGTCGCGGCGCTACCGGTGTCCCATACCGGCTGCACGCCAGTAATGGGCAACGCCGCCAGGAACAGCAAAATGATACCGGCAACCAGTGGGAGCAGCGCTTTGATCAGCGCCTCGCACATGTGTTGAACGGTGGCGATAAATCGAATGCGCTCGCGGATAAGAACTAATCCGAGCCCCATTACCAGCCAGGTAACCGGATAAATAAAAGCGATGCTGTCGAAAAGAGCCTTGAAAAAACCGATGCCTATGGCAGAGAACAGACCTCCCCACAAAAGCAGCAACAACCAGAAGGCTCCGACAAACAAACCCAACTGAGCGATGGTGAGTGCCTGCTGCCATGAAAGGTACAGCATCCTTTCGTAACTGAAACCCCGGCTGTCATCTGTGGCCCAGGTTCTGAACAGCATAGCCAGTATGAAAAACGCGACGCTAACCGAGACAACGAAGGCCGGTGTAAACGGATGGCGATGCCGGCTCGAAGTGCTTGCGCCCTCCTCGACCCAACCCAGATGCCAACCCAGACCGAACAGCAGTACAGCCAGCCCCACACCCGCAACAAGATTCCGCCGATCCTTTATCCGCTCCACACCCAGATAGAAAAAAACCGGCAGGCCTATCGCGACCGCATAGAGCGCCTTGAGCCAGGGCAGCTCGGTGACCGGCCAGAACTCATCTTCAATCGCAAGGTGAAGGAAGTACAGGGCATAACCCTGGGCGATAGCCAGAGCGATGAGGCCATAGCGCGTACCGGTATCCAGATGCGTTTCTGCTGTTGTAGCCATGGTCTTCCCTGGGATCATCTAGCGACACCGGCGAGGATACTACGCAAGGCGTGAAATTCAGAATACGAAACGGATCGGCGCCTGAATCTGGAAAGGGTCGTCAATACTGATTTCGTAGCGGGTCAGACCACCAGCTTCTGGTGGCTCTGAGCCAGGCCAGGCAATATCCGGCTCTGCAGCGAGGCTGGAATGGTTTCGGGCGCTCGCCGACTCGCCTTCCAAGCCAACCAACGCAATCAGGACCGAAGTGACGACAGCAACCAGTGCAACGGTTGTGTGATGAAGCAGGGGCTCACGGCAGCGGGATTGATGGGATTTGAAATCAATGAACATAGGATATCCGTTCCATGTGGAAACACCGTGTCGTGCCTGAAGCAACGCCACTGCAAGATGGGAATCAGGCCGGCGTTGGGAATAGCCGCCTCACAGAACGGCTTGGTGAGCACTCAGCGGGGAAGAGATTGTGTTGCTGCGTTGCAGGAAGTTCAATCACCCTGCTTTGAATTCGCGGTGCAGTTCTCAACTGGAACGATATCTGCTCAGTAGCGCTCGCCGCGCCTAGGCACGCCTAACCATCGGCTGTCTATCCGGGCGCTCCGCATAGGTTCAGTCTCCACGGCTTAAAAAATCTCAGACGCTTGGTGGGCTGCGCCAGGTCAGCCGTGCCGAAACCGGTATCGATCAATAGCAATCCGTTGTGGTCAGTCTCGATCAACAGGCAATGGCACATATAGCCTGAGTGAACGCGCGCACCCTGAACTTCCCCGCTCATTCCAAAGAAACGCTGATGCCTCGGATGGCAAGACTGATTCATGCCGGGTAGGCTAGAAATGATTCTTCAGTAGTGAGCGGAGAGAGCTGTTGACCGATACCTATCACATCCCGGCACAGTTATTGGCCAACGCCAATAGAGTCGTGGTCTTTACCGGTGCCGGCGTCTCGGCAGAAAGCGGAATACCGACCTTCCGGGGCCGCCTTTCTGGGCTATGGGAGCGCTTCGAACCCTCACAGCTGGCGACGCCCGACGCTTTTATGGCCGACCCCGAACTGGTGTGGGGATGGTATGAATGGCGGCGCACGCTGGTATGCAATGCAAAACCCAATGCTGCGCACATTGCCATCGCTGAACTCGCCGCGCGGGTACCGAGACTGACGGTGGTGACTCAGAACGTCGATGATCTGCATGAGCGGGCCGGCAGCGCGGGGGTGTTACATCTGCACGGTAGCCTGAATGCGCCGCGCTGCTTTGACTGCGGCGCTTCCTTTCCGGACGCTGCCATGAAGCCGCAGGAGCCTGACGCTGGCAGGCGGCTGGCCCCGCCGCGGTGTCAGCACTGCAGCGGAATGATTCGCCCGGGCGTGGTCTGGTTCGGCGAGTCGCTGCCCGAGCAGGTGTTCGCCCGTGCGTTCGAAGAGGCCAGTCAGTGCGACCTGTTACTATCAATCGGCACGTCTGGACTGGTGCAACCCGCAGCCCAGATACCCGCGCTGGCCTTGGCCGCCGGTGCCAGTGTCGTCCACATCAACCCGGAAAATGTCGATAGTCGCATGCAGAACGCCTACAACCTCACCGGCGCGGCTGGAGAGGTGATGCCTGAACTGCTCAGAAGAGCCTTCAGCGGCTCCCCTTGAATACCTTACTGGAACATCCAGAAATTGGGGTGCTCGGAAGCAGGCTGCGCGGTCTGCTGCTGAGTTGGCCGGATGCTCTGGATGATATGTTTGATGATGCCCATGGTTGATCCTCGTGATTGATGAGAGCTGGACGCTATCCTGCCCCACACAACCTCATAACCAAAATATATTGATGCTATCCACCTGATAGCTTTTGATTTAACGACCTCGTCGCCGTTGAACAATGGCCGTTACGCGTTCTCTGATTATCTGATTTCATCCGTTGCGTTAATCACCTCATTTCATTTGGGGCTACCCGGAGCATTAGAGCCATGGCAAATAATCGACTTCCACGACATGTTGGCTTTATTCCGGATGGCAACCGACGCTGGGCCGTCGAGCACGGCATGGCAAAAGAAGCTGGCTACGGATACGGCATCGAGCCGGGCCTGCAGTTATTCGAGCAGTGCAAACAACTAGGCATTGAAGAGGCATCCATCTATTGCTTCACGCAGGACAATACCAAGCGGCCCGCGACGCAGAAGCAGGCGTTCCGGGATGCGTCGGTGGCCTTTGCATTGGAGGTGGCACGCCGGGGCGCCGCTTTGCTGGTGGTGGGCGATGAGAGCTCCGCGCAGTTTCCCGAGCAGCTTCGAACATTCAGGGAACGCCAGGGCGAAGGGATCAAGGTCAACCTGTTGATCAATTACGGCTGGGAATGGGATCTGGCCGGCATGCGCACCGGCGCGCTGCGTTCAGACGCGGTGTCGCGTCTGGATCTGATCGTACGTTGGGGCGGTGGACGCAGGCTCAGCGGCTTTCTGCCGGTTCAATCGGTATACGCAGACTTTTTCGTGCTGGAGCAATACTGGCCGGACTTCGAGCCGCAACATTTTCAGGAAGCACTCGCCTGGTTCCGCATGCAGGACCAGACGCTCGGGGGGTGACAGTACCTTGCGATTGGCTTCTGTCCTGCAACGCACGGTGGGCTGAAGGTGAACGCTCGGCGCTCTATCGGGTCTATCGAAGTAACGAGCACTCCGAGGGAGAGAATAATGGCAACTCTGAAATTACTCGCCACTGCAGTCACTTTCGCTTCGATAGGCCTCTGCCTGCCGGTTTCCGCCCATGATCACAACGATGCCGAGCATGGCACCGAAACCAGTATGGAGCATCAGTCACCCGCTGCTAACGCCGGCGGAACCCCGGGCGACAAAGGCGTCGGTGGCTCCGTCGCGGTACCGGGTTCAGACACGGGTGCAGAGGAGACCACTCCGTACACCGACGTGGGTGAAGATGTCGAAGAGCCCCGCGACGACCGTGAGCTGGACGACGTCACCCACGATCGAAATAACGACTGACAGACGGGAGACCGGCTTGCGGTTCACCAATGATTACAATCAGGCGGAGCTGATCGAGCGCGGTCTGTATGTAGTACTCATGCAGGACGATGGCTGGACCGTCGCCGACGGACCCGGGACGCGAATACTCGCCGTCGATGAGCTCCAGTCCGCCGGATATCATTTACCGGTTCGATTTGAACGTTACGAAGATGCCGCAGCCGCAATTCGTTCCGGCCCGCCAGAATGGTTCAACACTCAGCCTGACTCAGCGTGGGTCAGGCACTGTCTGAACGCCGGCGCGACCTATCAGGAAGAATACGAAGCATCCCCTGGCCCTTCCAACAGCTCCAGCAAGTCTGGCTGATCGAGTTGGTAAGTCACCACTCGTCGGAATACCAGCGCGTCTCCCTCCTCCCGGAACCACTCGAAGGCGAACATTCCGGCATTTTGCCGGCCAGACGCCATCTCAGGTAGGCGCGTTGCGTTGCGCTTGTTTCGGGGGGACCTCTCGAAGTCTTCGCCTACGACAGCCGAAATAGCCACCATTTAGCTACCAATCGAACGCCACTCAACTGGACCTGAGTGCCATTAGCCTGCCCACTCTGCCTGCATTGAGCATCCGTCTCGCTTGCACTAGGATGCCGCCCCGTCGCACCTGGCCGCTTGTTGCAGCTGCCGGTAATGCGATCTAAAGCAATCCCTTCCCTCGTTTCACGCAAGCGCAAGCGTGCCCATGCAGGTGCACAGCGCTCCAGGAGATATGCCAGTATGGCAAGAACCCATAAAGCAGTCGGCAAATGGATCGCAGCCGTCACCTTTGGCCTGTTTGCAACCACCAGCGTGGCTACAGCCGCTGTGGATCTGGTTGGACTGAACATAGCCGGTGCAGAATTCACCAGCAGCGCATTGCCAGGCAAGGCAGGCACTCACTATTTTTTCCCCTCTCGTAAATTGCTCGAGACATGGAACGACAAGGGCATCCAGACCATTCGCTTCCCCATCAAGTGGGAACGCTTGCAGCCCAAACTGAACAAGGATTTCGATCCGGGCTATGCGGGTCTGATCGACAAGTTGTTTACCGATGCCGCGGCCAGTGGCATTGATGTTCTGCTGGATGTGCACAACTATGCGCGCTACCGCGACAAGGCTATCGGCACCAGCTCCGTGCCCTTCAGTGCCTTCCGCGATCTTAACGAACGCATCGCCAAACGCTGGGGTAACCGCAGCGCGCTGATCGGCTACGACATCATGAACGAGCCCTACGGTAGCGCCGACAAGTACTGGCCCAAGGCAGCGCAGGCCGGGATCGACGGTATCCGTAAGCACGATCGCCAAACCGCGATCTATATCGAAGGCATGTCCTACGCCAGTGCTGAACGTTGGAACTGGCACGGCGACAAGTTGCTCAGCCTGGACGATCCGATTGATAACCTGGTGTTCTCTGCCCACGTTTATCTTGATCCCGACGGCAGTGGCACCTATAAGAAAGGCCCTGCTTCCAACCTCGATCCGATGATCGGCGTCAAGCGCGTAGAACCCTTCGTCAAGTGGCTGAAGAAGAACTACAAGCGTGGGCATATCGGCGAGCTGGGTGCGCCAAGTGATCCGAAATGGATGAAGGCGATGGACAACACCCTGGCTTACCTCCAGAAAAACTGCATTCCTGTGACGTACTGGGCTGCTGGTCCGTCCTGGGGCAAGAACAAGCTGTCGGTCGAACCTAACAAAGACGGTTCAGACAAGCCGCAGTGGAAGGTTCTGAAGAAGTATGTTGGTCAGGGTAACTGTTCAGTTATCGGACCCACGCCGTAACGGCTATTGCCTGTCCCGGTGAAGCGCGGATGCGCTTCACCGGAACGGGTATCCGGCATTATTTCAATAGCACGTCCTTGGCACGATTGATCAGCGCTGCAAGATAAGTACTCCCACCCCGATCAGGATGCATCTTCTGCATCATCAGCCGGTGGGCTTGAATGATGTCCTCCCGCGTTGCGCCCTGCTCCAATCCCAGAATCTCCAGCGCATCCTGCTCTGAAAGCGAGCGGCCACTGTCTTCTTGTCTAGCCTGCGAGCCTTCACCGGTTGCATCGGGGTCGTCTTCTCGCCAGGAATCGCCGAAGCGTCGGTCCAGATAGGTTTCCAGCAATCGCGCGGAATCCTCATCGCTTTGCCGGCAAAAAACCAGCAGGTCGATAAATTCAGCCTCTTCCAGCTCGGCCAGTGTTCGTCCGCTCATCGGTCCGGCAAGAACCCGTCCGGACATGTCGCCAGAGTCATGATCCAGCGTCATTTCCAGTATCGATGTCGCCACCCTCGAGGTGTTGCCCGCTTTCGGCTGCGTCTGTGAACCCATGCCCGGAATACCGCCCCGGAATAGACGCCCCAGTACCAGGCCGGGAAGTAATCGACGCGCCAAAGGCAGCAGGCCGGCGAGCAACCCCAACACCAGATAGAAACGACCGCTAAGCGCGAGAAAAATCAGAACCAGCACACCGCCTGTCCCCAGCAGCATGGCTGCTGCTCGGGGGCGCTGGGCGGGCGGCTGGCTACGAACCCACGCCCAACCGAGCGCACCGAACAGCGCCACCAGAACCAGTAAGGCGACCATCAGCGTATCTGCCCGGTCAAGCGCTTGACCTCGTTCGAGCTGCGCTGGGAATAATCTCGCAGCGCCTTGACCCCGCCCGAAGCGTAAACAGCCACGGCACCGAGCAGGTCCTTCAGCAACTGCGGGCTGCTGCGATCGAAGGGAGCGTAGGCGCCGCCTGACAGTTTGCTGATCTGCCTGAAAACGGCCGACGCGTGCGGGTCACTGCCCTCCTGAAACATGAACACGGGGGTGCGCAACATGCCCAACTCACCCGCTGTATGACAGAGCTCATCGATTGACTCTTCGCAGCAGTCGCCGATGAAGACAACGGCCTTTACCGGCTGGGTGCGAGTCTCGTCGCGCGCGTGCGCGAGGACGCGGCTGATCTGGGTGATCCCGCCAAGGCATTTCACTCCGTTCATCAATCCGAGTAATTGGGATGTATCGCGGACGAATCGGGTCGATTTGAATTCGCGGTAACCACGGTAATAACACAGTTGTATCGCCAGCCCGCCGACATCCCGCGTCGCCAGAAAGAGTTCACTTTGCAAGTGGCTCGCCTGGTCCCAGGTCGCTTCGCGGCTGGCGGTAGCGTCAAGCGCAAAAATCAACCTCGGCTGTCCCGCAGCGTCCTTGGGCAAGGTGCGGACCTGGTTTATAAACTGATCGATGGCGCGTTTGTCGGACTGCGCAGGCAAGGATTTGTCGGACATAGGCATCAGCTAGCGTGAACGGAGCAGAATCGGGCCGTCTCCCGGTGGGCGACGGTTCTGAGTTCAGCTTACCGGTAAAACCCCATTCGATAGAACCCGGAATGTATCCCGGCGTTACCGTTCAGCGCTGGCAAAGACCATGCAGCCGCTGGTGTCAGCCAGCGGCTGCGTTCACCCTACCTGTAACCCATGCAGTTGGCGTAGTAGGTCGTCGTTGCAGGCCAGTCGGAAAATATACCGATCACGCCGACATCCCGCGCGAGCACATCGATCACCGTATAGATATCACCATCATTGTTGATCGCATCGTTTATGCCCTGGTAATACCAACCACCGCCTTCTGCGAGTGGGCCACTACGCTCGATCGACCAGGCGATCATTTCCAGCCTGGCATCACGCGCATTCTGCGCATACTCCGACGGAACGATCTCCCCTGCTCCATCCAGCGTCAGCATTTTCCATATTGCCGGAGCCAGAATCCGCACGCCCCTTGCGTGCAGACTTTCCATATAGGCCAGCGAAGTGGTTTCGGCGGTATGCGGCGCTTCGTCAAGGAACACTGCCTGGCGGGCGAAGTCCGGCGTTTCGTTGATCCAGAACAGCACGTCATCAAGCAGGAAGGATTGGGGCCAGACGTGATCGGGGTCGATGCCGGCTTCGACATAGTCTTCGATCATCTGACGAGCGTAGTCCTGCTGCGTGTAATCACCCTCATAGGGCATATCCACCACCGGCGTTTTCAGCTCGGGTGCGAACTTGACGCCGAGCTTCCGGAACAGCTCGATGCTTTCCTTGTGGGTCATCAGGGTGCCGCGTGCCGCATACAGATCTGTCCGCCAATCCGCAGTGCCGCCCAGGTATTCCTCCGGCGTGGTCGCCATGGGACCGAAAGCATCCATCTTGCCTTCGAGGCGCTTGAACTCTTCGAGCGTAATGTCGCTGGTACGGCATTCGGCCTGAGCTGGCGTGCCGCTGGCCGGATCTGCAGGAACGAAGGGTTGCGTGCACTTGGCATTCAATTCAGGAATGGCAACGATGTTAGTAGTGGTGTGCAAGTCATTCTGGGCATGCCGGCACACCAGCTCACGGTCCTTGGTGAAGGCCACATCGCATTCCAGTATCCCGGCCCCCATGCGCGCAGCGGCCACATAGGATTCGACAGTATGCTCGGGAAACTGTAGCGGCGCGCCCCGGTGTCCGATGGAAAAGTCGGTGGGCTTCATACGCCCGGACCGGCAGGCCTGAAGCTTGTGCTTCAGCGGACCCTCGTCCATATCGTCAACCAGCCAGAACGGCCGCGGACCGAGGTGAACCGCCTCATCGCCCTTGCCCTTATGGTGCGAGCCCCGGCCACCGTCGTCGAAATCAGTATGTCGATCGGGTAAAGGGCCGTTATTGGCGCAGGCTGTGCCTGCAGCCATGACGCCGGTCGCCAGCAACACAAAAGTCAATGAACGAGCGAGCATGTCAGTCTCCTTCGAAATGAATGTCAGGATACTCTCGCAAGGGTCGATGTCTGGTTCGTGAAGTTTCGGTGAAGGTACTAATTCGCAGCCAGGACTAGGCTGCGCAGTATGACGGGTGCCTACCTGGGGGTGTAGCGCGCCTGCGCTACGCCAGGTTCCTTTCGCGAAGAGCCAGGATGGGTCTCCGCTTGGGTTTCAGTGCAGCACAACCAGACGATTGGGCAGCTGGTTGCGCTCATGCGTCGCTGGCAGCTTCTGTTGCAGCTGCTCGCCACAGGCTTCGATACAGCGCAGAAAGCCTTGCAGGACATTGCCTTCACGAACATCCGTTGTGAAGCGCGCGACGACCGACTCCCAGACCGCATCGTCGATCTGACTAGAAATACCGCGATCAGCCAGGATTTCAACGTAATGCTCTGCCTCGGATACGAAAATCAGTATGCCGGTGTCACCATCGGTGTGATGCAGATTCTGTTCGATGAATTGTCGGCGTGCCAGATTGCTGGCTCGCCAGTGCCGGACCGCACAGGGGATCAAGCGAGTGGTGATGGCCGGTATGCGGAACACCAGCGCCAACACGATAAAAGCGGCCCACTGCGCCAACAACAGATAGCCAGCGCTCAGCCATTGTGTAAAAAACACCACTGTGCCGGGCACCAGCAGCGCAAGCAGGCTGGCCCAGAGCAGAGGAATATAGCGGTAGTCATCCGCTTGCCCGGCCAGCACGGTCACCAGCTCGGCGTCCGTATGTTGTTCAATGCGATCTATCGCATCGGCTACCTGTTTTTGTTCACTTTCGGTGAGAAGAGTCATCGCGTTTCCATCGTTGAATTACCAGCCTCCAGAAGCGCCACCGCCTCCGAAGCCACCGCCGCCGCCACCAAAGCCGCCACCGCCGCCGAAACCGCCGCCTCCGCGACCGCCTCCCATGCCGCCAAGCAGGGCTCCAGCAAGCATCGCTGTACCCAGCCGACGTCCCCCGCCGCCTCTTCCACCTCCACCGATGAGACCGAGGAAGATAAACAGCAACAGGATAAAGATGCCAACCGGCGGTTGGTCTGGCTGTTGGGCGCCCGGCCGAGGTGCAGCCGTGCGTAGCGGATCACCACCCAGCACCTGAACTATCGCTTCGGTGCCCTCTACGATGCCTCGCTCGAACTGCCCCTGACGAAATGCCGGTGTGATAATGCTGTTGATGATGATCGACGACTGCGCGTCGGTCAGGCGTCCTTCCAGACCATATCCAACCTCGATACGCAGGCGGCGATCATCACGCGCCACAATCAGCAGCGCACCGTTATCTTCACCCGCCTGTCCGATGCCCCATTCTCGGCCGAGTTCAACGCCAAACTCTTCGATGCTGCGGCCGCCCAGGCTTGGAATGGTCACTACTACGACCTGTTCGGACGTAGCCTGCTCATGCCCCGCCAGCATCTGGGTGATGCGAGCTTCCGCCTGAGTGTCGAGCATCTCTGCCTGATCGACCACCCGGCCGGTCAGCTCCGGCAAGCTCAGCTCACCCTCTTGCTCCTGAGCGACGAGCCCGCTGGCCCACAGCAGCACTATCAGGACAATGGAAAAGCGCACGCTCATTCGAATTGCACTTGTGGCGCCTGATCGGCGTTCTCGGTGGTCGCTTCGAAATTCTCGCGCAACGGCATATCGCTATACATGATGGTGTGCCAGAGCCGTCCCGGGAAGGTGCGAATCTCGGTGTTGTACTGCTGTACGGCACTCACATAATCGCGGCGCGCTACGGAGATCCGATTTTCGGTGCCTTCCAGCTGAGACTGCAAAGCCAGAAAGTTCTGGTTGGACTTCAAATCGGGGTAGCGCTCGGACACAGCCATAAGGCGACTAAGCGCACCGGTGAGCTGCGATTGTGCCTGTTCGAAGGCGCGCATTTTTTCCGGGTCGTCCAGATCGTCCGCGCTGATCTGGATCGAGGTCGCCCTGGACCGCGCTTCGGTTACCGCTGTCAGGGTTTCCTGTTCCTGACGGGCAAACCCTTTTACGGTTTCCACCAGGTTGGGGATCAGGTCGGCACGACGCTGATACTGGTTTTCCACCTGCGCCCAGGCCGATTTCACCTGCTCGTCATAGGTGGGAATATTGTTGATGCCACAGCCTGCGACCAGTGAGGTCATCAGCATAATGACAGCCAGTTGCAGGGTGTGCCGATAGCGCTTTATATGCATGGTCATCCGTCCGTCAGGATTTAAATCACGAAGAATTATCTTCAGAGCTACCCTAACAGAGACTACTCGCCGCTGCGCGAGTTCGGGCAACCTCAGTGCCAGGCGTCAACCAGGGGCTCAGCTTCAGCCGTTTCGATCTCTGGGCGCTGACGCAACCAGCTGACAACGGCTTCACGATCTTCCTCGGTCGCCGAGCCACGTCCGGCCTTGCAAACGAATCCACCGCCAACCCAACCGCCGAACTCAAGCCCACGCGGAGCAATGACTTCCGCGATCAGAGCATCGATCAGCGTATCGGCTTGTTCGTCGGTCAGCGCTTGTTGAGGCGTCGCGGTGAAATTGAAGCCCAGTTCCTGAAATTCATCGACGCGCATCTTTTTTCTGAGGCGGCGGCTACGTTGGCTGGTCATGATCTCGTCTCTCTATCTGTTGAATTTGGCGCACACTCTATCCGGATGAGTCGCCCGGTGCATGTGATTATTCCGCTGCTCTGGATGCCTCGAGCAGTTCGCGAAGACGATCCATTCCCTGCGCGACCCGCCTCGCTTCACCCTTGAGGCTCAGCTCAACCTCGCGTTTGCCCTCTGCGTTGGGCAGGCAGGCCAGTCGCAATTCCGGGAACTCGCTGAGCAGCCGCTCCATAGCAGGAATCAGCGGTCCTTCACTGGTATCGCTGAGCAACAGCGTCTGGCTGACCCTGACGCCCGGCGCCTGAAGGTCGGCGTAATGATGATCCAGCACCCACTCCACCATCGGCCAGGCCATTTTCGGAAAGCCCGGCACAAAATGATGCTGCTGTATGGAGAAACCGGGAATGCGGTTGATCGGATTGGGGATGATCAGACTGCCCGCCGGGTACTCGCCCATGCGCAGGTGATGCGCGTTGAGCCGATCACCCAGTTGAGCGCGTATCTCGGCCTCCGCTTCAGGATGCAATACGATATCCAGACCCAGCGCAGCCGCAGCGCATTGTCGCGTCAGGTCATCCGGCGTAGCACCAATACCACCAAAACTGAACACGATGTCGCCGCTGGCAAAGGTCTCGGTCAGCGTGCGGGTAATCAGTTCAGGATCATCAGTGATGGTACGTACCCAGGCCAGCTCAAGCCCTCGCTGTTCAAAACGCGGAATCATGGCCGGCAGGTGAGCATCCTGCTTGCGCCCGTTAAGCAGCTCGTCGCCAATCAGAATCAAACCAAACCGAGGAGATGTCGTATCACTCATGCGCGCTCCAGTATCAAGCAAACCTGTACCAATCCCGGCCTCTATGACGAAGCCGTACTCGCAGTGCCGTGCTGTCCATGGTCTTCCGATCCTTGTCGGAAAGAACTTTTGAAATCACGTCTATAACTGTTTGAGCGGTAGCCTCGCCCCGATGGCAAGGCGTTCGATCGTTTTGCCCATAGTGCCACAGCGATCAGTGTGAGCCATGGGGAGAAAACGGCGACTGCGGGAAGCCTGGGAGCGTAAACTGCAAGCTGATCCCGATCCTGAGGTTTTCGGATGACTTTCGACACGCTTGGTCTGTTTGAACCTTTGCTGAAAACACTGGCCAGCCTGAACTACCAGACCCCGACGCCTCTGCAGCTGCAGAGTATCCCTGCGATGCTGCAGCGTCGGGACCTGATCGCTACGGCGCAAACCGGAACGGGCAAAACGGCCGGTTTTGCACTACCTCTCTTGCAACTGCTTATGACGGCCGGTGCGCCGGTGCGCGCTAATTCAGTGCGCAGCTTGATCCTCGTCCCTACTCGTGAACTGGCCGAGCAGGTACACCAGAGCGTGAAGACCTACGGTCAAGATCTACCGCTGCGCACGCTCGCCGCATACGGCGGCGTCTCTATCAACCCCCAGATGATGGCCCTGCGCAGAGGCGTAGATGTATTGATAGCCACACCTGGCCGCTTGCTCGATCTACACCGTCAAAATGCGATTCGCATGAGCCAATTGCAGGTTCTGGTAGTGGATGAGGCTGATCGCATGCTGGATCTCGGGTTCGCCGACGAACTGGACGCTCTGATCGCAATTCTGCCGAGGCAACGCCAGACCGTGTTATTTTCCGCCACGTTTACTGCGCGGCTTGAACAGCTGGCCGCACAGATCTCCAAGGATCCGCTGCGTATCGCTGTCAGCACACCCAACGCCGCAGCGAGCACTGTCCAGCAGTGGCTTGTGCCGGTGGACCGCAAACGCAAGACCGAGTTGTTTCTACATCTGCTGAGAGATCGCGAGTGGGGCCAAGTGCTCGCTTTCGTGAATACCCGCAAG
Source organism: Pseudomonas sp. gcc21 (assembly GCF_012844345.1). NCBI lineage: Bacteria > Pseudomonadati > Pseudomonadota > Gammaproteobacteria > Pseudomonadales > Pseudomonadaceae > Pseudomonas > Pseudomonas sp. gcc21. Next base: position 711,264 of record NZ_CP051625.1, on the reverse strand, counting down.
GGAGCAGATTGTCTGGTACAGGCAATTCGGGCCACCGGCACCCGTGTGGAGGCAATACACGGCGACAAGCGGCAACCCACAAGGCTGCGGGCGCTGGAAGAGTTCAAAGCCGGCGAGATTCAGGTATTGGTGGCAACCGGTGTGGCGGCGCGGGGCCTGGATATTGCTGATCTGCCGCTGGTGGTAAACGTCGATCTGCCTATCGTTCCCGAAGACTATGTTCACCGGATTGGCCGGACCGGACGCGCAGGCGCTTCAGGAGAGGCTGTCTCGCTAGTAAGCGCCGATGAAGTGACGCATCTGGCTGCAATCGAGTCGTTGATCGGTGAACTCCTGACGCGTCGTGAAGAAGCACAGTTCGAACCCGATCATCGCCTGCCGGTAACTACGACGGGTGGGCAGATCAAAAAGAAGCCCAAAAAGCCTAAAAAGCCCAAACAAACAATACAGCCACCCCAGCCAGCGCCAGTCACTGCGCGGAACAGCAGGATTCATCTGGGAGACTGGCTGGAGAATGAGCCTGGCGATAAGCCTAAACCTGCCGTGTCGTCGTCATCCACCGGTAAGCGAGCATCTGCCCGGCGGCGATAACGACAATCCGCTCAATAGTTGTATGGCTGTGCAACCTTCGCTCCGATCCGTTACCAGATGAAAACTGTCGAGCCAGGTGGCACCCGATCTATGGCTCGAGGCGTACTTCTATTCGCTGATTCTGTCGCGCTATCGCATTCCATTCTCCGGCGAGCATGAAAGCGCTCATCTCTGGATACTCTACCAGCGGGTCAGGTTGTTCCGCAGGCTTCGCTACCAGACGAATACGGCTGCCTTCGACAAGAGGCTCCCGGTTGGCAAAGTTGGCGAAGCCCACAGAGAAAAGATCTGTACTGCGGCCCCAGCGAGCCGCCTCCACGCCAAAGAGCTCGCAGTCCCCTAACCGTAAATCATCCGGCGCAACGACCATCTCGCCGCGGTCGTCCTGTACCAGACAGAAATCGCCGACATGCGCCGTCAGATGTATAACGCCCTGGAAACCGCCACCGTGCAACATCTGTATCAGCTCACTGACAAAGCTGAGACGCCGGTCGTTGAAGGGGAGCTCGTCCGGCGCATATTGCCCATCGCGGTTCAGTGCCCATTCGAGCCCGCGAAGCAGCGATTCCTTCTCGTGCTCCGCACGGCCACGTTGTTGAGCCAGGGCACCCAGCAGAACGCTGCCCTGTTCCGGAGCGGGCTTGCTGAGTTCGGCGACGGGTCCGGCCTGTGCAGCATCCGGGTCTACCAAAAGAATCTTGTAGGTCAACATCATCAACAAGGCGCCAAGCACAACGCCCCCCACCAGCGACGGCCAGCTGCGCTGGACGGGCGGTTCAAGCGGAGGCGTCTGGATTTCATCGAAGAAGCGTCGCAGGTCCGACTTCAGGCTTTGGTGCAGCCTGGAGACCTGCTGCTCGAGCTGCGGCTTGAGTAGCTCGATCATCGCTTCGTCCGCCGCCTCGCGCGCCAGGCTATTCATTTCCGGAGGTGTGCGTGAAGGCTGCGGCGCCGCCGCGGTCTCTTCCGCCTGGTCGGCCTCATCTGCCCCAGCGCCAATCAGGCGCAGCGAACCAAGCACCACCTCCAGATCCGCTGGCTTCACTTCCTTGGGTAATACACCCACGGCGCCCAGCGCCCGGGCCTGACCAAGGAACAGTTCTTCGCCATCCTTCGAGGTGTACATCATGATGGGAATCAACGCAGTGGCGGGGTCGCGCTTGATGATTCCGACCGCCTCGAGACCATCCATGCCGGGCATCATGTGGTCCATGAAAATCGCGTGCGGCTTGGTGTAGATGAGATATTCGAGGGCATCTTCAGCGGACTCGACTTCGTCCACGATGATGCCGTGCTGCTCGAGGAGTCGTTTCAGGACAAGGCGTGCCGAACGAGAATCGTCGACCACCAGTGCGCGTTTTGAACCCATGGCCATATCCGCTTTTTTAGCTGGCATCAGGCATTTGCCTGATAACGTATTATTTCGGCCAGCATAGGGAACGCGCCGGTTACAGGCACATACCTTGTTGCGAATCTGTGACGGTGTGCGCGGCCAAAATGCAACTCTGCAATACAATCGTGACCGCTATCAGGGCGCTATCGCCCGTATGGGGTAATAGCAAAAACGCTTTACCCAACGGCTTGGCAATACAGCCAATGAAACTTTTTGTATGGTTTTTGTAGCCGCGCCAATATCCACCGCAATTGCCGGATACAATCCGCCCCAAACGGTCGATCCAAAATCCGTTCGAAGCACATCAAATCGGTTCATGTCGAGGCGAACACTGCTTTCCGGTTCGGAAACCACGTTCGTAAAGGAGAAATTAATGTACAGGAAGTTTGGCATTGCGTTGCTGGCTGTGTTCATCGGTCAGGCACACGCCAAGGTTGATCCTCAACAGGCAGAGCGTCTGGGACGCGATCTTACGCCGCTCGGCGCTGAACAAGCCGGCAATGCTGCCGGCACCATTCCGGCATGGACCGGAAGTGTCAAACCACCCGCTGGCTACCAGCCTGGCATGCATCACCTTGACCCCTACAAGACCGATGCTGAACTGTATCGAGTCGACAGCTCGAACATTCAGGAACATGCCGAACAGCTGCCCGACGGCATGATTGATCTGCTTGAACGCAATCCTGAGTACTATCTGCGTGTTTACCCGACTCGTCGGAGCGCATCGGCTCCCCAGCGTATCTACGATGCCACACGCCGAAACGCCGTGAATGCCGAGCTCATGTCCAACGGCAATGGCATCAGCGGAGCCTCCGCCGGCATTCCCTTCCCTATCCCGCAGGACGGTATGGAAGCCATCTGGAACCACATCCTGCATTACAAGGGCGACCAGAATCACTTCATCAACAGCCAGGCCGTGGTGATCAACGGCAACAGTAACCTTATCAAGCGCGACCGGCAGATCTTCTATGTCTACGGCCGCGAAGGCATGACCGAAGCAGATCTGGATAACACGCTTCTGTATTACAAGTACGTGGTCACCGCACCAGCCAAGCTATCAGGCACAGCTCTGGTGGTACAGGACCCGATGGACCAGGTGCTGACTACCCGCCGCGCCTGGCGTTACAGTCCGGATAATCGTCGGGTCCGCCGCCTGCCCTCGCTTGCGTACGACTCGGTCCAGCCTGATACCAGCGGACTGGCGACTGCAGACGTGGTGGATTCATACAACGGCGCGCCGGATCGTTATGACTGGACGCTGGTCGGCAAGCGCGAAATGCTGGTGCCGTACAACAGCTACGCCGTGCATCAGCAGGGCATCCCGTACGACGAAATCATCCAGCCGAAAGCGCTCAACCCGGAGCTACTGCGCTACGAACTGCATCGCGTATGGGTGGTTGACGCTCAGCTGAGATTCGGCCTGCGCCATCCATACGAGAGCCGTCGCTTCTACATTGACGAGGACAGCTGGCAGATTCTTGCGGTAGATCTGCGTGACAAGGATGGTGAACTGATTGGCCTGCAGGAAAGCCACCCGATCAATTACTACGAGGTGCCCATGGTGAGCAGCACGCTGGAAACGCTGTATCACCTGAAGACCGGTGACTACTTCGCTGACGGGCTGGATAACAACGAACCGATGTACAATTTCGACGTTGAGATGAACCCGAGGGACTTTTCGCCGCAAGCGCTACGCCGCAGCGGAAACTGAAATCAGAGGTGTGCTGCCGTTTCCTGGTCACCAGGAAAACGGCAGCAGACTACAGAATGGCGAAGATCACGGCTGCCAGCATGGCGCCAACGATTGCTCCGCCAAGGGCTGCGGGCCACATTTCCAGCACCGGCGCGTTTTTGGCTGGCTTGATCGACTCGCGCATGGCTTTGAATTCCGACTTGACGATTGACTGCATCCGACGCGCGTGCGCGTCCAGGTGCGGCCGCATAAACCGGAACATCGCCTCTTCTGCTGCTTCGCGTCCCAATGTCCCGGTTTCAGTCGCCACCGCGGGCGAAGCAACCGTCTCGACTGCTGCCTTCTGAACGGGTGCTGGCTCCTCCTCCGGCTCAAGCAATTTCAGCGAATCCAGCGCGGCAGCCAGATCGGCAGACTCAATACCCTTGGGAATCACCCCTACAGCGCCAAGCGCCCGGGCTTGGCCGAGAAACACTTCGCCGCCTTCCTTCGAGGTGTACATCATGACCGGGATCATCCCGGTGGCAGGGTTGCCCTTGATGATGCGCACAGCCTGGAAACCATCCATGCCCGGCATGGTGTGATCCATGAAAATAGCGTGCGGTCTTCGATACAGAAGATACTGCAAAGCGTCTTCGGCCGAATCGACCTCATCCACTATAAGTCCGTGCTGTTTTAGCTGGCGTTTCAAGACGTGGCGTGCCGAGCGCGAATCGTCGACTATCAGAACCCGTTTAGAACCCATGTCCATTCTGCCCTTTTCCAGCATCGCGCCTCATGCGTGATGCAGATCCATATCGCGTAGCATAAAAAATACGCCCTCTGCAGACACAGCTGTCTTTCATAAATGTGACGTCGTTAGCAACGATCAACCTGGCCGTCGTCAACGCTTGACGTTAAATGGCCATAGCTGGCCTGGCCGCCCAGCTTTTCAGTTATCTGAATGTGATGTGCATTTGCCCTTCCGCCCTTGATTGATGCGCCTGAGTCTCGCTTGTCAGGTTTCGAATGCTTTGACGAAACGGGTATGATTCACGGGCAGCGTGCGCGAGCAGCGCGACGCGCACCAGGCGCAGACCTGATCCGTCTTAATCAATCGAGGAATTACCATGCATCGTCTGACCATGTTTATTGCGGCAGGTGTTTTCAGCCTGTCGGGCGCAGCTACCGCCAGCAGCTTCATCGGTACCACCGATGCCATCGGCTCATCGCTCGCCAACACCGTTGAGGCGACCAGCGACATCACCTCCTCGGTAGGTGACGACAAGGTGGTTCTGGAAGCGCGCGAAGATGCAGCAAGCTTCGTGGGCAGCGACGGCGACGTCCGCGGGGTGCGCCTGGAAGCAGCCCTGACGCATATTCGCAGCGCACTGCCCGAACTCGAAGCAACTGATATGCAATTGGCCGCCGCCATCCTGGCACTTTGAATGAACCCTGATCTGCCACATCGGCATGGGTAGCGCCCGACTGCTGCAGCGCAGTCGCCTCGCCCGTTTGGCTCTGCGCTGCGCCGGTCTGGCACTCTTGCTAGCCACTAGCCCGGCACAAGCTGCACTTGAGTGGCAGCTGGCTGATAAGTCGCTCACCGCTGAAGAAGCAGCAGCCAGCCGCACATTGCTTGAACACACCAGCAATATCCTGCCGCCTCAGCTGGTCCAGCAACTGGGCCGCCCGATACAGGTGGAATGGATAACCACCCTGCCCACCGAAGTCATCGGACGCGCCACCCCGGGCGGCCAGTTGCAGCTCAACCGCCGATTTCTGTCAGCACTGATAGCCGGCGATAACGCCGTTCTGCCGGCGGGCCGCACACACGGCACACTGCAGCGCGAGCTAGTCGCCACCCTTGTGCATGAAATCGCGCACTTTTACGATCGTGGCATGTACTTGCCGAACGACTATCAGCAATTGCTGCGGCGTTGCCAGGTTCGGCACGACACGCTTAGTGCTATCGGGCTACCTTCAGAATGCCGTGGTCAGGTCAGCCGGCGATATACCCTCAGTGATGACCCTCGCCTGCTTGACCTGGCCGGCTGGCCGGAACGGGTCGGCGAGCGCGGGCAGAGAGAATTGGAAAACCGCCAGCTGACTCGCACCCCTGACGATTACGAGCTGACCAGTCCACGGGAATTCGTAGCCGTTAATCTGGAGTATTTCCTGACAGACCCGCAATACCGCTGCCGTCGCCCTGCGCTTCATGCGTATTTCGCACGTCATTTCAGCTGGGCACCGCGCTTCCCATCCAACTGTGCCGGCGAACTTCCGTTCATTAACGCCGGCCTTGACGCTTCCAGTCCCGCCCTGGGCTGGCTGGACCCCGAGCGCATTTATCAGGTGCATTACCTGCTCGCCGAACCAAACGATGCCTGGGCAAGCCGTTGGGGGCACAGCATGCTGCGTCTGGTTATGTGCGCGCCAGGCAGGCCACGCGGGCCTGATTGCCTGCTTGATCTCGAGCACCATCTGGTGCTGTCGTTTCGAGCTTTCGTCAATGACGTGCAGCTCTCCAGCTGGGATGGCTTGATCGGCAACTACCCTTCGCGACTGTTTCTATTGCCATTCAATCAGGTCGTGGACGAGTACACCAAACAGGAGCTGCGCAGCCTGAGCTCTATCCCGCTGCGTCTGGATCGAGCCCAGCAGCTTGGCCTGGCCAGGCGCGCCGCGGAAATGCACTGGAGCTATGACGGCACCTACTATTTCATTTCCAATAACTGTGCAGTCGAGACCCTGAAGCTGTTGCGCAGCGGCAGTGACCATCGAGCGCTGCGCGACCTCGATAGCATGACGCCCATCGGCTTGTTACGTAGCCTCGAAGCGCGTGGCCTTGCCGACACCTCGGTGCTGCAAAACCGCAGCGAGGCACTGCGTAAAGGCCTGTTTTTTGATTCCTATCGCGAACGCTATCAGCGGATGTATTCGGTGGTGCGCGAACGGCTTCAAGTACCGCCACGCGAAGTGGAGGGCTGGTTGGACTGGCCCGCCCGAGACCGCCAGCGCTGGTTCGCCAAGTCAGATCACCGAACTGCGGCGGCGTTGCTGCTACTGGAACAAGCGGCGCTGCATCGCCTGGCTCTGGCAATCAGGCACGAGCTGAAAAAACGTTATCTATCCACTGACCGTCTGGCTGATCACGATCTCAGCGAGACGGCGGATCTGATGCGCCAGGCGATGCTAGAGAGCAGTTTTTTGAGCCGGCCTGCGCAATTGCTCCCTGACGGTTACGGGCTACCCCAACCGGAAGAATGGCAGGCCTTGGAAGACAGCAGCGGCAAGCGGCAGCGTGCGCTGCTGGACAGGCTCCAATCGCTGGATCAAGGAGTCCAACGGCTATTGACGCCTGACCAGGTCACCGAGCTTGAATCAACCCGAACCAACATCAGTCAGCTGGGTGATCTGCTGCGCCAGTTGCACCGGGACGCTGGCGGGCTGGAGCTCCCCTGACTCGTGTCCGATCCATGTAGCGCCTGGCAAATTTAGTCCACATCGCCGCCTGCCGAACTATGCTGGTCTTTCTCGACAAAAAGCCTAACGTGACGTTGATGAAAAGGAGCCTACATGAAAACAATCGGCATGCTCGGTGGGATGAGCTGGGAATCCACACAAAGCTATTACACTGCCCTCAATCGGGGAATCAACCAGCAGCTCGGCGGATTGCACTCGGCCAAGATTATCCTGCATAGCATCGACTTTGCGGAACTCGCCGAGATGCAAGCGCAGGATAACTGGGACCAGGCCGCCGCCTTGCTCGGCGATGCTGCGGTGGCGGTGCAGTCGGCCGGTGCGGACTTTCTGCTCATCTGCGCCAACACCATGCATAAAGTGGCGCCAGCGATTCAGCAACGCATCGGCATTCCCATTCTGCATCTCGCCGATGCGACGGCTGGCGTACTCAAAGCTGACGGCATCACCCGGGCCGGCCTGCTCGGCACGCGCTACACAATGGAGCAAGCCTTCTACCGGGAGCGCCTTGAAGCCCAAGGCATAGACGTGCTGGTGCCGGAAGCACAGGATCGCGCCCTGGTACATGACATCATCTACTCTGAACTCTGCCAGGGCATCGTCACGGAACAGTCGCGAACCCGCTATCTCGCTGTGATTGATGAACTGGCTGCGAACGGTGCCCAGGCCGTGATCCTGGGCTGCACGGAAATTGCCCTGCTGGTTCAACAACAACACAGCACCGTGCCGCTGTATGACACGACGCAGATTCATGTCAACGAAGCTATCGCTTACGCTATCGGCCACGATAGTTAGGTACGCTGATCAGGGCCGCCTGTTTTTCAGGGTCGCCAGAAAGCTGGCCATGTTCTCGGCGTCCTCTTCGGTCACACCCAAAGCGGGCATGGCACTGAGCGGGTCTACCTCCTGCGGTGAACGTAGCCAGCGGATCATGTTTTCCCGCGTATTCGGTAGCACCCCGGCAATGAATGCGCGGTTGGCGATGCCGCCCAATGGCGGTCCGACATGCGCGACCGCCCCGGTAATGCCCGGAATGGCATGGCAGGTTACGCAGCCATATTGTTGAACTGCCAGAGAACCTTTCTCCTCTGGCGTTTCGCCGGTTGATGCGCGTGCAGGCGAGGCCGCAGCTCCTGGGCTGGGCTCCGGCGCGCCGAGGGAAGCAACCAGCTTCTGATAATCCTCAGCGCTCAGATGCGCCGATTGCTTGATGAATGCCACGACGCTCCACATCTGCTGCTCGCTCAGGCGATACTTCCAAGGAGGCATCCCGGACATCTTGATGCCGTGATTGATCACCCAGTACAACTCCTTGGCACTGCGGTCGCGTGCCATGCGTGCGTTGGCTGCCGGCACCGGCGTCATGCCCAGCGCGAATGCGTCAGGGGCTACGCCTGGTGCGCCATGGCATTGCACGCAATTGTCCCGATGCAGCCGCAGGCCCTCGCCTTGCCAATCGAAACCCTCCAGCGGCGGTGCGTTGATCTCCTCCGCACGCTGACTGATGGAGGCGCGCAGCGCTTTGTCGACTACCGCATACACTGGCTGGGTGTGCTGTTTCAGGGCCGAGACGTTGTACACGCCCAGATAGACGAACAACAAACCGCCCACGATGCCAAGCAACATCAGCCCCAACAACGTAGCCATTACGTAGACAATCGGCTTCTTGCGTCGCGAGATAGTCATTTCGTTCCAATCACTTCAGTGTATCCAGATAAGCGGAAATGGCTCTGGCCTCCTCTTCTGTCAGGCCGAGGTTCGGCATTGCCGTACGCGGGTCCGCTCCCTGTGGGTTCATCAGCCAGCGCACCATGTTCTCCGGTTGGTTAGGCACTACCCCACCGAGATAGGCGCGCCGACCAATCAATTCGAGGCTTGGCCCGACCAGTCCGTCCGCCCCGGTTATACCGGGAATCAGGTGGCAACTGCCGCAGCCATATTCTCGTGTCAGCTGAGCGCCGTGCTGCGCCTGCGCTTCGGATTCGTCGGTTCCCCAGTGCAAATCCGGGCAGCCCGCCAGCATCGCGAGCGTTAACAGCACCATTACTGATCGCACAGGGCGCGTGCCTTTGACCAGCCGACGCAGCGGCGACGCGAATGCCCTACTGCTGCGCATGACCGGCTCCTCTTGCACTATCGATCTGCTCCGCGCGACGGGCGCTGTTGCGCATATAGCTGGCAACTTCCATTAAAGCCGCCACGACATACACCAGCCCGGATGGCACCCACATGATCAAGCCGCCCAGCTGCTGGTCTTCCAGCGCACTCAGACCCCATGCCGGCGCTGTCCGCAGATAAGGCGCATACCAGACTTCAGGCGAGAACGTCAGTAGCGCGCCGAGTACACTGGCATGTACAGCGGTGGTGAACAGATACAGCACGCCCACCGCAGAGCCGTTCTGGCGCGCCCGTACCAACGCCCACCAGAACAGCAGAGCCACCCAGAAAAAACTCAGGTGCTGCAGCGCATGAACCCAGGTATTTTCCAGGCCCGCAGAAAACAGCGCAGGCAGATGCCAGCCCCATAGCACCGCAAAATGCACCAGCCAGGCGACCAACGGCGTGGCAAGCCAGGCCCAGAACCAGCGCAGACCGTGTCCGCGCAACAGCGCGCCCGCGCCGAGCCCAACCATGCGCGGCACGCCGCGCAACATGGCGGCGCCGGGACGGCTCAATATCAGCAGGGGCGCCGTGATCAGCATCATCACTTCATGCTGCAGCATGTGCGCGGCAAATAGCTGCTCACCCAGCGGATCAAGGGGTGAAGCCAGGGCGATCCCCAGCGTCAGCCAACCTGCCCAGAAATACCACTGGCGGCGCTTGAATGCGGCAGCATCAGACTGCGATCGACGACTCTGCCGCCTGATGCCGATTGCATAGGCCACCCCCATAACAAGCAGCAGTGCCACCGCAACCGGGTCCACATGCCACCAATGAAACTCACTGCTCGCCGGCCCGACAAGATGGGCATGGCTCGGCATGGACACCAGCGCGACCATCATCGTCAGGCATAAACGGCTCATTGGCATGGGCTCAGTACCAGGTTGGGTATGCTCTGCATGACAATCACGCCCAGCATCAAGGCGCTGATAAGCGGACCGCCCGCGGCCAGGAAGCGGCTGCGACTGCTGGCTTCATGCCCCAGCTGGCGGACCGCACGCCAATTGCGCCAGGCCAGGTACAGGCCAGCCCCGGCGATGACCAGCATGCACAGGGCGACGATATTCAAGACCAGCGATATGCTCTGTGGAGCGACATTTCCGCCCCGGTTGCAGTACCACTCGACAATGCTATAGCTGATCGCCAGATGCAGGCCCCACGCCGCAAGAGCCAATCCCCAGCCCCCAATCAGCGCGAGAACACCAGGTCCGCTGTTCACATCGGCACGCGTGTCAGTCACAACAGCCTCCGCTCATGATTACCAATCGCCCAGTCACAGCCATCTCGGTACCCAATAAACGACCAGATACAGCGGGATCCACACCAGGCTCACGAAATTCCAATACAACGTGTCGACCACCACGCCAATCTTCTGTTGCGGATTGAAGTAACGCTTGATGCCCAGGATCCCGACGACCAGCGTGCCGGCCGCAGCCGATATCAGGTGCACAAAATGGAAGCCCGTAATCGTCCAGACAATCGAGCCGTAAACGTGTTCGTCCCAGCGCATGCCCAACTCCTGGAACTGCTGCCAACGGAGCATCAGCACAGTGCAGGCCAGCCCCACCGACGCAAACATCGCTATCACGAATCGGTTGTACTGCTCATTTTCGATGCATTTACTGCCCCACTGCATGGTCATGGAGCTTCCGAGCAACAGCGCCACGGAGATTGACGGCAGCAACAGGGGCGGCGGCTCAACTCCTTCCGGTGGCCAGGTGGGGGCCATGAGGCGCAGATAAAAATAGGTGGCGACAAATGCCATGAGGACGGTGGCCTCGATCACTACCAGCCCAAGGATGCCCCACCAGACCGGCGCTTGCCGGCCGGGATTGAAGCGTGAGAAGTCACCGACATCGATTACGAAGCGTTCGCGCACGTCAATTCTCCTGCCACGGCCGGCGCGGCCATAACCAGCCAACGATCATCCAGAAGCTGAGGAAAAAACCGACCCAGAATCCCCATGGGCTGAATATCGTTCCGATAAAGCCAATGCTCACCGCCACGGCAAGCAAAAACGGCCAAACAGTCGGCTGTGGCAGTATCACCACGGCCTGCGGCTCAGCATCGACCAGTGTGGTCACCAGCACCTCGCGGCGGTCATCACGCAAGCCGGTGACAAACTGACGCTCATTGGCGATGGCGTCGTCCCAGAGCGGCGTCCCGCTACGCAGGACCGGAATATGGCGGAAATTGTAATTGGCCGGTGGCGAGTCGGTTGCCCATTCCAGGGAGTCGGCGTCCCATGGGTTCGGGCCGGCAGGCGTCCCGCGCAAGCGACTCATCCACATATTCAGGAAGGTCAGTCCGAAACCCAGCGCAAGCACAAAAGCGCTGAGACTGATGAACAGGTTCAAGTTCCCCCAGCCCATGGTTTCCAGATAGGTGTAGACACGTCGCGGCATGCCCTCCAACCCGAGCTGATGCATGGGAAAGAATGTGGCATTGAGACCAATGAATATCAGCGCGAAACTCCAGCGCCCGAGCCGTTCGGACATCAACCGGCCGGTCACCTTGGGATACCAGTAATAGATCCCGCCAAACAATGGCAGCACGGCCCCACCAATCAGCACGTAATGGAAATGAGCCACCACGAAATAGGTGTCGTGCACCTGCATATCGAAGGGGATCGACGCCACCATTACCCCGGTCAGTCCGCCGATCACGAATACCGCAAAGAATCCCAGGACGAACAGCATAGGCGTAGCGAAGCGTATACGCGCGCCCCACAGCGACGCGATCCAGCAGAAGATCTGCACGCCGCTGGGTATGGCGATCATGGCGCTGGCCCCGGTAAAAAAACTGAGCCCCAGATGCGGCAAGCCGGTGGTGAACATGTGGTGTACCCACAGGCCGAAGGAAACGAAGCCAATCGCAACCAGAGACAGCACCATTGCCGTATAGCCAAACAGACGCTTGTGCGTGAACGTAGTGATGATTGCCGACAGAACGCCGAGGGCCGGCACGAAGATGATGTACACCTCCGGATGCCCGAAGAACCAGAACAGGTGCTGCCACAGCAACGGCTCGCCCCCGCTGGCGACCACGAAGAACTGGGTCATCAGGGTACGGTCGAGCATCAGCAGGATACTGCCCACCATCACCGTGGGCATGGCGAACACGATCATGAAAGACATCACCAGAATCGCCCAGACGAACAGCGGCATGCGATCAAGCGACATGCCGGGCGCCCGTTGCTTGAAGATGGTGACGATCAGCTCCACCGCTGCGGTCAGTGCCGACAGCTCGATGAAGGTAATCATGGTGGTCCAGATATCCATGCCCTTGCCCGGCGAGAATATGTTGTTGGCCAGCGGCACGTAGGCAAACCAGCCGGCCGCTGGTGCCATGCCGAGGAACAACGACAAGTAGAGAACGATACCGGCGATGAGATACACGTAATAGCCGAAGGCGTTCAGACGCGGGAAACACATATCCCGCGTTCCGATCATCAATGGCACCAGATAGATGCCCAGCCCCTCCATGATCGGCACCGCAAAGAAGAACATCATGGTGGTGCCGTGCATGGTGAATAGCTGGTTGAAGAGCTCGGGCCCGATGAGGCTGTTCTCCGGCGTAATCAGCTGCAAACGCATCAGCAGCGCCAGCACCCCGGCCAGCGCGAAGAAGACCAGCGAGGTAATAATGAAGCGGAAGCCGATCTTGCGGTGATTGACGTGGGTGAACCAGCCGATAAACCCGGGTGGGGACGCCCAGGTCTGGTCCAGCTCGGCGGTGGCCTGATCCGAATGCGCTGAGGATGTGGATCCGGGCATGTTGGCTGTCGCTTGGGTCACGTGCGGTCCTTGTTCTGTCAGCAGCGGGTTAACTTCACCGCAGGCTTTGCAAATAGCCGATCAAGGCGGTCAGTTCGCCGGGCTCGAGCATGGTTGGCGGCATCAATACGCCAGGCTTGATGCCCTGCGGATCAGATATCCAGCCACCAAGATGCCCTGCTGTATTGGGTCGCGCTCCTGCGGCGAGCGTCAGGCGAGAGCCGAAATGGGTCAGATCCGGCGCAGGTACCGGTTTATCTCTGGCTGCAGTCCGGGCCTTGCTCAGGCCGCGGACATCGGCAGAAAGCGGATCCTTGCTGTCAGTCTTCGCTGCGTTCGCCAGGGCTGGCGGCGTGACGCCGCGAATCACATGGCAGCTAGCGCACCCAGCGGAAACGAAGGCCTCACGGCCACGCTGCAGCATTGGTGAATCTGCCCGACGTGCGGGCTGCGCCTGGTGCGCGAGCCAGGTTTTGAATTCTGCTGCCGGCTGTGCGATGACCCTGAAGCCCATCAGCGCATGCTGGGTGCCACAGAACTCTGCGCATTGGCCATGAAAAATGCCGGCTCGCCTGGCGGTGAACCAGCTGCTATTGGTCTGGCCGGGTACCAGGTCGGTCTTGCCGTGAAGGTTAGGCACCCAAAAGCTGTGAATCACATCCTCGGAGGTCAGCGAAAATCGTACCGGGCGGTCCACCGGCACGTGGATTTCGTTGGCGGTGGTGGCGATCAGTTCGCCGTCGGGATCCAGGTAGCGGATTTCCCACCACCAGCGCCAACCGATAACTTCGATGTGCAGCGCGCCATCCGGCGGCCTGGATGAAATGTTATTGCCCAGAAACAGGCTCCCTGCCACCAGGGCGATCAGCACTGCCAACGGGACAGCCACGCCAGCGGCGATTACCAGATTACGACTGGCAACATAGGACAACCGGCGTTCTTGCCGCCGCGCGCGCCATAAACCCACTGCCAGAATGAACATCACCGCAGCGAAGATCAGGCAGCCTCCGACCAACATCGCCATCCATAACGAAGCGATACCGGCGGCCTGATCACTGGCGGGCACGAGCGCCGTCTGGTTGGGTGGGCTGGCTATCGAGGATTCGGCCAGCAATGCCGTCGCCAACATCAGCCCGTTGCTGCATCGATGCGTCATACGGCCAGTTCAGAGCTGTCGGGCCAGCGATCCCGGCCCGTTGCGATAAGAAAAATAATGGTTGCGATGTTGATGGCGGCTACCTCCATAACGACCAGAGCGCCTGTTGTTACCGGTATCTCACTGAGCTGTGTGACGGCAGGTTATCGGCCACCCGTCCTCGGCTGGCGGAGCCAAGCGCCCGGTTCACTCGGCGATCACCGCTGCCTGATTACACGGCGATCAGCTATGTCCCTCTGGGACAGTGATCCTCTCGATTGATTCCGAGCGCCGCTGACACCCAACTGCATTCAGGCTGGCCACGCCGGGCAAGCGCGACCATGCCTCTCGCTGGAACTCAGAGGATTTCCAGTCCTTCGCATTTGTAGTCACCGATAAAAATGTCGTCCTGCAGTATCGTCCCGTCCAGATTGAAGCAAAACAGATAGCTTTCGGTGCGATCACCAATCTCGACACTCTTGAGGGCGACGCATTCGTCAGAATGCCCCGGTAGAAGCTTGAACGACGAAACACCGCGCTCCGGCACACGTTCACCTACCGCAACGACGCGGATATCACTGAAGTCTTCGTTCGCGATCAGCAACGTGTTGTTGCCGCGCTCACGCTCGTCAATGGCTTCATCGAACGGCTCTGAAGACACCTTGCGCGGGAAGAACAGCCATTCGCGGCGATAGGGATGCCACTCGGCAGCCTCATGGATGACATAGCCGTGCTCCCCAACCCGCAACGCCTCACGCATCTTCTGATAACGCTCATGCCAGTCGACGCTTTGCAGGCCGTAGTTGCGGTCCAGTATCTTGACCCATTCTTCAGCTGGCTTCTTTCCATGGCTACCTACGATCAAATGATCGTCCTTGAGTGTCGCCCATTCAGACTTGAAGCCTTTGAATTCCTCGTCCCCGCTGCCCGTCATCAGGATATGCCTGGGCACCAGTTGATTCTCGTCGCGCACCTCACATACCAGGCCGGTACGGTCATCAAAGGTGACCAGTCGTTTGCCGAACATTACCAACTCGGAAAACTCCGCACCCCGGCCAGCTTCAGCCATCAGGCTCACCAGCTGATGTTCGCCGCCTTTCGCAGCGGGTACATCTTCGAATCTGAATGTCACCTTACCGGTAGAAGGGTCCGGGTTCCGGTAGAGGCGGTCGTAGCGCAAGGTGGACTGCCACACGTGCTGCCCGCTTTCCAGGGCGACGCGGGACGCATGGTCCTCGTCGACAATGATCGCCAACGTATATTGTCGTGCTGAGCTATCGTAGCGTTCGATACGTGCGACATCGGCGCGTAAAGCTTCCATATGGAACACTCCTGAAGATGAGCCTTACTGGCTGTGGACTCGGGTCATGACATAACCCCAGGGTCTAGGGAAGCTAGGACTGCCGGGCTCAGCTCAGAGTTTCATTGGAGGCGCACCACTCACGCCAGCGCCGGGTCAGATTCTGATGAGCGTCCGCGATTTTCCGGAACTTGCAGAGCCCGTCAGTGACGTAAAAATAACGGGCAGCCCGAAGAATCAATGCGTGCTGAAGAAGGCTCGCCCTGCGCTCCAACGAAACGAGGAGACCCAAGATGAACAGAAAAGACCTAATCACTGCTTGCAGTGCTGTCGTTCTGTCTACTTCAGCGTGGGCACAGGATCCGCAACAGATGCCGGATGATAGCTGGATAAGCATCAGCGGCACCGTTGAATCCGTCAGCCCTAACGCTTTCACTCTGGATTACGGCGACGCCACGGTCATCGTGGAAATGGATGACGCCGCTCGGGACGCTGATGCCTACAAACTGGTCAAGGGAGATCGTGTCACTGTAGACGGCGTGATTGACGACGAATTCTTTGAGGCCACCAGCATCGAGGCAAGCAGCGTTTTCGTAGAAAACATCGGAACCTATTTCTTTGCCAACCCTGTCGATGACGAGACGACGCGCGTACAGCGAACCTTCGCTCCGGTCACCTACCCGATCATAGAAGGCGCCACCTCGATACAAGGAACAATTACAGGAATAGACCGCGAGGACGAAACCTTCCAGCTCAGCACCGGGACCCGGCTAGTTACCGTCGCAGTGGGCGAAATGACTAACAATCCGCTGGATGATGAGGGATACCAACAACTTCAAACGGGAGATGAGGTTGTCGCCACAGGGACTCTCGATGACCGATTCTTCGAAGGGCGAGTATTCATAGCCGATTACGTAACAACCATGGCCAACCGGCAGTGACGCCGCCGGGCATAGGCTCGATAACATGACTCGATGAACGGTTTTGCCGCCTCGCTGTCAGTAACAGTGAGAGCAATCCAACAACTCTCCAACCGAGGATAAATCATGAACCTAGTAACCAGAACATTCCTGTTGAGTATCACACTGCTGTTTGCAGTTGCCGGTTGCAACACGATGGAAGGCGCAGGCCAGGATATTGAAGCGGCAGGCGAAGGCATCGAAAGAGAGTCGCGGGAAAATCGCAACTACTAAGCCTAGTCGGGCTGGAATGTGTTACGCCCGGCTTGCCCAAGCCGAGCGTATCCAGCTTGACGCGCAGTCATCCCGGGCAAGCGCCCGGTCTCGTTGTAGTATGCAGCAACAACTCCGTCCTTCTCTGACGTCCACTCAGAGTGCGTATTGACGCCCTTGTTATGAGTCAGGCTTGGAGGCATAGATATTGAATGAGTTTGCGGATTCCAGGTAAATCATGCGGACATGCTCTTTAGGATTGGAATATTCTTTCTCAATCGAATGCCCCGCCATCATTCTGGTTACCTTAAGCCTCACAATCTCCGCCTCTTCGTCGATTTCCATTTCTGTCGGTCGAATAGCATATGCGCCATTCAATGCGTCCGACCAAGACAATACCTCCCATTTTTCCTGCTCCAGGATACCTTTGGCGAGCACTCTCAACTCCTTCATTTGGAGATCAGTGAGCACGATCACTCCCGAAATTCATAACGCTAGCGGCAGGGGCGCGACGTGAGGAGCGTCCCTTGGCCGCATTTGTTAAGAAACTAGCTGACTCAATGCTGGCAGAAATGGTGCAACAACGGGCCCTAACACCTGCATGTGATCTGCAAGAACAGACATGAACTTGTGGTAGTGTTCCTTAAAATGCTCGGTACCCTGGGTCACTTGCATGCCTTCGACTTCTTCCCGGACTTCTGTAATTAACTCGGGCTGGTTCAGCCCCTCCAAAGCAGCGAGGAGATCTCTGAACAACTCATCGTTATGCGCGGCGTAGCTAGCGTTCTGTTGAAAATCATGCCCCCCGGTTGCGACATTTTGAACGGTACCGTTTATATAGGTGTTAAAAATCTGGTGCACCTTCTCTGGAGGAACGCTCGCTGAATTCACGGGAGCTTCGCCAGCGTTAGGATCTTCGCTTTCGATCTCTATGACGAAATTCAAAATTCGGTTCCTGATTTCATCCAAGGCAGCTATCAAAGCAGTGATCGGAATGACCTTCCATGCCTGCATACAATTCATGTTTTGATAGATTTTCTGACCGACCATAGCTACAAAATCTGGGTTCCAAGGCTCTTGGCAGGTACCGCCGTCAGACTTGGCAACTAGAGCTTCTATGGAAGCTACCGGGTCCATGATGTTTGAGCGCGACATTGTTTCTCGAAATTCTTCGGGAAGACAGAATAACGGTATATCTGAATCACACCGGGTTTCGTGGAGGCCTCAACTCTTGAGAGAATGAGGCATGAAGAAATCCAACAGCTACTCCCCTGAAGTCCGTGAACGTGCTGTCCGCATGGTTCTGGAGAACTTGAACGACTACCCATCTGAATGGGCAGCCATTGAATCCATTGCGCCCAAGATTGGTTGTGTCCCGCAGACGCTACACGGCTGGGTGCGCAAGCACCAGACCGATAGCGGCCAACGTTCGGGCCAGACGACTGAGGAACGCGAACGTATCAAGGCGCTGGAACGCGAGAACCGTGAGTTGCGCAAAGCGAACGAGATTCTGCGCCTAGCCAGTGCTTATTTTGCCCAGGCGGAGCTCGACCGCCGCAACAAACCCTGAACGCCTTTGTGGATGAGCATCGTGACCGTTATGGAGTCGAGTCGATCTGTCGCGTAATACAGATCGCTCCGTCTGGTTACTACCAGTATGCAGCCAGAGCGCGCCAACCCGAGCTACGAAGCGCACGTGCTAAGCAGGACGAGCTGTTGAGCGATGAAGTCCAGCGTGTCTGGGATGACAACATGCAGTGCTACGGCGTCGTGAAGGTGTGGAAGCAACTCAAGCGAGAAGGCATTCACGTCGCCCGATGTACTGTGCAACGGTTGATGCGCCGGCTTGGTGTACAGGGCGTTCGGCGCGGTCATGTGATCCGTACCACGATGCCTGATGAGAAAGCGGTTTGCCCGCTCGACAAGGTCCAGCGTCACTTCCATGCTGGTCGACCAAATCAACTGTGGGTCTCAGACTTTACCTACGTTTCTACGTGGCAGGGCTGGCTCTATGTAGCCTTCGTTATCGATGTCTTCGCTCGACGAATCGTTGGCTGGCGCGTGAGCAGCAGCATGAAAACAGACTTCGTCCTGGATGCGCTGGAACAGGCCCTCTGCGCCCGACAGCCAGGCCAAATGGACGGTCTGGTTCACCATAGCGACAGGGGTAGCCAGTACGTCTCCATCCGTTATACGGAGCGTCTCGCTGAAGCTGGAGTAGAGCCCTCTGTTGGCAGCAAAGGAGACAGCTATGACAACGCCTTGGCTGAAACCATCAACGGTTTGTATAAGGCTGAGCTGATTTATCGTCAGTCCTGGCGCAGCCGAGAAGCAGTGGAAATCGCTACCTTGAAATGGGTTCATTGGTTCAACCACCAGCGCCTACTGGGTTCGATCGGATATATACCGCCGGCAGAAGCTGAGGCAAACTTCTACCGGCAACACAACGGTCAGGCTATGGCGGCCTGACTTAAATGAAATGGCCTCCATAAAACCCGGTGTGATTCACTCCCTTAGTGGAGCGAACTATCTCCTTAACTTTCTTTACAGTGATATGCAATATGTAGCCAGGCAAGTCGACACATTTCAGAAACTCAAAAATTACGTGGTTACCAAAAGAATGGGCTTGAAAAAGGGTTTGAGCAATATCATTTGCCTCTTCTACGTCCTGAAACCCATCCCATGCACGATGCTTATTATCACCATTTTCAGATATACCTATGTATATATCTCCACCACCGGCATTTGAAAATGCAGAAACTGTTTCTGAGAGCTTCGCTGGCTTTATTTCTTTTGCTTTAACATCATTAAGGTAGTTTTCTTCTACATTAATTATTTTTTCGGCTTGTTCTCTGTCGATTTCGTAAACAGGGTACATTTATATCTCCAACTTACGATTTTACGGTAGTTTTGGCTAACGCTCGCAGCACGGGCAAATTTGTAGCGCAGCGGAAAATTTGTCCCTGTGCCTGCGATTGTTATGAGCCTTGAATTCAATCGATAGCAGCAAAATTAAGACCAGAAACCATTTGCGATATGTTTAGGTTTTTCTTTATGCAGAAGAGTCTAATCATATCCCAGACATTACTCTCACACCCTTGCAAGACAATCCAGAATACTGGTTGACCATCATCAAGATTATCAAAACTTAAAACCCCCGAGCGTTCTATCTCTTGGAAAATTGAATGCAGGTAATTTCGGTCTAGCTGCGTAACACGCTCAATTTCATATGGATCAACGTATATATTCTCGGTTTCTCTGCCCAGAAAATTTAATTCGTACTTTGCCCTAGACAAGGAAATTGCAAAAACCTGTTTTGCATCCGGCGAAAGAGAAGCAAGCCTATCTAAAGCTGAATTAAACGCTATTACTTCTTCGTCGACATGCTCCGGTTCACGAAAATCTTCTCCAAAAACTTCAATGTATAGAGTTCTCAGACTAGAAAGCTTACCAACGACTATGCCTGAGGTCACATCGGATATGGTAGACTGCATTTGGTGAACAAAGCGGTCAATATTGCTGTATATTTCCTCATGCTGCCGCTTTATTTCTTGCAATCTTTCAACAGGATAAACCTGCTCTTTGTTAGTTTCTACGTGATGATCATAGCACATCAACATCAAGTTTTCGAAGGATCTGCGATCCTCATTAGACATATTAGGATTAAATCGCTCGCCACCTGGTAAGGCTGCTTCAATGTGACAAATCTGGCCAACGAAATTACCTTCGTTGTTGAACATGGGATGACAGCATCCTGGGAAAGCACATTGATTACCTGATAAAGAATATAATCTTCTCAAAGTATCTGAGGATGGCTGTAGCCTTTTAGGTGTCTCCATAAACTTTAACTATCCTTCTATGTCCGATATGGCGCTTCATAACAGTGATTAGACGGAATTCAATCATATTGCATATTCGTTGCTTCCGGATAACAACACTGTTTCCCTCGTACTGCCGACCCGAAAGTACCCGAAAAACAATCATCTACAACCAATGATGCCGCCGGCACCGTAATCGCATGACTTCCACATTTCGTGATTCCTACGAGGGACCAGGGTCCGTTTCGCCCCCTCAGCCGCATGAAAGCTCTGGGCGCGCTACCGCCCTACCCGTTTTCAACGGGCATAGGCGTGCCTTGATAGCGCAATCGTGAGACAGGAAACGGCTGTCCTTGCCGCTAGGCGGGCGAGTCGATGGCGTCCCTTGCCGGCTTCGAACATATAACAGCATTGCGGGTATTACTAACCCGCACACAGCCGGCAGCGTCTTGCCTGATCCATACCCCCGCCCGCCCCCTTCTGCTATCATCGCACCCCTTTCATCAGCTAACCGGAAAGTACCCAAACGCCCATGTCTCAGAATGCCAGCCAACGCCAGATTCTTGTAACCAGCGCCCTGCCCTATGCCAATGGTTCGATCCATCTGGGGCATATGCTCGAGTACATTCAGACGGACATGTGGGTGCGTTTCCAGAAGCTGCGTGGGAATCAGTGCATTTATGTATGCGCAGACGATGCCCATGGTTCCGCAATCATGTTGCGAGCGGAAAAAGAAGGCATCACGCCTGAACAGCTGATTGATAACGTGAAGGCGGAGCATTCAGCCGATTTCGCCGACTTTCTGGTCGATTTTGATAATTATCATTCCACGCATTCGGAAGAAAACCGCGAGCTGTCTTCGCTTATCTACGAACGGTTGAAAGAAGCCGGCCATATCAGCACGCGCTCGGTGACCCAGTACTTCGATCCCGAGAAGAAGATGTTTTTGGCCGACCGCTTCATCAAGGGCACCTGCCCGAAGTGTGCTGCCGAAGACCAGTACGGCGACAATTGTGAGAAATGCGGTGCCACCTACGAGCCCACCGAACTGAAGGATCCGCGTTCGGCTATTTCCGGCGCTACGCCGGTGCTGCGCGACTCCAAGCATTTCTTTTTCCGCTTGCAGGACTTCTCCGACATGCTCAAGCAATGGACCCGCAGCGGGGCCTTGCAGGAGTCGGTAGCGAACAAGATCTCCGAATGGCTGGATTCCGGCCTGCAGGAATGGGACATCAGCCGGGACGCGCCCTATTTCGGCTTCGAGATCCCCGGCGAGCCCGGCAAGTATTTTTACGTATGGCTGGACGCACCGGTCGGCTACATGGCGAGTTTCAAGAATCTGTGCGCGCGCCGCCCGGAACTGAGTTTTGATGCCTACTGGGGCGCCGACTCCACCGCTGAGCTGTACCACTTCATCGGCAAGGACATTATCAATTTCCATACCCTGTTCTGGCCGGCAATGCTCGAAGGGGCGGGGTTCCGCATGCCTACGGCGGTCAACGTACACGGTTACCTGACGGTCAATGGACAGAAGATGTCCAAGTCCCGCGGCACCTTTATCAAGGCGCGGACCTATCTCGAACATCTGTCGCCCGAGTATCTGCGTTACTACTACGCAGCCAAGCTGGGACGCGGTGTGGAAGATCTGGATCTGAGCCTCGAAGACTTCGTCCAGAAGGTCAATTCCGACCTGGTCGGAAAGGTCGTCAACATTGCCAGTCGCTGTGCCGGTTTCATCCACAAGGGCAACGGCGGCGTAATGGTTGCGGCCAATCCCGCACCGGAGCTGACCGACGCCTTTGCCGCCGCTGCGCCCGGCATTGCCGATGCGTACGAAAAGCGTGATTTTGCCCGCGCCATGCGCGACATCATGGCGCTGGCTGACAAGGCCAACGCCTACATCGCTGACAAGGCGCCCTGGGCGTTGAACAAGCAGGAAGGCAAGCAGGACGAAGTTCAGGCGATCTGCTCGCTGGGCATCAACCTGTTCCGTCAGCTGGTTATTTTCCTCAAGCCCGTTCTGCCACGCCTTGCCGCTGACGCCGAAGCCTTCCTCAACGTGCCTGAGCTGACCTGGAACAGCCACCAAACACAGCTCGCCGATCACCAGCTGAACCCGTTCAAGCCGTTGCTTACGCGGATCGAGCCGGCGAAAATCGACGCCATGATTGCAGCCTCCAGGGAAGATCTGGGAGCAGCTACCGAAGCCGAGGCTTCGACGGGCAATGGTGAGCTGGCCAAGGAACCGATTGCCGAGGAAATCGATTTCAATGCATTTGCTGCGGTTGATCTGCGCATCGCCCTGATCGAGAAATGCGAATTCGTTGAAGGCGCGGACAAACTGCTGCGTCTGACGCTGGATATCGGCGACGCCAAGCGCAACGTGTTTTCGGGTATCAAGAGCGCTTATCCCGACCCGAGCAAACTCGAAGGCCGGCTGACGCTGTACGTGGCCAACCTGGCTCCGCGCAAGATGAAGTTCGGCGTATCCGAAGGGATGGTGCTGGCAGCTGGCCCCGGCGGCAGAGAAATCTACCTGCTCAGTCCCGATGCGGGCGCCAAACCGGGGCAGCGGGTCAAATAAAATGGCTGGAAGCTGGAAGCTGGAAGCTGGAAGGGTGAGATTGGCGTTGTTGGCCGGTTGTTGCGCTCGGTTCGGGCGACGAAAGGCAGCGGCCATAGCGCTATAGGTGTCCTTGATCAATGTTCCCAGCGACTTCAAACACGGTTAGATGACATGACGGAATTTGCCCTGATCCTGGTCAGTACCATACTGGTCAACAACTTCGTACTGGTGCAGTTTCTCGGACTCTGTCCGTTCATGGGCGTGTCCGGCAAGCTGGAAACGGCCATCGGCATGTCGATGGCAACGACCTTCGTACTGACGCTGGCGTCGATTCTCAGCTATCTGACGTTCCAGTACATTCTGGTGCCCTTCGAGCTGGAGTTTCTGCGCACCATCTCCTTTATCCTCGTGATCGCTGTGGTGGTGCAGTTCACCGAAATGGTGGTGCACAAGACCAGCCCCCTGCTCTATCGCGTGCTGGGCATCTTCCTACCGTTGATTACTACCAATTGCGCCGTGCTCGGCGTAGCGCTCTTGAATACCAACCGCGCCGAACAAACCTTCATGAAATCAGCCTTCTACGGCCTCGGCGCAGCGATCGGCTTTTCGATGATTCTGATCCTGTTTGCGGGCTTGCGTGAGCGCATCGCCATCGCCGACGTTCCGACGCCTTTCCGCGGCGCGGCCATTGGCATGATCACCGCTGGCCTGATGTCCCTGGCGTTCATGGGCTTCACTGGACTCATAAGGTTATAAGCATGGGCATCGTCGTTACTGCCATTCTTGTACTGCTTGGCCTGGCGCTGATATTCGGCGCGATCCTCGGCTACGCCGCGATCCGTTTCAAGGTTGAAGGGGATCCGATTGTCGATCAGATCAATGCTGTGCTGCCGCAAACGCAGTGCGGTCAGTGTGGCCACCCCGGTTGCAAACCCTACGCCGAGGCCATCGCCAATGGCGGCGATCCAATCAACAAGTGTCCACCCGGTGGCGAAGCCACCATCCAGGCGCTGGCTGACCTGCTCGACGTCGAACCGCTGCCGCTGGATGCCGAACACGGCGAAGAAAAACCGCGCATGGTTGCCTATATCCGTGAAGCCGAATGCATCGGCTGCACCAAATGCATTCAGGCGTGCCCAGTCGACGCGATCCTCGGGGCCGCTAAACAGATGCATACCGTCATCGTCGACGAATGCACGGGTTGCGATCTGTGCGTCGAACCCTGCCCGGTGGACTGCATCGACATGTTGCCGCTGCCGACTACGCCGCAAAACTGGAAGTGGGATTATCCCTTGCCTGGCAAAACCCTGATCGCTACTGATGCCCAGCGAGGCGCCGCATGACCCGAGCTACGCCGATCAAGATCTGGGATATTCCCGGCGGTATTCATCCGCCTGAAAACAAGCATCAGTCCACGGCCAACGGACTCGAAATCGCGCCGTTGCCGGCGCGTTTGATACTTCCGCTACAGCAGCATATCGGTGCACGCGCCGAACCGGTCGTCAGCGTTGGCGACAGAGTACGCAAGGGACAACTTCTGGCCGAGGCCAATGGTCTGGTCAGCTGCCCATTGCATGCACCGACTTCCGGGACCGTCACTGCCATCGGGCCTGCGCCCTACCCCCACGCCTCCGGCCTGGAGGAATGGGCGATAACGCTGGAAAGTGATGGCCGCGACGAATGGACTGACCTCGAGCCGATCAAGGATTTCCGAGCGCTGGAAGCAGCGCCCCTGCTGGAGATTATCCGGCTGGCGGGCATCAGTGGCCTGGGCGGAGCGGGTTTTCCGACGGCGGTCAAGATCAATGCGCGACCGGAGCAGAAGATTCACTCGCTCATCATCAACGGCACCGAGTGCGAGCCCTACATCACCGCAGACGATACGGCGATGCGCTACATGGCCGCTGAGATCGTCGCCGGCATCGAAATCCTCATGCACATCCTGCGTCCTGAGGAAGTGCTGGTCGGCATTGAAGACAACAAGCCTGAAGCCATCGCTGCGATGCGGGAAGCGGTTGGTGAGCGTGATATACGCATCGTGCCCTTTCCAACCAAATATCCGTCCGGCGGCGAGAAACAGCTGATCCAGATTCTGACCGGCAAGGAAGTACCCAGCGGCGGGCTGCCCGCCGATATCGGCATGGTCTGTCAGAACATCGGCACGCTATTGGCTATTCACGATGCGGTGCTCCTGGGCCAGCCGTTGATCAAGCGCATCACCACGCTGACCGGCGAAGCACTGACGCATCCGACCAATGTCGAGGCGTTGATCGGCACTCCCATCCGCGATCTGCTCGAATTTGCCGGTCTGCAACCGGACCGTTTGTATCGACTGGTCATGGGCGGCCCGATGATGGGCTTTACCCTGCAAAGCATGGACGCGCCGATCATCAAGACCAGCAACTGCCTGCTCGCCGGCACGCAGGAAGAATTACCGCCACCGCCCGTTGCACAGCCCTGCATACGCTGCGGTCTGTGCTCCGAAGCCTGCCCGGCAATGCTATTGCCGCAACAGCTGCACTGGTTTGCACTGGGCAAGGAATACGACCAGCTTGAACGTCTCAACCTGTTCGACTGCATCGAATGCGGCTGCTGTTCCTACGTGTGCCCCAGCAGCATTCCGCTGGTGCAGTATTACCGCGCAGCCAAGTCCGAAATTCGTGCGCTTGAGCTGCAGCAGCACAAGGCCGAGCATTCCAAGCAGCGATTTGAGCAACGCCAGCAGCGCTTGCAACGCGAGGCCGAGCAGAAAGAAGCCGACCGCAAGGCCCGTGCTGACAAGGCTGCCCGCATGAAAGCCGCCAAGGAAGCCGGTACGGCCTCGCCTGACACAGCCGCTCCCGCCGAGCCGGACGTTGCCCGTGTCACAGCGCAGAAGCCCGCGGGCCTCAACGCCGAGCAGAAGCAGCTGAAGATTGCCGCCGCTACGGCACAAATGGCACTAAAGAAGGCGCAGAAGCAGGTTGCCGCCAACCCGGATAATGCAGAGCTGAAAGCGCAGGTTCCGGTACTTGAGCAGGCCTGGCGCGAGGCGCAGCAGCGCTTTGATGCCAGCCTCGGCGAAGCCTCGGTTAAAACCACGCCGGCACCTTCGGCCGCTGCGGATGACGAATCCAAACGGCTGAAGATTGAAGCCGCGATGCTGCGCGCCAGTCTGAAAAAAGCTGAGCGCGCTACCGGCGATACGCCCACCGAGGAGCAGGAGAAGGAAATCTACGCCCTGCGCGAGCAAGTCGCCGTAGCCGAAGCGCGCCTGCCCAAGGAAACCGCAACAAAGAAACCGGTGGACGAGAACCTGAAGAAAGCCAAGCTCGACGCAGCCATGGCCAAAGCCGCGCTGAAGAAAGCCGAACGCGCCCAGGCTGATAATCTGGATGACCCCGCGTTACAGGAAGAAGTCGAACGCTGCCGGGATGTACTGACCGAGGCGCTGAGAAAGCTCGAACAGGCGGAGGCCAATACCAGCCAGCCTGTACCGGAGCGTGAGCGAGTCGACAAGAAACCCATCGATGAAGCAACGCGTCAGCGCAAAACCGAGCTGGCCATGGCCAAAGCAGCCTTTAAAAAAGCCGAGCAATCGTTCAAGCAGGCGCAGGAAGCCGGCGCCGATATAAGTTCGGCGCAGGCTGAGCTGGATCGCACCAAAGAAGCGCTGAACACGGCCGCCAAGGCGCTGGCCGAACATAGAGCCAGCAAGGAGACTGACTGATGGCGCTGGTTCGCATGACCTCGCCCCATGCACGGGGTAACAACCGCACCCAGACCATCATGCTCTGGGTGGTTGCGGCGACGCTGCCCGGCGTGTTGGCCATGACCTGGTTCTTCGGCTTCGGCACGCTGATCAATATCCTTCTGGCCAGCGTGGTCACCCTCGGCGTTGAGGCCTTGATCCTCAAGCTACGCAAGCGGCCGGTATCGTTCTTTGTCACGGACGGCAGTGCACTGGTAACGGCCTGGTTACTGGCACTCGCATTACCGCCGTTGGCGCCCTGGTGGCTGGTCGCAATCGCCGCGAGTTTCGCTATTGTATTTGGCAAACAGCTGTACGGCGGATTGGGGCAGAATCCGTTCAATCCGGCGATGCTCGGCTACGCCGTGGTGCTTATATCCTTTCCGGTCGAAATGACCTCCTGGCCCGCGTGGCGCGGCATCGAGCAGAGCATCCCCGACGTCTCCGCCACGCTTGGTCTTATTGACGCCCTCCGTCAGGTGTTTGGCTTTTCTGCCCAGGCGGTTGACGGTTGGGCGCATGCCACACCGCTGGACATCCTCAAGTCCAACAGCGGCTTGACCGTCAACGAACTGGCTGCCAGCCAACCGGTGTTCGGAACGCTGGGTGGAAATATCTGGGAGTGGGTCAACCTGGCCTATCTGGCTGGCGGTCTGTTGCTGATCTACAAACGCGTTGTGTCATGGCATGCGCCGCTGGGCATGCTGGGTACGTTGGCAGTCATGAGCCTGCTGTTCTGGGGCGGTAGCGGTTCTGACTCGAATGGCTCGCCCATGTTTCACCTGCTCAGCGGCGCGACCATGCTCGGTGCGTTCTTCATCGTTACCGATCCGGTGTCCTGCGCCACCAGCAAACTGGGCCGCGTAGTGTTCGGCATCGGTGTCGGTTTGCTGGTCTATATCATTCGCGCCTGGGGCGGATATCCCGACGCGGTGGCCTTTGCGGTGCTATTGATGAACCTCGCCGCCCCGACTATCGATTACTACACCACTCCGCGCACCTATGGCCATCGCAAGGCCGAGCGCGGCATGGGCAAGGTTGACTGATATGGAAAATCCAGCCACAGCCGGTCACTCAGTGCTGCGCAATAGCATCATCCTCGGGATCTTCGCGATGGTCACCGTCGGCTTGATTGCCGTGACGCAGCAGAGCACCGCTGACCGCATTGCTGAAGAAATTCGTCGTGCGCAGATGAGCGCATTGACCGAGATCCTGCCTGCCGAACAGCATGACAATGACATGCTCAACGACACCTTCATGGTGGATGACCGTGAATTTCTGAATTTGCGCGGCCCCGCTGAAGCCTATCGCGGCAGGCAGGACGGGCAAGTCGTTGCAGTCATCCTGCCGGTGATTGCACCGGACGGGTACAGCGGACGTATCGATTTGCTGGTCGGCATTCGTGCTGACGGCGAGCTGGCCGGCGTGCGGGTTCTCAATCACCGGGAAACCCCGGGTTTGGGGGACAAGGTCGAGGTTGCCAAGAGCCCGTGGATCCTGAATTTCGACGGCAAAAGCCTGAGCATGCCAGCCCCGGAGAACTGGGGTGTGCGCAAGGACGGTGGTGCCTTTGATCAGTTCACCGGGGCAACTATCACACCGCGCGCCGTGGTTCAGGCCGTCTACCGCGCGTTGCAATACTTCGATGAAAACCGCGACAGCCTGCTTGAGCTGTCCAACCAGGAGCCTGCCAATGGCTAGCACCCGATTTTCTGACATTACCGCTGACGGCTTATGGCATAACAATCCCGGGCTGGTCCAACTGCTCGGCCTGTGTCCGCTGCTGGGCGTCAGCAGCACTGCAGTGAACGCGCTCGGTCTGGGTCTGGCGACCATTCTGGTACTGACTGGCTCGAACCTCGCCGTATCGATCATCCGCAGCGCCGTGACGGATGCGGTGCGATTGCCCGCCTTCGTCATGATCATTGCCGCATTGACCACCTGCGTCGAGTTGTTGATGCAGGCGTTCACCTACGAGCTGTACCAGATCCTGGGTATTTTCATTCCGCTTATCGTGACCAACTGCGCCATCCTGGGCCGCGCGGACGCCTACGCGGCCAAGCATCCAGTGCTGCCCTCATTACTCGACGGCTTCATGATGGGGCTCGGCTTTGCACTGGTGCTGTTGGTATTGGGATCACTGCGCGAGCTGGTCGGTTACGGCACGCTGTTCAGCGGTATGGACCTACTGCTGGGACCGTTCGCAGCGGACTGGCGCGTCGTGGTGTTCCCGAATTACAAGGAAGTGCTCTTCGTTATTCTTCCACCAGGTGCCTTTGTCTTCATGGGCTTGCTGATCGCTTTGAAGAACGTCATCGACGCCAGGGTAGCAGAGCGTGCCGCGGCACAGGCTGCGCAGCCAACAGCCGGTGGCAAACGCGTGCGGGTGACCGGAACGATTAGCTAGAATGAACAAAGCCAAACGCTACGAAATTTTCCGCCGGCTGCGTGAAGACAACCCCAACCCGACCACCGAGCTGAACTTCAGTACGCCCTTCGAGCTTCTGGTGGCGGTCACGCTGTCGGCACAGGCCACCGATGTAGGCGTGAACAAGGCGACCGCCAAGCTGTTTCCAGTCGCCAACACCCCTGAAGCCATCTATGCCCTGGGCGTGGACGGCCTGTCGGAATACATCAAGACCATCGGCCTGTACAACACCAAGGCTCGAAACGTGATCGCTGCCTGCAAAATGTTGATCGATCTGCACGGCGGGCAGGTTCCGGAGGATCGCGCCGCCCTCGAAGCCCTGCCCGGGGTCGGGCGCAAGACGGCGAACGTGGTTCTGAATACTGCCTTTGGGCATCCGGAAATGGCTGTGGACACCCATATCTTCCGGGTCAGCAACCGGACGCGCATCGCGCCGGGCAAGAACGTAGTCGAGGTAGAAAAGCAGCTACTCAAGCATGTGCCCAAGGAATTTCTCGTCGATGCGCACCACTGGCTGATCCTGCACGGCCGCTACGTATGCAAGGCGCGAAAGCCTTTATGCGGTAGCTGCCTCATCGAAGACCTGTGTGAATACAAGGCAAAGACTGAGGACTAGCGGGCAATTCGATATTTTTGCGCGTTTTGATTGAAAAATTCTATTTCCGCTGATCGCGGCCAGCCGCTATAAGGTGCGCAAATGGCATCTTCATAGTGGAGTTGAGTCATGGCTAAAGCGAAAGTTGAACTGGAACTGGATGATGATGATTTTGTTGAAGAGGATGACGCGCCAGAGGCTGACTCAGCGCCCAACTCCAAGGCAAGTCTGACCAAACGCCGTCTGATCGATAATTATCTTGAGGAACGCAGACTGCAGAAACAGTTGACTGATTACGACTTCGAATAAAACCGAGGCGGAAGGGCTTATCCCCCTTCCGTTTTTGTTTGCAAGCGCGTCGATGACGGCCGCTATCATCGGCCGTTCTGGCCTCGCTCCGACCTATTGACCCTCCTGCCGCCAATTAGCGAAATCAATCGCGAAGATTATTGTTTTCTTTTTGCTTGTCCGGCCGACAGCCCCTAGTATCACCTCATTAAGAATGATTCTTATTCATTTCGAGGTACACCATGGTCAAGACAGCTACTTTTGCGCTAATGCATTTCTCCATCGCATTTTGCGTGGTCTATGCCATGACCGGCAGCTGGTTGCTGGGTGGCGCGGTTGCGCTTGTTGAACCTGCTGTAAATACTGTTGCCTATTACTTCCATGAACGGCTCTGGCAGCGGATTGAATATCGCAAGCTGTTGCGCAGGGAGAGGACCTCTCAGCCGATGATGCATGCCTGATCAACATACCGGTTGGCCCAGGGTCTGCTGACGTTTCGCAACGCAGGACGAAACGACGACAGCCTGACCGAAAGAGGACGCATTCGAGGCTCTCGTTCGGGTTATAGTCGGCGCATTCAACCGGAAGGAAATATGAAAAGAATCATAGCAACCGCGACTTTGAGCATTGCGCTGTTTGGACATTGCGCCGCCCAGGCTGAGGATTTCAGCTACAGCGAAGAAAACGCCTTCATGGCGACCATCGCCAGTACGCCGCCGCAGCAGGCAGCACCCGTTCCCGCCGAAGTAGATGTTCAACAGGACAATCTGTCCGTTCGGGTGTTGCCTGACCGCGCGCTCCCACCTGTTCTTTCGGGGTTTGACGAGCTTGATTTCAGACTTGCCTGGCAGGATGAGCCGGCCCCTTTGATGTTTCTGATTGCCGGTACCGGTTCCGGTTTCGATACGGCCCGCATGGACTATCTGAAGCGGGTGTTCTGGCAAGCCGGCATGCACGTGATTGTTCTGTCTTCCCCGACCAACCATGATTTCATAGCCGCCGCATCACGTTCCGGCCTGCCCGGTCTGGGCCGGCGCGATGCGCGTGACTTGCATACCGCCATGTCCATGGCAGTGGAGAAAGCCCGCGAAACCAAGGGCATCGAGATCACCGAATACCATATGGCCGGCTTCAGCCTCGGCGCCCTGAACGCTGCGTTTGTAGGCGAGCTGGATCAGCAGCTTGGCCAGTTCGATTTCTCGAAAATCGTTCTACTGAACCCGCCCGTCGACCTTTACACCTCGGTGACGCGCCTGGATGCCCTGCCCTATACCCGCGTTGAAGGCGTGGACGGCACCGATAACTTCTACGAACACATCTTCGACAAACTCTCACGCTATTACGCCAAGCGCGGCACCATCGACGTTCAGGCTGGGCTGTTTGCCGAGATCCAGGCCTCGGATGAAGCCCTGACCGATGCCGAACTGGCCATGCTGATCGGCGCGGTATTCCGCTTCGCCGCGGCTGATCTTAGCTTCATGTCGGATGTGATCAACCGCGGCGGCCTTTACGTCCCGGTCGATGAGAAGCTCAAGGTCAGTACCTCGCTGACGCCCTACCTGCGCCAGGCACTGTTCTGCAATTTCAGATGCTATATGGAGACCCAGCTGTATCCGGACTGGCAGACACGCAACGCTGACCAGAGCATTGAAGACATGTCGCAGGAATCCAGTCTGCGCAGCATTGAAGACTATCTGCGCGACAACCGGGATATCGCCATGGTGACCAATGCGGACGACTTCATTCTGACCCGGGAAAATTACCAATACCTTGCGGAGCTTTTCGGCGAACGGGCATTCATCTATCCACGGGGCGGGCACGGCGGCAATCTACAGCACAAGGACGTCGTGGCGCGCATTCTTTCCTTCGTGGAGGCCACTGATAATGAATAAGCTCGCAGCAGCAACTGCATTCGCCCTGCTGGCATCCACCAGTGTCCAGGCACAGACCGCCAACGCCCCGCAGTATCGAGATCCATTGGAGACACTGGAGATCAATCGCGAAGCGACCGAATACCAGTTCGAGCGCTCAAGCTTGCGCGCGTTGAAGGTGCATGACCCCATCGAAGGCTTCAACCGTCGCGTATACCGCTTCAACGCACGCTTCGACGAGTATGTGTATCTACCAGTCGTTCGCGGCTATGTCTGGGCCACTCCACGTTTCCTTCGCACCGGCGTTTCGAACGTTTTCAGCAACCTGGGCGACGTATCCAACCTGGCCAACAGCCTTGCGCAGGGCCGCATTCAGAAGAGCGCGCGTACTACATCGCGGTTGCTACTGAACACGACGCTCGGGGTTCTGGGAATATTCGATGTAGCCAGGGCAATGGGGCTGCCGCAGGAATCGGAGGATTTTGGCCAGACGCTCGGGACCTACGGCGTACCGCCCGGCCCCTATCTGGTCATTCCTTTCCTGGGGCCCTCTTCGCTGCGTGACGGCACAGGGCGCCTGGGAGACTGGGCCATTCAGGATGAGGTCGATTTCCTCAATAACCGCGAGCACAAGAACGAGCACAAATGGTCCTACGGACTCCAGGCCGTTGACCTGCGTTACCGGACACCCTTCCGTTATGGTGCGCTGGACAGCCCGTTCGAGTACGACCAGGTCCGCTATCTGTACACCAAGTTGCGCGAGCTGCAGATCAGTCAGTAATCAGGGACAGCGCCAGGTACCCTCGGGTGCCTGGCTCTGATGATGTGTGACAGCAAGCCGGCTTGACGGGCCAGAAAGGGCCGGCCGGGCGAATACAAGCCAGCTCTGCTTTGCCACGTCCCTGTGGAAACCCTAGCCCACCCGAAAGATGATGTGGTCTTCCCAATCGTCTTCGTCTACGGCCCCTTCGGCGAGCATACGCCCCGCCTGCGAGACGCCGACCTGGTGTACCGCCTGGCGGTTACCGCACACAAGATGATGCCACGGGGGCAGATCATCGCCCTCGGCGACCAGTCGATAAGCACAGGTTGGCGGCAGCCAACCGAAGTCTTTGGCGTCCTTGGGCGTTAATTGAATGCAATCGGGTACCTGCTTGCGCCGGTTTTGATAGTCGCTGCACTGACAACTGTCCCGATCCAGCAGCTTGCACGCCACCCGGGTGTAATAGATAGCGGCGGGGTCGTCCTCGTCCTCAAGCTTCTGCAGACAGCACAGACCGCAGCCGTCACACAATGACTCCCATTCCTGCTGATCCATCTCGGCGAGGGTCTTGCGCTTCCAGAAGTCTCTAACGCGCTCCGCCATGCTCAGGCCTCCTCGCCGATCACATCGGACAGCCACAGGATCAGCTGTTCGAAACTCACCGGCCAGTCGAGCTCATCGCCGGTGTCTTCACGTTTGAGAACAGGGATACGCAGCTGGTAGCGCTCCATCAACGCCGGGTCTTCGGTGATATCCACCTCGTTAACCCGCACGCCATTGCCGACAAAGGGTTGCAATAGCGCAGCCGCGGCCTCGCATAGATGACACGCGGTGGTACCGTACAGAGTGATGGTCAGCGCAGAAGACATGACAGTTCCGGGAATTATGGCAAAGCCGGCTATTCTACTCCGGATTGCCGGCGCGCTAAATCTCCGCCGACGCTTGGCAGTCCTGCGGGCATGTCACATACTCCGGGCAAATACGGGGAGAACGGAATGGATTGGGAAACACTGCTGTGCCGGGAACGCCTCGGCAAACCAGCCGCAAGCTCGGATGAACTCGGGCGCACGCCCTTTCACAAGGATCATGACCGGGTCATCTTCTCCGGCGCCTTTCGCCGGCTAGGCAAGAAAACCCAGGTTCACCCAGTCTCCAGCAATGACCATATCCATACCCGCCTGACTCACAGCCTGGAGGTCGGCTGTGTCGGGCGCTCGCTCGGTATGCGCGTCGCCGAGATGCTCCGTGGGGAGTTACCCGAATGGTGCGAACCCGCAGACATCGGCGTTATCGTCCAGGCCGCCTGCCTGGCTCACGATATCGGTAACCCGCCCTACGGACACTCCGGCGAGGATGCTATCCGGCACTGGTTTCACCAGGCCGAGAATCAGGGCTGGCTGGATCCGCTGACCGACGCACAAAAACTGGATTTTCTGAACTTCGAGGGCAACGCCCAGGGTTTCCGGGTTCTGACGCAGCTGGAGTATCACCAGTTCGAGGGCGGCATGCGCCTTACCTACGCCACGCTCGGCGCCTATCTGAAGTATCCGTGGACCTCGCGGTACGCTGACAGTCCCGGCTACAAGAAACACAAGTTCGGTTGCTATCAGGGTGAGTTCGCGCTTCTCGAACAAATCGCCGCCAAGCTCGGCCTGCCCGCGCAGGATGAACACAGTTGGGCACGGCATCCGCTGGTGTATCTGGTCGAGGCGGCAGACGATATCTGCTACGCACTGATCGACCTGGAAGACGGCCTGGAAATGGAGCTGCTGGCGTATTCCGAGGTAGAGGGACTGCTGCTGGACCTGGTCGGTGACGACCTGCCGGAAACCTACCGCCAGCTCGGCCCCATGGATTCAACACGCCGCAAACTGGCGATACTGCGGGGCAAGGCAATTGAACATCTGGTCAATGCCGCCGCCGAAGCTTTCGTTGAGCAGCAACCTGCTCTGCTCGCTGGCAAACTGCCCGGCGACCTGGTTGAGCATATGCCCGCCAGGGCGCGCCACTGCGTGCTGGAAGCCAAAAGTATCGCGCGCAAGAAGATATTCCAGGACAAGCGCAAAACGCTGCATGAGATTGGCGCCTACAGCACGCTGGAAACGCTGCTGGACGCCTTCTGCGGCGCGGTCAATGAACTACACACCGGCTCGCATCTCAGCTTCAAGCATGAACGCATACTCGACCTGATGGGCAACAACGCACCGCGTCAGGACTGGGATCTGTATAGCAGTTATATGCGGGTCATCGACTTCATCGCCGGGATGACCGATTTGTATGCAGCAGATATCGCGGCGCGGATTCGCGGGATAAATCCCGGGTAACCGGCGGCAAACCCGAATCCCCCCTAGCCCCCCTTTTGCAAAGAGGGGAACTTGGCCGTGCCAGTCGGGCCGACATGTGCCTGTGCGAGCTCTATGCGGCCGGCGATGATGAAAACTCGCAACCGCTCAAAGCGCCCTCAGCAGAATAGCTGCTGAAGGAATCTGTGAGGACGGCAACGAACACTAGCCAGTGGCGATAACGAAATCGGCCCCCGACAAAAAGTGCTAAACGGATCTGAAGTTCGGCGGCAAGCACCCGGCCGCAGGCGATAACTATAGTCCGCAGCAGCGCAGACCAGTTCCCCCTCAAAGTGCCAAACGGATCTGTAAGTTCGGCGGCAAGCACCCGGCCGCAGGCGATAACTATAGCCCGCAGCAGCGCAGACCAGTTCCCCCTTTGACAAAGGGGGCTAGGGGGATTCGGGTTTACGCGGTTCGCGAACCTCGCCCCGATTGGCCATCGTCAGCCGCTGCAGCAGCTGATCAACCAACACCAGATGCGCAGTGATTGCATGGGTGGCAGTCTGGAAGAAGGTCGCCGCGCGAAGCCGGTTACCCCCTTCGGCTGCCAACAATTGATCAATGAGCTCAAGCAAGCGGTCCAGGCAATCTTCGGCCTCCTGCACTTTGGTTGTCATGTGCTGACGTAAGGACGGGTCGGCGTGCAGTTGTGCGAGTGGCAGGTAGGCCTGCTCTGCGATTCGCATACGTAGCGCCTCCAGCTCTGTTCGCAGTGTCGAATCATCCGCGCGACGCACAAGAATGCCTGAGCCAATGGCACGGGCCTGGCCTAGAAGCTCGGTGTGCTCGAGCAGCTGCAACCAGCACCCGACAGGCTGTGTGGCGAGGCCGCCCAGGCATTCGAGGTCATGCCGATCGGCGATGTCTCGGATCACCTCGAGCAATAACGCCAGCATCCGATTGTGCAAGCGCAGGCTTGTCTCGGCGCTGACCTCCTGCTGCTGTGCGCTTTCAATCTGGGCCCATCGGGCCAACGCCTGATGCCAGCCCGGATACCATTGCAGGCTGCCTTCGTGAGCCTGACAACGTACCAACTGACCGGAAACTTCCTGATGTACCGCCCAGCGTCGGGCCTGCCAACTGCCCTCGCCCGACATTTCGCCAAAGCTTAACCCCCGATGCTGCTGCACCAGTTCCAGCAACTGCCGCAGGCAAGCTATACGCTCGAGTTCACGCACGCAGGCTTGACCGCGCTCGTGCATACGCTTGCGACGAGAATGCAAGAGCAGCGAAGCGGTCAGAAGAATCAGAAGAGCGAGCGCAACAGTGCCGAGGACCATGTTTGCGCTCCAGGAAGGATCAGGACGCGTCCGGTTGTTCCGAACGATCAGAGAGTAACTCGATGCGGTAACCGTCCGGATCTTCGACGAAGGCCAGCACACTGGTGCCATGTTTCATCGGGCCCGGCTCGCGAACTACCTTGCCACCGGCTTCGCGGATCTGCTCGCAGGCTTTATAGACATCATGCACTTCGATAGCGATATGCCCGTAACCGGTACCCAGCACGTAATGATCGGTATCCCAGTTGTGGGTAAGTTCGAGAACTGCATTCTCCGCTTCGTTGCCGTAACCGACAAAGGCCAGAGTGAACCGGCCTTCGGGATAATCCTTGCGACGCAGCAGCGTCATACCCAGCACCTCGGTATAGAAGGCGACGGATTTGTCCAGGTTACCGACGCGAAGCATGATGTGTAGGAGTCTCACGCGAATCTTTCCTCGCTTGTCGAAATGAATAGAGGGGCTCAGCAACTGAGGAGAGACCCGCCATCAGATGGCCGGCCTCGTTCTCGTGTGCCGCTGATATCAGAGCAGCTTGCGGCCCTTGCTGGCAGCAATACGCATGCGCAGCGCATTCAGTTTGATAAAGCCGGCTGCATCGGCCTGATCATAGGCACCCGCGTCGTCTTCAAAGGTGGCAATAGCAGCATCAAACAGCGAGTCGTCAGACTTGCGGCCCGTAACGATGACGTTACCCTTGTACAGCTTCAAACGTACAACACCGTTCACATCAAGCTGGGACGCATCGATCATCTGCTGCATCATGACGCGCTCCGGGCTCCACCAGAAACCGTTGTAGATCAGCTCGGCATACTTGGGCATCAGGCTGTCTTTCAGGTGGGCAACTTCACGGTCCAGGCAGATGGACTCGATCGCGCGGTGTCCCTTGAGCATGATGGTGCCGCCGGGGGTTTCGTAGCAGCCGCGGGACTTCATGCCGACAAAACGGTTTTCGACGATATCCAGACGGCCGATGCCATTTTCGCCGCCTACCTTGTTCAGAT
Source organism: Pseudomonas sp. gcc21 (assembly GCF_012844345.1). Lineage (NCBI taxonomy): Bacteria > Pseudomonadati > Pseudomonadota > Gammaproteobacteria > Pseudomonadales > Pseudomonadaceae > Pseudomonas > Pseudomonas sp. gcc21. The sequence continues at coordinate 673,896 of NZ_CP051625.1, read as the reverse complement.
ACGTCAGCACTTCGGCGGGGCTCATCTGTTTGCCGTCAATGGCGACGATGTCACCCTTGCTGTAGGTCAGTTCGATGTAGGTCGGCGTGTCCGGCGCGGCTTCCGGAGATTTGGTCCAGCGCCACATGTCTTCTTCATGCTCGGCCCAGGTATCTTCCAGAACACCGCCTTCATAGGAGATGTGCAGCAGGTTGGCGTCCATGGAATACGGGGATTTCTTCTTGCCGTGGCGCTCGATCGGGATGCCGTGCTTGGCGGCGTAGTCCATCAGCTTCTCGCGGGACAACAGATCCCACTCGCGCCAGGGAGCAATAACCTTGACGCCGGGCTTGAGTGCGTAAGCGCCCAGCTCGAAACGTACCTGATCGTTACCCTTGCCGGTGGCGCCGTGGGAGATGGCATCTGCACCGGTCTCGTTGGCAATCTCGATCAGACGTTTGGCGATCAGCGGACGGGCAATGGACGTGCCCAGCAGATATTCACCTTCGTATACGGTGTTGGCGCGGAACATGGGGAACACGAAATCACGCACGAACTCTTCGCGCAGGTCATCAATATAGATTTCCTTGACGCCCATCGCCTGAGCCTTGGCGCGGGCCGGCTCGACCTCTTCGCCCTGGCCGAGGTCGGCTGTGAAGGTAACCACTTCGCAATTGTGAGTGTCCTGCAACCACTTGAGAATTACCGACGTATCCAGTCCGCCCGAATAGGCCAGGACGACTTTTTTCACATCAGTCATTACGCGCTCCCTTGAAGGTTCATTTCCGTCGCCGCTGAGAGCGCCGGTCAAAGGCGCTATTCTAGCGCCCGGCAGCGAGGAATCACAGAGCGGATACGTTTGGTGGAGTCAGCGATTGGCTATAAGGAGCCACTCGCTGGTCGGTGAATGAGGCGACCCTGTGGCGGAGCGTGCGACCCAGCAGAGCAACTGGCCCGCAGCCTTCGATCAGAGCACCATGACCGCCAGCCAGCCGAAGGCAATCAGTGGCAGGTTGTAGTGCAGAAAGGTGGGCACGACCGTGTCCCAGATATGGTTGTGCTGGCCATCCACGTTGAGACCAGCGGTCGGCCCAAGCGTTGAATCCGATGCCGGCGAGCCCGCATCGCCCAGCGCGGCTGCCGTACCTACAAGCGCCACAATCGCCAGCGGGCTGAAGCCCAGCTGCAGCGCCAGCGGCACGTAGATGGCAGCAATGATAGGAATGGTCGAAAATGAAGAACCAATTCCCAGCGTAATCAGCAGGCCGACCAGTAACATCAACAACGTTGCCAATCCTTTGCTATCACCGATCATCTCGGCGGAGCTCGCCACCAACGTCTCGATCGAACCGGTGGCGCGCATGACTTCAGCAAAGCCGGCCGCAGCAATCATGATGAAGCCGATCATCGCCATCATTTTCATGCCTTCGGTGAAGACGTCGTCCGCCTCGCGCCAGCGCACCACACCGGATACGGAAAAGATCACAAACCCGGTCAGTGCGCCAATAATCATCGAATCAAGCAGCAGCTGGACAACGAACGCGGCAGCTACGGCAAGCAGAGCGACAACCAGCGACAGCGGGTTGTAGCTCACGCTTTCGCCACCCGTTTGCTCGATACGCGAAACGTCATAGCTGCGCGGGCGCCGGTAGCTGATGAAGATCGCCACCAGCAAACCACACAACATGCCGAGCGCCGGCAACCCCATCGCCTGCATGACGTTGACCTCGCTGACATCGGCGCCGCTCTCGGTGAGATTGGCCAGCAGGATGTCGTTCAGGAATATCCCGCCGAACCCCACAGGCAGGAACATATAGGGAGTGATCAGACCAAATGTCAGCACACAGGCAACCAGCCGGCGATCCAGGTTCAGCTTCGCCATGACCATCAGCAGGGGCGGGATCAGCAGCGGAATAAAGGCGATATGAATGGGCAGGATGTTTTGCGAGGATAACGCCACCGCCAGAATGACACCCAACAGCATGATCTTGAGCAGACCGTGCCCCGCCTCGTTTCGCTGACTGATCATGCCCAACGCGCGATCAGCCAGTGCATGTGCCAGTCCGGACTTGGCGATTGCCACCGCAAAGGCGCCCAACAGCGCGTAACTCAAGGCCACGTTGGCGCCTTTGCCGAGCCCGTTCTGGAAGGCTTCGAGCGTTGCCTCAAGGCCCAGTCCGCCCACCAGCCCGCCGGTTACCGCCCCGAGAATCAAAGCGACAACCACGTGCACCCTGCACAAGCTCAGCACCAGCATCACTGCAACAGCTATGACTACGGCGTTCATCGTTGGAGTTCCTGTATTTGCTTACAGACTGCCAGACCGGCGCTGGCTGAAGGGCGCGTACTCTGCCGCATAGCCCGAATGCTGTCAAAAAATGCCCTGCTGGGTACCCTTCGCGCCCCTACCCTACCAAAGTCTAATTCCCGCGAGCGAATCAGTGGATATGCCCCGCTTCCGCAAGCAAGCGCTCAAGAACAACGTTTGAAGACACTCTCTGCGCTAACGCCTGATTCCACATGGGCCAGCGCTTGGCCAATGTTCGACCAAGGTCTTACGGTCGGGTCGCCAAACGCGTGCTTTATTGAGTGGCGCTGCCGGTTGATGCCGGTTCGCTACCATCAATCAGGAGAATAATAATGAAAAAGCTTGGCAAACCCAGCGCTCTGGCCGCTGCCGTCGCCCTTTCGCTCACCCTGCCTTCCTCGCCGGGCGCCCTTGCGTCCCCCTTCGTTGATGATGCCAGTGGTTCACTGCAGCTGCGTAACTACTATTTCAATCGGGATTTCCGCGATACCGGGGCGCGACCGCAAGCCGAGGAATGGGCGCAGGGCTTTATTTTTCGCGGCAAATCCGGTTATAGCCATGGCGACCAGGGGCTGGGGTTGGATGTTCACGCAGCGCTGGGTCTGAAGCTGGCGTCCGATGACGATCACGCCGGCACAGCATTGCTACCCAATGCATTGGGCGACGAAGGCCCGGACAGCTATAGCCATATCACCTTCACTGCCAAAGCCAAGATCTCCGAGACCGAACTCAAGGTAGGCGGGCTGACCCCGTCTGTCCCGGTACTGCAGGCCAGCGACATCCGCTTGTTGCCGCAGACTTACACCGGTGCGGCGCTGACGATGAACGAGATCAGCGGGCTGGCGTTACAAGCGGCTCAGCTGCGTGAATTCAATCAGCTGAACAGCACCAATCGCGAAGATATGATCGCCAACATTGGCGGCACCTCTGACCGCTTCAACTATTTCGGTGGGGCCTATACCTTTCCCGCACAGTCCTCCGACTCCACCACACTGGGGTTGTGGCGGGGTGATCTGGATGGCGTCTATGACCAGAACATGATCAACCTGCTACACAACATGACGCTCGGCGACTGGAAAGTCGGCGCCAACCTGGCCTACTTCGACAGCGACATCGAAGCCGGCAGCACCGACAACAAGATGAAGTCCGTGATGCTCTCGGCCGGCACCGGTGCGCATACCTTCCGGCTCGGCTACCAGCATAGCGATGGCGACTCCGCATTCCCCTATATAGCGTTGAGCAACCCCTATGTCGCCAACTATATCCAGATACTGGATTTTGGCCGTCCTGACGAGAAGTCCTGGCAGGCCCGCTATGATCTTGATTTCGCTACGCTCGGGGTTCCTGGCCTCAAGGGTCTGGTGCGCTATGTCAGCGGCGACAACATTGATATCGCAGTTGCGGACAAGGAATGGGAACGGGATATCGACTTTACTTACACCGTTCAGAATGGTCCGCTGAAAAACGTCTCCATTCAATGGCGTAACGCGATGGTCCGCTCCGACGTAGCCGGTGACATAGACGAGAACCGGCTGATCCTCAACTACACCATCGCACTGCGGTAGGCGAATCCTGGAGGTGTAGCGCGCCAGCGCTACACCAGCCTTGGCATCGCAACCCTCCCCATCGGCGCATCCGAATGGGGCCCGCGGTGCGTACCGACCCCTGGACCGCGAGCCCGGACCGCCCTGCGGGTGTAGCGCGCCTTGCGCTACGCCAGGTCTGGCTACCGCACCCAACGAGTCGACTCAACACCCCAAAGCTGCGCCTGCAGCGCTTCGACGTGTAATATTGCGATCCAATTGTTTTCCCGGCATGCATAGAGACTTAACGCATTCATGGTCGCCATTCACGTACCCTCCCCCGCACTGACACTCCGGGCCGGCCACAGCGCCATCGAACACATCCGCCAGAACGGGTTGCAACCCACAGACGTGCACATGATCCCCGGTGCCGCTGGCGGTCCCAAGGCGCTGGGTATTCAAGGGCTGGATCTGGCACTTTTTGGAGACTGGCTACCGCGTGCCGATCAACCCCGCAGTCTGATCGGCGCCTCGATTGGCAGCTGGCGGTTCGCTGCGGCCTGCCTGCCGGATGCGGTTGCTGGCATCAAACGCCTGGGAGAGCTCTATACCACGCAGCGGTTTCCTCGGGGCATCAGCGTTGCAGAAATCAGCCTGCGATGCGGCGTTATGCTCGATGACCTGCTCGGCAACGAGTTCGAGCAGTTGCTACGCAACCCCCTGTATTACCTGAACGTGGTGGTGGTCCGCAGCCTTGGCCTGCTGCAGCATGATTCGCGTTCCCGACTGGCGCTTGGGTTGGGTGGCGTGATGGGTGCCAACCTGTTGGGACGTCGGTTTCTCAAGCGACACTTCGAGCGCGTCATTCTGCACGACCCGCGGTTGCAGCCTCCGCTCGCTGCGCTGGTCGATTTCAACAGCACTCACGTGCACCTGAGCCCCGCCAATATGCGCCAGGCCTTGCTGGCTTCCGGATCAATTCCTATGGTGATGGAGGCAGTACGTGATATTCCGGGCATGGCAACGGGCGCTTATCGCGACGGCGGCCTGCTCGACTATCATCTGGACTTGCCCTATCAGGCGCCGGGCGTGGTGCTGTATCCGCACTTCATTGACCGCATCGTACCCGGCTGGTTTGACAAGACGCTGCCCTGGCGGCGCGGTAATCTTCAACAGTTGAAGGATGTATTGCTGATGGCGCCGTCCCGTGAATACCTCGCTTCCCTGCCCTACGGCAAACTGCCGGATCGCAAGGACTTTACCCGGTTTATGGATGATGACCTCAGCCGGGAAAGATACTGGCGCACGGCGATGGCGGAGAGCGCCCGACTCGGTGACGAATTCCTCGAACTTGCAGAAAGCGGTCAGCTGATTGACCGTATCCAGCCGCTTTAGATGCTGCGATACATGGCACTGCCAAGGCCCAGCCGCTCTGCGCTGGACGATGGCCTGATACTGATGCGGTTGGCGGTGTTGTATAGCGCCCTAGGCTTGATCAGCCATTATTTCGCAGCCTGGACAATGCGCCAGGTCGGTCAGCAATTCCATATCGATAGCCAGTTCCTGATGCTGGATGCGCTCTTCGCCGCGTCGGTCATGCTGGGTAGCTTGCTGATTGCCTGGTTGTTGCAACCCGCTGCGCCACTGCGCTGGCTGTTCGGTGCTCACATCAGCCTGCGGGGCGTGCTATTGGCTGTGCTGGGCGCAACGGTGATGGTGTATGCCGCCGAGCCGCTCGCCGGCTGGTTTGATCTGCGCTTGCCCGATAGCGTACTGCTCCCGGAAGACCAGGCCAGGCCGCAAGCGGTAACGCCCCTGCTGGATCTGACCGGCAGCCGTTTATTCGCAGCGCTACTGATTGCCGTGTTGTGGGTACCCGCCGCCGAAGAGCTGATTTTTCGCGGCTGGCTATTCAAGGCGTTGGCCCAGACGCGCCCGGGCGTACTGGTGGCCTTGCCAGCGTCGACCCTGATCTTCGCTCTGCTGCATGGCTTCTACAGTCCCGGTGGCGTGTTGGTGATTGGTTTGCTGGGTCTGTTCCTGGGCTGGCTTCGCTGGCGCTACGACCAGCTCTGGCTGTGCGTACTGGCACACGCGGTGTACAACGGACTGACGCTGCTGATGGTAGCGATCCAATGAAACCCGTTGCTTACAGCTGTCCGTTATGCAGCGCGCCGACCTCGCCTTACTGCACCGACCGACGGCGCGCTTACTATCACTGCGCTGTCTGCGGCCTGGTGCATGTTCCAGCAGATTGGCATCTGGATACCCAAGCCGAACGAGCCATCTACGATCTGCACGAGAATGACACCGATGAGCCCGGTTACCGTCGCTTTCTATCGCGTGTCACCGAACCGCTGCTAGCCAGATTACAGCCGGGCAGCGAGGGCCTGGATTTTGGTTGTGGTCCTGCACCGGCGCTGGCTGCCATGCTCTCGGAGCAGAGTCATCGTGTTGCCCTGCATGACATCTACTACCACCCCGCACCCGAAGCACTGGAACGCGCATGGGATTTCATTACGGCGACCGAGGTTGTTGAACACCTGGCACGGCCAGCCTGCGAACTGGACCGACTATGGCGATGCCTGAAACCCGGCGGCTGGCTCGCCATCATGACCAAGCGTGTACGCGACCAGCAGGCATTTCAGACCTGGCATTACAAGAATGACCTGACGCATATCAGTTTCTTCAGCAATCAGACATTCGAGTGGCTGGCCGAGCGCTGGGAGGCAGAGCTGGAAATTGTCGGAGCGGATGTTGTAATGCTGCGCAAGCGCGCGCAATGATCGTTTACCTCGTAGCGATCAATCCAGTACGCGCCGGGAACCGCTGAACCAGCGCTGCCAATGACTGGCGTGCAGATTGTCGACCCGCACGTGGCCGCCAGTACTCGGCGCGTGAAGGAAGCGACCGTCGCCAACGTAGATTCCGGCATGGTTGACCTTGCGCCCCTGCATCGAGAACAACACGAGATCACCCGGCTGCAGGGAATCCGATCGCCGTGCGGGCAATGCGCTCAGGCCGGAGGTCGTCCGCGGCAGACTGACACCTGCGGATTCGCGATAGACGTAGTTGATCAGCCCGCTGCAATCGAACCCGGTATCCGGGGACATGCCGCCATAACGATAAGGCGTACCCAGCAGACTGAATGCGTGGAAAATGACGTCGTCGTACGCCTGTCCTGAAGGTGCTGGCGGGGCCGCGCTGACCTGAGGCGCATGGGTTGTCGGCGCACTGGAGCAACCTGCAATAACCAATGTTGCGGCGAGCATCATAAAACCCGGTAAACGCATGGAGCCGTCTCGATAGCCGATCATAGGCGTAACACTGCCCTGCCATCATCAGCCGGTCAAGATCAATGGTTCACGGTATGGCCCAACATTACAGACAGCTGCGACATGGGTCGCCCGCTCTCGGCATGCCATTGGTTAAATGCCGCCTGCGTAGCGGCCAGATCACGCTGGCTGCTCGGTACTTTATCGACCACGCCCTGCGCCTTGAGCGCTGCGACCACGTCGTTACTGGGTACGAAAGTATCCTTGCCGAGCATGCGCAGATAGCGCGGCGCCGACAGCCCGCCCATCTGATTGCCGCGCCGGGCAATCAGTCTCCACAGGCCGGTAATATCAGTGACCGGCCAATCCGCGATGAAGTTACCCATCGACCCGTGTTCAGCACTGATATCAAGAATCATCTGCGCGTTACGCGGAACACTGCGGAGCTTGCCCAGATGCCGTATCAAGCGGGTGTCCTGCATCATCCGCTCGATATGCTCGGCACCCATCAAGACGACCTTCTCCGGATCAAAACCAAAGAACGCCTGCTCGAAGGCCGGCCATTTGGCATCGACCAGGCTATGTTTCAGGCCCGCGCGGAACACCCGCAGCGCCAGCGTCGACAGATAGCGATCGTTACTGAGCCGCCGCAGCTGATCGTCAGTGGCCGGCACCGGCAGACGCGCCTCCAGCGCAGCACGAGAACCGAAACGGTTCAGGCAATACTCTTCCAGCCAGCTATAAGTGCGCAGTTCGGGCATCAGACATTCATGACATTGAGAAAGCGTGGAGTGGCCTGGTCGTCGATTTTCAGGCTGGCGAAATCGAACAACCTGGCATCAGCCAGCTGGGAAGGATGCACATGACGCAGCGAGCGGAAAATGCTCTCGATGCGCCCGGGGGTTTCGCGCTCCCAACTTTGCAGCATTTCCTTGACCACCTTGCGCTGCAGGTTTTCCTGCGAGCCACAAAGGTTGCACGGAATAATCGGGAATTCACGCAGCTGCGAGTAGGCTTCGATGTCCCTCTCGCTACAGTAGGCGAGCGGACGAATCACTACGTTGCGCCCGTCATCCGACAGCAGCTTGGGCGGCATCGCCTTGAGCGTGCCGCCGTAGAACATGTTCAGGAAAAAGGTCTCGACGATGTCGTCGCGGTGATGCCCGAGGGCGACTCGCGTTGCGCCTATCTCGTCGGCAAAGGTATAGAGATTGCCGCGTCTCAGGCGCGAACACAGCGAGCAGGTGGTCTTGCCCTCCGGCACCTTCTCCTTGACGATCGAATAGGTATCGCGCTCCAGAATGTGATACGGCACGCCAACCTGCTCCAGATACGCCGGGAGAACGTGTTCCGGAAAACCAGGCTGCTTCTGGTCAAGATTGACCGCCACCAGCTCAAAACGGATCGGCGCGACCTTCTGCAGATGCAGCAGCACGTCCAGCATGGTGTAGCTGTCCTTGCCGCCGGAGAGGCACACCATGATCTTGTCGCCGTCCTCGATCATGCCGTAGTCCGTAACAGCTTCAGCAGCGAGGCGGCGCAGACGTTTCTGCAGTTTGTTCTGGTTGACGCTCAGGGTGGACATGGCAGAGGAATCCGGAAGGAGGTAAAGCCGGGTATTTTACCCACAATTACCGCCTATAAAAACAACACCCCCTGACGACCAGACGATCGTCAGAGGGCGTTTCCATCCGGAGCATCTCTGGCGCCTCGACACGAGGCGCCAGCCGGGCCCCTGATTAGCGCAGGTAGACCGGGCCGATGCCAAAGCCCCAGAAAATGACGGCCGTTGCCATCATCGCAACAAGCACCACCAGGCCGACCGCCAGAATCGAGCTGGAAAATAGGAAACCTTCCTCAGGCGGGATATCCATGAAGATCGGAATACCCTGGTATAGCAGGTAGGTGGTGTAGGCGACCGCAGCGGTGCCAACCACCATCAACAGCCACAGGTTCGGGTACAAGGCGCATAAACCCGCCAGGAACAACGGCGTTGCGGTGTAGGCAGCGAATACCAGACAGTCACTCAAGGTGGGGCTTGAATCGTAGGTGCGTGCCATCCAGTGAATGAAGGCGCCCATGACCACTACACCCGCCAACAGAGCGATATAGGATAGCGCGGTCATGTACATCGCGCTTGCCTGGGTCAGCTTGACGGGGTCGACCGTACCTATCGACCAGCCGACCTGGGTAGTGCCGATATAGGCCGATACGACTGGAATCGCGGCGAGAACAAGAACATGCACAAGGTAGGTCGGGCCGATGGTGCGTTCCTCGCCCTTGATTTCCCGCCATTCCTGATCAGGGTGGGTGAACAATCCCATGACGTGTTGGATCATCGTGCGGCTCCTCGATTTATTATTCATTCCTGTCGTCTACGGCTGGGCCGGCGGCAGGTGCGAAGCTGTGACAGTATGTCGCAGCCCTTGCGTTGACTATAGTCAAAAAGCGTACGGAAAAAAGCAGGCCGGTTAGAGGGATTGGCGACTTCAAGTAGAACGGTAATAGCGTTTTAGAATTAAAAATGCTTCGTTGATGCGCTGTACATGCTGTGTATCGCCACCCCGATCAGGGTGATGAGTACTCATCAGGGTGCGATAACGCTGCTTGATTTGCGTGAACGTCGAGTCAACGTCCAGCTGCAGAAACGCCAGCGCCTGTCCAACCTGGCCATCCAGAGCAACCGACTGTCGGGTCCAGAATGAATCCAGTAGCGCCTGTACATCCGCCGCATTGGTCGCAGCCCACTGCTGCCAATCCAGATAGTAGGTGCGCAGCGGATCGGACAGAGCCAGGCCGGGACGGGAGACTGTGACAGGCGTTATAGCGATACGCATTGCACCGATTTGCAACTGGAGTCCGGCGGGGTTTAGCGCATCAGACAGCCGATACAGCGTATGGAAGAGCAGAAAGTGCAGCCGGAACAATTGCAGCGGATCGCTGAAAGCGCCCGGTATGGCAAAGACCGACTGCGGATAATCCGCAGCCAGGCGCTTGATCAGCGCATGCTCGCCCAGGCCCTCCGGAGCCGCTTCCAGGATGGCAAGCAGATGTTGATCGAACCCCGTGGGCAGTAAATCTTCGGGTGTGGCAGTCATGGCGGCATTCTAGCATCGCCTGTCAGGTCCGGTTGCCCGGATGCGCTGATCCGGGCAACCGGACTCAGGATGGCCTGCCTGCCGCGGCGTCTACCGGCTCCTGCGTTTCGACTTCGGGCTGGCGAGAATCGTCAGCCTCTGACGGGTGTACCTGATCTTCCAGCGCCAGCTCAAGCATGGCATCGGTTGAGTGCACCATAGGCACGAACTGCGCCGGTTCCTCAACGATGCGATCTCTGGAATTGCGCGCCTGAAGAAACGCATACAGGGAGCAAGCCGCGAACAGCACCGCGAAGAACACGGGCAGCGCACTCGGCGCGGTCATGCCCATCAAAAAGCCCGCCAATGCCGGTCCAAAAGCCGAACCAACGCCGTTCAGCATCAGCAATGCGGAATTCCCTGAGAGAATTTCATCATGGTGCAAGTGGTCGATCAGGTGCGCGACCAGTGTCGGATACACCGCAAAGGCACCTGCGCCGAATATAGCGGCGGCAACCAGCAGCATCTGCATGGACGACGCGAACACCAGCATCAGCAGCCCACCCAGCGCCGCAACACCGGTGACGATTGCCAGCGCGTGCCTTCTGTCGATCCTGTCCGAGAGCAACCCCAGCGGCCATTGCATGATCATGCCCCCGAGAATGGTAAGCGACATGAAGCTTGCGACCGCTGCTGCGTCCATCCCCAGCCGGTTCACATACACAGCGCCCAAACCCCAGAACCCACCCATGGCCAACCCGGCCAGCAACGATCCCGAGACCGCAACAGGCGCAGCAGCCCATAGGCGCTTCAGTGAGAGCGCAGGCGTCTGGGAAATTTTCGGCTGCGGCAGTCGCGTCGCGGTAACCGGCAGGATGGCAGCCATCAGGAAAATCGCAGCAACGGCGAACAGCACCGCCCCGAGGGGGTTGCCGAATCGCAGTAATTGTTGTGACGCGGCCAGCGCCCCGAGGTTGACCACCATATACACCGCGAAAACCTGGCTTCGACGCTCGGAGGGCGCCTCGGAATTCAGCCAGCTCTCGACCACGGTATAGATGCCCACCAGCACGATACCGGTCAACACGCGCAATACGAACCAGAATGCCGCGTCGACTATCAGCACATGCAGCAGAATGAAGGCTGCGGTAGCCGCAGCGCAGAACGCAAAGGCACGAATATGCCCCATGCGCCGGATGAGTTTGGGGCACACCCAGGTGCCAATAATGAAACCGGCGTAATAGGCCGAACCCAGCAACCCCAGCGTCTGATCACTGAAGCCTTCGGCACTGCCACGCAGCGGCAGCAAGGTATTCAACAGCCCGGTGCCCATGAGCAACAGGCCAATTCCCGACAAAAGCGCCCCAATGGGCAACAGTATTGGAATCATGGATCCGTTTCCCCCTCCGGTTCCAGACAGCATTTTCCAGCCTGTTGTTACAGCTGAACTGAACTGCGGTTAGCCAGTCTCGCCATCGCCTGCCTCAACGATGAGCCCGATCCCGACGCTGCCGCTTCGCTGACCGCTCAAGTCTGGTTCGACAATCCTGAGCCGGTGCGTTCCCTGACAAAGCTGAAACCGGCGCATCTATACTTACATGAGGACAGGAGACCTCGGAGAGCTGGTCATTCAAGGTCGATCTGGTTAGGGTCGGCTGAAATGCACTGACATGTTTCGTTCAGATGAAGGTTCCAATGGCCCACAAGCAACTTCTGATAGTCGCCCATGCCCCTTCGCCCAACACCCGCCTGCTGGCCGAAGCGGTATTGCGCGGCGCACAGAATCCCGAAATTGAGAGTGTTGAGGCGCGCTGGATTCCGCCTCTGGAAGCCACTCCTGAGGACGTCCTCTCCGCCGACGGGATTATTCTCGGCACCACCGAAAACCTGGGCTACATGAGCGGGGCGCTGAAGGATTTTTTCGACCGTTGTTACTACCCGGTACTGGAGCAAAAGCAGGGACTACCCTCCGCCCTCTACATTCGGGCTGGCCTGGATGGCACCGGAACCCGGCGCGCCGTGGAGAGCATTGTCACCGGGCTACGCTGGAGCTGGGCCCGGGATCCGCTCACGTTCAAAGGTGAATGGCGCAGCGACTTTGTAACCGATGCAGAGGAACTCGGCCTGTACATGGCCGCCGGCCTGGATAGCGGGATTTTCTAGTGACCACCCCAATGTGTGTACTGCCTCCACCGCTTCGGTTTTATACTAGGCTCATGAACGATCTTACCGAAGCAGTCGAACAGGCATACCAACGCGCAGAGCAACGTCTGGGCAGAACATTTGTACGTCCACGGGTGACGCTGGATCTGCGGGGACAACGTGCCGGGGTCGCCTACCTGGGGCGCAACCTGCTGCGCTTCAACGAACGCATGTATCGGGATAACCAGGAAGATTTTCTGCTACAAACCGTCCCCCACGAAGTTGCCCACCTTGTCGCCCACGCGCTGCACGGCGGCAACATCCGTCCCCATGGCATCGAATGGCAAACCCTGATGATAGACGTGTTCGGATTAGAGCCGAAACGCTGTCACGATTATGCCGTTCCGGAGCGACGCCGCACCCATTACTACTATCAGTGCGGCTGCCCTACCCCCATCTCCTTTACGCCGCAGCGTCATGCGTGGGTAGGCCGCGGCAGGCGCTACCAATGTCGGCGCTGCGGCGATCTGCTGAAGTTTACGGGAAAGTTGCAGTTTGCCTGAGGGAGGCTGGAGCTGCTGCATCGACGATTATCACCACGGCGACCCGGCTCTATTGCGCTTAGCCACGCCTCCAGCACCGACGCACCAACAGCCGTTAAAGCGGCGGCGCCTCATTAGCCCGGCGCAGCAACTGGATATAGGGCCGAAGCGAATAGCCAAGCTGCTGTTCCAGCCGGTCTGCCCATTCCAGCATTGCCACCCGGTCGAGTTGCAGCTCGCCGCTTGCGGGTACGAACAACAGGATATTGCCCTCTTCCACTGCCACCTGCAGATACCGATCACCAAACAGATCCTGCAGTAACCGCGACGCATAGGGCTGGCCGGTTTCGCCCATTTGCCATTGATTGATCACCATTACTCCACCCGGGCGCAACGTTCGGTGGCATGCCTGGAAGAATTCCTTCTGCATTTGCAGACGCGAAATCCCCCCTTCCATATACAGATCCATAAACAGCAGATCACAACTTGACGGTGCCGATCTGACATAGGATTCAGCGCAACCGATGCCTACATGAAACCGTTCATCCCGGGTCAGACCCAGCCAACGACTGGCCAGCTCCACGACGGCGGGACGGAGCTCGATAGCGGTCAACTTTCCAGACTGAAAGTGCTCTATCAGGCAATTCGCCAATGCGCCGCCGCCCAGCCCCAGCATGAGCGTGTCCCGCGGCGTCGACTGCCAGAAGCAGCCCAGCAGCATAGCCCGCGTATAGTCATATTCGAGCCACGCGGGCTCTGCAACGAAACTGCAGCTTTGTTCGGTCTGCTCACCGAAATACAGAAATCGATAGCCCTCAGCTTCGGTAATTCGAAGCTGACCGTAATCATCGCGCAGTTTCTCAAGGAGTACTTCTTCGTCGTTCATCAGCAGGCGCCTCAAACAGCGATAGAGTCGCTTGGCAAAAGGTAGGAAATGTCTTTCAAGCATGCCTGAGGTTACCACTGCCCGGATGCATTAACACTGATGAAGCCTCTCAACGCCATAATCTGCATCCAAGCCGCTGCATTGCGTAATCCGCTGTCCATACCCCGTACGCATCCCCTTGGCGAAAACTGACGCATCTTGCGAAGACGTCGACGTTAACCGCTTAAAACCACCTGTTTGGGGGGATTTCATCACTTATCCTCCACAGTATTATTTCCCGGCCATGACGCAACTTGCCGCTCCCTGGGGATGCGCTGTCGGCAATACAAACAATAATAGACCGAGGAAACACCATGTCTTTGATGATCAGGATCAAGCACTGCGCCTTTATCGCCGCAGCGCTGACCTTAATGAATATCGGCACCGCCAACGCGGTCAACCCGCCGGTAAGCGGCACAGCAGACACAATGATTATTGGCGATTCGGTGTTCGCCCTGAGCGGTGACATCAAGGAATATCTTGAAGACGACCTTGGCGAACCCATCACCAGTCACGCCCGCTCAGGCTGCCAGATGATCGGCGGAAACCTGATCTGCTCGCGGCGCTATGCGATTCCAGAGCAATATGACAACGCATCCAAGCGCGGCATCAAGACAGTCATCATGAATGGCGGCGGCAACGATATTCAGCTCAACGATTGCAGCCCTTCCCTCGAAAAATGCATGCCGCTTCTGCAGGATCTTGAAGATGAAATCGCTTCGCTGGCTCAGCAGATGCAGGCTGACGGCATCGAAGAAATCATCTTCCTCGGTTACTACAATGCCAAGGGCAGCGCGGCAGCCATGCGGGAAATCAATGAATACAGCATGAACTACAAAGCCAGAACCTACCCTGGCCTTGGCATCACCTTCGTCGACGTCCGTGACCGTTTCAACGGCAACGAAGACCGTTATATCGCCAACGACGAAATCCATCCTACCGCGGAAGGTTCACGCGTACTGGCAGACCTGCTACTTGAAAAGCTGACTGACTGACCGGTTCTAACCCGGCGGTCCGCCACGGCTGGCGGGCCGCTTTGTTCACGCCGCACATTCCGCAACCGACTCCAACTACGCACCCGAATACCGCACCGCGCACGCCTGTCACGCCCTCCCGTAGAACCCGCGCCGAAGTTTCGCGCAGCCCCCTTTCCCTTGAGCCCTCCGTCAGCCTGGGTCCATAATGCGCACCCTCTCCGCTTTACCCGCAGGCTGCCCCGATGTTTCGCTGGTTCGAACAACGTATCAATCCCTTTCCTTCCGAGGAACCCACTGAGCCGCCCCGTACGCTGCTTGCCTTTTGCCTGCATTTTACGCGTGGAAGCTGGGCGTACCTGTTGATTGCAGGCCTGTTGATGGCCGGTATTGCGGTCGCCGAGGTATGGCTGTTCAGCTTCCTCGGCAACATCGTCGATTGGCTTTCGGAGCAGAACCGCGAAACATTCCTGCAGACAGAAGGCTGGAAACTGGCGGCCATGGCGTTGGTGGTCATCGTCCTGCTACCCGGACTGGTACTTACCAATTCCCTGGTGACCTATCAGACGCTGATGGGCAACTTCCCCATGCGCATCCGCTGGCTGGTGCACCGCTACCTGCTGCGCCAGTCGATGGCGTTTTATCAGGACGAGTTCGCTGGCAGGATCGCCACCAAACTGATGCAGACCGCGTTGGCAGTGCGCGAATGCGTCATCAAGCTGATCGACGTGCTCAACTACGTAATCGTGTACTTTCTCGGCACGCTACTGGTGGTCGGCATTGCCGATTGGCGACTGGCCATGCCTATGCTGCTCTGGTTTCTGGGTTACCTGCTCCTGATGCGTATTTTTGTGCCGGTAATGGGCAAAGTTGCCGAAGAACAGGCCGACGCCCGTTCAATGATGACCGGCCGCATTGTCGACAGCTACACCAATATCCAGACGGTCAAGCTGTTCTCCCATGCCGGTCGCGAATCCAGCTTCGCCCGCGAAGGCATGGACGAGTTCATGACCACCGTGTACCGGCAGATGCGCCTGGTCACCCAGATCAATGTCTCGCTTTACGCACTGAACGGCATATTGCTACTCAGCGTTGCCGGGTTGGCGATCTGGCTGTGGCTCAATGCCGCCGTAAGCGTGGGAGTGGTGGCAGTAGCCATTGGATTGGTGTTGCGCCTGTGGGGCATGTCGCAGTGGATACTGTGGGAAGTGTCCGCACTGTTTGAAAATATCGGCACCGTGCAGGACGGCATCAACTCCATCTCCCGGCCGCAGGTCGTCGAAGATGCGCCTGATGCCGTGCCGCTGAAGGTCACCCGCGGGGAGATCAAGTTCGAGGACGTGCGCTTCCATTACGGCAAAGGCCACGGCGTGATGGAGCACCTTAACCTGCATATCCGACCGGGCGAGAAAATCGGATTGGTCGGCCGCTCCGGTGCGGGCAAATCCACGCTGGTCAATCTGCTGCTGCGCTTTTATGACGTCGAAGGCGGACGCATCCTGATCGACGGAGTGGATATAGGCGGCGTGACGCAGGACTCTCTGCGCCAACACATCGGCATGGTCACCCAGGACACCTCCCTGCTGCATCGTTCCGTGCGGGACAACATCCTGTATGGCAAACCGGATGCCGATGAAGACATGATGCTGCAGGCTGCCCGTCGCGCCAGAACCGACGCGTTCATTCCCGACCTGCGCGATGCCAAGGGTCGCCAGGGTTACGACGCGCATGTCGGCGAACGTGGCGTTAAGCTCTCCGGCGGCCAGCGTCAACGCATCGCCATTGCGCGGGTCATGCTCAAGGATGCGCCGATACTGATCCTGGACGAAGCAACCTCGGCGCTGGATTCGGAAGTAGAAGCGGCGATCCAGCAGAGTCTGAACATCCTGATGGAAGGCAAAACCGTCATAGCCATCGCCCACCGACTCTCAACCATCGCCGAGATGGACCGGCTGATTGTCATGGATCAGGGACATATCATTGAAGACGGCAGCCACAGCGAACTGCTCGCACGCGGCGGATTGTATGCGCAGCTCTGGGCGCGGCAGTCGGGTGGGTTTCTGGCTGAGGATTGACGGTTAGGCCAAGCTCGAAATCGAATCCCCCCTAGCCCCCCTTCTTCGAAGGGGGGAACTGTCCGTGCCAGGCATGGACCCTCTGCAGTGATCTACTATTCCCGGACGCACAATTGCGCTGACGACTACGAACGAACGCGCTTCCAACATCAGCTACACCAATGCCTAAACAAGCCCGCCGACTGGCAGGCCGGAGCAAGTGTTGAAAACAAGGATGTTTTCACCAAGCCCCCAAGGACGGGTTCACGGCGTCTTGCGCAGTCATGCCAGTCGGCGGGCGTAGGCGTCAGGCTTCTCGCCCTGGGCTTCCGGACTATTCAATGCAACGCAAGCCATCACTGACCTGAATACCCCCAATCACCGGCATTTTCCGGAGACTGGCCATACAATCAGGCAGACCTTTTCAACTACTCGGCCTGCCAGCGCGGTGAGCCGAGCGAGCGCACACACCGAGGCCCCATGAAAACACGCATAACAGAACTCTTTGGCATCCAGCATCCAATCATCCAGGGCGGTATGCACCATGTCGGTTACGCCGAACTCGCTTCGGCCGTTGCCAATGCCGGCGGCCTGGGCATGATCACTGCCCTTACCCAGCCGAACCCGGCGGCGCTTGCTGAAGAAATTCGCCGCTGCCACGAAATGACCGACAAGCCCTTCGGCGTCAACCTGACATTCCTGCCCTCGGTAAACCCGCCGGATTACCCGGGCTACGTCGACGCCATCATCAAAGGCGGCGTGAAAGTAGTAGAAACCGCTGGCAACAACCCGCAGAAGTACCTGCCCGCGCTGAAGGAAGCCGGCATCAAGGTCATCCACAAATGCACCGCCGTGCGCCACGCACTCAAGGCGCAGGCCATTGGCTGCGACGCGGTGAGTGTCGACGGTTTCGAATGTGGCGGTCATCCAGGCGAAGACGATGTGCCCAACTTCATCCTGCTGCCCCGCGCTGCTGAAGAGCTTGAGATCCCCTTCGTCGCCTCGGGCGGCATGGCAGATGGGCGCTCACTGGCGGCCGCGCTGGCGCTGGGCGCCGAAGGCATGAACATGGGCACGCGCTTTATTGCCACCCGCGAGGCGCCGGTTCACGAGAACGTGAAGCAGGCGATTGTCGCCGCCAGCGAACTGGACACCCGACTGGTCATGCGTCCGCTGCGTAACACCGAACGGGTCATGACCAACGAAGCTGTGGAACGCCTGCTGGAAAAAGAACGCCGTCTGGGCGCAGACCTCAAGTTCGCCGACATCGCCGCGGAAGTAGCTGGCGTTTACCCGCGCATCATGAAAACCGGCGAGATGGATGCCGGCGCATGGTCGTGCGGCATGGTTGCGGGTCTGATCAACGACATCCCCACCGTGCAGGAACTGGTCGACCGCATCATGGCCGAGGCTGAAGGCCTGATTCGTGATCGTCTGGCGGGCATGCTTAACGGTTGAATTGACGGTCAAGAACAATAACGGAGATTTTCATGAGTTTTGATACCCCACTCTATCTGTGCGGACCCTTGCGCGAGCCCCGCCAGATGCTGGCCGATCAGGAATACAGCGGCCACACCTCGATCCACGACGACAGCATGGCAGAAAAGCTTGGCTTCAGAGCCGGCCCGATTGAGGGCCCCACGCACTTCAGCCAATTCGTCCCGCTGCTGGTCGAGGTATTCGGACAAGCCTGGTTTGAACGCGGCTGCTTCTCTTCGCACTTCCAGAACATGGTGGTCGAGGGCGAGCAGGTGCGCGCCTTTGTCGAACGCCCCACCGCAGGCTCGAATCGAGTACGTTGCTGGGCGGAAAAGGCCGACGGCACACCGGTACTGGAAGCAAGCGCCAGCCTGGGTCCTGACGACGGGCCCACACTGCTGGAAGACCGCATGGCCAAGCTACGTCCGCCAGAGAAGCTGGTCATCTTGTCCGAGCTGAAACTGGGCATGCGCGGCGCCGAGGAAGAGCATGTGCGGATGGAGCCTGATCAGCATATGGGGAATCTGTATCCGTTCTCGCTGAACCAGAAACT
This sequence comes from Pseudomonas sp. gcc21, assembly GCF_012844345.1. NCBI lineage: Bacteria > Pseudomonadati > Pseudomonadota > Gammaproteobacteria > Pseudomonadales > Pseudomonadaceae > Pseudomonas > Pseudomonas sp. gcc21. Next base: position 655,065 of record NZ_CP051625.1, on the reverse strand, counting down.
CGAGCGCATCACCGAGAATTCACCTTGGTATTCGGACGCGCAGGCCACGCCCTGGGGCCGTGCAATCATTCCTCTGGAGATGGTCAGCGTGCTGGCAGAATACACCAGCAAGCAGGCGGCCTTCCCGGTCAAGCAGCCGGTGGTGGGTCTGTTTGCCGATCAGGAAATCCGCATGATCGACGGCCCCCTGTTCGTTGGTGAGGACTACCTCATTCGCCGCGAAGTCGTCGCGCTGTCCGAAAGCAAGCGCACCGAGTCGTACTGGGTGCGCACGCATATCTACGATGCCACGGGCACAACGCTCAAGGCGCAGATGCTGCTCAACCACGCTACCCTCAAGCACTCGTATGCCAACTACGAGGCCGAAGCCTCCGCCTGAGGCCGAGCCGCGGCGCCGAATCCGTCCCGGCGAATGTACCGGGACGGATCATCTTCCGATCGATCCTTACAGCTTCCCTTCCATTGCCATCCGCACGTAGGTCGGATCAAAGCGCAGCTGCACATTGCCGGCGTCACCCAGCACCGAGCCATCGGCGAACTCCATGCCGATCACGTCCGGACTGGGTGCACCGTTGCCCAGCAAGCCCTTGTCGAAGGAAAACAACCGCACCTTGTCCATGGTCTCGCGTAAAGCCGAGTCAGTGGTAAAAGCGTGTGTATCAGCAGCCGTATAGAACAGCATGGTCTCGGCCAGCTGAGCGTCATAACTGGCCAGATCTGTTCCCGCTTGCTCGGCCATGTAGGTACGGGCAGCCCTGGCTTCATCGCTATCACCCGACATCAGCTCCAGCGTTTCGAACCAGGCGCCCACCAGCGCCTTGCCCAGTTCAGGGCTGGCCTTCAGCACCTCAGTATTGACCGCCATCATGTCGATGATTTCGCCCGGGATCTGGGTCGAATCGAATACTTGCACGGCATCGGACGACTGTTGCTTGATCAGGCTCAGTTGCGGGTTCCACACCGCAGCAGCCGTCACGTCCGGGGTCATGAAAGAGGCAACCGCATCAGCATCCGAGGTGTTCATCACCTTGATGTCGCGCTCGGACATGCCGTTCATTTCCAGAGCCCGCGCCAGCAGATAATGCGAGACCGACAGTTCTACAAGATTGACCTGCTGACCGCGAATGTCCTCCATGCTGGTGCCGTTCTTCAGCAGCACGCCGTCGTTGCCGTTGGAGTAATCGCCGAGGATCAGCGCGGTAGTATCCACCCCGCTCGCCGCCGGAATGGTCAGAGCGTCCATATTGGTCATGACGCAGGCGTCAAAGGCACCCATGGTGTACTGGTTGATGGACTCGATGTAATCGTTGAATTGCACGACCTCAATCTCGATGCCGTATTTGTCTGCCCACTTATCAACAATGCCGTGATCCGCTGCGTAAGCCCAGGGCATCCAGCCGGCATAGATCGACCAGCCGACCTTGAAGCTTGGCTTCTTCTCATCTGCCATTACGCCGGTTGCCAGGCACAGACTGGTGGCCAGCACGGCGGCCCATTTCCCTAGTGACGATTTCAGCATGGTTCTTACCTCGTGTATCAATGAAAAAGCTTTCGCTCCGAACTCAATAGTGCGGCGCGGTATAGCGGTTAAGGGTCGGGGATTCGTGTTCATACCAGGCGGCGGCGTCCTGGCTGAAGCCGGTGGCCTGATCAAAACGGAGTGCGGCTTCCAGAGTGTCCACGGTGAAGCGACGCTCACAGCGTGCGCCTTGGATCGTCAGGTGTTGAACGATCTCACGGGAATCAGGAAGGTATTCGAAGCCATCCAGCGGGCAGAGCGATTGCCCGACGCGGGTCGGACAGGTCGAGTGATCTATTGAATAACCTGTGGTCAGAGCGCCTGAGGCCACGGAGGTCTCGAAGTTGAATAGATGTGCCAGGCGTTCGGCATCGCCTACGGCGCCGGCGAGTTCATCGCGCAATAATCCGCTCCGGCTGCGCGGCACAACAGCCTCGGCGCGCCCCAGCACCAGCGCGGCATAATCGCCACAGATGATGAGGCCGCCGCCACGATGTCTAAGCGCGCCGGTGTCCAGATTACGCTCCTCGATCAGTCGCAGCCCAACCAGCGGGCCGGTACGGGAAGGCTGCAGACGCCAGTCCTCGACATAGGCACCGCTAGGAGCGAATTCGATCATGCAGTTACCGACGCGCTGCAATATGGCCGGTTCAGGCCAGCGGTTGTGCAGCTGCAATGAGGCTTCGTCACGCCAGCTCAGTGCTTCGCCGTTCCAGTCAGACTCTGCTGCCCAGCCTTCGTAGTTGGCCAGCACATCGAGTTCGGCAGCCGTGTAATCGGCCCATTTGCGTTGAGGCAGCTGCAACGGCTCGACCGGCAGTCGCAGATCGATGGTGAAATTGCGACTCTGAATCCAGCACACCGTCGTGCGGGTGTCCGTCAGGCCATTGGCAAAACTGATTGCGCGGCGCCTGAAATACCCGAGCATCCAGTCCGGCACGCCACTGCTCGCGGTCTGCGGATACCTTTCCAGCAATTCGTTGAGCGTCATGCCGGCTCCCCCTGCTTGCGTCCGGGATGCCCGAAGGACGCCAGGCCGCGTGCCCCATCCGGCATGGTTAAATCGCCGCTTTCAAGGCGACGCTTGAGGTATCCGAAAGTCTGCACCGTTTGTGCAAACAGATGATCGCCACAGCGTACGGGCTCATATCGCGCCGGCTCTGCCTCGCTCAAGAGCTCGGTTACCGGTGCGATCACCGTGTCGTAGTCACAGGCACAGAACAGCGGAAACGCGTAGCGCTCCCCGGCAACCTTGCGCACCCGATGCGACGTGGCGACATACATCCCGTTGCTCAGTACTTCGAGCATATCGCCTATGTTGATGACAAAGGCGCCCTCAACCAGCGGCACATCAATCCACTCCCCTGCGCCGTTGAGCACTTCCAGTCCCGGCGCCGTAGGTAGCAGGATGGTGAAGCATTCATAGTCGGTGTGCGCACCGATTCCCGGGCGGTCCGCGGCCTCCGGGTTGAATGGATAATGGATCAGTCGGAGCTGGCTGGGCGGCGTCGTAACGTAGCGGCTGAATGCGTCTTCCGGCAGGCCCAGCGCCAGGGCGAAGCCCTTGAACAGCTGATTGCCGAGAGCAAGTACCGCATCGTAATAAGCCTTTACGTCTTCCTGGAAACCCGGCATATCCGCCCACTGATTCGGCCCAAGCATCGGCCGGCGCTCCTCACGCGGGTGCAGATCAAATCCGACGTCATAGGCCTCCTTGTGGTCGATGACGCCGGAGCCGAACTGCTCCTCGCCTTCCGGCACATAGCCGCTATGGTTGCTCGAATGGCCGATATAGTGGCGCATCTTGTCCTGTAGCGGCTGCGCAAAATACTCGCGAGTGCGTGCCAGCAAGCTATCGATCAGCGTCTGGGGCACGCCATGCCCGGTTATATAAAGGAACCCGGCATCCTTCGCTGCGCTGCCCAGCTGCAAAGCAGTTTCCCTGCGCCTGGCCTGGTCGGCGGAAAACAGCCCCGAGACGTCAACCACCGGAAGGCGGGTAAATGCGGAATGTATGTTTCGAGTGCGTAGCGGTTCAGACGCCATGGCTCACCTCCTGTTCGAATAATCGAGATGTCACCTGGTCGTCCAGGGCGGGTGCGAGCGGGTAATGGTCAGACGCATTGTTTGGCCTGTACTCCGATCGTCCCGGGTCGTCCCGGGAACTCAGCACCTCGCAGAGAGCGGTAGGCTCCCTGCTCTTCCGGGCAAAGCAAGACTCATACCATTGGTCGTAGCAGCCCAGGCGAGCGCCGCCGCAGCGTCTGTTTAGAGCCTCCGCAGGGACGACACCCACTGTATTAACCATCCAGCACGCACCACAAAAGCGCACCCGTGCCCGTCCTCGGTGCGATCTCCACGCCCGAAACGGGGCACGACCATCAGGCCGGAATCGCCTTCCAGAGCTCACGACGCACGAAAATCGGGAGGCCGCGCCTCTTTTTCGGGCGCTGGCATGGCGATTGCTAAATGTCTGGTGCAGGAAGCTGCGAAGTAAAAATGGCTGACTAGGGTTCCGGCTCGCATGGCGAGTGACTGGTCCGAGAGTTGGCGACCTCCAGTGAGGTTACACGGCGGGACAAAAGCCCGGGAGAACAGCGTCTTAGAGCGCAGCTCCGTGCCGTCATGCCACAAACTGGAGGTCAAACATGCGCCGATCAGCACCCGAAATGCGATGGATCCCGCGCCGCAACATAACCGGGATAAGCAGTACCGCTACGGGTAACTCTGGTGAACGACGAGAGTCAGCCCCATGCGCCTGATCAACGTCCGCCCCGGCAAACCCGGCAGACTGCTCCTGCTTTTACTGCCCTTCGCACTGTTGGTGCTGGTGTACCTGTCCTATTCAGCCCAGCGCCTGGACATCAACCCCAACGACAAGCTACTGCCAAGCCCGGCACAGATGACGGCGGCGATAGACAATCTCGCCCTGCAGCCGGACCGGCGCACCGGTGACTACCTGTTCTGGCAGGACACCGCATCCAGCCTGCAGCGCATTGCGATCGGCCTCGGCGTAGCGGCACTGGTCGGCTTGTGTCTGGGTGTGGCGGCCGGCGCGATTCCATTATTCGGCGCAACGCTTTCGCCACTGCTTGCGGTGTTGTCGATGGTGCCGCCGCTGGCATTGCTGCCCATTCTGTTCATCGTGTTCGGGCTGGGTGAGCTGTCCAAGGTCGTGCTGATCGTTATCGGCATCACGCCCATCATCGCCCGCGATCTGGAACAGCGCGCCCGGGAGATTCCACAGGAACTGCTGATCAAGGCCCAGACCCTCGGCGCGAATACCTGGACGCTGATCCTGCGCGTGATCCTTCCGCAGTTGCTTCCACGCTTATTGATCAGTCTGCGCCTGGTGCTGGGTTCGGCCTGGTTGTTTCTGATTGCCGCCGAAGCCATCGCCGCCACCGACGGTCTGGGCTATCGCATCTTTCTGGTGCGCCGCTACATGGCAATGGACGTCATCCTGCCCTATGTCGCCTGGATCACCCTGCTCGCCTGGACCATGGACTTCGGTCTGCGCGGTCTGACGCGCCTGGCCTTCCCCTGGTATGAAGGAGCCAAGTCATGAATGACGCCACCCTCGTTACGCCACCGCCCTTTCTTCAGGTGAAAAATGTCTGGCAACAGTACGGTGATCAGATCGTCCTGGAGCGGTTGAATCTGACCTTTGCAGAAGGCGAATTCTGCACGCTGGTCGGCACCTCCGGCTGCGGCAAATCGACTTTTCTGCGCATGCTGCTGGGCCAGGAAGCACCCAGCCGCGGCGAAATACTGCTCGACGGCCAGCCCCTGCAGGGCGAACCCGACGCCAGCCGCGGCGTAGTTTTTCAGCGCTACTCAGTGCTCCCGCACCTGAGCGTGCTGGATAACGTGGCGCTCGGTCTGGAACTTCCCAGAGCGCCGCTTTTTGGTCGGCTCTTTGGCCGCGCCAAACGCGATGCCCGCGACCAGGCGGCGGCGATCCTGAACAAGGTGGGCCTGGGTCACGCGCTGACCAAATACCCGGCGCAGCTCTCCGGTGGCATGCAGCAACGTCTGGCGATCGCCCAGGCGCTGATCATGAAGCCGCGCATTCTGTTGCTCGACGAGCCCTTCGGCGCGCTGGATCCGGGCATTCGCAAGGACATGCACGCGCTACTGCTGGAGCTGTGGCAGGAAACCCGTCTGACCGTCTTCATGGTGACCCATGACCTGTCCGAAGGCTTCACGCTCGGTACCCGGTTGATGGTGTTCGACAAGCCACGCATCGACCCTGACGCGCCGCACGCCTACGGCGCCCGCATCACCTACGACATTCCGCTCAACAGCAACCGGCTGACCACCGCCCGCAGCGCTGTCGAGTCGTTACCCGAACACATCGTCCACAGCCTTACTTCAGCTGCATAAGGAGCCCCACATGACTGCTGAACTGACCCTGCGCCCAACGCTGTACGAGGAGACCGTCCCCGGGGGCGGACACACCTCCTTCGTACTCAAACGCGGTCAATTGCTGCGCATTACCGATCCCCAGGGCGGCGCCAACGTCAGCCTGATGCTGCTCAACGCGCACGAAAAGAGTGAGCGGCTGAACCTGCCGGATACCCTGAAGTGCCAGCACACCGCCCGCCTGACCGCCGGCCACTGTCTGTACTCGGACATGGGACGGGTACTGGCTGCGATTACCTCCGACAGCTGCGGCTGGCATGACAGCTTCGGCGGCGTACTCAACGCCGCCGAGACGGCAGAAAAGTACGGTCAGGGCCGCTACCAGGAGCTACGCAACAGCTTCTACCGCAATGGCCATGACAACCTGCTGGTGGAAATGGGCAAGTGGAACCTCAACCAGCAGGACTTGCTCATGACCCTCAACCTGTTCAGCCGCATCAATGTGGACGCCGATGGGTGCTTCGAGTTTGTTCCTGGCAATTCAAAACCCGGCAACTACATCGAACTCTACGCGCCCATGGACAGCCTGGTGATTCTGACCGCGCTGCAGCATCCCATGGACCCCAACCCAACCTACGATCCACGCCCGGTCCAGCTCAGCTGGCATCAGGTCGAGAGCGACGGGATCACCGTGCTCTGCCGCACCGCGCGCCCGGAGAACACCCGGGGTTTCCACAACACTGAACGACTCTACGTCTAGGGAAACCGAGATGATGACCGCAAGCGACAAACATCCCGAAGCCGCCGTTTTTCAGGCCACTATCCCCGCCGGTGAACCTTTCCTGTTCGATATCAAGGCCGGCCAGACCCTGCGCCTGCTCGATCTGGAAGGCAACCAGGCCGTCGATACCCTGTTCTTCAGCGCTGCGAACCCGCGTGAGCGTTTTGATCCTCAACGCACGCTGCGCAAACAGAACCGCGTGTATCTGTCCAAGGGCACGGTGCTCTATTCCAACCTGGGCAATCCCCTGCTGACCATCGTCGCCGACACCTGCGGCCGGCACGACACTCTTGGCGGCGCCTGTGCGCAGGAAAGCAACACCGTACGCTACGCGCTGGACAAGCGTTACATGCACAGTTGCCGGGATAACTTCCTGCGCGCCTGCCTCACTGACGGGCGTCTGGACAAGCGTGATATCGGGGCAAACATCAACTTCTTCATGAACGTGCCGGTGACCAGCGAGGGCGGCCTGACCTTCGAGGACGGCATCTCCGCTGCCGGCAAATACGTCGAGCTGCAGGCGCACATGGACATCATCGTGCTGATTTCCAATTGCCCGCAGCTGAACAACCCCTGCAATGCCTATAACCCGACACCGGCACAGGTGCTGGTCTGGGACTGACTGATCGATCAGCCACGGACGACCGTGGTGCAGAAGATAACAGCGGGACGGCCCGCCTCCCCTCCCGAGGGAACTGCCATGTTCGATAAACTGCTTATTGCCAACCGCGGCGCCATTGCCTGCCGCGTTCTGCGGACCCTGCGCCAACTCGACGTAAAGGGTGTCGCGGTCTATTCCGAAGCCGACGCCGCCAGCCTGCATATTCAGCAAGCCGATGAAGCCCATAGTCTCGGCGAAGGCCCCGCGGCTGGCACTTACCTGGCCGTGGACAAGATACTCAGCATTGCCCAGGCCAACGGCGTCCAGGCGATCCACCCTGGCTACGGGTTTCTATCCGAGAACGCGGCTTTCGCCGAAGCCTGCGAGGCGGTCGGCATCGCCTTTATCGGCCCGACGCCGGAGCAGCTGCGCGTGTTCGGCCTGAAGCACACCGCGCGTGCGCTGGCCAAACAGCATAACGTGCCGCTGCTCGAGGGCACCGAGCTGCTCGAAAGTCTGGATGCAGCCCTGACTGCCAGCGCCCAGATTGGCTATCCGATCATGCTGAAAAGCACCGCTGGCGGTGGCGGAATCGGCATGCGGGTTTGCCATAACGAGCGCGAACTCAGCGAAGCCTTCGAAGCCGTCAAACGTCTCGGTCAGAACAACTTCAGCGACGCGGGCGTATTCATCGAGAAATACATCCAGCGCGCCCGCCACCTGGAAGTGCAGATATTCGGTAACGGCGAAGGCGAGGTCATTGCGCTGGGCGTGCGCGACTGCTCGGTTCAGCGGCGCAACCAGAAGGTACTGGAAGAAACCCCCGCGCCCAATTTGCCCGTGGGCATGGCCGATGCGCTGTGCCAGGCGGCCATCAAACTAGGTAAAGCCGTGCAGTACCGCAGCGCCGGTACGGTGGAATTTGTATACGACGGCGATGCCGAGCAGTTCTATTTTCTCGAAGTGAACACTCGCCTTCAGGTCGAGCACGGCGTTACCGAGCAGGTATGGGGCGTTGATCTGGTGCGCTGGATGATCGAACTGGCCGCCGGCGATCTGCCGCCTCTGCGCTCGCTGGCACAAGCGCTGAAGCCAGAGGGTCATGCCATTCAGGCGCGGCTGTATGCTGAAGATCCGGGCCGTGACTTTCAACCGAGCCCGGGGTTGCTGACTGCGGTCAACTTCCCACATGCCGACGGCAAGCAACTGCGCATCGATACCTGGGTAGAGGCTGGCTGTGAAATCCCGCCCTATTTTGACCCGATGATTGCCAAGGTCATCAGCTGGGCACCTTCCCGAAATGAGGCCAGCGTCGGCCTCGACACCGCATTGAAAGACACCACGCTGTATGGCGTCGAGACCAACCGCGACTACCTGCGGCAGATCCTGGCTGATACGCCCTTCGCCAGCGGATCACCCTGGACGCGGTGCCTGGAACAGCTCGAATACCATGCCACCACCTTCGAAGTGCTGAGTGCCGGCACCCAGACCACCGTGCAGGACTATCCCGGCCGGCTGGGTTACTGGGCCGTTGGCGTTCCGCCGTCAGGTCCGATGGATAGCCGCGCCCTGCGCTTGGGCAATACCCTGCTGGGCAATGACGCAGGCGCGGCCGGCCTGGAAATAACCATGAGCGGCCCCTCCCTGCGCTTCAATACCGATGCGGTGATCGCTGTGACCGGTGCGCCTCTGCCGATCAGGCTGGACGGTATCGAACAACCCATGTCCACCGCTGTGCTGGTAACGGCCGGCAGCACTCTCACGCTTGGGACTATTGCCGGCACGGGAGCACGCAGCTATCTATGCGTACGCGGCGGGCTCCAGGTGCCTGAGTATCTTGGCAGTAAAAGCACCTTTACTCTGGGCCAGTTCGGCGGCCACGGTGGCCGGGCATTGCGCGCTGGAGATATATTGCACCTTGCGCCGCTTACCTGCACCTCGGTAGGCACGACTCTGCCAGCAGCGCTGATTGGCGAGCTTGCGGATGTGCGCGAAATCCACGTCATTTACGGGCCCCACGGCGCGCCGGAATACTTCACTGATAGCTACATCAAGACCTTCTTCACCACTCATTGGGAGGTGCATTTCAACTCCAGCCGGACCGGTGTGCGACTGATCGGCCCCAACCCGGAGTGGGTGCGCGACAGTGGCGGCGAAGCCGGATTGCACCCCTCCAACATTCACGACAACCCCTACGCCATCGGCGCCGTGGATTTTACTGGCGATATGCCAGTCATTCTGGGCCCGGACGGCCCCAGTCTTGGCGGTTTCGTTTGCCCGGTAACGGTCATCGAAGCTGATTTGTGGCAGCTCGGACAGCTCAAGGCCGGGGACAAGGTTCGATTCGTACCCGTATCCATCGAGACCGCGCGCGAGCTGGCCGGCACCATGAACGCAGAATGCGCCCGCCTGCGGCCACAGGCGTGGCGCAAAGCCGAGGATCTTGCCGTACCTGAACTGTCCTCCCCGATCGTGCTGGATCTGGGGCAGGACGACAAACGGCTGGTCGCACGGCTGGCTGGCGATACGCATCTGCTGATGGAAATCGGCGATGCAGAGCTCGATCTGGTCCTGCGCTTTCGCGGGCACGCCCTGATGCAGGCGCTTGAGGCCAGTCAGCTCGACGGCGTGATTGATCTGACGCCGGGCATCCGTTCTCTGCAGGTGCACTATCAACCGGAGACACTCCCCCTCGCGTCGCTGCTGGAGACCATCACAGGCCTGTGGGATCGGGTGTGCGCGGCGGACAACCTCAAGGTGCCGTCACGCATCGTGCATCTGCCGCTGTCCTGGGATGACCCGGCCTGTCAGCTGGCGATCGAGAAATACATGACCACGGTGCGCAAGAACGCGCCCTGGTGTCCGAGCAATCTGGAGTTCATCCGTCGTATCAATGATCTTCCGGATCTGGATGCGGTGCACCGCACGGTGTTCGATGCCAGTTACCTGGTGATGGGGCTGGGTGATGTGTATCTCGGGGCCCCGGTGGCCACCCCGCTGGATCCGCGTCACCGTCTGGTGACCACCAAGTACAACCCGGCGCGCACCTGGACGGCGGAAAACTCGGTGGGCATCGGCGGCGCCTACATGTGCGTATACGGCATGGAAGGCCCAGGTGGTTATCAGTTCGTCGGCCGTACGCTGCAGATGTGGAACCGCTACCGCGAAGTCGCCGCCTTCGATGGCAAGCCCTGGCTGCTGCGCTTCTTCGATCAGATCCGCTTCTACCCTGTCTCCGCTGACGAACTGTTGCGCATTCGCCGCGACTTCCCGCTCGGCCGGTTCGACCTCGAGATCGAACACAGCGAATTGTCCTTGGCTGACTACCAGGCCTTTCTCGACCGTGAAGCATCCGAAATCGGGGATTTTCGTACCCAGCAACGTTCAGCATTCGCCGCCGAACGCGAGCGCTGGATTGCATCCGGACAGGCCGATTATCAAAGCATCGAGCCAGCGCCGGAACCCGAAGAGGACGCCCCGCTTGAAGAGGGCCAACACAGCGTCGAAAGCCACATTGCCGGCAACCTCTGGCAGGTCCAGGTTGAGCCCGGCGCTGCCGTCAAGGCAGGCGATGTGCTGGTGATTCTTGAATCAATGAAGATGGAAATTCCGCTTACCGCGCCCCACGACGGGATCGTACGTGAAGTCCGGGCTCAGCCCGGTTCAGCCGTGCGAGCCGGTCAGCGGGTGGTCGTTCTGGAAGAGGTCCGTGAAACATGCCAATAAATACCTTTGATCTGCGTTTGGACACCCTGCGCCTCGCTTACAGCGAAGGTCAGTTGACCCCGCGCGAACTGATACGCAGCCTGCGCGACCGGGCCGAAGCCTTGAACCCGGACTTCAACCTTTTCATCCATCTGCTCAGTCCGGCTGAACTGGAGCCCTATCTGGATGCGCTGGATGGCAAGCGGCCCGCCGACCTACCCCTCTTCGGCATACCCTTCGCCATCAAGGACAATATTGACCTGGCCGGGGTGCCGACCACCGCGGCCTGCCCCGCCTTTGCCTACACGCCCAATCGCAGCGCTACCCTGGTCGAGCAGCTGATTGCCCTGGGCGCAATTCCGCTGGGCAAGACCAACCTCGATCAGTTCGCCACGGGGCTTAACGGCACACGCTCGCCCTACGGTGAATGCCGCAACAGTGTGCATCCTGATTATCCTTCGGGCGGGTCAAGCGCCGGGTCTTCACTGGCCGTCGCCCTGGGTGTGGCCAGTTTCACGCTGGGTACAGACACTGCCGGCTCCGGCCGCGTGCCTGCAGCGCTGAACAACCTGGTCGGGCTCAAGCCCAGCAAGGGCTTGCTGTCCACCGCTGGCGTCGTTCCGGCGTGCCGCACATTGGACTGCGTGACATACTTTACTGCCACCGCGCAGGAGGCCAGCCAGCTGTTGGCGCTCACTGCCAAAGTTGACCCGCGTGACCAGTACAGCCGCAAAAACCCATTGTGGAATGACAGCTCAGCCTTCGGCGCAGTAACGTCTTTCCGCTTTGGGGTACCCGCGCAGCCAGAGTTTCTCGGTTGCCCAGAAAGCCCGGGGCTGTTCGACAAGACCATCGCCGACCTGCAAGCCATGGGCGGCGAGCCGGTCGAGATCGATTTCGCACCCTTTGTGGAAGCAGCCAAGCTGTTGTACGAGGGCCCCTGGGTCGCGGAGCGTTACAGTGTCGCTGGCGAACTGATCGAGCGACAGCCGGAGGCGGTACTGCCCGTGATTCGCGCCGTACTCGAACAGGCTCCTGGTACCACCGCAGTGCAGGCGTTTCGTGCCCAGTACCGGTTGCAGGAACTCAAGGTCATGTGTGATGCAATCATGGCGAGCGTCGACTGTGTATTGACCCCGGCCTTCCCGCGTCCGGTAACTCTGGAGGAATTGCACGCCGAACCGGTCAAGCGCAACGCTGATCTGGGTTATTACACCAATTTCATGAACATGCTCGACTTTGCAGCCGTAGCCGTACCAGCGGGCTTTATGAGTAATAGCTTGCCCTGGGGCGTCACGCTGTTCGGACGGGTCTTCACCGACCAGTACCTGCTCAGCCTCGCTGCCGGCCTGCAACGACAACATGGGCTACCTCTGGTGGGCAGGACCCGACTCAGCGCGCCGCCACCGCAGCAGCCAGCGCGCAGCGATCGCGCGCGGCTGGTTGTCTGTGGCGCTCATCTGGAGGGACTTCCGCTTAATTGGCAACTGCAGCAACGTGGCGGCCGACTGGTCGAAGCCACCCGCAGCGCACCGGATTACCGGCTCTATGCACTAGCCGGCGGACCGCCCTATCGTCCAGGCATGTTGCGCGTGGCAGAAGACGGTGCCGCCATTGATGTGGAGGTGTGGGAATTACCAAGCAGCGAGCTGGGCTCCTTTCTGACCGGCATACCCGCCCCGCTGGGTCTGGGTAAGGTACAGCTCGAAGACGGCCGGTGGGAGACGGGATTCATCTGCGATCCCTACGGGCTGGCGGGTGCCGAGGACATTACCGGTTTCGGTGGGTGGCGCGCTTATCTAGCCAGTAAAAGCCAGCAACCACCCCTACCGATAACTGCCTGAGGCAGCAACGAAGCGACAGGAGCGCTCCGGCCAGCCCGACTGCGCCGGATCACTTCAGTCTGCATCAAAGGTGATATGCACCGAGGCAGCGCTACGGTTGGCTTCACCATGGTACACGGCTTCGATGTTGTTACCCTCAGGGTCCAGCACAAAGGCGGCGTAGTATCCGGGATGGTAGTCGCGGTCACCTGGCGCGCCGTTGTCGGTGCCGCCGTTGGCAAGGGCAGCGCGGTAAAAACGGTCCACCTGCTCCGGATTGTTTGCTTGGAAAGCGAGATGTTGGCGACCGGTCAGTTCGCCAAGCGCCGCGGGGGAATCCGCGCTCGACACGACCAGCTCGTCCGCCCAGAAAAGCCCGTCTTCTCGCCCGCCCAGCGGCACGCCCAGAACATCCAGCACGGCCGTGTAAAAGCGCTCCGCCGCAGCCAGGTCACGCACGACGAGCTGGATATGATCGATCAGCCTGCCGCGATGGAGTTCCAGAGTTTCCATAATGTTCACCTGTACGGTTTGATTATCGACTACTCAGGATAGATCGCAGTTTGGCCCTTCGCCAGGAGAATGAAGGATCACCCGTCCCTGGGCGAACAGCGGCGGTTTTAACGTCAGAGCTATTACTTTTCACCTACCGCAACGACGTGTCCGTCACGCGGGTTGACCCGCCCCAGAACCAGATCCTCGATCAGCTTTTGAGCCGACTCGAAGCCCTCATGGCGAGCGACGTTCATCCACGGCGCGCCTGCATCGCTCACGCGGGCAATGAAAGCCAGTTGCGCTTCATTGAAACGGCGCGTGACTTCCTTCGGCCCCCAATCGGTGTTGCGTTTCTTGATCTGATAGGGCGCAAAGTAAGGCTGCGGCTGCGGACCTGGCAGGCTCTTGTCGGCTTCGTCGAGGTGATCCTGCGACTGGGCAGAACCGGCGTAGCAGTCGTAAACCAGGGAGTCGCCGAAATGGTTATGCACGCGGGCGCGCAGCGCATTATCGCCGGCAAAGTCCACATAGAGCGTCGGCACCTTCGGGTCCAGCGATTCCAGTTCGTCATAGGTCACGGCTTTTTCATAGCAGCCGAGCGAGTCGACAAAATCGCGATTGCCATTGGACGTCCAGCCCAGCAGCTTCACGTCGTCACGATTTTCCAGACAGAAGGCTGTGCCGTAGGCTGTCTTGCTCGAAGCGCTGGAGACCAAGAGCTGTTTCGCACCAAAAAAGTTGTTGTCCTCAAGGAAGTCCGCAAGCATGAACGAAGTGATAAACAGAGGCCGCAACAGCGCCTGATAGGGCTCGTTTTCCAAACGGTAAGCGGCATCAGTGGTGGTGCGCTGGTAATGGTTATAGGCAGAGGTCAGATCCAGCCGATGCGGGGCACCGTCATAGAAACCGCGCTCGCTGACGCGTACCGGCTGCATGACCAGGAGCGTCGCGATCGGCCAGTACCCATAGAATCGCTCGCCGGGCTCCACGCCTTCAACGGTGGACTCAACGACTTCAGCGAAACCCCAGGCAGGCATGTGTCCCCAGCCTTTAGCGTTAGTCGGAAAGAAACTCCAGTACCGCAGATGCGGCGTATCACCAAAGGCGGCGTAGGTGATGTTATTGGCGGTGATCGCCAGATCAGTGATTTTCAGCAGCGCCTCGCCGGCTTTGAGCGTCGGTAGTTCGGATCTGACGATGCGAGTGCGTTCCAGTGCCGATTTATCAGTTTGGAGCTGGGTTAAAGTAGTCATGTTCATTCATTCCCGTCTGTGAGGCCAAGATGCAAAGACTGTATCCCATCGACTCGGCTCCAGGGTTCGGTTATCGCTGAATGCGTACCCGTGCACCGGAACCCCGTACCAAGCCGCTAAAACGCCCTTCCCAGGCCCGCGCGAAAGCAACAGTGCAGGCAATTTTTGACACCTATGTTCGGATTTGGCAGCGCGATGGCTGGGAGCGCATCAGCACCCGCGCCATCGCTCTGGAATGCGGCATTGCGGTGGGTACGCTGTACGATTATTTCCCCAGCAAGATGGCTCTGCACTCCGGCTATATCCGTCACTGCATCGAGGCGCTTATTCAGCAAGTCGAGCAGACTGTAGTCGAACCAGAAGCTCTGTGCTGGGAGGAACGCGTCCACCGCTTGTTGCAGCTGGTGTGTGGCGTCGAACGATCCGGCCTGCCCTGGTATCACCCGAAGCTCCTGGGACTGGAACCAACGGTCGCGGAGCACAAACATCAGCAACGGGCGCATGATGAACTCAAACAAATGTGGGGGCGTGTATTTCGGGCCTGCACAGACCTGCCCCGTCCGGTCAGCGCTGAAACCATCGAGGCACTGCATCTGGCTGTGTGGGGCGGCCGGCGCTACAGCATTCTGTTGGAGCTGGGTGAGGATGAGGTTCGGAGTTGGGCAAGTGAGATGGAGCGGATGTGTCGGGGAGTGGTTTTGGGAGGTGAGTGAGTCAACGAAGTCAGCTAACTTTATTCCAGCTAGCTTTGTTAGCTAATGAGCTGCTAAAGAGCTCGCGTCATGATCAGGCTTACTATTTTCTGCCAGATCGCTATCGCCGCGGCGGTTCGGCGCTCCGATCGCCACGAGTTTACGCCTTCCACTGATGAAAATGTTCCGTATCGTCGATCAGAGAGATTGACTCGAAACTAAGCCTCGCGTTATCCGGTGGGAGGCGCGACTCGCGGCGAACGGCGTCCACAGGACGCCCGGGGGTTGATTCAGACTCACCCAAACTCTACCGATCCCGGACCGCCCGCGAAGCCAGCACTATCCGGTCCGCCGGCACCCTCAGCTGGGTCATCAGATATTCCTTGAACGCCTCCGACCAATCCTGCCGCTCGATGGCGTCTGCCATGCAGCTCAGCCAGATATCCCGCGCCGTCTCATCAACAGCCCAACGCGCGTGAAATGCGGGAATACTGATCTGACCGTAACGCTCACGATACAGTCGCGGACCGCCCAGCCAGCCACAGAGAAAGCAAGTCAGCTTGTCCCGGGCTTCGCTTAGATCATCAGGATAAAGACGACGGACGACTGTCGCTCCCTCGGAGCTGTCCATAATCTGATAAAAGTCGTCTACCAGTTGGCGGATGCCGTCGTAGCGTCCTGCGGCCTGAAACGAGGCGTCACCCTCACCAAACTGCGGCATTCTCAAAATCCCTCATCTAACGTGCCGAGCATATTCATCAATCGAAAAAACCCTTGAGCTGCTGCTCGCGCTGCTGCGCATGGTCGGACATGCACAGCTGATAAGCAGGAAGGCGTACCGATCCGCCCTGATTGATAGCGAATCGAGCATCGCAATCCGTCTTGCGAAACGCTGTCCATTGATTCTGCGCACGGACCAGCAATTCCTGTGCTTTCAATGCGTTCGGATCGTCCTGGCCTTGGGATTCGAGCTCACCGAGCAGTGACCTGAACGCATCATCGAGGCTTGCGTCTGCACCTTCACTTTCCTGCGTCACGCAGTCGATGATGTCTGCATCCGAGATAAATCGGCCGCATTCGCTGCCAGCCATCACCTGCGACGACAACACCAGCATGCTGCCAGCGATAAAAGATTTCATAGACCTCATACCTTATTGTCCCTTCAACCGGGTCTCCGAAGATTATCAGCAAACCTTCGATCCAGCCGCTTGTCACACAGACAGGCATCAAAAAAAGAGGACATGACATGGCGCATAAATTCAAGGTCGGTGACCACGTCAGCTGGAATTCCGAAGCCGGGAGGGTCAGCGGCACCATTACCAAGGTGCACACCTCCGACACCACGTACAAAGGGCATACCCGACGAGCAAGCGAAGACGCGCCGCAATATGAGATCAAGAGCGACAAGACCGATCACATCGCCATGCACAAGGAAGATGCGCTCAGGAAGCTGAAGTAAGTATGGCGTTTCCCGAAACCGTCTGGACAATCGGTCATTCAACCCGCTCGATCGAACAATTAGTCGCGGTGCTTCAGCACTACAGGATCGAAGCAGTCGCTGATGTGCGCCGCTTCCCTGGCTCTCGACGACTGCCTCAGTTCGGTAGCGAGGCCCTGCAGGCGAGCCTGGCACGTCACGGCATCGCATACGAGCTGATTACAGAACTGGGCGGTCGGCGACGCCCTGCCGCGGATTCGGTTAACACTGCTTGGCGCAACACCTCCTTCAGAGGATATGCCGATCATGTTTCGAGTGAGGAATTCAGGACCGGACTGCAGCGCTTGTGCGAGCTTGCTATGCAGCACCGCACCACGATGATGTGCGCCGAAGTGCTATGGTGGCGCTGTCACCGCTCGCTGGTGTCGGATGTGCTGAAGGTGGCAGGCAGCAGCGTCGTGCACATTCAGGATGAGCAAAACAGCACTGAACATCCCTTCACGCGTCCCGCCCGCTTGTACAAAGGCACACTCACCTACGATTCAACGAAAGGCGAGCCTTTGAACGAGAAAGAGCGGAGCCAGGGAATCCAGACGCAACTGGATATCTAGTATCTGCACCGGACAGGCATCGCTGCCCGCCCTGTTCTATCTTTAACCCACACTTCTGAGCCGGAGCCTTGATATGGCGGACCAAAAAGACGACATGCGCAAATATTCATCCCAGGTAGTGGATGGCGTCGAAACCGCCCCGGCTCGCGCCATGCTTCGTGCCGTGGGCTTTACTGAAGACGATTTCAGCAAGCCGCAGGTCGGCATCGCCTCGACCTGGGCCAACGTGACGCCCTGCAACATGCACATCAACCGGCTTGCCGAAGATGCCGGGCGCGGCGTAGACGCCAATGGCGGCAAGAGTGTCATCTTCAACACCATTACTATTTCCGATGGCATTGCCAACGGCACCGAAGGCATGAAGTATTCGCTGGTGTCCCGTGAGGTAATCGCCGACTCGATCGAAACCGTTGCCGGCTGCGAGGGCTTTGACGGCCTGGTTGCCATTGGCGGCTGCGACAAGAATATGCCCGGCTGTCTGATCGGCATGGCGCGGCTGAATCGCCCTTCCATTTTTGTTTATGGCGGCACCATCAAACCGGGCGCTAATCACACCGATATCATTTCTGTGTTTGAAGCCGTCGGGCAGCATGCCAAGGGTGATATCGACCTGCTGCAGGTGAAGCAGATCGAAGAAACCGCCATTCCCGGACCGGGCTCCTGCGGTGGCATGTATACGGCCAACACCATGGCGTCGGCCATTGAGGCGCTGGGCATGTCGCTGCCCGGCTCCTCTGCACAGAACGCGGTCTCGCTGGACAAGAACGAGGACTGCATCAATGCCGGGCGACAGGTGTTGGAGTTGCTCAGACAGGACATCAAGCCGCGGGACATCATCACCCGCAAGGCCTTTGAAAATGCCATCCGCGTGGTGATTGCGCTGGCCGGCTCGACCAATGCCGTGCTGCATCTATTGGCCATGGCCCATGCGGTGGACGTGGAGCTGACTCTGGATGATTTCACCGAGATCGGCAAAACCACACCGGTGCTCGCCGACCTGCGCCCCAGCGGCCAGTATATGATGTCCGAGCTGGTTGAGATTGGCGGCATACAACCGTTGATGAAACGTCTGCTGGATGCGGGTTTATTACACGGCGACACGCTGACGGTCACCGGCAAGACGCTGGCTGAGAACCTCGCCGATGTGAAGGACTACCCCGAGGGCCAGCAAATCATTCGGCCTTTCTCCGAGCCAGTTAAAAAGGACTCTCATCTGGTGATCCTCCACGGCAATCTGTCTCCGGACGGCGCCGTGGCGAAGATCACCGGCAAGGAAGGACTGCAGTTTGCAGGTAATGCCCGCGTCTACCACGGTGAGGAAGCCGCGCTAGCTGGCATTCTGGACGGCCATGTGGTTGCCGGGGACGTAGTGGTAATCCGCTATGAAGGCCCTAAAGGCGGGCCCGGTATGCGCGAAATGCTATCCCCGACCTCTGCGATCATGGGCAAGGGGCTCGGCAAAGACGTCGCACTGATCACCGATGGTCGCTTCTCCGGCGGCTCTCATGGGTTCGTAGTTGGCCACATAACACCGGAAGCTTTCGACGGTGGACCCATCGCTCTGGTAGAAGATGGCGACCGCATCAGTATCAATGCTGAAACCCGGGAGATCACGCTGGACGTAGCAGACACTGAGCTTGCCAAGCGCCGAGCCAAATGGCGCAGGCCCGCTCCGCTGTATCAGCGCGGCGTGCTGGCCAAGTATGCGAAGCTGGTGTCGAGTGCTTCAGAGGGTGCCGTTACTGATAAATAGGGCCGACAATCAAATCAACTCCGCATGCCGAATCCCGACAGCGGTTCTCTGGGGGTGTAGCGCGCCTGCGCTACGCCGAAATTGTGCGCCAATAGTAAGCCGTGTCGGGGGTTCAAACTTTCCGAAATCCCTGTCCAGTCTCCCGTGAAACGTACCGCTGATTAAGCTTTGCAAGGAGTGGGTAAAGACATTCGAACGACCATAGGATAAACAGCATGCGACTCTGGACACTGCATCCCAAATACCTCGATCCAAAAGGCCTCGTGGCGCTGTGGCGTGAAGGCTTGTTGGCCCGCGCGGTTCTGAACAATCAGACGAAGGGCTATAAACAACATCCTCAGCTTGAGCGCTTCCGATCGCACCCGGAGCCGCTTGCGGCGATTGATGCCTATCTTGCGCTGGTACTTGCTGAAGCACATTCCCGAGGCTACCGCTTCGATATCAGCAAGATTGACCCTTCTCTGACCGCTGCGCCCATCACTGCCACTACCGGCCAGATGGAATGCGAATGGGTCCACCTATTGAACAAGCTACAAATTCGTAGCCCGGATTTGCATAAGCGCTGGCTTGAGATTGCCAACCCCGATTGCCATCCCCTCTTCGTCAT
Organism: Pseudomonas sp. gcc21; assembly: GCF_012844345.1. Lineage (NCBI taxonomy): Bacteria > Pseudomonadati > Pseudomonadota > Gammaproteobacteria > Pseudomonadales > Pseudomonadaceae > Pseudomonas > Pseudomonas sp. gcc21. Next base: position 635,422 of record NZ_CP051625.1, on the reverse strand, counting down.
GACGCCCGGCCCGGTCGCGTCCTGGGAACGGGCACCCATTGTTATCAGCTAGCTCAGCTTTCAGCCCTTCTCACACCTCGATCGATCTGACTTGATACGTCTTGCCCGCTCTGGCACGCAATCTGCACCCCTCCCCGGCACATCCATCCAGATAACCTTCAAGGGGAGCATATGAATAAGAGCTTCTGGAACGCAGGTCACACGCCCACGCTGTTTGCCGCCTTTCTATACTTCGATCTGAGCTTCATGGTTTGGTATTTGCTAGGCCCATTGGCGGTGCAGATTGCCACGGATCTGGCCCTCACTGCACAGCAGCGGGGCATGATGGTCGCTACGCCGATTCTTGCCGGCGCCATCCTGCGGCTGGTTTTGGGCTATCTGGCGGACCGCGCTTCACCCAAGACAGCCGGGATTACCGGCCAGCTGGTGGTGATCAGCGCGCTGCTTTTCGCCTGGTTGATGGGTATCAACAGCTATAACCAAGCGCTATTGCTTGGGGTTGGTCTGGGCTTCGCCGGCGCGGCTTTTGCCGTGGCGCTGCCGCTCGCGTCGCAGTGGTATCCCGCGGAGCACCAGGGCACCGCTATGGGCATCGCTGGCGCGGGCAATTCCGGTACAGTGCTGGCGGCGCTGTTCGCGCCTGGTCTGGCCTACCTGTTCGGCTGGCAGAATGTGTTCGGCCTTGCGCTTATTCCACTGGTCGCGACGCTGATTATTTTCATCCTCGTGGCGCGTAACGCTCCTGCGCGCCCGAAGCCAAAGGCGGCGCGGGATTATCTCAAGGCCCTAAGCGACAGGGACAGCTGGTGGTTCATGTTCTTCTACAGCATCACCTTTGGTGGTTTCATTGGTCTGGCCAGCGCCCTCCCCGGTTATTTCAATGATCAGTACGGACTGGATCCCGTCACTGCGGGCTATTACACCGCAGCCTGCGTCATGGCCGGCAGCTTCATGCGCCCCCTCGGCGGTGCGCTGGCCGACCGGGTCGGCGGCGTGACTGCTCTGTCATGCATGTATGCGGTAGCCGCGCTGTGTATAGCCATCGTCGGCCTCAACCTGTCGAACTCCTTTGCTGCTCTGGCCCTGTTCGTCGCAGCCATGCTTGGGCTCGGTGCAGGCAATGGCGCTGTTTTCCAGCTGGTTCCGCAACGCTTTCATGGAGAGATTGGCGTCATGACCGGGCTTATCGGTATGGCTGGCGGTGTCGGCGGCTTTGTCCTGGCCGCAGGCCTCGGCACGCTCAAGCAGTACACCGGGGATTACCAACTGGCCCTGTGGCTGTTTGCGGGGTTGGGCATGCTCGCCTGGATCAGCCTGCTGAACGTGAAATACCGCTGGAGGACCACATGGGGTTCATCAGGGATGACGGCGGCGCGGGTCTGATCGGAAAACCAAGTAGCGCTCGGCCACGCCAGGGGCCGCGCCGGCACTCGGTAGTCGAGCTGTTCCTGGGGGTGTAGCGCACCTGCGCTACGCCAAACCTCCAGCAACTTCAATGTCCGTCGGCGCGTCCGAACGCGGCCCGAGCCGCACGCCAACCCCAGGAAAAACAAGCCCGCTGCCGCTTGTACATCCCAGACGGTGCAGCACGCGTACGCTACTTCTGATGCCACGCGCAGCTTTTCCGATCTGCTGGGATACACCGTACCGTTCGCACCACCAATGCACATAAAGGCATCAATGCGGTGCAATCAAGCGCCTGATAATTCCTGCAGAACCGCTCTAGCCCGCGGTTCAAGCTGACAGGCAACCTGGCACAACCTGTGCACTCCTCTCACAACAAAACGAGGTGTCCATCACCGCGATGGGCGCTCCCGCTAAACAAGCGCTGGGTATTTGCGCGCATAAAAGGAGCACTCCATGCAGAAGCTTAAACTGGTCCTGATTGGCAACGGCATGGCCGGCATCCGCACCCTTGAAGAGCTGATCAAGCTGACTCCTGATATGTACGAGATCACGGTCTTCGGTGCAGAACCGCACCCCAATTACAACCGCATCATGCTCTCCCCAGTGCTGGCGGGCGAGCAGACCTTCGACGACATCATCCTCAATGGTCTGGACTGGTACCAGGACAACGGCATCCAGCTACATCTTGGCCGCCGAATCGAGAAGATCGACCGCATCCGGCGGCGCGTTATCGCCGACGATGGCACCGAAGCCGAGTATGACCGGCTGGTTCTGGCGACAGGTTCAAGACCTTTCATGCTGCCTGTGCCGGGCAACGACCTGGGCGGCGTGATCGGCTACCGCGATATCGAAGATACCCAGGCGATGCTCAAGATCGCGCGGCGCTACAAGCATGCCGTCGTCATAGGCGGCGGTCTGCTTGGACTGGAGGCTGCCAACGGGCTGAAGCTGCGCGGCATGAACGTAACCGTTGTGCATATCGGCGAAACATTGCTCGAACGTCAGCTCGACAGAACCGCTGGCACTCTGCTTCAGCAAGCCCTGGAGGAGCGTGGCCTGAATTTCCTGTTGCCCAGATTCACCAGCGAACTGGTCGACGATGGTGCGGGGCGGGTGTGCGCCGTGCGGTTCAACGATGGTACCGAGATCCCGGCTGACCTCGTGGTGATGGCGGCGGGCATACGACCCAATACCGAGCTGGCCGAGTCCGCCGGACTGGCCTGCAACCGCGGCATCCTGGTCAATGACACACTGCAAACCTTTGATCCGCGCATCTACGCGATTGGTGAATGCGTCAGCCATCGCGGCATCGCCTATGGCCTGGTTGCGCCACTCTTTGAGCAGGCCAAGGTGTGTGCCAACCACCTCGCCATGCTCGGCTTCGGCCGTTATCAGGGGTCGATCACCTCGACCAAGCTGAAGGTGACAGGCATCGATTTGTTTTCCGCCGGCGATTTCCTGGGCGATCAGGAGTGCGAATTCATCACACTGTCCGATCCGATCCGCGGCGTGTACAAGAAACTGGTAATCAAAAAGGATGTGCTTGTCGGCGCCTGCCTGTACGGCGATACGACCGACAGCGGATGGTACGTGCGCCTGATTCAGGACGGGCAAGACATCAAGCAAATCCGTAACCACCTGATGTTCGGCGAAGCCAGCATCAATGCACAGCCCGCCGGCGAAATCCGCCGCATAGATACCAGCTCGGCGCATCAGATCGCGCACTATGTAGAGCCGCTGAGAGCCACAGCATGACCGTGAAAACCGCCTCCACCTGCTGCTACTGCGGCGTCGGCTGCGGCGTGCTGATCGAGCATGACGGCGAGCGCATTCTCGATGTACAGGGCGACCCGACCCACCCGGCCAATTACGGCCGCCTGTGCACTAAAGGCTCGACCCTGCACAAGACCGGCGATCTCGCAGCCCGCGCCCTGTATCCACAATTGCGCCTGGGCAAAGGGCTCGCTCGCTCGCGTGTCGACTGGGATTCTGCCATGAGCCATGCAGCCCAGATGTTTGGGCAGGCCATCGCCGAACACGGGCCGGACAGTGTCGCGTTCTATATATCCGGGCAACTGCTGACAGAGGATTACTATGCCTTCAACAAACTGGCGCGCGCGCTGATCGGCACCAACAACATCGACAGCAATTCGCGGCTGTGCATGTCCAGTGCGGTGGTCGGTTACAAACGCAGCCTGGGCGCCGATTCGCCACCCTGTTCCTATGAAGACATCGAGCGCAGCGATTGCGTACTGATCGTCGGCAGCAATATGGCTTACGCGCACCCGGTGCTGTTCCGCCGACTGGAGCAGGCCAAGGCCGAGTTCCCGGACAAACGCATCATCGTGATCGATCCCCGCCGTACCGATACCTGCGACCTCGCAGACCTGCATCTGCAGATCAAGCCAGGAACAGACGTTGCGCTGTTCCACGGCCTGCTGCATCCATTGCTGTCCGAGGGCCTGATCGACCGCGCCTATATCGAAGCGCACACCCGCGGTTTCAGCGAACTCGAAGCGCTGGTCGCCGATTATCCGCCGGCCGTGACCAGCGTGCTTTGCGGTATTGCCGAAGCAGACCTTGTTGCGGCTGCGCGCATGATCGGCAGTGCGCCCAGCTTTCTGTCTCTATGGTGCATGGGGCTGAACCAGTCGACTTCCGGCAGCGCCAAGAACAGCGCACTGATAAACCTGCATCTGGCCACCGGCCAGATCGGCAAGTCCGGCAGCGGCCCTTTCTCGCTGACCGGACAACCCAATGCCATGGGCGGACGCGAGACCGGTAGCCTGTCGAATCTGCTGCCCGGACACCGCGATGCTGGAAACGCCGAACATCGCGACGAGGTAGCGGATTACTGGGGGGTTGATCGGCTGCCATCCGCGCCAGGGCTCAGCGCCATTGAGCTGTTCGAAGCAGTGCGTGACGGTCGCATCAAGGCGCTCTACATCGCCTGCACCAACCCCGCGCAATCCCTGCCGGACCAGACGCTGGTACGCGAAGCGCTTGCAGCCTGCCCCTTTGTGATCGTTCAGGAGGCTTTCGGTAATACCGAAACCTGCCAGTACGCTGATCTGCTGTTACCCGCCGCAAGCTGGGGCGAGAAACAGGGTTCGGTGACCAATTCCGAGCGCCGCATCAGCCATGTGCGCGCTGCGATACCTGCGCCCGGTGAGGCCCGCGGGGACTGGGCTATCGTTTGCGATTTCGCCCGCAGGCTGGAAAAACAGCTCCGCCCGGGCCAGCCGAGCCTGTTCAACTTCAGCGCACCGGCCGAGCTGTTTGACGAATTTATCGGTCTGACCAGGGGCCGCGATCTGGACTACAGCGGCCTGGACCATGCGTTGATCGAGAAGCTGGGGCCGCAACAATGGCCTTTCCCCGCCGGCGCGACGGCCGGCACGCGGCGCCTGTACGCCGATGGTCGTTTTCCCACCGATGACGGACGTGCGCGCTTCCTGCACGAGCCTTACGTTCCCGCAATAGAACAGCGTGATGCCGAGTACCCGCTCACCCTGAATACCGGTCGCCTGCGTGACCAGTGGCATGGCATGAGCCGCACGGGTACGGCGGCGCAGCTCTTCGGGCACGTGGATCAGGCTCAGCTGAGCCTGCACCTTGACGAACTTGAACGGCGCAATTTCAGCAACGGCCAGCTTGTCAAAGTGACCAGTCGGCGTGGCGAGCTGGTCCTGCCCGTGCTGGCTGATGACCAGCTTCGTCCCGGACAGGCATTCATCCCCATGCATTGGGGCGATCGCTATCTCAAGGGACTCGGAGTCAACGTGCTGACCCAGCCAGCCTTCGATCCGCTGTCAAAACAACCGGAGCTCAAGCACACCGGCATTGATGTACAACCGGTTGCCCTGGATTGGGAGCTGTTCATTCTGGTCGAAGGGGATGTGCAGCAACGGTTCGACGCGCTACGCCCGCTATGTGAGGCGTTTGTTTTCGCCAGCTTCGCATTGACTGGCCGCGATCGGCCGGCCCTTCTGATCCGCGCCGCTCACACCGTCGCGCCGGATGCGGCCTGGATGAACAGTGTCGACAGGTTACTCGGTGTGGATGAAGGCGCCGTGCTTGTGTACGACGACCCAGCCCAGTCTGTCAGCAAACGCATCAGAATCGATCAGGGACGCATCACCGCTATCCGCTTGACCGGCGAAGCCGCAGCCCGCGACTGGTTACGCGGTTTATGGGAAAGGGGTGAAGTCAGCTCCCCCCTGCATCGCTGGTTCATGGCGCCGCTGGCTTCACCACCCGGTGGCGCAGCAGCCACGGACAAAACCATTTGCAACTGCATGAACGTCAGCGCCAGCCGCATTCGGGCCTGCGTCGAAAACGGAATGGATCTGCAGGGTTTGAAGGAACAGCTGGGTTGCGGTACGCAATGCGGTTCATGCGTGCCGGAAATCAAACGCATGTTGGCGATCCATGCGGTGACTGCGTAGCCATAAGGCGTAGCGCACTTGCGCTACGCCTTATCTCTTGCCAGGCCGGCTCGGCTTACTCAGCGATCAACTGTCGCAGCACGTAGTGCAAAATACCGCCCGCCTTGAAGTAATCCACTTCGTTTCGGGTATCTATCCGGCACAGCACTTCGAAGCTGAAGCTGTCACCGTTCGAGCGGGTTCCGTTCACCGTCAGCGTCTGGCCCGGCTGGATGCTATCGGTGATGCCCTGGATATCCAACACTTCATGCCCATCGAGCGCCAGCGCTGCGACGTTCTGGTTATTGAGAAATTGCAGAGGCAGGATGCCCATGCCGACCAGGTTTGAGCGGTGAATACGTTCAAAGCTCTCTGCAATCACCGCCTTGACGCCCAGCAGGTTGGTGCCCTTGGCGGCCCAGTCACGGCTGGAACCGGTACCGTATTCCTTACCCGCAATAACCACCAGAGGCGTGCCTTCGCTCTGGTAACGCATAGCAGCGTCGTAGATCGACATCCGCTCGCCGGAAGGCGTATGGATGGTTTCCCCACCCTCTTCGCCACCCAACATGCGGTTGCGGATACGGATATTGGCGAAGGTGCCGCGCATCATCACTTCGTGATTACCGCGGCGTGAGCCATAGGAGTTGAAGTCCTCCGGCTTGACGCCCAGGCTCTGCAGATATTCGCCAGCCGGGGACGTCGCCTTGATGTTACCGGCCGGAGAGATATGGTCGGTGGTGATTGAATCACCGAATACCGCCAGCACACGCGCGCCTTTGATGGGTTCGAGCGGGGCCAGGGGCTGATCGATCGTCTCGAAATACGGTGGATTCTGAACGTACGACGACTGGCTGTTCCAGTCGTAGGTATTGCCCTCGCTTACCTTGATCGACTGCCAATGCTCGTCTCCGCTGAATACGTCGGCATAGCGCGAACGGAACATGCTGTCTTCAACCAGCGCTACAGCCTCGGCGATTTCAGCATTGCTCGGCCATACATCGCGCAGAAACACCGGCTTGTTGTCCTTATCCAGACCGAGTGGCTCTTCCATCAGGTTCATACGGGTATTGCCGGCCAGAGCATAGGCTACGACCAGCGGCGGAGATGCGAGCCAGTTAGCCTTGACGTGTTGATGCACGCGCCCTTCGAAGTTGCGGTTGCCTGATAGCACCGCCGACACCACCAAGTCGTGTTCGCCAATGGCCTGAGCAATGGGTTCAGGAAGCGGGCCGGAGTTACCGATACAGGTGGTGCAGCCATACCCGACCAGGTTGAAGCCAAGCTGGTCAAGGTATTGAGTCAGGCCGGCTTTCTCAAGGTAATCCGTGACCACCTTGGAGCCCGGCGCCAATGAGGATTTCACCCAGGGTTTGCGCTGAATGCCGCGCTCGATAGCCTTCTTGGCGACCAGCCCGGCCGCCATCATCACGTTGGGATTGGAGGTATTGGTGCAGGATGTGATCGCGGCAATCACCACAGCGCCGTGCTCGAGTACATGTTTTTCGCCATTCAGCGTTATGCATGCCTGGCTGCCTTCGGCGCCCACCGCCGTTCCGCCGCCGCCCTCGCCTTCCAGCCGAGCTTCTTCCTGATCGGCAGGCTTGACCTGCAAACCCAACAGTTCGTCGAATGCCTTGCTGACGTTACCCAGCTCGACCCGATCCTGTGGACGACGCGGGCCGGCGAGACTGGGTACAACCTCGCCCAAATCCAGATGCAGGGAATCAGTGAATTCAGGTTCATCGCCGGGGTTGCGCCACATGCCCTGCGCCTTGCAGTACGCCTCGACCCGCTCAACCACTTCGGGCGGACGACCGGAGAGTCGCAAATACCCAAGGGTAACCTCGTCAATCGGGAAGAAACCGCAGGTAGCGCCGTATTCGGGCGCCATGTTGGCAATAGTAGCCCGGTCAGCCAGCGGCAGGTCAGCCAGACCATCGCCATAAAATTCCACAAATTTTCCTACTACGCCCTTCCTGCGCAGCATTTCCGTCACCGTCAGCACCAGGTCGGTGGCCGTCATGCCTTCCTTGAGTCGCCCCGTCATCTTGAAACCGATCACTTCCGGAATCAGCATGGACACCGGCTGGCCCAGCATCGCCGCCTCGGCTTCAATACCGCCGACACCCCAGCCCAACACACCGAGACCGTTGACCATTGTGGTGTGTGAGTCGGTGCCTACCAAGGTGTCCGGATACGCCCATTGCTTACCATCGACTTCTGACGCCCAGACGCTTTGCGCCAGGTACTCAAGATTTACCTGATGGCAAATACCGGTGCCGGGCGGCACCACGCGGAAGTTATTGAATGCCTTCTGGCCCCAGCGCAGGAACTCGTAGCGTTCGCCGTTACGCTGCATTTCTATCGCGACGTTATCGTTGAAGGCACTCGCGTCGCCAAAATGATCGACCATGACCGAGTGATCGATTACCAGATCGACCGGTGACAGGGGGTTGATCCGCTGCGGGTCGCCACCCGCTCGGGCGACGGCGTCACGCATTGCTGCCAGATCGACCACCGCGGGAACACCGGTAAAATCCTGCATTAATACCCGAGCCGGACGATATTGAATCTCGCGGGCGGATGACCGGTTCTGCAACCAGTCCGCCATCGCCTGGATATCGTCACGGCCGACGGTTACGCCGTCCTCATGGCGTAGCAAATTCTCCAGCAGCACCTTTAGAGATTTGGGCAAACGGTCCAGATTGCCAAGCTGCTCGGCGGCTTTGGGCAAGGAATGATACTGGTAGGACTGGTTTCCGACCTGCAGGGTAGACATGGTACCCAGACTGTTCACTTGGGACATTAATCAAATCTCCTTTCGGGCTGACCGACGGATAGCGGCCAAGGCGTTGGGTTTAGGGTCACCCTGAACTGACATCAAAGCCATTGCAACCGGGGCCAACATGTATGCTGCGACAGGGATTGCACATTGATACAACCAGCATAGACAACAAATGAGACGCCAACGTTTCCTCCGTCTGGCAATGTGCTTTCTCAAGGCAGCTGATCGGGCCGAAGCAACAACGTGCTCCCCGTCTTACCCAGCCGCAAGCCGGAATGCTAGAATGTGCGTTTTTGCACATCATCAAGGAACAAGACCTATGTGCGGCATCGTCGGCGCCATCGCTCAGCGCAACATCACCCCTATTCTCCTGGAAGGCCTTCGTCGTCTCGAATACCGGGGTTACGATTCAGCCGGCGTTGCGGTTATTGCTGAAAACGATGGCATTCAGCGCGTCCGCGCGGCAGGCAAGGTAATCGAGCTGGAAAACAGCCTCGCTGCGCAGCCCGCCAACGGCCACCTCGGCATTGCACATACCCGCTGGGCCACCCACGGCAAGCCGGCGGAACGTAATGCGCATCCACACTTGTCCACCCGTCTGGCGATCGTGCACAACGGCATTATCGAGAACCATGCTCCGCTGCGGAACAAACTGAAGGAGCTTGGCTACGACTTCACTTCCGACACCGATACCGAAGTGGTCGCGCATTTGCTGGCTCACCATTACGCAGAGTCGAAGGATTTGCTGGACGCGTTCCGCACCACGCTGTCCGAGATCCACGGCGCTTACGCTCTGGCAATGATCCATGAGGACGAGCCGAACACGCTGTATTGCTCACGCATGGGCAGTCCGCTGGTGATTGGTGAGGGCAGTGAAGAACGTTACCTGGCATCTGACCCACTGGCGTTGCTGCAGGTAACTGACCGCTTCCGCTACCTGGAAGAAGGTGATTACGCGCGTATCAGCATCAACAACTGCGAGATCTGGGACGCCGGACATCAAGCCGCAGAACGTCCGGTCAAGCGTTATGAACACGCAGCGCATAGCCTGGACAAGGGCGAGTACCGGCATTTCATGCTCAAGGAGATTTTTGAGCAGCCCAAGGCCATCGAAGAAACCCTCGCCGGTACGCTCGGTGAAGACCATGTGTTGACCGCCCTGCTCGGCCCCGACGCGGAAACCCGGCTGGCCGATGTGGAAAACATCCATATCGTGGCCTGTGGTACCAGCTATCACGCAGGTCTTGTTGCCCGCTACTGGATCGAATCTCAGGTCGGGATTCCGTGTCAGGTTGAGGTCGCGAGCGAATACCGCTACCGCACCGTGGTCGTGCCGGCCAATACACTGCTCATTACCATTTCCCAGTCGGGCGAGACTGCCGATACCCTGGCCGCACTGCGCTATGCCAAGACCCAGAATTATCTGGCATCTCTCGCCATCTGTAACGTAGCGGGCAGCTCGCTGGTGCGCGAAGCCGACTGGCGCTTGCTCACCCATGCCGGCCCGGAGATTGGCGTTGCCTCGACCAAGGCATTCACCACTCAGCTGGTTGCGCTGCTGTGGCTCACCACTGCCCTTGCGCAGGTGCGTGGTGCCGGCAAAGAACAAATCATCGCAAACATCATGGCCCTGCGCGCTTTGCCTGATGTGATTACCAGGGTGCTCACGCTTGAGCCCGCTATTACTGAACTGGCCGAACGCTTTGCCAACAAGCAGCACGCCCTGTTCCTGGGCCGCGGCACGCATTTCCCCATTGCGATGGAAGGCGCTCTAAAGCTAAAGGAAATCAGTTACATACACGCAGAAGCTTATGCAGCAGGGGAGCTCAAACACGGGCCCTTGGCACTGGTCGATGAAGACATGCCTGTGGTGAGCGTGGCACCCAGCGACAGCCTGCTCGAAAAGCTCAGATCAAACCTGGAGGAAGTTCGCGCCCGGGGCGGACAGCTGATCACCTTCGCCTGCGAAACGATTGAGCAGAACGCAAACGACGAGGGCAACGAAACCATCGTTCTGCCGTGGGTTGAGGAATGCATCTCGCCGATTGTCTACACCATTCCCCTGCAGCTGCTCAGCTATCACGTAGCGCTGGTCAAGGGGACTGACGTCGACAAACCGAGAAACCTGGCCAAATCGGTGACAGTGGAGTAATCAAAGGCGCCCGGTGCGTTGCCAGCCGAAAAGCGGATTCAGCCGTTTGTTGTCGCGTCCGGAACATGACGCTTCGATCAAGGGCCAGGTAGATCCGGATGTACCTGCCCCGCCCTCCCATGCTGCGTTCCTGCGATCATCTGGGTGCGTAAAAACCCTCGATCATCCGAAGATCAACCGGACGAAACTGCAGCTCAACACGATTCGGACCATGCACCTGACTGATAACCAGGCGCTTGTCGGGCGATACGTCCTGCAACCGACCTTCATGCACCCGTCCGGCCAGAGTTGTCAGGCGTAGCCGCTTTCCTCTGTACAGGTCCGGCTCTTCCACCACTGTCAATACACTCAATGGGTGCCAGGCAGCGAGCTTGGGTTCCACAGCAGCTGTGGGTAGTACTGCTTCCGTAACAGCTGGCTTCTTGAAAGTAACGTCACGGCTCGCCAGCGTCGCCAGCCAGGCTGGCGTTTCCTCCAGCGCTGCTGTTCCGACCAGCCAGGTTTTCTGCGCAGCGGGGAGATGCAACTGAATCTCCAATGTAGTCGTGCCATTGCTTTGAGGGTTCAGATCCAGATCGAGGCTGTACTCGCCGGGAACGACCCTGACCCCCGAGTCGGTTAACGCGCCTTGATACCAGCGCAGCCGAACCTGCGGCCACTCACCCGGATCGGTAGGTATGCGTTCAATAGAGGGGCTGACCAACAAGGATGGGGCGGAGGTGAAACGAATAGCCAGGGAACGACGGACCTGGTTGCCTCTGGCTTCTTCAAATACCAGCTCATCACCGTGCCAGAAAGCCCGCTGCGGCTGAAAAGACTGCCCCGCGACCTCGCCTCGAAGCGCTAACGAGGACTCGGACGTTTCACGCCACTCCCCTGATACAAGCGCCGCAAAACGATCCGGATGCAGCTGATGTAGCAATCCGAGCCCTGATACCGCTGCCAGAAAGCCCAGACATAGCGCCAGCCGCGGCAGAAGCGGGTAGCCGCGATCGCGCATCAGCACGGCGACAAAAGGAAACGTCAGGGCCAGAAGAACGAGACCGATGGACAAATGCCTGGACTGCACAACCAACCAGATCCACCCCGCACAAACGAGGCATATTCCACTCAATATCAGCAAAGCATCCATGCTCTTGGCCCTTTGAACGAGTCTGTAAGCGTGCGACAGCGATAGCAACGCAGCGAAAACAGCCTCTAGTCCAGCTTGAAATGTGCCCGGGCAGTGGCGATCGGCTCATTGGAGCGACTCTGCCAGGCGGTGATAGCTACATTACCGACACGCCGCCCCTGGCGCCATACCTGACAGCTGGCGTAGGTATCCTTCTTTAGTCCAGCACGCAGATAGTCAATCGAGAAGTCAATGATCTTGGGGAATTGCGGACTGTTCATGAATAGCATCAAGTGCAACATTGCTGCCTGTTCCATGAATCCTGCAATGACGCCACCATGGATGGCTGGCAGCACCGGATTCCCGATATTGTCATCGCTCATGGGCAAGCGGAAAAGCACCTCGTCGCCTAGCGCCTGCACCTGGATACCGATCAGCTTCGCGTAGGGTACGGCGTCGATCAACGGCTCGTAGTCGCCACTGTCGTGTGCCTGACGGATTAACGTTTCGATTCTTGCTGCATCCTGACTCATGCTGCGCCCTCGTCGATCGCCCGTGCCAGTTGACCGGTTGCACCGGGCTTCCCCATCCGCATGAAAGTGCCGACCACGTGGGCGATGGGTTCCTCCCGGGACGACTGATAGGCAATGCCCCGTGTGAAAATCACTGTAGGCGTGACCCGGTAGCATTCGGCAAATCCGTAAATGGCCTCGCCCGGCTGTGCGGGCCGCATGTAGTCGATGCGCAGATCCAGCGTCGGACAGATTTCAAATTCGGGGAGGAAACAAACGGTAGATATCCCGCAACAGGTGTCCATCAGGGTGGTAATGGCGCCTCCGTGGACCAAACCGTTAATTGGATTCCCGACTATTTTTTCGCTATAGGGCAATTTCAGAACAAGTCCGTCCTGATCGGCCTGCTCCACGCTGATGCCAAGCACCTGGCAATGGCGCAGCACGGAAAGGAAGTTGCGCGCGCGGTCTTCAATGGTTCCCATGATCTTCCTGAACTGAGGCTTACAAGCGCCGCATTCTAACAGAGAATACTGAGTCAGAGCCGGCCACAGCGGGCGTCAAGACAGGCGCTCTGGAACTAACCCCCTAATAACATGACCAAAGCTGTGAATATATTCACAGGAGAACGCTATGAAAAAACTCTGCGCAACAGCGGTACTGGTCGCTAGCTTTGGTTTGCTCGCCGCATGTGGTGGTGACGAAGAAGAAGTGGAGTATCCAGCGGAAACGACTGACGAAAGCACCATGGGCACCAATGACGGCATGGGCGCTGATCCGGGAGCAACCGGTACAGGCACCGGTACGGGCACAACGGGCACCGGCACCACTGGCACTGGCACTGGCACTACCGGAACAGGCACCGGCACGACTGGGACTGGCACCGGCACCGGCACCACTGGTTCAGGCACTGGCACTGGCACCACCGGTACTGGTACCGGTACTACTGGCACTGGTACAGGCACCGGTACTACTGGCACTGGTACAGGCACCGGTACTGGCACAACTGGCACCGGCACCCAGTAATTACTGGTAGCGGTTTTTTGCAGGGTGCGCCCCAGAGCGCATCCTGCTTATCGCGGTCTTTCCCCCTCCTTCCCTTCTAGCCGCGCTCCTCGCGCCATCCTCTGCCCCACCGTCGAAACACCGATGCTCAATCAGGATTATCCGGCGTCGGATCGACGAATGCCGTCGGCGTAAACATCATCGCCTCAAGGACATGAGAATGGAACTCACGCCGGTATAACACCCAGACGACCCAGGTAGTGGCTGCAAGGAAAAGGAAAGGATTGATAAACCAGGCCAGAGTCGCCAGCGCAAAATAATAGGAGCGCAAACCGAGGTTGAACGAATAACCCGCCATCGACAGTACCCGTGCAGCCCTTGCTGCATAGGCCTTTCGTTCCGCTTCGTTAACGCGTTTTTCACCCACCAGGGGCGCTGACCCAAGCAGGACGGACGCGAAATTGTATTGGCGCATCCCCCACGAGAACGTGAAGAACGCATAAACGAAGATACCTAGCATCACCAACAGCTTGAACTCGGATGCGCCACGGCTGACCGGCACCACGAACGGGAGATCCTGCAGCAGGCTTTCCGCACGATCTGTCGCACCCATTACGGTGATTAAACCCGCCAGGATCAACAATGTGCTCGACGCAAAAAATGCGGTATTGCGCTCCAGGTTGGCAATCACGCTTACGTCAGCAATACGCTGCTCACGCATCAACAGCCGGCTCATCCAATCCTTGCGGTACAGGTGCAGCACACTGGCAAGGCAGGCGGTATCACGCGCCTTGCGCCGCGCATAGTATGTGTAACCCACCCAGCACGCCAGAAACCACGCAAGCGCGAGCGTGTTGAGCCAGACATTTCCGGCATCAGGTAGCGTCAGCATCAAACCAGCCTCAGTTGTCGGCAGCATGACGCAAAGCGCCGTGCCGACTACGGTCAACAACAATGGCAACCACCAGCATAACCACTACCGGTACGAGCCAACCCAAACCCTGGGAAGATAACGGCAAAGCCTGCAACCAGGTCGTTTCAGGCTCCATCAGGCCGGCGGCCTTGAGCCCATCCATGACGCCGAATACCAGCGCCACCAGCATGACCGGTCGCATGATGTTCTGTGGCCGCGCCCAACCATGAACCAGCAAACCCACCAGCACCAATACAATAGCCAGTGGATACAGCCCGACCAGCACCGGAATAGAAATCCTGACCAGGTTATCCAGGCCCTGGTTTGCCACAGCCATACTGAACAGCGTGAACACCCAGACGACAGCGGAATAACTCAACGGCATGATTCTGCTGAAGAATTCACCACAGGCGACCATCAGACCCACCGCGGTGGTCAGGCAAGCGAGGGTGATAACAACACTCAACAACATGCTGCCGGCCGTGCCAAAACGAAACTGTACGAATGCCGCCAGAATACGCCCCCCGTTAGCGCCTGGTTCTACCAGAGAACCACTGGTCGCACCCAGTTGGAACAATGCGAGATAAACCAGCGCCAGCCCGATTGCAGCGATGAGTGCGGCGACCATCGTGTAACGCGTGACCAGCCCGAGGTTATCAATCTGCCGGTCGCGAATGGCCGTTGTCACGACGATGCCGAAGACCAACGCTCCCAATGTATCCATAGTCAGATAGCCTTGCAGGAAACCCTCAATAAAGGGCGCGCGCCTATATTCCGCCGCAGCAGGCGCGACCTCCCCTGCCGGAAACAGGATGGCGGACAAACCCAGAACAACCAGGGCAGCCACCAGAATCGGTGTTATGTATTTCCCGACGTTATCCATCAGTCGCCCCGGCTTGAGCGCCAGAAACAGCACTGCCGAGAAAAACACCAGGGTATAAACCAATAACGCCTGCCAGCTGTCCTGGACGAAAGGCACAATGCCGATTTCGTAGGAGACCACTGCAGTCCGCGGCGTGGCAAACAGCGGCCCGATTGCCAGATACACCAGTACAGCCAAGGCCACGCCGGGCGATCGGCCCAGTGGACTAGTCAGCTCATTGACGCCACCGCCCACTTTAGCCAAAGCAACCAGGGTCAGCAGCGGCAACCCTACAGCAGTGATCAGGAAACCGAGCGCAGTCGGCCACATGTTTTGCCCTGCAACCAGGCCGGCTTCAGGCGGAAAGACGACGTTACCGGCGCCGAGGAAGAGCGCAAAGGTCATAAAACCCAGCGCAAGCAGATTTGCGGATGACAGTTTTCTCACGGGATCTCTTCAATTCAGGCCCATCCGGTAGAGACAAGCGATAACCCCGGCATTATAGATGACCAGAAAAACAAAAACCCCGCCGAAGCGGGGTTTCATCTGACACAAGGGCCGAAGCACGAGCGGTCAGTTATTACTTCATTGCCCAGCCAGTCAGCTCGGACAGTGCCTTGCCGATATCTGCCAGCGAACGCACAGTCTTGACGCCCGCATCTTCCAGCGCGGCAAACTTCTCGTCGGCAGTACCCTTGCCGCCGGAGATGATCGCACCCGCGTGACCCATACGCTTGCCCGCCGGAGCGGTTACACCCGCGATGTACGAGACCACAGGCTTGGTGACGTTGGCTTTGATATAGGCTGCAGCCTCTTCTTCAGCGCTGCCACCGATCTCGCCGATCATCACGATCGCTTCGGTTTTCGAATCCTTCTCGAACATCTCCAGGATGTCGATGAAGTTGGAACCCGGAATCGGGTCACCACCGATACCTACACAGCTTGACTGGCCGAAGCCTGCGTCAGTGGTCTGCTTGACCGCTTCGTAGGTCAGGGTGCCGGAGCGCGAAACGATGCCGACCTTGCCTGGCTGGTGAATGTGACCGGGCATGATGCCGATCTTGCACTCGCCGGGCGTGATCACGCCGGGGCAGTTAGGCCCGATCAGGCGTACGCCCAACTGGTCGCAGACGACTTTGCAGTCGAGCATGTCCAGCGTCGGGATGCCTTCAGTGATGCAGACAATCAGCTTGATGCCGCCATTGGCCGCTTCAAGGATGGAGTCTTTACAGAACGGCGCAGGGACATAGATCACGCTGGCAGTGGCGCCAGTCTGCTCTACCGCTTCGCGCACGGTGTTGAACACCGGCAGGCCCAGGTGCGTCGTGCCACCCTTGCCCGGGGTCACGCCGCCGACCATCTGGGTGCCGTACTCGATAGCCTGTTCGGTGTGGAACGAACCCTGTGAACCAGTGATGCCCTGGCAGATTACCTTGGTATCTTTATCGATCAAAATGCTCATTTATTTACCCTCCGCGGCCTTGACGACTTGCTCAGCAGCGTCGGTCAGACTGGTTGCTGCAATGATGTTCAGACCACTTTCCTGCAATACCTTGGCACCCAGGTCGGCATTGTTGCCTTCCAGACGCACCACTACCGGCACCTTGACGCCGACTTCCTTCACCGCACCGATGATGCCTTCGGCAATCATGTCGCAACGAACGATACCGCCGAAGATGTTGACCAGAACGGCCTTAACATTGCTGTCGGACAGGATGATCTTGAAGGCTTCGGTAACGCGCTCTTTGGTCGCGCCGCCGCCCACATCCAGGAAGTTGGCAGGCTTGCCACCGTGGTGGTTGACGATGTCCATGGTACCCATGGCCAGACCGGCACCGTTGACCATGCAGCCGATGTTGCCTTCAAGGGCAACGTAGTTCAGTTCGAACTTGGCAGCGTGGGCTTCGCGCGGATCGTCCTGTGACGGATCATGCATTGCACGCAGTTTTGGCTGGCGGTACATGGCGTTGCCATCGATGCCAAGCTTGGCATCCAGGCAGTGCAGATCGCCGTCGGCCTTGATGACCAGCGGGTTGATTTCCAGCAGTGCCAGGTCATAGTCGGCAAACAGTTTGCCCAGACCCATGAAGATCTTGGTGAACTGCTTGATCTGGTCGCCCTGCAGGCCCAACTGGAACGCGAGGTCACGGCCCTGATAAGGCTGCGGGCCTACCAGCGGATCGATAGTTGCCTTGAGAATCTTCTCGGGAGTCTCTTCTGCAACCTTTTCAATCTCCACGCCACCTTCGGTAGATGCCATGAACACGATACGGCGGGTAGAACGGTCAACCACCGCACCCAGATACAGTTCCTGAGCGATATCAGTGCAGGACTCGACCAGAATCTTGGCGACAGGCTGGCCTTCAGCGTCAGTCTGGTATGTTACCAGGCGCTGGCCCAGCCACTTCTCAGCGAAAGCCTTTGCATCTTCCTTGTTCTTGATCAGCTTGACGCCGCCAGCTTTGCCGCGACCACCAGCGTGAACCTGAGCCTTGACGACCCACTCGGTACCACCGATCTTGTCACAGGCTTCTGCCGCTTCTTCGGGCGTGTCTACAGCGTAACTCTTGGAGACAGGAAGGCCGTACTCAGCGAAGAGCTGCTTTCCCTGATATTCGTGAAGATTCATACTTGTCTACCGTTTTGATCGTGTAGGAATTGCGTTCATGGCAGCGGCCAGACCGCGCCGCCGTCACCCTCACCAGGCGATGCATCATCGTCATGCAACATGATTCATCACTGGTTATCACCCGCAGGTGACTGGCCGATCACTCGACCTGTGCTTGCAGATAAGGGCCAGGTGGCCGGCGGATAATGACCCGCCGGTCACAGGGGCGATATCTTAACGCTTCTTGCGATTGGCTACATGAATTGCGTGGCCATTTACTGCTAGCGCTGCTTCCTTCAACGCTTCTGATACAGTCGGATGTGAGAAGACCATCATGCCGATGTCTTCTGCACTGGTGCCGAACTCCATGGCAATGGCGCCCTGCTGAACCAGTTCTGCTGCACCCGGACCAATCACGTGCACACCCAGTACACGGTCAGTCTTGGCATCCGCAATCACTTTGACCATACCAGTAGTTTCATTGGCAGCGACCGCACGACCGTTGGCTGCGAACGGGAAAACCCCGACATTCACTTCAACGTTCTCGGCCTTGAGCTGCTGCTCGTTCTTGCCGACCCATGCAATTTCCGGGTGGGTATAGATAACGGAGGGAACGAGATCATAATTCATCGCCGCCTTCTGACCGGCAATGCGCTCCGCAACCATCACGCCTTCTTCTGAAGACTTGTGTGCAAGCATCGGGCCGCGAACCGCGTCGCCCACGGCATAAACGCCTGGGGCACTTGTTTCACAGTAGTCATCAACAAAGATCACACCGCGCTCGTCCAGATCGACACCGCAGTCAGAGGCCAGCAGATTCTCGGTATAAGCACGACGGCCAACCGCTACGATCAGCTTGTCGAACGTCAGTTGCTGCTCGCCGTTGGCGTCGGTGAAGGATACGGTTACCTGCTCGCCCTTGACCTCAGTAGCAGTCACTCGAGCACCGAGGCGAATCTGCAGCCCCTGCTTGGTAAAGGTCTTGAGCGCTTCCTTGGCAATCTGCTCATCGGCAAGGCTGAGGAATTTGTCCAACGCCTCGAACACAACGACTTCAGCACCCAGCCGGCGCCATACCGAACCAAGTTCCAGACCGATAACGCCGGCGCCAATCACGCCCAGCTTTTGCGGAGTGGCCTGAAAATCCAACGCGCCGGTAGAGTCGACAATGATGTCTTCAGTCAACGGAGCGGGTGGAATTTCGATGGGACGCGAACCGGAAGCGAGGATGACATTGCCCGCCTCAATAACCGTAGTGCTGCCATCTTTCGCAGTGACTTCGACCTGCTTGTTGGCCAGCAGCTTGCCGTGCCCTTCGATGCTGGTCACGCCATTTGCCTTGAACAGCGAAGCGACGCCACCAGTGAACTGCTTGACGATCTTGTCCTTGCGGTCAATCATCGCCGGCACATCAATGCTCACACCCTTGGTTTCAATGCCGTGCAGCGCCAGGCCATCCTGCGCTTCATGAAACTTCCAGGAACTGTCCAGCAACGCCTTGGACGGAATACAGCCTACGTTCAGGCAGGTGCCACCCAGGGCCTGCTTGCCGTCCTTACCTACGTACTCTTCGACACATGCGGTTTTCAGGCCCAGCTGCGCGGCGCGAATGGCTGCAACATAGCCACCCGGACCGGCACCGATTACGACCACATCGTATTTCTCACTCATATCCATTTCCTCTATTTGCGGCGGAGCTCAGAAGCTGTCAGTACCTATTGCCCCTGACAGCTTGCCGCTCGAAGCTGAACGCGTTTGACTGAATCAGATTTCCAGCAGGATGCGCGCTGGGTCTTCCAGCAGATCCTTGATGGCCACCAGGAAGCTGACCGCTTCCTTGCCGTCAATCAGGCGATGGTCATAGGACAGCGCCAGGTACATCATCGGCAGCACTACGACCTGACCATTGACCGCCATCGGGCGTTCCTGAATTTTGTGCATGCCAAGAATGGCTGCTTGTGGCGGGTTCACGATCGGCGAAGACAACAACGAACCAAACACACCGCCATTGGAGATAGTGAAGGTGCCGCCAGTCATTTCTTCCATCGACAACTTGCCATCGCGCGCCTTGCGGCCGTAATCAGCGATGGTGCCCTCGATCTGCGCCAGCCCCATATGTTCGGTGTTGCGCAGGATCGGCACGACCAGCCCACGATCGCTGGATACAGCTACGCCGATATCCTGATAACCGTGGTAAACAACGTCATTACCATCAATCGAAGCGTTAACCGCGGGGAAGCGCTTGAGCGCCTCAGTCGCCGCCTTGACGAAGAACGACATGAAGCCGAGACGAATGCCGTTGTGCTTCTTCTCGAACTGATCCTTGTACTTCTTGCGCAGATCCATGATCGGTTTCATGTTGACTTCGTTGTAGGTAGTCAACATTGCCATGCTGGACTGGGCATCAACCAGACGCTCGGCGATACGCGCACGCAGACGTGTCATGGGAACACGCTTTTCAATGCGGTCACCTTCGCCCAGCGCTTCGGCACCCGATTGGGCAGCGGCGGGCTTGGCAGGCGCGGCAGCGGGCGTAGCCGGTGCGGATTTCTTCGCCTCTATCGCGTTGACCACGTCTTCCTTGGTAATGCGTCCGCCCTTACCCGTGCCGGAAATCTGCGATGCGCTCAGACCGTTCTCTTCGGCCAATTTGCGCGCGGCAGGCGCCATGATTGCATCGTCAGCTGACTCTGCAGCCGGTGCAGCAGCGGTAGCCGCTTCCTGCTTGGGTGCTTCCTTGGCAGCAGGCGCGGCAGCGGCGGCGCCTTCGTTCAGGGTGCCGAGCAATTCCGCACTGAGCACGGTCTCGCCTTCACCTTTGACGATATCTCCGAGTACGCCATCGGCTTCAGCCAGTACTTCCAGTACGACTTTATCGGTTTCGATATCAACGATCAGCTCGTCGCGCTTGACTGCATCACCTGGCTGCTTGTGCCAGGTCGCCACGGTGCCGTCGGCAACCGATTCAGGGAAAGTAGGGGCCTTGATTTCAATAGCCATGGTCGATCCTTATCAATTCTGTTGTGTCTGCAACGGCTTAGATGGTGAAAGCGTCTTGCAGGAGTTTTGCCTGTTGTTCTGCATGCATGGACGCATAGCCACCAGCGGGGGCAGCCGAGGCCTCCCGTCCAGCGTAGTCCAGATACAGGTTGTCGATCTTGTGCTGGCCGATTACCCGACGCATGTGATGCTGACTGCAGTACCAGGCGCCCTGGTTCATCGGCTCTTCCTGACACCAGACGACCTTCTTCAATGACTGGTAGGGAGCCAACGCTTCAGCCAGATCTTCCTCAGGGAACGGATACAGCTGCTCGATACGTACAATGGCAGCAGTCTCGTTACCTTCGGAGCGGCGTTTTTCCAGCAAATCGTAGTAGACCTTGCCGCTACACATGATGACGCGGTCAACTTTCGCTGGATCCAGCGTATCGATTTCGGGAACGACGGTGTGGAAAGACCCATCAGCCAGTTCTTCCAGACTGGATACCGCAAGCTTGTGACGCAGCAGTGACTTGGGTGTGAGCACAATCAGCGGCTTGCGCAGCGGGCGAATGACCTGTCGGCGCAGCAGGTGATAGATCTGCGCAGGCGTAGTCGGTACACAGACCTGAATATTGTGCTCGGCGCTGAGCTGCAGGAAGCGCTCGAGGCGAGCAGATGAATGCTCAGGCCCCTGCCCTTCGTAACCGTGCGGCAACAGCATCGTCAGTCCGCATAGACGGCCCCACTTGTGCTCCCCACTGGAAATGAACTGGTCGATCACAACCTGGGCACCGTTGGCGAAGTCACCGAACTGGGCTTCCCAGATAACCAGCGCGTTGGGCGTAGTGGTTGCGTAACCGTATTCAAAAGCCAGTACCGCTTCTTCTGACAGCAGGGAGTCATAGATATCGAAGCGCGGCTGGTTCTCAGCAAGGTTGGCCAGTGGAATATAGCTGGTGCCGTCCTTCTGGTTATGCAGCACAGCGTGACGGTGCGAGAAGGTACCGCGGCCAACATCCTGACCGGAAATACGAACCGGGTGGCCTTCATGCAACAGCGTGGCGTAGGCCATGGTCTCTGCAAAACCCCAATTCAATGCCAGACCACCAGCAGCCATCTTGCGACGGTCTTCAATGATCTTGCCAGTCTGGCGCTGCACTACCAGACCATCAGGCAGGGTATTCAGCTTGTTCGCCAGATCCTGCAGGGTCTTCAGATCGAAACGGGTATCGTGGCGCGCAGTCCACACGTGACCGAGATACGGAGCCCAGTTGACGAAAGAGGTACTGTCGGGCTCCTTGACCAGGCTTTTTACAACATGGTCGCCGTTGTCCAGAGCGGTCCGGTATTCATCAATCATGCCCTCGACGTCTTCACTGGTCAGAACGCCGGCCTGCACCAGCCGATCGGCATAGATATCCCGCGTTGTCGGATGTTTGCTGATGACCGAGTACATCAGCGGCTGGGTACCCGATGGCTCATCCGCCTCGTTGTGACCACGACGGCGATAGCAGACCAGATCGATCACGACATCGCGCTTGAACTGCATGCGATAGTCAACGGCCAGTTGGGTGACTGACAGGACCGCTTCCGGATCGTCGCCGTTGACGTGCAGGATCGGCGCCTGAATCATCTTCGCCACGTCGGTCGCGTACTCGGTAGAGCGGGCGTCTTCCTGGCGGCTGGTAGTGAAGCCGACCTGGTTGTTGATGATGATATGGATGGTACCGCCGGTCTTGTATGCGCGGGTCTGGGACATCTGGAATGTCTCCATGACCACACCCTGGCCGGCAAAGGCGGCATCACCGTGAATACTGATCGGCAATACCTTGTCACCCGTGGCGTCGTTACGGCGATCCTGACGGGCTCGTACCGATCCCTCTACCACCGGAGATACGATCTCCAGGTGCGACGGGTTGAAAGCCAATGCCAGATGCACTTCGCCGCCGGATGTCATCACGTTGGATGAGAAACCCTGGTGATATTTGACGTCGCCGGAGCCCAGTTCCAGCTTGGACTTGCCTTCGAATTCGTCAAACAGATCGCGCGGGTTCTTGCCCAGCGTATTGACCAGTACGTTCAGGCGGCCACGGTGCGCCATACCCAGAACGATCTCCTGAGTACCGTAGGAGCCGGCACGCTGGATGATTTCATCCAGCATGGGGATCATGCTTTCGGCGCCTTCCGCGCCAAAACGCTTGGTACCTGGATATTTGGTGCCGAGATACTTTTCCAGGCCTTCGGCAGCAGTCAAACGCTCAAGCAGGTGCTTGCGGCTTTCCACCGAGTGCTGGGGACGGCCACGTACCGTTTCCAGACGCTGCTGGAACCAGCGACGCTGGGCCGAGTCGACGATGTGCATGTATTCAGCGCCGTAGGTCGAGCAATACGTCGACTGCAACGCTTCAAGAATTTCGCGGAGGGGCGCTTCTTCCTTGCCGATTTTCAGCTCACCTGTGCGAAACACAGTGTCCAGATCGGCATCGGTCAGAGCGTAGTCATCGAAGGTCAGATCAGCGATCTTGTCCCGAACCCACAAGCCGAGCGGATCGAGACTGGAGGCCTGGTGTCCGCGCATCCGGTAGGCCTGGATGAGACGCAGCACATCTACCTGCTTCTTCTCGTGCTCACTGCTGACTTGTCCACCCGCGCTCGCCTGGGGACGGCGGCTACTGGTCGCGAGCTTCTCGAAATGTTCGCGAATGGTGGAATGGGAAACATCCGAGGCGGCGTGTCCGTTGATCTGCGGCAGCTTCTGGAAATAACTGCACCATTCTTCGGCTACGCTGTTCGGATCGTGCAGATAGAGCTCATAGAGCTCTTCAACATAGGAGGCATTCCCACCGGATAAGTGAGACGTGCTCCACAGCTGCTGCATTTCGCTGTCTGGCATGCTTGGTCACCCTCTTTAAGGGGACACCACCTGGCGCAAGACCATTAATTGGCATAAGTAACTGCCTTCCGTGCAGGCTATGAGTAAGACGTTCGACAGTGTCGCTGCCGTTCCCTGCCTTACCAGACCCTGCTACCCGGAATATCGCCGGCCCCGACAGATAGTTCGGGTGTTACCCGAGTGCCCCTGTTGGTTTATAGGTATTACAAACCGCGGCTTTGTGGGCTGCGGTTCGACTAATTCTGACCGGCTCCCTATAGCAGGAGCCGGCACAGGCCAACCTTAATGCAGAATCACGCCAATCAGGTACCGCTCTGCAACAACATGTTGCGGATGTGTCCAATCGCACGGGTCGGATTCAGACCCTTCGGGCACACATTCACACAGTTCATGATGCCGCGGCAGCGGAATACACTGAACGGATCGTCCAGAGAAGCCAAACGCTCATCGGTCTTGGTGTCGCGGCTGTCGGCCAGGAAACGATAAGCCTGTAGCAGACCAGCAGGACCGATGAACTTGTCTGGATTCCACCAGAACGAAGGACAGGAAGTGGAACAGCATGCACAAAGGATACATTCGTACAGGCCGTCCAGCTTCGCCCGTTCCTCAGGCGTTTGCAGGCGCTCAATCGCGGGCGCCGGCGTGTCATTCTGCAAATACGGCTGAACCTTCTCGTATTGCTTATAGAAGATGCTCATATCCACGACCAGGTCACGTATTACCGGCAAACCAGGCAAAGGTCGCAGAACCAGCTTGTTGTTCTTCACCACCTCTGACAGAGGAGTGATACAGGCCAGGCCGTTTCTCCCATTGATATTCATACCATCGGAACCGCAAACACCTTCGCGGCAGGAGCGACGATAGGCCATACCTACGTCCTGCTCCTTCACCAGAGCCAGCACGTCAAGAACCATGATGTCCTTGCCGCCAGTGTCGATCTGGAAATCCTGCATATAGGGAGCGTTATCGCTCTCCGGGTTATAACGGTAGACGCTTACTTGCAACATATCGGTCACCCTTAATAAGTACGCACTTTAGGCTCGAAGCTCGGCACTGTCTTTGGCGAGAAATTCACCGCACGCTTGCGCAGTTCCTTGGTCTCGGGCATGTACAGGCTGTGGCACAGCCAGTTCACATCGTCCCGATCCTCGTAATCTTCACGTGCGTGGGCACCACGGCTCTCGGTCCGGGTGTCAGCAGCAATCGCTGTGGCCTCGGCGACTTCCAGCAGGTTTTGCAGTTCCAGCGCTTCGATCCGGGCAGTGTTGAACGCCTGGCTCTTGTCGTCGATCTTGACGTTGGCGATACGCTCGCGCAGCTCGGCCAGTTGCTTGATACCTTTCTGCATGAACTCACCGGTACGGAACACACCGAAATAGTTCTGCATGCAGCTTTGCAGTTCCTTGCGCAGCGGCGCGACATCTTCACCGGTAGTACGCTCATTCAGACCAGACAGACGCGCCAGGGACGACTCGATATCCGATTCTGAAGCGCCGCGATGATCAATGCCTTCCTTCAATGCGCTTTCCAGGTGCAGACCGGCTGCACGGCCGAAGACCACCAGGTCGAGCAGCGAGTTGCCACCCAGACGGTTGGCGCCGTGTACCGATACGCAGGCAACTTCACCAACGGCGAACAGACCGTCGATGATCTGATCGTTACCCTGGGCATCCTGAGTCAGTGCCTGGCCGTGAATATTGGTGGCGATCCCGCCCATCATGTAGTGACAGGTCGGAACAACAGGGATAGGTGCCGTGACAGGATCCACGTGGGCGAAGGTCTTGGACAGCTCACAAATACCGGGCAGACGGCTGTGCAGAACTTCTTCACCCAGGTGATCAAGCTTCAGCATCACGTGATCGCCATCGGGACCACAACCGTTACCGGCGATAATTTCCTTGACCATCGAGCGTGCAACGACGTCACGACCAGCAAGGTCCTTGGCGTTCGGAGCATAACGCTCCATGAAACGCTCGCCGTGCTTGTTGATCAGATAGCCACCTTCACCCCGGCAGCCTTCGGTAACCAGCGTACCCGCGCCGGCAATACCGGTCGGGTGGAACTGCCACATCTCGATGTCCTGAACCGGTACGCCCGCACGCAGCGCCATGCCGACACCGTCGCCGGTATTGATCAGTGCGTTGGTAGTAGACGCATAGATGCGCCCTGCTCCACCGGTAGCCAGTACGGTGGCCTTTGAGCGGATATAAACGGTCTCGCCGGTTTCAATGCAGATAGCGATCACGCCGACCACAGCGCCGTCCTGGTTCTTGACCAGATCAACCGCATACCATTCATTAAGGAAGGTGGTGTCGTGCTTGACGTTGTTCTGATATAGCGTGTGCAGCAGTGCGTGACCGGTACGGTCAGCGGCAGCACAGGTACGGGCAGCCTGAGTCGGGTTATCCGGACCTTTGGACTGACCACCGAACGGACGCTGATAGATGCGGCCCTGCTCGGTACGGGAGAAAGGCAGACCCATGTGCTCAAGCTCGAATACGGCTTCGGGGCCTACCGAACACATGTATTCGATAGCGTCCTGATCACCGATATAGTCGGAACCCTTGACGGTGTCATACATGTGCCAGCGCCAGTCATCGTTCGGATCGGCCGAGGCGATCGCACAGGTGATGCCGCCCTGGGCAGACACGGTGTGAGAACGGGTCGGGAATACCTTGGTGACAACGGCGGTCTTGTGACCACCCTGAGCCAGCTGCAGCGCCGCGCGCATACCAGCGCCACCACCACCTACGATGATGGCGTCAAAAGTCAGTGTACGAATAGTAGCCATTTAGAAACCCCAAAGAATCTGGACGCCCCAGACGAACAGGACAAACATTGCCAGCCCGCAGACAGTCTGGAAAAGGAAGCGAACAACGGTGGCAGACTTGCCCAGTGCCATCGGAGTGAGATAGTCGGTAGAGATCGTCCACATTCCGACCCAGGCATGCACACTCAAGGCGACCAGCGTCAGCAGACTGAAGATGCGCATCCAGTTCTGGCTGAACAGGTTATGCCATTGTTCGAAAGTCAGATCAGGGTTGGCGATCAGGTAACCGAGCAGAAACAGGGTGTAAACAGCTAGCACAACCGCAGATACGCGCTGCGCCATCCAGTCATACAGGCCGCTGCGCGACAGGTTGGTGACGTTGGTTACCATATCCATACCCCCAGAAGAACAATCAGAACAGCGGAGATGACGATCACCGCCTGCGCGCCACGCTTGCCACTTTCGAGCCCTTCACCAACGCCAGCATCCATTACCAGGTGCCGGATACCAGCGACCAGGTGATATAGCAGAGCGGACAAGACGCCCCATGTGATGAACTTGACTAGAGGGTTCGCGAAAACATCCTGAACCTGCTCGAAGCCGCTTTCGGAACTCAGTGAGCTGTTCAGCATCCATAGCAGGCCTGCTATGGCGACAAACAGAATGATGCCCGAGATACGGTGAGCAATAGATGTATAGGCAGTGACAGGAAGTTTGATCGTCCTGAGGTCTAAATTGACAGGTCTTTTGCTATTCACGGCTATATTCACACTTATGGCCCTGAGGGCAGGGCTGGATTATAGGAAGGCGCACTCGCGTGGGTACCTAAGCGTCCATACAGGCAGCCATGCCGGGATAGACAGAGGGCAAATGGGCCGCTTTTCCGGACAGGGAGTATAGAGACTCAGCCCCTTGATTACAATGCGATACACTCTTTCCAGCGGGCTTCTCCAGACCGTGCTGTGCGGTTAACGCCCGCGATCTAGCCGCTTATTGACTGCCTTAATCACGCCTATAACCATTCGCTATCCGCATAATTGACAAACGGGATTATGACCTTATAGTGATGCGGGCCCTGCGTGGGGGCACACTTTCGATACCATCAAACAGGAGGCCTCATGGCTGATAAAAAGGCGCAATTGATCATCGAGGGCGCTGCCCCCATCGATCTGCCAGTTTACTCTGGCACCCTAGGCCCAGATGTGGTGGATGTCCGCGGTTTGACGGCAGAAGGGGTCTTTACGTTCGATCCCGGTTTCATGGCCACATCATCCTGTGAATCAAAGATCACCTACATTGATGGCGACAAAGGGATTTTGTTGCATCGCGGTTACCCGATCGAGCAGCTGGCTGAACAGGCCGACTTCCTCGAGACCTGCTACCTGCTGCTCAAGGGTGAACTGCCAACTGCCGAAGAGAAGAGCAAGTTCGACTCCACCATCAAGTGTCACACCATGGTGCACGAGCAGCTGTCTCACTTCTTCAACGGTTTCCGTCGGGATGCGCATCCCATGGCGATCATGTGCGGCGTGGTCGGCGCACTGTCGGCGTTCTATCATGACTCCCTGGATATCAACGACGCCCATCATCGGGAAATTTCGGCGATCCGCCTGATTGCCAAAATGCCCACTCTGGCAGCGATGGTATACAAGTACTCGGTTGGCCAACCGTTCATGTTCCCGCGCAACGACCTGTCCTATTCGGAAAACTTCCTGCACATGATGTTCAACACACCATGTGAAGAGAAGAAGGTGAACCCTGTTCTGGCCAGGGCGATGGATAAGGTTTTCGTGCTGCACGCAGACCACGAGCAGAACGCATCGACTTCAACCGTGCGTCTGGCCGGCTCTTCAGGCGCCAACCCCTTCGCCTGTATTGCTGCGGGTATTGCTGCACTGTGGGGCCCTGCTCATGGCGGTGCCAACGAAGCGGTTCTCCGGATGCTGGATGAAATTGGTGATGTGTCCAACATCGACAAGTTCGTCGCCAAAGCCAAGGACAAGGACGATCCCTTCAAGCTGATGGGCTTCGGTCATCGCGTCTACAAGAACTTTGACCCCCGCGCCAAGGTCATGAAGCAGACCTGCGACGAAGTGCTGGGCGAACTCGGCATCAACGATCCGCAGCTTGAACTGGCAATGAAACTGGAAGAAATTGCGCTCACTGATCCGTACTTCATCGAGCGCAACCTGTATCCGAACGTGGACTTCTATTCCGGCATCATCCTCAAGGCCATCGGCATTCCCACCGAGATGTTCACGGTAATCTTTGCCACTGGCCGTACGCCGGGCTGGATCGCACACTGGAACGAGATGATCAGCAATCCGTACAAGATCGGTCGTCCTCGCCAGCTGTACACTGGCTCGCAGCAGCGGGACTACCCAGGCAAGTGATACGAAAAACCCCGCCATTGAGCGGGGTTTTTTTATCAGGGATTCGAGATCAGGCGGTTTGCTGCTCCCACCATCGCAAGATCATCAGTGCTTCATCGGCATTTTCGCCGCATACCTGCGGATCGGCTGCGAACTGACTGCACACCGGCGGACGCAGCGGGGAAGTGAAGATTCCACAGCGGTTATCCGGCGTCAGGTTGATGCAGGCCACGCCTGCGGGCTTGCCCTCAGGCATACCCGGAATGGGTGAGGATATTGAAGGCGCTATACAGCACGCGCCACAGCCTTCCCTGCATTTCATCTGACCACCCCGCTCGAATTCTTACCATAAATCGTTCCGGATCAAGGCAAGGATGACCACCAGAGGTCCGGCGCGGTAGTTTATTTGCAGCGCTCAAACCTGGCAATCAAACTCGATGTGTCCCAGCGCCCTCCTCCCATGGCTTGAACGTCTGCATAGAACTGATCAACCAGCGCTGTGACCGGCAGCTGAGCTCCGTTCACGCGGGCTTCATCCAGGACGATGCCGAGGTCCTTGCGCATCCAGTCCACCGCGAAGCCAAAATCAAACTCACCGGCAATCATGCTCTTATGGCGGTTTTCCAGCTGCCAGGATTGTGCCGCACCCTTGCTGATCACCTGCATGGCGGCTTCTGCATCCAGACCAGCACAGCGGGCGAAATTAAGGGCCTCGGCCAGCCCCTGCACCAGCCCTGCAATACAGACCTGATTGACCATTTTCGTGAGTTGCCCGCTTCCCACTTCTCCCATCCGCCGCACCATTTTCGCGTAACTGCTGATGGCGGGCCGCGCCAGGTCATATACGGCTTCTTCTCCACCGACCATGACCGTAAGCTTGCCAGTCTCCGCACCAGCCTGGCCTCCGGATACCGGGGCATCCAGAAAGCCGACGCCCTTGGCATTGCAAAGCAGGGCCATCTCCCGCGCCACGCCAGCCGACGCGGTGGTATGGTCGACCAGGACAGCACCGGATCGAACGCCTTCCAGCACACCGCCGGGACCGCTGACAACCTCTCGCAGATCATCATCGTTGCCCACGCAGGTCATGATTAAATCACGTTCGACTGCGGCCTGGGCGGGCGTAGCAAAGGCTTCGCCGCCGTACTCGGCGACCCAGGCCCGAGCCTTCTCAGCCGTACGATTGAAAACCCCCACCTCATGCCCTGCACGTATCAAATGGCCAGCCATTGGGTAACCCATTACGCCCAAACCGATAAAAGCGATGCTCGCCATATTACCTCCCGGGGTGGTGTTGAATTGGACGGGCTCTTCAGCGTGAGCGGCTGGATTCGGACTCAAGCGAAGCAGCTAGATGGGGTAAATCATAACAGGGGTCAAGGGAGAAGGCCGCAGGTTGCCTGCGGCCTCAGGCTGCGATGCCGGTTCAGTCGTCGACTTCGATTTCAGTCGCGATCATTTCTCCGTTGGTTTCCTCATAGTCCACTTCGACGCGCATGCCCTGCTGGAGATCGCTGAAGGATTTGAGCTCGTCTTCGTACTCAGTCTGCTCATTGGTCGAGAACGACTTACCGTCGACAACCAAAGACATGGCTTCCTTATCAATCGACTCGATATTGCCTTCGATGTCGTCAGCGTGAGCCGAGGCAGCGGTCAAACCGAGCGCCAGTGCGGCTATCCAGGCAGTTGCAGAAGCTTTCATAGGTAACTCCGAGTTGTTGGGTACACACATAGCTGACCCTCAAACGAAACACAGGTTCACACTTCCAGCTCAAGACACACCTTGCCGATTCACCCTGACGAAGACAGAAAGTACCCGCCTTACGATGATTTGGATTGCCGCTGCGGGAGACGCATCGGCATAATGTTGACCCTTTTTATCCCTATCAGGAGCGCAACAATGTTCACGGTAAACGAATACTTCGAAGGCAAGGTTGCCTCCATCGCCTTCCGGCAGCTAGAGGGCGCAGCGACCGTCGGCGTCATGGCGCCCGGAGAGTACGAGTTCGGAACCAGCCAGCTGGAAATCATGCACGTGATCAGCGGCCACCTCACCGTGAAATTGCCGGGCAGCGAGCAGTGGGAGGAATTCAGCGCAGGCATGCAATTTACTGTGCCAGGCAATAGCCGGTTCCATCTCCAGGTCGAGCAGGACACGGCATACCTCTGCGAATACCGTTAACAACGCTCCAGATCAAAGGGGCGAGCTGACGATCTGTCGGCCCGCCTGACACCTCACTGAGCAATCAGCTCTGCATTTGAGCTTCGGTCAGGCCCTTCGCATATTTTTCGATAAAAACCGGCGGCATGCGTCGCGGCTTGCCGGAGCTCATCTCAATGCAGGCAAAGATCGTTTTTGCCCGTAGCAGTGTCGCCTGGTCCGACTTGCGCACCAGTTGGAAATGGCGGGTCATGCGCAGCTTGCGGTCCCAGCGCACGATCCATGTCGCCATCACCAGCTCGTCGTTCTCATAGGCCGCGCCAAGGTAGTCGATCTCGTGACGCACCACCGCCATCGCTCTGTCCAGTTCGCGATACTCCTCCACGCCCAGGCCCAGTGACTGGGAATGATTCCAGGCGCACCGCTCCAGCCAGCCGACATAGACGGCATTGTTGGCGTGCCCCAATTCGTCAATGTCAGTCGCCTGAACGGTGATTTCGCAGGTATGCGGGTTGTCGAGATCCCAGTTCACAGAGTCAGCTCCT
Source organism: Pseudomonas sp. gcc21 (assembly GCF_012844345.1). Taxonomy (NCBI): domain Bacteria; kingdom Pseudomonadati; phylum Pseudomonadota; class Gammaproteobacteria; order Pseudomonadales; family Pseudomonadaceae; genus Pseudomonas; species Pseudomonas sp. gcc21. The sequence continues at coordinate 603,914 of NZ_CP051625.1, read as the reverse complement.
TAAGCGCATTCAATAGGCATGCAGCATACCATCCGCCGTGCCGTCATATGTTTTCGGCGAGATGCCCTCGATGAATATGCATCCTCGTGGTGCATGGGCCTCCACCTGGTGAGATGCGATCACTCGACTTGCCGCACTGACAGCCAACCGGCTAGCGTGTAGGCATACTCCTGACGGAAGCGTTCGCATGTTCAAGCACCTGCACTTTCCCATTCTGGTTATCAATCCGCACATTGGCCGGCACGACGTAGCCGGCACTCAGCTTGCAGAACTCTTCAAAGGGTTGGAGCAGGAAGGATTTGAAGTGCTTGGTACCGCTTCGACAGACGAGGGGCGCCTGATTGCCGAGGCGCATCGGGGATTATCCTGCATTCTGTTTACTGCAGACCTGGAGGCCGATCTCGCACCCGTGCGTGCGCTATTTGACGCTGCGCATTCGCGCTCGCCCGAGCTGCCGATCATGGCGTTGAGCATTCAGCAGAACCTGGATAGCGCCAAGCTCGCCGAGCTGCGCAACCTGCACCAGTTGCGCGGGATCATCTACCTGTTCGAGGACACCCTTCCCTTCATCGCCGGACAGATAGCGCGCACTGCTCGCTCCTATCTATCCCAGCTATTACCGCCTTTCTTCAAGGCGTTGATGGACTACACCGGACGCGCCAGCTATTCCTGGCATTCGCCCGGACACGGCGGCGGTGTTGCTTTTCGCAAAAGCCCTGTCGGGCGTGCGTTTCATGACTTCTTCGGCGAGAACACACTGCGTTCAGACCTGTCGGTATCGGTGCCAGGTCTTGGCTCGCTGCTCGACCATAACGGCCCTATTGCCGCGGCGGAGGCCAATACCGCCCGCACCTTTGGCGCTGACCACAGTTTCTATGTCGTTAATGGTACGTCCACCGCCAACAAGATCATCTGGCACGCCTACGTCACCCGCGACGACGTGGTGCTGGTAGACCGCAACTGCCACAAGTCGATCCTGCATGCGATTATCATGACCGGCGCGATACCCGTTTACCTCACCGGCTCGCGCAATGATTACGGCATCATCGGCCCGATCAGTCTCGATTCCTTCTCACCCCAGCGGCTGCGCGAACGACTGGCAGAGCATCCGCTTTTGCAGGGACGCGAAGCCAGGATCCGTCTGGCGGTTGTCACCAACTCGACCTACGACGGACTTTGCTACAACGCCGAGCTGATCAAGGACGAACTTGAGGATGCTGTCGATATCCTGCATTTTGACGAAGCCTGGTACGGCTACGCTGCCTTCCACGAATTCTATGCCGGCCGCCACGGCATGGGCCGTCACCGGGGATTCCCCCGCGCACAGCATCCGTTGGTATTCGCTACGCAATCGCCCCACAAGGTATTGGCGGCCCTGTCCCAGGCCTCGATCATTCTTGCGGAAAACAGCGACGAGCAATCACTGGATGAGCAGCGTTTCAACGAAGCCTTCATGATGCACACCTCCACTTCGCCGCACTACGGCATCATCGCGTCCATTGATGTGGCGACGGGCATGATGGCCGGCGAGCCGGGTCGCTCATTGGTGCAGGAAACCCTCGACGAGGCGCTGTCGTTCCGCTGTGCCATGCACCAGATTGCCGAGCGACTTGATGAAGAGCAGTGGTGGTTCGACCTCTGGGAGCCCGCGGAAGCGTTGAACGCCGAACCGCTGTCAGCGCAGGACTGGACACTCGATAACGAGGCCGAATGGCATGGGTTTGGCGCGATGGCCGACGACTACGCGTTGCTTGATCCGATCAAGGTCACGCTGCTCACGCCCGGCGTAGAGGAAAAAGGACGCCTGGCCCGAAGCGGCATTCCCGCCGCTATCGTCACGCGCTTTCTGGCCGAGCGCGGACTGGTCGTCGAGAAAACCGGGCTGTATTCCTTTCTGATTCTTTTCTCACTGGGTATTACCAAGGGCAAATGGAGCACGCTGGTGTCCGAGCTGCAGGAATTCAAACGGCTTTATGACATCAACGCACCGCTAGAGGTGACACTGCCCGGTATCGCACGGTCGGGGCATTACAGCAGTATGGGGCTACGCGATCTCAGCCAGCAACTGCATCATTTCTACAAGACACAGCGTTTGGTAAAGGTCTCCCGGCAGCTATATACCGAACTGCCGGAAATCGCGTTGCGGCCAGCGGATGCATACCAGGAAATGGTGCGGGGGAATGTGGAATCAGTTGCCATCGAACAATTGGCAGGCCGCATAAGTGCAGTAATGCTGGTGCCCTATCCGCCTGGCATCCCGGTGATCATGCCCGGGGAGCGTTTTCCTGCTGACAGTACCGCGATCGCAGACTATTTGCAGATTGCCTCAGCGCTAGACCGTCAGTTTCCAGGATTCGAGAGCGATATCCACGGCTTGCGCCAGCTACATTCCACCGACGGGCTACCAGCCTTCCATGTCGATTGCCTGAGAATTTGAGCCAGCTAGGCCCCAGACAGGGCCCGCAGTGCGATGAGTGATGACGACTCTTTCTCGGTCCTCAACATTCCTCCGCTTCAGGTCACACTGCCGTCATGAAAGAGTCGCAGGCTGGGCACTCTTCCTGTTGAATATCGGCCTTGCAACGACCTGCACATTCTCATCAGGAAGAGCATCGGATCGAGTTCTGGTCTGCGCCCGTCGCGCGAATCCTGGAGCTCACTCAGACAACTCGCGTTATCCGCCCCGGCGCAGATAACCAGGCCAGGAGCAGCTGCAATGAACTATCGAAGCCTGAACGACCTCTCAACGCTAATCAATGATCATGCCGGCAACTTCCCCCGTGACGTCGAACTGGTAGTTGGGGCGTCCCGTGGCGGCATGCTGGTAGCGAACATCATCGCGCTGAAACTGAACCAGCCGAGCACGGACCTGCAAACACTACTGCGTAGCGACGTCCTACCCGAAACCGGCGCTGCAAGAATATTGCTGGTCGATGACTGTCTGTCGAACCCACACTCATTGCACCAGGCAAGCGAGAAACTCAAACAGCATTGCGCCGCGTCGGTGACGACCCTGGTAGCCTTCGCCGAAAGAGAACACGTGCTGGATATAGACCTGGTGCTGGAGGTGCTTGAGCATCCCCGCGTGTACGAGTGGAACATCATGCATCACCCGCTGGTCAGCCAGGCGTGCTTCGATATCGACGGCGTGCTATGCGTTGACCCCACTCAGGCCGAGAACGACGACGGTCCTGAATATCGCAACTTCCTCAGCGCTACCCGACCGCTTCACATCCCTTCGCTACCGGTAGCGCACCTGGTAACCAGCCGACTCGAAAAATACCGCACCGAGACGGAGCAATGGCTACAACGGAACGGCGTGCGCTATGGCACCCTGCATATGCTGGATCTGCCCTCGGCCGAAGAACGGCGCCGTCTCAACATGCATCATAAGTTCAAAGCCGAGATATACCGTAACAATCCGCTGGCGCAGTTGTTTATCGAGAGCGAAAAAGCACAGGCAATCGAGATCATGCGTACTGCCGGCAAGCCAGTGTTCTGTATCGAGACCAACCGCATGTACGTGCCTGGCATGAAGCCGAATGAACTGGGTGCAGCACCATCAGGCGGGCTGCGCAAGGCGCTGGGCAAGGCACGGCGCTTGCCGCGACGCGTAGTGGACACGGCGCTCGCCCGGCTCATACCCATCGCGCAGTAGCCACGCGTAAAACCGACACCGGCGCCTATCGCGCCGGCATACCGGTCCGCCGCAGCTTTCACGAGCACAAAAAAAGGGCCGACATTGAATGTCGGCCCTTTGAAGTGGTGGAGCTAAGCGGGATCGAACCGCTGACCTCCTGCATGCCATGCAGGCGCTCTCCCAGCTGAGCTATAGCCCCGTGGTCTTGCGACCGCCGATACGATATTACCTGTACCGGATCAATAATGGCGTCCCCTAGGGGACTCGAACCCCTGTTACCGCCGTGAAAGGGCGGTGTCCTAGGCCACTAGACGAAGGGGACGCAAACCCTTCTATGCGTTTGAGGCTGGGTGCCTCAAGGCATCAGTGATAAAACAGGTCAACGCAGAACGTTGACCAAAAAAATTGGTGGAGCTAAGCGGGATCGAACCGCTGACCTCCTGCATGCCATGCAGGCGCTCTCCCAGCTGAGCTATAGCCCCGTCTTCTGGACGGGGCGCATATTATGATTCATGCCATGGTCTGTCAACAGAATTTAACGCAAAACAGCAACTTAACGCGTCAAGCCCGCCGCAGCCCGGCGAACCGGGCTTGAGCATTCACGCACTCATTGCCGCGAGCAGCTTCTCCCAGGCCTTGACTTCCTTCTTCGAGCTTCCGCCAAGCAGCTCCAGTGCCTGACGCAACCTGAAGCGAGTCAGGTCCGGTCCCAGGTGGGCCATGGCGTCCAGTACCGAGACTGAACTTGCCTGGCCGGTGATCGCAGCGAAAAGCAGCGGCATCAAATCCCGAAGCTTGAGCTCCAGCCCCTCTGCGATGAACTGAATGCTCGCAGTGATGTTGTCCTTGTCCCATTCGCGTAGCGCCTCCAGCTTCCACAGAAGCAGCTGCAACGCCTGGCGAACCTGATCAGGCGATAACTTCTTGTGGACAAACAATTCGGGAGCCGGATTCACCTTGCCACTCAGGAAAAAGCCCGCCAGGGGAACCAGGTCGCTGAACGTCTCGACCCGCGCTTGAACCAACGGCACCATAGGGCGCAAGTATTCAGGGTTGAGCGCCCAACGCTGGACCGCCTGGATAAAATCATCCTCGGACAGTTCGCGAATCCACTGACCGTTGAGCCAGGCCAGCTTCTCGACGTCAAAGATCGGTCCACCCAATGAGACACGCTGAATATCAAAGTGAGCCACCATCTCATCGAGGGAGAACTTCTCGCGCTCATCCGGCATCGACCAGCCCATTCGCCCCAGATAATTGAGCAAAGCGTGCGGCAGATAGCCCATGCGCTCGTAGAAGGTAATGCTGGTGGGATTCTTGCGTTTGGAGAGCTTGCTCTTGTCCGGATTGCGCAGCAGTGGCATATGGCACAGCTCAGGCATATCCCAACCGAAGAACTGATACAGCAGCATGTGCTTGGGTGCAGAGTTGATCCACTCTTCGCCGCGCAGTACATGGGTGATACCCATCAGATGATCGTCAACCACGTTAGCCAGGTGATAGGTAGGCAAGCCGTCCGCCTTCATCAACACCTGCATGTCCACCTGTTCCCAGGGGATGTCGATCTCGCCGCGCAGCATGTCCTGCACCGTGCAGATACCTTCGTTCGGGACTTTCATACGCACCACATGCGGTTCGCCGGAGGCCAGGCGACGCTCAACCTCCTCAGCCTGCAGACTGAGGCAGTGACCGTCGTAACCCGGCGTCTGCTTGTTGGCCATCTGCTCTGCGCGCAAGGCATCGAGCCTCTCAGAGGTACAGAAGCAGCGGAAAGCGTGGCCGTTGTGAATCAACTGCTCGCTGTGCTCCCGGTAAATCGCGCTGCGCTCGCTCTGCCGATACGGGCCATGCGGGCCGCCAACATCCGGACCTTCATCCCATTCCAGCCCCAGCCAACGCAACGAATCAAGGATCTGCTTCTCCGATTCGGCGGTGGACCGTACCTGATCGGTATCCTCGATACGCAGGATGAACTGGCCGCCGTGCTGGCGAGCAAAACACTGGTTGAACAATGCGATATAAGCCGTGCCGACGTGGGGGTCGCCGGTGGGGGACGGGGCAATTCGGGTACGAACAGTCATGAAGTCTCTCGTCAGAAACAACCCGGTTGGATCGCGGGCTGTACAGGAAAAAGGGAATCTTATCAGCGCTTAAAGGTTAGTCTCTAGCGGCCGGTCGATGAATGTCTCGAGCCGTTCGATCATGTAGTCGATGAACGCCTTTACCTTCATCGCCTGGAAGCGTCTCGAAGGATAAAGCGCATACAGCTCAGTGGACGGTAGCACTGTACCTTCCAATATGCGGCACAGCGTGCCCTCCTCCACACAGGGCTCGGCAATGAACGCGGGAACGTTGATGATGCCGGTGCCGGCCAGGGCGGCTTCACGGGCGAAGGTGATGTTGTTCACCGTCATTACCGGGGTAATGGTGACGCTTGTCTGGGGCTGCTGGAAGTGCCACTTACGTCCACCGTCCATCAGCGTCTGGATGCAACGGTGCGCGGAAAGGTCTTCAGGACGCTCTGGCATTCCGTACTGAGCAATATAGGCCGGGCTTGCGTACAACTGTCTCGGGCTTGCAAGCATCGAGCGGGCCACCAGGCTCGAATCCTGCGGGCGCCCACGATGGATGGCGATGTCGATGCCCTCCTCGACCGGATTGACAACCCGCGTGGTGAGCTCCACCTCGACCCGGATCGAGGGATAGCGGCACATGAACTCTCCGACCACGCCGCCGAGAAACAGCTGGCCGAATTCGATAGGCGACGTTATTCGCAGCAGGCCGGTCGGCTCGCTTTGCAACTGCATGATAGCCTGCTCGGCTTCAGCAAATTCCTGCATTATCTGACGGCAACGCTCATAGTACGCCTGCCCGACTTCGGTCAGGCGGAGTTTGCGTGTGGTCCGGTTGAGCAGACGCACGCCGAGGCGGGATTCAAGCTGAGCAATCCGCCTGCTGACCGTGGACTTCTGCATGTTCAGAGTCAGCGCAGCACTGGTAAAACTGTGGCACTCCACCACCCGGGTGAAAACGAGCGCGTCATCCAATCCCATGACAACTGTTCCTGTAGCGCAACAAAGTATGCGAATTGTAAACCTTCAGTCTCGTCGGCGTAATAACCGACTGATTAACTGACTGTCTGGTAGCGCTACAGCGGACAGAGCGGTAGGATCAGCGATGTAAAATATTTCAAACATAGGTGTGCCATGTCCGCTACGCCGCATACTGCGTCCTACTACGCCGCAAGCGCCAACCCCGCCCCTCCCCGACCGCCACTCAACGGAAACCATGACACCGATGTATGTGTTATCGGGGCCGGTTACACCGGTATTTCGGCGGCGCTGTTTCTACTTGAACACGGGTTTCGAGTCAGGGTACTGGAAGCCGCCAAAGTCGGTTTTGGCGCCTCTGGGCGCAACGGCGGTCAGATCGTCAACAGCTACAGTCGCGACATTGACGTCATCGAGCGGACGGCGGGTGCACAGCAGGCGCAGCTATTGGGAGAGATGGCCTTCGAAGGCGGCCGGATCATTCGCGACCGCGTAGCGAAGTACGCCATTCAGTGCGACCTCAAGGACGGCGGCGTATTTGCTGCCTTCAACGCCAAGCAGATGAAGCAGCTGGAAGAGCAGAAGGCGTTGTGGGAGCGGTACGGCCACAGCCAACTCGAAATGCTGGATACCCGGCGAATTCGCGAGACAGTGGCTACCGATTTGTATGTCGGCGGCATGCTGGACAGGAGCGGCGGCCATATTCATCCGCTCAATCTGGTGCTCGGTGAAGCGGCAGCGGTTGAATCATTGGGCGGCATCATCCATGAGCAATCCGAAGTCATTCGTGTAGACCAGGGCGCAAAGCCAGTCGTGCATACCGCTCAGGGCCAGGTCACCGCCAGGTTCGTCGTCGTGGCCGGTAACGCCTATCTGGGTAACCTGATTCCGGCGCTAGCCGCCAAATCCATGCCATGCGGCACGCAGGTGATCGCAACCGAACCCCTTGGAGAAGATCTGGCGGGATCACTCTTGCCACAGGATTATTGCGTAGAGGATACGAGCTATCTACTGGACTATTACCGTCTCTCGGCAGATAAACGCCTCATCTTCGGGGGCGGCGTGGTATACGGCGCTCGCGATCCGGCGAATGTCGAAGCGATGCTTCGTCCCAACCTGCTGAAAACCTTTCCTCAGCTGAAGAACACCCGAATCGACTATGCCTGGACAGGCAACTTCCTGCTGACACTGTCGCGCCTGCCCCAGGTCGGCAGGCTGGGCGACAATATCTATTACTCGCAAGGCTGCAGCGGACACGGCGTAACCTATACCCACCTGGCCGGCAAGATCATTGCCGAAGCCTTGTCTGGGCAGGCCAAACGCTTCGATGCCTTTGCCAATCTGCCGCACTACCCCTTCCCCGGCGGTCGCCTGTTCCGCGTTCCCTTCACCGCGCTGGGCGCCTGGTATTACCAGATCAGGGACAAGCTGGGTCTATAATCGCATTACCAGTCGGAACCCTGGAAACCGCAAGGGGGTCGATTGATTGGAGTTTCTGCACCGGCTTCCGGTTGCAGCCCCGGGGAACCGGAATATACGGCTGACCGCACGGACAGCCAAACAAAAAGAAACAGGAGTTGTAATCATGAAATTACTGCAATCAACCAAACGCTACATTTCTATCATGCTCACCGCCCTGTTCATGCTGACCAGCCTGGCAAGCATTCAGGCTCAGGCATCAACCACCATGGTGGGTACCCATGAGCTTATTGCTGAAGAGAAGCTGAATCTGGACCGTGACGCGCTAAAAGGCATGCTTGCAGACGAGGCTGTGCAGGACAAGCTGGCCAGCATGGGCGTATCCCCTGACCAGGTCGAAAAGCGTATCAACAGCCTGACGGCCAGCGAGCTCGCCCAGTTCAATGCCCAGCTCGACAATGCCCCTGCCGGCGCCGGTGTCGTGGGTGTGATCGTACTGTTTCTGGTGATCTTTGCCGTTACCGACATTCTGTGTGTGACCAATATCTACAGCTTCATCAATTGCGCCCGGTAAGCCCCCGTGTCGCCGCTATGGCGCCTTGTTGTCGTGCTTGGGCTGACAGCATTGCTGTCGGCCTGCGCGGGTCGGCCCGTCATTACTGACCAGCATCAGCTCCAGGACATACCCCGTGACGTCCTGCTGACCGCAGTTCCCTTTCATCCGCAGGATGAATATCAGTGCGGCCCTGCCGCGCTGGCAATGGTGTTGAATCACCAAGGCCTGGCCGATACGCCCGATTCACTCGTCGAGCGTGTATACATCCCCGAGCGCCAGGGCAGCCTTCAGGTTGAAATGGTCGCGGCGGCGCGCGAAAGGGATCTGCTTGCCTACCCGCTCGACGGAAAGATCGAGTCGGTCTTGCGCGAAGTAGCAGCGGGCAACCCGGTGCTGGTCATGCAGAACCTTGCCCTGAACTGGTACCCGCAATGGCATTACGCGGTAGTAATAGGTTACGACCTGGATCAGCAGGTCATGATTCTTCACAGCGGCTTGAACGCCGATCAGCGCGAACCGTTCAGGCTGTTCAATAAAACCTGGACCAGAGCTGACAACTGGGCGCAGGTCATGCTTCCGCCAGACCAGTTACCCGCCACCGCCGAGCCTTTGCCCTACCTCACCGCAGCTAGCGAACTGGAAGAAACTGGCAGGCTGAGAAGTGCCCGAACCGCATATGAAAGGGCGCTCAAGCAGTGGCCGGACCAGCCCGCCGCGCGTTTCGGACTGGGCAATGTCGCCTGGGCTCAGGGCCAGCGCGAAGAAGCGGCCCGGCATTTTCTTCAACTCACCCGGGAGCATCCAAAAGTCTCGGTAGGCTGGAATAATCTCGCCGTTACGCTGGAGGCGCTGGGTTGCACAGCAAGCGCCAAGCAAGCCCGCAACTGCGGAACTGGCCAGCCCGACTGTCCGTCTACATTCCACGAGTCTCTACACGAACAGTGTCAGCTTCACTGAATATTCCCAAGAACATCTATTACATAATCAAAAGTTAGAAAATTTCGGAATTGAATAATTTAACACTTGTTAACTAAACGAAGTCTTTCCTTGATCAGGGGAGTCAACCATCAGACAGCAAAACTGCCAATCCCTGCACAAAATTAGAAACCTCCGAACGAACAAGATCACACCACTGGAAGCGTCGATCTAGAGCGCTTGACATATCACTCACTAAATCGCTAACCGATATTCGTAACGTTTTTCTGGCGCCACCAGCAATAGTTCAAATCAATCTGCCATATAGCAAACCAGCGCACAGTTCGTGCCTTGTCGACGCCCACGCTCGCAACTAGGATACATCCAGCCAAACGACATATGCGCAACTTATTGCGCTATCGAAAACCCTCGTTTGGTTATTCGTGAAATGTGGCGACACCAACTCGAATATAAAGAGTAAAGCTGCACATACAGTTCGACGCGGTAGTTGATGTTCCGGATAGAACACAGCATCGAATAAGGATCGCGATCGACAGGTCGCAACATCAAGGATAGATGGCGCCCATGCCCGTACAGCATTACCTCGAAAACGTGGCTCGCAAGCCCATCAACGATGCCGACTTCGCCGGCACGGATGTGCGCTACTCGCCTGAGTTCGAAGGGCTGGAAGCGGAACTCGCGAAAACCGGCTCACTTCATCAAGGCGAAGCGACCGATTGGGAAACTGTACGCGTCGGCGCAGAGGCAATACTGACCTCCTCATCCAAGGACTTGCGCGTTGCCGCCTGGTTAGCATGGAGTTTGTTTCAACAGCAGTCCTTCACCGGCCTGCATGCAGGGATCGCCGTTATCCATGCATTGTGTACCGAACACTGGTCAACGCTTCACCCCCTCAAATCACGCACCCGCTCCGCCGCGTTACGCTGGTTGCAGCCTCGTCTGGAACAGGCCCTCGGTGAATGTTCGCCACAACCGGATCATTTCGACACGCTGAGAGCGATGGCTGAGCTGTTACGCGGTCTTGATACACATCTAAGCGCTCAACCAGGTTTCGACTCGCCCGAGCTGCTGCCCTTGTGCCGGCGATTCGAAGAGCTGATCAAACGCAATGAACAGGAGCAAACGCCTCCGCCGGCTGCCCCAACGCCTGTCAGACAGATAACCGCATCATTGCTCAGCGCCGATATGGAGACCCCTCAATCCAGCAAGGATGCCCATAAGCTGCTTCGCCAACTGCAGGATCAAGGGCGTCAGCTTTGCGGCTGGTGGCAGCAACAAAAGGTCGGGGATGTACGCAGCATCAAGTTGTCCAGAACCTTGCTATGGCTGCCAATCGACAAGGTTCCAGAACACGACAGCAACAAAATCACGGCCCTGCGTGGATTGCCTGCAGACCGTTTGGCCTCCTACCAGGAGCGCCTCGCCCAAGGGCATCACAGTGAACTCCTGCTGGATCTTGAAATCAGCATCGCCAGAGCCCCCTTCTGGCTGGATGGACAATATCTCGCCTGGCAGTGCTTGCAAAAGCTCAATAACGAAGCAGGCATGCAGGAGCTGGAATTACAGCTCGGCGCGCTTATCAGACGGCTGCCCGATCTTCCCGCCTTGTGCTTTCACGACGGCGTGCCCTTCGCCAGCAGCGAAGCGCTGCACTGGATCAACACCCGGGTGCTGGCGCAGAGCCCCACCCAATCCGACGCCCTCTCTGTCTCCGCACCAGGCGAATCCACAGCCGCCTGGCATAGCGCACTGCAGGAGACACTGATCGTGTTACGCGACGACGGATTGAAGCCAGCCGTGCAACACATAAAGCACGCCAGCCAACAGGCCACCGGTGGTCGCGAGCGCTTTCACTGGAAGCTCGCCCAGGCGCGCCTGTGTTACCACGCCGGAAAATACGAGATGGCGAACGTCCAGCTCGAATCACTCGATCAGCATCTCCAGGCCAGTGGCCTGGAGGACTGGGAGCCCGATCTCAGCCTGCAGGTGCTCAGCCTGCTGTATCGCTGCTGTGAGCGCTTGCCGCAGCAGCACGGAATGCGTGAACGCAAGGAAGAGATCTACCGCAGGTTGTGCCACCTCGATCTTGAAGTGGTACTGGACCAGGCCTTCGGGCCATAACTGTAACGGAGAACGACCATGGCCAAAGACGGCTCAGTAGCACCCAAGGAACGTGTAAATGTCACCTTCACCCCGGACACCGGAGGCGCTCAGGAGGAAGTCGAGTTGCCACTGAAACTGATGGTGCTGGGGGATTTCACCCAACGTCAGGATGACCGCAAGATCGAGGACCGCAAACCCATCGCGATCGACAAGAACAGCTTCGATGAGGTGCTTGGCAAGCAGGACCTGAGTCTGACCTTTGCTGTTCCGAATCGGCTGCAGGAAGACGGCGGCACGGAAGACCTTGCTGTGCAGCTGAAGATCAATTCGATGAGCGATTTCAACCCAGGCAGCCTGGTCGATCAGGTTCCAGAGCTGAAGAAGCTGATGGAGCTGCGTGATGCACTGGTCGCGCTGAAAGGTCCGCTGGGTAACGCACCAGCATTTCGCAAGGCAATCGAGAGCGTGCTGAGCGATGACGACTCGCGGGAACGCGTGTTAGCCGAACTGGGCCTGGCCGACCAACAACCGCAAACCTGATCCACTCAGACAAGGACGCTATTCATGAGTACTCAAGCCGCAGCCGCCGCCGGGCAAACAATTGGCGAAGTCAGCATTCTCGACAGCATCATCGCCGAAACCCGGCTCACGCCTGAAGATGAAGCCTACGGCATCGCCAAGCGTGGCGTATCGGCCTTCATCGAAGAACTGCTCAAGCCGCAGAACGAGAAAGAGCCGGTCAAGAAGGCGATGGTCGACCGCATGATCGCCGAGATTGATGCCAAGCTCAGCCGGCAAGTGGACGAAATTCTGCATCACCGTGATTTCCAGGCGCTGGAATCCTCCTGGCGCGGACTCAAACTGCTGGTCGATCGCACCAACTTCCGCGAGAACATCAAGCTGGAGCTGATCAACGCGTCCAAGCAGGATCTGCTGGAGGACTTCGAGGACAGCCCTGAAGTTACCCAGTCCGGTCTGTACAAGCACGTCTATACCGCGGAATACGGCCAGTTTGGTGGCCAGCCGGTGGGCGCACTGATCGCTAATTACTTCTTCGACCCCAGCGCTCCGGACGTCAAGACCATGCAGTACGTGGCGAGCGTCGCCAGCATGTCCCACGCGCCCTTTATCGCTTCGGCCGGCCCGAAGTTTTTCGGGCTGGAAAGCTTCACCGGCCTGCCGGATCTGAAGGACCTGAAGGATCACTTCGAAGGCCCGCAGTTCGCCAAATGGCAAAGCTTCCGCGAGCAGGAAGACGCACGTTATGTCGGCCTGACCCTGCCCCGCTTCCTGCTGCGCAACCCCTATGACCCGGAGGACAACCCGGTCAAGAGCTTCGTCTACAAGGAAAACGTCGCCAACAGTCATGAAGATTATCTGTGGGGCAACACGGCATTCACCTTCGCCACCCGCCTGACCGAGAGCTTCGCCAAGTTCCGCTGGTGCCCGAACATCATCGGCCCGCAAAGCGGCGGCGCAGTCGAGGACCTTCCGCTGCACCACTTCGAAAGCATGGGCGAAATCGAAACCAAGATTCCCACCGAAGTATTGGTCTCTGACCGCCGTGAATATGAACTGGCCGACGAAGGCTTTATCGCCCTGACCATGCGCAAGGGCAGCGACAATGCCGCGTTCTTCTCCGCCAACTCCACGCAGAAAGCCAAGTTCTTCGGCAACAGTGAAGAGGGCAAGACAGCTGAACTGAACTACAAACTCGGAACCCAGCTGCCCTACCTGTTCATCGTCAACCGCCTGGCGCATTACCTGAAAGTACTGCAACGCGAGCAGATCGGTTCCTGGAAAGAGCGTACCGATCTCGAGCTGGAACTGAACAAGTGGATCCGCCAGTACGTTGCCGATCAGGACAACCCCAACCCTGAAGTGCGTGGGCGCCGTCCGCTGCGCGCGGCACAGATCAACGTCAGTGACGTTGAAGGCGAGCCAGGCTGGTACCGGGTAACGCTGAGCGTGCGGCCGCACTTCAAGTACATGGGCGCCGATTTCACCCTGTCGCTGGTCGGCAAGATGGACAAGGAGTAAGCACCGTGAGCTATGGCAGCCTGTTCGAGCGCCTGGGTGGCGAAACCGCCAGACGCAGCGGTTGGCAGCACGAGAAGGCAATCACCGCTTCTGTTGCCAGCCATCTGGCGAAAATGCTGAGTACCCGGGCCGGTAGCGTTCAGGCGCTGCCGGATTACGGGCTGCCCGATCTCAATGACATGCGCTTGTCGCTGCACGACTCCTTGCAACAGGCGCGTATCGCAATCGAACGCTTTATCGAGAACTACGAACCCCGCCTGTCGAAAGTGCGAGTCATCTCGTTGCCGCGTGACCATGATCCGCTGAGCCTGGCCTTTGCCGTTGAAGGCTTGCTCGAAGCAGATGGTTTCCGGCAACAGGTGAGTTTCTCGGCGCGCCTTGATGGCAGCGGCCAGGTACGCGTTCAATAAGGAGCACAGCTATGTCCGGCAAACCGGTCGCGCGCGTCGGCGACATGACTGAATGTCCGAAAGACAAACACGGCAGCAATCCGATCATCGAGGGATCGCCCGATGTACTGATCGAAGGCATACCGGCTGCGCGCATGGGCGACCCAACGGCATGCGGCAGTACGCTGGTCGGCGGCGTCAGTGGCAGCGTAATGATCAACAGCAAGCCCGCCGCAATATTGGGTAGTACCGGAGATCATGGCAATGCCGTGGTAGCAGGCTCGACGACCGTTGTAATCGGCAAATGACTGCCATGTATTCAAAGGACTGATCCGTGTCATTCAACCACTATTACCAGAGTGAACTATCGGCGCTGCGCCAGCAAGGCAAGCGCTTTGCCGAGCGCAGCCCCGCGCTGGCGCCGTTCCTCGGGCAGAGCGGCCGCGACCCGGATGTCGAGCGTCTGCTCGAAGGCTTTGCTTTTCTAACTGGACGGTTGCGGCAGAAACTGGATGACGAACTGCCAGAGCTGACCCATTCGTTGATGCATCTGTTGTGGCCCAACTATATGCGGCCCCTGCCGGCCTTCAGCATGCTGCAGTTTGACCCGCTGAAACGCGCCGGACCCGCGCTTGTGGTCGAACGTGACACACCGGTGGAATCAAAACCTGTCGAAGGCGTGACATGCCGGTTCCGCACCACTTACACCACTGAGGTCATGCCCTTGGCGCTGAGCCAGCTGGACTACTCAGTCAAAGGTGACGGGGCGTTGCTCAATCTACGGCTGAACATGACCGCAGACGGCCACCTCGGCGATCTGAATGTGCGCAGCCTGCGACTGCATTTAGCGGGAGAGCGGTATATCAGCCAGATGCTGTACTTGAGCCTGCTGCGGCACCTTCAGGGAATCAGTCTGGTATTGCTGGACAAGGCCGGCAAACCCGTCACCGACGCCAACGGCGCGCCACTGGCCAGCCTGCATATCGGAGCGGATCAGGTCACGCCGGTAGGTTTTGCCGAAGACCAGGCGCTGATCCCCTACCCTTTGAATACCTTCCGCGGCTATCGCTACCTGCAGGAATACTTCGCCTTTCAGGAAAAATTCCTGTTTGTCGATGTGGGTGGCCTGGAGCGTATCCGTCAGCTGCCTGCGGACGTGCTCAAACAGGTGCGCGGCGTGGAGCTGCGGTTTGATATCCGCAAGTCCAGCCTGCAACGCATCCGTCCTACGCTGGATAACGTCCGTCTCTATTGCACACCGATCGTAAACCTGTTCAGTCATGACGCCACGCCCATTCGCCTCGACGGCCGCCAAGATCAGTATCTGCTGCGCCCGGCCGACTACGGCAGCAACCAATGCGGTGTGTTTTCCGTTGATCGGGTGACCGGCTGGAAACCGGGCGGCATGGGCTACGAGGAATACGTGCCCTTTGAATCCTTCGAACACGACACCAGCTTCGATGTGGATCAGGCCCGCCCGCATTACAGTCTGCGCCAGCAACCCTCCTTGCTCGGTGATAACCAGGACACCTACCTCAGCTTCGGCCTGCGCCAGGTTGATCAGCACGAAACCCTGTCCATCGAGCTGACTTGCACCAACCAGAATCTGCCGCGTCAACTGGCGCTCGGTGATATATGCCTGCCCAGCGAGGAAACGCCGGAATTTCTCACGTTCCGCAATATCAGTGCGGTGACGCCTTGCTATGCACCGCCCTTGCATGAGGATTTTCTCTGGAAGCTGATCAGCAACATGTCACTGAATTATCTGTCACTGGCCAACGTCGAGGCGCTCAAGGTGATTCTCGAAACCTACGACCTGCCGCGCCATTACGACAAACATGCAGCCAAAGTCAGTCAGCGCCTGCTCGGCGGCCTCAAACATATCGGCCACAGCCACGTCGATCGTTTGCATCGCGGATTGCCGGTCCGAGGGGTGCGCACGGAATTATTGATGGATCCGGAAGGGTATCTGGGTGAAGGCGATCTGTTTGTATTCGCCTCGATACTGAATGAGTTCTTTGCACTCTACGCCAGCCTGAATTCCTATCACGAGCTGGTCGTTAAAAGCACACAGGGAGAAGTGTACCAATGGACGCCGCGCATGGGGCAGCAACCCCTGCTTTGAACACCCTGCCAGGCAGGAGTATCCGCGAGTACAGCCTGTTCCAGGGCGTCCTCCTGGTGCTTGATCAACTGCGCCAGGCGCATCCGGACCTGGATGACGAGGCGCTGTATGACCTGCTCGAATTCCGGGCGAACCCAAGCATGGGGTTCCCCGGGAGCGACATTCAGAGCGTCGAGTTCTTCACCGAGGACGGGCAGTCGCGCGCCACCCTGTGCGTGAACATGGTCAGTCTGTTTGGCGCCGGATCACCGATTCCGGCCTTCTATGGCGAACAGGCATTGGGCGAGACGCCCGACGGCAATCCAACGCGTGTATTTCTGGACCTGTTCAACAACCGCTTGCAACGCCTGATGCTGCCGATCTGGCAGAAATACCGTTACCGCGCGCGGTTTACTGCCGGCGCGCAAGACCCGTTTTCCGCACGACTCTTTGCCCTGATGGGCCTCGGCGGAAGCAACATTCGTAGCGCTACCGAGCTTAACTGGAAACGCCTGCTGCCGTATCTGGGCCTGTTGAGCATGCGCGCTCAGTCCGCAGCCCTGATCGAATCGGTGTTGCGTTACTACTTCAAGCACCCGGATCTGCGCATCGAGCAATGCCTGGAACGCCGGGTAGATATCCTGCCGGAACAGCGCAATCAGCTGGGACGCGCCAACAGTACGTTGGGCTCCAGCCTGGTACTGGGCGACAGCGTGCGCGACCGTAGCGGCAAGTTTCGCGTACACATACGCCAGCTGAGCTGGGAGCGCTTTCACGAATTTCTGCCAGTGGGAGCCGGCTACCAGCCACTCTGCGCGCTGGTGCGCTTTACCCTGAGAGATCCGCTGGATTACGACATCCAGCTGCAGTTACGCAAGGAAGACATACGAGACCTGCGCCTGGGCGCCGAGAACCCGTGCCGGCTGGGCTGGACAAGCTGGTTGGGGCTGGAGAACGCCGACGCGGTTGTCACGCTCGCCGGACAGACACATTAAGGACGATGAAATGATCAACGTAGACCTGCAAAAACTGGTCAAGACACTCGACGCAGCCAGCCGTGCTGATCTCGAAGGAGCCGCTCAGCGCTGCGTCGTGCGCGGCGGCACCCAGGTACTGGTAGAAGATTTGCTACTCGGCCTGCTTGATCGGGCCGACAGTCTGCTGCTGCGGGCCCTGCAGGACGCGCAAATAGACGCAGCCGATCTGGCCCAGGCACTCACTATCCGAACCCAGCAAAGCGAGTCGGGCAATCCGGTCTTCTCCGTTGAGCTGGTGCAATGGCTTCAGGACGCGCTGCTCGCAGCGAATCTGGAACTGGGCCGCGGCGAAATAGACCAGGCCGCGCTGCTGCTGGCATTGCTGCGCAATCCATTACGTTACGCCGGCAGCCGCTATCAACCGTTACTCGCACAACTGAATATCGATCAATTGCTCAGCTTCGCGCTCTCTGAACAGTCCACCGAAACCACGGCTGGTCCGGCCCGCACTTCCGAATCCGCGCTCGGACGTTTTACCCACAACTTCACGCAACAGGCCCGGGACGGCAAGCTGGATCCGGTGCTGTGCCGGGATGCCGCGATTCGCCAGATGATCGATATCCTGGCCCGGCGCCGCAAGAACAACCCGATCGTGGTGGGTGAAGCCGGTGTCGGCAAGACCGCCATTGTCGAAGGCCTGGCACTGCGCATCGTTGCGGGTGAAGTGCCCGACGTGCTCAAGGGCGTGGAACTGCTGTGTCTCGACCTCGGACTGCTACAGGCCGGCGCCAGCGTCAAAGGTGAATTCGAGCGCCGCCTGCAGGGTGTAATCGACGAAGTCAAAGCCTCAGCCAAGCCGGTCATCCTGTTCATCGATGAAGCCCATACCATGATCGGCGCAGGCGGCCAGGCCGGCAGTAATGATGCAGCCAACCTGCTCAAACCAGCCCTGGCACGCGGCGAACTACGCACCATCGCCGCGACCACCTGGAGCGAATACAAAAAGTATTTTGAAAAGGACCCAGCTCTGGCACGCCGCTTCCAGCCCGTGCAACTGCACGAGCCAACCGTAGCCGAGGCTGTCACCATCCTGCGCGGGCTGGCACCGGTTTACGAGCGCAGCCATGGCATCTATCTGCGAGACGATGCCGTTGTCGCGGCGGCTGAATTGTCCGCACGCTATCTCGCCGGCCGACAGCTTCCGGACAAGGCGGTCGATGTGCTCGACACCGCCTGTGCGCGCGTACGCATTGGCCTGGCAGCCGCACCCGAAGCCGTTGAACAATTGCGCGGCGAGATCGCCGAAGGTGAACGCCAGCGGACTGCCCTGCGCCGAGATCACGAAGCCGGTCTGAGCATCGATACCGATGCCTTTGATCAGCTCGAGACCCGCTTGCATGAAGCAGCGAGCCAATTGAGCGAACTGACCGCACGCTGGGAAACCCAGCGCAATCTGGCCGAACGCCTGCTTGATCTGAGGATGCAACACGCGCAGCTCACGGCTACGCGGGATGATTCAACCCAGCCAACGGACGAATCCCTCTGCGAGCTGGGTGATGCTCTGCGTGACACCCGCCAGGCGTTACTCGAGGCGCAGGCCAGTGCACGGCTGGTCAGCCATGAAGTGTGTCCGCGCCTGGTCGCGGAAGTCATCAGCCACTGGACCGGCATTCCGCTGGCACAGCTGGCCCGCGAACATAACGCCAGCGTCAGCGCTTTCGCAGAAAATCTTCGGGCCCGGGTGCGTGGCCAGGAGCAGGCTGTGGAGGCGTTGGACAGAGCCATGCGTGCCAGCGCAGCCGGACTCAGCAAGCCTGATGCCCCGGCAGGTGTTTTTCTATTGGTAGGCCCCAGCGGCGTGGGCAAAACCGAAACAGCGCTGGCGCTGGCTGACCTGTTGTATGGCGGCGAACGCTTCCTCACCACCATCAACATGTCCGAGTTTCAGGAAAAGCACAGCGTCTCGCGCCTGCTGGGTGCACCGCCGGGCTATGTGGGCTATGGCGAAGGCGGCATGTTGACCGAGGCCGTCAGACAAAAGCCCTACTCGGTGATTTTGCTCGACGAAGTCGAAAAAGCCGACCCGGACGTGCTCAACGTCTTCTACCAGATCTTCGACAAGGGCGTGGCCAATGATGGCGAAGGCAGGGAAATAAACTTCCGCAATACGCTGATTCTGATGACCTCAAACCTGGCCAGCGATCGCATTGCCAGCCTGTGCAACCAGGATCAGCGCCCCTCAGCAACTGATCTGGAACAGGCGATCCGCCCCGCCTTGAGTCATCACTTCAAGCCCGCATTGCTGGCACGCATGACCATCGTGCCCTATTACCCCGTCGATGGCGACGTGCTGCAAGAGCTGATCAGGCTCAAGCTGGCACGCTTCGGTGAGCGTCTGCAGCAGCGCCAGCTCGCATTCACTCACTGCGACAAACTGGTAGACCATTTCGCCCTGCGCTGTGGCAGCAGCGAGAGCGGTGCCCGTCTGATCGATCACCTTATCGACAGGCATCTGCAACCCCTTGCGGTGGATCGCCTGCTCGCGGCCATGGCTGCGGGCGAAACACTGAGAAGTGTTCACGCCACGATCGACGAACAGGGAGCAGTCAGCTGTGAATTCGCCTGAGGCTTCGGCCATGTTCAGCCAGATCCAGCAACCGCTGCAGTATGCAGAAGCCCTCCTTGCGCGCCTTGCCGATCTAAGCGGCCGGGCCAATCGTGGCGCCCTGCTTGATGGTCTGGTCGAAGCGGCGGCCGAGTTGGCCGGTTGCGAGCTGAGTCAACTGTATCTGCTGGACGACACCCATACCCGGCTATACCTCACCGCCGAATGGATGGACGGCTCAAGGCAGCCAGTCGTTTCCGCCAGCCTGCCCAGTGATTACCACGCGGAACAACTGCTGCAATACAGCCTGTGCCAGAACCAGGTGGTGTCTCTCGCCGGGCTGGATCGCAGCATTCATGACATCAACTTCCTGCCGTGTACAGCTGATGCCTGGCGCGGTCTGCTGTGTTTGCCGTTGCTCAACGAACACAAGCACGTCGGTGGTCTGTTGCTGGTCGCCAGCCGCAGCGCCTGCGATCTGAAGCGCTTTACCGATTCGCTGGCATTGTTGGGCAATTGCATATTGGCGCAGCTGCATGTGTTGCATCGCCTCGGCGTACCGCAGCCCGAGCAGTCCAGCGAGATGCAGAACAGCCCGCCCTCCGCCAGTGGTTACGGTCTGATCGGCGATAGCCCGCGCATGCTCGCTGTATACAAACTGATCAGCAAGGTGTTGCACAACCCGGTGAACGTCATGCTGACCGGCGAGACCGGCACAGGAAAGGAGCTGGTGGCCCGTGCAATCCATGACTTCGGCTTCCGCCGTAGCAAACCCTTCGTGGTGCAGAACTGCGCCTCCCTGCCGGAAAACCTGCTTGAGAGCGAACTGTTCGGCTACCGCAAAGGTGCCTTCACCGGTGCCGATCGGGATCGCAAGGGGCTGTTCGACGAAGCGGATGGCGGCACCCTGTTCCTCGATGAAATCGGCGATATGCCGCTGACTTTGCAAGCCAAACTGCTGCGCGTTTTGCAGGAAGGCGAAGTCCGGCCGCTGGGCAGCAACGAAACACACAGGGTCGATGTACGCATTCTTGCCGCAACCCATTGCGACCTGCGGGCACTGGCCGATCAGGGCCGATTCCGTGAGGACCTGTTCTACCGGCTTTCGCATTTCCCTATTGAATTGCCGCCGTTACGCGAGCGCAGCGAAGACATTCTGCGCCTGGCACGGCATTTCACCGACAAGGCCTGCCGGTTTCTGCAGCGCGATCCCTGCGACTGGTCAGACGCGGCTCTGCAACAAATTGCCGCCTACGGATTTCCCGGCAACGTGCGTGAGCTAAAAGGGCTGGTCGAGCGTGCGGTACTGCTCTGCGAGGGCAACTTGTTATTGCCCGAGCATTTCAACCTTCAGCCCAGTGAGCCGACCCAGAACGTACTGACTCTGCGCGAACGTCTGGAACAGGTTGAGCGCAACCTGCTGATGGATTGCCTGCGCAAGAATCAGGGCAACCAGACCAGCGCCGCCAGCGAATTGGGCCTGCCGCGGCGCACCCTGCTGTACCGCATGCAACGGCTGAACATCAACCCTGCCGAGCTCAAAACCAAGGAGAGATTCCATGTTCAGTCCAGGTAATGAAGCGCACTTCAACCTGACCATCGATGGCACCGAGCACGACTTCAAGGTCCTTGAGTTCACCGGCCACGAAGCCCTGTGCCGACCCTATCGCTTCGAACTGGATCTGGTCAGCGAAACGCCTGACCTGGACATCGAAGGCTTCCTGCACAAGCCCGCCTTTCTCGCTTTTGCTGCCGATGGCAGCGGCGTTCATGGCCTGATCCACAGCATCGCCCAGGGTGAAGCCGGCAAACGCCTGACGCGCTACCGCATTACCCTGGTGCCGCAACTGGCCTACCTGGCACACCGCACCAATCAGCGCATCTTCCAGCATCTATCCGTACCGCAGATCATCGCGCAGATGCTCGAAGAGCATGGCATTCAAGGCAATACCTACCGTTTTCAGATGGGCAGCCAGTACCCGGAACGGGACTACTGCACCCAGTACGACGAGACCGATCTACATTTCCTGCAGCGCTTATGTGAAGAAGAAGGGATTCACTACCACTTCGAACACTCAAATGAGAGCCACACCATCGTTTTTGGCGACGACCAGACCTCTTTTCCCAAGCTGGCACCGACCCGCTTCGAACAGGGCAACGGCATGGTGGCGGATGAGCCGGTTATCAAACGCTTCGCCCTGCGCCTGGAAACCCGCCCAAGTCGGGTAACCCGCCGCGATTACAATTTCGAGAAGCCCCGCCTGCAACTGGAGAGCGCCGCGCGGGGCACAGCCGCCCCGGATCTGGAAGACTATGACTACCCCGGCCGCTTTACCGACCGCGAACGCGGCAAGCATCTGGCTCAGCGCAGCCTGGAACGCCACCGCAGCGACTACCGCCTGGCCGAAGGGACAAGCGACCAGCCATTGCTTGTAACCGGACATTTTCTACCGCTCGCCAACCACAGCCGCGACAGCTGGAACGATCTCTGGCTACTCACCGAGATTCATCACGAAGGCAAACAGCCCCAGGTATTGGAAGAGTCAGTCACCAGCGATGTCACGGCTGCTGATGGGTTCACCCAGGGCTACCGCAACCGTTTCACTGCCACGCCCTGGGACGTGCCGTATCGTCCCCAACTCGAACACCCCAAACCCCAAGTGCTGGGCAACCAGACCGCAGTTGTAACCGGCCCGCAAGGCGAAGAAATTCACTGCGATCAATACGGTCGCATCAGGGTCCAGTTCCATTGGGACCGCCACGGCCAGGCCAATGACAAGACCAGTTGCTGGTTACGCGTCGCCGGCAGCTGGGCAGGCGACCGCTACGGCGGCATTGCGATTCCCCGCGTCGGCATGGAAGTGCTGGTCTCCTTCCTCGAAGGCGATCCGGATCAGCCATTAGTCACCGGCTGCCTGTATCACAAAGAGCATCAGGTCCCCTACGATTTGCCCGCCAACAAGACCCGCAGCGTTTTCAAGACACTCAGCAGCCCCGGCGGTGAAGGCTTCAACGAACTGCGCATTGAAGACAAAAAGGATGAAGAACAGATCTTCATCCACGCCCAGCGCGACTGGGATCAGAACATTCAGCACAACCAGAGCATCCGCGTCGGCAACGAACGCCACGACCGCGTCGAAGCCAACAGCTACACCGAACTGCTCGCCGAAGAACATCACACCACTCACGGCGACCGCAGGACGGAAATCAAGGCTGATGACCATCTGACAGTCGGCGGCACTCAACACGTCAAAATCGGCACTGCTCAGCTTATCGAGACCGGCCACGAAATCCATTACTACGCCGGGGACACACTAGTGATCGATGCCGGCATGGAACTCACCGCCAAGGGTGGCGGGAGTTTCGTCAAGCTCGATCCCAGTGGCGTGACGCTTAATGGCGGGAGCATCAAGATCAATTCGGGCGGCAGCGCGAGTAACGGAGCAAGGATCGGCGCTCTGGGGGCAACGCTACCCTTCATGGCTGCGGCCGATCAGCCAGGTCGCATCCTGGCAAAGGCCAACCCTTCCGCCAAGTTCCCTGAACCAGAGCTTGATATGCGGGTCACCCCTGTCATCGAAGCCGAAACGATCGAGGATGAAGAAGAGGAAGAAGAAACCGAGCTACCTCTCACGCAACTAATTACCTTGAGAATCGGCGTATTCTTCGATGGCACCGGAAACAACAAGGACAACAGCGAAAGCGTCGCTGGATGTCGAGCTGAAGATGTCGGCCTCGAAAATATAGCCGAAGAGATTCGCCAACACTGTGCCGCTCACGGCTTTGATGGACAGGGAAGCTCGCCTGACAATAGTTACGGCAACGACTTGACAAATGTGGCACGGTTATACGCTATTTATCGAGACGACTCCCATCAGAAGCTAGCGCCTGACGCTAAGCAGGCGTCCCTCCCTGTTTATTTGGAGGGCATAGGCACACGCAGCGGTGGTTCCGATTCTCTCTACGGTCTAGGAACTGGACGTGGGCAGACGGGAGTTCGAGAAAGAGTAGAAGCAAGTCCTAGAAGAATTGTTGAGGCTTTGAGTTTTTTCGCCTCGCAGAGCCCACACATCCGAATTGAGCGTATCGAATTCGACGTCTTCGGTTTTAGTCGAGGTGCGGCCGCGGCACGGGATTTCGTCAATGAAGTATTGAAAGGCGTTGATAGCTTGATCGCCGCTGCATTACCGCCGGGTTCTGGCGCGTTATATCCTTCATTCCAATGGCGCGTCGGTACCGATGTACAGATAGGCTTTGTGGGTCTTTTCGATACAGTTGCAGGCATCGTTTCTCCGGGCCTGATGGATCTTAGCCCCCATAACCACAGAAACTCAGGGGTCAACCTGAAGCTAGCATCAGGCGTCGCGGAGAAGGTTGTACAGCTTGTAGCTCGCGATGAGCATCGACATAACTTCTCGCTTAATAGTGCAGCAACGGCAGACATAGTGTTGCCCGGGGCCCATTCCGATATCGGTGGCGGCTATATGCCCGAAGCCGTAGAGAAAGTTCTCCTGAGTCGTCCGAGAAGCAGCTTGGTAAGACGTACCACACCCAATGAAGAGACCAATGCATGCATTTCAACGAATACTGAGCTGAACGAAAGACTCGTGCAGCTTCAGCGTTATGGAACCGGAATTTCAATCGAAAGTTGGTCAATAGATCGTCCCTTCAATCGCCGGCGTGACCTCTACCCCGAGAAACAAGTATTTTGCGCTATAAAAAGCGAGCGCAAAGTCTCGGGCGCTCTTTCCCTTGTCTATTTTCGAGTGATGCGCGAGCTGGCTAGCAGAGAAGGCGTGCCGCTGGATAGTATTCCCGCCATTCCACACCTTGCTCTCCCACCAAAACTGGAGCCGATTTACGTGAAGATTTTGAGATATGCCTCAGGGGAGTCAGCTCATCTAGCGCTAACGGACGAAGAGGAAGCATTGTTATACAGGCGTTATATTCATCAATCGGCCAATTGGAATGCTGCCAATGGCTGGAACAACAGCAGTATTTCTTTATTGTTCATCAACCGCCCCGCGAAGGGCAACGAGCGCACGGTACATCGTTATGATTAAAACTCGAATCGTTGCGCTGCTGACAGGTTTAATGATCAGCGGTTGTACCTCTGGATTCGCCAAGCCTCTCCCCTACGACGCATGGTTCCTGGGCTTCTTTGCGCCTAGCTATATGGAAGTCTGGATTGAGACCGCTGATGTCGTAGATGTCGACGAGCACCTGTACCGACAGGCTATGAGCGGCATTGCCGCTATCCAAACCCCTCCTGAAAACCGCGGTAACCCGAAGGGCTGGCCCGAGCACCCTGGTATGGGGAAAGGCAAGCACGTCACCGGAGCGCGACTTCCAAAACTTATTTACGTCCGTTGGCAATCACTGGCAGAACCTCAAACGTACGACGTTTACATTGAGGTTACACCAGAAATCCGAGCACTCATGGTTGAAAGCGAAGAAGTGTATTGCAGACCTCTTAGTAAACAAGTAACCGATCACCGCAAGGTGTTAACCGTAGGCTTAGCACCTGGAGGCATAGCAAAAGCATGGGTTGGAGGCCCCTGCCTGACGTCTATCGAAGTCGCCCGTGTCGCAGGAAAAGTAGTTACGCGCGGGCCCTACTTGGGCAAAATGAATGGCGTTTATGCCGCAAAACTACGCCCCGAATCTCAGACTTATGTGAATAAGTTCGGAATCCCCTTCGGCTCATGGTAAAGGGCGAAACTGAGACGGGGATTTTCGACATGCTCAGAGCGCGACTCCCCGTATTTTTGGCTGCTGCGTCTTCCGCACAAGCCCGCACCTCTCCGGCAACTGGATTCCACCCTCTTATCCGTCAGAAATAACCACGCTGCCGCGCCCACGAGGCAACCTTCTGCACTGCCTTGCCCAACGAAACAGGCTGAGCGAAACCCACGAACGAACTGAAGGCCGACGGGCCATTTAACGTTTATCGGGCTAAGCCACGACCAAGATTCGTATATCGGTACTCTTTGGCAATTGTGGGCGCTTGAGGTTTGGAATATGCGACAAGGGTCTCAGGCTAGGGCTGGAGACGGTCTGACTCTGTATGGCTGAGGTCACTTAAAAAGTACTATTGGGCCACGACGATTATTCGCGCAATGGACTTTGGGATGGCCAGCCCCGGCCTCCCCTGACAGGGAAGTACGAGCCATGAGCCTGGCTATGAACACGGATGTAGTGCCAAGGGTTTCAAACGCCTCTCGCGTTTTATTGACCAGCGATTCTTCTACGCCTTCTTTTTCCCGCCGGCGCCTATCGCTTCGATTTCTATGTTCTTCAGGAATCATGCTTACCAATAGCACTTTAGAACCGGTTATCTCCTGGCCCGGCATTGCGGTCCAGGCCAGCACCCTTGCGGTCAATAACTGGGCCTGTCACCCGACTGCAGGAAAGCTATTTCCCACACGTCGCACCTCGCATTAATCAGTCAACAACAAGCTTTGGAGAGCAATCGAGCATGTTGAGAGAAAGAATCAGAGAAACAAACGGACGCAGTATCGCTGTTTTACTCGCCATGAGCATAGCCCTCGCCGGTTGCAGCAATCACAGATTCAACGATGACGACTATCGCCCCCTCGGAGAGTCGCAAACGGTACAGCGCAGCAGTTAAGCGTAAGGAGTAGGAAACCATGGAATTGGTATTCGATGTGGTCAGCGCCCAGCAATTTACCGCTGGTTTTCCGGCCACCATGACCTTCAAGAAAGCTGGCGGGATTATCGGTCGGGCCGACGGTTGCGACTGGGTTATTCCTGACCGAAATCGCGTTGTATCGGGCCGCCACGCGCTGGTTACGTTCGAGAACGGCGCTTTTCATCTGACGGACACCAGTAGCAACGGAATCAGCATACGGGACTCTGGTGTCCGATTACTCAAAAACGAACCTCATCGCATCGAACATGGAACCGTCTATAACTTTGGCGAATTCGAAATCCGCGCGCGCCTGATTCAGGATCCTGCGGTATACGAATCCGACCTCGGCCGCCCCGAAGCGTCAGGCAGCATTATTCCCGACGATGCATTCCTGGATCTCGATCCTCTGAACGCGCTCGACCAACAGGAAAGCGCCTATGTGCAGAAGAGCGATCTGGATCTGTTCGACATCCCCTCCCCCGAGGATGATGCTCAACAGGACTATGCTCGCATCGATATGGAAAGCCTGCTGGTCCCGGAGATGGTCGCCGCACCGGTCCCCGCACCGCAGCCCGAGACACCTCCACCACCGTCACGCATGCCGTCGCGCTTCTGGGAGCGATACAGCGATGCGCTTGGCGTCGACCTGGATGATCTGGACGACGAAGAAAAAGAGGCCCTTGCGGTCGCTGCGGCCAAGTTGCTCAAGCAAAGCATCGCTGGTCTGCAACAGAGCCTGAAAACCCGAAGCGATCTGAAAAGCGAAATGCGGCTGGCGTTGACCGCCGTTCAGGGCGCCGACACCAACCCACTCAAACATGCCAGCGAAACCAGCGAAGCCCTGACCGGCATGCTACGCAATTCAAAGCCGGGCCAGATGCCTGCATCCAGAGCCGTCAGCCTGGCTTTCCGTGATTTGCAGGCTCACCAGGTCGCGCTGATCTCAGCCAGCCGCGCCGTAGTCAAGGCTGTGCTGGATCAACTGGCACCCGACCAGCTTGCTCTGCGCTTCGAAAGCGAGAACAAGTCGCTGCTGCGCACGGCGGGCGGAAACTGGCGCGACTACAGCCGTCTGCATCATTCCATGCAGCGGGATGATGAATGGAGCAAGCGCCTGTTTGCCCGTGATTTCGCCATGGCCTACGAAGAACAGGTCCGCCTGATCGCCACCCTAAGCACCGACATTCAAGGATGAATCCCATGACGCGCCTCGCCACCCTCGCTTTGTTTTCTGCCCTCGCCCTGCTCGGCGGCTGTTCCGGTCTGACCAAGGTGGACCTGTCGCTGGAAAGCAGCAACAAGCTCAACCCGGACCTGAACGGCCGCCCCTCTCCGGTGGTTCTGCATCTGATCGAACTCAAGCATCCGGTCGCTTTTGAAAACGCTGACTTCTTTTCAATCTATCAGCACCCCCGCGAAACCCTCACGCCCGACTTTGTGCGCCTGGAGGAGCTTGAATTGCGTCCAGGTGAGCGCCGCAATGTGAAATTCTCAGTAACAGAGGACAGCCGTTATCTGGGCATCCTGGCCGCCTATAGAGACTTGTCCGGCGGAGAATGGCAGACCGTGATTCCGCTTCGCGCGAAGAAAAAACACAACGTTTCGCTATATCTGGACGAGCGCGGAATCCGGAACTCGGGCGACACGGCTGGCAGGGACTGAGCCATGAGCACACAGAAAGTCGTCTGGCAGGAAGGCATGCTGCTGCGCCCGCAACATTTCCAGCAGAACGATCGTTACTTTGAAAATCAGATCAAATCGCGCACTCAGCGCTTGGACATTTACCCCTGGGGCTTTTTCAGCCTGGAGATAGATAACCAGTTTCTCAGCATGGGCAAGCTCGTCGTCAGCCATGCCAGCGGCGTGCTGCCTGATGGCAGCCTGTTCGATCTGGGCGCCGAGCGCGAACCCCTGGCACTGGACATTCCGCCCAACACGTCTGACCAACCGGTATTTCTTGCCTTGCCGCTGGTCACGGGCAATCACGTCGAGACGCGTCGACCGGAACAAAAGGATGTATTGGCGCGCTTTACCGCATATGACGCAGAGGTAGCCGATTCCAATGCGGGCGATACCAGCAGCAGCCAGGTGAGCTGCGGACTCCCCGACTTTCGACTGCTGCTAGGTGAACAGCAGAGCGATCAAGCCTACGTAAAACTCAAGTTATGCGACGTACTGGATACGACCCCCGACGGCGTTATCAGTCTGGATCCGGAGTTCGTCCCGACTTACATACACTTCCAGGCCAGCAGCTTTCTGCAATCGTGCATGAAGGAAACCATCAGCATGCTCGCCCACCGCGGCGACATTCTCGGTGAGCGTATCCGCGCCACCGGCAAGGTCGGCAGCGCCGAATTTGGCGACTTCATGATGCTGCAGCTGATCAACCGCTACGAGCCCATCCTGCGGCATTACATGAGCATCGAGCAGATCCACCCGGAACAGATTTATCGGGAATTACTTGGCCTGCTTGGGGAATTGTCGACCTTTGCCAGCGAAACCAAGCGACCGCGTCTGGATAGCCGATATCAGCATAGCGACCAGGGCTCGAGCTTCCGGAAGTTGCTCGATGCGATTCGCCAGGTGCTGTCGATGGTGCTAGAGCAGCACGCCGTCGAACTACCGCTGCAGCAACGTCAATACGGTATTCAGGTCTCCCCATTGCACGACCACAAGTTGCTGGGCTCGGCCTCGTTTGTACTGGCCGCCAGCGCGCAATGTGATTCGGAGGAACTACGCAAACGTCTGCAGGCGCATCTGAAGATCGGCCCGGTCGAGCGAATTCGTCAGCTGGTCAACCTGCATTTGCCAGGCATCAAGGTCAAGCCGTTACCAGTCGCGCCGCGCCAGATTCCTTTCCATGCCGGCAAAACCTACTTTGCGCTGGAGCTCGGCTCGGAAGATCTGGCGCAGCTCGAGCGCTCCGGGGGCTTTGCATTCCACGTGTCGGGCGAGTTCTCCGCACTCGAGCTGAAATTCTGGGCGATAAGGAATCAATAACATGAACAACGAAATGGATTACCGCCAGGACGACCAGACCGTCATTCTCAATCGCAACGGCAACCTTCCAGCGCAGACCCCATTGACCGATTTCGACGCCCCGCCGAAGTACGAGAAACTCGAGCAACGCATGATCTATGCAGCGCGGATTCGCCCTGCCGAGAGCTACAACTTCAGCCTGAATCCGCTGGTCGCGATGGCTTCCGGATTGCTCTCTGAGGTGGTGCGGCTCAAACACAGCTACGAGCGAGAAGACTTGCACGCGCTGAAGGATCGTCTCAGTGCCGAGATCAAGTTGTTCGAGCACCGCGCCCTGCAGAGCGGCGCCGAAAGCACCGAAGTCATGGCCGCGCGCTATGTGATTTGTACCGCCCTGGATGAAGCAATTGTCACCACGCCCTGGGGTAACGAAAGCGAATGGTCGCAGATGAGCCTGCTAAGCAGTTTCCATAACGAAACCTTTGGTGGCGAGAAGTTCTTTCAGCTGCTCGAGCGCCTGTCGCGCAACCCGGTGAAGCACCTTGCCATGCTTGAGCTGATGTACCTGTGTATCTCACTCGGCTTTGAAGGCAAGTACCGCGTCATGCCACGCGGCATGATGGAACTGGAGGTCATCCGTGACAGCCTGTATCGCCAGATCCACCAGATCCGTGGCGACGTACCCCGCGATATCTCGCCCCATTGGGAAGGCCTCAAGGATGCACGCCGCAACCTGATCCGTATCGTGCCCTGGTGGCTGGTCGTGCTATTCACGGCGGTATGCCTGGTGACGCTGTTTACTGGCTTCAGCTGGGTGCTCAGCGAACAGCGCAGCGCTGTACTACAACCTTTTGAACAGCAGGATGCTGCTCCGATCGTCACGCCGTTTTCAGGGATGAACTGACATGAAATCGCAACTGTTTCGCTTTGCCCGCTTCGCGCAGCTCAACCAGCTATCGCGGCTTCCACAGCTGCTGCGTCGCGGCTGGGCCTTGAGCCTATGTCTGGTACTCGCGTTGGCGGCACTGGTCTGGTTCGTCGGCCCACTGCTGGCAGTCAATGACAACAAGTTCTGGGCATCCGCCAGCAGCCGTCTGGTGACCATCAGCCTGCTGTTTTTGATCTGGGGTCTGTCGATGGTGTTCTTCAGCTGGAAAGCAGCCCAACAGAAGAAAGCAGACGAGGACGATGAGGACGCACAGGAACGTCTGCGCCGGGAAGGGTTGATCGTTGAAGAGCAGGTAGAGCTACATAGCCGATTCAAGAGCGCTCTTCGTACCCTGCGCCGATCGAACCTCTACCAGGGACGCAGCGAGCGCTGGCGCAACGAATTGCCCTGGTATTTGCTCATTGGCCCGGAAGGCAGCGGCAAGACCAGCTTGCTGGATTTCTCAGGTCTGGAATTTCCGCTCAACCAGACCGGCCAGCAGCGCCTTACCCGTGAAATCAACGGCACCCGTTATGCGGACTGGTATTTTGCCGAGCACGCCGTGCTCATCGACACGGCCGGACGATACCTCAGCCAGCCGGCCGAAGACATCGACGGTATGGGTTGGCAAACCCTGCTCGGCCTGTTGCGTCGCCGCCGCCCTCGCCCGCTTAACGGCGTGCTGGTGAATGTTCCGGTCGAACAGCTGTTGCAAGCCAGCGAACAAGAGTTGGAAATCCTCGCCCGGCAGACTCGACAGCGTCTGCACGATATCAATCAACGCCTCGGGGTAGAGGTGCCGGTCTATCTGGTGCTCAGCAAGGCTGACCGCATCGCCGGTTTTGACGAATTTTTCGATCAGTTGAGCCGTGAGGACAGTGACCAGGTATTCGGTACCAGCTTCCGCAAGGAGCAGGACGGCACCGATACTCAGGTCGTCCGCCGGGAATTCGAAGAGCTGCTGCATCAGCTCAACAGTCAGGTCATCATGCGGATGCATCAGGAGCGCGACCATCAGCGCCGCGGCCGCATCATGGATTTCCCGCATCAGCTGAGCCAGATCGGCGAGCCGCTGAGCCTGTTCATCGAGCTGGCATTCGCCGGCAATCGTTATCAGCGTGCCAGCCAGTTACGCGGCTTTTATCTGACCAGCGCGCCGGAGCTGCAGCATGGCCTGGATCCGCTTACCGCCAGCATCGGGCGCAACCTGGGGCCCGCGGGCAATGATTTGCCGACTTTCCGCAACGGCCGTGCGCGCTTTATCCACAATCTCATGAGCAAGGTGATATTCCCGGAAGCCGAGCTTGCAGGCCTGGATGACCGCGAGTTGAAGCGCATCGGCTGGGGTCAGCGCTCGCTGTACGCCGCTGCGGTGATATGTCTTGCTGTTTTCGGCTTGAGCTGGGCCATGAGTTTTTCGAGCAATCATGACCGTCTGGAAAAACTGCGGGACCTGGCGCAGGAGCTCCAGGACCAGCGCCAACAGGCCAGGGATGAGCAGGATGCACTGGCTGCCCTGGACACGCTGGATACAAGCTACGCCGCAACCCAGGTCTTTCCGCCAAGCGAAGACGTCGGCTGGTTCCAGCGTGGCGGGCTCTATCAGGGGGAACCGGTAAACAGCATCGTTTACCGCACCTATCGGGATGATCTCGAGTCCGTGTTGCTACCCCGCGTGGCACGGCAGATTGAGGAGCAGATACGCGCCAGTCTCGATAATCGCGAGGGGCTTCTGGCCAGCCTGCGCGCCTATCTGATGCTCAATCTTGAAGGTCGGCGTGACGCCAAATACCTGCAGGAGTGGATGGCCGCAGACTGGTCCCTGCGCTACGCCGGCAACAGCGAAGCCCAGCATGGTTTGACTGCCCACTTCAGCCGTTTACTGGACGGCTCCTTCAGACCCTACGCGTTGGACAACCGACTGGTTGCTGATGCCAGACAACAGTTGCGTAGCGAATCACTCGCCGCTGTGGTTTACCGAATGCTGCGCGAACAGGCACGCAATCTGCCTGACTACCGGCTGGAACAACATCTGGGGCCGCAAGCCGCCCTACTGACCAGCAGTAATAACATCATCCCGGGATTCTATACCAAACGGGGATACGACAGCATGTTCGTGGCCCAGGGCGGCGATCTGGTCAAGAATATCCTGCGTGATAATTGGGTGCTGGGCGGCAGCGATACACTGAGCCGCAATGATCTCAATCGCCTGATGGTCGAAATGGAAGAGCTGTATTTCCAGGACTACGCGGGTTACTGGACGGACGCGCTGGCAAGGTTACATCTGGAGCCGCTTGGCGATACCGCGCAGGGCTCTCTGCAACTGGCCAGGCTAACCGCTTCCAATTCCCCCATCCTCCAGCTGCTGTTGCAGGTCAGGGAAAACACGTCCTTCAGCGACGCACCGGAAACGGCCGATTCGCTGCAAGCCAAGGTCAATCTGTTGCAAGCGGAGAACGCTCGCAAGACATTGGAACGACGTTTCGAGCCTTTACACCGGTTACTTGATGACAATGGTGGGCCAGCACCGGAACTGGCGAGCAGCCTGCAGGCAGTGGATGCCTTGCAGCTTCAACTGACCAGCCTGGCTCAGGCCAGCGTGCCCGAACAGGCTGCTTTCGACATGGCACGGGCCCGGATGGATGGTCGGCGTGACGCCATCAACCAGGTCCGCGCCAGCGCCGCGCCTCTACCCCAGCCCGTCGGCAAATGGTTTGAGGCCCTGGCGGCAGATAGCTGGATGATGGTTCTGGCAGATGCACACAGCTTCCTCAACCAGCGTTACCGCAGCGAGCTTTACGCGGCGTACAACGATTCGCTGCACCAGCGCTATCCATTCAACACGCAGAGTGAAAGTGACGTCGCACTGACGGACTTCCGCGAATTCTTCCGAGCCCAGGGGATTGCCGACAGCTTCTATGAACGCTACCTGAAATCTTTCCTGAGCGATGCCAACGGAACCTACCGTGTGCGCCAGATCGACGGCAGAGGCATGCCCATGTCGCGTCAGTTTCTTGCACAGATGGGCAATATTCTGACCATTCGCAAAAGCTTTTTTGCGGAGAATCCGAACGAGCCTCAGATCCTGTTCAAGCTTGAGCCCTACTCACTCGATTCAAGTCTCGGCCGCGCCAGCTTCCGCTTCGGCAGTCAGCAGATGGAGTACCGTCACGGCCCTATCATGCAGACCGCCTTCCAATGGCCAGCGCAGACCGAGGATGGCCGCGTGACCCTGCAGCTGGAAGACCTTGGCGGACGCCGCGTGAGCCTCGATGAAAAGAGTGGCACCTGGTCACTGTTCCGCATGCTGGACAAGGTCGAAGTAGGCAAGCACACCGATCGGGATGTTCTGATGCTAAAAGCAGACCTGAGCGGGCTGCGGGCAAACTATCTGTTGCACAGTCAACGTTCGCCCAATCCGTTCGAGACCGGCTCATTGCGCGCCTTCAATCTGCCCGCGAGGCTTTGATAGTGGCACCTGACTTCCCATGGCGAAGCGCCGGGCGAACCCACACCGGAAAGGTCCGCGCGCGCAATGAGGATGCGTTTCTGGCGCTAGCAGACAAACGACTGTGGGCCGTTGCCGATGGCATGGGCGGGCACCAGAATGGCGCCCTTGCCAGTCGGCTCATCGTTGAGCATCTGGCGGAGCTGCCTGTACAGGGCACCATGGATCAGCGCGTAAAGGATGTCCGGCGTTGCCTTCACCTGCTTAACCGCAGACTTACTCAGGAACTGACGGTCACAGCTGAGCAGCCGGATCCGGTGATAGGCAGCACCGCCGTCGTTCTGTTGATTGAAGGCGACCATGCCGTGTGTCTGTGGGCAGGCGACAGTCGGTGTTATCTCTGGCGCGGCGGCACCCTGTTTCAGCTTTCCCGCGATCACTCGTTTTACGAGGAATTAATGCAGGAGGGCCGTATGGATCCTGCTAAAGCGGCCCAACATCCCTCGGCTCGCGCGTTGACCCGGGCAGTTGGGGCCAACGAGACCCTGACACTGGATCTGGTGGAGTTCACCGTCTACCCCGGCGACACGCTGTTGCTGTGCAGCGATGGGCTGTACCAAGAGATGACGACCGACACCATCGGCCGCGGACTGAGTCAGCCCTCGGTCAGCCTGGCGTTGCAGAAATTATTCGAGCTGGCCATGGATGGCCCTGCGCGCGACAACCTCAGCGCAGTAATCATTCGTCAATGAACGAGATGGAGTTAGCTATGGATACCCCCCTCATGGACGAGGATGCCGATCTCACCCTTATGGTCGGCGGCAGCCCTTCCGCAAACATCGAGAGCGTACCGCCATCCCGGGTTGCGGCATTGCCGGAAGTGCTCTGCAAACGTTACAAGGTGGAACGACTGCTGGGCGTTGGCGGAATGGGCGCAGTGTATCGCGCGCGTGACCTGTTGCGTGAGCAATACGGCGATCCCGAGCCCTATGTGGCGTTGAAAGCATTGAACGAGGAATTCGCCCAGTACCCGGATGCCAGCGCCCTGCTCTATAGCGAGTTCGCGCTGACCAGCCGGTTGCGGCATTCAAACGTAATCCGGCTGTATGCATTCGATATAGACCCGCCCAGCCAACGCGCCTTCATGACCATGGAATTACTCAAAGGTCCGACGTTGGATCAAGTGCTCGCTGAGCGCCCCGACGGCCTTGCCTGGACCGAGTGCCAGTCCATCGCGATTCCTCTGCTTGAAGCACTGGAGTGTTCGCACACCATGGGCGTGCTGCATGGCGACCTCAAACCCAGCAACGTCATGCTTGCCGCCGATGGGCTGCGGCTGTTCGATTATGGGCTTGGGCAGCCGACTAAAGGCTTGCTGACCAGTTTGCCCCGGCTCAGCCGTTCGCGCATCGCTGCCTGGACACCTCGTTATGCCGCCCTTGAGCTATTGAATGGCGAAGCCCTTGCCGCGCCGGCGGATGTCTATGCGGTGGCCTGTGTACTGTACGAGCTGAGCAGTGGACACCATCCATTCAGCCGTCTGACCGCCAGGCAAGCCAAGGCCATGGAACAGGATAAAAGCCTGCAGCGTCCAGCGAACCTGCCAGAGCATTGCTGGCCGGCGCTGCAACGCGCCCTCGCCTTTGACCCCGAGCAGCGCGATATCGACGCATCCGGCCTGCTGAATGCGTACCGCAGCCCTGAGCCGAGCCTCTTGGGCCGCTTGTTTGGAAACAAACGTAGAAGTTAGGCACTCCAGCCTGGCAACGCGGCTCTATCAGGCCAGAGCTTTCAGTATTTTCTCAGCCACAGCGGCTGAACTGGCGGGGTTCTGTCCGGTAATCAGCTGTCCATCGACAACGGCATGCACCTGCCAGTCGCCAGCCTTGGCGTAGCGCGCGCCAAGACGCTGGAACTCGTCCTCAATCAGGAACGGCACCACATCGGTCAGGCCAACCGCAGCCTCTTCGCTATTGGTGAAGCCTGTAACGTCGCGCCCCTGGATCAGCGGCTGGCCATCGGTACTCTTAACGTGACGCAGAGCCCCCGGCCCATGACAGACAAATCCGTGCGGCTTGTTGCTGCCGGCGAATGCCTCAATCAG
This sequence comes from Pseudomonas sp. gcc21, assembly GCF_012844345.1. Taxonomy (NCBI): domain Bacteria; kingdom Pseudomonadati; phylum Pseudomonadota; class Gammaproteobacteria; order Pseudomonadales; family Pseudomonadaceae; genus Pseudomonas; species Pseudomonas sp. gcc21. The sequence goes on along the minus strand of NZ_CP051625.1, from coordinate 567,984 downwards.
CGCAATGGACGTTTTATCTTCAGCCAGATCCCACAGCGGACCATGGCCACCGGGATAAAAAACCGCATCGAAGGTGTCCGCCGCGACATCCGACAGACGCCCGGTATTAGCCAGCGCCTTTTGCGCCTCGGCGTCGTTTCGGAAACGCTCTGTATCGTCAGTCTGAGCATCCGGCTCGTCACTCTTCGGATCAACCGGCGGGTGGCCACCGGCCGGCGAAACCAGTGTCACCTCAGCGCCAGCATCCTTGAACACGTAGTAAGGAGCAGCGAACTCCTCAAGCCAGAACCCGGTTTTGTTACCGGTGTTGCCAAGTTGATCGTGTGAAGTAAGAACCATGAGTATTTTCATAGGGCACCTTAACTGCCTGGATAATCGTAAACACCCGCGTGATCCGGCAAACGCATCAGCGGGGACTGGTCCTCGTACTAGACCAGACGCCCTCCCCTTCGTTTCCCCCCAGCAATGGCCCCTGACAGCCGGCAGGCCTTATCCGATCGATTTACTGGCCCGGCGTGTAGTCCAAACCGCCGGTCCGGAAGCTTTTCCCTGGCTTGAACCAGGGATGGTCGGCGGGGCAGAATACTGGATATATAACTAGCAAGTAGCCCCATGCAGATTCCTTCCGGCCCTGAATTTTACTATCTGGCCAACTTTCTCACCGCGATGGACTGGATCTCGTCTCGCTATGACGATTTGCTTGATGAGCAGGAACGCCAGTTCATAACGGATTTCCGAACCCTGGCGCTTCCCGCCCAGGCGTTGCTGGTGCGTCTGGTCATGCGTAAAGGGCCGCATTTTCGTCGCAGCAAACTGAGTTATGCGGAGATTGGCGATATCGATGCCGCAGCCGAGCCGCTCCTCGAGCTCGGCTGGATAAGCACCCAAGCGCCGCTGACGATTACCGAAACACTAGCGCTACTGCGCCGGGACGAAGCGGCTATCTGTTTTGCGGAGATCGCTCCGTTACGCTCGGCGGCAAAAAATGTGATGTATCAGTTGCTCGCTGACGCCTGTCCCGGTGCGCAGTCGTTCACCGATTGGTGCCCAGCGTTGAACGACGTGCTCTTTACGCTCGTTGTAAGCGATCTCTGCGACCGGTTGCGGCTGATATTTTTCGGTAATCTGCGGCAAACCTGGTCAGAGTTTGTGCTTGCCGACTTGGGCATCTTTCGTTACGAGCAGGTTTCAATATCCCGGGAGTCACGCGGATTTGGCTGCCGTACAGATGTCGAGCAGTACTTACATATCCATCGCTGCCGGGAGGACGTTGAAAGCCAGATGCCCATCGAGCAGGTGCTCGAACGTCTCGGCACGCTAGAGTGCGCAAACCCTTATGTGCGCAATCGATACGCCAAGCTGTTATTTGCTATGGCGCGTCAGCTTGAACGCGCGGGTGAATCCTGCCTGGCACTGGAGCTATACGAGCGCAGCCGATACAGCGGTGCACGCCAGCGCCGCGTGCGTATTCTGGAAAAATGTGAACGGTATGGCGAGGCCTATGCGCTCGCTCGGGAGGCGCTTGCTGATCCGGAAAGCGATACCGAGCAGCAGCTGGTCGAGCGCGCGCTCCACAGGGTGGCGCGAAAACTGGGAGTCTCCACTACGCAAATACCTAAACGTCTCGCTGAAAACAGGATTGACTTGAGTCTGCCGGGCCCGGCTCCGTTTACCGTCGAGTTACTGGTGCGGGACCATCTGGCCCGGCCCGACGCGCCAGTTCATTACGTCGAGAATGCACTCATCAGCAGCCTGTTTGGGCTGTTGTGCTGGGAAGCGATATTTGCGCCACTGCCCGGTGCCTTCTTCCATCCATTCCATAACGCACCGGTGGACCTGCACAGTCCTGATTTCCGGCACCGGCGCGCCGATCTGTTTGATGCGTGCCTGGGGCAGCTCGATTCCGATGCCTACAAAGACAGCATCTGGCGCACCTGGGAGGCCAAATACGGCATTCAGTCACCCTTCGTGTTCTGGGGAGCCCTGTCCCCCGAACTCCTCGAGCAAGCCCTCGCCTGTCTTCCCGCAGCACATCTGCGCATCTGGATGGAGCGGCTGCTGTGTGATGTACGGGCCAACCGTGCCGGAATGCCGGATCTCATCCAGTTCTGGCCCGCCGAACAACGCTATCGGATGATCGAGGTCAAAGGGCCCGGCGACCGACTGCAGGATAACCAGCGGCGCTGGCTCGCCCTATGTGCCCAGCACGACATGCCGGTTGACGTCTGTTACGTGCAATGGGCCAGCGCGTGAATTACCGGATTGCCGTGCGCGCGCTCTGCGAGTTCACCGCCAAGGAAGGTGATCTGGACCTGCGCTTCACCCCCGCACCCACGGCGCAGGAAGGCATTGCCGGTCACAAGACAGTCACTTCCCGACGTGGCGTTAATTACCTGTGCGAGGTTGCATTGGCGGGTAGCTACTCCGGATTGCTGGTGACTGGCCGGGCCGATGGTTACGACCCTGATCTAAATCTGTTGGAAGAGATCAAAACCCACCGCGGCGATGTATCGCGCATTCCGCAAAACCATCGCTTGCTGCACTGGGCTCAAGCCAAGGTCTATGGCTGGCTGCTCTGCGAAATGCAGGAGCTGGAAGAGATCGATCTGGCAATTGTGTACTTCAATGTCATCAGCCAGAAGGAAACGGTATTTCGCGAGCGCTTCGGTGTAGAAACCTTGCGCGATTTTTTCGAGCTGCAGTGCCAGCGTTTCCTTGCCTGGGCGAAACAGGAAGCGGCACATCGAACAGCGCGGGATGGAAGTTTGACAGCACTGCAGTTTCCGCATGCCAGCTTTCGCCAAGGGCAGCGCCAGCTGGCCGAATCCGTGTATCGCGCAGCGCGGGACGGCCAGACACTGATGGCTCAGGCCACCACCGGCATAGGCAAAACGCTGGGCACGCTGTTTCCACAGCTCAAGGCTTTTCCGGAGCAACAGCTCGATCGCCTGTTCTTTCTGACCGCCAAAACGCCCGGCCGGAGGCTCGCACTGGATGCTCTGTCGACCCTGCGCGAACAGGATCCGGACATGCCGCTGCGCGTACTGGAACACGTTGCCCGCGACAAGGCCTGCGAGTATCCGGACCGTGCTTGCCACGGCGAGTCCTGCCCCTTGGCACAGGGGTTTTACGACCGTCTGCCCATCGCCCGGTCGGCTGCACTGGCCCGGCGCGTATTGACCCAGCAGGTGGTACGGGAGGTCGCGCTGGAACATCAGGTGTGTCCTTACTACCTCAGTCAGGAGCTGTGCCGCTGGGCCGACGTCGTGGTTTGTGACTACAACTATTACTTCGACATGAGCGCCCTGCTCTACGGGCTCACGGTCCTTAACGACTGGCGCGTCACGCTGCTGGTGGACGAAGCACACAACCTGATTGACCGGGCGCGCGGCATGTATACCGCCGAGCTGAATCAGGCGCGTTTCAATGATGTGCGCAAGCTGGCGCCAGCTGGACTAAAGACGGCGCTGGACCGCGTAGGACGGCATTGGAATCAGTTACACCGGGATCAGGACGCCGATTACCAGATATACCCCGGCATCGCTGACCTGTTCATTGCGGCGTTGCAGAAAGCGGTAAGCGCCATCACGGATCACCTGACCGACCAGCCCACCGGCAACGATGGCTCGCTGCTGCGTTTTTATCTGGACGCCATGTTGTTCTGTCGTTTGGCAGAAGCCTACGGCCCGCATTCACTGTTTGATATTTCCCGCCATCCAGGCAACTACAAGCGCACCCTGTCGACGCTCTGTGTACGCAATATCGTGCCGGCGCCCTTTCTGGCGCCTCGTTTCGCCGCAGCCCACAGCACGACGCTGTTTTCCGCCACGCTCAGCCCGCAAAACTATTACGCCGACCTGCTCGGCCTGCCCCAGCAGTCGCGGTGGCTGAACGTGCAGTCACCCTTTGCAGCAGAGCAACTCGACGTACGCATTATCGCTAATCTTTCGACTCGCTACCGGGATCGCGAGGCGAGCCTGGCACCGATAGCCCGGTTGATGGCGGAACAGTTTGAAGGTCAGCGAGGTAACTATCTGGCGTTCTTCAGTAGCTACGCCTATCTGGAGCAGGTGCTGGATCGCTTCCAGCGCGATTACCCGGATGTTCCGGTCTGGGCGCAGTCACGCAACATGAACGAAACCGATCGACATGCCTTTCTGGCGCGTTTCAGCGCTCACTCGGAAGGGATCGGCTTCGCGGTACTGGGCGGTGCCTTTGGCGAAGGGATTGATCTTCCCGGCGACCGCTTGATCGGCGCCTTCATCGCCACGCTGGGTCTGCCGCAGATCAACCCGATCAACGAAGAGATCAAGGCCCGCATGCAGTCGATGTTCGGTAACGGCTACGAATACGCCTACCTGTACCCGGGGATGCAGAAAGTGGTGCAGGCGGCGGGACGGGTAATCCGCTCCACCGAGGATCGTGGTGTGGTGTATCTGCTCGACGACCGTTTTGGCCAGGCAAACACCCGCCACTTGTTCCCCGACTGGTGGCGGCCGGTCCGCCAGCTGATTGAAATCAGGCCGCATGCTTCCAGCCGCCATGAACCCGAAGGGAGAATCGATCAGCTGTTTCCCTGAGGCCTGTTAACGGTTGAGCATGAAAGTATCGTATTTCAGCTCATCCAGCGCGCGGTTCAAACGCACCAGCGCCACGAACACGCAACACACCAGCGATACGGTGAAACCGTAACCGAAGAAGCTCGGGCCGAGATACTGGCTCAGCAGCGTCAACAGAGTGTTGAGCACAACGAATAGACCGCACAGCTGAAGTACGACCACCCGCTTGTCCAGATAGAAGAACACGTTCAACAACGCCATGAAGACGACCTGCACGCTGACACCTACCAGGTCGACGTAGAACAGCGGCAGGTAATACCGCGACATACCAAGCCAGTCCAGCAGGTTCGGCGCGAACAGCAGAAGCAGGACCACCGTGAGCCCCTGCACCTTGCATATTTCCTGCAGGCCCTGACGGATCGATAGCGTCATTTCGTTTTTCAGATGACCGATGTGCTGCAATGTTTCGCCATCGCGGATCGCCCGAAACAACCGTTCGTACCACTCGGCGAAGTCGGTTTCGATGCGCACCAGAAACACTGCCATGCCTGGGATGATCGCCAGATAAGCGAGAAAGATCGGCAAGTCGTACAGCATCGAGGCGCGGAGCGGCCCCACGATCTGATCCGACGTCGCCGGATTGAACCAGAAAATCAGCTTGTCAATCCAGATTCCGAGGTTGTAGCAGAAGCCCGTCAAGAGGAGACTGAGGAAGATCTTGTTGCGGTCGAGAAAGTCGAAGGCTATCAATCGGTCGGAATCGTAGTCGCGGACGATATCGAAAAGGAACATGAAAAATAGACAGCCGTGTCCGATCAATAGCGCCAGCAACAAGCCGTCCACCGCCCAATGCCTGAGCAGGAAGGCGCTAGCCACCATGACCGAATAACCGCCGGCCATTATCAGCAGGATGCGGTTATAGGCTTTCATGCCGGACAGGAAAATGATCACCAACCACAGATTGCAGAGCACGACGAAGTTGGCCAGGACCAGTAAACGGTAAACGAAAGGTTCATCAAACACGGTGATCAGCACCGCGCAGCCCAACACACCTGCCCCCAGTGTTACCAATAGCAGTATGCCCAGCAGATTTGGCAGTATGACTTCTGCTCGCTTTTGAAACAGCTGATCAGAAACGAAGCGCGTAAAGAACAGTTGCAACCCACCCGTTACGATCAGCGAACTGGCCATGAGGTAGGTCACTGTCACCAGAAACTGGCGCACCAGCGATTGCGAGCCGACTACTCCGACGCTCAACAAGCCGATCAGCATCACGCTGATGATCGAGAGCACCCATGGTCCTGAACTGATCAGCCCTGCATAGACATAGGCTCTAAGGGTTGCGGTGTAGGAATCTCGGGTGAGGATTTTTCGAAGTTCGAAGCCGATACCAGCCATTCGGTATTCTCCATGGCAACATAGTAAATATCGCGATAGCAGGCGAGCATCATCGCTTCACCGTAGTATCGATTAACCCGAGCGAGCCCACTGGCCTGAGCCGCTTGCCAGCGTGTCGGGTCCAGTAACAGATCGAGAATTGCCCGTGCAGTAGCCTGCGGATCGGCGATTGCCACCACCTCCCCGGCGCGTCCGAGCGCGTGATCTTCCCACGTACCTCCTTCAATGAGCTCCCGGCAGGACCCCACATCGGTGCTGACCACTGGCGTGCCGGCACACCAGGCCTCGAGAATAACCAGCGGCTGAGCTTCACTGATCGATGTGAGCACCATGACACCCAGCTGCGGGAGGATTTCCTGAATATTCTGGAACCCGAGGAAGCGTACCTTGCCTTCCAGCCCCAGGCTCGCGACCAGACTGTGGCATTCGGCGGCATACGCAGGATCCTCATCCTCGGGACCTACGATCCAGGCCTCGGCCTCTGGCATCGCGCTAACTACTCCACGAATCGCCCGAATGAAGGTTTTGAGGTCCTTGATCGGAACCACTCGCCCTATAAAACCCACCACAGGGGCGATGCCTTCAGCGCGCTGCGCCAGCCCATCCCGCCAGCGTTGCAGGTCGATACCGTTAGGGATAATGCGGGTTCGCGTCGGGTCGGCACCATCGTTAATCTGCCGTTGCCGGTTACCTGCGTAAAGGGAGATGATCGGATCGGCCGAACGATAGGTAAGCAGGCCGATGCGCTCGAAATAGCGAATCCACAGCGAACGAATGTAGCCAGTACCGGCGTCGAGCCCTCCACCGAGGGCTTCCATTGGATCCTCCCCGATCCAGCTGGCCTGCGCCAGATCAATCTTGCGTTCCTTGGTATAGATGCCGTGCTCGCTGAGCACATATTCGCAGCCCCACAGTTGCTTGAGTATGCAACCAAGCAGACCTGCATAACCGGTAGAAATGGAATGCAGGACTCGCGCCTTTGGAAACTGGCGAGCCGCCTGGGCAAGCATTACCAGAGGTGCCTGGATGGATCTCAAGGTCCAGAAAAAATCGATGAATGACGGATCGCTGCAATGGCTGCGGTAGCCATCGGTGACAATGTCCCAGTTTTCATGGCTGTGCAGCACATCGTCGAGGCCGATTTTCCCTTCAGCCAGAGTAGCCAGTAACGCATCACCCGTTGCCTCGTCAGGCGCATCCGGATGGTGTAGAAAGCGGTATAAACTCAGCAGCTGATCGCGCGGTGCATTTCGTTTAGGGCGTCTGCTTTTACGCCCATGGGGCTGCCACGATTCTTCAATGTACAGTTCTTCGATGTGTACGACGTTGGCAGGAATGTCATATCGCCGCTGGGAATAGGCGTCGCGCTTCCCACCGATGAAAATGACGCTGAATGTCAGCTCCGGAAGTCCCAGAATCATTTGGTTGACCCAACTGGACACACCTCCGCGCACGTAGGGCCAGGTGCCTTCAAGCAGCAGACAAATATCAGCCTTGGGCACTTCATCAGTGGCAAGCGAACGCGTCATATCCAATACCTCGCCAATTCGGTGAAAGGTGGCCGCCTGAGTACATCGCTCGACAAACTGACAAGTAGCCCCGGCACTTCGGCGTATTCGGCAGAAAGAAAAGCGGCTTCAGCTCGAAACGGCGTGAGTTTTTCCGTCGAGATCCCCCCCTGCTCCGCCCGCCTCAAAAAGAGCTTGGCGTCGTACGGCAGCCCTTGCTCCAGCGCAATGCGGGCGCCCAACAATTCCAACTCGGGATTCGGTGAGGATTCCAAGGCCGTTTCCAGGTGGTTCCGGGCCTGCATCAGCACGTGCTGCAATACGCTGCCCTGGGCCAGCCCCAGATAACTCAACTCCCAATACCAGCGTGCCAGCGCGGCATGCAAAGCGGCTTTCTGGCTATCGTCAGCAGTAGTCAGCCGCGTCAGCAGCGCCTCAATCCGCTCGTTGATCTGTGTCTCCTGCTGATCAAGCATTGAATAAGCAAGAAGCCGAACGTCATCGATCGGGTCCCTTAACGCCAATTTGAGAATAGACACGGCTGATTTTCCGACCATGCGGCGGGTGGCTAGCAGCGCGGCAAGGCGTTGCTCCGGATCGGGCGCCAATTTGACAACGTCGTGCAAACTACCGTCATTGAACAAGGGCGACAGCTGCTGAGCGGAAGGACGAAATGGGAGTTGCGGTGCGCTTAGCGCCCGCCAGGCCTGGTTTTCGCGCCGACGCTGACGCCATAGAGCTGGCATCAATGCCAACAGAATTCCCAGCGCACCGAGCCCGGGGATAAAGAACGCCAAGCTGAATAACAATAATGGCGCCCATGGCAAGGGTCGTTGATAACGCGCCGGCAAGACTTGCCATAGCCCCGTTGCCAGCAACACACAGGCCAGGCTGTGCAACAGTAGAAAATACCGGAGCCCATCGGCCAGTTCGGGAGTCAGGCCAAGATGCGTCCAGCCGCCGACCTCAATCACAACGGCGCTCAGGATCAAGGCTCCGCTAGATAGCAATCTGACCTTCATTCAGCTCGCACTCCTTGAACAGGAATTCACGTAATGCGCTGCGGGAGCCGGTGGTCGGCAACTCGAATTGTCTGACCACAACCTCGAGTTCCAGCAGGGTGTAGCCAGGACCAAATCGCTTCGTCAGCAGTTGCTCCAGGCGCGCGACAAACCCACCCACACCCGTTTGCGGCGTAAGCGGCATAAGAATAAGCAGACAGTCGTGCCCACGCCCGTTGCGCACGCGCAGATGCAGATCCAGACCGCGCTGACTCTCGAAAAACAACCGCATCAGGTCCTCGTCGACCTCCGGCAGTTCAAGCAGACACAGCGTTCCTGGCAATCGATGACGTTCCGCATCCAGCAGTGAGCGGTACAGGTGTTGCGAAAAGCTCTGCATATCTGCGCCCGGTAGCTGCAATGCCCGTGGATCGCTCTGGAGCAGATCGGCAGCGTGCCCGGCCAGCAGAACCAGCAAGCTCAGCGTCTTATCGTTGAACAGGAAAAACGGCATCTGGCGCACGGCCAGCAGTGCGATCAGGTTGCCGTGGGTATCGATCAAAGGAATGCATGCCTGCAGCGAGGAAAAAGTTTTCTCTTCTCCACGCTCAATGGAATCAGCACCCACACTCACCAGATCTCCGCGATCAACGCACAGCCTGATCATCCGGTCATCTGCGTCGATTTCTCCCATTTCGCCGATCGTCGCAAGGGGCCAGGGCAGCACCTGCTGCTCTTTGTTGACGGCGTACAAGCCGGCCACTCGCAACGAACCATATTGACCGAGCAGGCTGATGATGGGCTCGGCCATCCAGATCAAAGCCTCGTCGGGGGTTTTCACCTCCCGCATACGTTCGCGCAGCAGCAGCAACGAGCTGCGCAAACTCTGGTCACTCCCTGCCACCCGCTGCTCCAGACGGTCATGGGAAATACGCAACATCTGGTGCGCACGCGTAAACTCGTCAAGGCGATACTGGCGATAATCGTTGGCCATCTTCAGACGTTCGAGGCGACGTCCCCATAAGTCGCGAAACTCGCCTACCAACATGCTGCTGACCAACACGCCGATGATGTATGGCCCCGGCAGCTCGTCATAGAGCGGCCCGTAAAAACGTAGCAATAACAACGTAAAGACCAGTAACGAGGCACTGACCAGGGCCTTGAAAAAACCGTAGCGCACGCCGAGCAATAAAGGAGCAAGCATCGGCCAGGGAAATCCGAAAACCTGAAGCGGGTCGCCAGGTGCCAGCCAAAACCCAAGAGCCAACACCAGCGCAGTAAAACCCAGTGTTTCGGCCCAGGCGGTTAGGCTGCCGACCTGGGGAGCAAGGCTGTCTTCCTTGTGCGAAAGATCGATATCCATCATTCAATCCGCAGGTCATCAACCAGCTCAGCCAGAACCTTCTGTGCGGTACCCGCCAGGCTTTCCCGGGACCATCCGGCACGTGCCGCGCTATTACTCCAGATAACCTTGCCCGTGGAAGGGTCAATCACGCGTAGGCTGATTCCCACGGCAGGCTCTCCGTCCAGACCGTTCTTGTACTGCCATTCCTCGACGCTTCCGCTGACCACATAATCAAAATCCTGCTGTCGGGCCCAGGCCATGGCCTCGGCGAAGCGGGTCTGATCATCGAGCAGCACTGCATCCTGCTTCTCTGAAAACGGGTAAACCTGCGGCTGGATATTTTCTTTGCTGAGGATGCTGAGCAAGATCTGTTCGCTACGCTCACCTGCCTGGGGCGCCTGCGAATAGTTGATGATAGGCATCAGCCCCCAGTCGGCATCAGCCGGCAGAACCGGACTCTCCTTGCTGGTAATACTGGTGCAACCGGTGGCAAGCAAAGTCGCCATTGCCAGGCTCAGACAACGTATGGATTGCATAGTGTTTCTCCTTGATAAAGTCAGCGTCCGAAACGCCGGCTGTAAGATAATCCCAATGACCCGCCAGGGGAGCCGTCGCTGCCACGCGGCGCGGACTGATACCCCAGAGTTAGTGCCAGTTCGTCGTCACCCGCCACGCCGGTGCCCACGCCAGTGGTCACACCGTAAGTGAACTCACGCTCTGTCCATTCCCAACCGGCTTGCACATCAAACAACCAGGTGAATTGCGCCTCGGTTCGGTTGAGCGCGCCCGGCGCGCCACGTCGCAGCGTACTGCCGAGATAAATCTGGCCGTAACGACTCTGTACAAGGTCTTCAGAACCAGGCTGGTCGAAAGCAAGCGGCCCGTCATCCACCAGGTCCGACAAGGATGAGTCATCCAGCTGATTGTTCTGATAATCGAGGCCAGCGCGGGTAATCCAGGTGGGTCCGCGGAACTGTTGCACCTGGCTGAGTTCCAGACTGAGTGCTTGTCCTTGCCCGAGATGCTCTCCCGACCGGGTCGAAAAAGCCTTGTGCGCGACAGACCAGGACAGCTGATCGCGCGCAGAGATGCCATGGCTCCCTGCCAACCACAGTGAGTCCTCACGACCCAGCGCACGCATTAACCCGCTATCCAGGTTTTCCCGGTGCCAATTGAAACCGAGTTCCAGTTCGTCACGTGCGCCAAGCTGCCATTTCCGCGATAGCCCGAAGCCGCTACGGTCGTCATCATGCCGGGAGCTGTTATCCAGCGATAATGAAAAGGCGCCGTTATCCAGCGACCGTTGCAACGTCAGTGAAACGTTGGATTCAGCGCCCATGGCCCTTTCATCAAGGCTGACGGCCTGATAACGCTCCCGCGCAAGTCTCAGGCTGGCATACCAGGTATCGTTGACGTACCGGGCCATAAGCAACTCTGGTCCGGACAGCTCTAGCCCGCCAAAATCCCGGCGTAACCACCCAAGGCGAATCCCCTGAGGTTGCTGTTCGAGGATATCGGTGGCCATCAGTCGCAGCGGCCCGTTGATCAGCGCGGAGGAACTCTGGCCAAGATTTCCCAACGCGGTGCTCAGAGCCTCACTGTTTCGCCGAAGCAAAGACAGTGCGCCAGCTTTCTGAACAGGGTCCAGTTCGTTTCTGGCCAGAGCCTGCTCGAGCATTTGACGGTTGTACTGGCGCAGCCCCTGCTGAAGCTGTTCATAACGATCAATCTTCACGCCACGACCGCGCGCCCAGGCTAACCATTGATCCTTCACAGACGCCTGGTTCGTGTTGTCCAGATGAGCCAGTACCTGATCGAACCAGAGCTGCAACATCAGCGGATTGTCATCACGTCGCGTTGCTGCTGATCGCTGTGCATAAAGCCCCGACCGGGTACTCGCAACCAGCCGCAACCACGTTGCATACCGCTCCGGTGACGTTTCAGCTGCTTCCTGCTCAAACCGATCGAGTAGCGACTTGCGTAAACGCAGCGCCTGGTCGGAGCGGCCAGCGCCCTCCAGCGCGTCGGCATAGGCTGCCCTGATCAGCAGGTCTTCCGGCTGTCCACGCAGATAGAAGTGATACCAGGCCAGCGCCTGATCATAGCGGCCGAGCATCTGGTTGGCGGCAGCAAAAGGCAACCACAGGTTGCCTGAATGGATCGCGACGATACGCCACTCGTGTAGCAGATCAGCCAGCTCCCGAGTGCGTCCGTGGTCAATCAGAAACCACATCAGCCGTTCGCGAAATACGCCGACAGATGGCGATTGCCGGGCGCCGCGGCGGTAGATTCGCTCTGCATCATCGAGTCGATTCTGATGCTCCGCCAACGCGCCGTAAGCCAACATGACCTTTGGCAGGCTGACGATAGCGGGATCGCGTTCGGCATCGGCCAATAGCTCGGCGATCAGCTCGAAATCGTTATAGGTTTCGGCCAGCTCAAGGGCATTGACGAGACGCTCCGTTTTCCCACGCATGCGCCAGCTGGCAACTGTCAGATCAAGCGCCTTGCGTGGCGCTTCAATGCGGTACAACTCGATCAGCTCCGATTCTTCGCTGTATTGAAGACCGATGTTTCGCTGACGCATGGTTTCGTATGCGTGGCGCAACTGCCCGTCATTTTCCAGCTCCCAGGCTAATCCTGCCCGGGTACGCCAATAATCAGGGTCGGCTACGCCTTCTGTATCAATGTCCAGAACACGCCAGGCCTCATTGGCTTGATACAACTTCCAGTGCACGCTGGCCCACTCGACCCGTTCAGCAATGCTTAGCTGAAATTGCTCTGCCATGGCCTGCCAGGCTTCTGCTTCGGCCTCATATTGCAAGGTGTTTTCGAGGTTCTGAATCAGCCGGACCCAGCCAAGCCGGTGCTCGGGGTAGGCTTGAAGATAGTCACGCAGCCAGCCCTCAGCCCTTGTCGGGGTCCCGCGAGACTCATGTGCGTAGATCAGCGCATCGAGCTCCTCATCGCTCAGCTGTCTTTTGGCGGTCAATTCGGTAAGCAGCGGCAGGCCACGCTTGAAATCGAAAATCTGAAAGGCCAAACGCCACACATAATCCTGTAATTGTGGATCGGGCCGCAGCCGGAGGTAGGCAATCCACAGCGTCAGAGCATCAGAGTTGAGACCGTTCCACTCGGCCACCTGTGCCATCTGACGTTTCAGTTCGGCATCATCCGGGCGCAGCTGTAACAGCAAGCTTCCCGCCTCCCACGCGCCCGGCATATCTCCGGAGGCCAGGGCAAAATCCAGGGAGGCCTGTACTGCGTCGGGATCGGTAGGGTGGAGCTGCTGCCAACGCGCAACAATAGGCGCCGCCAGATCCAGGCGTGCCAGTGACATCGCCACGTTGCGGCCCTGCTCCAACCACGTGCGGTCAGATGTCGAGCTGGTCAGCAGGTCCAGCTCGGCAACCAGCGTCAGGGTCGCGTCCTCTTCCCGTCCGATCTCCAGAAGCGCTGAGTAGGCTTTGCGAGCAAAGGCTAAACGCTTCTCGGGATTTCGGTTTTCTTCCAGCAGTATCAAATACATCTCACTGGCCTTGCGAGGCTGATTGCTCGCCTGATACCACTGCGCTGCGGCTTCGAGATATTCGCTGCGATCCAGCGGCTGCGCCTGCGCAAGTTCCTGATAGATATCCGCAGCCAGCCAGGGCTGCTCGAAGCTGAGCGCCAGCTGTGCCAGGGTCAGCGACCGGGACGCGGGCAAGTTGCTGCGATCGAAGGCAGGCAACTGGTTCTGGATCGCTTCTATTCTGTCGGGTTGCTCGGCCTGCAATGCCGTCTGCGCATCGATTAACAGTCGAAAGAAATCCGCCAGTAATGGCTCGGTTTCTTGCCAGTCGAGCAGGTGAAGCCGCGCGCGATCATACTGACCCAGGTCGATGAGCAGCTGCACTAACTCCTGACGCAGTTGCGTTGCCTCAGGACTCTGGGCAAGCATCAGCTCGGCATAACTGGCCGAGACGGCATCTGCGCCCCGCCCATCCGGCAGGAAAGCTTCTTCCTTTGCCAGTACCAACACCAGCAACACCAATACGGCGACAGCGGCCACTACCAGTGTACGGAGCCGTAGCAGCCGGACGGGTTTAGTCGCAGAGGAGTAGCGCATCGCGGACCTCGCTGGTGTCGAAATCGAAATGCCAGAGGCCCTGCTCCTGGCGCCCCGCTTGTCGCGTTCCGCCGACGCTAACCTTGCAAGGTCTGTCTGACCGTACTGAAAAACTCAGGGGTAAGGCGCCGGCAAAGGTGAAGCGCACCCGGTTTTCAGCGTCATAGTCCCACCGCAGCAACGGTAGATTGGCCTCTTCCAGCGCGGGTGCAGGGTCGCGTTCTGAACGCAGCACTAATCGGGCGCGATCAGCACTGAGGTGCACATAACGGCCTTGGGGTAAATCACGCACCCCAGCCACGCCAGAGGACTGCATCAGATCAGGCCAGCCGAGCGCGGGGTCCAGCCGCACGGTGCGCAAACCTTGCAGGGAGCGAATCTGCCACGAGCCGTCTGCAGCCAGAGCCAGCGAGGCGCTATGCAGTCCAAACACGCGTTGCAGATAATCACTCATCCAGAGAGAGAGAGGTTGCTGCGCGAGCATGTATTGGTAGATCTCGTCCATGACCTTGATCGAAGCCTGCTTGGTACCGGAGTAAAAGTGGTAGTACAGATGCAGGCCACGGAATCGGCGCGGCGTATCGGTCAACTCAAAGGTTTCGATCACACCGCGAAACCCGTAATAAGGCCCGTGCCACAGATTGGTGTACACGTTCTCATTGATGATCGGGGCGTACACGTGCAGACCGCCCGCTGTCGGCCTCAGCAGAGGAGAGAGCCCGGTCAGTGAAGGTTCAGCGTAGGTCAGCTTTGTCGTTCCGCCGTTGACGTTGAGCAAACCTGCCTCGTAGGTGAGACGCAGGGTCTCGGCATCCGGCATCGCGTCACCGCTCCAGAACATCACCTTTACCGGCTTACCGGCGGGAGCAAGCTGTTCGTTGATGTACCGGGTCGAACCGATAATCTCCCGCCTGAAGTCCAGCTTTTCGTAGCCGGGAATCTCCATGTGAAAACCGTATTCCGGGTTGAATCCCTCCCGCTTGCTCGCCACTTCCGGCTGCCAGAAAAACGGGTGGCTGAAAGAATGTGAAGCGACTTCCACCCGATCTTCTGCAAAGATCTTCCTGGCGATGGGTTCCAGCTCGTCCGCCAGCTCAGGGAAGGCGCCAGCGGGGCTGACCTCGCCTTCCACAATCGATACGGACGTGAGCAGCGGATAAGGCTTGATGAAAGCATCCAGAACCTGCTGGCCTGCGAAAGGCGTGCCGGGTATCTCGGCTCGGGATGGAAACCCGTCGCCATCGATATGCACCGTAGCAATACGTCGACCGTTCTCTGTGCTGACGTCAGGCGCAGGGATCGGCGGCAGGCGCAAGGTCTGCTGCAGAAAGGCAAAAGGATCCAGAATCCAGCGGCGGGTTTCGCCTCCTTCTTCCAGCACATAGGGCGCCAACGCCATGCCGCCCCAGTCCGCAACGACGAGCGGCGAGTATTCCTTGCCTGCTCCATCGCGGATCAACAGTGCCGTTCTCAGCTGATCCCCTCGTACGGAAACTGGCAGCAGTCCACGGGTACGGGGCGATAAAGGCGCTTCGAACTGTCCGAGTAACCCGGCGTCATGTTCGATGATTTCAGCACCGGTCTGCACGGTATCACTGGACCGACGCAGCCCCAGATGGCGCAACAAAGCGGCATCCTCAACGGGTAATCCAGCCATGAACACCAGGGGGACTTTTTCATCCAGCCGCGCAGTTAGCCACCCGTAGAAGTTTTCACTTTGCAGCGGCACGCCGCTGGTCATCCACACGACGATCCCAGCATAAAAACCGACGCCTCGCTTCATCGGCAGCGTGCCATCCACCGGCAGGTAATCCACCCGATATCCCAGGTACTCGAGCAGTCCCCCCAACAAGTGATGACCAGAGCTCTGATCCAGAGTCCCTTCGCTGGGATCGTAGAGCATGGCGATACGGCGCGGTTGCACCTCCAGGGTGCTGATGCCGAGGTAATCGAGTTCAGGGGTGGTAACGAAGGGTATATAGCCTTCTGCATGCAACCGTTTGGCCAGCTTGCGTGCTTCAGTCCTACGGTGTGGCGGCAGGTAATCGATAGCGATAATCGGAATGCCGCGCTTGCGCAAAGGCTCAAGCTGGTCGACCAGCCAATCCCGATCCGCCCGGGGCACCTTCCTGAACCGTTTAGTGCCGGCGTCCCACCCCTGATAGATAGATTCCGCCGCGACAGCCGCGACGGTATCGCCCACCTCATCCATTACTTCAAAGCCGCGGTTGAAAATCAGCCGGAGATGGGGAAAGCGTTTTTTCATATCGAGCAATAACTCGACCAGAGCGTCTCTTTGAGCCTTGCGCTCCGCTTCCGGAAGCAGAGTGAAACTGTCCAGCGTGTCCAGGAACAGGCCGCTATATCCCTGCTCGTAGAAGTTGCCCGCCTCGGCCATCAGATGGTTACGCCAGCCGGTGGTCGTCAGGTCCATCACCTGACTGTCCCAGGCAGCATTGCGCGTTGGAGAAGCGAATTCCCGAAGCGATGGATTCCTTTGCGCATCATGTGGATCCAGTTCGCCTACCGACAGGTACGCGAAGGGTTGAGATCCCTGGGCACGAATATAGGTGACATCATCCCTATCGAAGTGCTCAGGCTCGACCACCAACCAGTCGAATTGCGCCAGCTCCGGCAATGGAGGCCTGTCGCCGTACCAGAAGCCTACGCTGGTCGGAGCGAGCGGTTCAGCTCGAGCTAATAAAGTGAATAAACACAGAGCGAACAGCGTTCCGACCGATAAGCGGAATCGTCCCTGGCGTAACCGCCTTTCCATTGCTGTGCCTTACTGTAGAAGTGTGATTGTTCCGAATGCCGCTGCCCTTCAGGGAGCGAATGGCGTCAATAAACGCTCCATTTCTTCGTTACTCAAGCGGACATGTCAAAATACTAGCAGCAGTTCAAAACTTGACTAGAAATCGGCCTGAAAATTTGGGATGGATTACTCGCAAGTCTCGCCTGGTGCGACCTTAGGGACGTGCTTCACATCCCCGGAGCAAGCACTGAACACGATTCCTCTACAACATCAAAACGATGTCATAACGATGACTTTTGCCACGTAAAACAGTTACTTTCGCCTGGCTAAAATTCCGGTTGAGACCGAAAGTAACGATTTCCAGCCACCAAGGACGGTGAGCGATCGGGTATAACTGTTACAATACCGGCCCTCGCGCATGCTCAAGCGCGGCATCAACGCCTTGTGCGCAACCATGATCGTTGATCACCTAGTCGGATATACCTAGCAGGCCTCAGCCAATGCCCCTGGAATCATCAACCCAACCAGTCCTCCCTCGACCCGAACCTGCACGCCGCTTCTGCGTTGCCCCGATGATGGACTGGTCTGACCGACACTATCGCTACTTCGCTCGCTTGATCAGCCGGCACGCGCTGCTCTATACCGAGATGGTGACGACCGGGGCGATAATCCATGGCGATCGTCAGCGCTTCCTGGGGTATTCCGCGGAGGAACAACCGCTGGCGCTTCAACTGGGCGGCAGCAATGCCCAGGAATTGGCGACGTGCGCGGCGTTGGCGCAGACAGCCGGTTTCGCCGAGGTAAACCTGAACGTCGGCTGCCCCAGTGATCGGGTACAGAACAACTTGATTGGCGCCTGCCTGATGGCGCGCCCTGATCTGGTAGCTGAAGGCGTCAAGGCAATGCAGGACGCTTCTGATCTACCGATCACCGTGAAACACCGGATTGGTATAAACGGCCGGGACAGCTATTCGGCGTTGCGCGATTTCGTTGGGCAGGTACACGAGGCCGGTTGCCAGACGTTCATTGTCCACGCGCGAATCGCCATCCTTGAAGGGCTTTCGCCCAAAGAAAATCGCGATATTCCGCCGCTTCGCTATGAGGTGGTCCACCAGCTCAAGAATGATTTCCCCGCGCTGGAAATCATTATCAATGGCGGACTGACACAGCTCGGGGCAATGACCGAGCAACTGCAGCACGTGGACGGCGTGATGATCGGACGCGAGGCCTATCACAACCCCTACATGATGGCCGACGTCGATCGCCTCTTTTATGACGACCCCCGGCCGGTGCCGGGCCGGGTTGATGTACTCAAAGCAATGCGTCCCTATATTGAACAACATCTTGAGCGCGGCGGAATGATGAATCACATCACCCGGCATATGCTTGGGCTGTTCCAGGGTTTGCCCGGTGCGCGGCATTTCCGGCGTGAATTGAGCAGCTCCCTGCACCGTACAGACCAGCCGCTTGCGCTCTATGATCGATTGATCGACGAGATGTCACAACGGCTCGCGCCACGGGATTGCTCCGCCTGATCGCCATGGGGTAAGGTCAAGGCATATTCGTCTCTCGCGGAACCGTCCATGACCAGCAAACTAGACAGCCTCAAGCAGCTTACTCAGATTGTCGCCGACACCGGCGACATCAATGCAATCCGAACCCTGCAACCCGTCGATGCGACCACCAACCCGTCGCTGATGCTCAAAGCTGCCAGCCAGAGCGAATATAAAGACATGCTCGAGCAAGCCGTTCGACAATCGACTGGCGGTTTTGAACGCGCCAGCGATGCGTGCGACCACTTTGCCGTAGCGCTCGGATGCGAGATCCTGAAGCTCGTTCCGGGCAGAGTTTCCACCGAAGTGGATGCGCGACTCTCATTCGATCGTCAAGCGACCCTCGACAAGGCCCGGCGCCTCATACAGCGCTACGAGGAAGCGGGCGTGACCCGGGACCGCGTGCTGATCAAGATCGCTTCGACCTGGGAAGGCATTCAAGCTGCGGCGGAACTGGAGAAAGAAGGCATCCAGTGCAACCTGACTCTGCTGTTCTCCTTCGCCCAGGCCCAGGCATGTGCGGATGCAGGCGTCTACCTGATATCGCCCTTCGTTGGCCGCATCTATGACTGGTACAAGCAGCACGAACAGCGGGACTATGTCGGCCAGGAAGATCCGGGCGTTCAGTCGGTCGCGCGTATCTACCGCTACTTCAAGCAGCATATGTACGCAACCGTAGTGATGGGCGCGAGCTTCCGGAACCTTAGTCAGATCGAGGCGCTTGCCGGTTGTGATCGTCTGACCATCAGTCCTGCTTTGCTGCAACAGCTATCAGATGAGCAAGGCGAGCTTGCCCGCTCCAGCCTGCTTGAACCTGGCGCAGGCGAGCCGCGGGTGATGCTCAACGAGGCGGACTTCCGCTGGTCACACAACGAAGACGCCATGGCTACCGAAAAACTGGCCGAGGGTATTCGTGCATTTGCAGCGGATCAGATCAAGCTGGAGCGACTAATGGCCGAACGAGCCAGATCAGTCGCCTGATTCGAGGGTACTGACTAGGTCACGGAAGGCCTCGCGGTTGTTATCGTTGAGGTTCATCAGAATCCGATGCGCCTCCAGGACCTTTTCCTTCACGACCGCTTCCGAAAGAACCTGGCCGGGCAGGTCTTCCAGCTCTACGCTGGAAGGCGCGGCTTCGGACAGGATATTGAACACCTGATCGAATCCCATGCTCTGCAACAGACGGTTCATATCGTCGTGATTGGACACCAGCGTCGGCAATAAACCGACCTTCTGCCTGGAAAGGTTGGACAGCTTTGCCAACAGGCCCAACGAGGTACTGTCGATATTTTCTGTCTCTGTCAGATCGATGATGATCGAGTCGAAACTGAGCGCACTGAAAATTTTCTCGATATACGCATCCAGCGCCGCACACAAGGTCAGGCGTACGTCACCGATGAACTTCAGGACAAAGGTGCCCTCCGATTCCGCGAACTGGATCTTGCCAGTAGTCATCATCTCGGGTTCCTGCTTAGCACCAGTAGGGAAATGTCATCCGGCATCGCTTGCCCGGGTACCAGGCCAAGTTCGGCCAAAATTTTGGGGAACTCGCCATCCGCCTGTTCGACCAGACCGGGCAGACGCGCTTCCTTTTCCCTAAGGGTAGCCCCTTCCAGACAATCGAGCACTCCGTCAGAGCACAGCGTCAGGCTGAAATGCTCAGGCAGACTGATCTGGTAGTTATCGTAAACCGCGTCATCGAACAGCCCGACAGGTCGTCCCTTTCCCTGCAGGTATTCCGCCTTGCCATCAATATAAAGTACCGGCAATGGCAGGTGCCCTCCAATGCTGTAGGTCAGCGTATGGGAGGTCTCGTCAATCACGCCGCCGAGCATGGTGACGTGCTTGCCAAGCTTGCAGCTGATCAGGCTGCGGTTGATATGCCCGAGAACGTCCGAAGGCTGGAACGCGATAGGTCCGCTGTTTTCCTGTCGACGCTGCTCATACAACAAGCGCGTTGTCATGAACTTGAGCAGGACCGTAACAAAGGCCGAAGACGCGCCGTGCCCGGAAACATCGGCCAGATAGAAGGCGAGCTGGGTGTCGGATACGCGAAAATAATCAACAAAATCACCGGAAAGATACAACGACGGAATGATCCGGTGTTCCAGACGGTACTGACCACTGGACCAGGGGCTTGCCGGCAGCATGTTCAGTTGTACCTGACGTCCTGCGGCTTGATCGTCCTTGAGTTCCTGCAAGTGGTTTTCAAGTTCGCGGTTGGCCCGTTCAAGGCGCTCGCGGATACGCTGGTTCTCGACTTTCAATCGCGTACGGTCAAGCGACCGCTGCACCGCGTGCTCAAGTACCGCCGGATCGTTGAAGGGCTTGATCAGATAGTCGCTGGCACCGAGGCGCAAGGCCTCTACCACGTCGTTCATGATGCCCGCAGCCGACATCACGATAACGGCGGTGTCGGGCGCGTCGTCGATAAGCTGGCGAATCAGTTCGAAACCGCACATGTCTTCGATGTGCAAATCACACATGACAAGTTCCGGCCTGTGCTTCACGAACAGTTGGAGCCCTTGCTCCGCGCGGCTTGCCTGTAATACATCAAAGCCGCTGTTTTCCAGATAACCGGTTACTTGTTGACGCGATGCATCGTCGTCATCAATGACCAGTAAAGTCGTGCCAGGAAGCTGCATAGAGTCCCTACGTCAATACCATGGTACAAGTGAGTCCCACAGCCACAGGGTGTGTGCCGTGTCAGGATTGCCTGACGCTTTCAAGGGGCAAACAGTACTCCCATCCAATGCGCCAGGCAACCGCTGCCAGGTCACGAAAACAGAGGTGCGAGGCTTTCGCATCTCAGAATTCGTCTACCACCTCTCCGTCACGCACACGGTACTCACGGTTTTGCAAAAAAGCATTGCGAACAAAGGTATAGCGATCACCGCGAATCAGCCTTTCCTGCCCCAACAATGCCGCCCGGGTATCAAGTATGTCTGTACCAAATGCAGTATTGCGCGTTGGGACGTGATCGACCTGACCCGTATAGGTGTATCCGATGAAACTCTCGGGCAAACGCGAACCGGCATCACGCACAGTCGAAGGGCCGAGCAAGGGTATAACCACGTAAGGGCCGCTCGGTGCCCCCCAGCTACCAATGGTCTGTCCCAGATCCTCGTCATTGCGTTGCAAACCCATGCGCGTAGCGACGTCGAAGATCCCCACTACACCCAGGGTCGAGTTCAACAGGAACCGCGAAAGATCCACGCTTGCATCATGAAACTTGCCCTGCAGGGTGTTATTGACCAGATTTCTGGGCTCGCCCAGATTACTGAATACATTGGTAACGCCGTCGTTGAGCATCTCAGGCATCACCGCGTTATAACCTTTCGCCAGAGGCTTGAGCGTGTAGGTATCTATCGTGTCGTTAAAGCGAAACACCGCACGATTGAAGGGTTCCCATGGGTCCGGATTGGTATATTCATCAGCATACTCATCGTAGCTGTCCTGTGCGAAGGCCGGCGTCATACCCAGAAGCGAGGCTGCGCAAGCCAGGGCCCATGGGGTAACAGACTTCAATTTATTCATACAGCGTCTCCAATTGCAGCGATCAACCTGGCCAGTTCGGGATACTCCGTGGTCCGCGAATTGTAATCGAAATAAACGCACCATAAGTGGATTCCGTCGTCAGTGGGGGAAACGCACCCCTGTCCGGGAAGCCGAGAAGCTGGGGTGCCAGCGGTACCGGATGAACCTGGTCGGCGAGCTGTATAGGAACCGGGGCTTTTTTGAATGTACCGATTTTTTTCCTGCGGCACGCAGATCATCCGGCAACAGTTCTGGTCCGATAGTATGCCGGCGAGGTTGGTCGCAGCGGTGTTCACCCACGCAGAACGCGCTCTGTGCGAGAACCTGACCGGTATGACCGGGCGGCGCGACGCTGGCCGGAAAGACAGGGTATAGTGCAAAAAGATCGCCAACGCAGGAGTAGTGAAGATGGCCGAGCAGCATCTGAAAGAACAACTGGAGTCACTGGAAGAAATGCTGGGTGACCCTGAAGCGCCCTTGTCGGCCGAAGAACGCGACTCGCTTCAACAACTTGCGACCAATATCAAAGCCAGACTGATAGCCAGAGACGCGAATGAGGAAGCTGAAGCAGACCCGACACTGGTGGACGGTGTGAACCTGATGGTCGAACGGCTTGAGGCCAGCCACCCGACCACAGCGGCAACCCTGCGCAGTGTTATGCAAACGCTGGTAGATATCGGCGTCTGAAGCCACTCAGCCCGGCGCGCTTCAGGCCGGGCTCCCCTAGCCGGGCTCCCCTGAACGTCACCAAACTTACTGCCTGGCCAGACGGAAGTTATCCGGCGGACCCGGTTCGGTAGAACGGTATGGATTGATATCCAGCCCGCCCCGCCGCACATAACGAGCGTAAACCGTCAGCTCGCAGCGACTGCCGAGCAAGGTATACACATCCGTGAAGATACGCTCCACACATTGCTCATGAAAATCGGCCTGCTGACGAAACGACAACAGGTATTTCAGCAAGCTCTTCCTGTCCAGGCGGGCACCCGCATAGCTGATCACCACACTGCCCCAATCAGGCTGGCAAGTCACAGGGCAATTGGATTTGAACAGATGGGTATATAAGGTTTCCCTGATACGGCTGGCATTCGGCGCCAGCGTCAACAGATCCGCATCATATTCGTATTGATCGATTTCCACGACCTGATCATCCAGGCATTCACCCGGAAGTTCAGCCATACCGGCGCGGTACAGCTGATCCATCGTCAACAGCTTGACCATTACCGGGCCCTGCGCAGTTACCGACAGATCAGACTCGAGTGTACGCAGCACCTCGTGGCGATCCCGAAACACTGTCTGATTGAACGAATTCAGATACAGCTTGAAGGATTTCGACTCAACGATCCGCTGCGCAGTGATCGGAAAGACGAACTCGGCAGCAGCCACCTCCGGCTTGCCCGATGGCGTGAGCCAGGACAGCTCATAACAGTTCCAGACATCTGCACCACTGAACGGCAGGTCGTCCGGGTTGAGTCCCAGCTCACGCCACTTGGGCAGCCGCGAAATCGGAAAGAGTAGAGACGGGGTGTAAACACTTACGTAAGCACTTGATTTA
Source organism: Pseudomonas sp. gcc21 (assembly GCF_012844345.1). NCBI lineage: Bacteria > Pseudomonadati > Pseudomonadota > Gammaproteobacteria > Pseudomonadales > Pseudomonadaceae > Pseudomonas > Pseudomonas sp. gcc21. The sequence continues at coordinate 544,665 of NZ_CP051625.1, read as the reverse complement.
CCAAGCGGCGATTGCTCTGCCGGGTGCTCATTCATAACATTTCTCCATGCCGGGCCGGCAGCATACCCTGCGCCGCCCGCCCAGCCAACCAGCGCTACTGGCGCATCCCGGTGCCGCGTTTGAGCAGCCAGTAACTGAAGCAATACAGCACGGCAACGAACACCAGCATCAACACCAGCGCTACACCGATATGGATATCCGACACACCCAGAATGCCGTAGCGAAACGCGTTGACCATATGCAGGATCGGATTGATCAAGGATACCTTCTGCCAGAACTCGGGCAGCATGTTGATCGAATAGAACACACCGCCCAGATAGGTCAGAGGCGTCAGCACAAAGGTGGGCACTATCGAAATGTCATCGAAGTTGCGTGCGAAGGTCGCATTGATGAACCCGCCCAGCGCAAAGACCAGCGAGGTAAAGAAAACCACTGTAATCGTCAGCCCGACGTGCTGCACCTGCAACCGGGTGAAGAACAGCGACATCAGCGTGACGATCAGACCGACCGCCAGGCCCCTGGCCACGCCACCGAAGGTATAGCCGAGCAGAATGACGTGCGGCGACACCGGCGCCACCATCAGTTCCTCGATTGAGCGCTGAAATTTGGTGCTGAAGAAGCTCGACACCACGTTCGAATAGCTATTGGTGATGACCGACATCATGATCAGGCCGGGGACGATGTAATCGATGTAGGGGTAACCATCCATTTCACCGATACGGCTGCCAATCAGGTTGCCGAAGATAACGAAGTACAGCGCCATGGTGATGCCCGGCGGCAACAAGGTCTGCGGCCAGATGCGCGAGAAACGACGCACTTCCTTTGACAGGATCGTGACAAAAGCGACCCAACCACTACGCCAGTGAGACATCAGGCCACTCCCTTTTCAGCGTTTTCATCCACCAGGGTCAAGAACAGCTCTTCGAGCCGGTTGCTCTTGTTACGCAAGCTCAGCACCTCGATCCCCTGCCCGGCCAGTTCGACAAACAGGCCGTTCATACCCTGCGCCTTGTCAATCTGCACCTCCAGGGTGTGCTCATCAACCAACCGGCACGGGTAAGCATCCAGCACGGGCGCCGCCTGCAGGCTTTCGCGGCAATCCAGCAGGAAGGTTTCGACGTGCAGCTCCTTGAGCAGACGGCGCATGCTGGTGTTATAGATGATGCGACCCTGATCGATAATGGCGATGTTCTTGCACAGCTGCTCGGCTTCCTCCAGATAATGCGTGGTCAGGATGATGGTCACACCCTGCGCGTTGATCTCCTGCAGGAACTGCCACATCGACCGACGGATCTCGATATCCACACCCGCTGTCGGCTCATCGAGAATCAGCAGACGCGGCTCATGGATGAGCGCCCGGGCAATCATCAGCCGACGCTTCATGCCGCCGGAAAGCATGCGTGATGCAACGTCACGCTTGTCCCACAGACTCAGGCGCTTGAGATACTTTTCTGCGCGCTGGGCAGCTTCCCCGGCAGGAATGCCATAGTAGCCAGCCTGATTGACCAGGATATCCATCGCCTTCTCGAACTGACTGAAATTGAACTCCTGCGGCACAACACCTATACAGCGTTTGGCCGCCATCAGGTCGGTATCAATGTCATGACCGAAGACACTCACTTGACCCGCTGTCTTGGTAACCAGCGATGAGAGGATGCCGATGGTGGTGGATTTTCCCGCCCCGTTGGGTCCCAACAGGGCAAAGAAATCCCCCTGCTGCACGTCCAGATTGATGCCTTTGAGAGCGGTAAACCCGTTGCCGTAGGTTTTTTCCAGCCCCTGGATACTTATAGCTGAGGTCATGCAAACGTTTCCGGCCTTGAGAGTCGATGGCTAATGATGGGGGCGCGGGTCGAAAAATCAAGACCTTGCGCTGGGTAATGACCAGATGCGGATCTGGTGCGAGCACAACAACCTGCGCACTCCTATCTGGCGGTCGCATCATCAAGCAAGACACCGTCAGCCCGGAGCTAACGTGAAGCTGCCCGTTCTGTCGCGGCTATACAACCCCGACAGACCCTCGCGCTTTAACCGGCTATGCTAGGGTTTGTTGACGTTTCACTACGGCCGCGTCCACGGCATTTCAGGTCACGCGTCAAATGACGTTATAGCGCTGCGGAAATTGGTAAGGCAGCAACCATTACCTAGCCCTGCGCCTAGCGGATCGCTGCCCGACCTTGCGCCCTCTACACAACGCGGCTCGTGATGAAACGTCAACAGACTTCAATTTCTGGACATTCCTCAATCGAAGGAGCGCTAAATGGTGACCCTGCTCTGGCTTATCGGCCTGTTACTCTGCATCACCGTGCTGGCTCACATGCGCAGCGGCTTGCTGAACGGGTGCATAGCCACCGCGGTATATCTACTGGCCATGACTGTATTCAGCCCCGCGCACTGGCTCTTGATGCTGGTCCTGTGGGTGATTTTCCTTGGTATTGCGATTCCGTTGAATCTGCCTGACTGGCGGCGCGCCAACATCAGCACACCGACTTTTCACTGGTTCAGAAAGGTGCTACCCCCTATCTCCGATACCGAACAGGAAGCGCTCGAAGCCGGCACCGTCTGGTGGGACCGCGAATTGTTCAACGGTCGCCCTGACTGGAACAAACTGCACGCGTTTCCGCGCCCGGCCCTGACCACAGAGGAACAGAATTTCATTGATGGTCCGGTCGAGCAGCTCTGCGCCATGACCCGTGAATGGGAGGTCACTACAGCTTTTCAGGACTTACCCCTGGATGTGTGGGAGTTCATCAAGGAAAACGGCTTCTTCGGCCTGATCATCCCCAAGGAACACGGCGGCAAAGGCTTCTCGGCCTTTGCCCACTCGCAGATCGTCATGAAACTCGCCAGCCGCAGCGGCGACCTTGGCTCCACCGTCATGGTACCCAACTCGCTCGGCCCCGCTGAGCTACTCCTGCAATACGGGACCGACGAACAGAAGAATCATTACCTGCCCCGCCTGGCAGCGGGCAAGGAAGTACCCTGCTTTGCACTGACCTCACCCGAAGCAGGTTCGGACGCTGGCGCCATGCCCGATAAAGGCATCGTCTGCATGGGCGAATGGGAAGGCAAGCAAACCCTCGGGCTGCGCGTTACCTGGGAAAAGCGTTACATCACCCTCGGCCCGGTGGCTACATTGCTGGGGCTGGCGTTCAAGGTATACGACCCCGAACACCTGCTAGGCGAAGAAGAAGAGCGCGGCATCTCGCTGGCTTTGATTCCAACCGAAACCCCCGGCGTCGAGATCGGGCGCAGGCATTTCCCGCTGAACGCAGCCTTCATGAACGGTCCGAACTCAGGCACCGATGTGTTTATCCCCATGGACTATCTGATCGGCGGACAGGACATGATTGGTCAAGGCTGGGTCATGCTGATGAACTGCCTGTCGGTAGGCCGTTCCATCTCCCTGCCCGCCGGCAGTACGGGTGCGGCCAAGATGGCAAGCATGACGACCGGTGCCTATGCACGCATTCGCCAGCAGTTCGGTCTGCCCATCGGCGAATTCGAAGGCGTGCAGGAAGCACTCGCCCGGATCGGCGGCAACGCTTATGTCATGGATGCGGCACGGCGCATGACCGCTGGCGCCATCGACCAGGGCGAAAAGCCATCGGTGCTGTCTGCAGTGGTCAAGTACCATCTGACCGAACGGATGCGCCAGTGCCTGAATGATGCAATGGATGTGCACGGCGGCAAGGGCATTTGCATGGGTCCAAAGAACTACCTGGGCCGCGCCTATCAGTCGATCCCCATTTCGATCACCGTCGAGGGAGCGAACATCCTTACCCGCAGCATGATGATCTTCGGACAGGGAGCCATCCGCTGCCATCCGTATCTGCTGCAAGAAATGACCGCCACCCAGGATCCTGATGTGAACAGTGGGATCGAGCGCTTCGACAAGCTGTTGTTCGAGCATGTCGGCTTCGGCGTCAGCAACGCTGCCAGCAGTCTGCTGCTTGGGCTCACCGGCGGGATGCTGGCCAAGACGCCCGGGAATGCCGAGACCAAAGGCTATTACCAGCAGCTCTCCCGCCTGGCGGCCGCATTCGCCACACTGGCCGACACGACCATGCTGATGCTGGGCGGAGAGTTGAAGCGCCGCGAGCGTCTTTCAGCCCGCCTGGGTGATGTGCTCAGCAATCTGTATCTGGCCAGCGCCACGCTCAAGCATTACCACGACCAGGGCTCGCCCGAGGAGGATCTGCCGTTCGTACGCTGGGGGGTTGAGGATCTGCTTGCCCGCACCGAGCAATCCATGCATGAAATATTGCTCAATTTCCCGAACCGGGTTGCAGGCGTGCTGCTGCGCATTGTGGTATTCCCGCTCGGACGCCACCTCGCTCCCCCCAGCGACCGAACCGGCGCGGAGATAGCCCGGCGTCTGATGACACCCGGGGCGTCGCGGGATCGCTTGCTGGCGGGCTGCTACCGCAGCAACGACCCTGAGGATGTCACCGGCTTGCTGAACAGTACCCTTGAACAGGTTATCGCCGCTGATGCACTGACTGCACGCATGCGCAAGGCCAGCAAAGCAGGTGACATTGAAGCAGACCCGCAGCAAGATCCCGTGGCCGCTGCACTGGCCAGCGGGACAATTAATGAAGCCGAGGCCGAGCAGCTCAACGCTGCGATAGCCGCGAGACGCGCAGTGATCGAGGTTGATGACTTTTCCGCCGAGGAAATGAACCCTCAGCACGACACCTCTGTTCCGCTTAAAACCTGAGCCCGAAAAGAGCGATGCCGGCCAGCGTGCCGGCATCGCCGGGCCCGGTCTTTATACGCCCTTCCACACTCATTCAGTACGTCTTCTGCTAGACTCCCGCGCTTGTTTAGGAGACACCGATGAACACTTCACTGCCCTACCACACCTATCACCTGGCGCTTCTGAAGAGCCTGTTCGATACCTTGCGCGCCCAGTCCGTTTTGATGGAACAGGTCCCTGAGGAAAGCAATATTCTCTTCCTCGAGCGCTTCGACGAGCTGATCACCGAACTCGAAGCAGGCAATGACGACGCAATGCAGCAAGGACAGGAGATAATCTGTCAGATCATTTCGCGCTACCCACAGATCGCGCACATGATTCCCCGTGATCTGCTGTGGTATTTCGGCGGCGATTGTCTGCACTTCATGCCGGACGAAGAAATCGCCCTGTATCAGCTTCTCGACGAGCATCAGGCCGAGGCTGAAGCGCGCGGCGAGGCCTTCGATTGGGCACAAGCCAAACAATTATTGATGAGCAAACCGGGCCAGAGCTGAATCGACCAGGCTGAGTGCGCAAGCGCTCAGCTTTGAGCGCCAAATTACGGACACAAAAAAGCCGTCACATGGACGGCTTCTTTGATGAATCTGGAGCGGGAAACGAGACTCGAACTCGCGACCCCGACCTTGGCAAGGTCGTGCTCTACCAACTGAGCTATTCCCGCAAAACTGACGCCGAAGTGGCGTCCCCTAGGGGACTCGAACCCCTGTTACCGCCGTGAAAGGGCGGTGTCCTAGGCCACTAGACGAAGGGGACGTATCCGGACTTCACAGTGCCGAGGTAAATTACCCTGGCTACTTGCTGCTCCCGTGTTTCAATGTTCGCTGCAAGTGGCGCGCATTTTAGGCAGGGTCCTGAGAACCGTCAACCCCCCAACCTGATATTTTTTCAGGTTTTTTTCGTGCGCCGCGAAATATCTGGGATTGCGGGCAGCCAGGTCTGGTTCGGCATTACCCTTCCCTCCCTGAACTACCGAATCTAGCCTCGCCTGTGCTGATTTGCGAACTGCGACACAGAAATTCCTGCTTGCAACGTTCCCTGTTTAGTTCGATGCTTGGGCCTCTACCACGCACATCACCCAAGGAAGAGAGATCGATCGTGTCCCCTTTAGTTATTGGAGCCCTGGTAGCTGGCGGCGTGCTGATCCTTATCAGCATCGGTTTCATCAGCCACAGTCTTGAGCGCGCACGATTGGAGCGCGCCCGTCAGATTGCCGAACTGAACGCTCGCATCAGATACTGTTCTTCCCTCGGCAGTGAATTGCCCGGCCAGTTCATGACGGTCGAGCTGAAGTCCCTGCTGCTGACCATCGAAGAACATCTGTTAACGCAACTTCTGAAGCTGGACCGGAAGAACACCAAAGCTGAAAACCAACTTGCGATGATCCGCCAGCAGCTGACCACCGGGGATCTGAGTATCGGCAATACGCCGGTAGCCATCACCAACGAGACCCAGGCCCGCGACGTTCGCCTTCAGCTGGAGAACCTGCACAAGCTGCTTGCCCAGGCTCATAAGGACGGCCTGTTGGACAGTGCCACCCTGCAGCAATGGGTAGCCAGGATCCGTCAGCATATCGTGACCATCAACCTGGAGATGTTCCAGGCTCTTGCCAATCAAGCACTGCAACAAGGCAAGCCACGCGTAGCCAAATTGCAGTATGAGCGGGCGGTGGCGTTTCTGCAGAAGCAGAACGATCCGGCGTGCGCCGACTTGCTTACGCAGATGCGCCACAAGCTCAAAGAAGCCGAGCAGGCCGCCATTCGGACCGAACAGACTACCGACCCGGCAAACAGTGAACTGCTCGCCGGTCTGGACGCGCTTGAAGAAGATGATGAAGCCTGGAAAAAACGATCCGTGTACGATGACTGATGACTAGGGAAGCGCTGAACAATTCCCCGCGCTCTCTGGCGGCCGTTGAGTACCGCATGCGCGTGTCGCTGGCGTTTACGATCTAGCGACCACGGCATGTAAGAACCTCTGGGCCCTTGCTCATAACAACATAACGGAGCCCCCGCATGGCACTGACCCTTTATGGCGCGATTCTCTCCCCCTTCGTTCGCAAGGTCCGCATTCTGCTTGCCGAGATCGGACAGGAATATGAACTGGTCACGGTCAACCCCTTCGGCCAACCCGACTGGTATTACAAGATCAACCCGCTCGGCCGCGTCCCGGCCATACAGGATGGGGATCTCACACTGGCTGACTCTGCCGTTATCGCACAGTACCTGCATGAAAGCCGCGGCAGCTCGTTATACGGGACGACGCCAGAGCAGGCTGCAAGGATCCGCTGGCTGGAGAAATACGCCGATTATGAAGTGGCGCCCTTTGCGACTTTCACCGTGTTCTATAACCGGATCGTCCGGCCACTGAAGGGCGAGACCACCGACGAGCAACTGGTGAAGACAGCCTTGAGCGAAAAGCTACCGCCGCTGTTTGATTACCTTGAAGCTCAACTGGGCGATGATGACTATCTTGTCGGTGATCAGCTCAGCATGGCTGATATAGCAGTGGCCTGTCAGTTGATCAACTTCGGGCACGGCGGCGAAACGCTCGACCCGCAACGCTGGCCCGGTCTGGCGGGATTGCTCGACCGCGTCAGCGCACGCCCCGGCATCGCTGACCGCCTGACCGAGGAGCGTGAGCTGCTGGCCAAGATAGCGGCGCACGCTGCCCAGAAACAGCCGAGCTGAAATAAGTCTAATCTGGGCAGCGCTCCGGGCCACAGAATGCAAGTAATGGTCCAGCGCTTCCCTAGACCTCCAGCAAAGCCCGCCCTACCCAGGAGCGGGCGAACTGGTAGGCGCAACGCCCGTTTCGATTACCCCGCGCCAACGCCCAGCGTATCGCTTCCTTCTTCAATTCCTCAGTCCATTGCCAGGTCAGATCATGCTCGCTCGCCAGCGCGCCGAGCCAATGCTGAACCACTTCAAGATAATGCTCCTGGGAGAATGGATAGAACGACACCCATAACCCAAAGCGGTCCGATAACGCGATCTTCTCCTCGATTGCTTCACCTGGATGCAGCTCGCCATCAACCATCGCAGCCCCTTGATTATCGCTACGCTGTTCGGGCAACAGGTGCCGCCTGTTGGAGGTAGCGTAGAGCAGCAGATTGTCCGGGGTGGTCTCCAGCGTTCCATCGAGGACGGTCTTCAGGGTCTTGTATGCACTGTCATCCGCCTCGAACGCCAGATCGTCGCAAAACAACAGAAACTGCCAGGGCAGCGAGCGTACCTGCTCGATAAGCGCAGGCAGATGCACCAGATCATTCTTGTCGATCTCGATCAGACGCAGACTGCAATCTGCATACTCGCTCAGCAGGGCTCTGATCAGCGACGACTTCCCCGTGCCCCGTGCACCCCACAACAACGCGTTGTTGGCAGGCAGACCCTTCACGAACTGCTCGGTATTAGCCCGCAATAGCTCTTTCTGACGCTCCACGCCGACCAAGTCGGCTAGCCCTGTGTGTTTCCCTACCGTCAGCGGCCGCAACCAACCCTGGTCGCCCTGCCCCATCCAGCGCGCGGCCAGCGTCGCCTTCCAGTCAATGGCTACCGGAGCTGGCGGGAATGTCTTTTCAAAGCGATCCATGAAACTCGACGCACGTTTCATGAACTCTCCGGGAGTCATTTCATTCATACCTGTATTCCTGTTTGTAAAATGACTTAGCATGCCACGTCTAACGCGAACGACCGACACCATTCCATCACCAGGCAGCGGGAACCAAGCTAATCTGATGGCGAAAGCACACCGCAGGATGACCCGTGAACCATATACGTTTTACTGATCGCCTATCCTTCAAACAGGCGCGACAGGGTGTTCTGGCAGCTTTCGTTCTGGGCACCCTGCTTGGGCTGATCCAGGTGGGACTCGATTACCGGGCCGAAGACGCCGCGATCGACAGTGAAATCGCGGCGCAGATAAATGTCAGTCTGGGTCCGGCTTCACGCATCGCCTACAACGTCGATACCGAGCTTGCCCGCGAGCTGACCACCGGCTTGCTGCAGTCCCCGCCGATCATACGTGCTGAAATCATTGATGATACGGGCGTAGCCCTCGCCAGCGTGAGTCGGCCGATGCTCGCCAGCCGTTATCGCGCAGTCAGTGACGCGCTATTCGAGCCCGTACGCAATTACTCGCACCCCCTATACGTGGAACACGTACCCGACGAGCTGCTCGGCCATCTGGTAATCGAGGTAGACACCTTTCACCAGGGCGCGCAATTTCTGCGCCGCGCAGGCCTCACGCTGGTCTCCAACTTTATCCTGTGTCTGGTTCTGTCGCTGATACTGGTCGTGCTGTTTTACGGCATGCTGACCAAGCCATTGGTGCGCCTGATCACCGACCTGCTCGGCATGACAAGCGAGCATGAACGGAGTCGACTGCCCTGTCCCGCCGGGCATGAACGGGATGAAATTGGCGCGCTGGTCGAGGTCATCAATCAGCAACTGCATAGCATTGATGTCAATTTGCGGCAGAAGCTGCGTGCCGAGGATCGGCTCCGCCAGTATCTCGAAGAGCTGGAAACCATTGTCGAGGCGCGCACTACCGAACTGCAGAGTGCCAACCGCCAGCTGCGCGTATCCAATCAGGAGTTGGAGCGCTCCCGTCAGGAAGCATTGGAAACAGCGAGCTCCAGGGCCGCGTTCCTGGCTGCCATGAGCCATGAGATACGCACACCGATCAATGGCCTGCTTGGCATGATTGGCCTTGCCCTGGATAGCCCTCTCAATGACGAACAACGCCAGCAGCTATCCATCGCCTACGACTCCGGCAAGATTCTCGTCGAACTGCTCAATGACATTCTCGATCTGTCCAAGTTTGAAGCCGGCAAGCTGCAGCTGGAGGAAATCCCCTTCGACCTGGGCGCTCTGCTGGAAGACACCACCAGCCTGCTTTCCCAGAACGCCTACAAGCGTGATATCGAACTGAGCTGCCGGATCGATCCAGCGTTGCCCGGCATGATGCTGGGCGACCCCATGCGTATCCGGCAGATCATCAGCAACCTGCTCTCCAATGCGCTGAAATTCACCGAGCAGGGCCAGGTCTCCGTTTATCTGGCCGTACACCCCAACCGGGGCGGGCAGCAATGGGTGGACATCAGCGTGCGCGATACGGGCATCGGCATCCAGACGGAGGCGCTGGAGTCGGTATTCTCGCCCTTTACCCAGGCCGACGCGCAGATATCCCGGCGTTTTGGCGGGACCGGACTTGGTCTAGCGCTGTGCAAAAGCCTCGCAGACGCCATGCAAGGCACCCTGAAAGTGGAATCAGAACAAGGTCAGGGCAGCACCTTTACCGTGAGCCTGCCGCTCAAAACGCACAGTACCGGGCCCACCTTCCCGTTGCCCGCTCCGCGTAGCGTGTTGATCTGGAATCGCCTGGGCCGATTGCAAGGCAGTTTCCTGCTCGAACAACTCGAGCACTGGGGCATGCGCTGCGCCCTGATCAATTACAGCGACCAGATCCAGCCGCCGCTGAATAACCCTCCATTCGATCTCTGGTTACTCGACAGTCCCGAGGTCGCACATCAGCTCGCCGGCCAGCGTATGGAGATTCCACGCCTGCTGGTTTGCCCCTACACCGGCTGGTTGAGTACAACCGACGCGCGTGCCGCAGGCGTGCGCCAGCACGTAGCGAGCCCGCCCTCGCGCGCCCACCTGGCACGCGCCATTGATGATCTGTTCGCCCAACCCCTTACTAACACTGGCGGGGCTGTACTGACGCAGACACAAACCGGTTACACGGTTCTGCTGGTGGAGGATAATCTGGTCAACCAGATGGTCGCCAAAGGCATGCTGGGCCGCCTGGGGTACGACGTAGCCGTTGCAGAGCACGGCGAAGCCGCACTTCAGCGATTGCATGAGCGCGAATTCGATCTGGTACTGATGGATTGCAACATGCCGGTCATGGACGGCTACGAAACCACCCGGCGCATCCGCGAGCAAGCTCACTGGGCGACCCTGCCGGTCATTGCACTGACAGCCAACGCCCTGGAGGAGGACCGTGAGCGCTGTACCGAGGCCGGCATGGACGATTACCTGGTCAAACCCTTCAAACGGGAAGACTTGCAAGCGATGATGAACAAGTGGCTCGGCAACGACACAGGTCGCGCCGGTCCGGACACGCCTGCCAGCGATTAACTCCGGGCAAGCAGCGACTCGATATCCTTCGCCACTTGCTCCGGCTTGGTGGTCGGGGCGTAACGCTTCACTACCTGCCCCTCGCTGTTCACCAGAAACTTGGTGAAATTCCATTTGATACGCTTGCTGCCCAGCAAACCGGGCGCCTGGCTCTTCAGCTGGGTAAACAGCGGGTGTGCGCCGCTACCGTTTACCTCAATCTTCTTGAACAAGGGAAACGTAACGCCGAAACGCATCTCGCAAAACGAAGATATCGCCTGCTCATCCCCCGGCTCCTGCGAACCGAACTGATTGCAGGGAAAGCCAGCCACTCGCAGTCCCTTGTCCCCGTATGTCTTCCACAAGGTTTCGAGCCCCTGATACTGCGGCGTGAAACCGCATTTGCTGGCCGTATTGACCACCAGATACGCCTTGCCGCCCAGTTCAGCGAGACTGGTCTGGCGACCATCAATGGTCGTACAGGGAACGTGGAGCACATTGTTCTTGTTATTCATTGACGTTCTTCCGTTGAGTTAGTCGTTGCGCGGATGCAGCTTCAATGCCACCGAATTAATACAGTAGCGCAAACCAGTCGGCGGCGGACCATCCGGAAATACATGGCCAAGATGCGCATCACAACGGGCGCAGAGCACCTCGGTGCGAATCATGCCGTGACTGGTGTCCTGCTGTTCGGCAACCGCCTGCCCGTTTACCGGTTCGTAATAGCTCGGCCAACCACACCCGGCGTCGAACTGGGTAGCGGTATCAAACAAGGGCGCATCGCAGCAGATGCAATGGTATACGCCCGGCGTCGTATTGCTGTTGTAGATGCCTGTATAGGGTCGCTCTGTGCCTTTCAGGCGGCACACCTGAAACTGCGCCTCATCCAGCTGCTCGCGCCAGGCGTCCTCAGACTTGATGATCTTATCCATACTTCCTCCACACACTAGCGATTTTCAGACTTTCCCGATTATGGCTGCACGACGTATCATGCTCGCTCACTTTTCTGGCTTCGCGCTACGTCAGCCTTCAGGAACCCAAGGGAAACATCATGCAGGTTAGCAAGTCCAATAAATTGGCCAACGTCTGTTACGACATTCGCGGGCCCGTCCTGCACCATGCCAAACGGCTGGAAGAGGATGGTCACCGGATCCTCAAGCTGAATATTGGCAACCCTGCACCCTTTGGTTTCGAAGCCCCGGAGGAAATTCTCCAGGACATCATCCATAACCTGTCCACGGCTCAGGGCTACAGTGACTCCAAGGGTCTGTTCTCTGCGCGCAAGGCGGTCATGCACTACACGCAGACCAAGAACATCCCCGGCGTCACCATCGAGGATATCTATCTCGGTAACGGCGTGTCCGAGCTTATCGTGATGGCCATGCAGGGTCTGCTGAATAACTGCGATGAAGTGCTGATCCCGGCTCCCGATTACCCATTGTGGACCGCCGCCGTGAGTCTGTCCGGCGGCAAGCCGGTGCATTACCTGTGTGACGAGGAGTCCGACTGGTATCCAGACATCGAGGACATCCGCAGCAAGATCACGCCGAACACCCGCGCACTGGTCATCATCAATCCCAACAACCCCACCGGGGCTGTCTATTCGCGCGATATGCTCGAGCAGCTGGCGCAGGTTGCCCGGGAACATCACCTGGTCCTGCTCGCCGACGAAATCTACGACAAGATCCTGTACGACGGTATGGAACATGAGTCCATCGCCGCGGTGGCGCCGGACGTGTTCTGCCTGACCTTCAACGGGCTGTCCAAGTCCTATCGTGTGGCTGGCTTCCGTTCAGGCTGGATGATCATCAGCGGCCCCAAAGCCAAGGCTCACAGCTATATCGAAGGGCTGGATATTCTGTCCTCGATGCGCCTGTGCGCCAACGTACCGGCGCAGCACGCGATCCAGACTGCGCTGGGTGGCTATCAGAGCATCAATGATCTGGTGCTACCCGGTGGCCGGCTGCTTGAACAGCGTGACACGGCCTGGGAACTACTCAATGACATTCCCGGCGTGAGTTGCACCAAGCCGAAAGGCGCGCTTTATCTGTTCCCGAAACTGGATCCCAAGGTCTACCCAATCCATAACGACGAAAAAATGGTTCTGGATCTGTTGCTCAAGGAAAAAATCCTCATCGTTCAGGGCACGGCATTCAACTGGCCCTGGCCGGACCACTTCCGCATCGTGTCGCTACCGCGCAAGGATGACCTGGAAGTCGCGATCGGCCGGATCGCCAATTTCCTCAAGGATTACCGTCAGTAGATACTGCCGGGCGAGGCGAATATGGCCGACCTGCACATAGACGACTTCTACCGGGACGTAGCGGGGATCCTGCTTAGCCTGTACAACGGGTTCCCGTCACCGAGCATCCTTTTTGTCGAAGACCTCATCGGGCCGCACGAGCCCGATGCCTTTGGCGTTCCGGCACCCCGTCACCTCGCCTGTTTCAATGCGATGTTGTGGATGGCTGAAGAGGGCTTTCTGCGCTACAGCGATACCATTCGCCAGGAGGGGCTCGACCAGTGCAGCCTGACCGAGCGCGCCTTTCTCATGCTCTCGACGCCCGCGACAGACTGGCTTGACCAGACGTTACCTGCGAGCATTGCCCGGCAACGCGCTACGCCCGCCCAACGCCTGCGCGACGCGCTCGCCAGACAAAGCTCTACCGAGCTGGCAGAGATCGTTCAGCACTGCTTTGCGAGGGCGCCGGCACGCCGCTGAGCAATACACGATTTGAAATAGACTGCCGATTGAAAGCCGGACGGAATCCCCCAATATACCCACCAGTCAAAACGGGGACCTGAACGCATCAGAAGCAGGATGGAACCCTAATCGAATATCAAAGGAGTTATGAATAGATGATGCGCATCGTGCTGTTTCTGGCGACCAACCTGGCGATTATCCTGGTGGCCAGCGTCACTCTCAGCCTGCTGGGAGTTGGCAGTGTCCATGATGGTCAGGGCGGCATGAATTTGCAGTCGCTGCTCATTTTCTGCGCGGTCTTCGGCTTTGCTGGCTCCTTCATATCCCTGTTCATGTCCAAATGGATGGCCAAACGCGGTACAGGTACGCGCATTATCGACACGCCGCAGACCCGCCAGGAGCAGTGGTTGGTCGATATCGTTGCCGAACTGGCGCAGAAAGCCGGTATTGGTATGCCTGAGGTAGGCATCTTCCCTTCCCGCGCGCCTAACGCTTTTGCCACAGGCTGGAACAAGAACAACTCTCTGGTGGCCGTTTCCGAGGGCATGCTGCAACGCTTCAGCCCCAACGAAATCAAGGCCGTCATGGCCCACGAGATCGGCCACGTAGCCAATGGTGACATGGTCACCCTGACCCTGATTCAGGGCGTGGTGAACACCTTTGTCATGTTCTTCGCGCGCATCATCGGTAACTTCGTCGACCGCGCCGTGTTCAAGAACGAGAGCAGCGGACCGGGCATCGGCTATTTTGTCGCGACGATCTTCGCCGAGTTGGTACTGGGTATCCTCGCCAGCATTATCGTCATGTGGTTCTCGCGCCAGCGCGAATTCCGTGCGGACGCAGCCAGCGCGCAACTGGTCGGAAGCGGCATGATGATCGCAGCGCTGGAACGCCTGCGTGCGGAGCAAGGCATTCCGGTAGAAATGCCCGGCGAGATGACTGCCTTCGGCATCAATGGCAATCTGAAGAATGGGCTGGCAGGTCTATTGATGACCCACCCGCCGCTGGAGCAGCGCATCGCAGCACTGCGGGCCGGCAATTACTAAGCGAGCACTTCAGGCTCGCCGACGGCTTTGAAATAGACGCTCATCTGGCGTAGCGCAGGCGCGCTACACCCCCAGGGATGCGCCCGGCGCGGTCTGGGTTTGCCTGGGGTTGACGTGCGGCTCAGGCCGCGTTCGGACGCGCCGATAGGGTTTGCCTGGGGTTGTCGAGCGCCTGCTCGACGACAGGGTGTAGTCAGCGCAAACCTGGCCTAGCGCGGGTGCGCTACACCCAAAGCTATTCCGCTTCAGCCTTCCAGCTGACCGGATACAGCATCTCCTCCCGATACCCGCTCAACACCCGACGCAACCCGGTCAGACGCTGATCGAGATCCGCATCGCCGGTGTCGACCAGGAAAGGTCTGCCCTGCAGTGTTCTCAGCTTGGTTTTGGTGGCGACGACGAACAGGTTGTCGAGGCCTACGGCTTCAAGCACCCGCGGTGAAATCTGCTGGTTGCCACGGCCAAGAATATGCCCCTGTCCGCCGATCGCTGTGACCAGAATCCGCCATGCTCCCTGACTCACCAACTCCCACAGCTGCGCCTCGGTGGCATCGGCCAGAATCAGCTCGCCATTGCGCACAACATCGACGCCCAGCAATGTTCCCTGCAGACCCATGGCTTCAAGCAGACCCAGGTTGGTCGAGCCAGGCCCGAAGATCCAACCGTCCACGTCATCCTGAAGTTCCTGCAGCCAGGCGGCGACATCATCGAGAACCAGAGTTTCCTGCTCCCGACCGCCCTGTTTGACCTGCTGGACAAAACGCCCCTCCTCCGGAACCGATAGCTCACCATAGTGGCGCGTGCGCACCGATCCCTGGCGAAAGGCATCCTCGTCAATGTCACGTACCTCCGCTTCACCCAGACGCACCAGCTCGCCCTGTAACAGCAGCGCAACCAGCTCACCGGCAGCGCGCGGATTGACCGCATACACGCCGGAGTGGATCTTGACGCCCGCCGGGATGCCCAATGCCAGCTGTCCTGGCTGGATGCTGTTGCATACGTCACGCGCGGTGCCGTCACCGCCGGCAAACAGCAACAGATCAAGATCACATTCCTGCAGCAACCTGACCATGCGTTCGGTGTCGGCTGCGGTGGTCTCTGCAGTCGAGAGTTCGCCGACCACCTCATAGTCGAAGCCCATGCTGGCAAGCAGATCTTCACCCATCGCACCCGGCGCGCAGAAGAGTCGCAAACGCTCGCGCCAGGGTTCGATACGCTCCAGTGCCTGGCGCACGCGTTCGTGCGCGCGGGGCTCGATTCCCATGGCCAACGCCTCATGCGCTAAGCCATCGGAACCCTTCAACGCAGCCTGACCACCCAATCCAGCGAACGGATTGATAACCAGGCCCAGTTTAAAAGCCTCTTTCATTGGAATTTTCCTGGCCGTTTGGCTGTCACAAAGTTGCCACCTTTATGCCATACCCTGCCTTCGAGGGTCAGTTGCTAAGAAGTGTCGACCCATCATGCCGGATCGAGAGGAGCACCAACGACATGAGTTTACACACGCTGGACACCAGGAACGCTTGCCCGGACGAGAACAGTCTGAATACCGAGCCCGCCGGATACGTCATTGACGAACAGGGGCGTGAAATCGCCATTACCGAGCAGATGATCCAGCGAGCCTGCGCGGAGCTGGACCAGCATTGGCAACCGGTCAGTCCAG
This sequence comes from Pseudomonas sp. gcc21, assembly GCF_012844345.1. NCBI lineage: Bacteria > Pseudomonadati > Pseudomonadota > Gammaproteobacteria > Pseudomonadales > Pseudomonadaceae > Pseudomonas > Pseudomonas sp. gcc21. The sequence goes on along the minus strand of NZ_CP051625.1, from coordinate 528,374 downwards.
AACTGAACGAAAGCAGGGCCTGAAAACGCTAGGATCTGAATCCCGCCGCAGCCAGCCTGTCGGCCACCGGACGCTCCATCGGAGCGTCCATGCTGACGCGATAGAACGAATTCTCCCGCCGCAACGGATAGTGCTTTCGCAATAAATCAAATCCGCTACGTATCTCGCTGTCCGAGTCTGCCGTGCCAAGCATGGCTCTGAATCGGGCATCATCATCGCGCACGTCATATACCAGACGCAAAGCCCGGGCCAGCAGCCATGCGCTGGATGTCCCCGCGCTGACCCTGAGCTCTCCACTGCCATCGGAAGGCGCAATATCGTCCAGCCGTACGGTAGGCTTTTCTCCTAGAAACTGGCAAAGCGCCTGATAGATCTGCGCGGTGCCACGCAATTTGCCATCCAGGCTATAGCCTGCGATGTGCGGCGTCGCCAGGGCGCAGAGAGCGGCAAGCTCAGGGTCAACGAGTGGCTCATGTTCCCAGACATCGAGCGCTACCTGCAGGTCATCTCGCTGTTCAAGCAGAGCTTTCAGCGCCTGGTTGTCGATTACCGGGCCGCGACTGCTGTTGATCAACCAGGCGCCTGACCGCAATCTCGCCAGACGGTCAGTATTGAACAGGTGACGGGTTGGATACCGACCCGAATCAGTAAGCGGTACATGGCAGCTGATCACACCGGCTCGTTCGATCAGGGAATCCAGCCCGATAAATCCGGACTCCTGCTCTGACCGCGGCGGATCGCAAAGCAGGCATTCCACACCAAGCTGGCGCAGCGTCCGGGCAAGTCGCCCGCCCACCTGCCCGGCTCCGACAATTCCGACCACCTGTTGTTGCCAGTCAATGCCGGTGCGCTCGGAGAAAGCCAGCAAACAACTCAGCACATACTCCACTACCCCGCGGGCGTTACAGCCCGGAGCGCTGGCAACGCAGATTCCAGCCTTGTCCAGGCCGTGCAAATCAAGATGATCGGTGCCGATTGTACAGGTGCCGACGAAGCGCACTGTGCTCCCGGCCAGCATGGAAGCAGTGACCTTAGTCACCGAGCGCACCAGCAGTACATCTGCATGACGCACCGACGACGCGTCAATCTTGCGTCCGGGCAGGCGCGTGATGCGCCCGAAACCGGACATGAATTCATCAAGCAGAGGAATATTTTCGTCAGCAACAATATGCATGGGGAGTTCCGGTTTGCGCGGGTGGCTCATTGTCGGCCGCCGCCCGCTCGCCTGTCCAGCGACCGGGCGCTGGGTGCGATTAAAGCTGTTCGAGGCTAAAGGCACCCGCGGTGAGCTGGGTACCTGGCCGATAACAATCGAGCAGAGCCTGAATGAAACGCTGAGGCCGCTCGGGCACACCCTCAACCAGATAGCTGTGAACCTGAGCTACAACCCTGCGTTTGAATGGCAAAGGATCGGTCGGCTCGCCGCTGAGGTTATCCAGGCTGACACGGAAGGGATGGCCTGCCGCTTCGCAAAACAGCCACTCCAACGCCTGCGGCTTGACCTCAACCTGTTCAAAGGCCTGCTGCTGCTGCGCAGATCGACCGTCCGGTGCGTACCAATATCCGAAGTCAGGTAGCAGGCGCCGCTGCGGTCCTGCCACGCACCAGTGCGAAATCTCGTGCAGCGCACTGCGAAAGTAATCGCGGGTAAACAGAATGCGGTGATGCGGACTGGTTTGGTCTGCTGGCAGGTATTCCGGTTCGTCGGCACCAGGCACGAGTACGGTGTTGAAATCACTAGCGAAACAGTTCTCAAACAAGCGAACCAGATCTTTACAATCGTAGGTCATCTGCAGGTGGACAATATTGGGCAAATTGATAGGATGAGGCGCTTTTCTCAGACCATACCTTCATGACAATCGCTGAAAATACCGGCCGGTGGCGCCGCAGTGTAACAGAACTGCGCAGCCTGACCTGGCTGGCGCTACCTATTATCGCGGCGCAAATGTCGCATACTCTGCTTGGCTTCGTTGATACCGCGATGGCCGGCCGTGTCAGTGCCCTCGATCTGGCGGCCGTGGCGCTCGGCAACGCATTCTGGGTGCCGACCTTCCTGTTTCTCACCGGCGTATTGATGATCGTCACTTCGAAGGTGGCTGCCAGCAGCGGTCCGGCACAGATTGGCGATACCGGTGCCCTGGTGCGCCAGGGCGCATGGCTGGGGGTCGCCGTAGGCCTGGCCTGCGCAGCCTTTCTATGGTCGGTCGAGTCTGTCCTGCATGTAATGGATGTTCAGGACGACCTGATCCCTTTGACCATGGGCTATCTCAAGGCCGTAGCGCTCGGCTTCCCCGCAGTGGCGATTTACCAGGGTTTGCGCGGGTTGAGCGACGGGCTGTCACGCACCAAGCCCACTATGCTCATCGGTTTCGCCGGCCTGATACTCAACGTGCCACTGAACTACGTTCTGGTGTACGGCAAATTAGGCATGCCTGCTTTTGGCGCGATAGGCTGCGGGATTGCGACCGCAGTGGTCATGTGGTTCATGCTCGGTTGTATGCTGGTTTATCTGAAACGCTCCCCCGTCTACCGCGCCACTAAGCTGTTCGAGCGCTTCGACTGGCCACGCTGGCCAGCGCAACGGCACCTGTTAGGCCTGGGCTTGCCGATCGGCATTGCATTGTTCGCCGAGACCAGCATGTTCTGCGTCATCGCCTTGCTGATCGCCGGTCTGGGAGCTGAGGTGGTCGCGAGCCATCAGGTTGCGCTCAACTTCTCTTCCATTACCTTTATGGTGCCTTTCAGCCTGGGCCTGGCGATTACCGTTCGGGTCGGACATAACCTTGGCTTGAACGGCGCGCGAGCCGGCCTGTTTGCTGCAAAGGCCGGAATCCTCGCCTCGCTGGTGTATGCCGCCATTGCCGCCAGCCTGATGTTGGCCCTGGCGGACGCGATCCCGCTGCTCTACACGCGTAACCCGGAAGTCATCGCCCTCGCCTCCACCTTGTTCTTCTACGCAGCGCTATACCAGTTCTCGGATGCGGTTCAGGTCGCCTGTGCAGGTGCTCTGCGCGGCTATCAGGACACGCGCTTGCCCATGCTATTGACCATGATCGCCTACTGGGCGATCGGTTTGCCAAGCGGCTACATTCTTGGTCTGACCGATATCTGGGGACCTGCGCAGGGTCCCGCCGGATTCTGGCAGGGTCTGATTCTGGGCTTGACCGCTGCGGCCGTATTCTTGTCCATCCGCCTGGCAATCGTGGGGGCGCGGCGTAAACGCGACCAGCCCCATGGCGTCAGCCTGGCCGGTCGCGAGTAGCGCTTCAGACCTGCATCACCCGAACTGCCATACTGACAAGCTGTCATTGTGGTACCTGGGGAGGCCCTCGATGTTGCGCCTTGTCGTCATTCTGCTGGTTTGCGCGTTTGCGACTGCCTGTCAGCGCGCGCCGGAAGCAAGCAGGCAGATGGACAACTATCTTGACCGGGTCGGCCGCGTTCTCGGCCAGGACTGGCAGGCCTGGGATGAGGACACCTTGAGCCAGTACCGGTTGCCGTCGCGCAGAAACAGAATGCAACCGGTGCCTCAGCTTCGCCTGGGGATGATCGATCTGGTCGTTGAGTCGAACCAGTGCCCTGCCCTGCAACAGACCGTCGCACAGCGTAACAGCAGCCTCGGCAAGGTGATGCCCGGCAGCCACCTGCTTGCTTATGAGGGCGAGCTATTGCGCAATCTTGACGCCTGTATGGACATCATCAAGGACGACGCCGAACGCCGCGCACTGCACCAACAGCTCAGCGAGATCGCGGACATCAAACGGGCCAGTCTGCCCAGGGCCTTCTGGAATGCGCTGAACGCGAGCTCGGAATTCGAGCACTACATGCGCTTCGATAATCAACCGTTGCCTGTGAGTCAGGAGCCGCTTACTGATCACGGAGCCATAGATGCCCTGCGCCATCTGGCTGAAATCGGCCAGGCCCTGCCAGCGCGTCTGCCGCCAACGCAGTCGACGCTAGAACCCTTGTTCGAAGCCCTGCAGCGAAGCGATCGCAGCGGTCAGCTGATTCACAGCCTGGCACGCCTGAACCACACGCTGGACCAGGCCACCGCCATGTTGCGGGCGAGAGCGCCCGCCTTTCTGTGTCCATTGGGACAACCCACACGCCGTTCGCGCACGCTGCTGACTGTGTTCACCACGTTTTACGCTGGCGAGATCCAGCCACAGATGGCACAGGCCCAAAGACTCGGCCAACCCTGGCAGGCCGCGATCCTGCAGTTAGGCCACACGGCAGAAATCCCCAGCGCGACCGCAACCTATCTGCAGCGTCTCGCTGGTGAAGAGCGTTCCCTCTGGGAGCGTTATCAACGCAGTATCCAGGCGCATAGCGAAGCCTGGCAGGACGTGCTGGGCGCGTGCCAGCAGCGCCCGGGACAACCCGGCTGGGACGCCGGACGACGGGAATAGTACTGTGAGCCTCAGGCCTTGCGTATCAGATACCGGTAAGTACCGTCCTGCACGTCCTGTTCAACCAGCTGATGGCCGAGAAACTCACAGAATCGTGGAATGTCACGCTGGGTGGAAGGGTCCGTGGCGAGCACTTCAAGTAACTCGCCAACGCTGATATCGCGCACTGCATTGTGCAACATCATTACCGGTTCCGGGCACAGTAGCCCGCGAGTGTCCAGATGACGCATATCGGCTGGCTCGGTCATTACACTCTCGCTGGGTCAGCTTTCCTTATCGGACGCACCTTCAATACAGACAGCAAAGGTGAGCGCTTTAACGGAGTCCGAGAACAAGCTGTGACTCCGGGGGAAAAGGTTATCGAAAAAAGTACTTCTCTTGCCAGCAGCGCCGGCAGAGACAACACTATGGATATGCGGGATTAAACATCACTAAGGAAACTCCATGATCAAAGTGTTGATTGAGCGTGTAATTGCCGAAGGCCTGGAAGACCATTACGAAGCCGCGGCACGCAGAATCATCCAGCAAGCCATCCAATCACCAGGCTTCATTTCCGGCGAGTCATTCCGGGACCTGGAACGACCGAACCATCGCATCGTCATGGTGACCTGGCAGAATCGCCATTCGTGGGAGCGTTGGGAGAACTCCGACGGACGCCGGGACAGCCTCAACGAGTTCAGACCCATGTTGCTGGAAGACGAACGAATCACGCTGCTCGAGCCACTCTGATTCCTGTTGCAAAACCGCCGGATCCCGGGATCCGGCGGTGGGTAGATCTATTGCTGTACTGACTGCACTCGATAACTGCCGGCATGCAATACGCGCACGTGGCAGGTCACCTCTTCCCGGTCCGAGTACAGCTGTTTACACGAAATCGTCGCGCGTATACCCGCCTCGTCCAGCGCAGCCTGCACATGGTCAATACACTGCAACACTTCGAAGTAGCGGCGTTTCATCGGCAGCTTAAAATTCATGATGGCTTCGCGGCACCAGCCCCTGGACACCCACCGCGCCAGCAACGAACTGCTACGGGCCGGCTTGTCGACGATATCGCACACCATCCATTGCACCGGCACCTTGGGCTTGTACATATAGCCATCGGCCTCGACGTGTTCGACCTGACCGCTGTCCATCAGCTTGCGATCCATCGGACCGTTGTCCACCGCCACGACCTTCATGTGCCGGTTGACCATTTGCCAGGTCCAACCGCCCGGTGCTGCGCCGAGGTCAACTGCCAGCATGCCGGGTGCCAGACGACTGTCCCATTCATCCCGCGGGATGAAATGATGCCAGGCTTCTTCTAGCTTGAGCGTCGACCGGCTCGGCGCTTCGCGCGGCACCTTCAAACGTGGAATACCCATTGGCCAGGGCGCGGCGTTATCCGCCCAGGACCAGCCGACAAAGATCCGCTCTCCGCTCTCGAAACAAACATGCAGCCGCGGCGCATCGGTTTTGGTCGGGCGAATGAAACGCGTCTTCAGCAGCGCTGTTTCGAGCGGCTTGCCGAGCTTCTTTGTCAGCGCAGCCATTGCCTTGCCGTCGTTGGTATCGGCGGTCTCCAGCCACAGGCTGGAAGCCAGTGGCCCCTTGGAGCAGGCGGTGATAATCGGAGAGATCCGGTCATCAGCCGACACATCAAGCCAATCGCCCAGTGCCCACTGCCGAACAAAAATCAGATGGCGGAAATTCAGCTTGCGCATCAGGGTGGCAGCATCGCCCTCCCCCGGACACACAAAGCGCACCAGCGCCGTGCCTTCCCGCGTGACCGCATACCCCGCAATACCCTTGGCGGCAGCCAACTCCTGCATCTCGGCAGCGGCTTCGCCCTCGAAGCCCGGACGACAGTGCAACAACAATTCCTGCATGGAAAACCCCAGATAAGTAATCGGTCGCTACTTTACAGCGTACGCCGACGCGGAAGAAGGGAATTAGGCTCCCGTGACGCTTCCTGCGGGGATTGTTGACCGACGGCACCCACCCCGACGCGACGAGCGATCTCTCGCTCAAGAACAACGAAAATCAAACAGCCGCTGCCGTTCTTCGGTTATCCCGGGTGCTCGGCTGAATCAAACTCATCGTGTTAACGTTCAGCTTCTAGATGATTCATGATGAGCACAGCATGCTTGAGATCCGTCACCTTAGAACCCTCACCACCCTGCGCGAAGCTGAAAGCCTGGTCGAAGCATCGGAGCGCTTGCATCTGACGCAATCGGCCTTGTCACATCAACTCAAGAATCTGGAGGATGAGCTGGGTCTGCAGCTCTTCGTGCGCAAGACGCGGCCGGTGCGTTTCACCAGTGCGGGGTTGCGCCTGCTACGGTTGGCGGACAGCCTGTTGCCGCAACTACGCCAGGCCGAGCGCGACCTTCAACGTCTGGCCGGGGGACAGGCCGGACGCCTGCATATGGCGATCGAGTGCCATAGCTGTTTCCAGTGGCTAATGCCTACGATAGACCAGTTCCGCAATGCCTGGCCGGACGTGGAGGTGGATTTTGCCTCGGGTTTTTTCTTCGCTCCTCTCCCCGCGCTGGCCCGAGGCGAGCTTGATCTCGTGGTGACTTCTGATCCCCAGGAAATCGCCGGCATTACCTATGTCCCCTTGTTCACCTACGAGGCGCAACTGGCGATCAGCAACCAGCACCCGTTGATCAATCGCGCCTTTGTCGAGCCGGCGGACCTGGCTAACGAAACCCTGATCTGCTATCCGGTTGATCGGGAACGGCTGGATATCTTCAAGCACTTTCTAGAGCCTGCGGGCATTGAGCCACCTGCCGTACGCAACGCCGAGATGACAGTCATGATGATGCAGTTGGTGGCGTCCGGCCGGGGCGTGTGTTGCCTGCCGAACTGGGCCATGGCGGAGTATCTGCAACGTGGCTATGTCAGCGCCCGACCGCTGGGCCCAGACGGCCTGTTTGGCACCCTGTATGCCGCGGTGCGAGCCGACATGCTCGATACTTCTTATATGCAGGACTTCCTGCTTACAGCCAAGGACATCTCCTTCTCCACGCTCCCAGGGGTTACCGCCAAGTTACCCGGCTGACCGATTTCGACAACCGGTGGACATTCACCCGCTGACAACTCCATCGCCATGACGCCAGTTTGTCTTGAGCATGGTATTTCTCTGACGGCGCTCACGTTTTTAACCGGCTGCTCCCCCAATCGGGCGAGATCCAGCATCGCGCAGCTCAATATACATTGGTCGAATCCAGAGCCTGACTTGGGTCTCGGCCATAGCGCTCGGTAAGCAGTAACAATAAAAATCCACAGGATTCTTCCATGAACGCTTCCTTGCACAAACTTACCGCTGTTGCTTTTGGTCTGTTGCTGTCTTCTGGTGCGATGGCTTACAACCCGACTCCGCCGACCAACCCCGATCCCGATCCGAATCCCGGCGAAGGCTCCGGCTTTCCTTCCGTATCTGATTTCAGCCGCTCTGGATCATTCTCTACCACAAACGGCAACGAAGGCCCGAACTGCACGGTTTATCGTCCGCGCACCCTTGGCGACAACGGCCTCAAACACCCGATCATTCTCTGGGGTAACGGCACCGGCTCTTCACCCAGCACCTACAGCGCATTGCTGACTCATTGGGCCAGCCACGGTTTCGTCGTCGCAGCCGCACGCACCTCCAACGCCGGCTCGGGCGCAGAAATGATCGACTGCCTCGACTACCTTGTCGAGCAGAACGGCCGCAGCGGCGGCACCTATGGCGGCAAGCTGAACGTGAACCGCGTCGGTACTGCCGGTCACTCCCAGGGCGGTGGCGGCACCATCATGGCTGGTCAGGACAATCGCGTGACAGCCACCGCGCCGTTCCAGCCTTACACTATCGGACTGGGTCATCGTTCCTCCTCGCAAAGCAATCAGAACGGGCCGATGTTCCTCATGACTGGCGGTGCAGACACCATTGCCGCTCCAGCACGCAACGCCCAACCTGTATTCAACCGTGCCAACGTGCCTGTGTTCTGGGGCGAGCTGAATTCGGCCAGTCACTTTGAACCAGTAGGTAACGCAGGCGGATTCCGCGGGCCCTCCACGGCTTGGTTGCGTTATCACCTGATGGCCGACCAGAACGCGCGCAGTACCTTTTATGGCAACAACTGCACACTCTGTTCTGACCGCAGCTGGACCGTGCGTCGCAAAGATATCAACTGATAACCGGGTTTCACTTGGTTCCTCTCTTTTTGGCTGCTTAGGCAGCCTTTTTTTATGACACGCGTCTACAGCCCGATATTGACGCGCTCCTTGGGGGCCCGCCTCCAAAGCTCACCCAAATATGTCTCAGTTTCACCCGAACAGGCGACTGTGTATCAATTGGGAACGCGCTAGGGTTTGCTCCGTGAATGCGAAACACCGTCGTTGGAAGTAGCTGAAGAGCTCAATGATGAATCCCATAAGAAAGCTAAAAAAAGAGAGATCACCATGAAAGCACCCTTTTTGAAACTGACAAGCGTCGCCATCGGCGTTCTTCTTTCGGCCGGAGCCATGGCCTATAACCCACCTGGCGGAGGTGACGGCGGAAACGGCGGAGGCGGTGGTGGTGGCGATTTCCCATCCGTTTCCGACTTCAGCCGTGCTGGCTCATTCGCTACTACCAATGGCAACGAAGGTCCCAGCTGCAGCATTTATCGACCGCGCACTTTGGGTGAAGGCGGTCGACAGCACCCGATCATCCTTTGGGGTAACGGCACCGGCTCCAGCCCGACAACCTATCGCGGGCTGCTTGATCACTGGGCGAGCCATGGTTTCGTCGTAGCAGCAGCACGCACCTCCAATGCCGGATCAGGTCAGGAGATGATTGCCTGTCTCGATTATCTGGTTCAACAGAACGGCCGCAGCACCGGCACCTATGCTGGCAAATTGAACGTCAACCGCGTCGGTACCGCAGGTCACTCGCAAGGGGGCGGCGGTAGCATCATGGCGGGTCAGGACAGTCGTGTCACGGTTACAGCTCCGTTCCAGCCCTACACCATCGGCCTCGGGCATCGCTCCTCTTCGCAAAGCAACCAGAGCGGTCCGATGTTCCTGATGACAGGCAGCTCAGATACCATCGCCTCCCCTAGTCTGAACGCCGCACCGGTATTCCGTCGCGCCAACGTACCGGTATTCTGGGGCGAACTGGCACGGGCCAGCCATTTCGAGCCAGTAGGTAGCGCGGGCGGTTTCCGTGGTCCAGCTACCGCATGGTTCCGCTACCATCTGATGAGCGATGGCAACGCAGAAAGTACCTTCTATGGCAGCAACTGCGGCTTGTGTAGCGATCGTAGCTGGGATGTCGAGCGCAAGGGCATCAACTAACCGAAAGACGTAACGTCCCGGAGCCGGTTACCGAGAGGTAGCCGGCTTTTGCGTTTCTGGATCGTTCGATCCCCACCATACGACGTTTGATACATATTGCGTTTTTGTCTCAAATTCACCCTTTTGGGCGAGTGAATGTTGATTCACTCACGGCTAGTTTCGTACTCGCAATGAGCGCAGCAGATGTCAGGGAAGATCCTAGGTTCGAATTATCCCTACAATAATGCTAAGAGAGATCATGATGAATTTACCTGTAATGAAGCTTTCCGCTCTTACCCTCGGTCTTGCACTGTCCGCCAGCGCACTGGCTGGCAACCCTCCCGGTCAGAATCCTCCAGGCGATCTACCGGTCGATTCCGGCTTTCCAGCAGTAAGCGATTTCGCTGCGGACGGCCCGTTTGCTACAACCGCTAACAGCGAAGGCCCGAGCTGCCGTATCTCGCGCCCGCGCACTCTTGGCGAAGACGGCCTTAAACACCCGATCATCATCTGGGGTAACGGTACGGGTGGTGGTGCGACAACCTACGCCGGTCTGCATGAGCATTGGGCAAGCCACGGTTTCGTCGTAGCCGCAGCCACGACGGCCAATGCCGGCAGCGGAGAGGAAATGATTGCCTGCCTCGACTATCTGGTCCAACAGAACGGCCGCAGCGGTGGCACCTATGGCGGCAAGCTTGATCTGAACCGTGTCGGCGCATCCGGCCATTCGCAAGGCGGTGGCGGCACCATCATGGCCGGCCAGGACCCACGCATCACTACCACAGCACCCTTCCAGCCATACGTGCTCGGCCTGGGCCATGTATCGTCTTCGCAGCGCAATCAGAATGGTCCGATGTTCCTCATGACCGGCAGCGACGATACGCTGGCAGGCTCGACATTGAACGGACGTCCCGTTTTCCGCAACGCAAACGTTCCGGTTTTCTGGGGTGAGCTGCAGGGAGTCGATCACTTCGAACCCGTGGGCGATGCCGGTGGTTATCGTGGGCCCTCTACCGCCTGGTATCGCTACCAGTTGATGGGCGATCAGAACGCTGCCGGTGTCTTCGAAGGCTCCGACTGCACACTGTGCACATCACGTGACTGGGACGTTCAGAAGAAGAATTTCAACTGATATCAGGCTCTGACGAGCTAAAGCACAGCATGACCGACAGCCGGCTATCATCCGATAGCCGGCTTTTCTCTTGCCCTCACAATCAGGCTGACTATATCCCGACCAGCAAGTCATGACCTGACTGATCGCCCGGCAGACAAAGTGGCAACCCGGCCGAAGCGGATACAAACAACCACTGCATATTGACAAGGCACTAAACTGCGGAGTGTGTGCGAAGCGCACCAATAAACACGCGAAGCAGCATTTGCTACGTGCGCCAAATCCGGGACACTTCTATTCTTGGTATCAGCCTTGCTACTATAGGCGCCAACAATGACCATCCCGCTATCAAATAGGCAGTCAATATGAGCAAGCCGAACACCCCGTTGGCCCTGGCACTCTCGCAGCGTAAATCAGATGAACGCGCGACGCCGTTGAGTGCCTTTCGCATGGCGAGACGGTGGTGGTTGGAGGGTCGTAGGCTGAATCTTTCATTGCTGGCAGAAGAATTGGATATCGGTCGGGCGACGCTGATGCGCTGGGTGGGCAACAAGGATTTGCTGATGGGCGAGATTCTCTGGTCGCTCTACAAGGAAATCTATGACGAGGCGATCGAACGCGCGCAGCAGGATCCCAAGCTCGAAGGCATCGATTTTCTGTCTCGGATCTACAACGACATCAACGTTGCTCTGATCGAAGCAAAGCCCATGCACAACTTCCTGCACGCCGAACCGCAATGGGGGCTGCAGTTACTGACATCCAACGTGGCAGGCCTACAAAACCGCTTGATCGAGACCTGGCGCAAACTGTTCGAACAGGAAATACAAGCCGGCAGGATCAACCCTGAAATGGACGCCGAGAGCCTGGCTTATTTCATCATCCGTATCGGTGAGAGTGCCATCTACTGCGACCTGATCTGCGGCCGCACGCCTGATGCAAAACAGGCTGAGACGGCGTTCCGGCTACTGGTCAACGGTCACAGCCGCTAGACATTTCTAGCTTCGACGCAGCGGCCAATCCAGAATAAAGGCCGCACCATCCAACGTGGTGGAGCGCTCAACCCGAGCGCTTCCCTGATGCCAATAGATAATTCTACGCACGATAGCCAGCCCGAGTCCGTAACCGCCGGATGAGCGAGTGCGACTATCGTCCAGGCGCAGGAATGGCGTAAAGATTCGTTCCCGAAAGTCCTCATCAATGCCCGGACCATCATCCTCCACCATGATGATGCAGCGCTCATACTGCACTTGAGTAGTAACCAGTACGCGGCTCTTGGCGTAGCGCATCGCGTTGGTCACCAGATTGGCGACGGCGCGCTGCAGATAGCGCGATTCGGCTTCAACGTGAAGCGCCCTGCCCATCGAATGGTCATCGTGGCGCACCTCAAGCTGTTGATTCAGCGGAGCCAGTTCGCTGACTATCTGATCCACCATCGCAGGGACGTTGGTACGCTTGAAGGTCAGTTCGGGCGCGTCCTGATCCAGTCGCGCGTACACCAGAATTTCGTCCACCAGACCGTCCAGCTCGTTGAGATCGGCATCCATGCCTTCTACATACTTTCGTCGATCTTCCGGCCTTACCGCGGTATCGACCATTTCCAGACCGAACCGCAACCGCGCCACGGGCGTGCGTAATTCGTGGGATACCGCGCCGATCATCTCCTGTTGAATACGCATCAAACGTTGAAGATGCGTCGCCATCCGGTTGAATGCCCGGGCCAGACGGCCCACCGCATCGTTCCCTCGGGCATCCACCCGCGCGTTCAGGTTGCCTGCGGTGATATGCGCTGCCGCGGACTCAAGTGTCAGCAAACGTCTTTCCAACTGCCGGACCAACAAATAGATAAGCAAGCCGCAGAGCGCCAGCATCAACATACCGGTGATTAACAAGAGACCTGCGGGGTATTCGTTCATCTGATACAGCGGACCGAGACTCAGAATCCACTGGCTGTCCGGTATTTTCAGATAAAGTAGCACTGAATCGCCGTCCGGCCCGAGGGTCATTACGGTATCGCTTTCCTCCAGCCGGCGACGCTGATCAGGATCCAGGTCAGCCTCGCGAGCCGGAGTCAGGCGCAGCGGATAACCAAAGCCCTTGTCGCCCCTGAGCTGTTGCAGCCGACCCGGCATGTCGCCTTCGGGATAACGGACCAGTTCATCAGCAACCAGAAACAGCGTAGCCCTGCCCAACTGTTCGGATACACGGTGAATCGCCGCTGTTAACACCACTCCTTCTGCCTGATTCACCAGCGCATGGACTTGCAGACGCGGATTACGTGAAGGTCGTACCAGCACGCGTCCCTTGGTCAACCGGGACCAGGCGCTGGTCTCAAGATCAAGTTCGTCGACGTGCTTCATTTCGAGGGGTACACCGATCAACCGCGTCCAAGCCGCCAGGGCACGCAGGCGTTCGGCGTGATCCATATTCTCAAGGTTATCGGCCATCAGCCGGAACGTACCCGTGGCGATGCGCTCGCGGTACTCTTCCGTACGTATATCGTTGACCAGCCAGATGGCCGCCAACCCCAGCAACAGCACCGTGATCAATACCGCCAGGATTCCGCCATAAACCCGGAAGAAAATCGAGTTCACTGGGCGGCAGTCTCGGGCGCGACGAACAGATAACCTTTGCTGCGAACGGTCTTTATGATCCGTGGCTGCTCAGGATCATCGCCGATCTTGGGACGGATTTTCGAGATACGCACGTCAATCGAGCGGTCCTGGCCGTCGTAACCGATGCCACGCAATGCGACGAAGGTTTCCTCCCGGCTCAACACCCGGCCTGCGTTGCTCGCGAGCAACCAGAGCAGGTCAAACTCGGCTCCGGTGAGGTCGATCAACTCAGAATTAAGCCAGGCTTCGCGGCGGGTACTGTCGATAATCAGCGAATCAAACTGCAGTCTGCTCGGCGGCTGCTCAGGTTGTTGCTCGACCTCGCCCCTGCGCCGCAATAGCGCTCGAATACGCGCCAACAGTACCTGCGGCCGTACCGGCTTGTTCACATAATCATCCGCGCCAAGCTCCAGCCCCTGGATGTGATCCTTATCATCGCTGCGTGCTGTGAGCATGAGAATTGGACGGGCGTAACCTGCTTCGCGTAGACGCCTGCAAATGGAAAGGCCGTCTTCTCCTGGCAGCATCAGATCCAGCACCACCAGATCCGGGGTCTGCTTCAGCACCCGCTCGACTGCCTTGCCGCCGTCAGATTCTATTGCTGCCTGCAAGCCTTGAGCGCTGAGGAAATCGGCAATCAGGGAAGCAAGCTTCAAGTCATCCTCGACAATCAGAATGCGTTCATTTTCGTCCACGTTTCCCTCGGTCGCGATCTATCTAACAGAGCGCGGCATTGTAACATCAGCGCCGCACCCTCCAGCAGTCCGTGCGCCCTGTTTGCAACCCGCGTGATTCAATTCAAAGCGGTAGCGCGTCGAGTCCCAATCCACCCGCTTCGACATCGCGCACCAAGCCGCCACGGTATTCGCCCGGCGTCATGCCGGTCCAACTGCGGAAGGCACGGATGAAAGAGCTTTGCTCGGAATAGCCCAGCAGCAATGCCACATCTGTCTGGGCCAGCGCCGGGTCTGCCAGATACTGTCGGGCCAGAGTGTGGCGGGTGTGTGCCAGAAGACCGCGGTAACTGTATCCGGCGCTGCGTAGCTGACGGTAAAAAGTACGCAGGGAACACCCGAGGGCAGCTGCGACCAATTCCGCGCTGACATCACCGTTCTTCATCGATTCGACGATCTGCTCCTGCACCTGCGAAAAGAACGCCCCCGCCTGCTCACCTGCAAACCGGGGTTGTTGCTTCAGCAGCGCCTGGGCCTGCTGCTCCAGAAGCCGCAACAAGTAAGGATCCTTGCTTGAAACCGGCAGCGCTAACAGGTGCGCCGGCAGGGCCAATTCGATCGCCTTGCAATCGAAGTCCACCGGGCAGCCTAGCAGCGCCTGGTACACGTTCGTATCCTGCGGCCGGGCAAAGGGCAACCCTGCCCTAACCGGGGTCACCGGCCGGCCAATGAGCGCCTGGCACAGGGCGACAAAAACCGCCAGGCTGAACTCGGTAGCCGGTGGCGTATTGGCCACTGCCTGGGTCCAGCGCATGTGCAGCACGCCGTCCTTTAGCCGGGCGCGAGAAGTCAGCCCTTCCTGCAGCAATGCGTGATAACGATCGTAGCGCGCCAGTGCCTGGCCCAGCGTGCCGCAGGACGACACCATATAGCCCACCACACCAAACTGCCGAGGCTCGGCCGCCAACCCCAATCGAATGCCTAGCGCCTGAACCGGATCGAGCTGCGATACCGACTCCAGCAACTCGCAAAACTGCAGGGCTGACACGCTTGGCAATTCCAATCCGCTATCCAGCTGGCCCATCAGTGCGGGCGCTGGCAGGTTTCGCTCGCGCACATAATTGCGCAGCGTCTCTATAAAGCCGGAAGGAATGGAATCGGTTCTGATCATGAAACGCACTATCAGGAAGCTGGCACGAAATGTCAATCGGGCACTTCCTGCCAATACGAATCTGCCTGTGCCGACATATCATATTGCCTTTTCCAGCCCTCGTGCGGAGCGGACCATGGCATACGTAGTGACCCAGAGCTGTATCGGCAATAAACACACCAGTTGCGTTGATGTGTGCCCGGTCGAGGCTTTCCGCGAAGCGCCGGAAATGCTGTTCATTGACCCCGACACCTGCATCGATTGCAACGCCTGCGTCTCGGCCTGCCCCGAAGGCGCGATTTTCCCGCGCAGCATGGTGCCGGAAGATCAACAGTCCTTTATTACGTTGAACGCGGAAGGCGCCAAGACACATCCGGTCATTCGCGAAAGCATCCAGACCGGCCAGCATGCAGCGAGCCCACTCGCCCGCCTGCCCGCTCGCTTTGCCATTGTCGGCTCGGGCCCCAGCGGCTTTTACGCCGCAGAGGCCCTGATGAAGCAGATGCCTGCGGCGCGTATCGACATGTTCGAGCGCCTGCCGACGCCATTCGGCCTGGTCCGCTACGGTGTGGCGCCCGACCACCCGCGCATCAAGTCCGTTACAGCCGGTTTCGAGCGCATCGCTGAGTCGGCGCAATTCCGCTTCTTCGGTAACGTGCACATCGGCCAGGATCTATCCAGCGCCGAGCTGCGCCAGCACTACCATGGCGTGGTATACGCCACCGGCGGCTCCCAGAGCCGAGCGCTCAGTCTGCCGGGTGCAGACAGCAAGAACATATTCGGCTCGTCCAACTTTGTCGGCTGGTACAACGGCCATCCTGACGAAGCCCAGCTTGCCCCTGCGCTGGCTGGCCCCACGGCGGTAATCATCGGCATCGGTAACGTGGCGCTGGATATCGCCCGCCTGCTGGTGCTGCCACAAGATCAACTGGCCAAGACCGATATTGCAGATGACGCACTGCATGCTCTGGCCGCCAGTGGCATTGAAGAAGTACGTCTGCTGGCTCGCCGTGGTCCGGCACAGGCCGCTTTCACACCCAAGGAACTCGAGCAGCTGATGGGCATTGATGGCCTGCAATTGCTGGTCGATCCGGCAGATCTTGAGCTGGACGACGCCACCGCGCGCCAGCTTGAGCAGCCCGAATTCGCCGAGGCGCGTCAGAACCTCATCCTGTTGCGTGAAATCGCGGCTCGCCCACAGGCTGAAGGCAAGCGCATTCGCTTCATGTTTTATACCAGCCCGACCGGCTTCAGCGCCGACAACGGCCAGGTCAGCACCGTGCATGCGCAACGCACCGAACTGGTCCGCAATGATCAGGGCGATCTGATAGCCCGCCTCTCTGAACAGACGCTGGATATACCGGCCAGCCTTGTGGTGCACGCCATCGGCTATCAGGGCTCAGCCATTGACGAGCTGCCCTTCGATACTGGCCGTGGCGTGATTCAGCACGAGCAGGGACGCATCACTGGCCACGCTGACGCCCGCGATTATGTTGCAGGCTGGATCAAACGCGGCGCCAGCGGCGTGATCGGCAGCAACCGTCAGTGTGCGACCGAAAGCGTACAGCGCCTTCTGGATGATCTGGGCAGCAGCCTGCCGGCCGTCGGTGACGAAGACATTGATATGCTGCTGAAAGCCCGACAGGTGGACACCGTCAGCCTGGCAGACTGGCGTCTGCTGGATCAGCACGAACAGGCTCGCGGTCGGTCCCAGGGGCGGACACGCCGCAAGATCGTCAATATCGAAGAGATGCTGACAGTCATCCGCGACGCGCGCGCACGCGAGGCCGAGCAGGCGCGGATGCCGGTAAAAACCCACCATCGTGCGTGCACGCTATGTGAAGCCATGTGCGGCGTGGTCATCAAAACCCAGGGCGAGCAGATTCTGTCCATCGCCGGTGATCCGGACGATCCGCACAGCCTGGGGCACATCTGCCCCAAGGGCTATTCCCTGCAGGACCTGCACACCGACCCGGACCGCCTGCGCACCCCGCTGGAAAAGGTCAACGGCGAGTGGCTGCCCATCGACTGGGACAGCGCGCTGGACAAGGTTGCTGCCAAACTGGTCGATATTCAGCAGCGCCACGGCAACGATTCCATCGCCGGGTACTGGGGTAATCCTGCGTCCCATAACCTTGGCCTGATGATGGCGTCCGGCTCGTTACGCAAGGCCATTGGCACCCGCAATATTTCCTCGGCCGCATCGCTGGATCAGATGCCGCATCAGCTGGTGTCCTACCTGATGTTCGGTCACAGCACGCTGTTTACCATTCCGGACATTGACCGCACCCAATACATGCTGATGCTCGGCGCCAACCCTGCGGTATCCAATGGCAGCCTGATGACAGCCGGCGACATTCTCAAGCGCATGGAAAATATTCGCGAACGCGGCGGCAAGATCATTCTCGTTGATCCGCGTCGCACCGAGTCTGCGCGTTATGTGGACCAGCATCTGTTTATCCGCCCGGGTACCGATGCCTTCTTCCTGCTCGGCCTGATCCGCCACGTGCTCGACAAGGGCCTGACCAAACCCGGCCGCCTGCGGGAACTGGCCGATAACTGGGATGCTCTGGAGCCGCTGTTCGACGGTATATCACTTGAGCAGGTCAGCGCCCGTTGCGGGATTGCCGTCGAAGACATCAAACGCATCGCCGAAGACTTCGCGGCTGCCGAATGCGCCGTGTGTTACGGCCGCATGGGTGTCGCCACTCAGAGCTACGGCGCGCTCAACCACTGGCTGATGCTGGTACTGAACATCCTGACCGGTAACCTCGATCGTCCTGGCGGCATGATGTTCACCACGCCTGCTTTCAACAAGGCGCAGAGCCGGCCCATGGGCAGCTTCAATACCTATCAGAGCCGCGCCCGCGGTTTGCCGGAATTTGACAGCTACTTCCCCGCCGTCACGCTCGCCGAGGAAATGCTCACCCCTGGCGAAGGTCAGGTGCGTGGTTTTATCTGCGTAGCGGGCAACCCGGTACTGTCCACGCCCAACGGGCGGCAAATGGATGAAGCGCTGGAACAGCTCGAATTCATGGTCTCGATCGATTTCTATCTGAACGAAACCTCACGGCATGCCGACATCATCCTGCCGCCTACCGGCCCGCTGGAACACGAGCAGTACGACATCGTCTTCAACATGCTCGCAGTGCGCAATCTGGCACGCTTCAGTGACCCTGTGTTCGAGCCGGCGGAAGACGCGCGTGGTGACTGGGACATCGTCCAGGGTCTTACCGACCGGATCATGGCCCTGAAAAATCCCGACGGCGCGCCGGCACGCAAAGCACCCACCCCGGAACAGATTCTCGACCATGGCCTGAAAACCGGGCCATATGGGCAGGGCTTTACTGAATACAACAGTGGCGAGCCGGTGCAGCGTGACGAGCCGCTCAGCCTTGAAGTACTCAAGCGCTACCCGCATGGCCTTGATCTGGGGCCGATGCGCGAGTCCTTCCCCGGCTACCTGTTCACCGCTGACAACACGCTGCACCTGACACCCACCGAGCTGGTCACCGACCTGGGTCGTGCCCTGGCTGATCTGCGCGGCACTGAGCGCAGTGAGTTGATGCTGATCGGTCGTCGCGACCTGCGTACCAACAATTCCTGGATGCACAACAGTCAGCGCCTGGTGAAAGGGTCCGACCGCTGCGCTTTGATGATCAACCCGGCCGACGCCGCGCGTCTGGGACTGGAAACCGGCAAGCAGGCACGCATCATGTCGCGCACCGGTGAGCTGCTGGTCAGCGTGCAAATCAGCGACGACATCATGCCGGGCGTGGTCAGCCTGCCCCATGGCTGGGGTCATGACCGTGAAGGTGTGAGCCTGCGGGTGGCGCAGAGCAATCCGGGCATCAACGTCAACGACATCACTGATGATCAGGTCGTCGATGTACTGTCCGGCAACGCGGTATTCAACGGCATTCCGGTATCGGTGGTAGCTGTTTGATTCGGACTACCGCCAGACCGTGATGACTCTGGTCAGGGCACAGCCATACTGTGCCTCGCTAGCTACATCACGGCCTCAACTGAGGCTTATCGACCGCCCAACAAAAAGCCCAACATTCGCTGGGCTTTTTGGTTCTTCGCGCTCAGGTGCTCAAGGCACCCGGGGGCTTAGACGGCGACGATGTTTTCAGCTTGCGGGCCTTTCTGGCCCTGCGTGAGCGTGAACTCAACGCGCTGACCTTCAGCGAGGGTTTTGAAACCCGAGCCGCTGATGGCACTGAAATGTGCGAACACATCCGGACCGGATGCCTGTTCGATGAAACCAAAGCCTTTTGCTTCGTTAAACCATTTTACGGTGCCAGTAGTGGTAGTAGACATGATGTACATCCTGAATTGACAAGTGATGGCCCATATGGACCGGAATGCTGGAGAGATGCGGTAACTTAGACACTTCAGGACGAGCACGACTAGCGATACTGCGAAGCAAAGATCTGAACTAAAGACTGTCTTTCAAGCTGGCGCCCAATGTACAGCATCGCCGCGACATAGCAACATAAATATTATTCACCCCTGCGCGGACTACCGCCCAACACTCAACAAGACCGCCGCAATCCCGGCCGAATGGTTACACCCCGGCGCGTTTTTCATTGCGACTAACAGCGCACACAGCCCCGGCAACAACAAGCGCAACAGCCGCAACCACGTCCGCCATCACCACCCTGCCGATCGCCTCGTTGTAATCCCCCACCGCCCATGCGATGGCGATAAATGACACCACACTGATGAAGCCCGCACCTATCGCCAGCAATTGCAGCCCCGGCCTGAACGCCGCGTAGACCAGAAACAGACCAAGCAATCCAAACAGAATTGCACGATGCCGCATCAGGATCTCAAGGTTGGGCTCGCCCAGCGACACGCCATACAAGGCAGCCAGGCTGTCCACTCCGAGCACACCAGAAACGGGGAGCAGATGGATAATGCCGACAAGCACCAGCAGGCCGGCGATAACTTTCTGCATGTTCTGGATCTCCAGCAGTGATCAGGATGTGCAGACCAATAATGCATAACGACTGGATCGAGACAATCTCACGCGAACTGAGACGAGAACCGGTCGACCTCGGGCCTGGAATCTAACCGCTTCAATTGCCAGCCAGACCCGATCCAAACGCCTCACCGGTAAACTTCAAATAACCGAACGCAGGCATTAATCGAAGGAACGCCAGTCAAGCCTGTTCGGTCATGGGCTCAACCCCAGGCCAGGAAACGAAACTGAGCACTTTGTTCCCATCCTTACTGGCACAACTGCAAAACGCAGCGGTCAATCAGATATACCCGCCTGAAGTGTAGACAGGGAAACAACCCATGCCCGACTCCGCGTTGCAAACCGATCTGCCTCGCGACCTGCATTACGTCGACGACACCCAACCCGGCATCAGCCGCAAGAAATACCGCGGCAAGTTCCGCTATTTCAGTGCCAAGGGTGAGCGCATCACTGACCCTGACGAGATCAAACGCCTCGATTCCTTGGCTGTGCCGCCCGCCTACACCGACGTATGGATCTGTTCAGACCCGCGCGGGCACCTGCAAGCCACCGGTCGCGACGCTCGCGGGCGCAAACAATACCGCTACCACCCACGCTGGCGGGAAGTACGCGATGCCGACAAATATGCGCGCCTGCAAGCCTTCGGCAAGGCGCTGCCAAAACTGCGCAAGCAGCTGGAAGCGAAAATGGCGGAGCCCGGGTTCACCCGCGAAAAAGTCCTGGCAACCGTGGTGATGCTGCTGGATGCCACGCTCATTCGCGTCGGCAATGCTCAGTACGCGAAAGAAAACAAGTCCTACGGGCTGACCACCCTGCGCACCCGCCATGTCGATATCAAGGGCAGTGAGATCAAGTTCCAGTTCCGCGGGAAAAGCGGCGTCGAGCATCAGATCAGCGTGAAAGACCGACGTTTGGCCAGAGTGGTCAAACGCTGCCAGGAACTACCGGGACAGGATCTCTTCCAGTATCTGGACGAAAATGGTGAGCGCCATACCGTCACCTCCTCCGACGTCAATGACTACCTGCACAGCCTTACCGGGGCGGACTTCACGGCGAAGGATTACCGCACCTGGGCCGGAACGGCGATCGCACTGGCGGTACTCCGAGAGCTGGAATGGCAGCCAGAATCGCATGCAAAACAGCACGTGGTTGCGGTGGTCAAGGAGGTTGCCAGGCAACTGGGAAACACCCCCGCCGTATGCCGCAAATGCTATATCCACCCCGCCGTGCTTGAGCATTTCAGCCTCGGCGAGTTAACCAAACTGCCCAAGCCGCGCGTGCGCAAGGGTTTGAAAGCTGAGGAAGTTGCACTGGCGATGTTCCTCGAACGGCTGGCCGCCGACATGCCGAACACACCAGTTTAGCCTCCGGTGTCGACCCAAACAGGGTTGGCTAGACTGATATCCAGGCAGGCGTCGCCAACAGGGCGCCGATTGATGGAAACGGGAAGCGGTCGCTATGAACCACCGCATCTCACGCAGACAAAGCCTCAAGCTCATCGGCGTGGCGTTGGCTTCTATGCTGCTTCCTTCTGTATCGCTGCGGGCCAACACAAGCGGACAGCCTAAGGCGCTCCCCCGCATCGGCCTGGGCACCTGGCGCACCTTCAATGTGGGCAGCGACCCGGAAATGCTTGATGCCCGCACCGAGGTGGTGAAAGCGTTTTTCCAACACGGCGGCGGCTTGATCGACTCCTCACCCATGTACGGCTCTGCGCCGGATGTCATGGGTTATGCGTTACAGCAGCTCGGCACGCCTGAAAGTCTGTTTTCCGCAGAGAAAGTCTGGAGCCCGGCTGGCGGTTCAGCCCGCGAGCAGGTGGCCGAGTTAAAAGACCGCTGGAATGTCGAGCACTTCGATCTTGTGCAGGTACACAACCTGACCGACTGGCGCGAACATCTGGCCGCGCTCAAGGAACTGAAAACCGAGGGCAGCATCGGCCATATCGGCATCACGACCTCCCACGGCCGTCGCCATCGGGAGATCGAACAGATCATCACATCAGAAGATATCGACTTCGTTCAGCTCACCTACAACATCGCTAACCGCGACGCAGAAGACCGGCTATTGCCGCTGGCGCAGGAACGCGGCGTCAGAGTGATCGCCAACCGGCCATACGATGGCGGCAGCCTGATCAGAAACCTCAAAGGCCGCAACACGCCACTGCCAGAGTGGGCGATAACCGAATGCGGCTGCGCCACCTGGGCGGATTTTCTGCTGAAGTTTATTGTCAGCCACCCGGCGATTAGCTGCGCCATCCCTGCGACCACCAAGGTCGAGCATCTGCATGAAAACATGCGCGCTGGCCAGGGCCCCATGCCTTCAACCGAGGCACGGCAGCGAATGGCCGCCTACATCAAGTCGCTATGAACGAGTGGGCGACCTACCAACTGCAGGACTTCATCCCCTTCACCGCAGACGTGTACTTCCGCCTGCTGGAGCGCATGGGCGAGACGTTCTGGCCTTTGCACCTGCTGACAGTCGCGCTGGGCGCAGCCTCGGTTGTACTCGCGCTGAAAGGCCGACTTCGGCTTGCCTGCCTGCTGCACGCTCCGCTCTGGGCATTCATTGGCGTTGCGTTCTTTATTCAGCGCTATGCAGAACTCAACTGGGCCGGCGGTTATATTGGCTACGCCCTCATCGCTCAGGGCTTGTTGCTGGTCTTGATAGCGCTGACCGGGTCTGGACTGGATAGAGCATCCCACCCCACCAGCCCGCCGGCCGTTATCGGTATCGCAATCGTCCTGTTCGGCCTGACCGTGCTGCCGCTGCTGGGACCGCTAACCGGCAAATCGTGGTATCAGGCAGAGGTATTCGGCATTCATCCCGACCCCACCGCTATGACCACCCTGGGTCTGATACTGATCATGTTGCGCGGCCTGGCCCTCTGGATCGCCATCATCCTTCCCGCGCTCTTGTTGCTGATTTCGGCGATCACATTGCAGGTACTGGGCGCGTCCGGATCCATCGCCCTGTTCGCTGTGTTGGTCACGGCTTTGCTCGGCCTGGGGTTAACGAGAACCACGTCACACTCGGCCACCACGAAGGAAAGCTGATAATCTGACCGGCTGCGAAGTGTCAGACAAGAAAAGAGAGCACCGATGTCCCAGAATGCCGACCGCCCGAACATGGTCCTCACCGTGCTGTGCGGCACCCTCACCTCCCTCGTTGTAATCGGGTTCGCCCGCCTGGCCTACGGCATCATCCTGCCGGCAATGCGCGCTGACCTTGGCCTGTCCTACCAGCAAGCCGGTATTCTCAGTACCGTAACCGCCCTGTGCTATGTGTCCTTTGTGCTGGCCGGCGGCCTGGCCGCTGCCCGCTGGGGAGCAAAATCTTCGGTCATGTTCGGCATGCTGACAGTTGCCACGGGGTTCTTGGGCCTGGCAATCGCCACCAACTACTGGCTGGTGATGCTCCTGATGGGCTTGCTCGGCTTCGGCACCGCGTTTGCTTTCGCGCCCATGGTGGCGCTGTTGGCAACCTGGTATCCGGATCAACGGGGGCTGGTGATTGGTTGCATGACCAGTGGTGTCGGTATCAGCATTCTGATCTCCGGCGTCCTGGTACCCTTTCTGTTCAGCACATTTGGCGAGCAGGGCTGGCGGGTCAGCTGGGGCCTGTTTGCTTGCGCGGCTCTGTCTGTAGCCGTCATGATCGGACTGTTCGTACGCAATCCGCCAAAGGCCCCGGCCAGCGCTGCCGGCCAGCTGCCGTCGGATGAAAAGTGGCGCATCTACCGCAACCCACGCGTGTTGATCGTCGCCACCACCTACGGCATTATCGGTCTGGGCTATATCGTCCAAACCGTATTCATGGTCAGTTTCATGGTCGAAAGCGGCCATAACGAAGCCATAGCGGGACGCTTCATGGCCATGATGGGCCTGATGTCCATAGCCGCCGGGCCACTGTGGGGCTGGTTGTCGGACAAATGGGGCCGGGGCAACGCACTGGCGCTGTGCATCTTTCTGGTGATCGTGGGCATGGGCTTACCCCTCACCGGTCAGACCCTGCCCTACTTCTTCTTTCACTTCATGGTGATGGGCGCTTCGGTGAACGGCTTGTTCGCCATGATCCAGACCAGCGCAACCGATCAGGTCGCGCCCCGCTACATCCCTATCGCGTTCAGCTTCGCCACGCTGTTTTTTGCCTTCGGCCAGTTTCTCGGCCCCGCCATCGCCGGCTGGCTGATCGAAACCACCGGCGGCTTTACCGCCGCGTTCAGCTTCACCTTTGTGGTTTTGTCGGTGGGTTTTGGGATGACATTGCTGATACGTCGCTTTCCCAAGGAATGGGCCGTCGGCGAGCCGCAGGCGGTGCCGGTTCAGTCTCCTGAAACGTCGGGAACTGTTAAATGAGCAAGGAGCCCCTATCCAGCGGGGCGGTAACTGAGCGGCATACTCGAGGCTCGCAACTCAAATGCGCTCCTGGGGGTGTAGCGCGCCTGCACTACGCCAATACTCGCCTTCACTCGGACATTCCGCACACCGCTGGCTTATCCTTCGGCCATCAACCCTCCTGCAGAGCCTCTGCAATGAGCTGCACCGACATCAGCCGCTTCTCCGGATCGAAGATATCACAGACGATCATCAGTTCGTCCGCTCCGGTTTCCGCAATCAGCTGTTGAAGGCCGCGGCGGACGGTTTCTCGGCTGCCAACCACACTGCAACTGAGCATCTGCCCCGCCTGGTACTTTTCCTGGGGCGTCCAGTAGGTCTCGATATCCTCGATCGGTGGCTGCATCAGGCCGCGTGTCCCGCGAAACAGATCGGCGAACGACATCTGCTGTGAGGTAGCGAGAAAACGCGCCTCCTCATCCGTCTCGGCTGCGATCACGTTAACCCCGACCAGCGCGTAGGGCTTGTCCGCCTGCGCCGATGGCTTGAAGGTCGACCGATAAACATCCAATGCCTGGTGAAGCGCCTGGGGCGCGAAATGCGATGCGAAGCCGTACGGCAGCCCCAGTGCCGCCGCCAACTGCGCACCGAACAGGCTGGAGCCCAGAATCCAGAGCGGCACATTGGTGTCCACGCCAGGTATGGCCTCGATGCCCCGTCCGGCCTGTCTGGGCCCCAGAAATTGCTGTAGCTCTTGAACATCCTGGGGAAAATTCTCGGCATTGGCCGGATTGCGGCGCAAGGCGCGCAACGTCATCTGATCAGTCCCCGGCGCACGGCCCAGACCGAGATCGATGCGTCCGGGAAACAGGGTTTCCAGGGTGCCGAACTGCTCGGCGATCACATAAGGCGCATGATTGGGCAGCATGATGCCGCCAGCG
Source organism: Pseudomonas sp. gcc21 (assembly GCF_012844345.1). NCBI lineage: Bacteria > Pseudomonadati > Pseudomonadota > Gammaproteobacteria > Pseudomonadales > Pseudomonadaceae > Pseudomonas > Pseudomonas sp. gcc21. The sequence goes on along the minus strand of NZ_CP051625.1, from coordinate 502,873 downwards.
CCCACGCGGATACTGCTGGTGCCGGCGGCAATGTGAGCAATCACGACCGAAGTCGCCGCCGTCGTCACACCCGGCATATTGTGATGCTCAGCCACCCACATGCGGCGGTAGCCCAGACGCTCAGCATGCTGAGCCAGCGCGCGAGCCTCGTTGAGTGCAGTACGTGCGTCTGCCCCTTGGCGCACACGGCCAAGTTCAAGAATAGAAAGCGGGATCATGAAGGGTTTCCTTTGATAAAAGTCAGCTGCTGCGCAGCCGACAGTAAAACTCGGCTTGAACCGATCGGATGGATACAGTCTGGTTGAGATCTGTTGTGGCTACAATTGGAAGCTTGCAGAAACTCTATTGCAAGAGGTGAAGTGCCGGAGTTTTAGCGCGGTGGCGCTCGACGCTTTTTAGCGCGAAAACCGGCGTCGATGGCGATGCTGGCGCAATCATGTGAAGGGTCAGGAACGTAGAAACGACCAACTAGGTGCCGGGTGTGAAATTGGCCAAGCGCTGGCTAGCTCCACCGGCCGCTATCGGCCAGAAGCAGCCGGTCTGTCCTAAAAATAAATCTGTCCGCTTTCGGAGCCCCTATTTATCAATAACTAGCTTGCACTTGATTCCTGGAACCGCCTGGCCTATAGGGAGGTTCCTGAGGCCACTATTAGCCTGACTTTTAAATGAATGCCTTAAAGGTTGCTGGATCATGGCCGATAACTGCATATACACACTTAAGGACTCTCTCCATGGACGTTGGCATTTATAAAATCTCTGAAGTCACCAATGAATTCATCATCGAAAAGATCAAAGCGCATGAGAGCTTTGTCTTGGAATGCCAGGAATATAATCGTTACACGAATACGTTGACGTGGCTTGAGCAGGCGATTGAAAACCAGGACATGTCAGTTAGAATATATTTGCGGGCTCGAAGGCTATCGATGGGAAGTGTTGCCGGCGTTACTGGGGCTAGCGTTGTTGGCGCTCCGGTGGCACTTGGAGCGCTTGCAATAGGCATGCTCGCCGGAGTTGGCATCGCCGCTCACAACCTCGCGACACTGAACCCTGATTACGAAATTGGAAAGCAACCTTTCAGCTCGACGCTCCACGTGGACTACAAGAAGTAATCGCTTTAAGTGCCAGAGACCCTGCAAAGCAGGGCGAAATCTATTGCTCGCCCATAACTCTCCTCAATTTGGCAGGTCTATAGTCTGGCCAAGTTCAGACTCATTCGTGCGCGAGCGGTCGCTTTTCAGGCCGCTTCTGGTCGGTTTCGATCCGTCACGAATGACCGCTTTGGGTCGATAGCGGCCTGAACCCTACCCAAGAAACAAATTCTCCCGATGCCATCTAACAAACCCGTGATCCGGCATAAACCGCTCAGGCAACACGATGTCAGCCCCCTCCAGCCCCACCAAAGCAGACCGCGCAAACGAATCAGCGGTTGCCTTTGCCTTCAGCTCGTCACTCACCATCACAGTGAACTCATCAGTCAACGCAATAAGCCCCTGGTCAAACGCCCGGTCATGGAGAGCTGAAAGACAGAGGCCGTTTGCTGGGTTTAGTCGATTTGCGGTGTCGACGCTCCACGGGACGATATGGCTTGCCAGAAGCAGTCGCGGCTCGCTTAAGCCAGACATGCAGCACTTCCCGCCGTAGCTTGCCAGTACGGCTTTGCGGAAGAAGCTCTGTCGAACTCGTATTTGAACCTGAGCCTCCCGCGTTTCGCCAAAGTAATTGGCGGCGGCTTCAGCGACCTTTGGGTAATCAACTGGCGAAACGTCTTCAGGCGATGCGAGTAGCGCACTGCATTCATCTACCAAGCCCTGCCAATCGTCATTGAATTGTTCCCAAATGACTCGGTCGAACTTTGAAGCGCCGGATAAGCCCTTCCGCCCCGTTCCGGTAATCGCAGGATCGAGGCTGGCGAAGTTGACAAGTTTCATTGCTACCGATGAGGGCGTCCTGCCAAGGCGTTGCCCCAGGCGGATGATGTCTGGGTTCCCTCGATGGAGGCGACCGAACGGAAGCTGGCAATACAAGTAAAAAGCTAATTTGAGCTCTTCGGCGGTCCAGCGTACTTGCGACAAAACGGACTTCCTTCTCGTTCCGTAATGAAAACGCTCACGACTTCAACAATAGCGTAAGGCATCGCCAGGATAGCTCAGGGAGTACGCTAAGGATATGATCGTCTCTCAGCAAACCAGCAAGGAAGCCACATGCAAAAATGGAGCGATCGCCCGCCCAGCGAGGACGCGATTGAAGTCGTACTTCGAGTCTCTCCCGCTCTTCTCAACAAGTATGGCGCCTTGCTTGCGAAAGCGCTCCCTCCCCTCGTTGGATTTGGCATCTTTCTGTTGTATTTCTACCGAAATCGCTTTTTTCCCAGTTTCGATCTGTTCCAGTTCTCGTCGCTATTATTGGCAGCGGCTTGCATTGGATTCGCTATCGTCGGCGTAGTCATCATCACAATGGTCGCGCCGGGGGCCGCCATTTTTCACTGGTGTCTTAACACCAAGAAGGTCAAGGAAGAGCTTATGTACGCGTTGCCCTATTCGGAAAATGCGCGCATAAGAACCGTGTGGCAACTCGTAGGGTTAGCGTATTTCGGACCTTTCTGCGTAGCAGCCCTCGGCATGATGACAGTGCTAGCGCTCGCCCCGAGTCTCTTCCTCACCACCGTTTTGCTATGGCCCGCATTTGTCGCGCTAGGCTTCGGCATTGCGCTGCAGATACGTTTCGAGCTGCCTCGCTGGAGTTTCTGGAATTACAGCTGGGCCGCTTACTTAGCACTGCTCATTTTTGTTGTCTTGTTATCGCTCGTGTTCCAAAGCAGCCTGCCCATCGTCCAGCAACTGAACACCTTCTGGCATTACCCGATCCTTTGGGCGGTGCCGCTGATCATCGCCTGTCTGGTATCGATCTGTTCGATGGCTCATTTTGCAGGCTGGAGCGCTGCTTTCCATTTTGGCCTGTTTTTTGGAATCCTCTTGGCGGGCTATAGCGGCTTGCTTACAACGCTGCCTGAAAAGACCGTCAAGAGTTTGGGCCTTGGAGCATACGAAGCGGAGATGATTATCCTCGATCCGGCGTTCTGCGACCGTGACCTCAGCGAGCTTGGAGTCTCCGAGGACTGCACGCTAAGGGACGTGCACGTGGTTTGGTCCTTCGGCGAATCAATCGTCCTGCGCCCTTCGCTCGATCAACCGCGCCATGTTCAGATTCCTGCTCAGTTTGTCCGCTCGCTCGTTCGCTCAACTGCCCGAGATAATTAGCGCAATCCAGTAATCCGCCTGATTATGAGCAGGCTGAGCGCTCCGACCGCAGCCACCAGGGAAACGCCTTTCAGGCGCTATGTAGGTTCACCCTTCGGTTAAGCAAATACACCAATGCAACCCCAGCCAGACGACCGAGCCTGGACCTACGAAGAGAACTCCCAGCAGGCCGAAAACCACCACCAACACACCTCGGCGTGACGCTTGCATGGCACACACACCGTCTTGGTGTCGGCACTAACCTCGTTTATCGTGTCGAACTATCAGGCCGTTGGGCATTTCCGTACCGAATACCAAGGAGACAAGCATGAACACTGCAGCAAGTCGGGGCTCTGAAATCCGCAGCGCACTGCAAGTGAACCCCAACCTGAAGGAAGCCACTGAGCTGAAGCAGGAGATCGAGCGGCGGATCGAATTCATCAAGGACACCGTGCGCCGCTCCGGTACGCGGGCGCTGGTGCTGGGAATCAGCGGGGGTGTGGATTCAACGACTGGCGGCAGGCTGTGCCAGTTGGCTGTTGAATCCCTTCGTCAGGAAGGCTATGAGGCTACTTTCTATGCCATGCGCCTGCCCTATGGGGTGCAGATGGATGAACACGATGCGCAGGCGGCACTGGATTTCATCCAGCCTGATCAGATTCGCACGGTCGACATAAAGGGCTCTGTGGACGCACTGATGGAAGACTTCGCTGACGAGCCGGTGGATGCAGCCAAGCGTGACTTCGCCAAGGGCAACGTGAAGGCCCGCACCCGCATGGTGGCGCAGTATGCGCTGGCCAATTTCGTAAATGGATTGGTGGTCGGGACTGACCATGCTGCTGAAGCAGTAATGGGCTTTTTCACCAAGTTCGGTGACGGCGCTTGTGACCTGGCGCCGCTGACAGGGCTGGTCAAAGGTCAGGTTCGGCGTATCGCTGCGGAACTGGGTGCGCCTTCTCATCTGGTCGGCAAGATTCCCACCGCCGACCTTGAAGAGCTGGAACCCGGCCGTCCGGATGAGGATGCATACGGGCTGAGCTATGAGCAGATCGATGCCTTTCTGCTGGGCCATCCGGTGGATGACGTGACCGCGAGAAAGATCATCGAGCGCTACGATATGACCGCGCACAAGCGCCAGTTGCCTCTGGCGCCGTAATCGCCCCTGCCCGGTCGCGTTAGCCTGCGGCGGTTCGCACAACCGTCAAGGGCACCGGGCGCGCTTCGCGCTGTGCCAGATAACGGGTGCAGCTGACCCGCAGGAACGAGGCGAAGTTAACCACTTCGCCTCGCAGTTCCATGATCTCTTCATAGAGTTTTGTGATCAGCTGGTTGGTGGTCATGCCATCAACTTCGGCGATTTCCTGCAGGATCTGCCAGAACTGATTCTCCAGCCGCAGCGTGGTCACCACGCCACGTATGCGCAGTGAGCGCGAACGTGACTCATACAGAATCGGATCAGCTTTGACGTAAAGCTCACACATGCGGCTATCACCTGATTAGAGAGTTATCTGAGCGCCCAGCAGTTTAACGAAAGCGGCCAGCCACGCTGGGTGCGACGGCCAGGCGGGTGCTGTGACCAGGTTACCCTGCACGTGCACCTGATCGACGGGAATATCCATATAGGTGCCGCCGGCCATTTTTACATCCGGTCCGCAGGCTGGATACGCACTGCATTCCCGGCCTTCCAGTACGCCAGCCGCTGCCAATAACTGCGGACCGTGACATACCGCGGCGATCGGCTTCTGGGCCGTGTTGAACTGCTGCACGATCTCGATGACCCGCTGGTTCAACCGCAGATATTCCGGCGCCCTGCCGCCCGGTACTACCAGGCCGACGTAGTCCTCAACCTTCACCTTGTCGAAATCATAGTTCAGCGCGAAGTTATGCCCCGGCTTCTCGGTGTAGGTCTGATCACCTTCGAAGTCATGAATCGCAGTACGCACCGTGTCCCCGGCTTTCTTGTCCGGACACACCGTGTGCACCTCATAACCCAACATGGTCAGCGCCTGAAACGGCACCATGGTTTCATAGTCTTCGGTGAAGTCACCAGCCAGCAGCAGTAGTTTCTTGGCACTCATGTTCGGCCCTCCTGTTTATGATGGGGCCAGCATGCACGGGAACGCATGGCTGCGGGTAACAGGTGGCTACTACAAAGGCGTCAGCTAGGCTGATGACCGTCCCGGTAGCTCTCCGCGGTAGAACGCTCAATCAAATTGTGACCTAGCTACAATGCGGCCTGTCAGAAATTGACCTAACCTCATCACCCATTAAGGTCATCTACCATGGAAGACGGCCGAACGCTGCAAAGCTGGCTGCCAAGCCTGATTACAGACAGGTTGGATATTGTTCACATGGAGTGTCACACGTCATGCTCAGCATTGGGATCGGTTCCAAAACTTCAACCGGCGGTGAGGTAATTGAGGGTAACCAAGGCCTTGTGTTTGACGGTCTGGTAGCCAGCTCAGTGGGTCACAAGGCTACTTGCCCCGCGTGCAACCAAGGTATTGGCGAAATTGTGGCGGTGGGCGGCAGGACCGTGAACCTGCCCGCTGGACCGGCTGCTCGGGCGGGCGATTATGTAGCCTGCGGGTGCCCCCCCGGTTCTAATACGTTACTGCCACACGGCACCATTCGCGTCAGCAATGTTCACTCAGACTCGCCGGCTTCGGCATTGGGTCTTAGTGGCGGAGTCAAACCGGCCAACAAGTCAGTCGATCGTCTTTACTTCACCTTTGGCAAAGACCGGACGCCGCTTGGTGACAACTCTCGTTTCTACACCGATGTAAATCTCCACGCCGACACGTCCGGCTTTGCCCCAGGTGACGTTGTCGAAATAGCTGTTGCCGGGGTAGTAGACGCTGCATTCAGTGGGCGCGTGGGCAATGACGGCAAGGTGTTTATACCTGCGGCATTCACCTCTCGTTCGTTGTCACTGCAGGGAGATATCTGAATGCCAAACACCCTGACAGTATCCGCCGGAAATGTCTCATCCAGCATCATTATCAAAAGGCCTCGTTTCGATGACCTTTGAAACGCCTATGCCGAAGTTGGAATGATGGATTATCAGGGCGTTTATGACCTGGTCGGTGGCAACGTCGCCGCACTGCGTCGCGGCAACCCCGACGACTATACCAATGCCTGCGCGCTGCGCATGAGCAGAGCCTTCAATTACGGAAGTTATCAAGTCCCCTCCGGCACTATCACTCCCCGCACCAATATCTACCGCGTCCGCGGCGGCGACGGCTTGCCTTACATAATGAGGGTCACGGGTGTGATTGACTTCATACGGCACAACTGGGGACAGCCGGACAAAACTCTCACTCCTGCTCAGTCCGCTACACTCAACGGCCTCAAGGGTCTGATTGTTATCGAGGTACAGGGCTGGGGCGATGCAACCGGGCATGTCACACTTTGGGACGGAAGCGCTACAGGTGATGGCTCCGATTACCAGAACCCTGCCAGCAGTTCCTACCGCAACCCCAGCGTTTCGCCCGTGCGGATACTTTATTGGGAGCTGAAATAATGAAAGCCCTGCTATTGGCGGCACTGCTGGTGTCAGGCTGCGCCACGGGTCTGAACGACACAACTCTCGAAGAAGCCAGGCAATCGCTGAAAAACTATGGGCTCAGCCGTTGCCTGTTGGAGAACTTGCCAAGAGATGACTCCGCGCTGCGTGAAGATCTCGCCAGCGCCAGCCGTGCTTATCATTTCATGGGCAAAGGCAGGCACCAGATTCTGCAGGATGAAGAAAGCCTGAATACCCTCCACGATCCTTACCAGGCGACGCGCAATTTCGTCGTAGCTCGCTATCCGGCTGCGGGCTCGGCAATGAAAGCGGGCAACGGCAATAGCGCCTTCCATGCTTGTCTGACGATCTACAATTCAGCGGAGTTTGATGAGTTCGTTCGTACCCAGGATGCTTATCTTCCGTAGTCGCTGAACACCGACAGCCCTACTTCCCCTTCAACGACCCCAACAGCCCGCGCATGATCTGCCTGCCAAGCTGCGTGCCGAAGGAGCGCATGGCGCTGCGTCCGGCCTGTTTGAAAAAGTCTCCCATGACGGATTTCTCTGCCGCAGGCTTGCGGGGTTTTTTGGCTTCGGTTTGGCTGCGGGTGACGACGGTTTCTTCAGACAGGGCGCGTTCAGCCTGCTGCTGCAGAATTTCATAGGCTGATTCGCGGTCGAGCACCTCATCAAACACCCCGGCCAGCACCGATTGCTGGATCAGCGTGTTGCGCTCCTGATCGGTAATCGGCCCCATCTGGCTGGCAGGCGGGCGGATCAGCACGCGCTGGACCGGAGTGGGCACGCCCTTATGGTCAAGCACCGACACCAGCGCTTCGCCAACGCCCAGTTCGGTAATGACGGTTTCGGTATCCAGTCCAGGGTTGCTGCGAAAGGTCTGCGCTGCGGTGCGCACGGCCCGTTGATCCCTGGGGGTGAATGCGCGCAGCGCGTGCTGTACCCGGTTACCCAGCTGTCCCAGAACTGCCTCGGGTACATCCAGCGGGCTCTGGGTAATGAAATACACACCGACGCCCTTGGAGCGGATCAGCCGCACCACCTGTTCGATGCGGTCAATCAGCGTTTTGGGCGTGTCCTTGAACAGCAAGTGGGCTTCATCAAAGAAGAGCACAAAGCGTGGTTTGTCTGCGTCCCCCACTTCGGGCAGTTGCTCGAAGAGTTCGGATAGCAACCAGAGCAGGATGCTGGAATAGGCCAATGGGCTGTCGCGGTACAGGCGCGCGGCATGCAGGATGTTCACCACGCCTTTGCCGTGCACGTCGGTCTGCATGAAATCATCGAGGGTAACGGCTGGCTCGCCGAACAGCTGATCACCGCCCAGGCTGTCCAGACTCAGCAGCGCCCGCTGGATAGCACCGATACTGGCCGGGGAAACGTTGCCGTATTTGGGGCCGATCTCGCTCCTGTTCTCGTTTACATAACCCAGCATGGCGCGGAAGTCCTTGAGATCGAGCAGCAGCCAGCCGTTCTCGTCCGCGACCTTGAACAGCACCTGCAGCACGCCGGTCTGTGTCTCGTTGAGATTAAGCAAACGCGCCAGCATGATCGGACCAAAGTCAGCCATGGTCAGGCGCAGCGGGTGGCCGTGCTCGCCGTATACATCCCAGAACACCGTCGGCGCGCCGCTCATCTGCAGATCATCCAGGCCAACCAGGGTGGCTCGCTTCTGCAGACCGTCGCTCATGACGCCATGCTTGGCGATGCCGGAAAAATCGCCCTTTATGTCCGGCACCAGCACCGGCACGCCTATGTCCGAGAACGCCTGCGCCATAACCTGCAGCGTTATGGTCTTGCCGGTCCCGGTGGCGCCGGCGACCAGACCGTGACGGTTGGCCATGCGGGGTTCAATGGCAACGCGCTGTTCAGAGTTGGCGCCAAGCAACAAGGGCGGCGGGCTGGTATCGGTCACGGCTAAGCTCCAAAAAAAATAATCGACTGAGTGTAGTCAGCTTGTACCGCGCGGGTGAAGCGAATCATTACGCCGCGCTCAATGCCGCAGCCCTGCCCCGCGCCGCATGCAGTTTTTTCAGGCTTTCGATCATGCGGTGATGCCTGTCCAGCCCCTCCAGTTTCATGCTGGTGGGCGTCAGGCCATAGAAGCGAACGCTGCCGTCCAGCGAGCCGATCACTGCATCCATGCGCTCATTGCCGAACATGCGGCGGAAGTTGTGCTCGTAGTCTTCCAGCGCCAGCTCGTCGTCCAGCTCTACCTCCAGCGCCGCATTCAGCGCCTGGTAGAACAGCCCGCGCTCGGCGGTGTTGTCGTTGAATTGCAGGAAGGTTTCGACCAGTTCTTTCGCTTCGTCGAACTGCTGCAAAACGAGATAGATCAGCAGCTTCAGCTCGAGAATCGTCAGCTGACCCCAGACAGTATTGTCGTCAAACTCGATGCCGATCAGCGTGGTGATGTCGGTGTAGTCATCCAGTTCGCTCTCTTCCAGACGCTCGACCAGCGCTTGCAGGCTGTCTTCGTCCAGGCTGTGCAGGTTGAGAATATCCTCGCGGAAGAACAGCGCCTTGTTGGTGTTGTCCCAGATCAGATCGTCGACTGGATACACCTCCGAATAGCCCGGCACCAGGATGCGGCAGGCAGTAGCGCCGAGGTGTTCGTATACCGCCATGTACACTTCCTTGCCCATGTTCTGGAGGATGCCGAACAGGGTGGCGGCCTCCTCGGCATTGGCATGCTCGCCTTCAGATGTGAAGTCCCATTCAACAAATTCGTAATCCGCCCTGGCGCTGAAGAAGCGCCATGACACGACCCCGCTGGAATCAATGAAGTGCTCGACATAATTGTTCGGCTCGGTCACCGCATGGCTTTCAAAGGTCGGTGGTGGCAGATCATTCAGGCCCTCAAAGCTGCGGCCCTGCAGCAGTTCGGTAAGGCTGCGCTCCAGCGCCACTTCAAAGCTCGGGTGCGCGCCGAAGGAGGCGAACACGCCGCCGGTGCGCGGGTTCATCAGAGTGACGTTTATCACCGGGAATTCGCCGCCCAGGGACGCATCCTTCACCAATACCGGAAAGCCCTGCTCTTCCAGCCCCTGAATACCAGCCAGAATCGCTGGATACTTTGCCAGCACCGCCTGCGGTACATCCGGCAGCGCGAGTTCGCCTTCAAGAATCTCGCGCTTCACCGCGCGCTCGAAGATTTCCGACAGACACTGCACCTGCGCTTCGGCCAGCGTATTACCCGCGCTCATGCCGTTACTGAGGAACAGGTTCTCGATCAGGTTGGAGGGAAAATACACCACCTCGCCATCGGACTGGCGTACATAGGGCAGCGAGCAGATACCTCGCTCAACGTTGCCGGAGTTAGTGTCATACAGATGCGAGCCACGCAGCTCGCCTTCCGGGTTGTAGATTGCAAGACAATACTCATCGAGAATCTCGGCCGGCAATGCGTCTTTGCGGCCAGGCTTGAACCAGCGCTCGTCGGGATAGTGCACGAAGGGCGCATTGGCGAGCTCTTCGCCCCAGAATTGGTCGTTGTAGAAGAAGTTGCAGTTCAACCGTTCGATGAATTCACCCAGCGCCGAGGCCAGCGCGGCCTCCTTGGTCGCGCCCTTGCCGTTGGTGAAGCACATCGGCGATTGCGCGTCGCGCACGTGCAGCGACCAGACGTTGGGGACGATATTGCGCCAGGAGGCGATTTCGATCTTCATGCCCAGATCGGCCAGAATGCCCGACATATTGGCGATGGTCTGCTCCAGCGGCAGGTCCTTGCCGAGGATACGGGTGCCCTCCGCCGAATCATTAAGAGGCATCAGCAATGCCTGGGCGTCGGCGGCCAGATTCTCGACCTGTTCGATAACGAACTCGGGGCCGGTCTGTACCACCTTCTTGACAGTGCAGCGGTCGATGGAACGCAGGATGCCCAGGCGGTCCTTGTCGGACATATCCGCAGGCAGCTCGATCTGGATCTTGAAGATCTGGTTGTAGCGGTTTTCAGGATCAACAATGTTGTTCTGCGACAGACGAATGTTGTCGGTGGGAATGTTGCGCGTGTTGCAGTACAGCTTCACAAAATACGCCGCGCACAATGCCGATGACGCCAGGAAATAATCAAAGGGACCCGGCGCAGAGCCATCGCCCTTGTAGCGGATGGGTTGATCGGCCACCACCGTAAAGTCATCGAACTTGGCTTCAAGTCGAAGGTTGTCGAGAAAGTTGACCTTGATTTCCATGGGGGCACCAGAATAACGAGCGGGACGAATTGGGCCGCCATTATCCGGCTTTTGAGTGGGAAGTCATGCGCAGGTCATCAGGTGCTGCATCAGGTTGCGTGGTACCGCAGACGTGTGAGATACCCCTAGGCTGGCACCGGGACGGTCTTCAGCGTGGTGCTTCCAAGGAATCCGAGCGACGCTGCGAGCGCGTTCGATGCCCGCATACAGTCGCAACGCCCGCGGCCGCTATAGGGTTGTTGGGGCTGCCGGGTTTAGTCTCGTTTGCTTCGCAGCAAGCGCTATTACGGACGCGTGGCGCGCGTTTTCGAGCGGCGCGATGAGGTCGAAACGGACAAAGCGCAAGACTCAACGCATATCAAACAATTCCTGATGGAAATCATCAACATCAAAGCCCCGCGCGACCAGCCCCTCGCGCAAGGCATGCCCGAAGCCCGCAGGGCCACAGAACCATACTGAGGCTTCCCGCCATTGCGGTACCAGTTCGCATAGCCGGTCGGGCGTCAGACGCTCATCCTTGCCGCTTATGATCACATGCAGACGTACCCCTGCTTCTTCGGCCAGCTGTTCGAGGCGCTTGATGAATTCCTGGTCCGGTTCGGCGGTGGAGTAAAACAAATCGATTTCCCGACCATCTTTCTGCACGGTCAATGCCTGCAAACGCGCGATAAAGGGCGTTATCCCGATGCCACCGCCAACCCATATCTGGCGATCCTGTCGGCTGGCAAAATCAAAGCAACCGTAGGGCCCCTCGACCGTAACCACCTCCCCCGCTTTGAGAAGTTTGGGCAGTTCGCTTGTGTAATCGCCAAGCGCCTTGATATGAAAACGCAGCGTGCCGAGGTGGCTCCAGCTGGAGGATATGGTGAAGGGGTGCGCGCCTTCTTGGTTGTCGAAGGTGACGAAGGCAAACTGACCTGCCTTGTGACTTTCCCAGCGATCACGTAGCTGCACCATCACTGCCAGCACGCGGTTGTCGCGGTGATATTCGAGTGAGTCGATATACCCAATCGCCTTTTTATTACGTCCGATCCCACCCATCAGCGAGACCACCGCAGCGATACCGCCAGCAACCATGAGCGCGGCCATGACCAAACCGATAGCCGAATTCCAGTAGCCGGGTTTCATGAGAATGACCGAGTGGTAAACCAGTACCAGATAGACCAGCGCAAGCAACCGGTGCGTGTTGAAGAATAACCGGTAGGGAAACAGCTTGATGAGCGCGATCAGGATAAGCACAACGGCGGCGTAGAATGCCCACTCACCTACCAGCTCGGCAAAACCGCGCTGGCTCTGCATCATCTCTACCAACGCAGAGTGAGCGGGTCCGCCGGAGCCTCGCTGCGGCTTGGTCAACAATCCCCAGCCAACCAGCCATTTCGGCACCACCGCCCACGCCCAATGCACGATGGACACCACCAGGGCGGTCACCCCGAGCCATTTATGCAGGCGATAACTCTTGTCCATGCCGCCGAGAAAGGGTTCAACATGGAACGGCCGTAGCGCCAGAACCATACCAACACTCATCGCACCCATGGCGAGCACGCCGGTGAGGTTCACCAGTGACGCACGCACCGGGAAGAAGGTGCGCGGGCCGGACAGAATGTTATCTGCCACTAACCACAACGCGACCAGACCAATGAAAAGAATGGAGTAGATCAGACGGATGTTCTTCAACGGAGCCTCCTGCCGGCACGTGATCGTTCTGGCAGGGGTGTCAGGGCATCACGCGATGCGGGGTGGAGAAGCCATTGTAGTCAGGGTCCGATGACGATGACTTGATCCAGGACAATTGCTGGTTAATCGCTGCAACACGATAATCTCGTTCCTGATAGCTCAGCTAAATCCGCACCGTGCAAATGACCTGGGCAACTGGCGCGTCACCCTACTCCGGCACAGGCGCATTCTCCGCCATTAACCCTTGCTGCTTGGCGGCTGCCCAGAATTCGGCCGGTATGGTGGCTGACATCGAAGCCACGTTTTCCCTAACCTGCTCAGCTGAGCTGGCACCGTGCAGGACAGACGAAACAACCTCGGGCGCATTGCAGAACTGCAGGGCGGCCGTACGCAGATCCACGTTGTGCTGCTCCGCCAGCTCGCGATAGCGCTCACGCTTTTCGCGCATGTCCGCCGGCACGTCCTTGCTGTAGTTGAAGTATTCATTGCCGGCGAGATAGCCGGAATTGAGCGGCGCGCCGAGTACGAAGGTTTGCCCCTGCTCACTGGCAAGCGGAAACAGATCGTTCAGGGCGTCTTCGTGTTTGAGTAGCGAGTACTGCGTTGCCAGCAGGATGACATCGGGGTCGGATCGCTCTATAGCCGCGCGTGCCGGCGCCAGCTCATTCACGCCCATGCCCCATCCTTTGATCAGTCCTTCCTCGCGCATTTTGATCAGTTCCGGCATGGCGCCTTCCACCGCCTGGTCCATGTATTCCGTCCAGCGTTCGCCCATGTCCACGTTGTCTGGCGACAGGTCATGTATGAATACGATGTCCAGGCTCGGCACGCCCATACGCTGCAAGCTGTCCTCAATCGAACGCCGCGTGGCGCTCGCGCTGTAGTCGTACTCGTAATTGAAATGGTTCACGCCCTGCCAGTTGTCATGGGAGTAGCCCGCTTCGGGTTTGAGGATGCGGCCTGTTTTGCTCGATAGAAGGTACCCGTCCGGCTCCAAAGAAGACAACAGCATTGCGTGGCGCCGCTCACTGAGACCCAGGCCATACCAGGGAGACGTATCGTAGTAGCGAATGCCCTGTTCCCAGGCAGTTCTCAGCAGATCAAAGGCATGTTGTTCGGACCATTCCTTACGCATGTTTCCCAGGCCGACAGCGCCGCCCAATCCGACCCGGTATTCCGGTCTGTAGCGCCGGGCGCTGCCGGTGTTGCGAGGCAGCGGATGGGTTTCGGAATTGGCTGCGGAGCCGGTTGTCCGGGCGGCGGACGACCCACCGGCCGTGTTCGTTGCGGCTGATTGTGCACTGACGAGCAAAGGCGACAGGGCAAGGCAGGCGGTGCCGAGTGTGACGGACGAGAGAAAAGCACGGCGCTGCATGGAAACCTCCATGAAACTGGGACTGGGTAACGGAGCTGGTCAGCTTGTGACGCCGTATCGGCAAGCGGGTTCCAGTCCGGGCATCGCCTCCCCGTTTCGCATGTCAGCACCGCACGCAGAGCCCAGCCCCTTTTCAGCCGCTCAGCGCAGGAAATCCACAATCGCGTTCTGAAAACTCGGTTTCACCAGCACCGTGGTGTGGTCCCCCGGAACCAGTTTGAGCTGCGCGCCGCGGATGGCTTTCTGGAGTTTGCCCGGCTGAAGGGCGAAGGGGTCGTTGTCACCCGCCAGTATCAACGTCGGTGCGGTGATACGTTCCAACGGAATGCGCTTGGAATGAAAGGCAAGCGCCTGCGCCGCCATGGCTTTTCGATCCGCCCAGACCATTTCTGCCAGCAGACGAAAGCCCGCCAGTGTCGGATTACGGATCCTCCAGCGGCTGCCCAGCATGGCGTCGGCAAGGGCCTTGTTTGCGCCTTTGCGGTAGCGGTTTTCCAGATGCAGCGTGGCCCCACCAATCCCCGACGCGATAACGCGGCGAATACGTTTTTCCTGCGTGGCGGTAATGAGTGCCACTGTGCCGCCCATGGAATAGCCGACCAGATCGACTTCCTCCAGGCCCAGCTGATCCAGCAGGCAACTCACATCCATGGCCATGCGCGACTCGCCATAGGCGGCGGGGTTATGCGGTTTGCCGGAACGCCCGTGCCCTCGGGCATCCAGCGCAATAACACTGCGCCCCGCCAGATTGAGCCGCCGGACCATGCCGGGCACGACCCAGTTCACACGCATGTTTGCTACATAGCCGTGGTGCAACACCACCGGCGGCAACGCGGACTTCCGTGCCCAGGTCTGGTAGTAAATCTCAACGCCATCGAACGACTTGAATCGACTCATACACCCCCCTGAAGCTTGCGCCTGTTATGGCGCAAGTATTGGGCGGTGGTCCTAGAGTAAAAAACCTAATTTTGTATTTTTCGATAGAGATACGGTTTGTGCTGCGTCCCGTTCTCGCCGCCAGGCATCGCCGCCTGGGCCACAATCGCTACTCGCGCAGTTCCAGCCCCATGGCCCAGAAATCGATTTCAAGCCGGGTTGCATCGCTGAATATCCGCGCCAATCGCTCGAAACGCCTGGGTGTTACATCCGCCAGTTCACGGTTCAGCCAGTCGATTTCGGCACGCATGGCGTCCTGAAATTCCTGGCTTTCGTACATGGCAATCCAGGCGTCATAGGGATTCTGCGCACCGCGCAGGGTTTCCGACCGGCTGTTGAGCCAGTTGGCGATTTCCCCATAACCGACGAGACAGGGTGCCAGCGCGACGTGCAGGTCGAGCAGATCGCCACGGTTACCGGTATCCAGCACATAACGGGTATAGGCCAGCGTTGCCCGCGCTTCCGGCAGCGCCTGCAACTCCACTTCGCTGATGCCCCATTCCTTGCAGTACTGGACATGCAGCCCAAGCTCCAGATCCACAATCGCCTCAAGCCCGGCCTTGGCCTGGCGCAGATCATCAAGGGTGGTGCTCTTGTACGCGGCCAGCGCAAAAGCCCGGGCGAACTGAATCAGAAACAGATAATCCTGCTTGAGGTAGTGACGAAACGACTCCGGCGCCAGCTGGCCCTCCCCCAACTGCCTGACGAAGGCATGCTGAATGTAGGCATCCCACTCCTGCCGGCAGTGTTCCTTGAGGTGATCGAAGGTATAACCCATGTTGTATGTTCCTGTTTTTGAGCACTTTTTAGCGGGGATACACCATAGCAGTTTCCGGTAAAGATTTGCCGGGGCGGCTATGGTGACAGGCTCCGCTCAGCAGCCACGCGTCATGCGGGACCGCGCCCAATTCTGCACAATGACCGAAAAGCCGCACGGCGGCAGCTCGCTGGCTTGATAGACCATCATCAGCGTTCCGGATGATGCGAGTGGTGATCACTTCAGCAGGTACCATGACCTATCAACCCACTCAGCGGAGCGCCCATGAACAGCACCACTTTGAACATTGCCAACCGTTTCTGTGGCCCACCGAACAGCGGCAACGGAGGGTACGTCTGCGGTCTTGTGGCCAATCATATGCAGCAACCCAGCCAGGTTACGCTGCATGCGCCGCCGCCGCTGGATACTGATTTGCAGATTCATCCAAAGGGCGACGGGCTTGAGTTGAAACTCGGTGAGCAACTGCTGGCCAGCGCGCGTCCTTACACTTTTGATCTGGATATCCCTGCGCCGCCCTCGTTGCAGGAGGCCGAACAGGCGCAGGAGCGCTTTATCGGTTTCGGGCAGCACAATCTGCCCGGCTGCTTCGTCTGTGGCCCGAGCCGTGAGGCCGGAGACGGTCTACGCATTTTTACCGGCAGCGTGTGTGATCATCAAGGTCAGGTTGCCGCAGTCTGGACGCCCGCTGAAGACCTATGCGACGCCGACGGCCTTGTTGCCAGCGAATTTCTCTGGGCCGCACTGGATTGCCCCGGTTACTTCGCCGTGCAGCCTGTATCAGGGCCGGCGCTGCTAGGCCGCTTCAGCGCCCGTATCGAACAGCCGGTGCGTGCAGGCGAGGCCTTGATCGTCTCGGCATGGGCAATCAGCCACGACGGCCGCAAACATAACGCCGGCAGCGCTCTTTACCGCAGCAATGGGGAACGCGTCGCTCACGCCGAAGCGACCTGGATCAGTCTGAAGCGCTGAACGATCAGCCGGCGTGACGCGCGGTTCCGCACGCCGGCCTTAAGGTTTAATCCCTTGATGTTGCAGCTAATTTCCCAAACGGATCGCGCGATCTGCGAAGCTTCCACTGGTCACCAAAGCGTGATTTTCCTTGGGTAGATAGGCTTCTTTTGCTTAACATCCGGGGGAAATTCACATTTCCAACCACGGCTGTTTCGATGACCACACCGTTCGACCTCAACCGCGACGTAGCAAGAATCGCCAAGATAGATGCTGTCTCGCTTATCCTCAGCATGGTCAAACACACGACCGGGATGCTGTCGCCAGAGTCACCGATTCGCGATGGGTCGCCTGCGCGGTGGACGATTCGATCGACTTCGGCCTGGAACCCGGCGGAGAGCTGGAGCTCGAGACCACCATTTGCCATGAGATCCGCGATCACCGACGCCCGGTGATCTTCCGGCACGCCAGCAAGGACAACGTGTACTCGGTGCATCACACACCCAGGCTGTACCAGCTGGAAAGTTACGTATCCATCCCCATCATTACCGCTGACGATAAGTTCTTCGGCACCCTCTGCGCCATCGACAGCGTTCCGGCCGAGTTCGATGAGATGGCTGTGCTGAATACACTAGGCCTCTATGCCCAACTGATTGGTCTCCAGCTGGACATGCATGAAGCCCAGGAAAAGACCCAGGTTGCGCTGATCAATGAGGAAGAAACGGGCCGTCTGCGTGAGCAGTTTGTGGCTGTTCTAGGCCACGACCTTCGCTCGCCGCTCACCGCAATCGGCATG
This sequence comes from Pseudomonas sp. gcc21, assembly GCF_012844345.1. Classification (NCBI taxonomy): domain Bacteria; kingdom Pseudomonadati; phylum Pseudomonadota; class Gammaproteobacteria; order Pseudomonadales; family Pseudomonadaceae; genus Pseudomonas; species Pseudomonas sp. gcc21. The sequence goes on along the minus strand of NZ_CP051625.1, from coordinate 485,415 downwards.
AGTTCCGAACTGCTGGAGGCCAAGCTGACCGGCGAACGCGAACGCGAGCTGGCGTCAGGCATAAAACAAAGCTCGAAGAGAATGAGTGCGCTCATTGAGGATGTACTGGATTTCTCCAACGGACGCCTTGGTGCCGGCATTCCTGTCACTCGCGCAGTAACCGGTGACCTGCTCCAGGCGCTCAATTCCGTCAGTGATGAAATCAAGGTCTCTCATCCGGAGGTGCTGATGAACTGCGATTTCTCGATTGCGCCCCAGAACTATTGCGATGCGAGCCGAATGGGACAGTTACTTTCGAATCTCATGATGAATGCCGTCACCCATGGCGCACCTGATTCCCCGATCAATGTCACTGCGGTGGCAGAGCGCGACGAGATTTCCCTGTCGGTAACCAATCAGGGCCCTGTTATTCCGCCAGAGCTGATGTCGCTGATGTTCCAACCCTTTACCCGACCCAAGGAGGGCGGTAGAGGCAAGGGTCTTGGCCTGGGTTTATATATTGCCTCCCAGATTGCTGCGGGACACGATGGCACCCTCTCCGTCTCCTCCACGCCGGAGGACGGCACCCGCTTCATGGCAAGAGTCCCCAATGTAGTCGAAACAGCAGCACTGCTCCCGTTCGGCGAGTCAGCCTAACCAGGCTGCCGCTGCCGGGGCATTCGGATGTGGTTTGTGAATGTGCCAACCGCTGTCTATGCGTCCGGATGCGTTCCGCGGTTTTGCCGAACCCTGTCGGCGCGCAGGCGCACGCCAACCCCAGGCAAATCCTCGCCGCTGCAGTCGAGGGGTGCAGTGCGCCTACCTGGGGGTGTAGCGCGCTTGCGCTACGCCGAGGCTCTGCCGTGACATCAACCCCTGTCCGGATGTGGTTTGTGGATGTGCCAACCGCTGTCTGTGCGTCCGGATGGGTTCCTCGATTTTGCCGAACCCTGTCGGCGCGCAAGCGCACGCCAACCCCAGGCAAACCATGGCCGGGGCAATAGAGGTGTGCAATGCGCTTGCCCTACGGGATCAGCCTGCGCTCGCGCAGCGTAGCGAATACATCAAAGAAGGCCTCGTCGCTGGCCTGATAGCCGGTGAATCCAAGCTTGCGGCTTTTAGACATGTCGGTCACCACCTCAATCGGCCGGCCAAGATCTGCATCGGTATGCCAGGGCGACACGAGTTTGGTGATGTCGGCTTCGACCAGCCCCTGTTTTGCCGCTACGTCTCGCCAAATGGCGGCATCGTTCGCCATTTGCTGCTCAAGTGGGAGAAGCGTGCCGTCGAAGGCAGCTGGCTGGATGTCGAACCATTCAGCGATGCGACTCCACATCCAGCTCCAGCGGAACACATCGCCGTTGACGATATTGAAGGCTTCATTTGCTGCAGCTGGCGTTGTAGAGGCCCAGACCATGTGCCTGGCCAGCTGCCTTGCATCGGTCATGTCCGTAAGGCTGTTCCATTGCACCTCCGACCCCGGAAAGCGAAACGGGCGGCCAGTCGCTTTGCAGATCGATGCATACACGGCCAGCGTCGTAGCCATATTCATTGCATTGCCCACCGCTACACCTGTGATGGTGTGCGGCCGGTGCACACTCCAGTTGAAGCCGTCCCGCTCGGCTGCGGCAAACAACTCGTCCTCCTGCGCATAGTAGAAATTTTCAACATCGAGCCGTCTCTGCTCCTCCCTGAACGGTGTCTGCGGCAGCGTGCCCTTGCCATAGGCCTCAAAGGGCCCGAGATAGTGCTTGAGCCCAGTGACCAGTGCGACATGGCGGACGGACGCTGCGGGTCGCAATGCATCGAGAACATTGCGGATCATCAGCGCATTGACGCGGATATTCTCCGCCTCGGTTGCCTGACGAGCCCAGGTCGTCAGGTAGACGTGGGTAGGCTCAAGACCCCTAACGGCTTCAGCAAGGGCTGATGGATCCAGCAAATCTGCGCTGATCGGCTGGACACCGGTTTCGTCCCGCGGCCGGCGGGCTAGCCCGGTCACGTGCCATTGCTGACCAGCGAGCTCGCGCGCCACGGCGCTCCCGGCTATGCCGCTTGAACCAACTACCAGAGCGCTACTGTTCATGATGTGCCTCGAAAAGGAATAGTCTGAGTACCCAGTGGATGCCCCATCCCTCCAACAGTTCCGCCAGAGACGTCAGGGTATTGTGCGCTTCGGTCGGGCGCCCGCGTATGCCGCACATGAACGAGCACGCAACCCGTTGGATTTATCATAAACAGAACCGCACCCTGGTTATCAGCGCGTCCCGCGACTCACCCGCCTCCGGTATCGTATTCGCATTGTTTACAACGACGGACCCAATTCATGGCTATTACTGCATCCAACGACTCCGTGCTCGCTGAACGCCGCGGCCCTACCCTCGTGCTTAGTCTAAACCGTCCGGACAAGCGCAATGCGCTGGAGACGGGCATGTATATCCAGATGGAGAGTCATCTCGAAGCGGCACTGGATAACCCGGAGATCGCTAACATTGTGCTGCGCGGAGAGGGCGATTTCTTCTGTTCGGGCGGTGACCTGCGCTCGCTGGAAACCCGTGCAGCGTTGCCCGTGGCGGAACGCGAAGGGCTGATTCAGCGACTGCATGATCTGGTACTCAAGCTGAAGTTCTTCCCCAAACCGGTGATCGCCGCGATAGAAGGAGGCGCAGCGGGCGCCGGGGCCTCGCTGGCCTTTGCGGCGGATCTGATTGTTGCAGCGCAGGGAAGTTACATATCGCTGGCGTATGTAAAGGCTGGCCTGGTACCGGATGGCGGTGGTTCTGCATTTCTCGCCACCGCCCTCCCCCATCAACTGGCAGCTGAAATTGCGTTGTTTGGTGGCAGGCTGCCAGTCGAGCGATTCGCTCAGGCAGGCGTAATCAACCGCATCGTCGCGCCGGGCAAGGCGTTGGAAACTGCTTTAGAGCTGGGCAATCAACTCGCCGAAGGTGCCCGCACCTCGCAGACTGCCATTTTGCAGCTGCTGGACGGCCCTGAAAGGGAGGTGTTCGAGCGCCAGCTTGAGCGCGAGAAACAGCTGATGGCGATCGCGCTGGGCGGAGCGGAAGCGGCGGAAGGTATCGCGGCCTTCAAGGAGAAGCGCGCACCGCAGTTTCCGCAACCTGATTGATTAAACTCCCCCGATGGCATGACTCCGACCGATTTCTTCCGCCAGTATCAACAGGGCGTCCGCGCTCCGAAGGTCAGCATCATCGGCTTCAAGAGTCTTTGCAGCAACCCGTTCGCCCAGGGGTCTCCTGAGCGGAACAGACTACGGGAACGCTTAGTCGAGCGTTGCCGTTTGTCCCAGAAAATCAATCAGCAGTCGGCTGACCTCTTGCGGCCGCTCCTGCTGCACCCAGTGCCCGGCGTTGTCGATCAGGTGTTTGCCCTGTAACCGGGGCACCGTGCTGTCCATGGCCTCGATGTCTTCTGCGGTTATCTTCAGCACGCCGTCCAGCGCGCCGGCGATATAGATCAGCGGCTGGGTGATGCGCGCGCCGTCCCAGAACGGCGTCTGTGCCCAGTTCCGATCCATGTTGCGATACCAGTTGATGCCGCCGCGGAAGCCGGAATGCTGGAAGTGGTCGATGAAGGTGTCCAGATCCGCTTCAGACAGCCAGCCGGGGAGCTCGTCGGCGGTTGTCAGGTTGTCGACAAGCCGGGTGTTCTTGTCGAAGAACACCATATTGGTCTTCGGTTGTGCCGTATTGATGCGCGATTCGGCCGCCCCGTCATACAGGATGCCCAGCAAACTGCGGCGTACGTCCGCGTCCAGCTCCGCTTCTGCCCGACCTGGCGTTTGGAAATACGTCTGATAAAAATGCGCTTTCTGCGAGGCCATTTCGTAACGTACCGCTGGCCTGATGGACTTGCGCTGCATGAACGGAACGCTCAGCAGCCCTACCCGCTTGAACATGTCTGGACGCAGCAACGCGGCGGCGGAGGTAACAATCGAGCCCATGTCATGTCCGACAATGGCGGCCTGCTCCTCCCCCAGTGCATTGACCAGCCCTACTACGTCGCCCACCAGATCGAAAATCCCGTAATCGCTGATTTCGAGAGGCGTTTCGGTATATCCGTATCCGCGCTGGTCGGGGGCAACCACCCGGTACCCTGCCTCAGCAAGCGCCGTAATCTGATGCCGCCAGGTATACCAGGTCTCCGGCCAGCCGTGCAGCAGGAGGACCAGCGGCCCCTCCCCATGCTCGACGTAATGCATGCGGATGCCATTGGTGTGAACGTAAGCATGCTTGAAAGATGTCAATATGCGCCCCCCGGTAAAATGACGACGATGAGCGAATGCCGGCCCTGCCCGGTTACGGCAGCTTACCCCGTCCGAGCTGCTGAACCTGTTCGACCCGTTGCCGTAACTGCGCTATGGCATCGACCATGTGCTGCTTGAGATCGGTATTGCGCTCATCCTGGACTTTCAGCATAGACGCTGACATATCGAGGGTTTGCAAGGGGGTGGACAGATCGTGAGCCAATCGACGCACCGCTTGGGTATGCGCCTCTCGCGCCGCCGTCGCCTGGGCGAGGCATATTTCCAGCAAGTCGACTCGCAGGCGTTGGGCGACGGCGATATCAGCGTCTGTCCAGCGTGTCTGATCGCCGGAGGACGCATCCTGCTTGCGGAACCAGAGCAGCCAGCCAGCCTCGCTGGGACTGAACCGCACAGCCAGTACGCTGCAGAATGTATCGTCCTCGCGCGCTTCGCGGCCTTCCGCCGCGCGCTGGATACAGACCTGTTCCTGATCGCCCGTGTCTAGCAGCGTTTCAGCCAATTGGAGAGCAAGATAATCAAGCTCTCCTGCGGTGCTGGCAGCCTCTCCGTTACGTGTTACCGCTGCGGCTTCGCACGGCAGGAGATTGGCAATGTTCAGGTCAGCTGCTGTCAGGGCTGCGAGAAGGTTGTCGTTCTGCCTCAGACGGTCGACCAATTGTCTGTACTGCGGAGATGTGTCGTGCACCCGCACGGCATTTACCAGGTTCACCTGAATCGCTTGTGCCATGAATTTTCCGATATCTATTGTTATGAGATCTGCGTTGCGGAGTGTAGCGCGAGATGATTGGTTAAGCTCAAAGCGTGCCCATATGCACAGCACAAGCGCAAGCACTCATGAATTGGAACTGACGGCTGGTCAGGTTAGAGTGTCTCGCTTTTCACCCAGTATGCAACCTGAGTGATTGTTTCAATGGAACGGCTCGGTTTCGCGAGTATCTGTATTCTAGGCAATCAGCTCAGCATCCAAGCAGCCAAGAGATCAAATGGATACTACATCCGCGCCACCGGCACCTTCGCAAGACGTATCGCAAGGGTCCACGACCAAACGCAGTCATTTGAATTTCCCAGTCGTTGGCATCGGCGCATCGGCTGGGGGACTGCAGGCGGTTTTGCGTTTTTTCGAGCACATGCCCAACGACAACGGCATGGCGTTTGTCATCATCATGCACCTCTCGCCGAACCATGAAAGCAACGCCGGCAAGATCATCCAGAATGTCACGAAAATGCCAGTAAGGCAGGTGACCGGGCCGGTACCGATCGAGAAGAATCATGTATATGTGATCTCGCCGGCACTGGATCTGACGATGCATGACGGGCATTTGCGCGTAAGCAAGCCAAAGCCCAAGCGTGGCGGCCAGATCGCCATTGATCTGTTCTTCCGGACGCTGGCTGATACACATCACGAACATGCGTTCTGTTTCGTACTGTCAGGAACGGGCAGTGACGGTGCGGTGGGTTTGTCGCGCATCAAGGAGCAAGGCGGAGTCACTTTGGCGCAACTGCCGGATGATGCGGAATACGACGATATGCCGCGCAGCGCCATCGCCACCGGAATGGTTGATCTGGTACTACCGGTCGCGGAGATGCCGCACAAGCTTCTCGAGCTCTGGCATAACTCCCGCCAGATAAAAATGCCGGCGGACCTCAGTGCTGAGGTGCGTGCACCCACCAACGAGGAAGAAGCGATTGCTGCCGAGCGCGCATTACGTGACATCCTTGCCCTGCTATACAGCCGCACCGGACATAACTTCAAGCATTACAAGCGGGCAACCGTGCTGCGGCGCGTAGAGCGACGTTTGCAGGTCAACACGCAGCCCGACCTGCAATCGTATCTGGGCTACCTGCAGGCGAACCCGCAGGAGGCTGACGCGCTGTTGGCCGATATGCTGATTGGCGTGACCAACTATTTCAGGGACCGCGAGGCTTTTGAAGCACTCGAACGGGACGTGATACCAGAGCTTTTCACAGATCAGAAAGCGCCTGCTCAGACCAGGAGCACCGAAATTCGCGTCTGGTCAGCCGGCTGTTCCACGGGAGAGGAAGCCTATTCGTTGGCGATGCTGCTGGCAGACCAGGCACGCATCGAGCAGAGTCCTGTCAAGTTGCAGATTTTCGCCACCGATATCGATGAGCGTGCCATCTCGATTGCCCGGGCGGGGGTCTATCCTGAATCCATTCTCACCGATATCGCGCCCTCTCGATTACGCGAACACTTCGTCAAGCATGACAATCGTTACCACGTCAAAAAAGAGCTTCGCGAAACGGTGTTATTCGCTCCCCACAGCCTGCTGCGGGATCCTCCGTTCTCCCGCCTGGACCTTATTACCTGCCGGAACCTGCTGATCTATCTTGACCGCGACGTTCAGGAGCACATCCTCAAGACGTTCCACTTTGCGCTCAAGCCCGGCGGCTATCTGTTTCTCGGCGGCTCCGAATCGGCCGACATGTGTTCCAGCCTGTTCAGCCCGGTCGACAAGAAGAACCGAATCTTCCGCGCACGCACTGATCAGGTGCCGAACCGCTCTATATCTGCGATGCCTGTCAACACGGCGGGAGTCACGCGCCCATCTGACGGGCGCAACGCGAGTGGCGAACAGCTGCGCAAACGATCCTACGCCGAAATCCATCAACGCGTATTGGAGGAGTACGCCCCGCCCAGCGTGATCGTTAATGCTGACGCTGAAATTGTGCATATGTCCGACAATGCAGGTCACTTCCTGCGCTACATAGGCGGCGAACCTTCACACAACCTGCTCTCGCTGATCAGGCCCGAACTGCGCGTCGAATTACGCACTGCTATTTTTCAGGCAGTCCAGTCCAGACGCAGTGTTGAAGCGCGCCGGGTGCGGTTGAAGCGCGACGGACGTGCTTTGTATGTCAACATGATTGCCCGCCCGTTTCGCGACGAGGATTCGGCTAGCGATTACATCCTGGTGCTTTTCGATGAAGTAGAAGACACCATGAGCCGCGAGAGCACCGAATCCCATGAGGAAACCAAGGACAGCGTGTTGTTGCAACTGGAAGCCGAATTGCAACGCACCCAGCTCGAACTTCAACACACCATCGAACAGTCGCGGGTATCTACCGAGGAGCTCAAGGCATCCAACGAAGAGCTGCAGGCCATCAACGAGGAGTTTCGCTCGGCGACTGAAGAGCTGGAGACCAGCAAGGAGGAGCTTCAGTCGATCAACGAAGAGCTGATCACGGTCAATCACGAGCTCAAGATAAAGGTTGAGGAAACCGACAAGATCAATGATGACCTGCAGAATCTGATTACCTCCACCGACATCGCCACGGTGTTCGTCGACAGGGGCATGCGGATCAAGTGGTTCACGCCGCGTGCCAAGGACCTGTTCAGCATGCTGCCGGTCGATGCCGGCCGACCGCTGATGGATATCACGCACCGCATGGATTATCCGGAACTGATGTCGGACGCGACCCAGGTATTCGAGTCGCTGCGACCGATAGAACGCGAAGTGCCGGCACAGGACGGCCGCTGTTATCTGGCGCGACTGCTGCCCTACCGCACCACTGAAGACCACATCGAAGGCGCGGTATTGACCTTCATTGATATCAGCGCTCGCCGCGCAGCAGAGCAGGAAGTGCGCCTGGGCGAGGAGCGTATGCGACTGGTAGCCGATAGCACCGAAGACTACGCCATCATCGTGCAGGATGCCGACGGGGTGATTACCAGCTGGAATAAAGCTGCCGAGCTGACCTTTGGCTACAGCCGGGACGAAGCCATCGGCAGTCATAGCAGTCGGCTGTTCGTGCCCGAAGATCAAGCTGCCGGCGTACCGGAGGATGAGCTACGCAGGGCCCGAGAAAGTGGCCGAGCGGAGGATGAACGCTGGCATATGCGCAAGGATGGCTCACGTTTCTATTGCAGTGGCGTAGTGACCGTACTGAACGGAGAAAGCTTTCAGGGCTACGTGAAGATCGCGCGCGACCTGACTGAACGACAGAAGCAACAGGATGAGCAGCAGGAGCAACTGGCTCAATCGCAGAACGCTATCCAGCTGAAGGATGAGTTCTTCGCAGTTATGTCACATGAGCTGAAGCATCCGCTGAACCTCATCCAGCTGAATGCGGAGCTGCTCGGCCGCTTGCCGGTCACCCGTACAATGCCGGTGGTTGGCAAGGCCGTGAGGACAATAAGCGACGCAGTGCGCAGCCAGGTGCGCAGCCAGGTGCGCATCATCGATGATCTGCTCGATGTGTCGCGGATCGCCACCGGCAAGCTGAACCTCCAGCGCGGTCCGGTGGATCTGGGCAAGATGCTCAGAGGTATCGCTGAAGTCGTCCAGGCCGATACCGAAGCAAATCCACTGGTGTTGGAGATTGACGATAAAGAAGAGCCCCTGGTGCTGCATGCCGACCCGCTCCGCGTTGAACAGATCATCTGGAATCTGATCAACAATGCGCTGAAGTTTTCCAATGCCAATGACGAAGTGCACGTCCGCGCCGTCCGGGAGCAGGGTCAGGCACGCCTCGACGTAATAGACAGTGGACATGGCATAGCGCCGGAATTTGTCGATAAGGTATTCGACCTCTTTGGTCAGGTTGAAACGCAGCACGCGCGTTTGCACAAGGAGGGGTTGGGCATCGGCTTGTCGCTGGTGCGCCAGCTGGCCGAGGCTCACGAAGGTGGGGTGCAGGTGCGCTCGGGAGGAATCGGAAAAGGCAGCCACTTCACCGTTTGGCTGCCCTTGTACACCGAAGAATCCATCGATTCGGTGGCGGAGCAAGCCTCCTGCTCCGAGGGCAGATTGAAGGGTATGCATGTCTTGCTGGTGGACGATGCGGCGGAAGTGGTCGAGGTCATGGGTATGCTGCTGAATGCCGAAGGCGCTCAGGTAAGCAGTTTCACCGATGCCTCGCAGGCGTTGCAGGCGGCAACCAAACGCCCTCATCATTTCGATCTGATCATGTCGGATATCGGTATGCCCGGCATGGATGGTCATGAACTGATCAGGGCCCTGCGGGCCATCCCCGGTTATGCCAGCGTACCGGCTATCGCACTGACGGGTTATGGCGGAAGCGAGGATGCGAAAAAGGCACTGGCCTCGGGTTTTGACCGGCATATGGGCAAGCCGGTCACCTATGATGGGCTGATGGATACCATAAGAGAGATCAAGCTCAAGCGCTGACAGGAGGATCAAGCATGGCGATGAATGATACCTACACAGACCAGGCACCTTCACGCGCTGAAGTCGATGCCCTTCAGGGCGCTACGGTCATAGAGTTTGGCACCGGATGGTGTGGCCATTGCAGCGCTGCGCAGCGGCATATTGCCTCGGCGTTTGCAGGACACCCCGACCTGCGTCACCTGAAGATCGAGGACGGGCCAGGCCGCAAGCTGGGCCGCTCGTTCAAGGTCAAGCTCTGGCCAACATTGATATTCATGAAGGATGGAGAAGAAATCGAGCGGCTGGTCAGGCCAACCGATGCAGAACCTATCCGCCAGGCGATGGACCGGATCGATCCATGACTGGCGTTAATACGGGCAGCGCTGTCAGCTAAGGGGTCAGCGCGGCGACCGGCGGATGGTCTTGAGCAAGTCTTCCGGCGTGATGGAACCAACTATGTTCCGTCCGCTACTTAAGTTCTGGCCACTGCCCGGCTGCGGCGCATTGAAAATATTGCTGCGCATCTTCCCGATCACGTGCATCTCGCAGGGTTTGCAGTCGAACTTCAATGTCAGCACATCGTCCCCGTGCACAAGCTGCATGGGGGCAACCTTGGTCCGTACGCCGGTCACGCCCTTGGCCTGCTTCGGGCATAGATTGAAAGAGAAACGCAGGCAGTGCTTGGTGATCATCACCGGCACCTCGCCGGGCTCTTCATGCGCCTCGTAGGCCGCATCAATCAACTCCACGCCATACCGCTGATAAAAGGCGCGTGCCTTATGGTTATAGACGTTGGCCAGGAAGGTCAGGTGCGACTGCGGATACACCGGCGGCGGGACACTCACCGGCTTGCGGCCGCCATGCGGGAACGCCTCAATGCGCGCTTCGCTCAACCGCTCGATCAGTTCGCGGCGCAAGGCTTTGAGCTGGGAGTTGGGCACGAAGGGCACAAAGTCACCGGCGATATCGACCTGCTCGGCGTGGTACTGGGTTGTGCCAAGTTGACCGAGCAAATCACGCAGTTGATCCAGCGCTCTCTCCTTCTGCTTGGCGGGCTCGAAGGGGCCGCTCAGCGCGCCCGAGACAACGACGCCCTCCTCGCTTATCGCGCTAAGCTTGAAGCTCTCCGCACCCAGTTCAACCTGCCAGCGCACACCGATACGGCGCTCTGCGGACACCTTCTGTAGTGCCTGTTGCCAGTTGTGATCCAGATTACGACTGAGGGTTTGCGGCAATCGGACACGACGCAGCGGTTCGGGCAATTCGTTCGGCTCGATGCGGTATTCCCAGCGCGGCTGGCCATCTTCCTCAAACTGCCGCAGCTGCTCTGCCACGTTGGCGCGGAAGCCGACCACCTCGCGCTTGACCATCACGTTCAAGCCGTCGCCATTGGACAGAGGGGTATCGGTTACCGCCAGCAAGTCATGCTTGCGCACCTGCTGCAGCTCGCCAACGACCAGACCGGTGAAGGTCGGCGAATCAAAGGCGCCGATATCAATCTTGCGATCAGTAACAAAGTAATCGGTGCTGCCGCGGTGGAAGGTCTTGTCCGGATCAGGCACGAAGAAGTGCTCGGTACGGCCACTGGATGCCCGCGCCAGATCAGGGCGCTGCTCAAGGATGGCGTCCAGCTGCTGCCGATACCAGGCGGTGATGTTCTTCACATAGCCCATATCCTTGTAGCGCCCTTCTATCTTGAAGGAACGAATGCCGGCGTTGACCAACGCATCAAGGTTGGCGGACTGGTTGTTGTCCTTCATGGACAGCAGATGTTTTTCGTAGGCGATCACCCCGCCGCTTTCATCTTTCAGGGTGTAGGGCAGCCGGCAGGCCTGGGAACAGTCACCCCGGTTGGCGCTGCGGCCGGTCTGCGCATGCGAAATATTACACTGACCGGAAAACGCCACACATAACGCGCCGTGAATGAAGAATTCGAGGGTTGAATCCACCTGCTGATGGATCGCCCTGATTTCCTGCAGGTTGAGTTCGCGGGCCAGCACCAGCTGCGAGAACCCCGCCTTGTCCAGGAACTGCGCCTTGTCCAGGCTGCGGATATCACACTGGGTGCTGGCATGGATCTCGATGGGCGGGATGTCCATTTCCATAACGCCCATGTCCTGGATAATCAGCGCATCCACGCCCGCATCGTACAGCTGATGAATCAACTGCCGTGCCGGCTCCAGCTCATCGTCGTGCAGGATGGTATTGAGCGTAACGAAGATACGCACATGGAACAGCTTGGCGAAGCGCACCAGCTCGGCGATATCAGCCAGGCTGTTCTCGGCATTATGCCGCGCACCGAAGCTCGGGCCACCGATATACACCGCATCAGCGCCATGCAGGATCGCCTCACGGGCAATGGCCACATCCCGGGCCGGGCTGAGGAGTTCGAGGTGATGCTTGGGAAGGGACATGGCAGGCTACCGCGCTACGGGAAAGCCGGCAATTGTAGCTGGGTTGGGTGCTTGCTGCACGGTTGGGCGATCGTTGGGGTGCCAGCGCGAAACAACCATGGCGGGGTTACCGCCATGGTGGTCAGTTTGGTTACGGGGTGCAGGCGGGCAGATCATCTCTCGTTGTGATATTCAACTCTGCCGGGAATGCCCGAGTGAAGGTACAGCCATAGTCTGGATCTGCCACCACATCGGGATCCAATACCTCATCACCGGCAGGCTTGCTCCCACCATTCACCCAGGCCAGCCAATCGGTCATCGCTTCGACCATCTCACCCGGGGAAAAATCACAATGCCCTGGAGCGCGAATGGCTCGTTGTACCAACAGGTCCGCGTTACCATTTTCCTCGGCTCCCTGACGGTACAGTTGCTGATGACGGAAGGGTACGTAAAAGTCGCCCAAGGTATGCATGGTCAGCACGGGGACATCGAAGTCACCGTTGACCAGAGGGATCCAGCGCACTCCATCATTACGCAGCGGGTTTGCGTCGGGGTCGGCACTGACCCGGGTTATACGCTCGTTGAACTCGAGTTCTTCGGCGTCCGGCTGTGGACCGGTGGTCCAGCGGTATACCTGATCCTCATTGCCGTAGCCGTTGCGTGCCAGGATCCCATTGATATCACCACCGGAGCCACCCGTGCCAAGCACTGCTCCCTGCCACATGTCCACCTTGAAACCTTCTTCGAAAATAGGGCGCGGTCCGCCGGTCAGATTGAGCGCGATTGCTTTCAGCCTCTCGCCCGCCTGATTTCGCGGTACCCAGGTCGGGCCATCTGCGTCGACCTCGAACAACGTCCCAATCATCTGAGGCAATAAACTCTGGAATTCAGAATAATCCCTGTCTCCAAACCCGCTTAATTCCATCATGGCCCTTGGATAATCACCCAGCCACTGGAACTGATTCTGCTCGGCCTGGCAGAAAGGAGCGGCGCCTGCATAAGGAACTTTGTGTTGCGTGCGCTCCATGTTCTCTCGATCCACTGCGGCGGCGGCGGTATGCCCTCCCAGAGATACCCCTGAGATCAGAAACTGCTTCGGTTCTTCCAACTGGTCACCGTGGTCATACTGGACATAATCCATCACGTTTAATGCCAGCTTGTTGGTATCCTCAATACCTGCGCGCACATCGTAGTAGTTGGCGGAATAAGACGAAGATGCCCAAGCATAACCGTGACTCAGCACGACCATTCGCCAAGGCAAGGGCGGCTCTACTGTAGGGAGTTCATCGCCCTCGCCACCGTAACCACGAGTCCACATAACGAGCCCGCGACCATCCCAGTTTTTAGGCACTTCCAGGGCGTACGACGCCTCCCCTTGCAAGCCATCGTATTGACCAAAATAGATGCTCTCGGCTAGAGGAAGCTTGTCAAACGGCTTATCTACCGCTTCAAAGGAGCGCTCATCATGCTCCCGTGTTACTTCGGGGGTTCCCTGTCCTGGGGCTGGGGATGTGGGCTTATCAGAACTTCCACCGCCACTGCTTAGACAACCGCTCAGCACAATCGCTGAAAGTGCCATGGGCACGGCGGCCGAGTACCAATGTTGAGTGCGCAAGGTAAACCTCCATTGTTCTTTTTTTAGTTTTGTTTTTCGCGGGCATCTGAGCCCAGCGCATTCCGAAGAATAGCCAAGTATCAGGCGGAATGCTTCGGCATCACTGCAATTGATAGTTGCACCACCGCCTGGACGATTATCGGGCCTTGTACGTGAAGAAGAAGCAGGAGAAGTAGCGGCCACGTTCAGGTCGCTGGAATGACCATGGCGGGGTTACCGCCATGGTCGGCTGGTTCAGTCTGGATCAGTTAAGGGAGGAACAGGCCGCCAAGCCCGCCCGTTCACCGACAGTAAAATTGCAACCGTAGTCCTCGTCCGCAACGACCGCTGGATCGAGCACTTCGTCCCCTTCTGGCTTGGGTCCACCGTTGACCCACGCCAGCCATTCAGTGACCAGCGCGCGGTATTCGCCGGCGGAGAAGTCGCAATGACCTGGCGCACGAATCGCGCGTTGAACCAGCAAGTCAGCATTGCCATTCTCCTGGGCTCGCTCGCGGTAAAGCTGCTGGTGGCGGAAAGGCACGTAGAAATCGCCCAGGGTATGCATGGTCATCACCGGTATATCGAAGTCACCGTTGACCAATGGAATCCAGCGCACACCGTCGTCGCGCAGCGGGTTGGCATCCGGATCGGCGCTTACGCGGGCGATACGTTCGTTGAACTCCACTTCTTCAGCGGTCGGCTCCGGATCGTTAGTCCAGCGATATACCTGGTCTTCGTTGCCGTAGCCATTGCTGGCAAGGATGCCGTTTACGTCCCCTGTCCTTCCGCCCGTAGCAAGCACCACGTTGTGATAGGGACTGGCAAACCCGTACTCAAAATAAGGACGTTCACCGCCGGTAAGGTTTTGCGCTATCGCCATCAACCTTTCGCCCTCCGGCCCCCGGGGCTCCAACCACTTGGGCGTAGTGCCGTCCATTTCGAAAAGCGTGCTGACCATTTGCGGTAGCAGGTCCTGAAACTCTGAATAGTCTCTGTCCCCAAACCCGCTCAGCTCCATCATTACCCGGGGGTAATCGCCCAGCCACTGGAACTGATTCTGCTCTGCCTGGCATAGCGGCGCAGCGCCAGCGTAGTCGACCTTGAACTGCGTCCGCTCCATGTTCTCCCGGTCCACAGCTGCAGCGGCAATATGACCACCCAGGGACGCACCGGAGATCAGATATTGGCTGGGCGTCGCAAACCTCTCACCATAATCGCGTTCGACATAGTCGATAACATTCAGCGCCAGCTTGTTGGTGTCCTCGATACCCGCCCGGGCATCGTACCAGTTGGCTGAGTAGGAAGAGGCTGCCCAGGCGTAGCCTGCGTCGAGTACAGCCTGACGCCACGCCAGACCGGGTCTTGAGAGGCTCAGCTCCAGGTTTTCACCCCCGTAGCCCCGCGTCCACATGATCAGACCATCGCCATCCCAGCCTTCGGGCACCTCGAAGGTGTATAGCGCATCACCTTGCAAGCCTTCATATCTGCCAAAATAGATAGCCGCATCGTCAAGCGCCGCCGGGAGTTCCGATTGCTCAGGCAGCTCAGCTGTAAAGGCGCGCTTGTCATGCTCCCGCACTTGAGGAGGAGCAGGCGTGGCCGGTGTATCAGAGTCACTATCGTCGTCGCTCAGACAACCGCTTAATACGATTGCCGACAATGCCATGGGCACGGCGGCTGAATACCATTGATGAATGCGCAAGGTACACCTCTCATTGTTTCTTTTATTGTTCTTCCCCAGGCATGTAAGTCCGGGGCTTTTGAAGAATAGGCAAGCCCTTGGAAATGCGCGCTTCCATCACCATGATTGATAATCCCACCCCTGCCAGAACAATCATCCGGACTCCATAGTCAACACTGCCAATCTGCCCGCCCATTACAGGTTGTGCCGACTGACTCACAACCTTCGCCGGTGGTATTTAGGACAATACGCAACCATGGAAAGGTATCGGGCCAGAGCGCTTCGTTACTGCCGCAACGGATTTGTACAAGGAACAATGGATGTTCTCACCCGCCAACACGCCCCAGTTCACCCTGCGCATCCAGGGTGACGATCACGACTTCAAGGTACTGGGCTTCACTGGCCTCGAAGGTCTGTCGAAACCCTATTGCTTCGAGATTGAGCTGGTCAGCGAACAGCCTGACCTGGATATTGAAGACCTGTTGCATGTGCCGGCGTTTCTGGATTTCGAGGGCGAGAACAAGGGTATTCACGGTCTGATCTACAGCGTCGCCCAGGGTGAAGCCGGCAAGCGTCTGACCCGTTATCGCCTGACCCTCGTGCCACACCTTGCCTATCTGGAACACGCGCGCAACCAGCGCATCTTTCAGCACCAGACCGTCCCGCAAATCATCGCCAGCGTGTTGCATGAACACGGCATTCACAGCGATGCGTTCCGCTTTCAACTGCTCAATGAGGGGCCAGAGCGGGTTTATTGCACCCAATATAACGAGACCGATCTGCACTTCATCCAGCGGCTATGTGAAGAAGAAGGGATTCACTATCACTTCCAGCACGGTCCCGATGGGCATGTGCTGGTATTCGGTGACAACCAGACCGTATTTCCCACATTGGCACCGACCGGCTTCGATCAGGGCAACGGCATGGTGGCCGACGAGCCTGTTATCAAGCGCTTCGCCCTACGCTTGGAAACGCGCCCGAGCAGGGTAACCCGCCGCGATTACGACTCTGAAAAGCCGCGTCTGCAGATGCAGAGCGATGCCCGCAGCGAAACACTGCCGGACCTGGAGGATTACGACTATCCCGGCCGGTTCACTGACCGCCAGCGCGGGAATGATCTGGCGACAATCAGCCTTGAACGCCACCGCAGCGACTACCAGTTGGCGAATGGGGAAAGCGACCAGCCGCTATTGGTCAGCGGCCATTTTCTCGCTCTGCAAGGTCATTCACGCCAACAGTGGAATGATCTCTGGTTACTCACCGACATCCGGCACGAAGGCAAACAGCCGCAGGTGCTGGAAGAGTCCATCACCAGCGACACCAAATCCGAAGATGGGTTTACGCAGGGCTACCGCAACTATTTCACCGCCACGCCCTGGGACGTTCCGTATCGCCCGCCGCTTGCGCACGCCAAATCACGCATTCGAGGCAGTCAAAGCGCAGTGGTAACCGGCCCTGAAGGGGAAGAAATACATTGCGATCAATACGGACGCGTCAAAGTGCAGTTTCATTGGGACCGCCTCGGCCAGGCGAATGACAAGACCAGTTGCTGGCTCAGAGTGGCCAGCAGCTGGGCCGGCGATCGCTATGGCGGCGTAGCCATTCCCCGGGTTGGCATGGAAGTACTGGTCAGCTTTCTTGAAGGCGATCCAGATCAGCCGCTGGTTACCGGCTGCCTTTATCACAAGGAACATCAGGTTCCTTATGACTTACCCGCAAACAAAACCCGCTCTGTATTCAAAACGCTGAGCAGCCCCGGCGGCGATGGCTTCAATGAACTGCGCATCGAAGACAAAAAGAACGAAGAGCAGATTTTCATCCACGCCCAGCGCGACTGGAATCAGAACGTCCAGCACAACCAGACCATCCGGGTTGGCAACGAACGTCACGACCGCGTCGAAGCCAACAGCTATACCGAGCTGCTAGCAGAACAACACCACACCACCCACAGCGACCGCAAAACCGAACTCAAGGCTGACGACCACCTTACCGTAGGCAGCAACCAACATATCCAGCTCGGCAAAGCGCATCTGCTCAAAGCCGGTCGTGAAATTCATCTCAAGGCCGGGCAAAAAATGGTTATCGAAGCCGGTGCCGAGCTGACTTTACAGGCTGGTGGGAGCTTTATTTCGATCACCCCCGCTGGGGTGAGTATGAATGGTCCGGCCATCCGGCTGAATGCGGGCGGTCACGCGGGTAAAGGTTCAGGCACGAACGTGCTGCGGCCCGAGGTTCCAGTCCCGGCAGATATCAGTCAGACCGGGAAAGTGACCAAGCCAGTCAGCGCTCAGGCTACACCCTTAACGAGCCCCACCCTGGCCAGCGCTCAACGTTCGATCGCACAAGCGGCGCGTGAAATAGGCGCAAGCCGCTGCCCCGTATGCGAGGCCTGCATGGAGGGTGTATGTCCGGTATAACCACTATCGCCGAGCCAGCAAGGGATTGGATCACCGAACAGCAGAGATTGAATCGGGATCTGTTCATGGTGGTAGACCGCCTCGCCGAACCAGACCCGATTCCAATGCTCTTTGCGTCGGGGGTAATGGATGAGTACCTGAACCTCTATCAGGGTACGGAATATCATGAGATGGCCGAAACAGCGCCCTGGCTTGTCAAACTGCCGACAGGGAATGCCGACGCCATATCCGAATTTCTGGAAACACCACAGCGCAACTGGGGCTGGTTAGCCAGCGCCACTGAGTTGAAGCTCTCGACGTTTGCAACGCATTGGCGCGAGCGGATGGTCATCAAGGAGCGCGGCACGACAGCGCTCTATCGCTTTCAGGACAACCGGGTGATCGCCCACCATCTCGCTTCGTTAACGCCGGAACAGGTGCACTTGCTGCTGGGCCCCGCCAGCGCTGCTCTTTGCTGGGACGGCAATAGCTGGCAAACGACCCGAACCGATGCCTCCGCACATCACACCTCCCCTTTCAATCGCCCATGGCTGGATGTGCCTGAACCGGCGCAGGTGCTGAGGGGTATCCGGCGCAAAAACCTCCAGCAGTGGCTGTGGGAGGAGCATCCATCGGCCACCACACGGCTGGCGTCCACCGAGCCATTGCTACCTTGGCTGGATCGACAGCTCGATACTGCCGAACGATGGGGCTGGGAAGAAACCGAGCAAATAGAGTTTCTGCTGCAGCACCAGCTCGACCCTAGACTGGCCCAGGCTCCGCTTTGGTCAGCGGGACATGAAGAAACCCCTGAAGAACATTTCAAGCGCTGTCACCGGGACATCGCCAATCTAACCCGGAGCCATGCATGAAGAAGTCTTTGTTACTCCTACCCCTCGTATTGCTCACCGCCTGCAACGCGACAGGCTCACTGGTAAAGGAAAGCGCCTTATCTCTAACTGAACGCGAAGGCCGGGAAAGCTTCACCCTTGCCGGCGAGTTGCCCGCCAACTTTCTGATCCAGGCCACTGCCCAGTTCAACCCACTTAATCCCGAGCGCTGCCAGGTTTACAACATGGGGCTCGGGCATAACGTAACCCGGGATACGCGCACTCAATACCGAACCGAATTCCAGGATAAACCTTCGTCTTTCAGTTTTGATATACCGCTGACGTATCACATTGGTCTCTGTGACATGGAGTTGAGCGGAGTCGGGCTTTTGATACGCGGTCGTTACGGTGAGGAGAGCTGGCAGCATCACCGCTCCACCGGGGGGATTGGTATCGCTGATACGCGTCCAGCGGGCGCACCGGAGTTTGATTCCAATGGAATACAGACGCTCCGTGGGGTTTGCACTTGGTTATTCCAAATAAGCAAACTCCGGCTGGAGCTCAGCAAGGTCCTTAGCTGCTCGGAAACCGACGAGTCGTGGGAGCTGGATCCAGACTTCGTCAAGCGACGGTCCATTGGCGTAGCTCTAGGGCGTGACGAGTTGCCCGGTAAAACGCTTGCCCTGGACCTTAGAGTGAACCCAAGAGAGCAGCCGGCCTATCGAAACACCTGGATTGAATTCGCTGAAGGATGGAAGCCGTGCCAACCTAAGGAAGGCGGCTGGATAAGTTGCCAGTCCCCGCCAGTGTTCAAAACTTTCAAGATGAACGGGCGGGAATGCACCGTTTATCCAGCATGTACGGAGTAACTCGTCATGGATGAGCAAGCAGGGAAGCGGGAAAATTTGAAGTGCCCAAAAAGGAAATGCTGGGTAAGCGTCCGCCTTGTCAACGAGTCCGGCGATGGCAAGCCATTTGCTGGGCTTGGATTTACCTTGCATACGGAACACGGGGAGACCACCAGAGGCGTATTAGATAGCGAGGGCTATTTCCGTCGCGAGAACTTGTATTGCGGACCCACTACGCTTGTACTGTCATCCGCTGCGAGTACTTTCCCAGACCCTTGGTATGAAACGCTTACATTGCGTGATGCCTTCCCTATTCCTCTTTCCGCTTTACAGATAGCTGCTGAACAATCTCCCGCCGGCCCCCGTAAAGCCAACGGATTGACCTGGATGGCCGAACAGCGCGCTGCAGAGGAAAACGCTCGGTTCTTCCGCGTTGAAGTCAGCGATTTTGTCTCAGCCAACAAGCACCTGCCAGACCCCGACACGAAGTGGGGACCGCGACCCAGCGCAGTATTGAAATCTGCGGCAGGCGAGACGGAAGGTGTAGCGCTAGAGCCAAACCAGCATCATGTGTTCGAGATCAAGGCATTGCGCGCTTACAGCCCGCTACTCTCCTTGGCTCCTGAATTCAGTGCATTAAATGCTTATCACCTGGCTGTAATGAGCGTTTTGTCATACGCGCCATTCGGAGCCAAGCCAGGCCTTTTGGGGCCCTATAGACCTTCCCCGCCGCCATATGATGTCGAAGGCAGTATTGGCCACGTGTTACGAGAGCAATTGGCCCGCTTAGAAAAGCCTACTCAGTTCGATACCGCGAACTACCACCTGCTGTGTGAAGAAGTACCTTACTCCAAGCGCCTGGAGGTGGTGCCCTACGATCCAGAGCGATACCCACAGCAGCAAGAAGGCAGCACTCCGGAAAGCGTGCACTTTCTCCATGATAAAGACACCGAAACACAAGCCTTCGTGACCCACAATGACCGAACGGTGCTGGTATCAATCCGGGGTACTGTAGGGCCTCGCGACTGGCTTAGAGATATCGATGCCCGGCAGATTTCTGCTGTCGGTATGGAAGGCCAGGTCCATCGTGGCTTCTACGGCGGCTTCTTGGCAGTTCAAAAATTCCTCGAACCCTATCTGGAAGATTTTTATACCGGGAGCCAGACAATTTTGATCAGCGGCCACAGTCTCGGCGGGGCCATCGCATTGCTTGTGGCTCAATGGCTGAGATCGCTGCCCGCCGCTCCGAAGGTAGTTCTTTACACCTACGGCGCCCCACGGGCCGGCAACGCCGCCTTCATCGAGAGTGCAAAAGATCTGGTTCACCATCGTCTGATCAACCACAACGATCCTATCCCCAGCGTGCCCTTTACCTGGATGGACGCCGAATGGAAGTTGGCCCTGCCCGGCACGGTCTCACTGCTGGCTTCGATCGGAGCGCCCTATGCTGGCGTCGCCTTGCTACTGGGCGGTCTACTAAATCTAAAAGGCGATGACTACGGTCATCATGGCGAGCAGAGACATTTCATGCCGCGCAAGAGAGGCGGTGGTAGCGAGGCTTCAGTCCTGTGGCAACCGGGCGAAGCAATTGAACACATCGCCGGCGCAGAGCTTGCTGCCAAGCTGGATCTTGAACGCAATGAAGTAAAGCGTGGCAACCTTCTGCTCCAAATGGCCGGCGTCGGCCATCATTCCTCAAATACCGGTTACGCCCGTGCGGCCCTGGCCAACCTGCTGCGCTGGAATGCCAGCCTCAGCCGCAACGGCACGCTTTTCACCGATGAGGAGCTGCGGGAACTGCAGCCGCAACTCCGAGGACTGGAGGAATACTTGAGCAACTGGGAAGCTGGTAGCTTCCAGGAATTCGAGAAACAGATTCGCACCCGTCACGACACGCGCTTTTACAAACTGTCAAAAGCGGAGCGATTCCAAGCCTACCATGACGGGGTAGACAGAGCTCGTGACGAGCAGATGGAACAACTCGCCGGGCTGTCCCGAGCGCAGGAGCGGCTGCTCCAGCAGGCACAGCAGCCGGTAACACCGCAAGGCGTTTTCGGGGACCGGGCAGGACACGAGGCCCTGCCTCAGCTGCTCAGTGAATGGCGCCAGTTAGCAGACGTGAAACAAGCAGAGCAACTGGCCGTGAGGCTGGCCAGAACGGAGAATGCCTTCGCTTGAAGTATTCCAATCATTGACTGAACCGCGTCATCGACACGCCTCGCTGACATCCCACCAGCGAGGCGTTCGTCAGTTCGCGCAGGATTACTCTCCCCAGCGCCCCGGCGCATAGGAAAATACCGGCAACGCGAGCGACCAGCGAATCGCACTCAACCGCAGCGCAAGGCCGACACTGAAGGAAGCCAGCAGATTGATATCTTCGTTTACGTTCAGATGTATGAGACCAAGGTGCAGAAGCGCCACCAGCAGCGAAACGCTAGCGTAAAGCTCCTTGCGCAGCACCATCGGTGTTCGGTTGCACAACAGATCCCGCAGAATGCCGCCAAATATACCGGTGGTAATGCCGGCCATGATCACGACGGGCGTGGGATAGCCTAACCTCAGCGCTACGTTACAACCAATCACTGTAAAGGCAATCAGGCCCATGGCATCGAGCACCAGAAACAGTGAATGCAGATGATGCATGAAGCGCGCAATGACCATGGTGAACAGCCCGGCGGAGATGGTCAGGTAGATATACATAGGGTGCTGCGTCCAGGTAACAGGATAGTTACCTAGCAACATGTCGCGGACGGTGCCGCCACCTAATGCAGTGATAAAGGCGATGAAGGCAACGCCAAACATATCCATATTGCGCCGGCCTGCGGCAAGGGCGCCGGACATGGCTTCGGCGGTGATGGCGATCAGATAGACGTAGATAAGCACACAGTACTCCTGCAGCTGTGTCGCCTCTCCCCCTGTCCGTTGTACCTGAGAGTTACACAGTCATCGACTGCTTGCCCCTTCGGTGGGTTGCCTGAACAACCTCTCTCCAGCTGGCGTTACGAAGACATCGTCTGTCTCCGGTAAAATTCGCAGTACGTGTGCCTGAGCGATTATGGGAGTTTGCGCCTTCGGCGGAGGCTCGAAGCCTCTCTCTCCTGCGAGCCGGCGATTATACCGAAAGCTGCGCGTATTCATAATGGTTGCTAAAATCCTGCGCCCTAAGGCAAACCGCGTCTGGCACAGGCACTCAGATCCAGGCTATGGCAGAGCGCTGGCGGGAATATTTCACGGCTGGGGCTGGAGGTTTCATTCAGCATCGATTTCTCCGCCGATCCACAGTTTGGGGGAGTAGCAAGCCAGTCCGGAACCGCGCTGATGACCAAGCCATTTGCGATAATGCAAATGGAACGAAGGGTGCGCCGATTTTTGATGAGTGAACTTACCAAGTTCGGTTCTATTCCAGTTTTTCCGCACTCTTCTGGTTTTCTAAAGCGTTGCGGAATTCGAACTTAAACTTCAATTTCCTCGCCCAGGGCATACCTGTTAGTTACTCTGTTAGCGTTTGATATTTATTGGTTTTTTAATGAGGCACAACAACATCACTTCACCACTATAGGCACTGCTGCGAGACAAGTTCCAAGCGTCTGGACTGCACAGTCGCCACCGTCGAACACCATTCCGCATAGGCATATTCGAAATGCAGGCGGTATCACCCCTACGGGTTAATTGATCCATTTAGCCGAACAGATACCGGAACTCCCTCTCAGTTCATTAAATAACACCTACGCAATACGTGCACCACATCAACTTCCGCCAGGTCAACCCAGACAGTAGCTGTTTAACATTTATACCCCATACGGGTGGACTTACACTTGGACCGTTGACGTTTTTAATTGCAACGCTAAGACTCTGTTTCCGGCCACCGGTAGTTCGATGTCATGGCCAGCATGGAAACAATAGTTAGTTTAAAATCGAACAGCTCAACGGAGTTATAATGAATAACAAGAAATCGCCGAAATCGGCACTTTCCCTGCTTGTCGCAGGCGCATTGTTCCTTTCTGCTTCGGCCATGGCAGCGAATCCGGTTCCACCACCAACCAATCCCGGCAACCCGGACGGCGGATATCAACGCGGACCGGACCCAAGCGTCTCAATGCTCGAAGCCCGGAACGGCCCGTTCTCGGTAAGAACAGAGAGCGTATCAAGTTTCACCAGCGGTTTTGGTGGCGGCACAATCCACTATCCCACTAATACTACTGGCACCATGGGCGCTATCGTCGTGATTCCGGGGTTCGTTTCTGCTGAGTCGTCAATCGAATGGTGGGGTCCGAAACTCGCGTCCCATGGTTTCGTGGTCATGACTATTGATACGAACTCCGGCTTCGATCAGCCGCCAAGCCGCGCTCGCCAGATCAACGCTGCGCTGGATTATCTAATAGATCAGAACAACTCCCGCAGTAGCGCTGTGTCCGGCATGATCGACCCTGAGCGCCTGGGTGTTGTGGGTTGGTCCATGGGCGGCGGCGGCAGTCTGCGTGTAGCCGCTGAAGGTCGTCTGGATGCCGTTATTCCGCTGGCACCCTGGGACACCACCAATTTCCGCAGTGTGAATACGCCCGCGCTGATCTTCGCTTGCGAGTCAGATACTGTCGCGCCTGTCCGCAGCCACGCATCACCGTTCTACAACCAGATACCAGCCAGCACGCCCAAAGCCTTTGTTGAACTCAGCCGAGGCTCACACTACTGCGCCAACGGTGGCGGCTCGAGTGATGAGGTTCTCAGCCGACTCGGTGTTTCCTGGATGAAAGTCCACATCGATAAGGATCAGCGTTACGAGCAGTTTATTTGCGGACCCCGCCACGAATCGGACCGTAAAATTTCCGAGTACCGTGGCAACTGTAGCTAAGCAGCTTCGTTGTTGAGATAAACCCTGAGGCCGTTATGGCCTCAGGTTTTTTTATTGCAACACCAACGCCGCAGGCTTTTCAGTTCATACTTCGCTTTTGGTTGACAATCCGGTCGCCATATCGATTACCAAAAGCAGCAGTAAACTCAATCCGAACACCGGTAACGCAACCCCCAGCAAGACTGCAAAAACGGTTGTGCCTGCTTTGCCTGGCAGGGACAGGCGAGTCCAGACCTCTACAACCCCTCGGCTTGCAAGGCTACGTAGCGGACGACGGCGCCACCAAATCAGGTATCCCAACACGACCATCGCTGCTGCGCCTGCGGCAGACACAATCAGAATGATCTGATTAGCCAGACCGAACAATGAACCCATATGGGCATCGATCCCCCACCGAGTGAGCTTGCCTGCCAACGGAAACTCTGCAAATCGGAGTTCATCCGTGATTGTCATGCTACGCGGATCAATCGCAACTGCATCGACCTGAGTAGGCCAGCTTCGATCAATCTCAACCACGCTCCAGGCTTCACCGGAGGTACGTGCTGGCGTGATTTCAAGTTTGTTTGCATTGATGCCGGACGCCCGGGCAGCCAAGAGGATGTTGTCGATCAAGGCGTACTCAACGGTCGCTCCGGAATTCGTGGGCTCACGCTGCTGATGGTTATGGTGGGCTCCGGTGGCGCTGCCCTGCCCGGCAAGCTGTGTGGACAGACCCGGAGTGGACATTCCGAACGCAGCACGCACGACGCCGATATTACCGCCAGCCCATTTTGACCAGGTCAGGCCCGTAGCGGAAAAGAACAACAATGCAAGCAGCAGGATGACACCCAACAGCCCGTGCCACTGCTTCAAGCCGGTTGGTGCGCCCGCTTCGACTGATCTCGACTGCTTCCTGCGTACAAGCCATATCGTCAATCCACCCAATGCAATCAGCCATAACCATGAAGCGGCCATTTCGCTGTACAGGCGGCCCCAATCGCCAAGAAACAGCCGCCTGTGCATATCACCGATCCAGTTGCGCAGCGGAAGTACCCCGGTGGTGCCATACACAATGAGGTCGCCCCTTGGCTCGGCTGTAACCGGGTCTATGAATACAGCTTTATGTTCAGACGCATCGAGTCCGTCGGCAGCGAACATCACCCTGGTGGTCTGCCCCGCTCCGGGTGCTGGCCGTACTGCAGCGAGCCGGAGGCCAGACTCGCCGAGATGCGTCTCAGCAGCCTCGATCTGTGCGCCCAACGGCGCAACGGGCCCGTGACTTTCGGTATACAGGTGCTCCGAATACAACCAGTTTTCGAGCTGAGGCGTCAGCGCATACAACAAGCCACTGAGTGCCGCGACAAGAATGAAAGGCCCTATAAGGACGCCCGCATAGAAATGCAGCCGGGCCACCAGGGCGAGCAACAGCTTGCTGGATTCAGTAGCGCGTGGTGTATCGGTATCCGAAATTCCAACGCGGGAAACGCTGGGCATGGCTGGGTGACCTTTGGCAAGCAGAACAGTGAAATGCTTCGCGCCATACGCAACGTTGAAAGATCAAACCAGCAATGCCACGGCGATTGAGCATTTGACTCACGAGTGCGTCCGGCCCGGACAGGCTCCGAGTGTAGAACGCAATCGCCGCGTTGTCAGGCAATCGCCGAAGTGCTGCCTTCGCCGAACGGCTAGGCTCGCAACCGCTCGGCGGCTTGCATCAGGGCCGCTTCAGTCTTGCTCCAGCCCAGGCAGCCATCGGTAATCGATACACCGTACTCCAGCCGCGATGACAGCGGCTGGCAGCCGTCGTACAAGTGCCCTTCGAGCATCACGCCGCGGAGTAATCGCTCGCCTCTCCGGCGTTGCTCGACAACCGACTCGAGCACGGCGGGCTGGCGCAACGGGTCCTTACCACTGTTGGCATGACTGCAGTCAACCACCAGGCCGGCGTCGATCCCTTGGCGAGCCAAGGCTGTACGCGCCGCCGCTATCGCTTCCGGATGGTAATTTGGTCCTGCATAGCCACCACGCAGCACCAGATGCGTATCCGGATTACCCCGGGTCTGAATCAACGCTGGCTGCCCGTTTTCACTGATTCCAAAGTGCTGGTGCGCATGCTCAGCTGAGCGCATTGCATCGCAGGCGATGCCCAGGCTGCCATCCGTGCCGTTCTTGAAGCCCACCGGCAGATCAAGCCCACTGACCATTTCCCGGTGTATCTGCGACTCGCTGGTTCGCGCCCCGATTGCAGCCCAAGCCAGGAGATCATCGAAGTAACCCGCAGCCATCGGCTGCAACAGTTCAGTAGCGATGGGCAAGCCTGCCTCGGTGATAGACAGCATCAGGCGACGCGACAGCGCCAGCCCTTCGGCCATGTCGCCGGTGCCATCGAGACGCGGGTCGTATAACAACCCTTTCCACCCTATGGTAGTTCGCGGCTTTTCGACATAGGCGCGCATGACCAGCAACAGTTGGTCACTTACCTGATCATCCAGCTCAGCCAGACGCTGGGCATACTCAATGGCAGCGTCCGGATCGTGTAGCGAACAGGGGCCGACCACCACCAGCAAACGATCGTCTTCGCCGTTCAGCACAGCGCGGATTGCAGTGCGATGGTGTTGGATCGATACGGCCAGCTCAGGTGAAAGCGGCAGGCGGCCACGCAGCTGGGCGGGAGTGGGGAGCGTTTGTGCAGTGCGCTGGAGTACTGGCGAAGTCGGCGTGGCTATAGCCAGATCACTGGGAGTCAGGGCTGAAACATTGGCGTTCATGAATGCTTTCCTTAGCCGGGCGGCAAAGCCGCTGCGGCGCTATCGTAGTGTTCGTTCGAGGTCTGGTGTGCGCAGAGCACTGGTAAATCGCCAGTTGCGGTAGCAAAACGAAGCATGGCTGCGGTAGCTGTACATAGTCATATCCTCAATCGATAGAAAATAAAAAACCCCGGTCGGGTTGCCGACCGGGGTTTCGAAAATTCTTTGGTCGCGACCCGTTAAATCTGGCCGCCTGGGGGTATCAGGCGCGCCAGTGGCTGAACCAATACCCAAAATAGAAATACTTGCCGGCTGCAACCGAACACCCGCGCGCCAACGCTGCGCGGAGGGCGCAGGCAGAAGCTTTGAGGTGATCACGTTGCAGCAAGGACATGGGAATCTCCATTGAATTGACCCGACTTTAGCTGATCGGCCGGCAAGGAAGCAACCTCTGCCCGCCAATTCAACGCGAGACCTTCTTAACCAGCCTTGGCAAAAGAAACTCTGCCGAAATTGCCCAACCAGAGCACAGCAGGCCAAGCCTGAAACGGGCAACCTTGAGCGTTGCACTTGACACAGACGAAACGCAGAACTAGTACCAATATTGGACATACGTCCAGAACGTCTCAGAAGAATAATATTGGAGCCCTTCATGATGCGCGACAGAACCGCTTCACCCCAAAACGGGACGCAGTCTGCCCGAAGTCCCTTCTTCCTGCTGGCTGGCCTGGCGCTGGGCTTGTCCTGGTCGACCAGCCTGCTTGCGGCACCCGCGATCGACGGCCCTATACCGGGCTCGCCTCCCGGCGATCCGCTCGCAGCAAAAATCGAGAATACCTACCCGTTCTTCGCCACTCACGACGCGCTGACCCGACGCGGCTATGTAGAAGAAGAGTTCTATCTGTCCGGGACCGCAACCGGATACAGCGTTGAGGGCGAGCAACTCGCTGAAGATGTCCCCTATCGCACGCGCATCGTCGTACGTCGCCCGAAATCACCGCGTAAGTTCAACGGCACAGTCATCATGGAATGGCAGAACGTGACAGCCGGCTATGACCTGGATGCACTCTGGCATGGTGAGCAGCTCATGCGGGCGGGCTTCGCCTGGGTGGGTGTGTCAGCCCAGCGCGTCGGGGTAAACCAGCTAACCGAGTGGAGTCCTACCCGCTACGGTGAACTGGATGTCACAGGTGGCGGGACTTACACCACAGACGAGCTGTCCTATGACATCTTCGCCCAGGCAGCGGAAGCGGTTCGGCAGCCAGGCGATATCGATCCCATGGGCGGGCTGAACGTCGAGAAAGTACTCGCAGTGGGCGGCTCACAATCAGCCGCACGAATGACGATCTACTACGACAACATCCTGCCCCAGGTCGAGAATCCGGTATTCGATGGCTACAACTTTGTCGTGGGGCCCGGACCTTCGCGCGCGGGCGCCGAACCGGTATTTCATATCCTGTCAGAAACCGACGTGAGAACGCCTGAAGGCCGGCGGCCCGATAGCGAAGTATACCGTCGATGGGAAGTGGCCGGGGCGGCCCACTCCGGTTATCAGGGGCAGGCCTACCGCGCACCGCTTTCGGAACGGGACCTGCCAGATGGCGCGCCGGAATATGAGTGCGTGGCCGAACCCTTCAGCCGGATCCCGCTGCATCACGTTGTCGTGGCCGCACATGATCACCTGGTGGACTGGATTGACGGAGAAACGCCGCCCAGCGCGCCTTATCTGGAGTTCGAGGGAACCACCAAGGTGCGTAACGAGTTGGGTCTGGCGCAGGGCGGCATCCAGCTTTCACAGTTGGCCGTTCCGACGGCAATCAACACCGGCGATAACGCGGGAGAGACGTTCTGCTTCCTGTTTGGCAGCCATGAGCCGCTTGATCAAGCACAGCTCAAGGAGCTTTATCGCAACCACGGTAAGTACGTGGCCAAGGTGACCAAAGCGGTAGGCAGCAATGTATCGGATGGCTATGTACTGCCGGCGGATGGACTGCTAACCATCAGGGAAGCGGCCAAATCAGACGTCGGCAAAGGGCGTCGCAAGCATTAACGGGTAGCATCGCAGGGCATGGATGCCCGCCCCCTCCGAAACCGCTGCGTCATTCCTGATGTTCGACTATCCCATCACCAGCAACGCCACCCCGAGCAGATACAACAGCACTATCGCAACGCTCTCCGCGCCAACACGCCCCGGCCCCTGCTCCTGACGTCTGATCAAGCCCATCATCAGCACCGCCGACATGACCATGGTCAACGAGACCCATAGCAATATCTGTCCGGACATCACGTGGTAAATCGAGCCGCCACGGTAAGCAACATCCGAAGCTGCGGTGAACAAGGTATCGAATGCATTCCCACCGACGATACCGCCGACGGCCAGCGTCAGCGCGCCCCGGCGGACTGCCGCGATCGAGGTAACCAGTTCAGGAATAGACGTGCTGATGGCTGTCAGCAGCACCCCGACCGTCGTCTGGCCGAGGCCGGTGAGCCGGGCAATATTGGTTGCAGCCGGCTCAAGCAGCCAGCCGGCGATGCCCAGCCCGCCCATCAGCAGCAGGAAGCTGACCCAGAGCTTTGCCAGCGATGGCGTGGCCGACTCGTCGTCGGGCGTATCCTCACGCGTTTCATCGGTCACCTGGGGATGCCACATGGGATGGCTGCGGGCCTTGCTCACCAGATTGATACCGTACACGTACAGCGCCAACAGGATCGGGGTAACCGGATGGATATTCCAGACGGTCACGTCAGGCAGGTTGGGCGCCAGCAACAATACGCCAAGCAGGGTAATGAGCAACGCGTTCTGCAACATGTTCGGCGCCGAGGCGGCTGCATGCTCCAGATTCGCCCGGGTGTGCGTCATATCCGCCACAACCAGAAAAAGGGTCTGCACAGCGATGCCACCCAGAGCATTGGCCAAAGCCAGATCCGGGTTGCCATTCCAGGCGGCGGTAACGGACAGCACCGCGCCTGACAGCGAGGTAGCCGCCCCCAGCAACACCGCGCCCACGACGGCTTCGCCCAACCCGGTTCGATCCGCCAGCTGATCAACGACCCGCGTTATCAGGGTGCCCAACATGGTGATCACGCCGGCACACAGGCAGAACACGAGAACGCTCAGGGTCAGCGACCAGGTTGAAGGATTGAAGAAGTTCAAATCCGTCTCCTTATGCGCAGCAAGGCGGGTTGCCTGCCCACCCTCATCCATTGAACGGGTTGGGCAGTTTGCCAGTCTACTGATCGTGCATAGCGAGCATTGGTGGTGTTTCCCCGCCTGGCTCGCACAACCTTGATATTGCTATCTGAAATTTACCGGCCCGGAGCCGCCTCGCACAGGCGACTGATTCGCGGCCATGTCCCAGGAGACACGCTTTATGCATCCTCTCAAGACACTGCTAACGGCTTCAATTCTCGCCTCATTCAGCCTCGCCGGCCCAGCGGTACTGGCAAACCAGGAGAATGGCGAACACAAGACAGGCCAGGCTACGACGAGTAGCCAATCGGGCAGCCAGCAAAGCAATACATCCAATAACCGCGGCGCGGAATCCGGCGAAACAGACGACGCAACGCACACCAGTCCTTACAAAAAGACTTATCCTGCTGAGGATCCGGTCACCAATGGCGAAGCAAACGACACTGAGAGCGACACCGACAACCGGGACAACGATGGTTAGCGCTAGAAGCGCATAAACTGCGCTCGCAGAACGAGCAAAGGGCCATAGGCCCTTCGCTCGTGATGCTCATAATTGTCGGCTCAGCGATCGATCCCGCACCTGAGCCGACCCGCGCTTACAGACCCGGGGTCGTCTTGGGATGGGTTTCGTGGCCCATGGGGGTGGTGTCAGGCATCGACGTACCGGCGTCCTGGAAGTCAGGACTATGCACCTCGGAATCGAGCGGCATATGGCTGTAGCGTTCCTTGGACTCGTGCTTACCGGAGCGCCTCTCGACCAGCTGACGCTTCATCTTGCACTGACCGGTAACGCCGCGTAAAAGCGCCATGCCGCCCAGAGCAAGTTCCAGAACGCTACCCACCCCACCGGTACGCATGCCTCTTTTCAACAACATCAGACCACCAGCAACTGAAGCGGCACGCTCCCACCCCTGGACATTCTGTGGTGCGTTCGAATCGTACAGTTTGTTCATCATCTAACTGATCTCCTTGATAAGGCACATCGTTTATAGATGACCCTACCAATGGACAACCGTTCCGGGCAGCAGATGGAATACGTGCGAAATCTTTTCTCCTGCTGTTAGCGCACGGGCTCACCAGGAGAGTGACGCGGCAACGCGACGGAAATCAGCGCTGCGACCACTACGAAGGCGCTGGACGCCCAGAGACACACTTCCAGCCCATACGCCTGATACAACCAACCCGAAAGCAAAGTGCCGATCAATCGCCCCATGGCATTGGACATGTAATAGAAACCCACATCCAGCGATACGCCATCGTCTGTGGCATAGCTGACGATCAGGTAGCTGTGCAGCGAGGAATTGATAGCGAACAGCACACCGAAGACCAGTAAGCCGCCCACCAGCACCAAAGGCTCAGACAGGTCTGTGCCCAATGCCAGTGCGATAGCTGCTGGCAAGCCGGCGAGCAACATCGCCCAAAGCAAGGCAGCGCCGCCGTCGGGCACTCTACCGCTAGGTGAGCGAGTCAGCGCAGGAGCAAAGGTCTGCACAATGCCGTAACCAATAATCCAAAGCGCCATGAAACCGCCCACGCGCCAGAAGTCCCAATCAAAGGCGGTACTCAGATAGACTGGCAAGGCCACCACAAACCAGATATCGCGGGCGCCGAACAAAAACATGCGTGCCGCTGACAGAAGGTTGATTGCCCTGCTTTTGGATAACAGCTCCCGGAACTTCGGTTTGGCGCTGGCCTTGCCCAGATCCTTTTTCAGCGTAATCACGCTGAAAACCCACACCAGCGCCAGCGCACCCGCCATCCCCAGCATCGCACTACGAAATCCTGCGGTAGAGAGCAAGAGCGCGCCGAGGAAAAACCCGACGCCCTTGAGTGCGTTTTTCGAACCGGTCAGCAACGCAACCCATCGATACAACGCACCCTGTTGATCAGCAGGCACAAGAAGCTTGATCGAGCTCTTTGCCGACATCTTGTTCAGATCCTTGGCGATCCCCGATAGCGCCTGAGCGGCCATAACCAGCGGCACACTCAACCAGGAAACTGGCGCAGTGAGCACCAGGAGCGCCACCACCTGCAATGCCAGCCCGACATTCATCGTGCGGTTCAGACCGAGCCGCGCACCCAGGTAGCCACCGATCAGGTTGGTCAGCACCCCGAATATCTCGTAGAACAGGAACAGCGAGGCGATCTGCAGAGGCGTGTACCCCAACGTATGAAAATGCAGCACCACCAGCATGCGCAACGCGCCATCGGTCAACGTGAATACCCAGTAATTACCGGTCACCACGAGATACTGGCGTACCTCCGGGGACAGCCCTGACACCCTCTTCATCAAACCTCCCTGCTACCTGTAGGGGCAACCGACACCGATCGCATCAGCCTGCAGCACCCACCAGCCGAGCCAGCTCGACCGTACGGTTCGCATAGCCCCATTCGTTGTCATACCAGGCGTAAAGCTTCACCTGGGTGCCATTGACCACCATGGTCGACAGCGCATCGATGATGCATGAACGCGGGTCCGTTCGGTAATCAATGGAAACCAGTGGACGCTCTTCATATCCGAGAATGCCGCGAAGATAATCAGCCGCCGCAGCCTGGAACAACGCATTGACTTCCTCTACTGTGGTCGCCCGCTCCACTTCGAATACGCAATCGGTCAATGACGCGTTTGCCAGCGGCACGCGCACCGCATGGCCATTCAGGCGGCCTTTGAGCTCCGGAAAAATCTCGGCAATCGCCGTGGCCGATCCGGTCGTTGTCGGGATAAGACTCATGCCCGACGCCCGCGCCCGACGCAGATCCTTGTGCGGTTGATCGAGAATGCTCTGGGTATTGGTCAAATCATGAATAGTAGTGATCGAGCCATGGCGAATCCCCAGATGTTCATGGATGACCTTGACCACAGGCGCGAGACAGTTAGTCGTGCATGAGGCGGCGGTGACGATGCGGTGAACGGCCGGATCGAACAGATGATCATTCACGCCCATCACGATATTCAGCGCGCCCGGCTCTTTGACCGGCGCACTGACGACTACACGCCGCACACCCTGCTGCAGATAGGCTTCGAGTAGCGCGACGGTCTTCATCCGACCGCTGGCTTCGATAACCACATCACAACCCGACCAATCCGTATCGGCAATGGCCTGATTAGCCGTGACCCCTATCCGCTGTCCACCAGCCAGAATGGTGCCATTCTCTGCGGTGGCCTGGTGCTGCCAGCGCCCATGGACAGAGTCGAAATTCAGCAGATGCGCGTGAGTAGGTGCATCGCCTGCGGGATCATTGATCTGGACGAACTCAACGTCTGGCCAATTGAATGCAGCGCGCAGTGCGAGCCGTCCGATCCGGCCAAATCCATTGATACCAATGCGAATGGACATAGATATTTCCCGTTTTGATGAGGTCGCAAGAGGATGTGCAATGGTATTACGCATAACGGCATAAAACACCGCTGCGTAACGGCACAATCAACGTTTGGGCACGCTGACCCAGCCTTTCTGCCGTCTCACGCCCGGGATCACAAGGTGACACTTAACAAAACGCTCGATGTTCTGGTTATCGGCGCCGGCCAATCGGCCCTGGCGACTGCCTATTTTCTGCGCAGAGCACAGCTCGATTATGTTGTGCTGGACGAACAGCCGCAGCCAGGGGGGGCCTGGCTGCATGCCTGGGACTCCCTGCGATTGTTTTCCCCGACCACCTGGAGCTCCATTGCCGGCTGGCAAATGCCAACGGCAGCCGATGACTACCCGCATCGCGACGCCGTTATTGATTATTTGAGGCGCTATGAGCAGCGGTATCAGTTTCCGATACTCCGGCCCGTTCATGTCGATTCGGTGATCCGCGAGGGAGACTGTTTGCGGGTGCGGGCCGGCACTGACAGCTGGCTGACCCGAGCGGTGGTCAGTGCGACCGGCACCTGGTCCAGACCCTACATTCCCCAATACCCGGGCGCCGAAGATTTCACCGGACAGCAGCTGCACTCATCCCGCTACCGGTCGCCGAAGCCCTTTGCCGGCAAGAAAGTCATGATCGTAGGGGGCGGGAACTCAGCCGCGCAGATCCTGGCTGAGGTATCGCAATACAGTGACACGCTATGGATCACCCCGCAGCCCCCGTCGTTTCTGCCTGACCATTTTGACGGCCGCGTATTGTTTCATCGCGCCACTGCCGCATGGAAAGCAGAACAGGCGGGCCGGAAAAGAGAGGCATCGGCCGGCGGGCTGGGCGATATAGTGATGGTAGAACCCGTAGTCGAAGCGCGTGAACGCGGCGTTCTCGCAGCGCAGCGACCATTTCAACGCTTCAACCGCTACGGCATCGCCTGGGCAGACGGCAGGCAAGCGTCCGTCGAAGCGGTGATCTGGTGCACAGGCTTTCGTCCGGCGCTTGATCATCTTGCCGAACTGGACATCATCGAGGCAGACGGCAAGGTTCAGGTCGAGGGTAATCGCTCGGTCAAGCAACCCAATCTCTGGCTGGTCGGATATGGCAATTGGACAGGCACAGCCTCCGCCACGCTGATCGGGGTAACACGTAGCGCCCGCGCCGCGGTATCCGAGATCCAGACGCTCCTGTCACAAACGACCGATTGCCAGTGAACCCGAGTTTTACGCTTGAGCGCTTCAGGCAGGCAGAGCTCGCAATTTCTACCTACCTGAAGCTGGCCTCTGCGTCAGGTCGGCGGTCTAACTGACTACCCGATAACAGGGCTCGTAGGGCATCCCCCCCGGCAACTTCATACGATCCTGCTCGACGAAGGATTCGAGAAGCTTGTCCAGCGGTTCCATAATGGCCGATTCCCCGCGGATTTCGTACGGGCCATGCTCCTCAATACGCCGAATACCGCGCGCCTTGACGTTGCCCGCCACGATCCCCGAAAAAGCCCGGCGCAGATTGGCTGCCAACTCGTGTGCAGGAAGGTCACGGCTTAACTGCAAGTTGGCCATGTTCTGATGGGTTGGGTCAAAAGGCCGTTGAAAGCTCTCTTCAATCTTGAGCAACCAGTTGAAGTGGAAGGCATCATTGCGTGCACGGCGAAATTCGGTAACAGCCTTCAGTCCTTCAGTCATTTCCCGGGCGACCTGAGCCGGGTCGTTGATGATCACCTGATAACGACTTTGCGCGGATTCACCCAGCGTGGCGCCGATAAAGGCATGAACCTGGCGAAGATAGGGCTCGGCGCTGGCTGGCCCGGTCAGAATCACCGGGAAGGGAACATCGCCGTTGTCCGGGTGCAGCAAGATGCCGAGCAGATACAGAAACTCTTCTGCCGTGCCGACTCCTCCGGGGAAGATGATAATGCCGTGACCCACGCGAACGAAGGCCTCCAGGCGCTTTTCAATGTCCGGAAGAATGACCAGTTCGTTGACGATCGGATTGGGGGCTTCGGCCGCAATGATGCCCGGCTCGGTCAGACCCAGATAGCGACCGTGTCGGATTCGCTGCTTGGCGTGGGCTATGGTGGCGCCCTTCATGGGCCCTTTCATGACGCCCGGGCCGCAACCAGTACAGATGTCGTGATTGCGTAGCCCCAGCTCGTGCCCGACTCTTTTGGTGTACTTGTATTCCTCGGTGCTGATCGAATGCCCGCCCCAGCACACCACCATGTTCGGTTCGACACCGGCACGCAAGGTGCGGGCATTACGCAACAGGTGGAAAACGTAATCCGTGATGCCCTGGGAGTTGGTCAGGTCGATTCGCGGGCTGCCCAGCTCACTCTCTGTGTAGACGATGTCTCTCAACGCGCTGAACAGCATCTCCTTGGTGCTGGCGATCATCTCACCATCGACGAAGGCATCAGCCGGCGCGTTGATCAGATCAAGCCGCACACCCCGATCCTGCTGACGAATCCGTACTTCGAAGTCTTCATATGCTTCGAGAATTGTCTTGGCATTGTCTATCTGGGCGCCGGTGTTGAGGATCGCCAACGCACACTGACGAAACAGTCGGTAGGTTTTGCCGGAGCCGACTTCGCTGAGCTGTTGGACTTCGAGCTGGGACAGCGTTTCCAGGCTGCCACGGGGATTTACTGAAACGTTGACTACTTGTCTTTGCATTCTGAATTCCGGCCAGATGAGGTAATGACCCAATCTTACTCCAGCCTCGCTGAGGTTTCGCACAGGCGAAACATGAAACCACGATCAGATCGGCGAAACGGGCGCTGCATGTGCGAGTCATTGATGATCGATTGGAAGTCCTAGGACAGTACGCTGGCCGAATAGTTTGTGCACATCGCGTTCAACGCAACGCAAGCCGAACTACACTGAGATTCTGTCACCTGGAGTACGATCATGCGGCTTATCCGGATTGCGCTATATCTGACGGCTTTGACGTGCATCAGCCCATCCCTGGCGACTGAAAGGGCGGAACGGGCCGAAGCCGCAATAAGCAAGGCGGAAACGCTCGAGCAAAATACCGTTGATGAGGGAGACGTCAGTCGGGCCGCCTCTGCTGATGCGATCAGCAAGGCCGAAGCCCGAGCTGTCGATCCGGCCGGCGAGGCGCCACTGGATGACGCCATCACCTGCCTGGCGCGCTCAATCTATTGGGAAGCAAAGGGCGAAACGACAGCCAGCATGGAAGCAGTGGCCAGCGTGGTGATGAACCGGCTCGCCGATAGCAGCTTTCCAAAAACTGTATGCGACGTGGTGAAACAAGGCTCGGAACAGGGTTCCTGCCAGTTCTCCTGGTGGTGCGACGGCCGCTCGGACACAGTACAAGAGGAAGCGCCCTACCGAATCGCGACAGAGGTCGCACGCAAAGCGCTCAACGGTCAGCTTAAAGACCGCACCAGAGGTGCGCTGTATTTCCATGATCGCCGCGTGGCACCTGGTTGGGCGGATATCTTCACCAAGACCGCCGAAGCTGGCGACCTGCTTTTTTACCGTCCGGATTAACCGCCACTGACCAGAACGGAATTAACTGGCCACTATCGGGTCTGTGTAAATAGGAACACCCAATCAGCCCTCCTCATGCTTCAGCGAGAGCCCGGGTGATCTGTAGCCGGCCCGCCACTGTGGGCCGGGAGGTCTCACTCTGGTTCCTGGAACAGAGCTGTCCAGGTCACGCCTCAAGCTTTCTGGGCACAGGAGTGCACGGTTGACCCGTGAATAATCATAACCGGGGTAAGCGCGTGGATCAGACTTCAGGGGTGCACTCATGACCAGACACGCCACCGAATTACCCAGCTTTGACGAACTTGTAGAAATGGCGCAAAAACGGCCTGAGGAGCTGGAAAACCTCAGGCAACGAATGACCGATGACATTCTGCGCGACGCTCCCGCGGAACGACGCCGGCGATTGTTAGGCATTGTGTTTCGCGTGGATGCCGAGCGGCGCAGGGCCAAAAACCCCATGCAGGCCTGCATCAGGATATCGCAGATGATGATGGATTCGGCTCTCGAACTGCGCGACGGCATCCTTGGTCCGCTACCGACCCGCAACGAAGCCAGGCTGGCAGAGGTTGTCCCGCTACACAAGAACAGACCCAGCCGCTGAGACTGCTCCAGCACCTGATGTCCGGCGACCGCACCGGGCATCAGGACAAGCCCCCGCCCCGCAGAACGCACCACCTTTCTCCTGACGATTCGACAAAGCCCAATCGACTCAGGCATCAGCTTGGGTAGACTGGGGTATACCCAAGCTGTCGATAGGATGCCTGTATGACCTCCAGCACCGAAGCGCTTTCCAGAATCAGTGCCGTGACCATTGGCCATTATCAGCGCCAGGCTGAACAGTTCGAGGCGGGCACTCGCGATCATGACGTGCGCCAGAACATTGATGCCCTGCTGCGCCATATCAAGGCCGACGCTCCGCTGCAGATCCTCGACTTTGGATGCGGCCCGGGGCGAGACCTGCGCACCTTCGTCGAAATGGGCCATCAGGCGGTTGGACTGGATGGCTGCCCTCGTTTTGTCGAAATGGCCAGGGCCAGCAGCGGCTGTGAGGTCTGGCTTCAGGACTTCCTTGCGCTGGACCTACCTGCCGAACGATTCGACGGCATATTCGCCAATGCGGTGCTGTTTCATGTGCCAAGCGCGGTGATACCGACGGTCCTGCGCCAGCTCAGGACGAGCCTCAAGCCCGGCGGCGTGCTGTTCAGCTCCAATCCCCGCGGTCATAACGAGGAGGGTTGGAATGGCGAACGTTATGGCGCTTACTACGATCTTGAAATCTGGCGCACATTGATGAATCAGGCTGGCATGGAAGAACTGGAGCACTATTACCGGCCCGCTGGCTTGCCCCGTGAGCAGCAACCCTGGCTGGCCAGCGTGTGGCGCAAGCCGGACTGAGCTCGCCTGAAGCTCGTACAGGCTATAGCTGAACTTCGCCGCTGTTCGTATTTCCAATCGGTAGAGCTACTGAGCCATTGGGAGACGATCATGAGCGACAAAGAAACCCCGCTGGACGACAAGCCCCGAACCCCGGAACCGTCGCAGGACGAGCCCGACATCACCATGAACGATGCAGGGGAAGGTGGTCCCGGAGAAGATCCGGATTACGACGAAGCCGGCGAAGGGGATGACGGTATCGACGACCGCCACTGACCAA
The DNA here is from genome assembly GCF_012844345.1 of Pseudomonas sp. gcc21. NCBI lineage: Bacteria > Pseudomonadati > Pseudomonadota > Gammaproteobacteria > Pseudomonadales > Pseudomonadaceae > Pseudomonas > Pseudomonas sp. gcc21. Next base: position 446,998 of record NZ_CP051625.1, on the reverse strand, counting down.
GCAATATCGGCGCCCCGATCAGGGTTCATCGGCACGGCTTAGATGAACCCTATCCACCGACCCGCGACGACTGCACCTATCCAGATGCTGACGGAAGCCAATGCATGCAGACGCACCGCTGCACCGGCCTTGCCCGCTTCAAGGGCCGCACGCCAACGCGCTCGGCTGTGCAACCAGAGCGCATTCACCACTCCCAGCACTATCAGGCATAGCTTGGTGAGAAAAGCCGGATTGTCGAGGTAGGCAAAAGAATCGACGCTGAACAACCACGCTCCGGTGAATATCGCCAGAAGCAGTCCGCACGCTGCGCTGCGGGAGAGCATCGGCCCGACCGCATCCAGCGGCACGACCCGAAAGACACCAAGCAAACGAAGATCCAGCGTAACGATGTTACCTACCAGATACGCCAGGGACAGAATATGAGCGGCATTGACCAGTAGATAGGCGGTTCCCGAATCCCTTAGCCAGGCTGTCGGCGGAAATTCGGATAGTGCCGTCCAAAATTCCGGCATTGCCGCTACTGCTCAACACGCTCTGGATAGATATCGTAGGTTTTTCCGTCAACCGTAACCTGCACTGCTTTCATGCGTAACTCGGAGCGGTCCTGACTGCGATTGCCCACGACAGTTATTTCGTCCCCGGCTTCCGCCGAGTCCTCATCAAAACCTGAACGCGCGGTTCCGGCTGGATTTCCCAGCTGGATATGCCAGCTTTCACCCTCCTGCGTTTCGATATCCAGCGAGGGATGCGGCGGCGCAATGCTGACGTTTTTGACCGTTCCGGTAAGTTGCATCTGTTCAGGTTCGGCCCAGGACCAGCCGTGATGTGCCGTTACGCCTGAGGTGAACAGCAAGCCTGCAGTAACCGTGGCGACAGTAGCAATGGATGGCAATCGATAGGACATTTCGCTCCCTCCTCTTTCCGGACCAGTCAGTCTGAGCACAACGACTGTTTCACTGAGTATAGGAGCAGAATGCCGTTAGGCTCAGTCAACCAGCACCGAGCAGCCGCTGATAACCGTTGCGGCTGAACAACACCAGATGATTGGTGCTGCGGTAGATAAGCCCGGCCGCCTTGAGCGATTCGATAAACCCGGCATGCTCGGCTGCATCAAGATAGAAAAAATCAACCTGCTCGACCAGCTGCCCCCGGCGGCGCTTGAAAGCGCGGAATGCGGTGCCCTTCTCCACGCCGTTCAGTTCGTCGAGCTGTTTGAAGCTCAGGGTCGCCTGCCCTGCATAGTCGATCGGTTTCATTGTCATTTATCCCTCTTGACAGCCATGACCTGGTCCGGATGTGCATGTGATAGGTTACAGCGGAATCTAACAAACCAAAGGGCAGCTTGATGGATGACTTCCATTACTACGAACCGGCGAAAGGCCACGGTTTGCCACACGACCCCTTCAACGCCATCGTCGGACCGCGACCCATAGGCTGGATATCATCGTGTGATGCTGCAGGCAATGTAAACCTGGCACCCTATAGCTTCTTCAATGCATTCAATTATGTACCGCCCATCGTCGGCTTCTCGAGTGTGGGCCGCAAGGATAGCCTGAACAATATCGAGCAGACCGGTGAATTCGCCTGGAATCTGGTCACACAGCCCCTCGCAGAAGCCATGAACCAGACTTGCGCCATGGTCGCGCCCGATATCGACGAGTTCGATCTGGGCAGGTTAGACAAGGCGCCGTCGCGGTTGATCGCACCGCCGCGGGTGGCGCAAAGCCCTGTGTCATTTGAGTGCAAGGTAACCCAGATCGTCCAGTTACAGCGTGCCGATAAAAGCCTGGTGCCCAGCTGGCTGATTCTGGGCGAGGTCGTCGCGGTACACATAGCCAACAGAATGCTGCGGGACGGAATTTACGATACCGCCGCTGCGGAACATGTATTGCGCGGTGGCGGACCGGCAGATTACTTCTCCATATACCCGGATTCGCTGTTTCGCATGACCAGACCAACATAACGCCCGTGCTGGTTCCCGAGGCACGGGCGGTTGCGGTACTCTGCTCCCTCCCACTAACAGGAGCATATTTCATGGCCCAAGCAACAGCCCGTCACATCCTGGTTTCAACCGAAGCGAAATGTAATGAGTTAAAGAGTGCCATCGAAGGCGGCGCTGACTTCGCACAGGTAGCCCGCGAAAACTCGACCTGCCCTTCAAGCCGCCAGGGCGGTGACCTGGGAACATTCGGTCCGGGTCAGATGGTCAAGGAATTCGACACCGTTGTATTCAGCGCGCCTGTAAACGAAGTTCAGGGCCCGGTAAAAACACAATTCGGATACCACCTGCTGGAAGTTACCAGCCGCCAGGACTGATCAACGCCGGTTACTTTCCGGCGCGCCGGGCTCGACCGCATGAAGGCGAGCCCGGCAGATCCCGGCGACATGCCCCGCACGCAACTACCTCAGCGGTGTACCGAAAACCTGGGTCCAGACTATGGTGCCCTTGCCGTCATCGCTCAAAGCGTATGCCGCACCCATTTCGGTATAACCCGGTTCCATTATGTTGGAACAATGTCCCGGGCTGGCCAGCCATCCTTGTACAACCTGTTCAACCGCGCCCTGCCCCGCTGCGATATTTTCGCCAATATGACTGAACGCATAGTCCTGAGCAGCGGCACGTGAATCAACCTGTTTCCCATCTTTTCCGGTATGACTGAAATAACCCTGTTCCGCCATATCTTCGCTGTGCTCAAGGGCTGCCGCTGCCAGTTTGGCATCCCACTGAAGCGCTGGCGCCGCCTGGTATTCGGTATCTCCGCACGACCGGGGCACGCTGCGCGCTTCATTCACACGCGCCAATACCGCCTTTCCGGCTTCCCGCCAGTCGCCCAGATTCTCATCCAATAGCGGCTGAGCCACGATGATGTGCCAGGTATTGCCTTCCTGGCGAATGCCAATGTCGGCCACGTCCGGATCAAGCAGCGCACGGCAATAACGGTCTTCGATCAGGCCCATCGCCGTCTCAGCATCGGCGGGTCCGGAAAAGCCCAGTGCCTGAGCGCCTGCGGCCTGATAGCCGGCCTGGTGCAACATCGATTGCAACGGCTTGTCCTGACCCAGCCGAATCCCGGACAGCGTCTGGTCCGGCGTCAACGGACCGACAGGGCCAACCTCCTGCCCTTCACAGGACTGCTTCGATTCACGGAACTGGTTGATCAAGCCGATCAGATCGGCCGCCTCATCAGCAACCACCCCAGGGCTCAGCAGCATTATCGGTAGCAAGCAAATCGAGGCTGCCCTGTGCATGACCCTGGACATACTGGGAGCTGAATCCCTCGATTCTGAAAACATGACTGTCTCATTCCTATCGCCCGCCGTGCACAGTTGGACAACTGGTCTCCGCCAAATACTCTCTTTGTTCCAGAAACAAAAAAGCCGGAAGCTTATGCTTCCGGCTCGCCCGTTTACAGCTCACTGGGATAAGCGTCAGGCTTTGTCGACACCCTTCTTGATGGTGTCCTTGGCTTCACCCTTCATGCCTTGCGCTTCGCCTTTGGCTTCCTGAATCTTGCCTTCCCTCTTGGTTTCGTGATCGTCTGTCGCTTCACCTATGCCCTGCTTGGCCTTACCCATTGCTTCATTGGCCTTGCCTTTGAGCTTGTCACTTGTGCTTCCCATGATCGTGTCTCTCTCTGCTGGAAATACGAGGTGTACATAGAGTCGATCCTAATAACGGACGACAGTTCACTTGAGGTGCACAAAGGAGCTCAAGGATGGGGCTGATTCTCGTGGAGCAAAACGTTGAGCTCATCAACCACAGGCTCCCAGTCCGCATCGTCCATGATCGACTCTTTCAGGAACGCTGCCTGGGATTCGTTCCAGAATGGCGCTTCTGAGACTTTGACGTCATCAGGCAAAGGGGCGTGGCTGGCAATGAATGCATCAATACTGGCCTGATCGGATGGCAGGCCCAGTTGTTCGAATAGCAAGCTCAGGTCTTTATTGAGCAGTTCCATATTGACTCCTCTGTCAGGCGCCGGAACTAACGGCTCCAGGTCGCGTGCTTGGTTACCCATGACCTGCTGAAATACTGCCGTTGCGAGCAACGCATCAGCAGGCTCTAACCAGTAGAGAGTCGTTCGGTGATATCGGTTCCCTCCGAACCGCTTCGCTGGAAGGAACCGAAGGCGATTTACTTGACCAGCAGAACCGGAACCGGTGAGTTATGAACCACACGTGTGGCCACAGAGCCCATCACCAGATTACCCAGGCTACCCATGCCCCGTGTACCCATTACAACGGTATCGCATCCATGGCGGGCGACTGCCTCAACCAACTCGGAAGTAATCTCTCCGACGGCGGTATGGGTCTCGCAAGCGATACCTGCCGCCTCAAGCTTGACCGCTGCTTCGGCGACGATTTCCTTGGCATGATCCTCCGCCCCCGCATTCAGTTGCTCGAGCATCGTGGCGGATACATAGTTGCCATACAGTTTGGGGCCAGATTGCACGTTCAACACATGCACCTTCAGATGCGGGTATTCCTTTGAAAAATCCACAAGGTATTGAATGGCACGCCTGGCTGAAGGCGATCCGTCAAATGGCACCAGTACCGTCTGCATAGCATCTCCTCGTTCTTGTTGATCCCGGCCTTGTCACTATAGCCATTGTTGCACCGACATATCACGTTCGGGTTGACCTCAATCAATGTGCTTGGCGAGATTGATTGTTCGGGTCAACAACACAGCAATGCAGCTTCCACCACGCTACCTCCGGAATCAGCTGTCGCGAGCTGACAGGCGGTGGGCGACTGGCTACAAAGCTTGCCTTTAAAGTTCAGAAACCGAATCCCCCTGGTCCCCTTTTTCAAAGGGGGAATGGGTCTGTGCCATGCTTGCTGAACTCGCCCACTGGTCGTCGCCCAACCGACTACGGCTGGCCACGAGTGGTTTTATGGTCGAGCCAGCCTAATGCCGAACAAGCCCGCCGGCTGTTCGGCCGCTACATCTCAGCGTGACGCCGCCGGATACTCATGTCGATGCGCATACAGACCGCGGCGATAAACAGAAAGGCGATACCCAGCGCACCGCGACTGACTGGTGTGCCGAAGATTGACGAGACGGCATTGGCGACTTCATTGGGATACGCGGCCAGGAGGCCGCCAAGCGGCACCATGATGAACAGGAAGCAGAAGCCCAGAGTACGGAAGATTTTCAAAGTCGCCTCACACCATGCGTTGTTGTTTTAAGGAACCTCTGAAGAACGTAGCGAGCGAAGGCCAGGCAAGGCGACATCCGACGAAAAAGCGCAGTTTACGTGTTGTAAATGAGCACTTTGAGGAGGATCTCAACGCAGCCTGGCCGAACGCAGTGGTTATTCAGAGGTTCCTTGACCCAGCATGGCGCGATTCGGCCCGATAAACAAACTAGACGATGGTGGAAGGTTGCGCTCAGGCGCGCGGCAGCGTTACGCCGCGCTGACCCTGGTACTTTCCACCCCGGTCCTTGTACGACACTTCACATACTTCATCGGATTCGAAGAACAACATTTGCGCTACGCCTTCGTTAGCGTAGATCTTCGCCGGCAAGGTAGTGGTGTTGGAGAACTCGAGCGTTACATGGCCTTCCCATTCCGGTTCGAGCGGGGTGACGTTGACGATAATGCCGCAACGCGCATACGTGCTCTTGCCCAGGCAAATGGTCAGCACGTTACGCGGGATACGGAAGTATTCCACGGTGCGTGCCAGCGCAAAGGAGTTCGGCGGAATGATGCAGACGTCACTCTTGATGTCGACGAAGCTGGCTTCATCGAAATGCTTGGGATCGACGGTAGCCGAGTGGATATTGGTGAATACCTTGAATTCATCCGCGCAACGCACGTCGTAGCCATAGCTGGATACTCCATAGGAGATTACCCGGCTGCCTTCCTCGCCACGCACCTGGCGTTCCAGAAAGGGCTCAATCATGCCCTGCTCTTCGGACATGCGGCGAATCCAGCGGTCAGATTTGATGCTCATGGAGTGTCCTGCTTTAAGACCAGAAAAGGTGCCGTATCTTAGCCGGTTATGCCTGCCGACAAAAGGTCGGCAGGCGAGCAGCCATCAATCATCGCTGATACTGATGGTCGGAGCGGCCTGGGCATGTCCGGCGCGCTGGGCGATACGGGCGCCAACGTGACGGGCAATGTCCTGATAGAGCATGCTGATCTGGCTGTCCGGCTCAGCGATGACGGTGGGTTTGCCCCCATCGGCCTGTTCGCGAATCATCATGGACAGCGGCATCGAAGCCAGCAGGTCCACCTCATATTCATCCGCCAACCGCTCCCCGCCTCCTTCGCCGAACAGGTGCTCGGCATGCCCGCAATTGGAGCAGACGTGCACGGCCATGTTCTCTACCACGCCCAGTACCGGAATATTCACCTTGCGGAACATCTCCACGCCCTTCTTGGCATCCAGCAAGGCCAGATCCTGCGGTGTGGTGACGATGACGGCGCCGGTAACCGGCACCTTCTGCGCCAGAGTCAGTTGAATATCCCCGGTACCCGGTGGCATATCCACCACCAGATAGTCGAGGTCGTTCCACGCGGTTTGCGTCAACAGCTGCATCAGCGCACCGGAGACCATCGGGCCCCGCCACACCATGGGGGTCTTGGCGTCGGCCAGAAAGGCCATGGACATAACCTGTATACCGTGGGCCGTCGGCGCGATAAAAAACTTTTCGTCTCGTACTTCAGGGCGCGTGCCCTCTGCCAGTCCGAGCATCAGCCCCATGCTGGGACCATAAATATCAGCATCAAGCACGCCGACCCGGGCACCTTCTCTGGATAACGCCAGCGCAAGGTTGGCGGCAGTAGTGGACTTGCCCACACCGCCCTTGCCCGATGCCACGGCGATAATATTCTTGACGTTGTGCAGCGCTTCCACTGAACCCTGCGCAGGCGCGGCGGCAATCTCGCAGCGCACGTTGATAGTGGCCGATTCGACGCCATCCACGTTCTCAACGGCAACTCTGAGCATTTCGGCGATTCCGTTGATGATGCCGGCCGCCGCATAACCCAACACCACCTCCGCCGTAACCTTGCCGCCGTCTATATCCAACTGCTTGAGGCAACCCGAACTCACCAGATCTGTCCCTGTATAGGGATCCTGATATTGAGCGAGGGCACGTTTGATGGCGGGACGATCTATAGCGGTCATGGGGTATCCAATGCTGTGACGTTTCAGTTTTGTATGCTACTGACTGAATATCAGCCAGGGAAGCGCTGTGCCGAATATGACACCGCGCAACCATGCTTTACTCATGAAAAAGGCCGGCGCACGAGAAAGTGCGCCGGCCTTGATCGAACTCCTGCGAAACCAGGCAGGTATGAGCGTCTTACGCCGCTTCAGGCTGCTCTGCTTCTGTTGCCTCGTCTGTTGCCTCTTCAGGTTGCTCGCCCGCTTCAGCTTCAGGTTCCTCAGCGGCATCGGGCTGTTCCTGCTGTGACTCATCGCCTACCTGCTCGAGAAGTGCATTAAGCAGCGTTTCACCACGCTCGCCAACCATATCGACGAAGACATCGCGAACCGGCAAACTGCGCTCGCGGAAGGCTGCACGCTCTTCGGCGGTGAGGTAGATCAGCTCGATATCGCTGTTCTCGGTGATGATATCCAGGCGCTCGGTGTTCAGACGCGTCTGCACGTCATGAATATAGGGCACCAGTTCCACCACTACTTCTTCGATCAGGTCCCTGAGCTCATCAGACAGGTTTTCGTACCAGGACTGGTTGGCCATGAAGGTGGCGATAAACTGTGCCTGATTGGCAAAGATCATGTAGTCCTGGACTTGATAGAAGTCCATTTCCTGATGTGCGAATACCGGCTGAATATTACCGTCCAGCTGCCCCAACTGCAGGCCGCTATACAGCTCGCCGTATTCCATAGTGGTCGGGTCGGCGCCGTAGGCACTGTATGTTTCGCTCAGCAGACGGTTATCCATGGTGCGGATGGCCAGCCCCTGGAAATCTTCAGGCGTACGGATTGCCTTGTTTGCGGTCCACACCTGCCAACCTTCCGGCACAATTGCCAACGGCTGGAGATCACGTTCGTTGAACGCTTCGATGAGAGCGGGGTGCTTGCGGAAATCGGGGTGATTAAGAACTTCGGTGTTTCGCTTTTCGTCATCGGTGAGGACGAAGTTCAGGCTGAACAACTGTGATTCAGGGACGGTCCCGCCAAGAAAGCCGGAGCCAAACGCCATTTCGATCGAGCCTGCCTGGACCTGGTCATAGATATCGGTCAAACCGCCGAGCTGGCCATAAGGGAAGAGTTGGACTTCAACTTCGCCGTTTGTCTTCTCGCTCATGAGTTCCGCGAACTGCGCGGCGTATTCGTATTGGACACTGCCTTCAATCTCTTCAAGGCCAACTCGCCATACTTCGACCTGCCCCGGTTCCGGTTGTGCATCAAGGCCGGTTTCGGCTGTTTCCGGTTCATCCGAACCACACGCCGCCAATACCAGGGCTGCCGCCCCAACTACTCCATTACGCCAGTTCATGGAACGCTCCTTATCGATTGTTCTGGTTAACCGCTTTTAACCTTATCACAAGGTCGTCATATGTCCACGTCGTGCAAAAACTCGAGTCATGAGTTAAGGTCAAAAAAGAAACTATTCTCGTAGTGCATGCAACGTGATCCTTTACTCAGTGCATGGACTACAGATTGAAAGTAAATATCCCGACGTCATATCCGCGATCGGGTAGTGCCTGACCAGGCCATGGAGAGGATCAACAGATGCCCGAGCCTGCCGACACGTCGGACAGCCACTCGTTCAAGGCATTGCTGAGCAAAGCTCTGCGCGCGCTGGATCGAATAGCGGAACATATCGAAAAAATCATATTAGGCAGCAGCGTGCTGTTTCTGGCCGGCCTGTTGATTGTGCATGTAATTGGCCGCCAGTTAATCGGAACCGGGGTAACCGGTCAGGTGGAACTGACTCAGATGAGTCTGATCATCATGACCTTCGCCGGGCTGGGTTATGCCGTTCGCCGCGCACGGCATATTTCGATGTCGGCCTTCTATGACCAGCTCAAGGGCACGCCGCGCAAAATCCTTCTGGTCACCATCTCGCTGTCGACCGGCGCCCTGATGTTCTTCTTTGCCTGGCATGCATGGGATTACGTCATGGCGATACAGAACCGCGGCCGTACTTCTTCCGCGCTGCAAATCCCGTTATGGATTCCCTATCTGATGGCCCCGCTGGGCTTCGTTCTGGCGGGCGTCCAGTATTGGCTGACTGCAATTCGCAACATGCTTTCCAAGGGCATCTACCGTTCATTCAATGAGAAAGAAGTCTACGATGAAGTGCCCGACTCAGCTCCGTAACCCGGTACACAAGCCATGCTGACCCTGACAATGATCGTTATGGTGGTATTGCTGCTGCTAGGGTTCCCGATGCTGGTTCCCCTGCTCGCCGCCAGTCTTATGTTGTTGTTTCTTGAACTCGACATGAACAATGTCAGCCTGCTGTTGGGGCAGATGATCAGCGGCGTTCAATCCTGGGCGTTGGCTGCCGTTCCACTATTCATATTCGCTGCGGATGTCATGACTCGCGGCCACACCTCCCAACGGTTGCTCGACCTGGTACAGAGTTTCGTTGGTCATCTGCGCGGCGGCTTACCAATTACCACCGCTGCCGGCTGTACATTATTTGGCGCCGTTTCAGGCTCTACGCAGGCTACAGTGGTTGCCATGGGTGGCCCGATGCGGCCAAAGCTGCTCGAGAAAGGTTATTCCGACAGCTTTACCCTGGCGTTGATCATCAACGCCAGCGATATCGCGCTGCTGATTCCGCCCAGTATCGGCATGATCATTTACGGCGTGGTATCCGGCGCTTCGATCGGTAACCTGTTCATTGCCGGCATTCTGCCTGGCCTGATGATTCTGCTGATGTTTTCGCTGTACTGCTGGATAGGTTCGATCCGCATGGGCATCGAACCTGAACCCCGTTTGGGTTGGGCCGTTCGTTGGGCAGCAATGAAAAAGGCCGTACTGCCCCTGGGTTTTCCGCTGGTTGTGGTTGGCGGCATTTATGGGGGCATTTTCAGCCCGACTGAAGCTGCGGCCATTGCGGTGCTGTATGCGTTGGTGCTGGAAATCGTCATTTTGCGTGCGGTCAAGATCAGCGAAATCTGGGATGTGGCGCTTTCAACTGGCCTGATTACAGCCGTGGTCTTCATTCTGGTAGCAGCCGGGACGGCATTCACCTATACCATCTCGTTCGCGGGCATACCCCAGGCGATACTTGGGCCGATCATCGAGACTATCGGCGACAGTCAACTGTTGGTGCTTGGCCTGATTGCTATTTCCTTTTTCATCGGCTGCATGTTCGTCGACCCCATCGTGGTCATCCTGATTCTCACGCCGCTGTTCAAACCCGCGGTAGACGCAGCTGGACTCGACCCAGTGCATGTGGGTGTCATCGTGACCCTGCAAGCGGCAATTGGCTCTGCCACGCCTCCGTTCGGCTGCGACATCTTCACCGCAATGGCCATCTTCCGACGCCCGTATTTCGACGTCATCAAGGGTACGCCACCCTTTATCTTCATTCTTCTGCTGGCCACCGCGTTGTTGATATTCTTCCCCCAGATATCACTCTGGTTGCCCTCATTGTCCGATTCATGAGGGCGGCAACCCGAGCAGAGCATTTGTCACGCAGCGGATAACAAAAAAATACATTCCCTCCCCTTCGGTTATTTCCTGCCCTGCCGATACGTCTATATAGTGGCGAAACCCAATCAGCGGTATCGATTGATAGGCGAAAAACGCAACCTAATATGCGTTATGAGGAAAATATGAACGCGACGGAAACCGCACCCAAGAACGGCCTTGCACCTAATCTTCCCCGTATGTCCCGGGCGGGCATTTGCCTGGCGCTGTGTCTGTGCCAAGTGTTCTTCACCGGCACGATCATATGGCTGGCAGACGGCGTGCTCCTGGTCATGGCCATTCTGCTCACCCCGGTGGCCTTCTATCTGATCCTGCAGGCGCGCTCAGTTCAGCACCAGGCGGGCGATCTGGTCGAACGCCTGGCCGCAACCAATAGCAAACAAATCGATCTACGTGAGCTGGCAGCGAGCGGAGCGCAGCAGAACGAAGCCGCCCACCTGTTCAATGAACTGAACGAGCGGTTACGTACGGTGATGCTCGATCTGCAAACCAATAGCCTGCGAACCGCCCTGGCATCAGCGAACAGCCGGCTGCTGGCGGAAAAGGCTGCGAAGGATGCCGGTCTTCAACAACAGCTATCGGAACTGATATTTCATGCCAGCGAACAGACAACGGTCGCGCTCCAGGATATCTCCTCGCGCGCGTCCGACATTACTGCGGTCAACACCCGCAACCTGGAGCTGGCTCGCGAATCGAAACAGCAGATGGGTGATGCCCGGCTGAATATGCACCGGGTCAGCGAATCGATGAATGGATTCAAAAGCAACATCAGTGCATTGACCGCTACTTCCGCCCGGATTCGTGAGATTCTCAATACGGTTCAGGATTTCTCCGCACAGACCAACATGCTGGCACTGAACGCGGCCATCGAAGCGGCCCGCGCCGGCGAACAGGGCCGCGGCTTCGCCGTGGTGGCCGATGAGGTACGCAATCTGTCGTTCAAGGTAGGCAGTGCTGCCGAGCAGATCACAGATCTGATGGAACAGATGACCCAGGCCATGTCAGGAGCGGAGCAACAGACACTCGGCATGCTCGAACAGACCGAAACCACTGGTCTGGCCGTCAGCACCGCTGCCGATCAGTTCAACGCCATGGTGGAGGACTTCCAGCAAGCCAACGATGACCTGTTGATGGTCAGCAGCGCCCTGGAGGAGCTCACCGCTACCAATGCCGAAACCCTCAAGCACGGCGGCGAAATTCGCGAGCTCAGCGTCACCATTAGCAAATGCATGGAAGATACGTTCAGCCAGGCCGACTCCCTGCGTGACAATACGCACTTCACCCTGCGCTCTCTGGCTGGCTTCCGTCTCGGCGAGGGGAACATGGAAGCAGTTACCCAGCGGCTTATGCAGCGCAGGGAGATAGTGCAAGATCGACTGAATGATCTGGCCAACGCAGGCGTCGATCTGTTTGATCAGCGCTATACGCCGATTGCTGGCACCAACCCTCCCAAACATGACGTGAGCTGGGCTGACGCCTTCATCAAACAGATCCGGCCGCTGCTGGATGAATGGGACCAGGGGGGCAAGGACGGCATCGTCTATATGGCGGCGGTTAATGATAAGGGCTATTTGCCGACCAGCCGCAGCGCGTCGTCACAACCCCCTACCGGTGACCCGAAAGTCGACGCGGCGCGCAGCAACTTCAAGCGCTTCGCCGTGACTAACGCTGCCGACCTGCATTTCCTGAGCTCGTGCATCTATATGAATATGGGCACCTTCCTGCTGCCCGGAACGTCCACCATCGTGTTCGTGCTGTATGTCCCGATTGAGGTAAAAGGCCGGCGCTGGGGCACCATGTCAGCAGCCGTTCTGCCTGCAGCGTTGGGGATTTAAGCGCTGCCAGGGTGGGAGATGAAGCGGACACAGGCCTGTACTGCCTGACTGATCAGCGCCAGCTGGGTCTGGCCGCTGGCTTTCAGAGGCTTGAAGTCATGGTCGCCCGTCTCCAACCAGTGCATCGCGACCTGTGAGCCCAGCGCATACCCGCTGACGTCGTCGGGCTTGCCAAAAGGGTCGCGGGAGCCCTGAATAATCAAGGCGGGTGTCGCGATATCGCGTAGATGCTCGACCCGGGTCTTCTCCGGCTTGCCTGGCGGGTGAAAGGGATAACCGAAACACACTAACCCGCCGGCTTTCAGCTCGTCAGCCAGCATGCTGGCCACACGTCCGCCCATCGACTTGCCAGCAACATACACCGGACCATCATTGTCGGCCCGGCATGTGTTGTAGGCATCCCGAAATGCTTCAAGCAGTACCGGCATAGGGTTCGGCGGGCGCTTGCGGCCGTCTTCTCGACGAACCGCCATGTAGGGGAACTCGAAACGCGCTACCTTTAATCCCGCCTTAGCGACGCCCTGCGCCAATAGATCCATGAATGGGCTGTCCATTGGCGCGCCGGCACCATGGGCCAGTAACAAGGTCCCTGAACACCGTGGCGTTTCAGGCTGGTTGTATATAAAGGAAGCGGGCATAGGATTTCCGGGTTACCGATGATGCGACAAGATGTCACAGCCGTACGGCCATCAAGGGGTTCACATGCGGATCGTGCGGGATTACCCTTTAATCCGTCCAGAGCGTCTAGAAAAACTAATACGGACGAGGTTCAGTGAGCCCTGAACCCTATGGGCTGGCTTGCTGGCCCCATTCTGTACGATCTCGTTTGACCCCGGCAAGACCGCTTTCGAGGATCCGGCAAAGTCCGGGCTCGTTGCGCTTCTCATACCCCTGCAGAGAGGTCGCAGACAACCGCCAACGTTGACCTGCGTCATTGCAAAGAGTTCAGCGTTTCCTCATACTTGCGGCCGCTTCGCCCCCCCTTAACCCATTGCTATCCGTGGAATCTCGCATGAGCACAGCTACCACTCCGACAGCTTATAACTACAAGGTAGTACGCCAGTTCGCCATCATGACGGTGGTCTGGGGTATTGTAGGTATGGCATTAGGCGTCTTTATCGCCGCACAACTGGTCTGGCCTCAACTCAGTTTTGACCTACCCTGGTTGAGTTTCGGACGTTTGCGTCCATTGCACACTAACGCGGTCATTTTCGCGTTTGGTGGCTGCGCCCTGATGGCCACCTCCTATTACGTTGTTCAGCGCACCTCACAGGCACGGATATTCTCCGACAGCCTGGCTGCGTTCACGTTCTGGGGCTGGCAGGCCGTCATTGTGCTTGCGATCATCACCCTGCCTCTGGGTCTGACGTCCACCAAGGAATACGCCGAGCTTGAGTGGCCGATCGACATTCTGATCGCGCTGGTCTGGGTCACGTACGGCGTGGTGTTCTTCGGCACCATCATGAAGCGCAAGATGAAGCATATCTATGTCGGCAACTGGTTCTATGGCGCCTTCATTATTACCATCGCTGTGCTGCACATCGTCAACAGTGCTGCGCTGCCGGTCAGCATGCTCAAATCCTACTCTGCCTACGCCGGCGCGACCGACGCCATGGTGCAGTGGTGGTATGGACACAACGCGGTGGGCTTCTTCCTGACCGCCGGCTTCCTGGGCATGATGTACTACTTCGTACCCAAGCAGGCCAATCGTCCGATCTACTCCTATCGTCTGTCGATTGTGCACTTCTGGGCCCTGATCGCCCTGTACATCTGGGCCGGCCCGCACCACTTGCATTACACCGCTCTGCCTGACTGGGCACAGTCGCTGGGCATGGTGATGTCGCTTATCCTGCTGGCTCCGAGCTGGGGTGGCATGATCAACGGCATGATGACCCTGTCGGGCGCCTGGCATAAGCTGCGCACCGATCCGATCCTGCGTTTCCTGGTCGTGGCTCTGGCGTTCTACGGCATGTCCACCTTTGAAGGCCCGATGATGGCCATCAAGACGGTCAACGCCCTGTCCCACTACACCGACTGGACCATTGGCCACGTACACGCCGGCGCTCTGGGCTGGGTGGCAATGATTTCAATCGGTGCTGTGTACCACATGATTCCCAAGCTGTTCGGTCGTGAACAGATGTACAGCGTCGGGCTGATCAATGCGCACTTCTGGCTGGCAACCGTCGGTACCGTTCTGTATATCGTATCCATGTGGGTAAACGGCATTACCCAGGGCCTGATGTGGCGCGCAGTAAACGTCGACGGCACCCTCACCTACTCGTTCGTCGAAGCACTGGAAGCCAGCCACCCCGGCTTCGTGGTCCGCATGATTGGTGGCGCATTCTTCCTGATCGGCATGGTGATCATGGCGTACAACGTCTGGCGCACTATCCGCCAGTCCGAGGTTGCCGAAGCTGAAGCCGCGGCGCAGATGGTCTGAGGAGCAATTTGATGAAACACGACATAGTAGAAAAGAACGTAGGCCTGCTGGTGGTGCTGATCGTATTTGCGATCAGCTTCGGCGGTCTGACTCAGATCGTACCCCTGTTCTTCCAGAAAGAGACGACCGAACCCGTTGAAGGACTGCGTCCTTACACCGCGGTGGAGCTTGAAGGTCGGGATATTTATATCCGCGAAGGCTGTGTAGGTTGCCACTCGCAAATGGTCCGCCCGTTCCGCTCGGAAACCGAGCGCTATGGCCACTATTCTGTAGCGGGCGAGAGCGTCTGGGAGCACCCCTTCCTGTGGGGCTCCAAGCGTACCGGTCCAGACCTGGCCCGCGTCGGCGGCCGCTACTCTGACGACTGGCACCGCGCTCACCTGATCAACCCGCGTGATGTTGTCCCGGAGTCCAAGATGCCGTCCTATCCATGGCTGCAGCACAACGTTCTGGACGGCGAGCATACTGGCCGCAAGATGGAAGTGCTGCGTACGCTGGGCGTGCCATACACCGATGAAGACATAGCTGGCGCGAGCGAAGCAGTGCAAGGCGTTACCGAGATCGACGCTGTAATCGCCTATCTGCAGCACCTCGGCACCGTCTTGTCCGACCGCAGGTAATCAACCAATGGATATCAACACTCTCCGCGGCATCGCCACCATCTTTGCGATGGTGGCCTTCATCGGCATCGTGATATGGGCTTACAGCTCGTACAAGAAAAAGGACTTCGACGAAGCGGCTAACTTGCCCTTCGCCGATGAAGAGAACGATGAGAAAACGGCCCGTGAGCAGCATGACACCAGGAGCAATGACAAATGAGTAATTTCTGGAGTGGGTACATCATCGCCCTCACCACGGTCTTTCTTATCCTTATTACCTGGCTGCTGTTCGCCACGCGCAAGGGACAGAAAGCAGACCATACCGATCAGACAACAGGCCACTCGTTTGACGGTATCGAAGAGTACGACAACCCCCTGCCCCGCTGGTGGTTCATGCTGTTCGTCGCCACTATCGTGTTCAGCGTTGTCTATCTGGTGCTCTACCCCGGCATGGGCAAATGGAAAGGTGTGCTCGGGTGGACTCAGGTCGAGCAATACCAGGACGAAGTCGAGCGTGCAGAGGCGCAGTTCGCGCCGATTTTCGCCCGCTATGTTGATATGCCAGTTGAAGAAGTGGCACGCGATGAAGATGCAGTGCGTATCGGCCAGCGTCTGTTTGCTACCAACTGCTCGGTATGCCACGGCTCCGATGCACGCGGTGCGTTCGGCTTCCCGAACCTGAGCGACAATGACTGGATCTGGGGCGGCAGCGTCGATCAGATCAAGACTACTCTGCGCGAAGGCCGTCAGGCTGCGATGCCTGCGTGGCTGGCTGTCATCGGCGAAGCTGGCGTACGTAACACCGCTGGCTATGTGCGCAGCCTGGCTGGCCTCGAGACCGAGAATGTTGATCTCGAAGCAGGTAAGAAAGTGTTCCAGACCAACTGCGTGGCTTGCCACGGTCCGGAAGGCAAAGGCAATCCGATGCTTGGCGCGCCCAACCTGACTGACGATATCTGGCTGTACGGCTCAAGCCTGCTTCAGGTTCAGCACACGTTGCGCTATGGCCGCAACGGCAACATGCCTGCTCAAGCACACCTGGGTGAAGACAAGATCCACATGCTGGCGTCTTATGTCTACAGCCTGTCCCAGGAAGAAGGTGAAGTATCTGACACTGGCCGCCCTAAAGGCCGGTAAGCGGTTGCGACTACTGGTCGCATAGTACCTCGAGCTGCCCCGCATTATCCTATGCGTGCGGAAAGCCATCCCGGCCGGATCTTCTTCCGGCCGGGTTTCCTCCCCCTCCCAGACGGCCAAGGCTCAGATGACTCAAAAGATTCCAGTCAAAGATGTAACCTCGGGCAAGGTGGAAACGTACGACTTGTATGCCAAGCGCCCGAAAATCCATGCTCGCTCCTACACCGGCCTGTTCAAGAAAGTTCGCCAGGCGGGTATCGCGGCGTTGTTCATGCTGTATTTCGGTACGGCCTGGATTGAGTGGAATGGACGGCAGGCTGTACTGTTCGATCTGCCGGCCCGACAGTTCCATATCTTTGGCGCGACTTTCCAGCCGCAGGATTTCTTCCTGCTGTCATTTCTGCTGATCATCTGCGCCTTCGGGTTGTTTTTCATTACCGTGTTCGCTGGACGCGTCTGGTGCGGCTACACCTGCCCGCAAACCGTCTGGACCTGGATTTTCATGTGGGCTGAGCGCGTCACCGAGGGTGAACGCAACGCGCGCATCAAGCTCGACAAGGCGCCCATGAGCGCCGAAAAGTTTGCCCGCCGGACAGCCAAGCACAGCATATGGCTGGCTGTTTCTATCGCGACCGCCATCACCTTCGTCGGTTATTTCACACCTATCCGCGAATTGGTGGTAGATACCTTTACCCTGGAGATCGGTGGCTGGGCGGCATTCTGGGTGTTCTTCTTCACCGCCGCCACTTACATCAATGCCGGCTGGCTGCGTGAGCAGGTGTGTTTTCACATGTGCCCCTATGCCCGCTTCCAGAGCGTGATGTTCGACAAGGACACCCTCATCGTGTCCTATGACCCTAACCGCGGGGAGCAGCGTGGACCGCGCAAGAAAGGCGTAGAACCGGCCTCTGTAGGTCTGGGCGACTGTATCGACTGCAACATCTGCGTACAGGTATGCCCGACCGGCATCGATATCCGTGACGGATTGCAGTATGAATGCATCAGTTGCGCGGCCTGTGTCGACGCCTGCGATGAAGTCATGGACAAGATGAACTACCCGCGCGGCCTGATCCGTTATACCACCGAGCACAATCTTGCCGGTGAAAAGACCAAGGTATTGCGGCCGCGTCTGCTGGGCTACGGTGCCGCCCTGCTGATCATGATCGGCCTGTTCATTGCTACCGTAGCCAATATGGCTCAGGTGTCGCTGGATGTTGAGCGCGACCGAAACGTTCTGTTTCGAGAAGCACGGGGCGGAAACATCGAGAACGTGTATATCATCAAGCTGTTCAACAAGAGCCAGCAGCAACAAACCTACACCCTGACTGTTGACGGACACCCGGGCCTGACACTCGAACTGGCGGAAAACCGCCTGGCTGTTGAGCCAAGCTCGATGCTTCAACTTCCGGTCAGTGTCCAGCTGGACCCTGCCTCCATGGAAGGTACAAATATTCCGGTGACTTTCCAGGTGACCGCATTGGACGACCCGGACATCAGCGCTGAAGCAGAAAGCCGCTTCATGGGCCCCACTTTAAGGTAAACCGATGCACGAAGACGACGATATTCAACCCTGGTACAAGCAGTTCTGGCCCTGGTTCATCATTGGTATTCTTGGTCTTTCGGTCGTGCTCGGGCTCGGGCTGCTCTATGTGTCAATCCTTAACCAGGACAGCATGGTTCGCGACAACTATTACAAGGAAGGCCGCGCGATCAATATGCATCTGGGTCGCGATCGCCTGGCCGAGGAACTGAACCTGTCGGCCGAGTTCAGTATTGACGAACTCACCCGGGAGGTCAGTCTGGTCCTGGAGGGTGATCTCGATGTGGCGCCGTCCGAGCTGAAACTCGACATCATGTCGCCCACCCACGCAGAGCGCGATCGCACTGTCACGCTTCGCCGCGTAGGTGCAAATCAATACGCTGGTCAGCTCGAAAATCCGCTTGAAGGGCGGCATTACGTCGACTTGAGCGATCCTCTGCTGGCTGGGGACGATGGTTGGCGCCTCACCGATGAACTCACGCTTGCGGCTGGCCAGTCCTACACGTTGGCCCCCCGATAGGCAATGACCCGTCCCCTCTCCTGTTATCACTGCGGTGAGCCGGTACCTGCCGGCTCATCGTGGAGCAGCGATATTCTTGGCGAGAAGCGCCTCATGTGCTGTCCGGGCTGCCAGGCAGTCGCTGATGCGATTGTCGCTGGGGGACTGGAATCCTACTACCGACACCGCACCGACAATTCTCTCAATCCTGAAGCACTTCCAGAAGCGCTGCAGGACGAGCTGGAAATGCTGGATCGTGCCGACGTACAAACGCGTTATGTGCGCACCGACGGCGATACCCAACAGATTCAGCTACTCGTCGAAGGCATCACCTGCGCCGCCTGTGGCTGGCTGATCGAGAAGCGGCTGGCGCAGATACCGGGCGTGAGCCAGGCCTCAATCAACCTGGGCAATCACCGCCTGACGGTTAACTGGCAGCCGGAGCAGACTCAGCTATCGGCCATTCTGGCCGAGCTCAAGCGTATCGGCTATGCGGCCCATCCCTACGAATCCGACAAGGCCAGCGAGCAGATCGCCACAGAGAACAAACGCTATCTGCGTCGCCTGGGTCTGGCGGGCCTGATGTTCATGCAGGTGATGATGGCCAATATGGCGCTCTATGAGGAATTCAATCAGGACCTCAGCGAGAGCATGGCCGTCATGCTCAGGTGGATAAGCCTGGTGATGAGCACACCCGTGGTGTTCTACAGTTGTGCTCCGTTTTTTCAGGGCGCGTGGCGGGACCTGCGCAATCGCCGCCTGACCATGGACGTCTCGGTCTCGCTCGCTATCGGTGGAGCCTATCTGGCCGGAATCTGGGCAACGGTTACCAACACCGGCGAAGTCTACTTCGACTCGGTGACCATGTTCGCGTTCTTCCTGCTCGCCGGCCGCTACCTCGAACGCCGTGCCAGACAGCGTACCGTTGAAAGCACCGCTCGGCTGGTCAACCTTCTACCACCGAGCGCGGTGCGCGTGGATGCCACCGGCAAGCCCAGCCGCATCATGCTTGAAGAGGTAAAGGAAGGCGATCTGCTGGAAGTGAAGCCCGGCGAGAGCATTCCAGCTGATGGCATCATTATCGAAGGTGTCAGCAGCATCGACGAATCGGCCCTCTCCGGCGAGTACTTACCGCTGACCAAGCGCTGCGGCGATGCGGTGGCAGCCGGGACGTTGAATGTGGAAGGACCCGTCCGTATCAGGGTAACCGCCATAGGCGAAGAAACCCGACTTTCGGCAATCGTGCGCTTGCTTGAGCGCGCCCAGAGTGACAAACCAAAACTGGCGCGCATCGCCGATACCGTCGCACAATATTTTTTGCTGACCGTTCTGCTTGCAGTGGTGTTGGTGGGCGGGCTCTGGTGGTGGCAGGTCAATGGTGAAACAGCATTCTGGATTGTTCTCGCCATGTTGGTTGCCACTTGTCCCTGCGCGCTCTCGCTGGCTACCCCCACCGCGCTCACTACCGCCACAGGTAGTCTGCACAAGCTGGGCATGCTGGTAACCCGTGGCCACGTACTTGAAGGCCTGACCAAGGTCGATACGGTCATCCTCGACAAGACCGGCACGCTTACCGAAGGCCGCATGACACTGGAACGGATCGACGCCTTTCCGGGCCAGGATGCAGACCATGCGCTACATCTGGCGCGGATGCTTGAAGCCCGCTCCGAACACCCGATAGCACGAGCTTTTGGCCGTACTACGGAGCAGGCCGAGCACGTCAGCAATCATCCGGGTCTCGGCCTTGAAGGCACCTGCAACGGCCGGCAGCTGCGTATTGGCAAGCCCGATTTCGTCGCTCAGCTTGGCACCTATCCAGCCCCTTCTCTGCCTGATGCTGCCGGCCAATGGTTGCTGCTGGGCGATGCCGAAGGACCAATCGCCTGGTTTATCCTGAACGACCGCCTGCGCACTGATGCGGTCGACATGGTGGCTGGCTTGCAGGCACGTGGCATGCGCGTTGTGCTGCTGTCTGGGGATCACAGCGGCGTTGTCCAGCGCATGGCTGGCAAATTGGGGATCAGCGAAGCGATAGGCAATGCCAGCCCTGACGATAAACTCGCCTTCGTGCAAAGGTTGCAGGCCGAGGGCGCGTCGGTGTTGATGCTGGGCGATGGTGTCAACGATGTGCCCGTGCTCGCCAGCGCCAACGTCTCGATTGCCATGGGGCAGGCTTCCGATCTGGCCAAGACCAGCGCTGACGCCGTCCTGCTGAGCGGGCATCTGAGTGTTATCCTGCACGCATTGAACGGGGCTCGTCGAACCCGCCGGATCATGCTGCAGAATCTGTTCTGGGCCAGCGTATACAACGCCGGCGTGCTGCCTCTGGCCGCATTGGGAATGGTGACACCCGCCTGGGCGGCGATCGGCATGTCGGCCAGTTCGTTGCTGGTAGTTCTCAATGCGCTGCGACTGACGCGCCTGGGCAAACCGGTTAAACCACCGCCCCGCCACTCGATTACTGTGGAGGAACCCGCATGACCGTTCTTTATATTCTGGTGCCCGTCGCCGTCGTGCTGGTCATTGTTGCCATATGGGTATTCAACTGGGCAGTGAACAGCGGACAGTATGACGATCTGGATAGCCCAGCCCATAGCATCCTGTTCGATGAGGACGACCCTGCTCACCTCGCTGCGCAGAAAAGAACAACACCCGAAGATGATGCGCCAAAACCGGATTCCGATGATCCGGAGCGCAAAACGTGACAGCAGAGCTCCTCCCCCTGGTCCTGACTGCACTGGCGCTGGGCCTGCTCGGCGGAGGCCATTGCATCGGTATGTGTGGCGGGTTGATGGGGGCGCTTACGCTGGCAATTCCGGTAGAGCAGCGACGCGGGTGGGCAATGTGGCGCATCCTGCTTGGCTATAACGCCGGCCGTATCGCCAGCTACTCTGCCGCCGGCGCCTTGCTCGGCAGCGTAGGCTGGCTGCTCCGGGATCTGGGCTTGGACATGGCATTACGTGCCTTGGCCGGATTGCTGATGATTGCCATGGGCTTATATCTAGCCAACTGGTGGTCCGGATTAACGCGTATCGAGCGCGTAGGCCGGGGGCTGTGGAAACATATCGAACCCCATGCCCGCGCATTGCTTCCGGTCAAACGTTTGCCACAGGCCATGGCTCTCGGCGCACTATGGGGCTGGCTACCCTGCGGCCTGGTGTACAGCACACTGGTATGGGCCAGCAGTCAGGGCAGTACCGGCCTCTCGGCGGGGCTGATGCTGGCGTTTGGCATAGGTACCTTGCCCACCCTGCTCGCCACTGGCCTCGCGGCCGAACGGCTGATGGCGTTGCTGCGCAAACGTGCTGTACGTGTGAGCGCTGCAGTCATGGTGATCCTGTTCGGCATATGGACATTGCCTGGTCCGCATAAGGCGATGCTCATGGGTCATGGCTCCAGCCACAACGCTGATCATCTGACACAGCCGCATCACTGACCCAGGCGCGCCATGGAACAGGCTACCCAGTTGGTGGTACGCTTGCGCTTCTTAAACGCCTGCTTCGGGATTGGACGGCATGACTGACCCTCTTAAACTTCGCCCTCTGCCAGGAGCGCATTGCAAGGACTGCACCTTGTCCGGATTGTGTTTGCCTCTGGCTCTGCAGGATGACGAGATGGACCTGCTTGACGATATCGTCAAGCGCGGACGCCCGCTGAAGAAAGGCGAAATGCTGTTCCGTCAGGGCGAGCCGTTTACGTCCATCTATGCTCTGCGGTCCGGCGCGGTAAAAACCTACAGCCTTTCGGATATGGGCGAGGAGCAAATTACCGGGTTTCATCTGGCCAGCGAAATGATTGGCCTGTCTGGAATGGACGCTGACATGTATCCCTTGTCAGCCATGGCACTGGAAACCACGTCCGTCTGTGAGATTCCCTTCGAGCGTCTGGACGACCTCACCGCTTCCATGCCACAGTTGCGCAAGCAGGTGATGCGGCTGATGAGCCGTGAGATCCGCGAAGACCAACAGATGATGTTGTTACTCTCGCGCAAGACCGCCGATGAACGAATTGCGACCTTGCTGATCAACCTGTCGGCACGCTTCCGTGCCCGCGGCTACTCCGCCAAGGCCTTCCGGCTGGCTATGTCGCGCAATGAAATCGGCAACTATCTCGGGCTGGCAGTTGAAACCGTTTCGCGGGTATTTACCCGCTTTCAACAGCAGGGTCTGATCGCTGCGAACGGCAAGCAGATCGAGATACTTGAACATACCCAGCTTTGTGCACTGGCCGGTGGCCAGGGCGAATAATGATTGCGAGTGCAGCATGATATTTGACGAGTACAGCATCAAGACCCTGATCAGACCTGTGCCGGACTTTCCCAAGCCTGGCATCATTTTCAGGGACATCACGCCACTCTATCGCTCCCCGCGCGCCATGCGCATGGTCGCGGACAGCCTGATTCAGCGCTATGTCGAATCTCCGGTCACGCATATCGGAGCAATCGATGCGCGCGGTTTCCTGCTCGGAGCCGTGCTGGCGTATGAACTGAACAAACCGCTTGTGTTATTCCGCAAGCCCGGCAAGCTGCCCTGCGACACACTTTGCGAATCCTATGAAACCGAGTACGGCGAAGCCCAGGTTGAGGTCCATCGGGATGCACTGAACCCGGGCGACCAGGTATTGCTGCTGGATGATCTCATTGCGACTGGCGGGACCCTGCTCGCTGCGGCGCGTCTGATCAAGCAGCTCGGCGCAGAAATCTATGAAGCCGCTGCCATCATCGATCTTCCTGATCTGGGCGGCTCCCGGAAAATGCAGGACGCGGACATTTCCACATTCACCCTGTGCGCATTCGAAGCTGACGAATAATCTGCCCGTGCCGGACCGCGCGTCCGGCCGGCCCTACACCTACCTATACTGAACCGATGAACTCTACCCTCGAAGCATCCCAGCCCTGGCGCCTGCGCCTTGCCGAGCTGATTGAACGTCCGCGCACCCAATTCCTGGTGATGGGACTGATCCTGATAAACGCCGTGATCCTCGGCCTGGAAACCTCCCCCACCATCATGCAGCAATGGGGCGAGCTGTTGATTCGCCTAGACCAGCTTATCCTCGGGCTGTTTGTGCTTGAGATCACGCTGCGCTTCGTTGCCCACGGCTGGAAGCTGCTGCGCGACCCATGGGGGCTTTTCGACACCCTGGTCATTACCATCGCGCTGATACCGGCCAGTGGCCCGCTTGCGGTGCTACGCGCGCTACGTGTACTGCGGGTGCTGCGTCTGATATCGCTCGTCCCTAGCATGAAAATGGTGGTGCAGTCCTTGTTGTCTTCGTTACCCGGCATGGGCAGTATCGTGGCTTTGCTGGGACTGGTGTTCTACGTTGCCGCCGTCATTGCCACACAGCTGTTCGGTTCAGCGTTTCCCGAGTGGTTCGGCAGTCTAGGCGCTACGCTTTATACCCTGTTCCAGGTGATGACCCTGGAAAGCTGGTCGATGGGTATCGTCCGCCCGGTGATGGAGGAATACCCCTACGCCTGGTTGTACTTCGTGCCGTTCATCCTGATCGCGACTTTCATGATGCTCAACCTGTTCATCGCCGTGATTGTCGATGCGATCCAGACCAACCGCGAACGTGTCGCAGCAGGCAAAGCCGAGGGGCAGGAACAAACTAAGCCATCCACCACCAGCCTATCGGGTACTAACCAGGAGCTTTTACTACAGGAAGTTCGTCAGTTGCGGGCCGAGATACGCGCCCTGCAAGACCGTATTGATGAGCGCTGAGCCACTTATTGAGCGGGGCACGCCGGCCTACCGGCGTGCCTGTCTGGCTCTGGTAGTCGCTTCACTGGTTATCTTTGCCAATCTGTACGCCATTCATCCGCTGCTGCCGCTGATTGCCAAGCAATTCCAGGTCTCCACCCTACAGGCCGGTAACGCGTTTACCATCACCAGCCTCACCCTGGGGCTGTCGCTACTGGTCCACGGGCCGGTTTCCGATGCCATCGGCCGCCGGGCCCCGTTATTGCTCGGCATTGGCGTGACAGCCTTGCTCAGCCTCTGCATGGCATTTACCACCCACTTCAACACCCTGGTCTGGTTACGCGCGGCGCTGGGCGTGGCACTAGGGGTCTTGCCCGCTGTCGCCATTGCCTACCTGGGCGACACCATGACACGCACTGCTCTGGTCGGGGCTGTGGGTCTGTATATTGGCGGCAATACCCTGGGCGGAGCCGGCGGCCGGCTGGTCGGCGGTTTCATTGCCGAGCATTCGGATCTGCAGACGGTTTTTATGAGCCTCGGCATCATGAGCCTGCTGGGTCTTGCGGTGGTGGCCCGACTCTTGCCGCCCGCTACCGGGTTCGTTTCGCGTCCGCTGTCACTCGGCGGAAGCCTCAAGGGGTTTGTCGCACATCTGTCCAACCCTGCCCTGCTGCCAGCGTTCGCAGTAGGCGGCCTGAACTTCATGATCTTCATCAATCTGTATACCTATCTGACCTTTCGCCTGAGTGACGGGCCATGGCAGCTAGGCGCCGGCAGCCTGGGCCTGCTGTTTCTAACCTACCTTGCCGGTACGGTTTCTGCGACCCTCTCGGGTCGCGTGCCATTCAATCGCGCACTGCACGGCATGATGACTGGCGTCGCCTTGCTGATACTGGGCACCCTGCTTTTGCTTAGCGACCGACTCTGGTTGATCATTCTGGCGCTGCTGTGCAACGCCTTCGGCTTCTTTCTCACGCATTCACTGGCCAATACCTGGGTCAACCAGCAAGCGGCATTCGGCAAGGCAAGCGCCTCGTCGCTGTACTCGGTGTTCTACTATATGGGAGCCGCTGCCGGCGTTTACTATTTGGGCTTTTTCTGGGAGGCAGCAGGCTGGAATGCGGTGGTTATAGCCAGCCTGGGCGTTCTGTTATTCAATGCGGGATTAATACGAACTCTTTATCGACATTTGTGACGCACTACCGTTTTTCGCCCCGTTTGGATGCCTTATATTGGGGGATATAATAAATTACGCCTGTAGCCCGACCCGCTGCAGCCAGGCGTAAACAAGAGGGAAAATAGATGGGAATTATGACTTTGCCGCCGGACACGCGGTTGCTGTTGATCGATGACCATCAGATCTACCTTGACGGACTCAGTCTCACCCTTACCAACCTCTGCAAGGACGTGACGCTGGATCATGCGCACAATGCAGCAGAGGCGGAAGCCTTGGTAAGAACCAATACCTTCGATTTGATCCTCCTGGACCTTCAGCTACCTGACAGTAGCGGCCTGGCTCTTCTGCAGAAATTACGGGCGATAGACTCCCTCGTCCCCATCGCGATTCTGACCGCAAGCAACAGCCCCAGCGATCTCGACGCAGCGCTACAAATGGGTGCGGCTGGCTTCATCAGCAAGACCGCAGATGGCCAGACACTGCTGGATGCGGCGACCCGCCTGTTATTCGGTCAGCAGGTCGTGATCGCGTCGGAATGTCCACCCCTCGACCGCCAGGGCAACGCACGGGATCTGGGCGTCACCCCCCGTCAACTGGAGATCCTGGATCTGCTTTCCGAAGGACTGCCGAACAAGGTGATCTGCCAGCGTCTGAACCTTTCCGAAGATACGGTCAAGACGCATCTCAAGGCATTGTTTTCTACCTTGAACTGCCACAACCGCACCGAATGCGTGAATAACGCGCGCAAGCTCGGTCTGGTCAGCCTGTAACGCTGCCTCCTCGCTGCTTCGATTTGGCGCAGCTGTTACAAAACGTCAGCAGACGCCAGCGGTAAGAGGCGTTGCACGGTTCGACGCAGGCGAGCCGGCAATACCGGCTTGTAGATAACCGCCACTTCCGCCTGGCGCGCCTCGATCAGCAGCTCCTCACTGGTATCAGCGGTAATCAAAGCCGCAGGGCCTGCATAGATGCGTTGCGAGCGCAGCTCCCGAATCAGCTCCAGCCCATCCATATGTTCTTCGAGCCGGAAATCCGACAAGAGCAGATCCACCGTCGTTTTCTGCAGCCCCAGCAGTGCCTGTTCGGCCGTTTCATAGCTGATGACGCTGCAGCCCCACTGGCGCAACAAGGTTTCGGTGGCTAACCGATTGATCTCGTCATTTTCCACTACGGCAACCAGACCATTAAGCGGCTGTCCTTCAGGCATGGGTGCGACCTGCCTGTCGGCAATCCAATCCGCAGCGGGCACTTCAAGCCAGAATCGCGAGCCTTGACCAGGCGTTGATTCAACGCCGGATGGGTATTCAAGCAAATGCAAAAGCTGTCGGCAGATTGATAGCCCGAGCCCCACGCCCTTTTCCAATGTCCGGGCCGGATTTCGTAGCTGGGTGAACTCCTCGAATATGCGCTCCTGCTCTTCCTCAGTCAGACCGCAACCGTCATCAACTACCGCCAGCCGGGTGCGCTCACCACAACGAGTGACCTCGATACAGACTTCGGTGGCCTGGGCATGCACCAGCGCATTGTTCAGATAGTTGCGCATGAGGCGTTCCAGCAAAAGCGAATCCGCAGAGACCGCGCAATAGCGCGGGCAGCTGAGTTTCAGCGTAACGCCCCGTTCGTGAGCGCTGGATTCCAGCGTACCGAGTAGCTGTTGCAGCCAGGGCTGTAGATTGATTGATCGCAATTGTGGTCGAACCATGCCGACGCTCAGGCGCGAGATATCCAGCAGCGAGTTGAGCATAGCCTGCAGCAGATGCGTGGAATCGGCCAGGCGTCTGACCGTTATTCTGGCTTCCGGCTCCCTGACACGTTCATCCAGATGCTGGATGAATAACGACATGGCATGCAACGGTTGACGCAGATCGTGGCTCGCTGTGGCAAGGAAGCGCGTCTTGCTCTGGCTCTCCCGTTCGGCGCGCTTGCGCGCGGCTTCCAGCAGGCGCTCGTTGAGATAGGCGCGGCGCATCATATATTCATAAACGTACGCACCGAGACTACCCATGGCTGCAAAACACCCCAGAAACAGCGCACCAGAAATCATCAGGTAACGCGAAGCGCCTATCCAATATTCTGTAACCAGATAAACTGCGACGATGAACCACGAGCCAACGACCGCATGACGCATCGGCAACCCCAGCAGGAAAAACCCGGACAGCAATACAAGATACAGCCCGTCATGGGTGACCGGTATCGGCACAACGGTCAGTTGGGTACTGGCAATGACCATGATCACCATCAAGCCCACGCTGACATAGCACACTGTGGCTGCGATGAAAGCGCGCGAGGGAGCCACCCGTCCAGGGCGGTTGGCATACCAGAGCGTGGCCGCTATAAGCACCAATACCGCGCCGCGGATCGGCACGGTATAGCGATGAATTACCGCAGGAAGGTAGGCAACATCCACCCACATGAACAGCAACATAAAACTGATGCTGGAAAAACCGACAATCCCGACGCGCCCGCACATCTTGCCGTGCAGATACTCACGAAACGCCGGCTCAAACTGCGGACTGAATCGGAGCGTTGCAAAGCGCCGCTGCTGCGCGAGCAGAGCCGGCTCATCTAATGCTGAGGGTGAAACAGGCGTATCAGTCGCTTGCATGTGCCATCATCCAGTTTGATGTTGTGAGCATTTGGGTGATATATCCCGAAGATATATCTGAGCCTATCACCGCGTTCAAAGAGTTTAAAAAACAGTCTTTTACTTTGCATATTCAGCGCTATGCTTTAACTAAACATAAGCGCAGGATGCCATTGTGACAGTAAGCGCTATCAATCCAGCCGTGAATTATCTGAGCGACCTCGAACCAGCCAGTCAGGTCAAGCTTTCCTCAACACTTGCTCTCGCCTCAACGACCACTATACGGGTAGCGGTGCTGGCTCCCACACTGGGTTTTCTCGGGGTCGAATCCCCCGCCGCTGAAAATCTGATTCTGGGCACATTACTGGTCATGTCCAGTCTGCCGCAAACGAAGTGTCCACTCGATGGTATCGGTCCTTATGCGATACCGCCAGCCCTGCATATCGAGCTCTGGGACAACTATCTCGCGCACTCTCCTGATCAGGCGAGCTTGGTTCGCGGGCTGGCCAGCCAGCACTGTTTTCTGAAGAATCCCCATGCCGAACTTGGGTTCAATCTTGCTTATGCGACGGCGATCGCCTGGGCGGTATATGAATACCGCGGCCTTACACCGAAAGACCCTACCCCGCTGACCGAGCTGGCGCGCATCTGGCAAGCAGCGTACCCACATCGAAATGGTCACGCCAACGACTTTATCCGCGCCTGGAATCAAACGTTGGACGCGCCGCATATTGGGTGATATCGGCTTGTAAGGCTGGTTCACCCAGCTTGACCGAACCCGGCACCACACCCATGCTGACTGTTTGACTCATTCATCGAACCGGAGCCAGACATGCCGCAGTCCTCGTCCGTAAACCGTCAGATTCTGCTCGCCTCGCGCCCCGTCGGCGCGCCTACCGATGACAATTTCAAACTGGTTGAGAATCCTGTGCCCAAGCCGGCCCAGGGGCAGATGCTGCTGCGTAATACCTGGATGTCGCTGGACCCTTATATGCGCGGGCGCATGAGCGACGCAAAATCCTACGCGGAGCCTACCGAAGTGGGCGATGTCATGCCCTGTGGCGCGGTAAGTCGGGTCGTTGAATCCAATCTGGACGGCTATAAACCTGGCGATCTGGTTATGGCCTACACTGCGGGATGGCAGGATTACGCCCTTTCCGACGGCTCGATGGTATTCAAGCTGGATCCCGACATGGAACATCCTTCCCATGCCCTTGGCGTGCTGGGCATGCCGGGTTTTACCGGCTATATGGGATTGATGGATATAGGTCAGCCGAAGCCAGGCGAAACCGTGGTTGTCGCAGCAGCAACCGGGCCAGTCGGGGCGGTGGTTGGGCAGGTCGCCAAACTCAAGGGTTGTCGGGTGGTCGGCATCGCCGGTGGCAAACAGAAGTGCGATTACGCCGTAAATGAGCTTGGCTTCGACGCCTGCCTGGATCATCACCTCGACAGCCTGGAAACTGACCTGCAGCAGGCTTGCCCGGATGGCATCGATGTCTACTTCGAGAACGTTGGCGGCAAGGTGTTTGACGCGGTCATGCCTTTGCTCAACGCCCACTCGCGGGTGCCAGTGTGCGGCCTGATCGCTCAATACAACGCCACTTCGTTACCGGAGGGCCCGGACCGGCTTCCGCAGCTGATGCGATTGTTGCTGAGCCAGCGTATCCGTATGCAGGCCTTCATCATCTTTGACAACTACGGACCGCACTACCCCGAATTCCTGGAGGTCATGACGCCCTGGGTCAAGGAACGCAAAGTGAAGGTCAAGGAAGATGTGGTGGAAGGCCTCGAAAACGCGCCACACGCGTTCATGGGCCTTCTTGAGGGCAAGAACTTCGGCAAGCTGGTGGTTAAGATTGCCGACGACTGAAGGTGCAGATACCGCGACCTGCCCGGCAAGCGACGTCGCGTCGCTTGCCGTCTGGCTTGGCCGGCGCGTCTGTATGCCGCGGACCGCTCGACCACATCGATTCAGGCAGTACCTGAAGCCCGCGCTTGAAGATAATCAGCCAGCCGGCTTTGCTGCGCTGCGCTAAGGTGCAGCCCCAGCTTGCTTCGGCGCCACAGAATATCGTCTCGGGTGACCGCCCACTCCCGCTCGCATAGATAGTCAACCTCGCGCTCGGTCAACCCGTTGCCAAAGTCCTCTCCCAGATCCTCCGGCTTCCGAGCCCCGTCCAAAAACTGTCGGCACAAGGTACCGTAACTGCACACATATCGGGCTATCTGTAGCGGCGACAGCCAGTCGAACTGAGCCATCAGTTCCTCACGCAACTGGGCCTGCGTCTTGAAATTACCCCCCGGTAAAGCATGCGAGGCCGTCCAGGGCGGGCCGCCATCCATCCAGGGTTCAAGTTTTTCCAGCGCGGCCTCAGCCAGGCGCCTGTAGGTAGTGAGCTTGCCGCCGAATACAGACAGCAAAGGGGCCTCGTTTCCCGGCGCGTCCACGGCGAGCGTGTAGTCCCGCGTCACCGCAGACGGGTTGTCGTCCTCGTCGTCGAGCAAAGGCCTGACGCCGGCATAGCGGTGATGAATGTCTTGAAGTGTTAGCTGGCGTTTGAAATGGGCGTTGACCACATCCAGTAGATAACGCTCCTCTGCCGGCGTTGGTGAGCTGTCAGCAGGGTCACCCTGAAAGTCCAGATCGGTCGTACCGACCAGCGAAAAATGTTGCTCGTAGGGTATGACAAACACGATGCGCTGATCTTCATTCTGCAGAATGTACGCATGCGGATCCGCATACAGTTGCGGTACCACGATGTGGCTACCCTGGACCAGCCTGACCCCATGGGGAGATCGGTCTGCGACCACCTGCTCAATAACATCCGCAGCCCAGGGGCCGGACGCATTGACCAGCGCCCTGGCCTGGACGGTCTCGATCTCGCCTCCTGCGATCTGCAATCTCACCTGCCAGAGACCGTGCTCGCGCCGGGCGCTGACGCAGCGCGTGCGAGTACGTATATCCGCGCCCAGAGCCCGGGCCTGAACAGCATTGAGCACCACCAGGCGGGCATCGTCGGCCCAGCAATCGGAATATTCGAAGGCATGAGTGAAGCGTGACTGTAGCGGCCCCTGGGTATCCAGGCGCAGCGCATTGGAGCCGGGCAAGGTTGTGCGCGCGCCGAGATGATCATAGAGAAACAGACCAGCCCTGAGCATCCAGCGCGGCCGGAGATGGCGTCGATGGGGCAGCACGAAGCGCAACGGCCAGATGATATGAGGCGCCTTGCGCAACAGCACTTCCCGCTCACCCAGCGCTTCATGCACCAGACGAAACTCGAAGTGCTCGAGATAGCGCAGGCCGCCATGGATCAGCTTGCTGCTGGCCGAGGAAGTATGTGCCGCCAGATCGTGCTGGTCGCAGAGCAACACCGACAGCCCCCGCCCCGCGGCGTCGTTGGCAATGCCGACGCCATTGATGCCCCCGCCAATGACCACCAAATCGAAGGGCGCCTCACCGTTTTTCGGCGTGGCTTCCCCCGTTTCACCCGGATGCGCTTCGAGCACTCGCCTCA
Source organism: Pseudomonas sp. gcc21 (assembly GCF_012844345.1). Lineage (NCBI taxonomy): Bacteria > Pseudomonadati > Pseudomonadota > Gammaproteobacteria > Pseudomonadales > Pseudomonadaceae > Pseudomonas > Pseudomonas sp. gcc21. Next base: position 415,323 of record NZ_CP051625.1, on the reverse strand, counting down.
CTCCACTGACCTGTCTGACTTGATTAGAGCATAGAACCGCGGCCAGAATCGCTGATACATCCGATACGAAGCCGCAGCATGACACCAGCCACCAAACAACTCGACAAAGCCGGCGTAAGCTACCGGCTGCACCGTTACGATCACGATCCGAAGGCTGAATCCTACGGAACCGAGGCGGCTGAGCGCCTCGGTCTCGACCCTGCCCGGGTATTCAAGACATTACTGGCTGCCACGGATAACGCAGAACTGCTGGTTGCCATTGTCCCGGTCGATCGCATGCTGGATCTCAAGGAGCTGGCCGAGGCTGCGGGCGTAAAGAAAACCACTATGGCCGATCCGGCAGCAGCGCAGCGCAGTACCGGCTATCTTGTTGGGGGGATCAGCCCGCTCGGCCAGAAGAAGCGTCTGCGCACCTTCATCGATGCCAGCGCAGAAGGGTTACCACAACTGTTTGTCAGCGGAGGCCGCCGGGGCCTGGAAATCGAGCTGGCTCCGACCGATCTGGCCAGCCAGACTGGAGGCCGGTTCGCCCCGATTGCACGCTAGGGTCTGTTACCGTTTCATCGCGGCCGCGACGAAGGCCCGTTTGGTGCAGAACAAGTCACGAGGAGAGAAGTTTGTTCAACACATCCATGTGTTTCACCCCTCCGGGGCTTACGCGCAAAAACACTCCAGGCGTTTTTGTGGTTGTTCCAAATGAGCGACGAGTAACGCAGTGCTGCGTCAAACGGGCCCCGTCCCTTCGGGTGGGGCCGCCTAGGTTGCGCGTCAAATGACGCCATGCGGCGTTGCTGGACTTGCAAGGGAACAACCATTACCTGCGTCCCGCGCCTTGCGGATCGCCGCCCGGCCTGGCGCCATTTGACACAGCAACGCGGCTCGCGATGAAACGGCAACAGACCCTAGCCACTTGAGGATGCACATGCATGGGCCACTACATACTTGCAATTGACCAGGGAACGACCAGCACCCGGGCCATCATCTTCAATGACGAGGCGCAACCCATTGCCACCGCGCAAAGCGAATTTGCGCAGTATTTTCCGCAGGATGGATGGGTCGAACACAACGGCGAAGAGATCTGGGACAGCACGCTCGCGGTTTGCCGCGAGGCGCTGCAGTCAGCACGGCTCGAGGCGCAGGACATTACCGCTATAGGCATTACCAACCAGCGCGAGACCACCCTGCTGTGGGACGCTGAGACTGGCGAGCTTGTGCATAACGCCATCGTCTGGCAGGACCGTCGCACGGCTGCTTTCTGCGCGAAACTGCAAGCCGCCGGGCATGAGCCGACGGTAACCGAACGCACCGGATTACTCATCGATCCGTACTTTTCCGGCACCAAACTAAGCTGGATGCTGGACAAGGTTCCGGGCGCCCGCGAGCGTGCCGAGCAAGGCAAGCTACGCTTCGGCACGGTGGACTGCTTCCTGTTATGGCGGCTGACCGGCGGCCAGGTTCATCGCACCGATGCAACCAACGCTTCACGTACATTGTTGTTCAACATCCATACCCAGCAATGGGACGAGCAGATGTGCGAGCTGCTGAATATCCCGCACAGCTTGCTGCCGGAGATCATGGATAATGCCGCAGACTTTGGCGTAACCGACCCGGATGTATTCGGCGCAGCCATACCGGTTGCGGCCATGGCTGGCGATCAGCAGGCGGCCCTGTTCGGCCAGGTGTGCTTTGAGCCAGGCATGGTGAAAAGCACTTACGGCACCGGTTGCTTCATGATCATGAATACCGGCAAGACGCCCGTCAGTTCCGACAATCGTTTGCTGACGACCGTCGCTTACCGGCTCGGTGGTCAGACCACCTACGCACTGGAGGGCAGCATCTTTGTCGCGGGCGCGGCTATCCAGTGGTTACGTGACGGGCTCAAACTCATCCAGCATGCAGGCGAAACCGAGGCGCTGGCCGAACAAACCGGTGACCAATGCGGTGTGTATCTGGTGCCCGCCTTCACCGGCCTTGGCGCTCCCTACTGGGACCCAAAGGCTCGCGGCGCGATTTTCGGACTGACCCGCGACACCGGTATTGCCGAAATTGTCACCGCCGGTTTGCAGTCAGTGTGTTTTCAATCCCGCGATCTGCTCGATGCGATGCTACGCGACAGCAACCAGTCCATCTCTACCCTACGGGTCGACGGTGGCATGGTGGTGAACAACTGGGTCGTGCAGGCACTAGCCAACATACTCGGCGTGGCCGTAGACCGCCCACAGATTACCGAGACCACAGCTCTTGGCGTGGCTTATATGGCGGGGCTGCACACAGGTGTTTTTCATGACCTGAACGCGCTCACCGAACGCTGGAGTTGTGAACGCACCTTCAAGGCCGCTATGCCGGAAGCCAAGCGTGAAGAGCTCTATAAAGGATGGCTGGACGCGGTGAGCCGCGTCAGAGGGCAAAACTGACGTGCCTGATGGGCGGGCGGGAGGGCTCGCTCAATTAACTCAGAGGATTGTCATTCACCCTAAACGGGACAGGGCTCTATTACAATACTTTCATGGAACCGACAGAGGAGAAGATGTGTCAGGGTTGAAACATTTAACCCCTCGGCTTAATTCAAACGGGACGGTAGATGATTGTCTTTATCGCCGCAGTGTCCTTTTTTGTTCTCGCCAGCGAGACGTACCTGAAAAACCACCGCTTTGTCTTGCTACCTCAAGCAGGAATGGGAGAGCTGAGACGGGCGTGCTGCATCCTCGGCGGATTCATCGCTCCAGGTGCCGCGCTTGGCATGATTTTCTGGGGCTTCTACCGATTCAGATGGTGGCTACCGCTTGCCGCGCTACTCTTCGGCTCCTTTCTGTGCACGCTTTTTCGCCAGCGCATGACCGCCTCACCCGTCTGCACGCTGTTATGCGCTAGCGGGGCTGGGTTCGCCTGCGCCGGATATGTTCTGACGCTGCCGCACTGAGCTTCTGCAGAGCCGGAAACGTCAGGTGCGTCGCTACAAATGAAACGCCCCGCAGCCGAGGCTGTCATATCCGTTACCCCGCGGGGTTTATCCGCAACGGCAGGGCAGTTCGTCCGGCCCAGCCAAAGCCATACTGCCAAGAGGATCCGTCATGAAATCCACTACGCTTCTGGCGACCGCAGTGCTGCTGCTCAGCCCAGCCATTCACGCCAACCAATCATCCAACTCCTGCGAGAACAATATGCAGGAGCTAGAGGGTATCGAAGCGACCGATCTGAATTATCTGGGCGAAGGTGCCGAACAGCAGATACAGGATCATATTCGCCAGGCCAAAGCCGCTCAGGAGGCAGGAGACATGGACGCCTGCTTTATTCATTCAAGCAAGGCACTACGCGAAATACGGGGCGTGGGTGAAGAAGAAGGTATGGAGGTCAACGATTCAGGCACCACGCAAAATCAGTAAACCAGCCAACAAAAAAGCCCTGCTCAGACCGAGCAGGGCTTTTTGATTTGGTCGGAGAGACTGGATTCGAACCAGCGACCTTCTCGTCCCGAACGAGACGCGCTACCAGGCTGCGCTACACTCCGTTAGTGGCCGGCATTTTACCGCATCGCATTGTTTTGACAAGGCCCTCGCCTGAATTTTGTGCCTGCGAAAAAGCCGCAGCGGCCCCCGCCCGCGCAGGCGGAACCTTCAATCGGCCCAATCCGTTAACTGGTTTGCATTAAAGAATCGCCGGTCGTCTTCTGGCAGGTGAAGTACCTGATGAGAGCGGGCAGCAAGCCAGCGCATCGGACTGCGCACGCCTTCTTCCCACGCCGCCTGTAACTCAGCTATAAGGCCGACGGGCAGTATCGATACCAGCGGCTGCCAGCGGTCGCCGGTGCGGGTGATACAGGGCTCGTTCGGTCGAGCCTGCGCCAGTGCAATGAGCTCGCGAAGCAAAGCGGAATCCATTTTTGGTACGTCGCAGGGTAATACCAGCAGATGCGTACCGGAGCAGGCTTCAAGGCCCCTGAGTATTCCCGCCAGCGGGCCCGGAAAGTCCGGTTGAGGATCGCTGACCAGCACGTCAGCCCACTGCCGGTATTGGTCATGATTGCGGTTGCAACTGATGATCAGCTCAGCTGAGACCTGACGCAGCAATACTGCCAGATGCTCGGCCACCGGCCGGCCCTGCCAGGCGATCAATCCTTTGTCGCGCCCGGCTACCCGGCTGCCCTGACCGCCAGCCAGCAGTAATGCGCTAAGGTGAAACCCGGTGTCGTCAACCATGTCCAACTCCAGTCATGCGGCTCTGTGTTATAACACTGGCCTGCTTTTTCAGCCAAAGGAACCCAGCCATGGCCCATAGCGCCAGCGAATTCAGCCCCTTGAATATTGCCGTTCTCACCGTTAGCGATACGCGTTCGACCGACACGGATACCTCAGGTCAATTGTTGGTGGACAGTGCGAGCACAGCCGGCCACCGGATCGCTGATCGCCAGTTGCACCCGGACGATATCTACCGTATCCGCGCCGTCGTATCCGACTGGATCGTGCGCGATGACGTTCAGGTCATCCTGATCACCGGTGGTACAGGTTTCACTGGACGTGACAGTACGCCCGAGGCGGTGGCTCCGCTGCTCGATAAGGTAGTCGATGGCTTCGGCGAACTCTTCCGTCATCTGTCATGGGAAGAGATCGGCGCCTCGACAGTGCAATCACGGGCGCTGGCTGGTCTGGCCAACCGTACGCTGGTGGTTTGCATGCCCGGATCGACCGGCGCCTGCCGTACCGCCTGGGAGCGCATTCTCAAGGAACAACTCGACAGTCGCACCCGCCCCTGTAACTTCGTTCAGCATCTGGGAGCAGGCCCGGTTTGCGAGAGCCGCTCATGAGTTTATTGCCGGTTAGCGAAGCGCTGGAACAATTGCTCAGCGCTGCGGCCTCCGACGCCCCAACCGGAGCCGAACAGGTGCCGTTGCAGCAGGCTCTTGGTCGAATACTGGCCAGCCCGGTGCAGGCCGCGCATGACGTGCCGCCGTGGGATAACAGTGCGATGGATGGCTATGCCTTCAATGCCTCTGATATAGCCTTGGCGCAATCCCGCGGCCTGGCTATCAGCCAGCGCATTACCGCCGGGATGGCCCCGGTGCCCCTTGCCTCTGGCACCTGTGCGCGGATTTTTACCGGTGCGCCTATACCGCCCGGTGCGGACACGGTCGAGATGCAGGAAAACGTCGAAGAAACGGATGGCATTGCGCGATTGCTACAACCCGTGCAACCGCTGAGCAACGTACGGCCACGGGGGCAGGATATCTCCAGAGGAACCGTGCTGTTTGACGCCGGACAGGTACTGCGACCGCAGGATCTCGGTGTGATTGCCTCGGTCGGCATTGCCGCGCTTGAGGTGCGACGCCCGCTGCGCGTCGCCGTGCTGTCTACCGGTGACGAACTGGTGGAGCCTGGCCATGCGCTAGGAAACGGACAGATTTTCAACAGTAACCGCTTTACCCTGATCGGAGCACTGCAGCGACTCGGTCAAAGCGTCCTCGATGCGGGCATCCTGCGCGATGACCCCGAGCAGACGCGAGTGCGATTGCAAGAACTGTCTCAACAAGCCGACGTGATTCTGACGTCTGGCGGCGTGTCGGTAGGCGAAGCAGATTGTCTCGGCCAGGTGCTGCGCGAATCAGGCCATGTCGAACTCTGGAAGCTGGCAATCAAGCCCGGCAAGCCCTTCACGCTCGGTCGTTTCGGCGATATCCCGGTGTTGGGTTTGCCTGGCAACCCTGCCGCCTCGCTGGTCACCTTTCTGTTACTGGTGAAGCCGTATCTGCTGCGTCGCCTGGGATGTACGCAAACTGCACCGCTGAGTGTCGAACTAGCCGCAGGCTTCGAGCGCGCCAAGGCAGGCGGACGTGACGAGTATCTGCGCGCCCGGATTGAAAACGGCCGCGTTGTCCCGACCGGCAACCAGAGCTCCGGCGTGCTCAGCAGCGCCAGTCAGGCAAGTGGTCTTTTATTGATCCCTGCGGGTGGCACAGTGACCAGGGGACAACTCGTGTCCTTCCTACCCTTCGAGGGTTTGCTGGGCTGATAATAAAAAAATCCGCATGGACTTTCATCCATGCGGGTTTGCTTAGCAGGTCTCAGGCTGTCTTGGCTGCAGCCGCCTTGACCATATTCTCGAGCTCACCGGACTCGTGCAGTTCGAGGATGATGTCGCTACCACCCACCAGCTCGCCATCAACCCAAAGCTGCGGAAAGGTCGGCCAGTTCGCATATTTCGGCAATTCGCTGCGGATGTCAGGGTTCTGCAGGATATCCACGTAGGCGAACTTTTCGCCACAGCTCATGAGCGCCTGAACAGCCCGTGCCGAGAAACCGCACTGGGGAGCATTAGGCGCACCCTTCATATAAATCAGAACAGGGTTTTTGGTGATCTGTTCTTTGATGGTTTCGATAGTGTCCATGACAACTCCTCGTAGCGTACGCAGGCATGGATTGGGCCCGCAGAAAGACGTTTAGTGTACAGCAAAAACTGCGGGCTATACCGCTCCCCTCGCCATACTCGGCGTTGTCATGGCCGCGATCCGTCGGCTTTTCTGTTGCAGAGAACTACATTCCACGGGGTCGAACAGCCTGTCAGCACCGCTGGCAACTTTACCACCCCGTCGACCGGCCTTGGTCATACGGCCGGCGCATTTGCCATTGGACGGATTTTACCGATAAGATCGCTGCTTCTCTTTTTTCGGATATGGCTCTACTGGGCTTAACAGCTACGGTAAGGCCCACTGTTTCCGGTCGATAGCCGACCGAGGTTACCGGGTAGCTCAACATGACAGCACGGCACTTTCTTTCGTTGATGGATTGTTCACAGGCAGAATTGATCAGCCTGATCAAGCGCGGCATAGAGCTCAAGGCGCTGCATCGGCAGGGTGGGATCTACGAGCCATTGAAGAACCGCGTGCTGGGCATGATCTTTGAGAAAGCCTCGACCCGTACTCGCGTTTCGTTTGAAGCCGGCATGATCCAGCTCGGCGGTCAGGCTATTTTTCTCTCGCCGCGTGATACCCAGCTGGGCCGGGGCGAGCCGATCGAAGACAGCGCACGGGTGCTTTCAAGCATGGTTGATGCGGTGATGATCCGCACCTTCGACCACAGCGATATCGAAACCTTCGCGCAGCATTCCAACGTACCGGTCATCAATGGTCTGACTGACGACCTGCACCCATGTCAGCTTCTGGCAGACATGCAGACTTACCAGGAACACCGCGGCTCGATCCAGGGCAAGACTGTCGCCTGGATCGGTGATGGCAACAATATGTGCAACACCTTCATTCAGGCCGCAATTCAGTTTGATTTTCAGCTGCGCATCGCCTGTCCTGAAGGGTACGAGCCTGATCAGCGCTTCCTTGATCAAGCGGGCGACCGGGTGATGGTCACCCGCGACCCACAGGAAGCGGTCGCTGGTGCGCACCTGGTCAACACCGACGTGTGGGCCTCGATGGGCCAGGAAGATGAGGCCGAGGCGCGGATGAAACGCTTCGCCCCATATCAGGTGTCACCGGCCATGCTCGACCTGGCCAACGAGCACGTCCTGTTCATGCATTGCCTGCCTGCCCATCGCGGGGAAGAAGTCACCACAGAGTTGATGGATGACCCGCGTAGCGTGGTCTGGGATCAAGCTGAAAACCGGCTACACGCGCAGAAAGCGTTGGTCGAATTCCTGTTGGTCGATTAGGCCCAGCTGCCATGAGCGATTCGCCCGGCATCATCCTGGAGTTGAACCAGCTGGCATGCGGATACGCCGGCCACAAGGTCGTCGCCGACCTGGATATTCACCTGCGCGCCGGAGACATAGGCTGCCTGCTCGGCCCTTCCGGGTGCGGCAAGACCACAACGCTGCGTGCGATTGCAGGATTCGAACCTATTACCGGCGGCGAAATCAAGCTGGACGGCCAGGTGATCTCCTCCCCTGCACACCGTGTTCCGCCAGAGCATCGAAGAATAGGGATGGTGTTTCAGGACTATGCGCTGTTCCCCCATTTAACGGTCCGGCAGAACGTCGCCTTTGGTATCGAAAAGCATCCAGAACGCGAGCGTATCGTCGACGAGTTGCTCGAACTGGTGAAACTGTCCCAGCTCGGGCGCCGGTATCCGCACGAACTATCCGGCGGCCAGCAGCAGCGAGTCGCACTGGCCCGCGCATTGGCGCCGGATCCTAAACTCCTTTTGCTGGACGAACCCTTCTCCAACCTGGACGGTGAGCTGCGTCGGCGCTTGTCCGGTGAGGTGCGTGAAATCCTCAAGCTGCGCGGTACCAGCGCCCTGCTGGTCACCCATGATCAGAACGAAGCCTTTGCTGTTTCGGATCATGTCGGCGTGCTGAAGGAAGGTTCGTTGCAACAGTGGGATACGCCCTACAATCTCTACCACGAGCCGGTAACACCCTTCGTGGCCAGCTTTATTGGTCAGGGATATTTCATACGCGGGCAGCTGTTGACGCCCGACACGGTGCAGACTGAGCTCGGCGTGATTCGCGGAAACCGTGCCTACCAATTGCCTGCCGGCAGCGCTGTGGATGTGCTGCTGCGTCCGGACGACATCGTCGGCCAGGACAACACCGGGCTGTACGGGACCATTATCGGCAAGACCTTTCTCGGCGCGACAACCTTGTATCGCCTGCGCCTACCTACCGGCAGTACGCTGGAGGCAATATTCCCGAGCCATGATGATCACTTTATGGGCGAGAAAGTCGGCATACGGGTCGCTGCCGACCATCTGGTGATTTTTGCCGCGCAGGGCAGCGTTAACGTTCATGCCCAACTGCCGCTGGAACAGGTACTCGACGTGGGCACTTCAGGTACCACCTGAAGCGCCCGTCCCGTATTCAGAGGTCGTCACCGTAGAGTATTTTCGCGATGCCGCGGTGCACTCCGATCGAATGACGGTAGTCGGTGTTCTGCATCATACCCAGAGTGATGATGTCGTTAGCCGGGTCAATCCACACCCAGGGGCCTTGCACGCCCCACCACCAGAAGGTCCCTTCAGGCAGTACAGCCTTTTCCGCGTCGGCAACGACAGCCACGTTCAGACCAAACTGGTTACCAGGGTAGATCGGGCTGATAGCCTCTACTTGCTCGGGCAGCTGGTTGCTGCGCATCGCTTGCACCGTTTCAGGCTTGAGCAGGCGTACCCCATCGAGCTCTCCATCATTGAGTAACATCCGCGCGAACCGCAGATAATCGTCCATGCTGGAGATCAAACCGCCTCCACCATTCAGCATCTTCGGTTTACTGAAATGTTGAGTGTTCGGCAACGGAACCAGACCGCCCTCCTCCTTGGGCTGGTAGGACACTGCCAGTCGATCGGCCTTGTCCTCCGGCACATAGAATCCGGCGTCTTTCATTCCCAGCGGGTCAAAGATGCGTTTCTCGAGAAACGCGTCAAAAGCCATCCCCGACAACACCTCTACCAAACGCGCCTGGACGTCTACTGAAACGCTGTAATGCCACTGTGTACCGGGTTGCTGACGTAGCGGGATATTCGAAAGCTTTTCGACGGTTTCAGCCAGCGTCGACTCCCGATCAAAGATATTCACTTGCTTGTACAGGTCATCCACCTGGGATTCAGAAAAGAACCCATAGGTGAAGCCGGCAGTGTGAGTCATCAGCTCACGGATGGTAATCGGATGATCGGCCGGCTCGGTAACCGGGCGACCGTTCGGGCCCTCTTCTTTTGCCACCTCGAGCCCCTTCAGTTCCGGCAGATACTTTTCGGCCGGATCATCCAGTTGGTACTTGCCCTCTTCGTACAGCATGAGCATTGCCGTACCGGTAACAGGTTTGGTCAGCGAGAAGATCTTGTACAGCGTATCTTCGGACAACGGCACCTTGTTCTCGACGTCCTGATAACCATGTTGCTTACGATGAATAACCTTACCGTCTTGATAGACCAGCGTGGCGATACCGGCCAGCTTTCCCTTGTCGACCTGAGCCTGGGCGGCGTGCTTAAGCATCTCGAGCCGCTCGGCGCTCAGGGTATGGGAGACGGGTTGATCCGCAAATAATGGCTGACTAAGTAGAGCACTGCCGAGTAGGCAGCAGGCAAAGCGAAGCCGTTTGGCGGCCGACTGCTGGGTCCGAAGCATGGTCACATATCCTTGGTATTGTTTGAAGCTCGATACATTAGCGGTATCTGTACCGCTTCGCTATCACCACAATGTGGGCTGAATGTCTCGCAATAGCTGTGGTCCAGGGAGCATCAGCATGGCATTACACAGCGCAAATCTGGATAATGCGCACAATCAAACAGCCCTATCGGAATCGACCCGTTTATGCAGATCAAAAAGAACGCCGTTGTAGAATTTCACTACAGTTTGTCCGACGCCAATGGCGAAATCGAAAATTCCCGCAAACACGAGCCGGTGCTTTATCTTCACGGCCAGCCCGGCCTGATCGACAGCCTGGTTGAAGCCCTCGAAGGGCACGAGGCAGGCGACCGTTTCACTGTCGAGCTGACAGCCGAGCAGGCTTACGGACCGAAGCGGGAAAATGCCACTCAGAAGGTTCAGGTCAAACATTTGCAAGGCGCCAAGAAGTGGAAACCCGGCATGGTGGCAGTGATCCAGACGGACGAAGGTCCACGTCAGGTCACCATCGTCAAAGTCGGCCTCTCACAGGCCGAAGTCGACTCCAATCACCCGCTGGCTGGTAAGGATCTGACGTTTGACATCGAAATTCTGTCGGTACGTGAAGCGACCGAGGAAGAGTTGGCGCATGGACATGCGCACGGTGTTGGCGGGCATCAGCACTGAGCTGATGAACTATCAACAGCCGGGGCAAATCGCCCGCCGGCTGGCAGGATTGCGCAAGACGCCGTGAACCCATCCTTGGGGGCTTGGTGAAAACATCCCTGTTTTCAACACTTGCTCGACCCTGACAGCCGGCGGGCTTGATGAACATCGGAGTTAGGCGGAGATCTATAACTAAAGCGCTTTCGCTTTGGTCTTTCTCTCAGGCAACTTACGTGTTCATGCGAAGCGAGGCGACAGGGTTGAGCCGACCGTCGATGACAGGGATGTCATCGTTGAGCTTACAGGGACGTACCTGCAGCGTGTCGGCGCGGCCCTGTCGTCACGCGGAAGCTGACTCCGTAACTCCACCAATACGAATAACTGTATTGCTTGAGGCGTCTGCGGATAGCTTGAGATGAGGGGTCGGGGCAAGGCGCCCGCCAGCTGCCAGGATTACGCAAGACGCCGTGAACCCATCCCTGGGGGCTTGGTGAAAACATCCCTGTTTTCAACACTTGCTCCAGCCTGACAGCCGGCGGACTTGAATGCGCATCGGCGTAACGATGAGATTCAAAGCGTTTGGGCTTCCGACGCCTCGTGGCAGCTCACCTCAAGCTCAACCAGTCATCCGATTTCAACCATGCCCAATATTAAAAGCCTACTTTATGTCAAGCAAAGTTTGGCAAAAAGGTGTAAGATGGCTGCCCTTTCCTTATACAAGGCAGCCGTTCATGTCCGCTAAGACCACAACCAGCAAGCGCAAGGCAGATGCTGCCGTAGCCACCAGCAGCTCTATTGATAGCCAGATCGAAAGTTTCCTGGCTTCCGGCGGCGAGATTCAGAAAATCCCCAACGGCAAGAGTGGCCAGGTATACGGCGCGCCTCGCCCAGGCAAGCCTGCCAAGTAATATCGGCTGTGTCAGGAGACCTGCCGAGCAGGTCTTATCACCCTCTCCCCTTTTATTCTCGATGATTGTTCGCCGGCAAAAGCATTGCTCGTCGACATTTTTTCACCGATTCCGGCACTTTAGCGTTCCTCTTCCTGCATTGGCGTTCAGCTCCCCAACCGCAACATGCTTCATTGAAGCGATACCCTCCCGGGCAAGGTCTTATCGCACTGGCTATGCTGTTGAGTGCAGCCGGCTAATGCAGGGCTGCTCCGACTCATCCGGAGGAGATTGGCCATGCCTGAGCCAGTGAGCTTCAAATTCCGCTACGCCCTGATCATTCCTGTGCTTGGCCTCGCCACGCCAGGTTATGCGCAACCCCCAGCCGTCGATACAGAATCCCCCGGTTATTCCGCTGAGCAGGCGCGCCTGGAAGATTCCCAGCTTGAACCAGACCTGAACGAAGAAGAAGCCGCCATACGCCGGCTATATACTGAATACAGCTCATACGTCGAGTCAGTCCAGACACTCTCCCCCGAGCTAAGCAGGGATATCGCCAAGGGCAAAGAGCTTCCAGCGGGCGCTGGCCGCAATGTGAACCCGCGATTGCTGGCCAAGTTGCCGGACTACTCAGGTTATGAGTGGCGCGAGGCCGGTCGTGATCTGGTTTTGATCAGATCTTCCGATGGCGTCATCGTCGAAATGGTGAGCGATGTGGTGGGCGACGAAGGTGACACCCCGGCTGGCCCATAAACCGCGCCCGCCACAACTGGCGGGCGCGGTTGCGCACTAATTAGTGCGGGCAGCCATTTCAACCCGAGCGTTGCGGCGTATTACCCATTGATTGATACGTTCCTGGCGCTCTGAGGTGAGCGGGTAACGCCAGGCGATGGCGAATGCGGCCATGTATAGCGATACCGGACCAAGGATGTAAAGCACCCGGAGAGCGAGCAGCTGATCTGCGGAATGGGTTGTAGCCTGGGCGTCAAAGCCCACCAGCGCCAACAGCCCGAGCGACAAGCCCAGCCCGATCGCCATTGCCAGCTTTTGCGCCATGCCTGACATCGCGAAGAAAAGGCCAGTGCGGTGTTCCTTACTACGCGCAGTATCCAGATCCACGATATCGGCCAACATTGAAAGCGGAAGGAACTGAAAGGCAGCGAAGCAGAATCCCTTCAGCGCAAACATGATGGCAAAAGGCACAAGCTGGCCAGCCTGCAGGAAGAACATTCCGAGAATACTGGCGCTGGACACGCCAACCGCAACACAGAACGCCTTGTGCTTGCCGATTTGCTTACCCAGTAATAGCCAGAACGGAATCCCCAGAATCCCGACCCCGAAGTACAGCAGGTACATCATGCCGATTTGCGCCTGGATCTGAATCACGTGTTGCATGAAGAATACGGACAATGCGTTGCGGAACGATTCCCCAGTAATCACGATGAGCAACATCAACATCATGCGCTTGAACGGGCCGTTGTTCTTGAGCACCCGCAGGCCTTTTTTCCACTCGGTACGTTGAATGGATCGCGCCGGAGCCTCCTTGACGAATAGCACGACCAGCAGCACCGTAACCGGCAGCATCAGAAGCAACATCCAGCCCATGCCTGCCAGTATCGGCCCGTAACCCATGCTCAACTGACCGTCCGACCCGACCAGCCAGATCATGAAGCTCATCAGTGCGCCATCGGTTTCGCCCGCAGCGAACCGGGCAGCCATCGACTGCACGATCGCGGGTGCCAGAGCTGCCAGGAACAAGCCGATGAGCACATACCCCTCCCGCGAAGCAGTGACACGGCTGCGTTGATGGTACAGCGGAGAAAGCTCGGCCCCCCAGGCTCCGTAAGGCAGGGTCACCATCGTCCAGCCGAGATACATCAGTACGGTCCAGAGCAATAAATGACCGAGCCCCGCTCCGTCCGGCGGCATGAATATCATCACGGTCCCCAGCAGCATCAGTGGGGTGCCCATCAACAACCAGGGCTTGCGGCGCCCCAAGCGGGTCTGCCAACGGTCGCTCAGCGTGCCGATAAGCGGGTCAGTGATTACGTCCGACATTCGGGCCAACACCAGAACCAGAGCCATGAGACCCATGTTCAGCCCGATTTCCTGAGCATAAAACGGGGGGAGGTAGACCACTAACGGATAGCCAATGATAGCCAGCGGCATGCCGACTGAGCCGTGGATCAGGATAGTGGAGCGCTTCAATACGCCAGTTTGAGTCATGCACGTTCTCCGCTGAGGACCGTTGTTTTAATTATCGTCTCCAGGGTCACTGCCGATGGTGCAGTGGTTGACCTAGCGAAGCGATGAGCTTCTCCGATCGATTCTATGTCAGCTGCTATCCTTTACAAGCTGCGATCAGCTGAAGCGCCTTACCTGCCGTTTGGTCTTCGCTTCAGATATGAAATAAAGACCCAGCAACCCGACTGGCATGCGGCTTGGCAGCTTCATCAGAGCGTGCGCACTGCTCACATTCAGAATTCTTATTCGTCCTGGGATGGTCTTCGAAACAGCGGCAGTTTTAGGTCAGTTGCGAAACGGGTAAGCCGGGTCTTTGCTCTTCTGGTATACCGTGAACCGATAGCGAACCGGTGCGGTACGCCAGAGTCCCATTTCAAAGGCGAACAATTGAGCGAGAGCATGAGACTACTGAGAGCATATATGCTGCTTCGCGTGCTTGTTACGCTCGTGTTGAGCACTTTCCTGGCAGGCTGCAGCATGCCGCGTCTGGGCTATCAGAATATCGACCATGTGATTCGCTGGAAGCTAGACGACTATGTATCGCTCAGCCGTGAGCAGCGCGTCTGGCTTAACATGCAAGTTAAAAAGCAACATGCCTGGCACTGCCATCTCGACCTGCCCCGCTACCGTCCGCTGCTGATAAAAGCCCGTGACGAGCTGGTGAGCGACCAGCCAGATCCTGCGTGGTTGCAGGCTCAGCTACCTGAGTGGAAATCCGAAATTGACCGAACGCTACACCGTCTGTTGCCCGTTGCTGTAAGCCTGTTACGCCAGCTTGATGCAGAGCAGATCGACTACCTGTTTTCAAAACTGAACGAAAAACAAGCGGAGCTTCACGAGCGCTATGTTGAGCCTGACGCGACCACCCGCATCATGGAGCGCAGCGAACGAATGCAAAAACGCTTGGAGCGTTGGCTTGGTCGCCTCGATCAGGCTCAGGTCGAGCGTATCGACCAATGGGCCGCGCAGCCTGCGGAGCGGAATGCACTATGGCTGGCTAACAGACAACACTGGCAGAATGTTTTGCGCGATACGCTGCAGCGGCGTGATGCCGACGAGTTCCCTGCCCAGTTGGGCAGGTTGTTTATTGAACCACAGACAGTCTGGTTGCCCTCCTATCGCGAGCAACAGCCGGCCGCGACCAAATCGACAATCGAAATGCTGGTAAACGTTCTGGATATCGCGCAGCCCGGGCAAAGGAAACTTTTGCAACGCCGCATCGATGATTTGTTGCGCGATCTGGAGCGAATACGCTGTCCGTCATTGCCGGAATCGGCGCTTGTCCCGGCTATCGCAAACCTGGAAACAACGAAACACCCAGGAGCGTTTGACAAGCATTCTCATTAGCATTAGCATGCTTCGCAAGTCCACGGGGTTGGGGGTTGTGCATGTATATCTGTCTTTGCAAGGGTGTGACTGACCACCAGATCCGCGAAGCGATCAGCGAAGGGGCCAGCAGCATGCGCGATTTACGCGCCACACTCGATGTCGCCAGTCAGTGCGGAAAATGTGGACGCGAGTGCAAGTCACTGCTCTCCGAGAATCTGGTAGGCAGCCAAATGGCGCTCCAGAGCGCTCAGTTCGTCGCCGCCTGAACAGAGCGTCAACCAGCAGCCCTTCAACTATTGCGAATCGTTCGTAATTCCTTTCATATCAGACGGTTATAGTTTGACAGCACCGGGACTCCGGACCAGACTTGCTGTCTGATATACCCTGAGGAATAGAGTCATGAAAGGCGATAGCGTAGTTATCCAGCATCTCAATACTGTATTGGGAAATGAACTGGTCGCGATTAACCAGTATTTCCTGCACGCCCGTATGCTCCAGGACTGGGGTCTGGAAAAACTGGGCGAACACGAATACAAAGAATCCATCGACGAGATGAAACACGCCGATATGCTTATCAAGCGTGTGCTATTTCTCGAAGGCCTCCCGAACCTTCAGGATCTTGGCAAGCTGCTGATCGGCGAAAATGTCCGTGAGATTCTCGAATGCGATCTGCGCCTGGAAATGGCCGGGATCCCCGACCTGAAAACAGCCATAGCGTATTGCGAAACAGTCGCTGATTACGGAAGTCGCGAATTATTCGAAGAGATTCTGGAGTCGGAAGAAGAGCACATCGATTGGCTGGAGACACAGCTTAGCCTGATAGATCGTGTTGGACTGGAAAATTACCAGCAATCGCAAATGAGCTGAGTGATTTGTAATGCAATGCTGGCGGCTGTTCCATACAGGGCGCAGCCGCCTCAGCGTTGATCCGCCACCTCTCGCTAGCAGCTTTACGCTGCCGCTCTTGCTCTTCTCTCCATGTCAGCCTTCCAGATCCGCCAGGATCTGTCTCAGCGCGTTCATAGGCTGATCCGAACGAGTAATTGGGCGCCCTATCACCATATAGCTACTGCCGTTTTCAATTGCCTGACGTGGCGTGACAATTCGCTTCTGATCATCAGCACTGCTGTCGGATGGCCGAATGCCCGGCGTAACCAACAGGAATTCATCCCCCAGCGCGCCACGCAGCGCCCGGGCTTCCCGCGCCGAACACACTACGCCGTCCAGACCACATTCCTGCGTCAACCGCGCCAGACGCTGAACCTGGACCATGGGTTCGATATCGATACCGACCTCCTGAAGATCTTCCTGTTCCAGGCTGGTCAGTACCGTGACTGCCGTCAATAGCGGCCTGGAACCCGACGCGCGCCTTTCAAGCATCTCTCGGCAGGCTTCCATCATCCGCCGTCCCCCGCCAGCATGGACATTCACCATCCAGACACCCAATTCGGCCGCCGCCTGAACAGCGCAAGCGGTGGTATTGGGAATATCGTGAAACTTGAGATCGAGGAATACTTCAAAGCCTTTAGCTTGAAGCGCTTCGACTATGGCTGGCCCGGAGCAGGTAAATAGCTCCTTGCCAACTTTCACGCGGCACAGCTTGGGCTCAAGCTGATCCGCCATAGCCAGAGCAGACTGCGCATCGGGATAATCCAGCGCAACGATGATGGATGTAGTACAGGGCATGCTTGGTTCCTGTTTGAAATCGAGATGGACTAAGGCGCTTTATGCCCCTTGAGCGGTCTGACAGTCGACCAGCCATGGCAGGTAGGACACTGCCAATGAAGTCGTCGAGTGGAAAAGCCGCACGCCTGGCAGCGGTACTGATGAGCATCGGCAACCAGCGCTTCGATGATACCCCGTAGCGCAGCCTGGTCTCCCTGACCACTCGGCTCAACGGCACCCGCGTTCAGATTCATCAGGTAGAGCAGACCGCGTAATGATGGAGCAGCTTGAAGCTGAGCCACCATGTATCGGCTTGCTGAGGCAATTCCTGAGTGTTTTTTGATCTCTTCGGCACGTTCCATGACGATAGCAATCGGCGAGTTTTTTGCCTGGCCGATAATCCGCTCGAGATAGCTGGATAAATTCAGCGCGCCATTATCGGCGCAGCGCCTCGCCAGCGGCAAGGCTTGCGGTACAAAATCCGGGTCGGTTTCAGCCAGTTGCTTCAACCGGGCAACGCACTCCTGGTGATCACCCTGCTGCTCTTCCAGTTCAGCAAACATCAGGATTGCCCGAACGTTCGAGCTATCGGCGCTCAATGCGTTGCGCAGGTGCATGCGCGCCTGTTGCCAATCGCGCTCTCGCTGCGCTATCAGAGCCAACTCGCAGTGATAGTGGGCAAGAGTTCCGGCGAACGCCGGGCGTTCAATGGCGAGCTTCCTGCCGACTTCTACCGCCTGTTCCCAGTCCCGCTCGCGTTCATGAATCTTCACCAGATCGACGAGAGCTTCGGCGCGCATTGGAGATCGGCTGTTGATCAACTCGTCCAGAAGGCGCTCCGCTCTCTGATGCATGCCCACTGCCAGAAAATCGCGCGCTAGTTCGTACTGCACCCGGTCGGCCTGTTCACGGGTCAGGTTAGGACGCGCCAGCAGATTCTGATGGACCTTGATCGCCCGCTCGACATCACCCCGCTGACAGAACAGTCGACCAATGGCGATATGTGTTTCTACTGTTTCCGGGTTGACCTCCAACGCACGGATGAAGGTCTCGATAGCCTCGTCGGGTTGTTCGTTTAGCAGATAATTGAGGCCAATAAAGTATTGCCGATCGATAGCGCTTCCGTGCGGCTCTACCAGAAACCGTACCTTGATTGCCTCGCGCCGCCCCAGATACCAGCCGACAGCCAGGGCCACCATAAACAATCCGAGGAACAGCAGTTCCTGCATATCAACCCTAGCCCTTGATCGCCTGCGTACGCAGCTTGTCTATTTCCTTGCGGTGACGGTTCAGCTCATTGTTTTGCACCATAAGGCGCAAGCGCAGCCGGGTTGTAACCAGCCAGCCGATGAAGATACCCAGCAGACTACCGGCTATGAACGCCAATACGATGAAAAGCGAGAGAGGAAATTCCGGAGATTGCATTTCGAGGAACTGCAAGCTGACTCCCTGCTGATTCTCCAACACGAAATCAAGGGTCGCCAGGGCGACCAGCAAGGAAACGATGATAAGCGCCACGCGCTTCAGCCACTGCATTGCCGCCACTCCCTATCTGATGATTGAGCGGAGTATAGCGCAGCGCCAAGTGCGGTTGATATGAGTCAGGCGTTTTCCAGCGACTCGTTAACGCGGTCGCGCAACTCTTTGCCTGGTTTGAAATGCGGCACGAACTTGCCATCAAGCTCTACGGCATCGCCGGTTTTCGGATTTCGTCCCAGTCGCGGCGCGCGGTAATGCAGCGAGAAACTGCCAAATCCGCGAATTTCAATTCGCTCGCCCGTAGATAAGGCTTGGGACATATGTTCCAACATTGTCTTGATCGCCAGCTCTACATCCTTTGCCGACAACTGTCCCTGTTGTTCGACTATGCGCTCGATCAACTCCGACTTGGTCATGGTTTTTCCTTTTTTATCAAGCGGCTAGATCCGTTTTCAACGGTTTTACCATGCTTGACGCCGTTTGAACAGCCTGATAAAGGACAAAATCAGGCGTGACGGCCGCTGATTTTCTGCAAGCACAAAAAAGGGCGACCGAAGTCGCCCTTTTTCAAGGATTACAAAGGCTTGCTTAGTTGCCCTTGTTTTCCATCTGCTGCTTGATCAGATCACCAATGGTGGTCGGACCAGCTGCCAGCATTTCCTGCTTGCGCAGGTCCTGGATGGCTTCTTTCTCGTCTTCAACGTCCTTGGCTTTGATCGACAGGCTGATGACGCGGCTCTTGCGATCAATGCTGATGACCTTGGCTTCTACTTCGTCGCCAACGTTCAGGACATTGCGAGCGTCCTCAACGCGGTCACGGCTGATTTCGGAGGCTTTCAAAGTGCCTTCGATATCGTCAGCCAGGGTGATCACTGCGCCCTTGGCGTCAACTTCCTTGACCGTACCGTTGATGATGCTGCCCTTCTCGTTCAGGGATACAAAGTTGGAGAACGGATCGTCTTCCAGCTGCTTGATACCCAGAGAGATGCGCTCACGCTCAGGATCGACCGAGAGGATGACAGTTTCGATCTCGTCGCCCTTCTTGAAACGACGAACAGCTTCTTCGCCAACTTCGTTCCAGGAGATGTCGGACAGGTGAACCAGACCGTCGATGCCGCCGTCCAGACCAATGAAGATACCGAAATCGGTGATCGACTTGATGGAGCCGGAGATCTTGTCGCCCTTGTTGAACTTGCTGGAGAACTCTTCCCATGGGTTCATCTTGCACTGCTTGATGCCCAGGGAGATACGACGACGGTCTTCGTCGATGTCCAGAACCATGACTTCCACTTCGTCGCCAACCTGAACGACTTTGGAAGGATGGATGTTCTTGTTGGTCCAATCCATTTCGGATACGTGAACCAAGCCTTCAACGCCCTCTTCCAGCTCGGCGAAGCAGCCGTAGTCGGTGAGGTTGGTGACCTTGGCGTTAACACGCGTGCCTTCTGGGTAGCGACCAGTGATGGCAACCCATGGATCTTCGCCCAGCTGTTTCAGACCCAGGGAAACGCGGTTGCGCTCGCGGTCGAATTTCAGAACCTTGACGTCGATCTCGTCGCCAACATTGACGATCTCGGAAGGATGCTTGATACGCTTCCACGCCATGTCGGTGATGTGCAGCAGGCCGTCTACGCCGCCCAGATCAACGAAAGCACCGTAATCGGTAAGGTTCTTGACGATACCTTTGACGACCTGGCCTTCCTGCAGGGTCTCCAGCAGGGCTTCGCGCTCGGCACTGTTTTCGGCTTCGAGGACAGCACGACGGGAAACGACAACGTTGTTGCGCTTCTGGTCCAGCTTGATGACCTTGAATTCCAGTTCTTTGCCTTCCAGGTGCGTGGTGTCACGGACCGGACGGACGTCGACCAAGGAACCCGGCAGGAACGCGCGGATGGTGTTGACATCGACGGTAAAGCCACCTTTGACCTTGCCGTTGATAACACCCTTGACGATTTCTTCTGCGGCGAAAGCTGCTTCGAGGACTTTCCAGGATTCGGCGCGCTTGGCCTTTTCACGGGACAGCTTGGTCTCACCGAAACCGTCTTCAACGGCTTCCAGCGCTACGTGCACCTCATCACCCACGTTGATGGTCAGTTCGCCCTGATCATTCAGGAACTGCTCACGCGGAATGACACCCTCGGATTTCAGACCGGCGTGAACGGTGACCCAATCGGAGTCGATGTCCACAACAATACCGGTGATGATGGAGCCTGGCTCCATATCGAGGGTTACTAGGCTTTCTTCAAAAAGTTCGGCAAAGCTTTCGCTCATTTGGATTCCTGTAAATGTTTATTGAGGCAGTAACCGCCTGGCCGCTCTAATGCGGGCCTTGCAGCAAACATACCCGCCACGCCACCAGCTTGCGTGGGTTGATGATTTAAACCCTCTTACCGGTGGGGCTGGTTTCCCGGTAAAAGACCTTTGAAATCAGTTGAGCAGATCGCGCTTGAGCGCTTCTGCATGCACCTTTTCCAGTACCTCATCGATTGTCATGCTGGTAGAGTCGATCAGGAGCGCATCCTCAGCTGGCCGTAAAGGCGCAACACTGCGATTCATATCCCGCTCATCTCGAGCAACAATCTCATCAAGAAGACTCGCCAGATTAGCAGTTTCACCCTTCCCCAGCAACTGCTTGTAGCGCCGTTCAGCCCTTTCCTCGGGACTGGCGGTCAGAAATATCTTCAAGGGTGCGTCGGTGAATACCACAGTGCCCATGTCGCGCCCGTCCGCCACCAGGCCCGGCAACTCACGGAACACGCGCTGACGCTGCAACAACGCCTCGCGAACCGATGGCAGCGCCGCCACAATCGAAGCGTTTGCTCCGACGGTCTCGCTGCGGATAGCACGGGTCACATCTTCTCCTTCAAGAAGAATCTGCTGTTCCCGGCTGTTTTCTGGGGTTACGAAACGGACATCCAGATGAGCGGCAAGCGCCTCGAGGCTTTGCTCGTTGCTCAGCTCGATGCCATGATTTTGTGCAGCAAACGCCAGCAGCCGGTACAAGGCTCCGGAATCAAGTAGATTCCAACCCAGCTGCGCCGCCAGCAAACCTGCGATGGTCCCCTTGCCAGAACCACCGGGTCCGTCGATGGTGATTACCGGTATGGCTTGCTCAGTCACACGTCCTCCTCCAGGCGGACCTGAATGCCCGCCGATTGAGCGAGCTCGATGAAGCCCGGGAACGATGTAGCGACGTTGGCGCAATCGCTGATGTGGATGTCGCCGGTGGCCCGTAGCGAGGCGACGCTGAACGACATTGAGATGCGATGGTCGCCATGGCTCTCGACGCTGCCACCGTGGATGCTGCCGCCCTCGATAATTATCCCGTCGGGCGTCGGCTCAGCGTACACGCCCAGCGCCTGCAGACCGTCAGCCATTACCTGAATACGGTCAGATTCCTTCACACGCAGCTCTTCAGCGCCGCGCAGAACAGTGCGCCCTTTAGCACAGGCGGCTGCGATGAACAGTGCGGGAAATTCGTCAATGGCCAATGGAACCTGATCAACCGGTATATCGATCCCTTTCAGCGCCGCGTACCGTACACGGACATCGGCCACGGGCTCGCCGCCTACTTCGCGTTCATTTTCAATCGTGAGATCGCCACCCATGGCGCGCAGAATGTTGATCACACCGATGCGGGTCGGATTGATGCCGACATGCTCGAGCAACAAATCCGAACCCTCGGCAATACTGGCAGCCACCATGAAGAAAGCTGCCGAAGAAATATCAGCCGGAACGTCAATCTTACATGCTGTCAGCGTGTGCCCAGGCTCCACGGTGACTCTCGCCCCGTCGACGGCTACCGGATAGCCGAACCCCTTCAACATACGCTCGGTATGATCGCGGGTTGGCGCAGGCTCAGTAACAGAGGTAGAACCCGAAGCATACAGGCCGGCCAACAACAGGCAGGATTTAACCTGGGCGCTGGCCATCGGCATGCTGTAGTCCATCCCCATCAGCCCGCCTTCACCATAGATACGCAGCGGCGGACGTCCATCACTGGCAGTCTCGATGCGCGCACCCATTTCACGCAGCGGCTTGGCCACCCGTCCCATCGGACGCTTGGACAGCGACGCATCACCAGTGAGCACGGTATCGAATTTCTGAGCGGCGAGCAGGCCGGATAGCAAGCGCATGGACGTGCCCGAGTTACCAACGTAAAGCGGGCCCGGTGGCGCCTGCAGGCCATGCAGCCCTACACCATTGATCGTGACCCGACCATGATGCGGGCCTTCAATCACCACACCCATGTCTCTAAACGCCTGCAATGTAGCCAGACTATCTTCACCCTCGAGGAAACCTTCAACCTCGGTCACGCCTTCAGCGAGTGAGCCAAGCATGATCGAACGATGGGAGATGGATTTGTCGCCCGGTACGCGGATACGCCCTGTGACAGATCCACCCGGAGCGGCTATGAAGTTCGTTATTTTAGTCTGCATGGGATCCATATATGCCCTGCGGGCCAGAATAGTACTGAAATGCTCACGCGCCGACTTGGCCCGGGTAAACACACCCAGCAGGGTATTGGCATCCCGCTCTTCGACCGCCGCGCGCAAGCGGCTTAAATCCTTGGTAAAGGCATCAAGACTACGCAGCACGGCGTCCCGGTTGGCCAGAAACACGTCTCGCCACATGACCGGGTCGCTGGCGGCTATGCGGGTGAAATCCCGAAAACCTCCAGCAGCGTAGCGGAAAATGTCCAGATTCTCACTGCGCGCTGCCAGCGTATCGACCAGCGAAAATGCCAGCAGATGTGGCAAATGACTGGTCGCCGCGAGTACTTCATCGTGGTCGGCCAAAGCCATGTATTCCACGTCGCCACCAAGTGCTCGCCATAAGCTCGAGACCAGCTCCAGCGCCTGCTTACTGGTATGCTCAAGCGGCGTCAGTATCACCTTGTGGCGGCTGAACAGATCAGCTCGGGTAGCCTCAATGCCGCTCTTTTCAGAGCCTGCAATCGGGTGACCCGGCACAAAGGTCGCAGGAATAGCGCCGAAGGCTTTTTCAACGGCTTCGACGACCGCACCTTTGGTGCTTCCCGCATCAGTCAGCACAGCTTGCCCCAGATGCAGGCTTGCCAACGTTGACAACACTTCCTCCATCGCCAGCACCGGCACGGCAAGCATTATCACATCAGCGCCCTGTACCGCCTCGGCAAGGTCGCCAGTAACCCGGTCGACTACTCCGAGCGGGATTGCCATCCGGCGCGTCTGGGCGTCCGGATCGCAGCCGACCACCTCTTCGCAGAGTCCACTAGCCCTCAAGCCCTTGGCGAAGGATCCACCAATGAGGCCCAAACCAACTACCGCCAGGCGCCCGATGATGGGCGCAGCAGGAGACAGCGGCGCAACATCACTCATCCGCCAGCACCTCGGCCAGCGCATCGAGGAAGCGTTGATTCTGCAAAGGCAGCCCGACAGTGACCCGCAGATGATTAGGCATGCCATAACCGGCAACCGGGCGTACGATGACGCCACGGCGCAGCAGCCCCTCATAGACCGGAGCGGCGTCCCGGCCCACATCCACGGCGACGAAATTACCGCGCGAAGGAATCCAGCTCAGACCCTGCTCGGCGAACCCCTGCTCAAGCTGAATCATGCCTTCACGGTTGGCTCGTCGGCTCTCTTCAAGATATGCATTATCAGACAAGCTGGCGACAGCTGCGGCCAGCCCCAGATTGTTCACATTGAACGGCTGACGCACCCGGTTCAGCACATCAGCTATATCAGGGTGACTTACGCAGTAGCCAACCCGCAGTGCCGCAAGCCCGTAGGCCTTGGAAAAGGTCCGGGAGACAATCAGGTTCCGGTGTTTCTTCACATAATCGAAACCATTCAGCGCGTGCTTGTCGTCAACGTACTCGGTATAGGCTTCATCCAGGACCACCAATACCTGCTCCGGCACCTGATCAAGAAATGCTTCCAGCTCCGAGCGTCCCACCCAGGTCCCGGTGGGGTTGTTCGGGTTGGCGACAAAGATGAGCCGCGTAGCCGGCGTGACAGCAGCAGCCATGGCCTGCAGGTCATGCCCCCAGTTCAGGGCCGGCACTTCCACGGCACGGGCACCTACAGCCTGGGTAACGATGGGATAAACCGCGAACGCATGCTGACTGAAGACGACTTCGTGCTCCGGCGCCACGAAGGCCCGGGTGAGCAGCTCGAGAATATCGTTTGAGCCGTTACCCAGGGTAATCATTGCGGAATCAAAACCGAAACGCTGGGAAATCGCCTGCTTGAGGGCAAAACCATTGCCGTCCGGGTAGCGAGTTAAATACGGTAGCTCCTGCTGAATCGCCTTGAGCGCCATTGGCGCCGGGCCGAGCGGGTTCTCATTGCTGGCCAGCTTGATAATTTGCGCGGGATCAAGATCGAACTCCCGCGCCAACTCTTCGATCGGCTTGCCGGGCACGTAAGGGCTCAACTTCTGCACGCCCGGAAGGGCCAGGGCGAGGAAATCACAACTCATAATTCATACCTCAAGCTTCAAGGAAGAGAACGGACAGGCACAGCTTTTGTCGACTGACGCCTGCCCGCTACTAGCAGACTACAGGACGGCTTTCGGATAAGAGCCCAACACCTTCACGGCAACCGAATCGGTATTGACCTTTTCGAGTACATCCTTGACCAAGGGATCATGCTGATGACCGAAGAAATCGATAAAGAAGACGTAGGTCCATTTCCCGATGCGCGACGGACGCGTTTCGATCCGCGTCAGGTCAATCCCGTTGGCATGGAAAGGCTGCAGGAGCTCGTGCAGCGCGCCAGGCTTGTTGCGCGTGGACACAATAACCGAGGTTTTGTCATCGCCAGTCGAAGGCACCGACTGGGTGCCGATAATCAGAAAGCGCGTGGAGTTATCCGGGCGGTCTTCAATCTTCTCGGCGATCCTGGTCAGTTCGTACAGCTCACAGGCCATATCACCCGCGATGGCCGCCGAATTCCATTCGCCCCGTACCCGTTTGGCTGCCTCGGCATTACTGCTGACGGCCACCCGCTCAACGTTCGGGTAATGCGCATCCAGCCATTTTCGGCACTGCGCCAATGACTGAGCATGGGAGTAAACGCGGGAAATCTTGTCGGTACGGGTGTTCTCTCCCACCAGCAAATGATGGTGAATCCGCAGCTCGACCTCGCCACAGATGACCATATCGTGCTCGAGAAAACTGTCCAGCGTATGGTTGATAGCGCCTTCGGTGGAGTTTTCCACCGGCACCACACCGTACTGCACCGCGCCAGCGGCAACTTCCCGAAAGATCTCGTCAATCGCGGCCATCGGCACACTGATGACCGAGTGCCCGAAGTGCTTGATTGCGGCTGCCTGGGTAAAGGTGCCCTCCGGCCCCAGGTAGGCCACCTTGAGCGGCTCTTCGAGGGCCAGACAGGCCGACATGATCTCGCGAAACAGCCGGGCCATTTCCTCGTTATCGAGGGGGCCTTTGTTAAGCTCCATGATGTGTTTGAGTACCCAGGCCTCGCGTTCAGGCCGGTAATACACCGGCTTGGCACCGGCAGGTAACGACTTCTGCTTGACCTGAGCAACCGTCTGCGCGCATTGGGCGCGCTCGCTGATCAGCTCGAGAATCTTCTCGTCAATCGTGTCGATACGGTTTCGTAGAGCCTGGAGCTGCGCTTCGTCTGACATGGGCATCAACCGTGCTGTTTCTCGAATTCGGCCATGTAGGCCACCAACGCATCCACCGCCGCTTCAGGCACGGCGTTATAAATGGAAGCGCG
Organism: Pseudomonas sp. gcc21; assembly: GCF_012844345.1. Classification (NCBI taxonomy): domain Bacteria; kingdom Pseudomonadati; phylum Pseudomonadota; class Gammaproteobacteria; order Pseudomonadales; family Pseudomonadaceae; genus Pseudomonas; species Pseudomonas sp. gcc21. Next base: position 389,282 of record NZ_CP051625.1, on the reverse strand, counting down.
CATGCCGCCTACTGACCGGTGCCCCTTCAGATTGAGCAGACCGCGTTCCTCCGCGCCGGCCAGGAAGGGCTTGTCCAGGCGATCATCAGCCAGGCGGAACGGGACATTCATCCATGAGCGGTCGGCGACATTGATGGGATTGGTATAGAGCGCACTGCCATCGATAGCCGCATACAGCTTGCGCTGCTTGGCATCGTTGATCTTTTCCATCGCATCCAGACCACCCTTATCCTTCAGCCACTGGAAAATCAGACCGGAGAGATACCAGGCGAAGGTCGGAGGCGTGTTGTACATCGACCCATTCTTGGCGGCCACGCTGTAGTCGAGCATGGTCGGGCACTTGCTGTGCGCCTTGCCAAGCAGACTCTCGTGAACAATCACGACCACCAGCCCGCTGGGGCCGATATTCTTCTGTGCGCCGGCATAGATCAGACCAAACTTTGATACGTCCAGCGGACGGGACAGGATGGTAGAGGACATATCCGCGACCAGAGGTTTGTCACCGACGTCCGGAATCCAGTTGAATTCCAGCCCGCCGATGGTCTCGTTGGGCGTGTAATGAACGTAGGCAGCGTCAGCTGACAGGCTCCATTCGTTCTGTCCCGGAATAGCGAAATAATCATAGGCCTTTGCCGAGGCGGCCACGTTGACGTGGCCATAGCGGGAGGCTTCTTCAATCGCCTTGCGAGACCATATGCCAGTGTCGATATAGTCGGCGCTCCCGCCTTCGCCCAGAAGGTTCAGCGGAATCTGTGCAAATTGCTGGCTAGCGCCGCCCTGCAGGAACAGCACGCGGTAGTCGCTTGGAATCAGCAACAGATCGCGCAGATCCTGTTCGGCCCGTTCAGCTATACCGACGAACTCATCACTGCGATGACTCATTTCCATGACTGACAGGCCTTTGCCCTGCCAATCAAGCAAATCAGCCTGTGCCTGCTGCAATACCGCTTCGGGTAGCGCGGCCGGGCCAGCGCAGAAATTGAACAGTCTCTTGTTCACGTTCACTCCTGATCATCAATCGTCGGTGCGGCATCGTCGTCTGCCGGGCCGGTCGCCATGTCATCCGTCACATCCGCTGCGTCGGCATCTTCTTCAAGTTCGTCATCAAGCTCGCTGGGCTCTTGCACACGCTCGAGACCAACCAGCTTTTCTCCGTTGGAAAGCTTGATGAGCGTCACACCCTGGGTATTACGCGACAGGCTGGACACCTCACTCACGCGGGTACGCACCAGGGTGCCCTGGTCAGAAATCAACATGATTTCCTCGCCGTCGACGACCTGAACAGCGCCGACCAGCGGGCCGTTGCGCTCATTCGAGACCATCGCGATGACACCCTGACCACCACGCTTGTACTGCGGGAATTCCTCGATAGGTGTGCGTTTGCCGAAGCCGCGCTCCGAGGCCGTCAGAATGGCAGTGCCCTCGTCGGCCACAATCATCGACACTAGACGCTGCCCTTCTGTCAGGCGCATACCGCGTACACCGCGGGCCGTACGGCCCATCGCACGCACATCGGTTTCCTTGAAGCGCGTGACCTTGCCACCATCGGAAAACAGCATGATTTCACGTTCACCATTGGTCACCGCGGCGGAGATCAGCGTATCGCCTTCATCCAGATCCAGGGCAATCAGACCTACCGTACGCTGACGACTGAACTGCTCAAGCGGGGTTTTCTTCACCGTGCCCTTGGCAGTCGCCATGAATACAAACCAGCCTTCGGTATATTCTTCGACCGGCAACATCGTGGTGATGTACTCGCCCTCGTCCAGCGGCAACAGGTTCACCAGCGGACGGCCACGCGCGGTGCGCGACGCCTCGGGAATCTCGTAGGTCTTCAGCCAGTACACCTTGCCCTTGCTCGAGAACATCATGATGGTGGTGTGACTGTTGGCGACCAACAGGTGAGAAACATAATCCTCATCCTTCACCCCTGTGGCTGCCTTGCCACGACCGCCACGACGCTGCGCCTGATAATCAGCCAATGGCTGACTCTTGGCATAACCACCGTGAGAGATGGTCACAACGCGATCTTCTTCGGTAATCAGGTCCGCGATCGTCAGATCCAGGCGCGAGGCGACGATTTCGCTGCGACGGGCATCGCCGTAGTTGCTGCGAATCAGCTCAAGTTCTTCGACAATCACTTCCATCAGCCGTACCTGGCTGTTCAGGATGCGTAACAGCTCGCCAATCTGCACCAGGATTTCCTGATACTCGGTCAGCAGCTTTTCATGCTCCAGACCGGTCAGGCGATGCAGACGCAATTCGAGAATGGCCTGAGCCTGTTCCGGCGACAGGTAATATTTGCCCTCGCGCAGACCGTACTGTTCCGGCAGCTCGTCCGGGCGACACACATCCGCACCGGCACGATCAACCATTTCCATTACCGCGCCGGGCTCCCAGGCGGTAGAAATCAGGCGTTCCTTGGCTTCGGCTGGCGAAGGGGAAGCCTTGATCAGGGCAATCACCGGATCAATGTTGGACAGAGCAACAGCCTGACCTTCGAGAATATGCCCCCGTTCCCGCGCTTTGCGCAGCTCATAGACGGTACGACGGGTAACGACCTCACGGCGGTGACGGATGAAGGCATCCAGCAATTCCTTGAGATTCAGGATTCGCGGACGCCCGTCCAGCAGACCAACAATGTTGATGCCGAACACGTTCTGCATCTGGGTTTGCGAATAGAGGTTATTCAGCACCACCTCAGCCACTTCGCCGCGACGCAGCTCGATGACCACGCGCATACCGTCCTTGTCGGACTCATCGCGCAGCTCGGTGATGCCTTCGATTTTCTTCTCTTTGACCAGCTCGGCGATCTTCTCGATCAAACGGGCCTTGTTGACCTGGTAGGGCAGCTCGTGGATGAGGATCTGCTGGCGGCCGCCAACCTTGTCGATGTCCTCGATCTCGCAACGCGCGCGAACATAAATGCGGCCGCGACCGGTCTTGTAGGCTTCGACGATACCCGCACGGCCATTGATGATACCGGCGGTGGGGAAGTCAGGGCCCGGAATATGCTCCATCAACTCATCAATGGACATATCAGGATTGGCAATCAGCGCCAGACATCCGTTGATAACCTCGGTCAGGTTATGCGGCGGAATATTGGTCGCCATACCCACCGCGATACCGCTGGAACCGTTTACCAGCAGGTTCGGGACTTTGGTCGGCAGTACTTCGGGAATCTGTTCGGTACCGTCGTAGTTGGGTACCCAGTCAACGGTTTCCTTTTCCAGGTCGGCCAGCAGCTCATGGGCCAGCTTGGTCATCCGGATTTCGGTATATCGCATGGCCGCAGCGCTATCGCCGTCCACCGACCCGAAGTTGCCCTGCCCGTCTACCAACAGGTAACGCAGGGAGAATGGCTGAGCCATACGAACAATGGTGTCGTAAACGGCGGAGTCGCCATGCGGGTGATATTTACCGATAACGTCACCCACCACACGGGCGGATTTCTTGTATGGCTTGTTCCAGTCGTTGTTCAGTTCGCTCATGGCGAACAGCACGCGGCGGTGAACCGGCTTCAGGCCATCGCGCACGTCAGGCAGAGCTCGACCGACGATTACGCTCATGGCGTAGTCGAGGTAGGACTGTTTCAGCTCGTCTTCGATATTGACTGGAAGGATTTCTTTGGCCAGTTCACCCATGAAACGGCATTCCTTTTAGTGGCGGCAACCTGATGATGCCTATCGCGTAAGATCGACGCTTGCGAGGCCTCCTGAGAGGCCCCGGATTAAAGCCGGGAAGTGTACCACAGTCCAGCCCTGGAGGGAGTCGCAAGAAAGGCTGGGAGCGCTTACACGCTTACTGGGAGCATAAATCTGACCAAGATCGAATTGCGCCCTCAATGAAGGCGCCGGTGACTCATCAAATCCGCGATTCTGGTCGCATCGGGACGCTCAACCAGACCTTTTTCCGTCACGATCACGTCCACCAGATCCGCCGGGGTGACATCAAAGGTCTGCGGATTTGAAGTGAGGTCGCTGAGCTTCCTGCGGCCATCGTTATCCGACGGGTCATCCGACGCGACCTCATCGTCTATTTCCAGGCCCATATCAATGATTGACGAAGGCGCCACCACCATAAAGCGCAACCCATGGTGCATCGCCAGGATCGCCAGCGCGTAGGTACCCATGGCGCTGATCACATCACCATTGGCAGCGATACGCTCTGCGCCTACGACTACCCAGGTCATGGGTACCGATTTCATGTGGTGGGCTGCCGCAGAATCCACTGCAACCTGAGCCGGAACACCCAACTGCGTCAGTTCCCACTCGGTCAGTCGCGCCCCTTCCAGCTCCGGCCGCGTTTCGTTTACATAGACAGTAGCCACCAGCCCGGCTGCATGCGCGGCCCGCACTACGCCCAGCGCCGTGCCATAGCCAGCACCGGTCAGCGCGCCGGCATTACTATGGGTCATCAGGTTCTGCTTGCCTTTCTGATGCTTGCGGATCAGCTGGGCGCCCAGCTTTCCCATGGTGAGATTGGCTTCAATATCGCTGTGATGAATGGACATAGCCGCACTGAGCAACTCACCCGGCACATCGGCGTGATCCGCCAGGCGCCGCGTGCGCTCCTGCATCATCCGCAGCGCCCAGCTTGGCTGCACGATATCCGGCATGGACGCTTCGAGCATGGCGACATCGTCGGCCAGTGCAGCCGCCCAGTCGTCCGATTCGCCAATCGACCTGGCTGCGAGCGCCACGCCATAGGCCGCCGCTATCCCGACCAGCGAGCCGCCCCGTACAGCCTGGCTGCGGATTGCCTCCGCTATCGCGGCGGCATCCAGGCACTCCAGGTAACGTACCTCTTCGGGCAAAGCCCGTTGATCCAGCAGGCGCAGAGCACCGCCGCTCCACTCGATGGCACTGATACTGGCTTCGACGGTCAACTGCTCTTGTGACTGCATACAGGCTCCACTACTAAACGCGTAGTATACCCGTGTGCCGGGGCGATTAATTGTCACTGCAAGCAATAAAAGCCTGAGGGTATACTGCCAGCCTATGATGCAAAGCGAACTGTTAATGACTTCACTGCCCGACGCGATCGACCTGCTGATCACGCCGCGCTGGATCGTGCCCGTGGTGCCCTTCGGGCTCGTACTCGAGCACCATGCCATCGCCGTTCATCAGGGCCGTATCGCCGGCATCGTCCCGGTCAGCGCGACGCTTGATCTGAAGATCGGCGAGCGCCGCGAGCTGCCCGAGCACCTGCTGATACCCGGCTTGATCAATGCTCACGGCCACGCCGCGATGAGCCTGTTGCGCGGCATGGCTGACGATCTGCCTCTGATGGAATGGCTTAACGAACATATCTGGCCAGCCGAAGCCCAATGGGTCAACGAAGCCTTCGTGCGCTGCGGCACCGAGTTGGCCATCGCTGAAATGCTGCGCGGCGGAACGACCTGTTTTGTCGATATGTATTTTTACCCTCAGATCGCTGCCAGCGTGGCGCTCGAGTATGGAATACGCGCGCAGGTTGCCTTCCCGGTGATCGACAACCCGATTCCCGGCGCAAGGAATAGTGACGAAGGCATCGCCAAAGGGCTGCGACTGCATGACGAGGTCAAGCACAGCCAATTGGTCAATGTCGCCTTCGGGCCGCATGCGCCCTACACCGTAGGCGACGCGACGCTGACGCGGATCCGCACCCTGGCAGACGAGCTGGACCTGCCAGTGCATATGCATATCCACGAATCGGCTGTTGAAGTCGAAAACTCCGTCCGCCAGACCGGCTTGCGCCCGCTCCAACGGTTGGACCAGTTGAACCTGCTCACGCCGAGACTGCAGGCCGTACATATGACGCAGATCAACGATGACGATCTCGCATTGATCAAAGATCAGGGCGTGAGCGTGATCCACTGCCCTGAATCCAACCTCAAACTTGCCAGCGGCTTCAGCCCGATTCAGCGCATGCTTGATGCAGGCATAAACGTAGCGCTCGGTACTGACGGTGCCGCCAGCAACAATGATCTGGATATGCTTGGCGAGATGCGTACCGCTTCGCTTCTGGCCAAAGGCGTTTCAGGCCAACCTACTGCGATGGATGCGCATACCGCCCTGCGTATGGCAACGCTGGGCGGGGCCCAGGCGTTGTGCATCGGCGAAGAGACCGGCTCCCTGGAGCCGGGCAAAGCTGCAGACATGATTGCAATCGACCTTTCGGGTCTCGATCAGCAACCCGTTCACAACCCATTGTCGCAGCTGCTTTATAGCTGCAATGCCAGCCACGTATCCGACGTCTGGGTAGCCGGCGCGGAAAAGGTCCGCGACGGCAAGCTGCTGGGTGTCGACCAGACCAGACTGCTTGCCGAAGCGCAGGAGTGGGCACGCAAGATTCAACGAGGGAATCAAAATGACGCTTAACGTCGATCGGGCTGAAATTGCCAAATTCGAGGCTCTGGCCAGTCGCTGGTGGGACCGGAACAGTGAGTTCAAGCCGCTGCATGAAATCAATCCGCTACGCACCAACTGGATCGACCAGAAGGTCGGACTGGCTGGCAAGGAAGTACTGGATGTCGGCTGCGGCGGCGGGATTCTTGCCGAAGCCATGGCGCTACGTGGAGCAAAGGTAACCGGGATTGATATGGGCGAAGCGCCTCTGGCCGTAGCCAGCTTGCACAAGCTCGAGTCCGGTATTGATGTTGACTATGAACAATGCACGGCTGAACAAATGGCCGAAAAGCACCCCGGCCGCTTCGATATTGTCACCTGCCTGGAAATGCTCGAGCATGTACCGGATCCGTCTTCGGTGATCCGCGCCTGCGCCACGCTGGTCAAGCCCGGCGGGCACGTCTTCTTCTCGACCATCAACCGCAACCCCAAGTCATTCGCCTTCGCGATTGTCGGCGCCGAGTATGTGCTGCGTCTGTTGCCGCGCGGTACCCACGAATTCGCCAAGTTCATCCGACCGGCGGAACTCGGGGCCTGGTCGCGGCAGGCTGGACTGGATGTGCAGGATATTACCGGTCTGGGCTACAACCCCCTGTTCAAGACCTACAAGCTGGAACGCAGCGTGGACGTCAACTATATGATCCACACCCAGCGCGGAGCCTGATACATGCTCACCAGCGTCCTGTTCGACCTCGATGGCACCCTGCTCGATACGGCGGGGGACTTCATGTCGATCATCCAGGCCATACGTTCTGACCGCGATCTGCCGCCAGCTGATCCTGAATTGGTGCGCCCGACGGTCTCCAACGGTTCGGTTGGCATGCTCTGCGCCGCGTTCGAGACGCAGCCTGACGCGCAGGGCTTTGACGATCTGCGCGAAGATTTCCTCGAACGCTACCAACGCGACCTCGCGGTATTTACCCGCCCCTTCCCTGGCATCGAGCCGCTACTGGACTGGCTGGATGACGAAAGACTGCCCTGGGGCGTGGTTACCAACAAGCTGAGCCGCTTCAGTATTCCATTGCTTGAAGCTGTGGGTTTATCGACTCGCTGTCAGAGCCTGGTCTGCCCTGATCAGGTGACGCGCAGCAAGCCACATCCCGAACCCTTGTTCAAAGCCTGTACGCAAATGGGCGTCAACCCCGAGCAATCGGTATTTGTCGGCGATCATTTGCGTGACATCCAGGCTGGACGAGCAGCCGGAATGCCTACCGTTGCAGCTCTTTACGGTTATCTGCCAGTGGGCGACGACCCCGCGACCTGGCAGGCTACACACAGTATTCATACTGCAGCTGACCTACGCCCCTGGCTGGAACAGCTGCGCTCGCAGGAGTCGTTTTAATGTTTGATTACAACGCACCAGCCGACCTGCTGAAGGACCGCGTTATCCTGGTCACCGGTGCCGGCGACGGCATCGGCCGCGCCTGCGCGCTGAGCTGCGCTGCCCATGGCGCCTCGGTGGTACTGGTGGGCCGCACGCTGTCCAAACTGGAAGAGGTTTACGACGAAATCGAAGCAGCCGGTCACCCGCAGCCAGCGATCTGCCCGTTGAACCTGGAAACAGCAGTCGAGAAGGACTTCGATGATCTGGCTGATCAACTGTTTGACACCTTCGGCAAGCTCGACGGTCTGGTCCACAACGCCGGCCTCCTGGGACCGCGCACTCCGCTGGATACAGTCAAGACCGAGGCCTGGCTCCAGCTCATGCAGGTCAACGTGAACGCGCCGTTCGTGCTGACCAAGGCGATGATGCCTCTGCTGCGAGCAGCGCCGGACGCTTCTGTCGTGTTTGTATCCTCCAGCGTTGGCCGCAAGGGTCGCGCCTACTGGGGGCCCTATGCAGTCAGCAAATTTGCCCTCGAAGGTCTGATGCAGGTATTTGCCGACGAACAGGACGGGACCAGCAAGATCCGCGCAAACAGCGTCAACCCCGGCGCGACCCGGACGTCGATGCGCGCCGCCGCCTACCCGGGCGAACCGCCGGAAAAGAATCCGCAACCTGCCGACATCATGCCGGTATTTCTCTATCTGCTGGGCCCTGACAGCAAGGCCATCAACGGGCAGGCGCTCGACGCTCAGTAGTCATTATTCTGGCGCGTACGTTACGAGACCTCGCGCCTGGACCACCGGGCGGCAAGAAGCTGCCGCCCGGCTTGCCGCCTTGCGCAACCATGCTCTTATCTCCTTGATAAATAACGATATTACATACTGGCACGATTCCTGCTGAAATAATCCAGACCAGCACATAAGGGATCTGCAATGTCGTCCACCCTGGGCAATACCATCGATTTTGATTCAGCGCGCCTGAAACTGGAACTGGCATCCTCCAGCCAGCGAGCAGCTGCTTCGCGCCCGCGGATCACAGATCTGCCAGCCCTGCAGCAACGCCTCGCCCATGTGCTACAGACCAGCCTCGAGCTCGATCGCGTACTAGGCATGTTCTTCGCTCAACTAGCCGAACATATGGCGCTCGATGCGCTGCGCTACAGTCATTCAGCCCATAATATTCTGCTGCAGAATGGCCAAGCCGCCACCCATCGCTGCAACTACCGGATTACCCACGCCGGCGAGTATCTTGGCGATCTGCAGTTCAGCCGATCACAACGCTTCGACGAATATGAACTGGGGCAGATAGAGACCTTGATGGGCACCCTGCTCTACCCGTTGCGCAATGCCTTGCTGTATTACGAAGCCATGCAACGCGCGCTCAGTGACAGCCTCACCGGCGCCGGAAATCGCTTTGCACTCAAACATGCCATGGAACGCGAGATCCCGGCGGCAGTGCGTTACGGCCATTCTCTGGCAATGATCATCATGGATATCGATCACTTCAAGGCGGTTAACGACCGTTACGGTCACGCTGGCGGCGATCAGGCTTTGAAAGCGGTGGTCGAATGCATGCACGACTCCCTGCGCTCGGTCGATAACCTGTTCAGGTTTGGCGGAGAGGAATTTCTGGTGTTGTTGAGCGGTACGGATCACTACGCAGCAGCCCTGATAGCGGAGCGGATCCGCCTCGCCATTGAAGCAATGCACTTCGAGATAAAGGGCGATCGGCTGCGCATGACGATCAGCGCAGGTGTTGCAACCTTGCAGGAGGGTGAAAGCGGTGAGGCACTGCTTGTTCGGTGCGATCAGCAGTTATATCAAGCCAAGCGAAACGGACGCAATTGCGTGGCCAGCTAGCAGGCATTGCCGGACCGCCTGAGCGGTTCGGCAACTCCATTTTGGGATCAGCTGCGTCCGTGCGGTACCTTGGTGCGGCGGATGGTCCGCGCCTGGTGCATGGAAGGCTTGCGTGCCTGACGCTTCTGCTTTTCCTTCTCGCTGGTTTTCATGGCTGGCAATGCGACCGGCTTCAGCCCGACCTCTTCACTAAGGGTATCGATTTCGTTCTGCTTCATTTCACGCCAGCGGCCAACGGGCAGCTCGGCACCTAAAAATACCGGTCCGAAGCGCACGCGCTTGAGGCGGTTGACCCGCACACCCTGTGATTCCCAAAGACGACGCACTTCGCGGTTGCGCCCTTCAAGCAGGCAAACGTGGAACCAACGGTTAATCCCTTCACCACCGGATGACACCACGTCAGTGAATTTGGCCGGCCCGTCATCAAGCATGACGCCATCCTTCAGCCGCTCGATCATATCCTCGTCGACTTCACCCATGACCCTGACGGCATACTCGCGATCCATCTGATACGAAGGGTGCATCAGCCGGTTGGCCAGCTCGCCATCCGTAGTGAACAGCAACAGACCTGTCGTGTTGATATCGAGGCGGCCGATATTGACCCAACGGCCTTGCTTCAAGCGGGGCAGCTGATCAAACACCGTAGGACGGCCTTCCGGATCATCCCGGGTGCAGACCTCCCCTTCAGGCTTGTTGTAAATCAGCACGCGGCGTGACACTTCAGTGGTCAGGTCACGGCGCAACGGGCGACCGTCAACGCTGATCTGGTCGAGGCCGTCTACCCGGCAACCGAGCGTAGCAGGCTGTCCATTGACGTTCACGCGGCCAGCCTGAATCCAGCTCTCGGCTTCGCGCCGGGACGCCAGGCCCATACGGGCGAGTACTTTCTGAAGTTTTTCCCCGGAAACGGGAATAGAGGAATCGTCTGTCTTGTCTGTCATGAGGCACCTCCCGGTGTGTATCGAATCGGAAACAGAGAGCGGGAGAATAGCACTGCCAGCCGGCTAGACGCTAGCGATCATCGGTATCAGGCGCGTCGTCATCAGCGCCGTCTACAGGCAGGTCATTGAAGTCCGTCTTGATGTTCGATTCCATCGAATTGAGCTCGTCAAGCAAGGCATGAAAGCCGGTCTCACCGGCAGCCCCATCCAGCGGGGCCAGCGGTTCGACGGGCAGCCATGGCGCCTGCTCCTCCGAATCCGCTTCTGGCTCCTCGGCACTGGATAACCCGGCTTCAACCTGATCAAGGTCGCGCAACTCTGCCAGGGCAGGCAACTCGCTCAGACTGGTCAGGTTGAAGTAATCGAGGAACTGTCGTGTGGTCGCGTACATTGCCGGGCGACCGGGCACGTCCCGGTGACCAACGATACGTACCCATTCACGCTCCATCAGCGTTTTCACGATCTGACTACTCACCGCTACGCCGCGGATATCTTCAATTTCCCCCCGGGTAATCGGTTGTCGATAGGCAATCAGCGACAGCGTTTCCAGCAGCGCGCGCGAGTAGCGTTGCGGCCGCTCTTCCCAGAGTCGGCTCACCCAGGGCGAATAGGCGTCGCGTACCTGCAGGCGCCAGCCGCTGGCGACTTCCTTGAGCTCAATGGCACGCCCCAGATACTGCTCCTGCAGACGCGCCAGGGCGTTCTGCAGCTGTCGAGTGCTCGGTCTGCCGGATTCGTCAAAGAGTTCGCGCAGGCGGTCCAGCGACAACGGCTTGCCGGCAGCCAGCATCGCGGCCTCAAGAATGTGCTCAAGCGGTGGTTGCTTCATTCTCACCTCGCGCCTTGACGTGAATGGGCGCAAACGACTCGGTCTGCACCAATTCAACCAGTTGTTCTTTTACCAGCTCCAGCACCGCCATGAAGGTGACTACCACACCGAGCCGACCTTCGGTCACGTTGAACAGACTAACGAAGGGCATGAACTGTCCGCCGCGCAGCCGGTCCAGCACTTCGGCCATCCGCTCGCGGGTCGAGAGTAGCTCACGGGTAACCTGATGGCTCTCGAACATGTCCGCCCGCCGCAACACATCGGATAGCGCGAGCATCAGTTCCTGCATGGTGATTTCCGGGTGCGCTCTGGCGGACTGATAGGTTGGCGCCTCGGCGCTGGCCAGCGCAATGTCGCGGCCTACCCTCGGCAGGCCGTCGAGCTCCTCCGCCGCCTGCTTGAAACGCTCGTATTCCTGCAACCGCCGGATCAACTCGGCGCGCGGATCATGATCGTCGTCTTCTTCATCCTTTTGCCGCGGCAACAACAGGCGCGACTTGATCTCGGCCAGCATCGCAGCCATCACCAGATACTCGGCGGCAAGCTCCAGCCGTACCACTTTCATCAGCTCGACGTAGCCCATGTACTGGCGTGTGATTTCGGCGACAGGAATATCGAGGATGTCGATATTCTGTTTGCGGATCAGATAGAGCAGCAGATCAAGCGGCCCCTCGAAGGCCTCGAGAAACACTTCGAGCGCTTCAGGCGGAATATACAGATCCTGCGGCAGCTCGGTGAGTGCCTTGCCGTACACCGTGGCGAATGGCAGCTCATGCTGGGTGCCGGGCGCAAGCGATACGTCAGCCGCCGCCGTGTCGGGGTGTTCCGCGGTAGACGCTGCCTGCTTGTGCTCGGTCTCGTTCATGTTACTGGCGATATTGCAGGCCCATGGCCTGACGCACTTCGGTGAGCGTATCGCGGGCCGCGTCCCGAGCCCGCTCGGTGCCTTCGCTGATGATCAGGCGAACCGCGTCGGGATTGGATTCATACTCGGTGGCGCGCTGCTGCATCGGCTCGAGCTCGGCAGCTATGGCATCGATCACCGGTTGTTTGCACTCGAGACAACCGATGCCTGCGCTGCGGCACCCCTGCTGAACCCAGTCACGGGTGGAGTCATCGTTGTAGACCTTATGGAACTGATACAGCGGACAGATCTCGGGCTCACCGGGATCGTTGCGGCGCACACGGGCAGGATCGGTCGGCATGCGGCGAATTTTCTCGGCGATTTCGTCCGTTGTATCGCGCAGAGTGATGGTATTGCCATACGACTTGGACATCTTGTGCCCGTCCAACCCCGGCATTTTCGAATCCGGTGTGAGCAACTCCTGAGGTTCGGGCAGGATCACCTTGCCGCCCCCTTCCAGGTAACCGAACAACCGCTCCTTGTCACCAAGAGTAATGTTCTGCTGCTCCTTGAGCAGTGCTCGCGCGGTTTCCAGCGCCTCGGTGTCGCCTTGTTCCTGATAAGCGCGGCGCAAGCTCCCGTATAACCTTGCCGCCTTTTTGCCCATCTTGTGAACGGCCGCTTCGGCTTTCTCGGCAAAGCCGACTTCCTTGCCATATAGGTGATTGAAGCGACGCGCGACCTCGCGGGTAAACTCGACATGCGAAACCTGATCCGCGCCCACCGGGACCTGTCCGGCGCGATAGATCAGAATATCGGCACTCTGCAGCAGCGGATAACCCAGGAAGCCGTAAGTAGCCAGATCGAGATCGCGCAGCCGTTCCTGTTGATCCTTGTAGGTGGGGATTCGCTCAAGCCAGCTGACGGGCGTGACCATTGAAAGCAGCAAGTGCAGTTCTGCGTGCTCGGGCACCTGGGACTGAACAAACAGCGTTGCCGAGTTGCCACTGACGCCTGCCGCCAGCCAATCGACCATCATGTCCCAGATACTCTGCTCGATATCCCGCGGTGTTTCGTAATGCGTGGTCAGCGCATGCCAGTCAGCAGCAAAGAAAAAACATTCGTACTCATGCTGAAGCTTGACCCAGTTCTTCAATACACCGTGATAGTGGCCGAGGTGCAAACGGCCGGTGGGACGCATTCCAGACAACACACGGCGCTGGGATTCAACAGAACTCAAGGGGAACTCCTGATATAGGATGGGATTTCATATGGTCATGCAATAACGAAACAGGCGAAATTATACGCGTATTGCCGCCGATTCGTGCTGCCCTGCTCACTCAGAACCACGACTACCACCGAAGGGTTCCGGGTCGCCGAGACCCACCCGGCGAACGTCCATGTCACCGTCCAGCAAGCTGACTACCGTGGTGGGCTCGACCGTGCAGGCACCGCCATCAATGATCAGATCAATTTGCTTTCCGAGGCGATCGCGGATCATCTCCGGATCGGTCAATGGCAGGTTATCGCCAGGCAGCATAAGAGTTACGCTCATGAGCGGTTCGCCCAGCTCCTCGAGCAGCGCCAGGGTAATGCGATGATTCGGAATACGCAGGCCGATCGTACGACGCTTGGGATGCAACAAGCGGCGCGGCACTTCGTTGGTGGCATTGAGAATGAAGGTATAAGGACCGGGCGTATTGGCCTTCAACAGGCGGAATACGCCGTTATCGACCTTTGCATAAACCCCCAGCTCGGAGAGATCCCGGCAGACAAGGGTGAAGTTGTGCTTGTCATCCAGCTGGCGGAGCCGCCGGATACGTTCCAGTGCGTCCTTGTCGCCAAGATGACAACCTAACGCATAAGCAGAATCAGTGGGATAGGCAATTACCCCGCCCTGACGGATAATTTCAGCCGCCTGGCGCACCAGCCTGACCTGCGGATTCTCGGGATGAATCTGGAAATACTGGCTCACGGTACTGTCCTGTCGATATGTCGGGCGTTTCGCCGAAATGCAGCAGCTGTCAATGTTACCGGTATGACGCTAGCCACGATCCAGGTTCAGCGAGTGCCCGGGTTGTTTTGCCTGCATTTTAGCGGCAAAACAGCGGGTCAGCCCACACCGGCGTGCAATCGTCGGGCATCGCCGTCATCTTGCCGAGCGCCATCCAGGGCGAGTCCGGATGATGGAAGTCGCTGCCACAGCTGGCAAAGAACCCGAACTCGATGCTTAGCTTGGCCAGATAGGCCACTTGCTCCGGTGGCTGTTTGCCGTTAACCACTTCGATTCCTCTGCCGCCCGCCTCGGCAAAATCACGCAGTAACCGGCGCAGACGAGAGCGAGTAAATCCGTAATGCCAGGGGTGCGCCATGACCGCGACCCCGCCGGCGGCGCGCAGCGGTTCAATCGCTTCGGCCAGTTCAGGCCAGTGCTGCTTGATATCGCCCAACTTTCCGGCTCCGAGCCACTTGCGAAAGGCTTCAGCACGGTCACGCACATGTCCGGCCTTCACCATCCAGTCGGCAAAATGCGGCCGGGCCGGCGGGCTGTGCAGCTCGGCGCCAGCGCTGCGCTGTATTTCCAACGCGCCTTCAAGCGCCCCCGGCATGTTCTTGCCAGCCAGACGCTGCGCAATCTGCTCGGCGCGCCGCCAGCGCCCTTCCTGCACCCTGTTGATCGCCTCCACCAACCCGGGCGACTGGGGATCGAAGCCATACCCCAGAATGTGCAAGGTATGGCCCTGCCACTGCGCAGAGAGCTCAACGCCGGACACCCATTGCATCCCCAGCGACTCGGCCGTGTCCCGGGCAACCTGTTGGCCATCGAGACAGTCATGATCTGTCAGTGCTACCAGCTCGATGCCGGAGGCCGCTGCCCGACGCATCAACTCGGCGGGCTCAAGACTGCCATCGGAAGCAGTACTGTGCATGTGCAGGTCGGCTAGCAAATCGATCTCCAGTGCAGAATAATTCGGCTATTATGCGTCCCGGACACTGACAACGCCTAATGTAATGGCATAAGTTACCTTTCTTTGAAATCATGCAGGGACCATTCATGTTCTACGCCATCCTCGCCAGCGATTTCCCTGGGACGCTTGAGGCTCGCCTCACTGCGCGGCCTGCTCACCTGGAGCGGCTACAGCAATTGCAGGCTGGCGGCCGTCTGCTGGTTGCCGGTCCTCATCCGGCGATTGATTCGAACGATCCGGGGCCAGCGGGTTTCACCGGGAGCCTGGTTATCGCCGAATTCGAATCATTGCAGGCGGCTGAAGCCTGGGCCCAGGACGATCCTTATGTTGCCGCAGGGGTATACCAGCAGGTGACCGTAAAACCATTCAAACCCGTATTGCCGGCCTGACAAGGAGTCTGACATGCCGAGATCTTTACCGGCTGCGCTATTGCTGTGCTGCCTGAGTTTCCCCGTTTCAACCTTTGCACAGGAGGCAGCCGAGGTCGAAGACAGCGAGGCAGCTACCAGCGAGCAGGATCTGGGCGTATTGCAGGCCGAGCTGGCCCGCATCGAAGCTGAGCGTCAGCGCCTGGCCGATGAATTGGCCACCGGCGCGCATCAGCAGCTGGAGCAACTGGAACAGGAAAATCGGGCACTGCGTGCCGAACGCAACGATATTGACCTGCAAGCCGTCGCCCTGATGGAAGAACAGCGTCAGAAGTGGTTCTTGATTGGCGGCGCAACCGTCGCCGGCAGTCTTTTGCTCGGTTTTCTCGCAGGCAAGGCAGGCGGAGGCCGCAGACGCAGAGAGTGGTTGAATTGAGCGAGCATTCGATCCTCATCATCGACGACGACAAGGAGCTGTGCGAGTTGCTCGTCGACTGGCTGTCTGCCGAAGGCTTCCACATGAGCTGCGCTCACGACGGGTCTGGCGGCCTTGAGATGGCGCGCAGCCAAAGCTTCGAGGCAATCATTCTGGACGTCATGCTCCCGGGCATGACTGGCCTGGAAGTGCTCCGCGCTTTGCGCCAGAGCTGCAACACCCCCCTGCTGATGCTCAGCGCCCGGGGCGAGCCTGTAGACCGCATACTGGGGCTTGAACTCGGCGCCGATGATTACCTGCCCAAGCCATGCGACCCGCGGGAACTGGTCGCGCGCTTGCGCGCGCTGTTGCGGCGAAGCCAGACAGCTGCGCCGGAAAATCACAGTCTGCTGGTAGATGATATCCGCCTCGATACCGCCAGCCTCATGGCCTGGCAGAACGAGCAGCCTTTGCCGCTGACGCAGACAGAAGCGCTCATCCTGCGTACGCTCCTCGAACGCAACGGCCAACTGATCGATCGCCAGACGCTCTCTCGCGAGGCCCTTGGCAAGCCACTTGGCCCGTATGATCGCAGCCTCGACATGCATATGAGCAATCTGCGGCGCAAGCTGGGCATGCACCCCGACGGGCGCCCACGCATCCAGTCGATACGCGGTCGCGGCTACCTGTATAGCTGACCTAAGCAAATGTCAGATTGCTGCAAAGCGAGGCCAGATTTCTTTACACATCCTTTACCCACTCCGGGCTTTGGCTGACAGCTTATCTCCTACACTTGTTCTACCGGCCACCAGGCCATTCACTGCATCGGGAGATACACCCATGAAAAACCTATTACTGGCCAGCGTCACCGCAATCACCATCGGCCTGTCAGGCTCAGCGTTTGCCGGCTCGGACAAAGGCGGCGAACACAAGGATCGATACATGGACCGGCTGAGTGAAAGGCTTGATCTGACGCCTGAGCAGCAGGAGCAGTTTCGCGAGATCAAGAAAGAACAGATGGAAAAGCACCGCGAGATTCATGAGGAATCCAAGGAGCGCATGGATGAAGTGCTGAACGATGAACAGCGCCAGCGTTTCGAGGAGTTTCACAAGGAGAATCGCGAAAAAATGAAGAAAATGCACGGCGACAAAAAGTCGATGAAGTCGGAGAATAACTAAATAGATGCGGCTGTTCTGGAAGGTCTTTGCAGTTCTCTGGCTCGCCACGCTACTGGTCGGAGGCTCGGGATTTCTGGTCAGCCGCGCACTGCAGCAGGACTGGCTCCTGCTGCAGTTTCACCCCCAACTTCGCGACTTCGCCGAGCAACTGGTCGGCACCTATGAGCAGCAAGGACCCGCTGCTGCACAGCACTGGCTCGAGACGCAGCGCCAGGAGCACCGTTTACGGGCTCAGCTCTACGACGATCAGGGAAGAAGCCTGCTCCCCGGGACCCTGCCCGCCCTGCCCCGGTTCGAAACATCCACGCCAGGGCAACAACCACCCACGCGCTTTCGCCATGGCCGCATCTTTCAGCTGGCCTGGAATTCAAGCGCTGCTGACTACCAACTCACGCTGAACATACCGGCGCCGGAGTTATTTCGCTGGCAACGCACTCCGTTTGCGCTGATCGCCAATATCACCCTGGCGATGGCCGTTCTGGCATTCATCAGCCTCGCCCTCAGCCGTTATCTGACGGCGCCCTTGCAGCGTCTGGGCCAAGCGGCACAGCAATTGGCGAAAGGACGATTCGATGCCAGCACGCTGGAACATATAGGACAGCGCCGTGACGAGATCGGCGACCTGGCACGACGGTTCCAGACCATGGGCGACCGCGTTCAGAGCCTGCTGGATAGTCAGCGTCAACTGATGCGCGACATTTCCCATGAGCTGCGCTCGCCGCTGGCCCGTATGCGTCTTGGTCTGGCCATTGGCAGCAAGCAGGAACTGCGTCCGGATGATCCGTTATGGCAACGGCTGGACAAGGAATGCACGCGCGTTGACCGGCTGATCGATGACATTCTCACGCTGAGTCGGCTCGATACGCAGGATTTGCCCCCCGAGCAGTTTGATCTCGACTGGATGGTCAATGACGTGGTGGAAGATGCACGCTTCGCAGCCCACGGCCAGCAGACGCTGGAGATCGACGGGCATACGCATGCGACGTTGCGCGGCTGGCCGGAACAGTTGGCGGCGGCGCTGGATAACCTGCTGCGCAACGCGTTGCGATTTTCGCCAGCCGATGGCGTCATCCGGGTACGCCTGGAGACAACACGCCGCAGCTACCGGATCAGCGTCGAGGATCAGGGACCAGGCGTGCACGAAGGATGGCTGGAACAACTGGGAGAGCCCTTTGTGCGCGTACCGGAACAACCCGCCGACAGTGGACACGGTCTGGGCCTCGCCATTGCACGAAGAGCCGTTGCCCGGCATGCCGGCACGCTATCGTTCAGCAACCGACAGGGCGACGGTTTCATTGCAATCATCGAGCTAGACAAGAACCCACAGACCCAGGGATTGTAGCGTTTCGGCCGGCCCCGCCCCTGCGGATGGGGCGCCTAGGCTTCTGGCCAGGCGCGGAAAAACTCGTCGACCTCCAGCTGTGGAACGCTTTTGCGCATGCCGGCGGGGTGTCCGACATAGAGGAAGGCTGCGATCAGTTCATTGTCCGCCACACCCAGCCCCTCCCGCACGATCGGATCGTAAGCCAGATCGCCCGTTCGCCATACCGCTCCCAGTCCCATTGCATGCGCAGCGACCAACATATTGCCTACTGCAACACCGCAGGACAGGTCCTGTTCGATAGCGGGCACTTTCGGATGCTCGATATGGCGCCCTATCGCAATAATCATCAACGGCGCGCGTAATGGCAGCCCCTGATAGCGCGCCAGGGTGTCCGGCGAAAGATCTTCGGTTTGTGCCAGGGCGGCCCGCCCGAACAATTCCCCAAGCCGCTCAAGCCCTTCGCCTTCCAGCACAAGGAATCGCCAGGGTCGCAAGTAGGCGTGATCCGGCGCGCGCAGGGCTGCCTTGAACAGGGCATCACGTTGAGCAGCGGTGGGTACCGGCCCCGTAAGCCGCGGTACCGATACTCGCTCATGCAATGCCTTTAACGCGTCCATCGATTCGTTACCTCGGTCTGATTGTCGGTTGGCTGACCGACGCTGATTATCATTGCCTGCCTTGACATAGCATTCACAACTCATCCTCTTCCAGCTGACGCGCCCTGTACTGCCCCGGCGGCATTCCGAACCAGCGCTTGAAGGCACGAAAGAAATTGCTTGGATCAGCGAAGCCGAGCAGATAGGCAATCTCCAGCAAGGTCAGGTTCGGTTGCACCAGGTACTGCTGGGACAGTTCACGCCGCGTTTCGTCCAGCAACTGCTGAAAGCTGTTGCCCTCCTCCTGCAGCCGACGCTGCAGGGTGCGGGTGCTCATATGCAGCGCGCTGGCCACGGCCTGACGCTTCGGTTCGCCCTGCGGCAAGAGCCGACACAAGGCCTGGCGTGCCAGATGACTTATCCGTGAGTCGTCGAAGCGTGCCAGGTATTCGGTGGCCAGACGATCATGTATCCGCGCCAACTCCAGATTGGCAGTGGCCAGCGGCTGTTCGATCACATCGCGGGAAAAACTCAGACTATAAACGCCTGCGTCGAACACCAACGGGCATGCGAACACTTGCTGGTAAGCACTGACATCGGCGGGCTCAGGATAGGCAAAACACGCTTTCAACGGAACGATGTCCCGACCTGTCATCCAGCGACAGAACGCCAGTGCATAGGCAAGCGCTGCGTCATGGCTCTGCCTTGAGACCGGTAAACGGTCGCCGTGTATCGAAACCACCAGCGCGTAACTGTCAGGCCTGATCTGCAAGTCGAGCGCGGCTGCCTCGCCAAGGATGCGCTGGTAACGCACCAGTCTGCCAAACGCTTCGCCCAGGGTGCTGCTGGACATCAGGGCATAGCCGACAACGTTGAAGTGAGCGGGACGGACTATCCTGGCCATGTTCAGCCCGATGGCAGGATCACCGGAACGCGATACCGCCAGTTGCCACAACCGTGTCATCTGGTCCTGGGGGATGCGCGCGTCGGGATCGTCCAGCAGGGCGCTATCGAGGCCCAGTTCGGCAAGCAGGCCGCGTCCGTCCATTCCGCTCAACGCCAGCGCGTCGACGATGGCATGGGCCCAGCTTGAAGATGTGGTTCGCTCAACGGTCAGCAATGTCGCTCCTGATCAGACGGATTGAGGTAAAACACGGAGTAGCGCAATCGTAGTGAACGGCGCGAGAATGCGAACCAGGGGCAGGGCTTTGGCCTGAATGGTCATACAAAGCGTGCCGTGCACCGTTAGACTGACAGCCAGCCCGCGACCATAACAAGAGGCATCTTCATGCACCAGCCAGGCACTGACTCCACCGCGCAACCCAAACGCTTCAATTCTTTCGCCGAGTTCTACCCGTTCTATCTCAGCGAACACAGCAACGATACCAGCCGCCGCCTGCACTACGTTGGCAGTCTACTGGTCCTGGCTATTTTGATCTATGCGCTGGTCAGCGAGAGTTGGGGATTGCTGCTGCTGTTGCCTGTCGCCGGTTATGGTTTCGCCTGGGTAGGACACTTCTTTTTTGAGAAGAACAGACCCGCCACCTTCGAATACCCTCTCTACAGTTTCATGGGTGACTGGGTGATGCTACGGGACGCTCTCACCGGACGCATCCGTTTCTGAGATTGTCCACAGCGCGACAGTCCGACTTGTAGCCGGGCACCTATGATCAGCTAAAACGAGCCCCCGGAGAATTTCGAGATGGATGAACAACGCGCCACCTTCCGCACCATGCAAGACGGTACCCCCGAGGACTGGAATATCATTTCCGGCCATTTCAGGTCCTTCGCCCGCGAGCTGCCAGACCGGATCATGGCGCATCTGAAACTGCTGGATGGCGATTTTGGCGGGTTCCCGATTGACCGCCTTGAGCATTCCTTGCAGACCGCAACCCGGGCGCACCGTGACGGGCGCGATGAAGAATATGTCGTCTGCGCTTTGCTGCATGATATCGGCGACACCCTTGGCTCGTTCAACCATCCGGATATAGCGGCCGCCATGCTCAAGCCGTTCGTCTCTGAGGAGAATCTCTGGATGGTCGAAAAACATGGGGTATTCCAGGGCTACTACTTCTTTCATCATCTGGGCATGGACCGACATCTGCGAGAGCAGTTCAAGGACCATCCGCTCTATCAGCGCACCGCCGAATTCTGCGCCTTGTATGATGCGCCCGCCTTCGATCCGGACTACGCAAGCGAACCGCTGGCGTTCTTCGAGCCCATGCTGCGCAGAGTATTTGCCCGCCCGCGCCAGTCGATCTACAAGACCGAGCGCGAAGCATCCTGAATCTGCCGACAGGCTGGCAACCCACACGCCAGCCTCGTCCGTTCCCCGGCACGACAAAGGCTTTCAACCGAGACAGTTGCATATTATGATCCGCCTGGGATATTCCCCGGGCTGATCGCCGGGACATGACCCGCGTCTAGGGTCTGTTGACGTTTCATCGCGGCCGCGACGGAGGCCCGTTTGGTGCAGAACAAGGCGCGAGGAGAGAAATTTGGTTGTTCCAAATGAGCGACGAGTAACGCGGTTCTGGGCTAAACGGGACCCGTCCCTTCGGGTTGCGCGGCAAATGACGCCAAGCGACGTTGCGGGACTTGGCAAGGGAACAACCATTACCTGCGCCCCGCGCCTTGCCTGGCGACATTTGACACAGCAACGCGGCTCGCGATGAAACGTCAACAGACCCTAGCGGACGCGTCTCGAGAATACGATCAGCCACGGCCGTCGTGATGGCCAAGGAACCGCTGACGATGAATATGCACAAACGCCTGAAACCTGTCAGACCTCCTTTGGAAGGCTACTATTCCAGAGTCATGGCGTACCTGTGCGTGGCCATCACGTTTATCGCGATAGCAGTCGAAGACGGCGTGTCGCCACTCAATGTCTCGGTGACCGTTTACGCGCTGCTCTTCCCGCATCTCGCGCAACTTGCACTGGACCGTCTGCGGCGGATCGAGGGGTTGCGCAGCCGCCTCGCCCTGCTTGCCCTCGACGGTTTGCATACAGGCATATTCGTCACGCTGTGCCAGTTCAACATCGTACCGAGCCTGGTGTTCATCATGTTGCTGAGCCTCGCCAGCATCATCGTTGGCGGGCCGCTGTATCTTCTGGCCAGCTGGTTGCTGGCCGTGGTCGGGTTATTGGTTACCTCTGTCATTACCTCACCGCAGCTGGAGCTCTACAGCGGAGCGCTGGTGAATTTCACCAGCCTGGCCAGCGGGGCGACCTTCACGGTCATCGTTGCAGCCTTCGTTTACCACCAGGGCCGCAAGCTGGAGCAGGCGCAGAAAGTCATCAGCGCCGAGCAGGAAAAAACCAACCTGTTAGCCAGCAACCTGTCCAAATACCTCTCGCCCCAGGTATGGGAATCGATATTCGCCGGCAAGCAGTCGGTCACGCTGGAAACCCGCCGCAAGAAATTGACGGTGTTTTTCTCGGATATCCGCGGATTCACCGAGCTGGCAGAGGAAATGGAAGCCGAAGCGCTGACCGACCTGCTGAATAATTACCTGAATGAAATGTCCCGCATCGCACTTCAATACGGTGGCACCATCGATAAATTTATCGGTGACTGCGTCATGGTGTTCTTTGGCGATCCCGCCACCCAGGGTGCGAAGCAGGACGCCGAGGCAGCAGTATCCATGGCGATCGCCATGCGCAAGCACATGAAGGTGCTTCGTCAACAATGGCGCAGCCAGGGCATTACCCGCCCGCTGGAAATCCGCATGGGTCTGAGTACCGGCTACTGCACCGTCGGTAACTTCGGCGCGGACAATCGCATGGACTACACCATCATCGGGCGCGAAGTGAACCTGGCGAGCCGGCTGGAGAATGCAGCTGAGGCTGGAGAAATTCTGATACCACACGAGACCTGGGCACTGGTGAAGGACCTGGTCATGTGTCGGGACAAGGGGCAGGTAATGGTCAAAGGCTTCTCCAAGCCGGTACAGGTTTACCAGGTGGTTGGCTTACGTCGCGACCTGGGCGCAGCGCCCAGCTTTGTCGAGCATGAGCTTCCCGGTTTCTCCATGTATCTGGATACCTCCAATATCCGCAACTACGACAAGGACGAAGTCATCAAGGCACTCGAACATGCGGCGCAGAAGCTCAAGGACAAGGTCATCGTCTGAATCTGCGCCGCCCGCTTCTGAGACCTCCATCTGAATTCCCCGAGAAGCTCACGCGTCCTATAACAGCTCGTATACAATACGCGGCGATCCAGTTTCATATGCAGGCCCCGTTACCATGCTCAAACGCTTCATCCTTCTTTTCCTGGTCGCCCTGACCCCGCTGAGTCATGGCGAGGAATTGCGCACGGGCCTGGTACTGTCGGGTGGTGGCGCGCGGGGCATGGCGCACATTGGTGTGCTGAAGCAGCTGGAAGAACTGAACATACCCATCCATGCGATAGCGGGCACCAGCCTTGGCGCGGTTATCGGCGGACTTTACGCAGCAGGCTATAGCGCCGATGAGCTGGAAAAGATCGCACTGGAGACTGACTGGCAGAACGCGCTGAGCGACACCCCCCTGCGCCAGGATATTCCCTTCCGGCGTAAACAGGACGACCGCGATTTTCTGGTCAAGCAGCGTCTGAGCTTTGATCGCGGGCGGCTGAGCTTCCCACTCGGCTTCCTTCAGGGACAGAATCTCGGTCTGATTCTCGAAACCCTATTGGTTCACACCAACGATATCGACGACTTCGATCTGCTGCCGATCCCTTTCCGCGCGGTTGCGACCGATATCGCCACAGGTGAAGCAGTAGTCTTCGAAGAAGGACATCTTCCTCTCGCGATTCGCGCAAGCATTGCCATACCCGGCTTTTTCGCCCCGGTAACAGTTGATGGCAGGCTGCTGGTCGACGGCGTGCTGTCCAAGAACGTGCCGGTGGATGTTGCCCGCGAGATGGGCGTGGATCGCCTCATTGTGGTGGATATCGGTACCCCGCTACGCTCGACAGATGAACTTGAATCCATTGTCGACATCATGGACCAGACCACCACCCTGTTGACCCGCCGCAACACCCAGGAACAGCTTGCGACACTGGGACCACAGGATTTGCTGCTGCAACCGGAGCTGGGCGATATCGGCTTTAGCAGCTTTGCCGAAGTCGCTGATGCTATTGCGGCCGGCGAGCGAAGCCTGACCGGAACCAGCGAGGTTCTGGCCTTTTCTGCGCCGGCGTCCGAGACCCGGCCGGGCGGTAATATGGCGACGGTCCGTCCGCAACGCCGGCCGGTGATCGACGAGATCAAGGTCTTGAACAGCGGAATCGTCGCCGATCAGGTTGTGCGCAACATGATCCGCCAGGAGATTGGCCAGCCACTGAATCTCGAGCGCCTGGAAAAGGACATGGGCACAATTTATGGCACCGATTACTTCAGTCGAGTCAACTACGAAGTGCTCCACGGCGATGACAGCAATACCTTGCTGATACGTACCTCCGGACGCCAGACCGGGACGGACTATCTGCGGCTGGGGCTCAACTTGGAAGACGATTTCCGTGGCGGAAGCCAATTCAACATTGGCGCCAGCTTTCGCGTTAACGGCGTGAATCCATTGGGAGCGGAATGGCTGACGCGGCTGCAGGTCGGCGAACGCCAACTGGTATACAGCGAGTTCTATCAGCCGCTGGATTACGGGTCGCGCTATTTCGTTGCGCCCTTCATTGACGCCGAAGCACGCAATATCGAGGTGCTTTCCGATGGCGACCCGGTGGTCGATTACCGTCAGGTACGCTACGGCGCGGGGCTGAATATCGGCAGGCAGATTTCCACTCACGGCGAAGTACGCTTCGGGATCTCCCGCTACGAGGGTGAAGCCAAGGTGCGCGTGGGCGATCCTGAACTGCGCTCCTTCAGTTTCACTGAAGGGTTCTACACACTGCAGCTTGATCGGGACACGCTCGACAACGTCAATTTCCCGCGTTCAGGCGACGAAGGCCGACTCGTCTGGCGGCAGTCGGAGCCGAATCTGGGCGCCGATTCGCGCTATCAGCAATTCGAATTCCGCTATAACAAAGCGTTCGCCAGCGGTCCGAACAGCTTCCAACTGGGGGGCTTTCTGGGACGTACGGACAGCAACGTAGACATCGCCCAGAGCAGCTTCCTGCTGGGCGGCCCCGGCATGTTTTCCGGTTTCCGCCAGAGCGGTGTGGCCGGGCAGAACTACAATCTCGCACGGCTCGTGTATTACCGACGCCTGAACCCCACCACCTTCCTGCCGGTAAACATGCCGATATACCTTGGCGGCAGCTTTGAATACGGGCGGATCTACAACAAGGATACGGACGGTCTGGATACCGGATACATAGGCGCTGGCAGTCTGCTGCTGGGGCTGGACACCTTTCTTGGCCCGCTATTCTTTGGCGTCGGCTCCAACCAGGAAGGCGAAAGCGCGTTGTATATGCGCCTCGGCCAGACCTTTTAGGAACCCACTCCTAGCTTTTTTCTAGCCAGCGATCTCAAGCATCAGCGCTGCACGAATACAGTGCAGAATGCCCTCGTCCACCGGCTCGTCCAACTGCCTGGCAAGCGTCCGCACACCCGGCAGGTCTTCTTCGGCTTCATTGAGGAATGCATCCTGAATGCGCTGAAGTTGCATGGGTGGTAAATCAATCGCGTGATGTAGCTCTATCTGACCGGTGCTGATCGCCTGCGCCAACTGCATGTAAACCTGCTTGACCGGCTGTCCCAGCTGCTGCGCAATCTGTTCCGCGCTCATGCCCGCCAACGCTAACGCCTGCGCTTCCTGCGCCTTGTTCAGTGCATTCTGCGCCTCGGGCGTCCTGTCCGTATCGCCTAGCATGACCTGCAGGAAATCCGCGCCATAGCGTTCAAGCTTGTGGGAACCGATCCCGCTGACCAGGCCCATGTCCTGCAGCGAGGCCGGACGCTGGCGCAGCATATCCACCAGCGTCGAGTCAGGGAAAATCACATAGGGCGGAACCCCGTGGGATTCGGCCAGACGTTTGCGCAGGGCTCGCAGTTGTTCCCACAGCGGCTTGTCGGCCTCGGCGATTACCGGCTTGTCGGCATAGCGACCCGGCGACGGCGTCGCACGGGCGACATCCTTGCGCAGGGCCAGACTCTCCTCCCCACGTAGCAGCGGCCGGCAGGCATCGGTCAAACGCAAGCTGCCGAAGCCATCCAGATCGATCTCTGCCAGCCCCCGGGCGAGAAGCTGACGGAAGACCGAGCGCCACTCCTGCTCGGCCAGATGCTTGCCAATGCCGTAGGTCGACAGATGCTGATGTCCAGCGGTGCGAATCTTCTCGTTATCGCGGCCCAGCAGAATATCCACCAGATGGCCGACGCCATAACGCTGGCCGCTACGATAGATGGTAGACAAGGCCATGCGCGCGGCTTCACTACCGTCCCAGGTAGCGACGTCGTCAACACAGTTGTCGCAGTGGCCACAGGGTTGTTCAAGCTGATCACCGAAGTAACTCAGCAGCGATTTGCGCCGGCAGGTGGTGATCTCACAGAGCGCCAGCATAGCGTCCAACTTGTGGCGCTCGATGCGTTTGTGCCGTTCGTCGCCATCTGAATTGGCCAGGAACTGGTTGAGCGTCAAGACGTCCTGCAACCCATAGGCCATCCAGGCGTCGGCGGCGAGCCCGTCACGCCCTGCCCGGCCGGTTTCCTGATAGTAAGCCTCGATACTTTTGGGCAGATCCATATGCGCCACGAAACGCACATTGGATTTATCGATCCCCATACCAAAGGCAATGGTCGCCACCATGATCAGCCCTTCCTCGTTGAGAAAGCGCTTCTGGTTGAATGCACGCAGCTCTGCTGACAACCCGGCGTGGTAAGGCAGCGCAGGCCAGCCTTGCTCGCTGAGCCAGTGCGCCGTGTCCTCGACCTTCTTGCGCGACAGGCAATAGACGATTCCGGCATTGCCGCGATGCCCGGACAGAAAGCTCAACAATTGTTGCCGGGGTTTATCCTTTGCAACGATGCGGTAAAAGATGTTCGGTCGATCGAATCCGGAAACGAAGCAGGCGGCTTGCTCGAGTTTGAGCCTTTGCTGGATTTCCTGCCGGGTTCGCTCATCTGCGGTCGCAGTGAGCGCTATGCGCGGCACGGCGGGAAAGAGTTCGGCCAGTTGCCCGAGCTGCAGATATTCCGGGCGGAAGTCGTGGCCCCACTGCGATACGCAGTGCGCTTCATCGATTGCGAACAGGGCGATATTCAGGCTTTGCAGGAAGTTGAGCGTGCGTGGCTTGAGCAAACGTTCGGGGGCCAGATAGAGATAATCCATCTCGCCCCGCCGCAGGCTGTTGGCGATATCGCGCTGAGCCTGCTCATCCAGTGTGGAATTCAGCGCAGCCGCTTTCAGGCCCAGCTCATTGAGCGTGGCAACCTGATCATCCATCAAGGCGATCAAGGGTGAGACCACCACCGTCAGTCCGGCCCGCAACATGCCCGGAACCTGGTAGCAGAGCGATTTTCCGCCTCCCGTGGGCATCAGCACCAGGGCGTCCCCGCCGCGTGCTACCTGATCGATGATATCCGCCTGCTGCCCACGAAATTCGGCGTAACCGAAGACTTCCTGCAGCCGCTCCAACGCTTGCTCGCGCATGTTTCTCCCGGGGCCGTCCGGTCGAGTCGCGCCCGCGACAGAATCCGGCTGGCCATTGCCTTTTCAATACAAGACGACAAGCCCTGGCGGCTTGTCGGATCGGGATTATATCAGCCCATAGCTTCGCTATTGCCTACAATCGGATAGAGTCCGCTTCGGTAGTCTTTCGACCAGGTCGTGCCGAAATGCGAACCACCGCTAATCCGTTGGTATTAAGCGGTAGCATGAGTACAATGCCAGCACTATTAATGATGAGGTGTCCCATGTCCTTCGCTGATCAACTCGACCGCCTGCAGCAGTTTCTGGATGCGGATGATCTTCACGACGAAGCGCTCGATTACCAGGCCGGGCATGGCTTCCTGACTGCCCTGTGTATCAGCCCCGTCGAGGTCTCCGAGGAAGAATGGATTTCCGAGCTTTTTTCCGAAGAGCCCAATTACACAAACGACGCGCAGAAGCAGGATATCGAAGGTACCCTGCGCGCTCTCAAGGCTCATATCAGCCGGGAACTGGCCAGCGATGAAGATCTGGAACCGCCGTGCGAGCTATCGCTGGGTGAGGAGCCGGATTATTCCGATCTGCGCAGCTGGTGCGTTGGCTTTCTGGAGGGCGTGTTCCTGCGCGAAGAAGACTGGTTCGATCAGGAAGAGGAAATTGTCAGCGAGCTGTTGTTACCGATCATGGTCGGCTCGGGTCTGTTTGATGACCAGCCTGAATTCGCCGAGATCGCCAGCGACCACGACATGGTTGAGGAGATGATGGAGCACATTCCAGAAGTGCTCACTCAGCTGTTCCTGTTGTTCCACGCACCCGAAGACAAACCCAAACCTGCCCTGCTCGCGCCGCGGCACTGATCGCCGGTTGCATCGGGTGCACGAAGCAGCGCCGTCCGCTGCTTCGCTCGCCCGACGGGCGGTACCCTCGCTGCATCAGCCCCGCTCCCTGCCCCAACACCTTCATCCGTTGCGCTTTTCCCTGACGATCATCCTACCGCTCATGATACTGCTGTTGTTCTGCAGGTCAGGCTCTGCCCATGCATGGGATATGACGCAAATCATGCAGCAGACCGACGAGCTCTACGAACCGGACCGAGCCGCGCGCAAGCGAATACAGGCTTGGCATGCCTTGCTTGATGAACAGAAGCTTGCCAGTACCGAAGCGCAGCTGGACACCGTTAACCGTTTTTTCAACGCGCTGCTGCTGTTTGCCGATGACAGCCTAATCTGGGGCGAAGCTGATTATTGGGCGACGCCGGTTGAATCACTGGTAAACGGCTCAGCTGACTGTGAAGATTTCGCCATCGGTAAATACTTCAGCCTGCTGAAGTTGGGGATACCAGGCGAGCAGTTGCGCCTCACCTACGTCAAGTCGCTGAAGCTGGACCAGGCACATATGGTGCTCAGCTTTTACCCGACGCCTCTCAGCGAACCCTTGATTCTGGATAACCTGGTGCGCAAGATCCTGCCTGCCTCCCGGCGGAGCGATCTGCTGCCGGTGTACAGTTTCAATTCGCAGGGGTTATGGTTGCCCGGCAAGGCGAACAACCGCCGTGTCGGATCGTCCCGGAAACTGCCCCAATGGCAGGAGCTGGCAAGGAAAATGCGCGACGAGGGCTTTGAAATGCCCCTAAGGACAGCACAATGAAAACATCCCTGGTCCGGCAGTTAACGCTGGCGATATGCCTGTTCTTGCTGATCGCCGTCGGCGGCAGTTTCTTGATCAGTCTCGATAATGCCCGAGACCAGCTGCGCCTGCAGCTCGGCTCACACGCGCAGGACGCAGCGACTTCCCTGGGGCTGTCGCTCGGGCCGCACATTCGCGATCAGGCGATGGTCGAGCTGATGATCAACGCCATGTTCGACAGTGGTCACTTCGCACGCATTCGCGTCTCGTCCCTTGAAAGCGGTGACGTACTTGCCGAGCGCTACCAGACCACGACGGATACAACCGCACCGGCCTGGTTCAGCCGTCTGGCAAACATCCAGCCGCAACCGGGTAGCGCGACGGTCATGGACGGCTGGCAGCAGGCTGCCGAGGTGGACGTGCTCAGCCATCCACAGGCTGCGCTCGAGAGCTTCTGGCGGAACGCCCAGCGCATTCTGGCCTGGCTGTGTCTGTGCGCCCTGATCAGCGGACTGTTCTGCACTGCTCTGCTCAAGCGCCAGCTGCAACCGCTTCGCGCCATCATCGCCCAGGCGCAGGCGATAAGCCGCCGCGAGTACCGGATCAATGCGGACTTGCCAGCCACCGTCGAATTGCAGCCCATAACCGCTGCGATGAACCAGATGGCAAGCACCATCGAGACTTTGTTCGCAGAAGAAGCGGCACGTAGCGAAGGATATCGTCACCAGGCTTATCATGATTCGTTGACGGGCCTGCCGAACCGGTTAGCGCTTGGCCACGCTCTGGCCGCCGCCACGGCACCCGGCGAAACAGAGGCTGGCCATGTCCTGGCAATCCAATTGAACGGCCTCGACAAAATCAACCAGCAACTTGGCGCCGAATCTGCTGATGCGCTGCTGCAATCCATCGCAGCGCCGCTCAAGCGCCGACAGGCGATCAACCCTGCCTGGCAATGCAGCCGATCGCGCGGTGGCGAATTTATCGTATTGGCGCCTGGTGCCACTGCCGAGGAGCTGCAGCCATTGATGGATGAGTTCTGCAGATTGGCCGCCGAACTGCTTCCAAACGCAGTATTGGGTCCGGAACCGCTGAGGCTAGGCATCGCAGCCTATCAACCCGGAGACACCCCGCAGATGATAATGAGCCGTGTCGACCAGGCATTGACTGAGCCGGCCAGCTGGATGGCGGAAAGCACGCCGTCAGGGTAAAGGAAAGCCCGCCATGCGCCAGCAATCGCTGGCGTCGAGCAGCATGTGAATAAGCAGCCCGATACCCACCAGGCGGGTGACACTCCACAGAGATAGCAGCAGATAGCCGGTAATAGCGGTATAGGTATGCAGAGGATGGAAGCCGATCGAACAGCGGTTGGCAGCGAAAATCGGCTCAGCGAGCAGATGATCCACATCGACCAGCATTGTCAGCAGCATGATCGCCCACGCCCGTCCCCATTGCTGCCGGAAGAAAATCAATGCCACCGCGAGTGGGACCAGCGCATGCAGTGCCAGGTGGATCGCAGTCGCTATCAAGCGTTCTGACCTGCCGCCAGCCAGCGCTGAAACAACGGCAGCACAGCGTCCGCCGATTGGTAACCATTGGTCAGCAAGGCCAGCGCACCATCGCGTTGTGCCAGCAATGTCGGAAAGCCCGCAATGCCCAGATCGCGTGTCCATGAAATGTCGGCGGCGAGCGCGGCGCGGGTGATCTCTGCATCATAGACGTGGCTGAACGCCACGCGGTCGTAACCAGCCAACTCCGCCAGATCCATCAGCACCGATATCTGCCCAACGTCAGCGGCGCGCGTATAGAACGCCATCTGGATATGGCTGATCCACAGCGCCAGCCTGTCAGCATCGAGCTCCCGCCCTACCACCAGCGCCCGGCATACCGGCTCGGTGTTGAAATGAAAGTCGGCCGGGAGTTCATCAGGGGTGGCAAAGGGTTGCCCGGAAACGGATGCGACAGCCTGCCAATGTTCGGCAAGCGCCGCCCTGCCGCTCTCATTCAGGGTTTCGCCACGTCCAGGCCGCAGGCCGCCCGCTACGAAGTGAACCGGCACGTCCGGTGCGAGCTGCTGGATCTGCTCCATTACCGGTGCGAACCCCCAGCACCACGAACACATGGGATCCATTACGTAAATCAGCCGCTGGGACATGGCGTTCTCCATTGGAACATTAAGCCTGCGACAGTCGCACGTATGGCACCTTATCGCGCCATAACGCTGCGTCTGCAAGCGAGGTTCAGGATTCTCCTGCGTTCGGAGAGGCCTGTTCCTTCGGTAATCCAATAGGATGCGGCTGATTGCGGATCCGCGCGAGATGAATCTGACGTTGACGTTCTTCTGCCCGGCGCCGTGTCTTTTCCGGCAGGCTATCGTAACAACGTGGGCAGCTGACGCCTTCTTCATACTGCGGGGAGGCTTTCTCCTCCGCTGATATGGGATGACGGCAGGCGTGGCACTGGTCATAGGAGCCCGGCGCCAGGTCATGACGGACAGTTACACGATTATCGAAAACGAAGCACTCGCCGTTCCACTTGCTTTGCTCGGCGGGTACTTCCTCGAAGTACTTGAGAATGCCGCCCTTGAGGTGGAACACCTCGCCAAAACCCTGCTGCAGCATGTAGCTGGACGCTTTCTCACAGCGGATCCCGCCGGTGCAGAACATCGCGACCTTCTTATGCCGGGCAGGATCGAAATTCTGCTTCACGTATTCGGGAAATTCGCGGAAGGTTTTGGTTTCCGGATCAATCGCTCCTTCGAAGGTGCCGATTGACACTTCATAGTCATTGCGCGTGTCCACCAACAGCACTTCAGGATCACTGATCAAGGCGTTCCAGTCCTGCGGCTCGACATAGGTGCCGACTTTCTCGTTGGGGCTGACGCCCGGAACGCCCAGGGTGACGATCTCTTTCTTCAGCTTGACCTTGGTCCGATAGAACGGCATCTCTTCACATACCGATTCCTTGTAATCGAGATCGCCGAGTCGCGGATCACTGCGCAGCCAATCCAGTACCGCGTCCATGCCTTCACGGGAACCGGCGATGGTGCCGTTGATTCCTTCGCGGGCGAGCAGAAGCGTACCTTTCACGCCGTGTTGCGTGAGGGTTTCGAGAAGCGGCTGGCGGAGATCTTGATAATTTTCGAGCGTGACGAACTTGTACAGCGCCACAACAACAACTTTGGACATGCGTGCCTCGTATATTCAGTAGTCGCCCACGTAAAGGGCGTACCGGGTTCGGGGCGGATTCTAGCAAAGATGCTGCGGCAACAGAATCGCTTGAATATCAGCAGATTGATGGCCGCCTGCTTAGCGGCAAGCTTGCAGCTCTCGGTGAGGTTCGGCGTAGCGCGGGCGCGCTACACCCCCGGTCGGATCAGGCCTTGTCTGCCTTGCTCCCGCCCAGACAATTCGGCGAATGAGGCGCCTGCTGCCGTGCGGCCCATTCGCCCGGGCTATAGGTATGCAGCGCCAGGGCATGGATCTGCTGCATCAGCTCGCCAAGACTGCGATACACCATCTGGTGCCGCTTGACGGCGTTCAGCCCCTCGAACTCGGCGCTGACGACCACGGCCTTGAAATGCGACTCCGAACCCGGCGGCACGCTGTGCATATAGCTTTCGTTGGTCAGCTCCAGATGCTCCGGCGCCAGCCTTTGCATGGCCTGTTCAAGTGCGGTTTGGGTGCTGCCCATTATCCTTCTCCTCTCAGTTGTCGGGCAGATTCTAGCTGGCTTAGCGCTGCCCCGTCTGCTTCGCCAAGACGGCTTCTTCCATCTGATCGATCAAAACCTCGATACGCGGCGCCACCCTGCCCTGCACCCGCTCACGGGTCACCGCCATCGATTCCCGCGTCAGCTCGGGCAGATACACCATTAACTTGGTACCAACCTTGGATTCATAGAACCGGGATAACTGATCGAGCTCCTGCTCGGTAAACACTGATGTATAGAGGGAAATCATTTCGTCACGCATGGCATCCCAGGTCAGCTCCTTGTCCAGCTCAACCCTGGCTTTGTCCTGATACTCACGCAGCACGTGCTCGGTATGCATCGAGCCGCCCATGCGCGCAAACTGGGCGGCCAGCAGGTCGTCAACCTGCTCGTATATCGTGTTGGTCATGCTCTCAGCCTTGGCAAGCTTGAGAAAGCGTTCAGCACTGGCGCGATGCGAGGCCTCATCGGCAACAACAGCCGACGCCAGACCCATCCAGCAAACCCAACCGATAACGAATGCGCGCATGACGTGTCCACACATAGGAGAGTAAGGGTAACTTCTATACTGGCAGCGATATTCGATATTCACCACTCGCGGAGGCTTACATGAACACGCGCACAGAATCAGACAGCATGGGTGACATAGAGGTGCCCGCAGACCGCTACTGGGGCGCCCAGACCCAGCGCTCGTTACAGAACTTCGCTATCGGTGAAGAACACATGCCCCCCGCGGTCGTCCACGCACTGGCGTTGATAAAGAAGGCCGCGGCGCGCAGCAACCGGCAGCTTGGCAACCTCGACGAACAGGTTGCAGACTTGATCGAGCGGGCTGCAGATGACGTGCTGAGCGGAGAGCTGAGCGGGCATTTTCCCTTATCGGTCTGGCAGACCGGCAGCGGCACCCAAAGCAATATGAATATCAATGAGGTCATAGCCAACCGCGCAAACGAACTGGCAGGTCAGCCCCTCGGCGGCAAGCAGCCCGTGCATCCAAACGATCACGTGAATAAGTCGCAGAGCTCCAACGACACCTTTCCCAGCGCCATGCACATCGCGGCAGCAATCGAGACACGCGAAAAATTGATCCCCGCCGTGACCGCCCTGCGCGACGAATTGCAGAGGCAAGCTGAACGTCATGCCCGGCTGATCAAGATCGGTCGCACGCATATGATGGACGCAACCCCGGTGACCTTCGGCCAGGAACTGTCAGCCTTCGTCGCGCAGCTGGACATGGGATTGCACGCCATAGACGCGGCGCTACCCCAGGTTTTTGCGCTGGCTCAGGGCGGCACAGCCGTCGGCACCGGATTGAACACTCCGCCGCGCTTCGCAACGCTGTTTGCCGAAGAAATAGCCAGCCTCAGCGGGCTGCCCTTCACCAGTGCCGACAATAAATTTGCCGCGCTTGCCGGGCACGAGCCCCTGGTTCAGTTACATGCCGCCTGCAAACAGCTGGCCGTGACCTTGATGAAGCTGGCCAATGACTTTCGCCTGCTGGGCAGCGGGCCGCGAGCCGGCTTTGCGGAATTGCGGCTTCCGGCCAACGAACCGGGCAGTTCTATCATGCCGGGCAAGGTGAACCCGACCCAATGCGAAGCACTGTCAATGATCGCCTGCCAGGTTCAGGGCAACGATGTAACCCTTGGCATCGCCGCGAGCAATGGTCAACTGCAACTCAATGTATTCAAGCCGGTGATCATCCATACCTTGCTTCAATCGATTCGTCTGATAACCGATGGCTGCGACAGCTTTCGCCGCAATTGTCTGGAAGGGGTCGAGCCAGACGAACAGCGCATGCGCGAGCATCTTGACAACAGCCTGATGCTGGTCACTGCGCTGAACCCGGTGATCGGTTACGACAAGGCCGCGGATATTGCCAAGAAAGCCTACAAGGAAGGCTCGACGTTAAAGCAGGCAGCGCTGCAGCTGGGCTACCTGGACGAAAAAGCCTTTGAAGAAGCAGTGCGGCCCGAGCAGATGCTCGGCGACCACACTGACTCATGAGGTCGGCGGAGGCGTAACGGACAGTCTGCGCAGGCGGCGGTTCTTCAGGTTTTGTATCAGGCTGGGCGCCAGGGCAATCAGCGCCGAGCCGCCAACCACCATCAAGGCGCCGATATAAGCCAGACTGTTGAGCAATTCGGGTTCTATCACACCGGGCCAGATCATCGCGCCGAGCGCCACCATGCTGAACGTGAACAGCGGCGTGGTGGCTACTGTAGCGCTTACCCGTGAAGCCTCCCAATGACTCAGGGCTTCAGCGAAGGCGCCATAGGCGATCAGCGTGTTCAGACAACAACCGAGCAGCATCCAGAGCTGCAGAGTACTCAACTGAAAAATCTGCGATGGCGACGCGAGCGGAAAGATCAATACCGCACACGCCAGGTAGATCATCATCATCACCGTCACCGAGGACCACACGGTGAGCAGCTGCTTTTGTGCAAGCCCATACAGCGCCCAGGTAAAGGCAGCGCCGAGGGTGAGCAGTATCCCCAGGGTGTAGCTGCTGAGCTGGGTAAATAATTCTTCCAGCCGCTGATTGAAAAACAGCACGAAGCCGAGGGAAAGCGTGACCAAGCCAATGAACTGCCCGATACCGAATCGCTCCTTGAAGAGCACCATACTGCCCAGCATCAGCATGATCGGCGCCGTCTGGATCATCAGTTGCATCGTGCCCGGCGTGAGCCGACTAAGACCCATGACGTACAGAACATAGTTGGACGCCAGCCCGAGAATCGCCACCACCAACAACCAGCGGTTGGTAACCGAGAGCGCCCGAACCGAGGGCAAACGGCGCTGCGCTGCCAGCCAGATGAACAGGACAACGCCCGCGCTACACATTCTGAACCAGCTGACAGTAAAGGCATCCATGCCCTGCAATACCTGCTTCAGCATGATAGGCAACACACCCCAGAGCGTGGTGGTAGTCAACGCCAAAACGAAACCGTACAACCAGCGACCGGATGAAACGTGCATGGGAAACTCGAATCAGATAGAACGGGAAGGAGGAATTTCCCGCGCATTGTAAACGCGTCCATCACACCGAAACAGTCACAGCTGTCGGCGCAGTGCGGAGGCAACTGTTCTGGTTCGAAGCCCTCGTCTTTATGAAGCTGCTAAGCTCAGGTCAGCTTGCTGCATGCGAACACATCGAAACCTCACCTGTGGAGAATCCCATGAGCACACTGGCAGACGAACCCCTCACCCATGGGGATAAGACGGCGCTGGAACCAGCCGCCCTCGAGTCACTCACCAGCAATCTGGACGGCTGGACGATCAACCGCTCGACGGACGTCCCGCGGATAGACAAAACATTCAAATTCGCCGATTTTGCCAGCGCCCTTGCGTTTACCAACCGTGTCGGAGAGCTCGCCGAGCAAGAGAACCATCACCCTGCGTTACTGACTGAGTGGGGCAAAGTAACAGTGAGCTGGTGGACGCATACCCTGCACGGTGTGCACCGCAACGACGTAATCATGGCAGCACGGACTGAGCGGCTAGCGTAGCGACGTTTCGATTGTCGTTGCCGGCCCCAAAAAGCGCTCGAAGCGCATCACCACATTGGACTCAGAACGAGCCCGCCGGCTGTCAGGCTGGAGCAAGTGTTGAAAACAGGGATATTCTCACCAAGCCCCCACGGATGGGTTCACGGCGTCTTGCGCAAGTCTGACAGCTGGTGGGCGATAGGCTCCGGATTATCAGCCGCGGGCCGTGCATCCGCACAGAGTCCGCTCGCTGCAAAAGAGAGCCAGCTGCCGCGAGCCGACAAGCCTGCGCCGACACGCTGCAAGTACATCCCTGTAAGCTCGTCGATGACATCCATGTCATCGCACGGTCGGCTCAGCCCAGTCGCCACGCTTCGCGTAGAGATTTGAGTTGCCGGCTCGAAAACGATCAATGCTCATCACCACACTGGAGCCGGAACGAGCCCGCCGGCTGTCAGGCTGGAGCAAGTGTTGAAAACACGGATGTTTTCACCAAGCCCCCACGGAGGGTTCACGGCGTCTTGCGCAATCCTGACAGCTGGTGGGCGACGGGCTCCGGATTATCAGCCGCGGGCCGTGCATCCGCACAGAGTCCGCTCGCTGCATAAGAGAGGCAGCTGCCGCGAGCCGACAGGCCTGCGCCGACACGCTGCAAGTACGTCCCTGTAAGCTCGTCGATGACATCCATGTCATCGCACGGTCGGCTCACGCCTGTCGCCACGCTTCGCGTAGAGATTGTCGTTGCCGGCTCGAAAAACGATCAAAGCTCATCACCACACTGGAGCCGGAACGAGCCCGCCGGCTGTCAGGCTGGAGCAAGTGTTGAAAACAGGGATGTTTTCACCAAGCCCCCACGGATGGGTTCACGGCGTCTTGCGCAAGCCTGACAGCTGGTGGGCGATAGGCTCCGGATTCAGTTGGACTGATTCATGTGAATGTCCCTCCTGACACCGGTCTGACTTCCAGCCGCGACATAGCGCCCAATCCTTGTAACAAAACCATCTAACCCGACGTCCGGAATGCAGCTAGGCTCGAAGAACGGGCATAATGCCAAGGCTTGTCGAGACCGCTGGATTGGTCTGACGCATTGACAGCACCAACCGAAGAGTTGGCGCGGCAGGGTTGGAAGTAGTCCTGCAAACAAAAACAAGAAAGGTGGTGATCATGAAACGTTTCCAGAAAACCAAATTGACCAGCGTCGCCCTCGTATTCGTTGCGACCGGATTATTGCTGATACTGCCGAACCTCGGCTGAGCACTGCCGAACCTGATTCGCCGGGAGTACAATGGCGCCGTTAATTGATCAGCGGAGCCGCAGTGACCCCCACTCACTCTTTTGCACATCTTGCGTGGGCTGACGATGGCCAGCCCTTTTCAGTCGAATTCGATGACGTGTATTTTTCCCGCGAGTCTGGCCTGGAAGAAACCCGTCACGTATTTCTCCAGCATAACGCCCTGCCCGAACGCTGGGCGCAGCTGAGGGATACTGCCCGCTTCTGCATCGCCGAAACGGGATTCGGTACCGGACTCAATTTCCTTTGCGCATGGCAACTGTGGGATTCACTGGCGCCAGCTGGTGCCAGGCTGCACTTCGTCAGTACCGAAAAATATCCGCTCAGCCTGATCGACATGCAGCGCGCCCTGGCTCTGTGGCCGGAGCTTGAGCCCTGGTCAGCGCAACTGCTGGCACAGTATTCCGATCTCGCTAAAGGGTGGCAGCATTTCAGCCTCGCTGACGGCCGCGTGACCCTGACGCTACTGGTCGGCGATCTGCTGGAAACCCTGCCGCAACTTGAAGCCAGTGTGGACGCCTGGTTTCTTGATGGATTTGCCCCGGCGAAGAACCCGGACATGTGGCAGCAACCCTTGTATGACCAGATGGCTCGGCTATCCAGCCCCGGCGCGACGGTTGCGACCTTCACCAGTGTTGGTGCGGTCCGCCGCGGGTTGCAAGCCGCCGGCTTCAATATGCGCAAGGTCAAGGGGTTCGGCCGCAAGCGCGAAATGCTCGCAGGAACCTTTGTACAGGTTCCAGAACAACCCTGGCAGGCGCCCTGGTTTGCTCGCCCCGCCCCGGCCGAAACAGGCGGGCGCCGAGCATTGATAATCGGAGCAGGACTGGCAGGATGCTGTACAGCCTTTTCCCTGGCCCGGCGCGGCTGGCGAGTGACGGTGATCGAACGCCACGCCAGCGAAGCGCAGGAAGCCTCGGGCAATCCTCAGGGCATTCTATACTGCAAGCTGTCGCCACATCAGACGCGCCTCTCCCGTTTTATCCAGGCCAGTTATGCGTATAGTCTTCGCTTACTGCACGAAACGCTCGCGCAGAACGAGGATAACTGGGCGGCCTGTGGTGTGCTTCAGCTATCGGCTGACCTCAAGGAAAGCGCGCGCCTGGCTGCACTCGCTGAACAGGGTTATCCCGACCAGTTTCTGCACGGTGTTGATGCGCAGCGAGCCAGTCAGGTAGCCGGCGTGGAGCTTAATGCCGGAGGGCTGTTCTTCCCGCAAGGGGGATGGGTCAACCCGCCGGCACTGTGTAAAGCGCTGTTGCAGCATCCCAATATTCAACTGCTGGCCTGTAGCGAAGCCCTGCAACTAGCGCGGGAAGACAGTAGCTGGCAGGTGCTGAATGACCAAGGCGACGTCATCGCCCAGGCAGAGATTGCCGTGATCTGCGCCGCGGCAGACAGCCAGCGCTTTGCGCCAAGCACCCACTTGCCGTTGAAACGGATCCGCGGCCAGATCACACATCTGCCAGCGACGGAGCAGAGCCGCGCCCTCAGCACCGTGTTGTGCTCCGAAGGATATGTATCACCGGCGCGACGCGGCGAGCATCATCTGGGAGCAAGCTTTCGTTTCGACAGGCTCGATACCGAGCCCAGCGCGGAAGAAAACCAGAGCAATCTGGCTCTGCTCGAATCGCTGAGCCCGGCGCTGGCGGCAAAGCTCGGTTCAGGGCTCCTGCAGCCGGACCAACTGGTCGCGCGGGCAGCGTTGCGTTGTACAACGCCGGATTACTTGCCGGTGATTGGCCCGCTGGCTGATGCCGATGCGTTCATGCGTGACTACGCCGTGCTGAGCAAGGACGCTTCGAAAAAGCCCAACCAGCCTACGACCTGGCATCCCGGCTTGTATGTAAATGCCGGCCACGGCTCACGCGGTCTGATCAGCTGCCCGCTCAGCGGTGAGCAGATAGCAGCCTGGATCGACGGGGAGCCTCTGCCACTACCGCGGGAACTGGCACATGCCGTCCATCCCAACCGTTTTCTGTTGCGCGAATTGATACGCGGCAAACGCCAGAAATGATTACCAGGCTTAGCCTGCCAGCAACGCCGTCGCCCCTTCGTAAAGAAGCTTGCCGCCAGTGACGAACAGAAAGATGTAACACAACTGGTAGATGAGTTTTTCATTGGTGCGATGGAGCATCCAGAAACCCATGCGCACGCCAATCGGTGCCAACGGCAACAACACCAGCGAAGTCCACAGATTGGCCGGCGTAAACTGGTCCAGAAGCACATAGCCGGGCAATTTGGCGAAGTTTACCGCGGCAAAGAACACCGCGATGGTGCCCATGAGAATGGTCTTTTCCATCCTCTGCGGCAGTAGGTAAACGTTGATCGGCGGCCCGCCGGCATGAATGCCGAAACTGGTAAAGCCCGCGACCATCCCCCAGAAACCGCCGCGCACCGGGCTGACGCCTTTCACCGGCGGATCACCCCGCCGCAGCCAGATGTTCAGTACGAAGGCCAGCGCAATCACGCCGATCATCAACTGGATATGAGCCTCGCTCATCATGCGAAACGTCAGCGCTGCGAGTGCGATTCCGACCATTGCCGCTGGCACGATAATGCGCAGATTGGGCGTACTCCAGCGCCCGCGAAAAGTACGCAAGGCCACTAGATCCATGGTGCACAGAATAGGTAGTAAAATGGCGGCGGCCGTTTGCGGCGCGATGACCAGCGACATTAGCGGTACGGAGAGGATGGCGATATTGCCGCCAAACCCGCCCTTGGCGATGCCGTAAAGCAGCACTGCCGGAACGGCACAAAGATAGAACAGCGGATCGGTAATCATGAACGTGTAACACCAGCCTCCGGACAGCTTTGCCGAGCCGCAACTGCCAGTGAAGATGGCCGTCGTCGGTTTTTCGGAACAGGAGTGTCGACACCAGGCCGAAGGCAGTAACCTTGCACCGCGTTTGGCTGGTGAGAAAGCCGGCCAGTGTACCACCAGCCACACATCAGACTGTCATACGAGAATTAGGCGCCATGCTGATACCCCACCACATGCTTGATCCCGAAACCCTGCAGCGGATGATCGAGGATTTCGTCACCCGCGACGGGACCGACAACGGTTATGACGCCACGCTTGAACAGCGGGTGAACCAGCTGAAAAGACAGCTGGAGCGGGGGGACGTGCTGATTGTGTTCCATCCGGATACCGGCGACACCAGCCTCGCCCATCGCAGGGATGTGCCACCGGAAATGCTTAGCGAACTTGAATAGTTCAGCTACCAGGCTCTGCGAAAGGCAGCGACTGATCGGTTTGCAACCTTACCTCAAAGACGTTCAGGGTCATCGCAACCATCGCGTAATAACCGAGGATACCCACCAGCTCGACCAGTGCCGGCTCGCCAAACAGATCCCGCGCCTGGTTATATAACGGCTCGGGCACCCGGCGCGCCTCGTACAACGAGTGGGTAAGGCGGTAGACGACCCGCTCCTGCTCGTCGGTAAAGTCTGGTTCTCGCCCCGCCCGTAGCGCATTCACTACGTCCCGGCTCACACCGTTTTGCAGGGCGATAGGTTCATGAATCTGCCACTCTGCCTGGGATTGCCACAGCGCAGCCGTGGCAAGGATCGCCAGTTCGCTCAAACGCAACGGGATGGACGAATGGTAACGGCAGAATGCACCAAGCCGCTGCGCATGATTGGCCAGTTCCGGACTGTGAATCCACGCCAGAAACGGGCCATCGAGATTCTGTCTTGGGCCGCTCAGTATCTCCTCGAGCACTTCCTTCTGCTTCAGGCTCATTGCTTCTGGACGTAGCTCGCTCAGCCGGGAATACATAGTCGCTCTCTCTTTCAGATACCGCGCATGACGTGCTGAATAGACGCGCTTAGCCGGTCAACGATTTGGTCAACATGACCATCATCGATGATGAAGGGCGGCGCCAGCAGGATATGGTCACCGTCGCGGCCGTTGACCGTCCCGCCCATGGGATAACACATCAGCCCCAGCTCCATCGCCTTCGCTTTGATACGCGCGTGCAGCTTAAGTTCTGGGCTGAAAGGTGTCCTGGAATCGCGGTCGCGCACCAGCTCGATTCCGCGGAACAACCCGCGCCCACGGATATCACCGATGTAGGGTAGATCACCCAGCTGCGATTGCAGCCCGGCATGCAGT
Organism: Pseudomonas sp. gcc21; assembly: GCF_012844345.1. Lineage (NCBI taxonomy): Bacteria > Pseudomonadati > Pseudomonadota > Gammaproteobacteria > Pseudomonadales > Pseudomonadaceae > Pseudomonas > Pseudomonas sp. gcc21. The sequence continues at coordinate 347,428 of NZ_CP051625.1, read as the reverse complement.
TTACGTCCCATGCTCACCACCTGGGACAACAGCTGACGCGACTCGATCTGCTGCTGTACTGCCAGTGCCGCAGCGCAGGCAGTCGCATGTCCGATATAGGTATGTCCATGCTGGAAGAACCCGCTGCCCTCACGGAGCGTGCGAACAATCTGCTCGCTGACGAGCGTAGCGCCAATCGGTTGGTAGCCTGCCCCGAGCCCCTTGGCGATGCATAGGATATCCGGCTCGATCTGCTCCTGAGCCGAAACGAACAGACTACCCGTGCGCCCCATCCCGCACATCACCTCGTCCGCAATCAATAACACACCATAACGATCACATACGCGCCGGATCAGACGAAAGTAATCCGCCACCGGCGGTACCGCACCGAGGGTAGCGCCGACAACCGGTTCGGCAATAAACGCCATGACCTGATCCGCACCCAGTTCGAGGATTTTGCTTTCAAGCTCGTCAGCCAGGCGGCGTGCGAACACTGCTTCGGTCTCGCCGGGACGCATTTCGCGATAGGCATAACAGGGACTGACCTGATGCGTCTCGACCAGCAAGGGTTCGAACTGCGACCGACGCCAGAGATTGCCCCCGGTCGCCAGCGCACCCAGCGTGTTGCCGTGATAGCTCTGGCGCCGCGAGATGATATGCCTGCGCTCAGGCTCGCCCTTCTCGACGTAATACTGGCGGGCCAGTTTCAGCGCTGATTCGATGGCTTCCGAACCACCCGAGACGAAATAGACGTAATCCAGTGAGCCGGGCGCCCTGGCGGTTAGAAAGTTCGCCAATTGTTCCATTGGCTCAGAGGTGAAGAAGGCGCTATGCGCATAAGCCAGTTCAGCAACCTGGCGCTGGATCGCCGCGATCACAGCCGGATCACTGTGGCCCAGGCAGGACACCGCCGCCCCGCCACAGGCATCCAGATAGCGCTTGCCGGTCGAGTCGATCAGATAGACGCCCTCGCCCTTCACGGCCACCGGATAGGACTGGACGAGACTGCGGTGCAAAACATGGCTCATTGCTTTCACCCTTCGAACGGTTTTCAACCAGTTTAAACCCGGACGCCAACTGCTTAACGGTGTTACGGATAAATTTTCGGCACGCTATCGCGCTTTTCCTGAAATCGACGCCCGCCTTGCAAAGGTGTGGGCTGCGCGGCTCGGATGCCATGCGCCCCGTTCGCCCCATTTGGGTGAACCCTCGGGCCGGAACACGCTCTAAGCCAATGGCGCGACGGACACAAAGGATCGATGCGCTGTTTTTTGTTATAAAAATCAAAGAGGTAGGCGACCGACGGGTTACCTGCCGGCAAGGATATTCATGGACATAAACAGAGTAAGCGCACGAGCGATACATGAAAAACACTACGAACTGATCGTTATTGGCTCCGGATTCGGCTCCACCTTTTTCCTCAACGAAGCGCTCAAACATCTCGATGGCCGCGCCCTGATTATCGAATGGGGCGACTTTCACCCCTGGGCCTGGCAGATTGAAGCACAACGCAATTCCGTAATCAGCCCCGAGAACACCTACACCAACCGCGGTGAAAAGCCCTGGAACATGACCATCGGCCTGGGCGGCGGGATGAACTGCTGGTACTCGCAAACCCCGCGCTTTCATCCCAATGATTTTCACACCCAGTCGCGCTATGGCGTCGGTCATGACTGGCCGTTCGGCTATGACGAGCTCGAGCCCTACTATTGCCGCGCCGAAAACATCATGTCGATCGCCGGTGATCCTGATATGGCGCGCATGCTGCCGCGCAGTCAGGATTTTCCTCAGCCACCGCACAAGGGCTCGGCGATCGACAGGCTGATGAAAACGGCCATGCCTGATCACCACTTCATCATGCCCACCGGCCGTGCACGGGTGGCGACAGAAACGCGTAATGCCTGCTGCGCGACCGCCACCTGCAATCTCTGTCCGGTTAACGCGAAGTTCACCGCCGAGAACGGTTTTGCCGAACTCTACAGTCACCCGAAAGTGGACGTCTGCCTCAACAGCGAAGTGCGCACGCTTGAGTATTCAGGCGATACGATCAGCGGCGCGACCATTTCCTCGAATGGCGAACAGTTCAGGGTATTCGGTGATCTGTTCGTGCTCGGCGCCAACGCCATTCAGAGCCCGGCCATTCTGCTTCGCTCGGATATCACCCATGGCCAGACCGGTATGGGTCTGCATGAGCAGGTAGGCGCGGATATCGAGGTGTATCTGGACGGGCTCGGCAATTTTGATGGCAGCACGATCACCACAGGTCTGAACTACGCGTTCTATGATGGCGATTTTCGCAAGGAGCGCTCGGCCTGCCTGATCTATTTCGAGAACCGCTGGCCGCATGGACTGCGTACCGAGCGGGGCCGCTGGAACGAAACCCTGCCGCTGATGCTGGTGACCGAGGACGTGCCGCACATCGATAACCGCATCACGCTGGACCCGGCAACCGGTAACGCCATCATCAACTATCACGGCGAGTCAGCCTACGCCGAAAGAGGCATCGAGTATGCATTGGAGCATCTCGGCGAACTGCTCGAGCCGCTGCCGGTTGAAGCCATCCACTACCGCAGGAAGCGCATCACCGAATCCCATGTCCAGGGCACGTTGCGAATGGGCAAAGCCGGAGACGGTTCGGTAGTCGATGGCGACATGATCCATCACAGCAAGCGCAACCTCATGGTGGTCGGAACCTCTACCTACCCGAGTTGCTCGCCGGCCAACCCCAGCCTTACCGCGGCGGCTCTGTCTATCCGCGCAGCAGACAGACTCTACAGTTAAGGAGAGCCCATGAATCGTCGGAAATTCCTGGCCTTATCGGCCGCCACGGTAAGTGTCGCAGCGCTTGGGTCGGCAGCTATCGTCTTTGAGGACAGCCACAGCTTTATTCCCTCCCTGTTGCACGAGTACATCGGTGATTACCAGATGACTGAGGAACAGGAGAAGAACTTCGTTGATGCTTTTGCCGAAGAATATGGCGAGGAGAAACTGGCCGCCGTTATCGGACTCTACCGGATCCGTTCGGGCACCGGTCTTGGCACGGGCTATACCAACGCCAAGGTGGTTGAATTCGAACGCAAGTTGGTAACGGACTTTCTGGTAACGACTGACTACCTGAAGAAACAGGGCGAAGCGAACCCACAGGTAAACTTCATCGGATTCAGGATTCCCTGCAACAACCCCTATGCAACCTTTGACGGCTTGAGCTGACAGCAACTGAGCACCATGGCGCAGCAAGCGCCATGGTGCTCCTGCGGCAAGCGTTAGCCTGCGAAGTTTTTTCCCGGCGCCGGCCGGGTTTCCAGCGGCGGCAATGCTTTGGCTTTCTCCGAATCAGTACCGGCCCCCTCCGCTACGTTGAAAAGCGCAGGAAAACAGGCGTTTTCTCGCCTGCCTACGCTGCGCAGGCTCTGGTTGTTGTGGACGGGATGGCCCTGGCGGTAGGTGAGCCTCTTTTGGTCCTCATTCATGGCTGTACTCCAAAGCTCAGTGTGCCCACTTTGGAAGCACGTAGACCGGGACAGTTGCCGCGCTGACTAATGGCATGGTCATCCTTGGTCGAATAGCCGTCTGCGACAAAATCGGCAATCCTTGCAAGCCTGTCAGATAAACGAGACCTGCATGTCATCATCTACCGTTCTGTGTACCACCTGCTCCGTTGACCGCACCCGGGTAATACTTGCCGGCATCTGCGCGCTGATTCTGACTGTTGGCCTGGCCCGCTTCGCCTATACGCCCCTGCTGCCGATCATGCGCGACGGTGCAGGCCTGAGCGATTTCGCCGGCGGTTGGCTGGCGACGTTCAACTATCTCGGTTACATGGCCGGGGCGCTTCTGGCTGCCACCACGAATGACCTGCAACGCAAATTCCGCTTCTACCGGGCCGGCTTGCTGATTGCAGTCATCAGCACGGCTGCCATGGGCCTGACCGATAACCTTTACCTCTGGGCCACGTTACGTTTTATTGCAGGCGTTTCCAGCGCCGCCGGCCTGTTGATCGCCTCGGGGCTGGTGCTCAACTGGCTGATCAACCATGGCCATAAACCAGAGCTGGGGCTGCACTTCGCCGGGCTGGGCGCGGGTATTGTCGTTTCCGGTCTGGCGGTCAGCACCATGGTGGGCGCGCTCGCCTGGGACAGTCAGTGGATTGGCCTGGGCCTGCTTGGCATTCTGTTCTTTCTGCCCGCCTGGTTCTGGCTGCCGGCGCCTGTTCCGGTGCGAGCCAATAAGGGCGCAAGTACGCAACCATCGTCTGCGCCTTCAGCGACGTGGATGTGGCTGTTTATCGCTGCATATTTCTGCGCCGGGGTTGGCTTCGTGATCAGCGCCACCTTCATTGTCGCGATTGTGGAGCAGTTACCTGTGTTCTCGGGCAACGGACCCTGGGTCTGGGTGGTGGTGGGCCTGGCGGCGGCACCCGCGAGCTTTCTGTGGGATCGCGTAGCGGGATGGGTCGGCGGGCTAACGGCTTTGCTGATGGCTTACGCGTTACAGATTCTTTCGATCCTGCTGCCTGCCGTCAGTGGCGGCGCTTTTGTCAATCTGCTCAGCGCCGGGCTGTTCGGCTTCACTTTTGTGGGCATTGTCAGCCTGACGCTATCGATTATCGGCCGGCATTTTCCGGCCAATCCGTCCAAAGCCATGGCGCGACTGACATTGAGTTATGGGGTCGCGCAGGTGGTCGCCCCTGCCATGGCTGGCTACATCGCAATGGTCAGCGGCAGCTATCGCGGCGCCTTGTTCATTGCGGCAGGCGTCATGGCGGCGGGAATGTTGCTGTTAGTGCTGATCATGCGCCAGGAGCGACGCGAGCTGACCTCTGCCTGTTGAGCGCGGCAGGTGTTTGCGGAGCCGGATCAGCCGCTCGAGAGAATTGCATCCAGCAAACCGGGGAAGCGCTGATCCAGTTCTTCCCGGCGCAGCGAATTCATATGCATTGTGCCCACCGCGAGGGTACACACCAGCCCACAATCGCGCAGCACCCTGAAGTGATGGGACATACTGGACTTGGGGCGGCCACCGTCCAGTTCGCCGCAGCTGGCTTCGCCCACCGCGGACAGCTTGCGCACGATTTCCATACGCACCGGATCGCTGAGCGCATAGAGCACGCGCTCAAGAACGAGGTCGCTGGCGGGTGGATGTTTGTAGGGTCGCATGCGGTAAATAATACACCGGGGTTTACTCAAGGACCATAGTTCCAATATTATCGAACTACAGAACCATCAAGCATCCACCTGCCTACTCCAAAGGAGTCCTCATGTCCGCCCTGTTCCAGCCTTTCAAGCTCAAGGACGTCACGCTACGCAATCGGATTGCGGTTCCCCCCATGTGCATGTATTCCGCCAATGATGGCCTGATCAATGACTGGCACCAGGTACATCTCGCCTCGCTAGCCCGAGGCGGCGCCGGACTGGTAGTGGTAGAAGCCACCGCCGTATCACCGGAAGGTCGCATCTCCCCCGGCTGTGCCGGCATCTGGAACGACCAGCTGGCACAGGCCTTCATTCCAGCAGTGAAAGCAATCAAGGCGGCCGGCTCCGTACCAGGCATCCAGATTGCGCACGCCGGACGCAAAGCCAGCGCCAATCGTCCATGGGAAGGTGATGACCATATCCCCTACGACGATCCGAACGGATGGCAGACCATTGCGCCATCCGCCATTGCCTTCGGCGCCAATCTGCCGAAGCAACCCAAGGCCATGACGCTGGACGACATCGCCCGGGTGCGCCAGGACTTCGTCGACGCGGCTATTCGCGCCCGGGACGTGGGCTTCGAGTGGCTTGAACTGCACTTTGCCCATGGTTATCTGGCGCAGAGCTTTTTCTCTGAGCATTCCAACCAGCGTGACGACCGGTACGGCGGCAGCTTTGACAACCGCAGTCGCTTCCTGCTGGAAACCCTCGCGGCTGTTCGCGAAGTATGGCCGGAGCATCTGCCACTGACTGCACGTTTCGGCGTGATTGAATTTGATGGTCGTGATGAAGAAACCCTCGCAGAGTCCATCGAGCTTACCCGGCGCATGAAAAACGGTGGGCTGGATCTGCTCAGCGTCAGTATCGGCTTCACCATACCCGGCGGTCGGGTGCCCTGGGCACCCGGATTCATGGGCCCGATTGCCCAGCGGGTACGGGATGAAGCCGGCATACCGGTCTCCTCCGCCTGGGGCTTCGGTGATCCAAAGGTGGCCGAACACGCCGTTGCCAGCGGGCAATTGGATCAGGCGTTGATTGGCAAGGCGCATCTGGCAAACCCGCACTGGAGCTACCAGGCTGCCCGCGACCTTGGCATTGAGAAGCCTTCCTGGACACTGCCGGCACCCTACGCGCACTGGCTGGAACGCTACTAAGCGCTTCAGCTAACTTGCAGCAAGGCGGCTTCGGCCGCCTTGCTGCGTTATACCCACCGGGTTCAGGAACTATGCCCAAAGCGCGGCTTTCCAAACACTACATGCATATGGATAGCCGGAGACCATTATGAATACCTTGATCAAAGCCTGCGGGGCCCTCCTTTGTCTGCCCCTCGCGGTCACGGCTAACGAGGCTTCGTTGAACCGTGAGTTGCACGGGCTTGATATCGATAGCCGCATCCTCGTGACCGATGCCACACGTGGCCCCGATGCGTCCGGGGTGGACCTGGTCCAGGTGACCAATAACAGTGACGTGAATGTGCTGTGTCAGCTGAAACCCGCTTCAGACGAGCCCAATATGAAGCCTTCCCGCGCGATAGACGTTGCGCCAGGCGAACAGGCGACCCTGCGTTTGCAAGGCAGTTATCGCGATGTCAAATCTACCGCGACCCTGGATTGTCAGCCCAATTGACGCTGCGCCCAAACGCCGCAGTCCCCGCGCGCGGCTTGGATAGGAAACGGCTAAGCGCTAACATACAGCCTTATAAAGCCCTTGATGGGTCCACGAGGTTCAAAATGACAATTCGTAATAGCCTGGCGTTAGCCTGTGTTCTTTCTGCCTTCGCTCTCCCCGTTTCGGCACAGACTTGTACGCCTGAAGACGCCATGCGCCGGGCAGAAGTCGCGGCGGAAACCATCAACCGCATCGCAGATAACAATCCCGAAAAAGCCGCTGCGCTGCATGAAAAATTGCTGAAGTTTCAGGAACGGGACCCCACCCGCGATCGCCACAGCGCTTGCGAGGCCTATGACCGCATCATCGCTGAACTCGAACGCAAAGACGAGCAAACCAATTGATCGATTAAATCGATAGGTTTATTGCACTTTTCGCGTTATTAAATCGATTTATCCGGCCATAGAATACCCACCATACCCTTATGGAGGTGCTATATGTCCGTAGAACAGAACAGAAAGCTGATCGAGACGATTAGTGGGCGAGCCACATCCGACGGCGACGGAGTCAGGCTTACGCGGGTATTTGGGGGTCAGGGCGCTGAACGTTTCGATCCGTTCCTGATGCTGGATGAGTTCGGCTCCGACGAAGCGTCGGATTATATCGGCGGCTTTCCCTCTCACCCGCACCGCGGCTTCGAAACAGTTACCTATATGCTTGAAGGTCGGATGCTTCATCAGGACCATCTAGGCAATCAGGGTCTGCTCGAGCCTGGCGGCGTCCAGTGGATGACCGCAGGGCGTGGCATCATCCACTCGGAAATGCCGCAGCAGAGCTCTGGCCTGATGCGTGGCTTCCAGCTGTGGGTTAACCTGCCAGCCGAGCACAAGATGCAACCAGCCAGCTATCGGGACATGCCTGCCAATGCGTTTCCCTTTCACCGGATACATGGCGGCCAGCTCAAGGTGATCGCAGGCACCCTTGAAGTAGCGGGTAAAACCCTGGCCGGTCCGATTCAGAACAAACCCACCGAACCGTTATATATCGATCTGCACCTCGAACCGAACCAGGCTTTCAGCGCGGCAATAGCCGATCATCTGAATGTGCTGCTATACGTTTACGAGGGTGACGTAGAGATTGGCGACGCATCATTGCAGGCCAGTCAACTCGGGCGATTGAGCCAGAACGGGCCCCTTTCAATCGAGTCGGGCGCAGCCGGCGCGCGATTGCTGATCCTGGCGGGCAAACCGCTTGGCGAGCCCATAGTGCAGTACGGGCCGTTCGTCATGAACAGCCGCGAGGAAATCGAACAGGCGCTGCGCGACTATCGGGACGGACGGCTCGCCGGCTGATTCGTGATATAGATCAGGCGACTGGTGTACGCCCCGCAAGCGCGTGCGCCAGCGTGCCGCCATCAATGAATTCCAGCTCGCCCCCTAACGGAATGCCGTGAGCCAGCCGTGAGACACGAATACCCCTGGGCTTCAGCATTCCCGCAATGTAATGAGCGGTCGCCTCGCCCTCTACGGTGGGGTTGGTGGCCAGTATCGCTTCGATCACTTCCCTGCCTTCCAGCGCCTCGAGCAGCGCTGGAATACCGATTTCCTCCGGCCCTTGCCCGTCTATCGGCGACAAGTGTCCCTTCAGAACGAAATAGCGGCCGTTGAAGCCGCCGGCCTGCTCGATAGCCCAGACGTCGGCCGGACTTTGCAAAATGCATAGCAGGCCGTCATCACGCCGCGGATCCGAACACAGCGAACAGATCTCCGTCTCGCTCAGCATGCGGCATCGCGAGCAATAACCCACCCCATCCATCGCTGCCTCCAGAGCATGGGCAAGATGGCGTGCGACGCTGCGGTCTCGCTCGAGCATGTTCAGCGCCATACGCTGGGCTGTTTTTGGACCGACGCCCGGCAATCCTCGCAGGGCATCGATCAACTGGCGAATCAGGGGACTGAAGCTCATCGAAATCCTTGCTGGTTACGTCAGAATGGCATTTTGAAACCGTCAGGCAAATTCATGCCCGAGGTCATGCCAGCCATCTTTTCCTTGCTCTGGGCTTCAAGCTTGCGCACGGCGTCGTTGAACGCCGCAGCAATCAGGTCCTCAAGCACTTCCTTGTCTTCAGTCAGCAGGCTGTCGTCGATGCTGACCCGACGCACATCATGGCGACCGTTCATCACCACCGAAACCAGTCCCGCCCCGGACTGACCGGTGACTTCAGCATTGGCCAGCTCTTCCTGCATCTTCTGCATTTTTTCCTGCATTTCCTGAGCCTGTTTCATCAGGCCTGCCATTCCACCTTTCATCATGATCGCGTCCTCATTAGTTTTCTAAGCATCAAGCGGGCGAATACTGTCATCGCATATCTGCGCCGCGAATTCACGTACCAGGCTCTGCACCAACGGATCGGTCTGAATGCTGGCCTCGGCCTCCTTCTGTCGCGCCACCTTACGCCGGGCTGCGGCTATTGCCGGCGTCTCCTGGCTGGGCGCCGCCACTTCTATCATTATCGCCACCGGCGTACCGACATGGTCTGATACCGCCTGCTCGATGCGGAGCCGATGATTTTCGTTGTATAGCGCGCTGTGCCCCGGGTCCAGATGCAGTGACCAAGCGTCTGGCTCGCAAGCTATCAGCTGGCAATGCGCAGCTATGCTCTGGGTCAGGCCGCTGAGTCGCAGCGATGTAAAGATGTCCAGCCATTGGGCGGCTACACCGGTTGCGGGCGGCAGATCGCTGACCTCATCAGGTTCGGCAGCGGCTTCGGTGGTTGCACCCGCCTCTTCTGCAACCTGCCAATCATTCAGATACTGACCGACGTCCAGTTGTTCCTCGTCATCGTAATCGTCCCGCTCCGCAGCATCGTCCGCTGGCGGAATATGCTGCCATTCAGCCGGCGCCTCTTCATAAGGCGGCTTGACCGGCGTACCGCTTTTCAGCGGCCGGCTGGCTACCGGCGATGCGGTCTGCTCTGTGGCAGGTGCGGGAGTGGCCGGGTGAGCGGTCGATGCCGAGACATCCGGCTGCGATGCTGCCGCAACGGCTTTTGCTTCGCGACTGGGCATAACCGGCGCGGGCGGTGTCTGCGCAGCTCCAGACGATTCAAGCGGCGCGGTGTCGATGGAAGCTGTCGGCGCATCGGTCTGAATGACAGCCTCGGTAGCGGCTGGCCTGCCCGTTTCGGGTTCAGCCCTGGCCTGGCTGAACCCCGGCAACTTTCCCGACGAGGGAGCAGCCTGTGGCGGCGCGGCCGCATCACTCAGCGTGCCGGGTTTGAAAGCCATCATGCGAAGCAAAGCCATCTCAAAGCCGCCCCGGGGATCGGGGGACAGGGGCAAATCTCTCCGGCCGTGCAATGCCAACTGATAGAACAGCTGAACATCCTCCGCGCTGATCTGTCCGGCAAGCTCAACGACCCGGTGCTGGTCGCCGAGACTGTTATCAATGGCTTCGGGTACGACCTGGGCTACAGCGAGACGCTGCAGCGTAGAAATCAGCTCGGCCAACACGCCGGCAAAATCGGCGCCCTGCTCCGCCAGCTCGGCCACCAGGGCCAGCGATGCCTTCGCATCACTTCGAGCCAGAGTTTCGAGCAGACCGAACACCTGGCTATGATCGATGGTACCCAGCATGTTGCGCACCTCGGCAACACGCAGCGCACCGTTGCCAAAGGCGATAGCCTGGTCGGTCAGGCTCAGGCCATCGCGCATCGAACCGTCAGCTGCGCGACCGAGCAGCCACAACGACTCCTCGTCAAAAGGAATATTTTCCTCCCCCAGAACGAAGCGAAGATGCTCGACGACTTTCTCGGGCAGCATATTCTTCAGGGAGAACTGCAGACAGCGCGAAAGGATGGTGACCGGCAGCTTTTGCGGATCGGTGGTAGCCAGGAGGAATTTGACGTGAGCAGGCGGCTCTTCCAGCGTTTTCAACAGGGCGTTGAAGCTGTGGCTGGACAGCATATGCACTTCGTCAATCAGATAGACCTTGTATCGACCGCGCGACGGAGCGTACTGGACATTGTCGAGCAGCTCGCGGGTGTCCTCGACCTTGGTGCGACTGGCTGCGTCCACTTCGATCAGGTCAACGAAGCGACCATCGTCGATTTCCTTACAGGCCGAGCAGACGCCACAGGGTTCTGAACTGACTCCCGATTCGCAATTAAGACACTTGGCGAGAATGCGTGCGACTGTGGTTTTACCGACACCACGGGTACCCGTAAAGAGATAGGCATGGTGCAGGCGATCATGGTCCAGAGCGTTGATCAGTGCCTGTAACACGTGGGTCTGGCCGACCATTTCGCGGAACAGGCGCGGACGCCATTTTCGGGCTAAAACCTGGTAACTCATCGGGTATCTGCAGTCCGCTCTGATCGTTGGGGCAATCCGGTACTTTAACCAAAGCCGACCGACAATGCGAGACGCGGCCGCCGCCTGGATCTCAACCAACGGCCGTCATTTGCCGATCCCGATGATGTTCATTTTCCAACGTAGCGTCTTTCCGGTATTTCGCTCGGCCTACCGCCGGTGGCCATGTCCGCGAACTCTGCGAACAGGCTGGATTGGCGGAAAGCGCGGGCGGCCATTTTCGCGCCATAGACGCTGATATGACCCGACTCATCCAGGCTGAAGGGAATATTGTCACGCGTCACATCAGACGGTACGCCGTCCACGTGGAACAAGGCGTCCCGGTCAAAGTACAGCACATTGGCAAACTGCGAAGCGAGCTCGGACAGCGCCTGATTGGCAGCCCTCGCCGACTCGTCCCGTTGCTTGTGAAAGCGTGAGATATCAAACGAAGTATCGAACAACAGGCTGCGTTGATACATGTTCTTGACGTTGACATCAAAGTTGGTCGGCGCCGGCATAAGGATCACCAGCTCGGATTTTTCCGCTGCCATGGCAATGGCATCAAATACGCCCTGCATCTGCTGCTTGGCGTGGACCGCGCCCCACTGACCGGCGAAGACCACGAAATCATAGTCCGCCAGATTATCCACCAGATATTTCCGGTTGTAGAGGCACTGCTGATAACCACGCCCGGTATAGGGGCCGGTATATTCTCCGGTCAGGCTCGGGTAACACCAGTCGGTCGAGACCGAATCGATTTTCATCGATATGTGCTGGCCAATATCATCCCAGAAAGGATCGTAATGTCCCGCAAAGGAATCACCGAACAGCAGACCGTTCACGCGGGCTGATCGATCCCCCAGTTCACAGCCCAACCCGGCTTTACCTACCTCCAATTCGGGGAAGGTTTCGACGCTGTGAAAGCACCATCCACTCTGTTTCCAGGGCATTACCAGATCTGCTGTAGTGCGCCTGAACTCCTCGCTCATCCGGTCAGGAAATCCGTTCGCGACAAAGGTAATGGAAGCCAGAGCGCAAGCAGCGGCCACCGGCGCGCCGATTATTGCACGGGGCTTCAATGCCGGGGCGTAGCGTGGTTTCTTGCCCGCCATCCCCTCGATAAAGGTGAAGGACAGCCAGCCGGCGACCACAGAGGCTCCGACCGCGAATAGCACCCAGCGCATGTCGTGCTCAAGGCCGAAATAATACAACCATACCGCTATCGGCCAGTGCCATAGATACAGAGAGTAGGAAGTCTTGCCGAGAAACTGCGCCACAGGGTTGCCGGTGATCAGTGATTCGCTCTGGGAAGATGCGATTACCAGCACCGCTCCGAACACCGGCAGTGCGGCCAACCATCCCGGCCACTGAGTGCTGCCGCTGAAGCTTATTGCGCATACAACGATGATGCCCAACCCGGCGACTTCCATCGTTTTGCCGGTACGCCTGCCCACCGTCAGGGGATACAGATAGATCAGACTGCCTGCGAGCATTTCCCACATGCGCGTGGGTAGCAGGAAGAACGCGGAGGTCGGCCATTTCCCGGAGGCGTATACCGATAATGCGAAGGAAAACAGGGCCAGCGCCCACAGAAACCATCGGGTATTGGAAGCTGAAACCACTTGGCGCAGCGCGACGATGAGTACCGGATAAATGAGATAGAACTGCCATTCAACGGAAAGCGACCAGGTGTGCAGCAACCACTGATCGTGCGAGGCCTGCTCGAAATAGCCGGCCTGCTTCCAGAACAGGATATTGGATATAAAAGCCAGGCTCCCGAGTACTTCCTTGCCCAGCGCCTCGTAATCACGAGGTAATAGCAGGAACCAGCCTACGATAAGCAAAAACAGACAGACGAAGGCTAGCGCTGGGACAATGCGACGACAACGATCGAGATAAAAGCGCGGGATGGTAAAAGTGTTCTTTTCCATCCGGGAATAAATGATGCCGGTCATCAGAAAACCGGAAATGACGAAAAATACGTCGACCCCGATGAACCCGCCTCCCATGCCAAGCAAGCCGAAATGAAACAGCACTACCAGTACGACTGCTACGGCCCGAAGACCGTTTATATCTCTTCTGAATTCCACAGCTATCTCCCGCCACTTAACCAAAGGCGACCATCTCAAACAGGTGATTTATTCGAGAGTGCAAGAGCAACTATGGTGGAGAGATAGTCATCTTCTTCGTCCTTTAAGGGGGTGTCCCCGCCTGGAATCAACAAAACGTTACAAAGTATTGACCCGTCCCGTAAGCCATCGGTTCAGACGATAAGGCTGAGAGGTTAGCTTGATGGTTTCTTAAGAAGCAATGTCAAAGACGCTTAGGTTCTAAGCCTGTGAAACAGGTCGGTCGCGAAGTGACAACCAGGTACCAAATGACCATCGGAGAAAAACAAAGGAGAGGAAGAAGATCGGAGAAGGCTATGGGTGGCGGCCCTGCCAGCCACACCCCGGCACACGATATAACCGCTGTGGCTGCTCCCTTCCGGGCCTGACCAGGTTCACGGCGAATCATTGCGAGGGGACCGACAGGACCACCATAGCGTGCCCGTGCTTGACGGGCCGCGCTATTGTAACGGGTTGGCCGGAACTTACAACCCGCAGTCTCCACCGATACCACGGAACCTCTGCTAATCAGGCCCCTCAAACTCGTTCTCGCTCATCGCTTCGCCAGACAGGCCGAGCTGGGAGGTCTCGCGGGAGCCTCTGCCCGCGTTATCATGGCCCAGAGAACCCAATACACCGAAGCCGGTAGAATCAAGCCCGGCGAATGACTACAGGATCTTAATGCCCGACCCACGCCAAGCGCGCGACAACCTGCCGGATACTTCAGCCAAACGTCTGGTGGGGCTAAGCCTGCTTTTTATATGCCTGAGTGGCCTGGGCATCTGGGCTATCTATCTTCAGGTCCCGGATACCAGCCTGACCTTTGATTTCAGGCTGGTCAGTTGGCAGACGTTGCTTGCGGTGGCTGGCCTGCTCGGCACTTACTATCTGTCCGATGCGCTCCGCCTGTATTACACCCTGAAGGCACTGGATCAACAAATCGCGCTGAAAGAGGTGTTCCGATTGGTTTTCGTGAATATCTTCTTCTCGAATATAACGCCAATGGCAACTGGCGGGGGCGTGGCGCAGATCTGGTATCTGCGCCGGCACGGGGTCCGCCTGGGCACCGCCACCGCAGCCACGACCATACGGACCATCCTGGCGGTGATCTTCATTTTCGGGCTGACGCCAATCTTCCTGCTGACGCTCGACCACCTGAATAATCAGACCATCATCAGCCGGGTGGGTGGCCTGTTGGCGGTGATGATCATCGCTTATCTGAGCTTCTTCGCCATTCTGTTATTGCGGACGCGGCTGCTGATTCTTCCGATCAGCGCCGTACTGCGCCGAGCACATAGCCTCGGCCTGCTCAAGGAAGCACGACATCGCCATTGGCAGTACAAGGTACGCAGGGAAATGCTGCGCTTCTCGCACTCCTTCAGCGTTTATATGCGCGGCTCCAAACGCAACGTGTTGCTTTCCATCCTCTCCACTTTCGTTTTTCTACTCAGTCTCTTCAGCTTCCCTGCCCTGCTGATCTTTGCACTGGGTTACGATGTCGACTATCTGGTTACCATCGGCCTGTTAGTGGTAACCACCTTCGTCATGTACTTTGCGCCCACTCCAGGGGCGTCCGGCATATCGGAAGGGCTCTTTGGCAGCTTTTTCAGCACTATCCTGGGGGCCAACCACCTGGTACTGGTCACTATCGGTTGGCGGGTGCTTACGATTTATCTGGGTATGGTTGTAGGGCTATTGGTCATGCAACGGGAACTCAGCCGCAAAGGGCTTTCATGAAGCGCCGCAATATTCGACTCAAGGCCCTGTTTTACGTAAACGTTCTGACACTTCTGATATTGGTCAGCTACAAAATCTATCTGGCGCTGTACAAGCCCGACGTCGAAGCGGTTCATACCGAGCAATTGCTGGACATAGACGCGCGGCTGCAGGACCGCGACCGCTTTAGCTTCGCCGTGGTCGGCAACATGAATAATTCGGTGGGAATTTTCGAGCGGACATTCATACCCGAGCTGAATCAGTCAGGACTGGACTTCATGGTGTCTGCCGGAAACGCTGTCAGCAGCGGCGGCGAAGACAAGTACCGTTCCCTGCATGGCACACTCGAGAAACTCGAGATGCCTTTTCTGCTGACCTTCGGCGCCAATGAATATTCCAACTTCGGAAGCTTCCGCTTCTACGAAGATTTCGGGCCGCACCTGTATTCCGTGCGTGCCGCCAACACCCGACTCATCTTCCTCGACAGCACGGGCAAGACCCCCTACCGCTGGCAGCTGCATTGGCTTGGTGACCTGCTCGAACAGAGCGATGCCATGCATACCCTGGTGTTTACCGGCCACCCCCTGCTGCCGATAGAACGAAACCGGTTTTTCGTGCGTGACGACGATTACCTACAACCCGATGCGTTCCGCGCGGAGTTGTTGGAGCTGTTCCGCCGATATGAGGTTGATGTCGTGTTCTCGGCCAACCTGCCCGTGTTTTCCGAGCAGGTCCGCGATGGGACGCGCTTCATAACAACCGGGGGTGCCGGCGGACTCATACTCAATGACTCCGATAGCTTCCACCACTACGTTGAAGTAACGGTAACACCCGAATCAGTCGAGACCCGGCTCGTACCGCTGGTCACCGGCCAGCACCCTTTCTGGGCCACTATCGAAAGCCTGTGGTTCTTCTTTTATTCACTGTTTTACGTCGGCTTTGTCAATTTCCTGCTGCTCGTATCGCTATTGAGCCTGATCGCCATCCGCTTGTACCTGCTGCTCTTTACGGAGCGCAATTACTACCGGGATTTCGATATCAACCCGGCGCCCTGGCTCGACAAGCCCCTGCGCGTAGCCATGTTCACCAATAACTACCTTCCGTTCATTGGTGGCGTGCCTATTTCCATCGAGCGGCTACGCCTGGGTCTTCGGGACCTCGGCAACAAGGTATTGCTGGTTGCTCCGCGCTACCGCGACCAGCCTGATGATGAGCAGGACACACTGCGATTGCCCTCGCTGCTGGCCTTTGGCAAACCGGGCGACTTCAGGCTGGCCAATATCTTCCTGCCCCGCGTGCGCCGTCACTTACAGGCATTCAGGCCGGACATCATCCATGTGCACCATCCTATATGGGTCGGCTCGCTTGGTTTGTACCTGGGCAAGCGACTGGGAGTTCCGGTGGTGTACACCTACCACACCCGCCTCGAGCACTACGCACACTTCGTCCCGTTGCCTGGCGGCCTGTTCCGCAATTTCATCTCGCATGCATTGATCAAACGTTTCGCCAACAAGTGCGATGGGATTATCGTGCCGACCTACTCGGCGGAAGAATACTTGAGGATGATAGGCGTCAAGACACCTACCTATGTCCAGCCGACCGGCATCGAGTATCAGCGTTTTCTACAAACGGCACCGGAGAATGTCCGCGAGCTGCGTAAACAATTCGGAATCACAGACGAGGTCGTACTGGTGACGGTGTCGCGCCTGTCCAACGAGAAGAATCTGGATTTCATGATGGATGCTGCCGCAGCACTCAAACGAACCAGTAAACGCGCATTCCGGCTGCTGATTATTGGCGACGGACATCAGCGCGCTCGTCTCCAGCAACGCATCGACGACCTTGACCTGAGCGGGGCCGTGACCCTGTTAGGCAGCGTAGCCCCCGCTCAGATGCCGCTTTATTACCGTCTTGGCGACCTGTTCGTTTTTACGTCCAAGTCTGAAACGCAAGGCATGGTATTGCTCGAGGCGATGGCGGCGGGATTGGCCGTGGTAGCTGTGCGCTCCAGCGGCACCGATGATGTCATCAGAGAGGGCTTCAATGGCTACAAGACCGCTGGCAGTCAGTCCGCATGGGTTGCCAGGGTGGATGAGCTGATACAGGACGAAACGCTGCGCAGTCGTCTGGGTATTAACGCCCGGGATTTTGCCCAGGACTATTCCGTAGAGCGTTTCGCCCGGGAAGTTAAAAGCATTTACGCCGAAATTCTGGCCCGCACCTGATCCGTCAGAGTCACGGCCGACGCGGACGAACGCTGGCTACAAAGGCGAGGACAAACATCGCCAGAAACACCACAAAAAGTATCTTGGCGATACCGGTTGCAGTCCCTGCTATGCCGCCAAAACCCAGCACAGCGGCAACAATGGCAATTACCATGAAGGCGACAGCCCAACTTAGCATTCTTGCTCCTTGCGTCGACGCGGCGATCCAGCGCGCCTGCTCGATTGGTGAGATGAGCCTGACAGCTAGAATACCCAACGCGGTCCGGTCGTCTGCTCCGGCATCTCGCTGGTGGCTGATGCCGGCCGCGAATAGACAATCTGTTGAGAAAGCGTCGAAGCCTGCGGCTGCTGTGTGCTCGCACTGGTTTCGGCTCCCAACATCACCAACAGAGCAGCGCTGGCAAAAAGACCTTTGCCCAGCAGTAAAATCCCCCAATCACGCTGTTTCATTCTCATTCTCCTCCTGCCTGGTCAGGTAACCAGTCCTGACCTGGGCAAATGCCTGGTATCTGCGAACCACTCGCTGGCTCCAATCGCTCTATCGCGGGCTCATCGCCCTGAAAGCGGTGCTCCTGTGGATTCTCAATCCGATACAACAAGCGGGTTCCTTCACGCCCCATCTGATGTAACATCCTTCGTCTGTCGGCGAATCGAATCCTTGTGTGCTGCGCCTGGAAACGAGCCGGACGACGTTTTTAGGATGAACTTATAGTTATATTGGCAATATGCATGCCATCTTTTGATCTGTTTTAACTACAATGAAATCAATGGCTTAGGTGGGTATATACACAAGGCCAGCATGCAGCATGCATGATCCCCATCGAGTCGCCGTGCAGATTGCATGATCGCTCTATGCTCGCCATTAGATAGCCGGCCCGAACAGGAACAATGGAGACGATGGAACAGAAAAGCGGACGTATTCTTCTTGTAGATGACGAGGCAGCAATCCTTCGCACCTTCCGGTACTGCCTGGAAGACGAGGGTTACCAGGTCATCACCGCCAGCAGCGCGGCGCAGGCTGAAGCAGTGATCCAGCAACAGGTGTTCGACCTTTGTTTCCTCGATTTGCGACTCGGTGAAGATAATGGGCTGGATGTCCTGGCTCATATGCGTATACAGGCGCCCTGGATGCGCGTGGTGATCGTTACCGCGCATTCAGCTGTCGATTCAGCTGTTAACGCAATGCATGCCGGCGCGACTGATTATCTGGTCAAACCATGCAGCCCTGATCAGCTACGTCTGGCCGCCGCCAAGCAGCTTGAAGTGCGCCAGCTGGCTGCGCGTCTGGAAGCACTCGAAGGCGAAGTGCGCAAACGTAGCGACAGCGTCACCTCACGCTGTCCCGCGATGATGGGGATCATCGAAACCGCCCGCCAGGTGGCTACCACGGACGCCAACATCCTCATCCTTGGTGAATCCGGAACCGGTAAGGGCGAGCTTGCCAGAGCGATACACGGTTGGAGCAAGCGCGCCGAGAAGGCTTTCGTCACGATCAACTGCCCGTCCCTGACCGGCGACTTGATGGAAAGCGAACTGTTCGGTCATACCCGTGGGGCATTTACCGGTGCCAACGAAAGCACGCTAGGCCGCGTCAGCCAGGCTGACGGCGGCACCCTGTTCCTCGATGAGGTGGGTGATTTCCCGCTGGCCATTCAACCGAAGTTGCTACGCTTTATCCAGGACAAGGAATATGAGCGCATCGGTGATCCGGTTACCCGGCATGCCAACGTACGGATTCTCGCTGCCACCAATCTTGACCTGTCGGAGATGGTGCAAAACGGTCAGTTCCGCGAGGACCTTTACTACCGGCTCAATGTGATCACCATCACCCTGCTGCCGCTACGCGAGCGTCCCGAGGATATTCTGGATCTGGCAGACAGATTCCTCGCGCACTTCGTTAACGAATATGCCCGCCCTGCGAAGAATTTCAGCGAGCAGGCCAGGCAGGCGCTCCTTGCCTATAAGTGGCCGGGAAATATCCGTGAACTACGTAACGTCATCGAACGGGCGACCATCATCTGCGGTGAAGACCTGGTGCAACTGAGCCACCTCGGATTAGCGGAGCCGGCTGCCAGCAGCGCACCGCGTATCGGCGCCGACATGAGCCTGGTTGAACTGGAGCGAGCGCATATCGCTGCGGTACTGGCCAACAGCTCGACGCTTGAGCAGGCCGCGAAAACACTCGGCATCGACGCCTCTACGCTCTACCGCAAGCGTAAGCAACTGGATCTATGAATCTGCGTAGCCGCCTTTTCCTGAGTACCAGTGCACTGCTGACGGTTGCTCTGCTGGGCCTGCTTCTGGGTATTTTCGGTGTTCTGCAGCTGACCAAGGCCCAGACGCAGGCAATGACCCGCAATATCGGATTCATCCATGCAACGATGAACATGCATGAGCAGGTCGGTAATCAGACCGTGCTGATGGTGTCCGACGACGCCGAGCCCGAAGCAATCAGGGCCGCAGACGAAGCTTTCCGGCAATCACTCGAGCTGGCACGTCAAAGCGCGATGGATGAAGCCGACAAGATTGAAGTCGAGGAGATCGCCCACAGCTACGAATACTTCAGCGAACTCATGGACCGCCCCGTTGGTGCCAGGCAAGCCCTGCTGAGCACTGACGAATTTAGCCAGGCGCTGGCTACGCTTCGACAACGCATCAACCGCGTACAGGCGCACTATCTATCGGATGTAGAGCGCGCTGAAACCCGCTCCAGGGACCGCGCCTGGCTGATGGCCTCGCTGCTGGGGCTAATCGGTCTTGCGGTGCTGCTGATCGGTTTCATTACCGCGCACAGCATCGCACACCGATTCGGCCGGCCGATTGAAGCGCTTGCCGAAGCGGCTGACCAGATCGGTCGTGGCGATTTCAAGGTGATCCTGCCGATCTCCCCTATTGCCGAACTTTCCGCCCTGAGCCGCCGCTTCGGCAGCATGGCCGAGGCCCTGCGCGAGTTCAAGCACAGCGATTTCGAGGCGCTGCAGTCCGAGCAGCGACGCTTGCGCGCGGTACTCGACAGTATCAACGACGGGCTGTTGATCATTGGCCGTGACGGCCGGGTGGAACATTTCAATCCGGTTGCCCAGCGTCAGCTTGACTGGGACAGCGAGCACATCGGCTTAAGCCCGGGCGCTGCGTTAAACAAGCCCGAGCTCGACGAACAACTCAATCAGGTCCTCAACGCCGGGCTGCTTGACCATGCAATTGAAGACCTGTGCATTGAAGCCAACGGTGAGACGCGCCTGCTGGCCTACAGTCTGGCTGCATTCGGCCAGCAGCACGGGCAGATTCAGGGTGCGGTAATGGTGATGCGCGACGTGACTGAACAACGCGCCTTTGAGCGGGTACGCAGTGAATTCGTCCTGCGAGCATCCCACGAACTGCGGACCCCGGTTACCGGCATGCACATGGCGTTTTCGCTGCTGCAGGAACAGCTCCGGGAGGTCGGGCCGCGCCAACAGGAGCTGGTGCAAACCGTTGACCAGGAGATGCGCCGGCTGGTCAAGCTGATCAACGATCTGCTGAATTTCTCGCGCTATCAGAATGGCGTGCAGAAGATCGAGCTACACCCCTGTGACGTTGCCGAACTGCTTGAACACACCCGCCAACGTAACGCGGCTCAGGTGGAGGAGTATAACGTGGAGCTTGAGGTGGATATCCCCGAGCCGCTGCCCCACGTACCCATGGATCGCCTGCAGATCGAACGCGTGCTGGACAACCTGATTGGCAATGCGCTCAGACACAGCAAGACCTGTGGCTGCATCACCCTGCAGGCGTGGCGACAGGGCGAGCGGGTCATCATCAGCGTCAAGGACGACGGCGAAGGCATTCCCTATAGCCAGCAGGCCCGCGTGTTCGAACCCTTCGTGCAGGTTGGCCGCAAGAAAGGCGGCGCCGGGCTGGGATTGGCATTGTGCAAGGAAATCGTGCAGCTGCACGGCGGCCACATCGGCGTGCATTCACGACCCGAACAAGGCGCCCAGTTCTACCTGGCTCTGCCGCTCTGAGCGCCACGGCGCGCGGCGGCGTCCAGCAGCCAGGCCTACCGACACGCCAGCCACGCTGGCGTGTCGGCGCGCACTCCGTCGAGCCCGGTGACTGTTCGACCGCTTCAGGAAAACTCACAGCAGCCAGGACACCATAAACGGGATATACACCAAGGCGAACAGAGTGCTCAGCAGAGCAGTGCCTGCAACCTGCTGCGGCGCGATGTCGAGAAGATTGGCAATGACTACGGTATTGGCTGCAATGGGCGTAAAGGATATGAGCAGCACTGCCTGGTACGCAGCCATATCGTAGATGTGCAGGAATTGGCTATCGACCCACCAGAAACACAGCGCCAGCGCAGGCCAGGCGATGAACTTGCCGAAGAACGCCAATGCGGTGAAACGAACATTCCCCGCCAGGCCCTGAAAACTGAGAATACTCATGCCGATAATCATCATGCCGAACACGCTGTATGCACCGCGCAGATTGTCGAACAGGGGCACGAAGGTCAGCGGAATCTCGACCTGACTCAGGTTAAGCAGCACAGCCAGGAAAAACGCGTACAGCGAGGGCAGCCTAGACACCTTGATCAGGCAGTCGCGCACGCCAAACCGTCCACGTGCTGCGAGATAAAAGCCCACCGAACTTTCGTAAAGCGTCGTACCCAGCATACAAACGATATACAGGGCCAAGCCCTGTTCGCCGAACAGCAGCAACGCCGCAGGCACGCCAAAATACCCGGTGTTGCCGGTACCGACTGAAAGCGGGATCAGGCTGGCGCTGCCATCGGTCAGTACCCGTCGCGCGATAACCAGATGACCAATGCCGATGATGGAACAGAAACCCAGCACCAGAAACGGCAGCAGCACTACCTCGAGGCTCAAAGGCGCGCTCATCACACCGGAAAACACCACTGACGGCGTAACGATATACAACATGATGCCCGCGATATGCCTGCCGCTTGCCTGGAGATAGCGGCCAGCAATCCAGCCCAAAGCGACCGTCACATACAGCGGCAGCAGCGTATAAAACAACCCCACAACCGCAGCCAGCACGATCGTCAGCCCTGGCTGATCAGATAGACACGCTCGTTCAAGCAGGTCATGCCCTGCTGCTTGAATACCTGGTGCGCTTCGAGCACGGGTTGGTCCTCCAGCAAACGGATCTCGCAACCGTCAAACAATCTGCGGACTTCATTATCGGTTACCGCAAAGGGTGGACCGGCGCGCTCATGCTGGGGGTAATCCAGCGTTACCAGCAGCATCTTCCAGCCTGCAGGCAGAATGCGCCGCATATGCTCGACGTAGTCGGCGCGCATGGGCTCTGGCAGAGCGATCAGCGCTGCCCGGTCATATACGCCTGCGACCGCTGCGACCTGTTCTTCACGCAGAGCAAAGTAATCACCACAATAGAACCGGTACGGCTGCACCTGTGCCGCGCTGAACGGACCGGACGCCTGCCATTGCAGCGTGATGCCCGCTTCTCCAGCAAAGGCCTCGAGTGCCGTGCGCGCAAGCTCGACGCCAATAACGTGGTGCCCCTGACGGGCAAGCCAGATCATGTCCAGACTCTTGCCGCACAAGGGCACCAGCACCTCGGCGCCCGAAGGCAGCTCAAGCGAAGACCACCAGCGGCTCAGCAGCGGATTGATGTCCGCCTTGTGAAATCCCGTCTCGCCCCGTTCCCAACGTTCCTGCCAGAAATCCGCGTCCATCACGCCTCCCCTCGTTCCCATAGCCGCGATTCACTTACACCGATGCGCTCGCAGCATTCTTAAATACCGATTGCAATGCCATGACTATACAGCAGATTTTTTTTGCGCTCTGACGTCGTAACGGCCCGGCAACGGGGTATAGTGGCTCGCGCAACTCACGACAGTGACGGACCTGCCCCAGATGGACTACATCAACACCCTTTTCATAGTCGGCGCGGTGTTAATCGGCGCGAGCATCCTTGCCAGTTCACTGTCTTCCCGCCTGGGAATCCCCCTGCTGCTGATCTTCCTGGTCATCGGCATGCTCGCCGGCGTCGATGGCCCAGGCGGAATCGTCTTTGACAATATAGACACTGCCTATCTGATCGGCAGCCTGGCGCTGGCAATTATCCTCCTCGATGGCGGTATGCGGACCCGGGTAGAGAATTTTCGCGTGGCGCTATGGCCTGCTGTCTCCCTGGCCAGCCTTGGCGTTCTGATCAGTGCGGTGCTGACGGGTTTACTGACAACCTGGTTACTCGAACTGCACTGGCTACAGGGCTTGTTGTTGGGGGCGATCGTTGGCTCGACAGATGCCGCTGCGGTGTTCTCACTGCTGCAGGGCAAGGGTCTCAACCTGAAACAGCGAGTCGGTGCGACGCTGGAAATCGAGTCAGGTTCCAACGACCCGATGGCGATATTCCTGACCATCACCCTGATCGAAATGCTGCGTACAGGCCAGGACAGCTTCGACTGGTCCTTCGCCCTGCTGTTGATCAAGCAATTCGGCATAGGCGGCCTGTGCGGCGTCATAGGCGGAGCCGTGCTGGCCTGGCTGGTCAACAAGGTGAATTTGGCGACGGGTCTTTATCCGCTGTTGATTACCAGTGGTGCCATTCTGGTATTTGGCGTGACCAACCATATCGGCGGCAGCGGCTTCCTGGCCATTTTTCTCGCGGGAGTGGTAATCGGCAACCGGCGAGTACGAAACCTGCAGAACATCCTGCACGTGCAGGACGGCATGGCATGGCTCAGCCAGATCGGGATGTTCTTGATGCTCGGCCTGCTGGTCACGCCGAGCGAAATGCTCCCCGTGGCCTGGCCAGCCATGTTTATCGCCATGTTCCTGATCCTGGTGGCACGGCCGATTGCCGTCCTCGTGTGTCTTATCCCCTTCGTATTTTCCTGGCGTGAGCGGCTGTTCATCAGCTGGGTGGGGCTGCGCGGCGCGGTACCGATCATCCTGGCGATATTTCCCTTGATGGCGGGGCTGGAACAGGCGCAGCTGTTATTCAATCTGGCGTTTGTGGTGGTGCTGGTGTCACTGTTGCTGCAGGGGTCCACGCTGCCGATAGCAGCGCGGCTCTGCCGGGTAGAGATCCCGCCAGAGCCCGCGCCACTGCAACGCACCAGCCTGGATATCGCGGTCAACAACAACTACGAGCTTCTGATCTATCAGTTGGACAACGCCAACTGGTGCGTCGGGATTCCACTTCGGGCGTTGAAGATGCCTGACAACACGCGCATCGCCGCGCTGTTTCGCGGCAAGCACTTGTTACACCCAACCGGCAGTACCCGCCTGGCGTTGAATGACGTCTTGTGTGTGATCGGCAGGCCGCGGGATCTGCCTACCCTGTCCAAGTTGTTCAGCCAGACCCGGACGCCCAGCTATCTGGAGAACCGGCAGTTCTTCGGGGACTTCATTCTGGAGGGCGACGCCCGACTTGACGACGTGGGCGCTTTCTATGGTTTCAGGGTTGACCCGGACATCGCCGAGATGACCCTGTCCGCGTTTTTCAGCAAACAACAGGGTGGCCACCCTGTTGTGGGCGACACCGTTGAGTGGCAGGACCACACCTGGGTGGTCGCTGCTGTAGAGCAGGACAGGGTCCTGAAGATTGGCCTCAAGCTGCGCGACGGCCCGGGCAGGCCGCCGCTGGGGTTCTAGTCTAGAGCAACTTATCGAGGGTGATGGGCAACTCCCTCACCCGCTTGCCAGTGGCGTGGAAAATGGCGTTCGCCACCGCCGCCGCCACGCCAACTATGCCGATTTCGCCGACGCCCTTGGAGCCGAGCTGATTGACCACGTCGTCATGCTCCTCGACGAACAACACGTCGATCTCGCCAATGTCAGCGTTTACCGGAATGTGGTATTCCGACAGATTGTGATTCATGAAGCGGCCCAGGTTGTGATCCATCTGTGTCTCTTCATGCAAGGCCATGCCGATACCCCAGATCACGCCGCCCACGATCTGGTTGCCGGCCGTTTTGGGATTGATCACTCGTCCCGCAGCGATGGCGCTGACGGCCCGGCTGATCTTGACGGTCCCCAGTGCCTCGTCAACCTTCACCTCGATGAAAACAGCCGAATGGGTGGCGGTGGCGTAGTTGTCGCGCTCCTCACCGGGCTCGACATTCGCTTCGGCCTCCTGCTCACCCACGGCAGAGATGATTGCCTGGAGCTCAATGCTCTGCTGCGGATCGGCCTTCAACGTCATGTTCCCGTCGACGAATTCCACATCCTCGAGCCGCGCACCGGCGAATGCCGAGGCAGGCATCTGCTGCACGGCATCCAGCAGTTTCTGTTTGAGGCCGGCGCATGCTTGCTGCACCGCACTGCCGACCGATGACACCGTGGCCGAGCCGCCTTCAAGCGGAGCGGTCGACAGGCTGGAGTCACCCAGCTGAAAATCCACCCGCTCCATGGGCAAGCCCAGTGCCGAAGCCGCGATCTGGGTCATGACCGTGTAGGTACCGGTACCGATATCGGCAGTGGCGCTGCTGACCACCAACTTGCCGTCCGCGCACAAACGCGCCTTGGCGCTGGCGGGCATCTGCAGGGCTTCCCATACACCGGTCGCCATACCCCAGCCAATCAACTGGTTGCCCTCGCGCATGCTGCGCGGTTCGGGCGAGCGCTGCGACCAGCCAAAACGCTCGGCGCCCTGCTCATAGCATTCACGCAGCGCCTTGCTCGAGTAGGGTTTGTCCTGGTTCTGGTTGCGCTCGCTGTAATTGATCAGTCGTAACTGCAGCGGATCGACGCCGGCCGCGTAGGCCAGTTCATCCATCGCGCATTCCAGCGCATAGACACCAATTGCCGCACCCGGGGCGCGCATATCCAACGGCGTGTACACATCAAGCGGCACCAGCTGATAACCCAGCTTTACGTTAGGGCAGTCATATAACATGCCTGTCCACTCGACCTCGTGTTCGGTGAAATCCTCGAAGGTAGAGGTCTGCCCGATCGCATGATGAGTCAGTGCCTGCAGCCGGCCACTGCGGTCCGCACCGACACTGAGTCGCTGAACGGTGCGTGGCCGGTAACCGAAGGTGAACATCTGCTGGCGCTTGAGCGCAACACGTACGGAACGTTTCAGTTTCAGCGCCGCCATTGCCGCCAGCACCAGTTGATATTGCGGGCGCAAGCCAGAGCCGAAGGCGCCGCCGGTGAAGGGCGACAGCACCCGGATCTTGCCCTCCATGCCGAACACGCCCTCCAGATAACGCATGCAATTCTGAACGCCCTGGGTCTTGTCGTGTATCTCCAGCTGTCCGCCGGACAGGTAGTGAACGGTGGACGCATGCGGCTCCATAGGATTGTGATGCTCCACCGGCGTGCTGTATTCCAGATCCAGCCTGATATCCGCCTCGCCTAATGCCCGAGCCGCATCGCCGCGGGCCGGCGGCAGGTCAACATCCGGCTCATGCGCGGTATCCAATCGTGATCGCAGATCGGTGTGGTGCGGTTCAGAGGCATATTCAATTTCAACGAGACTGCCGGCATACCGCGCCAGCTCGAGATTATCCGCCACCACCAGCGCCACCGGTTGGCCGCTGTACAGGATGCGGTCGTTATAGAGCGGGCGAAAGGGTGAGCCATCGCCCGCGTCATCGTCCTCATAGGGTTCGTCGTAGCTGGCTACTGGCGGGCGATTCTCATGGGTCAGTACCAGCGCCACTCCGGGCACCGCTTCGGCGGCGCTCGCATCGATGCGAATTATCCGGCCTTTGGCGATGCTGCTGTTGACCACACTGCCATACAGCAAGCCCGCCTCGGGAAACTCGGCGGCATAGCGCGCCTGGCCGGTGACCTTCTTCGGACCATCGACCCGGTCCAGCGGCTGCCCTACGGGTGAATGATTCATGCTGCTGTCCCCCTTGCTGCTTCGGCCAGGGCGCGTTTGATCGCCCGACGTGCCAGTTCGATCTTGAAACTGTTGTGTTCAAAACCGCTAGCACCCTGTAACAGCAGGTGCGCGGCCCTGTCGAAGGCGGGTGGCTCGGCCGCCTCGCCGATCAGCGACGCTTCAGCTGCCTGGTCACGCCAGGGTTTATGCGCCACGCCGCCCAGGGCGATTCGTGCCGAGCGAATTACTCCGCCGTCTATTTCCAGGGCGGCTGCGACCGACACCAGCGCGAAGGCATAGGAAGCGCGATCACGCAATTTGAGATACGCGCTGTGTTCAGCGTAACCGGCCGCTGGCAACTCAATAGCAGTGATCAACTCACCCTCCGCAAGTGTGTTGTCACGCTCTGGTTCGTCACCGGGAAGCCGGTGAAAGTCGCGGAAGTCCACACGGCGCTCACCCTGCGGGCCCGTGACATGGACCACTGCGTCAAGCGCCGCCAACGCCACGCACATGTCTGAAGGGTGCACCGCAATGCACTGTTCGCTGTGGCCAAGAATCGCGTGAATTCTGTTTAACCCGGTTCGCGCCGGACAGCCGCTACCCGGCTCGCGCTTATTGCAGGGCACTGTGCTGTCATAGAAGTAGTAACAACGGGTGCGCTGCAGCAGATTGCCGCCGGTGCTGGCCATATTGCGCAGCTGCGGCGAGGCACCTGCCAGTATCGCCTGCGACAACAGCGGGTAGCGCCGTTCAATCAGCGCATGCCAGGCCAGATCAGCATTGCTGACCAGCGCACCGATCCGCACACCGCCGTCAGCCGTTTCCTCGATGGAATTCATAGGCAGACCGGTGATATCGATCAGCTGTTTGGGTCGCTCGACGTTTTCCTTCATCAGATCCAGCAAGTTGGTCCCGCCAGCTATATAGCGGCTTTGCGGACCGAACAGACTGATGGCTTCGTCGATGCGGGTGGGGCGTGCATAGCTGAACGGATTCATGGCTTTACCTCCCGCACACCGTCGTGCCCGTCTGCTGACCCACCCGCCTCGAATACGCCGACCCGTTTGCGCGTTTCCGGCATGGCCGCCTCGATCGCCGCGAGAATATTGGGGTAGGCACCGCAGCGGCACAGGTTGCCGCTCATCTGCTCACGGATATCATCGGTGCTCTGCGCCCTGCCCTCCGCGACCATTCCGATCGCCGAGCATATCTGCCCTGGTGTGCAGTACCCGCACTGGAACGCATCGTGGGTGACAAAGGCGGACTGCATCGGATGCAAACCCTCTTCGCCAGCCAGGCCTTCGACTGTTGTCAGCTCGGCGCCGTCATGCATGATCGCCAGGGTCAGGCAGGCGTTGATGCGCTTGCCATTGAGCAGCACCGTGCAGGCGCCACACTGACCATGGTCACAGCCTTTCTTGGTACCGGTCAGGTCAAGCTGTTCGCGCAGCAAATCCAGCAGGGTGGTCCAGGGATACACATCCAGCGTCCGGCTTTCGCCGTTCAGCTTGATGGTCATGGAACAGACGGCAGTCGCATCCGTGTTCGCAGAGGGGTCAGTCATGGCAGCCTCACAGCAAGATTGTTGGAGTCCGCTATCCGTGCGTTTCGCAAAGCCCGGCAACGTGCCGGGTCGAGTTCGTTTTTTCAGGGTTTCAGTGCAGTACGACCGCGCGATGAAGCGGATCGTTCAGGTGCAGTCGTAGCGCCGCTGCATTGGAGCAGGTCTTCTGGCCGGTCGATATCCAGCAACACACCGGGGTCGTCCACCTGCAGCTCAACGACATCGCGCTGTGTGAACAGCTGCTGCGCGCCCCGATCACCCTTCAGGGCGCGCAACGCATCCCGATGAAGGCTGCCGATACCGCGTGGGTGGCCGCGCTGGCCTCGGTGCACCGGAACGACCAGGGTTTCCGGGCGAATCGCCTCGGTAACACGCTGCGCCGTATCGGGCCTGACATAGGGCATATCACCGAGCGCCACCAGCCAGCCACGGCGCGCCGGATACTGGCTCACCGCCTGCGCCAGGCTATGGCCCAACCCTTCGCTACGAACGGTAAGAATTTCTGCACTGAAGTGCATGGCGACCCGATCAAGCCATGCGAGCAATTCGAGATTGTCTTGACGCACGACGATGACAAGCTGCTCGGCAGCGGCCTGCAGTGCTACAAGGGTGGATTCGAGTACAAGCCGGGAATTCGCTGCGCGCTCACAATGCGCCAGCAGCTTGTCGGCATCCTGCTCCTGACGAAAGCGGCTCCCCTGCCCTGCGGCGAGCACCAGGGTGCATACGCCCGGACGGGAGTTAGACATGAAACCGCTCGCCTACACCGTTGCGGATGGCCACGATTTCAGCCATTAACGACAACGCGATTTCCGCTGGCGTGCGGCTGCCAATGGCCAGGCCAATAGGCCCGTGCAGGCGCGCCACCGCCGATTCGGCGAGGCCGAGCGACACCAGCCGCGTCCTGCGTTTGTCGTTATTGACCCGCGAACCGAGCGCGCCCACGTAAAAGGCGTCGGATTCCAGCGCCTTGAGCAGTGCCAGATCGTCGAGCACCGGATCGTGGGTCAAGGCAACAACGGCGGTATGCGCATCCGGCTCGATTGCCACTACCGCATCATCCGGCATACCGGCGACGAAACGGGTGCCCAGCGCAGGCCAGTCATACTGATACCCTTCACGCGGATCACAGACCAGCACCTCGAAACCCAGCCCGGCCGCAAGCTCTGCGGCGTAGCGCGATAGCTGGCCGGCTCCGATCAACAACAGCCGCCAGGCCGGCCCAAACGGCGCACGCAGCCTTTCGCCGTTGAACTGAAGCGATTCATGCTGACCCGCCGGAAACAATGTAACCGCGCCGCTCGCCAGTTCTACCTCACGCACCACACGTTGATGGCCAGCGCAGCGCTGAAGCAACGCGTCCAGCCAGCCCGCGTCGGTCAGCGGCTCACGCAGCAGGCGCAAGGTGCCGCCGCAGGGTAATCCGAAGCGCGCGGATTCTTCCTTGCTGACGCCGTAACTGATGATTCGGCAATGCTGCTGTGGGTCATGCTGTGGTGGATTGGCCAGCAGATCATCTTCGATACAGCCGCCGGACACTGAGCCCTCGACCCTGCCATCGTCACGCAGTGCCAATAGCGAACCGACCGGGCGCGGCGCACTGCCCCAGGTTTCGATCACCGTATAAAGCACCACACCGTGTCCGCCGCTGAGCCACTCTCGGGCTCGACACAGGACGCCAAGATCTACCGTATCCATCCTGCTCCAGAATTGAATGTGTCGTTGAGGCTGGGGTGTCAGTTCGCTTCAGAGCTTAATCCCCCCTCGCCCCCCTTTTTCAAAGGGGGGAACTGGACCGAGTTTTGTCTGAGAGACTGGATCTAGCGCTCATCTGTTCCCGCCATGCCGCTGCGAACACAGGCTTCTCGTTTGTGACCGGCCGGCGGCGGTGTAAGTTCGTATGCCGGCTTGACCTTGACATGATGTCAAGCGCCATGCTCTGGTGACTGGCAACGAGGAATCGCATATGAGCACTGTCACCCTTCACATAAACGGCATGAATTGCGCCAGCTGCGTGCGTCGCATCGAGCAGGTGCTGGACAAGGCCACGGGCATCAGTTCGGCCGAGGTCAACCTGGCATCGGAGACCGCGCGCCTTGAGGTTGAGGACCCGAAGCAGCTTGGGCCCGCCTGTGAGGCACTCGACAAGGCCGGCTATGGTGTGACAACCGAGCAACGCCAACTCAGCATTGCCGAGATGACCTGCGCCAGCTGCGTCAGTCGTGTAGAAAAAGCGCTACTCGGCGTTCCCGGCGTGCTGGGTGCGCAAGTCAACCTGGCCAGTGAGCAGGCGCGAGTCACACTTTTGCCCAGTACGGATGATGCGGCCGTGCTGGCCGCGCTGGACAAGGCCGGTTATCCCGGCAAGTGGCTGGATGAACAGCGCACCGGGGATTCCGAAGATCAATCAACGAAGCTGCGTCACCAGCGCTGGCATCTGATCGCCGCAGCGCTGCTCAGCGCTCCCCTTGCGCTGGGCATGGTGCCGGAGCTGTTCGGGCGGCATGACCTGATGGTGCCGCCCATGATTCAGCTTGTGCTGGCGTCCATCGTACAGTTTGGCTTTGGCGCGCGTTTCTATCGCGGCGCCTGGCACGCCCTGCGCAATTTCACCGGGAACATGGATCTGCTTGTGGCCATGGGTACGTCCGCCGGCTGGGCACTGAGTACATGGCATATCATCAGCACCCCCGCCGGGCAGATGCCTGTTCTGTATTACGAAGCATCAGCGGTGATCGTCACCTTTGTACTGCTTGGAAAATATCTTGAGAGCCGCGCCAAGGGGCAGACACTTGAAGCCATCCGCGCGCTCACCGCGCTGCGTCCGGATACCGCGCGTCTGCGCACCGCTGAAGGGGACCGCATGGTACCCCTTGATCAGATCAAACCCGCCGACCTGATCGTGGTGCAACCGGGCGAACGCATCCCGGTGGACGGAAAGGTGCGCGAAGGCGGCAGCCACGTTGATGAATCCATGCTCACCGGCGAGAGCCTGCCGGTCAGTCGCCAGCCCGGCGAGCTGGTCTCCACCGGTGCGATGAATCTTGACGGTTTGCTGGTGCTGGAAACCACCGCTGTCGGTGGCGACACCATGCTGTCGCGCATCGTCCGTCTGGTGGAAAGCGCACAGGCTTCCAAGGCACCTATCCAGCGACTGGTGGACCGCGTCAGCGCCGTGTTCGTCCCTATCGTGATGGTCATCGCGCTACTGGCATGGGGCATCGGCAGCTTCTGGTTCGGCGCGGAACAGGCGCTACTCAATGCCATCGCGGTACTGGTAATCGCCTGCCCCTGCGCCCTTGGGCTGGCGACCCCGACTGCGATCATGGTCGGCACCGGCATCGCCGCGCGCCACGGCATCCTGATTCGTGACGCCCAGGCGCTGGAACTGGCGCATCGGGTGGATACCGTTGTGTTCGACAAGACCGGCACACTCACCGAAGGCAAACCGGAGCTCAAGGCATTCGAGACCGGCGATACGCCCTACACACAGTCGTTGGCCTGGGCCGCATCAATCCAGAAGCACGCTGAGCATCCGCTGGCTACGGCGCTACTCAATCACGCCTCCGATCGGGACGTGAAAGCAGAACCCGCCGAGGATTTCCGCGTGCATGCAGGCCGCGGTGCCAGTGGCATGGTCGAGGGGCACAAGGCCTGGCTCGGCAACGCCTTGCTGATGCGCGAACAGGGAATCGATTTGTCCGACTGGGAGCAGACGATCAAGCAGCACGAAGCCGAGGGGCACACTATCTCCTGGCTCGGTATCGATGACGGTCAGCCAAGAGTGGTCGCGCTCATGGCCTTTGCCGACACACTGAAGGCCACCTCCCGGACCACCGTCGATCAACTTACCCGCTCCGGCATTGAAAGCTGGCTGATCAGCGGAGACAGCCAGGCAGCCGCCGGAGCTGTGGGCCGCGAACTGGGTATCAGCCACGTCGAGGCGCAGGTGTTACCTGCAGACAAAGCCAAACATGTGGAAGCACTGCGCGCCAAGGGTCGCATCGTCGCCATGATTGGCGACGGCATCAATGACGCGCCCGCGCTCGCCGCAGCGGACGTTGGCATGGCCATGTCGACTGGCACCGATGTAGCCATGCACAGCGCAGGGATCACGCTGATGCGCGGCGAACCGCAACTGGTACCCGCGGCGCTGGATATCTCCCGCCATACCTGGCGCAAGATCCGCCAGAACCTGTTCTGGGCCTTTGTGTATAACAGCGTCGGTATTCCACTCGCCGCAATTGGCCTGCTGAACCCGATGCTGGCCGGCGCCATGATGGCCGCCAGCAGCGTCAGCGTGGTCGCCAACGCGCTGCTGCTCAAACGCTGGAAACCGGAGATTGTATGAATATCAGTGAAGCGGCCAAGGCCAGCGGATTAACGCCAAGGATGATTCGGCACTACGAAAGCATCGGCCTGCTGCCGTCCGCCGAACGCAGCGCGGCAGGCTATCGACGCTACGACCAGCGGGACCTGCACGTGCTGCGGTTTATCCACCGGGCCCGCACCCTGGGTTTCAGCATCGCAGAAATCAGCCAGCTGCTCGCTCTATGGCAGAACCGTCAACGCAGCAGCGCCGAAGTTAAAGCTTTGGTGAAGGACCATTTGCTGGAGCTGGAAGAAAAAATTGCAGGATTGCAGGCCATGCATGACTCGTTAGCCCATCTGGCAGACTGCTGCCGAGGCGATTCGCGGCCCGACTGCCCGATCCTGGATAATCTGGCCAAGGATGAATGTGATACGAAACACTGAAGGTAATCACAGAAGACTGCGTCCGCCCGACACTCGCCGCGTCACCCTGGGGGTGTAGCGCGCCTGCGCTACGCCAAGGCCTACCGCACGCTTATGTTGATCACTAAGCCGGCCTAAACCCGCGGCGAGTGTGAACCTGTCGGCGCGTCCGAACGCGGCCCGAGCCGCACGCCAACCCCAGGAAGCCCATCCAGCGGCGCATTGTCGGCGCCACCCTGGGCGTATAGCGCGCCCGCGCTACGCCATGCCCTGCGCCACTCCAATCTGCCATGGAAAACTACTAGCGCAGCAGATTAAACAAGCTCATCCCGCTGATCTTGACGAAGCTCTGCTGCGCCGCCTGCAACACCACCGATTCCAGGCTCAGCCGACTCAGCGCTTCGGCATAGTCAAGATCCTCGATACCAGACTTGACCGTGGTGTTGATCAACTCGGCTTCAGCATGTTCATTCTGGGTGGACTCGATAACATTCATCCGCGCCCCGATCGAGGTTTGTACGCCGAGGACCTTATTCATGGCGTTGTCGAGGTTTTGCAGGCCGACTGACAGGACTTCGCTACGCTTCGCTTTATCTTCAGCGCTATCACCGCCGGATTCCAGGTTTTCTCGGAGGAGAGAGATGGTATCCAATACGTTGCGTTTATCTTTGCGCGTGATGGTGATTTCTTGACCTGATTCAAGGGTCCCTTCGAAAGTTAGCGAGATACCTTTGAAGGAAGCGGTCAAGCCGTTTTCGCCGGACGAATACGTCACGTCTTCAGGCTTAACGAGAAGCTCTCCAGTACTATCGGATACACTAAGCTCCAGTCCATCTTCACTGTCGCCCACAACTAACTTGAAAGTCGCAGGAAGCGAAGCTTGCCCAAACGTACCTTTGTCATCAACGGCCACAGAGCTGATCTTTATGGGAAACCCGGAATCACCGGCTGAGATTGTCGCAGAGAGCCTATCCGCATTCTCTATGTCGACAAACAGCTCTTTGCCATTATCATTGATCGCTACCGATTTGGACCCGGCAATCTGGACAAAACGCTGCCCTTCATCGCCCTTGTAGCTATAACTGCCATCGGCCTCTTTTACGAAAGGCGGCTCATCACTCTTGTACCCGCCAAACAAATATTCGCCCCGAGCATTCTTCGAATTCATCAGCCCGAATAATTCATCCTCACGTTCGGCCAGCTCCTGCGCCAGCGCTTCCCGCCCGCCTTTATCAAGCGCGCCGTTACCCGCTTCAAAAGTAATCTCACGCACCCGCTGCAGGATATTGTTGACCGAATTCAGCGTCGCCTCTTCCTGCATCAGGCTGTTATTGGCTGCGGTCAGGTTACCCTTGTACTGCTCCAGCTTGCCGGCCTGCTGATCCAGCTGCAGCAGACGCACGCTGCCGACCGGGTCATCCGCAGGGGTCATGATGCGCTTGCCGGAGCTGATCTGCTCCTGCGTGCGCGTCACGTTGCTGTAGTTGTTCTGCATGCCCTGCACGCCGTTATTGAACGCCTGTATTGTCGAAATACGCATGGCCGTTTCCCTGTCAGCGGATGCTGCTGATCAATGTATCGAATATCGAGCGCGCAATCTGAATAACCTGCGCCGAGGCGTTGTAATACTGCTCGAACTTCATCAGGTTGGCTGCTTCTTCATCCAGATTCACCGCCGACACCGAGTCGCGATTATTCGTCGCCTGCTTGAGTACGGCACCGCTGGCTTCGCTCTCGGCGCGCGCCTGGGCGGTCTGGGTGCCAACGTGTTGAATCAGGGTGCCGTAACCGTCAGCGAGGGAGAATCCCTTCTTGTTTGTATCGCTCTTGCCCATCACTGCATCGGTTTGCAGATTGGAAAGTTGCAAGGCGTTTCGGTTATCCGATGTGCCGGTATTGAAACTGATTTCGAACGTATCGCCTTCAGCGGGCTGGCCAGCGAGTTTTAGAGTAAATCCGTAGCCACTTACAGTCAGCGCAATTTCCCCGGTGTCCGAAACCGTAACGGCTTCACCGCCCAAGGTATATCCGGTTGAAGTACGCTCCAACGTCAACGGCAGCGCGCCCTTCAATGCGGTAGCATCCAGCGATTGCCCCCTTTCAAGAATAAGCTCTGCGCTGCCGGTACCCCGGTTATTTAGATCCTTCTGCACCGAGACGGGCGCAGCAAATGCCAGCTCCTGGGGATTCTTCATCTGCACGCCGATCGTGTTCGCACCCGACCGGGTCGGCATCACCAGAAAGCGGTCGCCATTCTGCAAACCGCTATCTTCAAGCGAAAAACCGTCGTATTGGGCTGGATTCGTGCCGACAGGCTCAACGAGCTTTCCGTCGGACACGCGCCGAACAGTCAGCTTGCCCTCGTCATACCTTACTTCGTAGTCGGAGGTGGTGAGCCTGGAAGTATCGTCTATCGATACCCTGAGCGAGCCCTGGCTATCGCCGATAGCTACGCTGCGGTCTGTCTTCAGCTGATCGCTGTTTATATCCGCAAACAGGTTCGAACCCGCCTCCCCATTCAGATTCAACCCCTGCGCCAGCTGCTGGTTGAACTCGCTAGCCATCGACAGCGCCAGCCGGCCCACCGAATTCATGGCGTTGTCCAGCTCACCGCGATAGCGCAGTATCCCTCCGAGCTCTCCCCCACTGACCAGTCCGGTAATGTTCTGACTCGTGCTGCCACTTTTCAGGTGTATCTCGACGCGGTTAGGGTCGGTTCGGCCGGGTTCGATTGTCAGCGCGGACGCATCATTGCCCACCACCAACGGCTGGCCAGTACCCACAAACAGGTTAACGGTGTTGTCGTCCTGCGGCACCACGGTCACGCCTATGTACTCGCTCAGCTGACGGATCGCTTCGTCCCTTGCGTCCAGCAGATCATTGGGCTGGGCACCCTGTGCCGAGGCCTTGGCGATGGAGTTGTTATAGGACGCGATGTTGCTTGCAAGACGGCTCACCTGATCAGTCACCGTGCCCATCTGCTGGCCAATAAATTCGTTCTGTGCGGTCAGGCGTTGGTGCACGGTATTGAATTTACCAGCCAGGCCTTCCGCTTCGGCCAGAAACAACTGCCGCGCAGGCACGCTGGCCGGATCTTCAATGGCAGTCTGAAGCGCACCGAAATAGCTTTGCATGGCCGGATTGATACCGGTCGCACTGCCGGCAAGCAGGCCGTTCAGCTCTTCGATCTGGGTCTGGAATGCCATCACTTCGGCGTTCATCGAGGTACTGGTGCGAACCTGATTGGTCAGAAACTGGTTATGAATACGCTGCACATCAACAATGCTGGTGCCGTTGCCGATATACCCCGCACCGGTAAAACTCGGGTCCCGCGCAGCCTGTACCGCGCTCTGGCGCGTGTAACCGGGTGTGTTGATGTTGCTGATATTCTGCCCAGTGATGGACAGATTGGTTTGCGAACTCTTGAGCCCGCTAAGGCCGATATTGAACAGGTCTGCCATGACTTATGCCTTGTCCTGGTTAAGCGCGTCGGTCGCAGAGCTTGCCAACCTGTCGTCGTTCAAGAGTTTCTGCGCGATCTGCGACACCTTGCGCGCGTACTGGGGATCGGTGGCGTAGCCTGCCCGTTGCAGTTCACGGAAGAACTGGTCTGGATCAGCCGTGTTTTTCAGCGCTTCCTTGTAGCGCCCGTTACTTTCCAGAAAGCTGACGTAATCATCGAAGCTCTGCTCATAGGAGTCGTAACTGCGGAAGCTGGCACGCTCCTGCCCCTTGACCCCGTCACGGTACTCGGACGTCATCACGCTGGCGGATTCGCCCTGCCAGACGCCATGGGTCTTGATACCGAACAGGTTATGGCTGCTGCTGCCATCACCCTGACGGATGACCGACTTGCCCCAGCCCGTTTCCAGTGCCGCCTGGGCGACCAGATAATGCGGATCAACGCCGAGTCTGGCCGCGGCCTTTTCAGCCATTGGCAGCATCGCTGCGGTGAATTCCGCCGGGTTGTTGAAACGTGCAGGTGCAGGACTCGCTGCCGCCTGTGCTGTCAGCGCATGCATGCTGCCCGGCCCAGTTTTCACTGCCCGCAAAGCGCGCATTGGCTGCCATTCATTTGACGGTTCGGTTTTGGAGGCTGCGTCTGACGGCGCTATATTCGCCGGTGCCGCTTCGCCAGCAACGGCGCGGTAACTGGAAATTCCCAGCCGACGACGCGCCAGCAACGCGGACTGATCGGATCCCTGCACGGCGGCGTCGCCGGCCGAAGCGTTCTGGACCGGCGACGGGGATTTGTTCGGCGACAGCTGACGCATCATTACATCAGCCAGGCCAACACCCTGCTTTTCAGACAGGTGCATGGTCATCTGGTTGTCGTACATGTCCTGGTAGAACTTGGTCTGCGGCGTGTTCAGCGGATTGCCCTCGGCAAACGCCGCGTTCGCATCACGCATGCTTTTGACCATCATGTTCATGAACAGCGACTCGAACTGCTTCGCCACGCGCTGCAGGTTCTCCGGGCTGTTGGCCTTGCTGCCCGCCTTGAGCTGGCTCATGGCGTTCAGGTCGGTGTAGCTCATGTTGCTGCTGTTCATGTTCATGGACGTGTTACCTCAGATAACCACAAGGTCTGCGTTCAGCGCACCGGCCTGCTTCAGCGCTTCAAGAATGGCCATCAGATCGCCCGGCGCCGCGCCCACCTGATTCACCGCCCGCACGATCTCGTCCAGGGATACACCCGGGTTGAAGACGAACATGCGGCTGTCGCCCTCTTCGATGTCAATCTGCGAGCTCGGCGTGATAACAGTCTGACCGCCATTGAAGGGTGCATTGGGCTGGCTTACCTGCGGGTTCTCGGTGATGGTCACCGTCAGACCACCGTGGGTCACCGCAGCGGGCTGCACACGCACATCCTGACCGATAACAATGGTCCCGGTGCGCGAGTTGATGATGATCTTGGCGGTCGCGTTACCCTGTTCAACCTGCAGATTCTCGACCATGGACAGATAATCGACGCGCTGATTCGGATCAAGAGGCGCGCGCACCCTGATTGATCCGCCGTTCAGAGCCTGAGCGACGCCCGGGCCGAAGGTCTCATTGATACGATCCACCACGCGCTTGGCGGTAGTAAAGTCGGGACGGTTCAGGTTGAA
Organism: Pseudomonas sp. gcc21; assembly: GCF_012844345.1. Taxonomy (NCBI): domain Bacteria; kingdom Pseudomonadati; phylum Pseudomonadota; class Gammaproteobacteria; order Pseudomonadales; family Pseudomonadaceae; genus Pseudomonas; species Pseudomonas sp. gcc21. The sequence continues at coordinate 309,029 of NZ_CP051625.1, read as the reverse complement.
GGTCAGGTGATCACCCGAGGCAAAAGGGCTGGCGACAGCGCGCTCGACGGTCGCACCGCCGGGGATACGCCCGACGCTGGGCACATTCACCGTAATCCGCGAACCATCCCGGCCTTCCGCGCCGAAACCGCCTACCACCAGGTTGCCCTGGGCGACGGCATACACCTGCCCGTCCGCACCCTTGAGCGGAGTCATCAGCAGGCTGCCGCCGCGCAGGCTCTTGGAGTTACCAATCGACGACACCGTGATGTCGATGGTCTGCCCCGGCTGCGCAAAGGCTGGCAGATCAGCATGAATCGCCACCGCAGCAACGTTCTTGGTCTGGATCCGAGTGCCCGGTGGGACCGTAATACCGAACTCGGTCAGCATGTTGTTGAAGGTCTGCACGGTAAAGGGTGTCTGGCTGGTCTGGTCACCCGAACCATCCAGGCCCACCACCAGGCCATAACCGATCAGCTGGTTGTTACGCACGCCGGCAATGCTGGCGATGTCCTTGATCCGCTCGGCATGCGCAAGCGGGCTCATCAGCAGTACGCACAGGCACAACATCAAAGTACGCATCATCGGATTCCTAGAAGGGCCACAGTGGACTGAGGAAGAACTGACTCAACCAGCCCGGCTGGCTCGCATTGGCAAAGGCGCCGGTGCCCGAGTAGGTAATGCGCGCATCGGCTACCCGGGTCGAGGGCACGGTATTGTCGGGGCCGACGTCATCGCTGCGCACCAGGCCGGAGATGCGAATCAACTCGTCGCCATTGTTCAGGGTGATCCATTTCTCCCCGCGTACCTGCATCAGGCCGTTGGGCAGCACGTCGCTGATGGTGACGGTGATGGAGCCGGTCAGGCTGTTGGACTGGTTGGCCTTGGCGTCGCCATCGGCGGAGCGGCTGCCACCCATGCTCACACCGAGGTCGAGCCCTTTGGCGCCCACCACGTTGCCGAGCAGCGTCGGATTGAGGATCTCGGTGGAGCTGTTCTTGCTGACCTCGCTGTCGGCGCTTTTGCGCGCGGCAGTTCGTTCCTGAAGCGTGATGGTGATGATGTCCCCGACGCGATGCGCCTTGCGATCGCCATACAGGCTGACCTCAAACCCCGACTGATAAATGGCGCCGTTATTCAATGCCTGGGGCATCGGCGTGCGCGGCATGACCGGCGCATAGGCCGGATCGTCCGGCTTGGGCGGTACCTGAACGCAGGCAGCCAGGCTCGATATGGCTACCAGCAACAACGCAGAACGCAGGGCATTCATCAGTCGATTACTCCGGTTACAGATTCTGGCTGACGTACTGCAGCATCTGGTCAGCAGTGGAGATCACCTTGGAGTTCATTTCGTAGGCGCGCTGGGTCGTGATCATATTGACCAATTCCTCGACGACGCTGACGTTGGAATTCTCCAGGGTGTTCTGCAGCACAGTGCCCAGGCCGTTTTCGCCCGGGTTACCTGCCAGGGGCGCACCGCTGGCGGCGGTTTCCATATACAGGTTGCTGCCGATGGCCTGCAGGCCGGCGGGGTTGATGAAGTCGGCGGTCTGCAGATTGCCGATCTCCTGAACGCCCGGATCGCCAAATACAGTGATGCTGACGGTGCCGTCTTCGCCCACAGTGAATGACTGCACGTTCTCGGGCAGCTGGATACCCGGCTCCAGGGGGTAACCGTTGGACGTCACTACCCGCCCCTCGGCATCCAGGTGAAAGCTGCCGTCACGGGTGTAACCCATATTGCCGTCCGGCATCAGGATCTGGAAAAAACCCTTGCCGTTGATCGCCAGGTCGAGCGGCTGCTCGGTAGTCTGCAGTGAACCCTGGGTGAAGATCTTCTGCGTGCCGACGACTTTCACACCGGTACCGGTCTGCAGGCCCGACGGCAGCTGCGTATCCTGGGTGCTTTGTGCTCCGGGCTGACGCTTGACCTGGTACAAGAGATCCTCGAACTCCGGGCGGTCACGTTTGAAGCCGGTGGTGCCGACGTTGGCGAGGTTGTTGGAAATGGTGGTAAGCATGGTGTCCTGAGCCGCTAGCCCGGTCTTGCTTGCCCAAAGTGCTGAATGCATGGTGTTCTCCTTGCGTGCCCGTTATCTGGCACTGCTTTACCGTCAAAAGAGCCTTAGCTGATCTGCAAAATCTTGTTGGTGGACTGTGCGTTTTCTTCGGTGGTACGCATCATCTTGATGTGCAGCTCGAACTGCCGCGCGAGTGACAGCATGGAGGTCATCTCCTCCACCGCGTTCACGTTGCTTCCCTCAAGAAAGCCTGTGGTGATCTTGATTGCGCCGTCAGCCGGCTGCTCAAGCTGGCCCTCGACGCGCATCAGGCCGTCGTCGCCCTTGCGCATCAGGTCGCCGGGCGGATTGACCAACTTGATGCGGTCGATTTCTGCCAGTACGTTGGGCGCTTCACCCTGGGCGCGTACGGTGATGGTGCCGTCGGTGCCGATCTCGATTTTGTCGGAGGGCGGCAGCGCAATCGGACCGCCATTGCCCAGCACGGGCATGCCGCTTGAAGTGCGAAGAATGCCGAAGGTGTCAATATTCAGGCTGCCGGCGCGGGTATAGGCTTCACCGCCGTCGGGCGCCTGAACCGCGATCCAGCCGTCGCCTTCAATGGCGATGTCCAGCTCCCGGCCGGTTTCCATCAAGGGCCCGCCGGACAGGTCAGTGCCGGCTCGTTCGGTCATGGCATACACGCGGGTCGGATGGGTTTCGCCAAACACCTGCATCGACCGGGCCTGCTCGAAATCCCTCTGAAAGCCGGGCGTGCTGACGTTTGCCAGATTATTGGCATGCGCGCCCTGCGCCAGCATGTTCTGGCTGGCACCGGTCATGGAGATGAATAAGGATTTGTCCATGCTTAACTCCCGTTTCGACCACTGCGACAAGGAATTGCCGCTTTAATGTCTCTATGGAGTATCAAGCACAGTTCGTGCCAGAGTTGAACAGGACTAAATGAGCTTATTAATCAACAGGTTAATGGTTGTCAAAAGGCAGAACGGCAATAATTGGCACGTCATTGCCAACTATTGCCGCGGTATCGCTGATACCCGGGCGGGCCAGCGGTGGGAATTAACGCAGGTTGATGATCGTCTGGGTCACCGCATCTTCGGTCTGAATGGTTTTAGAGTTCGCCTGATAGTTGCGCTGGGCGACGATCAGATTGATCAACTGCTCCGACAGATCAACGTTGGACTGCTCCAGCGCCCCGGACTGAACTCGACCCAGCGTACCCGCACCCGGCTTGCCGATGACCGGCTCACCGGAATCGGAGGATTGCGCCCACGCCGTCTTGCCAAGCGGGGTTAGCCCTTGCTGATTTGCGAAGGTAGCCAATGCCAGCTGTCCTTGCACCTTCGTCTGTCCGTTCGTGTACCGCGCTACCAGCAAACCCTCATCGTTGATTTCCAAACCAGCCAGATCACCGGTGGTGTAGCCATCCTGGGAGACCGCGGTGACTGCGAAGCTGGCTGCGTATTGGGTAGAGCCCTCCAAGTCGAGATTGAAGGTTACGTTCGAGTTAGCTCCGGTGGGCTGACCGTTCTTGTCCAGCGGATTCCAGCCAGTAACCTGGATCGGCTGCTCGGTCTGGAGCTTGCCGGATGCATCGAACTGCAGCCGCATAGGCCCGGCGTCACCATTCACACCTACTGGTTGGCCACCGATCCGCACATGCATATCCCAGTTGTTGCCACTGGTCTTGACGAAATACTTGGTCATGACGTGCGGGTTACCCTGGCTGTCGTAAACGTTTACCGAGGTAGAGCTGTTGTAGGTGGCGGAGTTAGCCGGGTCGAAGGTATTGGTTGCAGCTGTTCTGCCCGCGACCTCGGCAGCAGCAACTTGATCCGCAGTGGGTGCCGGCAGGTTGGCAATGTGTTGATCATAAGCAGTTTGGCGAGCGCTCTCGGCAGCTGCCAGCTCCTGTTCGGTAGGCGGATCTGACAAGACGACCCCATCGTAGGCAGCTTGCCCCGCATTTTCTGCGGCGGTGATTTGTTCAGGTGTCGGCGCCAACGCAGCGGTACGGGCGGCCTCGAAAGCCTGCTCCCATATCGGCTGACGTACGCTTGTCGAATTCAGGTTGAGCGTGGAGGCCACATTCAAAGTCGCCCGCGGATTAGCCGCCTTGGTATCCACTCTTAAATCCGTCTGTACACCTTCATTGATGGTGCCGGTCGCTTCGTTGACGCCAAAGCCCTGCAACCGCTCACCAAAGTTATTGACGATATTGCCCTGGCTGTCAGTGCCAAAGTAACCGGCACGGGTATAACTCAGCGCACCGTTGTTGCTGGTGACAAAGAAGCCGTTGCCGTTGATGGCCAGGTCCAGACTGTTCTCGGTGAAGTTGACTGCACCCTGGTTGAACAGCTGCGCGACATCACCAGTAGCGACACCACTACCGACTGCATTGCTGCCCGTGCCTAAAACTGAGGCTGCATAGACATCTGCGAACTCGGCACGTGAACCCTTGAACCCCACCGTGCCGGCGTTGGCGATGTTGTTACCGGTGATATTCAGCTCGGATGCCGCCGCCCGGATACCACTCAAACCTGTATTGAAAGACATGCTGTACTCCTTGTCCGGTTTGTCGGACGACGTTATTTGCTGATAGTCAGAACTTCAGAAAGACCGATACTGCCGAGTCCGGCCAGATTGAGAACCATCTCGCCACCCTTGCCCATGCCAAGCGACACGCTGTCGACATTGGCTGGCAGCAGGGTTGCGAGCTGTTTGTTCTCACCATTTATGGAGGCCTGAGCTTCGAATTTGTATTTGCCGGCCGGCAAGGTTTCGCCGCTGCCGTTCTTGCCGTCCCATTTGAAGTCCAGCATGCCGGCTTCTTTCGCGCCCATGTTCACTGTTGAAACCAAGCTGCCTTTTTCGTCATAGACGTTGACCGAAACGTTGTCGCTGCGCTGCGTCAGCGCCAGTTGCCCCTCGACACCTTCCTGCGTATCGACCATGGCGTTCATGGTCGGCACGATGACACTGCGTCCGACCAGCGACGACGCTTGCAAGGCCTGGGAAGACTGATAGCCGCTGAGCAGCGAATCCATGGAGGTATTCATGTTCTCAATACCTTCGACGGTACTGAACTGCGCCAGCTGCGCGATGAACTCGCCGTTGTCCTGGGGCGACAGCGGATCCTGGTTATTCATCTGCGCGACCAGCAGGTTCATGAACTCGTTCTTGCCGAGCTCGTCACCTTTGGCGAAACGCGACTGGTCGACCTTGTACTGATCCAGCAGGCTGTCGCCAACGGCGAGATTGTTACTGACACTCATGGTCTACAACTCCTTACTGGCCCAGCGTCAGCACGCGCTGCAGCATGGTTTTGGCGGTGTTCATGATTTCAACGTTGGTCTGATAGGAGCGCGAGGCGGACATCATGTTGGCCATCTCTTCAACCACGTTCACGTTGGGATAAAACACGTACCCTTCCTCGTCAGCCATCGGGTGGTCAGGCTGATAGCGAGGCTGAAGCGCTGCGTCCGATTCGACGATACCGCGCACCTCTACCCCGCTGCCCGCCTCATGCTCAGGTGCAAACAGCGACCCGCCACCGATGTTTTGTTGCTGACTGAATACGGTGGCGAAGACCGGATTCCGCGCGCGGTAGGTTTCGTCGACGCTGCTTGAAACCGTTTCGGCGTTGGCGATGTTGCTGGCGACGGTGTTGAGCCGCAGTGACTGGGCGCTCATGCCGGAACCGGCGATGTTGAAAACCTGGCTAAGGGACATGATCAATCTCCGCGCAGGGCTGTCATCAGCCCCTTGAACTTGCTGTTGAGGAAGGTGAAGCTGGCCTGGAATTCGATAGCGTTCTCGGCGTATCTGGCCTGCTCGACCTGGGTATCAACCGTATTGCCATCGATGGACGGCTGCGCGGCGATGCGGTAACGCAGCCCCGCGGCCTGGTCGATAAACCCTTCCGCCGCCAGATGCTGCGAGTGAGTCTGGATTGCCTTGAAAGGTTTGCTTGCTCCGGTTTTCTCAGCTTCGAGAACGGCCGCAAAATCCACATCCCGCGCCTTGTAGCCGGGGGTATCGGCGTTGGCAATATTGTTGGCAAGCACGGCAGCGCGATCGGCCCTGAAGCCCAGCGCCTTTTCGTGCAACCCCAGTGCTCGGTCGAAACTCAAGCTCATCCCAGCCTCCTCACTCTTCAATCCTGACCGCGGCCAAATTGCCGCCGCTTTGGTGTCATCAGGATCTAAAGCAATTGGCATGCCATAAATGCATTGCTTTATTTTTCAAGGAGATAAGGCGATCAGGAAGCGGCCGGTGGCAACGGTTTACCGGCACCGCCGTCTGCCAGGCGGCAAAAAGTGCGTCGAATGATTAGGCACAACAGGAAAGAGTTAAGAGGTTAGCGAAGCGAAACTGAATCGCAACCTGTAGCGAATTGAGGGCCGAGCGCGACGCTCTTGAGGTCTCGCGATGAGGCTTACTTGGCCTGGTACACAATCCCCGGATTGCACTGCACCATCTGATACAGCTCAGGGAGGCCGTTCAGCGCCTCCGATGCACCCAGCATCAGATAACCGCCGGGCTTCAGGGTCGCATGGATGCGCCTGAGGATGTCCTTCTTGCGTTCGGCGGAAAAATAGATAAGCACGTTCCGGCAAAATACGATGTCGAACTTGCCCAGGATCGCATAGCTCTCCAGCAAATTCAGCGCGCGAAATTCGACGCGGCTGCGGATGGGAGCCTTGACTCGCCATTTTCCCGGTGACGACTGGTCGAAATAACGAACCAATCGGTCCTGGGCCAAACCCCTGCCAATAGAAAGGCTGTCGTACTCCGCGTTTCTGGCTGCCGTCAAAATCCCGCCGGAGAGATCAGTCGCAACGATACTTGCACCGGAGCGCAGCTGACCGGGATCGCTGCGCTCGAACTCGTCAATCGCCATGCTCAGCGAATAGGGCTCCTGCCCTGAAGAGCACGCAGCGGACCAGATACGCAAACGCTGACCGGGGTTGGACTTGATGAAATCCGGTATCAGTCGGTTCTTGAGCACCTCGAAGGGATAACCATCACGAAACCAGAGGGTTTCGTTAGTCGTCATCGCGTCGATGACCGATTCCTTCAGTCCTCCACGGGGTTGGCTCTGGATACGCTGGACCAGCTCACCCAGGTGATTGATACCCTGCTGCTCCATCAGTCGGTTGAGCCGGCTGGCGACCAGGTACTGTTTGTTATCGCCCAGAACGATACCGCATGATTTCTCGAGGAAATCACGAAACTGATGGAAATGCTGCTGTTCAGATGTCAAACGATCCGCCCCGCTGTATAAAAGGCGCCTCCGTCAAACTGGCCCCCCACGCGGCGCGTGCAGCCTGTCGATGACCCGACGGGCAAGCTCGTCTGGTTTGAATTTTGCGAGAAAATCATCCGCGCCTACCTTTTTTACCATCGCCTGGTTGAATACACCGGACAAGGATGTGTGCAAAATAACGTGCAAGCCATGGAGTCGCGGATCGTTCCGCACCTCTGCGGTGAGGGTATACCCGTCCATCTCGGGCATTTCAATATCCGAGATCATCATCAGCAAGCTCTGCGACACGTCTTCGCCGGAATCAGCCAGCGCTTTCAGCCAGTTCAGCGCCTGGCGTCCGTCATTAAGGGCGACGATCTCCACCCCTACTTCCTGCAGACAACGAGACACCTGCTTTCGTGCCACTGATGAATCATCAACGATCAATACCTTGCGTGAAACCGCCGCAGCCTGAGCCTGCTCATCAATCACGCCAGCGCTGACATTCTCCTGCAATGGCACCACTTCGGCCAGAATCCGCTCCACATCAATGATCTCGACCAGGCGATCATCGACCCGCGTCACTGCGGTCAGGTAATGATCACGACCACTGCCCCGGGGCGGTGGATGAATTTCGGACCAGTTCAGATTGACGATGCGTTCGACGCCGCTGACCAGGAAGCCCTGAACCCGGTAATTATATTCGGTGATGATCACGAAAGTATTGGCCAGGTCAGCCAGACCCGGCCCGCCGATGGCCTTGCGCAAATCAATGATCGGCAAGGTACCGCCACGGATATGTGCGACTCCGCGTACCACTGAATTCAGTCGTGGAAGTACCGTCAGCTTCGGGCACTGCAGAATTTCTTTGACCTTGAACACGTTGATGCCGTAAAGCTGGCCGCCGGCCAGACGGAACAGCAGCAATTCGAGGCGATTCTCGCCAACCAGCTGGGTGCGCTGATTGACCGAGTCCATTACGCCAGCCATGGGTGACTCCTCACTATATAGGGGACGGCTTGTATAGGGTGCGGCTTACCGAAGCGCGGCACATTTCTTGCTGCAAGGATGCAAAGCGACATAAACCCGGCGCCATCTCTTTAAGGTTTCCTGTATGCGTTTCAGTACTCACTGCGCCGCGCTGACCATGCTGTTCTCTGCGAGCCTGTCTGCCAGCCCGCTTATAAATCAGCTTATCGGCGCGACTACGGCTTTTCTTGAGGGCGAAATTCAAACGCATCTGCAGCAGAGCACTCGACAGGCTCGCTACAGTATCGAGGTCAATCGCCTGGATCCGCGTTTACGACTCGCCGTCTGCCCGGACGAGGCACTGAAAGCCAGTCTGGAAAGCCCTGCCGTGCCGGTGGGCCGCGTCACGGTGCGCCTTTCCTGCGAGAGCGACGTGCGATGGCGATTGTTCGTACCTGCGCAGGTCAGTCTGTTTGAGGATGTTCTGGTCGCCGTGCGTCCGATGGGCCGGCAGGAGGTAATCGGTGCCGGTGATGTCGCCTTGGTCGAACGCGATACAGGCTTGCTCAATGGCGCTTATCTGACCGATCCGCAACAGGCGGTGGGCATGCGTCTGCGCAGGCCAGTCGCCGCCGATACCGTTGTCAGTCCAGCGCAACTGGAGCAGGATGAAATCGTCAAACGCGGAGACAAGGTCGTGATCAGCGCCGCCAATACGCAGATATCGGTGAAGATGCCCGGAGAAGCGCTGGAAGGCGGCACGGTGGGCGCACAAATCCGCGTCAGGAACACGCGCTCCGGCCGTACGGTCAGCGCAAGGGTTGTCGCCCCGGGTCAGGTGTCGGTGGCAATGTGATACGCCTGACGAACTTGGCTATACTGCGTATTCGACACGCTGGGCGCTAAATGCGAACCAGTCCACATAGTTTGCTCACCAGTACTAAAGGTTTAGCTGCCTCGGCCGTTACAGCTATTAGCAAAGCATTCAGTCTGAGGATAAAACCATGGTTATCAACTTCAACACCGCCAACGGAGCCAACAGCGCCGGGCGCACAGCCCAGGCCGACGCGGCTGCAGGCAAACGCGACGTGGCGGTGGAAAACAACGTAACTGACAAGCCGGGCGTGGATAAATCCGCTCCGGGGGAGTCGTCAGTCAAGCTGAGCGATCAGGCTCAGCAAATGAAATCAATCGAAGCACGGCTAAAGGACTTGCCGGAAGTGGACAGCGAACGGGTAGCGCAGCTCAAACAAGCAATAGCTGATGGCAGTTACAAGCCGGACAGCGGCCGCATTGCCGATAAACTGTTGGGTCTGGAAGACTGAGACGCCCCGGGTCTGTGGAGAAACAGATGACACTCAAGCAGCTATTTGATCAAGCCGCCAGTGACTGCGAACAGTTCATAGAGCTGCTCGACAGGGAGCAGGAGGCATTGATACAGAACGACATGGTCACGCTTGAGTCGCTACTGAACAGCAAGGCTCCACTTGTGTCTGCGCTGAACGGGCATGACCAGCAGATCAATGATCAGGCACGTCAGCTGGGCAAGACACCCGAACAGGACATGGAAGCGTTTCTGGAGTCGCTCGGTCAGAACGAGTTGTTCGAAAGCTACCAGTCCCTCAGGCAATACCTGACCCGTTGCCGCGACGCCAATTTGCGCAACGCGCGATTGGTACGCCATAGCCAGCACGCCAACAGTCACCTGCTTGACCTGATACGCAATCAGGGCGAATCAAGCCAGGCCGTTTACGACCGCCAGGGCCTCGCCAAGCGAAGCCATTCGCAGCGGCCAATAATCAAAGCCTAGGGTCCGTCCACGGCGAGATCCGGCTAGCCAACAACAAGGCGCATAAGGATTGGGTGGCTCATAGCCAGCATGCTATACAATGCTTCCCTTGCCATGCCTATTGTCGAGATTTTTCAGTGTCCAGCTTACTAGCGCCAGAAACCGGTCCGCAGCCGCCCAGGGAAGTCCGCTCGCCCATCGAGATCAATGCGCTGTTGAAGACGCTGCTGCATTCCCGCGACCAGCTGATCGTCAGTTTTCCCGAACGTAGCCAGAAATTTCAGAGCTTCATCGTCGCTATCGACCCGGCGGGCAAGCAGCTCTGGATCGACGAACTGGTCCCGAAAGAAGGCGACCGGTACATCACCGAAGGCGAGTCATTCCGGATTGATGCCTGGCATGAAGGCGTGCACATGCGCTGGCATTGCGTCGCCGCGCAGCGGGTCATTCTGGAAGGCGCGCCGGCATACTGCGCGGCCCTTCCTGAACAGCTCATCTACCATCAGAAACGTGGCGCATTTCGAGCCGTCGTCCAACGGCCACTGGAAACAGGCGTGACGCTGCACAGCGAAACGTTTCGGCTGAGCGGACACCTGTTCGACGTATCCGCAACCGGGTGCAAGGCGCTCTTTGCTTCAGATCAGGCGCACGCGCTCCGTCCTGGCGCCATTATCGAGGCCTGCCAGCTGGATCTGCCTGAGATAGGAACACTGGATCTGGCGGTCGAAGTACGCCACGTGTCCTATGACGAAAAGCGCGACGAGTCCCATGTCGGCCTGAGATTCAGACAGCCCAGCCCTCAGGCTCAGCGGCAGGTGGACCGCTTCGTCAACTACCTGCAGCGCGAGGCGCGCCGACTGGAAAAGCGCGACGACCTGTTCTGATATTAACCGGAGACACCCCGGACCCAGCCCAAGCCGCTGCGCAGTGCCTGGAGATGTAGCGCGCCTGCGCTACACCAATGTCTGCAACACCCCGAACCTCTTCGACCCGTTAGAAGAAGCCGACTACAAATACACCCTGTCGGCGAGCAGGCGTTCACCAACCCCAGGGAGCGCGCCTGCGCTACGCCAGTGTTCTAAGACAGCACCAGCCCCCTTCGACGCGCCCGAAACGCTGCCTAGCAGAGCATGAACGGTGCGTTCTGATCAGCTCAACCGGGACGATGATCTTCCTGGTCCGCATCGAGATCCGCTGCGCTTGGATAACCATCCGCATCATCGCGCATTTGATCGTCAACTATCTGTTCATCGACGCGCGGATCCAGTGCAGCGGATAGCGGTGAACTGGCGAGGTTACCCGCCGCAGGCATGTAATGGCTCGGTTCGGCCTGCAGGTGTTCGCCGGTAACCCGGCTCGGACGCACATTGATAACCAGGAACATGCTGGATATCGCCATGAATACATACAGCATGCCAGGCCCGCCGACCTTCATCAGCGCCGAGCTGGCCAAGGGGCCGGCGCTGGCACCAAGCCCGAAGGTCACCAGCAACATCGCCGAAAGCAATACCCGCTCTTCGGGTTCGACGTGGTCGTTGGCCAGCGCCACCGCAAGCGGATAAAGCGTAAAGGCGAGGATGCCAAATAGCCCGGCCAGCACCAGCAGTGCATATCCGGGTACTACTGCCAGTCCCATCACCAGCGTAACCCCGGTGAGAATAATGGCGTTCAGCTGAATCAGCTGGCTACGATCAAGACGATCAGACATCCAGCCCACCGGCCACTGCGCCAACAACCCCGAGCCGATCGCTACAGCCATGAACACACCGACTTCAGAAGTCCCCAGCCCCATACCCGAAGCGTATACCGGCGCCATGCCGTAGAACGACCCCAGCAAAAGTCCCGACACCGCTATCGTCCCCAGCGCCAGGGGAACGCGTCTGACGAAGAAACCTATACGTAGCGGTGCGGGATGCAGCGGCGCCGGGTGCAGGCTTTTCGTCACCGCCACCGGTACCAGACAGAGCGAAAAGCACATGGCGACGAACAGGATATGGCGGATATTCAGCTCCGGCATCAGAGTAAATACAAACTGACCGAGCATCAGACCCAGGAAGGTCACCACCATATAGCCTGCAAAAACTGTCCCGCGCTGATGGGATTCAGCCTGCTCATTGAGCCAGCTTTCCAGAACCATGTACTGGCACATCATCGCCATGCCCACCAGAATGCGTAGTAACAGCCACAGCTGCACGCTTTCCGACAGGGCATGGCCCAACACCGAGGCGGTGACCACGCCGGCGCTGGCTACGAACGCGCGTATGTGCCCTACCCGCGCAATCAATCTATGGCCGACCGATGCACCTCCGACCAGCCCCACGTAATAACAGGTCATCAGTGCACCGATCCAGATCTCGCTCACCCCGCGCGCAGACAGGCTCAGACCGATATAGGTACTCAGCAGGCCGCTGCCCAGCAGCATCAATAACGTGGCGAAATAGAGCGACGAGAAGGCGGTAAGGGCTTTGGGCATTGAAACTCCACGTACAGTCTGGTTATCAAGTGGGTTGGCTCAGCTTAAAGATAGCCTAACGTCCGGGAGCGCCGGACAATCGAGCCGTTCCCAATAGCCATAACGGGTTTGGTTGACACTGAGGTTGCAGCGCGGGGCCCCTGACTAGTGGGCACCGACACTGACGCAGCGCGGAAACGGCGCAGCTTACTGACAGTCCTGCCGCGAAGAAAGCTCGCCGTGACGTCGGCGCGAATTTTCTGACGAAATCCGCAAGCCACACCTCGTACTGATATCCCGTCCCGATAAGTGGAGTGTAGCAGCGGCCGGTGCCCTGCCGGCCGCGTTGCTGAGGGGAATGACCAGCCGGCTATTTTCTGATGAAGGCCAGCACCGCCTCGGTAAAGGTGTCTCCAGCCTGAACATTGGAAAGGTGCGCAGCCTCGAACTCGACCAGCTCAGCATCCGCGATCGAAGCCTGCATAGCCCGGCCGTGTTCAGTTGTGGTGACCTCGTCAGCGCTGCCGGTGATGATCAGGGTTGGTGCCGTGATCGATTCGAGTTGGCCGCGGAAGTCTGCGTCCCTGACCGCGGCACAGTTAGCGGCATAACCCTCGGGCGACGTGGTCTCCAGCATGCGGGTGATACGTTCCACCGTCTGCGGGTTGGCTGCGGCGTAATCAGGAGTGAACCAGCGTGCCACAGAGCCGTCGCGCAGCTCGCGCATGGCCTGCTCCCTGCCCTTCAGGACCGTCTCGATACGGCCGTTCCAGACCTCATCATTGGCGATCTTGGCGGCGGTATTGCACAGGACCAGCTTGTCGATGCGCTGGCCGGCGTTGATACCAAGCCATTGCCCGATCAGGCCACCCATCGACAGACCGCAGAATGATGCGCGTTCGATGTGTAACGCATCCAGCAATGCGAGCACGTCCTGCCCAAGCTGCTCGATGCTGTAAAACCCCTCACTCACCTCGGACCTGCCGTGACCGCGGGTGTCATAACGCAACACCTGCAACTCATTGATAAAGGCGGGCATCTGCGTATCCCACATGGCGAGCTCGGTGCCGAGGGAATTACTCAGTACCAGGACCGGCGCACCGGCTGGCCCCTCAAGCTGATAATGCAGCGTGCCGTTGGCAGTTTCTATAAAGGGCATAGATGGCTCCATTTACAAAGTTAAAAGGTGCGTGTTCAGAGCTTATCAGGCGCCATGGACAGGCAGCTCGAACGCAAGACGCCCCGGATGCCAATAAGACAGTCCGGGGCGACCAATCTCTCGATCAAATCACATCGAGTGCGCAGCGGCTGAGCGGCTCATTCTTCGCCGCCTGCCTGCCCGTGGGCGGCCGCCGTACGCGCTTCCAGCGCACGTAGCGCTTCGAGTTCTTCAGGCCTTGGCGCTTCGGTCTCACGCACAGTGTCGGCGAAACGGATTTCCCAGCCGGTGTTCTCGATCACCTGCTCCCGTGCGATACCCGGATGCAGCGAGGTGACGACGAATTCGCGGGTGCCCTCCTCCGGCTCCATGATGCACAGGTCGGTGATGATGCCTACCGGCCCGGCACCAGGCAGGCCCAGCTGCTGTCGATGCTCGCCGCCTTCACCGTGGCCGACCGAAGTGATGAATGACAACTTGTCGACAAAGGTGCGATGCGACTGTTTGAGGATGATCAGCACTTCCTTCGCGCTGCCGGCAATTTCCGGTGCGCCACCGGCACCCGGCAGACGCACTTTGGGCTGATTGTAGTCACCGATTACCGTGGTGTTGATATTGCCGAAGCGATCCACTTGGGCTGCGCCAAGAAAGCCGACGTCGATGCGCCCGCCCTGCAGCCAGTAACGGAAAATCTCGCCGGTAGGCACAACGGTGTCGGCGGTCTCAGCCAGCTCACCGTCACCGATCGAAAGCGGCAAGACACTGGGCTTGCAGCCAATCGGGCCGGACTCATAGATCAGTACTACATCAGGCGAGGTGGTCAGCCGCGCCAGGTTGGCTGCCTTGGATGGCAGGCCGATCCCGACGAAACACACAGCACCATTCTTCAGGCGCCGGGAAGCAGCCACGGTCATCATTTCATTGGTGGTGTAGGCAGTCATTATTTGCCCTCCTGCGGTGCGGCAAGCCTGGTCTGGCTGAGTTTCTCAACAAAAGCACCGAAATCAGCGGTGCCGCGGATATATTCATCAATCCAGGCGGAAAAGGTTTCACGGTCGCGGGCGATCGGATCCCAGCTTTGGTAGAAACGGTTGTCGCGCTCGGTATAGCCCAGCGCATAGGAAGGGTGCGCCCCGCCCGGCACGTGGCAGACGGCGGTCAACGCCCACTGCGGCAGCACGCAGGCATTCATTGGTGCTTCCAGGTCGTCGACGATTTCCTCGACCGTGACGATGCAGCGTTTGGCTGCCAGCGCGGCTTCTTTCTGCACACCAAGGATGCCCCAGAGCAGCACATTGCCCTTGCGGTCAGCCTTCTGCGCATGAATCACCGTAACGTCAGGGCGTACCGAAGGCACTGCAGCGAGTTTCTCGCCGGTAAACGGACAGGTGACGCTCTTGATCAGCGGATTGACCTTGGGCAGGTCCGAGCCGGCGTAGGCGCGCAGCACGGCGAAGGGTAGACCGGATGCGCCGGCAATGTAGGCATTGGCCAGATCAGCATGGCTGTGTTCTTCGATTTCCAACGGCTTGGGCCAACCCTTCTCCACCGCATCGCGCAGACGGTGCAGCGATCCGACACCCGGATTGCCGCCCCAGGAGAAAACCAGCTTCTTCGCGCAGCCGGCACCGATCAACAGGTCATATACCAGATCGGGTGTCATGCGGATGAGGGTCAGATCCTGTTTGTTCTGACGAATGATCTCATGCGACGCAGCGGTCGGAATGAGATGAGTGAAGCCTTCGAGGGCGATGCTGTCGCCATCGTTGACGAAGCGGTCAATCGCTTCGGCAAGGGAAATGATCTTGGACATCGGTATAGCTCTCGATTGAATGAGGGGAGCCACCGGCGGGGGTGGCGTGAGTCCTACCTTATGCGGACGCAACGCCGCAAACAATCCGATTATCGGATTCCTGTTCGATTATCGAACCATATGGCGCGATACCTGCAAACAAGCACCCCTGTCGGGGTGGAACCCGGCGCTTAGATCAGCGAGCTGGTTCTTCCTCCATAACTTGCTGCTCCGGTGTGGGTCGGCGCAGGGTCAGCAGCAGATGCGCCGCTACCCCGAAGATCAGGCCCCAGAACGCAGCGGACAGCCCGAGGAAGGACATGCCGGACGCGGTTACCAGAAAGGTAATCAATGCCGCCTCCCGGTCACTGGGTATCGCCATTGCACTGGTGAGCGCGCCGGCTATGGCGGCAAACAGGGCGAGACCGGCAAGCGCAGCAATCAGCTCAGCGGGAAATGCGGTGAATAGCGAGACCAGCGTGGCACCAAACAGCCCGAGTAGCAGATAGGTAAGCCCGCCAACCACACCGGCTACGTAGCGCCGCCCCGGGTCCGGGTGCGCTTCCGGCCCGGTGCAGATAGCGGCAGTAATCGCCGCCAGCGTCAGGCCGTGGCAGCCAAACGGGGCCAGCAGTAACGAGCCCACTGCACTGCTGCTGATAATCGGGCTCGCAGGGGTCGAATATCCCGAGGCACGCATGACCGCAATACCGGGTACGAACTGCCCGGTCAGCGCGACCATTACCAGCGGCAACGCAATATTCAGCGCAGCCGACAGACTGAACTCAGGGGTGATCCAGACCGGTATGGCTAGCCCAACGACCAACGCGTCCTGGCGCATATCACCGCTGGCCAGCGCGATCAGGCAACCCACCACCAATACGGCCATCACCGCGTAGCGTGGCATTAACCGTTTGCCCAGCAGATAGGTGACGAACATTGCCAGCACCAGAATCGGCTGCGACTCCAGCGATACGAATAGTCCGGTCCCGAAACGGAACAGGATTCCCGCAAGCATCCCGGCGGCAATCGCAGCGGGCAGTTTGCGGATGATCCGGTCGAAAGCGCCGGTCACCCCAACGATAAAAATGATCACAGAGGCGAGAATATAGGCGCCCACCGCTTCATTGAGACTGACTTCAGGCAGTAACGAGACCAGAAGCGCAGAGCCCGGTGCCGACCAGGCAATGATCACGGGGACCCTGTATCGCAGGCTCAAGCCAATACCGAGCACGGCGCTGCCGATGGATATTGCCCAGACCCAGGATGACAGCACGGCGTGCGGCATACCGGCGCTTTCGGCAGCCTGGAAGACGATAACCAGTGGGCCCGCATAAGAGATAACGGTGGCGATAAATCCGGCCACTGCAGCGGACGGAGAAAAATCCTTAACCAGGGTTTTCATGGCATCTCGTCACAGGATAGAGGAAGGGGTTGGCGCAGATCCTGACCAGGCTCCGGCCAGCACCTGCGAAGGGTATCGCAGGGCTGGCCGGAGAAAGACGCCGGTCTTGTGAACCGGCGTCAGAACAAAGAGCGGGACGAAACCCGCCTCACGTCAGGCTTCCTGCAAAGCACGCGGACGTCCGCTGCGCTGCTCCGCATCCGCGGCCGGCGCAGGCTGGAGCTGGAAGTCGAAATCGATCGTCGCGAAACGGCCTTCAACACCCCGCTCGCGCGCTGCGGCATCATCTTCGGTGAACTGGATATCGGCGATCAGACCTTCACGGGTAGCGTAGGCAAAGTCATCCCACAGGTGCTCATCGCCAGCGAAGTTGAACTGAGTGGTCAGGTGACGATAACCCGGCGCCGAGATGAAGAAGTGCACGTGCGCAGGACGCTGGCCGTGACGCCCCAGCTGATCCAGTACTTCCTGAGTCGGACCCTCAGGCGAGCAGCCATACCCGGACGGAACGATGCTGCGTGCGCGGTAGTAGCCTTCGGCATCGGTGATGATCCGGCGACGCAGGTTGTATTCCGGCTGGCTCTTGTCGAAGTAGGAATAGTTGCCCTGCTCGTTGGCGTGCCACAGATCGACCGTTGCGCCGACAACGGGCTGGCCGTCGAGATCAACTACGCGGCCGGAAAGGAACAGCGGCGTGCCCTGCTCTTCGCCGTCATACATGACCGCCTCGCCTTCACAGATCGGTGCGCCAGCCACATACAACGGCCCTTCGATGGTGCGGGGGGTGCCGCCGGTCTGACCGACCTGTTCGTCCTTGGCGTCCTGCAGCAGATCAAGGAAATGCTCGAGCCCCAGGCCTGCGACAACCAGACCGGCTTCGCCGCTGGCGCCCAGACGATTGACGTAATCAACGGCGGTCCAGAATTCGTCCTGGGTTACGTCCAGGTCTTCGATGATCCGGGCGGTATCCTGCAGGATGCGATGCACCAGCGCCTTGACCCGCGGGCTGCCCTGCTCGTTACCGAAGCCGCTGGCTTCTTCGAAAAACTTCTGGATTTCAGTGTTCTGTGTGATGGTCACGGACATGGTATCTACCTCTCTTGTTCTAATGGAAATCAGCGGTCATCGTCACGGATGGATGAGGGGTGACGGCATAACGCGTCGACCTCGATATCCATGTAGGGGTAAAGCGGCAAGCTCATCAGCGTGTTGTGCAGTTCATCGACGCTGGCAACGTCAAACACGCTGTAGTTGGCATAAAAGCCGGCGATGCGCCACAGGTGACGCCACTTGCCTTCGCGCATCAGTCCCTGGGCCAGGGCCTTTTCTTCAGCCTTGATCTTCGCGGCCTGCGCCGGGTCCATATCGACCGGCAGGTTGACGGTCATCTTTACGTGAAACAGCATATTCAGTTCCTCTGAGGGGTAATGGATTAGCGGCGACGGAAGAACGCCAGGCGGTCTTCGTCCAGAGTCAGGCCGAGCCCCGGATTGCGCGGCACTTCGAGTTGGAAGTCGCGATACACGGGCGCCTCGACGACAATTTCTTCCGTCAACAACAGCGGGCCGAACAGTTCGGTGTGCCAGGTCAGCTTGTTCAGCGTGACGAATGCATGCGCGGAAGCCATGGTGCCCACCGAACCTTCCAGCATGGTTCCGCCATACAGCGAAATACCGGCAGCTTCGGCGATCTGCGCCGTGCGCAACACGGCGCGCGGGCCGCCATTCTTGGCGATTTTCAAGGCAAAGATGCTGGCGGCGCCGTCGGCAGCCAGACTGAAGGCGTCCGCGACGCTCTCGATGGATTCATCGGCCATGATGGGTGCGGGGCTGCGCTGATTGAGGCGGATCTGCCCACCGCGGTTGATCCGGGAAATCGGCTGCTCGATCAGATCAATGCCGTTGTCGCCCAGCACCTGGCAAGCGCGGATCGCCACGGACTCGTCCCAGTACTGATTGACGTCGACGCGTACGCTGGCACGGTCGCCCAGCGCCTGCTTGATGGCGATGACATGGCGCAGGTCCTGGTTCACCTCGTTGGCACCGATCTTCAGCTTGAAAATGCGGTGGCGGCGAATATCGAGCATCTGCTCGGCTTCGGCGATGTCCTTTGCCGTATCGCCGCTGGCCAGTGTCCAGGCGACCTCCAGGCCATCCCGTACGCGCCCGCCCAGCAGTTCACTGACCGGCAACCCCAGCCGCTTGCCCTGGGCATCAAGCAACGCGCTTTCGATGCCGGACTTGGCGAAGGTGTTACCAGTGATGGATTTGTCCAGACGCAGCATGGCGGCATTGATATTGGCGGCGTCCTGCCCGACCAGCAGCGGCGCGAAATGGCTATCAATGTTCTGCTTGATGCTTTCCGGGCTCTCGTTGCCATAGGCCAAGCCGCCAATCGTGGTGGATTCACCCAGACCTTCAATGCCATCCGAACAGCGCAGGCGAACGATCACCAGCGTCTGGTTCTGCATGGTGTGCATCGCCAGCTTGTGCGGACGGATGGTCGGCAGATCGACGATGACCGTCTCGATGTTCTCGATCAGTACTTGAGTCATAGCATTCCAGTTCTCTTACGTGGGTTCGGGCGATGTAGCGGATCAACCAAGATCACCGCCTGCCACGGGTAGCGTCACACCGGTGATGTACGTTGCCTCCTCAGAGGCCAGAAAGAGGATCGCGCCGACCTGCTCGTCGATCGTGCCGTAGCGTTTCATCAGGCTGCTGTCCACGGTCTGATCGACGATCTGCTGATACCAAATCTTTTCCTGTTCGCTCTGCTCGGCGGTGTTACGTGGTATGCGACGCGGCGGTGCTTCGGTCCCGCCTGGCGCGGTAGCGTTCACCCGCACGCCGCGGCCAGCCGTTTCCAGCGCAAGACAGGCAGTCAGGGCGTTCACGCCACCCTTGGCCGCGCCATAGGGCACCCTGTTTACACCGCGGGTCGCCACGGACGAGACGTTGACAATGGCTCCGCCACCCTGCTCCAGCATCTGTGGCAAGGCGGCGTGGCAGCACCACAGCGTCGGGAATAATGAACGCCGCACTTCGGCTTCTATCTCATGTTCCTGATAGTGCTCGAAGGGCTTGGCCCAGATGGTGCCGCCGACGTTATTGATCAGGATATCCAGACGACCGAAGCGCTCGACGGCGGCCTTCATCACTTCATTGCAGCCAGCAAACTGTTCGAGGTCAGCCGTCAGCGTCAGCACTTCGGCTCCCTGCGCGCCAAGCTCGATGGCCAGCTCGTGTACCAGTTCGGAACGGTCAACCAGCACCAGCTGGCCACCTTCCGCAGCCATGCGCTCGGCGACGCGCCGGCCGATTCCCTGCGCCGCGCCGGTGATGACGGCAACCTTGTTGCAGAAACGTTGAGTCATGTCAGCAGTCCTGTACGTTGATGGGCTGGCGCCTGAAGAGATCAGGCGCTCGCTGCGAATTTTTCGAAGAAGAAATTCACCGGCTCCAGGCCCTGCTCACGCAGGTACTGGCTTACCGATTCAACCATCGCCGGCGGCCCACACAAGTAAACGTCCACTTCCCCATCATTCAGATGCTTCGGTTCGATATGCTGGGTGACGTACCCTTTGAGCGGGTGCGCGGTATCCGGGCTGGACACGCACGTGCTGTAGGTGAAATTGGGGATGCGCTCGGCAAAGTCGTCGAGCTTTTCCATTTCCACCAGGTCGTGATCCTGCGACACCCCATAGATCAGATGCAGGGGATGCTCGCTTCCCTGCGCAGCAATCTTGTCGAGCATCGCAGTGAAGGGTGCGAGACCGGTTCCACCGGCCAGCAACAACAGCGGACGCTTGATGTCGCGCAGATAGAAGCTGCCCAGCGGGCCCGCCAGGTTCAGCGTATCGCCGGCCTTGGCCATGCCCGTCAGGAAGCTGCTCATCAATCCGCCCGGCACGTTGCGGATCAAAAAGCTGACCTCGCCTTCGCGCGGCATGGAACTGAAGGAATAGGCGCGGGTCTGATCGCTGCCAGGCACCTGCAGATTCACATACTGACCCGGCAGGAACGCCAGGCGATGCAGGGCCTCACCCTTGAGCGACAACGCTATGGTGCTTTCGGATAACTGACGAATATCGCTGATCTCGGCCTCGATGCTGACCTGAGTGGTCTTGCACACCTCGCTTGACGCCGGAACGCTGATGACGCAATCGCTCTCGGCAACCATCTGGCAGGTCAGCACATAGCCCTGCTCAGCTTCGTCCTCACTCAGCGCGTCCTCGATGTATTCCTCTCCGAGGTCGTAGCGGCCGGATTCAGCCTTGCATTTGCAGGCTCCGCAGGCACCATCGCGGCAGTCCAGCGGCACGTTGATGCCCTGACGGTAGGCTGCGTCGGCAACGGTTTCGCCGGGGTTGGTATCGATGAAGCGGGTCACGCCGTCTTCAAAGTTCAGTGCAATCATGTGGGTCATGGCAGAGGCCTCAAAGATGGTAAACGTCGATCATCTGGCGGATGTAATCGTTCTTCAGCACGACCTTCTTGGCCTTGATCAGCGGCTGCTCGCCACGCACGTCAAGGGTGTAGAAGCTGGTGCCGTAGAAATGATCGACGGTCTTGTAGCGAAAACTCAGGGTGTGCCAGTTGAAGCGCAGCTTGCACATTCCATCAGCCTGCTCGAGCAACTCGAGGTTATTGATGTTGTGCGAGGTGCGGGTGTCCGGCATCGTGGCGCTGGAGCGGTCGGTACGTATGCGGAACACGCGGTCTTCCAACCCGCTGCGGTTGCCGTACCAGATCAGCGAAATCTCGGTCTGGGGATCCTCGGTCAACCGGTCCTGATCGTCCCACGCGGGCATCCAGAAAGTGGCGTCAGCCGCGTACAGTTCCAGCCAGTTATCCCAGTCCTTGTCATCCAGATACCGCGCTTCGCGGTACAGGAAGTCACGTGCGGTTTCGTAGGAGATGGTCATCACGCGCCCTCCACATGGATCAGTTGGCCCTGTTCTTTCTCGGCAGCCCGCTTGATCGATTCCTGCCAGAACTTGTGCTGGAGCACGAACAGTCCTTCATCTTCACTGCGCGCGCCGCTCATGATCGGCTCAAGACCGATTTCCGCCGCGCCTTCATCCGCGCCGTCGATCCAGTGCTTGGCACCACGGGACATGTCGTTCCATTCCGCTGCAGCACCCTTGTAACCTTCCTGGCACGCGCGGAATTCTTCCAGATCGTCCGGAGTCGCCATACCACTGACGTTGAAGAAATCCTCGTACTGGCGGATGCGACGCGAGCGCGCTTCTGCGCTTTCGCCACGGGGAGCAATGCAATAGATGGTGACTTCGGTCTTGTCGACCGACAGCGGACGGGCGACCCGCAATTGCGAGCCGAACTGGTCCATCAGGTACAGGTTCGGGTACAGACACAGGTTGCGGGAGTGTTCGATCATCCAGTCAGTACGCGCCTGGCCGAATTCCTCGATCATTTCCTCGCGGCGGCTGTAGAGCGGACGGTCTTCCGGGTTATCCCAACGGGTCCAGAGCAGCAAGTGGCCATTCTCGAAGGAATAGAAACCACCACCCTTCTTGCCCCAGCCGCCGGCGCTCATGGCGCGGACGTCATCGCCTGCTTCACGGAGCTTGCGCTGGTTCTGGGTGGCGGCGTAGTTCCAGTGCACGGCGCTGACGTGATAGCCGTCGGCACCGTTTTCCGCCTGCAACTTCCAGTTGCCTTCGTAGACATAGGTGGACGCACCGCGCAGCACTTCGAGACCGTCCGGCGATTGGTCGACGACCATGTCGATAATCTTTCTCGATTCACCGAGGAATTCGTCCAGCGGTGCAACGTCTTCGCGCAGGCTGCCAAACAGGAATCCGCGATAGGACTCAAACCGTGCAACCTTGGTCAGGTCATGTGAGCCGTCACATTTGAAGCTGTCCGGGTAACCCGCTTCCTTGGGATCCTTGACCTTGAGCAGCTTGCCGGAGTTGTTGAATGTCCAGCCGTGGAACGGACAGGTGTAAGTGGACTTGTTGCCGCTCTTGTAACGACAGAGCATCGCACCACGGTGACTGCAGGCGTTGATGAAGGCGTTCAGCTCGCCTTCCTTGTTGCGCGCGATGAAAATCGGCTGGCGACCCATATAGGTCGTGTAGTAGTCATTCTTCTCCGGAATCTGGCTCTCATGCGCGAGATACAGCCAGTTGCCTTCGAAGATGTGCTTCATCTCCAGTTCGAACAGACGAGGGTTGGTGAAGATCTCACGCTTACAGCGAAAAGTGCCCTTTTCTTGATCGTCTTCCAGCAGGTTATCGAGGTATTCGGGTCGCAAGGTCATGGCCAAGGCTCCACATTATTGTTTCAACAAGATGAAGACTATGTGGCAGCAGGGTCGGGCAATATCCGCTTTCTGCACTGACGCTATCCGTTTCCTGCAACAAGCGGGATACGGATGAACGGGGACCTAATCGGAATGTCGGACACGAAAAAGCGTCTCTCTGTCGCGTGCATGGACAGAGAGAACATGTATGAATATCAGTAGGTTACGATGCGAACAGGCTTAACGACGCCGCAGCGTTTCTGAAGGAAGCTCGCCGAAAGCGCCTTTGTAATTCTCGGAAAAACGTCCCAGGTGCATGAACCCGTAGTCGAGCGCAACCTCGGTAACGTTGCGCACCTTGACCGCCGGATCGCACAGACACTGTCTGACGCGCTCAAGCTTGCGAGCACGAATATAGTTCTTCGGAGTGGTCCCGGCGTTCCGGTCAAACAACGCATATAACGACCGCGGACTGATGCGTACCGCCTGTGCCAGCTGGTCGATGCTGATGTCCTGCTTGAGGTTTTCGTCGATGTACTGGGCAACCCGCTCGAATGACGGACAGCTTTCGCTCAGCTCTTCACGGCTGACGTTGTTACTCAGCAACCCAAGCAGCTTGGACGCGACGATGCGCGTGTACTGTTCACGAACCATAGGCATGCTCTGATCGCCCTCGGCTTCGTGACAGATCATCGTCAGCAGATTGATGAAGCCGTCCAGCTGATTCATATTGTGCCGCGCAGCGAAACGTATCCCTTCCGCCGGCCGCCGCCAGTTGTTTTCAGTGCAAGCCTTGTCCAGAAACGCCGCGGGCACCTTGATGATGAATTTCTCGCAGTCGTCCGAGTAAGTCAGATCCACCGGATCATCAGGGTTGATAAGCAACAACTCGCCAGGTCTGAACTGGTGCTGTTCGCTTTTGCCCCGCCACAGACAATTGCCTTGCAGCAGAATCTGCAGGTGGAATACGGTTTCAAGCGCAGGCGAAGTAACGTGCACCCCGGCCCCATAACCGATCCGACAGAGATCGAGATTGCCGAATTCACGGTGACTTAGGGCCGCGCTGGGCTGTCCGCGCTTAGGTAGCTGGATACTATGCAAACCGACGTGCTGGTTGACATAGTCTGATACGCAATACGGATCAGCGTTAGCAAAAACGCGACTCGTTTCACCAAGCAGGCGACTTTCCATAATAAGGGTGCTCTTGTATGTGAAGGCGCTCGACTCGATATCTGGCGAGTCGTCAATTGCTGTCCATGGCAATGCAGGCGATCCATCGCATACAGCCCCCGCGACAAAGCGTCTGATTGGGGCCAGGTGGGCTGCGGAACATGCTTAGAGTGTTCAGCCAGCCCGAACCGATATCAAATAGTGTGCCTTATCCACCTAGTCGTGCATTCAACCAAGGTCGCATATGGCCGATAATCGAACACAATCGCCCGATAACGAACCAGAGAAGTCCGCCTGGCTGATTCACATCAATGACATGATCAAACCGGACTGAACAGCTGAGTGCTCAGCTCCTGGCTGGCTGCCAGCATGACCGGAAGGATCCTTCGCTCGAGATCCGTCGCTGGCACCCTCCCCGCATGGGTGCTGACATTCATGGCTGCCACGACGTGGCCAGCCGAATCAAAAACCGGTACAGCGATCGAGCGCAAACCCTGCTCAAGCTCCTGGTCGACCAGACACCAGCCCTGGCGACGCACCTGTTGCAGACATTCCCACAGCGCTTCCGGCGTAGACAGAGTACGACTGGTTCTGGGCTGCAGTTCGGCATTCGACAGGTGATCAGTCAACTCGACGTCGTCGAGCGCAGCCAACAATACGCGTCCCATGGAGGTGCAATAAGCGGGCAGACGACTGCCTACACTGAGATCCACCGATATCAGTCGCTGCGGGATGGCCGAACGTGCGATGTACAGCACTTGATCGCCCTCAAGCGTAGCGAGGTTACAGGCTTCATGCAGCTGCTCGCTAAGACGGTCCAGATACGGTTGCGCAGAGACCGCGAGCGGGGTCGAGGACAAATAGGCATGGCCCAGAGTAAGAACTTTCGGCAGCAACGAATAGGTCCGCCCGTCCGTCGTGGCAAAGCCAAGCTGCATAAGCGTGTAAAGACAGCGGCGCACCGCCGCCCTGGGAATCTCGGTGCGATGGCTAATCTGCGCGATGGTCAGGTGTCGCTTGCGCTCCTGAAACGCATTGATTACAGCCAGCCCACGCGCCAGGGAGGTCATGAAATTCGGATCACCACTTAACGAAGCGATGCGCTTGGCGGGGGACACATAGGCAGGAGGGGCCAGGACAGGCCTGGACGGCGGTGAGTCGGACATGGTCAAACCTGGCGATCTTGGAGGACAGGCGATTATCGGATAGCTGTGCGTTAATCGCAAACCTGCTGCCGTCTCAAGCGGAGAGCAATAAGAATGCGTCGCGAAACGACTTCACAGTCACGCTGCCGAATAAGAATGGTTCACAAACAGAATTTTTTTGATATGGTGCGCGAGCCGGGATTCGAACCCGGGACCTACCGCTTAGGAGGCGGTCGCTCTATCCAGCTGAGCTACAAGCGCATTCGCAGGGGAGAAAATCGACGGGCATATTAACTGATCAAGCGCAAGCTTGGCCACTTTCCAAAACAAGTTGAGTGCCAGTTTCCGCAGCAGCGTCTGTAACCCGTCACATCCTGAAGACATTTTTTTGTCGCAAAGCTGGGAAAATTAAAAAAAACCGGTATAAAGGAGCATTGAGTCCGAATCTGTTGTCTGCATCACATTGGGGGTTCCGCTCCTCCTGAAAAAAAGCCGGCGATTACCCTGACGGAGAATCACGCAGCTCCAGATGCCGCCATCGACCATATCTAGACAAAGCGATTATTCTTGCCTTATGAAAACTGCAATCCAACATTACACCAGCAGGACCGCAGACAAGTTCGTTGTACGTTTGCCGCAAGGCATGCGGGACCGTATAGCTGAGGTCGCGAAGCAGCATCACCGCAGCATGAATTCGGAAATTATCGCGCGTCTCGAGCACAGCTTGCTGGATCTGCCTACGCTTCCGGAACAGCCGTCACGGCAGGCACTGAACGATCAACAGCTCGAGTCGTTGAGCCACCCCGAACAGGAACTACTGCTGCGCTTCCGCGAAATGAGTCGTCGCCAGCAAAACGCCCTACTCGCGCTATTGGTAAGCGAAGCATCCTGACAGTAAACCTGTGAGTACCAGGCAAAAAAACCCGCTCAGAGAGCGGGTTTTTTTATGGCTGAGATAATTAACCTACGAAGGTCAACAACACACCCGCAGCCACTGCCGAACCGATTACGCCTGCTACGTTCGGTCCCATGGCATGCATGAGCAGGAAGTTATGAGGATTCGATTCCAGCCCAACGCGGTTGGAAACTCGAGCAGCCATAGGTACAGCGGAAACGCCTGCCGACCCGATTAAAGGATTGATGGCCGTCTTGCTAACGGCGTTCATCAGCTTGGCCATCAACACCCCGGCAGCAGTACCGACGCAGAAAGCAACCATACCCAGCACCAGAATGCCCAAGGTCGTCAGCTGCAGGAAAGCCTCTGATGACAACTTCGCGCCCACCGACAAGCCCAGACCAATGGTGACGATGTTGATCAAGGCGTTGCGACTGGTATCAGCCAGACGCTCCACGACGCCGGATTCGCGCATCAGGTTACCCAGGCAGAACATACCGATCAACGGCGCCGCATCCGGGAGCAATAGGCCGACCAGCATGACCAGCGCCAACGGGAAGATGATCTTCTCGGCTTTGCTGACTACGCGCAGCTGAGTCATGACGATTGACCGTTCTTTCTCTGTGGTCAAAGCGCGCATGATCGGCGGTTGCAGCAGCGGCACCAGCGCCATGTAGGAATACGCCGCAACGGCAATCGGACCCAATAGCTCAGGCGCAAGCTTGGAGGTAACGAAGATCGATGTCGGACCGTCCGCGCCCCCGATGATGGCAATTGAAGCAGCCTGTTGCAGGGTGAACTCGAAACCCGGGATGCCCCAAGCCGTCAGCGCCAATGCGCCCAACAAGGTACCAAAGATACCGAATTGCGCAGCGGCACCCAGCAGCAGCGTGCGTGGATTGGCCAGCATCGGACCGAAATCCGTCATGGCACCGACACCCATGAAGATCAGGAGCGGAAACACGGAGGTTGGAATACCCACGTCGTAGATCAGCTTGAGGATGCCCATGCCTTCCGACATGTTCGCAACGGGGATGTTGGCCAACAAACCGCCAAAACCGATTGGTATCAACAGCAACGGCTCAAAGCCTTTCTTGATCGCCAGGTAGATCAGACCGAAGCAAATGAAGATCATGAACAACTGGCCCGGCTCTATATGATAGAGACCGGTTGAGTGCCAGAGGGTGAGAAGCTTATCCATTCACGGTTCTCCTTAACCGATGGTCAGCAAAGTGTCGCCGACGTTGACCGCGTCGCCCACTTTTACATTGACCGTACCCACAGTCCCCGCCTTGCGGGCGCAGACCTCGGTTTCCATCTTCATGGCTTCGAGGATCATTACTACCTCGCCGTCCTCTACCGCGTCGCCAGGGCTGACAAGTACCTTGAAGATATTCCCGGCCAACGGAGCAGGTTGCGGCTCGCCAGCGCCAGCTGCCGGAGCAGGTGCTGATCCTGACGTTGCGGCGGCAGGCGCAGCGCCGTCCACCGGCTTGATGCCAGTGATGTCACCGCCGTCGGCGACCTGAACCACGAACTCCTTACCGTTCACCGTGACGGTGTAAACGTCCGGCTCGCCCGGCTTGGTGGTTTTGGCGACCATTTCCTGCCCAGTCGGTACCGGCTCGAAGGCGTCCGGGTTACCGCGGTTTTCCAGGAATTTCAGGCCAATCTGCGGGAACAGTGCATAGGTCAGCACATCGTCAATTTCGTTAGCGGCGAGCTTGATTCCTTTCTCCTGAGCGATGCCCTTCAGCTCAGCAGTGAGCTTATCCATCTCTGGCTCAAGCAGGTCGGCCGGACGGCAGGTGATGGCCTCAGCACCAGCCAATACACGCTGCTGCAATTCGGTATTGAATGGCGCCGGCGCTGCACCGTATTCGCCCTTGAGAATGCCCGAGGTTTCCTTGGTAATCGACTTGTAGCGCTCACCGGTCAGAACGTTGATAACAGCCTGAGTCCCGACAATCTGCGAGGTCGGTGTAACCAGGGGGATAAAGCCCAAGTCCTCACGCACGCGAGGGATCTCGGCCAGTACCTCATCGAATTTGTCGCCAGCGCCCTGCTCTTTCAACTGACTTTCCATGTTGGTGAGCATGCCGCCAGGAACCTGGGCGACCAGGATGCGCGAATCAACACCTTTCAGGTTGCCTTCAAACTTGGCGTACTTTTTCCGCACTTCGCGGAAATACGCAGCAACTTCCTCAAGCAGCAGCAGATCCAGGCCGGTATCGTGCTCAGTGTTCTGGAAGATCGCCACCACCGACTCGGTCGGCGAATGGCCGTAGGTCATCGACATCGAGGAGATAGCGGTATCGACATTATCGATGCCCGCCTCGACTGCCTTGAGAATAGCGGCAGTCGACAGGCCAGCGGTCGCGTGGCACTGCATGTGTACAGGAATGCTCAAGGAAGCCTTGAGGCGTGAAACCAGATCAAAGCCAACGTAAGGATTCAGGATACCCGCCATATCCTTGATCGCAATGGAATCAGCGCCCATGTCTTCAATGGTTTTGGCCAGATCAACCCACATGTCTACGGTATGGACCGGGCTGGTGGTATATGAAATGGTGCCCTGGGCGTGCTTGCCCTGAGCCTTGACAGCTTTAAGCGCAGTCTCGAGGTTACGCGGGTCGTTCATTGCGTCGAATACACGGAACACGTCGACGCCATTGGTAGCGGCACGCTCAACAAACCGCTCCACAACGTCATCGGCGTAATGACGATACCCGAGCAGGTTCTGCCCACG
The DNA here is from genome assembly GCF_012844345.1 of Pseudomonas sp. gcc21. Lineage (NCBI taxonomy): Bacteria > Pseudomonadati > Pseudomonadota > Gammaproteobacteria > Pseudomonadales > Pseudomonadaceae > Pseudomonas > Pseudomonas sp. gcc21. The sequence goes on along the minus strand of NZ_CP051625.1, from coordinate 279,986 downwards.
CAGCAGCATCTGCTGGCGCGTGTTGGGCATTGCTTTTTTCAGTTCACGGATGCGTTCCCATGGATCTTCACCCAGATACCGGATACAGGCGTCAAAAGTCGCTCCGCCCCAGGATTCAACTGACCAGAAGCCTACCTGGTCCAGCTTGCCGGCAATCGGCAGCATGTCCTCGAGGCGCATGCGCGTGGCCAGGATGGATTGGTGGGCGTCTCGCAGAATGACATCAGTAATGCCCAAGGGCTTCTTGGTATCGGTCATAGTTTTATGGCCTTTTGGATTTTTAGGATGAAGTTTTTCGTAAAGGTGTCAGGAAGCGCGTGAACGATGCTGGCGTATGGCAGTACTGATCACGGCAATGAGTTCGGGATCGACCGCGTCTGGAGCTGGTTTCGGCCGAGATGGTGCCTTTGGCGTGGGGATGGCATCCGGGAAATATTTACCCAGCAGCTTCGACATCAGCGTAACGATGATCACCAGCGAGATGAGGAACGTAAAGACCGCCCCCATGCCCATGACCATCAGATCAACGCCTTCCATCAGCACTTCGGTTGAATTCATTCTTGTCTCCCGCCCTCGCACGCTCGCGAAGCGAGCTGTTGAAAATTCGGTTTTATTGTTCAGAAAAAGCGACACCGGCCAGTCGAATTGACCGGTTCTGCTCGCGCAAAACCGGTGTAATGTATCCTGATGTGACATTCTTGGCAATCCAGGCGACATCGAAAGCCGCGCAGTCCGGGACGCTCAGCGGTTGCTTGTTCGTGATTCTCTGTGGGACGCATGATTCTCCCGCAGCGCGCTGGCCTAACGGGACGGGCCCAGACGGAAAGCCTGGATGCCGGGGTATTAAAGCAGGAAAATTGTAGCCAGCCCGAGGAAGATAAAGAACCCGCCACTGTCGGTTATTGCGGTGATCATCACACTCGCGCCAAGTGCCGGATCATTACCCATGCGCATCCTTGCCAGCGGAATAACCACCCCCATGATTGAAGCTAGCAGCATGTTAAGGGTCATGGCTGCGAGCAGGACGATGGCCAGCGCTACGCTTGCATATAGCCAATAGGCGATAACGGAAAGCACCACCCCCCAGAACATCCCATTGATCATGGCTACAGACGCCTCCTTGCGGATCAGACGTCGACCATGGGCAACCTGGACCTGCCCGGTGGCAATGCCGCGCACGATCATGGTAATGGTTTGGTTTCCTGAATTGCCGCCGATTCCGGCGACGATTGGCATCAATGCCGCGAGCGCGACCAATTGTTCAATTGCGTTCTCGAACAGACCGATTACCCGAGACGCGATCAAAGCGGTACATAGGTTGACAGCCAACCACGCCCAACGGTTGCGGACTGACTTCCACACTGAGGCGAAAATATCCTCTTCCTCGCGCAGACCGGCCGCGTTAAGCGCCTCTGTTTCGCTTTCTTCCCGGATATAGTCGACCATTACGCCAATGGTTAGTCGTCCTTGCAGCTCGCCCTGCACATCGACCACGGGTGCCGATACCAGATCGTAGCGTTCAAACGCCTGCGCGGCCTCCCCCGCATCATCCGTTGGCCCAAAAACGACCGGCTCGACGGCCATCGCGTCGCGCACCAGCTCATCAGGCAAGCCGACCAACAAGCGCTTGATCGGTAACACACCTTTCAGAACGCCATCCATGTCCACCACAAACAGCTTGTCGGTATGGTCAGGTAGCGCATCGAAACGGCGCAGATAACGGATCACCACCTCGAGCGATACATCATCCCTGATGGTGACCATGTCGAAATCCATCAATGCCCCGACCTGGTCCGCATCGTAGGATAACGCCGAGCGCAACCGCTCGCGCTGTTGGGCATCAAGTGTATCCATCAGCTCGCGCACTACATCACGCGGCAGATCCGGCGCCAGGTCGGCGAGCTCATCGGCGTCCAGCGTGTTGGCCGCGGCGATGATCTCGTGATCATCCATGTCCGCGATGAGGGTTTCACGCACCGCATCCGACACCTCTAGAAGGATCTCACCATCTCGCTCGGACCGTACACGCCGCCAGACCGTTAAACGCTCTTCAAACGGGAGGGACTCGAGGATATAGGCGATATCGGCCGGGTGAAGCTCATCCAGCAGAGCCTGTAAATCGACAAGCGTCTGGCGATAGGTCTCGGCATCCTCGTCATGCTCGGCACCACGGTGATCGCCGACACCAAGCCGCTCAAGCATTACCACGACCTGGTCGAGTCGATCCTGAAGGCTGTCCGGCAGATTGAGGCTGGGATCTGACATGAATACTTCCCGATGGTCTGGCGATGCGTCAGCGAGCGGGCCAAGCGAGGCGGCGCATGGCAAGCCTGGTTTCAGCCTAGCAGGAGCCTGGCAGGTTGTGGTACCCGTCTCGCCAGGGTTTGGCCGACTAAACGAGAGGCAAAAAAAAACCCACCGGGATTAACCAGTGGGCTTTTCGTTTGGTGCACTCGGAAGGATTCGAACCTTCGACCGCTCGGTTCGTAGCCGAGTACTCTATCCAGCTGAGCTACGAGTGCATTGTGGGGCGTATTATAGGGCGTTAATTTTAACTGTCAAACATTTTTTTCTTTAAAATTCAGAAGCTAACGTCTGACCACCACTACAACCACAAAGTGGCGGAGAGGGCGGGATTCGAACCCGCGATACCCTTTTGAGATATACTCCCTTAGCAGGGGAGCGCCTTCAGCCACTCGGCCACCTCTCCGTAACGCGCTGAATATTACCGATGCGCTCCGCCCAATGCAATAAAAACTTTAAGAAATTTAAACGCTTGGCTCTTCACCTTTCTCTTTTTGTATACGCTGATAAATTTCTTCGCGATGAACCGCCACTTCTTTGGGCGCATTCACCCCGATGCGAACCTGGTTACCCTTCACACCCAGCACGGTCACCGTTACTTCATCACCTACCATCAGGGTTTCACCAACCCGACGAGTCAAAATTAGCATTCCTTTCTCCTTGATTTTGATCAGCACACAGCAGTCTGCAAAAACCGGCTAGTTGCCTGTTGGCCGCCTTGCTGGCATGGATGTTGACCACACGATGCATCAGGGGTTCGATACATATACGGGGTTAACTCACACCGGGAAGCCAAGAGGGGCACGTCAGCCAAAGGAACGCGCCCTCGCAAGCGTCGCAGAGACGCTTGCGGTCAGTTTGGGAAGGGCTCAGAGATGATCGGCACCCGGTACTTCGGTATCCAGATCAAAGGCGGAGTGCAGCGAACGCACCGCCAGCTCCAGGTATTTTTCGTCAATCACCACGGAGATCTTGATCTCTGATGTCGAGATCATCTGGATATTGATCCCTTCACGCGATAATGCTTCGAACATTCGGCTCGCCACACCCGCATGGGAACGCATACCGACGCCAACAATCGACACCTTCGCTATCTTGCTGTCGCCGGCGACTTCCCGCGCGCCGATCTCGGTGGCGATCTTACGCAGAATCTCTTCGGTTTTGCGGATATCGTTACGATTGATGGTGAAAGTAAAATCGGTCGTATTATCCTTCGACACGTTCTGCACGATCATGTCGATCTCGATATTGGCCGCGCTTACCGGTCCGAGGATCTTGAATGCCACGCCGGGGGTGTCGGGCACACCACGAATAGTCAGCTTGGCTTCGTCACGATTGAACGCGATGCCGGAAATGACGGGTTGTTCCATGGATGAGGCTTCCTCAAGGGTAATTAGCGTTCCGGGACCTTCTTTGAAACTATGCAGCACCCGTAGCGGGACGCTGTACTTGCCGGCGAATTCTACTGCGCGAATCTGCAGCACCTTCGAGCCGAGGCTGGCCATCTCGAGCATTTCCTCGAAGGTAATCTTGTCCAGCCGGCGAGCGCTTTCGACAACACGCGGATCAGTGGTATAGACGCCGTCGACGTCAGTATAGATCTGACATTCGTCTGCCTTGAGGGCTGCCGCCAGGGCAACACCGGTGGTATCAGAACCGCCTCGGCCCAGGGTAGTGATATTGCCCTGCTCGTCCACGCCCTGGAATCCGGCAACGATCACGACCCTGCCAGCGTCCAGGTCAGCCCGCACCCTGGCCTCGTCGATGTGTTGAATACGCGCTTTGTTGAAGGCGTTATCGGTCACGATGCGAACCTGGGAGCCTGTATAGGAAATCGCTGGCACATCAATTTCTTTAAGCGCCATAGCTAACAGGCCGATCGTCACCTGCTCGCCAGTTGAAAGGATAACGTCCAGCTCTCGGGCGTCCGGGTAGGCCTGGACCTGGCGCGCCAGATCTATCAGACGGTTGGTCTCGCCGCTCATGGCCGATACCACAACCACAAGATCATCTCCGCGTGCCCTGAAACTCTTAATCTTCTCGGCTACCTGGCAAATGCGCTCGACACTGCCGACCGAGGTACCGCCAAACTTCTGGACAATAAGCGCCATCGTGTTGCACCAACCCTCATAGCGAAATCGGATATCCGATCAATCTCCAGGCATCAACGATGCCTGGGCCTGTACTACCGTTACTGCGTCAGCAAACCGTTTAGCGTTTCAGCCAGCGCCTCATCCAGCGCAGCAACATCGGTACCGCCACCCTGGGCCATGTCCGGACGTCCGCCACCCTTGCCGCCTACCCGGGCCGCTGTATTACGAATCAGGTCACCTGCTTTGACACGACCGGTAAGGTCCTTGGTCACACCCGCCACCAGGATCACCTTGCCGTCCAGCTCTCCGCCCAGCAGAACAACTGCCGAACCGAGTTTGTTCTTCAGCTGATCAATCAATCCCAGCAACGCCTTCCCGTCCTGTCCATCAACTCGCTTGACCAGTACTCGCCTGTCACCGACCTGCTGAGCCTCGGCAGCCATATCCGCGCCCGCCGCGCTGGCAGCCTTGGCCTTGAGCTGTTCGAGATCTTTTTCCAGCTGGCGATTGCGCTCGATGAGCCCTGCGAGCTTATCAAGCAGATTCTCGCGACTGCCTTTTACCAGCTGAGCGGCCTGCTGAAGCTGCTGTTCTGCTTCCACCATATGCTCAAAAGCCGCCTTGCCTGTTACTGCCTCGATCCGGCGGATGCCCGCTGCAATACCGCTTTCGTTGGTAATGCGCAGCAAGCCGATGTCGCCGGTGCGATTCACGTGTGTGCCGCCACAGAGTTCCACCGAAAAGCCGTCGCCCATCGTCAACACACGGACTTCATTGCCGTACTTCTCACCGAACAGCGCCATGGCGCCCTTGCGTTTGGCGGTCTCGACATCAGTCAGCTCGATTTTTACCTCGGTATTCAGACGGATCTGCTCGTTGACGATGTCTTCCAGTTGCTGCAACTGCTCAGGCGTAATCGCCTCGAAGTGACTGAAATCGAAGCGCAGACGCTGGCTATCCACCAATGAGCCCTTCTGCTGCACATGCTCACCGAGGACCTGACGCAGCGCGGCGTGCAGCAGATGCGTGGCGGAGTGGTTGAGTTTGGTTGCCTGACGCACGCCCTCCTCGACCACCGCCTTGATTGAAGCGCCGACGGTCAGGCTGCCGCTGGCAACGATACCGTGGTGCAAATGCGCACTCCCAGCCTTGGTGGTATCGCGAACATCGAAACGAACACCCGCGCTTTCCAGATAACCGGTATCGCCAATCTGGCCCCCGGACTCTGCATAAAAAGGAGTCTGGTCCAGGACCACTACGCCCTTCTCACCCTCAGCCAGCGTGTCGACTGATTGACCGTCACGGTATAGCGCCAGGATCTCGCCAGAGCCGGTAGTGCCTTCGTAACCCTGGAAACGGGTTTCAGCACTGACCTTCACCAGGCTGTTGTAATCCATACCGAACTGGCTGGCGGAACGGGCGCGTTGACGCTGGGCGTCCATAGCGGCTTCGAAACCGGCTTCATCCAGCGTTAAACCGCGCTCCCGCGCGATATCACCGGTCAGGTCCATGGGGAAGCCGTAGGTGTCGTACAGCTTGAACACCACTTCGCCAGGTACTTCGCTGCCCTGCAGACCGGCCAGATCCTGCTCGAGAATCCGCAAACCCTGCTCCAACGTTTTGGCGAACTGCTCTTCCTCGGCCTTCAGTACGCGCTCGATATGCGCCTGCTGCGCCTTGAGTTCAGGAAAGGCTTCACCCATCTCGGTAACCAGGGCGGCGACGATTTTATAGAAGAAGGCTCCCGAGGCCCCCAGCTTGTTGCCGTGGCGGCATGCGCGGCGGATGATCCGGCGCAACACGTATCCGCGTCCTTCGTTCGATGGCAGCACACCATCGGCGACCAGAAAACTGCATGAACGGATGTGATCGGCCACCACTTTCAGGGAGGCAGCGTTATCCTGCTCACACCCAATCGCAGCGGCGGCAGCGGTCAACAGGTTCTGGAACAGGTCGATATCGTAGTTGGTATGCACCTTCTGCATGACCGCGCTCACACGCTCCAGCCCCATACCGGTGTCCACGCTGGGTGCCGGCAGCGGATGCATCACGCCGTCGGCAGTCCGGTTGAACTGCATGAAAACCAGGTTCCAGATTTCTATGTATCGGTCACCGTCTTCTTCAGGGCTACCCGGCGGGCCGCCCCAGATGTGCTCACCGTGGTCGAAGAAGATTTCAGTGCAGGGGCCGCACGGACCGGTATCACCCATGGCCCAGAAGTTATCCGAGGCATAGGGAGCGCCCTTGTTGTCACCGATACGAACCATCCGCTCAACCGGCACGCCGATCTCCTTGGTCCAGATATCGTAGGCCTCGTCGTCATCGGCATAGACCGTAACCCAGAGCTTTTCAGACGGCAGGTTCAGCCACTGTTCAGAGGTCAGGAAGGTCCAGGCGTACACAATCGCATCGCGTTTGAAATAATCGCCAAAGCTGAAATTACCCAGCATCTCGAAGAAGGTGTGGTGCCGTGCGGTATAACCGACGTTCTCCAGATCGTTATGCTTGCCGCCAGCGCGTACACATTTCTGACTACTGGTGGCGCGGGTGTAGGCACGCTTGTCCAGCCCCAGGAAACAGTCCTTGAACTGGTTCATGCCGGCATTGGTGAACAGCAATGTCGGGTCGTCCGCTGGCACCAGCGAACTTGAGGCGACACGGGTGTGTCCCTGGCCTTCAAAGAAGCGAAGGAAGGCTTCACGAATTTGTGCGCTTTTCATAATCCCCTTACCGTAACAGGTCAGCCGGACAGTGAAGACGTCTACGTCTGCTCACCGGGGCAAAGCGCGCATTATATAGGTATCCGCGCCGGGCTTGCATCAGCAGCACGCTTGATAATCGCTATAGCTCTGATAGCGTTTTATTCGGCCCGCTGCGGCCAGACCCAACTGCAGCGGAACCTGTCAGGATGGGCTGGCGTATAGCGAGACTGCCCGCACAGGCGTACCTGCCCGCACACCCAGTCGCGCAGCCGTTTCGGGCGCAACCACCAGTGTCCCTGCCGCCACGCGGGCAGGCGCGCACGTGATGCGGCAGTCTTCGCGTCCACGGTTATGGATAAGAAAAGGCTCGGCGGTTTCACCAGGAGTACCGGTCGCCAGCACCAGAACACGGCTTTCGTGAATAGCCCGAATCTGCTCAAGTGGCGATTCGAGTGTTGCACCGCCATCAAAGATATCGATATAGCCCTGATAGCTCATGCCCTCTTCCTGGGCCATTTCCAGATTCGATTCCGATTCAGGGTGCACCTTGCCCATTGCATTCCGTGCTTCCTCACTGAGAAAGCATGCGTATAAGGGAAATTTGGGCATCATCTCGGCGATAAAAGCCTTGCTACCGATACCGGTAAGGTAGTTCGCCCGGGAAAACTCCATGCGGAAGAAATGCCGCCCGAGGCTCTCCCAGAAAGGCGACCGATCCTGCTCGTCGGCAATGCCGCGCATTTCAACGATCACCCGCGGGGAGAACGACTGCGGAAACTCGGCCATGAACATGAACCGCGCCTTGGATAGCAGCCTTCCGACCATGCCCTCACGGAACTGCGGTTCGAGGTACAGCGAACATAGCGCCGTCGCGCCGGTCAGATCGTTGACCAGGAACAACGTCGGGTGCTGGCGATAGACCTGCAACTCCCGGCTGGCCGTAACGGTGAGCCCGAGACGGTAGCTGTACCAGGGGTCGCGCAGACCCGCAGCGGCAAGCATGCCGGTGGTGCCGATGATATTGCCTTCCTCATCCTCAAGCACGAGCAGGTAGTCAGCGTCGGCCTTTTCCACTTCGCCACGGAAACTCGCTTCGACATTCAGCAAACGCCGTTGCAGGTCTTCCTCGCTGGCGGGCAATGTAGTCAGGACCGCGCCGGCAGTAACCGCCAGCTGGGTCAAGCTCGCCAGATCACTGACGCGTGCAGCACGAACCAGCATATCAGGCCTCCCTGACCAGTCTGAGAGTATCGCCCGCTTCCACTCTGAGCAGCTCCGACTGCTCGGGAGAAAGCACCAGGGATTGATCGGCACTGCACGCCAGACGCAGCGCGCATGCGCGATAGTCCGCCACCTTGGTATTGGCAACCAGCCACAAACCATCGGCTGGTTCAGGAATACCGATATCCACCTTTACAGTCTGGCTTTCGCCGACCGTACGCAGCGTAGCGGTGCGGGCTTGAACAACCGGTCCGCCATCAAAAATGTCCACGTAGTTGTCCGTTTCGAAACCTTCACGCATCAAAATATCGAACACCGCCTGAGCGGACGGATGTACCTGTCCGATCACCTCCTGCGCTTCGTCCGACAGCATTGGCACGTAGATGGGATAACCCGGCATCAGCTCCGCCAGAAAATTGCGGCCGCGACTGCTGCCCATCTGCTCTGCTTCGCTATAACTCACTGCAAAGAAATGTCGACCGACCGCATCCCAGAAGGGTGCGTTGCCCTGCTCATCGCTGATCCCGACAATCTCGGCAGCGGTGGCCTCGGCGAAGCGCTGCGGGTGATTTGCCATGAACAACAGGCGTCCCAGAGCGTTCAGTTCGCGTGCAGTGGATTGCGACCTGGCCGCGGGCTCCAGATGAAAGCCCGTCAGCAGACTATGCCCGGTCAGATCATGGCACAGCGACAGAACATGTATCCGGTTATGCAGGCCCAGCTCGCCCGACGCGTGCACAAAGGTCTCGTTACGAAACGTATAAAACGGCTGACTGAAACCCGCCGCCGCGATAACACTGCTGCAGCCTGCCAGGCGCCCGGACGCCTTGTCTTCCAGCACAAACAGGTAGCGCTCTTCACCGCTGAAGACCACCTCCTCCGCCATCGAAGCCTCTGACGCCTCGATGATTTCGACCAGGCGTTGGCGATCGGCCGGCAGCGCGGTAACGCCAACCGGACTGGCGCTGGCAAGACGCTCTATTTCAGGCAGGTCTGCCATGGTGCATAGACGTTGAACGAGCATTGACGACGCTCCGGCTCAGCCAACCAGATCGGTTAACGCATTGCGCAACCGCTCCAGCGCTTCCTGTATATCCTGCTGCGCGATGATCAGGCTCGGCGCAATCCGCACCACATCGGGACCCGCCTGCAGCACCAACAGACCTTCCCGCTGCGCAGCCTCCTGTATCTGCCTGGCCTGGCCCTTCCACGAGGGAGACAGCACAGCCCCGATCAACAGCCCCCTGCCACGCACCGATTCGAATACATCCAGATCATCAGCAATGGCCATCAGCCCATCGACCAACATCTGATTGCGCGCAACCACGCCGTCCAGTACCTCAGCAGTGTTGACGATATCCAGAACCCGCTCGGCGACTGCGCACCCCAGCGGATTACCGCCGTAGGTACTGCCGTGCGTACCGACGCCAAAGTGTTGGGCAATGCGATCGAAGGTCAACATGGCCGCGATGGGAAACCCACCCCCCAAGCTCTTGGCGCTGGTGAGGATGTCCGGTTGGACACTGCTGTGCATGTAGGCGAACAATTTTCCTGTACGTCCCATGCCGGTCTGGACCTCATCAAAGATCAGCAAGGCATCGTGCTCATCACACAACTGCCGGGCAGCTTCAAGGTATTCATCGCTGGCAAGAATGACCCCGCCCTCACCCTGAATGGGTTCGATAACGACCGCACAGGTACGCTCAGATATCTGTGCACGCAGCGCATCGATGTCGTTGTAGGGTACGTGGCTGATCCCCTCGATAGCAGGACCGAAACCCTCTGAATATTTCGGCTGACCTCCAACACTCACGGTGAACAGGGTACGACCATGAAAACTGTTGGTGCAGGCGATGATTTCGTGTTTCTGCGGCCCCACAATTTCATGCGCGCGCCGCCGCGCCAGCTTGAACGCAGCCTCGTTGGCCTCGGCGCCGGAGTTGGCGAAGAACACCTTTTCCGCAAACGTCGCTGCGATCAGCTTGGATGCAAGACGCAGCGCAGGCTCATTGGTCAGCACATTGGACACATGCCACAGCTTAGCGGCCTGTTCGGTCAGCGCCTCAACCAGGCCGGGATGCGCGTGGCCCAGCGCGTTGACAGCAATACCGCCCGCCAGGTCGACGTATTCTCGGCCCTGCTGATCCCAAACGCGGGAACCCGCCCCCCGTACCGGGATCATGTCCACCGGAGAATAATTTGGCACCATGACCCGATCGAAATCGGACCGGCTGACCTGCGTCGACTCTGTCATTCCGTTCTCTCCTGCTGCCGTTAGGTACGGCGTGAACACCTAGGTGATGAATCCGCCACCACACCGGGCGGCGGTCAAGATTTACTTGGCAGCCACGTCGGCCGCCTGCTGTGCCCGGCGCTGATTGCGATCCTCCCGGGGCGTGACACCAAAACAATTACGGTAGGCGCTTGAGAAATGCGGACCGGAAGAGAAACCGCAGGACAAACCAACCTGGATGATCGACTTACTGGTTTGCAACAGCATTTGCCGCGCCCGGTTCAAGCGCAGCTCCAGATAATACTGGGACGGTACGCTATTGAGATATTGCTTGAAGATGCGCTCCAGCTGACGCCGCGATACGCACACATGCCGGGCGATCTCATCGGTCGTGAGCGGCTCCTCGATATTCGACTCCATCAGGATCACCGCCTGCGTCAGCTTCGGATGCGTGCTCCCTAACCGGTTACGGAGCGGCACGCGTTGGCGCTCACTGCCATCACGGATGCGCTCGACTACCAGATCCTCGGCAACCAGCGCGGCCAGCTCAGCGCCGTGGTCCTCGGCGACCAATGTCAGGAACAGATCAGCAGTAGCCTGCCCCCCGCTACTGGTGAGTCGGCCACTGTCCTGCTCGAACAGCTGGGTGGTCGCCTGTACCGCAGGGAACCGTTCGCGAAACTCATCGATAACCCGCCAATGCACAGCGCATCGGTGCTCGTCCATCAATCCGGCCAAAGCCAGCGGAAACACCCCGCCTTCTATCCCGCCAAGCACCACGCCTTCGCGAATCATCTCGCGCCAGCGCAAAATCATGGAGGGAGCCAGGGATTCCGGCGGAACAAACAGGTCGGCGACGATCCAGAAGCGATCAAACACCATATCTTCGGACCAGGGCGCCGCGGGCAGCTGCCAGCCTTCTTCGCTGACAATCGGCTCTTCATTCAGCGTCAGGCATTGCGCGGTATAGCACTCGAATCCGGCCATCCTGTTTGCGGACCGCAAAACCGACAGACCAGCCATCATCGCCGCAGGGTGGCTACCCGGCCACATCAGAAAGGCGATTTTCCGCTGCTCAGATGACATCAGCCGACCTGCGCGCACTCGTCAACACGAATAAACTCCGCTCGAATCTCAAGCAACGCATTGTGCCACAAGCGCTTGAAACTGGCACAGCGCAGGCAACGAAAAAAGGCGCACCCGCGCGGGTACGCCTGCCGTTGAACCGCTGTGCGAAACCCTCAAGAGGAAGCTGCTAATCGCTTTTCCATCAACCGGGTCATTTCAGCGTAAACAGCCTCCGGATTGGCTTGCTTCAATGCCCAGGCCTGTCGGCCACTTTCGTGCGGCAGGATCATGAATTGTCCTGCTTCGCTCTGGGTATAGATGTTGTCCGCCACCTCTGCAGCCGAAATCGGCGAGCTCTGCAGCAGTTTGGCGATCTGATCTCTGGATGCCTGGTCCGGCCCACGGTATGAGTCCAGCAGGTTCGTCTGAAAGAAGGAAGGGCAGGCTACGCTGACCTCAACTCCCAGGGGCTTGAGCTCCGCGAGCAGGCTTTCAGATAGCGCCACCACCCCTGCTTTCGCCACGTTATAGTTGCTCATGCCCGGCGACTGCATCAGCGCCGCCATCGACGCAATATTGATGATGCGACCGCTGCGCTGCTTGCTGAACATCGGAACGAATGCCTTGCATCCCTTCACTACCCCCATCAGGTTGATACTCAGCTGCCATTCCCAATCTTCCAGGGTGAGATCCCAGAACAACCCTCCGGAGGCCACGCCAGCATTATTGATGAGGACATCGAGACCCTCCATGCGCTCCTGACAGCTCTGCGCCAGCGCCGCCAACTGGCTGAAATCACGCACATCGCAACGCTGGGTGAATGCCCACCCACCTGCCTCACGTATCATTGCAAGTGTTTCAGCCAGGCCGTCGTCGTGAATATCCGCAAGCGCCAGCTGTGCGCCTTCCCGCGAATAGCGCAGCGCCAGCTCGCGCCCCAGACCGCTACCCGCCCCAGTTATGACTACCCGTTGCCCTGCATTCTGCATAATTGCTCCCGGTTCCAGGCGGCGCTGCGCCAGAACGCTCCGTTGCCCTGTTGTTGTTATTTGCTGCAGGTTCAGTTTAGCGTCACGTGGCCCGGGAACTCCTGCCAAGTGACCCAAAATAAACGCGGCGAATAGGCGGCACGCAGTCAGACGCTAGAACGGTAGTTCCTGTTGAAACGCTCATCGCCCATCGCCTCGATCTGACCCTCGATCAATGCCTCGAATGGCGTGAGCAGCAGACTGAAGTCGCTCCCCGGCTCGATGATACCCAGCGCCGTTACGCCTGCCTCGATAGTCGATAACGCGCCCTCCATCGGCGCCTTGCGTATGCGATAGCGGCTGTGCAACCCGGCCGGCAGCGCTACCCGCGGCAACTGCTGCAGTATCGGATTCAGATGCAGAATCCTGCGTGCCTTGCGCCAGGTCCCGTCCAGCAACACCAGCCGGCGGGGCCGGTTGTCGGCTGGAGCAGCGAGGAGCAACGTCGAGTCAGCGCCGGGAAATAACAGTTCAGTGCGCCACGCAGAATCCTGCAGTTGTTGATACACGTCGCTTTGCTCGGACAGTTGCTCAGCAATCAGCAGCTGCGCATTCCTCAAACCGCGAACCAGCAACCGTGCAGTATTGAGCGGATGCCGTCGTTCACTCGGATGCTGAATGACCAAAAGGTGGGTGCGCGAATCCAGGTCAGGGATCAGTTGGCACAAACAATGGCTGACCGGCCGTTCACAGGCTCGACACCAGGGTCTTCGATCGGATTGGCTGTGCGTCATGAGTGTAACCGGCGTCATGAGGGGAATTGATGGTAACCCGGCCCAGCCTATAGCAGAGCCATTTGTGATCCGGGCGGTGCGAACAGACTGCAGTCAAGGTCCATGTTCAACTCGGAGCGATTCAGCCCAAGCCGCTTGACCGCCAGGGCGAACCGCTGCGACAGCAGCGTGGCGAACACGCCTTCACCTCTGTAACGTTTGCCAAAGCTCGCGTCATACAGTTCGCCACCCCGGCACTGGCGGATCAGGCTGAGCACGTGCTCCGCCCGTAACGGCATATGCGTATCCAGCCATTCTTCGAAGAGCGGACCGACCTCCCGGGGCAACCGCAACAATATATAGGAAGCACTGCTTGCTCCGGCATCGCTGGCCACCTCAAGCAATCGCTCCAACTCGACGTCATTGACCATCGGGATAATAGGTGCGAGGAGCACGCCTACTGGCACGCCACGTGACGACAGCGCGCGGATGATTCTGAGTCGGGCGGCCGGGGCCGCGGCGCGCGGCTCAAGCGTGCATTTCACTTCGTTATCCAGGGTCGTCAGGCTGATCATGACCCGAACGAGCCGGTGGCGAGCCAACTCTTCAAGCAGATCCAGGTCGCGGAGGATCAGAGCCCCTTTGGTTACCAGCGTCACCGGGTGCCGGTACCGCAACAGCACCTCAAGGCATTCCCGCGTCAGCCTGTACTCCCGCTCCACAGGTTGGTACGGATCGGTATTAGCGCCAATATTAATAGGCGCACATTGATAACCCGGCTTGCTGAGCTCCCGCTCGAGCAGGCTGGCAGCGTTGACGCGGGCTATCAACCGGGTCTCGAAGTCCAGCCCCGGTGACATATCCCAATAGGCGTGACTGGGCCGGGCATAACAATACACACAGCCATGCTCACAACCGCGATAGGGATTGATCGAGCGGTCAAATGGAAGATCGGGCGACTGGTTACGGGTGATGATGCTTTTAGATTGTTCGATACGCACTTCGGTCGCTGCGGTCAGCGGCGCATCCTCCGTCCAGCCGTCATGGTCTGCTTCGCTGACTGTACGGGCGAAGCGATTGGCCGGATTGGTTAGCGTACCGCGTCCACGCAGACTGCGAACGGGTATAAGGCTGGCGTCTTTACTGTTCATGCATACAGTATATCCACCCAGCCAGGTTTCAGCGAACCACCGATCAGGCAAAAAAAAGCGATCTGTCCGAAGAAAGATCGCTAAAAGGCCTTGCGAGCCATGCTCTTGCCGGGCCGAGCGCACTCGACCCTCAATTCGATAAATCCGTTACAGCGCTTCAGGGACGTTTGATCGTCCGCGCTGGCTTACGGCTGTCGCGCCAGATAAACAAACCCACTCCCCCCAGAAACACGACCATCAGACCAACAGTCAAAATTCCTGCGATTACGGCTTCGTCGATAAACATGATAGGTGCTCCTGAACCTGATCCAGACTCAAGAATACACAGAGGTAGTAGAGGAACTATTGACCCGGATCAAGATTGGGTCGGTTATGCAAGTGCGGTAGGCGTGGAGCTATCCAGGACTCAGCGTTTCGGCTTTTTCTTGCGGGCTTTCCTGGACTTGGGTTTGCCGGATCCGGAAGATAACGGCAGAGCCTGCTCGAACCGGGCCCGCATGTTGTTGAGCCGCGCCTCATACAGGTCATGCCGGCGGCGCTGACGCGCCTCGACGAGGTCTATTACAGGAGTAGGGTCTGGTTCATTCGACATGGCGAATACGATATCAGATTTCGATATCGATCAGCAGTCCCTTGGCGGGCAGCTCAGGGGCCATCTCAGGCACGCCCTCCACTGAATACTCGGTCGGCTCAGTAAAACTGGCGCGCTTACGGCCGCGGCGGCGATCAGGCACCCGCTTTTTGTTGCGACGACGACGCTCCACCGGCTCGGCCAGCGTTTCATGCACCACTGGTGATTTTTCAGTGGGCGTAACGCCGCGCTTTGGCCTGGTAACCTCGGGTTGTGCGCCAAGGGGCGGGAGCCCTGGAATAAGCATGCTGTACCTCACGTGACCCTGATCAGGGATAGCCATGTCCATATTGAAGCTATTGACCATCGGATACCGCAGCTGATTCCCTGATATGAGAAATCGTTCACGCTTAAGTTATACGCCGCATCGGAACCATTCGCACGCCTGCCCTTCAGAGCGGCTTACGGCAACGACCCGCTGGCCTCGCTCGGACGGCTCAGGCGGCCCCATCCAAACCGTGGCCGGGCGGAGCCCGCCCGCTTACCGGTCAGCTCACCAAAATTTAATCCTGACCGGGAAAACGGAGCCGTTTTCCCGGCTGCTTGAGGTTTGTGAGGACTGCTGCATCAGTTAATATAGCGGCCTTTTTCAGCACGGCAGGAGTAAGGCATGACGGTATTCACCCCAGGACAACGCTGGGTCAGCGATAGCGAATCAGAACTCGGCCTGGGTACGGTGCTGTCGCAGGACGACAGACTGGTCATCATCCTGTTTCCTGCCAGCGGCGAAACGCGCCACTACGCACTGCGCAACGCGCCCCTTACCCGGGTGCGCTTCACCCCCGGCGACAGTATCAGCCATCACGAGGGCTGGGTTCTGACCGTCAGCGACGTGGTGGAAGAGAACGGGCTGCTGTTGTATCGCGGCCTGCGCGAGGACGGCACCCCTGCCGAATTCTCCGAAACCATGCTTGATAACTTCATCCAGTTCCGTCTGGCCAGTGATCGCTTGTTTGCCAGCCAGATTGATCCGCTACCCTGGTTCGGCCTGCGCTATGAAAGTCTGCGTCATTATTGCCGCATTCAGCGCTCTCCCCTGCTCGGCCTGGCCGGTGTCAGGACCCAGCCGATTCCCCATCAGCTGCATATTGCCCGCGATGTGGCCGACCGCATCGCTCCCCGTGTCCTGCTGGCAGATGAAGTCGGCCTGGGCAAAACCATCGAAGCGGGCCTGGTCATCCATCGGCAGATCCGTACCGGCCGCGTGCGCCGCGTGCTGATCGTGGTGCCGGAAAACCTGCAGCACCAGTGGCTGGTCGAGATGCGTCGTCGATTCAATCTGCGTTTTGCATTGTTCAATCAGGAACGCTGCGCCGGCGCCGAGGACAATCCCTTCGAAGAAGAGCAACTCGCCCTGGTCTCGCTGGAAATACTGCTCGAAGATGACAAGGTCCGCGACTATCTGCTTGCCTCCGATTGGGACATGCTGGTGGTTGATGAGGCGCACCATCTCGTCTGGCAGGAAGACGCTCCCAGTCCGGAATACGCGCTGGTTGAACAGCTAGCAACCCGGATACCCGCGATACTCTTGCTGACCGCCACGCCGGAGCAGCTCGGACAGGCCAGCCATTTCGCCCGCTTGCGCCTGCTCGACCCCGACCGCTTCCATGATCTGCAAGCCTTCCGCGAAGAAACCGTCCGCTATCAGCCGGTCGCCGAAGCGGTGCAGCAATTGATGGACGGTGGCGCACTGGCCCAGGCTGACCGCCAGGCAATCAGCGATTGGCTGGGCGGTAGCGCAGAGCAACTGCTTGATGCACTCGGACAACCCGGCGCACAAGCCGAGCAAGCGCGGTCCAGCCTGATCCGTCAGTTGCTCGACCGTCATGGAACCGGCCGCGTACTGTATCGCAATACCCGCGCCGCGATTGCCGGCTTTCCCGAGCGCGAGCTGCATCCTCATCCCCTACCCTGCCCGGACATTTATGCGGACCTGGAAGGCCGCACCGCGCTATATCCCGAAGTGGGGCTACAGGACGAATTCGAGCCGGTCGAAACGGCCTGGTGGCAGGACGACCCGCGCGTCGACTGGTTGATCGACACTCTGAAACTGCTCAAACGCAGCAAGGTGCTGGTGATTTGTGCCCACGCCGAAACGGCGCTGGATCTGGATGATGCGTTGCGCGTGCGCAGCGGCATACCCGCCACCGTGTTTCATGAGGGTATGAGCATTGTTGAACGGGACCGGGCTGCCGCCTTCTTCGCCGATGAAGAGTTTGGCGCCCAGGTAATGATCTGTTCGGAAATTGGCAGCGAGGGCCGCAACTTCCAGTTTGCCCATCACCTGGTGATGTTCGATCTGCCGACCCACCCCGACCTGCTTGAACAACGCATCGGGCGACTCGATCGTATCGGTCAGCGCGAAGTGATCCAGTTGCACATTCCCTACCTTGAAGGCACTGCCCAGGAAGGCTTGTTCCACTGGTATCACGATGCGCTCAATGCGTTCCAGGCCACCTCGCCGACTGGCAGTGCGATCCAGCATGAATTTGGCGCCCAGCTGCTGCACCTGCTGGATCACCCTGACGACGCCGCCTGGTCAAGCCTGATCGAGCAGGCGCTGGCGCGTCGCATGGCGCTGGAAGAAGAGATGCACAACGGTCGCGATCGCCTGCTGGAGCTGCATTCGCGCGGTCACGGCGACGCTGAAGAAATGATCGAAACCATTGAGCAGCAGGACAACGATTTTCAGCTGCCTATCTATATGGAGCGGTTGTTCGATGTCTTCGGCGTGGACAGCGAAGACCATTCGGATAATGCGCTGGTTCTGCGACCGGGCGAGCGGATGCTGGATGCCGGCTTCCCGCTGGGCGACGATGAAGGCGTCACCATCACCTACGATCGCGAAACCGCGCTGACCCGTGAGGACATGCAGTTCATCACCTGGGAGCATCCAATGCTCGAAGGCGGAATGGATCTGGTGCTGTCCGGCAGCATGGGTAACAGCTCAGTCGCGTTGCTGAAGAACAAGGCCTTGAAGCCAGGGACCATGCTGCTTGAATGCCTGTTTGTCAGCGAGGCTATTGCACCGCGCGCGCTGCAGATGCAACGGTACCTGCCGCCAACACCGATCCGCTGTCTGCTGGATATCAACGGCACCGACCTCGGCGCCAAGGTTGCCTTCGAGACACTGGAGGCGCAGGTGGAAAACCTGCCCAAGCACCTGGCGAGCAAGATTGCCAAGAGCCAGCGCGACGTCGTCGAACGGCTGCTGGACCGCGCCGAAGCATTGGCCGACGTGCAGCATGCCGAACTGGTTGAGCAAGCCAGCCAGCGCTTTGCTTCCGATCTGGATGAGGAGATCAATCGACTCAAGGCGCTACAGCAGGTTAATCCGCTGGTACGCGACAGCGAGATCGAGACCCTGGAGAAACACAAGGTCGAAGGCAGCGTCGCGTTGCAGCATGCCAAGGTCCGACTGGACGCACTGCGGATGCTGGTGGCTGGGTAATAAAGAGGAAGTACTGACGCTTGGTTGCTGCGACGAAGCGTCAGTTATTCTGAATCGGGCAAACCAGTCCGAGAAAGCGTTGCAACGCGTCACGTTTGGCCAGCGCGTCCCGCCGGCCAAGAGCGATCAGCTCATTGCAGTATTCCGCTTCGAACAGCAAGTAGCTGACCACGCTGCCACCCGAGGCACGGGTGACGCCGCTACCGCGCAGAAACAGCTTCAAACCCGCAGGTAATGCCTTGCGGTGACGGCTTGCAATCAAGTCCAGCGGCTCGCTGGGAGATATCGTCAACACCTCAACCGGGCGGATTCCCTTGCCGGATATCCCTGAAGCGTGGGGCATCAGCGCTGTCAGGCGGTTCATGCGCTCGATCTGCTCCATGTCTGCCTCGAGGTTATCGACGAAGGTGCTATTGAGCAGATGCCCGCCGATTTGCGCCAGACTGGGCGGCGGCGGAGTCCGTCTTCGCCCGGGCCTGCTGGTAGCAGGCTCATTGACCGGATTGTCCGACACGCCAATCACCAATACCCGGTTTGCGCCGAGATGCAGCGCCGGGCTGATCGGCGTCCGCTGCCGCACGGCGCCGTCGCCGTACCAGTTGCAGTCCAACAGGACCGGCTCGAACAACAGCGGTATCGCCGCGGACGCAACCAGGTGATCAAGCGTCAATGGCGTCTGGATGCCGATACGACGGTGACGATTCCAGGGCTCGATGCGTTGATGCCCCTGATAGAAACAGACCGACTCGGCTGCCTGATAATTGAATGCACTCACCGATACCGCGCGCAACTGGCCCATCATCAGCGCCTCGTCGATCTTGCCAAACTGCAGGAGATTCCCCAACAGCTGCCGCAGGGGGCGGCTGTCGAGCAGCGAGGTCGGCTGCGCCCGGCCCAGTCCCAACAGATTGACGCGGGTCCAGCGCCAGGCCTGGGCAACCAGCCCGGGCCAATCGGTCCGGTACACCTGGTTGCAGCGAAATCCGCCCCAGACTTCGCGCATGCGCTCGACCCCGGCGTTGAAGTCCGAAGCGTTTGTGGCAAGCGCCACCGCGTTGATGGCGCCGGCAGAGGTGCCGCAGATAATCGGAAAGGGATTTTGCGAATGATCAGGCAGCAGCTCGGCAATAGCACTCAACACACCGACCTGATAGGCCGCCCTCGCCCCACCGCCAGAGAGAATCAGCGCAGTGCAGTCGGCTGGCCTGGTCCATGGCTGCGCCGTCATCAGCCGGACCTGGCAGTACGGCGGCGTTTGCGGCGCTGCCGCTTCGGGTATGGCCGCTCCTCACCTTCCGGACGCGTTTTGAATCGGCGATGAACCCACATATATTGCTCGGGCTGCTCGAGGATCGCCTGCTCAACCCATTGATTGATGCGCAGCGCGTCGGCCTCTTCATCGCCCACCGGAAAGCCTTCAAGCGGGGGATGGACCGTCAAACGGTAACCCCGGGCGTTAGGTAAGCGGGTCTGGGTAAAGGGAATGACCTCCGCTTTTCCCAGGCGGGCAAAGGTGGCGGTTGCGGTAACCGTGGCGGCCTGGACACCGAAGAAAGGGACGAACACGCTCGCCTTGCGGCCATAATCCTGGTCCGGGGCATACCAGATGGCGCGGCCTGATCGCATGGACTTGAGCATGCTGCGAACATCCTCCCGCTCTATTGCAAGCGCATCGGCGTTGTGACGCTCACGGCCGCGGCGCTGGATGAAATCGAAGGTGGGATTGGCGTGCTCGCGGTACATCCCGTCAATGGTCGCCTGCTGACCAAGCAGCGCTGCGCCGATTTCCAGCGTGGTGAAGTGCAACGACATCAGCAAAACACCCTGCCCTTGCGCTGCGGCATTCTGCAGATGCTCCAACCCTTCGATGCTAGCCAGCTTCGCCAGCCTGCGCGGCGGCCACCACCAGGCCATCGCCATCTCGAACAGCGCTATTCCGTTCGAGGCGAAGTTTTCCCGCAGCACCTGCTCGCGCCGCTCCGCCGTCCAGTCGGGGAAACACAGCTCAAGATTGGTCGCGGCAATCAGCCGGCGCTCGGGCATCAAGTGATACATGGCTCGACCAACCAGCCGCCCAACTGAGAGAATAGCCGGATAGGGAAGTTGAACCAGTAGCCATAACAGACCCATGCCCATCCATAGCAACCAGAAACGAGGGTGCAGCATGGCGCTGCTGAAACCGGGACGTTGCATACACCAACCATAACGGCGAAAACCGCATTCTACCTAAGCCGGGCGCGGCTTGCGATCAACGCGGCCAATCTATATAAGTGTGCCCACTAAACTGTGCTCCTGGATCCCACATGACTGCTGAAACTCACTCCGACAAGCTCGATAATGATCTCGCGTTCAATCTGAAGGGCGGCATGCTCACCATGACCGTGATTGAACTGATACGGCAGGAGCCTGAACGTTTTGCCCGTCAACTGGCGGAAAAGGTCAGGCAGGCGCCGAATTTCTTCAAGGACACCCCGGTCGTCTTCAGCCTGGACAAGCTGAGCGACAAACTGGACGCCAGCACGCTGTCCGAATTGCTCCAGATCTGCCGTGACAGCGGCATGCAGCCCATGGCACTACGGGGCAACGAATCCTTCAGACCACTGGCACAACACTGCGGGCTTGTATTGATGCTGCCCGGCCGTGTGCGCGACAAGAGCGGCGACGGTGAGCGGCGCGCATCGCCTCCCCCGAAAAAACCAGAGCCGGCCAGACACGAGGCACCCGCCGCCACGGCTCCCGCACCGGCGGCTGCCGAGGGCATGCCCAGCAAGGTCATCACCCAACCGGTTCGCTCCGGCCAACAGGTGTATGCGCGCGGTGGGGACTTGGTGGTGCTGGCCTCCGTAAGCCCGGGGTCGGAACTTCTAGCCGATGGCAACATCCATGTTTATGGCCCGCTACGTGGCCGTGCCTTGGCAGGCGTAAGGGGGAATACCGAGGCACGTATCTTCTGTCAGTCGCTAGAAGCTGAACTGGTGTCGATTGCCGGACAGTACAAGGTCGCGGAGGATCTGCGTCGCCATCTTTGGAAAGAGTCCACACAAATTAGCCTTGACGGGGATAGCTTGAAGATAGTGCCCCTTTAACCGATACTGTCTAGCCATCCGAGGAAGCCCGATATCCGTGCTCTATGGCCGTTTCAGGCTCCTCAATAATTAGGTCTCGAATACGCCGGAATTCACTCCCGGAGTGTTCTTTTTTTTACTCATCTGCGCTCCGACGGGAAGGTCATCTTGGCAAAGATCATA
This sequence comes from Pseudomonas sp. gcc21, assembly GCF_012844345.1. NCBI lineage: Bacteria > Pseudomonadati > Pseudomonadota > Gammaproteobacteria > Pseudomonadales > Pseudomonadaceae > Pseudomonas > Pseudomonas sp. gcc21. Next base: position 258,143 of record NZ_CP051625.1, on the reverse strand, counting down.
GTCATTACATCAGGCAAAGGCGGCGTCGGCAAAACGACTACCAGCGCTGCCATCGGTACCGGGCTCGCCCTTCGCGGGTTCAAAACAGTGATTGTCGACTTTGACGTCGGCCTGCGTAACCTGGATCTGATCATGGGCTGCGAACGCCGCGTCGTTTATGACTTCGTTAACCTTATCAACGGCGATTCCAATCTCAATCAGACGCTGATCAAAGACAAGCGCTCTGACAACCTCTACATCCTTCCCGCTTCCCAGACCCGGGACAAGGATGCGCTGACTCTTGAGGGCGTCGAAAAGGTACTCGAAGAGCTGAAACAGACCTTCGACTACATCGTCTGTGACTCCCCGGCGGGCATCGAGAAAGGCGCTCACCTGGCCATGTATTTCGCGGATGAAGCCGTGGTTGTGACCAACCCGGAAGTGTCTTCAGTACGTGACTCCGACCGCATCCTGGGTCTGCTCTCAAGCAAGTCCCGCCGTGCCGAAAGTGGCGAGCGCATCAAGGAGCACCTGTTGCTGACCCGCTACAACCCTGTTCGGGCAGAGTCTGGTGAAATGCTGACCGTAAGCGACGTAGAGGACATTCTCTCGATTCCGCTACTGGGCGTTATTCCTGAATCGCAGGCGGTACTTAAGGCGTCCAACCAGGGCGTGCCTGTGATCATGGATGAAATCAGCGATGCCGGGCAGGCATACGGCGATGCCGTAGACCGTCTGCTGGGCGAATCCAAACCGCACCGTTTCCTCGAAGCCCAGAAGAAATCATTGCTGCAGCGACTGTTCGGAGGTCGATAATGAGCCTGTTCGACTATTTCCGAGACCGGAAAAAGCCTGCAAAAACCGCTTCGGTCGCTAAAGAGCGTCTTCAGATCATCGTTGCTCATGAACGCGGTCAGCGTTCACAGCCCGATTACCTGCCGAAGTTGCAGCAGGAAATCATCGATGTGATCAGCAAATACGTTCAGATCGACCGGGATCAGGTGCATGTCGCGCTGGATAACCAGAACGACTGTTCCATCCTGGAACTGAACGTAACCCTTCCCGAGCGTCCCTGACCCGACCGGCGCCCCTGTTCGGGGGGCGCCATGGAATTCGAATGCCATTAACCGATATCGGCATCCTCCATGAGGATCCGACCTTTCTGATCGTCAACAAACCTACGCTGCTTCTATCGGTCCCCGGCCGCGCCGAGGACAACAAGGATTGCCTGATTACGCGTCTCCAGGATAACGGCTACCCTGAAGCCCGTATCGTGCACCGTCTCGACTGGGAAACCTCAGGCCTGCTGGTTATCGCCCGCAACCCGGACAGCCACCGCGAGCTGTCGCGGCAGTTCCACGACCGCGAAACCGAGAAGACATACATAGCCCTGTGCTGGGGTCAGCCTGATCACGACTCGGGACACATCGATCTGCCTTTGCGCTACGATCCTCCGAACAAACCGCGGCATATCGTCGATCATGAGCTGGGAAAGTCCGCGCAAACCTTCTGGCGCGTACTTGAACGTCTTGACGACCACTGCCGTGTCGAGCTGACTCCGATTACCGGTCGATCACACCAGTTGCGGGTGCATATGCTTGCTATCGGGCATCCGCTGCTCGGCGACCGACTCTACGCCGAGGACGAGGCGCTTGCAGCCTGCCCGCGGTTGGCTCTGCATGCGGCCCGTCTGGGATTGAAGCATCCGTTGAACGGCGAGCGCATGGTATTCGAGAGCCCCGCACCCTTCTGACAGCCGCGGGATCAGCACAGGATTCCTTACAGGAGTTTTTTTCATGCATCAGCATTCACTCAATCAAGCCCTTGCCGATTTTATTCAGGCTTCGCCGACGCCCTTTCACGCAACCGAAAACCTGACCCGGCAATTGCTGGCAGACGGATTCCAGCAGCTGGATGAACGTGACGAATGGACGCTACAGCCCGGCGGCAAATATCTGATCACTCGCAACAGCTCGTCTCTGATTGCATTCAATTTGGGCGACAGCGGCTCCTTTGATCAAGGCATACGGATAGTCGGGGCCCACACTGACAGTCCCTGCCTGCGTGTCAAACCGCAACCCGAACTGAACCAGCTTGGACTCTGGCAACTGGCCGTTGAAGTCTACGGCGGCGCTCTGCTGGCGCCCTGGTTCGACCGCGACCTGTCCATAGCCGGCAGGGTTACCTTCCGCACCCGCGAAGGCCGGCTCGACAGCCGTCTGATCAATTTCGAACGCCCGATAGCAGTGATCCCCAGCCTAGCAATCCACCTCAATCGCGGCGTTAACGACGGGCTGGCTATCAATGCCCAGACGGATCTGCCGCCGATTCTTGCGATGGCGCTCGAGCCGCAACGTGATTTCCGTGCGCTGCTTGGCGCTCAGCTGGCACAGGAACATCCCGACTGCCAGGCGGATCAGGTACTGGATTACGAACTGAGCTTCTTTGATACCCAAGCGCCCGCCACTATCGGGCTGGAGAACGACTTTTTCGCTTCGGCACGCCTTGATAATCTTCTGTCTTGTCACGCAGGCCTGCAGGCGCTGCTGAAAAGCAGCGGCAAGCAGCCTTCGCTGCTGATATGCACCGATCATGAGGAAGTGGGTTCGACCTCAGCCTCCGGCGCCGACGGACCCTTCCTGGAAGACGTATTGAGCCGGCTGATTCCGGACGCGAGCAAGCGCATCCAGGTGATTCAGCGGTCGATGATGGTTTCCGCAGATAATGCCCACGCCGTGCACCCGAATTTCGCTGATCGTCACGACACCAATCATGGCCCCAGACTGAATGCCGGGCCGGTCATCAAGATCAACAGCAACCAGCGCTACGCCACCAGCAGCGAGACCGCCGCCTATTTCCGTCATCTGTGTAACGAAGCCGATGTACCGGTACAGAGTTTTGTGGTGCGTAGCGACATGGGGTGCGGCAGCACCATCGGGCCGATTACTGCCAGCCGGCTCGGCGTGCGGACAGTGGACGTGGGCGTGCCTACGTTTGCCATGCATTCCATTCGTGAGCTGGCCGGCAGCCGGGACGCCGAGTATCTGATTACTGTGCTGACCCGCTTTTACGAGAGCGAGCAGCTGTTCTAGGCGCGCCCCGCGACACCAGGGCCCAGTCATGGACTGGGCCCGTTTGCTTACTGGTTGACCAGAATGATCTTGCCGATCACCTTGTCCGATGCCAGCTCGGCGAAGGCCGATTCTGCGTCCTCAAAGGGGAAGGTTCTTGCCATTAGCGGCTTCAGCTCTCCTTTGGCGAACAAGGGCCACAGGCGCTGCTCCATACGGCTCAATAGCTCCGCCTTGAAATCGGCGTCCCTGCTACGCAGCGTTGAACCAATCAATTTGATGCGCTTGGCCAGTATCTTGGCCAGATCCAATGTCGCCTCGCGTCCCCCCAAAAGCCCGATCAGCACCCAGCGCCCGTCCCCTGCCAGCAAGTCGAGATGATCTTTGGCGTAGTTTGCGCCGACTGGATCCAGCGCCACATTGAACGGCCCGCTTTCTTTCAGACTGGCAATCCCATCATGACGCAACGCGCCACCGCTGGCACCGAGCTCCCGGCAAGCCCTCAGTTTTTCCTCGCTGCCTAGCGTAACCCAGCAAGGATTACCCATGGCCTTGCACAGCTGGATCGCTGCGGTTCCGACGCCACTGGCACCGGCATGTATCAATATCTTCTCACCTGGCTGAGCGGCACCCAGCTCGAAGATGTTCAACCAGGCAGTGCTGAACACTTCCGGTATGGCCGCAGCCTGCGCCCAATCCAGCCCGTCCGGGACCGGCAAGGCATGCCGGCCATCCACCACCACCTCTTCTGCCATGCCGCCTCCGGCCAGCAGCGCGCAGACCCGGTCGCCAACGTTCCATCGGCTTTCGCCCTTTGTCTCGCAAACTTCGCCTGCGCATTCAAGGCCCAACACGTCGGTCACACCAGGGGGCGGCGGATACATTCCGGCCTTCTGCAACAAATCGGCACGATTCAACCCGGCCGCCTTGACGCGGATTCGAATCTGACCCTCCAACAGCTCTGCGCTGGGCTGTTCGGCCCAGGTAAGGGCCTTCCCCTCAACTTGCAATCCTCTCATGCTGCCTCCATAGTGCATTTGTCAACAATTGAAAAGGGAACCCATGATCCCTTATAAGACCTAACAGCATACTTCCTATCTATCTCTCCGGACACGATACCTACATGAGACTCCCTCAACCCCTGCGCAATACCTGCCTGGTTGCACTGCTGACCCTCGGCGGCAGTGTATACGCGGCCGAGAAACTCCCGGTTCTTGACGTGGAGAGCCTGCAACCCACCCGCGAGCAGCGCATCGCCAGCCTGAATACTGTCGAACTGCTCCGTCGCCATCATTACAACAAGATCGAACTGAATGATGCACTGTCCAGTGAGATATTCGACACCTATCTGAAGCAGCTTGATCCGCAACGCAGCCTGTTTACCGCAGAGGATGTCCAGGCGTTTGAAAAGCACAGAGTGAATCTCGACGACCTGCTTCTCAGCGGCGATCTCAGCGTTGGTTTTGATATACACCGCACGCAGATCCAGCGCGCCAACGAGCGTGTGATTTATGCTTTGAGCCTGCTGCACCAAGGGCTTGAAGATATGGACTTCGAAAGCGACCAGCAGATTCGCCTGGACCGTGAAGATGCAGAGTGGGCGGCTAACAAGACTGCACTCGAGGAGCTCTGGTACCGCCAGATCAAGGATGAAGTCCTTCGACTGAAACTCGCCGGACGCGATACCGATGCGATCGCAGAGCTGCTTGAGAAACGCTACAGAAGTCAGCAGACCCGCCTGTCCCAAACTCGCAGCGAAGACATTTTCCAGAATTACATCAACGCGTTCGCCCAGGTATTCGACCCGCATACACAGTACATGTCGCCCGAGAACGCGGAAAACTTCGACATCAATATGAGTCTGTCACTGGAGGGAATCGGTGCGGTACTGCAGAGTGATGATGAATACACCAAGATCGTTCGGCTGGTGCCGGCCGGCCCCGCCGAGAAAAGCAAGCAGCTTTCGCCCGCTGACCGTATCGTCGGCGTCGCGCAGGAAAAAGGTGAAATGGTGGACGTCGTAGGATGGCGTCTGGATGAGGTTGTAAAACTCATTCGCGGACCGAAGGGCTCCAGCCTGACTCTTGAAGTGATACCGGCCAGCAACCCGACTACCGATCTGACCAGCCGCCAGGTCAAGCTGACCCGCGAAGCTGTGAAACTCGAAGACCAAGCGGCCAAAGCCGAGGTGCTGGATGTCCGGGAAGGCACCAAGGACTACCGCATCGGAGTCATCGAGGTTCCCGGCTTCTATATCGACTTCAAAGCCTATCGCCGTGGCGACCCGGACTACCGCAGCACGACACGGGACGTCCGTCGATTACTGGGTGAGCTGGCAGAGAAAGAAGTCGACGGCATCGTACTTGATCTGCGCAACAACGGTGGCGGCTCCCTGCAGGAGGCTACCGAGCTGACCGGCCTGTTCATCGATCAGGGCCCGACCGTACTGGTGCGCGATGCGCAGGGACAGGTGCAGGTGCTGGATGATCCGGAATCCGGCTCGACCTACACCGGCCCGCTGGCGGTGATGGTCAACCGGTTATCCGCATCGGCCTCTGAGATTTTTGCAGGCGCCATGCAAGATTATGGTCGCGCCGTGGTGATAGGCGAACCTACATTTGGCAAGGGCACCGTGCAATCCATTCAGCCGCTGAATCACGGTGAATTGAAGCTTACGCTCGCCAAGTTTTACCGTGTGTCTGGCCAGAGCACGCAGAACCGCGGTGTCATTCCTGACATACAGTTTCCCTCGCTGATGGAAACGGCCGAAATCGGCGAAAGCAATCTTCCCCGCGCCCTGCCCTGGGACACCATCCCGCCAGCGCGCTACCGTATGGCAGGTCAACTTGGGCCACTCATCGAACCGTTGAACGAGCAACATCAGAAGCGCGCTGCGAAGGATCCCGATTTTGCCTATACCATGGCGCGTATCGAACTGAATCGCACGATGAAGGAACAGCAGTTTCTGCCTCTGAATGAAACCAAGCGTCGTGAGCAGAAGGATAAGTTCGAGAAACAACTGCTTGAGCTGGAAAATAAACGGCGGGCGGCGCGTGGTGAAGAGTTGATAACCTCGCTCGAGGAAGACGACCCGTTACTTGAACAGGGGATTTCTGCGCTGACTGCAGAGCAGGATGAAGAAGACGATGAAACTGACCCCTTCCTCGCCGAAACAGGCCATATCCTGATAGACCTGCTTCGCCTGCATGAGCAAGTAGCAGCCGCCAGCTGACATAACAACCGCAACAGCAGCAACCTGACCGCCAGCGTCTCCCAAAGGACGCTGGCGGTTTTGCATTCGCCTTTCAAAGGTCTGCAGCCAATTGCTGGGTTCGTAATACCGAGGTCAGCTGCCGCGAGGAAGCCCCGAAAGCGGAACGCTTTTAAACTCCACTTCACGCCAATGCCCGCTCAAGCCAGCCGGCTGCCAGGGTGGAGCAAGTATTGAAAACAGGGACGTTTTCACCAAGCCCTTAGGACGGGTTCATGGCGTCTTGCGCAGTCCTGACAGGTGGCGGGCGAACTGCCCCGCCATTCGGTGACAACATCTCACACAGCGCAATCAATGCACTATTGGTTTGGTTCTGACGCGGAGTCAGCTGCCGCGAGCCGGCAGGGCCGCGCCGACACGCTGCAAGTACGTCCCTGTAAGCTCGTCGATGACGTCCCTGTCATCGCACGGTCGGCTCAACCCTGTCGCCTCGCTTCGCGGAAAGTATAGAGTTGCCGGATAGGTCGGATCGGGGCTCTTTGTCTCTGCGCTATACCGATGCTCGACCAAGCCAGCCGGCTGTCAGGGTGGAGCAAGTGTTGAAAACAGGGACGTTTTCGCCAAGCCCCCAGGGACGGGTTCACGGCGTCTTACGCAGTCCTGACAGCTGGCGGGCGCCTGCTCCGGCCATATCGGCGGCCAAATCCACGTAATCCAAACAGCTTAAGCAATTCAACCATTCTTCTGGTTGTGTTCCGAAGTCAGCTGACGCGAACCGGCAGGGCTGCCCCGACACGCTGCAAGTACATCCCTGTAAGCTCGTCGATGACATCCCTGTCATCGCACGGTCGGCTCAGCCCTTCCGCCTCGCTTCGCATGAATATGGGAGTCGTCTGATAGCAAGACGGGAAGCGGTTTTAATTTCTGCCTCACGCGATGCGCGACCAAGCCGCCCGGAACTCGATGATATCAGTAACCCAACTCGCGGCTGGCTCCGGATTATCTGAGCAATCCTGACGCGCGCGGTTTAGCGGATCATCCCCACTCGAACCGTGCATTAACGAAACGTGACGGGTTACCCACATAATCTGTGGATAAGTCTGTGAACAAGGTATGGGAAACCGTGGCAAACGCCCGTTTAAACTAGGCCGAAGTCGAAATGGGTGAATTTTGATCAAACAAAAAGCTTTATAAATCAGTGCTTTACAGTTCGTCTGGAAACAGGCGGAAGGAAGGGAAACGTGCTTGAGTGTTACTTAAGAATGTGCATAACGGTAACAACCAGAGCCCCGACACGTCTGCAGCGGGGCTCGGAAGTGTTACTTTGACATTACTCGGCGGGAGCCGTTTCGGCGGCTTGATCGTCAGCGTCGACATCTGCGTCGGCTTCATCAATACCCAACAGTTCCATTTCGAACACCAGAATGGAGTTTGGAGGTATGACAGGGCTTGGGCTGCGCTCGCCATAAGCCAGATCGCTCGGAATGGTCACGCGCCATTTATCGCCCACACGCATCATCTGTAGCGCTTCTACCCATCCGGGAATCACACCGCTCACAGGTAGATCAACAGGCTCGCCACGGCTGATTGAACTATCGAATACCGTGCCGTCCAGCAACTTGCCCTCGTAGTGCACCGATACCGTATCGGTGGCAGCAGGCTGGGGGCCATCTTCCGGACCAGACTCCAGCACCTCATATTGCAGCCCGGACTCGGTAGTGATGACGTCGTCTTTTTCAGCGTTCTCGGCAAGATACTTGTCGTTAGCTTCTCGCGTTTCGGAAACCAGCGCCGTAGCCCTTTCCTCAGCGCGGCTCTGCAGCTCGGTGAAAGCGGCACGAAGCTCCTCTTCACCCACGCGAGGTGGCTGCTTGGACAGAGCGTCCTGCATACCCAGGGCAAGCGCATTGGGATCAATGTCGTCTAGACCGTCCTGTAACAGGCTCTCGCCCATGTTCAGACCGATACCATAGGACGCTTGCTGAATTGGGGTGCTGATGTCGATTTCCGTTTCCTTGTCGCCGCCACAACCAACAAGAGTGAGAATACTCAGGGCAACGCCTGCTGCCAGCAGATTACGCTTCATGCTTACCTCAATTGACAAGCCCTATCGGGCGGAAATAAAGCAGGAAGCTTAACAGGGGAATACAAGCCAATCTACCGGCTGGCTGGCAAAGTTTGAGCAAAGAAGAAGGTAATATGGAACGGGTTACAACAAGGGGGGAGGTAAAAAATGGCGCAGCGGACGGGACTCGAACCCGCGACCCCCGGCGTGACAGGCCGGTATTCTAACCAACTGAACTACCGCTGCGCGTAACCTCGAGTGGTGGGTGATGACGGGATCGAACCGCCGACCCTCTGCTTGTAAGGCAGATGCTCTCCCAGCTGAGCTAATCACCCGTTTGCTCTCGAAGTGGGGCGCATTCTAGGCAGCTTTTTACCTTCTGGCAACACCTTTTTTGAAAATAAATTCACTCTTTTTCAATATCTTACTCGTAGCCCCCGAGAAGACTGGTTCACAGCCGCGCTGTCAGGCAATATTGCCCGGCTTCGTGCCCCGGTGCGATGAACAATATGCCCGGCCGGCCAAACGTACAGGTAACCAAGGACTGCATAATGTGGTTTCGTAATCTTCTTCTCTACCGCTTCAGCCAAGACATCCCCTTTGGCGAAACCGAATTACTCACAGCGCTGGAACAGCGCCCTGCTCGTCCCTGCGCCAGCCAGGAGACACATACGCTAGGTTGGACAACCCCCTTCGGCAGACACTCCGAAAACCTTCTTCAGGTCGCAGAAGGCTACTGGTTGCTCTCCATGCGCAAGGAAGAACGCATATTGCCGGGCAGCGTCGTCAAGGATGCGCTGGCAGAAAAAGTTGAGGAAATCGAAGCCAGAGATGCCCGCAAGATATACAAGAAGGAGCGCGACACGCTGAAGGACGAAATCGTCATGTCGTTGCTTCCCCGCGCTTTCACTCGCACCCAGACTACGCTTGCCTGTATCGCACCGGCCGAAGGCTGGATTGCCGTGGACAGCTCTAGCAGTAAACGCGCCGAGGACTTGCTCAGCCTTCTCCGGGAATGCACCGGGAGCCTTCCGGTTCGGCCTATGAACGTGAAAATGGCTCCGGCTGCAGCCATGACCGACTGGGTGAAAAACGGCGAAGCGCCGGAGGGACTGGTAGTTCTGGACGAGTGCGAACTGCGCGACACAGGGGAAGACGGTGGAGTGATACGTTGCAAACGCCAGGATCTGGCTAGCGAAGAAATACAACAGCACCTCACGGTCGGCAAACAAGTCAGCCAGTTGACCATGGCCTGGCATGACAAGCTTGTCCTGACACTTGATGACAAACTGACAGTCAAGCGCCTGCGTTTCGAGGAACTGCTACGGGATGAAGTTGACGACCAAGGCGGAGACGATATGGCGAGTCAGCTGGATGCCACATTCATCATCATGTCAAAAACGCTCAGCGAACTGATTCCGGCACTGACAACGGCGCTGGGCGGTGAGGATATTCCACAGGGAATCTGACTGAAAAAGCTATCCACAGATTCTGTGGACAACTCTGTGGGTAGCTTCTCGATAACCTCTCCCGATGCACAGAAGGCGGGCGGCCGAGTCAGAATGATCAAAATTTGATCATCTATTTTATCGTTTAAAATCAATACGTTACGAATATCAAGCCCAATTGCTACCGTTATAAGTCTTTAACTGTATATAACTTGGGCTCGTTATCCCGCTGTGCACAATGTCAACCCTCAAACACCAGAAAAACTCTTCAATAACTACGCTGAGAGCCTATTTGAACCAACCGGGCGCCAATGTCATCACGATCACCGACGATTATGTTCCAGCCAGCGTGCTGCATCCTTTGCGGCCGCACTGCGAGGATAGGTCTTCACGACATAACGTAACCGGGACTCGCCAGTCTCGAGATCATTCGCCTCGATAGCATTCTGGGCTAATTGATACTCCGCTCTTGCCATACCTTCATGCAGTTGCTGCAGCCGCGGAGCGATCTCATGGCGATAGCTTGATTCGGGGTAAGCCCGGACGAAACGCGCCATATGATTGTGCGCCTGGCGCCCCAGAGACAAGCGTTGTTGTGCATCTCCGGCGGAAGACTCGAACCGTACGAAATCGGCCAAGGCTAGTAGGTAAGCAGAATAATCCGGGAATGGCGGGTCGACATGCCGCGAGTCATAATCGCTCAACACGTGTTTCACTGCGTCCACGTCGCCTTGTTGCAAACAGAGAAATGCCGTTTCCTGCTCCAGCGCAGGCTCTTTAACCTCTACCACTTGACGAGCAAGGGCCATGTTGCAGCGTCCCATGCTCAACTTCGCTCTGGCGTCGGCGATAGCTTCGGCGCGCTGGCTGTCTTTCTGGCTCATGCTCGAGCAACCGGTAAGAGTAGCCAGCAGTAGCACCATCATGAATTTACGACTCACTATAATTACTCCTCGGATGAACGCGAATATTCGCTATTGCAACTGGGCACGCCAGCCAATCCAGCCCTGCGCGTCGGGCTTCCCAAGCATGCCCAGGCCGCCTGCGAGCGCGTCTTCCGCACTTGCACGAGCCTGAAGGCGCGAATCGATCTGCATTGCCTGACCGGGACGCCAGCGCGCGTCGCCGCGCAGGCCGAGAGGGCCTCCCTGATCTCCCAGATTGAACACCAGCCAATCGTCTTCCCCGGACAACGCCGCGGTCAGATCCCCGAGCTCCATCGGTCTGGGCAAGCCCCCAGCCGCGTTCTGCCAAACCAGCTGACCCTCCGCCCGGGCAACATTCTCGAAATCCTTCAGCTCGAGCACCGGCACATCCAGCAGCCAGGTTCCACGCAAGACAAAGGGCGCTTTATTGATAGCCGCCATACTTGCCGCATCCAGCCGGCCGTTTACGTGCTCAAGCCTGACTGATCCAAAGCCGAGCTTCATGGTCGCGTCGACATGGCCGTTCCGGGGCTGCCAGGTCAGGTCAAGCGCAATGCGTCCGGTAAATATATGTCCGGGCTTCCAGTCCCAGTGAAGAGCGCCCTGATCTATGCCGCTGACGTCCATGCGCTGTACGTGACCGGACCATAAGGTTCCTGACAAGCCATGCAGCGTCACCTCGGCGGGTAGCTGACTTGACATGCGATTCCAGACGAAGGCTGCCGGCAAGTTCCAGATGAGACTTAGCAGGTAAATGACCACCGCCGCGATCAGGGTATTCCTCAGGGTCAGCCATTTCAGCATCAGCGTGGCTCCACCATCAATCGCGCAGAGACCATTCCGGGGCTGCTGCTTACATCCACTGCCAGCTGGCTTATCTGTAAGCCGTGGCGATTTTCAAGATCGTTCAGCCAGCCAACAAGGGAATCAAAACCGACTTCCTCAAACGAAAGCCTTGCCCCGCTTCCTTCCGGCTGAACGCGTCCGAGCGCCTGCTTGATGCCTGCCGCATTGGCAGAGACCTCTATTAACGTGAGGACTGAACCGCCTGCCCCTGCGGACGGCTGACCACGCTGCTGAGCGCCGCGGCGCCTTACCTGATCCGATACCTGCTGCATCCACGCCAGGTCGGTCGACAATGCGCTGACTTCCGAGCGTAACTCCGCACGGTTCGATGCGAGGGGCTCCCACACCCCCAACCAGAGGAACAACACCACCAGCGCTACCAGCCCTGCCAGCACTATCCGCTGCTCACGCGGGACCAGCCCTGCCCACCAAGCCTTCATGACTTACTCCTTTCAACCTTGAGACGCGCCGTGACGCCTTCAGTACCGGAATCAGCGCCCTGTAAGGTTTCACGCAGCTCTGGCTTGGCAGCGAGGCTCGCCCGGATCGTTTCAAGCTCGGCGAACGAGGCCACATGCAGCTCTATTTCCATATCCACTGGCGTAGCTCTGAACTCGCGAATTTCGGCCTTGCCGTCTTTGCTACTAACTGCCAGCACCTCATACAACAATCCACCCATGCCACCGTTGCCGCTGCTTCCGCCGCCCTCCAGCGCCTCGCGGAATTGCGTGACCGGATCAACTCGCCGACTGGTCGGCAAGGTCGTATCGAACAGGCTGTTGATCTCGGCCTGCAGACGGTCACGCTCGCGGGCCAACGTCCAGGTTTCCAGGCCAAACTGTGTCGCCATCACAGCCAGCAGCACCCCGGCAGCGATCATGGTGGTGCGCATCTTGCGCCATGGCGGCGCGGCCATACCCGAAGCGTAGGGGCCCGTCAGCAAATTGAATACCGGTCGCGTATCGGTGGCGCGGCGCAGCGCCGGCTCAAGCAATTCCGAGCTTAGATCCGGGCCAGGAATAACCTGCGCATCCTCTCCCAGATTCAATGCGCCCGCGTCCACCCCGTACAACTCGAGAATGCGATCTTCCGGATCACGATCAGCCAGACGGCGCTGGAGCCAGATACCAAGCAGGCTCTCCTCCATCATCACCGGCTCCTGATCAGCAGCGGTTACGATGACCAGCGGCATATCAGTCGGCCAGGGCGATTGCTGAACGCGCAAAACCCCGGCCGGTGGCAATTCGGCATGCAGTTCCGACAGCGGCATCAAAGCTTCGAGGCGCCAGCCTGCCTGCTCGAACAGCTCCTGCCAGAACACCATATTGGATTGCTCGACCACCGCCGCAGCCACACGATCATCCGGCCGGCGTGGTCCGGCGGCAAAGTGCAGTTCATCTAGTTCCTGACTGAGGAAGTCTTCCAGGGCGAACGGCAATGCCGCCCTGACCGCAGAGGCCTTGCGTACCGGCACTCTTACTCGGTACAGCGTTACCGCAGAGGGCGGCACCAATGCGCGCATCCGTTCCGTCGGATACTGGCCATGCAACGCCTCGAGCGTGTCATGTCCGGTATCAAGGAGACTGCCGTCACGGTCGGTATGCCACCAATGCATTCGAACCGGGCCCGGACTGTCAGGCTGCAGGTGTTCTGGTAACAAGACTATCAACATGATCAGATCCGTTTTTGTTCAGGGCTCGCAGGCCGTTTGTTCGCGCAGAATGACATTACCGCTGGCAGCATCCAGCGTCGTGCACTGATAGAATCGGCGTTCGCCAAATTCCGCAGTCAGCTGTAGCCGCATGAACCAGGGTGCTTCAGCGGAGGCGCCGCGCTCGGCAAAGACTTCCTGCATCAGTTCAGAGCTGCGTTCCATGTCGATAGGGCTGGCAGTACCGGGATACGCCGTGACGTACGGAGCCAGCGCCTGCCAGGCTTCATCAGTCATGCCGGAAACCGCCGTTATTTCCGAAGCCAGTAACATGCTCCGGTTACCGGATACCCGGGCCGGCTTCGCCAGACGATATACCGGGTCATCCGTCTCCGGGTTCATCCAGTCGCTCACAGCCAGGGCCAACTCGGCACCGGATGGCATCGTCACGCCACTTTCCTGGGAGACTCTGTCAACCAGACGAGCAAAAAAGCCCTGCTCAACTTCGTCAGCCCCCGCCAGAGCATTCAGGTTGTAACGACACTGCATATTGTCCAACGTCGCCAACATACGAATCCCATCGACTTCAAAGGGCAGCACAGGTGACAGGCACGTCTCCCATAAAAGCTCGTCCGGCCCCTCGGTTTGTTCCAATAACTGCAGCACCATTTTCTCAGCGCCCATGGTGATGTGCCGCGACAGGTCCCGCTCGAACACAGCGCTGGTGCGGCGAATATCTGCCTGGCTGCGCAAGGCCATCGCCACAGACGCGGTTACGGACAGCGCCACCACCAACAGCGCGGTGATCAATGCAACCCCTTGCTGGCCCGCCCGCGACTTCACAGCCCCACCGCCATCAACCGGCGAATCACGCCCAGACCCGGGAGGTCAATAACTACTTCTACGGCCATGGGCAATGCGCTACTTTCTTCATCTGCATCGGCGGGCGGCCAGGATTCGAGTCGCTCCAGCCCTGAGGGCGTACGTACCACAAACAAGAATCCACTCTCCACGCCGAGCTTCTCGTCTTCACCCACCAGCTCGGCAAAGGGTCGGGTGCGCATGCTGTCGGGGTCCACGACGTCGAGGCCATCCCACATGCGGCGCTCCAACCCGCGCTCGGTTATCTCCCAGGCAGTACGGCGCAGCCGATGATCGCCACCCGCACCGGCCCGGACCAACTCGAGCAGTGTCTCGTCACCACCGGGTCTCAAGCGAAGCGGCGGCAGCCGATCTCCGTATTCATCGCGCGACTCGATATCCACCAACTGCGCCAAATCACGCTCCAGCACGCTCAATGTAACTTGTAGATCCGCCAGTTTTTGCGCCTGGGTTCGCGTGATGTGATCAGCATCAAGAACAGCGCGTAAGCCCTGGTATGCAACCAGACTCATGATCGCAAACACGACCATGGCGATAAGCATCTCGAGCAGGGTGAAACCGCGCTCGCTTCGCCGGCTATTCATGGCAGCACAAACCCGCTGACTGAGGCACGTTGATGCGTTTCACCCCGTTCCGCCAACCAAAGACGAATATCGATACGCTGGACTGGCGGTAAAGGGATAGGCGAGTCGGGCGTGAACTCTCCTATCTCTATCTTGTACGCAAATTGATACGGCCCCATTTCTACCTCGCCCGAACGTTTTCCATCGGACAGTGGTCGCATGCCCGTCTCATATTCGGCAAGCAGATTCTGTCCGGCCCAATGTGCAAGCGTCCGTTCCTGGAGGTACGCCGTGTTACGTGCATGGTCCGCACCGCCCTTTACCAGCGCACCCAGGGCGACGCCGAGAATCGCCAATGCGACCAAGACTTCCAGCAAGGTGAAGCCGCGATTACTCTTCCTCGAGCTCATTCAGCACCTCGACGCTGCCTTCCAGGCCTACCCTGATATATTGCTCCAGCTGGTTGCCGGGGATCCTCAAAGTGATAACCGCCGGCGTCATCTCACCCGTTGCGCCCAAGCGTATGTGGGGCTCCCAGCCGTCGGTCTGACGTAGCCCTCGGCGCTCACCTTCGATTTCAAGGTCCAACTCCATGAGTCCTTGTTCCAGTTGTCGAGGGCCAAGCTGAGGATCTGTAACCGGCTGCCACTCTCGCGTGGCATCGTCCAGAATCACCAGTTCGAGAAAACTATAGGCATCGTGGCGAAGACCCAGCGCCCGATCGGCCTCCCCTGTTATCAACAATTCATCGCGCGCCAGCCGCAACGCTCCGGCGAGTCGTTCGGCTTCGGTCCGCAATTTACGCTCAGCGCCGTCACCCACCGAGAGTGTTGCCAGGCTGGCAACCACCCCCACCAACACCAGCACAACCAGCAATTCCATCAAGGTAAAGCCGTGATGCTTTTGCCGCTCAGGATGCCGGTGCCGGTGCATGATCAGCGCCGCTCGTCCTGTTCAGGGTCCCAGTTTCCGATATCAGCATTGGCGTCTTCACCGCCCGGCCGTCCGTCCGCGCCGAGACTGAACAGATCGTACTCCCGGTCGGCTCGACCTGGGCGGCGGTACTGGTATTCACGACCCCACGGATCTTTCTGCAAACGATCGATGTAGCCGCCAGTACGCCAGTTGCGTGCCGTCGCGTCACCCGATGGCCGGGTTACCAGCGCTTGCAGGCCCTGCTCGGTAGTGGGGTAATTGAAATTGTCGAGGCGGTAGAGGTTGAGTGCACTTTCCAGCGCGCGTATATCGTTTTCAGCTTTGGTAACGCGCGCCTGATCCGGACGATCCATTACACGCGGGACAACAACCGCCGCCAGGATGCCGAGAATTACAACCACCACCATGACCTCGATCAGAGTGAAACCGCGCTGCAGCGCTCTTGTGTTTTTCATAGTCTTGAGCATGTCAGTTAACCAGTTGATTGAGTTCGAAGATCGGCAGAAGAATGGCCAGTACAATGATCAGTACTACGCCGCCCATCGCCAGAATCAGCAGGGGTTCGAAAACACCCATCACGATTGCTATACGCGCCTCCAATTCGCGTTCCTGTGTTTCGGCAGCTCTTTCCAGCATCTGGTCCAGCGTGCCGCTGCTTTCGCCACTCTTGATCAGGCTCAGCGTCATGGGTGGAAAGTATCCGCTTCGCTCCAGCGAAGCCCCCACCCCGGCGCCTTCCCTGACCCGCTTCGCCGCATCGCTTACGGCGTCGCGCATAGGTACATTGGAAATCACGCTGGCGCTCATATTCAGAGCCTCTAGCAGCGGCACCCCGCTGCCGGCAAGAATATTGAGCGTCCGGGCGAAGCGGGCCGTATTCAAACCGCGGATCAAGCGCCCAAGCAAAGGTAACCGAAGCAGCCAGGCGTGCCAGCGGTACAATGCCCTCGGTCGCTTGAGTACTTCTTTGGCGGCAAAAAAGGCGGCAACCAACCCTCCAGCCATCAGCAACCCCCAGTTACGCAGGGCATCGCTGGTGGCGATCAGCGCACGGGTTAGCCAGGGCAGTTGTTGATTCATGCCGGTAAAGACCTGCACCACTTCGGGGACTACGTAGGTGAGCAAGGCAACCGTCACCAACAAGGCAACCACGGTGAGCACCCCGGGATAGAACATGGCCAGCTGGATCTTCTGACGCATCGCATTTTGCGCTTCAACGTTGTCTGCAAGGCGCTCCAACACCAGATCCAGACGACCGGCCGATTCCCCCGCAGCGATCGTTGTGCGATAGATTGATGGAAATACCGAAGGGAATTCGCCCAGCGCATGCGCCAGCGGCAGCCCTTCCATGACCCGGGTACGTACAGCGGATAACGTCGATCTCACCTTGGGCGTTTCGCTTTGCCGAGCCACCGTGCCAAGTACTTCCTCGATGGGCATACCGGCCCGGGCTAGCGTCGCCATCTGTCGTGTTGCAAGTGCCAGTTCAAGGGGCTTCACCCGCGGCTGGAATACCGGCATACGCAGGGCAGCGTGACGCTCCGCGACCTGGTTCACCGACATCGGCATTAGCCCCTGGTCACGCAACCGGCCCCGCACCTGACGACTGGAGTCGCCCTCTTCCACGCCTTTACGGGTCTTGCCCGCCTGATCCAGCGCTACATATTCGAAAGCAGGCATGTTCAGTCCTCCCTGGTGACGCGAAGAACTTCTTCCAGCGTGGTGTCGCCCATCAACACGCGGCGCAGCCCATCCTGACGAATACCGAGTTGCTCGATACGCGCATGCCTGACCATCGCCTGCTCGCTCGCTCCGTCATGGATCAGGCCCCGCAGGGTGTCGTCAATTTCGATAAGCTCGTAGATACCGGTTCGCCCCTTATATCCGCTTTGATTACACGCGGCGCAAGCGCCCGGACGATACAGGGTGGGCGGATTGGTCGGATCGACATTCATCAGCTTGCATTCACTTGCCGTGGCGATATGCGGCGTACGACACGAGGGGCACAGTGTTCGCACCAGGCGCTGCGCGAGCACACCATTGAGCGTGGATGAGAGCAGGAAAGGCTCGATGCCCATGTCGCGCAGACGCGTAATCGCGCCCACAGCGGTGTTGGTGTGCAAGGTCGAAAACACCAGGTGACCGGTCAAACTGGCCTGAATGGCGATCTGCACGGTCTCGATATCCCGTATTTCCCCGACCATCACGACATCGGGATCCTGACGCAGAATGGCGCGCAGACCACGAGCAAAGGTCATATCCACCTTGGAGTTGATCTGGGTTTGCCCGATACCGTCCAGGTAGTATTCGATCGGATCTTCAACGGTGAGGATGTTGCGAGTGCGGTCGTTAAGACGCATCAGTGCAGAATACAGCGTGGTCGTTTTACCCGAACCTGTCGGCCCTGTTACCAGCACGATCCCGTGGGGCTTGTTGATTACGCGTTCCATCGCCTCGTAATGCTGCTCACACATCCCCAGATGGCGCAGTTCCAACCGTCCAGCCTGCTTATCCAGCAGACGAAGAACGACCCGTTCCCCGTGGCCTGAAGGCAGCGTGGACACCCGCACGTCGACCGCGCGGCCGACCAGCTTCAAACCTATCCGACCGTCCTGCGGCAGACGCTTTTCGGCGATATCCAGCTTCGCCATGACCTTGATACGGGAGACAATTACCGGCGCCAATGCGCGGGGCGGCTCCAGCACCTCGCGCAACACCCCATCGACCCGCAGACGAATCGACAAGCGATTCTCAAAGGGTTCGATATGGATATCCGATGCGTTTTCCTTCACTGCTTCGGAGAGCAGAGCATTGATCAGGCGGATGATCGGCGCTTCGTCCTGGGATTCGAGCAAATCCTCCGGCTCGGCCAACGACTGAGCGACCGACATCAGATCACCGTCATCCAGGCCTTCGACAAGCTGCATGGCATCGTTTGCCGAACGCTCATAGCGATCCCGCAAGCGAGCGGCAAAGGCGTCATCATCAAGCATCAACGGACGCAGCGGGTGCCCCGAACGGCGGCGCAGCTCCAGCAATGCTTGCGGATCACAGTCCGAACGTACGAACACATCGAGCAAACCATCCTGGAGATTCCCGGTAAGCACGCCGAAACGACGGGCAAAGCGGTACCCGGTTTCGGCCTGTTGGCCGGAATCTGCAATAGCGTCGCTGATCTCGCTGATTTCGCTTTCGCTCATGTCAGCCGCCTCAATTCGCTTTCGGAGGAGCAGGAATGGCTGTCTTGACAGGCACGCCGCCCTGAACTGCGTTTTCAAACGGTGGCGGCAGGCTCAACAGATAATTCCAGTCGGGCAATACCGGCATGCTGTCGCTGGGCAGGATACGGTCGCCGCGATCCTGCTCCTTGAGCTGCTGGTCACGAATGTAGGTGTATTTTGAATGCGTCACGCTTTCCGCCACAGCGGTATCGCGAATAATGACCGGCCGCAAGAAGACCATCAGGTTGCGCTTCTCAAGGCGACCCGTGTCATAGCGGAACAACCTGCCCAGGCCCGGGATATCACCCAGTCCGGGGACTTTATCGCGGGTCTCGACCATCTGATCATCAATCAGGCCGCCGAGTACGATGAGCTCATTGTCATCGACCATCACGGTCGTCGTCAGACTACGCTTGTTGGTGATGATATCAGCTGCACCGCTGGCACCCGGAGCGATCTGCGAGACTTCCTGGGCAATCTCCAGGCGTACCGCGTTACCTTCGTTGATTTGCGGGCGGATCTTCAATTTGATACCGACGTCCTCCCGCTCAATGGTATCGAAGGCTTGACCGGAATCCTCAACTGAACGCCCGACAATAAAAGGTACGTTCTGACCCACGACGATTTCGGCCTCTTCGTTATCCAACGTCAACAGACTCGGCGTGGAAAGGATATTGCTCGAACTGTCGCCCTGCAGGGCGTTTACCAACATGGCAATTTGCGTGCTACCTATACTGCCTGCGGCACCGAAGGTTGCTCCATCTGCCAGCGAAGGCGGTGTAGTGACATTGCCCTCAAGGAAGTTATCGACCCCAGCGGCGAGATTAACGATGCCGCGACCGCCCCGGTTGAAGTTGATGATGCCCACTCCACCGTTGTCGCTACCGATACCCCACTGCACGCCCAGCTCCTTGGCGCGATCGTAGGACACTTCCGCGATCACGGCCTCTACCAGCACCTGTGCCCTGCGGATGTCCAGCTGGGTAATAATCCCGGACAGATCACGCGTCAGTTCTGCAGGACCAAAAATCACCACCGAGTTAGTGCTCTCATGCGCCTGAATCCGCACGCGGGATTCGTCCGCACCGGTCATGCCACCGGTGGCGCCATCTTCGCTGGTTTGAACGTTGTTGCGGTCACGTCCCTCTGCAATACCGCGCAGCAGTTCAGCTACGTCTTCGGCCTTGGCGTAGCGCAAATAATGCACCTGGCTGTTGCCACTATCGCCTGGCACATCCATCTGATACACCATCTTGCGCAGGGATGCGCGGCGAGCTGCCTCCCCTCTCAAGATGATGGTATTGGTGCGCTCGTCAGCAATGATTCGGGTGCGTTTGTTGAACTCATCTCCAGTGTTATCGCCTTCGAGGCCCTGTACCATTCGCATGATGTCGACCGCAGAGGCGTGCTCCAGGGCGATGATCTCGAAATCGTCCATTGATTCACGGTCGATGCGATGAATGAGTCCCTCGATGCGGCGCACGTTCGCTGCCGTGTCTGCAATGACCAGAGTATTTGACTCTGCGGCGGCGGCCAGATGGCCTCCCTTCGGCACCAGCGGACGGAGAATCCGGACCAGCTGCCCCGCATTGATATGCTTGACATTGATTACATGGGTGATGACTTCGTCGCCACGGCTGTTGTCGTTCAACCCCGCAACTTCGTTTTCCTTGGCCTGTACCTCGGGCACAATGCGAACAACCCCTTCCGAACCTTCTACCGCAGCGAATCCGTAGGATTTCAGCACACCGAGAAACAGATCGTACAGCTCGCCCCGACGCACCGGTTTACCCGATACCACATTTACCTGGCCACGAACGCGCGGATCAACGATGAAGTTGATACCGGTTTCCAGGCTCACTATTTCGATCAGTCCATTGATATCCGCGTCACGCAGATTCAACACCAATTCCTCGTCGGGATTACCCACTGGGGTATCCGGCGACTGCGCAGCAATAGAAGAAGCCAGCAGACTCAGACTCAATGCCACGGGAAGGGTATAACGGTTAAATGAGAACAACGTCGGCATCGTGTCTTAGTCCATCGTTATAGTAATTTCGGTCGGCTGGCCATCACGCTCCAGCGAAACCGATACGGAGCTAGAGCCGCCAAGCTCTTGGAGTATGTCGCGGTAATCCTGGATTTCCGAAACCGGAGTGCCCTCCACCGCGAGGATTACATCGCCCGGCATAAGCCCTGCTGCTTCGAACTCAGCAGCCTGACGGCCGGGATTAACTTCCAGTCCATACATCTCGCCATCCTGCATAACCGGGCTGGCGCTGATCACTTCAAGGAAACGCTGCGGATCGTTCGCCCAGGCCTCTCGGTCAATGGTTGCCACCCCGCCATCGGGTGTCAGGGTGGCATTGGACGCGCCAGGTTTGGGGCGTGACGGCGCTTTCTTGCTACTGGTCGCAGCTGAGTCGCGTTTCAATCGAAGTGTTTCCAGCTTGCCGTCCCGAGCAAGGATTACCCGGTCCGACAGGATCTGTTCGAGCCGCACATTGCCCGGCAACGAGGCGCCAACTCGATAGAGTTTTTCAGGTTGGCCCTGCGGGGAAAGGATGGCTGAGCTACGCTCTGGATCACGATCGGATAGCACCCCTTTGAGCACCCAGCTCAGCGTCGTGTCTGGCGCATTGACGACAGAGGACCGGGGATTGTTGGATGCGCCAAAAATTGAAAGCGAAGCCAACTCACGAAACCCGCCCTGTGATCCATTGCCCGAACTGGTTGGCAGCGGCTGGGCAGAAGCGGCTTCAGCGCTCGGGAGGATGCTCGACGGCTCAATCAAGGCCCAGCTGAGGCGCCCCAGCACCACTGCTGTGATCGCAACCAGGATGAAAGTGGCGATTTTCAGCGCAGGGTCTAAAGTTAAACGGGCGACCAAGGGCATGCTTTCTCCGAAGGCAAGGAAGGCTCCGATCCGGAAGCCATGATCAGATGCTTACACATTACTGACTTTTCTTTGCAAAAATATTGTTATAAGCCGGCGGAGGCTTGTAATGATCTGGATTGTCACGAATTTGCTATACCCCAGCAACCCCCCCTGAATGGGTGAGAATCAGACGAACAGACCGCAAGTCTGGCGGCGTGGCAGTCCCGATATAGCCTCAATCACCCGTCCGGGTGTAAGCCCCTCTACACGAAACTGTGAGCAGCTTCACTTCCATTCAGATCGTGGGGAGACGTAACCGGTGCTCGCATCGCGATAATCTGGATCGAAACAGGCGGAGGCCGAGGCTGCGCTTACCAAGCGTTAACCGGCTCTGAAACCTACCGGGCAATTATGACAGCAAAGTTTCAATCGCCGTGAGACCTGAAACAAAATAACAACGATTGCCCAGGCCGAAGTTGTTCTGGGCGCCACCGCGCAACGCGAAGACGGGCTTCGCTGGGCTCAAACAAGCAATGGTGGTTTGATGTCCTGAAGCACGCACTGCGCGATTAAATCGGTTGACAAGCATACCGTGGAGCTGTCGGGAGGCGCGGCGGAAGCAGGAAGTCAGGACTCGCTGGCAGAACGCTGGACCCGAACGACCCGGCCCCATCTTATCTACTGAGGAAGTTCGCCGAGGCTCGTTTTGCAATGATCCAATGAGAACGCATAGGCATTTGACCATCTGGCGATGATCTACCGATCCGGTGTAATGGTAAACACAGGATTCGCCCGGGCATTAATCGCGGCTGTTTCCCACAAACACTCACGCGTGTGCTCATGCCGAGCCACGCTGCCATAGGCGCGCAACGCTGGGCAGTGACCCTAGCGCTGCCCGCTGCCAACCGCGAGCTCCACAACTTTTTTCTTTACGTTTGAAGGTCGCAGCGCCTGCACATTATCCTTGAGCAGCTCCACCTCGTCCGTGGGCAGATCCTTTTCGACCTGTTGCTGAACGTCAGCCAACGCAGCCTTCGCCTTGCCCAGCATCAGTCCGGCCATCTTCATCGTGGTCAGGGTGCGCTGGGGACCCAATACCAGCAACGCCACCAGCGCCACCACCAACCACTCGGTCATCCCGCTATCGAACATGGCCGCGCCTCACTCAGGCTGCGGAGCGATCAGCGCGAACTGTCGAACCCTGCGTATCCTGATGCTCCACCGTTGCGGCGAGCGCTTCGCGGGTGTCATCGCTTTCCTTCACGGCCTTGCGAAAACCGCTAAGCGCACCGCCCAGGTCACTCCCGATGCTACGCAGCCGTTTGGTGCCAAACAGCAACATCACGATGACCAGAACAATCAATAACGACCCGATGCTGATTCCGCCGATTCCCATAACCATTCTCCACAAGTAAATGCTCTGGCTTTATATATCACCACAGCGTCAAGCAACTTGACCAAGGTCAGATTCGGCCGAGAAACGTCCCGGCCGGCGCCTACAGACATTCAGGTTCCGACTATGCCGCCGTCATCCTTCCAAATCGCTACGGTCGCCGATCGCGGCGGTACGGACGGATCGTAATCAGGCCACTCACCGCCGGGGTGTTGAACGTTGATAAAGAGCGTGCGCTGATCCGGCGTCATGCTGATACCGGTTATTTCCTGCCCCACCGGTCCGACGAGGAAGCGTTTCAGTTCGCCTGTTGTCGGATCGGCCACCAGCATCGCGCAGTTGCCGAACGGATCAGTATCGCCTGAATCCATCTGAATCCATACGCGGCTGTCGGGATCAATCCACATGCCATCCGGGGAGCTCAGGATGTTATCGGCGGTCAGCTTTTCGCCGTTCGGGTCATAGCCGATACTGGTCGGCTTGCCACTTTCGCCACTGTCGCCTGCAAACAGGAAGATATCCCACTCGAATGAAGTCGCTGCATGCTCACCGCCGGCCTCAGCCCAGCGAATGATGTGGCCATGAGTGTTTGGTCCGCGCGGGTTGGCTTCGTTGGTATCGTCTTCCCCGCGTTGACTGTTGTTGGTCAGCGTGAAATACACGTCACCGTTGGCCGGGTCGATGGCACCCCATTCAGGGCGATCCATCGGCGTTGCGCCCATCAGATCCGCAGCCAGACGCGTGTTGACCAGTACATCCGCCTGACTGGCGAACGCATGCTTTTCGTTCGACTCATCCAGACCATTCTGGCCATACACCAAAGGTAACCATTCGCCGCTGCCATCAGCATTAAAGCGCGCTACGTACAGCGTTCCGTTGTCCAGCAATTCTCCCGAGGCGCTGGTCTGGTAGTAAGTATCGCGGCTGACGAACTTGTAGATATATTCAAAGCGAGAGTCATCGCCTGAATAGCAGACCACTGGTTGGCCTTCGACTACCGGGGCGAACACCACACCCTCATGTCCGAAGCGGCCCATGGCGGTGCGCTTGACCGGTGTGCTTTCAGGGTCAAAAGGATCGATTTCGACCATCCAGCCAAAGGTATTCGGCTCGTTGCGGTAGTCTTCCTGCGCCGTCGCCTCGCTAGCCGTAGCATTGAAACGCACATACTCATCGTTACCGGATTCGGCCAGGTGCCACTCGTACTTACCCGAAGCGCGCTCGCCTTCTTTCTTAGGGCGCGGCACACCGTACCGCTCATGTTCACGCGGGTAGGTTCCCTCGTTGACGAAATACCCGGCCCAGTTTTCTTCAGCAGCCATGTAGGTATTCCACGGCGTTACGCCACTGCCACAGTTGTTGAGGGTGCCGCGCGTTTTGGTACCGGTTGGACTGTATTTCGTCTTGACCAGGTCGCTGCCAGCGACCGGGCCGGAAAGCTTCATTTCCGTCAGCGCTGTGACTCGACGGTTATATCCGTCAGGCTGAACCTGCCACTCGCCGTTCACGCCCCGGATAATCCGCACCACTGTCACGCCATGCGCGTTCATCTCTTTCAATACTTCGTCGTCTACCCGTTTTTCATCCGAGCTAAGCAGCACTGCACCTGAACTCAAATCCTTACCAGCATAGGCAGCATGCATCAGGCGCGGCTCGACGTACTCATGGTTGAGCACAAGCAGCCCATCTTCCGAGCTACCATCGATCGGGAAGAAATGCATGCCGTCATGGTGCGAACCCACCTGATCGGCCTGCTCTTCACCGGTGCTTTCAATCCTGAAACCTGTATCGCCATCCAAAGAAGTGCCCCACGGAATCAGGACCTGGTGGCTGTAACCTTCAGGGAGCGAAATCTTATCTTCAAAGCTGACCGGGACAGCGTCAAAACCGAGCAAAGCTGAGGGCTGCTCTTCACCTGGCGCCAACTCCGGCTCGTCATCATCACCGTCAGAACCGCTGATACAGCCGGCAAGCCCCAGACCCATGAAACCGATCGCAGCGGCACCAGCACTCCCCTTGAGTATCTGGCGGCGGCCGAGACGGGCTTCGAGAATGCTTGAAAAAAGCGGGTTCATCTCGCGGGTGCTAAGCGGCTCGTCGGCATCGCCGTTGTCGACCATGATCACGTGACGTTGCAAATCCGTGGACATCCGGTGTTCCTCATCAAGTTTGTTTGAATGCCGGCACATGATGAGGAGCCAGGGTGACAAGCTGCGGACAAACGAATGAACGATTTGTGAAATAAAAATGGCGACTTGGAATCAGACGTCAATTTTGTGACGAGGCGCGCTTCTCTGTGCGGTCTAACGGAACATTGAGCTGGCCCTGCGTTCTCACAGAGCTGAGAAGGTTCGCTGCCAGACCTGGCACCGGAATCCACCCTGTATTTCTCGCATTACCCTATACAGTCGCGCGTCATGCTGCCTCATAAGCCGGGCTTGGCTCATGTCAGGACGCAGCGGCGCATGGCGCGAAACGCCTGTCTGTTTGCACCACCTCACCCGCTCCCGAATTACCAATGCGGCTACCGAACAGACGGGTGATCACGCGTAGCCATACGCAGACCATACGTAATCATCGGCCGTTGTCCTGTCGCTCAGAGGGCCTTGCAGACTCGAGAGCACACTGCAATGCAACCGACGCATGCCCGCACCATCACATACCGCGCCGAGATAGACGGCTTACGTGCTCTGGCAGTTATTCCCGTCATCTTCTTCCATGCGGGGTTCGAAGCCATGGCCGGCGGGTTCGTGGGCGTCGACGTATTCTTTGTAATCAGCGGCTACCTGATCACTTCGATCCTTTATAACGAGATACACAACGGTAGTTTCAGCCTGACGCGTTTCTATGAACGGCGCGTTCGTCGCCTTTATCCCGCCCTTACCCTGGTCACCCTGTGCTGCATTCCCTTCGCCTGGTGGTGGATGCTCCCCTCGGAGTTTCGCGAATTCCTCTACAGCATTGCTGCCATCCAGCTGTTTGCATCCAATATCTACTTCTGGTGGGACACAGATTATTTCAGTACCGGGGCTGAGCTGACGCCCCTGTTACATACCTGGTCGTTGGCCGTCGAGGAGCAGTTTTATCTGTTCTTTCCTCTGTGTCTTCTACTAGTAAGGCGGCTGGACAAACGAGTGCTGGTTCTCGGCATCGCGCTCGCTATCATTGGCGGAATCATTCTTGCGACACGACTGACTGTCACGCACCCCTCCGCCAGCTTCTACCTGCTCCCCTCCCGCGCATGGGAATTGCTTGCCGGTGCCTTAGTGGCTCTGACCGCGCAATACTGGTCCAGCGCCACACGCTGGCTTGCCGAGGCCTTATCTCTGACAGGTGTGTCGCTGATCGTCTTTGCTATCTTCGCTTATGACGCCCAGACGCCGTTTCCCGGCGTCTATGCGCTCGCCCCCGTTGTAGGGACGGCATTGATCATTGCGTTCGCCGATCATCGAACAGTCGTCGGAAAGCTACTGGCGCTGCCACCCGTCGTACTCGTTGGCCTGATGAGTTACAGCGCTTACCTGTGGCATCAACCGCTCTTTGCCTTTGCGCGGATACGTACGCTCAACAATCTCGACGTGGTGGATTTTCTCTGCCTGATTACGCTGACGTTTGTGCTGGCGTATCTCTCCTGGCGATATGTAGAAAATCCTTTCCGCGAGCGCCGCAAATTTCCTCGCAGAACCGTCTTTGCCGGAGCCCTGGCCTTGTCAGCTACCCTGTTCATGGGCACCGTCTTTGCCTCCTTTTATCCCGCTCCCATTCAAATGCACGAGCAGAAACTGACCGGCCATCAACTGCGGGCTCTGGAACTGGTCGAAAGCAATGAACCCAAGCAGTATCCACGGCTGGATGAACCCTGCAATTTTGCACGCGAGCTGATCACCCCCGCCATGACAGACCGGATACTGAAATGCCGAGAGATGCACGGCCCCGGTCTCGCGATTCTGGGGGACTCACACGGTATGAACGTATTCAATGCGCTGTCAGTAAACATGGACGAGCAGTTCATCGTCGGCTTTCTGCAGAACGGCTGCATCCCGTACCCACACCAGGACAGATGTCAGTACGAAGGGTTTCGTGAGTTGCTGCAGCAGCATCCGGATCTTTTCCATACCGTGATATTCAACGAAGCCGGCTTTTATCTGCTGCAAACACCAGAAGGCCGCACCGTTTCACGCGCAGCCCTGAGTGAACAGAGTCACTCGGGTTTCCAGCCAAACGAGCACTATATAGACGGAACGCTGCAATACCTGCACCAGCTCAAGCAATACTCACGTGTCGTCTGGCTCGGCCCCTGGACTGAACCACATATCCTGCCCAGGGAATATGTTCTCCACGGCTGTGAATCACCACCTGAAATCCGCAAATCCCTTCGCGATACGTTCGAACAGCTTGATAACCGAATCGCCAACACAGCACGGAGCTATGAAGGGATCGACTACCGCTCCTCCATCAAGACACTCAACCTCAGCGGAGGCAATCAGCTGATCGACTGTCAGAACCTGTATTTTCGCGACGGTGACCACTGGACCATCGCTGGCGAGCTGCGTTTCGGCAAGGTACTCAAAGCAGAGCTCGAACGGGACCTGGATAAGCACACGACGCCGGTGGCGAGCGCCGATGCGCCCATCAACTAGAACCGTGCGCCGGATGGCGGCGAACAGCGAAGTCCTGACGTATTGTTCAAACCGCCACCGGCACCGCCCCGCTCCACCTTTGCAGTTGTGGAAACAAAAAAGCCCAGCTTTCGCTGGGCTCTTGAGGCAGATCTGGCGGAGAGTCAGTCCGCCGCTAAGCGAGCAGCCACACGCACTTACGCGCACTTTCGTTCTGCATCCTATTGTTTCTAATAGCTTTTTTCGGAACCAGTCCTTGCATGGCGTCTCATACCGTGTCGCCCAATAGCAGCGCTTATGTGGGGTAGGATGTTGGGTAAGATTATCCAGCGGCACTGGTGAAGGCGCCTAATAACGAGAACGGTGGAGGACTGGAAACCGTCTCGGTTTTCAGAGCGGCGAAATCAACAACGAATGCGCTAAGCGAAGGCATAAGGCATAAGGCAAACGCGGGCCCCGTCCGGTTTCAGTTGACCTGCAGGTTGCGACAATGGCTTGGTATAACGATATCGCCATAGGGCGAAGAGCGCCCCTCAAAGGCTGCCATTGCCCCTTCCCTGTACCGACGCTTCAATGTGCGACATTCTTCTTTGATCTCAAACGCTCTACTTTCTTCAGCGCTCAACGGTGTAAATGGTTTTTTCTCGGGGATCGAGGCGACGAAGATGGCGTAGCCTAGAAAAAATAACATTACTGTCCCGTAGCAACCGGAAACCACGTTTATTGATCGATGAGGGAAGCTTTTTGAAGTAAGGACGACTAATGCACTCACTGTCATCCCTAACATTAATGCCACTGCAGGGGCATAGGCTTCGACGTGGTCCCAAGTGAAGATCAGCCATACGAAGGCGCTTATCGGCAAGATCGACATTGCCGCTGCAACCAAGCCAAGCAACACCAGATATAGCTTTTGAAGGAAATGGCCGAGATAGGTAGCGCTTTTCATCTTGCCTCCATGCATGTGATGAACTGGCCGTAGCCAAGAAAGGTAATCTCTGGCTGCGCGCGGCTATTCTAATAACAATCGATCGCGGCTGTGGCCCC
This sequence comes from Pseudomonas sp. gcc21, assembly GCF_012844345.1. NCBI lineage: Bacteria > Pseudomonadati > Pseudomonadota > Gammaproteobacteria > Pseudomonadales > Pseudomonadaceae > Pseudomonas > Pseudomonas sp. gcc21. Next base: position 229,410 of record NZ_CP051625.1, on the reverse strand, counting down.
CAACAGTGGGAGAACCTCCACCGTCTAACCCCGACAAACCGACCAAACGATCAAATCCACCCAGATGATCCAACGTCAGCGAACTCATAGCCTCTTGGGTTAGAATGCCCCCCAAGCGCTGCAACGTAAATAATATCGGCAAGCGTCAAGCTCAGCTCATATGCAGCCGATGCGATTGTGAAATAGCACGTGCCGTGGCAGGCTGCACTGCACTGCACTGCACTGCACTGCACTGCACCAACGTTTTGCCCCAAGAGTACGAAAGCTACGGGCGCCGTGGTTCAAAAACCCATGATAGTCGTGCTTTTTCTTAGGAGCGGGGTGCGCTTTCTGCGCCACCAAGGATCGGAAGATGGACAAGAAATCGCTTTCAGAGCGGGACATCTGCAGTAAGTACATTTTTCCCGCCATTCAACGCGCCGGCTGGGATATGCACCGGCAGGTGCGTGAAGAGGTGAGCTTCACCAAGGGCCGAATCATCGTCCGAGGAAAGCTGCATAGCCGTGGCGAGTCCCGCCGAGCAGACTTCATCCTCTATCACCAGCCCAACCTGCCTTTGGCTGTTATCGAAGCCAAAGTGAACAAGCAGTCAATAGGCTCCGGCATGCAGCAAGCCCTGGGTTATGCCGAGTCGTTGGACGTTCCTTTCGTGTTCTCCAGCAACGGCGACGGTTTCCTGTTCCATGACCGCAGCGGCACCGGCAGCCAAGTCGAAACCCAGCTCAGCCTAGATCAGTTCCCCAGCCCTCAGGAGCTGTGGCAACGCTACTGTCAATGGAAGGGGCTGGATCATCAGGCACGGCAGAAGGTCGAGGCGCCCTACTACGACGACGGCTCCGGCCGCATGCCGCGGTACTACCAGACCAACGCCATCAACCGCACCATAGAAGCCATCGCTCGCGGTCAAGATCGTATTCTACTGGTCATGGCCACTGGTACAGGAAAGACCTACACCGCCTTTCAGATCATCTGGCGGTTGTGGAAATCACGGCAGAAGAAACGCATCCTGTTCCTGGCCGACCGCAATATTCTGGTCGACCAGACCAAAAACAACGACTTCAAGCCCTTCGGCCAGGCGATGACCAAAATCGCCAAGCGCCAGATCGACACCTCATACGAGATTTATCTCTCCCTCTATCAGGCCGTGACCGGCTCTGAAGAGGAAATGAACATCTACAAGCAGTTCTCCAGGGACTTCTTCGACCTGATCATCATCGACGAGTGCCACCGCGGCAGTGCAGCGGAAGATTCCGCGTGGCGGGAGATTCTCGAGTACTTTTCTAGCGCCACCCATGTTGGTCTCACCGCGACACCGAAGGAAACCAAAGAGGTCTCCAGCATTACCTATTTCGGCGAGCCTGTTTACAGCTACACCCTCAAGCAGGGCATCGAAGACGGCTTCCTCGCCCCTTACAAAGTCGTTCGCATCGATTTCGACAAGGACCTCCAAGGCTGGCGGCCGCCCAAGGGCATGCTCGACAAGAACGGAGAGCTGATAGAGGACCGTATATACAATCTCAAGGATATGGATCGCACCCTGGTGATCGAGGCGCGCACCCAACTGGTAGCGAAGAAGGTTACGGATTTTCTCAAAGCAACTGATCCTTTCCAGAAAACCATCGTGTTCTGCGATGACATCAACCATGCCGAGCGCATGCGTCAGGCGTTAGTCAATCTCAATCCCGAACGAGTCGCAGAAAACCGCAAGTACGTGATGCGGATTACTGGCGATGACCAGGAGGGCAAAGCCGAGCTGGATAACTTCATCGACCCGGAATCCCGCTATCCGGTCATCGCTACTACCAGCAAGTTGATGACCACCGGTGTAGACGCACAGACCTGCAAGTTGATCGTGCTGGATCAACACATCAAATCCATGACTGAATTCAAGCAAATCATCGGTCGGGGCACGCGCATCAACGAAGATTTTGAAAAGTACTGGTTCACCATCATGGATTTCAAAAAGGCCACTGAGCTGTTCGCCGACCCGGCCTTTGATGGTGAACCCGTAGTGATCTTCACACCAGGTGGTGATGACTCCCCTGTGCCACCGGACGACATTATCGATGGCGGGGACTGGCTGAACCCTGAAGACCCCGGGCAGCCAGACGTCTTCGATTTTCCCGAAGGGGAAGAAGGCGGTAGGCGGATCAAATACGTCATCGATAACATACCCATTTCTGTGATAGCCGAGCGGGTACAATACTACGGCCCGGATGGCAGACTGATCACCGAGTCACTGCACGATTACACCCGCACATGCGTGATGAAACAGTTCGCCTCGCTGGATGATTTTCTGCGCCGTTGGAGCAGTGCTGACCAGAAGAAGGCCATCATTGACGAAATGGCTGCGCAAGGTGTGATGTGGGAAGCATTGGCCGAGGAGGTCGAGAAGAAAAAGGGTACTCCGCTAGATCCGTTTGACCTGATTTGTCACGTCGCCTTTGATCAACCCCCGCTATCTCGTAAAGAGCGCGCCGAACAGGTGAAGAAGCGCAACTACTTCGCTAAATACTCCGGTGCCGCCCGCCAGGTTCTGGAAGCGTTGCTGGAAAAGTACGCTGACACCGGCATAGAACACATTGAAGATATCAAGATCCTTCAGCTCGACCCCTTTAGCCAGATTGGGGCTCCAGTGGAGCTGGTCAAAGCATTTGGCGGTAAGGCCGGTTACAGCAAGGCCATTCATGAGCTGGAAGACGAGCTGTACGCTTCATGACTCTACGCCCGCTTGGGTATACCGATCGAGTAACACACATGGATATGAGTAAAGTCGCATGGCGCGCGCTTCTCGCGGAAAAGATGGAAACCGCACCACCCATCATTCGGGGCAGAGCCTCCGCCAAGCGTTATGCCATGGCGCTTAGGCAGATTGAGAACGAGATGAGTCATGCGCAACGCGCTATGCTCATAGGGCACGCATCTGCGCCAGAACAAACGCTTTGTATGCGTGAGATTGCGCAGCTCGGCGGCTACGAGACCTATAACACCGGCAATTTGAAGTATGGCGAACTCGCACATGAGCTCGCCGACGCCCTAGGCATTACAAGCCTCGATTATTGGGTACATTGTTTAGCGACGTTCTATGGTGCTCCGGGCAAACCAGAAACCCAGGCGACAATGCACCCGGAACTGTACGAGGCGCTTGTCCAAATTGGATGGATACCGGACTCGGCACAGAAAGTTTCCGCTATTGAATTAAGTGAGACGGAGCAAGCGTTACCGGTAACTGAGCGCACAGCTCTAATCAAGGCCCGCGTAGGTCAATCCAGCTTTAGGTTACAACTTATCGAATACTGGAACGGCTGCGCTGTGACTGGCTGCGGTGACACCAGATTGTTACTCGCCTCGCATATCAAGCCTTGGTGCGTCGCGAGCGGCGCTGAGCGGCTCGATCCGTTCAACGGCCTTTTACTGACACCAAACCTCGACCTAGCCTTCGACCAGGGCCTGATCAGTTTCGACGATATCGGTCAGATATTACTCCGCGATGACCTCGACCCTGACAGCGCTCAAACGCTCAATATTACCCCCAAGCTTCGACTACGCCAGATCGATTCGCGTCATCATGGTTACTTGGCGTGGCACCGCGAACACCTCTTCAGGAAGTAGTCATGTCTATCAGCTCCACCATCAAATCCATCCAGGACATCATGCGCAAGGATGTCGGCGTTGATGGCGACGCGCAGCGTATCGGTCAGCTTGTCTGGTTGTTGTTCTTGAAGATTTTCGACGACCGCGAGTTGGAATGGGAGCTCATGGATGACAGCTACCGTTCACCGATCCCCGAGCGCTGTCGCTGGCGCAACTGGGCTGCCGACCCGGAGGGGATGACCGGTGACGAGCTGAAGGAATTCCTCGACCGCCAACTGCTCCCTACCCTGCAGAACCTGCATGAGTTCAGCACTACCCCGGCCGCCTACGTGGTGCGCGGCGTCTTTGAAGACGCCTACAACTATATGAAGTCCGGCCAGCTGATCCGTCAGGTGGTGAACAAGATTCAGGAAGGTGTCGATTTCAACAAGGCGCAGGAGCGCCACGAGTTCGGCAACCTTTACGAGCAGTTACTGCGCGACCTGCAGAATGCTGGCAACGCTGGGGAGTTTTATACGCCGCGCCCGGTCACCGAATTCATGGTGCGCATGGTCGATCCCAAGCTGGATGAAAAAGTCATGGACCCGGCATGCGGTACCGGCGGTTTCCTTACCTGTACCATCGAGCATAAGCGCAACCGCTACGTGAAAACCGCAGACGACGAGCGCACCCTGCAGGCCAGCATCTTTGGCGTAGAGAAAAAGCCGCTACCTCATCTGCTGGCCACCACCAATATGATCCTGCACGGCATCGAAGTGCCCAGCCAGATCCGCCATGACAATACCCTGGCCAAGCCTCTGATCAGCTGGGGACCAAAGGATCGGGTACATTGCATCGTCGCCAACCCACCCTTTGGCGGCATGGAAGAAGACGGCATCGAGACCAACTTCCCAGCCGCCTTCCGCACCCGAGAGACTGCAGACCTGTTTCTAGTGTTGATTATGCACCTGCTGAAAGACGGTGGACGCGCTGCCGTGGTGCTGCCTGACGGATTTCTCTTCGGGGAAGGCATCAAGAGCCGCATTAAAGAAAAGCTGCTCACCGAGTGCAACCTGCACACCATCGTTCGCCTGCCCAACGGCGTGTTCAACCCTTATACCGGTATCAAAACCAACCTGTTGTTCTTTACCAAGGGCACGCCCACCAAGGACATTTGGTTCTACGAGCATCAGTATCCGAAAGGCGTCAAGAATTACAGCAAGACCCGCCCGATGCGTATCGAAGAATTCGATGTCGAAGCAGCCTGGTGGGGTAGCGAAGCCGATGGCTTTGCCGCGCGGGTGGAAAACGAATACGCCTGGAAGGTCAGCGTCGATGAGCTGCGGGCACGCAACTGGAACCTGGACTGTAAGAACCCCCATATCGGCGAGCATGTCAGCCATGACCCGGATGAACTGCTGCGCAGTTACGCCGCCCTGCAAAGCGAGATTAGCGATCTGCGTGACCAGCTTAAAGACGTGCTAGCCGAAGCGCTGGAGCGCCACGTATGACTGCATTGCTCACCGACAACCTGCTACTGCTGGCCGGTGCGCCGAATGGTATCAAGAAGCTGCGTGAGCTGATTCTTGAGCTGGCGGTGCGCGGCAAGCTGGTGCCGCAAGATCCGATTGATGAGCCGGCCAGTGAGCTGCTAAAGCGGATTGCCGAGGAAAAGGCGCGGTTGGTGGCTGAAGGGAAGATCAAGAAGCAGAAACCGCTGCCGGAGGTTGAGGAAGAACCATTTGAATTGCCAGCTGGTTGGAAGTGGAGTGCATTAGCGCAAGTGGCATTTGTTAATCCCCGTAATGCTGCAGCAGACTCACTAGAAGTCTCGTTTGTGCCTATGACTTTTATCGGCACACGCTTCGATGATCAGCATGCGCAAGAGCCTCGTCTCTGGGGTCAGGTGAAACAAGGTTTCACGCATTTTGCCGAGGGCGATATTGGTGTGGCGAAAATCACACCATGCTTTGAAAACAGCAAAGCATGCGTCTTTTCCAATCTCGTGAATGGTTTGGGCGCGGGTACGACTGAGCTGCACATTGTGCGCCCTATTAGTGGAACTCTTAACCCTCGGTATGTGTTGGCCTATCTGAAATCGCCGCAATTCTTGCTTGTTGGCGAAACCAAGATGACAGGCACTGCGGGGCAGAAACGATTGCCCAAAGGCTTTGTCGAGGCAAACCCGTTTCCAGTGCCCCCGCTCGCCGAACAACACCGCATCGTCGCCAAAGTCGATGAACTGATGGCCCTGTGCGACCGCCTGGAAGCCCAGCAGGCCGACGCCGAAAGCGCTCACGCCCAACTGGTGCAAGCGCTGCTCGACAGCCTGACCCAAGCCAGCGATGCAGTCGATTTCGCCACCAACTGGCAGCGCCTGGCCGAACACTTTAACACCCTGTTCACCACCGAACCCAGCATCGACGCCCTCAAGCAAACCCTGCTGCAACTGGCCGTGATGGGCAAACTGGTGCCGCAAGATCCTGAAGAAGATGAAGCGCGCAATTGGTTGGAGCGTATTCAGCTTGAAAAGCAGCGTCTTCTACAGAATCGGCAACGTCAAAGCGCAAAGCGAGCCGCAAACGTCGAGATTGCAATTCCTACCAAAGATGTACCTTTTTCATGGTGTTGGGTATCGCTCGCAGATATCACGCTTGGTATGGATTCTGGTTGGAGCCCAGCTTGTGAGCCAACGCCATCGCCAAGTGATAGTGTCTGGGGGGTCCTTAAAACTACAGCGGTTCAGGTGATGCAGTATCTCGATGGCGAGAACAAAGAGCTTCCCTCTCATCTTGAGCCTAGGCCGGATGCTGAAGTAAAGATCGGAGATATTCTTTTTACCCGTGCCGGCCCAACCAATAGGGTGGGAATTTCCTGCTTAGTCGAACGTACGAGACCTCGGTTGATGATCTCGGACAAGATAATTCGTTTTCATCCTGTCGAGGTCGGTGCATTTGGTCGGTACATTGCCTTGTGTCTCAACACCGGTGGTACTGCTATGTACTTGGAACTAGCAAAATCCGGTATGGCTGCCAGCCAAGTGAACATCTCTCAGGAAAAGCTGAAGCGCGCGCCCATCCCTTTCCCACCGTTGCCTGAACAACACCGCATCGTCGCCAAAGTCGAACAACTCATGGCTCTTTGTGACCAACTGAAAAGCCGCCTAACCCAGGCTCGTGAGGTCAAGCAGCAACTGACCAGCGCACTGGTCGAGCAAGCAACAGCCTGAAATACCAACCGAGAATCAAGGAGCACGGATGCACAACCCAGAACTGTCCCTCACAGGGAAACTAGATAATGGCCTAAGCAAAGGTTTCAACCTGATACTAAGCGCCCTTAAAACCGGATTTATCTGGTTGAGCGGCCTTATGATGATCGCCCTTCTACCCGTCCTCGTCTTCGAGTACGGCGACGGACTTGCCGATCTTTCAAGGATCGAGTGGGCCTTTATGGTGCTGATGGGACTGCTGATCTGGCGCCATGTACGGTACTGCCGACACTTTGGTCTCGGCTTTCTACGAGGATTCAGTCGTCTGCTGATTTACCAGGGCTTACTGATGATAGTCGAAGTGGTACTAATTGGCTTGGTCGCCAGCGTGCTGGTAGGGACACAATCAGTGGATACAGCGACCGATCACCTGCGCGAATTCATGCAGGCTTTGATGATGGACGACCCCGTATCGAAAATTCTCGGGTTCAGTCTTATCCTCTTCGCAACCTACCTGGCGGCCCCCTCCAGCCATAGACTGCCCCGCACGAAGCCGGCAACCGAGCCGAGATTTCGACCGGAAATACATTCGGCCACTCCAACCACGGAGCCAGGCCTATGAAGTCGGCTCTTGTATGCATCGCCCTGCTGCTGGCACTCGCCCTGCCACAGGTGTCCACTGCTGCCGACGACTCGACCAGGCTAGTTCAAGGTTGTAAGGAGCTCACCGCCATTTACTCCAGCCATGAGCAGCAGCGTTTGATGGCTGCTGCCACGACGAGCCTGTCTGAGGCGATGTTGGCCGGCTACTGCATGGGCGTAGTCAGCGAGTATCAGCGCAGAAGTTACTGCGGTGCAACAAACTGGCATGAATTGGCGAGCCGAGTAGCCGCACTTTCCGGCTGGGACACCGGTAACGACAACATCGATTCCGTTTTAGGCAAAGCCTGTGATCACTGATCGTTCCGGCTGGCCCGAGCAATCTGAAGTTTTCGAGCAAATATTGTGCGTCGAATTTGGACTAGCTAAGCCACTCTCACAGCACGGCAAGCTACTCGATAGCCTCAAGACCTTGGCCAACGCACTATGCCCGTCCTTCCACGGGAAGCATGACGTGCATCGGCAGATAGACCGCACCAAGCCGGTGCTCCTTGAGCTTGATTGGGCCCCGCTCGCCTACAGTACCGGGAGTCGCAATCGGGTTCGTATGAACCCAGCCCATATCACGCTGTTCCGTAACGCCATCCTGCTTCAAGGGGTGTTTGGTGAGCCAAAAATCGTAGTGGAGTTTCTCAGTTCCGATAGGCATCGGGAGGAATACGCCAACTGGGCGCGCGAGCTGTTTTTCCACCGCCAAAGCCTGGCCGGACTCGGTTTGCTGCGTCAGGAGCTGGTGAGCTTCCTGGACTTACTTCCGACTGCAGACCTCGGTACCACCCGACTGTCAAACCCTTTTGCCGACGCGTTGCCGCAAATGGGACTTGGGCCGCATAAGGGCAACCTATTGAAAGCGCTGGCCGCTCAGACTGCCGCGCTTTCAGTGGGGGACGGCATGATGATTCACTATCTCAACCGGGATCTGGAGCAAGCCCATGCCTGTGCTGCGCAGCTGGATACCGACAATCCGTTACTGCAGAAATATAGCGCGTTAATTTTGCGCGAATATCAGCAGGCAAAGGACTTCGACGACCTATTGGATTCATTTCGCTAGAACCCTTGGTTGTGGATTCCACAGATTAACACTGCGTTCCTACTTACACGGGAGCGCAGTGTCATGTACGACAACCTTATCCATTCCACCCGCAACGCCCAACCATCCCGCAACGTCGTCCTAGTCTCGATTGACTGGCGCCGGAAAGGCGATGGCAAGACCAGTCTGGGCATTGCGTCTATCGCAGCCACTTTAAAATCCGCCGGCATCCGCTATCGGTTGGTGGAGTCGACCATCAATGATCAGGCTTTCGACCTTGAGCAGTTGCAGCCTCGCATCCAGCACGCCCTGAACGAGATGGGGCCTGGCTCGCTGCTCGGTTTTGGGGCATTCGTCTGGAACGACGATGCAGTCTGCAGAATAATCAAAAATCTGCAGCTTCCGGAAGGGGCCCGTGTGGTTCTCGGCGGGCCGCAGATCAGCTATATGCCTGCTGGAAAGCTTGAAGCTGCCTATCCCGAAGCACATCTGTTCGTCCGTGGCGCCGGTGAAAGGGCCATGCTACACCTCGCCCAAGACGTGCCATTGGATCAATGCGGGGTGCACGCAGCCGGCGACCCAGATAAGGGCCTCCATGCCACACTTCCGCTCGACGGCTTGCCGTCGCCCTTCGTTGAGGGTGTGGTGCGAATTGCTCCTGAAATGCGATGGGAGACTCAACGCGGCTGCAGATTCAAATGTGGCTTCTGCCAACATCGCGACGCGGACGGACGCATGCCAACCAGAGCGTTCGACCTGGAACGCTTGCAAGCCGAGGCAGAGCTCTTTGCCCGACACGGCGTCAAACGTATCTCGGTATTGGACCCGATTTTTCATACTGAAGACTCCCACGCTATCGCTGTCCTAGATCTACTCAAACGAGCGAGGGTCACTGCGAAGATTGCCCTGCAGTGCCGCTTCGAGATGCTGACTGAGGCGTTCCTGGATGCGCTGAAAGGCCTTGATGTCACGCTGGAGTTCGGTTTGCAGACCACGAGTGCGCTCGAAAGCCGGGTCATCAATCGCCAGAACAACATGCCGAAGGTGGAACAGAAGCTGGCGATGGTTAGACAGCGTGGCCTCGACTTCGAGGTATCCCTGATCTACGGCTTACCGACCCAGACTCTGGCCAGCTTCAAGGAGTCGGTGGATTGGTGCAGACGCCAGAGATCACCTCGCATCATGGCCTGGCCTCTGATGCTGCTTCGTGGCACTCCCATGTACGAGCAAAAGGATAAATACGGTCTGCGTGAAAGCGTAGGCAAGGCTATCCCCATCGTAGTCGCCAGTAACAGCTTTTCCGAAGCAGACCACAAAGCCATGACGCAGATTGCGGAGGCCCTGTGATGACTACTGTCGCGCGCTTTATCGTATTGGAAGGTCTGGACGGTGTAGGAAAGTCCACACTAGCCAGAGTTCTGGCGTCGAGACTCGACGCCCAGTTCATGAGCACACCCGGGGACAGCTTCAAAGACATTCGCGGTCTGGCAATCGCGGCCTTCGGTGATGATCAACTGGCCAAGGCGCTGTTCTATACAGCCACCGTTTCCTGCGAAGGTCGCAAGGCGCATATGACGGTGAATCAAGGCCGCTCCGTGGTAATGGACCGCTACTGGGCTTCGACAGTCGCCTACGCAAAGGCTCGGGGCGTCGCCGCGGATCTCGACGCAATCGGGCCTCACTTGGTTTCACCTGACATCATTGTCTTGATCACCCTGGACGAAACAACCCGGCTGGCACGGCTGGCCCAACGTGGCATGACCGCCGAGGATTTAGAAACCATCAGCGAGAGCTTTAAACAGACGGTGCTGCAAGAGCTGGAGGCACGCACCACCATATCGGTAGATATAACAGATCTGAATCAGGCGAGTGCCGCCGAAAAGGTTGCCTCGGCGATAGCGAACTACTTCGCGCGTACGCTCCGCCCGGGAGGGTTACGGCCATGAATACGATCGACGAAGTAATTGCAGCGTGCCCCCATCAGCTTGAGCCGTGCTATCAGAGCAAGGCCCGGGCAATCGACCAACGACTAAGGACTGGCATCCCCTATACGGCACTAGGCGGCAAGCCCATCCGTTGTTGTAAAACCCTGCTGCGCTTCAAAATCGGACTGTCGTTTCGGCTCATTTATCAGATAACGAAAGGTGGCTACACCCCGTGCGCTCTGATCACACGTCAGCGTCTGGACCGCGAGCTGAAACGAAGACGTCCTTCTCTGCCCATGCTCGCTGACCAAAGGAAACAAAACTTATGAGCCACGTCGCCCCAGTAATTAACTCAAAGCTAGTCGGTAAAGGTTCGGAATCGCAGGTCATGGGTATCGATCTGGAACGCCTGAAGCACAAGTACACGGCGTCTCTTGGGGCCACGATGAGCGTGGCGGAATGGGACAAAGCGGAGCGGGAGTATCGACGCTTCCTCACACTTAAACAGCTATACCCTTCCGTCACGCTGGTACCGAGCAAAGAGGCACATGCCATTTGGCATGCACACATCCTTGATACCCGAGCCTATCGTCTGGACTGCCACGCCGTGTTTGGGCGCTTTATTGATCACTATCCCTACCTCGGCATATATGGCGAGGAGGACTACAACGAGTCTGAAGCGGCATTAGCCGAAACTGTCGAGCTATACGAAAAACATTTCGGGTCTTGTCCGGATTTTTGTACCTAGCCGCAATCGCCCACAGGTCTGGCGAGCGATCATCCAACCATGCCGCAAAGGCGGGCTGTTTGAATACTGGGGGCGATTCGGTTCGCCCATAATCTTTTCAGATGCCGATGACGTCACTCCATATCCGCCAGCGCCTCGTCGTATACCTCTAACGTCTTCTCGGTCCAACGCGTGACACCTTCAATCTTTATCGGCTTTGGGAATTTACCCTTCCTTTGCCAACGCCAGATCGTCGATGCATTGACCTTGTACCGCTCTGCGACCTCTTTCACCGTGAAGAACATGACCTTTTCCTGCTTTGGGTTTGTCAGCGGAGTTTGAAGGATCACAGCGCTGCCTGGGGTTGGCTAATTCAGCAAATTCGGCGTTTGAAGCTCCGACGGGAGCGCGCAGCCCGGACCTTGGCCTGAGAAGCTGACGATCAGCATTTGGAGCGCGAGATTTTTTTAGGTTGGCGAACGGATGGTCTTCGAATGACGAATCGACAGCGCCTAGAGGTGTCGGAACGGGAGGCATGCGATAGATTTGAGGATAGGGCATGTCGTCAAAGTGGACATGTTTCTGGAACACCGCTGGGAAGAATCGCTGCTTTACCTTTCCACGTACGACCTTGCGCACTAGATAGCTTTTAGGTACGCGCTGGATATAGCGCATCTGCATCTCGGCAGACTCTTTGGCGGCGGGAGCCTCAATGAGGCCTGTCGCGGCGCAACCCTCAAGAACGCTTTCTTCTGCCTCGATCGGCGAGGCGCCCATGTCTGCTTCGGACACCCAAGCTGCGGCGTCGGATTTCCGCTTCTCGATCCATGAGCCTGCGATACGATCCATCACCTCGGTTGGGATGGCTACGATCACGCTCTCCTTTTGATTCTCCGAACACCGCTCGAAGGCGATCCCTCGTGGATATTCGATCTTGAGAAACACCTCTGCGTTGTCCTGAGAGAAAAGCTCTTCCCAGAGATGAAACTAAGGCCCGTCGCGAAGGAGATTTTAGTGCTCATAACATGTTCCTACGGTGTTTCTGACGGATGCTTTGAGATGTTCCCGTGTCTGCGCGCTCTGGATCCTCGAAGACGGGGCCATTCATCAAAAACAACTCCACGCTCTGGTCATCAAGCGCCGCCGAACTCAACTTCGCGTAAACGTTCGCCACGGACGCCAAATGGCGCCGGTCGGCGTAAAGCCTCAGTATTGCCTTCGCCTTTCGCCGTACCTCGTCCGGCACCGCTACGTTCTGCGTTATGCCCGATAGAAATTCTCTCGTCTCCAGTACGGCTCTGGTCCGCTCATCTGGCATAGTCGGGGACGAGCTCCTCATCGCTCATCATCGTCGTCCACAAAAGCCACCGGCTTGGACTTCGTATTCAGATAGATGGTTTTAGGGCTTAACGAGGCCGCTTCCTCGTCAGTCCCTGGAACGTATGGCCAGGATCCATGTATTGCTTACCTCCTGAGCAGGTAAACAACCGTGAAACCCTACCGTCTTTAGTTTTGCCTACTTTGACTCGCTCAATGAACCCGAGCGCCATATCATAACTAGCGGATGCCGGCCTGGGCAGCAGGATGCTTATCGCACGACTCTCCATGCCGGGTTGAACCAGTCTGAGCGCGTCGTCAAACTGGCTCACAAGAAACCGCTGCCAATTCGCATCTCCTTCCCCACGTCATAAAGAACCTCGACTACGTAGATCGGGATATTGAGGCCCAACTCGATCATCGCGTAAAACCGCTCGCCCAGCGGAAGCACGCCTTCTTCAAAATAGCTATTGATCAGCCAGTTGGCGTGGGTGGTGAAGATCATCGTGCGGTCCTCGCTTCGAATTTTTGAAGCTGGACGAGCCTACACCAGCCATACGCCCAATTTTTTGCACACTATAGCTTGTAGCGCTATAGTATTCAGCGAGGCCTCATACTTCCTTTTACGGAGCAATCGTATGGAAGATCATGAAGCGTTCGGAACCGTCCTCAAGCGATTCAGGAAACAGCGCAAATTGGCCCAAGAAGACTTTGATACGATCAGCAGCCGGACTTACCTCAGCGCACTGGAACGGGGTCTAAAAAACCCGACCATAGACAAGGTTGGACAGCTAGCTTCGGTGCTGGACGTGCACCCGCTTTCGTTGCTTGCGGCTACGTATCTTCAAAAAGACAGTACGCTCAGCCTCGATGATCTGCTGCGTCAGGTGCGCGAGGAAATTGAAGCGCTGGGTGGGCAGCGATAGCTGCTTGTAGCGCTGGCCGACCAGCCCTCCAAACGAAGCTAATCCGGAATTAGAGCGCCCCCCGCCCCTGCCACCTCACCGTACGCTTCCCATCCTGGGGGGCGCTTGCTGCTTTGACGTTTGTTGAGAGAATCCCCTAGTACACGGTTGCTAGGCCTGACGAATCGGAACTTGGCGACTCATACTTAACCTGCCGGTTCCTGATTGATGCCCCGTATCGCCAAAGAACTATCTGCCACCGAAGTTAGACGATTAACCTTTCCGGGTCTCTACGCCGTCGGAGGTGTTCCGGGGCTTTTGCTCCAGGTCGGCTCCGGACAGTCGCGCTCCTGGATACTGCGCACCATGGTCGGAAGCAGACGCCGAGACATCGGCTTGGGCGGTTATCCCGCAGTGACTTTGGCCGGCGCTCGACTCACCGCCCGGGAGATGCGAGAGTCGATTCGTTCCGGCATTGATCCCATCGAGGCGCGCAAGGAGGCTAAGGCTGCTCTTGTCGCTAGCCAGGCCCAGAGGCGAACCTTTGTCGAGCTTGCACGCGAGGTCTACGCGGTCAAAAAACTGGAGTTTAAGAACGCAAAACACTCGGCTCAGTGGATCAACACGCTCGAAACCTATGCTTTTCCTCATTTCGGAGACCGCGCCATTGCAGAAATAACGGCAGACGATGTTCTTGGCGCCCTTCGTGACTTGTGGTTGACCAAAAACGAAACCGCCACGCGCGTCCGCCAGCGGATGGACAACGTATTCACCTACGCGATTCAGAACCGCTACTGTAGCGGTCCGAGTCCGGCATCTTGGCCCGAATCGCTGAAGGGCCGGCTCCCTGATCCCTCCAAACTGGCCAGGAAAGCCGGAGGGAAGAAACACCATCCGCGAGTTTCAATCGAGGCGGTTCCAGGCTTTTTGGACGATCTCTTGAACCGAGAATCGGTCAGCGCGCGCGCCCTCGCCTTCGCCGTTCTAACCGCAGCGCGATCGGGTGAAATCAGAGGTGCCACCTGGGACGAAATAGACTTTAAAAGTCGGGTCTGGACCGTGCCAGCCGAACGAATGAAGTCCGGTCGGCTGCACCGGGTGCCGCTATCGAGCGACGCCGTTAATGTGCTTGAATGCTGCTCACGCGCGTCGAGGTCAAAACTGATCTTCCCCGGCAAGAATGGCATGGCCTTGTCAGATAACACGCTTTCCAAACTGATTAAAGACATGCATCAGCAGTCGATCAACAAGGGCGGCAAGGGATACCTGGACAGAGAGCAACAGCGTATAGCCACGCCACATGGCACAGCTCGAAGCACGTTCAAAGATTGGTCTCGTCGCAACACCAGCTACCGCATGTCCAGCGGCGACCTCACCAGTTTCCCTGATGAATGGGCCGAGCTGGCGTTAGCTCACGTCAACGATGATGCCACTCGTGCGGCCTATGCTCGGGATGAGCTACTTGATGAGCGCCGCGTGCTGATGCAGGCGTGGGCAGATTATCTGACATCAGGCGGCGGGACGTGGTGCTGAGCACGAGCTCTTTCATCTATCCCGCCAGCGACCCAGACGGTCGGATCGCCTGAACACAGCCGATACCTACGTGGAAGTTAACATTGTGGAAACTATCGTGCCCCCAACAGGGGCGTTAATCTAAAGAAACGAGCCTCACTTTCCCGGTGGAAACTCGTCGCGTACGTCATGTGTACATCCCGTGTAAGAGTACAGCTCCGCCTCCAAAAAAACTTCAGCTCGCCCTTGCGAATTGGCATTTCACGAGGTGATTCTCCAATCACCAAGAAAGCCTACCCGGTGACGGGTTTGAGCGCAGCGTTGCGGTCCGTGGATCAGGAACGTCAGTATCCGGTCTTATCGTCAAAATAAGCCTGCCAAAGCGCGAGAATCGGTGGAGCTGGATCGCCCAGGGCCATGCCCTGCACGACCTTTTCCATCTTTGCTAGCAGCATGATTCCGCGAGGCTCAGGGTAATGCCGCAATAGCACCTCAGCCTGAGCGCGCAGCTCCGGCGGCAAATCCGGGTTCAGCGTTAACTCCTTCAGAAACTGATGGGTTTGGACCACAGCTCGGCTGCGCTCATAGGGCAATGTCATCTGTATACCTCCGAATATGAAGAGCTAACTCGAGCGCAGAACGATCAAGCCCGGAATTCCCATCTCCTGTCCCAACCTTGGGCTGGGAGCTGGTGGAGCGATGGGCTTCGCTAAAGGTCACATCCAGACAAGAAGGACTTCGAGTTACCGCATTTTAAAACACATTTGCTCCTCAAGGAATGAATACTATAGTATTCATTCCATCAAAAGGAGTTTCAATATGTTCACGTCTGACTTATGTCTTGGTAAGGCCGAAAATCACCCTGGCTGGACGTTACACGACAGGTTTTATCTAGAGGCAGCGACGCCTTTCTTCCTGATAGGCTTCCAGTTCCTCGACGGAGAAATCAGAACAATCGAGTACGTTATCGTATCGTCTGCCGTGTTATTGGCGGGTCTCTTATCGAGGCGGAATGCCTCGTCTGGGGTTGTAGACCTCCAAGTGTGCAGCCCCCCACGGATTAACGAGAGTCTGTATTGGCAGCTCGAACCCCTCGTTGCCCTCTCCGTCTCCATAGGCACGGAAAGTGGAGCTCAGTACTTTTGCTATAAGACCGTGTCGGGAAGGATTTTCGCAGATGAACCGCATGAACAATGCACCGAGCCTTACATAATGTTCACCACTGAGGCTCTCGTCCCTCCGGCCTGAACAGCCACGCGAATGGGGCTCGCGTATAGCCTTTGGATGCGAATGACCCGTGGGCAGAGCCTGACTTAGACGCTGGGAATTCGTCCAATTTCGCTTTGGTGGGCGACTCAGCCTAGAAAAGCCGGGGGTTTTTAGGACCTTCCAATTCGCAGATTGAAGCTGAACAATGATTACTAAGTTTCATTAAGATGGCAGATCCTAATATGACAGTTAGATTGGAGTTCGCAACTCAGGATCCGCAAGAGATTGAGTTGGCTAAGCGGTACTGGGCAATGGATGAAGATGGGATCTATGTCGAGCGTGTAGCCGACTTGGTGCCGTTTCGGGAGGTTAGCCAGCCTGGCGCTTTAGCTAAGTATGTTCGCCAGTTCTGTCAAGCTTACGACGAGAACCAAGTCTGCCATGTGTGCAACGGTGAGGTGCGGATCAGCGGTCGTAGCGAAGCCAAGAAGTTTCCTCAGTGCTCCTCGCGCCCCTGTGACGATTGTCAGGAGCTGCTACGCGAAGAGGAGGAAAGGCGAGTGGCTGCAAACAGAGCTGAGTTGAAAGCCCGGCTAGCGCCCCATATCGAGAGAGCTCGGAATGAGGTGATTTGCTATGGCGATCTACCAGATGACTCCGTGCTCATCCTGCAAGCGATTGAAAGCTTGATAGGCCCTAGGCTCCTAGGAGACACATTTAGTCGCGGAGATTGCGCTGACCTGACGCCCATGGGGGCAGATGACTTTATCGATCGCTTGGTTGGCCAGGGAGTGCTGGTTGACGATCCTTCAGCTGCGGGCCCCAATGTCTATTACCTCCAAGACGGGGAGCTCTGGCACAAAAAGGCCTTAACGCGTTACCTCCTGCCTCCAGACACTAACATGGGGCGCGGTGAGGAGGCATTCAGTGTCCTGCGGGATCGAGAGTTCACCGACGTTGAGGCTTTGACCAACCTTTGGTTGGACTACTCCGCTGCTGACGTTATGCACTACTTGCATTATCAGTGTTCAACGCATGGTCAAGACCTTAGCCCTGAGGCCATCGAGAAGATCGAAGGAGTAGTTCGTCACGGGTTGCGCAGGTACAGCGTTGCGCAGATGTGGTTCATAATGTGGAAGGTTTCCAAAGACGCAGCGGCTCTGGCCTCCCGCCCCTACTACAGCCGTGAGAGCGCGGCTGCGACGATTCCCACTAAGATCCGTAAGCAATTGGAAATCGCAGATCAAGGGAGTGTCCTTCGCAATGAGTGGACACGCCCAGAGCCCCATATCTCCGGCTCGCTGGGTATGGTGTTCAATTCCTTATTCGGGCTGGATGAATACTCTAAGGGGGCAGATGTGCTTGAGCTGTTTGTCAGCTTGGGTAGTCAAGGACACGAAGATGTCGAGCTCTCTGAGTTGGCTGCTACGTTCATGAAGGTCACCTTAGATGGTGAGAACTCGCTCCCAGCGTTGGAGACCTTTGCCGATATGATCCGTGCGGGGCTGTCAACGGAGGATGCGCTGTGGGAGGCGGTCAATCGTCACCCAGCCCTGTTCGAGTAATCCAAGCCTTATAATCAAATTTTGCTTTTGTGTTGACCGGTACAGGCAGGCCGAATTGCCTTGTCCCCAGTTTCGTAAACACCGCCAAGCTTCGTACAGATGCCTTTCAGCTGGGATGATATCGGTTCACTTTTGGCCGACAGCAGCCGCAAGCGTACGTCCGCGTTCAGCCAGAAGCCGTCATCCAGCGAAGGAAGCTTCGATCCTGTGGCGCTACAAAGATCAATTTAAGCCTAACAAACTACACGAATTCGGTAGCCCACCCATGGCCCGGCAGTCGGCTATAAAAATTCTTAAACAAACGTGTAAATTACAAAATTCTCGTAACTTCTGTAGGAAATTCTCGATGCGGCAACCCATTGAGCGAGCCGGATACAGCTGGCTGATCAACGCACTCAATCTTCGCTGCGCTCCGCTTGATCATGAGTGGGTCATAGGCTCGCGTCCTGCGCTCTCTCAGTCCGCCAGTGGTACGAAGGTAAGAGTCTTCCCCACGGGGGACGCCATGGAACATCACGCCGTCGACCAGATGCTCTTTGCGCTCTCATATGAAGGAGTAAATCTGGGTGTTCTGGACCGTGCCTTTCAGATTCACGCTGTCCGGCATGATCTGACTGCTGCGATCGTTGAGCAACCAGCCAACGGCTATCTCCGCCGACTTTGGTATATCTGCGAAAATGTTGCAGGCCACCAATTGCCTCTGCCCGACACCGCCCAGAACATTCCCTATGAGCACTTACTCCCGCCCGAAAGATATTTCACCGGGCCAGAGGAGATGTCGCGCAGACATCGGGTGCGGATGAATCTCTTGGGGACGCCCCAGCTCTCAGCTTTGATTACACGTTCGTGCTGGACAGACGAGAGCCTTGTTAACGCGCGAATAATCGAGCGTATGCAGGACCAGATGGCCGATTTCTCAGCCACCGAGATTGCCAGGGCGACGCAAAGCCTATTAAAGACCGAGGCTCGCAGTTCGTACGAGATTGAGCAAGAACGCCCAGCTCCTGACCGCCTCTTGCGCTTTGTGCGAGCGCTAGAGCGGGCGGGCCAAAGCCTGGTAGATGAGGAACTCCTTTTCGACATCCATCGGATCGCCCTCGGCACGGGTCGCCCCGATCCTTCCATTGGTGCGTACAGGCATTTACAGAACTGGCTCGGCCGCGGAAATCTCATCCACCTGATCCCCCCGGCGCCGGAGAAAGTTCCTGAGATGATGGAGCAGTGGTTCGAAATGCGTGAGCGCGTCATGCGCAGTGACGCACCAGCGCTAGTGAAACTTAACGCGGTCGCGCACAGCTTCATCTACATACATCCTTTCATGGATGGTAACGGCCGGTTGTCCCGTTTCATCATGCAGGTCATCCTGGCCAATGAAGGTCTCAAGCTGCAGGGCATCATCATGCCTATCTCGGCTGGCCTTCTGGTCAATCTGGACAGTTATATCGGCGCGCTCGACGCGTTATCGCGGCGGTTGCTTAGCGCTACGCAATACCATCGGAGGGACTTGGCCAACGACCCTGAACTGGATGAGGCGCATGCCCATCTGTTCGCCCACCTAGATTTCACTGAGCTGCAAGGTGAGATCAATAAGAGCGTCGCACGGGTTCTGGACGGGGTCATGCGTGACGAAATCAACAATTTCGTCCGGCGTGATAGATTTAAGGAGCGGCTGAATCGCGAGCTGGACCTGCCTAACCGAGATATTGAGCTTCTTATCGCAGTGATCTATGAAAACAGTGGACGCGTCTCAAAGCGTAAGCGGAGGGGCTTGTTCCAGCACCTGACGGATGAAAATGTTGCACTAGCAGAGAACATTTACGCTGAATTGCATGCGCCGGAGGCACCGGTATCTGCGGTGGCTCCGCTATCAGGGTTGAATTGAATCTTGAGGGGTTTGTAGACAAACTCCGAGTTTCTGTTTTTGGCCGCAAGGCCACCTCAGCACCGGCCCGTTTGGGAAAACTTCTGCGCCTGCGCATGTCAATCGCGTTTCTTGTCACCTTAACCCTGACGCTCATTGTCAGGGTCAGACTGTGCGAGTTCGGGAAGATCGATACTGTCACTTTCCCAAAAAAGCGATGAAAATCCGGCACGCTGCGCACAGCAAAACCCGGTGAACATCGGAAGCTCCGGATCGCGTTACGACACAGCGCGGAAGGCTGGCATACACCGCCAAAGCAGTAACAAGACCATATATATACGAACCATTTCCGCGCCTCGATAGCTGGCTCAAAATTTCATGCCTTGCCTGGAGCTCCCCGAAGGGGCTGGAGTATTTTGCGTTTGCCCTTTGCCGATACAGTTCGATCGTATGCTTCTAGATCCTCGATCAGCCAGCGCGTGCAACGAACACCAACAGTGCCCGGCTGCGGGAAAGGGTCATCAGGATCACCCGCCCATCGGTAAACCGAACTCCTGCTAGCCTTATACCGCTCCATCACTTCTTTCAATGTCAGAAACATAACCACTCCTCGTCAAGGGTTGAATATGTCCATGATGCCCAGAGGCGGCACTGGAGCGAGCGGTCTAATTGATCAAAAATTGAAGTTAACGTTGCTGGAGACTGATGGCGACGAACGGCTGTTTCGTTATCACGCAGCGCTCACTCCTTTGGTATGGCGTGAGCAAGTCCTGATGACAGAGTCCGGAAAATACCTGGTTGAAGGGGGCTGAAGCCCGGCAAGACAGTCACGCCGATTTCGAGGCATGTCGTCACCTTACTAACTATTTGGCGACATGTACCAAGTCGCCAATAGTGGAGCGCAAAAAAGAGCTTGAGACCATGTCGTCAATAATCTAATTGACGACATGCCTCCGAACGAAGGCTCGTAAGCGATACGACTGACGGGCGCCCCCCCTTCTCGTCAATTAACTATTTGACGACATGCCCCGAACGAAGGCTTGTAAGCGATACGACTGACGAGCGCCCCCCTTCTCGTCAATTAACTATTTGACGACATGCCCTCTTTTGCCAGCTCCCTGGGCCAAAAACGGAGAATCTGATTGGGCCTTCGGGACGGCAGTCTGCCTGCGGGGGCTCTAGTTCGTCGTAGAATGCAATCGATCGGGACGTAGACGACGGAAACGATGCGGCTAACGGTAGCCTAACGTTTCCTGCTTGATTACCGTTGAAAGCACCAGACTCCTGCACCCATGCGGGCATTGATTGGCGTCGCCCGCTTCCTTCACTTACACCGCACTGTCCAGAGTTCTTCCCACCGCGTGGTGAAGCTTGGGCTTTTCATTTCGCGCCGCATTCCCCATTGCGGAGCGCGCGGCACGCTCGACTACGAAACTACGGGCGATTCAGAGGGCCCAGATGGCGAAAGTGCTACAGCCCGCGAACCATCGATTCTCGCCGCCGCTGATCACCCCATAACAACAGGCTGACGAATAGGTAAGCGAGGATGGTGAAGGAAGACCTCTTCAAGGCCAAGATCAGATAATCCCTATCCATTGCTCTCGACTCCCTTGTTCTACCATCTCAAGTTACTGAGCTTTCCCTTTTGTCTGGGTAAAACCATCTGTTACCCACGCGTAGGCCCAAGCTATAGCATGCACGCCCCAAAAAGCCGCTGCTGAAACCCCTAGCCACACCGGTACATAGACGAAGTAGAAGAAATCAGGAGAGTCAAAAGCCACCACAAAAAAAACACCAATAGCTATTAGCGCCGGTGGGGCGGCGGCGACAAAACGTAAAATCTGCAAGATTCGCCAGTAACCTTCATTGTTAAGCCACTGTGGCTTAGTTTGTATCAACCCGATCAGATGCTTCATGAACAATCCCTTGCTTGAGGTTTGAGCCAGGCAGCGTAAAGGAACAGGTGGCAACAAGCTACCAGTCATCCGAGGATCGAGATCCGATTATGCCGACCGGCTATTCATGAGCCTACTTGAGTTGGGTGAATCGCCCTAGTTTCGTAGACACGTTGAACGGCTGTTTCGTTATCACGCAGCGCTCATTCCTTTGGATATGGAGTGAGCAAGTCCTGATGACAGCTTCCGGAAAATACCTGGTTGAAGGGGGGGCTAAAGCCCGGCAAGACAGTTACGCCGATTTCGAGGCATGTCGTCACCATACTAACTAATTGGCGACATGTACCAAGTCGCCAATAGTGGAGCGCAAAAAAGAGCTTGAGACCATGTCGTCAATAATCTAATTGACGACATGGTCTTGGACAGGGGCTCGCTAATTCTAAGCGAGCGACATGGATACGATTGACGACAAGCCCTCCATGCCGTCAATTAACTATTTGACGGCAAGCCCCCTTATGCCAGCGTCAATCGATCCGCGCACGCTGCAAGCGCAGCGCATTGAACACGACCGAGGCCGAGCTTAAGCTCATCGCTAATGCCGCGATCATGGGGGAAAGTAGTAGACCCGTGAACGGATAAAGCACACCCGCTGCGATAGGAATGCTGAGGCCGTTATACATAAAGGCGAACAGCAGGTTCTGCCGCATGTTCCGAACCGTCGCTACCGACAATGTGCGGGCGCGAAGGATTCCCATTAGGTCGCCCTTCACCAGAGTGACCTGCGCGCTGCTCATCGCTACATCCGTGCCGGTCCCCATGGCTATTCCCACGTCCGCCCTGGCCAAGGCAGGCGCGTCATTGATTCCGTCACCGGCCATTGCTACAAACTCGCCTTCACTTTGCAAACGTGATGCAAGTTGCTCCTTGTCCTGCGGTTTGACCTCACCATGTACCTCATCGATATTCAGGTCCTGGGCTACCGCACGAGCCGTGGTCAGACCATCCCCAGTCGCCATGATGACTCGAATGCCCTCAGCATGAAGGCGCGAAACTGCTTCTCTGGAGGTCGGTTTGATCGGATCTGATACGGCCAGCAGGCCTGCCAGACGGTTATCTACCGCGAGAAACATCACGCTACTACCACGCTGCCTCAGCTCTTCAGCCTTTGTCTTGAGAGGACCGACGTCCACTCCTGTGTCTTCCATCAACGCAGTGTTACCCAAGTGAAGCTGGCGACCTTCAACTTGACCGCTTACGCCGATTCCTGATGCAGACTCAAAGCTGTCAGGGGTCACCAGTGCGATGCGTCGGGAGCGTGCATGGTCCACGATTGCGTGAGCTAACGGGTGCTCGCTTCCCTGATCGAGGCTGGCGGCCAACCGAAGTACTTCGTCCTGACTGAAAGAATCGAAACCCACAGCCTGCTCGAAAACCGGCCGGCCCTCGGTCAATGTTCCGGTCTTATCCACGATAAGAGTAGTAACTTTCTTGAAGTTCTCGATGGCGGCGGCATCGCGAAATAGCACGCCGCTGTTTGCAGCCTTGCCGGTGGCAACCATAACCGACATGGGCGTGGCCAAACCGAGTGCGCACGGACAGGCAATAATCAGCACCGCTACAGCGTTGATCAAACCAAACACCCATCCCTGCTCCGGGCCAAACAGACCCCAAGCAAAAAATGTTGTTATGGCAATGGCCACCACTACAATCACAAAATAGCCGGCAACCGAGTCGGCCATGCGCTGCATCGGAGCCTTGGAACGCTGCGCGTTGGCCACCATCTGCACAATCTGCGAAAGCATGGTCTCTGATCCGACATGGGTCGCCTCGACAACCAGCGCACCGTGCACATTGAGTGTAGCGCCGATAACCGTATCGCCAGCTCGCTTGGTAACCGGAACCGGCTCGCCTGTCAGCATGGCTTCATCAACCGCACTTTCTCCTTCCACAACGAGACCATCCACCGGGACTTTTTCACCCGGGCGAACCCGTAGTTTGTCGCCCAGGTGCACATGTTCCAGTGGAACATCTTCCTCGCTACCGTCGCGGTTGATCCGCCTTGCGGTTTTCGGAGACAGTCCCAGCAGAGCTCTGATCGCCGAAGAGGTCTTCGATCTCGCGCGCAGTTCCAACATCTGTCCAAGCAGGGTTAGCGAGATAATCACGGCAGCTGCTTCGTAGTACACGCCGATCCGGCCACCAACGTTGAAAGAGGCTGGGAACAGTTCAGGTAGCACGGTCGCCACAACGCTATAGCCGTATGCTGCAGCGGTCCCTAGACCAATCAGGGTCCACATGTTGGGGCTACGCTGCCGAACCGAGGCCACCCCCCGCACGAAGAAGGGCAAACCACCCCACAGCACAACCGGCGAAGCGAGAGCGAGCTCGATCCAGTTTTGCGATTGCCCGTGGAATAGGGCTAGGCCATGGCCGAACATTGCAAGGGCTGTGACGATGACAGTGAAGGGAAGTGTCCACCAGAAACGCCGGCTGAAGTCTTCGAGCTCTGGATTACCTTCATCCTCCAGATCAGGCAAAACCGGCTCCAGTGCCATTCCGCAAATCGGACAGCTGCCTGGCCCCATCTGTCGCACCTCAGGGTGCATTGGGCAGGTATATTCGGTATGGGTGTCGCCTTTGGGAGCTGAACGCGAAGCAGGCGGTTCGGGAGCCAGATATTTCATCGGCTCGGCGTTGAAGCGAACCTGGCATTTGTGGCTGCAGAAGTTAAAACGCTTCCCTTGATAATCCGCCTGATACGGACTGTCTGGTTCTACCACCATGCCACAGACTGGATCCTGCAATCCTGACTCGTGTTCGTCACTCTCTGGATTATGCGAATGTTGATACATGCTAACTCCCTTAGGTCGGGCCTGAACGGCGTTGAATGAGCTCATTGTGCAGCGCACCTGCCAACCGCAAACTGATCCAGCTCAACGATTCGTATTGAATGGCAAGCACAAATCACTGTGCCAATCCATGCCCTAACGATGCCAACCTGAGCAGGACTGGTGCCTGTTAAACCACCGTGTCTACTCCGCTTTGCACTCGTACCAACCGAGATATCCGATATTCAAACCCTGCTGGAGAGAGAAATGCAGTTCTGCGGTAACGAGCTCTCCTGGTTTCGCTGACTCCGGTTCTCTTTCTCCATCCGAAACTACCCTCATCTCCATCCCCTCCGCAGTTAATACGAGGCCTTTCTTCAAGTTTTCGTAACCCGGGTTCTGGTCTGCTGACAGCTCCACTAACCGACCATGGATCTTGGTTACTGCTTGAGAACCTTGGCCTTGATCAGTATCGCTGATAGCGAGTATCGGAGGGCTTTCTGCGGTGTACCGGTAGCCGCAATACGGAACGTCTCCCAACACCTTTTCGACCTCAGCTTGTTCCATCGTTTGGGGATCGATTGCTGATATATCAGGCGAGTTGATGGCTTGTTGCGCCCCCAT
Organism: Pseudomonas sp. gcc21; assembly: GCF_012844345.1. Taxonomy (NCBI): domain Bacteria; kingdom Pseudomonadati; phylum Pseudomonadota; class Gammaproteobacteria; order Pseudomonadales; family Pseudomonadaceae; genus Pseudomonas; species Pseudomonas sp. gcc21. The sequence continues at coordinate 204,571 of NZ_CP051625.1, read as the reverse complement.
TACCTCCGGAGACGGCTCCTGCATCATCGAGTTTTCCATGCCTTCACCGGGGGCGGGATCGCCGCATCCCGTGAGAAAGACGGTGCCTAGCGTTACTGCCGAAAGGAGAAGAATGCGTCGCGTGCGGTACGGTGAAGGAACGAACATCAGTCTGCCCTCTCCAGGTCGCGAATAAGGTATTTCATTTCCGAAATTTCGCGACGCTGCGCCTCAATAATTTCATCTGCCAGCTTACGGACACGTGGGTCCGTAATTTGTGCGCGCTCGCTGGTCATGATCGCGATTGAATGGTGAGGAACCATCGCCTTCATGTACTCGACATCGCCAACGGTAGCCTGGCTACGGACAAGCCATAACGCCGCAATGAAAAGTAGAGCACTGCCCCCATAGATTGCGATGTTCACCATCTTTTTCTGATACATGTTGAGCATAAAACTCAACATTACCACCGCCATCGCTGCACCCATGACAAGGGCCATCCATGCTCTGGTTTCGCTCCAGAGTACGTGTTCAAAGGCGTACGTATTGAGATACATCACCCCATACATAATAGTCGTAGACGTGGCGATCATCGCGCCGAAACGCCAATAAGACATGTTCATATGGTTTCCTTTAGTGACCTTGACCTGCTGAATCGCCCGTGTCGAAGCGAGCGTACTCACTCGTCGTCATGCCGGGTAAGCGCATGACAAACGCGGTTATTTCCCAAAGTTCATCATCGCTGTGAGTAGACCCAAACGCAGGCATGCCACTCATACGCACGCCATGTTTTGCCAGCCAGAATACTTCATTAGACTTCCATTCCGAGACGACGTCGGGAAGATGCGGGGGTTGCGGCAGCATACCTTGAGCCCACTCGCTTTTTTCAACTCCTGGACCACCGTGGCAATGCTCGCACATTGCCTGGTAGCGTACCGCTCCACCAGCGACCATCGCATCGTTCAGTACAGGAGTCTGAACAGCCCCTGCTCTGTCGGAGACCGAGTTTTTCATCGTTGTCTCAAGTGTCCAGCGTACGATGGGCTGATGGTCTTGGGTCGCAGCGACGTTGTAGGCGCCTGAATAAGCGACCCAAACGACGACAACGAGTGATATCAGAATTATCGCTAAAAGTCCGACTGCGGCTCCTTTAGCTAGCTGTCTAGTTTTCGGCTGCATTACATCACCTCAAAGCTACGTGTAAGCAAGACCCGCCTTCTGTAACGTGACCTGATCTGAGCAGTGAGGTTTCGTTCAATATGCCGAGCTTACAGAAATGTAATGTTCGGGCAGTCCGGAATCAATCATGTCAGGTAATACCTGAGACACCGCATTTTAAGATAATCAAACCGAGTATTCTCGTTTAAGATTGTGCGTAGGTCACTATAAAGCGCTGGGCCGTTTGCCAATGAGAACCAGCTTCGCGGAGTTCTCCGGTTTCGTATTCATAATTTGTAGCCATGACATTTGATTTCGGCCTGCGACGGAAAACCATTGAAGGAAAGTACATGGTCAGCCTACCTTTAAAACAGATGGCAAAGAAGCACCTTCAATGCCCGGTTTTGTTTGGGACGTGGTTTCTCTCAACTATCAAGGATAGGTTGCTAAAATCTTTTCTCCTTGTGCGCTTACACCGATCACTTTATACGGGTGAACAATCCCTGGAACTTCCATGCCAGGCGATCCCGCCGGCATTCCAGGTACCGCAATGCCTTGCAAGTCGGAGCGTTTCGACAATTCAGTAACCTGCGCAGCCGGTACATGACCTTCAATAAACTTGCCATTCAGAGTGGCTGTGTGGCACGAAGCGAGGTGGTGAGGGACGCCCAGTTTGCGCTTGATCGCCATCATGTCCTGCTCGACATGATCAATGACCTGAAAGCCTTGTTCTTCCATATAGGAGACCCAGCTTTTACAGCAACCGCAGTTGGCGTCTCGGTGGACTTCTATGGTTGGTTGTGGCGCTGCTGCGTGGGCCGTTGCCGTCGCGAAGAGTAACGTTGCGATCGCTAGTCGAACTTTGCTGAATTTAATGTTCATGTACATGTTCCTTGCCGTCGGCATGGATGTGTTGAGTAGACTTGACTGGGGAAGATTGGTCGGCTTCGGCCGCTCCATGTTGATCGCTGGCGTGGCCAGTCTCGGCGGCATCGTCGTTATGGTGGCCCCCACGCTGAGAGGTTTCACCCCCGCCATGCTGATGGCCGCCGCTTGATGCGACCAGCGACTGATATTGATCAGCATCAAGGGCCGGAAGCTGCTGTATGAAAGCAACCATGTCCCAGATGTACTGGTCTTGCATGCTTTTGCCCCAGGCAGGCATACCGGTAGCTTTGATTCCATGCTTGATGATCCAGAACGTTTTAGCTGGATTACCTGCGAGTCCTGCGGTGGCCAGATTCGGTGGTGCCGGGTATAACCCATTACTGAGTTCGGTTGGTGCGGCTCCAGGGGACAAATGGCATGCGACGCACATGGAATCATAATTTCCTGCACCAGCGCGAATCTGTTGCTGGTCAGTGAGATCAGGTACCTTTATAGCCTGAGCACGCACTACGATTGAGCGGTCTCGCGCCGTATCGAGAAATGCATGAACCGGCGCTGAGTGTGGATCGTCAGCGCCAACATTGATCAAACCGAAGTACACAACGCCGGCCACACCAACCACAGCCACTGCACCCGCTACTGCCAACGTCCCTATTACTCTTTTCATTTGCTTTCCCTAGAACCACATCCGAACGCCAGCGACGAAGCGGGCCTCGTCAATATCTTCCCCTTCATCGCGAGCGAAGTCGGCAGTATTCCCATACGAACGACCCCAGCTAACTCCGATATAAGGGGCGAACTCACGCACAATCTCATAGCGCAGGCGCAACCCAAGTTCTGTATCGGCCAAGCCTGAGCCAGCGCCGCGCGCTGAATCGTTTTTGCCGTAGAAGTTCATCTCAGCGGTGGACTGGAGTATCAGTCGGTTGGTCAGCAGGATGTCGTACTCCCCTTCCAGTCGGGCAGCGGTCTGCCCGCCCTCGCCAATAAAGGCAGTGGCTTCTGCTTCAAACCCGTAAAGCGCCATGCCCTGTATGCCAAATGCACCCCAGGTCTGGGGCGAGCCCGGCTTGAAATCCTGCCGTACACCGGCGACCACGTCCCACCAAGGGCCAATAGAATGCCCCCAGAGCGCCTGTATCTCAGCATCCTCAGTTACGCCGTTGGTACGCTCGCCCTCCGAGCGCAGCCATAAGCGATCAACATCCCCGCCCCACCATCCCAACAGTTCCCAGCTAAGGGCACTGCCCTCATCAGCATGCTGGTATTCCAATTGATCGAAAAGCAGAAAGGCGAAGGGCTTCTTGTCATGCACCGTATGCCCCTGGATTGCCGGGAACGCCGCTTCGCGGTCAGCATCGGTAAGCGCGGGTATGAGCGGCGGGCCGGCTTTGCCGTCGACGTTATGCACAGAATCGTGGTCCATCTGGCTATGTCCCATCGAGCCGTGATCCATCGACTCCATCTGACTATGTCCCATGGAGGAATGATCCATCTGTCCATGGCTGGTTTCGCTCTGCCCGAAAGAACCAGATACAGGCGCTTGCTTGGCTGCCGGTGCGTGCATCGAATGGCCCATCGCTTGGGCATTCGCCACGTTTATGGTCATTACTGCGCTGAGCGAGACGGCCAAAGCCAGCAAAGAGGGACGCGTAATCCTATTGGTGATGATCTGCATTCCCGTTGGCCTCGTTGTCTTTATGCTGGGAGTCCACTTTGCTGTGATCCATGCCTTCATGATTCATTGAGCCGTGGTCCATTGAACCATGGCCCATAGAGCCATGATCCATCTCCTGCCTGCCAGAGCCTTGCTGGCTTTGCTGGCTTTGCTGGCCAGGATTATCGGTGGCATGTGAGGGGGCGGAAGATGATTGCTCGGGCATATCGTGCCCTTCACCAGCTGTGGCTACCGATATCTGAAAAATGCCCAGCAAGCCCAGCGCCAGAGCACTGGCGGTTAGTGTCTTACGATTCAAAGCGTTCATAGCGTCTCCTTTATTCATCTACTCGTACCTCACGGAACATGCCCATTTCCATATGAAAAAGCAGATGGCAATGGTAAGCCCAGCGGCCGAGCGCATCGGCAGTGACGCGGTAACTACGCTTCGAGCCAGGCGGCATATCGATAGTGTGCTTACGCACCATGAAATTGCCGTGCTCATCCTCGAGATCGCTCCACATGCCATGGAGGTGGATGGGGTGCGTCATCATGGTGTCATTGACCAACGTGATACGAACCCGCTCGCCGTATTTGAGGCGCAGCGGTTCGGCGTCAGAAAATTCAATGCCGTCGAAAGACCAGGAAAATTTTTCCATGTGTCCTGTGAGGTGCAGTTCGATCGTTCTACCCGGCTCGCGGCCGTCCGGGTCTGGGAAGGTGCTTTTCAGGTCGGCATAGGTCAGGGTTCGGCGTCCGTTGTCGCGTAGCCCGATACCTGGATCGTCCAACTTGTGCGTCGGCGTCATGGTCTGCATATCGACCAGCGGATTGTCCTCTTCAGAGGCTGGGTGCGATTGCATTGCTCCCATCCCAGCCATTTCTCCGTGATCCATACCAGTCATCTGCCCATGGTCCATGCCGGCCATCTTGCTGTGATCCATTCCGCCCATGTCGCCTTGCATCTGCCCATGATCCATGCCCGACATGTTGCTGTGGTCCATTGTGGCCATCTCGCCCTGCATGTCGCCATGGTCCATTCCAGCCATGCCTCCCATGCTGCCGTGGTCCATACCCATATCGGCCATGCTGATCTCGGGGCGTGGATCAGTCTCAGGTACCGGGGCACTCAACCCATCCCGAACGGCCAAGGTACCGCGGGCAAACCCTGTACGGTCCATGGACTGGGCGAAGATGGTGTACGCCTCCTCAGCGATCGGCTCGACGATCACGTCATAGGTCTCCGCCACCGCTATACGAAACTCATCAACACTGACCGGGTCCACGTACAGGCCATCAGCGGCCACTACGGTCATCTTCAACCCTGGAATACGCACGTCGAAATAACTCATCGCCGAGCCGTTGATAAAGCGCAACCGTAATTTTTCGCCGGGCTTGAACAGGCCGGTCCAATTGCCGTTGGGGGCCTGGCCATTCATGAGATAGGTGTAGGTATAGCCGCTGATATCAGCGAGATCAGTCGGACTCATTTTCATCTGCGCCCACATCTTGCGGTCAGCAACCGTAGCGCCCCAGCCCTTTTTCTTTACATCACTGATGAAATCGCCAACGGTACGTTTGTTGAAGTTGTAGTAATCCGACTGTTTCTTCAGCTTGGCCATGACTTCATCTGACGTCTCATCGGTCCAGTCAGTCAGCATTACGACATAGTCGCGGTCGTACTCGAATGGCTCCGGCTCCCTGGCATCAATCACCAAGGGCCCATAGACGCCTGCCTGTTCCTGAAAGCCAGAATGGCTGTGATACCAGTAGGTACCGTTCTGATTGACCTGAAACTTATACTCGTACATGCCATCGGGTGCGATGCCGTGAAAGCTCAAGCCGGGAACGCCGTCCATATTCGCTGGCAGGATGATGCCGTGCCAGTGAATGGAGGTGTCTTCGCTAAGCCGGTTCGCAACGCGCAACGTAACAGTGTCACCCTCACGCCAGCGCAACAGCGGGCCTGGAATAGTGCCATTGATGGTCATCGCGGTTCGCGGCTTGCCGGTGATGTTCACCGGCGTTTCGCCGATAACCAAGTCAAATTCGGTTCCCGTTAAGACCGTGGGCTGGCCGGGGCTGGTCAAAGCCCAGACAGGTGAACGCCACAACCCAAGCCCTCCAGCCAATCCGGTTGCGACTAAACCTTTGACGAAGGTCCGTCTTGAAGTCTTGTATTGCATGCCCTTATGTCCCGTCGTTATGAATTCGATTAACCCACTGCAGCGAATGATTGCCTGAAGAACGCTTAAATCTGCCATATCTCTACCCGGTGCGTGATTACATTTGCGTCAGGTTTATTGCGCTTCGGTCGGACAACGCGGCCCGTACGGGCAAAAAAAAGCGCCACTGAGGGCGCGAAACATCTCCACAAAAAGGAGTAAGAACTTGTAGAGAAGAAGGAGCCCACCCAAACAGCAGTCTCGTCAAGGAAGATACCAGACGAGTATGTCGCCCGCCTGATCGGGACATTACAATTCTGTCAGTTAGGTCCTCAGGGTAAAACTTCTCTCCTCTCCTTTAATCACAAGCATGTGCCCGCCCGACTAGCGAGGCGGCACAAACCAACCTTTACAGTGGAGAGACACACATGAATTCCAAATTTGAATCATGCATCCAGGCCTGTAGCAACTGTGCGATCGTATGCCAAACCTGCGCTGCTGCGTGCCTCGGCGAAGATGATGTGAAGATGATGGCTCGCTGCATCAAGCTCGATCTTGACTGCGCGGATATCTGCCAACTGGCCGCTAACTTCATGGCCCGAGACAGTGAGTATGCCAAGGAAGTTTGCCGAATCTGTGCTCAGATCTGCCGCGCCTGTGGCGAAGAGTGCAAAAAGCATGAAGCAGATCATTGCCAGCGCTGTGCAGAGGCTTGTATGGCCTGCGCCGAAGAATGTGAGCGGATGGCTGGTTAAGATCGCTTGGCGCGTTCGGGACAAGTACGGGCGCGCCAATCCAGGCGAAATCTGAGTATCGATGATGCGTTAAACTCAACCTCATTACATTTCTGAAAGGAAATGGCTTCCCCCGGCGGAGATCGGCACAATGAGCTATCGCTTAGGAGCTTAATTGTGAAAATTTTGGTCGCAGAAGATGAGCCGAAGACCGGCATTTACCTGAAACAGGGTCTAACTGAAGCAGGGTTCGTGGTTGACCTGGTCCCGAACGGTATCGATGCGGTCCAGCAAGCCCTTAACGAACAATATGATTTGCTAATTCTGGATGTGATGATGCCAGGTCTGGAGGGCTGGCAGGTGCTTGAGAGGGTGCGTGCCGCTGGTAGTGAGACGCCTGCGCTGTTTCTCACGGCCCGAGACCGGGTCGAAGATAGAGTCAAAGGCTTGGAGCTCGGGGCGGACGACTATCTGATTAAACCCTTTGCGTTCTCCGAATTGCTTGCTCGGGTAAGATCGCTTTTGCGCCGGGGAAATGGTGCCACCGTGCAGACGATCATGGCCATCGAGGATCTACAGGTCGACCTGCTCAAGCGCAGAGCAGAGCGCGGTGGGAAGCGCATCGACCTTACTGCCAAGGAATTTATGTTATTGGAACTCCTGCTTCGCCGACGTGGTGAAGTGCTATCCAAATCGCTCATCGCCTCGAAGGTGTGGGATATCAATTTTGACAGCGACACCAACATCATCGAGGTCGCCATTCGCCGGCTGCGGGCCAAAATTGACGACGATTACCCGGTAAAGTTGATCCATACCGTGCGGGGCATGGGCTACTTTATCGACGGTGCGGACCCCAGGTAGGCTCCTCATAGCGGATCAGGCTGCGGCTGCAGGCAACTTCATCTCAAAGGTTGTGACACCCTCAGTTGACCGGCAAACGATCGATCCTTTATGCGCTTCCACTATTGAGCTGGTGATGGCCAACCCCAGGCCGGCATTCAGGGTGCTGCCTTCTCGTCGGGCACTATCCACACGGTAGAAGCGATCGAATAGCTTATCGATATGTTCGCGCGGGATCGTTGGGCCTTGATTGCTCACGCTCAGTCCCACCCACGGGCCAGCTTGCGAGACAGTGATATTAATTGACGTATCTGTCTTCCCATAGCGAACCGCGTTCGACATCACGTTTGAGATCGCCCGGCGTAGCATAAGGTTGTCTCCCCTCACCGGCGTTGGGCCGTCGCTATGAACGACGAGTTTGATCCCTTTTTCGTCGGCGGCATACTCGTAATATTCCAGCACGCTCGAAGCAATCGCAGTCAGATCGTGATCCTCGAAATCAGGCGTAATCATGCCATTATCCGCTTTGGCGAGAAAAAGCATTTCATCAACCGTGCGCGCCATTCGACGCAGCTCTTCAAGGGTCGAGAAGAGAGTGTCCTTGTAGTCGGCATTGTCGCGATCCTTCATCAGCGCTACTTCAGTTTGCGTCAGCATGCTATTGAGCGGGGTCCGCAGCTCATGCGCGATGTCAGCGGAAAAGCCTGATAGACGCACGAAGGACTGGTCCAGTCGCTCAAGCATTGCGTTGAAGTTATCGACGAGTTCGTGCAGTTCAGTTGGTACTGACTCAGTTGAGATTCGGGTATCCAGACAATTAGCAGTGATGATGGAAGACGTTCTGGATAGCTTGGATATTGGCTTCAGCCCCCTGCGAATGAAGGCGAAGCCAAGCGCACCACTTAAAATCGCACTGACCACGAGCGTGTAAATGAACCACTGCCGGATCATTTCATAAAAATGCGTGCGATGCGTAACATCGAGTGCCAAGTGGATTGTCTCTGCGTCCCCGTCGGCCCAGCCTGCGATCCTTTTTGTAATTCCGCTGTAGCGGTTGGGTCCAACATCAATCAGCCACCGGTCGTCCTGGCTGGGGCTTATCAATGACACCATCTTTTCGGACAGGTTGTGATGGGAATAGATCACTTGGTCTCCGGCCAGGATCGCGGCAGCGAAGCCAAAAGAGGTGTCGATCAGTCGATCAATGTCCGAAACCATCGAAGGGTCCAACCCGCTCCCGCGCGTCAGGATAGCTTCCAGCGCGGAAACCTTGCGGTCAAGAAGCTGCGCATCTTGTCTGTCAAAATGAAGACGACAAAAATAGTCGAAGCTGACGGCAGCGAGACTCAGTACTGCTGTCACCACGATTATAAAAAGAAGCGCCATCCTGCCGCGTAGTGACAACCTGCTCATTGCTGCCTCTCGTTAAGTATTGAGCCAAAGGTGAAGGTACATCTTATCCTAAACCCTGCGCTGGGGTTCAGCTTGTATACGAGTAGTCTTGAGGGCCCGTGGTATCAAAGTATTTTGATGAGTTCGTCAGTAGTCCGTGTTGGCATTAATCCAATGTAATGTCTGTGTCACCTTGGTGACAGGTATAATGTGACACCATCTGCTCTGGATATTTTTTATAGGCAGACACGCATGGGCATTCGATCAAAAATTGCTGCATTTTCAATCAGTTTTGTTTCTCCGTTCGTAATGGCAGACGGCAGCAGTGATCCCGTTTATGGCTCTATGATTAAAGAGAACGAAAATAGATGGAAGGAGCATGCATTATCAACTGACCAAGTCCCCCCGGAGATTGTTCATTACCGCTATGGAATGAACCTGGATATTGAGCGTGTCATACATATCACATCGACACGTATTGGCTGCGGTGTAATGCCTGCCCAGATGACGTACAAAGATTCCAACGGGGATCTGAAAATACTTGAGTATCGTGCCTCTGGCACGAAGTGCCGAGGAAACGAAGGATGATTCAATTGGCTTTCTTCTTTAACGGGGCGTGCGCAAAAACCGAGTGCAACACCTGACCTTTCCGGTACGGTGCTGCCGCTACGTCTTACTCCGAACTCAGCGTTGAAGATCGCGCCAACATATAAATCGGCCATGCCCAAGGCTTGAGCCTGGGTAAGATTACCTGATCCCTTCGACCATCAGCAGGGAGCTGCGCCGCAATCTAGATACCAGTGATGGCCACTCGGCCGGCGTGGCTCAGCAACAGATGGAGGCCCGTCGCCAGGCTTGTCGACCGACACGAAAGCTGTTTCCCGGTAGCAAGCGCTTCGAGTTGGTGGCCTATATGACTGTGTTGCCCTCAGCTTCTGCAACCGCCTTTTTCGATGCCCTAACGATATGTCGCGCGGACCAAACTCAGCAAGTTTTACCAACGCTGCACCGGGGTCTATTGTCGCGAGCCGCGTTGTTGCTCAAATGACGGCAGCCAATGAGCGTTCGGGCGGATGTTGTGTCGCTAGGCTCAGTGCTCAGCTTTCAACTGCATCTTGGGCTAATTGCTGATTTTGCTGCGACAACTCCTGCAGCATTTTTGGCGCCTGAGCACGGGGTACGCTAGACAGCGCATAATCACTGCCATCTTCCGCCGTCGCTACTGAAGACGCGAACGCCAGAACTAGCGGGATAATTACTTTAGTTAGTTTGTTCATTTGTCACCTCATTGTTGGGAATGGCTATAGATTACCCGGCTAAGGCTGACGACAAGCTGTTGGGATCCTTACAGTTGCGTAACGTCCAGCTAGCCGGGCTACCGCACCAGCTGGCGGTAGCCATCGGCATGGTTACAATTGCTTAAGCGAAGTGATGGATGAACTCATGCCTTTCGAGGTGAATTCGAACTCAATCTCGTCACCTTCATTGAGCTGCTCAAGCTGGTCGGCCGTAGCTTTGAAGCCCATCGTCATGGGTGGCCAGTCAAGCGCCGGCACGGCCCTGTGTGCGATGGTCACGGTTCCTTTTTCCTGATTGATCTTGCGAACAGTTCCAGTTGCCTTGGCTGTCTTCGTTGTCGTATCGTTTTGCTCCATTTTCATATCACCCATGGGCATGCTCTGCTTCATTTCCATACCCTTCATCTCATCGGCGAAGGCTGCCGGAGTCAGTGCCAGGCTAAGAATGAGTGCCAGTTTCGTTTTCATTGTGAATCTCCAGTTTGTGGTTTGGCTTGCTCAATGGATCGGCGCCTCATCAAGAGATAAGCAGCCGGGAGTACAAACAGGGACAGAAGAGGTGCGGTGATCATGCCGCCAACCATTGGCGCGGCTATACGGCTCATGATTTCACTACCGGTGCCACTGCCGAGCAGGATTGGCAGCAGACCAGCAATGATGACCGCCACAGTCATGGCCTTGGGCCGAACTCGCTGCACGGCGCCCTCACGGATCGCTTCCAGTAGAGCTGGTTTATCCGTACGTCCCGCACCCTGACGCTCGGTCCAGGCATTGGTCAGGTACAGCAGCATGATGACGCCGAACTCGGCCGACACCCCTGCCAGCGCAATGAAGCCGACACCGGTAGCTATCGAAAGGTTGTAATCAAGCAGGTACAGGAACCAGACACCGCCGGTCAGGGCGAACGGGAGTGTTGCCATGATCAACAAGGCTTCGCTGAACCTGTTGAAAATCAGATAAAGCAGCACAAAAATGATCAACAGGGTGGCCGGTACGACCAGTTTCAGTTTGGCGTTGGCGCGCTCCATGAACTCGAACTGCCCCGAGTAGCTGATGCTCATGCCCGATTCAAGCGTCACCTCCTCGTCAATCCTTGTACGCAGATCATCCACCACCGCCGCCATATCCCGGTCGCGCACGTCAACGTATACCCAGCCGGTGAGTCGGGCATTTTCGCTTTTGAGCATCGGCGGGCCATCCGTCACCTTGACTTGCGCCACGGTGCCCAAGGTGATCTGACTTCCCTGCGGGGTGTAGATCGGCAGATCACGTAAATCGCTCAGCGAATCACGCCATTCGCGCGGATAACGCAGGCTGATTGGATAACGGGCCAGCCCCTCGACGGTTTCGCCGATATTGGCACCGCCGACCGCACCAGCCACGATGGACTGCACATCAGCTATGTTCAGCCCATACCGCGCAGCTGCGGCTCGATCAATGTCGACATCAATATAGCGTCCGCCGGTGATGCGGTCGGCGACAGCTGAGCTCACGCCCGGGACCGTCTTGGCGACGCGCTCAACGGATTGGGTCACCTTGTCAATCTGGGCCAGGTCCGCGCCGTATACCTTGACCCCGATCGGGCTTTTGATCCCGGTGGCCAGCATATCCATGCGGTTCCGAATGGGTGGGATCCAGAGATTGGCCAGTCCTGGAACTTTCACCGCCTGGTCCAGCTCTTTTACCAATTTTTCCGGCGTCATGCCTGGTCTCCATTGGTCTTTCGGCTTGAACTGGATGGTTGTCTCGAACATGGTCAAAGGCGCGGGATCGGTTGCGGTATCGGCACGACCTGCCTTACCAAAGACCCGCTTCACTTCCGGAACGGTTTTGATCATGCGATCAGTTTGTTGCAGAAGCTCTGACGCTTTCTGAACCGACAGACCCGGTAGCGCAGTCGGCATATAGAGCAGGTCGCCTTCATCCATTGACGGCAAAAACTCTCCACCCAAGCGAGAGATCGGCCAGAGGGCTGTAAGGAAAACGACTATAGCGACTGCTATGGTGACCTTCGGCCAACGGAGCACTGCTTCAAGGGCTGGCTGGTACGCCCGGATAAGTCCACGGTTGATGGGATTACGATGTTCATCAGGTATTTTCCCACGGATCCAGTACCCCATCAGCACCGGGACCAGGGTGACCGAGAGCCCTGCGGCTGCAGCCATGGCATAGGTTTTAGTGAATGCCAGCGGGCCAAACAATCGCCCTTCCTGAGCTTCCAGCGTGAACACCGGAATGAATGACAACGTAATGATAAGCAAGCTGAAGAACAAAGCCGGACCAACTTCGATCGCGGCATCGGTTATTACTTTCCAGTGCTCGGCGCCCTCAAGCTTCTTGTTGAGATTGTTCTTATGCCACGCTTCGATGTGTTTATGCGCGTTTTCAATCATTACGATAGCGGCGTCGACCATGGCGCCGATTGCGATCGCAATGCCACCCAAGGACATGATGTTAGCGTTGACGCCTTGTCGTTGCATGATGATAAAAGCGATCAATATACCGACCGGCAACGACACGATCGCTACCAACGATGAACGTAAATGCCAGAGGAACAAGGCACACACCAGCCCCACTACGATGAACTCTTCCAGCAGCTTATAACTAAGGTTCTTTACGGCGCTATCAATCAGCTCGCTGCGATCATAAGTGGTGATCACTTCGACCCCATCGGGCAAACTTTTCTTGAGATCTTCCAGTTTGGCCTGCACGGCGGTAATGGTTTCACGGGCATTTTTTCCGCTGCGCAGAATCACTACACCGCCCACCACTTCGCCTTCGCCGTCCAGTTCGGCAATCCCACGGCGCATTTCCGGGCCAAGCTGAATATGCGCGACGTCACCGAGTGTTACCGGCACACCATTCGTATCCAAGCGCAGTGGAATAGCGCGAAAGTCCTTTAACGAAGCGAGATAACCCGAAGCGCGGACCATAAATTCGCTTTCTCCGAGCTCTAGTACGCTCCCGCCTGTTTCTTGGTTGGCCCCGTCGATAGCCTGTATGATTTGCTGCTGCGTTATCTGACGGTTAGCCATGCGCACGGGGTCGAGCATCACCTGGTACTGCTTGACCATCCCCCCGATCGCCGCTACCTCGGCCACGTTTGGGAGAGTCTTGAGTTCATAGCGCAGGAACCAGTCTTGCAACGAGCGCAGCTGGGCTAGATCGTGCTGGCCGGTACGATCAACCAAGGCATACTGATAAACCCAGCCTGCTCCGGTGGCATCCGGGCCAAGTGCTGGAGCGGCTCCGTCGGGCAAGCGACTTTGAACCTGGCTGAGGTACTCAAGGACCCGAGAGCGCGCCCAGTAAAGGTCAGTCCCGTCCTCGAAGAGCACATAAACGTAGCTGTCGCCAAAGAATGAATAGCCCCGCACGGTCTTCGCCCCAGGTACCGATAGCATGGTTGTCGCCAGCGGGTAGGTGACCTGATTTTCAACGATCTGTGGGGCTTGACCGGCATAGGGCGTGCGGATGATGACCTGAACGTCGGACAGATCAGGCAAAGCATCAACGGCTGTGTTTTGTATTGACCATATGCCCCAGGCAACTGAAAACAGCGTGCCAAGCAATACCAGAAATCGGTTGGTTACCGACCATCGAATGATGTTAGTGATCATGGCCGCCCCCGAGTTGTTCGATCTGCTCAATAAGAAGGCCTTCGTCGCTTTCGCTAACGCCCACCCGGACGCGATCTCCTTCGGTAAGTCCTTCGAGCAAGGATTTGTCTGCGGCAGGGAACGCCATCGTCATGCCGGGCATGTTCAGTGTCTTGAACGGACCGTGGGACAAGCCGACCATATCGTCTTCCAGGCTCACGATGGTGCCCTCGGCCTCGTGTAAGGCTGCTTCTGTGGTTTGCGTCGATTGATCCTGCTGGGCAATCAACCCCCGCAGGCTAGCTTCAGAGTCAAGCAAGAATTGCCCTGAGGCCACCACTCGCTGGCCTTCTTCCAAACCGGCCAACACCTCTGTTTTGTCTTCGGTCTCACGGCCGACTCGAACCTCTACCGGGCGGAACTTGCCCTCACCTTCAGCGAGCATGACAAGCGTGCGCCGACCGGTTCGAATCAGTGCTTCGGTGGGCACAACCAGCGCCTCATCTCTATCGCGGCTCAGCGTGACGTCTGCGGTCATTCCGGGGCGTAGGCGCTGATCAGGATTGGGTAGTTCGATCCGAACCCGTACCGTTCGGCTATCCAGATTGGCTTGGGGCAATATTGCCTCAATGGAACCCTCCAGGCTGTCGCCCGGGTAGGCGGGTAGCCTGGCTTCGATGGTTTGACCAACGTGTAGGTTGGCCACCTGTGCTTCAGGTACGGCAACTTCCAGCCAGACGTTTTCCAGTCCGTTGATGCGGGCAAGGGACGCGCCGGCAGGCAGCGTCATCCCTTCGCGGACGTCAAGGGAACGGAGTACGCCACTGATGGGACTCGTTATAGTCCAGGTTGACCTGGCTTTGCCGCTGCGCTCGAGTTGCGCAATAACGTCAGACGGAACACCAGCGAGGCGAAGACGGTGGCGAGCGGCAGCGACCAGCTGCGGTTCGTTTATGCTGCGCAAAGCAAGATATTCTTCCTGCGCAGCTGCCCACTCCGGTACGAAGAGATCGGCCAATGGCGCATTTTTCGCTATCACGTCTTCCGGCGCTCGATCGTAGACCTTCTCGACGAAGCCACCGCTGCGAGCCTGCACAATGGCGACGTCACGTTCATCGAAAGCCAGAGTACCAACCGCCTCGACGGTCTGACTGATAGGTTCGCGTGTGACTGAGGTGATCCGCATTCCTAAGTTCTGCATGACCGAGGGGTCGATGGTCATCGATGCGCCATCGCCCCCTTCGTCGGCATAACGCGGCAGAAGCTCCATATCCATGAAAGGAGAAGGGCCAGGTGCGTCAAAGCGCTGTTGCGGATACATCGGATCGTACCAATAAAGAACTTCTCGCTCGTTCTGCTCGGCAGACTGAGCTCCGGCGTTGGTTGCCATTAGAGCTAGCCCGGCTAGTCCTGTATTCAGCAGCATGGGTAGGCTAATCAGCAGAGCCAGTCGCTTGATTCGAAATGTCATGGCTGGATGTCTCCATAGGCGAAATGTAAGCGGGCGTTGGTCAGAGAGCGGTCACGGGCGAGATCCACACGGCGCAAGCGCATTTCGACAAGCTCCTGCCGTGCATCAATAACGGAGATGAGCTCACCATTTCCGGACCGGTAATCCGCCATGGCCAGACGCACCTTTTCTTCAGCGAGCGGAAGCAGTGTTTCATCGAATCGAGAAAGCGCTCGATTGAGCCGTTGCAGCTCTGCGGCATCGGCTGCAAGCTCTTGGTTATACAGGCGCAGCCTTGCTTGCCGCTCGGCCTCCAGCTCCGCCAGACGGGCGCGCTCAGCGGCGATTTTCGGTTCTTGTCTGGAACCTGCGAACACCGGCAGATCGAAGCTGACACTGAGACTGACCATGTCGCCGAACCCGCCCCCCCTATGTTGATAATCCACGCCCCACCCCCAGTCGGGCCTTTTATCCGAAATGGCTTCGGCAATCTTCGCCTCAGCGCGGTCACTCAAAGGATCGAAGGCCAACAGCTCGGGGTGGCGGTCAAGATTGTGCCGGTATTGATCGAGATCACCCCGCCACACTGGCCAGCTTCCCTCCAGCGGCACGCTAGCAGCCTCGCCAATCCAGCGCTGCAGCTCCGCACGGGCAACAGCTTCGTTGCGCACCAGCACATCTTCTTGCTCGGCCAAAAGAGCCGCTTCCTGCTTTGGTAGAACGCTATCGCTCGCCATTCCGCGAGCACCAGCGATTCTTGCTTTAACGGCCTGAGATAAGAGACGATTTTCTGCATAGAGCTGGTCAAAAATGCTCAGCTTTTGCTCCGCTGCCAACGTGGCAATCCAAGCCTCAGCTGTCAGCTGACGAACCTTAAGGCGTTCGATTTTTTGCTGGGCATGCGCCAATGCCACAGTTGCTTCAGCGGTTTCTACGCGTGCCCGTCGCTTGGCCCGGTTAGGAACCTCTTGCATAACGCCGATCATTTGCATGGTCATGGGCTCAGCGCCCAATCGCAGGCTGGATTCACCTTCGACAGGGAGGCTCTGGAGACCAAGCTTCAACTTTGGGTCCGGTAGCTCACCCGCCGGGGCCACCGAACTTTGAGCGGCTTGAAGGTTTGCATTGCGCGCGGCCAATGAAGGGGCTTCCCGCTCAGCCAGACTGATGGCTTCTTCCAGAGTGAGCGCTGCCGAGGTACTGGGCACAGCCAAAAGGCCGAGCGACAAGGCAGCTGCGTAGAAACGCACCCCGAGGATTCGGTAATTCATATCTTCGATTCCGTTGATGTTCTAGCGCACGCCATCGGCATGCCTTAACCGCCCACCCCAAGGGGTCAGGCGAAACTAGGGGACACGAGCGAAATCAGCTACGGGGAGGATGCCAGACAATGTCAGGTGCGCGAGTCGGAACCTGGCCAGGAAGAGAGACAGAGGGGCGTGGGCTGAGCGCAGGCACAGTGACCTTGCCGAGCGCGAGATGAAACAGACTACTGGTTTTGCATTCCTGTCCGTTTGCGCAGACTGAGGCGGCGTCTTGTGCACAACAGTCATGTGCAGAGGTGGCCATTTCGGACGCGACGGTGGTAAAAGCAAGGCTGGACTGGTTCATGGCATGATGCGTGTCGGACGTCATGGTTTGCGCCGTCCCGGTGAAGGGAAGCGCAAGCAGCACGACAAAAACAAGAAACAAGTTCCGACACGTGATCATAGATTTATGGCTAGTAGCATGCGAAGAAGACGTAACAAATCCCCGTTCTACATATTCTCCGGTAAGTTGATACAGCTTAGATTATCAGACCTTGCTGACAGAAAAGTGAGCCTAAAATTACTTTTATGTCAGTTTCGGAAGCTGGACGACAGGGTTGCAGCTATAGGCAAGATCGCCGTAAACGTCACGCTTGTGCTGATCGCCCCGGTGTTATCAAACGCGGCAGTGCCGTTGCCACGCAGTACCTTCGTACCGTTTTCCGCGACAACTCAGCGGATAATCGTTTTATTTGCAGCTAACATCACGCCTTGAGCGCCAGAATGCGCCGGGCACCGTTGAGTACGATAAGACCCACGATCGTGCCAATAATCAGATCCGGATAGCTGGAGCCCGTCCAGGCGACCAATGCACCTGCGGTGATGACGCCCAGATTGATCAGCACGTCATTGGCTGAAAATATCCAGCTGGCTTTCATATGCACGCCGCCCTCACGATGCTTGAATATCAGCAACAGGCAAACGGTGTTAGCGATTAATGCAATGAAGCCAACGATCATCATGACCAGGGACTCAGGTTCACTGCCAAACAGGAAACGGCGCCCCACCTCCATCAACACGCCAAGGGCCAAGACCAATTGGAGCACGCCAGCAACATGAGCGGCGCGTGTTTGCAACCGCAAACTGCGGCCTACGGCATAGAGAGCAAGACCATAGACGGCTGCGTCGGCAAACATGTCCAGCGAGTCAGCAATCAGCCCAGCAGACTGGGCGATCAAGCCTACGGTCATTTCGGCTAGGAACATGATCGCATTGATGCCGAGCAACCAGCGCAGAGTGCCAGACTCTTGAGTGTCCGAGGTTGCAGAGGATATGGCAGCAGTGACCGCCCCTGAGTCGGCAGTGCTTGTTTTCTGAAGAGATGCGCCCAACCCCAGGGTCCTCAGTTTTGCCGTTATGGGCTCGACCTCCCCATCGTGCACGACCGTCAACCGTCGATTCGACAAATCAAAGGAGAGCGCTCGAATATTATGAAAACTATTCAGCGCCAAGCGGATCATTCGTTCTTCCGATGGGCAGTCCATCTTCGGCACGGCAAAGACGCTAACTGACGCATCGCCGGACACCAGCATATCGGGGCCATTTGCAGGCGTCGCCTCACAACCACATGAGTCACCACGATCTTTTCCCACAGTACGCCTCCAGTTGGATCAGAAATAGAATTGTGATAGTTAAAACTATGTAGTGGCTATAAGGTCAAGGGAGCTGGATTACCGGTTGAGATTTGGAGTAAGCACGATGCGTATTGGTCAGTTAGCAGAGGCAGCAGGTATCGCCACCCAAACGATTCGGTTTTATGAACGACAGGGCCTGCTTGACCCGCCAAGCCGACAGGACAACGGTTATCGTATCTATACCGAGCGACATGCCAAACGGCTCGCTTTCATTCGTCGCTGCCGAATCCTGAACCTATCACTGGCAGAGATTCATGACCTCCAAAGCTATCAGGCCGATCCTCACCAGCCTTGTGCAGCGGTGAACACGATGCTCGATGACCACATTGGTTACGTGCGATCGCAGATAACTGTGCTACATGAACTTGAGAGGCAGCTTGTTGCATTGAGAGGGCGTTGCTCGGATAAGCGCGAAGCAACCGATTGTGGGATCTTGGCGGGAATCAATGAAGGAAGCGATCCGGATGACAGTTGTCAACGTAGCTAAAGCAGATAGGATTGATTATTTAGTCGATATATTATTGTTTTATATAGGTTTATCAAAATCGTCCTGCACGTTGACATAGAGAACGGTATGGGAAAAGAGCCGGTCAATCCGTACACACTGCAGGCGCAGCGCATTTGAACGCGATCGGGGCCGAACTCGAGCTCATCGCTAGCGCTGCAATCATGGGCGACAGTAATAAAACCGTGAACGGGGTGAGATCATCCGCTGCGATAGAAATGCAGAGGCCGTTATATAACAAGAAGGCGAAAATCAGGAAATCCGGCGTGATATTCTCGGACCACGGCAGACGCTGGAGCGGTACGGCAGGGTTGTGAAGAATCCTAGCGAAAGCGGAGTGAATGAAAACACCTCTTCATCCAGACAAGACTCCATCCGTTGGCTCGGCGGGCGTAGCGACTGATCATCAGCTTTTGTCTGCTCAAACGCGAATCAACATCGGCCACTCCGCGCATCCATAACCATCACAGTCAGGTTAAAGAGTCCTACCACGCCTCGTCATATTACAAAATTGTAATGCTGGTGCAATCTACCCGCAATTCTGAGAGGAATACGATAAAACGTTCGTTCCAAAAAGCCTCCTAAAAGAAGAAAATCATATGAATAAAAACATCAGTCGCACGTTGATTGCCTCGTCAATACTGTTTGCCGCTCACTCCGGAGCTGTATCAGCACAAGAACATATTGCATCTGGCTTCGTAGATGGAAGCAACCTATCGGTACTGAACCGAAATTTCTATTTTAATCGAGACGACCGTCATGGTCAGTTCAGTCCGAAAGGGACAGGATATTCTGAAGCATGGGCACACGGCATCACGGTTAACTTCGAGTCAGGTTATACCGAAGGGACAGTTGGTTTTGGTTTGGATGCTTTCGCGATGTTGGGTTTGAAACTCGATACTGGCGACGGACGAAACGGCGGACGCAGCACCTTTGACGTACTTCCTGTCGACTCCCAGGGCAAAGCCGAAGACGAATACACAAAGATCGGGGCGGTAGCTAAGCTGCGCGCCTTTGACACAGTAATCAAGATAGGTGACGTTTTTCCGGCTAACCCTGTTGTCCACTACGGAGATTCACGGCTACTTCCTGAAAGTTTCAGGGGCGTTACACTGGCCAACACACATGTTGAAGGATTGACCGTACAAGGCGGTCGACTCACTGGCATGAGCCAGCCAACCAGCAGCAGTATGCATGATGATTTCGCAACATTTTATGCAGGCGCGGTCGACTCTCCATGGGTGGCTTATTTCGGAGGGGATTATATCCTCAATCCCGAATTAGGGTTCAGCCTATATACAAGCCGCCTTAAAGACGCCTGGGATCAAACGTATGTTGGTATTTCCGGTGAGCTGCCAATGTCCGAACGAATTTCGCTGTTTGGTGGCATAAATTATTACGATGCCCGCGACGAGGGCAAGAAGCTACTCGGAGAGTTTAGCAACCAGATATGGAGTGCTAGAGTCGGAATTGCGACCGGTGCCCACAGCATCGCGGTGTCCCACCAGCGCAACCATGGAGATGACGATTTCGATTATCTGCGGCAATCCGATGCAATCTTTCTCGATAACGCATCTCAGTATAATGATTTCAACGCACCAAAAGAGCAGTCGTGGATGTTTCGTTATGATCTGGACATGACTGAGTATGGCGTGCCGGGACTTTCATTCATGACCCGTTATGCCAAAGGAAGCGAGGCCGACTATTCAAATGCTAACGCGGTCTATATGAGACGGGATGCGGACGGGGACCCGCTTACTGACCAGAAGCGTTGGGAGAGAGACATCGAAGCCAAGTACATAGTGCAGTCCGGAAAACTCCATGGCCTGTCTTTTAGGGTGCGCCAGGCTACTGCACGTGCAACCGCTTTTGAATCGGATCTAGATGAAGTCAGGATTATTATAGAATACCCGCTTGATATTATCTGATCTGAAACTTGATATGGGCGCCCAAGGGGCGCATTTCATTTCAATGGCCAATCGTTTTCGCGTCGCCACATTCTCCCGATGAAGATTCCACATCTAACGTAACATGATGAATGGAAAAGGTATCTTTGAGCATTTTCTTGAGATCATTCTTGATGTCCTCACTTCGGCTCATCAGCTGGTCCTCAATCACAACGTGGGCCTCGAGT
Source organism: Pseudomonas sp. gcc21 (assembly GCF_012844345.1). Lineage (NCBI taxonomy): Bacteria > Pseudomonadati > Pseudomonadota > Gammaproteobacteria > Pseudomonadales > Pseudomonadaceae > Pseudomonas > Pseudomonas sp. gcc21. The sequence continues at coordinate 183,831 of NZ_CP051625.1, read as the reverse complement.
GATGTCCGGTGTTCATCTATGAGCCAGATGTGCAGGTGATGAACGCCACACACCCCTGAAACGGCCAACGACCTTGATATAACCTCCTGGGGATCTATATCTTTTGGTGTGGCAGACATGAGTATGCGTATGGCGCCGCCTATTTCTGTAAATGCTTGCCACAATATATACCCAGCTATCATTAGCGTTATCAGAGGATCTATAAATACCCAGTCGTACAGAATAATCAAAGTACCTGCGATGATGACTCCAACGGACCCCAATGCATCTGACACGTTGTGTAAAAACGCCGCCCGAATATTAATACTGGACTTTGATAATGAATAGGTCAGCATGGCCGTTATCGTGTCAACCATTAAAGCGACAGCTGCGACAATGACAACAGTCCACCCCTGAACAGGCTGCGGTTCGATAAAGCGAAAGATCGCTTCGTAAACCAGGTACAGGCCGATCACGATCAAGGTGGTGTAGTTTATAAGCGCTGCAATCAACTCTGCTCGAACATATCCGAACGTCCACTCTTCGTTGGCTGGACGCCGAGCTATCCTTCTGGCGATATAGGCGATAGCCATCGAGATCGCGTCGCTCAGGTTGTGTATCGCATCGGCAACCAGTGAGAGGCTCCCTGACAATATTCCCCCCGCTATCTGCACCACGGTTAGGATAAGATTGACGGCTACGGCCCACCAAACGCGTTTATCACCAGCCTGTTCGTTATGTAGATGTTGATGTCCCACGTTGCCTCCTGTCGCTAGTGAAATCACAGTTTGTATCGGGTGATGCACCCTGCCATTTTGCCGTGGCGATCCCGACGTTATGTCGTAGCCCCTTCGACTGCCTTGTGCTTGCGATCGTTTCGATTGAGTAGTGAACACAACATGGGCAAAACGAACAACGTTAGAAGCGCCTCCCGACGAAGCCGGGAGCGCTACTCCAAAAGCCACGAACTTCATCAACGCGGCTCGTTTATCAGACGACAGTGCTATCCTCGACACCATCCTCGATCCGAATTGCCCGTCTGACATCGCTGACGAAAATGCGCCCATCACCCCGTAGCCCGGTATGGGCCACGTCTTTCAGTACCTGAACCACCTCGTCCACGTACTGGTTATGACACACCACCTCGATTTTTACGTGCTTGACGAAATCCGCCGTGCCGTCAATCGGGTTGGCCGCGCTGGTATGGGCCTTGCTCCGCCCAAAACCACGCACCTCGGAGACACTCATACCGCTGATACCGCTCACCCGGTGCAACGCCAGGGTCACTGCTTCGAGCTTGTGGTTCTTGATATAGGCTTTGATCTCTTGCATGGAGTTATCTCCTTTCAACGGGTTTCGCCGATATCAGCTGGTTTATCAGCGAACCATTGATAAAGAGCGGGAATAACCAACAGGGTAAGAATCGTAGCTGTGACCAGTCCGCCGACCACGACGGTGGCCAGAGGCCGTTGCACTTCGCTGCCGGCGCCGCTGGCGAACAAGAGCGGAAACAGCCCAAGCGCCGTTGTCACAGCAGTCATGATCACCGCTCGCAGACGTGCACACGCCGCCCGGACACTGGCTTCAGCAACGGAAACGCCATCTCTGACCAACTCATTGAGATAGCTGACAAGCACCAGACCGTTTTCCAATGCGATACCAAAAAGCGCGATGAAACCAATTGACGCAGGTACTGACAAGCTCTGCCCCGTCAACCACAAGCCAACGATACCGCCCACCAGAGCCAACGGGATGTTGAGCATGATCAGTAAAGCGTTACGCAGCGAACCAAAGTTTGCGTAAAGCATTATGAACACCAGCGCCAGGGTAATCGGTACCACGATCATCAGACGCTTGTTGGCCTGTTGCTGAAGCTCGAACTGACCACCCCACTTGAGAAAATACCCCGGCGGCAGGTCGACCTGTTCAGCAATAGCAGCATCGGCTTCGGCAACAAAGGAGCCGATGTCCCGATCACGCACGTTCGTTTGAATGGTGATGAAACGCTGATTGTTTTCTCGGGTGATTTGCCGTGGCCCGACAACTTCTTCGATACTTGCCAGCTCCTCCAAGGGTATCCGCTGGCCGGAGGCGTTTTCGAGAATCAGCTGCCGAATGACTTCCGTCTCGTTTCGCGCCCCCTTTTTCAGACGCACATATATATCGAAACGACGAATACCCTCGAACACCTGTCCCGCTTCGCTACCACCGACCGCGACGCTCAACGTATCGTGAATATCACTCACATTGAGTCCGTAGCGGGCGATCGCAGCCCGGTCCAGCGTAATGCGCAGTTGCGGTGTGCCACCGATCTGATCGCGTTGAACATCCTGCGCTCCAGGCACTGTGCCCATCACCTGTTCGATCTCTTGTGCTTTTTCAACAAGCACATCAAGGTCATCACCAAAGAGCTTGGCTGCAAGTTCGGCCTTGGTCCCCGTCAGCAATTCATCCACAGCAGCGGCAATTGGTTGTGTGAAGTTGAACTTGGCGCCGGGGAAATCTTCAAATCTCTTGCTCATTGCGGCATAAAGACCGTCCAATGTATCCGCGCTCACCCACTCCTCCTGTGGCTTGAGAGCAACGAATATCTCGGCGTTGTTTACCGGATCGGCGTGTGCGCCAACTTCACCCCGGCCAATACGCGAGACTACCTGCGTTACCTCCGGAAAATCTTCCATCAGTTGCCGTTCAAAAACAGTGATAGTGGTTTTGGCTTTCTCCAACGAGATAGAAGGCGCCATGGTGGCGCGAATCAACAGGTCGCCCTCATTCAGACGCGGCACAAATTCCGAGCCCAGACGCGGCGCTACTGCAGCGCCCACCGCCAGAACGACGACCGCCAGCGCCAACGCGATCCAGCGGCGAGCAACCATTGCCTCTACCAGTGGTTTATAACCTTTGAGCAGAAAGCTGATGATGTCCTTGCGTGGCTTGTCCTCACGAACCTTGGGGCTCCTCATCAGGAGCGAAGCGGCTACTGGTGCGATTACTAGCGCGAAGATCAGCGATCCAAACATCGCCACCGCCACCGTGTAAGCCAGCGGTTTGAATGTCGCACCTTCCACGCCCTGTAAGGTGAATAGCGGCAGGAACACGACAATGATAATGCTGATCGCAAACAGGATCGGTCTTGCGACCGACTGACAGGCGCGCATCACGATATGCAGACGCGACTCATCAGGCCTAGCTTCGCGCAACATGCGATCAACGTTTTCAACCACCACAACCGCGCCATCCACCATCATACCGATAGCGATGGCAAGCCCACCCAGCGACATCAGGTTGGCGGATATTCCGAAAATTTTCATCGCAAGAAAGGTAAAGCCGACCGAAAATGGAATGGAGAGCGCCACCACCAGGCTTGGCCTGAGACCACCCATAAAAGCCAGCAGAACCAGGGCTACTAGAATGATGCCCTGCAACAGAGCATTGATCACCGTGGTTACGGCCGCTTTCACGAGCGTAGCCTGGTCATAATACGGCTGCACCTCGATGCCTTCAGGCAGGTTATCGTTGATTGTCGCCAACTCCTGCTTTACCGCATCGATAACGTTGGAGGTGTTGCTGCCGATCAGCTTCAACACCATGCCGACAACCACCTCGCCGTTGCCATCCTTGGTAGTCAGTCCGCGGCGAATTTCTCCGCCAATGTCCAGATCACCAAGTTGGTGCAAATAAACGGGAGTCCCGTCGATGGTCTTCACCACAATGTTGCGAAGAGACTCGAGATCTGTGGCAAGACCCACCGACCGCACAATGTATTCTTCGTCATTCTTGACGATGAACTGGGCGCCGGCATTGGCGTTGTTGGCTTCAATACGCTCCTTGATTTCCGGCAAACTGACGTCGTAGCGAAGCAGCGCGTTCGGATCGACATTCACATGAAACTGTTTCACTTCGCCGCCAATCGAAAGAACTTCGGTTACGCCCTTGACGGTCTGCAAATTGAACTTAACGATCCAGTCCTGAATCTCACGCAGCTCGGTAGTGCTGTATTGACCGCTGGTGTCCTCGAGTACATAAAACAGTATCTGCCCAAGCCCTGTAGTAATAGGCCCCATGACCGGCTCGCCAAAACCGGTGGGAATCGACTCCCGAGCGACCTGAAGCCTCTCGCCCACCAATTGCCGGGCGAAATAGATATCAGTCCCATCCTCAAAATAGATATTGACAACTGACAGCCCAAAGTTGGAAATCGAACGCACATGGTCGAGTTCTGGCAGACCATTCATTGCACTTTCAATCGGATAGGTGACGTATTTTTCCACTTCTTCGGGTGCCAACCCCTCGGTTTCCACGAACACCTGGACCAATGCCGGCGAAATATCCGGGTAGGCGTCCACCGGCAGGGTGCGATAAGCGAAGTAACCGCCAACAAGTGTCGCCAGAGCTAACACGACCACCAGCAGCCGGTTATCCAGCGCAAAACGGATGATGCTTTGCATACTGTTCTCCTGGGCTAGTGATTGTGACCGGATTCGAATTCATTCTTCTGCAGTTGCGCCTTGAGCACGAAACCGCCCTCGGTAACGTAACTTTCGCCGGCCTCCAGACCCGCCAGGATTTCTACCGATTTGTCGTCACTGCGACCAAGCTCCACAGGTCTCGGCTCCCAACGCTCGCCTTCCTGTACAAACACTGTTGGTTGACTCTCCAAATCAATGATCGCGCTCTCCGGGACTACCACGGCTGCCGGATATTCGCCAATGGAGATATCACCCTGGACGAACATGCCCGGTTTCCACGCACGATTCTCGTTGGACAGGAAAATGCGCGCCAAGCCGGTGCGTGTTAACTCATCAACCGAGGGAGCCACATAGTCGATGCGAGCCTCAACCGGCTCCGGGCCATAGCTCGTACTGAGACGAACCGGCTGACCAACCTCCACCAACGGTACTTGCTTGGGATAGAGCGCTATGTCAGCCCAGAGAGTAGACACATCCGCGACCACGAAGGCAGTGTCATCCGGTGACAAATGTTCTCCCAACGTAACGTCCCGATTGATCACCACGCCGTCGATCAGCGATGTGAGGTTGAAGCGTGCAAGCGTTTCAGAACTCTCTGCCACGGCAAGGGTTTCGCCGGCACTGACCTTGTCGCCGATCTTTGCCCGCACCTCAACGATTTTCGCCGCAAAACGCGGACTGATGTGAGCGACGGCTTCCTTGTTCAGTTGGATCTCGCCTGGCAATGACACCTGCTGGCGAATGACACCCGCGTCAGCAACGGCAATTTCACCACCGAACTCGCGTAACAGATCAGCGCTAAGGGTCAGAACCGGCTCTTCGCTCTCCTCGTGGCCTTCGTGATCATCTCCCTGATTTTCTCCAGCATGATCGTCATGCCCTGCTTCTTCTGGGGCATGGTCGCCTTCCTCCTCATCGTGCTCCTCATCGGAATGTCCTGCTTCGGCGCCGTGCTCTTCTGATTCGTGCTGATGCGAAGCTTCCTCTTCAGCATGAGCAGCTTCTGTTTCCGTTTTCGGATCGGTTGCAGCAAGTGCGCCCTGAAGCGGCAGCGCAACCAGAAGCAAACTGCCAAGTATTACATTCAATAGCTTGTTCATCGTGATTCTTCCTGTCGTGACGATTGCTCTGCACCAGCGGATCCATCCAGGTAGGGCAGACGGAATTCGGACGAAACACCGCTTGCAGTAGCGGCGCGGGTAAGAATTTGTCCGCTTCCCGTCAGAGGCTGACCCGTCAGGGTTTCAAGAGTAATAAGGGTTTGATGGAAGTCGGTGGCGGCGACAACCGCGTCGTTCTCGACGGCCAGCACTTGCTGCCGGGCCTGCACGAGTTCGAGATAGGAGAAGCGCCCTACCTTATAACCGTCCTGAATCAACATGAGAGTTTCCCGTGCTTCGGGCAGGATCTCGTTCCGCAGTACCGCGACCTGGTTACGTGTCTGTCCCAGTTGAGCGTATGCATTGCGTAGCTCGGTAAAAATTTTGACCCGTGTTGCCTCCTCTTCCAGGTCGAGTTTCGCAAGGTCCTCACGGGCGGCCTGGATATTTCCCTGATTCTGGTCATTAACGCCCAGCGGCATGGAGAATTGCAGCACCATCCCTATATCGTTGGTTTCCCGAATGTGTTTGAACCCGGCGCCGACCTCAATGTTCTGTCGGCCGCGCGCGGTAGCGAGTTCAAGCTCGGCCTCGCGTAACCTGCCCTGTGTCAGAAATCGTTGCAATTGCGGTGCTTGCTCGAGTTGAGTACGAATACGGGCAAAGTCCGGCAGCTCCACCAATGAAAAAAGTTCCGCGCCCACAATCGCGAAATCCGGCTCACTCTCTCCCCACAAACTTGCCAGCCGGCGTTTGGCATTCGCCAGCCGAACCTTGAGATTGCTAACCGCGAGCGCCGCCTGCATCGCATCTGTTCGTGCGCGACCAAGCTCGGCCCTACTTGCGCTACCGGCGTCGAAACGCTTCTTGGCGACGGCCTGAGCTGCTAGAGTCCAGTCGACAACCTGCTCGGAGAAATCTAGCAATCTCTGTATTTGCGCCACTTCCAGATAGCGGCTTGCAGCTGCCGCCAGAACATCAAGGCGAGCAAGCTCGTAATCACGCTCCACCGCCTGGCGCTGCCAACTGCCGACGTCGCGCCGCAGGCTGCGTTTATTACCCATCTCAATGACCTGGCTCAGTGCCAGGGTGGTTTCCATTGCGTCAACCCCGGAAAGTGCACCGTTGCCAAGAACATTTTCGACTTCCATGGATAGAACAGGATTGGGCCGCAGGCCCGCCTGCAAGGTTCTTGCTTCGGCGGCACGGATTTCATAGGGATAAACAGCCAGCTCGGGGCTGGACTGCAGAACACGAGCTAATGCCTCAGGCAAGGTCAGTATTGCGGTCTCGCGGTCTGCCGCCCAACCAAGGTCTGACAGCCCCATCAACATACTGTAAACAAACACAAGCCTCGCCTGACGCGGCCATCGGGCCGGCCGCAGACGACGACAAATAAGAGCGAACATATGCCACCTCACATAAGGTTGAACCACAGTTGAAATGTCGTAGGACCAGTTGTGCTGGTATTCACCGTGACGCTGCCTTGGTGAATGTCCATGATTGAACGGACGATCGAAAGACCAAGTCCTGTCCCTCCTTCGTCACGTGAGCGGCCCCTGTCCACCCGGTAAAAACGCTTGAATATCGCTTCAGTGTGCTCTTCGGGTATACCGGGGCCATCGTTTGTCACAGACAACACGATAGATTGACCTTGGCTCGTGATGAGGATCGGGATGTTGCTGTGGGGGGACGCGTGTCTGATGGCGTTCGATAATAGGTTCGATATAGCTCGCTGTACCATTAACCTGTCGCCCACGATAACGCCGTCTCCTTGGACGGTCAGCGATATTCCCTTTTCTTCCGCGATCATATTAAACAGGTCGACTACTTGTTCAGCTTCTCTTCTTAACGGAATTTTATCTGATAGATTAGCTGAATCCGACTGAAGAGCTTGCGAAAGGTAGAGCATGTCTGAAACGATCCGCGATATTCTGCCAAGCTCCTCTACACATGATTCCAACGTTTCTTTGTATTGTGATGATAATCTGTCGCGAGAAAGAGCCACCTGCGCCTTACCCATGAGATTAGTAATCGGAGATCGCAACTCGTGAGCCAGATCATCAGAAAAATCGGAAAGTTGTTGCACGCCACCCTCAAGCCTTCCCAACATGAAATTTACGCTGTTTGCTAGCTCTTTAAGCTCCACGGGCAGACCAGAGGTTATTATTCTTCCATCAAGATCATTTGTGGTAACGATGGAAGTCAATTCTCTGAAGTTACTCAGTGGAGCCAACCCTCGTCGGGCAATCCACCATGACCCGAATCCAATTAATACCAGGAACAGCGGCACCGCTAATACGGTCGAATTCAGGTAGGCGCTAAGCAATTCGGAATCATCGGAACGATTACTGAAGAGTACTAGCAGAAAATTCTCGCTGCTCCCAGCAATGCGCACAGTGCTAGTCTTTATTAGCGCCTTGATGCCGAGCTGAGCAAACCGATTTTCATATGTATCAAGTTCGGCGGTACAAGTGCTTCCAGTTAGCAACTCATTTGGCACTGAACCAACCATAAAAGTTAGTTTATTCGGCCTTTGAGCATCGCATACCAGCAGGCCTAGATCAGGGTGACCGGACACTAAATCGCCCAGCGGGTGTGAAATAGTATCTTTAACAAGCGACGGGTTAGACTCTGAAATGACATGTTCTATTTGACTTAACTTGTTCTCTAACCTGGACTCGGAAATTATTCCCAGTTGATTGCGCAGCGTCATCCAGGATTGACTGAATATCAAAATAACGAGAATTGATCCCATAATACCTACAGACAATCCAATTCGCAGAGACAAACTCAAAGGCTTGGTCATCCGCGATCCTCAAGAACATACCCCACCCCGCGCAGGGTGTGGATTAGCTTCCTGTCAAAGGGTTCGTCTATTTTGGCGCGCAACCTTCGGATAGAGACGTCAACTACGTTAGTATCACAATCGAAGTTAATGTCCCATACTAACGAAATTATTTGAGTCCTTGTCATAACGACACCGGTATTTCGCATGAGTAATTGTAATAAGGAGAACTCCTTAACAGTCAGATCGATGCGCTGCCCTGCTCGGTATGCACGATGTCTAGCGGGATCAACCTCAAGGTCTGCCACTTTCAAAAATTCGACTTCGGTCAACTTTTCACTTCGCCTCAGAAGCGATCTAATTCTTGCCAGCAATTCAGGGAATTCGAAGGGCTTAACCAGATAATCATCTGCACCCAGGTCCAATCCTTTCACCTTGTTCGACAACCTGCCGCTCGCAGTTAACATCATTACTCGCGCATCGCTAGTGCGGCGGATATCTTCCAATATCGACCAACCGTCCATGCCAGGCAAATTTACGTCCAATACCACTAAAGCATACTGCTGGTTTTTGAAAAGGTGTATTCCATCCGTTCCCGTTAAAGCGTAGTCAACTGTGTAACCAGATTCGCTTAAACCTTGCTGCAAATATTCGGCTGTCTTCAATTCGTCTTCGATGATCAGGACTCGCATCGTTGCACCTTGTTTGGCCTTTCATCTTCGTGTTCTGATGCGTGGGCGTCGCCAGCTTGTAAAAAAAGGCGCCCAAAGGCGCCTAAAACATCTCTTGTTGAAGGAGTAACTACCCAAGAGATGAAACTGAAATTATCTATTTTCGGGATCTGATTTTTCTGTCATTTTCAAGAATAACTCATCATTATTCAGGATACGCTGCTTACGCTCCTTTACTTCATTCCCCTTACGCTCATCAAGAGGCAGACCATATCCGTGACGATCAGCAAGCATCGTCCTCAATTTCAAGCTTCCATCTTCAGCCTGCACTGCTGTGCTGGCTCCGATCAAGACGAAAGCCATGCTAAATACAGTCATCATTTTGCGATATGTCATAGCGCCCTCGGCTTGGCATTGGGTATGAATTCCATGCCGCTATTATCCTGTTCAAGCCTGACGAGAGGATTAGCCTTAAATGACAATTTTGTCATTTAAGGCTAATCGCTACGTTTCTTCTGCTGCATCTGCTGCCGGAGGAGAAACCCCTATAAGAAGGCAGGGATGAGCATTGCCCCGCGTGTCAATGGACAGATAGTTCCGACACCGAGTCGGTAGGCGTTTGGTTATGTGGATTGCGGGGCGCAGAATCTACCACATTTAGGCATGAAAAGGATCAGCGGAGCTGGTGCAGCGGTACTCCTATCATCGCCCGGCGGGTTCGGGCTGCTCACTCACTCTGCTAGCGGGCCTAGCCACCCAGGCCCGCTGAGACGAAGGTAAACAATACGAATCCGCCCATAAACGCCAGGACCGACCCGCGCGAGTCGCTCGTCGTCTCGTGCGCCTCGCTAAGCATGTCTTCGACTGCCGCAACAGTGAGTAATCCTGCGGTGAAAGCAAGCCCCATCATCTTAAATGCTTCGCTCTGATCTCGAAGCACATAATAGGCGAGCATCGCCGCACTAATTACCGGAATGAAGAAAAAGGTTGAGAGCACCATCCGGCGCGCTCGCGGCACGCCTTTTTCCTTCATGTTTGCGATAGTGGCGTATCCTTCAGGTACGTCAGCCAGAACCTGCCCCAGGGCGAGTACCACAGCCATGGAAAACGCAACTGCCGAGCCTGTACCTATCAGTAGCCCATCGCTGAACAGGTCGATGGCCACAGCGATATAGATCATCCACATGCCTCGGTTGGCAGTGCTCGTCCTTCCTTGCGAGCGTTGAACACCATCCACGGCGGTTTCTATGGCGATGTAAGCGATACCGCCCAGGCCAAATGCGACTCCCACAGCCCATCCCGAGAGGGTTGCTAGGACTTCAGGCATGAGTTCAACGGAGACAACCGCCAGGACAATTCCAGAGGCGGCATGCAACGCTTTGTTCAACCGGCTGTCTGGAGTCCCGGTAAATTCTGCTAGCAGACCACCTGCTAGGTTCCCCAGCGCGGGGAGTAATGCTAGACCGATCACTGCCCATATATTATTCACGTCATCCTCGAAGTCGCATATAAATTCGGAGCAATATCGATGCCCCCGGTATTGTGACGTTTTTCCGGACGGATAGTTTTCGTTTCGGCACGCGAACCTTGTCTCGAACCATGGCGCTGAGAAAGCACACGCTCAAAATACGGTACCATGGACTCTGCTAGGTACGAGTGAGCCTTCGCTCTTCGGGTGAATGCGGTCGAAGCCACCGATGTTGTCGCAATGGCAGCATTCCGCTTGGAAGCGCTCTGGCTCGGGCCTTTTATCGAACCGCAGGTGCAGCAGTGAGAAAGTATGCAGAATATTAGAGACAGGCTCGAAGGCTACCAAGTGAGCCTTTACTTCGGCGCGGTGGTCTTGGCGGGACTTATTGCTTTATTGATACCTGGTACCGTCGCACTTGAAGGGATGGTGAACCCGGCGTTGGCATTCATGCTATTCGCGACATTTCTGCAGGTGCCCCTTGCCGACCTTAGGCGTTCGCTCACTCGTGGTCGATTTCTTGCAGCATTGTTCGCCGCAAATTTTGTGGCGATTCCGCTCCTCGTGGCTTTGATGCTCCAATTTCTGCCATCTGACCCAATGGTCCGCCTCGGCGTGCTCTTGGTGTTACTTACGCCTTGCATCGATTACGTGGTGACCTTCTCTCATTTGGGCCGTGCTGACGCACGTTTGCTACTTGCAGCAACCCCAGTGCTGCTCGTCGCGCAGTTGTTATTACTGCCTTTCTATCTCAGCTTGTTGTTATCAAATGAGGTAACAATCCTTGTAAAGCCTGGTCCGTTCATAGAAGCCTTCATCTGGCTGATCGCAGTTCCGCTGGCACTGGCAGGGCTCGTTCAGTTGTGGGCAACTCGGCGCCAAGCCGGCGCAAAGGCGCTAGTGACCCTTAGTGTGCTGCCGGTACCCGCTACTGTGTTCGTGCTGTTTGTGGTCGTAGCGACCGTGGTGCCGCAGCTTGGCGCGGCGATCGAAGCGGCTCTGCTCGTTATCCCGTTCTACCTGGCTTTTGCCGTTATTGCGCCTCTGGTCGGGTGGGCCATCGGCCTGTTGTTCCGTCTCGATGCTCCAGCAGGCCGAGCCCTTGCTTTCAGTGCAGGAACGCGAAACTCTTTGGTCATACTACCGCTAGCTCTCGCTGTACCCGGCGCCATCCCGCTTCTTCCTGCGGTCATTGTGACCCAAACACTTGTAGAACTGCTGAGCGAGCTTGTTTACGTGCGTTACATCGCGAAGTTGGGTGGTAGAGATCTGGCGGTTTCATAGCTTTTTTCGGAGATCCACTTCGGTATCTGTGGGCGCTACGGTGCGGCTTTCGCTATAGCCGTCCGATTGCGTCGCGGCGTTCTTTTCGCAGGCGGCCTCTTGCTTCGTCACGGTACCAGGTTCACAGCAGCCACTCGATGAACCTACGACACCAGCATCACGGTCAGCGCGACCGCGCCACTGTGGCCAAGCATCCCGCCCGACCTGCACGGAAGAGTGTAAGTACAATAACGCGAGCGCCACCCCGACGATCAAGTCCGGCCACAGCGATTTGGTCAGCATCACTAGCCCGGCCGCGCATAGCACGCTTAGATTGGCGACAACATCGTTTCGCGAGCACAACCAAGTCGAGCTCATATTAATGTCGTCGCTGCGGTGACTATAAAGCAGCCCTAGGCAGCTCAGGTTGGCCACGAGCGCAATAAGCCCGATCACACTCATCCAGCCCGCCTCCGGCACCACGCCCAGAAAACTTTTACGGATGGCTTCACCGATAATCAAAAGGCCGAATAATAAAAGGAAGCCACTTTTGAAAAGGGCAGCCCCCGCCCGTGCGCGGGTGCCACGGTGCAACACGAAAAGTGAGAAGGCATAAACCAACGTATCGCCGAACATATCCAGCGAATCGCCGAGCAACGCGGTCGAGTTCACGATCCAACCGGCCGTAAACTCGACAGCGAACATAACAGCGTTTATGGCCAGCACGATGTAGAGGACCCGGCCCTGCTTCTCACGCAGCTTGGCAAGCTCACTGCCTTTGCTGTCGCAGCAATCATCCATTGTCAAATCCTCTTCCAACATAACGTTTGATTAGAACGAAGGTTACATTGACTATAAGTCCAAGCGGCACGGCAACAGAGCAGAGTAGGTCGACACACTGCACGGTCTACCAGTTGGCGATGGCCACCGACACAAAGGCCGTAACATCCAGTAGTACGACAGCCTAGGGTTATCCCTTCGGCCGGGCGCTCCGCCGTCGACTACCGCCCTCTACACGGAAAGACTGTGTCATCCATGACAGCAGAATCGTTGGATCCTTATCCGGGCGTGCGCAAAGCGTCACTCCACTCTTATCAGGCCTTGAGCGCCAAAATGCGCCGGGCACCGTTGAGGACGATAAGACCCACAATCGTGCCTATAACCAGATCCGGGTAGCTGGAGCCCGTCCAGGCGACCAATGCACCTGCGGTGATGACGCCCAGATTGATCAGCACGTCATTGGCTGAAAATATCCAGCTGGCCTTCATATGCACGCCGCCCTCACGATGCTTGAATATCAGCAACAGGCAAACGGTGTTGGCGATTAATGCAATGAAGGCAGCGATCATCATGATCAGGGACTCAGGTTCACTGCCAACCAGGAAACGGCGCATTACCTCTATCAACACGCCAAGGGCCAAGACCAGTTGGAGCACGCCAGCAAAATGAGCGGCGCGTGTCTGTAACCGCAAACTGCGGCCTACGGCATAGAGAGCAAGACCATAGACGGCTGCGTCGGCAAACATGTCCAGCGAGTCAGCAATCAGCCCAGTAGACTGGGCGATCAAGCCTGCGGTCATTTCGGCTACGAACATGATCGCATTGATGCCGAGCAACCAACGTAGAGTGCCGGACTCTTGAGCGTCCGAGGTTGCAGAGGATATGGCAGCCGTGACCGTCCCTGTGTCGGCAGTGCTCGTTTCCTGAAGAGATGCACCCAGCCCCAGGGTCGTCAGTTTTGCCGTTATGGGCTCAACCTCCCCATCGTGCACGACCGTCAATCGTCGATTCGACAAATCAAAGGAGAGCGCTCGAATGTTATGAAAACTATTCAGCGCCAAGCGGATCATTCGTTCTTCCGAGGGGCAGTCCATATTCGGCACGGCAAAGACGCTAACTGACGCATCGCTGGACACCGGCGTATCGGGGGCAGTTGCAGGCGTCGCATCACAACCACACGAGTCACCACGATCTTTTCCCACGGTACGCCTCCAGTTCGAGCAGAAATAGAATTGTGATAGTTAAAACCATGTAGTAACTATAAGGTCAAGGGAGCGGGATTATCAGTTGAGATTTGGAGTAAGCGCGATGCGTATTGGTCAGTTAGCAGAGGCAGCAGGTATCGACACCCAAACGATTCGCTTCTATGAGCGGCAGGGCCTGCTTGAAGCGCCAAGCCGGCAGGACAACGGTTACCGTATCTATACCGAGCGACATGCCAAACGGCTCGCTTTCATTCGTCGCTGCCGAATCCTGAACCTGTCACTGGCAGAGATTCATGATCTCCAAAGCTATGAGGACGATCCTCACCAGCCTTGTGCAGCGGTGAACACGATGCTCGATGACCACATTGGTTATGTGCGATCGCAGATAACCGCTCTACATGAACTTGAGAGACAGCTTGTTGCACTGAGAGGGCGTTGCTCGGATAAGCGCGAAGCAACCGATTGTGGGATCTTGGCGGGAATCAATGGAGGAAGCGAACCGGCTGACAATTATCAACGCAATTAAAGTAGATAGGATTGATTATTTAGTCGGTATATTATTGTTTTATATAGGTTTACAAAAATTGGCCTGCACATTGACATAGAGAACGATATGGGAAAACCGCTGGGCTTGGAAATCCGGCGGGCACCCGGGCGGAAAAAAAGGGAAGCTCGACCGCCGAGCTTCCGATGGGAGCAAGAATAACTGCTTCGCTCATCGCGCATGCCTTTGCCTTTACTGTATGGATAAACAGTATACAAGCAAAAACAATGACGCAACGTTACCTTTTGACATTCAGCGGGTGACCTCAGACGGCCGGAACACCCTGCTCTGTCGTCAACCTGGGCCACAGCGTCTTTCCCCTTATGACGTAACTGGAAACTCTCGCCGCTGACTGACTACGGCTGAGAGCGTTGCTCGCGCTCCGCCTTCATGAACGGCCTCGGCGGCGTCCCAGATTTTCCACACAGTTCCCACAGAATCACCAGCGCGTAGTAATGGTTCTCTAGAGTTTTATCGGCCAGTCGCATCATCGGTTCGGTGCGCCAATAGCGAATCACCTGCCTGGCGCCGATTTGCTGAGGCGAATTGAGACCCTCCGCTGCGCAGAATTGTGAGAACTTGATCATTCTCGCGTGCTGCTGCCTACGGTTGGCTTTGCCACCTTTCTTGCGATAGCGCTTAGTGCTGTGGTGAACTGCTTCGACTAACGGATGCATCGAAGACCTCCCACATACGCAGCTACAACGCTGATTCGGTTATGGCCCAGCTCTTGAGAGATTATGGCTCGCGCGTCCCGGTCCGCCTCCCGATCCATTATTCGGCCTGACACCACAGGTGCTGGATACCCCGTCAATTCCTCATATCGCTGACAAGCATAAGCTGCGCGCAGGTCATGGTACCTGGCGATGCCGTGCGCTTTCAGGGTTGCACGCGCTGACTTAACCTTTCCTTCCCTAAATGTATGCCAGTCGAGTTCGGACGGCATGACCGATCTACCAGTGCCCTGAATGACTGCCGCCTCTTCCAACGCCGCAAACTGATCGTCACGGAGGACGGGCACGGTCCGAGCGCGTCCGCCCTTCGTCCCATCTATCACTCTGATGACACCTTCTTCAGCAGCCTGCCTCACTGCCTTCGCCGCATTGATTAGAGATGCTTCTTTAAGTCGTAACCCAAGAGCCTTGGCCAGGAGCGTTATTGCAGCCGCTTCGTCTTGTCCCTTGCTTCGCATGTCCTGGACCGCTGCTTGCACTTCTGAATCATCCATCCCGGAAGGAGCATGTTTGCGGACAGCAGTTCGCCTGGCAATGCCGCAGTCGACTACCGGCTTGACAGTGCGCCAGGATCTGTTGGCCAGATGCATCACGGTGTTAACCGCGCTGACCAGTCGCTGCGCATAGGTTTCAGAATAGACCTCGTCGATCACGTCATCTGCCAATTCCTCGCCATATGACTTCACGAGTTCGAACGTGATGTGTTCCAGCCGTCGGATACCCAACTCGTGGGCATGGTTGGCAAACTTCCGCCACGCCTGATCGACGCTGGCGATCGACTGGAAAGATAGTGCTTTCTTCGTCACCTCTTTGTTGAGCAGCAGGCGTCCTGCGGCTCGCATATCACGGGTTCCTACCCCTGCATTGCGCATCATCGTCATCATTCCTCTCAATCGATATCCGGATTAAGGGCCGCCGCCGTACAGTTCAGACCTAAACTGCCTGACAACCCCATTTTTTCGCTCATGGCCGAACCGTACGGTAAGTTGTATTTGCACTCGAAGCGTTCGAGGCAGACGTGAGCGAGCGACGTTGGCAAGGGTGTCGCGAACCCTGAATTTGCGAGTGCCATGATTCTTTTTCCTATAGATGCTGGCCAGGCGAGCTACGCCCCTCAATGGGACGAGCAACCTATTCCGCGGGCAAAGTTGTGGGCGTTCGAAAGTGCTTTTCACGCGTTTTCACGCAGCAAGCGATTGCTGGAGGCCCCATTCGACGGGGCTCATAGAGGTCTTTCCAATCCGTTACTTTCAAACCATGTTTTTAACGGCGGGGTCGCTGATGCTTCGGTCGCCTGGTTATGATCATAGGATCAGGACGCAAAACACTGGCTTTGGGATGGTGATAACGAGTTATCCGTAAATTAATTGCTGGCAGAGGCCAGCCTCGATCGCGAGGTGATGCTCATTTGAGAAACAAATTAAGGGTGCCGGACAAGTCGGCGTGTTGAGATTGCTGTTTGTTTCGAGTGCCCAGCTAGCACAACTTAGCTTGGATTACCCAGGCTCAGTGGAACGTGCGCAGTATAGGCAAGACATTCACGGGGAATGAGTGGGGTAATTCGATTTTTTCGGTAATAAGCCCAAGGTCCTGCCTTCGATAGTTGACCAGCCACTGAACGCATCGGAAAAGCAAAAGTACACTTAGTGAACCTGTGGGTTCACAATGTGTACCGGGCGTAACAATCGGCGAAGTCACTTGGGTGTTTTTCGGTCGTCAGGGAACTGTGTAGGTACTCGTAGTGAACCTATAGGTTCATTACGAGTACTTTTGGGCATCCTCAGGGAACACCGGATATTCGACGCTGTGATCTGTGGTGTTGATGCGCCAGCTGATGCCTAACGCCGTCCGTAACGAAGGGCTGCTCTCGACCCAAAGCGGTCATTCGTGACGGATCGAAACCGACCAGAAGCGGCCTGAAAAGCGACCGCTCGCGCACGAATGAGTCTGAACTTGGCCAGACTATAGACCTGCCAAATTGAGGAGAGTTATGGGCGAGCAATAGATTTCGCCCTGCTTTGCAGGGTCTCTGGCACTTAAAGCGATTACTTCTTGTAGTCCACGTGGAGCGTCGAGCTGAAAGGTTGCTTTCCAATTTCGTAATCAGGGTTCAGTGTCGCGAGGTTGTGAGCGGCGATGCCAACTCCGGCGAGCATGCCTATTGCAAGCGCTCCAAGTGCCACCGGAGCGCCAACAACGCTAGCCCCAGTAACGCCGGCAACACTTCCCATCGATAGCCTTCGAGCCCGCAAATATATTCTAACTGACATGTCCTGGTTTTCAATCGCCTGCTCAAGCCACGTCAACGTATTCGTGTAACGATTATATTCCTGGCATTCCAAGACAAAGCTCTCATGCGCTTTGATCTTTTCGATGATGAATTCATTGGTGACTTCAGAGATTTTATAAATGCCAACGTCCATGGAGAGAGTCCTTAAGTGTGTATATGCAGTTATCGGCCATGATCCAGCAACCTTTAAGGCATTCATTTAAAAGTCAGGCTAATAGTGGCCTCAGGAACCTCCCTATAGGCCAGGCGGTTCCAGGAATCAAGTGCAAGCTAGTTATTGATAAATAGGGGCTCCGAAAGCGGACAGATTTATTTTTAGGACAGACCGGCTGCTTCTGGCCGATTCTGTTGAAAAAGTAGGTTTAGCGGCGGCCTGCCGATCAGGTGTGCCTGCTGTCGAAGTGACTGCAAGCCACTTCAGGTTGCCTTTCGGCGTTTCGCTGAGCGTCCTTGCTCAGGCCTGAGGGTTAATTTGAAGGTTTCTGCTCTCAGCAGGCGTACCTATCCCGTGAGCGGTGGCCCTTGAGGCAAAAGCTTGGCCATGCGTCGCAGGTTCTGCACCGCCGCCGCCAAAGTGAATTCGTCAGTGGCACCTGTCAGGCCGCGCAGTCGTAAACGATCGAGTTTCATGATCCGTTTGAGGTGGGCGAACAGCATCTCCACCTTCTTTCGTTCGCAGCGAGAGACGAGGTATTCCGGTGTCTTGGCGATGCGCCTGGCCACATCGCGGGCAGCCTCATGGATACTGCGGACGATCTTCCGATTCGGCGTGTTGGGGCAGCATTTCGCTTTCAGCGGACAGGTAGTGCAGTCGGTTTGGCTGGAGCGATAAATGATGGTGTGGGCCTTGGTCACCCGCGATCTTTTCTGGGTGAAGGCGCGCCACTCACTGCGTAGTGGTTTGCCGGCTGGGCAGCGGTATTCATTGGCCTCCTGGTTCCAGTGGAAGTCGTTACTGGAGAGGCTGTCGTCCTTGCGCTCAGTCTTGTCCCACACCGGCACATGCGGCTCGATGTCCTTTTCTTCGACCATCCAGGCCAGCATCGGGGCGGTGCCATAAGCGGTATCGCCGATAAGGCGTTCCGGTGTGAGATCGAACTGAGCTTTGACACGCTCAACCATCGTCCTAGTCGAATCGACTTCGGCGGTACGGTGCGCCGGGGTAGCTTCCACGTCCATGATCACACCGTGCTCAGTGTCGATCAGGTAATTCGTGGAGTAGGCAAAAAAGGCCGGCCCACCTGGCGCTGCTGTCCAACGGGACTGAGGATCTGTGAGCGAAATTTTCTTGGGAAGAGCCTCAGCCAGCGCCTCTTCATCAAGGGCTTCGAGGTACTCGCGCACTGCGCGGCTGCTGAGCTTTGGATCGTTCCAATCGACCTCATCTCCCGCTACCCCACGTTGCCGGCTGGCATCCGCCTTGATGATGCTAGCGTCGACGGCAAAACCTTCGCCCTTGACTAGGCCGGCTGCCATGCAACGCCGCAGCACCTCATTGAACAACCAGCGGAACAGATCGCTGTCACGAAAACGCCCATGGCGATTCTTCGAGAAGGTCGAGTGATTGGGGACTTCGTCTTCCAGACCCAGCCGGCAGAACCAGCGATAGGCCAGGTTCAGGTGCACCTCTTCGCACAATCGCCGCTCGGAACGAATGCCATAGCAGTAGCCGACGACCAGCATGCGCACCATCAATTCCGGGTCAATCGAGGGGCGTCCGATGGGACTATAGAAGTCCGCCAGGTAGGCGCGCAGATCACTAAGATCCAGGCACTGGTCGATGCTGCGCAGGAGGTGTTGAGCCGGGACGTGATCTTCTAGGTTGAACGAGTAGAACAGGCGCTGCTGTCCTCCCGGTAACTGCCCCATCATGCTGTTCGCCCCCACGCTCGCTGACAGAGCAATTTTGCCAACGGTATGGAGAGGCCGCTACTTTTTCAACAGAATCGGCCGACAGCAGACCTTGGCCAAAGACTGAAACCGCTGAAAGCTGTTGGTCCCGGCTTGATTGGCATGAGAAGAGGGGATGTCGTCAATACGAGCCCTATGCGACTGGCAAACAGGCTAGCGCTGTATGGTAGGGCCCACCTTAAAGGCCTTTACGATCATTGCCGAATGGCTCCTGAGCCCAATGCAACCCATTCGTTGCGAGTTGTAATCGCGGCGGTAAGTGCTTGGTCATGCCCGCCGTACCTTGCCGCGGAGAAATATTTTCGCCGATACTCTCTCTGTACGGTCGTCCTAACCAGGTAACCACCCGGGATAGCCTGGATAAATCTGAGTTCGGGCACAAATTCGTTCGATTCCATGATTTCTTTACGCCTGTACAACGGAGCGACGCGCTCCTGGTTATTTTTCATTGTCGGTCCCGGTAGCGCAAAAGCGCAGCGCCACCATCACGTATAAACGCTGGCCCGGCAGTATCAATTCTTATCGACAGATTCCCACGATCAGCAACATGTGCTGTTGATAAGCGGACGGCGTCTTTGTGTCTTGTCTGATCCCGCCAACATTCATAGCGCTGAACTCAGCGGTAAAGATCAGTATTAGAACCAGCACCAGCCGATCACCATGAACACTATAGTGATCATGATTATAGGAGCAACGCTGTTGCAGCTCATGCCGGCAAAATAAAATTGCTGCCATCGATCTCGATCCGCTCGAATACGGCACCTTGTGCTGCAGCGAGCTAAAGTGACGCTTTTGGTTTTATCCAAAAAGAACCTCAGGGCCGTACAGGTGCTGCCGGGTCAGCGCCGAGAACTATATGGGAGGATCTATAGACGGGCGCGGAGGGAAAGAAACTGGCGACAGGAGGATGCGCGAGGTGTGGCTATTGCATCGACGATTAGTGGAAGGCTCATCATTACTAGCCGGACCGGGGAACTGGTGAATCAAAATTCCGCCAAAAAAAACGCCCCATTCAACCATTTTCGGGTTGTGGGGCGTTTTGTTGGGTAAGAACCAAAACCTTCTGTAAGGCATTGATTTACCACGATATGTGGCGGAGAGTCAGGGATTCGAACCCTGGGTACGGTTGCCCGTACAACGGATTTCGAATCCGTCCCGTTCGACCACTCCGGCAACTCTCCGGTCGGCGCGCATAATATCAGCTATGCGCGGCGTTACAAAGCGTTTCAGGGCAAACTAACGCCCAGTCTTTGCGCGACTTCTTCGTAGGCTTCAATAACGCCACCAAGGCCCTGACGAAAGCGGTCCTTGTCCATTTTCTTGCGCGTTTCTTTATCCCACAGGCGGCAACCGTCCGGGCTGAACTCGTCACCCAACACGATCTCGCCGTTGAACAAACCAAACTCCAGCTTGAAGTCGACCAGCATCAAGCCAGCTTCGTCAAACAGCTGCTTGAGGATATCATTCACCTTAAGTGTGAGTTCCTGCATGCGTTCGAGCTGCGCAGCCGTCGCCCAGCCGAAGGTCACCACGTGGGAAGCGTTAATGAAGGGATCGCCCTTGGCATCATCTTTCAGGAACAACTCGAATGTCGGTGGGACCAGAGCCTGCCCTTCATCGATGCCCAGACGCTTGACCAGGCTCCCGGCGGCGTAATTACGCACCACGCACTCGACGGGGATCATATCGAGCTTCTTCACCAGACATTCGTTGTCGGACAGCAGGCTGTCGAACTGGGTCGGAACGCCAGCGGCCTCCAGCTTCTGCATGATGAACGCATTGAAGCGGTTATTGACCATGCCCTTGCGGTCCAGCTGTTCGATCTTTTTGCCATCGAATGCCGACGTATCGTTGCGGAACAGCAGGATCAGACGATCCGGATCGTCGGTGGTGTAGACCGACTTGGCCTTGCCACGATACAGCTCTGTGCGTTTTTCCATTACCGGCTCCCGCTTGCGGCAAATTGGTGGTGGGATAATCCCGAAATATCCTGCCAGGGCAAGCCCTGATTCTGCTCTGCCAGACACAGCTGGCCAGGCCATCCCTGGAGCGCCCGGGACAATTCGCCCAGTGCCAGGTCAGGCCGGTTGTTCTTTTCGCTGATGTGCGCAATGGCAACATGTTTTAAGGTGCTGGTATCGATTTCTGCCAGCAGCCCCGCTGCCTGCTGATTGCTCAGATGCCCGAGACTGCCACCCACCCGCGCCTGAAGACGGGGCGGGTAAGGCCCGTTTCTCAACATGACTGGATCATAGTTCGCTTCGAGAAACAGCGCATCCAGCTGCGCGTACTGCTCAACGATCCAGGGGGTGATAGTGCCGGTATCGGTAAGAATGCCCAACCGGTGCAGGCCGCTATCGAAGATATACTGGCAGGGCTCACGGGCGTCGTGCGGCACGGCGACAGGGGTAATTTCCAGATCGCCAATAACGAAACGCCTGCCCAGCTGCACCCGCTCAAAGGGAAGCTCCGGAAGCGCCATCGCATGATGCGTACCGGCAGTCATATACACCGGGATACCGTGGCGCCGAGCCAGTCGCTCAACGCCTTGCACATGGTCAGAATGTTCGTGGGTGACCAGTACCGCATCGAGCTGCTTGGGGCTGATCCCGATGGCCGCGAGGCGCTGTTCAGTGGTACGCAGACTGAAACCGCAATCCACAAGCACGCGGGTGCGGCCGCATTCAACCAGCGTGGCATTGCCGCGACTACCGCTACCCAGCGAACAGTACCGCATCAGCTCAACTCAGATTGTCACGGATGCGTGTCAGCAGATCCCGCGCCAGCCCGAGGTCGGTGGCACTGTCGATGCTTCGCTCAACGGTGACCTGAACCTGATCACCTATTTGTGTCAGACGTACCTGCACGCGATCTGCATCGCTTTCAGGCTCAGGCTCGCCGCGGCCGAACAGACGCGAGAAGAACCCTGCATCGTCCGCCTGTTCACTGGCCGACTGGTCCAGATTGACGTAATACACACCGGAGCTGCGGTTCATGTCAGCCACTGCCAGATCTGCACGACCGATCGCGGAACCCACCGCGGCCCAGGCGCGGTTAAAGTCACGTTGGATAGTCAACACGGGATTGCCCGCGCCATCCTCGCTCAGCTCTGCCGTGTCGGCAACTGAGCCTTGCATGGCTACGGCCAGCGAAGCGGCAGTGGCGGCTTCGGATTGATTCAGATAGGTTTCCATCTCTGCCAGCAGGGCACGCTCGAGATTGCTGTTGTCCGAATTATCAGGCCATTCGGATTGCGTACCGCCCTGACTCCGCGACATGTGGAGCACGTGGATCTCACTGTTGGCGCCCTGTACGCCTGGCTCGATACGTACGCGAAAACGCTGCTCCCGACCTTCCAGCCGCCGCCCTTCCCCCACCGAGGGAGCTAGCCGGCGAACCAGCGGGTTGCTCGGCTGCAGGTCGAATGCAAGCCACTCGGTCTCGAACTCACCGA
This sequence comes from Pseudomonas sp. gcc21, assembly GCF_012844345.1. Taxonomy (NCBI): domain Bacteria; kingdom Pseudomonadati; phylum Pseudomonadota; class Gammaproteobacteria; order Pseudomonadales; family Pseudomonadaceae; genus Pseudomonas; species Pseudomonas sp. gcc21. Next base: position 161,175 of record NZ_CP051625.1, on the reverse strand, counting down.
GCGAAGACGACTCGTCGGCAACCGGCACCTGGTAATCATCAAAGAACCGGCTCACCCGGCCATACAATTCGGTCGGGGAGCTTGCCGCCAACAGCCAGCGACGCGAGCCGCTCTGTTGCAAGGAGAAGCCAGCGTCATCTGCGCTTACCGTCATGGGTTGCGGGCGCGGCACGACGAACTTGTCGGCTGTAGCCGGCGCAGTCACACCTGGCACCGGCAGCATATCGCCAAGCGGCTTGCTCTGGACGCCCGAGGGAACCTCCATGCGCGGCTCAACCGTTGCCAGCTGGTAGTCCCCGCCACGATCACGAAAGTATCCATCGTCACCAAACATATAACCACAGCCGCTGAGACTGCTCCCCATTATCAGGACAGCCAGCGCACCCGTTACAGGCTTCATCTTGTGTTCCTTACTAAACATGTTCCGGGATCGGCTCATAACAGGCTGCATTGACGCAGCGCTTCGCGGACTGGCTCGTGACAGCGGGCACTGAGGGGCGTCAGTGGCAGGCGCAGGCCATCGCTGATCAGGCCCATTTCATTCATTGCCCACTTGACCGGTATCGGATTGGATTCGATGAACAGAGTCTTGTGTAGTGGCATCAATGCTTCGTTCAACCGGCGAGCCAGATCCGCATCACCCGCCAGCGCAGCTGCACAGAGTTCATGCATTGCGCGCGGCGCAACGTTGGCTGTTACCGAAATATTGCCTTTGCCGCCCAGCAATATCAGCTCGACCGCAGTAGGGTCGTCGCCAGAATATACGCTGACCCGATTGCCGACCCGGTCGATCAGCTCGCGGGCACGCTGCATGTCACCGGTTGCTTCCTTGATACCAATGATATTCGGGATATCAGCCAGACGGTCGACGGTTTCGGGCAACATATCGCAGGCGGTACGGCCCGGCACGTTGTACAGAATCTGGGGGATGGCAACCGCTTCGGCAATGAAACGATGATGCTGATACAAGCCTTCCTGGGTCGGCTTGTTGTAGTACGGAGTCACCAACAGGCAGGCATCAGCGCGCACACTGCGTGCGGCTTCGGTCAGCTCGACGGCTTCGCGGGTAGAGTTGGCGCCGGTGCCGGCGATAACCGGAATGCGCCCGGCGACCTGCTCGACGACGCGGCGAATGGCCTCCTTGTGCTCGGTCATATCGAGCGTAGCGGATTCACCCGTGGTGCCGACCGCAACAATGCCGTCAGTACCCTGTTCGAGGTGGAAATCTACCAGCCGCTCCAGCGCCGACCAGTCCAGGCCGCCGCGCGAATCCATCGGTGTTACCAGCGCCACCAGGCTGCCTGAAATCATGCAACTGCTCCAGTTGAAACATTGATCGGCAATGGTACTTTCGCGCCGCGATCTGCACAAGGAGTGGTGCCGGCAAAGCTGCAATCCAGGCGAATGAAACTGACGGTTGAACCCATGACGGCGGACAGGGACAATAGCTGCCTTGCGTCACGCCTGTCTTGCACTCTGGCCTGACAGAAACACCAGTCAGAGGAACATCATGTCCATTACCCCCAGCCAGAAGGAACAGTTCCTGGTTATCACTGCAATGGGTCAGCAAACCACCACGCTGGCCACCTTGCTGACCAAGCTATGCATGGAGCACCGCTGCCTGATCGTCAGTAGCCGCATGAGCCGACACGGCACTTGCACTGCGTTGCTGCTGCAGATCAGCGGCAACTGGGATGCCCTTGCCCGCCTGGAGACCTCGCTGCCGGCGCTGGCCAAGCGCGAACATTTCACGCTTTCCATGAGCCGCAGCAAGCCACTTGAAGAGCGGCCCCAGGCATTGCCTTATAACGTCTTCGTCACTGCGGCCCAACGGCCGGAGCTGGTGGCCGAGCTGTGCACATTCTTCCAGCAGCTGGAGATCGAACTGGAAGAGCTGTTCAGCTTCACGTATATGGCCCAGCACACCGGAACGCCGATGCTTAACCTGACGCTGACGATCGCCATACCGGCCAAGACCCAGCTCAGCTGGTTACGCGAACAGTTTCTGGATTTCTGTGATGAACTGAATCTGGACGCGGTGATCGAGCCCTGGCGCCCCCTCCACTGATTTTCGCTGTAAGGATATGAACAATGAGCGTTGAACTGGACACCAAGGTGCCTGATTTCACGGCGGTAGCAACGAGCGAGAAAACGGTCACCCTGTCAGAGCTGGCTGGGCGCAAGGTGGTCTTGTACTTCTACCCCAAAGACAGCACACCCGGCTGTACCACGCAGGGCCAGGGGTTTCGTGACCTGCATGACGAATTTGCTGCGGCCAATACGCTTGTGTTCGGCATTTCGAGAGACAGCCTGCGCAAGCACGAAAACTTCAAGGCCAAACAGGCGTTCCCGTTCGAGCTGATCAGCGATGCGGACGAGGCGCTCTGCAAGCTGTTCGATGTCATCAAGCTCAAGCAGATGTATGGCAAGGAATACGAAGGCATTGAACGCAGCACTTTTCTGATCGACGAGAATGGCGTGCTTCGTCGCGAATGGCGCAAGGTCAAGGTCGCAGGGCATGTCGAAGAGGTCCTCAGGGCAGCTCAGGCGCTGCGCTGAGTCATCAAGGGCGGGCGGCTTCTGGTGCTGCCCGCCTGGTAGTCAGGCGCGCGGCTCTTCCATGGGCGGCACCTCGATATCGGCTTCCACGCCCCGCGGCCATGCATAGAGCACCGCCTTGAACAGCGTCGCCAGCGGAATCGCAAAAAACACACCCCAGAATCCCCACAGGCCACCAAAGATCAGTACGGCCGCGATGATTGCCACCGGATGCAGGTTGACCGCTTCGGAGAACAGCACCGGCACCAACACGTTACCGTCCAGCGCCTGAATTACCGCATACACCAACATCAGCACCATGAATTCATTGCCCAGCCCCCACTGAAATATACCGACCATGGCGATCGGCAGGGTCGCAACCGTGGCTCCGATATAGGGCACCAGCACCGACAGCCCAACTATCACCGCGAGCAACGCCGCGTAGTTGAGCTGCAGCACGGCAAAGCAAACATAACTCACCGCACCGACGATGATGATTTCCACCGCCTTGCCACGAATATAATTGGCAATCTGCTGATTCATCTCGGTCCAGATACGTGTCATCAATCGACGCTCACGTGGCAGATGCGCGACGAACCAGCGCGTGATTTTCTCGTTATCTATCAGGAAGAAAAACACCAGAATAGGCACCAGAATCAGGTACACCAGAACAGTGATCAGGAGCGGGAGACTGGCCAGCGACTGGGACAACAGCCACTGGCCGAGTTGGCCAAACTCGCCGCTGGCGGTGCGAATCAACTGGGTAATCTGTTCCTCGGACACGAAGGCGGGAAAGCGCTCCGGCAAGTGCAAAAGCTGGTCCTGCCATTCAACCAGCATGCGCGGAAGCTCCCCGATCAACGCCAGCATCTGACGCCACACAAGGGGGATAACCACGCCGATCAGCGCGCCCAGGATACCCACGAACAACAAAAACACCGTCCACACGGCCAGCGCATGCGGCACATGCCAGCGACGCAGGCGCAACACCAGCCCCTGCAACAGATAGGCAACCACCAACCCGATCAGCAGCGGCGCCAGCTTGTTACCGAAACTGATCACCACGGCGAAGCCCAAAATAAGCACAATGGCCAGGACTACCGCTTCTTCGTCTGAAAAGTACCGCTGAATCCAGTTACGAAAGACGCGTATCATGCTTTCTTCCGCAGCCAGTAATGAAATTCTCCGCCCTCGATCGAGGCATTGAGCAATTGGTGACCGGATAGCTCCGCAAAACGCTCGAAATCACGCTGGGAGCCAGCATCCGTGGCACTGACCTGCAACACCTCACCGGACGCCATTTCGTTCAGCGCCAGTTTCGCCTTGAGCAAAGGCAGGGGGCAGGATAGGCCCCGAGCGTCCAGCAGCCGATCGGCCACTGATTCACACGATTTAACAACCATTTGCAGACTCCTTGTGATGCCTCAGTATAACCTTGGGTACCAGCGCGCAGACAATCATATACCGACGGGTTAGTTTACTTACATGCTACGTATCAAAGCGGCCACCGCTCTCCTGCTCCAGGCAACGCTGGTGTACACGTTGGCGGTGGAAACCCCGTCCGCGGCAGCCTCTGAACTCAACCTCCCCTCACTGGGTGACACCAGCTCATCGATCATGTCCCGCGAACAGGAGCGCCAGCTTGGCCGTGCCTGGGTTTCGATGTTGCGCGGTGCCGTAGCAACCCTCGACGACCCGCTGCTGAAAAGCTTCGTCGAAGATCACGTCTATAAACTTGCCGAAACCAGCCAGCTCGAAGACCGAAGGTTGACCTTCGTAGCGATAGACAGCCCACAACTCAATGCGTTTGCAGCACCAGGGGGCGTAGTGGGTGTCAACGGCGGGCTGTTTCTACATGCCCACACCGAAGCCGAATTTGCGTCGGTAATGGCGCACGAACTGGCGCACCTGTCGCAGCGGCACTTCGCGCGCAATCTGCAACAGCAGCAGCGTATGCGCATCCCGTTGATGACCGCGATGCTCGCCAGCGTAGTACTGGCTGCTGCCGGAGGGGGTGACGCTGGCTTCGCCGCGCTGGCATCCACCCAGGCCGCGGCCATTCAGGAGCAACGCCGCTTCTCCCGTCAGAATGAGCAGGAAGCCGATCGTATCGGCATCACTAACCTGCAGCAGGCGGGATATGATCCACGGGCCATGCCCGACATGTTTGAACGGCTGGCGCAGCTGAGCCGTTTCAGCCGTACCCCGCCTGAGTTCCTGCTGACCCACCCGGTACATCAGTCGCGCATCGCCGACTCACGCAACCGGGCCGAGCAACTGAGCGGCAGCCACCGCAAGGACAGCGTCGCCTACCAGATGATGCGAGCCCGGGTGCAACTGCAATACGAACAGAGTCCCGGCCTGGCCGCACAGCGCTTCAAGTTGTTGCTGGACGAACATGACGGTGAACATGATGCCGCTCGTTATGGCCTGGCGCTGGCACTCACACGCAGCGGTCAGTACGAGCAGGCAGCACAGGCACTAACCCCCCTGCTTGAATCACGCAGCAATGACATCGCGGTGAACCTCTCACAGGTTGAGCTGGACGCCAGCCGCGACCGGCCAGAGCTTGCATTGCAGCGCCTGGACCGCCTGCTCGCGGTGGCGCCCGACAATTACCCGGTGCTACAAAGCAAAGCCGACACCTTACTTGGGGCGCGGCGCTACAAGGAAGCTGAACAGGTGATCAACCGACTGGCCAATCTGCGGGACGATGATCCTGACGTATGGTTTCTGGCGGCGGAGATCCGAGGGCTGGCGGGGAATATTCTGGGCGTGCACATGGCCCGCGCTGAGTACTTCATGCTGGCCGGCGACCTGGATCAGGCCAGCCAGCAACTCGACCTGGCATTGAAGCGTGCCGATGACAATTTTGTGATGACCTCGCGCATCAATGCGCGCAAGCAAGAGCTTGCGCGCCAGCGGGAGATCATTGACAGCTTCTGATTCAGGCCCTGGCCTTGCTGGTGAAATCCAGCATCCGTTCCAATGGCTTGAGCGCCTGGGGAATCAAGGCCTCCGGCACCTGAATTTCATCAGTACCCTGCTCCAGCGCCTGCAATACCCTCGGCAGAGTATTCATTGCCATCCACGGGCAGTTCGCGCAGCTGCGGCAGGTTGCACCGCTTCCGGCCGTAGGAGCCTCGATCAACTGCTTGTCTGGCGCGCCCTGCTGCATCTTGTAGAAGATGCCGCGGTCGGTGGCTACGATGAAGGTCGGATTGGGTAAGGTTCGCGTTGCGTTGATCAGCTGGCTGGTCGAGCCTACTACGTCAGCCAACTCCACGACCGGCGCCGGGGATTCGGGGTGAACCAGTATTGCCGCGTCCGGATACACTTGTTTCAGATCCAGCAGAGCCTTGGCCTTGAACTCCTCGTGAACAATGCAGGACCCCGACCAGAGCAGCATGTCTGCGCCGGTCTTTTGCTGAATATAACCGCCCAGATGCTGATCCGGCGCCCAGAGGATCTTCTCTCCCTTATCCATCAGGTGCTCGACAATCGCCTCGGCACAGCTGGAAGTGACAACCCAATCCGCCCGCGCCTTGACCGCTGCTGAAGTGTTGGCATACACCACCACAGTGCGATCGGGATGCTGGTCGCAGAAAGCCGAAAATTCGTCGATCGGACAGCCGATATCCAAAGAGCATGTCGCCTCCAGAGTAGGCATCAACACTCGCTTCTCCGGGCTGAGGATCTTCGCGGTTTCACCCATGAAGCGCACACCTGCCACCACAAGCGTGCTGGCAGGATGGTTCTTGCCGAAGCGGGCCATTTCCAGCGAATCCGAAACACAGCCACCCGTCTCTTCAGCCAACGCCTGGATCAACGGGTCGGTGTAGTAGTGAGCAACCAGCGCAGCGTCATGCTTCTTGAGCGCAGCCGCGATGCGAGCCAGATAATCGGCCTGTTCGGCTTCGCTCAGTACGCGCGGCGCTTTAGCCGCGAGATGCGCCTGAACAAGTACACGCTCGGGAATCTGAGACATAGTTCGAACCACCCAACGAAGATTTGACCGGTAGATAATACCATGTCTGGTCAAGCCCCGAGGTTCCAGCGATCACCTGGTGTCGGCCCGCCGATCACCTCACGTTGCGTGAACTTAGCGCGGCGCTACCAAGTCAACCGTAACAAGCCCAGCCTGTTTAATAACTCCGGGAGCTAGTCATGTTTCAGCTATTGCCCAAACTATTCACCTCTCCGCGTTCAGCCTGGTTGCCGATTCGACAACACGCCGAGCAACATCCCTGGGGCTTTCTACCCGTCCTGATTGTGCTGTCCTTCATTCCGGCCATTTGCGCTTATATCGGCACGGCACATGTAGGGTGGGAGCTTTTCGGCAGCGAAGACCCGACCTACCTCAACCAGGCCAGTGCGCTCTACCTCGCCTGCATGGTGTATCTGGGTTTTCTGTGCGGCGTCTCAATAATGGCCCTGATGACGCGCTGGGTGCTGTTCCGCACGCCGGGCCGCCCTACCCTGTTATTGGCCTATACCTTCGCCACCTGCTTGTCCGTCCCATTGATGCTCGCGAGCATCGGTGCGGTGATCCCCCTGCGCATGATGCTCCTGCTTTTCGCGGTGCTTGGAACGTTGTATTCAATCGTCCTGCTATTTCGCGGCCTGCCAGTTTTCATGCACCTCAAACGCAACGATGAAACGCGCTTCTACGGAGCATGCATTCTCGCCGTGGGTTTTCTGGTCTTTTTGACTAACGGCTTCATTTTCATGGAACTGTGGTGGCAGCCTCTTAGTGGTGGCGAATACATTAGCGAACCGGCTGAATCGGACGATTTTTCGTAAGCATGAGCCAAACGGGTCCGGCCACCTACTCCGCCGAATAGCATGCCGGGCCCATAAGTAATCGGGCACGGCACAGCTCCGCTCACTATTAAGACTTCAATACCACCTGCGTGACAGGCGAACGTACAGAACCCGCAAAGTTCCGTTGTGCGAAAGTCAATGTAGCAGAACAACGGCTAAGCGTTTTTACGAACTTTTGGATGAATAACCAATCCATATTACCGAGTAGGGCATAACGCTCGGTCCATACACTGGGTACGGAGGAGTTATAACGGCGAGTTGATACTCCGTCCCGAGCCTGAAGTGTTTCGGAATCGGTTAAGCGCTTGCCTAAAAGAAAGTAACTTATGAATCTGCCAGAAGCACCTACATGAGCGGAACCTGCATTTCATTCCGCATATCAGCTTCAGGCCCAACTAATCAACAAACCGAAGGATAACTAACATGTCTACAGTGAATTATATTAAGAACGGTATGCTCGCAGTGATTCTCGGATTCTCAGCGTCAGCTTCCTGGGCTCAGAATATGGACGCCGCCGAGTTTGTTGATGAAGCAACTGCCAAGGGCATCGCCGAGATTGAAGCAGCAAAGCTCGCTATCGAGCAAGGCCAGAACCCCGAAATCAAATCCTTTGCTGAGCGGATGATCGAAGATCACACCGAGATGAACCAGAAGCTCAAGGAGCTCGCCCAGGAAAAGCAACTTGAAGTATCTGACGACGCTACCTTGATGGATCAGGCCAAGGCGATGATTCTCGAGATGCGCGATGGCGAAGGGTTCGACGACCATTATGCAAGTAATCAGGTAAACGCTCACGAGCAAACGATTGAGCTGTTCGAGAATGCGTCAAAGAATCTGACCGATGAAGACCTGAAACAACTTGCTACCGACAACCTTGAGACCCTGCGCGAACACCTCGCCAAGGCCAAGGAACTGGAAAGCCAGATCGAAGCTGAGTAATCAGTCCGACCCGGATAGGCAGCGCTACGGCGCTGCCTATCTATTTCTTTCGCTGTAATTACTTAACCTTCTTTAGTAATTTATCCCTTCACTGCCTGCCTGCCCTGTTTCGATTCGAATTCCAGTCCCCACACCCATCGCTGCCTGTTTACGTCCACTGACTGGCGCCTGGATGCATGACCCCCGCGCATACTGCGTGATCTGAGCCCAACCTCTCTGACTTGCATATCTGTGGCAATAAAAAGCGACTGGCGTTTCCAAGTGCCGGACACAAAAAAGGGCAGCCTTGGCTGCCCTTGTGCCAACTGACCTGTTAGGCCTGATGACTATCGCGCAGCGCTTTAACCTGATCATGGTTGCGCAACACGCCTTCGTACTGACGCTGCACTACCGAGCGAATGTCCGCTGGCAGGTCTTTATCCAGTGCCTTCTTATAACTCTTCTTGGCGACATCTTCGCCGCGCTCACATTCATTGAGAACGGCCTGGTCATCCTTGCCGGTAATCGCCGATTTGATATCAACCCAGCGCCGATGCATGTCGCCGCTCACGCTGGTGCTGTCTTCAGGGTCACCCCCAAGCTGAAGCACCAGCGCCTGCAGCTCTGCTGCCGCCTTGCCGCATTCCTGCGCACGGGCAGAGAAGGTGTTCTTCAAATTTGCGCTTTGCGCGTCTTCAGCACAGGCTTTGAAACCTGCTTCACCATCCTTGCTAGTCTCAATAAGATCGTTGAGGGTGGAAATTACGTCTTTAGTATCCATAGTCGTCATAGGTGACTCCTGTTTCGAACGAAAGTGTTATCTAGCGTAGCGTTGCGGAAGATGTGCGCTTCAGCCCATCTTCTGCATCATTCTTTTCTTCATTTCGCAATGGCCGGTCATACCGCGATAAATAGCCGCCCCGCCCATTGCCAGACTGATGAGCCCAAACAGTCCGCCTTTACGCAGGCCTTTCCCGAGCAACAAAGCGCCACCCGCAACGGACGCTACGCGCTCCATACCGGTTACGTTGATCTCGCTGGATGAACCGGATCTGACCGGGGATGTCTGGGCCTGAGTCGAAGGGCCAGCATTGGGAGTTGGTGTGGTTGCCGTAGCATTCCCTTGAGGCTGATTTGTCTGAACCATTAGTGTTCCCCTTTGATGACATGAATGAAAATATTGACGGCACTGGAACGGGAAGTTGCCACCTCTAATAAAGACCTGCGGGCCATGAGGTGGTTCAACGGCACGGCCCTATACAAACGAATTAGTAATTACGGATGGCCTGCATTTACTTATCAATGGTACGGCGGCCAAAATTTCCGTGACCCAACCCTTTCTGGGGACTCCGTTCGGAACCAAAACGTTGCCAGGCCCGCTCATGAAAATAATAAGCCACGGTATTAACCATCGGCTCTACCAGAGCAATAAGGCCGCCGGTTATTACACTTCCAGTGAGCAGATAGGCAACGGTAAACGCAACGGTGAAATGAACAACTGCGAAGGTAAATGTCTTCAGCATTTCACTCCCGGATAAGGCAGGCCGTAGCCCGCCCCCTTTATCGTTTAGCCGTCGTATCGGGCGCGGCGTCACGCGCAAGATAGGCTTGAGTCAGCTCTGGGAGATGCTCTTTAAGCCACGCGGCCATCGCTTCTTCCTGGGGCAGAATCTGCTCACAGGCGCGCTGCGTTTCAAGATCGCCTGCGGCTTTCGCTGCCGCGATAAGAACTGTGTAGGCAGCTATTTCCATATTTTCAAATACGTAGCCCGCCATCGCGCCCTTGATAACCTCATCGCTAACGAACATCCCGGATGCTCCCTGTCCGAACGCCATGATCTTGCCCCCCATATCCTTGATAGTGGAAGGACTGGCATTCAGTCTGGCCAGACAGCCATCCAGTAGCTTCTGCTGTCCCAGCGTCTCTTCGATATGCTGATCGATACGGGCCTTGAGCTTTGGATAATTCTCCAAGCGGGACGATTGTGCTTTCAGCATAGTTTCCGCTTGCTGCTCCATCGCATGCGCGTCACGCAGCCAATCCACGAGGTTGTCAACCTTGGCGCTGCTGTCAGTCATTGGGATGCCCTCTTGATAAGTGAACCTGTAATTGAGAAAGGCTGTGGACAACGAAGTTCCTACCGCTCGAATACAAATCGTTTCACGCTACTTCAGGACGCCTCTATAAGTAGCGTGAAGTAGCGTGAAACGGTTCGTCCCGAAATTCAGCGGATTTTACTCATAAATTCACGACCCCATAGTTGAAGCACAGCGGCGTGATACTGCTTTATCAACCGGTTTCGGTTTAATTTTTTGCGGAATTAAAAACCGCAGCTAAGAACCATTTGATATATAAAAAGTATGAACGTTCTCGCTGGTTAAACTTCTACTTTGTACTACCACATCAACATGCCATTAACGTCTGGAGGCATTCATGCACGGACTTTCGGGAATATTCGACAACCAGGGCGTTCCGCTTGAAAAGCAGGAATTTTCCTGGAAGGACATAGCCAGCAAGCCGATCAGCAAACTGGACGATGATGCGTTTACTCGCGTGCGCGTGATACTTATGAACGGTATCGAGCAAGATGCGCTGCGTTTGAAACACATTGGTGCAAGGATGAATAAAGCATTAAGGTTGCCGCTGGCGCAGGTGCGTCGAGTCGAGCAGCACCAGATGACGTCGATCAACTGGCTCCTCTCCTCTGACCACTCCCCACTGGAAACCACAGTCGCCTACGAACAGGTGGCTATCGAAGTGACAGCAGCCGTTGCTCAGAACGAACCGGATCCTTACCAGGCGCAGACGTACCGCTTCGGGCTGCTTGAGGATTTCGATCACCTGTACCGCTATTCCGCGATGCTGGACCGGCTCGAAGGCAAGGATGCGAACAACATCCTGCAGGGCTATACCGATATGATTCCTGGCCGCCCCACCTCCGAGCATCACCGCGCCCCTGAAAGCGATCTGCGCGATAATTACGAGCGGGAAAACGCTGCACTTATCACCAAGATTCACGCAGCGATGATTACCGCAGCGGAGTATCAAACCCACGACTACTACATGAACATCGGCCCGCTATTCGCCGATCCTGTGGCGCGCCAGCTTTACGCCGAGATTGCCTCGGTGGAGGAGCAGCACGTCACCCAGTATGGATCGCTCATGGATCCTGACGAGTCTTTCCTGGAAAAGTGGCTGATCCACGAAGCCATGGAGGTCTATAACTACGAAAGTTGCGCACAGCAGGAGGACAACCCGCGGATCAAGGCAATGTGGGAGCGGTTCCTGGATTACGAGCTGGGCCACCTGAATCTGGTATGTGACCTGTTCAAACAATATGAACGCCGCGATCCGGCCGAGATCATCGGTGGATCTGTACCAGCAATGATTGAATTCAAGAGCCAGCGGGAGTTCGTTCGCAAGGTCGTCTCCGAGGAAGTCAATCTCCGCACTTCGGGTAACAAATACGTCCCCAAACAAGAGGAAAGTCCGCTGTCGCTGGCTTACCGCACTCAGATGAACACCCCGATTATCCCGGCCAACATCGTCTCGGCAGGTTACAACTGGCGTCCGGGTACCGAACTGGCAGAGAAGAAATCCTAGGAGGCTTCCATGGTAAGTTCAGCAAAAATGGGCCATAACCTGACCGGCGCCCAAATGTCCCCCAAAGACACCGCGAAGATGGCAGAGGCAGTAGAACACTACGCTGCGGATGTCCCAGGCAATGCATCAGATTTATTGATAGCTCGTCGAAACGAAACCACCGAATCCGGCCGTATCGGGTCGGTTCCCGTGCCGGGCTCGGCAAAGGGGATGCTCAAATCCACCTTCGAAAAGATGATGGGCAAAAACCCCGAGGTGCTGATAGACAAACTGGGTGAGCGGCTGGCTTACGAACGTACTGGCGTACGTCTGTATGAAGCCGCAATTGCCAAGGTCCAGGCTCTCGACACCGGCGCCGGCGCGCCACCGGATCTCCTGAAAACGCTGGAGACTATACGCAACGAAGAGGAAGAGCATTTTCACCTGCTCGTTGCCGCAATTGAAAAACTCGGTGCCGACCCGACCGCCATGACGCCCTCGGCCGATGTTGTAGGGGTAATCGCATTGGGGGTCATGCAAGTACTTACCGACCCCCGTACTAACATTTCGCATGCATTGAACGCACTGCTGACTATCGAACTGGCGGATAACGCAGCCTGGGAACTCCTGATCGAAATGGCCGAAAGTGCCGGCCAGAAGGATATCGCCAAGAGTTTTGGCAAGGCATTCACGCAGGAAGAGCAACACCTGGCAAATATCAAGGCGCTGTTAAGACAGGATCAGCTCGGACAATTGTCCTGATAATAAGAATCCGCTGAATCCTGGCCGACACAGTCGGTCCATATTTCCGTCCGTTACGGAGACTGTCGATGAGGAGTCGTCATGAATGCGATAGACCTGTTGATTCAGGACCACGAAAAACTCAAAAAGCTGCTCGAACAGATCAGCTCGACGACCGAGCGAGCCGCCAAGACACGCACCGATGTGTTGGCTCAGATCGAAGCTGAAGTACTAAGCCACACCCGGATCGAAGAAGATATCTTCTACCCAGCCTATCGCGACGCTAGCGATAAGGAGGGGATAAAGATGTTCCACGAAGCAGTGGAAGAACATCGGGCAGTCAGCGAGCTTGTACTGCCGGATCTGCTCAAGACGCAGCCTGACACCATGCAGTTTTCAGGGCGCATCAAGGTGCTCAAGGAATTGCTGGAACATCATATTGAGGAAGAAGAAAGCGAGATGTTTCCCCACGCCAGGGAGGTGCTCAAGGACGACGAGCTGAACGATCTAGGGAAGGAAATGGAGGCGATGAAAAAAACCATCAAGGCCGACATCAAGAAGTAAAGATTGGCATGGGGTTAGTCAGGTTGCGGAGGTTGAACGCACGCTCTGGGCCTGACTCAGCCCCAACCCATACGGAAAGCTTGAAAGACAATATAGAAGGGAAAATCAAGGGAAATGGTGGGTCGTGTAGGATTCGAACCTACGACCAATTGGTTAAAAGCCAACTGCTCTACCAACTGAGCTAACGACCCTTTGATGCGCGGTATATTACTGATTTAGCACAGAAACTCAAGATTTTTTTACGCTTTTTTTGCGACCGTTTGTCCTGCCACGGCGCGCCTCGCTGTGTATTACTCGAACCTGCGTTATGCCATTTTACCGGACAGCAGCATCCTGGTAGCGCGTAGCGTCCGCCACTCCGGCTGAAGCGAATCCTGCAGCGCGTAAGGTACAGCTGTCGCAGCGGCCACAGGCCCGACCGTCCGGGTCTGCCTGATAACAGGAAACCGTTAACGCGTAATCCACTCCAAGGCTGGTGCCTGCCTGAATGATCTCTGCCTTGCTCAAGTGCTGCAGAGGCGCCTTGATGCTGAAGCGTGTCCCTTCGACGCCAGCGCGGGTAGCAAGATTGGCCATGTGCTCGAAAGCGGCAATAAACTCAGGTCTGCAGTCCGGGTACCCGGAATAATCCACGGCATTCACACCTACGAAGATATCCTGTGCCTGAATAACTTCAGCCCAGCCCAGGGCCAGCGCGAGAAACACCGAGTTTCGCGCCGGGACATAGGTAACCGGTATGCCCTCCCCCATCGTCTCTGGCACGGCGATACTCTCATCCGTCAGGGCAGAGCCACCTATCCCGTCCAGATCAAGCCTGACGGTCTTGTGCTCGGTTACACCCGCCACGCTGGCAAGCCTCGATGCTGCCGCCAATTCAGCGCTGTGACGCTGGCCATAATGAAAGCTCAGAGCGAAACAGTCGTAACCCTGCGCCTGCGCCATAGCCAATACGGTCGCGGAATCGAGCCCGCCGGACAACAGCACGACGGCTTTGGGCTTGGTAGCGTTATTCATGATGTGGGGTGATCCGAAGGTTGTACAGCGGCAGGGCTGACTACCCTGCCAGGACGTGATTATCCGAGATTATCCAGATCGCGCCGCGCCAGTTGCGCAGCTGAAGAACCGGGATGCTTGGACAGGACTTCCTGATACAACTGGCGTGCCTTGTCTGGATTGCCCAGACGACGCTCAACATCCGCCAGCTTGTACAGGGCATCCGCTTCTTTGCGGTGGCCCTGGAAATTACTGATAACCTGAGCGAAAGCGCGGCCAGCCGAGTCCAGATCGGACTGAGCCAGATGCACTTCGCCCAGCCAGTACTGTGCATTTCCTGCATAGGTACTATCCGGATAGCGACGCAGAAACGCGTTGAATGCCATCGCCGCTTTTTCGAAGTCCCGGGTTTTAACCAGATCGAAAGCGGCTTCGTAAAGCAGTTTTTCCCGCTCAGGGTCCGCCGGGGCTGACTGACTCGCCCCATCGGGACGGTTTCCACCCGCTTGCGGCTGCGCTGCCGGCGGATTAACGGCCGGTCCCTGATTGGTTGGCGGCTGTACGGTTGCTAGCGGATCATCAGGCGAGGTATTGCCCGCCCCGTTCCGCGATGGTGCTGTAGTACCGCCCGTTAACGATGTTAACCGGCGGTCGAGATCCTCGTACTGATCAAGCTGGTTCTGTTCCAGCTGTTTCAGTCTATGTTCCTGCTCTTCAAGCAGGCCACGCAACATTGATACTTCTTGCTGCAGCTGGTCCAGCTGCTGCATGAGCTGGCCCTCGAGCGAGAGCCGGCCCCCGGACGTCGCGGGCGCAGGAGTGGCTGGCTGGCTGGGGCGAGCACCGCCCGAGCTGCCGTCAATAATCGGTGCCTGCGCCGCCGCCATCAGCGGCGACAGCAGACAGACAAACGCAACACTCCTGAACCCTTTCATGCGACCTCTTTACTTACGCAGTTCTACGCGACGGTTCTGAGCCCAGTCTTCTTCGCTGGAACCCAGTGCGTCGGGCTTCTCTTCACCGTAGGAAACCAGCTCCAGCTGTGCAGGAGAAACGCCTTGCAGTACCAGATAGCGCTGAACGGCGCCGGCACGACGCTCGCCCAGAGCCATGTTGTACTCGCGAGTACCGCGCTCGTCGGTATGGCCTTCAAGAACCACACGATTGCCTTCGGCTTTCAGATCCTTGGCGTGAACGTCCAGGGCCTGCATGGCTTCCTGTTTCAGATCAGCGCTGTCGAATTCGAAGTAGAAAGTAGTGATCGCACGCAGAGCGGCTTCTTCGCTGCTCACACCGTCATCCATCGAAGAGGGAGAAGTGCTGGTGTAACCGGCGTTCGGGTCAACTGCCCCTGTGCCAGCGCCAGAACCGGACGCGTCACCACCCTTGGAGGAACAACCTACAACTACACCAAAAGCTACGATCAGAGCTGCTGCTTTGCCGAACTTGATAACTTCCATCATATAACTCCTGAAACCCCATACGGTTTGTGTTGTTGCACCCTAAGGCAGGTACGGTGACCATGAAGGCACGCGCAGGTCGGTGAACTGTGTCGGTATGACCGACCGCGCACGACCGTTAGTCGAGACCAGCATGAGAACGCCTTTTCCCTGTTGACGGGTGGCATAAATTAACATAGTGCCGTTGGGAGCGACAGTAGGCGACTCATCCAGCGACGTTTCTGTCAAAATCCTCAGATTGCCGCTCTTCAGATCCTGAGTGGCAATATGAAAATTACGGTAGCCCTGCTGCCGGTGGACCATGACCATGGTCTGCCCATCCACCGAAAGCTTGGCGTTAGCATTATAGTTGCCAACAAATGTCAGGCGCTCCGAAGATCCGCCGTTTATATTCTGCTTGTAAATCTGTGGTCGACCACCCCGATCGGAAGTGAACACGATCGTGTTGTTATCCATCCAGTCCGGCTCGGTGTCGATGCCGTAGTGGTTGGTCACCCGCCGCATATCCTTGGTGGCGAGATTCATCACGTAAATCTCGGGATTGCCATCCCGCGATAATACAAATGCCAGCCGCTCGCCATCGGGCGACCATGCCGGAGCCCCGTTGAGGCCCTCGAAGCTGGTGATACGCTCGCGCCGCCCTGTCTGTACGTAATGAACATAAATTTCCGGCCGGCGCGACTCGAAAGACACGTACGCAATACGCTGGCCATCCGGCGCATAGGAAGGCGTCAGAATCGGCTCCTTGGACTGGAGCAGAGTCACCGCACGGGCGCCGTCATAATCCGAACGCTGCAATGTGAAGCGCGTATTGTCCGCAGAGTGACGCTCAGCAGCCACGTAGAGCAGCTTGGTATTGAACGCCCCCTTGACGCCGGTGAGCTCCTCGAAAATCTCGTCGCTCATATGGTGCGCCATATCACGCAGCTGCCGCTGGGTACCGCTTACTGTCTTGGACAGCAGAACCTCTTCACGAGCCACACCGTAAAGCACATATTTGATTTCGAAGCGGTCAGCCGAAGGATTGGTAACGCGGCCAGCCACTACGTACTGCACCCCCAGCGCGTTCCAGTCCCGCGGGAATATCTCACTGGCCTGGGTCGGATAGCTGAGCATGTTGCCGCGATCAAACGCGACAAACATGCCGGTATGACCAAGGTCATTGCCGACAATCTCAGCCACATCCTCAGGCAATGGCGAGGAACCTTGCCAACCAAGCGGAACGACTGCGACCGGGGTCGCCTTGTCCGTGCCACGGGTGATTTCAATAGCGTTCTGCGCCATTGCCGTCTGCGCCATGAACAATACGGCCAGGGCCGCCATCCATAAACGGGTTAATTTCGCTGCTTTTATCAAAATGACAAGTCCTCTGGCCTGAATCGCAGGGTCAGGTTACGAAACCTGCGATCGAACGTTGTTGGATCATCCCGCGACAATTGTTGCATTTCCGGGATCCGTCCCACATTACGCACCGCCTGCACTGCCGATTGGTCAAAGCCCGCATCACCACTCGAACGAGACACTACCGCATCGGTAATCTGCCCGGTAGGCAACATGCTGATCTTCACTTCTACCACCATACCGTTTCGCGCGGTGGGTGGACGGCGCCATTGAGCGCTAACGTAACGCCGAATGACGTCTTCATAACTGGCCGCTACCTCGTCACCTACCTGATTGGCCTGAGCCTGCTGGTATTGCGTTTCCTCAGCCAGCAACTCGGCCAACGCCTTGGCGCGGGCTTCTTCCTGTTCGCGCTTCTGCCGGGCAACGCGATCAGCTTCAGCTTTTTTCTTTGCCTCCTCGGCGGCTTTCTTTTTTGCTTCCTCAGCAGCTTTGTTCCTGGCCGCTTCAGCGGCTTTCTGTTTGGCAGCTTCTTCGGCCTTGCGTTTGGCCTCCTCAGCAGCCTTCTTCTTCGCCGCCTCTGCTTCAGCGGCTTTCTTGCGAGCCTCTTCTTCAGCGGCTTTGCGTGCGGCATCCGCTTTGCGCTTGATCTCTTCTTCAGCCTGCTGCCTGGCTTTCTGCTCTGCCTCGGCGCGCGCCGCAGCAGCCTTTCGTTCCTGCTCGGCCCGGGCTGCTTCAGCTGCGGCGGCAGCGGCCTGCTTTTCGGCCTCGGCGGCGCGCTGGGCTGCTTCCTGTTCCTGTTGCTGCTGCTGTTGCTGTTGTTCCAGCTCTTCGGCTTCGTGGCGCGGCGCGGCCGTGCGCGCCGATTCGCCGGCGATCTTCTGATCAGTCTGGTTGGTCGCCGGGCTCTTCGAATCCAGCTGTACCAGAGTCGCCTGCACGATGGGCTTGGCCGGCTCGAACTCGGGGGCTGAGGAGAACGAAACGAACAGCATCATCGCTACCACCAGGTGAACCGCCAGCGCCTTCAGCAGAGGCGCAGCGTAACCTGCCGAGTGTTCTTCCGGAGTCCGGTGTTCGCGCGTATTCACGGTGCCTCGGTAATCAATCCGACATTGGGAACGCCAGCCTGTTGCAGCGTTGCCATAGCGGTTACCACGATACCGTAATTGGCCGACTCATCGCCCCGTATGTATACCAACGTATCCGGTCGGGCATTGATAATCTTGGTCACCTTCTCTGACATTTCCTCGAGAGACACAGCGCTCTCGCTCTGGTTCTCGGTATCCACTGCTTCACCCAGATTCCAGTAATAGGTGCCGTCCGCCAGAACAGACAGGGTCAGCACTTGCTGATTGCTGTCGGAGGGCAGCACCTCGCTGGACACCTGCGGCAGGTCGACCTTCACGCCCTGGTTGAGCATGGGCGCGGTCACCATGAAAATCACCAGCAAAACCAGCATGACGTCGATATAGGGCACGACGTTCATTTCGGCGACCGGTTTGCGTTTGCGGCGTCTGCCTTGAACCTGCATCGTGACTCCTGTTATTCGTCCCGGCTATGCACGCGACGGTGCAGGATGCTCGAGAACTCGTCAGCGAATGTGTAATAGCGGCTGATCAACGTCTCGGAGCGCGCAGAGAATCGGTTATAGGCGATCACCGCAGGAATAGCTGCAAATAGCCCCATGGCCGTAGCGATAAGTGCTTCGGCAATGCCCGGTGCAACCGTTGCCAGCGTGGCTTGCTGCACAGTGGCCAACCCGCGGAAGGAGTTCATGATCCCCCACACCGTACCGAACAGACCGACATAAGGGCTGGTCGAACCAACCGTCGCCAGGAAAGACAGGTGCTGCTCGAGCTTCTCCTCCTCGCGGGAGATAGCCACGCGCATGGAACGCTGTACCGCTTCCATGACAGCCTCTGGATCCACTCCGGTCTGCTGACGCATCCGCGAGAATTCCTTGAAACCTGCGCGGAAGATCTGCTCCAGACCGGAATCGCTATCCGGACTGCCGGTTACCTGACGATACAGCTTGGACAGGTCTATGCCGGACCAGAACCGGTCTTCGAAATTTTCCAGCGCGGCCTTGGCCGAGCGAATAGTAGTGCTACGCTGGAAAATCATTACCCAGGACACTACGGATGCGGCCACCAGAACCAGCATAACCAGCTGCACCAACAGACTCGCACTGGATATAAGGTGCCACATTGACATTTGATCAGCTTGCACTCTTGCCTCTCCTAACTCGGCCGTACAGGTGCTGCCTGGCAAGCCTTGAAGGCTTCGCTCATAGCAGCTGGAATTTTTATGGGCTTGTAGTGGTCTGCATTAACGCAGGCTACGAGAATTTCGCCCTCACATAACACCATGTCATCCGCCCGTTTCACCTGCTGGCGGAAGCGGACGCTCGTTCGCTTGAGTTCCAAGACCTCCGCAGAGATCACAAGTTCATCGTCCAGACGAGCGGGCGCGTGATAGCGAGCCGCTACCGAGTGCACTACGAAAATGACGTTATCGCCCTGCAATCTGCTCTGGTTGAATCCCAGGCTGCGTACCAGCTCGGTTCGCGCCCGCTCCATGAATTTCAGATAGTTGACGTAGTAGACGATGCCCCCGGCATCGGTGTCTTCGAAGTAGACCCGGGCCCGTATGGAAAACGGTGTCCCTGAAGTGTCAGCGCGCATAATGTAGATACAACCGAAGCTCTTGCATATAGAAATTCTCGGGGAAGCGAAAATATTTTTTCTGCGTCAGCCGGGATCAAACAGGTCCCGCGACATCTGTTCCATCGTCGCCGGAAGATCGAGGCCAAAATACAGGTAGGCGTGCCGGGTCACAACCCGCCCACGTGGCGTGCGCATGATGAAACCCTGTTGAATCAGGTAAGGCTCGAGGACATCTTCTATGGTGTGCCGCTCTTCGCTGATGGCTGCCGCCAGGCTGTCCACCCCCACCGGGCCGCCATCAAACTTGTCGATCATGGTCAGCAGTAACCGTCGGTCCATATGATCGAAACCTTGTTCATCCACATCCAGCAGATTCAGAGCCTTATCGGCAACGTCCTTGGTAATCTTTCCGTGGTTACGCACCTCCGCGAAATCACGTACTCGACGCAGCAAACGATTGGCGATACGCGGTGTGCCCCGCGAACGGCGCGCGATCTCCCTGGCACCGTCCGGATGCAGATCCAGTCCGAGGATTCCGGCCGAACGGCCCACGATCACCGACAAATCATCAACCCCATAGAACTCCAGGCGCTGGACAATACCAAAACGGTCCCGCAATGGATTGGTCAGCATCCCGGCGCGGGTGGTCGCTCCGACCAGCGTAAAAGGGGGCAGGTCCAGCTTGATCGAGCGTGCCGCAGGGCCCTCACCGATCATGATATCGAGCTGATAGTCCTCCATCGCCGGGTAGAGGATTTCCTCGACCACGGGCGACAGGCGATGAATTTCATCAACAAACAGCACATCACCTGCTTCAAGGTTGGTGAGCATGGCCGCCAGATCGCCGGCCCGCTCGAGCACCGGGCCGGAGGTGCTCTTGATTTTCACGCCCATTTCCTGAGCAATGATATTGGCCAGAGTGGTCTTGCCCAGGCCCGGCGGACCGAAGATCAGCACATGATCCAGCGCCTCGCCGCGACCCTTGGCTGCCTTGATGAACAGCTCCATTTGCTCGCGCACGGTCGGCTGACCGATGTAATCGGCCAACCGGTACGGGCGAATTGCCCGGTCTATCACTTCTTCCTGCTGCCGAGGGGCGGCAGCGATCAAACGGTCTTCTTCCAGCATGCGGTGTCCGTGGCGATTAATGTCTGACAGTAGCGCTGCAGCTGCTACACCATGCCCTTGAGCGCACGGCGAATCAACTCTTCGCTGCTCAGCCCGTCTTCTTCTACTGCTGCCACCGCCTTGCTCGCCTCCTGCGGCTTATAGCCGAGCGTGATCAAAGCACTGACGGCGTCTGCCGTCATCGACGGCGCCGCAGCAACACCGGTTACCAGTGGCTTGAATGACCCGGGCATGGCCTCCCATGCCTTGAATCTGTCCTTGAGCTCGACCAACAAGCGTTCGGCGGTTTTCTTGCCGACGCCCGGCACCCTGGTCAGCGCGCTGGTATCCTGTGACTGCACCGCCCGAACGAGCTCATCGACATCCAGCCCCGACATCAGCGCCAGCGCCAGCTTGGGGCCGACGCCGTTCAGACGGATCAGCTCGCGGAACAACTCGCGATCCCGCTTTGTTGAAAAGGCGTAAAGCAGTTGGGCATCTTCGCGCACTACCATATGCGTGTGCAGCGTGGTTTTTTCGCCCGTCGCCGGTAGTTGATAGAACGTGCTCATGGGCGCGTCCAGCTCGTAGCCCACGCCCTGGACGTCCAGCAGAATATGCGGCGGTTGTTTCTCCAGCAAAATGCCTGTCAGCCTGCCAATCACTCGTCTTCCTCTCTCTATTAACGGCGACGCATTCGCCCCGAGCGCAGCCCGATCAATCCGCCCCCCAGTTGCGCGTGCAACGCAGCCGAATGGGCATGACACAGGGCGATGGCCAGTGCATCGGCCGCATCGGCCTGAGGCGTACCCGACAAACCCAAAAGCTGGGTCACCATGTGCTGCACCTGCGTTTTGTCCGCCGCGCCCGTGCCGACTACAGATTGCTTCACCTGACGCGCAGTGTATTCATGCACATCCAGACCCGCATTGACTGCAGCCACAATCGCCGCGCCACGCGCCTGGCCCAGCTTGAGCGCCGAATCGGGATTGCGTGCGAGGAACACCTGCTCGATGCTCAGAATGGTCGGCTGGTAGGTAGTGATCAACTCGGACAAATGCTCGAATATCTGTTGTAGCCGGCCCGGGAAAGGTCCATCCCCCAGGCGGATGCAACCAGAGGTCACATACTCGCACTGCCCTGCCCGCTCACGAACAATGCCGAAGCCGGTTATCCGCGAGCCGGGGTCGATACCCAGTATCAGGGCCATGTATATCGTTTCCTTGAAGATCGCCAGCGCCACCGTCCGCGGTGTGCTGCGCAGTCATACAGGCAAGATGCCCGATATGAAAATGGGAGGCAACGCCTCCCATGATGCTCTGCGGACAGCGCCGTTGATCGCCGCCTCGGTCAGCTCATCTGTTCCAGCACATCATCCGGAATGTCGGCATTACTGTACACGTTCTGCACGTCGTCCAGATCTTCCAGCATGTCGACCAGACGGATCACTTTCTCCGCGGTATCCAGATCCAGTGTCGTAGTCGTTGACGGGATCATCGCCACGTCCGCCGACTCGCTGATAAATCCAGCGGCGTCCAACGCGTCCTTGACCGCTCCGAACTCTTCGAAGGCGGTGAACACATCCAGCGAACCGTCCATATTGGTCACCACATCCTCGGCACCGGCCTCGAGTGCAGCCTCAAGCAAGGCCTCCTCGTCGGTTCCCGCGGCGTAGCTGATCTGACCGCGGCGGGTAAACAGGTAGGCTACCGACCCGTCAGTACCCAGGTTGCCACCACACTTGTTGAAGGCATGGCGTACCTCGCTGACGGTGCGATTGCGGTTATCAGTCATGACCTCAACAAGAATCGCCACCCCACCCGCGCCATAGCCTTCATAGGTGAGCTCTTCCATGTTGTCGGCATCATTACTGCCGGCACCACGAGCGATCGCACGATCGATAGTGTCGCGGGTCATGTTCGCCGTCAGCGCCTTGTCGACCGCTGACCGCAAGCGTGGGTTATCGGCTGGCACCGGCCCGCCGAGCTTGGCGGCCACGGTCAGCTCACGAATCAGCTTGGTAAATACCTTGCCCCGCTTGGCGTCCTGAGCGGCCTTGCGGTGCTTGATATTGGCCCATTTGGAATGTCCGGCCATGAATAACTCCGTACTCGATCAAGGAGCCTCCAGGTAAGCGCAGCGCGGCTTACGCCCGCTACGTTTTCAGAGACTCCTTAACGCATTATTAACCTTCGACCTTCGGTTGCTCGCGCAGACGAATGTGCAGCTCGCGCAATTGCTTGGTATCAACCATACCCGGCGCCTGGGTCATGACGTCCGCAGCGCTCTGGGTTTTCGGGAAGGCGATGACTTCACGGATCGACGCAGCGCCGGTCATCAGCATGACCAGGCGATCCAGTCCGAACGCCAGACCACCGTGCGGCGGCGCACCGTATTTCAATGCGTCGAGCAGGAAGCCGAATTTCTCCTGCTGCTCTTCGGCGCTGATGCCGAGGATGCCAAACACGGTCTGCTGCATATCCTTGCGGTGGATACGAATCGACCCGCCGCCCAGCTCGGTGCCGTTAAGCACCATGTCATAGGCACGTGACAGGGCGTTGGCCGGATTGGCCGCCAGCTCTTCCGGCGTGCATTTCGGCGCGGTGAACGGATGGTGCAATGCGCTCAGGCTGCCGTCGTCGTTCTCCTCGAACATCGGGAAGTCAACGACCCACAGCGGAGCCCATTCACAGGTGAGCAGATTCAGGTCATGGCCAAGCTTGATACGCAGCGCGCCCAGTGCCTCGGACACGATCTTGGCCTTGTCGGCACCGAAGAACACAATGTCGCCGTCCACTGCGCCAACCCGATCGAGAATGACGTTGAGGTTATCCTCAGGAATGAACTTGACGATCGGCGACTGCAAGCCCTCCAGACCTTTGGCGCGCTCGTTGACCTTTATATAGGCCAGGCCCTTGGCGCCGTAGATGCCGACAAACTTGGTGTAATCGTCAATCTGCTTGCGCGGCATGCTCGCCCCGCCCGGCACGCGCAACGCAGCAACACGACCTTTCGGGTCCGTAGCCGGACCGCTGAAGACCTTGAATTCAACCTGGCTCAATTGATCAGCCACGTCCACCAGTTCCAGCGGGTTACGCAGGTCCGGCTTGTCCGATCCGTAACGGCGCATGGCTTCTTCGAAGCTCATGTGCGGGAAGGCGTCGAGTTCGAGACCGAGCACTTCCTTGAACAGCCCACGAATCATGCCTTCGGTCAGGCCCATGATGTCGGTTTCGTCAAGAAAGCTTGTTTCGATATCGATCTGGGTGAACTCGGGCTGACGGTCAGCGCGCAGATCTTCATCACGGAAGCACTTGGCAATCTGATAGTAGCGGTCAAACCCGGCCACCATCAGCAACTGCTTGAACAGCTGGGGCGACTGCGGGAGCGCAAAGAAGCTGCCGGGGTGGGTGCGGCTGGGCACCAGATAATCACGCGCGCCTTCCGGCGTTGCGCGGGTCAGAATCGGCGTTTCAACGTCGAGGAATCCGTTCTCATCCATATAACGGCGGATGCTGCTGGTAATGCGCGAGCGCAACTTCAGCTTCTCGGCCATCTCAGGACGACGCAGGTCGATGAAGCGGTAACGCAGACGCGTTTCCTCCCCCACGTCAGAATACTCATCCAGCGGGAACGGCGGTGTTTCGGCCTGGTTGAGCACTTCGAGATCATAACCCAGCACTTCAATCGCGCCGGAGGCCATGTTCGGGTTCACCGCGCCAGCGGGACGCGGACGGACCTTGCCGCGCACCTTGACCACGTACTCACTGCGCACCCGGTCAGCGGCTGCAAAGGTCTCTTCGCGATCCGGATCGAAAACAACCTGTGCCAGACCTTCGCGGTCACGTATGTCGAGAAAGATCACCCCGCCATGGTCGCGGCGGCGGTGGACCCAGCCGCAAAGTGTGACTTCCTGGTCCGCCAGCGTTTCGTTCAGCTGGCCGCAATAATGGGTACGCATCATGGTGTGGTGTTCCTGTTGTCGACGAATCGGGCTGAGTTGGGCGGTGCCGCACTGTGGCCGCCAGTCCGCTCGCATAAAAGCGCCATAATATACCCGAATTCGTCCCGCCGCGGGGAGAGCTCTGCTGAATCGCTTGCCGCGCCAGCACAGGCTGTAGGATATTCAGCACTACGGTCTTACAGGATGAAAGGCATCCGTTCCCGCACGCATGCCGGACCCGTTGCCAGCCCGGCAGCCAGCCCGGAAGGCGTGACTGGCAAACAAGGGTTGAGCACTGCATCACACTCCCTATACTGGTTGCAGCCAGGAAGCCTCGATAACAGTATGACGCAGGCCGATCAAGGTGATTGACCGGAAGCGAACCGGACTAACATCCCGCTCGTTTCGACGTGCAAACTCACCGCGGCATGGCTTGCCTAAGCGTTGCTATAGAGGTTCTGTACGTTCGATCAACCAAGGAGTCCCCATGAAAATCGATATCGGTATTTCCGAACAAGACCGCGCCACCATCGCTGACGGTTTATCTCACCTGTTGGCTGACACCTATACGCTTTATCTGAAGACCCACAACTTCCATTGGAACGTCAAAGGTCCGATGTTCCAGACGCTGCATATGATGTTTGAAACCCACTACAACGAACTGGCGCTGGCAGTGGATGATATTGCCGAGCGCATCCGTACCCTGGGTTTTCCGGCGCCGGGTACTTACAAGAAGTTTGTCGAGCTGAGCTCTATAAAGGAAGAGGAAGGCGTACCCGAAGCCAAGGATATGATCCGCCTGCTGGTTGAAGGACACGAAGCCTGCGTGCGCACTGCGCGCGGCATCTTCCCCTCCTGTGATTCAACCAATGATGAACCCACCGCTGACCTGCTGACCCAGCGCATGCAGTTTCACGAAAAGACCGCATGGATGTTGCGCAGCCTGCTGGAAAGCTGAGCACCATAGACTGACGTTTGTTCGCGGCCGCGACGAAACGACAGCAATCCCTTGGTTAAAAGCGGGCCTGGTCCGCTTTTAACCAGGGTCGACCTTCGTCCATTTTGTGACACTGGGTGTTTCAGGTTAGAGTTCGCACCCGGCCATAAATCGCCGTTTGCCGGTTTATTTTATTGTCATGAATCTAAGGATGAACAACTTGAAAAGCATTCGTTATCTTCACCTCTTGATCGGTCTGGTGGCGCTATTCACCGGGCTGTATTTCAGCATTCCGCTCTTTTCCCAGGCCGGCCCGATCGATCTGGTTGCCCTTGCTGCCATGCTGCTGGGTCTGATCAATATGCAGCAGTTCAATAACGCGGCTGTGCCCGCTGCATCAGGACGGCGCATTGCATGGCTCATCGCAGGTGTCCTGCTGATAATTGCGACCCTGATTCCGCTCGCTGTCCTGTTTGGCGCTGTAGCTGCTGAAGCGTTGATGATCTACGCGCTCGCCATGGCAATTGCGGCTGTCTGCATCAGCACTATTCTTGCTCTGGTCAGACAACTTGCCCGCTCTCATTCAGGTCGAGCAGATGAGAACGACACGTACGAAGAAGACGATGACCGCGAAGCCGGCACTGTCAAATGGTTCAACACCAGCAAGGGCTTCGGTTTCATCTCCCGGGATCAGGGCGAAGACGTATTCGTCCATTTCCGCGCAATCCGCGGCGACGGGCACCGTATTCTGGTAGAAGGCCAGCGCGTTGAATTCGTGGTAGCGCGCAGAGAAAAAGGCTTGCAGGCAGAGGACGTCACAATTATCGACTGATTCCCTGCCTGCAATCAGCGGTGTGATCAGTAATGCGGCGGCGGCTCATCATCCGCCGCTTCTCCCGGCAAGGACGCTGCCAGATCTGCCTGGCGGCTGGCTAGTAACTCCACAGCCCGGCGCAAGGTATCCAGTTCCAGTTGTTGTTTACCCACCATATCGTTCAGGGCCTGGATGGTGTCGTCCTGAAAAGCCATCTTGGCTTCCAGATCATCGATACGGTCTTCCAGTTGTTTGCTCATGTCATACCTCCGCAAATACAAAGTCGGCTGACAGAACGGCTTGCAGCCTGCCGATGCGCTCGTGGCACTCTGCTTCCTGGTAGGGCTTCGCCGGATGCTTACCCCAAACCGGCGAAGGCCAAGCCGCATCATCACGATACCGCGCAATATGATGAAGATGTAATTGGCTGACCATATTTCCCAGCGCAGCTATATTCAGCTTATGGGCAGCAAAGGCATCCTTGATTGCTTCGGCTAACAGGCATGACTCCTCCAGAAGTTGGGCCTGGTCCGCCTTATCCAGTTGGAATATCTCCTGGACTTCTTCGCGCCGCGGGACTAATACAAACCAAGGATAGTTGGCGTCATTGATCATGAGCAAACGACTGAGCGGATAATCTCCTATCAAAATGCCATCATGAGCGAGTTGCGGATGAAGTTCGAACATATGCCCCCCAGATGAATTCAACAATGAACCGAATATTCAGTTTGGCCACGGAAAGGAGCACGATATCTCACCGAATTGCATTCATTGCCAGCCGGCTACCGACATCTGTTGCTACGACAAACTTGGACCTGAATAAGTCTAGAAACGGTGTCGGAATGTCGTTCTTTCACACCTATTCCATTTAGTGCTTTAATGTTACCGGATAATAAAAAAGAAAATTGGTTCAGTTGGACCTCGAAGCTTTTTTACTGAAGGAGTACACAATGAGAAACGCTGTCAAATGGAGTTCCCTCGCTCTGGCCGTGGCCATGGGTAACGGGTTGATTGCATCACAGGCGCTGGCACAAGAATCCACTCCCGGTGTAGGCATTGTTGAAGGCGCAACGGCGACCTTGAGCAGCCGTACTATGTATTTTAATCGTGATTTCCGTGATGCCGACGGCAATTCTGACGGCATCCGTGAAGAAGCAGCGACCGGTATGGTTCTCGACTTCCAGTCCGGGTATAGCGAAGGCCTGATCGGCCTGGGCTTCGATGTAACTGCCATGGGCGGCCTCAAGCTGGACAGCGGCGGAGGCCGGACCGGAACAGGTATCCTTCCAGTTGATCCCGACGGTACCGCTCCCAATGAATACGCTGAAATTCGCGGGACAGTAAAAGGGCGCATCGCGGAAGACACCGTACTTCGCTACGGTACCCATTTCGTGGAAAACCCCGTTGTCGCCTATGAAGACGCCCGTCTGCTGCCCAACCACTATTTCGGCTATAGCGTAACCAACGAGTCCATTGACGGATTGTTCGTCGAAGCCGGCCGCATGACGGATCGGGGCGAGATGGCTGGTTCATCGCAGACTGACGGCGCATACGACGTTGAAGGCGAAGATGTCAGCTACCTGGGCGGCTCCTATACATTCAACGACGCATTGGCCGCTACGCTGTACACCTCCAAGGCGGATGAAATGTGGAAGCGCCATTTCCTGGGCCTCGCTCATACCGCCGAACTGACTGACGGGCTGAGTCTGACCTCCGAGCTGTCGCACTATCACACTTCTGATGACAGTCCTGGCGCGACGACCTATGACAATGACGCCACCTCTCTCGCCCTGACTCTGGGCGCTGGCAACCATGGCTTCACCGTGGCCTATCAGCGCATGAACGGTGACAGCGGTTACTCCTACATGGATGGCGCGGTCTTCCTGGCCAACTCGGTTCAGTACTCCGACTTCAACGCCAAGGACGAGCGCTCCTGGCAGGCCCGTTATGACTATGACTTCGCCGGCCTGGGTATCCCCGGTCTGACCTTCATGACCCGCTACATCACCAGCAGTGACATCGACACCGACTACGAAGATATTGAGCGCGACAGCCGCTGGGAACGTGACACCAACATCAGCTACACCGTACAGAACGGTACACTTGAAGGTCTCAACATCCTCTGGCGCAACGCGACAGTACGTCAGGCTGCCGGAGGCGTTAGGGAGTGGGATGGCGATATCGACGAGAACCGCCTGATTGTCTCCTACTCCTGGGATCTGCTGTAACCCAGGCTGTAGTTGATTGAGAAACCCGGCTTCGGCCGGGTTTTTTATTGTTCGCACGTAACCCTGCCAGGCGCCGGGCCAGGCTATACGCAGGCCAGTCACAACCGTACAATACGGCCGATAAATCTGACCTTGATCTCAGGACCCTCCTTCCCTATGCGTACCAGCAACTATCTGATCTCTACCCTCAAGGAAACACCCGCGGACGCTACGGTCATCAGCCATCAATTGATGTTGCGCGCCGGCATGATTCGCAAGATCGCCTCCGGCCTGTACACCTGGCTTCCGATGGGGCTGCGGGTACTGCGTAAGGTCGAGAAAATCGTCCGTGAAGAAATGGACAATGCCGGCGCCCTGGAAGTATTAATGCCGGCCATTCAGCCCGCGGAACTCTGGCAGGAATCCGGCCGCTGGGAGCAATACGGACCCGAACTGCTACGCCTGAAGGATCGCCACGACCGCGAATTTTGCGTGGGTCCGACACATGAAGAAATCATCACCGAGCTGGCGCGCAACGAGATCAGCAGTTACAAGCAATTGCCGCTCAACCTGTATCAGGTGCAAACCAAGTTCCGTGACGAGATTCGCCCACGTTTTGGGTTGATGCGCGCCCGGGAATTCACCATGAAGGACGCCTACTCCTTCCACATGGACCAGGGGTCACTGCAGCAAACCTACGATGTCATGTATCAGGCCTACTGCAATATTTTCAGCCGCCTTGGCCTGGATTTCCGCCCGGTAGTGGCCGATAACGGCTCTATCGGTGGTGAAGGCTCGCATGAATTCCACGTGTTGGCCGAGTCCGGTGAAGACGCTATCGTATTTTCCGATTCCGGCTCCTACGCCGCGAACATGGAAAAGGCCACAGCCCTGCTGCCGTCGGGCGACCGCCCAGCACCAAGTCAGGAACGTCAGGTGGTAGACACACCTGATCAGCTCACTATCGAGGCGGTCAGCCAGTTCCTCAAGGTGCCGGCACAGCAGTCGGTGAAGACGCTTATCGTGCTTGGCGCTGCCGAGAAGGATAAGCCGCAGCCGCTGATTGCGTTGATCCTGCGCGGCGACCATGAGCTTAATGAAATCAAAGCCGAGAACCATCCGGCTATCCATGCGCCGCTGACTTTTGCCAGCGAGCAGCAGATCCAGCAAGTGATTGGCTGCAAGCCCGGCTCCATTGGTCCAGTTGGACTGAACATCAAGGTAATTGCCGACCATAGCGCAGCCTGGCTGGCCGATTTCGTGTGCGGTGCGAACGAAGACGGCAAACACTTTACTGGCGTGAACTGGGATCGCGACGCTCAGTTCAGCGAAGTAGCCGATCTGCGCAACGTGGTCGAGGGCGACACCAGCCCGGACGGCAATGGCACACTGGTCATCAAGCGCGGCATCGAGGTTGGTCACATCTTCCAGCTTGGCCGTAAGTACAGCGAAGCGATGAACTGCCAGGTGCTCAATGAACAAGGCAAAACCACCACTTTGACCATGGGTTGCTATGGCATTGGTGTGTCCCGCGTTGTTGCGTCGGCCATCGAACAGAACTACGACGACCGGGGCATTCTCTGGCCGGACGCCCTTGCGCCCTTCCAGGTGGCGTTGATTCCGATGAAGATGGAAAGCTCGGAAGCAGTGCGCGAGAAAACCGAAGAGCTCTACGCAGCGCTGCAGCAGGCCGGTATCGATGTGCTGATGGACGACCGCGACAAGAAAACCAGCCCTGGCGTCAAGTTTGCCGATATGGACCTTATTGGCATACCGCACCGCGTGGTGATCAGCGACCGTGGCCTCGCTGAAGGCCAGCTGGAGTACAAATACCGTCGGGACAAGCACGCACAGAACCTGCCGGTTGCAGAAATGCTCGATTTTCTGCTTGGACAGATTACCAAGGCCTGATCACACCCATGATCCGGCTGGCCACATGGATAGTGACCGCCCTGCTCCTCGGGCCTTGCTCCGGCGCGTTTGCCAACGCGCCGGCCACGGTCGACCCGGCGCTCAAAGCGGCTCTCATTGAAGCAATTGCCGAAGCCGACAGTTTCGATGATCGCTTCGATGCCGAAGTCTGGCTATTGGACATGTCGACACGCATGCGCCACTACCTGCCGGACGAACGGGAGCGGTTGCACTTCCTGCGTCAGGTTCACAGCCAGGCGACCCGCGCCGGGCTCAAGCCCGATCTGGTCCTGGCGGTCATTCACGTAGAAAGCCTGTTCGACCGTTACGCGCTGTCGCGAGTCGGCGCGCAGGGTGTCATGCAGGTCATGCCGTTCTGGAAGAAGGAGTTGGGGCGTCCGGAAGACAATCTGATCGATCTGGCGACCAACCTGCGCTATGGCTGCACCATCCTCAAATACTATCTGAACCTTGAGAAAGGCAATCTTCGGCGGGCCCTCGGCCGGTATAACGGCAGTCTTGGCAGCCATAGATACCCGGACAAGGTACAGGATTACTGGTACCGCTACTGGTACGTGAAAGACTGAAGCCCTCGCGAATCGACTCTATCTCTGCTCGAACCTGTCGAACTCCTGCAGCTCACGCGCAATCAGCTCAAGCGAATCCACTCCGGCACGCTCAGGGCCGGTTCGCAACCAGTCGGTCATATCATCGATTGCCTGTTGAGGGCCGGTAATCAGGCACTCGACTGAGCCATCCGGTAGATTTCGCACCCAGCCAACGATACCCAGCTTGCTTGCCTGCTGTACCGTCGCGTGCCGAAACCCTACGCCCTGCACCCGGCCCCGGACGCAGGCATGCATGGTAAAACGACTCATGGCGTCACCGCTGCGTCGTCAAGCGCTGCCAGCAAGGCTGCTTCATCCTGCGGCCCCTGCAACGTACGGATCACGTTTCCCTGTTCATCCAGTAGATAAGTGGTCGGCAATACTTGTGGATGCACCAACTGCATGGTCTCGGCGAAATCCTTTCCCAGCACCGGAAAGTCTATGCCCATTTCGTCGCTGAGCTGCGTCAGGGCGGCTCCGTCTATGCCGTCAAAATTGATCCCCAGCACTGCAACATCCGGCCGCGCTTCGGCCAGTGCATTCAGCTCGGGCAGTTCGTCACGGCAAGGCCCACACCACTCCGCCCAATAATTCACCAGCATCGGCCGCCCGGACAGCTCGTCCTCAGTGATACGGTTACCGTGCTGATCCTGCCAGCTATTGCCGCCGCAGGCACTCAACATAAAAAACATGCCGAGTAGCCAGAATCTGCTAAGGGGGGTGGTCATTGGGTCTCCTTGTCAGAACCAGAGTAAGCAGTCTGCCCGGCATGGCCGGCGCCACATAGCCAACTTTTGAGGCTGCCGCCCATGATGTGTCTGCGCTGATTCTCCAGTTCAGAGACAGCGGCAACAAAGGGTGGATACCAGGCCGGATCGCCTGCCAGCTGGCGCGGCAATCTACCCGGACCGGGAATCGCTTCCGGCACATTGGCCAGGAAATCAGCCAAGTCTATCTCCTCAAGATCACGGCTGAGAACGAACCCGCCCTGTTGGACCCGGGTAATGATGTGCTCGGATTCCAGCCAGTCTGTCATTTCCAGCCATACGTCCTCGCGAAACTCCCATCCAGCAGCTCTCGCCCTGTCCAGATGCACGGACTGGCCACGGCTGTGCGCATCGAGGAATATCCGCAACAAGCCCAGCAGATAGACCAGACGCGGGTATACGGGACGCTTCCACGCCTGACTGTTGGCGAGGCTGGCCACCAGCTCCGCGCCGAACAGGATGATCATCCAGCTGATGAAAATCCACAGCAGGAACAGCGGGAACGCCGAGAACGCGCCATAGATCAGTTCATATCCCGGAAACAACCGCAGATACAGACCAAATATAGCCTTGGCACTCTCGAATAACAGCGCCACCAGCACCCCGCCGGCCAAGGCATGCTTCAAGGGCACCCGTGTGTTCGGTACAGCCATATAGGTCAGGGTAAAGGCTGCCATGCTCAACAACAACGGCACCCACCTCAGCATCCAGCGTCCAGCTTCGGCGAACACCGCACCTTCGCGCAACAGGGACATGGACGCGATATAAGTGCTCACGGCGAAACCTGCGCCGAGCAGCAGCGGCCCCAAACTGAGCACAGCCCAGTACAGCAGAAAGCTGGAAATACCCCGCCGACGCTGGCGCACGTGCCAGATATCGTTGAATGAACTCTCGATCTTCAACATCATGATAAAGGCAGTAATCATCAGCGTGGCAATACCCACGCCAGTCAGCTGGCGTGCCTGTTCCGAGAACCTGAACAGGTACTGGCGCAACGCCTCCCCGGTCGACGGGACGAAATTCTGGAAGATGAAGTCTTCAATCTGTGCGCCGACGTCACCGAATTGCGGGATAACCGCCAGCATCGAATAGGTGACCGTCATGATCGGCACCACAGCGAACAGGGTTGTATAGGTCAGAGCTGCTGCAGTCTCCATGCAGTTATCGGCGAAGAATCGTTTGACCAGATAACGTAAGAAATGCACCGATTGTTCCAATCGAGGCTGCATCACGGCTCCCTGACAGCTGGGTTTATAACGCTTAGAATAGCCATCATACCTGCCGCGAGCCACCCAGGCCCGGCTATCGCTGACCGAATCGGAGAAACCCATGGCAGTCGTGCGTATCTATCATAACCCCCGCTGTTCGAAGTCCCGCCAGGCCCTTGAGCTACTCGAAAAGCAGGGTGTTGAGCCTGAGGTGGTTCGCTACCTCGAAACGCCGCCGGACAATGCCACGCTGAGCGAACTGCTATCAAAGCTGAACATGAGTGCACGCGAGCTGATGCGCAAGGGCGAAGATGTCTACAAAGAGCTGAACCTTGACGATTCTGACCTGAGCGAGGCGCAACTGGTTCAGGCTATGGTCGATTATCCCAAGCTGATCGAACGGCCCATTGTGGTGAAAGGCGATACCGTTATTGTCGCCCGGCCGCCGGAACGGGTTCTGGAGTTGTTCGCATGAGCGCACCCTATGTTCTGGTGCTGTACTACAGCCGGCACGGCGCTACCGCGAAAATGGCGCGACTGATTGCCGAAGGCGTCGAACGGGGCGGTATGGAGGCGCGGTTGCGCACTGTGCCTCCGGTGTCTGCAGATAACCGCCAGAGCATTCCGGAGATTCCGGAGAGCGGAGCGATGTACTGCAGCGAAGATGATCTGCGCAACTGTGCAGGCCTGGTACTCGGTAGCCCTACCCGCTTCGGCAATATGGCGGCACCGCTGAAATATTTCGTCGATGGCACCAGCAGCCTGTGGCTATCCGGCGCGCTCGCTGGCAAACCTGCGGCCGCTTTCACCTCCACGGCCAGCCTGCACGGTGGTCAGGAGACAACACTGCTGTCGATGCAATTGCCACTTCTGCACCACGGCATGCTGATCGTTGGCCTGCCCTATACCGAAACGGCTCTGACCGAAACCCGGGGTGGCGGCACACCCTACGGGGCCAGTCATCACGCCGGGGCAGACGGATCACGCAAGGTTGACGAGCACGAGGCAACGTTGTGCCAGGCGCTGGGCCGCCGCGTTGCAGTGATTGCACAACAACTGGCTGCGGGGGCTGCCAATGGCCCGCAATAAGCCGCTCCCTGCGCTGGATTTTCTTGAGCCGCGGGTCAAGGCAACACGTGTAATCGGCACCCTGAGCTACCTGGGTTTGTTATTGACCATACTGATCTACAACGGTTTTTTCGCCGACCTGCACGGCGCCAATCCGTTGGTGATTCTCGGCGTACAACTGATTCCGCTGCTGATCTTTCTGCCAGGCATACTGATGGGCTGGCCGCGTGTTTACGCGTTCCTGTGCTTCGTAATCAACCTGTATTTCATTCACGGCGTGCTGGTGTGTTTCCAGCCGGGGCGGGAGGTCTATGGCGGATTGCTGGTGCTGTTCACGTCGGTGTATTTCCTCGCTGCGCTGTACTTCATACGCTGGGCCTTTCAGGCGCAACGGGTGCGTGCAGGCGAGGTTTGACGGTGCAGATGGAGGTGTGGTCAGGCCAGCGGCCTGATCACCAGCCCATCACACGTTTCACGAAGGGAATCGTCAGTTTGTGCTGGGCTTGCAGCGAAGCCTGATCGAGCAACTCAAGCGCCGCAAAGATATCCGTCATCCCCCGCGATCCACGGCTGAGAATATACCGGGCGACTTCATCAGGAAGCTGCAGCCCACGCAGTTCCGCACGCAGCTTGAGCATGCGTTGCTTGTCTTCATCACCCAGAGCTTGCAGCTGGTAAACCACGCCCCAGCTCAGACGCGACGCCAGGTCAGGCAGTTCAAGATCCAATTCACGGGGCGTGGCCGAAGCCGCCACCAGCAGCCGGCCACCCTGATCGCGCAATCGGTTGTACAGATGAAACAGCGCCTCTTCCCATTCATGCCGGCCGGCGAGCGCATCGAGCCCGTCCAGGCATAACAGATCGAACTGATCCATGCCTTCAAGGATGTCCGGACCGTGATCCATGACGTCATCCAGCGGCAGGTACATCGCTAACCCGTTGTTATCAGCCATGCGGTGACACGCGGCTTGCAGCAGATGCGACCTGCCGCTTCCCGCCGCGCCCCACAGATAGACACACTGCTCCGCAGCGGATGACGCCGGATCAGCAAGCGTTTCCACAGCCGCAACGACCACTGCATTGGGGCCAGCAAAATAATTGGCGAAAGTCGCCTCATCCCGGAGCTTGACGCCAAGTGGCAACTGCATCGGTTGGCCCGGTAGCATCACTCTTCTCTCAACTCGTCCAGTTCGATAATCCCTTCATCGTCGGATTTCTGATAGGTCTCGGACGCCAGATAGCTCTGATGTGCATGACGCACCAGCACCATGATCACCGCCGCCACCGGCAGGGCCAGAAGTATACCGACGAAGCCGAACAGGTGTCCGCCCGCAAGCACCGCAAAAATCACCGCCACCGGGTGCAAACCGATACGGTCGCCCACCAGCCAGGGCGTAAGCACGGTCCCCTCAATGGTTTGCGCCACGGTAAACACAGCAACCACTGCAACCAGATGCGCCACATCACCGAACTGGAAAATAGCAGCTACCAGTGCCGCTGCCATGCCTACAGCAAATCCGAGATAGGGCACGATGCTCGCCAGCCCCGCAACCATGCCAATCAATAAAGCCAGCTCCAGGCCCACCGCCCACAGGCCCAGCGAGTAGAGAATACCCAGACCGAGCATCACCAGCAGTTGGCCGCGGATGAAGGCGCCCAACACTTCGTCGCAATCGTGGGCCAGCTTGACTACCAGCGGCTCGTGGTCGCGCGGCAGCAGACCCTTGATGCGCGCAACAATGACATCCCAATCCCTGAGCAGGTAAAAGCCAACCACGGGGATCATCACGAAATTGACCACCCAGGTCAGCAACCCCATTGTCGAGCGGGTTGCCTGCGCCAGCAACGCACCCACTACGCCAGTGTTTTCGCCGAGATTTTCGCGGATGCGCTCGCCCACATCTGAAAGTCTGACCTCGGTAATCGGCACACCGGTTCTGGTCTGGATCCAGGGCAGCGCAACCTCAGTTATCCAGCGAAGCATGTCCGGAATCTGTTCACGTAAGGCAGAAATCTGATTACCCAGCAGCGGAATCAGCACAACAAGCGCCAACGCCAGGATACCTGCGCCCGCTGCAAACACCACCAACACACCCACCACCCGGGACATCCCGTAGGATTCCAGCCGATCGACCAGCGGGTCACCGAGATAAGCGAGCAACATGCCGATCAGGAAGGGCGACAGGATCGGACTGAGCAGATAGACCATCGTCACTGCGGCAAGCAGCCCCGCCAGCCATAACCATCGCGAATCAAAAATCATCTTGTTGCCCTCGTGGCAATCGAGCAGTGATCAACGCCACCGGTAATACAGCGTATGGGGATCCGGCTCGACCGGTTCCGGCAACACATTCACCGGAGCCTGTTCCGGCTCCGTCAGCGTGTCGGCGTCCGCATTCAGCGGGTCATCGGTAGGACCTGTTTCGCCCGACTGATCAGTAGCGCCCAATGCAGGCGTCGGTTGAGGGGCAGGCTCAGGCAGCAGGATGGGCCCTTGCTCGACAGGTTCAGGCTCGGGAGCCGGTATGCGTACCAGACGCTGATCGAGGCTCAGCATGCGCTCAAGCTGCGACTCGCTGCCAGGGAAATCAATACGGACGGTCACCACGTCAGTGTCCACCGAGAGCATCTGCGGTGTGCTCTGGCCACCGAGTTGCTGCAGCATTCCCTGCAGGCTGGCGTAATCGTTGACGCTGTTGATGTCCTGCACCACGAGCGTCCAGCGGGTCAGCTCCTCCTCGGATACCGCGGGCACGGCATATTGCTCAAACGCAGCCGCTGCCACCTCGCGCATTATCTGATCGGCAGCCGCGGCGGGGTCATCCTCGCTGACACGACCGGAGTAAGCTCGATCGTTCAGCCACATATGCCAGTCAGCACGGGTACTTTCGCCGTTGGCGGTGAACGCGACGGCCAGCACGCCCTCACTGGAATAACGCTCGCTGGCTTCCAGCAAATCCTCGCGATTGCCCTGGCGCACGACTTCTTCAGTCACCATGCCCCGGTCTTCGAGGTCACCCATGGGAAAGCTCAACGCAACACCGCGATAGGCAGCGGCGGTTTTCAGACGATCGCCCCAGGTGCTCCCGGCACCGATCAGCTCATCACCCAAGGTCCGCGCCTCGACCGCCCAGACCAGCATACCGGGGCGACTGCGCCCCAGCATGGGCAGGCCACCGCTGACCATCACCCGGCGTACGGCGGAGGGCTCAAACTCAACGAGCAGGGACCCGTCCCGTCCGCTGATCCGGCGCACCAGATCACGCGGGTCGCTCAAGGCATTCGCCACTGGACCGCTGTCCAGATTGACATTCGCGCCACCCACGCGGGTGAACATGACTTCCGCCGCCTGGCGTAGCGTCTCGTCCCGGGACGCGTCTTCTGCCTGTGGCTGATTGACCCGATACAACCCCTCGAGGACCGCGGCAGACAGGTTGAAAGGCGTCCACAGCACCAGAGATAGCAGGCTGACGACAACAGTGCGCAAAGAAAACATGGGCGATTCCGCTCGGCTGGTGCTGGTTTTGTCTCGCTGATGCGAGTACTGCAGCTGTATTAAAGCGCATACATTAAACAAGCGCCGGAGCGGCGGCAACCAAGCCGCACCAACAGCCCTGGCAGCTGGGCTTCGAGGTAGCTAGAGCGGCTTCCCGTTCAATGTGCCGAAGGCGTCGTGAGCATGGTCCTGATGCGGTTGTATTGATACACTAGCCCACTTCCCTGCGGCCGGCCCGAGCACTGGCCGCTCGCCCCTTTTTTCGACCATCGAGACCGACGCATGAGCAGCCAGAACCCTTCCAAACCTTCGATCAGCTACAAGGATGCCGGGGTCGACATCGACGCTGGGAACGCTCTGGTAGACCGCATCAAGCATGTCGCCAAACGTACCACTCGCCCTGAAGTCATGGGTGGACTGGGCGGCTTTGGCGCGCTCTGCGAAATCCCCGAAGGATATAAAAAGCCGGTACTGGTCTCCGGCACGGACGGTGTGGGCACCAAACTGCGCGTAGCGATGGACCTGGGCAAACACGACACCATCGGTATCGATCTGGTGGCGATGTGTGTCAACGACCTGGTCGTGTGCGGTGCAGAACCGCTGTTCTTCCTGGATTACTACGCCACCGGCAAGCTGAATATCGATGTCGCTGCGCAAGTCGTGACCGGTATCGGTGCGGGCTGCGAACTGGCCGGTTGCGCACTGGTGGGCGGCGAGACCGCCGAAATGCCCGGCATGTATGAGGGCGACGATTACGACCTGGCGGGCTTCTGTGTCGGCGTGGTCGAAAAATCCGAAATCATTGACGGCAGCAAGGTGCAGACCGGCGACGTCCTCATTGCGCTGCCCTCCTCCGGTCCCCATTCCAACGGCTACTCTCTGATTCGCAAGATCATCGAGACGGCCAATGTCGACATCGGCGATATCACTCTGGACGGCAAGCCACTGGCCGAACTGCTGATGGCGCCGACGCGCATCTATGTCAAAGCCCTCCTGCAGCTGATCAAGCAGACTGGCGCGGTCAAGGCCATGGCACATATCACCGGCGGCGGGCTGCTGGAAAATATTCCGCGCGTCCTGCCCGACGGCGCTGGTGCCAGCATCGATCTGTCCAGCTGGCAGCGTCCTGCAGTATTCAACTGGTTGCAGGAACAGGGCAACGTGGACGAGACCGAAATGCACCGTGTACTCAATTGCGGCGTGGGCATGGTCATCTGCGTGGGCGCCGATCAAGCGGATGCGGTACTGCAGAACCTGCAAGAGTCCGGTGAGCAGCCCTGGGTGATCGGCCGGATCGAGGCCGCTGCAGAAAACGGTGAAGCTGTCGTCCTGCGTAACGGTCACTGACCTGTGGCCTGTCGCATCGTAGTGCTGATCTCCGGATCTGGCAGCAATCTGCAGGCATTGATCGACAAGCTTGACCGGCAACACGGCGAAATCGTCGCCGTGTTGAGCAACCGGCCCGATGCCTATGGGCTGGAACGCGCCAGGCGCGCCGGTATCGACACGCTGATACTCAACCACAAGGACTACCCGGACCGCGAGAGTTTCGACCGGGCGATGATCAGCAGCCTGGACGCCTTGCGACCAGACTTGCTGATCCTTGCCGGCTTCATGCGCATCCTAACCCCGGAATTCGTCAACCACTACCACGGCCGACTGCTGAACATCCATCCGTCACTGCTACCCAAATACAAGGGACTGCACACGCACAAGCGTGCCCTGGAAGGGGGCGACAGCGAGCACGGAGCCACAGTGCATTTCGTCACAGAAGAACTTGATGGCGGACCGTTGGTCGTACAAGCACGGGTTCCGGTTATTGCAGGCGACACGCCCGAATCCCTGGCCGAGCGAGTCCAGCACCAGGAACATGTGCTATATCCTCTAACCATGAACCTGTTCGCAAGCGGCCGGCTCCGACTGATTGATAGTCGTGCCTGCCTGGATAACGAGCCCCTTGGGCCCAGAGGTATCGAACCGGAACAAATTGAATAGGGTCTGCTGCCGTCTGTGTTGTGGCCATCTGCCGTGAACATCCAGCAGTCTCTGAAAATTGAGGGATACACATGCATGATCGACAGCGGCACATACGCGGGTTACGCCAGGCAGGCTGGCTCACAGCTCTCGCCTTTGTAATCGGCAGTAGCATGGCAAGTGCCCAGGAAATTCTCCCCTTTACCGCAAGTTACGCTGCGGACATGCGCAACGTACCGCTCAACGGCGAAGCCAATCATTCACTCACCGAAAACGCAGACGGCACCTGGACCCTGGAGTTCAGTGCCGGCATGTTCGTCGCACGGCTCTCCGAAAAAAGCACCTTCCTGCTACAGGAAGACGCGATTATCCCCGCAGAATATGAATACAAGCGTCGCGGCCTGGGCCGCAGCCGTACCACCACCCAGCACTTCGACTGGGAATCGGGCGTTGTAACGGGCGATCATAAAAAAGAGCGTTTCACTCTCCCGACCGAACCGGGCCTGCTCGACAAGACAACCTACCAGCTCGCGTTGCAACGCGACCTCATCGCAGGCAAGACCGACATGCGTTACCGGGTAGTGGATGGCGACGACATCGAGGAATATCACTTCCGGGTGGTGGGTGAAGATCGGGTCACGACTCGTGTCGGGCAGTTCGATGCCGTTGAGGTTGAGCGTGTACGCGAACCCGACGCCGAGCGTGAAACCACCATCTGGTTTGCCAAGGACTGGCAATATCTGTTGGTGCGCCTGAATCAGATCGAGACAGACGGGCAGCATTACCAAATTGTGCTGAAAGAGGCCACGCTGGGCGGCGAGCCCGTGGAAGGGCTTGCGCCGGGCAAAAAGAACTGAGACAGAACGAACAAGGCTCAATACAAGCTAAAATCAGGCGTCCTGCGGACGCCGTCGCGCCGAGGGCGACCCTCCTACCAAGACCGTA
This sequence comes from Pseudomonas sp. gcc21, assembly GCF_012844345.1. NCBI lineage: Bacteria > Pseudomonadati > Pseudomonadota > Gammaproteobacteria > Pseudomonadales > Pseudomonadaceae > Pseudomonas > Pseudomonas sp. gcc21. The sequence goes on along the minus strand of NZ_CP051625.1, from coordinate 120,559 downwards.
AACCAATCTGTGTCGGACGCAGGGTCCGCGCGACGCTCCACGAGCAATATTAAGCGAAACCGACCTGTGGGAGATTCGACGCATCGTCGGTCCGAGCGCCAATCTCAAAAGAAAGCTCGATCTACCCAGTAGGAAATGAGATGGACCCGTCCCACCCTGTGCCATGATTGAGTTTGTCCACAATCACGGGTCGGCATCACAGCAGGAGGGTCCATCCATGAGCAAGATTAGCATTATTGGAATCGATCTCGCCAAACAGGTATTTCAGCTTCACGGCAACGATAGCCGGGGACATAAGATACTCGGCAAGCAGCTCAAGCGTGATCAGTTGCTGCCTTTCCTGGCCACTCAGCCAATCTGTTTAGTTGCCATGGAAGCCTGCGGCGGAGCGCATTACTGGGCTCGCCAAATCAAGGCGCTGGGGCATGAGGTGAAGATCATTCACCCTCGCTACGTTAAGCCCTTCGTGCAGGTGCACAAGAATGACCAGCGTGATGCTCAGGCTATTGCCGAGGCTGCTGCCCGGCCTAGTATGCCTTCGGTCGCAGTAAAGTCAGTTGAACAGCTGGATATCCAGGCCTTGCACCGGGTACGTGAACGCCTGGTCAAGGAGAAGACGGCCATCGGTAACGAGCTGCGTGGCCTGCTACTGGAAATGGGTATCACCATTGCCCAAGGGCACAAAAGTCTGCGTGAGACTGTGCCGTTGATACTTGAGGATGCCGAGCGAGCACTGAGTGTACGCGCTCGCCATTTGATCCATGATCTGCGCGAGCAATGGCTGGAACGCGAGCGACGGATTGCAGATTACGACCGTGAGTTGAAATTGATCGCTAAGGAAAATGCAGTCTGCGAGGCGATACAGAGCTTGCCGGGTATTGGTCTGGTCAACTCGACGCTGCTGTACAGCCATGCTGGTGACGCCGCGCACTTCAAGTCGGCTAGACAGTTCGGCGCCTATCTGGGACTGACTCCCCGCCAGCATGCTACGGGTGGTGTAGGAAAAATGCTGGGCATTTCCAAGCAAGGTAGCAAGCATGTGCGCAAACAACTGGTGCATGATGCACGAGCGGCGTACCGGGTGCTTGTTCAGCCGGATAATGATTCGCGACTAGGTCGCTGGGTCAAACGCAAAAGCATGGAAGGCAAACATGTGAACAAGATTGTGGTGGCCCTGGCGAACAAGCTGGCTCGTATCGTCTGGGCAATCATGAAAACAGGCCAGCCCTATCAGCCAATGCGAGGCCTGGAAGCCTGAGAGACTGACCGCGGCAGGCAGATAGTAAACAGAGTTATTACTCATCCGAGGTTGCGCAGACCATTACGACACGACAGATAAGATCGATTCACTGAAACCTTAGGCGACACCTGGCTCTTAGAAGCCGAGTAGGAGATTAAGGACAGTGAATGCACATCTCATAATGGCCAGGGGCCGTACACCCCGATATACAAGGCCGGATATAAGCGTGCAATCTCATTCTCGAATGTCATGTGGCTTGCAACACAGGACGGGTCCATATAAGGGTCGCCCTCGGCACGACCTGGCCGCCAGGCCAGCCAAAACCCCACAAAAAAAACCGCGCAGGTGAACCCAGACGCGGTTTTTTAGTCGATCCAAACAGCGTCGATACAGGCTGCTCAGACCATCAGCAAATCAGCCCTTGGTGAAACGCTCGCCAGCTTCAGCGCGCTTGACCAAACCGGCCGCTGGCTTCCAGAACTCGCCGTTGGACGCTTCAAGCTCGCGAATCTGCTCCAGAACCACATCCAGCCCCAGGCTGTCTGCATAGCTCATCGGGCCGCCACGCTCTTTCGGAAAACCATAGCCGTACAGGTATACGCGGTCGATATCCTCGGCGGACTCGGCAAAGCCTTCGTCCAGAATGCGCGCGCCTTCGTTGACCAGCGCCAGGATACAGCGGCGAACGATCTCTTCGTCACCCACATCACGCTGGGTGTAGCCAGCCTCTTCGGCGACTTCGCGCGCGAGCATGTCGGTTTCCGGATCGTGGATCGCCTGGCGGCTGCCGGGCTCGTATTTGTAGAAACCGTGACCACTCTTCTGACCAAAGCGCTCCATTTCGCACAGCTTGTTATCCAGCCATACGATAGGCTCGCCGCGACCGACGCCAGCCAACTGACGTGAGCGCCAGCCCAGATCCACACCGACCACGTCGTACATACGGTACGGACCCATCGCCATGCCGAAACCTTGGAGCGCCTGGTCGACCTGCCACGGAGTCGCGCCTTCCAGCACCACTTCACGGGATTGGCGCGAGTACATGGAAAGCATGCGATTGCCGATGAAGCCATGGCAGTTACCCGCCAGCACAGCTTCCTTCCCGATCTTTTTACCGACCGCCAGACAGGCATCCAGCACGTCCTGCGCGGTAGCCTTGCCGCGGACCACTTCTAACAGCTTCATGATGTGTGCAGGGCTGAAGAAGTGCAGACCCAGCACCTGGGCCGGACGCTGGGTAGCGGAAGCGATTTCGTCAATATCCAGGTAGGACGTATTGGTCGCCAGGATAGCGGAAGCCTTAACCGCCTTGTCCAGCTCACCGAAGATCTGCTTTTTCAGCTCCATGTTCTCGTAGACGGCTTCGACCACCAGATCCATATCAGCCAAATCCGCATAGTTCTGCGTGGTACGGATGCGCTCGACGCGGGCGTTCGCTTCGTTTTCATCGAAGCGCTGCTGGGCAACGGAGCGTTTGTAGGTGTTGCGGATATCCTCGAGGCCTTTTTCAAGCATCTCGGCATTTACATCCAGCCAGACCACCGGGTAGCCGGCGTTGACGAAGTTCATCACGATACCGCGACCCATGGTCCCGGCGCCGATCACACCTACCTGTTTGATACTCTCGAATGATGCCATCGCAGCTCACCTCCAGATCTGAAAAATGTGGCGCAGGTGACCAGCCGGTCTGCCCGCTGAGGACCGATACATTACGCAAAATCAGCATGGATTTGAAACGAATCCCCGTGATCGGGCGCATTCACAACGTGAATGCAGGTTTGGGCGCATCGGACTCTACGCCGGGTTTGCGTGTTTAGCCGACCTGTCGGCGCGCAGGCGCACGCCAACCCCAGGAAGAAGTCTCTCTCGCAGGGACGGGTTTTCCTGGGGGTGTAGCGCGCCTGCGCTACGCCGAGTTCGCTAGCCACCAAAGCGAGCAACCAGACCCTGTCGGCGCGTCGCAACGCGGCCCGAGACGCACGCCAACCCCGAGAAACCCAATTCCGCGCCGGAAGTAACAGCCCATAAAAGTGCGCAAACTGTTGCGCACTATCTGAAAAACTCCTTTAAAATAGCGCACTTACCGTTTCGCTAGCACCGCTATGCAGTACCGCTTGCGCTCGCTCATTTCTCGTATAAGCAGCCTTCATGCTCAAACACTCTCGCCTGTCTTCATTTGCCACCTTCGTGGTGAGTTTTCTTTGCGTCACCCTCCCGGCCCTCGCAGCGCCCGTTTCCTTTGAAGCAGCAAAGATCCTCACCCGCCAGCAGGTGTATCAGGATCAGAATCAGCAAGGCACTGGCACTTTCTACTGCGGATGCAAATGGGAGTGGACGGGGCGCTCAGGCGGCCGCGTTGATCTCGACAGTTGCGGCTATAGCATTCGCGCCCAGGATACCCGGGCGATACGCATCGAATGGGAGCACATCGTTCCTGCGTCCTTGTTCGGCCAACAGCGACAGTGCTGGCAGCAAGGCGGCCGTTCCAACTGCAAGCGCAGCGATCCGGTATTCAACGTGATGGAGGCCGATCTGCATAACCTGGCGCCATCGATTGGCGAGACCAATGCCGACCGCAGCAACTACCGCTTCGGCATGCTGCCTGATGCGCCTTACCAGCACGGTGCCTGCGATTTCAAAGTGGATTTCCCGCAGCGGGTGGTTCAGCCACGCGACGAGATAAAGGGCCAGATCGCCCGAACCTATTTCTATATGCATGATCGCTACGATCTGCGGATGTCCAGTCAGCAACAGCAACTGTTGATGGTCTGGAACCGGCAGTTTCCGCCTACTCGCTGGGAAGAAGAGCGCGACCGCCGGTTAGCGCGCCTGATGGGGCATCACAATGAATTCGTTACTGGTCAGCGGGTCTGGAATGAAGGCCATAAGAATACTGCCGACGGGGTGCGCGTCGCTTTGAACACTCGCCAGAAACCCACAGAAGCCGCTCCTCCGATCATCGGCAACAGCCGCAGCAAGGTCTACCACCTGCCCGTCGGATGCCCCAGTTACGAAAGTGTCAGCGATAAGAACCAGGTCATCTTCTCCAGTGAATCCCAGGCGATAAGCAGCGGTTATCGCAAGGCAGGCAACTGCCGCTGAGCCGTCCGACACCGACCTGAGCCACAGCGCGCAGCGCAACGCTGCAGCGGGCTCGGGGAGGTCGTAAAAGCCTCCTACCGCACCGCTACAGCCGCACGCTCCCATTGATCTCCAATGCAACGCAGCCACTCTCACCGGGGAGGCCAGTTTGCGTCGCGTGCCCAAGCCAACTACCTTGAATAAGGCTGCGCGACCCCGTTTCGATAGCAAAACAATAACGTGAAGGCTTTAAGCCAGGGGATACACAATGCTTGCGATGTCCAGAGGACTAGTTGTCGGATTGCTGGCGGCTGCCACCGGTGTGGCTAACGGCGCCGACAATGTCACCCTTCCCAAAACTCTCGTCATGACCGCTTATGGAACCGGCTCCGCCGGATACACTCAGGCGGTGTCCATCGGTAATCTGCTGCAGAACGAATACGGCACCTCGATCCGGATCCTGCCGGGAGAAAACGACGTCTCCCGTATGACACCGCTACGGACCGGCCGGGTCCCGATCTGCGCTTGCGGTGTTGCCAGCTATTACGGATTCGAGGGCGTACTGATGTTCGCTGGTCCTGATTGGGGGCCGCAGCCGATCCGCGTGATCATTACCTCAACAGCCAACTTTGGCCTCGGCGTCGCTGTCGCCGGAGACATCGGCGTCAAAACACCCGCCGACCTCAGAGGTAAGCGGATTTCATATGTGCGCGGTGATGACGCGCTGAACATCGGGACCGAAGCCTTTCTCGCCTTCGGCGGCCTGACATGGAATGACGTCAAACGCGTGGAGTTCCCAGGCTATGGCCGCGCTTTTGAGGGCATCGTTGGCCATCAGTCCGACACGGCCTTCACCATGAGCGTTGCCCCGCCCGCCCAACAGCTGGCAGCCAGCCCACGAGGCATAACCTGGCCGACTTTGGACCCTGATGACAAGAAAGGCTGGCAGCGTTTGCAGGCCGTAGCGCCTTATTTTCAACCTCACAGAGTGACCGCCGCCGCGGGCAATTATAACGAGGAGAATCCCTGGATAGGCGCAAGCTACCCCTACCCCATCTATGTTGCTAACGAGACGCTTGAAAAAGGCGTGGCGCGCAATCTGGTACGTGTTCTGATCGAAGACATCGACAAGTACAAGGATGCGGCGCCGGGTAATGCGGGCTACTCACTCGAAAACCAGAACATGTCCTGGGTAATCCCGTTCCATGACGAAGTTGTCGAGTATTACAAGGAGATCGGACACTGGACCGATGAGATGCAAAGCCATCAGGACGGTCTGGTGAAGCGTCAGGAGATTCTCCTGACCACATGGAAGGAGTACACCGACGCAACACCCCCACGCGACGAGGAGGAATTCAAGCAAGGTTGGATGAATGCCCGCGCCAAGGCGCTTGAATCGGCAGGAATGAACCCGGTATTCCGTTAGACATGCTGTTTATTGCGCTGCTGGCCGGACCGTGACGCGAAGGCCAGTAGCCAACAATAATTCCAACCGGATACCAAACTACTATGCACGAGCAACGGGAAACCGACGCGGGCGCCATTTCCGGCATCAGAAGCCTTCCGGAAAAGTGGGCGTGGCTACCGCGGCTAAGCACGCTGATACTGACCGTCACCGCCCTGGATTACCTTCTCAATCTGGGCTTTTTCTCCTTCATCACATCGGTTGAAAGCCAGTTCTTCTACGCAGTGGTGGCCCTGATGCTTCCGCAGGTCTACCTGTTGTGGCCAATAAGCGAACGGGCTGCACGCAACAGGGTGCCCTGGTACGACGTGCTACTCTATCTCATCGCTTTGGTTGTCTGCGGATACTTTGTCTATCACGGCGAGCGCATTCTGGACCGCGGCTGGGCGTTTTCAGCGCCAGACCACGCTATCGTGATGAGCTTTCTGATGTGGGCGATCGTTCTGGAAGCCGTACGGCGCGCCGGCGGCACCCCGATTGCGCTTATTGTCGGGCTGGCGAGCCTCTATCCGATTTTCGCCGACCTCATGCCCGGACCGATCCAGGGCTTCCCGTCGAGCGCCGACCAGACCGCGATTTACCACACCATGAGCCGGGAAAGCATCATGGGCATCCCGCTGCAGTCCTTTGCCAACCTGGTAATCGGCTTTCTGCTGTTCGGGGTTGCGCTGCAGAAGACCGGTGGCGGAAAGTTTTTCATTAACCTCGCGTTTGCGCTGCTCGGACATGTACGCGGCGGGCCCGCCAAGGTGTCTATTTTCTCAAGCGGTCTCATGGGCTCGATGAGCGGCAGCGTTATTACCAACGTCCTCACAACAGGCGTTCTCTCCATTCCGGCCATGCGCCGGGTCGGATTCAGCCGCTCATACGCCGCAGGTGTGGAGGCGTGCGCCTCGACCGGGGGCGTGTTGATGCCACCGGTCATGGGCGCGACGGCCTTCGTTATGGCCAGTTTCCTGAATATCCCCTACAGCGACATAGCGCTGGCTGCGGTAGTCCCATCGGCCTTGTATTTTCTCGGACTCTTCATCCAGATCGACGCCTACGCGGCCAAGTACGAACTGAGCGGGCTGCCACAGGAAGAATTGCCATCGCTGAAGCAGACGATCAAGGAAGGTTGGTATTTCATCTTCGTCTTCATACTGCTCATCTGGATGCTCTTCATACTACGTCGCGAAGCCATTGCACCCTTTTATGCCACAGCCTTGCTGCTGGTTATCAATCAGGTGCTTCCTTATCAACGTTGGGGTTGGGCCGAGGTGAAGGATTTTCTCTCCGGGTCTGCCAAACTCTTTGCCGAACTGATCGCCATCCTCGCAGGCGTTGGCTTGCTGGTGGGCGCGCTTTCGGTAACAGGCCTCTCAGGCACCATTGCCAATGATCTGATCTTTCTGGCCGGCGGCAATATTCTGATCCTGCTTCTGATGGGGGCTGCCACCAGCTTTCTTCTGGGAATCGGGATGACGGTTACAGCAGCGTACATCTTCCTCGCCGTTGCCCTGGCTCCGGCGCTGATACAGGGTGGCGGCCTGGATCCGCTGGCAGTGCATATGTTCATTCTGTACTGGGGGATGCTGAGTTTCATTACCCCGCCGGTGGCTCTTGGAGCATTCGCAGCGGCCACGGTAGCGGGCGCCAAGCCCATGGAAACGGGGCTCCAGGCCATGCGTCTGGGCAGCGTCATCTACGTGATTCCGTTCCTGTTCGTCCTAAACCCCGCCTTGATTCTCCAGGGAGGATGGGCAGAGATCTCTGTGGTATTGGTGCAAGCTTTCGTCGGTGTCGTACTGATTGCCAGCGCCATGCAGGGCTACCTGGTCTGGGTGGGCGATCTGACGCTCAACGCTATATTGCAATGGCCGATACGGCTAATGTTGATCGTCGCCGGGATCACCATGGCGATCCCGGGCGGAGGAGCCGTGCCGCTGACCAACACCGAGCTGGCACTGATCAGCGTCGTAACGGGCGTGCCGGCGGTGGCGTTAGCCTGGTGGCAGAACGCCCGCCCAAGGCGTTCCGAGGCTTGACGGGGCAGCAACAAAGAACTGGTGGTTATTCCGAATTGAGTCGCTGCCGGAGCTGACTTTTGAGAATCTTGCCAGAGGGCGTAGCCGGGAGCAGGTCCATGATGATCACTCTGGCAGGGCGTTTGTAGGGAGCCAATCGCTCAGCCGCAAACGCCTTGATGTCGTCTGCGCTGGTGACACTGCCAGGGACCAGCTGAACGTAGGCAATCACTTCTTCGTTACCTGGCACCGTCCGCCCGACCACGGCCGACAGCGTCACATCCGGATGCTGCGTGAGCACCGCCTCGACATCCGGTGGGTAAACATTGAACCCTGAGCGGATAATCAGTTCCTTGGTCCGGCCTACGATATGCAGGCGACCCTTGTCGTCCACCCGCGCAAGATCACCGGTGTTAAGCCAACCGTCCGGGAGCAGAACGTCAGCTGTCTCCTTCGGGCGCCGGTAATAGCCCTTCATCACGTTAGGTCCGCGGACCCACAGTTCGCCCACCTCCCCCGCAGCCACCTCGGCCCGATCGGCGTCCTGCAATCGGTACTCCATCAAAGGCAACAACCGGCCGCAAGACGTGTCATCCAGAGGTTCGTCCAGACGCGTCTGCGAGATGGTCGGAGAGGCTTCCGTCAGCCCATACCCGTTGTGCAGTGGCAGACTGAATGCAGCCTCGATGCGCTGTTTGACGCCCGGATCCAGCGGCGCTCCGCCGACCGAGATATAGCGCAGATTCGGCGCGGCCAGCTCAAGCTGATTGGCGTTCAGATGCTCCAGAAAACGCTGAAACATTGCCGGCACGCCCTGCAGCACCGAGATCTTCTCACGCAGCAGCACGTCTCTCGTGCGCTCCGGATCAAAGCGTTCCGTCAGATACAAGGTTGCGCCCGCGTAGAGCGAACCCAGAAACACAGAGTTCAGGCCGAAGACATGGGAGATGGGCAGAACCGCATACACCCGGTCGGCGGGTGAAAAACCGCGCAAGCCGCTGGCAACCGAAGCGATGGACAACATATTACGGTGAGTCAGCATGACGCCTTTGGGCGTTCCGGTGGTACCCGAGGTGAATATCATGGTTGCCACTTGGGCTGCCGGGTCCGCAACCACCGGCTCGGGTTCGGCGTCTTCATTCAGCGGGCCCAGCGCAATCTCGCCGATGTCTTCGCGCTTCAGGTAGCAAGCGCCATGACGATCGGCATGGTGCCGTGCATCGGGCGAGGTAGCGGTCGTATAGATCAGGCGCCTGGGATCGCAACTCGCGGCAATAGTGTCGATTTCATTATCGGACAGACGTGAGCTGACGACGGCACACCAGACATCCAGCTCGCTGGCAGCAAAAATCAGCGCTACCAGCGCTCTGCAGTTCTCGTTGACCACCATGATGCGATCGCCGGGGCGAACCCCGTGATCAAGCAGCAGCTGGCGGGTGGATGCGATGGCCTGGGCCAACTCGGCGTAGGTCCAACGGGCCTCGGAATCAACAATTGCTTCGGCATCCGGCGTCTCTCTGGCCCACCTCAAAGGACGATGGCTGATGCGGGCAGGTAGAGCTTGCAGAATTTCGCTTGCGAGACGTCCATCGATCATTTCATCAGGGGCCTGCATGGGGCGCTCCTCGTTGTATTGGACATCAGAAACTGGCACGAAGCGAAGTGACCGTCAATTGACACTGACCCGCATTACCGCCGGGAATCCGCCCTTATACAGCGCAAGTCAGACAGGCTCGCTAATGTTGCATGACGTCACTGTCTGGTATCAGCCCAGTGAGCCTGTATCAGCCGCGCGGCCGTGTCCCGGCAGCACCTCCCATTCAGGCTCTTCAAACTCACCAATAATGGTTATCTCGCAATTTCTGGCGTGTTTTTCCAGAATGCCGCGCACCATCTCGTCGCGTCGATCGTCCTTGGCATCCCGCGCAGCCTTGGACTCCCAGCTGGCGATCGCCAGCAGCGTATCCGGCTCACCAATCTTGCGATGCAGGCGCGTGCCCAGCGCGCCGGGTGTCTGCTGGATAACTTCGCTGGCGCGAATCCAGGCATCCGCGTATTCCTCGACTGTGTAGCCGGGTTTCATTCGCACCTCAAAGATGAACTTCATCGTTACGCTCCCAGGATTCGCTTAGCCGCATCTACTTTGCTGTTACACGAATTGGGACGGTGTGTGCAGGCTGAGAGTTCCGGCTGAACAACCCGCCTCGCCAGAGGTCCATGGAATGGACGCAGCGCAGCGGCCGAGATAATTCATAACGGCGCATTCGCCCCGCTGGAGCTTCTCCTGGCCTCCCCTTGTTCGCCGCATCCTTCTATCAGTATTCCTTGTTCCAGGAGTTGGATATGCCAGTGACGAATGCCCGGAAGTTTCTGATCGTTGGTCTCGCCTGTGGGGCGCTACAAGCGTCTGCGGTTGCCGATACGCTGTCGCTCAAGGTGGAAAACGACGCCTTTTCACGCAATAGCGACGGCCATTACAGCAACGGTTTCGAGGTCTTCTGGTCATTCCAGCCGGAGCAACAGCACTGGTCACGCCGGCTCGCCGACTCGCTGCCCGGTTGGTCCGGAAGCGAGGTAGCCAACGTGTCCTACCGTGGCGGCCATCAGATCTATACGCCCTTTGACATCAACTACCGACGCCGGATTATCAATGACCGGCCCTACGCCGGGCTGTTCTTCCTCGGCACCTCGATATTTACCAATGAACAGCTGGACGGATGGCGCAAGGCCCGCGGCTTGCACCTTGATGCGGGCATGGTAGGACCCGCAGCCGGCGCCGAGAAGATCCAGCGCGCCGTACACAAGGTTACCGACAGCGATGAACCGATGGGCTGGGAACATCAGTTGGAAAACGAGCCCTTTATCAACCTGGGCTACGATCAGCGCTGGTGGAAACAGAACAACCTGCTGGGGCTGGATTTCGAATACGGCCCCAGTGCCGGCTTTACGCTCGGCAACCTGTATACCTACGCCTCCGCCGGGCTTGGGTTTCGCTTCGGGCATCGGCTGGATCGCAGCTTCAGCGTGCCCTCGGTTACGCCTGGGCGCAGCGGCAGTCAATATTTCACTTCCGGTAACGGTGTGAGCTGGTACGTTTTTGCCGACCTCGAAGGACGCTACATGGCGCAGAACATGTTGCTGGACGGCAACACCTGGACAGACAGCCATTCCGTGGATCGAGAGGAATGGGTGGGCGATGCCAAGGTCGGGCTAGCCTTTACCCTGAGCAACTGGCAGCTGGCCCTGGCCCAGGTATGGCGCACCAAGGAGTTCACTGACCAGCACCAGCATGACGAGTTTGGTTCGATCACGCTTTCCAAGGCTTTCTGATCAGCCAGCTGGCGCGGCCATGCGCGCCAGCATTTTCCGCTTCGGTCAGCCGCCCAGCGCCGCCGAGAACGTATCACATTGTGAGATATCGCCGCTCTCGAAGCCGCGACGGAACCACGACATGCGCTGCTCGGAGGTGCCATGGGTGAAACTGTCCGGCACCACATCCTGCCCCGCCTGCTTCTGCAACCTGTCATCACCGATGGCCGAGGCAGCCCTGAGCGCTTCCTCCAGATCGCCCTCTTCCAATAACTGGCGCTCTTCGTTAGCGCTATAACCCCATACGCCGGCGAAGCAATCAGCCTGCAATTCCTGGCGTACCGACAGCTCATTCACCTCGGCCTGGCTTCTGCCCTGACCGGCGCTACGAACCTTGGCGCTGATGCCGAGCAGGTTCTGCACGTGATGCCCGACTTCATGCGCAATGACATATGCCTGGGCAAAATCCCCGGGCGCGCCGAGCTGTTGCTTGAGATCACGGAAGAAGGTCAGGTCGAGGTAAACCTGATTATCGCCGGGACAATAGAAGGGACCGACCGCCGAGCTGGCAGTACCGCAAGCCGAATTCACACGATCGGAGAACAGCACGAGGGTGGGTTCCTGATAGTTTTCGCCTGCAGCGGCAAAAATGCCGTTCCAGGTTTCTTCGGTATCCGCCAGCACCACCGAAACAAAGTCGGAAAGCTCCTTTTGTTGCGGGGTGAGTTCGCGCGGTGTCTGGGCGACGCTGGATGCGCCACCGTCGACAAACTGCAGCAGGTCGATGCCCAGCATCCGCGCGCCGATAAACGCGACCACACCCAGTGCCAATACGATGCGTCCGATCTTGCTACGCAGCATCATCGGCAGAAACCGCAACAACAGCAGCAGCCCGCCCCCGCCTGCTCCGCCCCGCAAGGGTTGACCACGCCGATCTTCGATATTGCTGCTACGTCGTCTGCCTCGCCAATCCATCACGCCCCCTTAGGTGACACCGTCAGAATTCAGCTGCTGGAAGATGCCGTTCCGCCCACGCGTTAAGAGCGAAACGCCTACTTCATCCTAGTACGAAACGTGCAAATCGGCCGGAGCAGGTTATCGCCGGGCAAGCACTGCCCGGCCGAAGCCAAAGAAATGCGGGTTATGCGGAGGGTCAGGTAATGCGTGTTGCGGCGGTGGGAGACGCTTGCCTGCTCAACATCAGGCCAAGGCGGTACTTGAGCTGCCTGATCTTTTCCAACAGCCCGCCCCTCGATTGCGCATCATCCGGATGAAACGCCATGCCAGGCACATACATACGATTGGTTTCCACACAGAACACCGGCTTACCGGTTGCTTCCATGATACCCACCGCCTGCGCCTTCTCACTCTCGATAAACAGCACAGAGTCCGGCAGGCTACGATAGACCTCGGCCTTGAACCGATAATGAATACGCAACCGCTGCCGCTCCGCCGCCGAGGGCAGATTCAACATGTGCAACTGCCCGTATCGAACCCCCTGGCGCTCCAGCCACTGCTCGGTTTGTTCGCGGTATTTCTCCAACCGGCTGGTCACCAGATGAGCGACCGGCTGGGAAGGAATGTGCAATGGCAGCGTGTTGTTCAGAAACTGCAGATACTTCTCGCCATCGTCGTTTTCCGCAACGGTCGGATCGAGGCAAAGCACGCCGTCGATATCCAGGCAGGCATTATTGATAAGCGGATCATGCATCATGTTCCATTCGAAGACCCGTGGGCTGTCGACGACGTCAAGATGATGGTCAGCCTGATTAACCTCGGCCTTCTCGGGAAAAGCGATCAGAGTGATCACCTTTCCGGAAAACAGCCTGGCCATTTCTGTCGCCACCTTGCGGATGGGTTTTGACTCATTGTGAACATCGTCCACGACCAGAATTTTTTTCGCATCCCAGCACCGGGCCAGCGAGCTGGCAGCCGTGTTGGCAGGCGTTACCTTATCGTTACGCAGGAAGGCATCAAGGCTGGTGTGGGGCAGGTTCAGCTTCAGCGAAACAATGTCCGCCAGAAGCATTCCGTAGCGACTCGTACCAACAATCAAATCCACATCCGCGGGCAGCTTGCCGGCACCGTAGTTCATGAGAGTCGTCACGTCGCTTATGCTTTTATAATTCACCGATCACTCCTTTGTTCGTAATGCGAGCACCGCGGATGATCCGCAGGTGTACCCATGCTGCGACCAGGCCCGGACCAAAGGGTTCCGCTAACCTGATCAAATGACGCAGGCTAGCGCACCTGGCAAACTTTCCGGCCGCAATGGACTCAACTGGCATGCATTCATTCTCCTGACGCTGGTTCCTAGCCGTTGAACAAGACACTGATCGCCTGTGGGCTTGGCATCCTTCTGTTAGCCGCCGGTTTGCCGGTCGCTTACCTGTCGTGGCCTGCCCGCACGTCCGCCTCGGTTGCCATCGCCGAAGGCGCAGCCATTGGTGGCCCTTTCGAACTGCGTGACCCCACCGGCCGAACCATTACCGAGCAAACCTTCCGCGGTCAGTGGACCCTGATGTTCTTCGGCTTCACACACTGTCCTGATATCTGTCCGACGACTCTCACAAGAGTAGCTGCAATTCTGCGAACGCTCGACCAGCAAGCCGGGCAGTTACAACCTTTATTCATCACCCTGGATCCCGAGCGCGACACGCCTGAGATACTGTCCGACTACACCCGGCATTTCGATCCGCGCATTCTGGGTCTGACCGGCACACCCGAACAGATAGACGCTATATCCGACGCGTACCGTGTTTATGCCAGGAAGGTGCCTATGGGCGATGCCTATACGCTGGATCATAGCGCTGTGATGTACCTGATCGGTCCGGATGGCGAGCTGGTCAAGCACTTCACCCAGCAGATGGATACGGACGCCATGGCCCGCGAAATAGCCGACGCCTTGCCCCGCTCCGCCGGAGATCATCAATGAGAGCCATCCGCGAAATGTGGCCGCTCACGTTGGGCTTTCTGCTGCTGGCCAGCTTCTGGCTTGGTCCTTTACCTGCGATGAGTCGCACCGCGTTCTCTGCGCATATGCTGCTGCACCTGGGTATCGTTGCGTTGGTCGCCCCGCTCCTGGCGCTGGGGCTGTCCCGCGCTGGCGTTCAGCTGGACGGCATGCGCAATCTTCGCGGCTGGGCGATCCTGGCGTTCTCTGTAGAGATGATCGTTGTCTGGGGCTGGCATGCGCCCGTACTGCATGAGGCAGCCGCGCGCCACGTGTCGGTCTTCGTCGTACAGCAGCTCAGCTTTCTGCTTGCCGGCCTGGCCGTCTGGTTGCTGGGTTTCGCGGCCCGTTCAAAGGCAGCTGCAAGCGCAACAGTCATCGGGTTCTTCTTCAGCTTCGTACACATGACCATGCTCGGCATGCTGCTGATTCTCGCGCCTGCGCTCATCTACCCCGCCGATCTCTGCCTCGGTGCCTTTGGCTTCGAGCAGCTGGAGGACCAGCGATTCGGCGGCGTACTGATGGCCGCCTGGGGCGGACTAGTATACATGGCGGGCGGCGTGGTGTTCGGTGCGCGCCTGTTGTTGCGTGAAGAGCCGGACGACAGCAGCGCCGCCGCGTGATCGGCAGCAGCGCGTCAGTAAGGACCTGCGCTCGATTACTGATTTTCCGACAGCGGCCCCATGATCTTATTCAGCGTGTCGGGCTGCGGTGCACCCTGCTGTTGCTGCAACCGGTTGTTCTCATCCATGAAGTAAATGGCCGGCGTAGCAGAGGCGCCCATCTCGCCCATCAACGCCAGGTTCGCCTGTAGCTGTTCGTCCAGGTCAGCGGGGATATTCTTCATTGCCTTGAGCGTGCTGGCCTTGCCCGCCGCCTCATGTTCATTGAGTGCCTGCTCCGGGTTATCAGCGGCTAACAGCGCTGCGGATTTGCCTGCGCTATCCGGGCGCAGCATACCCACCATGACGTGACGAACCTGCACATCGCCCGCCTCGACCCAGGGGCGCGCCTGTTCCCAGAACATGTTGCAGAACGGACAGTTCGGGTCGGAGAACATGTAGACGATGCGCGGCGCGTCCGCAGAGCCATCCGCAATCCAGGTGCTGTCTTCCAGACGCTGCCACATTTCCTTACCCATTGGCTCATAGACCAGTTGCTCCAGCTGCGGACGGCTCAGGTCTTCGCCCTGTGCATTGACCAGGGTGCCCACCAGCACATGCTCCCCGTCCGGCGTCAGGTACAGGGAAACGCCCTGGCCGTTGAATCGGGCGGCATATCCCTTGAGCCCGCCCGGTGCATCAAAGCTGCCGACTATTTCAGCGCCACGGGCTTCGACGGCCTTGACCGCAGCGGGCAGCTCCTCGGCGACGCCCAGCGGCGCAGATAACATGGCAATAGCAGAAACAATCAGGGACAGCGGAAAAGTGTGTTTCATGGTTGAGCATCCATCTTGAGTTTATCCAGTTCGCGCGCCAGGCTGGCCCGCGACAGCTCACCGAGGTGGCTACTCACCTGGCGACCTTCGGCATCGTAAAAAATCGTTGTAGGCAGCGCGGCCGAGCCCAGCTTCTGGCCTAGTTGCCCGCCGGTATCCAGCAGCACGTTTTCCAGCCCCAGCCCTTGTGAGGCCAGAAATTCGCCTATGACGGTCTCGCCTTCACCCTGATTGACGAACAGAAATGTGAGGTCGCTCTCCTTGCGCTGCGCTTCGGCCAGCACCGGCATTTCCCGTCGGCACGGCGGGCACCAGGTCGCCCAGAGGTTGATTACCAGCGGCTTGCCTACATAGTCCACCAGCGCGACCGGGGCGCCGTGGTTATCGCGCAGCGCCAGTTCCGGAAGCCGCGTGCCCTGCTCGAAGGCGTGCAACACAAAGCTGCTGAACCCCCAGATCAGCACACCCACCGCCATGGCCGACCCCAGCGGGATGCGCAACGTCTTCTCGCGCCAGGCCATCCAGGCACCCAGCGCAATCGCGGCAATCAACCCCGGCCAGGCGAAAAAGCCACCATCGCGGATATCGATGACGCCCCAAAGGTCGTCCCGAAAGTGATCGAAATAGACGATTACGAAGGCCAGACGGGCGACCAGCAATGCGACCATCAGCAACTTGAACAACTGCGCTTCGGGATTAAGCTTGCTGCGCCGGCCAACCCACCAGCCGGTCAAGGTGGCGAGCAACAGGCTCACCATCAATATGATGTGTGGCACCGCCAGTGCGAACGGCCCAACATTCATCGTCATCATCAACCGCGCTCCCGTGTTTCATTCCAGTTGGCCAGAAATTGCCTGGCATCGACTTCGCCGGTGATACGCTGCGAGCGCCGTTCAACGCCGTCCGGACCGATCCAGAGTAACGTCGGCGGTCCCATCACCTGATAGCGACCCAGCAGTTCCCGGGAGGCTGCGTTGGTGACTGTGACGTCGGGCCGCAGGATGCGCACGTCTTCAAGGGCCGCTTGCACCTCGGCATTACCGAACACCTCCCGCTCCATCACCTTGCAGGACACGCACCAGTCAGCGTAGTAATCGACCAGCACCCATTGTCCGGCCGCTTTGGCCGCTGCGAGTTCACTGTCCAGCACGGCAGGCTCACTGAAGCCGACATACCCTTCGCTCACTTCAGCAGCCTGAACGGTCGCAACTGTTGCAGCCCCAGCCGTAAATACTGACAGCGGACGTAAGGGGTCATGCGCGCCGCCGGCGGCGCCGAGCAACATAGCGATCCCCCAGATGCCCGTCAGCGATGCAATCGCCCTGCTCAACGCTTTGTGCTTGTGCAGCTCACGCGCGAGGTGCAGCAGACCGCTGGCCAATACCACCAACAGCGCGCCCCACAACCCTACCCATAGTGAGTCCGATAGCAGCGGCCGCAGTACATAGAACGCTGCAATAAGGAACAGGAAGCCAAAGGAGACCTTGACGCGGTCCATCCAGGCGCCCGGTTTGGGCAGAAAGCGGTTGCCCAGCGTGACCAGCAACACCAGCGGCGTGCCTATGCCCAGACCCAGCGCGAACAACACCAGGCCGCCGTGTACAGCGTTGCCGCTTTGCGCGATATATAACAGCGCCGCAGCCAGGGGCGCGGTCATGCAGGGTCCGACCAGCAAGCCGGAGAGCACGCCCAGCACACTGGCACCCGCGAGGCTGCCGCCCTTGCGCTTGCGCCCGGCGTTCTCCAGGCGGTCGCGCAGGCCAGCCGGCAGTTGCAACTCGAAGAAGCCGAACATCGGCAGGGACAGCAATATGAACAGCCCGGCAAAGCTCGCGATCAACCAGGGCTGCATCAGCAGACCCTGCAGATTGGCTCCGAGCAATGCGGCAACAACGCCGAGTGCGGCATATACCAGCGCCATGCTGACGACATAGGCAATCGCCAGGGCAAAGCCGCGCCGCGGCGTCGCCCCGCTACCAACGACAATCCCCGCAAGAATCGGCAGCATCGGCAGCGAGCAAGGTGCAAAAGCCAGTAACAGGCCCAGACCGAAGAAAACCAGCAGGCTCAGCCACAGCGCCTGTTGCTGCAAGCCACTGACTAGTGCTTCGTCATCGGCCTGGACCGAACCCGACGCACTCGCCGGCCCGGCGCCATCCAGACTGACCTGTTTCGACTGCGGCGGGTAGCACAAGCCGGCGTCCGCACAACCCTGCCAGCCCAGCTCAATGGAGTTGGCGGCCGCTTGCGGAATGAGCACTTCCAGACTGCCGCGGTAGATTTGCGAGTCGCCAAAAAACTCATCGGTGTAAGGCTCACCCGGCGGCAAGGTGGGTTGCGACTCTGCATCCAGGCCGCCGAAACGCAGGCGCTCCTGATACAGGTAATACCCGGGCGCGATATTCCACCGAACCAGCGTTCCGCCCTCCTCCTGCGGCTCGACATGCAGCTCAAATGCCTGATCCACAGGTAGAAAATCCTCCTGCAGCCCCCCGCTTGAAAATAGCGAGGCGTTTGCCGGTTGCAGCAACCAGATACATATCACCAGTAAAAAAACGATCGCGCGCATAGTTCCCTACCCGATAAACAGTCCAGCGGAGCATGGCGGCTCGGGATTAACTGACGATTAAGGTTGGCGGATCGCTGCCGAAATTGCGCACCAGCCCGCCCGGCAAACCAGGGGCAAGCTTCCCGGATGCTATGCTCATAACGCTCCGTTAATCCTGGCGGAGGACACTTCCCCGATATTTTCAACGAACCCGTCCCATGCACGTATTGCTCACCGAAGACAACGCACTCATTGCCAGCGGCGTCTCCGCCGGACTTGAAGCCCAGGGCTTTGTGGTGACGCACGCCGCTACGGCCGCGCAGGCTGATGCCACCCTGCGCAATGCGAGGGTCGACGTGATGATTCTGGATCTCGGGCTGCCCGATGAGGATGGCTTGCAGCTTCTGCAGCGCCTGCGCCGACGCGGTGTTGAACTGCCCGTATTGATCCTGACCGCACGCGATGCAGTAACCGAGCGCGTCGCGGGATTGCAGGCGGGCGCTGATGATTACCTGATCAAACCCTTCGACCTGCGCGAACTGGCCGCACGCCTGCATACGTTGCTGCGCCGCGCCGCCGGGCGCAGCAGTCATCTGATCGAACATGGCCCGCTCATTTATGATCCGGCAGCCTGCACCGCCACCTTCAACGGCGAGTCGATTGAGCTATCACGCCGCGAGCAGTCACTGCTGCAGGCATTGCTGCAGAACCCCGGCCGTGTGCTCTCGGCCGAGCAACTGAAAGACGCGGTGTACGGATTAAGCGACGAGGTCGAGAGCAACGCCTTGAACGTGCACATCCACCATCTACGCCGCAAGCTGGGCGGCGGTATTGTCGAGACGGTGCGCGGGCTCGGCTATCGCCTGGGGCCGCCGGGGCGTTTACCGGATCATTCCGACTCATGAGTTTGCGACTGCGGTTGATCATCACGCTGGGCTCGGCCTTCGTATTGTTATGGAGCCTGGCAGCGGCCTGGATGCTGTTCGATGTGCGCAATCAGCTGATGCTGTCGCTGGATCAGCGTCTGGCTGCCTCCGCGCGCATGGTCGCCCGATTGCTGGTTCAGCTGCCCCAGCCCGAACTCACCGAGGGCGGCGTCACCCGATTGCGTGCCGAACAACTGGGCATCGAGAACGGCCTCGCCTGCCAGGTCAGTTCACTGCGCGGTGAGGTCATTGCACGCAGCCACTCCTCGCCGGATTCAGTGCTCGACGCTCAGCAGGTCGGCTTCCGCGATCAGATGGTTGGCGATACGGCCTGGCGCAGCTTCACACTGGTTCAGAACGGTATGCGCATCACTACCGCCGACCGGCTCGACGAACGCGACACACTCCAGCGCTCGGTGCTGCTCGCCGCCGCCGTCCCGGTTCTATTTGCCCTGCTGGGGAGCCTGATCGCGCTGTGGTTTGGAGTAAGCAACGGGCTCGCGCCCCTGCGGCGTATTCGCACCGCACTGGCCGAGCGCACTGCCGATTCAGTCGAGCCGCTGCGTATCGAGCCGCTGCCTGCCGAGTTGGCGCCGCTGGTAGCCACGCAGAATCAGTTATTCCAGCGCTTCGCTCAGACCATCGAACGCGAACGCCGCCTGACCGATGACGCCGCGCATGAATTGCGCAGCCCGCTTACGGCAATCAAGACCCATCTGCAGGTCGCCTCGATGACCACCGGCGAGCGTTCCCGGCAGGCGTTGATTCAGGCCGAAGTCGGTGCCGACCGCATGCACCGCACGCTTGAGCAGCTGTTGATGCTAGCGCGGGTTGAAGGGCGCGTCTCCTTTGATGATGGCCTGCGCTGCCTGCCGATCGATGTCGCTCACACCGCGCTTGCCGATGCCAACCAGCAACAGGGCGCGCCGGTGGAGCTGATCACTGCTGAGGATATTCCGGAGAGGTTCATCGCCATGCCCCCGGTGCTGGCGATCGCCGCGCTGCGCAACCTGCTGGACAACGCGCGCCGTCATACGCGCGTCGGCACCCGTGTTGAACTCAGGCTAACTGCGTCGGATGCCGACCGGGTCTGCTTCAGGGTCAGGGATTACGGCCCTGGTATTTCCACCGACAAGCTGGAGCAGATTACCGAGCGCTTCTGGCGCAACAGCGACGGTGACGGCAGCGGGCTCGGCCTGTCCATCGTCAAGGCCATCGCTGAGCGCTGCGAATGCGAGCTGCGCTTCGTGTCGCTGGATGACGGGCTGCAAGTGGACTTTATCGTCGGGCTGCAACCAGCCGACTGAGATGGTCGGCGTACCGAACTATCGGCGCCCGACCTGTCCCACTGCAGTAAGAGCGATTAACCGAAGGAGATAACCATGCTTGTTTTCGAGCGCGTGTATACCGACGGATTAGCCCAGCTTTCCTATATGGTGGGTGACAGTAAAGCCGCCGTCGCGGCGGTCATTGATCCCAGACGGGATACCGATGTGTATCTGCGCATGGCCAGAGAGCGCGGTTTGCGCATCGCCTATGTAATCGAAACCCATATCCACGCCGACTTTGTATCCGGCGCGCAGGCCCTGGCCAGGCAAACCGGTGCCGAACTCATCGGCGGGCGCTCGGATGCCTACGAGTTCGAGTTGCGCCAGGTCAGTGGCGGAGAGACTTTCGAGCTGGGTCAGGTTCGTTTGCAGGTAATGCACTCCCCGGGACATACCCCTGAACACATTTCCCTGCTTCTGTTTGACAGCCAGCAGGGCGACCAGCCCTTCGCTCTGTTCACCGGCGACACCCTGTTCAATCTCGACGTCGGCCGGCCCGATCTGCTCGGCGATGGCAGCGAGCGGAAAATGGCTGCAAAACTGTTCGATACCCTGATGAACGGCTATCTGCCGCTCGGCGAGCGCGTCGAGATGTATCCCTGTCACGGAGCCGGATCGGCGTGCGGCAAGTCGATTGGCGACCGTCAACACTCCACCCTCGGTAACGAACTGCTGTTCAATCCTGCATTGCGCGAACAACGCAGCGAAGAGGAGTTCGTCGACTGGCTACTCAAGGACATGCCGGAGCCGCCTCGCCACTACGCACGACTGAAAAAGACCAATACCAAGCGCGCCAACATGGACGGCCCCGCCCTGCCCCCGCCCCTTTCCCCTCAGGCGTTTCAGGAAATCGCCGGGCAGGACGGCGTGCAGATCGTCGATATCCGCTCCATTCTGGCGTTTGGCGGCGGCCATGTGCCCGGCGCGATCAACATCGCCCTGCGTAACGAGTTCATCAACTGGGCAGGCTGGATGCTCAGCGCTGAGCGACCCATTCTGCTGATTGGCGAATCAGACGAGGACGTCCAGCAGGCCATCATGCAGCTCTACCGCATCGGTGTGGATGATGTCAGAGGCTATCTGCGCAATGGCATGACCGACTGGCAGAACGCTGCCCTGCCGCTGGCGCAGATCGGGGAATGGACGGTTCATGAACTGAACGCCCGCCGCGCAGAGGCCGACGTGCAGGTGCTCGATGTACGCAGCCCGGGCGAGGTAGCCAATGGGCGTGTACCCGGTGCCCGACATATCTTCGTCGCTCACCTCGCAGAGCATCTCGATAAACTTGATCGGGATAAAATCACGGTCACCTATTGCGGCTCCGGCTACCGCGCGTCCATCGCAGCGAGCATTCTCAAACGAGAAGGCTTCCAGAAGGTCGCCAATACGCCGGGCTCCTGGATGGCATGGAACGCGGCCGGCTTGCCGGTACAGAAGGACTGAATCGCGCGTCAGCAGGCGTACCATCGCGTGCCGCCTGCTGACGTGCGAAACAAACCCGCCGTTACTGGCGGGCCGAACCGGCCGTCATCCGCGAATGCAGTTCATAAATCCCCATACCCGCCAGCATCGCTGCGACAAATATGACCGGCTCAACCATGCCAGTGAACAGCGATGCCACCGCAGGCCCCGGGCAATATCCGGCCAATCCCCAACCCGCACCAAAAGCCAGACCGCCCAGCACCAGACGCCGGTCGATCTGGGTAGCAGTCGGGAGGCGCATTTCCTCGCCCAGCACGGCTCGGGTGCGCTTCGAAGCAAAGAAGAACGCCACGCTCGACACCAGAATGGCGCCACCCATCACCAGACCCAGCGAGGGGTCCCACACACCGCCAATATCAAGGAAGCCCAGCACCTTTGACGGATCGGTCATGCCCGACAGGATCAGTCCGAAGCCAAACACCAGGCCGACTACAAACGCGCTCAGAATATTCATATCAGGCCTCAGCTAATCAGATGACGGACGATGAACACGGTGAGGAACCCGCTGGCCATGAACGCCAGCGTCGCCACCAGCGAGCGCGGCGAACGGCGCCCCAACCCGCACACGCCGTGACCACTGGTGCAGCCCGAGCCATAACGGGTGCCAACGCCGACCAGCAAGCCGGCAGCGATGAGCACTGCCACACTGGCTTTCACCTCGACTGCCGGCAACGTGAAGGCGCTCTGGTACAACAGCGGCGCCAGCACCAACCCGACAATAAATGCCACCCGCCAGAACACATCACCTTTTGCAGGTCGCAGCAGGCCGCCGACAATCCCGCTGATGCCGGCAATTCGACCGTTAAGCAGGATGAACATGGCCGCCGCCGAACCAATCAACATGCCGCCTGCCAGTGAAGCCCAGGGCGTAAAGTTTGCCCAATCAATGGTCATATCGCCTCCTCCCCGTCTGGCTGCTGCTCACAGTAAAGCGCGTAAAGCACCTGCATGACCGCCATCGCGTTCGCGCTGATGATGCTGTAGTAGACCTGTTTGCCTTCCCGGCGCGTGCTGACCAGACCGTTCTGCCGGAGCACGGTCAGCTGTTGCGAAAGCGTCGGTTGCGTAACGCCCGTCGAATCCGCGAGCTCGGCGACGCAGTACTCGCCCTGGGTCAGCTGGCAGAGGAGCAAAAGCCGGTCAGCGTTACCCAGCACCTTGAGCAGAGCGCAGGCCTCGGTAGCCGACTGGCGAAGCGTTTCTAGGTCAAAAGAAGGGTTCACGGCTGGTCCTGTGAAGTAAAGGAAAGATTACATTATGCTTTCACAATATATAATTCAATATATCGTCCAGAACCCATGGCCGCCTATCTGGTGTCTGGTTCGTACAGGAACAGAGCGCTGATCGGGCTTTCTTAATCCTGAAGGCTGATAACCCTTTCATGAAACGCCGCCCACCCGGCGGCGTACAGGATCAGGAGCCAACCATGACACCCAGCCAGCAAAACCTTGCAACCAACGATCAGGCCGACCGCGTCCGCCGTTCAACATCCGATGACATCAACCGCAGCATCGATGACCAGACCGATGCCAACATCAGACGCTTTAGCCAGCGGAGTCATAACGACATCAGACAGCGGATCGAAGCTCTGGACCGGGAGTGGGACGTGGAGCGCGTGCTGGAGGTGAATGCTTCAACGCTTGCGCTTACCGGTCTGGTGTTAGGGCTGACCACCAACCGTAAGTGGCTATTCCTGCCCGGCGTGGTATTGCCCTTCCTGCTGCAACATGGCGTGCAGGGCTGGTGTCCGCCGCTTCCCATCCTGCGGCGCTTGGGTATCCGCACCCGGGGCGAGATAGATCGGGAAAAGTACGCACTGATCAATGCACTGGAAAGCTCTACGCCGTCAACTTGATCAACGAGTGCCTATCAGCTCGGCGTCCGCTTTTCACCGGGGACGCCCTGCTGGTCGATGGCTGCGGCCGAACCGATCTTCAGAATGGCTGTGCGAATAACCTGTGCCACAGCGTCAGGGAAGGCTTTTGCACTTCGACAAGAACCTGCGCCAGTACTGCGAACAGATGGAGCACAGCCCCCGAGGTTGAGCCGTCGCTCCCCGGAACCATAATCCGACGAACGGGCGTTTGAATGCCGAACACAGCGCCCGCGAGCGAGTCCCACAGGCATGCGATGCTTTTATCTACCCGACCAGAACGTGACACTCGAACCCGCACGCGAGGTACTGCCCGGTCTGTGGGTCGGCAAACACTCCGGCCGCGCTCTGGAGCAAATCCGCAGAGAGCATCCCTCCATCCTGCTCATCGACCAACGCCACCTCGGCAGTGAACGCCAAGCCCCCAGGCAATCGAGCCTTTCTCAGTTTCGTTAGTACCTGATGGTCTCTTCGTTAGACTCATCCAATAGAATCAGGCAGTACACCATAGCGAATGATCAGTCTGACGATTCTGCTATGTACCTCCCCGCACGCCGCGCTGCTGTTTGAACCTGTTCATGCTATCGGGCTGGCAGCGCAAGGCATCAGGGTTACCACTAGCCAGTTAATAAAAAATGAGGATAATCCAGGAAAGTTAATATTTTCTTGGGTTGCTGAAGAAAAAATGCGAACCACGCAGAGAATTAAAGGCGAACCTGGTAATGATGTGCCTGACGCATAACGGGGTGGCCTCCAACAACCGTCGCAAGCAGTATCAATACTCGGTGCAAGCTGAGGTATTTGATTACATTGAGCACGTCACACAGGCTTTGCTTAAACAGCAGGAGATGGATGAACAACAGGTCGAACAAGGCAACAAGTAGCTGAGCGCCGAACACCATGGCGCCGCTACTGTTATAACCAACCCTGCAGAAAGGAATGTCGATCTCACCCCCATTATTTCCCTCAAGAACGGCAGCGTGTCCGGCTATTGGATGACGCTGTTTCTCAGAAGGTCCCCGGGTAGGCCCCGCCATCGATCAACAGATTCTGCCCGGTGATGTAGCCGCCATGGGTGCTACAGAGAAACGCGCAATACGCCCCAAACTCCGCAGGAGAACCAAACCGCGCAGCCGGTATCGCCTTGCGGCGTGCCTCCGTGGTTGCCTGCAAGTCACCGCTGGCCTGGCTCGCGGCCTGCAGGGTTTTGTGCAGGCGTGCCGTATCGAACGCGCCCGGAAGCAAATTGTTCAGCGTCACGTTGCGCCCGGCCAGGCGCTGCTGGCGCGCTATGCCGGCAATAAAACCGGTCAGGCCGCTACGTGCACCATTGGACAGGCCGAGAATGTCTATCGGTGCCTTCACCGCACCGGAAGTGATGTTCACCACCCGGCCAAAACCGCGCTCTGCCATGCTGTCGACCACAGCCTTGATCAGCTCGATGGGCGTGAGCATATTGGCGTCCAGCGCCTTGAGCCAGTCGTCTCGATCCCAATCACGGAAATCCCCCGGCGGCGGCCCCCCTGCGTTGTTGACCAGAATGTCGACCTGCGGGCAAGCGCCAAGCAGCGCCTGACGTGTCGCAGGTTCGGCGACATCACCGGCGACCGTAACCACCTCGATTGCCGGAAACCGGCCACGCAGCTCGGCAGCCGTTTGCTCCAGCGTAGTTGCGGTACGCGCATTGATCACGAGATTAACGCCCTCGCCCGCCAGCGCCTCGGCGCAGCCTTTGCCCAGCCCCTGGCTGGCAGCGCAAACAATCGCCCAGCGGCCTTTGATACCTAGATCCATGATCGGCTCCTTGTTGAATGAGTTGTGGGGGTGCGATCGCATCAATGATGCTGCAACACATAGCGGCTAAATATCACGGCCCGCAGCAATTGATCCTGACGAATAAATAAGCAGCTATCGGCGGGAAGCGGAAGATCAGCTCGAAAATAATTTGCCTCAATACTACGTGCCAGCTTGTGACCGACAGCATCCTGCCCTATGCCGCTGCGAGTTCTGCGGGCACGCTTGCGGGACCCTGTATGCACAGCTGACGCCGGGTTAAGCTTGCGCCATGTACAGTCTTGTCCAGCCCGTCACCCATATTCTGGAAATTCGCAGAAGCCGATTTCTTGCTTTTGTCGAGCCCGTGCCTGATCGCACTGCGGCGCAAGCCCGCGTGATCGAGCTGCATGCCGGCTGCGCCCATGCGTGGTGGGCGCTTCTAGCTGACGCGCATAGCTCGGCAGCTGACGATGCTGAGCCCTCCAGCACAGCAGGCCGTCCGATGCTGAAGTCTTGCGACATCAGGAGTTAGGTAATCCCCCCATAAAGCACCCAGCTTGTTTTCGTAACACCTGAGCTATCATATTCACGGCTCTAAATATCGGCGAAGCCGGTGTTTAACAGCAGTCTTGGTAAGCGCAGCATCGTATTTGAAATCAATGACGGCCACACCATTTTCCAGACACATCCGCCGCTTCAGTTCGTCACGCATAACCACACGATGATGAGCCTCCTCCCCTCCGAATACAGGTAGAGGCTTGTAGTGCTGTTCTCCTTGATGCTCGATCGCAAGTCCCAGTTCTGGCAGATAAATGTCGATACGCATCCTACCCAGCCAGTCTGGCGACGCTTCCCGCAATACCAGATTGTCTGGAAAGATTTCACGAATGAGGCCATAAAGCGCCGATTCACGTTTCCATCGACTTAAACCAAGGACGTGCATAATCTCTGCTCTGGCTGTTCGTTCGTCAACACCCAGATCGAGCATTACTTGGGCGACATAGGCGTTGTAATTAGTCTCAATACTCGCGCCATATCTTTCATCATCGGAGGCCTTACGTGATATGCAAAGGTGGCAGAGATTTTCGCTGTATTTGAACCCGACAAGACATTTTCTCAAGTCCCCTATACCAATGTGTTCGAAATGAGGGCGCATTATCGCGTCGTTGTGGTAAGGCATAGAACACGAGCACAGGAACCGCTCGCCAGTCAACATATGATCGAACGTTACGGCTCGGTGCCACCAAGATACTACCTCTGGACCAAAATTGGCGATGAGGGGCTGAAGCAAAGTGGCGTGAGATAGAGCGTTCTGAATGGCTTGAATAAAATCTGTGCCAAGCCGGATATGGTTGATCGTAATCGTATGATTTATCTGGCGCTTGAGCTTTTTGACTTTCAGCCGGAAGACTCGCGACACTACACCTCCGTACATAATAGGCAGCAACTCTATTCCCGATGAAGCGAAACTGACATCCTCAAAGCTATCCTCAGGCTTCGTTGCGATAGTGATTTCTGGATACCACGTGTCATAGCCAACGCTCAGCAAAGTTGGAAGAGAAGCGAATCGCTGCTTGAAGTAAGAAGAGTGAAATCTGACAGCGGGGGGCTTAATGAGAATATCAGAGAACGATTCCATGAAGCATTGCCGCAGATGAGCCTCAAGAGCACGTTCTATAGCAAGGACAGGGGTCATTCCCGGCGACTCTAGATCCTGTACGATCGGTTTAATGAGCGTTGTTCCGTCAACTAAGACTTTCTTCATCCCGATCTCCCGCCTCCATAGTGACGGCCAATGGTCACCTTATCGCGAAGCCTAACAAATAGCGACAAGCGTTAACCACCTCAGAGAATGGGATAAATTTGAAACGAAACGAATCAAAAAAAACCCAAGGTTTACTCGGCAATTAGTCTCTCCCCGGTGCTACTTCCGTTCATCTGCAAACCAGTTAGCGTCTCTAATTCTCGGTTTCAGTTCGTCCTCGCCGACTTTACTTCTTCCGACTTTGGTTGATTCTGAAGGTTATTGACCGCTACTACTGCCGATTTGAACTTGCGCTGTTCCATTACGAAAATCAGACCATTTCAAGAGATACGCGGGCGTCTGCTTGGGCCTCGGTCGTACCGATGAAGCCCGCAAAGCATACCAGTCCTCATTCAGCACTGTTTCCCTCCTCATAGTTTTCCTGATCAGTTAACTAGCTTTCCGCTTCATTAATTTCTGAATGCGAATCGCCGCAAGCGAATGGCATGACCAAAACAATAATCCAACAATGTGCGATGAGCTTGAAGCAGAAACTGGTCTTGGCGGCTGCGTCGGCTTTCTCGACCCAGACGCTGGCGGATGATCCATCAAAGATCGGTTTCGTATACGTCAGCCCCGTTGGTCACGGATGGAGGCGTAATCAGCATGATCAAGGTCGGCTCGCGGTTGAGAAACATTTTGGCGAGGCGGTGCAGACCACTTATGTGGAAAACGTAAACGAAGGCGCGGATGCGAAGCGTCCACTCGTGAAGCAGCCCAACCCGTCGGGTTGGACTGCTTCCAATGGCTGTCACACCGTCACGACAATCTTGCCAACCTGGGCATTAGCTTCCATGTAGCGATGCGCTTTGGCGATATCTTCGAACGCAAAGGTACGGTCGATAACCGGGTGCAGTTTGCCGCTGGCCAGTCCTGCGTTGACGAAGGCCTTGGCTTGCTCAAGCTTTTTCGAATTACCGGTGATCTCGAACAGCTCATATCCTCGCAGGGTCAGATGCTTGCCAAGGACATCCATGACCGGCACGGGAATGTCCTCGACATCCAGTTCACCGTACTGGAAGAAGATGCCCTGCATGCCGAGCACCTTGAAGATGTTTCCGGCGTACGCACCGCCAACCGGATCGAAGGCCATGCGGGCGCCTTTGCCGTCGGTGATCGACATCACTTCGTTGATCAGATCCTGTTCTTCAGTGGCAATCACGTGGGCTGCGCCGGCGTCGAGTAGCGCCTGGCTTTTTTGACTGGTACGCGTCAGCGCGACCGGCACCGCACCGACCATGTTGGCGATCTGAATGGCCGCCAGGCCGACACTGCTGGACGCGGCTCGAATGAGCACAGTTTCTCCGGCCTGCAGATTGCCGATATCGATCAGCGCACCGTAGGCGGTGACGAACATCATCCAGCTGGCTGCGGCCTCTTCGAATGAGAGGTTCTCCGGATGCTTGACCAGAGCGTGCACGGGAACATTGACCAACTCGCCATACATCCCGTAATCCGCAAACGAAAATGCCGGGACGACGCTGACGGCATCGCCGATGTTGAAGCCAGCCGCATCCGGCCCGAGCGCTTCCACGAGGCCGGCAGCTTCATAACCCAGAATGGCAGGAAAGCGGGGCTCGATGACGTACTGGCCGGTTCGGTACATTATTTCGGCGCGATTGATTCCGAGCGCTTTTACACGAATCTGCACCTCACCCGCTTGTGGGGCGGCAACATCCACCTCGTCGATCTGCAGAACTTCGGCATCGCCGGTATGGTGAAAACGGACAACTCGCGACATGAAGACATACTCCTGTTTGTCGTCCTCGGGAAGAAGACGGGACATGGGGAGCACATTAGTCCCTGGACTGGTAAAGATCAGCTCATCAATTGCGAAATGATTGTTACCGAAGGGTTAACAATCTTCGCCTGTTAAATGTTGCTGGTCGAGCAGCTCGGTCAACCAGTCAATGAAGACACGCACCTTGGGCGCCAGATAAGTCCGGCTCGGATACAGGATCGAAACAGCTTTGGGCATGGCGGGATAATCCGCCAGCACCTGAACCAGCTGTCCCGTATCGAGATAGGGTTGCAGGGCGGGCCTTACGCCCTGCAACAAGCCGAACCCTGCCAGCCCGCAGGCCAGAAGCGCCTCGGATTCGTTGGTCACGATGCCGCTGCGCAGCTTCAAGGTGACGGTAGTGTTTTCAACGCGAAAGGCCCAATCCACCAGCTTGCGCTCACGGCCAGTGAAGAAGTTGATCGCCTGGTGCTGCTTAAGGTCTTCCAGGGTCCCCGGCATGCCATAACGCTCGAGATACTGTGGCGAAGCGCAGGTCACCATCGGTATTGCACCGATCCGCCTCACTATCAGGCTGGAGTCCTTCAGCTCCCCCAGCCTGACGACACAGTCGATGCCATCCTCCAACAGATCCACGGGCTGATCCGTCGCACCCAGGGTCAGTTCGTTCTGTGGGTAGCGCTGCTGGAATTCGGGCAAGGCTGGAATGATGACAGACTTCGCCAGTGTGACGGGCAGGTCCAGGCGCAACCGGCCTGTAGGAACGACGGCATGGCTGGTGAACGAACTGAATGTGTCATTCACGTCCTCCAGGAGCCGCTTGCAGCGGTGATAGAATTCGCCGCCCTCTGTGGTCAGGCTGACCTTGCGTGTGGTTCGGTGCAGCAACCGCACTCCCAACTCCCGCTCGAGCTGCTGTACGGCCTTGGTGATGGTCGGGCGATGTAATTGCAAAACCTCGGCGGCCTGCGTGAAGCTGCCGCTATCCACTACCTGAACGTAGATCTGCATTGTCTGCAGCTGGTCCATGCTCGATTCCCACCAGTAATCAAGAATGGCGCATCCTAGCATGGCGGCCAGAACTCGACTTCGTGGGGTCGGATCTCGCGCGTTACGCTTTCCCAAGCGCAAAAAAAGAGGGCGCGATGCGCCCTCTGGATGTTGATATTACGGCGTGGCCGGTTATTTCCCCTCTCTGTCCACCATATCCTTGCCCAACCGGGTCCAGGTCAGCAGGAAGCACAGAGCGCTGGCAGCGTACAGGCAGGCCATTATGATCATGGAGGTTTGCAGGCTTTGTGCGTAAACCTGTCCACAGACGTCCTGCAGGCTCTGGTTCAGCTGACCGACGACGGCGGGGTGACACTGATTCCGCGTCAGTTCGCCAGCCGCAACCCCAAGCTCGGCGATGCCGGACTTGAAGAAGATGTCGGAGATCGCGCCAATGAACAGCGGGCCGAAGCCGTAGCCAAGCAGGTTGACGAGCAGCAGCATCACTGCTGTGGCCATTGCGCGCACACGCATGCTCACTACGCCCTGGCCGATCGTGTACTGGGCAGCTAGATAGCCGTACTTCACAAAGCCACCGATGATCAAGCCGATTGCAGCGAAAAGCAGATTGTCGGCGGTGAAGGCAAAGATATAAAAGGGGATCGACAGGGCCAGGCCTATCGCCGGTACCCAGGCGATGGCGCCCGGATGCTTCTTGTACATCCTGGTTGCCAGCCAACCGGTGGCGAAGGTGCCAACGGCGGCGGACAGGGCGACGGGCGTGTTGATCCAGATCGCCGCCTGACCGGCGGTGATTTCATAGGTGCGGACCAGAAAGAGCGACTGGAAGGAGGAGATACCGTAACCGCAGAACGCGGCAATGGTGGCGCCGGCGGTCATCAGCCAGAAAGCAGGCTTGCCCATCAACTCGTGGACAGCCTCGCCCAGGCTGGCTCGCTCCTTTTTCGCGGCTTCCGGCGGATCGGTGTAGCCGCGCGGCGGCTCTTTGACCGTGAGTTTGAAGACAAGGGCGACCAGCAAGCCCGGCAAACCTACGACGAAAAAGGCGGTGCGCCAGTCAAATGTGTCGGTAACCCAGCCGCCGATGATGTTGGCGAACATGGTGCCGAGCGTAACGCCCATGGCGTAGAAGCCCAGTGCCTGAGACCGTTCGCGCGGAATGAAATAGTCCGCGATCAGAGAGTTGGCTGGAGGCGTACAGCCGGCCTCGCCAATACCCACACCGACGCGACACATCAGCAGGATCCAGAACGCGCCGATGGTGACCGAGCCGATAGTGACTTCCGTCGCCAAGCCGCAAAGCGCTGTCATCACCGACCACAAGGCCACGCAGACAGTCATGATCCACACGCGATTGGCGACATCGGCAAAGCGCGCTAGCGGGACGCCCACGGCGGTGTAGAGCAAGGCGAAACCGAAGCCGGTGAGAAGCCCGAACTGGGTATCTGTAATCCCGAGGTCCGGCACCAGGTCGGGGCCGACGACCGCGAGCAGTGCGCGGTCGACAAAATTCAGGATGTAAATGAATGTCAGCGCGAAGAGCACATAATTGCGGTAGGCCTTGGAGCCGTAGCCGGTCAAGTGGCCTTGGGCTCCCCCCTCTCCCGCAGTGATAGGTCTCATGACAGTCCCCCTTCTAAGTATGTTGTTATAGATAAATGCGCGCTGTATCGCCCGCTGATATTGCCCACTCCAGGCGGTGTTTGTCTGGCCTTAAGAACAGTTGAAAGCCCCTACCCGACTAGACGAACCTTGCCACTATATCGGCATAGCGGGGTACGGTGGAGCGCAGAATTGTTGAGTTTTGTCGCGAGTAATATTCAGCCCCGAGCGAATGCCGGGACTCAGGCTTATAGGAGTCACCGCGACGCGTGACATTACGGCATAACAGCGGAATGGCCAGACCTGAACTAGCCAAACATCCTTTTTGAATATCAGTCCATAAGCAAATGGCATAACTTGAGGAGCTCGCGTAACTGAAAGTTAGCCGAGGACGATACGTTAACGATTCAGACGAGTGCTTTGGACCGGCGCCAGTCCTACGGGTGATGACCGCAACCGCTACCGCTTTGGTGCACTCGCCACATTCCTTCCCCGCCCAAGCAAGGCGTTGAGCTATAGAACGCCTGGCCTGTCCCTGCCCAGCAACTTTCCTGATCAATTGGCCAGCTTTTTGCTTCATCCATCCCTGAGTGCGAATCGCCGAAAGCGAATGGCATGACCAAAATTGAAATCAGGAGATGTGCGATGAGCTTGAAGCAGAAACTGGCCTTAGCGGCTGCGTTGGCTTTTTCGACCCAGGTGCTGGCGGATGATCCATTAAAGATCGGCTTCGTATACGTCGGCCCCATTGGTGATCACGGATGGAGTTATCAGCATGATCAGGGTCGGCTCGCGGTGGAGAAACATTTTGGCGAGGCGGTGCAGACCACTTATGTGGAAAACGTGAACGAAGGGGCGGATGCGGAGCGCACTATTCGCCGCCTGGCCCAGGCCGGCAATGACCTGATTTTCACCACCTCCTTCGGATTCATGAACCCGACCGCGCGCGTGGCGGCGGACTATCCGGACAAGACATTCATGCATGCCACCGGCTACAAGCAGGCCGATAACCTGGGCACCTACCTCTCGGTCACTTACGAGGGACGTTATGTCACGGGTACTGCGGCCGGCCTGGTGACCGAGTCGGACACCATCGGCTATATCGCATCATTCCCGATCCCGGAAGTTATCCGTGACATCAACGCGACCTATCTTGGTGCGAAGGCGGTCAACCCTGACGTTCAGATGAAGGTCGTGTGGGTGAATACATGGTTCGATCCGGCCAAGGAGGCGGATGCGGCCAATACGCTGATGGATCAGGGCGCCGATGTAATCGTCCAGCACACCGACAGCCCTGCTCCGCTGCTTGCGGCGAACAAGCGTGGCAAGTGGGGCGTGGGTCAGGCCTCTGACATGAGCCACTTTGCGCCTGAAGCGCACCTGCTGTCAGTGGTCAACGATTGGGGTCCGTACTACATCAAACAGGTCCAGGCCGTTATGGATGACAACTGGAAATCCGAGGATTACTGGGGCGGCATCTCTGATGACGTGATCAGGATCGCAGCGATCAACGACCGTCTGACCGAAGCGCAGCGCAGCCAGGTGGATGGTCTTATCGCGTCGATCGGTAGCGGTGAATTCCACCCTTTCAGCGGTCCTCTGAAGAACCAGGCCGGCGAGCTGAAAGTGAAGGAAGGCGAGCATCTGAGCCAGAAGGAGCTTGCTGAAATGAACTGGTACGTCGAGGGCATTGACGCCACCAGCCCGCAGTAATGCCGTTCTGCTGCTCCGTTGAAGACCCCGGCACCGCGCCGGGGTCTTTTTTGCTTATCAGGACGCGGGCAGCTGAGCCACACACTCTTTCACGCGGGCGGTGAGCTCTGCCTCATCAAGCCCCTGCACCTCTCCGCCTGCCACCACCTGCCGGCCCTGCACAAAACTATGCTTCACTGTGGCCGGCTCGCCGCACATCAAGGGCGCCATCAACGGATAATGTACGCCGGCAAAGCGCGGCTGGTTGATGTCGTAGAGCACCAGATCAGCATCCATACCGACGGCAATCTCACCCACGCTATCCAGCCCCAACAGCTCAGCGCCGTTACGGCTGCCCCATTTCAGAACGCTTTCAAGGGATGTTGCCTCCGGACCGTGCAATGCGCGGTGGATAAGCCACGCAAGGTTCAGCTCCTGGAGCATCGAACCCGACTCCGCGGAGGCCGATCCATCCACGCCCAGCGTGATCTTTACCCCTGCTTCCTGCATTGCATGCACCGGCGCGACGCCGCTGCCGAGCCTGCAGTTTGAGGTCGGACAATGGGATATCGCGGTGTTTGTTTCAGCTAAC
This sequence comes from Pseudomonas sp. gcc21, assembly GCF_012844345.1. Lineage (NCBI taxonomy): Bacteria > Pseudomonadati > Pseudomonadota > Gammaproteobacteria > Pseudomonadales > Pseudomonadaceae > Pseudomonas > Pseudomonas sp. gcc21. Next base: position 86,692 of record NZ_CP051625.1, on the reverse strand, counting down.
CGTGAGACGGCGTGCGCGTCAGAATGCACCAGGTGCGCATACCAGACATCCTCCCCCAGCCAGCCACAGTCACCGGCGTGATCGATCGCACTCTTACCGTATTTCTGGCGTGCCTGTTGCTCATCAAAACCCACTTCCAGCAGATGAGAGTGCATGCCAAGGCCGAACTCCCGGGCATAGGCGGCCTGGGCTTTCAGGCCATCGACTGAACTCGAATGGATCAGGCTGGTAGGCGCCACCACCAGTTTGCGCATGGCGTCCGGCCCGGACTGATGGTATTTGCTGCGGGTATGTTCCAGGCGATTCAGCACCTGATCGAGGGATTCCGGCTCAATGCCGTGTTCGAGCATGCCCTGATGCGTCCCCGTCTCGGTCGCGCTGCCGCGACATAACACCAGACGAATACCGAGTTCGTCACCCGCTTGCCAGACCGCGTCCTCAAGCTCCGGCGAGGTGGTCGAGTGATACAGGTAATGGTGATCCGCGCAGGTGGTCGCACCCGAGCGCAGCAGCTCGTACAGCCCCAACCGCGCCGCGTGATACATAAGCTGCGGCGTGACCTTGGGCCAGAAACGATAGGGTACGGAGCCGAGCCAGTCGCCCAGGTTCTGGTTGAGGCCGGCGGGCACGCCCTTCATGATGGATTGCGCCAGATGGTGGTGCGTATTGACCAGCCCGGGCCAGACGACGCAGCCGCTGGCGTCGATGAGCTGTTCGGATGCGTCGGGCAGTAGCCCGGCTCCCATCTCGGTTATTCGACCGTCGCGTATGCGGATGTCGCGCACCGTGGCGGCATTATCCCGGGTAAAGCACGCGTCGGCATTCTTGATCAGGTAAGACATGAATCACTCCTTTTTCTGTCGGCGAGCAATGTCCCGGAGCACGACTCCTGACCGCTTCTACTCTGCTATGTGCACTCTGTTGGTTGCACTCATGTGCGGTGCAAATTCCTTTCCAACTGGGGTGGCCCGGAACGCGCCGGAAACCGCTGGGCGCGAGCCGGTAGAACCTGGTGACAGTTCAAATTTGGTGCAGACGGTCAGCTTTTGCTCGCCGAGAGTGCGCAGCGGCACCGCGCGGGCGGTTAGCAACGCACTGAAAAGCGCCCGGCCAGACTGAAATAATCTGGCCTGATTCGTGCTTTCTGATCAGAGCGGATCCTCGGATCCCGGACTTGAGTAGAAGCTGGCAGGGCGAAGCCCAGGTCATTGCTCAGTTATGGTCGGTGGCCACAAGGGTGCAGGCACTCCCTCCCCTTTGCAGGCCTCCGCTGCCCTCACCCGTTAACGGGTGCTACTCGGAGAACATCATGATTAATACCCTTACCCAGGAATACGGACTCAAAGAGCTTCAGCTGGAAACCACCTTTGGGGGCTTCGGCGTCGAGGCGGCGGGAGAAATCCCGATGATCGACCTCACCGATTTCGATAACCGGCGAGAAGAAATTTCTGATCAGTTGTGGCGTGCTGCCACGGAGGTGGGCTTTTTCCAGCTGGTGAATCACGGCCTGCCCACTGAACAGATCCACAAGGCATTCCGGTTATCGGAGGCTTTTTTTGATTTGCCGGACGAGCAGAAAGCCGCCTTTGCGCTCAAGAAGGGCCTGAATACCGGATGGGAATTCATGTCGCAGGTGCGCCCATCTACCCGCACCGCGGATCAGAAGGAATCCTTCCAGATCACCCTGCCGTATATGGATGATCTATGGCCCAACCAGACGGTGGTACCGGAATTCCAGCGGGTGATGCTGGATTTCGAATACCGCTCCTGGCAGATCGGCATGCAAGTGCTGTCGTGTTTCGCCGAAAGACTCGGCTTCGAGCGCGATTTCTTCACCCGGGCGCATGACCGTTCCCGTCCTGAATACCAGAGCACACTCCGCCTGTTGCATTATCTGCCGTTGCCCGACGACGAGCTCGACGCCAGTCTCTGGCGGGCAGGCGCGCACACCGATTACGACTGCCTGTCCATGGTGTTTCAACAGGAGGGCCAGGGCGGATTGCAGGTCAGCCCCGGTAAGGATGCCGAAGGTGCCGGCGATAATCGGGTGTGGTATTCGGTTATCCCGCACGATGGCGTGATCACCTGCAATGTCGGCGACATGTTGATGCGCTGGAGTGATGACCAGCTCAAGTCGACGCTGCACCGGGTGCGCATGCCCAAGCCAGGCGAATACCGCGGACCACGCTACAGCCTCGCGTTCTTCTGTCAGGCGAACAAGGATGTGATGATTCAGGGCCCGGCGGGCAAGTACGAACCGATCTCCGCAGCGGATTATCTGCTGCAGAGAATTCAGGCGAACTTCGCGGAAAAGAACCCGACCTAACAGGTTAACGCGCAGCCAGCACAGCGCTTTCACACTGTGCTGGCTGGCAAGACCAGGCCATCAACCCAGCCAACGTATCAGAACGCGATATCCGACCCCCGAGTAGCCCAACGCGTCATGCGCCGTTCAACCAGGGCGAACACCTCGTACATCGCTACACCCATGACGCCGATCACCACCAGTCCGGCAAACACCAGACCCATGTTCATGGTGGAGCTGGCCGACATCATCAGATAGCCGATGCCCAGGTTCGAGGCGACCGTTTCAGAGATCACCGAGCCGACGAAGGCCAGGGTAATTGCCACTTTCAGCGAAGCGAAGAAATAAGGCATCGAGCGCGGCAGCGCTACCTTCTTCAGGATATCCAGCTTGCTGGCACCCAATGAGCGCAGCACGTCCTGCAGCTCAGGCTCCAGCGTCGCCAGCCCCGTCGCCATATTCACCACCACCGGGAAGAAGGAGATCAGAAAGGCCGTCAGGATCGCCGGCACCGTTCCAATGCCGAACCACACCACCAGCACCGGCACAAAGGCCACCTTGGGGATACTGTTGAAACCTACCAACAGCGGATACAGCGCCTTGTAGATGACCGGCGACGAGCCCACCAGAATGCCCAGCAACAGGCCGAACACCACCGCCAGACCGAACCCGGCCACCGTGGTGAAGAGTGTCTGCAACGCGTGTTGCATGATCGGCCCGCGGTACTGCAGCCAGGCAGCCCAGATATCGCTCGGCGCGGGAAACAGGTAAGTGGGGATGGTGAAAGCAAAGCACACCAGTTCCCACAACAGGGTCAGGGATACCAGCAACAGCCAGGGGGACGCCTTGATCAGCAGGCGTTTGCGTTGGGCACGGGTCATGGTCTGTTCTCCCGGATACGGCCAATGTGATCACGCAGCTCGAACACCAGCTCGGCGAACGTGTCGGTATAGGTCACGGCGATGTCCCGTGGGCGCGGCAGATCGACCGTTTTGCGTACCAGAATCCGCCCCGGCCCTTTACTCATCACATAGACGGTATCGGCGAGAAACACCGCTTCGCGCAAATCGTGGGTCACCAGTACGACAGTAAAGGGATCCTCCTGCCAGAGATCGCGCACCATGCACCAGAGCTCTTCCCGGGTGAAGGCATCCAGCGCGCCGAAGGGCTCATCGAGCATCAACAGGCTGGGTTTGTGGATTAGCGCGCGACAGATCGAAGCGCGCTGCTGCATGCCGCCGGAGAGCTCCCAGGGGTATTTGTCCTCGTTGCCCGCCAGCCCGACGCGCTTGAGCAGCGCCCGACCCATTTCTTCAAATTCGGCCTTGTCCTTGCTGAACCGATGGCGGTATTTCTTGACGATTTCCATGGGCAGCAGGATGTTTTCCAGCGTAGTGCGCCAGGGCAGCAGGTTTGAAGCCTGAAAGGCCATGCCCACGCCCTCCTGCGGCCCCTTTACCGGATTGCCACCCAGGTAGACCTGGCCCTCGCTGGGCGGTGCCAGCCCGGTGACCAGTTTCATCAATGTCGATTTGCCGCAGCCGGACGGGCCGACCACGGCAACAAACTCGTTCTGCTTCACACGCAAACTGACGTCTTCGATGGCTAACGGGCCGTCATCGCCATAGCGCATGCTGACGTTCTCAAAATGAACCAGATCCATAAACTCTCCGCGACCGCAAAATACGGGCCCGCTACGCGAGCCCTTGCAGGGATAGTGGGTGTATCAGTCGACCTTGCGGTCTTCAACCGGTGGCAGGTAACTGCTGTCGAACAGGTTGGCCAGCTCAGGCGAAGCGCTCAGACCATAGGCCGACACCATGCCGTCAAAGGCGCGAGCCAGACGTGCATCATCAACGCTGCCCAGACCGTTGGCGCGGGTTTCATCGGTGACAACATAGGTCTCAAAGGCCAGCTTCAGACGGCGCAGCTCCAGCGCCTCATCGACCAGTGCGTCCTGCTTCTTGACGTAGGTGACAGCCGCTTCCGGGTCCGCCAGGGTCTCTTGCACTGCTCTATTAAAGGCGCGGAGAAAACCCCGCACAGCCTCAGGATTGGATTGCAGGAAGTCATCTCGCGCGATAATGGTGTTGCCGTAGAACTCGACCCCGTGGTCGGGATACTTCATTGCCACGATGTCCTTGGCGTCAACGCCACGAGCCTCTAGGTTTAGCAGGCTGGTGAAGTAGAAACCCGAGATAGCGTCCAGCTGCCCACGGGCCAGCAGCGTCTCGCGCAGGGCTGGTTCCACCGATTGCCAATCGACCGAGTCGACAGCCAGCCCGTTGGCCTGAGCAAAGGCCGGCCAGGCCTTGCGCCCGCCGTCGAATACCGGCGCACCCAGCGTCTTGCCCGCAAGATCTCCTGGTACCTTGATGCCGGAATTGCTCAGGGCGAACACCGTAGCGGGGGTCGAATTGTAGAGCATGTAGATTCCGGTGACTTCGGTGCCAGGATTGTTTGCCACGGTTTCGGTCAGCGCACTGTAATCGGCGATCCCCATGTCGTAGCTGTTGGAGGCCAGACGCGTAACCGCACCGGCGCTGCCGCTACCGGAATCGATGGTCACGTTCAGGCCTTCTTCCTTGAAGTAGCCCTTGTCTCGCGCCAGCAGGAATGGCGCGGAGGGTCCTTCGAAGCGCCAATCGAGGGTGAAGCGGATATCGGTCGCCGCGTGGCTGGCCATGCTCAGGGCCAGGGCACCGACGCCGGCGGTGAGCGCCAGCCCCTTGGACAGACGCTGGAAAAGTCCGCTTGTCGTAGAATGTTCCTTCATGCGTTACCTCGTCTCTGGAATCTTCGTACATCGTTGTGAAGCCAGGCGCAGTGCCTGACCTGTTCACAACTTCCAGAGCAATAGGCGTACCACTTTCAACGCTTTTACCAACAAACTCCTACAAAGCTGACCAAATGGTCGAGTCAGCGACCCAAGCGCCCTGCCCGGCGTGAAACATCTGCTCCAGACGCAGGTACGATCGCACTATCAGGGTGCATTCTGGCTCAACCATTGCCCCAGTTGGGCGCGCTCTTCATCCGTCATTCCGGTCATGTTGCCCAGCGGCATGTAGTGCGTATCAACCGCGGCCTGACGCACCTTCGCCCCGTGCTGAATCAACGCCCACAGCTCATCAAGCGCAATGCCGGCGGGGGCCGCTTGAAATGCGGGATGCTCGGGGGACGTTGCGTGACAGGCGACGCAGTGGTTGCGCACTATGGCTGTTGCCGTCGCGTCAGTGACAGCAGGCGCGTCGGCGCTGGATTCTGCTGCGGTGCGCGGCGCAGGTGCCACCGCCCAGATCAGCGCCAGTGTCAGCAGCGCACTGATAATCAGGATCGATGGACGCGTCACGCCGTGGTGGCGCAGGTTGAAGAAGTGCCGCGCAAAGGCCGTGATGAAGCCGATCGCCGCGAGAATCGCCCACCCGTACGCGTGGCTATACAACATCGGATAGTGATTGCTGATCATGATGAAGATGACCGGCAGCGTCATGTAGTTGTTATGTACTGACCGCAGCTTGGCACGCGCGGCAAGTTGCGCGACGCGTGCATCCGGCTCCTGCCCTTTCTCGATGGCATCCACGAGCGCGCGCTGCGCCGGCATGATGCCGAGAAAGACGTTGGCGACCATGATGGTGCCCACTACCGCGCCCACATGGATGTATGCACCGCGCCCGGCGAACACCTGAAACAGGCCCCAGGCGACCAGCACTAGCAGCCCGTAAAGCACTGCGCCAAAGGCCAGACCGTGGCGGGCCAGCGGACTGCGAATCAGCGCCTCGTACACCAGCATCACCACCGCCAGCGTGCCGAGCCCGACGGCGACAGCCCCGCCCGTGCTCAACGCCACCTTGCTGGCATCGATCAGATAGCCGGGGTTGCCGAAGTAATACACCGCAAACAGCAGCGCCATGCCACTGATGAAGGTGCTGTAGGCCTCCCACTTGAACCAGTGCAGCTCACCGGGCATCTTCTCCGGCGCCAGCTGGTACTTGGCGACCTCATAGATACCGCCGCCATGGATGGCCCACAGGTCACCCTTGATGCCCTTGTCCTTCTTCCATTGCGGCGGTTCGCGCAGATGGTTGTCGAGCCAGATAAAATAAAACGAAGCGCCGATCCAGGCTACGCCTGCAATGACATGAAACCAGCGGATGATCAGACTCAGCCACTCAGCCAGGTACGCATGCATTCAGTACAACTCCTTGTGCAGTATCACGATCGTACCGGCACTGGCCGGCAACATAGGTGCGTTGGATGGCGCGGTCATCCCCGAGGATCATGAGATCGAACAGGATGCCCTGCAGATCATCGGCCGCCGTGGCTTTCATCTTCAGCATGGGGCTGGCGGCGCGGTCCAGAACCACAAAATCAGCGTACTTGCCAGGCTGCAGATTGCCGGTCTGATCGGCCTGGTGCAGCACCTCGGCATTCCCCAGCGTGGCCATGTAGAACGCCTGGAAGGGATTCAGCGACCGCTCGCGTAGCTGACATACCTTGTAGGCCTCGGCCATGGTCGCCAGCATCGACAGGCTGGTGCCGCCGCCTACATCCGAGGCCAGCCCCACGCTCACCCCCGCCGCCCGCGCTCTGGCCAGATCAAACAGGCCGCTGCCGAGAAAGGTATTGGAGGTCGGGCAGAAGGCTATGCGCGTACCGGTTTCCCGCAGACGCTGGCGATCGCGGTCATCGATATGGATACCGTGGGCGAGCACACTGGTCGGCCCGAGCAGAGCAAAGTGGTCGTAAACGTCCAGATAGCTTTCGCATTCGGGAAACAGCTCCTTGATCCAGGCGATCTCGGCGTGATTCTCGGCCCAGTGTGTCTGCATCAGAACTCCGGGGTTTTCGGCCAGAAGCCGACCAGCCAGCTCAAGCTGTTCGGGACTGGAAGTGGCAGCGAAACGCGGGGTAACGGCGTAGCGCTGGCGGCCGGTGCCATGCCAACGTTCGATCAGGCGGCGGCTTTCCAGGTAGCTTGTTTCGGCGGTATCGCGCACGCCATCGGGCGCGTGTCGATCCATCATCACCCTGCCGGCGGTGACCGCCATATTGCGCGAATGGGCCGCGCTGAACAGCGCCTCGGTGGCGACCTCGTGGGAGGTGCTGAAGACCAGCCCCGAGGTGGTGCCGTGCGCCAGCAGCAGTTCAACAAAGAGCTCAGCCCGCTCCGTTGCCCAGTCCGCATCGGCAAAGCGCGCCTCCGCCGGAAAGGTGTAGGTTTCCAGCCAGTCGAGCAGCTGCGTGCCGTAGCTTGCCATGACAGACAGTTGCGGCATATGCACGTGGGTATCGATAAAGCCCGGTACGATCAGGCTGTCCGGCCAGTGTTCGACCACCGTGCCGGTCGGCAGCTGCGCGAGCAAGCGCTCGGCCTCCCCCACTGCCAGCACGCGGCCGTCGGCAATGATCAGCAGACCGTCTTCAAGGTGTTCATAGCTTGTCGGGTCGGGCACACCCAACCCGGGTTCGGCAAGAAAATGCAGCAGCGGACCGCGCACTGCGGTGCAACCCTCCGGAAAGGATTGAATTGGAATCGTCGCTAGGCTCATCAGCTACCCCGGTACGTTGAATAACCCCATTGGTTCAGCAATAGCGGCACGTGGTAATGCGCCGCGGGATCGTCAATCCGGAAGCTGATGCTCACTGAAGGGTAAAAACACTCCTTGCCCTGGGCACGGAAATACCCCTCGGTGTCAAAGGTGAGCCGGTAGACACCCGCCGAAAATGTGCCGGCAAAGCCGTCCGTAACGCGGCCGTCCTGATTGGTTTTGGCGCTGGCGATCTGTTCCCAGCCGGATTCACTCTGGCGCTCCAGCACGATGCACACATCAGCGGCGGGTCGCCCGCTACCGAGATCCAGGATATGGGTAGTGAGAGGGCTTTTGCTCATAGCAGTTTGTCCAAACGGATATGGGTGATTTTGGCCTGCTCGGCACCGGCGATGTCGATTTCCGTTTCCCGGCAATTGGGCAGACGGGCTTCGAGCAGCGTGAGCATTTCCTGGGCACTCTTGCCCGTGGCGCAGACGATGAAGATGAAGCCGAACTTGTTTTCGTAGGCCTCGTTGCCCTCCTTCAGGCGCTGCAGAACCTCTTCCGGAGCGGCCTGGGCGCCGGACTGTTCGCCACTCGCCAGCGCTTCGGTACTGGCATATCTGCTGCGCAGGCTCTTGATGTCGCCAATCTTGGGGTGCGCCTCGAACGCCGCCAGCCAGTCGGCTTCGGTCAAGGTCGGCCAGAGCGCGCGCGACGCGTCGTGCAGTGCATCCATGGAGTGAAAGGGCCGCCTCTCCACCATGGGTCTGGCCCAGGCATCCGCCGCACAGCAATCACGAAACAACGTCAGCGCTGCGTCGGCAGGCAGCTGGTTGAGCTCTTCAAGGGTCATTGCGCCTCCACAGGCTGATTCGGGGAAGTATGTTCAGCGCCCGGCAGCAACGCCTTCAGCTCATTCCACTTGACGCCACGGCGTCTGGCCTTGGGCTGATCGATCGCGGCCAGTGACAGCAGTTCTGCGCAAATGGATACCGCGACCTCCATTGGCCGCTTGCCGGGCACATCGCTGCGCCCGACCGGGCAGCGGATCGAAGCGATCTGCTCGGCGGTATAGCCACGGTGTTCCAGCCGCAGCCGGAAGCGTTCGGCCTTGGTCTGCGAGCCGATCAGGCCGATGCTGGTCGCGCTGCCTGCGTCCAGCAAGGCCCGACACAGCTCGTAATCGAGCTGATGATTGTGCGTCAGGATCAACGCATGGCTACCGGCGCACAGGTCCTGGCCATCACCCACCGGATCGTCCGTCAGGTGCTGTCGCACATTCGCGGACAATGCCGCCGCCTCGGGAAAAGCGTCGGCCCGGGAATCGACCCAGACCACCTGCCAAGGCAAATGTCCCATGATGGTCATCAGTGCACGGCCCACATGGCCTGCACCGAATACCACCAGCCGCGCCTCGCTCCCGGGCTGACCCTCGAGCAATACCGAGACGCTGCCGCCACAACACTGGCCAAGGCTCGCGCCCAGCGGGAAGTGTTGCAGCTGGGTTTCATAGCGGCGCGCGGCAAGTTGCTCGCGCGCGCGGGTCATGATCTGAAACTCCAGATGGCCACCGCCAATGGTGTCGTAACTGTGCTCTGCGGTGATGACCATCTTGCTGGCCGGCTCACGTGGCACCGAGCCCGCCACGCCCAGAACGGTCACCAGCACATAGGGTTCGCCGCGCGCTTCGCAGTCGGCGACCGCCTGATACCAGGGCATGCGCTTGTCCATTACCGGTTCTCCTCTTGCGCGGCCAGCCAGCTCTGCGCCGCGTTCACCGCGCCGAGCATGCGCTCGGGCGTGGCCGGTGCATCCAGTGGCGGACTGAAACGGTAATCCGTCAGGCTGGCCACCGCATCGCGCAGCGCGCACCAGACCGATATACCCAACATGAAAGGCGGTTCACCCACCGCTTTGGAGCGGAAGATGGTCGCCTCGGTGTTCGGGCTGTTCTCCAGCAACTGCACGCGAAAATCGGCGGGCGTATCGGAAATCGCGGGGATCTTGTAGGTCGCGGGCCCGGTCGTCATCAGCCGCCCTTCCGGGCTGTACACCAGCTCCTCTGTGGTCAGCCAGCCCATGCACTGAATGAAGCCGCCCTCGATCTGCCCGATATCAATCGCCGGATTGAGCGATTGCCCCACGTCATGCAGGATATCCGCGCGGGTGACCTTGTATTCCCCGGTCAGAGTGTCGACAAGCACCTCGGAGCACGCGGCGCCGTTGGCGTAGTACAGGAATGGATGGCCGTGCCCCTTGGCGTAATCGAAGTGAATCTTTGGCGTCGAGTAGAACCCGGACGAGGACAGCGAGATTCGGTTCATGTAGGCGGTGCGCACGAAGGTGCCCCAGCTGACGCGCTGCTCGGCCATGACCACTTCGTTGTTCTCGAAACGCACATCACCGGTCTTGCATGACCAGTGCTCCGCGGCGAATTCAATCAGTCGCGCCTTGATCTTCTCGCAGGCATCCAGCGCCGCCATCCCATTCAGATCGCTGCCCGAGGATGCCGCGGTCGGCGAGGTGTTGGGCACCTTGTCGGTGCGCGTGGCCGAAACGGCAACGCAGCTCACATCCACTTGAAACGCCGAGGCAACCACCTGGGCAATCTTGATATAGAGCCCCTGGCCCATTTCGGTGCCGCCGTGGTTGATGTGGATACTACCGTCAGTGTAGATGTGCACCAGCGCGCCGGCCTGGTTCAGGTGCGTGGCGGTGAAGGAAATGCCGAACTTGACCGGCGTGAGTGCCAGGCCGCGTTTAAGCACCGAGCTCTGCGAATTGAACGCACGGATCTGCTCACGTCGCGCCTGATAATCCGAGCTGGTTTCCAGCTGACCGATCAGCTCGGCGAGCACGTGCTGCTCGATCTGCTGACCGTAATGGGTGATGTCCCGGCCTTCGCCATACAGGTTGCGTTTGCGCACTTCCAGCGGATCGAGCTGCAGATAGCGGGCGATGTCATCCATAGCCTTCTCGATGATCATCATCCCCTGCGGCCCGCCAAAACCGCGAAACGCGGTATTCGACACTGTATGGGTCTTGCAGCGGTGGCCGGTCACCCGGGCCTGATCGAGAAAATAGGCGTTGTCCGCGTGGAACATGGCGCGATCGACAATGGCATCGGACAGATCCGGTGAATAACCACAGCGCCCGGCAACCATGATATCGGCGCCGCGTATCACGCCCTGATCATCGAAACCCAGATCGAAGGTGTTGAAGAAATCATGGCGCTTGCCGGTCTGCACCATGTCATCGGCGCGCGACAGGCGATATTTGATCGCCTTGCCGGTGACATGCGCCAGCAGCGAGGCGACGCAGGCGAGCGCCGCAGCCTGGGTCTCCTTGCCACCGAAACCGCCGCCCATTCGCCGCACCTCAGCCTGCACCGCGTGAATCGGCAGCCCCAGCACTTCGGCGACCAGCTTCTGCACTTCGGAGGGATGCTGGCTGGAGGTATGCACGAACATGCCGCCATCTTCGGTTGGCTCAACCAGGCAGGCCTGCCCTTCCAGATAGAAATGCTCCTGCCCGCCAACCTCCAGCTGGCCTTGCAACCGGTGCGGCGCTGCCGCGAGGGCCTGATCAGGATCGCCGCGCAAATGGGTATTGGTGGGACGGACGAAAAATTCCTGTTCAAGCGCCTTGTCGATTGTCAGCACCGGTTCGAGCAGTTCGTATTCGACCTTGGCCAGGCGCGCCGCTTTGCGCGCTGCGATGTGGCTGGTGGCGGCGACCGCAAAGATCGGCTGGCCGATATGTTCGACCAGTTCGCCAGCCAGCACCGGATCACCGGGGAACACCGGACCTATGTCGGTATGGCCCGGTACGTCGTCAACTGTCACCACCGCAACCACGCCCGGATAACTGCGCACCGCACTCAGATCCATCGACACAATGCGCGCATGCGCATGCTGGCTATGGCCTACAGCTGCGTGCAGAAGGCCCTCCGGCTCGGGCAGGTCATCAATGTAGCGGGCCTCGCCGCGCACGTGTTTCCAGGCGCTGTCGTGCAGGGTGCTCTGCCCTGCCAGACCGGTCGCCGCCGCTGGCTGATGTGCGGTTTCGCTTGGGAGTCTACGCATGATGGGTCACCGAAAGCAGAGGTTGGGCATTAACGCCGGCGCGGTGTTCGAGTAGCGCGCGACGCAGCAGATTGCCGGCGATCTGGCTCCGATAACTGGCGGAGGCGCGCGCATCGGATAGCGGCGTGAAGTCCTGCGCCAGCGCGTTGATCGCGGCGCTCACGGCAGCTTCATCAAAGGCCTGACCGCGCAGCGCGGCTTCGGCGGCCTGCGCTCGCTTGGGCGTTGCAGCCATGCCGCCATAGGCCAGCCGGCAGTCGAGGATCTCATTGCCCGCAAAGCGGAACCAGAAAGCCCCGAGCACGGCGGAGATATCGTCATCCAGCCGCTTGGAGACCTTGTAGATGAACAGCCGATCGTCCTGCGTCGCCGTCGGGATACGCACGCTGCGAATGAATTCCTGCGGGCGCAGCGCGGTTTTGCGATACCTCAGAAAGAAATCATCCAGCGCCACGCGGCGTTCGCCCTCGGCGCTGTCCAGCACCAGTTCAGCGCCCAGCGCCAGCAACGGGGGCGGCATGTCGCCAATCGGCGAGGCATTGGCGATGTTGCCGCCGAGCGTGCCGCGGTTGCGTATCTGCAGGGAGGCCAGGCGATCCAGCAGCGGGCCGAATGTCGGCCAGTCGCCTACCAAGAGATCATCCGCCTGGGTGTAGGTCACCGCCGCCCCGATCTCAAGGACCGATTCGGTTCTGCTCAGACGTTGTAGCTCCGGCACCCGCTCCACTGACACCAGATGCGGCACATCGAGAAGCTGCTGGGTGATTTCCAACGCCAGATCAGTGGTGCCGGCCATCAGACGCGCTGCGGGATTGTCCGCCAGCAGCTGCCGCAGTTCCGCCAGCGATACCGGCGCGTGATAAGTGCGGCCCGATGCATGGCTCATGGACACCGACTGCGCGGGGGCAGGCGTCTGTGCAGCATTGACAAAGAGCGCGTCGCCTTCCCAGGCCGCCGATTCATCAATAATGGACTGACGCCCCGCTTCGATAATGGGCCGGTAACCGGTACAGCGACACAGATTACCGGCGAGCGCTTCAATCAGGCGCTCCTGATCACAATCACGCCCATGTACTGTCACCTCGCGGTGCAGCCCGACCATCGACATGATGAAGCCCGGCGTACAGAAGCCGCACTGCGAGCCGTGACATTCGACCATAGCCGTTTGCACCGGGTGCGCTGGCTCATCGCGCAGCGCATCTACCGTGACCAGATGGCGGCCGTGCAGGCTGCCAATCAGAGCAATGCAGCTATTAATGCTCTGGTAGTGCGTTTCGCCATCTTCGCCCGGCACGCCGAGCAGTACCGTGCAAGCGCCGCAGTCACCCGAGGCGCAGCCCTCTTTGGTGCCTGTGAGCCGCTTTTCGGTGCGTAGCCATTCCAGAATGCTCAAATTTGGGTCAACTCCTTCAAGGAGTTCTGGACGCCCGTTCAGATAAAATTCGATCACTGTTGTCTCCGGATCCCGACATCGTGAAGTGTTACGCCGCTTGGCGCCCCTAGATTCCGCAAGGGTGGCGGGATATTCACCCTGACCTCTGCAAAAAGCTGACCACTTAGTCCAAATACCGATTTTTTTGACGACATGATGCTGTTGGCAAGCAAATTGCTATTAGCCAAATGTTGATTAACTGGTCAGTTAATCTGAGGCTAAGGGTGTGAAGATGGCGAGTACCGCGCGTCTGGAATTAGTGAACATCGTTAAACAGTACCCCGGCTGCCGGGCGAACGACGGCGTTCACCTCAAGGTAGCCGCGGGCGAGATACATGCTTTGCTCGGGGAGAACGGCGCAGGCAAGAGCACCTTGATGAAGGTCATCTACGGTGTCGTTCAGCCGGATGAAGGAAGCGTCATCTGGAACGGTACGCCCCTCTCTATCCAGGGGCCACGTCACGCACGTGATATCGGCGTGGGCATGGTGTTTCAGCACTTTTCCCTGTTTGAAGCCCTGACCGTTGCGGAAAACATTGCATTAAGTCTGCCAGCAAGCGAAGCGAGGAATAGCCGCGAGCTGGAGGCACGGATCAGGGATGTATCGACGCGCTACGGCATGGCGCTGGATCCCAGGCGGCATGTGTCCAATCTGTCGATCGGCGAGCGTCAGCGCGTTGAAATCGTGCGCTGCCTGATCCAGCAGAGCGCGCTGCTCATCCTGGATGAGCCCACCTCGGTTCTGACTCCACAGGAAGTACAGATTCTGTTCCGTACCCTGCGTCAGCTGTCGGCGGAGGGCTGCAGCATTCTGTTTATCAGCCACAAATTGCAGGAAGTCCGCGACCTCTGCCACAAGGCTACCGTCATGCGCGGCGGCAAGGTAACCGGGTCCTGCGTGCCTTCCGAGGTATCGGTGGATGATATCGCTCGGATGATGGTCGGCAGCGACACGCCGCTCTCTGCGCAGGCCACGCCCTCCCAACCCGGAGGCGTACTGCTGAGCATGCGCCAGCTCAGTCACCCCACTACGGACCCGTTTGGCTCCAGCCTGGATGCGATTGACATGGAGCTGCGCGCCGGCGAGATCGTCGGTATCGCCGGCGTCGCGGGCAACGGTCAGGATGAACTGCTCCGTGCATTGTCCGGCGAGCGCCGCAGCGCAGCGGGCTGCCTGCTGATCGATGGTGAGGATATAGGCCCAGCCGGCCCGGCCCAACGCCGCGAGGCCGGCATGGCCATCGTGCCGGAAGAGCGCCTCGGGCGTGGCGCCGTGCCGGGCATGTCACTGGTCTCCAATACATTGCTCACAGCCTATGGCCACGGACTGGTCAAGCGCGACTGGGTGCGCAGCGGCAAGGTACGCGAATACGCCGCGCGTATACGTGAGCGCTTCAACGTGCGCAGCGCAAGCATTGATAGCACGGCGGCCAGCCTGTCCGGCGGCAACCTGCAAAAATTCATCATCGGTCGCGAAGCCTTGCAGCAGCCGCGCCTGCTGGTTGCCTCGCACCCGACCTGGGGCGTGGACGTCGGCTCGGCAGTAGCCATCCACGAAGCCCTCATACAGCTGCGCGATCAGGGCGCAGCTGTATTACTGATTTCCGAAGATCTGGACGAGCTGTATCAGCTGTGTGACCGCCTGGGCGCCCTATGCAGCGGACGCCTGTCGCCACTGGTACGCACTAGCGAGCTGGGCATTGAACAGCTGGGGCAATGGATGGCCGGAGAATTTCCGCGCTCGCACGCCGCTCCGTCGGCAGCGGAGGTGACCCATGCTGTCGCTTGAACGGCGCGCGGTCGATTCGCGTTTGATGCAGTGGGCCTCACCGGTACTGGCGCTGCTGCTCACTGTCCTCACCGGTCTGGTGTTGTTCTGGGCGCTGGGTAAGGACCCGCTGGCCGCCCTCGGTTTCTTCTTTCTGGTCCCTCTGAGCGACACCCACGGCTGGGCCGAACTCGGACTGAAAATGGCGCCACTGTTGCTCTGCGCAGCGGGACTGACGGTGTGCTACCGCACCCGCGTCTGGAATATCGGGGCTGAAGGCCAGTTCCTGATGGGCGCGCTCTGGGCGTCGGTGGCTGCACTCAACTTGAGCGACGCCACCGGCTTCTGGGTCCTGCCCGTGGTGTTGGGTGCCGGCATTGTCGCGGGCGCGCTGTGGGCCTGGCTGGCGGCAGTGCTTAAAACGCAGTTTCACTGCAATGAAATCCTGACCACCATCATGCTCAACTACATCGCGCTGAACCTGCTGCTCTATGCAGTGCATGGTCCGCTGCGCGATCCGATGGGCTTCGGATTCCCGCAGTCCGAGATGTTCGCCGCCTCTGCGCTGCTGCCACAGCTGATCGACGGGACCCGCCTGCACATCGGCCTGCTGTTCGCGCTGTTTGCCGCTGTCGCTGTCGGCGTGCTGTTCACCCGGACCTTCGTCGGCTTCCAGCTCAACGTACTGGGGCAGGACAACCGCGCCGCGGCCTTCGCAGGCTTCGGTGAGAAACGGCTGATCTGGCTGGCTTTTCTGATTGCAGGCGGTCTCGCTGGTCTGGCCGGGGCCTCGGAAGTATCCGGCCCTATCCGCCAGCTGATCCCGCAGGTATCCCCGGGTTACGGCTACACGGCCATCATCGTGGTCTTCCTGGGCCGTATGCAGGCGGTCGGCATCATCCTCGCCAGCGCCCTGCTTGCCCTCACCTTCATGGGCGGCGAAATGCTGCAGATCGCCATGAACATGCCCAAGGCCATCACCGGTCTGTTCCAGGGGCTGCTGCTGTTCTATCTGCTGACCTGCGATGCCTTCATCCATTACCGCCTGCGCCTGCGTCGTCCGCAGTCGAGTGTGGCCATCGGGCAGGAGGCCTGACATGGATACGCTACTGATCACCAACATTCTGGCTGCGACCATCATCGCCGGCACGCCGCTGCTGCTGGTGGCCCTCGGCGAGCTGGTGTGCGAACGCTCCGGCGTACTCAACCTCGGGCAGGAAGGCATGATGCTGATGGGTGCGGTGATGGGCTTTATCGCCGCGGTCACCAGCGGCAGTTTGGCCGTCGGGGTGCTGGTGGCCATCCTTGCCGGGATTGTGATGTCGATGCTCTTCGCGCTCATGGCAGTCACGCTGGCGGCCAACCAGTACGCCGCCGGTCTGGCGCTGACGATCTTCGGCACCGGCTTGAGCGCCTTCATCGGCAGCAGCTACGTCGGCCAGTCCATCTCCGGCTTCCCCAAGATCGCCATTCCCTATCTGTCCGACATTCCTGTGCTGGGGCCAGTGCTGTTTCGCCAGGACCTGCTGGTTTACCTCTCGCTGGTCCTGTTCGTGCTGGTCTATGTGTTCCTGCGCTACACCCGGGGCGGCCTGATCGTGCGCGCCGTGGGTGAATCACCTGAAGCCGCCAACGCCAATGGCATGCGCGTGCTCGCGGTGCGATACCTGGCAGTCGCCTTCGGTGGCGGCATGGCCGGCCTGGCGGGCGCTTATCTATCGCTGGCCTACACGCCCATGTGGACTGAAAACATGACGTCGGGCCGCGGCTGGATCGCCCTGGCCCTGGTGGTATTCGCCACCTGGAAACCCGAGCGCGTATTACTCGGAGCCTACCTGTTCGGCGCCGCGAGCATTCTGCATCTGGTCTTGCAGGGTCTCGGCTGGCGCAGCTCCACCGAGCTGCTGGCGACGCTGCCCTACGTCGTGACCATCGCGGTACTGGTGCTGTTGTCGTGCAACCCGGCGCGCACGCGCCTGAACACCCCTTTTTCCATCGGCCAGCCTTATCGGCCAAGCAAGTGAGCTGTAGTACCCCTATGCCAACCAGAGAAATAACCACATCAAGGATATGACCATGAAAGTAATGAAGAAAACGTTGCTGGCAGTCTGCGTCGCAGCCTCCTTCGTCCCTGCTGCTCAAGCCGAGAAGTTCTTCTCCGACTCGAGCATTTCCATCCTCTACAGTGATGACTATGAGGCGTTCGGCCGGCAGCAACGCACCGACACCTACTTCACTTTCGAGAACGCGACCGGCCACAACTGGGGCAGCACCTTTCTCTTCGTGGACCGCAATCAGGGCCACGGCAAGGACGCGGATTCCGATGACCTGTATGGCGAGTTTGCGCCCAACATCAGCCTCAGCTGGCTGACCGGCAAGGATCTGAGCGCCGGCCTGATCAAGGACGTGACCCTGTCAGGTCAGTACGAAATGGGCGGCGGCACCAACGTCAACAACTACATGCTCGGCATGGGTCTTGACTGGAACGTTCCCGGCTTCCAGTACTTTGGCACCAGGGTCTACCACGTCAACAACAGCGAAACAGACAATGACTACCAGCTGACTGTCGTCTGGGGCGCGCCCATGGAATTCGGCGCTACCCGCATCCTGTTCGACGGCTACATTGACTGGTCCAGCGCCGCAGACGACCACAAGTCGGATTTCCACTTCAACCCGCAGCTGAAGCTGGATATCGGCAACTACTTCGGCAGCCCGCGCGTGCTGTATGCAGGGATCGAGTATTCCTACTGGAACAACAAGTACGGCCTGGGTGATGCCGTGATGGACACCGAAAGCGCCACCAGCGCCCTGATCAAGCTGCACTTTTGATCAAGCCAGGGAGTTCGGCTAACGTCGAACTCCCTACCGTATAAAAGTGACGAGACAGGTATGAGCACTCAGAGCCGAACTCGAACTCGAACAAAAACCTATCGTCCCGGACGCATACGCGAACGTAACCGCGGGAACATTCTGGCGGCCGCGGAGAAGGAATTTGCCCAACACGGCTTCCGTGGTGCAACGATTCAGAACATTGCCGAACGGGCAGAGCTGCCGAAATCCAATGTGCTGTATTACTTCAGCAACAAGAACGAAATCTACAGCGCCATGTTCGACGACATCATGACGCGCTGGAACGCCGTATTCAGCTCGGTGTCGCCGGAGGACGACCCCGCCACCGCACTGGCTACCTTCATTCGCACCAAAGTCGAGATGTCACGCACCCATCCATTGGCTTCACGTCTGTTTGCACTGGAGATCATCCAGGGCGCGCCGTTTCTGATGGACCATCTGCGCGGCACCATGCGCGACTGGGTCCGCGGGCGAGCCACCGTCATTCAGCAATGGGTTGATGAAGGCCGGATGGCCAAGGTCGATCCGGTGCAACTGATCTTCCTGATCTGGTCATCCACCCAACACTACGCCGACTTCCAGATACAGATCCTGATGGTGGAAAACAAGGCCGAATACGAAAAGCTCGATTTCGACCACGCGGCCGACTTTCTCACCGAGGTGATCCTGCGTGGCTGCGGCCTGGAGCCACCCAAGACTTGACCCCATGAACGTGCATGAAAGCGAGCAACAATGAACAGTTTTGCGATCACCAATGTAGCCATCTTTACCGTCGACCCGGCCGACAGGGTCATCCCATGCGGCACGCTGATTGTGCAGCAAGGCCGGATCGTCTCACTAGGAACCACCGAAGCGATACAGGTGCCGCCCGACATACCGGTGATCGACGCCAGCGGGCACGCGTTGCTGCCCGGGCTGATTGACTGCCACTCGCATTCGAGCCTGATGCGTGGCGTCACGGAAAACATGCAGCTGATGGAATGGCTGCCCTACTACCAGCTTGAGCATCGTGCCCTGACCGAAGAGTACGCATTCCATTCCGCGCGGCTGTGTTATCTGGAAGCCCTGAAAAGCGGCACCACCTGCGTGATGGACATGTACCGCTTCATGCACCGCTGCGCCGAGGCCGCTGAAGAGGTGGGGCTGCGGGTGAACCTCGCTCCCTATGTAGCCGATGCGCCAGGCAAGGATTTCTTCGCCAGCCTGGCGGAAAATCACACCCTGATCCACAGCCACCACGGCAGCCAGAACGGCCGCATTCAGGTATGGATGGGGCTCGAACACCTCTTCTACTGCACCGCCGATGCCTACACCCAGGCGCTACAAGCACAGCGCGATTATGGCGTCGGCATCCACACCCATGCCTGCGAGCAACGCGAGGAAGACCAGGCGGTCGAGCGACACTTCGGCCGCCGCTCGATCGCGCAGCTGGATCACTACGGCATCCTCGGCGAGCGCACCCTGCTGGCCCATTGTGTGTGGCTGAATGACGATGAAATCAAACGTATTGCCGATACCGGCACCGCCATCGCCCACTGCCCTGTCAGCAACGCCAAATTGGCCAGCGGTGTTGCCCGCGTGCCCGAGATGCTGGCCGCCGGTATCACGGTCGGGCTTGGGACTGACGGCCCGGTATGCAACAACAGCCTGAGCCTGTTCGAGGAAATGAAGTTCGCCTCGCTGATCCAGAAAGCCACCCGGCTGGAAGCCACCTTGCTGCCAGCCAGTCAGATGCTACGCATGGCCACCATCAACGGTGCCCGCGCGCTGGGCCTGGACCGCGACATCGGCTCGCTGGAAGTCGGCAAATGTGCCGACCTACTGCTGCTTGATCTGGGCATGCCCAACATGACCCCGGCGCAGGTCGATGCCCAGGGCGGCAATGTGCTGTGGAACCTGGTGTTTGCTGCAGGCAGTCAGAACGTCGCCAGCGTCTGGGTCGATGGTCGCCAACTGATCGCCAATGGGCAGACGACGCGCCTGAATGAACGCGAAGTCATCCTTGAGGCGCAGGCGCACGGCCTGGCGCTGTTTGAGCGTTGCCGCGACATATCACATCTCAAATCAACCATGCTCGGGGACTAATCGATGCAATCGCTACCCATTATTTCTGTCGCAGGCCTGAATAGCCCTGATCCCGCCGACCGTGCCAGGGTTGCCGCCGAACTGGGCCGCGCCTGCCGTGAAGTCGGTTTCTTTTATGTTGTGGATCATGGGATACCTGCAGAGCGCATCCAGCGTGCGTTCGGCGATGCCCGACAGCTGTTCGAACTCCCGCTTCGAGACAAGCAAGCCATGTCCATCAAGCTGTCCCCGCACAATCGTGGTTACGTGGCGATGGCCGATGAGCGGCTGAATCCGCGGGCCGGGGCCGACATGAAAGAGGCCTTCAATATCGGCACAGAGTTCGCTGCCGATCACCCCGACGTGGTGGCCGGTAAACCCTTTCGCGGCGTCAACTTCTGGCCGGAGCTTGCACAGTGGCGGGATCGGATGCTGGCGTATTTCAACGATTGCCTCGAACTGGGCCGACTGCTGCATAAAGGTTTCAGTATCGATCTGGGGCTGGCTGAAACGCACTTTGAAGAACATCTGGCCGAGCCCGTCGCCACGCTGCGCCTGCTGCGCTACCCGGCCAGCGCCCACAAGGAGGCGCGCGAGGATGCCGGAGCAGGTGCCCACACGGACTATGGCAACATCACCCTGTTAGCCACCGACGAGGTCGCCGGTTTGCAGGTACTGACCCGTCAGAACGAGTGGATCGAAGCGCCCTATGTCCCCGGTGCCTATGTGTGCAATATCGGCGACTGCCTGATGCGCTGGAGCAATGACATCTATGTGTCCACTCCGCATCGGGTACGTCCGCCGAAGCGTGAACGCTACTCCATCGCTTTCTTTCTGGAAGTGGACCCCGACGCGATCGTTGATCCCCGCGATGTTGTGCCCAATGCAGAGCCGAAGTACCCGCCGGTCACCTGCGGTGAGTACCTCGCGGCCAGACTCAACGCCACCTACGCCCACCGCCAGCCTGGCGCATAGCCTGCGAGCCCTTGTCGCGCTCTGGCGCTACAAGGGCCAGCCCGCTCAACCAATCAGCTCGGCTGCCAGGCGGTTGTGATCTTCGATCAATGTGGGCAACTCCCCGGTCAGCAATCCACCCCGCTCCACTACCAGCCGGCCATTGATAATGCTGTAGGCCACCCGTGGCGGTGTGCAGAATACCAATGCGGCCAGCGGATCGGTCTGCGCGCCCGCCATGGCGATATCGTCAGTGCGAAACGCCACGATATCGGCGCAATAACCCGCCTGGATACGGCCCAGGGCGTCGCTTCGGCCGAGCACCTCTGCCCCGCCCCGGGTCGCCAGTTCGAGGGCTTCGCGGGCGGTCATCGCACCGGGATTTTCATCCCGCACGCGGGCCGAAAGCATCGCCTGGCGCGCCTCATCGAGCAGGTTGTTGCTGTCATTCGAGGCGCTACCGTCCACCCCAAGACCAACCTTCACTCCCGCATCACGCATTTTCCTGATCGGCGCCAGGCCGGACGCGAGCCGCATATTGGAGCACGGACAATGCGCAACCCCTGTGCCGGTGCGCGCAAACAGGGCGATGCCGGCATCGTCCAGCTTGACGCAGTGGGCGTGCCAGGTGTTTTCACCCACCCAGCCGACTTCCTCGGCATATTCTGTGGGGGTCATGTTGTACACCTCCCGGCAGAAATCCACATCCTTGCGATTTTCCGCGGTATGGGTATGCATGCCGACACCGTAGGCGCGGGCCAGTTTGCCGGTCTCGATCATCAGCTCGCGGGTCACGGTGAAAGGCGAGGAAGGCGCAACGACCACGCGGGTCATGGCGTCGGGCGCTGCATCGTTGTGCGCTTCAATCACGCGTTGCATGTCGCTGAGAATCGCATTCTCGTCGGCTTCCACCAACGAGTCCGGTGGCAGACCGCCTTTGCTCTGCCCCAGGCTTATGGCACCGCGCCCGGCGTGGAAGCGGATGCCCATCTCGCGGGCAGCTTGGATGCTGTCCTCGAGCTGGATGCCGTTGACGTACAGATAGGCCTGGTCCATTGCCGTGGTGCAGCCGCTGAGCATCAGTTCGGCCACAGCAGTGCGGGTCGCGGCACGGGCCATTTCCGGCGTGAGCCGCGCCCATACCGGGAACAGCGCGCTGAGCCAGTCGAACAGCTCGGCATCTTGCGCCGCCGGCAGCACCCGGGTGAGCGACTGGAACATGTGGTGGTGGGTATTGATCAGCCCCGGTATGACCACGTGGCCGGTCAGATCGATCACCCGATCGGCCGTATCGGGCAGCTCTGCGGCCGGACCGACCGCCTCGATGCGGCTGCCGCGGATGAATACAGAACCGCCGGCAATCTCGCGCTTTCGATCATCCATGGTTGCCACCAGCGTGGCGTTCTTCAGTAACAGGGTCTTGCTCATAATCTATTTCCTTGGCCAGTTCGGCGTCATTCAATAAACAGTTTGTTCAACAGCGTGTTCAAACAGTGAGCTCAAAACAGAGAGTTCGATAACCTCGCAGGGCTCCGCTCTGCGCAAGTCCGAATGCAAATCCGGGGCCGGCCTTTAGCCAGCGGGAAGGGCCATTATTTGGTGCCGTTGACGGAACCGCGGCCCAGGTCGGTGCAGAAACGCTTCCGCATGGCGCAAAAAGCTCATGAATCGCCCGCCTTCAGGCATGGCACAGGCTTTGCTATCAAATTCCTGATTGTCCGGTCAGGTTATGAGCCGCCCGTTTCAGTAGCACAACCGGGGCTAAACCAGGGACCTTTTTCGCAGCGAGATTCGCGAGGGCACATGGCCCATCCAGCATCCCGGAGATACATCTATGAGCGAGCAGGCACTATCCATTCCGATCATCGACTTTGGCCCTTTTATCCAGGGCGACCCGACAGCCAGGCAACAGGTTGCCGCACAGATGCGCGACGCCAGCAGCCAGTGGGGATTCTTCTACCTGGCCAACTGCGGCATGCCCCAGACCAGTGTTGATAAGGCTTTTCAGGCATCCAAGAACTTCTTTTCCCTGCCAGACGAGATCAAACAATCAGTGGCCTGGCAAAACGCACAGAGCAACAGAGGCTACGTGGGCGTGCGCCGCGAGCGTCTGGACCCGAGCAGGCCGGGCGACCTGAAAGAAGCGTTCAACGCCGGTCCGGAGGATCGCGATGCCAGCGCGGCGCGTAATCTCTGGCCTGCGGATCAGCCTGAATTCCGTGCGCACGTCGAGACCTTTCTGGCAGATTGCATCACCACTGCAGACCGCATTCTGGAAGCTTTCGCGGTGGCACTTGACCAACCGGACGATTTTTTTGTCAATGCGCACGACCTTCGCCATCACACCCTGCGGCTGCTGCACTATCCACCTTTGCCGCAGGATTTTGCCGCCGAGCAGGGCGAGAGCCGCGCCGGTGCGCATACCGATTACGGCAGTATTACTTTGCTGTTTCAGGACGACGCCGGCGGCTTGGAAGTGTGTACTCGCCAGGGTGAATGGGTACAGGCGACACCGATTCCGGGCACTGTGGTGATCAACACCGGCGACTTGATGCACCGCTGGACCAACCATGTGTTCTGTTCAACTCCTCATCGGGTAAACGTGCCCAAGGCCGCGATGCACCGCCACCGCTACTCGATCGCCTTTTTCTGTCAACCCAACAAGAACGCCCATATCGAATGTATAGACACCTGTACCGACGCCGGCAATCCGGTGCGCTACCCACCGATTACGGCAGGTGATCATCTTCTGCAACGCCTGAATGCCACGTACTAAGAACCTCAACCCAGGAATTTCAATCATGCACAACAAGAGCCGAATCGCCCTTGCACTAGCACTCGGATTAGGCATTAACAGCCTGACCGCTTTTGCCGCAGAACTAACCCCTGTAACCATTATTACCAACTGGTACGCCCAGGCTGAGCAAGGCGGAGTGTATGCCGCTAAGGCCATGGGCATTTACGAAGAACATGGCCTCGACGTGACCATCCGCATGGGTGGTCCGCAGGTCAATAACGTGCAACTGCTGATGGGCGGCAAAGGTGATTTCAGCATGGGCTATGCACTGCAATCGCTGAACGCAGTGCAACAAGATATTCCGATGGTCGCCGTTGCCGCTTTTTTTCAGAAGGACCCGCAAACGCTGGTAACGCATACCGGCGTCGGTAACGATTCGCTGGCTGATCTGAAAGGCAAGGGCCTGCGTATTCCAACCTCTGGCCGCGTCGCCTATTGGCCGTGGCTGAAAGCTGAATACGGCTTCACCGACGATCAGTTGCGGCCCTACGACTACAGCTTCGGTCCTTTCATTGCCGATGAGCAGACGGTGCAACAGGGCTATGTCACCAATGACGGTTACTTCCTTGCAAAGGAAGGTGTTGAAGCCCAGAGCCTGCTGCTGGCCGACTACGGATGGAATGCATATTCCGCCACCTTGGACACCACCCAGGCGCTGATTGACGAGAACCCCGAGCTGGTACAGAACATGGTCGCCGCAACAGCAAAGGGTTGGGCCGCCTACTTCGAAGATCCTGCTCAGGCCAACGCGCTGATCAAAGCGGACAACCCGGATATGGCAGATGATCTGTTGGCCTACAGCACGGGCAAGATGCAGGAGGAAGGGATGCTTCTCTCGGGTGACGCCGCCGACGGTCAGTACGGCATCATGACCGCTGAGCGTTGGGAGCTATTCTTTAATGACATGGCCAAGGCAGGAACCCTGCCGGCGGATCTGGACTGGGAAAAGGCCTTCGATCTGCGCTTTGTCGACGCGCTCTACACCCAGGAATAACCGCTGCACTCAACAACCGACCGCGCCCCAAAGCGCGGTGGGTTGCACTCACGCTACCGAGGCATGCCGCGAGATGAATCCGGCCATTACCTCGGCCAGCCGTTCCGGCGCAGATGCCTGAGGCACGTGACCGGTATCCAGACTGACCACTTCGGCGCCCGGCACCAATGCCTGCATGCGGCGTTGCGTGGCCAAAACCACCGAGCGATCCTGCAGGGCTTCGACATACAAGCGCGGCAAGCGTCCGAAATGCTCCTGCGTCCACACCGGCACCATAGTGCGCGCCCCTTCCGGTTGCAGGGAAAAGCGCTCGGCGGCGGCCAGAGCCAGGTCATCCGGCAGATCCTGCAGGAATATCTTGCGGATCGCCTCGACCGGTACCCAGGAAGCGCTGCGGTCAGCGGTCCACTGCAGATACGGACCTATGCCAGCCGCGGCGGGCTCGCTCTTGACCACTTCGGCGACCACCTCGGCGAAGCTGCTGCCGGAGGGCAGCATCATGCCAGCGATATAGATCACGCCTGCCACCCGCTCGGCCATACGCTCCGCTGCCTGCGTAGAGATCGCGCCGCCGCCGGAATGTCCGACCAGCACGATTGGCCCGTCGGTCCCGGCGCAGCAGTCCAGCACATGCTCGACACACCCCGCAAGCGACACCGTCTCTGGCTCGGCCGGGTGCCGGGGCGAGCCCGGCATATCCGGCGTCAGCACGGCATACCCCTGGGCCTGCAACAACGGCGTCAGTTGCGCCCATACCCAGCTGCCTGCCCAGGCACCATGGATCAGTACCAGCGTCGCTTTGCGCTCAGACATAGGTCCTCCTGTACATTTCACGCAGATGACCCTCTACCGTGACCGGCGCGTACTTCGGCTGCTCGCCTTCACCCAGGCAACCCGGCAGGCAGCGCACCTCGTGCTGCGGCGCGCCGCTATAGAAGAAGGGTACCGAGTAGCGCTCGGCGCCGGAGGTATTGATGACCCGATGCAGGGTCGAGCGGTAACGGTCATTGGTCCAGCGCGCGATCATGTCGCCGAGGTTGACCACGAAGGTGCCGGGTATCGGTTGAGCATCCAGCCAGCGCTCGTTCAGCGCATCCCACACCTGCAGGCCTGGCTTGTCATCGAGCAGCAGGATGGTGACGCCGCCGAAGTCCGTGTGCGCGCCGCAGCCCTTTTCGCCGGGCAGCGGCTGCGCGGGCTGGGGCGGATAATGCAGAAGGCGCAGGGTCGCCAGTGGCTCGGTGCAGAACGCCTCGAAATAGTCCTCGGGCAGCTCCAGCGACAACGCCAGCGCGGCCATGATTTCCCTGCTCAGCTCCAGAAGCGCCCCGTAGTACTCCATCATCACCGGAGCAAAATCGGGCACGCCCGCCGGCCACTGGTTGGGCCCCATATTGAAGGCGCCAGCCAGCACCCGCGGATCGTCTTCCGCCAATTCCTCCCCGATGTAGAACCCCTCCTTCAGATCCGGCGGCGCACCGGGCTCCAGGGTCTGTCCGCCTAGAAACTCATAGCCGCGGTTGGCGGCCGACAGTGCCTTGTCCACCTTCCGCTTGTCGGCCATCGGCTGATCGAAGAATGCCTTCGATGCTGCGAATACCCTGTCGATCAGAGCCTGCGGGACGCCGTGGCCGGCCACATAAAAGAAACCGGTGTGCACGCAGGCTTCACGCAGGGCATCACCCAGCGCGCGTTTGTGGAACTCATCGCCGGCACGCATCGGTGTCAGGTCGATGACCGGCAGTTTTCCAACTGACATCAGGCAAATCCTCCGTTGGCATGAAACACGCTTAAGTTGTCCAGACGGTCAGCTATTCACGATACGTGCCAGCAGACTGACAACGGACAACAGAGGAAAAAAGTGCAATGAACGAAGCGAAAATCACCATAGTCGTCGACTCCCGATACGGCAGCACCCTGACCCTCGCGCAGGCGATCGCAGCGGGCGCGGCGGATGCAGGCGCCGAGGTCAGACTCTGTCGGGTCGACATCACCGAGCCTGAATTCAGCATCGATACCGGGCGCGCCGACTTCCTCGCGGCCCAGGCCGAGTACCGGGCGCTACCACGCGCCAGCGCGCAGGATCTGGAATGGGCCACGGGCATCATCTGGGGCTCACCCACCCGCTACGGCCTGATGAGCACACCGCTGCGGGCCTTTATCGACGAGATAGCCCCGCTGTGGCGCCAGGGCGCGCTGATCGGCAAGGTCGGCGCTGCCTTTACCTCCACCGGGGGCATGCATTCCGGTAATGAAATGACCCTGCTGGCCCTGCTGATGCCCTTCATGCAGCACGGCATGATCATCGCGGGCGTACCCCATAGCGTGCCGGCGCTGGTCCGCACCCGCAGCGGCGGCTCGCCCTACGGCGCCTCGGCGGTTACCGGATTCGATGGTGCGCTGGGTGTGGATGCCGGCGAGAAGGCCATCGCCCGCGCGCTGGGCGCACGGGTCGCCAGGCTGGCCGGCCAGATCACCCCGGAGCCGGCTTCCGTCGAGCTGGCCGCTTCGGCGGCCGAATCGCCAGAAGCAGCCAGCTGATGCTGTCCACATCCGGTGCGACGCACCTGGTTCTTGATCGAATTCGGTGCGTAATCGACTGCGCGTTAGCCACAACCGTCGCCAGCCACAAGCCTTTCAACTGCTGGCACAGCGCTTGCAAATTCAAAACTTGAATCGATGGTCAGGTTATTCAACTAACGCCCGACCCTAACGGCAGTGATCAAACAGCACCGATGGAGCACGTGATGACAAAGTCAGGACAAAGAAACCGCACCGGCAGGACTCAAGGATCCCTCACCCTGCTTGCCGGTGTTATCGCACTGGCCGGCGCCCTGGCCAGCGGCTCGGCCATGGCCCAGAAGCTGGACAAGGTGGTCTTCGGCACCAACTGGTATGCACAGGCCGAGCATGGCGGTTTCTACCAGGCCAAGGCGGCGGGTATCTACGAAAAGCACGGGCTGGATGTGTCGATTGAAATGGGTGGCCCGCAGATCAACGGACTGCAGCTGCTGGTCAGCGGCCGGCGCGACATCGTGATGGGTTACCCCATGGCCAACGTCAAGGCGGTAGAGGAAGGCCTGCCGGTGGTAACGGTTGCCGCGACCTTTCAGAGCGACCCCCAGGCCCTGCTCGCGCACCCGGATGTGACCTCCCTGGAGGAAATCAAGGAGCGCAACCTGGATGTCTATATCGCCTCCAGCGCCCACACCAGCTTCTGGCCCTGGCTGAAGGCCGAGTACGGTTATACCGACGCCATGGCCAAGCCCTATACCTTCAGCGTTGCGCCCTTTCTGGCCAACACCTCGCTCGTGCAGCAGGGCTATATCAGCTCCGAGCCCTTCGCGATGCAGAAGGGCGGCGTGACGCCCACCATTCTGCTGATGGCCAATTTCGGCTATCCGCCCTATGCCCAGAGCATCGATACCACCACCAAACTGGTCAAGGAGAATCCCGATCTCATCAAGCGGTTTGTCCAGGCCACCATGGAGGGCTGGGTGAGCTACCTGGAGGACCCGACCCTGGGCAACGAGCTGATCCAGAAGGACAACCCCGAGATGACCGACGAGCAGATCGCCTTCGGTATCGAGAAGATCAAGGAATACGGGCTGGTCTTCGGCGGTGATGCGCAAACCGGTGGCGCGGGCGTCATGACCGATGCGCGCTGGGAAGCGCTGCGCGACTTCATGGTGAAGGCCGAGCTCGCCTCGCCTGATCTGAATATCAAGGACGTCTATACCCTGGACTTTCTGCCTGAACAGCCGCTGCTGCAGAAATAACACTGCGCCTGACCAACCGGCGGCCACCCCCGGTGGCCGCTCAGGAGAGCAAGCATGAACATTTCCACATTGATACCCCTTGAGCCGGCACGCGCCGCGTCGCCGGTGTTCAGCCCGGCGGCCCGACCCAGCCGCGGCCGGCCGGTGCTGCAGGCTACCGACGTCGACAAGATCTACGCCAACGGGACCATAGCCCTCAAGGGTGCGAACCTGACCATTGGCCAGGGCGAGTTCGTCAGCCTGCTCGGCCCATCAGGGTGCGGCAAGAGTACCCTGCTGCGCATTCTGGCCGGCCTCGGGGATGTCACGACCGGGCAGGTGCGCTGGTGGGAGCAGGATTACGGCGTGGTCGGACACAAGGGCCGCAAGCTTGCCTTCGTGTTCCAGAACGCCACGCTGATGCCCTGGGCGCGGGTGCGCAAGAACGTGCGCCTGCCGCTGGATTTGGAGAACAATACCGGGCCGGATGCCGAGCGCCGAATCGATGAGGCCCTGGCGATGGTCGGGCTCGCCGGTTTTGACAATTCCTTCCCGCGCGAGCTGTCCGGCGGGATGCAGATGCGCGCCTCGATTGCCCGCGCCATGGTCACCGAACCTAATCTGCTGCTGATGGACGAACCCTTCGGCGCGCTGGATGAGATGACGCGCAACAAGCTCAATGACGACGTGCTCAAGCTCTGGCAGAAAAACGGCTGGACCGTGGTGTTCGTGACGCACAGCGTGTACGAAGCGGTGTACCTGTCCAGTCGGGTGGTGGTGATGGCCGCGCGGCCGGGGCGCATCGTCGATGATATCCAGATCGATCAGCCCTACCCCCGCTCTTCGGATTTTCGCGTATCGACCGAATTTGCCGGCTACTGCCGTCAGGTTTCCCAGGCGCTGGAGCGTGCCAGCGGCATGGGTCGGGAGGCAAAATCATGAGCCAGAACAAAGCACCGCACACCCCGCTGCTGCAAAACGAAAACTTTGTCAGGGTCGCCGCGCCGATCGCGGTCGGGTTGCTGTTTCTCATTGTATGGGAGGGCATCGTTACCGCTCTGCAGATGCCCCGCTACATCCTGCCCGGCCCGATTGCCATTTTCGAGGCGCTGGCCGCGGACTGGAAGCCGCTGCTCACCGCGCTCTGGGTCACCCTGCGCGTAACCTTCGCGGCCTTCGCCATTGCCGTGGTGCTGGGTGTTCTGGCGTCGCTGCTGTTCGTGCAGAGTCGCTGGATCGAGATGAGCCTGTTTCCCTACGCGATTCTGATGCAGGTGACGCCCATCGTCGCCATCGCGCCTTTGATCATCATCTGGATCAACGATACCACCTGGGCGCTGATCGTCTGCGCGGTGATCATGGCGGTGTTCCCGATCATCTCCAACACCACGCTCGGCCTGCGCAGCGTCGATCCGAACCTGCTCAGCATGTTCCGCATGTACCGCACCAGCCGCTGGCAGGAACTGGTGAGGCTCCGCATACCGGGCGCGCTGCCCTACTTCTTCGGCGGCCTGCGGATCAGCAGCGGTCTGGCGCTGATCGGTGCGGTGGTGGCCGAATTCGTCGCCGGTACCGGCGGGGCCAAGGCAGGTCTGGCCTACATGATCCTGCAGTCCGGCTACAACCTGCAGATCCCGCGGATGTTCGCGGCACTGGTGCTGATTACCGTTACCGGGATCCTGCTGTTTGCCGTGATGGTCTGGCTATCGGACCAGGCGCTACGCAACTGGCATGAAAGTGCGCTGAAGGTCGAGCACTGAAGCGTTCCGGATCATTGCCCCGGCAGGGGTAGCGCCCAGCTACACCTGCCCTCCTGCCGCTCGCGCTATCAGTGCGGGAGCACATGCCCTGCCCCGTGGCCTTCTCGGGGCTAAATAGAACTCTTTTCTTCGAAGCACCGTAATTTCGTTCTCACTGGCGGCGGAACCATGAGCCTGACATTCGGCACCTGGCTTGCCGAACTGGAACCAGACTGGACAATTCGGCTGTACGAGTGCCTGGATACACAGTTGTCCATGTCGTATGCGGTGCAACTCAGAACGAATCGGTTTGCCCCGCAAGACAGGTTCTCAAGCGGTGCGCGTGATCTGAAAACTGAGACCTTTTAGTGAAGTGGCGCCCGGAGCACTGCCGATTGGCTGCAAGAAGCCGCGAAGCTGGCCTTGGAGTGAATATCGAAGAATACTGGTTCTTTGGTCAGTTTGTGTAAAGGATATCAAGAGGAGGCTGCCACGCTGCGCTGAAGCGCAGCGTGGCAATTTGAAGTAAAGGCAGTGGACGTTTCAGGGTTGCGCGACCAGCACGGAGTCTTCCGGCCGCTCAGCATAACGTTGCGCCAGCACGGCGCAGACCATCAGCTGGATCTGATGAAAGAGCATCAGCGGCAGGATCAGCGTGCCGATGGTGCCGCCGGTGAATAGCACCTGGGCCATGGGCACTCCCGTCGCCAGGCTCTTCTTCGAACCGGCAAACAGGATGGTGATGCGATCCTCCATGTTGAAACCCAGGCGTTGTCCCAGAAGATGGGTCATGCCCAGCACAAGCGCCAGCAACAGACAGCAGGCCACCACCAGACCCGCCAGCTGCGGCAGTGGCACCTGCTGCCAGATGCCCTCCACCACGGCATTGCTGAAGGCGCTGTAGACAACCAGCAGGATCGACCCCTGATCGACATACTTGAGCCAGCTCTTGTTGCGTCCTACCCAGTCGCCGATCCAGCGCCGCGCAATCTGCCCGGCGATGAAGGGCAACAATAGCTGCACGACGATCTTGCTGATCGAATCGAGGGTGCTCGACTCCTGCACCTGCGCGCCCATCAGCAGCATGACCAGCAGGGGCGTGAGAAAGATGCCCAGCAGGCTCGAGGTCGCGGCGCTGCATACCGCGGCAGGAATGTTGCCCCGCGCCAGGGAGGTAAAGGCGATCGCGGACTGAACCGTGGCGGGCAAGGCGCACAGAAACAGGATGCCCAGGTACAGCTCGGTACCGACCAGCGGGGACAGCACCGGTTTGAGCGCCAGTCCCAGCAGGGGGAACATCAGGAAGGTGCAGGCGAACACCAGCAGGTGCAGCCGCCAATGGGTGACCCCCGAGACGATGGCGCTGCTGGACAGCTTCGCGCCGTGAAGAAAGAACAGCAGGCCGATGGCCAGATTGGTGATCCAGCCGAAGGCCACGGCGGTCTGCCCTTCGGCAGGAAACAGGCTGGCGATCGCGACGACGGCAATCAGGCAGAGCGTCAGGTTATCAGGAAGAAAGCGGGGTCTGGCCATGGTGCGGTTCCAAGTGAATAAAGGGCTTGCGAACGAAGGTGGCGCCATTCTACTGTTTCGCTACCCTACGGACTAACGCGATAAGCCAGCATAATGTCGAGAAACGGACAATCCGGGTTGGCCCCCCGAGCCATTCCTGCCCTTACCACCCTGCCCAGGCCCCTGTTCGCCCGGGTCGAGTCCCTGAAAACGGGCACCACCACCGAGTGGCACAGCCATCCCTGGGCGCAGCTGACCTATGCCATCCGCGGGGTTCTGTCGGTGCATACCGAAACCGGGCGATTCCTCGCGCCGCCCCAGCGCGCAATACTCATACCGCCGGAGCTGCCCCACGCGGTCATAAGCTCGCCAGCCACCGAAATGCGCAGCCTGTACCTCGATGCCCTGGCGATCCCCTGGGCCCCGGCCCACTGCAAGGTGCTGGAGATCACGCCGCTTACCCGCGAACTGATCAGCCACTTCGGCCAGATTCCCGCCGAGTACGACGAGCAGGGCCCGCACGGGCGGATCGCCGGCGTGCTGCTCGATCAGCTCCAGGTCGCGCCCGAGACTCGGCTGTATCTGCCCTGGCCTGCGGACCGGCAGTTGCAGCGCGTATGTGAGGCGCTGTATGCAGCGCCCGATCTGCCGCATACGCTTGGGGAGTGGAGCGCAACCGTGGGGTTGTCGGAAAAGACGCTGACGCGGCGGTTCCTGCAGGAGACCGGCTTCAGCTTCAGAGCCTGGAGGCAACGGCTGCGCCTGCTTAGCGCCCTGCCCCTCCTTGAGCAGCGCCAGCGCATTACCGACGTCGCCCTGGCCTGTGGCTATGACTCGACCTCGGCGTTCATTGCCGCCTTTCGCAAGCAGACCGGCCTCACCCCCGGCGAGTTTCTCGGCACCGACCTTGCCAACCCGCCGCGCCCCGCCTTCGCGCTCGGCGCCGAAAAGGGATCTGCCTCTGACTGAGTGTCAGGGCCTGGCAATAACGGGCTCGAGAATCCATTCGGCGCTGTCGTTCCCACGTTGATGCCGCTGCCGTGCCCTCGCCGTCAGTCCGCTTGGCCCAGGCTGGTGCCCTGCCCCCGCGGATCATGCATGGCCCGACGGCTGCCATCCACCGCGATTTCAATGGCCCCGGCCTGCCCGGTAAAGGGACTGCGGGCGGGGATGGTTTCCACCTCGTGCCCCAGTCTGGCCAGTTCGGCGACCGTGTCCGGATCGATGTCCGCCTCCAACTTGAGATTATCGGTACTGTCGAAGAAGCTGCGTCCCAGCAGAAAGCGCGGCATGGCCAGCGCGCGGTCGATCGGCTGATTGAAATCCACCAGTTGCGTCGCCAGCACCATTTGCGTCTGGGGCTGGCCGTCACCGCCCTGGGTCCCGAAGAACAGCCGCCGCCCGTCATCTGCCAGATAGCAGGAGGGGTTCAAGGTGTGGGCCGGACGCTTGCCGGGCGCCCAGGCATTGGGATGGCGCGTGTCGGCGGCAAAACCTGCCGCCCGGTTCTGCCAGAGCACGCCGGTGTCTCCCATGATGCAGCCCGCGCCAAAGTCATGGAACAGGCTCTGGATCAGGCAGGCCGTACGTCCCTGGGCGTCGGTCGCCGCCATCCAGACCGTGTCGGCCGGCTGCCCGGGCTCCGCCCAGGGCGCAGCCCGGTCATCGTGGATGGCCGCCGCGTATGCTTCGCCCTGGGCGGGGGACAGCGTGGCCGCATACTGCCAGCCGCGAGCCCTGGGGTCGCACAGTTCAGCATTGCGGCGCAGCAGGCCCTGCTTGATCGCTTCGACAAGGTAATGGTAGTAGCGGGCGCTGCCGTTGCCGCAGGCCGCGACTGCCTTGTGTTCCAGCGCCAGCATGGCCTGCAGGGTATAGAGACCCTGGCAGGGCGGCGCGACGTTGAACAGGCGCCCCTGGCGATAGCGTATCGAAATCGGCTCCTGTTCCTCGGCGCGGGTGGCCTCGAGATCGGCCAGGGTCAGGCCGCAACCGAGCCTGTCAAAGGATTCGGCCAGCGCCCGGGCAAGCTCGCCCTGGTAGAAGTCAGCCATCCCATGTCTGGCCAGGTGCGACAGGGTATCGGCCAGCGCGGGCTGACGCAGTGTGTCGCCTACCTCAAGCCAGCGCTGATCGACCTTGCACAGGGCATGCAGGTCCGGCAGGCTGTCGATCATCGCCTCGCGCCGACCCTGCCAGAACAGCTGGGAAGCCGAGACCTCGACGCCGCGCTGAGCGGTCTGCGCTGCCTCGCCGAGCAGATCGCTCCAGCCCAGGCGGGAGCCCCACTGCTGCCGACTGATGTCGTGGGCGGTCTGCCAGCTGGCCAGGGCACCTGCGGTCGTCGCGACGGCTGCCGGGCCGCGCAAGGTGATGGCGCCACCTTCCGGAAGGCGCTGACCGGCCTGCCCGATCCCCATAATGGTGCGCACCCGGCCGTCGTGGATCAGCCATAGGGCATCGCCGCCCAACCCGGTCATGTGCGGGTAGACCGCGGCAAGCATGGCACTGGCCGCCAGCATGGCGTCAATCGCGCTGCCTCCGGCATCGAGAATGCGCATACCTGCAGCGCTTGCCTCGGAATGAGGCGTACAGATAACCCCCCGGCGGGATTCTGCCAACATGCTTTTACTCCCTTCTCTGCTAGCGATCGATCACGGTGTTGCTAACAAAGAGCAATATTCGTTCCGCCTGGCCCAGCCCACGCAGGTTGGCTGCAAACTTGCACCGTCTGCTCCCTCACGCCAACAAGGAGATTGAAGTGCTGCGACCTCCCAGAGCCTATGTTTACCTGGATGCCGTGGTCCGCGCCGGCTCCATCCGCAAGGCCGCGGAAAGCCTGAACGTGGCCTCGACAGCGGTGAACCGCAAGATTCTCGAGCTCGAGGAGCAGGTCGGCACGCCGCTGTTCGAGCGACTGCCGCGCGGGGTACGGCTGACTGCGGCGGGCGAGGTGCTGCTCGATACCGTGCGGCGCTCGCTCAGCGACCTGCGCTCGGCCACGTCGCAGATCGAGCAATTGCGCGGCCTGATCCGCGGCACCGTACGCTGGGGCTGCGCAGAATCTGTCGCCACCGACTTTGCCCCCACGCTGATCAACACCTATCAGCAAACCCACCCCGGCGTGCAGTTCCAGCTTGTGTCCGGTGTCACCAACATGCTGATCGAGGATCTGATGGACGACGCCGTCGATCTGGTTCTGGCCCATGATCCGCCCCACCTGGAGAATTTCAAGATCCTCACTGCTATCCCCCAGCCACTGTGCGCCATGCTCCGGCCGGACCATCCCCTGGCTGGAAAGACCAGCCTGCGGCTGTCGGACTGCCAGGCCTGGCCGCTCGCGCTGGGGCTGCCCTCCTTCGGCAGCCGGCGGCTGATCGATACGCTGGTGGCGCGCACACGCATGTCGCTCAAGGTGGTGCTCGAGGCCAGCACCATGCAGACCCTCAAGGAATTCACCCGTCAGACCGGCGCGATCAGCTTCCAATACCAGATCGGCACGCTCCAGGAGACCCGCCGCGGGGAACTGGTATCGATCCCGCTGACCGACCGCGAGCTTATCAACGGCCGGCTGGTGCTTGGCTGCCGGGAGGGCCGGATGCTGCCCATCGCGGCCATGTCGTTCATCGACATGCTGGTCGCCAAACTGCAGGAGGATCACGACTGAGCGCACACATTTTGTGCTCGCCTTGAGATAAATATTGAACTATTCGTGCTCGCTGGCTCTGGCAAATACTGAGCCCATGAAAAACGACATCCTTACCTACCAGACCCACCCCGAGCTGCGCGTATTCCGCCTGGACATGGCGCACCCCGGGGATCTATCACGGCTCGCCGCGCTACTCGATGCGGGCACCATCGAGGCGTCCGAGGTCGCCGCGGTCATCGGCAAGACCGAGGGCAATGGCGGCGTCAACGACTTCACCCGCGGCTACTTCACCCAGAGCCTGTTCCAGCTGCTTGCCAGGCATTCCGGGCAGTCCAGTCAGCAGTTGCAGGACAGCATTCCCTGCATCCTGTCTGGCGGTACCGAGGGCGTTCTGAGCCCCCATTACCTGGTGTTCGTACGCACCCGGGCCGCAGCCGGGGCCCCGGCGGGACCGGCGCTGGCACTCGGCAAGGCGCTGAGCCCGGTGGTCCCGGCGCAGGATATCGGGCGCTGGACGCACGTCAGATCGGTTGCCGCCGCCGTGCGTGCCGCGATGGACGATGCAATGATCGAGCATCCCGGTGATGTGGCCTTCGTGCAGGTCAAGTGCCCGTGCGTCACCTCGGCGCGGGCCGAATCCGCCGCCGCGTCAGGGCACACCGTGCTGACGGCGGATGCCAACCGATCCATGGCCTATGCCCGCGCCGCCGGCGCCTTCGGCGTGGCTCTGGCACTCGGCCAGATCGAGGATGATGCGCAGCAGGAAGCGCGCCTGCTGGCTGACTTTTCCCAGTTCTGTTCCCAAGCCAGCATTTCCTCGGGTGTTGAAGTCAGCGTCAACGAGGTCGTGGTGCTCGGCCACAGCCGCCACTGGCATGGCCCGCTGCGCATGGCCTGTGAACCCATGCGCGACGCCCTGGATCTCGGTGCGGTCATGACCGCCCTGCACCGTCTGGGACTCAACCCGGCGCCGCAGCTGTCGCCGGCGGCATGCGCCCGCGTAGCCGGCGTGCTGGTGAAATGCGAACCCGACCGGCGCGGGCATATCCGCGGCGTCCGCCACACCATGCTCGACGACATCGACATCAATGCCCAGCGTCACGTGCGTGGAGCGCTGGGCGGCATCGTCGCAAGCGTCATCGGCCACGGGCAGATTTTCGTCTCGGGCGGTGCCGAGCATCAGGGCCCGGACGGTGGCGGCCTTGTCGCCGTGATCGCCAGCGTGGAGAACTCCTGATGACCAGTTCGCAGCCGCTGTGGATGTACTCGGCAGGAGAGCTGCAGAGGCTGTTCGCCGCCGGCGAATGCGACCCCTGCGACGTGCTCGACAGCGTGCTCGCGCACATGGACCAGGTTCAGCCAGCGTGCAACATGATGTCCGCTGTGGATCGTGACGGGGCCATGCAGGCCGCCCGCGACAGCGCCGAACGCTGGAAGCTCAGGCAGACCCTGTCCGCGCTGGACGGCGTACCCGTTAGCGTAAAGGACAACATTCCCGCCGCGGGCCTGCCCTGCTGCTGGGGCAGTCATCTGTATGCGGACCATTGGCCACAGCGCGACGAGCTTCCCGTGGCCAGGCTCCGTGCCGCCGGGGCAGTCATTTTCGGGAAGACCAACGTTCCCGAGTTCACCCTGCACGGCTATACCAGCAACGCGCTGTTCGGCACCACCACCAACCCCTGGGACCAAAGCCTGACTCCGGGCGGTTCGAGCGGCGGAGCGGTCACCGCCGTGGCCAGCGGCGTAGGCCCGATCGCCCTCGGCACCGATGGCGGCGGCTCCATACGTCGACCGGCGGGCTTCACCGGCGTGGCCGGCATGAAGCCAGGCCGCGGGGTGGTCCCTCGTCAGTGGGGCTTGCCGGAGATCCTGCCCGAGCTCGAGGTCGTCGGTCCGATAGCCCGGACCGTGGCCGACCTGACCGCCACCCTGCGGGTCATAGGCGATGCGCCCACCGCCTACTGGGACGCTGCTCAGCGCAACAGTGGTGCACGACGCATTCTGTACTGGCGGGAGATCGGCCAGCGGCCCGTAGACTGCACCATTCTGGAGCACGTCGATGCGGTGGCAGACGTGCTCACCGGCCTCGGACACAGCGTCGAACTGCAGGCCGCGCCGCAGGTAGTCGACAGCTTCAACCAGCGCAGCTGGCCGGTGCTCAGCGCCGCCGGGCTGGCGGCGGTGCTGGAGGGCAAGGATGCTCAGGAGCATCTGCTGAGCCCGCCGATACGCAGCATCTTGGAGCGCGGCCGCGCAGCCACGGCAGTGGAGCTGTTCAATGCCCTGCACCAGGTTCGCGACATGCGCCGCCACCTGGCAGGGCTGCTGCAGGACTACGATCTCATCCTTACCCCCACCTCGGCGGCCATGCCCTGGCCCGCCGGGGATACCCACCCGACCCACATTGGCGGCCAGCCGGTGGACGGGCGCGGTCATGCCGTGTTCACCGCCTTCGCCAATGCCGCCGGCCTGCCCGCCCTGTCGCTGCCCGCAGCGCGGGGTCCCGCGGACCTGCCGGTCGGGTTTCAGCTGGTTGGCCCGAAAGGTGCAGATGCCCTGTTGTTGGCGATAGGTCAGGCGTACGAGTCCTGCTCGCCCTGGACCCAGCAATGGCCGCGAATTTCATGATGACCCAGATGAAAGGACATAAAGCATGAACAGACTCAAGGTCATGATCATCGGTTCAGGCGTAGCCGGATCCATTCTCGCCCGCCGACTTTCCAGGCTGCCAGCGCTCGAGGTGCACTGTCTCGAAAAGGTATTGCCGGACGATCATTCCGAAGCGGGTACCGGCCTGAACGTCGGGCCGAACGCCATCAAGGCACTGCAACTGACCGACCCCGAACTGGCCGCCCAAGTCCTCCAGGCCAGCCTGCCGTGGGACAGCTGGCGACTGTCGCTGGCCGACGGTCAGGTATTGTTCGACCTGCCGCTCAGCCAGGTAGCAGACAACCCGGGAATCCGTATTCGCTGGTCCGAGCTCTACCGCGTGCTGCGCCAGGGCGCAGGCGAGGTCATCCGCTACGGCGCCCATGTTTCCAGCATCGCGCCCAGCCCCACCAGCCCGGGCAAGACCTGCGTAAGCTGGACCCAGGAGGGTGTCGAACACAGCCTTGACGGCATCGACCTGCTGATCGGCGCCGACGGCCGTTATTCGCAGACCCGCGCCACCTTCTCCGGCGCACCCGAACCCGTCCATGTGGGTGTGGCCATCATCCGCACCCTGGTGGAAGACACCAGCAACGGCCTGATCGACGATTACGCCCAATGGTTCAACGGGCCGCACCGGCTGCTGGCCTTCCGCGTGCCGCCAGGGCACATCTACATCGCCGCGACCTTCCCGGTCGAAAAGGGCGCCGAGATTCCCGATGCCTGGCGAACCGCCGAAGTCATGCGCCAGACCTACACCCCTGCCACCGGACAACCCAGCCCCGAGATGCAATGGCTGCTGGATGCCATGTGCGACCACCTGAGCGACAGCCACTGGGCCCGCATGCAGGAGTCGCCGGTCCTGTTCGCCGAGCCTCTGCTACCGGTCATGTACATCGGCGACAGCGCACACGGCATGGCGCCCACCCTGGGCCAGGGTGCGACCCAGGCGATCGAGGACGCCTGCGTGGCGGCAACGCTGGTGGAACGGGCGGTAGCCGCCGGCAACCTGGACGTCCGCTCCTGGCTGACCGAGCTCAGCGATGCCCGCGAAGAGCGCATCCGTTTCGTCATGCAGCTGTCACTGGATGCGACGGACACCATGCTGGCAGGCGCGGACCCGGTTGCCGGAGCGCGCTGGAAGACCGAGGCACCCTTCCTGGAGAAGCTTTCCCGGTTGTTCCGCGACGTCCGCTTCGCCAGCGACGCCCAGCGGGAGGCGTCATGACCGCTCAGCCTTTGCCGCCCCAGGGCCTGATCGTGCATGGCCTGTTTCATGTCGCCATCAAGACCGCGAACCTGGACGCCACGCGCCGGTTCTGGCGCGACATTATCGGCCTGCGCGAGGTGCCCCGGCCGGACTTCGGTTATCCCGGTGCCTGGCTCGGCTGCGGCCAACCGGGCGGCCAGGCCATCATCCACATCTATGCAGGTGGCCCGGCACTCGGGCCTGCTGGCGTTGCCGAGTGCGGCAGCGCGGCAATCGACCACATTTCGCTCGCCTGCAGCGGTTATCACGCGACCCTGGCGCGCTTTCGCGCCGCCGGCCTGGACTGGCGCGAGTATCTGGTGCCCGGCACCAGCCTCTGGCAGCTCTTCGTCTACGACCCCAGCGGCGTGCAGCTGGAACTCACCTTCGAGGGCGCCATGGAAAGCGGCACCCCGCCGGACATGTCCGCGTCCCGCCGCTATGTAGCGGGACAGCCATTCTTCAACCCTGACCACTACGCAGACCTGTCTGCCCGTCACATCACTGAAAAGGAATCACCATGAAAAAGAATGTCATTACTGCGTCGCTTCTGAAGGGTCTTGCCGTGGCATCACTGGCGCTGGGACTGCTCCCCGCGGCTCAGGCGGCAGACCTCGAAAAGATCAAGCTGGCCGTGTTCCCCTCGGTAACCGCGCTGCCCTACTACATCGCCCAGAGCCACGGCCTGTTCAAGGAAGCCGGGCTGGAGGTCGAGGAGGTGCCGGTGACCAGCCACCCGCTGACCGTTCAGGCGATCGTATCGGGCAGCATCGATGGGGCCGCCAACCTGGTCACCCTGGAAGGCGCCAATATCGAATCTCGCCGGGCCGATACGCTTCGCTACATCTCCCTGAACGGCCAGAACGAAGAGTTTCGGGTAGAACAGTTCGTGGCGCGGTCCGGTAGCGGGATCGAGAAGCTTACCGATATCAAGGGCGGGCTGAAGCTGTTTTCCGCCCCTGGCCCGGCGAACATCGGCTCGGCCCGCGAAGTCCTGAAAAAGGCCGGCCTGAAGGAAGGTGAAGACTTCACCATCCAGGAACAGGCGGTGGGCATGCACCTGAGCGTACTGCAGGCCGGCACCTTCGACGGCGGTTACACCCTTGAGCCAGCCGCCACCATGATGGTTTCGCAGGATGTCGCCACCCGGGTCGAGGCCGGCGTCATCGCGACCTACCTGCTGGACAACAAGGACGGCAACGCCTTTGCCACCGGCACCGCGCTGTCCTCACGCTTCATGTCCGAGCGTCCCGAGGCGGCCAAACGCTTCGCCGAGGTCTGGGCCAAGGCCATAGCCATCGCCGAGACCGATGAAAACACCCGCACCGACCTTGCCGCCGGCATGCGCATTCCGATGGAGCTGGCCTCTGCGGTTCCTCTCTCCAACATGATCATGGTCGCCGACCTGAATGCGGAGCACCTGAGCGACTTCCAGAAGTTCATCAGCCTCGGCCAGCGCCTGGGCGTTCTCCGGGACACCATGGATGCCCAATCCCTCCTCCATGCCTACTGATACGAAGGAGCACCGGACTATGAAAATGATGCCCGACCATTACAGCATGGGCCCGCCTGCCAGCGAGGTGAAGGCACCAGGCTCCGCCTGGCCACACCTGCCGAAGGGCACCCACATCACCATTCGCGGCCTGACCAAGACCTTCGATGGCGCGCCGGTCTACGACAACTTCGACCTGAACATTCCGAAGGGCAAGATCGTGTCGATCTTCGGCCCGAACGGCTGCGGCAAGAGCACGCTGATCAACATGATCTCCGGCATCCTGCCCTACGACAGCGGGCAGATCCTGTTCGACGGCAAGGAAGCACGGGAAACCACGCTGGGTTACGTGTTCCAGAACTACCGCGAGGCGATCTTTCCGTGGATGCGGGCCATCGACAATATCCGCTATCCGCTGCAGTACCTGAAGCTGTCCAAGGGCGAGATTCAGGCACGCCTGGACCGCCTGGTGGAAAGCTTCGAGGTCCAGTTCGACCTGAACCTCTATCCCTATCAGCTCTCCGGCGGACAGCAGCAGCTGGTCTCGATCATGCGCGCGCTGGTGGTGGAGCCGGAGGTGCTGTTTCTCGACGAACCCTTCTCCGCGCTGGATTACGAGATGGTGATGTTTCTGCGAGGCCGTCTGCAGAAGGTGCTGACCGAGCGTCAGGTCACCACCCTGCTGGTCTCCCATGATCTGGACGAAGCGGTCCTGCTCGCCGATGAGGTACTGCTGCTGACCAAGCGGCCGACCAAGGTCGCCGAGCGCCTGATGTTCGATGCGCCCCGGCCCCGGACTGCCGATACATCGGTACAGCCGCAGTTCATTCAGGTGAAGTCCCGTGCGCTGGAAATCTTCCAGCAGGAGGTGCGCCGATGATTACCGTCGCCTCGTTCGGCCGGCTTCGCCCGCTCATTGGTGTCGTCGCGCTGATTGTCCTGTGGATACTGATCCACGCTACCCGGGCCGTGGACCCGGTGCTGCT
This sequence comes from Pseudomonas sp. gcc21, assembly GCF_012844345.1. Taxonomy (NCBI): domain Bacteria; kingdom Pseudomonadati; phylum Pseudomonadota; class Gammaproteobacteria; order Pseudomonadales; family Pseudomonadaceae; genus Pseudomonas; species Pseudomonas sp. gcc21. The sequence goes on along the minus strand of NZ_CP051625.1, from coordinate 44,875 downwards.
GCCCTCTCCGGCTGAAACCTGGAACGCGCTGATCATCGGTCTGACCGAGGGCACTCTGGGCGCAGACTTCGCCAAGACCGTGGTACGGACGCTGTGGTCCTTCGGCATCGCAGTCGTCATCGCCGTACCCCTGGGGGTGGTGCTGGGCGCCTCACAGAAGTTCTACGAGTCCATCGAGTTCGCCATCGACTTCTTTCGCTCGACCCCTGCCTCGGCCATGTTTCCGCTGTTTCTGGTGATCTTCGGGGTCGGCGAAGCGACCAAGATTGCCGTCGCGGCATTCGGCGCGGCGCTGGTCATCATGTTCAACGTGGCCTACGGCGTCATGGGCGCTCGCAAGCAGCGACAGCTGGCGGCACGGGTGATGGGCGCGCCGCGCTGGCGGGTACTGACCGATGTGACCCTGCTCGAATCCATGCCGCAGGTCTTCGTGGGCATGCGCTCCGGGGTGTCCCTGGCACTGGTAATCATCATCGTCGCCGAGATGTTCATCGGCTCCACCGATGGCCTGGGCCAGCGGGTGATGAACGCGCAGATGATCTTCGACATGCCCGACATGTACGTCGCAATCATCGCCTCCGGCGCACTGGGCTATGCGATGAACCTGCTGTTCATCATCACCGAAAAACGCTTTGTTCACTGGGGCGGCAAGTAACGCCGCGCCACAACGGAGACACCGCATGCAGATCAATGATCCAGAGACTCTGGCAGAAGTCACCGAGGTGTTCGAGGAGTACGAACGCGCGCTGCTGAGCAACGATACCGCGGTACTGGACCGCCTGTTTTGGAACGACGAACGTACAGTGCGCTACGGCGCGGGGGAAAATCTGTATGGCTTTGCGGCAATCCAGCGCTTTCGGCAGGGACGCTCGGCAGGCAATCTCGAGCGCGAGGTGCCGCGCCGCGAAATCACCACCTTCGGCAGGGAATTTGCAGTGACCAACATCGAGTTCACCCGCGCGGGGTCACCCCGCGTCGGCCGTCAGAGCCAGACCTGGGCCCGCCTGCCGGACGGCTGGCGGGTGGTCTCGGCTCACGTGAGCCTGATGTCCTAGCCGCTTGCTGTCCGCAGCGCCCTGCGCCAGCCAACCGGCCCACCTCAAGGAAAGAACCAGCATGACCAATCCCTCCGGAACACCTGCCCCGCGTTATGCCTGGCGCACGGGCTATCTGCTGCTGGCCTTCGTTGCCCTGGCCTGGGGACTGAATTTCCCGATCCTGAAACTCGGGCTGGAAAACAGCCCGCCGCTGCTGTTCACCACCATCCGCATGCTGCTCGGCACCGTGACGATGTTCGTCATCGCCGCCGCCATGGGTATCCTGCGGCTACCTGACCGGCGGGACTGGGCGGTGCTCTTTTCGGTCGGGGTACTGCAGAACATGGCCTTCATCGCGCTGGTCACCCTGGGGCTGCAGTTCCTGCCAGCCGGCCGGGCGGCCATCCTGGCGTACACCACGCCGATCTGGGTGGTGCCGGCCGCCGCCCTGTTCCTCGGTGAACGCTTTACCCCGCCGCGCATGATCGGGGTGTTTCTCGGTCTCACCGGGCTGATCACCGTGTTCAACCCGGGAGCGCTGAGCTGGAGCCAGCCGGATGTGCTGATCGGTGGCGGCCTTATCATGCTCGGTACCCTGGTCTGGACGGCCGGCCTGGTGCATGTGCGACGGCATCGCTGGCACGGCGACGTCCTCTCGCTCATTCCCTGGCAGCTTCTGATCTCGGTACTGGTACTGGCGCCGATCGCGCTGGCCTTCGAGAGCCCCGCAGACATCGTCTGGGAGACGTCTTTCCTGTGGCCCCTGATCTTCAGCGGTACGGTCGCCTCCGGCCTGTGCGTTGCGGCGCAGGTGGCGGCAATCCGGTCACTGCCCGCAGTCAGCATGTCGCTCAGTTCCGCCGCGGTCCCGGCAGTCGGCCTGTGGTCCTCGGCGCTGTTTCTCGGGGAGCAGCCGTCGAACGCCGACCTGCTGGGCTTCGTGCTGATCGCCCTCGGCATTCTGACCGTGGGCCTGGCCGACCGCCGCCAGGCACTGCAGGCCAGCCAGACGCGCGCAATGCGCTAGCGGCTGGTCGACATGATCCGCTCACGGTCATCGCTGGCACGCTGCACGAACTCGGCGCACACCCAGGCGGGATGCACCGGTTTAGCGCAACCCGCCCAGGCATGCCTTGCCCATCTACCGGACAGAGGCGTCCATATCGCGAGCTACACCGGTGCAGCAAGCCGCCGCCACGGTTCCGCTGCCAACTCGGAAAAAGTGGCCCGCTATTTGCTCCTCCCTTAAAACCTGCCTTGTTGGTCAGGATTAAACGCACTGCCGCCCTTGGAGAGTCTTATGTTGAAGAACGTATCGAAAATGCTGGCACTGACCCTTACTCTTTCCGGGAGCGGTCTGGCTTTTGCCGTAGACAAAGTGCACTTTCAGCTGGACTGGCTACCGGGCGGTGACAAGGCGCCAGTCTATGTGGGTATCCAGCAGGGCTTTTTTGCGGATGAAGACCTGGAGGTAAAGATTTCCAGCAGCCGCGGCTCCACCGATGCCCTGACCAAGATCGCAACTGGGCAGGCAGAAATGGGGAGCGCTGATATCGGCGCACTTATGGCAGCCCGAGCCCAGGACACCCTGCCGATCAGTGCGGTCTACATGATCTTCAATCAGGCGCCACACGCCTTCTTCATGCTGGATAGCAGCGATATCACCAGCATGACTGATATTGCAGGGAAGAAAGTCGCCACCTCCCCTTTCACCTCGTCCAACGCGTTCATGCCGCTGGTGCTGCGCGCCAACAATATGCCCGCCGACGCCGTCACGCTGACCAAGTCAGATCCGGGCGCGCTGGGCCCGATGCTGATGACCGGTAATACCGACGCGATTATTGCCTGGGTCACCAACATCGCATTGTTCCAGGCTCAGGCAGCCAGTGCCGGCAAGAACATCAGGGTTCTGCCCTGGTCGTCTGCAGGTCTGGAGCTGTACAGCTCGGCGATCGTTGGCAGCGACAAGTTTCTGAAGGATCGCCCTGAGGTCGCAAAACGCTTCATGAAGGCCTACGTGAAATCACTGCATTTCACCAGGGATAACCCTGAACAAGCCGCCGCTGATCTCCATGCAATGGTGCCGGATATCGACCCTGCCGTGGCCACCGCCCAGATTCGCGACACCATGACGCTGGTGTTCAACGACCTGAGCGAAAAGGATGGATTGGGCGTCATGACACCTGAGCGCGTCGCCCAGACATGGACCTACGTCGCCGAAGCGAACGAGCTGGCCGAGTCATCGCTGGATCCAGAAACCGTCGTCAACCGTACCTTCATTCCCGAGTGAGACTGATATGAAGCAACACTCCGAGCGCGCGTTCGTTCGGATGGACGGTGTCGGGCATCGTTATGATCCGGCACCAGACGCTCCGATGGCAGTGCAGAACATCAACCTTGAAATCAACCGCCATGAATTCGTGGCGGTGGTCGGCCCGTCCGGATGCGGCAAATCAACGCTGCTGCGCATGGTCGCCGGGCTGCTGGTGCCCACCGACGGCCAGGTCAGCGTATTCGGCAAGCAAGTCAGCGGCCCGCGGGATGACGTCGGCATCGTTTTCCAGAAACCCACCCTGCTGCCCTGGTTGTCGGTGCGCAAGAATGTCCTTTTCCCGCTTAAACACAAGTTCGGCCGTTATGGTCGGGAAGATGAAAAGCGCGCCCAGGACCTGCTTGAAATGGCTGGCCTGCAAGCCTTCGCCGAGAAGATGCCGGATGAGCTTTCCGGCGGCATGCAGCAGCGGGTCGGGATCGTGCGGGCTTTGTTGCTGAATCCGGACATCCTGCTGATGGATGAGCCCTTTTCCGCGCTGGACGCCATGACCCGCGAGCAGATCGGTTTCGACCTGCTGAGGATCTGGGACGAGAACCCCAAGACCGTCCTGTTCATCACCCACTCCATATCCGAAGCGGTGCTGCTCGCCGACCGCGTACTGGTGATGAGCAAGCGCCCCGGATCGGTACTCGACCTCATCGACGTGGACCTGCCGCGCCCGCGGTCCCCGGAGACAATCAAGCAGCCGCGCTTTGGCGAGCTAACGGATCGCATAAGGAAGCATATCTATGAGCCAGAAGCAGCCTGACGGATCGCTGCGTAATACGCTGCTCAGTTGCGCCCCCTGGATTTTCTTTGTCGGCTTGCTGCTGGCCTGGGAAACGCTGTGCCGCGCTGCGGAGTTGCCGACCTACGTGTTGCCCGCACCTTCGGTCATCGTCGATGCCTTCTTCGAAGTTGAAATGAGCCGATGGCTTGACCATTTATGGGCCACGCTACGGGTCGCGCTCATGGGCTTCGGGCTGTCCATCGTGATCAGCATCCCACTGGCCATCTTCATGATGCGCTCCGAGCTGCTCTCCCGAACGCTCTACCCCGTACTGGTCGTTATCCAGTCCACCCCTGTGGTGGCCATTGCGCCGCTGATCATCGTGATGATGGGTTCCGGCGATACCTCAAGGGTACTGATTACCTGCCTGCTAACGTTCTTCCCGCTGGTTGTTTCAACCGCCACGGGAATCAACGAAACGCCCGCCGAACTGATCGAACTCAGCCGATCGCTGGATGCGCCCACCCGCCGTGAAACCTGGCAGATACGCATTCCCTACGCCGTCCCACATATTTTCAGCGGGCTCAAGGTGGCGATCACTCTGGCGATCATCGGCGCGGTGGTGGCTGAGTTTGTCGCCGCAGAGAAAGGGCTGGGTTACTTCATCCAGTTCTCCACCTCGTTCTTCAAGATTCCCCAGGCTTTTGCCGGGCTGTTCTTCCTCGCGGCGGTGAGCCTGCTGCTTTTCAAATGTGTGCAATGGACGCAGCAGATCTTCTTTGCCTGGAGCCTGCCGAAGAAAAAACCTTGAACTCCGGCCGGTCTTTCGCCGGCCATTACCAACCCTTTTCCATCCGTTGAAGGAACCTACGTGAGCCATACCGAACAAGACATCGCGCTGCTGCGCAAAACCTTTACGCTGGCGGAGAAAGCCGCAGCACAGGGCGTGCACCCCTTCGCTGCGATACTGGCTGACAGTCAGGGCCAGGTATTGATGGAACAGCTCAACGCCTATCTCCCGGACAAGGACATGACCGGCCACGCCGAACGCGTCCTCATGACCCGAGCGAGCCAGACCTATTCGCCCGAATTTCTCGCTCAGTGCACACTGTTCACTTCCGCCGAGCCCTGCGCTATGTGCGCCGGCGCGGCCTATTGGGCAGGCATCGGGCGCGTCGTCTACGGCGCCAGCGAAAAGCGCCTGAAAGCCCTCACCGGCAACCACCCCGAAAACCCCACACTTGACCTCCCCTGCCGCGACGTATTTGCCGCCGGGCAACGAGACGTCATCGTTGTCGGGCCGCTTCTGGAAGATGAAGCAGCTGAGGTGCATGAGGTGTTCTGGGGGTAATGAGATTAGTGGTGGTTTCCGGACCGCCAGACTGCCATCTGCTCAGTCCAGCCAGCCCCCTACGATTACCGCTCAGGCCTGTCGAACGCTGTGGCGCGCCTCGGACAGCATCGACAGGCTGATCTTGCGTACTTCGATCTTGCTCTGCTCGATATGTGAACGCAGCAGCAACTGCGCCTCATCCCGCCGGCGAGCGACCAGGGCCTGCAGGATCAGGGCATGCTCGTTGTAGGTTTCCTCGATCCGCGCGCTCTTGAGGAAATCCAGGCGCCGGACGATGCGGATGCGGTCACAGACCTCGGCATGCACCCGGGTCATTTCGCGATTGCCGGCTGCGGCGAGCAGCCCGCAGTGAAACGCCTCATCCAGGTCCGCGACCTGCTTCATGCCATGTTCACGCTGCGCGGCAGGTACCATCCAGACGCGATTGAGTTCGGCCAGCGCCGCCGGCAGGTCCGGCATGGCGCAGAGGCGGTCGATGGCGACGCATTCCAGCACCACGCGCAGGTCGTACAGCTCGTCGATCTGGCCGAAATCCAGCGGCTTGACCGTCCATCCGCGACGAAAGCCCACCTCAAGGTAGCCCTCCCGCTCCAGGCGATAGAGCGCATCACGCACCGGTGTACGTGACACCTGGTAGCGCGCGGCGAGCTCGGTCTCGCTGAAGCGGTCGTGCGGCAGCAGCTGGTAATCGAAAATTTCCTGCTTCAGTCTCTGGTAGATCTGCTCTGCGAGGGCGTTGGTCTGGGGTTTCAGGATGGGATCACCTGTTTTTTGTCAGAGCGTAGCAAGGTCGATGCTCACATGCGCCGAGACAACTTTCCAGCCAGCGGGAAAGCGCACCCAGGTCTGCATTTGCCGACCGGTACGGGATGTCTCACCGTCGCTGAACTCGGTGCTGACGGTGGCGTAGTGTTCATCGAATGTGGATATCACCGTATTGCGCAGCTGCCGGCCCGGTCCCACGGGGGTACAGACTCGCCGGTAGGCGGCGATGTTCCGGGCACCGTAGAGGTTCTCGGCAACGCCGTAGCGCACGGTATGGTCAGTGTTCCAGAAGTAGTCATCGAGTACATCCAGCTCGTTGGCCAGCAGGGCGCGCTCGTAGTCCTCGAAGGCCAGGCGCACGGCCTCGACCACGTGGGGCAGATTGATGCGTGGTTCCTTGTTCATGGTCGTTCCTCGTTCATGGCAGCGCGCAGCGCGGTCAACCTGGCGGTGTGCCCGACGATCCCGCCCTGGGCGATGATCATCTCCAGGGTCGACTGCTTGAAGGCGGGGAAGTAGCTCTCGGTCGCGTCTTCGATCAACAGGCAGCGATAGCCGCGGTCGCTGGCCTCACGCATGCTGGTCTGCACGCAGACCTCAGTGGTCACTCCCGCGAAGATGAGAGTCTCGATACCCTGCGCACGCAGCCTGTCCTCCAGACCGGTTGCGTAGAACATGCCCTTGCCCGGCTTGTCGATCACCCATTCCCCGTCGATGGGCGAAAGGGATGGGATGATCTGGTTACCCGGCTCGCCGCGTATCAGAATGCGCCCCATCGGCCCGGGATCGCCGATGCGCAGCCCGGGCTTGCCGCCTTCAAGCTTGGCCACTGGGCAGTCCGACAGATCGGGTAGATGCGATTCGCGGGTATGGATGACCAGCAGGCCCTGTTCCCGGGCCAGCGCCAGCAGTGAGTCCACCGCCGGGATGCTGGCTTGCAGCACACTCACATCGTTGCCCAGGGCGGCACCGAAGCCGCCGGGTTCGAGAAAGTCGCGCTGCATGTCGATGATCACCAGCGCGGTGCGCGCGGGATCGAAACTGAAGGCCGCAGGCTTGGCCTGCACGCTGATCATGCCGCACCTGCCGCGTGGTCGCCGCCGGCTATGTAGTGACCGAGCATGGCGCGGTCAGCCTGCTCGGCCGCCACGTCGAGATTGATTTCACCCTCGTGAATCACCAGGATGCGGTCGGACAGCTCCAGCAGTTCGTCCAGATCCTCGCTCAACAGCAGCACCGCAGCGCCCTGCGCCCGCGCATCGCGCAGCCGCTGATGGATGATCGCCACCGAGGCGAAGTCCAGGCCGAATACCGGGTTGGAGACGACCAGGGTTCGCACGTCGTGGGTCAGCTCCCGCGCCAGCACGGCGCGCTGCACGTTACCGCCGGACAGGGTCCCTATCGGTCGCAGCGGATCTGCCGGGCGCACGTTGAATTGCTGGATCAGCGCGGCGGCCTGGGCCTGGATCGCCCGCCGATTGATCAGCCAGCCCTGGCGGCAGATTGGCGGCTGGTCGAAATTGCGCAGCGCCAGGTTGTCCGCCACGCTCATGCCGGCGATGCAGGCATTGCGCAGCGGCTCTTCCGGCAGGCTGAAGACCTTTTCTTTCTGCATTTCCCGGCGGCTGGCCTTGTAGGGAGCGCCATTGATGCGAATCTCGCCGCTCACCGTCTGCCGCTGGCCCAGCAGTGCTTCGGTCAGTTCACGCTGGCCATTGCCGGAAATGCCGGCGATGCCGACGATTTCGCCGGGGCGCACGTCCAGCGACAGCCCCTTGACCGCCAGGGTGCCGCGGTCATTGGCGACGTTCAGTTCACGGACCTCGAGTCTGGGGGCGGCGTTGCGGTCGACCGGTCGCTGGCTGACCGGCTCGGCGACCGATTCGGCGGCGCCCATCATCCAGGTTGCCAGCTCTTCCTGCGAGGTGGCTTTGACCTGGGTGCTGCCAACCAGGGTGCCCTTGCGCAGCACGCTGACATCGTCGGCAAAGCGCGAGACCTCGCCGAACTTGTGGGTAATCATCAGCACCGAGATGTCGCCCCGATGGGCCATGTCGCGCATCAGGCCCAGCACCTCCTCCGCCTCCTGCGGTGTCAGCACCGAGGTCGGTTCGTCAAGGATGATCAGTTGCCGGTCCAGATACAGCTGCTTGAGGATCTCCAGTTTCTGCTTCTCGCCCGCCGCCAGCGAACTGACCGGGCGTTCGATATCCAGCCGAAACGGCATGCGCTGCATGAAGGCTTCGAGCCGCTGGCGTTCCAGCGGCCAGTCGATGCGCCACTTCAGGTCACCCCGCGAGAGCACCAGATTTTCCGCCACGCTCAGGCCTGGCGCGACAGTGAAATGCTGGTAGACCATGCCGATGCCCAGCGCATGGGATTCACGGGGCGTGCGGATCCGCTGTTGCCGGTTGTTGACCAGCAGCTCGCCGTCGTCCAGTGGGCCGTAGCCGACGATGCCCTTGACCAGCGTGCTCTTGCCGGCACCGTTCTCCCCCAGCAAGGCGTGCACCGTACCGGCGCGCACGGTCAGCGATACGTTGGACAACGCCTGAAAGCTGCCGAAGGACTTGCTCGCATTGATGATTTCCAGACTGATCGCACGCATATTCAGTGCTCGCTCAACAGCTCGACGAGTGACGTCGAGTCGGACACCGCGCCAAACACGCCACCCTGCATCTTGACCATGTGTATGGCGGCCAGGTGGTTGCCCGGGTCGGTGGCGCCGCAGCAGTCTTCCAGCAGCAGGCACTCGAACCCGTGATCGTTGGCCTCGCGCATGGTCGTATGCACGCAGACGTCAGTGGTGATGCCGCAGAGGATCAGGTTCTCGATGCCCCGCGTGCGCAGGATCAGCTCGAGATCGGTAGCGCAGAACGAGCCCTTGCCCGGCTTGTCGATGATCACTTCGCCGTCCAGCGGCTGCAGTTCCGGAATCAGTTCCCAGCCCGGCTCGCCACGCACCAGAATGCGCCCGCAGGGACCGACATCACCGATGCCGGCACCGATGCGCTGAGACCGCCAGCGCTTATTCGCCGGCAGATCGGAAAGATCCGGGCGGTGCCCTTCGCGGGTGTGGATGATATGAAAGCCCCGTTCGCGCATGACCTGAAGCACCCGGTTGATCGGCTCGATGGGCGCACGCACCGCCGCCAGATCGTAGCCCATGGTGTCCACATAACCGCCTTTGCCGCAGAAGTCCGTCTGCATGTCGATGATGATCAGCGCGGTGTTGGCCGGGTGCAGCTGGCCGTTGTACGGCCAGGGATAGGGGGCGGAAGCAACAAAACGTTCGCTCACGATAGTTACTCCTGGCTGTCCGGGTTGTAGAGTCGCTCGGGCGCGGCAAAGCCGCAGGCGCTGCCGTCGGTGTGGACGACTTCGTCCTCCCAGGGCAGGCGATACTGGCCAGCGGCGAGATCATGCATGTAGGTGTAGGGGCAGTCCTGCGCGCCACCCTTGACCGCCACGTAGCCGCGGTGCCCGAACTGATAGATGTTGTTCTCCACGCCCCAGTGCTTGCGCGCCTCGCGCACCAGGTCCGGGCGCAGCTCGCAGGAGACGATCTCGTCCGCCCGCCCGCCGCCCTCGGCCATGGGTGTGCCGTCGAAATCGACGAACATGGCCTCGCCCATGGAATCGAAGGTGCCGTCGGAGCCGCACATGCACACGCTGGCGGTCTGCATCAGGTTGGTGAAGGAGTTGACCTGATTGGTGATCTTCCAGGAATGGCGTATCGGTGCGGTGTAGCCCGCCGTCCGGATCATGATCTCGGCGCCCTTGTAAGCACACTCGCGGGCCATTTCCGGGAACATGCCGTCATGGCAGATGATCAGCGCCAGCTTGCAGCCGCGCGGGCCATCGCAGACCGGGATTCCGAGGTTGCCGGGCTCCCAGGGCTCGACCGGCACCCAGGGGTGCAGCTTGCGGTAATACAGGCGCACTTCGCCGGTATCGTCGACGATGATGCCGCTGTTGTAGGGATTGCCGTGCGGGTTGGCCTCCATGATCGAGAAGCAGCCCCAGATGCTGTGATCGATGCACGCCTGCTTCAGCGCCGCGACTTCCGGCCCATCCAGGGTGCACATGATGTCGGGAGAGGTATCCATCGACAGACCGTGCAGCGAGTATTCCGGAAAGACGATCAGGTCCATGCTCGGCATGCTGCGCCGTGCCTTGCCCACCATCGCCACCACTTTCTGCGTCTGGGTCCAGAGTTCCTCGCGGGTATGCGGGTCCGGCAGGGCCAGCTGCGCCAGCCCGATCACGACGCCATTGGGAGATTTGTTGAGCCCACCAAGTCCACTTGCCATGGTCTATACCTCTATCGATTGAGACTGAGCTCGCCAGGAGCTCCCGTCAGTGTGCGGTTGGGACGACAGGTCGCGAGCATCACTGCCATCGTCAGGATGTAGGGCGCTGCGCTGTACAGGTAGTAGCCGGAGCTGATGCCCACCGATTGCAGCGCGGGGCCAATGGCGCCGGCTGCGCCGAACACCAGCGAGGCCCACAGACAGTTCAGCGGTTGCCAGCGGGCGAAGATCACCAGCGCCACGGCCATCAGGCCCTGGCCGCTCGACAGCCCCTCGTTCCAGCTTCCGGGGTAGTACAGCGACAGGTAGGATCCGCCGATCCCGGCCAGGAAGCCGCCCACGGCGGTGGCCAGCACGCGTACCTGCAGTGGCCGGTAGCCGAGCGCCTGGGCCGATTCCGAATGGTCTCCGACCAGCCGCAGTACCAGGCCCCAGCGCGTGCTGCGCAGCCCCCAGTGCAGGAAGATCGCCAGCGCCACGCCAATGAAGAACAGCACGTTGATGTTCAGTGCCGAGCGGATTCGCCCGTCGTCGCTCCAGGCGCCGAGGGAAATCGACGGCAGCATCGGTGCCTGGGGCTGGATGAAGGCCTTGCCGAGAAAGAACGCTAGACCGGTACCCAGCAGCATCAGGGCGATACCGAAGGCAATGTCATTGACCCGCGGGAGCGAGCAGACGATACCGTGCAGCAGGCCGAGCAGCAGCCCTACTCCACCCGCCGCGAGCACGCCGGTCCAGGCCGAGCCGGACAGGTAGGCCACCGCGTAGCCGGTCATCGCGCCGGCCACCAGAATGCCTTCCAGACCCAGGTTGATACGGCCGCCTTTCTCGGTCAGGCATTCGCCCAGACTGACGAACAAAAAGGGCGTACCGACCCGAACTGCGCCAGCCAGAAGGGCCAGCAAAAAGGTCACGAAATCCAGATCACCCATGTTGCACCTCAGCGCCCCTTACCTTGTTGGCATGCTCTTCCAGTGCGATGCGCCACCGCGAAATGCGGCCAGCCAGCGCCTCCCAGGCGAGCAGATTGGTGAACAACAGGCCCTGCAGAATCAGAGTGGTGGCATCCGGCAGATCCAGCCGGCGTTGCAGCAGGCTGCCACTGGCTTCGATGCCGCCAACTAGCGTTGCACAGAGGATGATTGCCAGCGGGTTATGGCGTGCGGCGAAGGACACCAGGATGCCGCTGATGCCGTAGCCGACGATCAGCGAGGCGTTCGCGCTGCCCTGCACGGCACTGACTTCGTACATGCCGGCGAGCCCGGCAGCCGCCCCGCCCAGCACACAGGTGAGAATCACCAGCCGGTTGACCGGCAGTCCCAGCATGCGCGCGGTGCGTACGTTGCCGCCGACCACGTCCAGGGCGAACCCTTTGACGCTGTGCCGCACCAGTACCCAGGCCATCACGCAGGCAATGATGCCGGCGACCAGTCCCCAGTGAACGCGGAAGGAGTCCTCGCTGATCACACCGATCATTAACGAATAATCCAGCGGCACCGTGGACGGCTTGTTCAGGCTGGAGGGGTCACGCAGCGGCCCTTCCACCAGGTGGTTGAACAGCGCAATGGCGATGTAGGACAGCAGCAGACTGCCGATGGTCTCGTTCAGCCCGCGCTTCTGCCGCAGCCAGCCATTGAGGCCGATCCAGAATCCGCCGACCAGCATCGCGACCATGCCCATGGCGATCAGCGTTGCCAGCGGCGGCAGTCCGGTCAGCCAGAGCGGCAGGGTCGCCGCGGCCAGGCCGCCCAGCACCAGTGCCCCTTCGCCACCGATGATGATCAGACCGGCCCGCGCCGGCAGCGCCACGCAGAGCGCCGTCAGCATCAGCGGCGCGGCGCGTTGCAGGGTATTTTCCCAGGCGAAGGAGGATCCGAAAGCGCCTTCGAACACCAGCCCTACGGCTTCCACTGCCGGTTTGCCCTGAAATGCCAGAAACAGCATGAACAGCGCAAAGGAGCTGATGATCGACAGGAGTGTGGGCAGGCCGGGCAATGTGAGCCTGGCCAACCGACTTGCTAGGTAATGTGGATTCATGGATCAGATATCGCCGCGTACGCCTTCGACGAGGTAGTTCATCTGCTCCAGCACCACATCGGTCTGACCCAGCGACTCGCCTTCGGCCAGCACCACATTGCCCTTGTTGTCCTTCAGCGGACCTTTGAACAGAGTGAACTCGCCGGCGATCATCGCGGCCCGGATCTGGTCAGCCTGGGCGCGGGCAGCGGCGCTGACGCTGTCACCGTAGGCGGAGCTCTTGACGAAGCCTTGCGCCAGGCCGCCACGCAGGAAGTTGTCCAGGGACTGGCCCTGCTGAGCCGCCTCGACATGGGCGCGGTAGGGCGTTTCCCAGTTCCACTCGGCACCGGTCAGATAACCCTTGGGCGCCAGCGCAGCCTGGCTGGCGTGGTACCCACAGCTCATCACGCCGCGGCGCTCGGCGGTCTCGACGATGACCTTGGGGCCATCCACGTGGCAGGTCAGCACGTCGCAACCCTGGTCGATCAGGCCGTTGGCAGCTTCCGCTTCGCGTACCGGCAGCGACCAGTCACCGGTAAAGATCACGGTGGTGGTGATCTCCGGATCGACCGAGCGCGCGCCAAGGGTGAATGCGTTCACGTTGCGCAGCACCTGGGCGACCGGTTTGGCGGCGATGAATCCGATGCGCTTGGTCTTGCTCATGTGGCCGGCGACGACGCCATTGAGGTATTGGCCCTCATCGATATAACCGAAGAAGCTCCCCACGTTCTTGGAATGCTTGCTCGCGTCCCAGAGGCCGCCGCAATGCGCGAACCGCACATTCGGATAACGCTGGGCAACGCGCAGTACATGGGGATCGAAATAGCCGAAGGAGGTGGCAAAGATCAGCTCGGCGCCGTCCTGGCGGATCATCGCTTCCATCGCCTGCTGCACTGCCGAGGTTTCCGGTACGTTCTCCTCTTCAATGACCTTGACGTTCGGCATGCTGCGGATGATGCGCGCAGCCTGGGCGTGCGCCTGGTTGTAACCGAAGTCGTCCCGGGCACCGACATAGACGAAGCCGACGACCAGCGGCTTGTCGGCAGCCCGCGCAAAGCTGAACGGCATCGCAGCGGTAACGCCGATCAGCCCGGCAAGTTTGAGGAAATTACGGCGATCTAGACCTGACATGGCAAATTCCTTAGCTCAATGTATTCATGTGTTCAATCATGTATACATGGTGATAGCAATTCGTATGCCAGCCTCTACAGCCCCCGAAAAACGCTCCAGCCTCAGATTTTTCTGCTTAGTTTATGGGCACTTAGCGCATCGCACGCCCCATATCAGGGCATACCTGGCCGCGTTCGGATGGTTCTAACGGGACTCTTTGGGCCCATGTCCAATTTCAGTCACTGCGCCGGTGCAGGAGGAACGTTTCGTTGACCGTGATACGGCCGGGACCGGCAGACGCCTTAGCGAAATATTGGGACAATCGGCTCCACGCCGCGCCCGTCGGCAAGCCATACAGCGATAGCTTGAGATGAAGTGCAGCTATACTTGGCACCCAGTGGCGGCGGCAAGTCGAGCGGCATATGCGTCAAGCCGTGCCGTCCCGGGCCTCGCCCAACGTGTTGCGAGGCGCAGCAGCCACCCGTTTAGAAAGCCCGTTTCGTCCCTGCCATGCCTTACTCGAAGGACGACCATGCCTGTATACAGACCTCGTCAGTACCTGCTGGCCCTGCTGTTTTTCGGTATTGCCTTGATGACTGGCGTACCGGTCGCAGCCCAGACTACCGCCCCGGAGCCGGCCGCCGAAGCACCCGAGGCGCTGCCAACAGCGTCCGCGGACCCACTGGGACGAACCACCCCCCGCGGCGCCTTCGCCGGTTATATCCATGCGATGGCCGAGGAAAGCTACGACGAAGCAGCCGAGTATCTCGATCTATCCGGGCTGTCGCGGCGAGTTGCTCGACAGGGCGGCGCTGAGATTGCCCGTCGTTTGCGCATAGCACTTGATCAGGGCAGCGATGTGCAACCATCCGTCGCACTAAGCGACCAGCCCGAGGGCAAACAAAATGACGGGCTGGCCCCGCATATGGAAAGGATCGGTTCGGTCTCGCTACAGGACGAGGTCGTTCCGCTGTATCTCGAACGCACCGAGGAGACCGAGGAGCCGCTATGGCGAATCTCATCCGAGACGCTGAAATACTTGCCCGAAAGTCTCGATGAAAACCTGGGCACCACCGTGGATCAGTTGCTGCCGAGCGTATTGGTTCAACGCAAATGGCAAGGTGTGCCGATCGGCCACTGGCTGGCCATGGTGCTGCTGGCATTGCTTACCTACGTCGTTGCCCGCTTGTTCGTCGCGGCAGTAATCGGCACGGCGCGGCAAATTCTCAAGCGACGCTTCCCCAACTACCCCGCCGGCCTGGTTCAGGCGTTCGCCCAGCCGATCCGGATATACCTTGCCGTGATGCTGTTTGTGGCTGCGGCCCAGAATGCAGGGATCTCGATCATTGTCCGGCAATACTTCAGCCAGGTGACTGTATTGGTTGCCTGGTTTGCCATCCTGTTGCTGGCGTGGCGACTGGTTGACGTGGTCGCCGATGGTCTGCTTTCAAGGATGACGCGCAGGGCCAACTTCGGTGCATTGTCCGCCATCATGTTCTTTCGGCGCAGCCTCAAGGTATTGCTGCTGGCGTTGGGCACGATCAGCGTGCTGGATATCTTCGGTTTTGACGTGACTACGGGCCTGGCGGCGCTCGGCATTGGCGGTATCGCCATTGCGCTTGGCGCCCAGAAGACAGTCGAAAACCTGGTCGGCGGTCTGAGCCTGATCCTTGACCAACCGGTGCGGGTCGGCGACTTCTGCAAAGTGGGCGATACCGTCGGTACGATTGAACAGATTGGTATGCGCTCGACCCGTATCCGCACCCTGGATCGCACCATGGTGGTGATTCCCAACGGCGACCTGTCCGGACGCGT
Organism: Pseudomonas sp. gcc21; assembly: GCF_012844345.1. Classification (NCBI taxonomy): domain Bacteria; kingdom Pseudomonadati; phylum Pseudomonadota; class Gammaproteobacteria; order Pseudomonadales; family Pseudomonadaceae; genus Pseudomonas; species Pseudomonas sp. gcc21. Next base: position 29,418 of record NZ_CP051625.1, on the reverse strand, counting down.
GATTGAAAACTACGCCCACCGCGACCGTTTCTGGTTTCACCCTACATTAGGCCTGCGATATGAGACGACTCCGGACCAGATCCGCTATCTGCTGGTCGAGATTCGTTCCTTGCTCTACGCGCATCCGCAGGTCGACCCGGATCCGGCGCGGATACGCTTTATCGGGTTCGGCGCCACCTCGGTCAATCTGGAAATATTCGCCTATGTGCTGGCGAAGGATTACGACGACTTTCTGGAGATCCAGGAAGACCTGTATCTGCGTATCGCCGACATCGTTCAGGAGAGCGGAACCGGCTTCGCCTTTCCGTCACAAAGGGTTTATCTGGCTGGCGATACCGGAATGTCCGAAGACAAGGCCCGCGCTGCCGAAGCAAAGGTCAACGAATGGAGGGACAACGGCGAACTGCCGCTGCCGCGCTTCGAGCCCGAGCGTGTCAATGAACTCAAGGGCAGCATTCCCTACCCGCCGCCGGGCTCCAGCACCACACGTCGATAATGCGACAGGCGCTCAACGGCAGCGCACTGTCCACAGCTCTTCCCAGCGCGTGGTGAAGCTCGGGCTTTTCATTTCGCGCCGCATCCCCCACTCCGGCGCGCGGGGTACGCTCGCGGGGCGCAATGTGCCCCGGCCCCAACGTTGATTGATCTGGTCAAGCACGCCCATGACGCGCTCGGCTGCCTCGGGCTGGACCTCGGCGAACAGGTCGTCGGTGAATTCACCGCGCTGGCGCAGGTCGAGCAACAGGATCTCGGCTTTGCTGTAGGCATACCCAGCCCGAAAAATCTGCCCGAGCCCCGCCACGGCATAGGCCGTGATCAGCCGGGTATCGTCCGACGGATAAGGCAATTCACACACGACGCCCTTGGCGTACTTGGCTTCATCAGGGTTGAACATGCCGGTGCGGATGCTCACCCGCACACGTTTGCACAGCGAGCCCTGTGAACGGAGCTTTTCACAGGCGCGGGCGACGTAGGTAGCCACCGACTCCCGGATAGGTTCGATGGCCGTCAGGCGTGTACCGAACATGCGGCTGCAGCAGATCTCCTGCCTGGGTGGCGCGGCCTCCTCCAATTCCAGACAAGGCGTCCCGCGCAGTTCCCGCGCCGTTTTCTCCACTACCACGCTGTACTGTTTGCGCAGCGTCCAGGCGTCCGCCTGAGCCAGATCCCAGGCAGTGGTGATATGGCTACCGGCCAGATGCGCGGTCATCTGCCGACCGATGCCCCACACCTCTTCCACCGGCATGGCCTTTAGTAACTTATCGCGGCGTTCCGGATCGCAGATATCCACCACACCGCCGGTCTGGCGCTGCCATTTCTTGGCTGCTGCGTTGGCCAGTTTGGCCAGCGTCTTGGTGGTCGCAATGCCTACGCCGGTGGGTATACCCGTGCGTTTCAGCACTTCGGCGCGCAGGTTTCGCCCGAGCTGCAAAGCATCCGCCACGCCGGTGAGATCGGCGAACGCCTCGTCGAGATAAAGGAAAGAAGAACAGCCATGGACATGACTTCAGCTCAGACATTCCGCTACTCAATCTCTGATGTCGGATGTCCATAGAAAGAACCTCTTTTCCAGGAAATTGGGGCTTGAAGTCCATACCTGCGCAATTGCACCCATTTGACCAGTCAATTGCATTGGTACTGACCACCGCGTGCATCCGACTTGGCCAGTGGGCAGCAGAGACGCAACAGGCAGAAACCGGCCAAAAGCAGCCGCTCCTCACCGGCGGCTTCTGGCGGGATAGCACCGGCCTGGCTTTAGCCGCCGCTATTGCTGATCAAACTTCAGTATGCTCTGCCATATCAAGAGCGTCTTCCACTTCGATTCCCAGATAGCGAACCGTGCTTTCCAGCTTGGTGTGGCCGAGTAAAAGCTGCACTGCCCTTAGGTTCTTGGTCCTACGGTAGATCAGTGACGCTTTGGTGCGTCGAAGCGTGTGGGTGCCGTACATGGCGGGATCAAGATCAATAGAAGTTACCCAAGCCTTGACGATCCGAGCATATTGTCTAGTGGAGAGATGATCTGACCTGTGCAGCCTGCTCGGAAACAGGAAATCCTCATTTCGCAGCTGGGCTTGATGTATCCAGGCCTCAAGCGCAGCCCGGGTTTGGTCAGTGATTTCAAACTGGACTGGCCGATGAGTTTTCTGCTGCATCACAATGGCCCGGGGCGTCACTTGCATACCATGGGCTATGTCGCGGACCCTGAGCTTCGTCAAATCACAAGCCCGCAACTTGCTGTCGATGGCCAGATTGAAAAGAGCTAGATCTCGGGTTTTCTCCGAAATCTGAAGCCTTACTCGAATGGACCAAATATCTCTGAGCCGAAGCGGTGCTTTCTGCCCGACTAGCTTGCCTTTATTCCAGGGTTCACGAGGAACATTGGTGTTCATGGCTTTTCCTGCACGTTATGGAGGATGACCGGTCTGCGGCAGATCCTGATAGAAGTCATTCGCTAGGGCACCGTCGCCTCGGTTGAGCTTCGGTTTTTCGATACCTCAACCCCAGCTTTATCATCTAACAGGGCCTGTGTTGCAGCTTGCACATAGGCCTCAAGCTCCTCTTGCAAGTGCTTTGGCTTTGGCACCGCTGGTTGCAGCATGGCCTTCGGCTCGGCGCCTAATTGATACTGGTAAAGCCTGGGTTCTTCGTCGCGCGGTTGAATCAGTACGTTATCTCCGCGGATGATGCCCACGGTCTGGCCGCCACCGGATGGCTTGATCACACCCATACCTTGATCGTCTGCTGGAAGGCTAAGTAGATCGCGGCCCCAGCATTGGTGTCGAACCTCGCCACCCAGTCGGCCCATGATGGTAGGTACGATATCTACTTGGGTGCCGACAACGTTGTTCTTTTCGCCAAAGCGCTCGACCATGCCCGGAGCAATCAGCAGCAAAGGTACGTGGAAGCGCAGCAGATCCAGTTCAGTCAGCTGCTGCGGGGTACCAAAACCGTGGTCGCCGACGATGACGAACAGTGTCTGGTCGTAGTACGGCTCATCCCTGATCTGTTCGAAGAAGCGGCCCAACGCCCAGTCGGAATAGCGCATAGCACTCAGGTGCTCGTTCGCATAGCTTCCCTGATCGGTGACCTCGTCCACGGGCAGAGTATCGGGCAGAGCATAGGGCGTGTGGTTCGACAGGGTCTGCAGCAATGCGTAAAAGGGGCGGTTGGGATCGAGCTGGCGCAGCTCTATGACGGCTCTATCAAACATGTCCTGGTCGGAAACGCCCCAGGTGGGGTCAGACACAATCGGGTCTACATAGTCATTACGGCCGATGAAGCGTGTCATGCCCTGATTGCCGAAAAATCCGCGCTGGTTGTCCCAGGCGAAGTCGCCATTGTAGACGTACAAATCGTTGAAACCCCGTGCGCCAAGAAGCTGAGGCAAGCCTGAAAACTGATTGCCGCCCTCCGGCTCCTGCATCAGATATTCGAACGCGGGTAGGTTGGGAAAGCACGCCATGGTGGCGAACATGCCCTGATGAGTATGGGTGCCACTGGAGAAGTGACGGGTGAACAACAACCCCTGCTTGCTGAGTTTGTCGAACTCGGGGGTTATCTGCAGCGAGGAGCCGAGCGCGCCAGTGTAGTAGCCCGCAAAGCTTTCCATCAGAATCACGACCACGTTGCGGATCGGCAGGGTAGCGTCCTCGGGCGGTTGATAGTCGCGGCGCACCGGAGCCAGCTCAGGTTCTACCAACTGGTCGTGGACCCCGAGCAGCATCTGTCGGGTGATTCCAGTCGCCTGCTCCGCAGGCATCAAGTCGACCCAGGCGTTGTCGCGGTGCTCCGAGTACTGAGCTTTGGCTGCGCCATAGAGGGTCAAGGAGGGCGTCAGTCCCAGCTGGTTGGCGAACATCGAGTCGGTAGTAAAGGCATCACCCCATCGCAGCGGCGGACCCTGGCGCAGCGTGCCTCGGGCCAATACGGTAGCGCTGAGCAGCAATAGAACCAGCACGCCCAGCTGGGCCGTCATCGCACCCCGTTGGGTCATTCTTATTCTGTTGGCATCTGCTGGCTGGCGGGTGTGACGGTCAAGCCAGCGGAAAAGCCGGTACATCAGTAGCGATACAATCGCCAGGGCCAGCATCAGCCGTACTACAGGAAAGCCGTACCAGAGCATGCGCAGCACGGTAGTGGGATCTTCCTGCAGGTATTGAAACACCAGTGCGTTCAGGCGCTGATGAAATTCTCGGTAGAAGTTCAGCTCTATCACACCCAACAAACTCAGCAACAGGGCTGCCAGTGTTAGCCAGATACACTGCAATGTCCGTAGTTGCATGAGCCTGGAGCTGAGGAAAGTCAGGATCAACGGTGCCCCTGCAATCATTACCACGCGCATGTCAAAGCGCAGGCCGTTGTAGAGGCCCTCGGCCAGATCCCTCCAGGAGGCGTCTGCGACCAGCACCCAGTTGAAGGCCAGCAATGCCACACGCAGGCATGTTAGTAACAGGGTGAGCGCAAACAGTGTCGAAAGCACAAAGAGTAATTGGCTACGCAGGCCGACGGTCGACCGAGGCAGCTCAGCGGTACCAAGAGAAGTACGCATGAGTTTGGGGATTTCCATTCAGGTGGAGTCGCAACAGGCGCTGTCGGCTAGATCAATATCACCAGCCAGACGGTAAGAATCATCAGTAGCGAGACAAGCTGCGCAGCGCTGCCCATATCCTTGGCCTGCTTGGATAGGGGATGCAGTTCCAATGAAATACGGTCAACTACAGCCTCTATAGCCGAGTTGAGCAGTTCGACGATCAGCGCCGCAAATACCACCAGCAGCAGTATCGCGCGCTCGATCGCGCTGACGTCCAATACCACGGCCAGCGGAACCAGTACCGCGCTCAGCGCCAGCAACTGGCGAAACGCCGCTTCTCCAGTGAAGGCCGCCCGCAGCCCGGCCACTGAATAACCTGTGGCTTTGAACACCCGACCGATACCTCCACGGCTTTTCAACGCCAGTGCGTTGCTGCTGGATACGGAATCAGGCTTCATGTGTAGCTACCTGACATTCCAGTTGCGGGTTGTGATAACACTCCAGCAGATAGTTCCAGTCAGCCTCAGGCATCTCACCACGGCGGCGGCGCAGCTGGGAAAGGTCATGGCTTTGTGCCTTGCTACGCAGGAGCCTGATACGGCTTTTTTCCAGATCCAGAAGAGCCACTTCCGGCACATTTGCAGTCAAACTGATGTAGATATGTTTGCCATACAAACTGCCGTGTTGTCTGCGGCTGCGATGCGGTCTTTGCAGCACCAGCGCGAGGCGGCGAAGCACGGCTTTACGACTAGTTTCGTCCAGCTTGGGCGCGTGCTCGGCATACCATTGGACCAGGCTGACAAAGCCACTCAGCTCTTCGGTGATCAGCAGTGCCTGCTGTTCACGTAATACAGTAGGCAGGCCAAATGGATGGCACCAGGAACGAAACAGGTGGCCGATCTGGCGCTTGCAGTAAAGCGGGCGTTGCCCGGGCTGTAGCGGTGGTAGCAGCTTGACGCCACTCTCACCGCCGCGACGATGGTTCGGCTCCTCGACCCATTCACCGTCCATGCTCCACCAATGCTCAAAGCCAAACTGACTGAAGCTGGAGTGCAGCCCGCTGGGCTGCCAGGATGCGCTACTCACGGGCGCACCTTACGCAGAACATAGACGCGCCACATGGCGTAACCGGGCAGAAAATCATGGTGGTTTAGAATGCTGAAGCCGGCCTGTTCAAACTCGCTCTCGATGGTGTCGCGGTTGACCAGAAAGCGATTCTGGTTCTCTGAACGATTGCCCCGAGCGGTGCGGCGTGCCTCCAGCCGCTTGCGCTTCCACGCCTTGTAGTTGCCATCGACCCAAAGGGAAATGATTAGCGTGTCGCGGGTGACGCGGCAAAGCTCATGCAGCATTGCCAGACGGTGTTCGGGGTCGGCAACGTGATGGATCAGGCGCATGCAGAAAATGCTGTCCACCGAATTATCACCCAGATCGATGTCAAAGGCTGAAGTCTGGAATGTTTTGACCCTTTCAACTGTTTCAGGCGGCTGGCCGGCTATCGCTGTTTGCAGCATGACGGCGGAGTTGTCGGCCGCCAGTATTACGCGATTGGGGGCTTCTGCCAGCAGCGGCCAGAATCGCCCCGCACCACAAGGCAGATCAAGTACGAGGTTAGGCTCGCCGGCATCTTTAAGTGCATGCCGCGCCAGCTGCATATCGCGCCAGTTCGAAAGGCGACGAGCCAGGTCGGCCTGGTGCTTCTGAAGATACTGATAGGCATGCTGCTGATCGTACTCCTCGGAAAACTCCAGCTTGATCGCTTTGGCTTTGGACATCGAAGGGCTCTCGGATAGGTTTATCCGGGCCAGAATATGCAAAGGTCGGTCAAGCGCTTGTCAAAAGAGTGTCAAAATTTCGTGAAAGCTGGCTAGCTCAGTGTTACCTCAAAGCAGCTTCCTTCGGTAGGCAAAGAATACATCCGCACTTCCCAGCCCTGGTGCGCGCAGATCCGTTTGACCAGTGACAAACCCAGGCCCAATCCTTCGCCTTGTGCTTCTGAGCCGCGCACGAAGGGTTTGAAGATATCGTCCTGCTGCGCGCTGGGTACCCCTTGGCCACTATCTTCCACCCGAAAGCCGTTGGCCGACAGCAGCAAGCGTATCTCGCCTTTTGCGGTGTAATGCAGGGCATTGCGGATCAGGTTGGACATGACGGTGCTGAGAAACCCTCCATGGAAGAGCATATCGTTGGGCTCTTCTACAATCAGGCGGAAATTCAGACCCTGGTCAGCAAAGCGCGGTGCCCAGCGCTTGGCTTGCTCGTGCGCGACCTCCTCAAGCGTGGCGTTGCCGCTTAATGGGTTCTGTTTGGTGTTGGCTCGGGCCAGCAACAGAAAGGTTTCGACCAGCTCGCTTATTTCTGCACTGGCGCGTTTAATACGATCCAGCTGACGGTGCTCACGTTCGTTCAGCTCAGCGGTTTCAAGCAATTCTGCAGAAGAAGCGATAATCATCAGCGGAGTGCGCAGCTCGTGGCTGACGTCGCTGGTGAAAAAGCGTTCCCGTTCCAGCGAGCTGCGGAGTTGTCCGAGCGTTTCATCAAAGGCGGTGGCAACATGACCTACCTCATCATCCGGATAGTCTGGTGCAAGATTGGGTGCCAAGGTATGCAGTTGACCGTGATGTCGAACCTGCTGAGCCAAGCGTGCCAAAGGCGCTATGACGGTACGTGCCATCATCCAGCCGAGCAGCCAGGCCACCAGACCGCTGAGAATGAAACCTGCAAAGACGACGTTGAAGAGTGCATTCTCGCGCGCCTCGAATTCAGCTTGTTCCTGCACCAGTATGAAACGTTGTTGGGGTGTATCAAGGATGAACAGGTAATAGTCACCGGTTTCATCGACGATCTCGACGAACCCTTCCTCCAGGCCTATAAAGTTCGCTGGGATTTCATAGCCAGGTATGTGCGACGCATACAGTCGGGTCTTGGCATCCAATCTGGGAGGCAGGCCCTGGGCCAGATCCTTCTGGAGAATACTGTCCAGCTCCTCCGCCATGTGCTGGGTAACCAGGTGTTCTTCAATAAAATGCACAATCCCCACAATACCCAGGGAGAAGCCGCCACTGACGATGAGTGTCATCAAGGTAAATGCGATAATGATGCGTCGAACCAGTGGTTGCTTAGTTTTCATTGCTGCGCTCGGCAAGACAGTAGCCCATGCCATGCAGGTTGTGCAGCAGGGGCCGGGCAAAGGGTTTGTCGATCACTTGCCGTAGCTGGTGCACATGACTGCGCAGGCTGTCGCTGTCGGGTAGCTCCTCGCCCCACAGGGCTTCCTCCAATACCGGGCGACGAACCACAGCCGGGCTTTTGCGCATCAATACCTCCAGTAGCTTCAGACCTACCGGGTTGAGTTTGAGTGCTTTGCCCTGACGGGTTACCTGCAAGGTATCCAGGTCGTAGCTGAGATCGGCTACCTGTAGTCGATGTCTGGCGCCGCCCTGGCTGCGCCGCAGTATGGCTTCCATGCGCGCTACCAGTTCGGACAGGGCAAAGGGCTTGACCAGGTAATCATCTGCGCCGCTTTTCAGGCCTTTGAGGCGGTCGTCCAGCTGGTCGCGTGCAGTCAGCATGATGATCGGCGTGTCGCGCTGGGCATCGTCGCGTAAGCGCTGACACAACTGATAACCGTCAATGCCTGGCAGCATGATATCCAGCACGATCAGATCGTAATGCTCGCTCACCGCCAGATGCAGACCTGACAAACCATCCTGGGCGCAGTCCACCGTGTAGCCCTTGCCCTGCAGATAATCCAGCACGTTGGCCAGAATGTCACGATTGTCTTCGATTACCAGAATACGCATCCATCGGCCTCATCAATTGGAACCTGTTAGCTAACACTTTTTTCACACCGCCTTAACGAGCTGCTGACAGCAGTATGCCCACACTTGCGCCAGTCTCATCAATGCGGATCATACAATGCACCTGTTCAAGTTTGCCCAAGCACGTTATCTCGCCATTATTTCTCTGGTCTGGCTGGCAATTTTCATCCTGACTCGCACCCTCTTGCTATCGACTCACCTCGATGAGGCGCAGTTAGGCCTGGTAAGCACCCTGGCACTTTACGGCCAGGGTGGCGTCTATGATCTGGTCTTTCTGCTGTATGCGCTGGCTCCAATGACCCTTTACCTGTTGCTGTGTCCGAGGCGGGTGTGGCAAAGCCGCTGGAATCAGCGACTGCTGCAGCTTTTACTTACCCTGAGCATTTTCATCATGCTGTTCACGGCGATATCCGAATGGCTGTTCTGGGATGAGTTCAGCGTGCGTTTCAACTTCATCGCGGTCGATTATCTGGTGTACTCGGATGAAGTGCTCAACAACATTCTCGAATCCTACCCGGTTTACCCACTGCTGGGGGTGTTGGCGTTGATTGCTGTTGCTATCACCCTGGGGCTGCGTGGTGCGATGCGCCGCGTTGCATTGGCGCCCCTGCTGTCGTGGCGCCAGCGAGCTATGGTCCTGGGCAGCTGGGCGTTGTTGGTAGCGCTGAGCTTCAGCATGGTGGGACAGGATTTTCCGCGTAACAGCGGTGGTAACGCCTACCAGCACGAATTATCAGCCAATGGGCCCTATCAGTTTTTTGCAGCCTTTCGTAACAATGAGCTGGATTACGAACAGTTCTACCCTGTGTTGCCACTGAAGCAGGTCGCCGAACGCATACGCGATGAAGTGCGTGAGTCTAATGCGGTGTTTGTGGACAGCAATCCCCTGAGCATTCGCCGCCTTATCGACAACCCTGGCCAACCGGTGCCCATGAACGTGATTCTTGTGACCATCGAAAGCCTGAGCGCTAAATACCTCGGTAGCGAAGGCGATACCCGTGGGCTAACTCCAGAGTTGGACGCGCTGCGCCAGCAGAGTCTGTATTTCAGTAACCTGTATGCCACCGGGACCCGCACCGATCGTGGGCTGGAGGCCATTACTCTGTCGATTCCGCCAACCCCCGGCCGCTCGATCGTCAAGCGCGTTGGCCGTGAAAGCGGTTTCGCCAGCCTCGGGCAGCAATTTACCGCGAAGGGCTATGACAGCGTCTTCATGTATGGCGGGCGTGGCTACTTCGACAACATGAACGCCTTCTTTCAGGGTAATGGTTACCGCACTGTCGATCAGGCCAGTGTGCCGGACAGTGAAGTGACCTTTACCAATGCCTGGGGTATGAGTGATGAAGACCTGTATACCCAGGCCCTTAAAGTAGCTGATGCCGACTTTGCCAAGGGCAGCCCGTTCATGTTGCAGTTGATGACGACCTCCAATCACCGACCCTACAGTTACCCGGAAGGCCGCATCGATATTGCATCAGGCAGCGGGCGCGAGGGAGCTGTGAAGTACACCGATTATGCTATCGGCGAGTTCCTGCGCGCAGCGCGGCAGAAGCCCTGGTTCGATAACACGGTATTTGTGTTTATTGCGGACCATACGGCGGGCAGTGCCGGCAAGGAAGATCTGCCTGTCAGCAGCTATCACATTCCGTTATTCATCTATGCGCCGCAGTTGGTAAAGCCAGCTGAGGTGACCACTCTGACCAGTCAGATTGACCTGGCTCCCACGCTGCTCGGTTTGTTGAACATGGATTACACATCGACCTTCTTTGGCCGCAATGTGCTGCGCGAGGATGCCGCGCCGGGGCGTGCCCTGATTGGCAATTATCAGCATCTGGGACTATTTGATGGCGAGAATCTGGCGATTCTCAGCCCGCGTCAATTGATGCGTCTGCACGACGATGCCCTGGGTGACAGTCTTGAAAGTACGGCCGACCAGAGCGATCCATTGATCGCGCGGAGCATTGCCTATTACGAGGGATCCAGCTATGCCTTCGGGCACGACTTGCTGGCCTGGCATGCCCTGATAGGACCCAAAGCACGGATCAGCCAGAGATGAAGGCGCTAATACTGGTTTCCAGACCATTCAATTTCCAACTTTGGCTGGCGCTACCGCTCAGCTTTATGGCTCTGATGCTGCTGGTTGATCCGGGCCCGCTGGATGTGGCCATCTCCAACCTGTTCTATCAGCCAGGAGAGGGCTTCATTGGCCGTCACAGTTTCTTTCTGGAGGATATTCTGCATGACCGCGCCAAGCAGGCGGTCATTGTGATCGGTGTGTTGGCCATAGCGGGGTTTCTGCTTAGCCTTTTACCGACGCGGCTGCGGGTCTACCGGCGGTCGCTTGGCTATCTGGTGTTAGCCATGGCGCTATGCACCAGTCTGGTGACGCCCCTCAAGGCGCTGACCAATGTGCACTGCCCCTGGAGCCTTCAGCAATACGGTGGTGATCAGGTGCATACACCAATGCTGAGCGAACGGCCTCCGAGCGATAGGGCTGGCCGTTGCTGGCCGGGTGGCCACGCTTCCTCAGGGTTTTCTCTGCTGGCGCTGTTTTTCATGCTCCGTGATCGGCATCCGCGCACCGCGCGTGGGGCGCTGATTCTGGCGCTGACCCTCGGGGTGATATTCTCGGTCGGGCGCACCATGCAGGGGGCGCATTTCTTGTCGCATAACCTTTGGACGCTGCTGTTTGACTGGTGCATCTGCGTAATCTGTTACCGACTGCTCCTGTACCGCTCACCCGGAGCTGCATCGGCTGCGACTACCGGCGTAGGCACCCCATGCATATCATGACCCGGCGGCGCCTTATACACCTGGCGTCCTGGCTGGCTTTGCCTCTGGTTATTCTGGCTATAGTCGCTCTATGGCGTCCGGACGTGTTGCGCAGCAGTCACGTGGAGATACCTCGGCCGACCATCACGGACCAGCAGGCGCGACCTGCTGCCTGGGCCCAGCCGCTGGCCCCAACTTTTCTTTTCCACGCGCTGAGTCCAACGCTTTACCGAAGTGCGTTGCCCAGCGGGGGCGATATCGTCGCGCTGCAGGAGAATGGCATTCGCACAGTGATCAACCTGCATCAGCAGAGCGATGACCCCTGGCTGGCGGTAAATGATATTCGCAGCGTGCATATGCCCTTGCGCGGGGATAGGGTTACGGATGCCCAGGTCATTGCTGTGCTGGGCGCCATTCGCGAAGGGGAAAAGCGGGGAGGCGTGCTGGTGCATTGCAAGCATGGCCAGAACCGAACCGGGCTGATAAGCGCCATGTATCGCATCGTGTATGACGGCTGGAGTCGGGAGCAAGCCATGGCGGAGATGGTGGAGGGCGGGTTCGGACCACCCCAGCGCATGACAGATGCAATAGGCTATCTCAACAGGGTCGACGTGGATGCGGTAAAACTGGCGATCAGCAAGGGTGAGTGCAGTACCCGTATTCTTGCCTGGTGCCGGCTCAAAGGCGAGTGAGGGATGCCCTGGGCAGTCGCGTGTCACCCGCATTAGACAAAAAAGGCATCTCAGAGCAATGTCTGGTTTACTAATGCTTTTTGCCATCATACATTCGTACTGCCATCGGGGTGGCGAGCTGCTCTGGGCCCCATTCTAGGCGGTCAAAGTTTGCAATGCGTAGACGGGTAATAGATGAAAATAAGCATTTTCGGTACGGGCTATGTGGGGCTGACCCAGGCGGCCTGTCTGGCAGAAGTGGGGCATAGGGTGTGCTGTATCGATACCGATGCGAGCCGAATAGCGCAGCTTGAGCGGGGAGTGTCTCCGATCTTCGAGAACGGTCTGGAAGCACTGCTGCAAAAGAATCTGGCCGCAGGCCGGCTGAGCTTCACTACCAACGCGCAGCAGGGCGTTGATTTTGCCAGGATCATCTTTATCGCCGTTGGCACGCCTGCCAGTGAGGACGGCAGTGCCGATATGCGCTTCGTGTTCTCCGTGGCCGACAGCATTGCCGCCCGGGCCCATGAGCAGAAACTGGTGATAAACAAATCCACCTCGCCTGTGGGAACGGCACAACGTATCCGGGATCGTATTCTCGAGGCGCTGGTGCAGCGCGGCTGCGATTTTGCCGTGCAGGTCATTTCCAATCCCGAGTTTCTCAAGGAAGGATCGGCGGTAGAGGACTGCATGCGGCCCGAACGGATAATCATCGGCAGCGATGGCGAGTGCGATGTCGAGCTGATCCGCGCACTCTACAAGCCCTTTGGGCGTCACCACGAGAAGCTGATCTTTATGGACAGCCGCAGTGCCGAGCTGACCAAGTACGCGGCCAACAGCATGCTCGCAGCGAAGATTTCCTTTATCAACGAGATAGCCAATCTGTCAGAGCGCCTGGGTGCCGATATCGAAATGGTACGCAAAGGGATAGGCTCGGACTCGCGTATCGGCTATGACTTCATCTATCCGGGCTGCGGCTACGGTGGGTCATGCTTTCCCAAGGATATCCAGGCGCTGCTGCACAGTGCTGGCCAGGTAGGCTATTCGGCACAGCTGCTTGAAGCCGTCGAAGACGTCAACCGCCGTCAGAAACACAAGTTGTTCGAGAATATTCAGCGCCATTACCAGGGACATCTCGCCGGCAAGACCTTTGCATTATGGGGGCTGGCATTCAAGCCAAACACCGATGATATGCGCGAGGCACCCAGCCGGGTGGTCCTGGAAGCACTGCTGGCGGCGGGCACCCGCGTATGTGCCTACGACCCTGAGGCGATGGACGAGGCTAGGCGCATTTATGCTGATGCTCAGCATCTGACGTTTGCCGACTCCAAGGAAGCCGCGCTGGAGGGCGCCCATGCTCTGGTGATCGTCACAGAATGGCTGAATTTTCGCATTGTCGATTTCAGTCTTCTGCGCCAGGCGCTGGCAGACCGGGTGATATTCGATGGACGCAACCTGCTGGATCCGGTCCAGGTGGTTGGCGAGGGGCTGGGTTATTATTCGATCGGTCGTGCCTCGGGCTCCGGGGGCAAGGTTTGAAGTTCCTGGTTACCGGAGCAGCCGGGTTTATCGGCTACCACTGCGCTGTGCGTCTGTGTCAGGCGGGCCATGACGTAGTCGGCATCGACAACCTGAATGATTATTACAGTGTCGAACTCAAGCAGGCACGCCTGCAGCGGTTACGGGACATGCCGGGCTTTGCGTTTGTTGCCCTGGATATAGCCGATCGCGAGGGTATGCAGACGCTGTTTCGCAGCCATCGCTTCGAGCGCGTTATCCACCTGGCGGCTCAGGCCGGTGTGCGCTATTCGTTGGATAATCCCTACGCCTACGCCGATGCCAACCTGGTTGGTTTTCTCAATGTGCTTGAAGGCTGTCGTCAGGAGGCGGTCGGCCATCTGGTCTACGCCTCCAGCAGTTCGGTATATGGCATGAATGCCAAGGTGCCCTTTGCTGTGGGGGATGCCGTGGATCAGCCGGTTTCGCTTTACGCTGCCAGCAAGCGCGCCAACGAGGTCATGGCCCACAGCTATGCCCACCTCTACAGGATTCCCACCACCGGCCTGCGTTTCTTCACGGTATATGGCCCCTGGGGCCGGCCTGACATGGCCCCTTTCAAGTTCACCAAGGCGATCCTCGAAGGTCGGCCGATAGACGTCTACAACGGCGGGAACATGTCGCGGGACTTTACCTATATAGATGATGTGGTCGAAGGGGTAATACGCATACAGGATTGTCCGCCGCCGTATGCCGACGAGCCAGAATCGGCTCGTCTGGATGCGCCGGCCAGGTTGTTCAATATCGGTCTGGGTGCACCGGTCAATCTGCTCGATTTTGTCGGCTGCATCGAAGCCGCTACCGGTATGCAGGCCATCAAGCAGATGAAGCCGATGCAGCCGGGGGATGTGCCGCGCACCTGGGCCGATGTGGAGGCGCTGGCACAGAGGACCGGCTTTCGTCCAGCCACCACGCTTGCACAGGGGGTTGCCAGTTTTGTCAGCTGGTACCGGGGTTTCTATGGCGTTTAGGATATATCCTGGGCTGTCCGGCGCATTGCGTCAGCCAGGCACCCTGCACCGGGCGCAAGCACGATGCTGAGGCTGCGTGTTGCCCTAAAGGGTCTGATGCTGATTCTGAGCCTGGCCCTGGTCGGGTATCTGTTTGACTCCACCGACCTGGGAACGGCCATCAACGAGGCCTGGATCGACGCGCATATCCGCGGCCAGGGAATCGCCGGTGCGGCGCTCTTTCTGGGTATGGGCGGGCTGTTCACCGCCATTGGCCTGCCGCGGCAGATCATTGCCTTTCTTGCCGGCTATGCCTTCGGCCTGCTCCCCGGGACCCTGCTGGGCGCCCTGGCTGCGCTGCTCGGTTGTCTGATCGCGTTTTTGTATGCGCGCCTGTTCGGTCGCAATATGCTGCGTCGCCGTCTTGGCCGTCGCGCGGCGCGACTCGACCACTTTGTCCACGAGCATCCTTTCTCGATGACGCTGTTGATTCGCCTGTTGCCGGTGGGCAGCAATATACTGACCAATCTTGCGGCGGGTGCATCGAGCGTCCTTCTGCTGCCTTTTCTGGCTGCCAGTTTCATCGGCTATCTGCCACAGACACTTGTGTTTGCGCTGGTTGGCAGCGGCATCAATGTTGCTCCCGTGGTGCGGATCGCCAGTGCCGCGGTGTTGTTTGTGGCCTCCGGCATGCTCGGCGCCTATCTGTATCATCGCTACCGCCGAGGCCTGAGCATTGACGAGGAGGTCGATATAGCCCTGGGCGAGAGTGAGCCGTAATGAGCGCCTGCCCAAAGCCCGCCCCGATGACGCACCCGATACTTTCGCCCGGCACCTGCGGTGCCGCCAATGAACATGCCTCCAAGGAAACCGCATGTTGACCCAGCCCGATCTTTCTGTCCTGATCCCGGCCAAGAATGAAGCCGGCAACCTGCCCGCCCTGCTTGAGGAAGTGCGCACTGCACTTGGTGACGAGCACTTCGAAGTCATTGTTGTGGATGATGGCAGCACCGATGATACGGCGGCCCGTCTGCTTGAGCTCAAGCGCGGCGGTTACCATCAGCTGCGCTTGCTCAGCCATGACCACTCCATGGGCCAGAGTACCTCCCTATACCACGCCGCTCTGGCGGCAAGGGGCAACTGGCTGGCTACCCTGGATGGCGATGGTCAGAACGACCCGGCGGATATTCCCGGCATGCTGGCCATTGTCCGCGCCGCGGAGCCCGCCGCGAATATCAAGCTGATTGCCGGTCACCGAGTCAATCGGCGTGACACGGCCAGCAAGCGCTGGGCCTCGCTGTTTGCCAACCGGCTGCGCGGTCGTCTGCTCAAGGACAATACGCCGGATACCGGCTGCGGCCTCAAGCTGGTGGAGCGTGACGCTTTTCTTCGCCTACCCTACTTTGATCATATGCACCGCTTTATCCCGGCGCTGATCCAGCGCCACCAGGGCGGTATGCTGGTGCATCCGGTCAACCACCGTGAGCGTGGTGCCGGCGTATCCAAATACGGCAATCTTGACCGGGCCCTGGTAGGAATCCTCGATCTGTTCGGCGTGTGGTGGTTGATCCGGCGCACGCGTCTGAGCGCACGCCCCCGCGAACTGGAGATCTGACAGTGAACAATCTCTCTGGCCTTCTGGAAAAAAGATGGTTATGGCGTCTGAGCCGCCTGCGGCGCGCCACCCTGCTATTGCTGGTGGTGTTTGCTGCGGTCATGGTCAGTGCCGGCCTTGGCTTGCGGGAGCCATCGAATGTCGATGAAGAGCGTTTTCTCGGTGTAGCGCTGGAGATGATCCAGGGCAATGACTGGTTGATTCCCCATCGCGCCGGGCAAATCTATCCCGACAAGCCGCCGCTGTTCATGTGGGCCATTGCCTCTCTGATCGAGATCGGCATACCGCCAATCATAGCGCTGTTCCTGCCGGCGCTGCTGGCGTGTGTGGTCGCGACGGCCTGTCTGTACGATCTGGGCTCACGCATGTGGAATCGGCGCATCGGCATCATTGCGGCCCTGTTGTTTCTTGCCACATATCAGACCTACAGCGTTCAGCGGGCGGGGCAGATCGACGGTTTCCTTTTGCTGTGGATTGTCATTGGCTTCTACGGCATGGTGCGGCATCTGTTGCTGGGGCCGGCATGGGGCTGGTTCTATCTGTCCTGTGCGGCGATGGGTTTCGGCATTATAAGCAAGGGCGTGGGTTTTCTGCCTGCCCTTATGCTCATCCCCTACGCCTACGCCGCTCGTCGGGGCTGGCAGGGCGTCGCGGTCATGCCCGGACGAGGGCGGGCGTGGGCGCTGGGGTTGTTGATAACACTCGCGGTCATTGCCACCTGGCTGGTGCCGCTGGCCATCAAGGTGGTATTTTTTGGTGACGCAGCCGAACACGATTATCTTTATGAAATTCTTCTGACGCAGACCGCCGAGCGTTACGTCGATGCCTGGCACCACCGTGAGCCGTTCTGGTATTTCTTCGCGGAGGTCATTCCCAAGAACTGGTTGCCCCTGGTGCTACTGCTGCCCTGGCTGGTTCCCGCCTGGCGCCGCGAGCTGAACAAGCGGGACGGCCGTTATCTGGTGCTGATCGGCTGGGTGGTACTGGTTCTGATCTTCTTCAGCCTGAGTTCGGGTAAGCGCAAACTCTATATCTATCCTGCGGTACCCGGTCTGGTGCTGGCCATGGCGCCCCTTCTGCCCTGGCTGCTGCGTCACTGGTTCGTAGGGCATCCACGCAGACGGAGGATTTTTGTCGGCCTTGCCCTTTTCTGGTTCTGTGCCTGGTTTGCCCGCGGGTTCGTCGAACCGGTGGTGGTGGGCGGCAACAAACGCCAGGAGCTGATGGCTGATGTGGCGGAAAGAACCGGCGATGCCGATCTGGTTCTGACCAACTGGCGCGAGGGCCACTGGCTCTATGCTCGTCAGCCGCTGGTCCATTTCGGCATGGCCGGCGCCAATCAGGCGGAGCGGGCTGTGGAATGGCTGCGGGGGCATCCGGACGACTATGCCATGATCAGACCCTATGATCTTTCCAGGTGCTTTCTGGAAGACAAGGCCGAGCACGTCAGCGATGGCGACGAAGAGGACTGGTATCTGGTCCAGGCAGCCGCGGATAATGGCGAGTGCCACCATGCCGTGATGACGGATCCGATTTATCGCTTCGCCTGGGATAGACCGCTTGAGTAGTAGCCGGCGCGAACGGTTGTTCGCGCCACAGTTCGCAGGCTTGCATACTCATGCCATGACACTTGCTGCCCAACGCCTGCAGGTGCTCAGCGCCGGAATTTTCAGCCTCATGCTGAATCTTGGTGTGGCGCGATTTGCCTACACACCGATGCTGCCGTAGGTGCAGGCCTAGGCCGGACTGAATGTGGCCGAGGCGGGTTGGCTGGCAGCAATTAATTACGTTGGCTATCTGAGCGGCGCCTTGCTGGCGTCGTTCATCAGTGCTCTGCGACTCAAGGACCTGTTATATCGTTGGGGTATCGTGCTTGTGGTCGCCAGCACGATCCTGATGGCGACGACCACCCATTTCTGGATCCGGGGCATATCCGTTATGTGGTCGGTCTTTCCAGCGCTGCAGGCGTGTTGCTGGGAAGTGCCCTGATTCTCAACTCGCTGATGCGACACGGTCAGCGCAGTGAACTGGGCATCCAGCTCTCCGGTATCGGCATCAGCATTGCCCTGGAGGCGGCGCTGATTGCGCTGCTCAATCAGTGGCTCGACTGGGGTCAGATAAAAATTTCTAACGAACCGGCAGCGGACATGGCACTTCCGGTAAGCTGATCAAAGCAGAAAAATTGTTAAACGCGGACGATCAGTCGAGTTATGTTCATCTGACACCAATTCCCATCCCCTGAGGTTCGCGGACGTGCTGTGTGAGTCGCCCGTAGTTTCGTAGACAACATGACTGTCCGCCTTTGGCGCAAGGGTTTTCGTCCTTGGGTGGCCGCTTCTGGCCGGTTAGCGACCACTGCTCTGGCTAGCCATGCTTGCCCTCCCACATGTGGAGGACTTGCCATGAAACATCATTGCTACCTGTAGCCGTCAGCCCTGGAACAAAGGTAAGTTGGTCGGGCAGAAAACCCCACTCCGACTGAGAGATATCTGGGCCATCCGAGTAAGGCTTCAAATTGCAGAAAGATCCCGGGATCTGGCTCTCTTCGATCTGGCCATCGACAGCAAGCTTCGAGCCTGCGACTTAACCAAACTCCGTGTGTGCGACGTTGCTCAGTAAGCGCGTGCGCTTCTACTCCACGGTCGATCTGGTCAATCTGCTGGAGCGCGAAAAACACGACGGCAAAGCCGGGCGGATCGCCCAGGCACTGCTGCGCATGGATCTGGTCATCCTCGACGAACTGGGTTATCTGCCGTTCAGCCAGGCTGGCGGTGCGTTGCTGTTTCACCTGCTGTCCAAGCTGTACGAACACACCAGCGTGGTGATCACCACCAACCTGAGCTTCGCCGAATGGTCGAGCGTGTTCGGCGACGCCAAGATGACCACCGCCCTGCTGGATCGGCTGACCCACCACTGCCACATCGTCGAAACCGGTAACGAGTCCTATCGCCTGCAACACAGTAGCTTGGCGGCCCAGGCCAAGATCAAATCACGGGAGCGAAAGCGTAAGGGCGGCCAAGAACCGGAGGACGATGAGCCGTTCTGATTTCATGGCGACGACGGCCTGCTACATGGCTGCGTGTGGCAGGTCTTAAACAACTGAACTGGGCTAGCGAAGGAGTGGGGGCAACAGCAGCTGCGCTGGTAGACTTATCCACAGTTGCTGGTAACAAAATCAGCAATCCGCCCTGGGTCAAATTTCAATCGGCAGGGTGGGTCAATTTTCCATCAGCGCCAACAGGTAGCCCGATCAAGGTTACGACACACCAGTTCCGGCACTATCTAAATACACTGGCACAAGCGGGGGGGTTGAGCCAGCTCGATGTTGCCAAATGGTCCGGACGGAAGGACATTCGCCAAAATGCGACGTATGACCATGTGTCCGCTGATGAGCTAGTATTAAAGATTCGTGGTGCATTAGGGGATGACAGCCAGATGTTTGGCCCGTTGGCCAATCTTCCCAAGCGCATCGTAATTCACCGAGATGAATTCGCTCGCCTTAAAGTTCCGACTGCTCATACTACCGAATTCGGTGTGTGTATCCATGATTACACGATGGCTCCCTGCCAGCTACATGCTGACTGCCTCAATTGTTCTGAGCAGGTCTGCGTAAAAGGCGATGAGGTTCGGTCAGCCAGGATTCGGGATGAGCTGGTGACTGCTAGAGAGAATCTAGAGGCAGCCAAGCAGGCTCATGCTGACGGTTACTTTGGAGCTAGTCGCTGGGTGGACCATCACGAGCTGACGGTAAAAAGGCTGGCTCAATTGTGTGCCCTTCTTGATGACACCAGTATTCCTCATGGTGCGGTCATCCAACTGTCAAACCTTCCTGTCCCGTCAAGAATCGAGCAAGCCAAAGTAGCTCGGGCCGCTTTAACGCACCGGCCGGAGCCGTCTGCTGATGCGAGTATATCGACTGAAACCATGCGCCGCCTGATGCTCGCGATGGAGGAAAATGGTGGCTAAGAACCGACCGAAAGCTCGAGCACGTAACTTGGGAGGCGAAGATATAGAAGCCATAGTTAGCATTCTGGATGGCTGGGATGGGAAGCTTACTTGGGAATTACTCATCGATGTCGTCGAGCAGCGACTTAGCGCCCGGTACACAAGACAGGCTCTAAATCAACGCGTCCGAATCAAACAAGCCTTCCAGCTAACAAAGGACCGCGTGGCCGGGCTCCCACATGCTAGGCGCAAAGGAGTCTTTGGCCTGGGAGCTACGGAAGCACAGGCGCTTTTAGAGCGTCTTGAGCGTATTGAGGCCGCAAACACCCGGCTTAAGGTCGAGAACGAAAGATTGTTGGAGCAGTTTGTTGTGTGGGCCTACAACGCTAGCAACCGGGGCCTGGATGCCCGGTTGCTGAGCCAACCGCTGCCAAGAGTTCACCGAGATCAAACTAAACTCGGAGCTGTCCAAAAGGCTGCCAAGTTGTAGTTGACCTTACTGCGAGATTACGAGTTATTAATAAGCTTGTATGGGGCGATGCGGGCGTCGGCCTATGGGCCGTGCACAATACCAGCTCAATACCGTCTAATCTGTACCTCCGCAACTGTGCCGTTAAGCATAAAGCTGCCATCCGGAAGACTTATGCTTTAGATCCCGATCGGCGACATGATGCTTTATCGGGATGAGAAGCTAGACTTCAAAGGTTTTGTCCTCAAAATTTCAAGAGCCAGTCGTTTGACTGGCTTTTTTGTTTGTTGTCCTAGCCCATATCTATCACTCCGCCGTAGCCGAAGCTGCCGTGGCAAGAATCGGCGTGGCGACGCGACAGCCCGAACTTCGGCGCCCAGGGTCGGCGGCGGCGTTACAAGCCGAGCTCCACAAGCCAATTCAGTGCGGACGGCTCAAAAGTATGTCGACGAAAGCAGCGATGGACGGATGCTTCAGCATGCCATTCCGAAACACGATGTAGATCTCCTTCCGGGGCGGATCGCCCTCAAAGGGAACCGTTGAAAACAAGACAAGTCGGGACTCGTTCGCGACGGACGCTTTCATCACGACTGATATCCCCAGTCCTGCCTGCACAGCGCTTTTTACAGCGGCGGTACTGCCCAGTTGCAAGGAAACCCCCAGCGTATTTGCCCGTGTACCAAGATACCGCCGAAGGACCCGTCCGGTGCCCGAGCCCGCCTCGCCTCCGATCAAGACTTGGTTTTCAAGCTGGTTCGGCCCAACACTCCGCATGCCCGCCCACGGATGCCCCAGCGGTACGATGAGTACCAGCTCTTCTCGTCGCCACAGCTTGGCAGCGAATCCCGGGCGCTCGTCCCATCTTTCGACGACAGCGATGTCCACGTCGTAATTCTCTATGGTCCGCGCTATCGCCTCGTTTCTATCGATGACCACCTTGACCGAAAATGGCGTTCGCTCTTTAAACTTTTTTATATATGGCTGAAGCAAGTATATGCCCGTGTTAGAACTCGCCCCAATCGTGATTTCATCTTTCTTTTCAAATAGAGTTCCGGCTTTACACGCCAGGTTGACAAGCTGTTGCGCATACGGCAAAAAAGTTTCACCCTCGGCTGTCAAACTGCAACCGGCATTGCTTCGCACGATTACTTCCGTCTTAAGCGACTCTTCAAGCTGCTTGATATGCTGCGTCACCGTCGACTGCGAAATGTCGAGTTGTTTTGCGGCGTCGCGGAAGCCTCCGGCTGCGACTACGGCCAGAAAACTCTCAACGTGATCGAGATTGATCACTCAGTCATCTCCCCGCTCCAACATGGTTGACCGCTCCGCGTGGAATGCGCCCTTGCAACGCTTCGAGGATACTGAGGGCGGCTTCACGCTCGATTTCCATCCGTACCGATTTGACCGCCGAACCCAGGTGAGGCGTAAAGAATGTGGGTAAAGCAGGATCAAGCAATTCGTCAGGAATAGAATGCGGCCTGTCGGGACGCGCCCATTCCTCCATCTCGAAGACGTCTGCGGCGTAACCGCCCAGATGCCCCGTCCGAAGCGCATGCACCACGGCCCGCTCATCTACGATGGAGCCGCGACAGGCATTGACGAGGTACGCACCGGGCTTCATGCGGTCTAATGCCCGAGCATTTATGGTGTGGTGGGTATCTGACGACATCGGCAGCATGGGAATGATGAAATCGCTTGTCGCCAATAGCTGGTCCAGCGATGTTCTGCTTGCATTCCACGCCCTTTCCGACTCTTGCGGCAAAGGCTGCGGATCCGTGTACTGAATTTGCATATCGAAGGCGGCCAGCCGCTTTGCGACCGCCCGCCCGACCGCTCCCATCCCAATGATGCCGGCGGTTTTACCCGTCAAACCTGTGCCATAAAACCGCGGGGTCCAACCATTGAACTGGCGTGATCGAATGTAATTATCACCTTGCAGCATATTCCGTGTGATGCTCAGCAACAGGCCAATCGTTAGTTCAGCTGTGGGAATCGTAAGCAAATCAGGAACAATCGTAAACCAAATCCCATGGCGGGTACATGCCTCGACATCAAAGTTGTCATATCCTTTAAGCGCGGCGCCGATGACCTTCAGATTGGGGCACGCGGATAGGAAATCCGCATCTATGCTATCCGGCATAAACACCATCATCGCGTCCGCATCATTGGTGCGCAACAGTACCTCTTCCCGCGACATGGTTGAATCGGACTGATTGGAAATTACTTCAGCGGCGGTCTCAAGGAGGGCCAGCGTGTCGGGGTGGATTCGATGCGTTGTTACGATTCTTGGTTTCATGGGACCTCTGAGGAACGAACTACGCGACATGCCGCTGCAACGGCTCGTCTCTGTCGCTGTGTACGGCACGCTGCTGATATTAACCTGGCAAATAAATAGGGCATATCGGATAATCTGTCTCCATGAAAACAGATGCCCGCAAACTCAGCCCCCAAGAACAGCGTGAAAAGCGCGCCACGGCCCTGCGCATGCGTGAGCAGGGTTACACCTACAAGGCTATTGGCGAAGCGGTTGGTGTTCACCCCCGCACCATCGCTCACTGGGCGCAGGTCGCAGAACACAAAGGCGAAAAGGCTGCCATTGCCGGCGGCCAGCGCGGTGTGCGCCAGGGTGATCGCCGCAGTTTGAGCCCCAGCCAGGAAGTGCTGGTGCGCACCTTGATGACCGATAAGATGCCCGACCAACTCAAGCTCGGCTTTGCACTCTGGACGCGTGATGCCGTGCGAGAACTGATCCGCCAGCGCTGTGGTTTTCTCATGCCGGTTCGAACGGTTGGTGAATACCTCAAGCGTTGGGGCTACACCCCGCAGCGACCACTGCATCGGGCTTATCAGCAGAAACCTGAAGTGGTTCAGCGCTGGCTGGATAATGAATATCCACGCATCGCACAGCGGGCCAAGGCCGAGAATGGTGAGATTCAGTGGGGCGACGAAACCGGTATGCGCAGTGACAGCCAGGCTGGCCGCAGCTACGCCCCTATTGGCGAAACGCCAGTGCGCCAGGTCAGCGGCAGTCGCTTTTCCACCAACATGATTTCCACTGTGACCAATCGGGGCAAACTGCGCTTCATGCTGTATCGGGAAACGCTGACAGCCCCAGTGCTGATTCGCTTCCTGAGTCGCCTGATTCGCGATGCGCAGGGCCGCAAAGTGTTCTTGATTCTCGACAACCTGCGCGTACACCACAGCAAAAAGGTGAGCGCCTGGGTCGCCGACCGCAAAGAGCAAATCGAACTGTTCTTCTTGCCGGCCTACGCCCCGGAGTTGAATCCTGACGAGTATTTGAATTGTGATTTGAAACATCAGGTCCGTACGGGCTTGCCAGCGCGTAATCAGGACGAACTGGAAGGGCGTGTTCGCTCGGTCATGAGACGATTGCAATTACGCCCTCAAAGAATCCGTTCTTATTTCCGGCATCCACGTATCGCCTACGCGGCATGATTTGGTGTATTTGATTGCCGGGTTAATAAATGGATCGTATCTTTTGCATCATGCCTTGATCATTCGGTTGGTTAGCCATATTCAAACTGATTCGCCCATCCCGCAATCCCACGACTCGATCAGACACTTCAAGTGCCAGGTCTACCTGGTGCAAGCTGCACAGGACCGCGACATTAAGATCTGTAGCCGCGGCTTTCAGCGTTTGCAGAACCGAGCGCGCCGTCAGCGGATCGAGGCTGGAGACGGGTTCGTCCGCAATAATAATCTTGGGCTTCTGCGCCAAGGCTCGCGCTATCGCAATACGCTGTTGCTGACCGCCTGACAGCAGTTGCGTAGGCGTGTTTGCATAATCGAGCATGCCGACCCGGTCCAGACATTCGAACGCGAGCACTTTGTCAGCCCGGCTGAAGCTTTTCAATGTGACGCGCCAAATGGGCATCTCTGCCAGACGCGCACCCAATACATTCTCGAGTGCTGAGAACCTTTTCACCAGGTGCAGTTGTTGGAACACGAACCCGATCTGGCCACGTACTGCCCGCAGACGCGCCGGAGACAGTTCATGTATGGATTCTCCGAGCGCCACGATAGAACCGGAGTCAATCGGCTCAAGGCCAGTGAGACATCGGAAAAGCGTCGACTTCCCTGCCCCGCTTGTGCCGAGCAAGGCAACCATTGAGCCGTGACGTACTTCGAAGTCAATCGATTCCAGGACAACTTTATTGCCGTATGACTTACCGACATTCTTTAACTGCAACGCTACATCTTTCATTGCGAACCGCCCTTCCAGTAATACGTGAAGCAATCAGTTATTCGCAGGGAGAGTTTCGAATCCCTCGCGTTTTGTGTCCAATATCAAGTACCTGAGCCGGTCACTGATGAAATCGATTGCCGACACCATCAGCAATACAACCGCCAGTACCGTAATCATCTTGTTGAATTCCAACAAGTCCACAGTATCTTTCAGGGTCTGCCCAATTCCACCTGCGCCTACGATGCCCAGTACTGTGGACGTTCTGACACTGAATTCCCAAATGTATAGAACGCTCGCGATCAGGTGCGGCATAACATCCGGGATCAGACCGTAGCGGATAATCTTTGCCCTGCTGGCACCGGTCAAGGCGAGCGCATCCAACGGCCCTTGGTCAACGGGCTCGATGGCTTCAGCAAACATTTTGCCGATTGCCCCTACCATGTGGAAAGTAATGGCCAGTACGCCGGAGAACGGACCGAAGCCCACTGCTGCTACAAATACAAGTGCATAGACAAATGTCTCCGTGCCGCGGCTGGCGTTCAGGATGGCGCGGGATACCCGATAGGTCCACTTGTTCGGACAGGTATTACGCGCAGCCATGAGTGCCAGCGGAAATGCAATGATTGTGGCGAATATCGTGCCAATCGTCGCCATGGCGAGCGTCTCGCCAGCCCCTTTTAGAATGACGTCCAGGTCGCTCAGGTCGGGTGGAAACATCTGCACGACGAATGACCATAGTCTCGGTAAACCGGCGCCTAGCTTCTGGAATTCTATCTGACACACGTACCAGGCCACTGCCAGCAAACTGAGTACTACGACCGACGTTGCAAAATGCCGCTTTCTCCTGGCTACGTCCCTCTTGACATTAGCCAGCATGACTTCTTCGATTCGCTGATTCATTGGTTCATCCTCTGTGGTATTGCGATGCGCGCCCGTATGTTCGTGCAGCGGAGACAAGGAGCTGGCGTGCGTCAGTCCACCTTGTCGTCCGCTGCCCTCATCCAAGAACGGACCCCTCGTGCTTTACAGTTTTCCCAGGATGCGGCCGGCGTCTTCGATTACCTTGTAATCGCTGTGCTTTGCCTTCACGAAGCCGTTATAGCCCGAGCCCATCAGCGACTGTGCTTTCTCTTCGGACAAGGACGTCAGTATTTCCGTGATGCGCGCTTTCAGAGCAGGATCAAAATCCTTCGGCACGGATATCGCGTCGTTCGGCAGCTTGCTGGATTCCCACACGATCTTGGACTTCGAAGGATCGATTTGACCCGCTTCGATC
Organism: Pseudomonas sp. gcc21; assembly: GCF_012844345.1. Taxonomy (NCBI): domain Bacteria; kingdom Pseudomonadati; phylum Pseudomonadota; class Gammaproteobacteria; order Pseudomonadales; family Pseudomonadaceae; genus Pseudomonas; species Pseudomonas sp. gcc21. The sequence goes on along the minus strand of NZ_CP051625.1, from coordinate 3,604 downwards.
ATCCCGTTCCGGCCCCGATCCATATCGGATCCGAGGTCGATCAGTCCGTGCTGAATCTGTGATTCGTTCTGGCCAAACGTGGCACCTTCACGATATTCAAAATAGCTCGCAGGGTCGATGCCGATGCTCTTGAAGTACGCCATCGGGATGAGCCAGCCAGAAGTGTTGCCCTGATCACTGAGTGACAGCTTCAAACCCTTCGCGTCCTCGGGCCATTTTTTGATCGGCAGATCGGCGCGACCGACAATGAGGGCTTTGTAGAACGGCTCCCCGCGGTACTTGACCGTTGCAAGCACTTCGGTGCCGGCCTTTTTATTCGACAAGACATAGCCCCAGGGTCCGAGCCAGCCCACATCGACATGGCCATTTGTCATTGCCACAGATATTGCCGCCCAGCTTTCCGGGGAGACGATTTCATAGGTCGCGCCGAGCTGGTCGGCGAGATACTTGAATATCGGCTCAAACTCTTTGATGGTCTGGCTAGGCGTTGGACGCACCGGCGCAATTGCAAAACGCAGGTGAAGTTTCCCATTGACAACCTCAGCTGCCTGCGCGGGTGTGCACACTATGATTGTGGCGATAAAGGCAAGAATGGCGCGCGTTAACGCCTTCTTGAATTTCGAAAACAGAGTAAAAACTTGCATTATGACCTCAGTGAGTTAAAGACTTCAGTAGTACTTTTGAGTCAAAGCTCGTTGACTTTCAAAGATGCGATCACCGTACATCGACAACGGATACGGGATAGTCAAAGGGAGTTCCACCATGCGCGGGAATACGGTGGATCGGCCAGAGACCATGAGGCTTTCATAATCCCCATAGTTGCCACAGCCCAGAAGTGGCCAAGCATCAGCCGCGGCATAGCCGATGAGCAGAAAACGCCGCCTGATCGTTGAGTGGTTTGGGCCTGAACCATGAAGGGTCCGGACGTGATGCAACGTGACAGTTCCTACGGGTCCCGTTAGTAACTCCCCTTCTGTCGGGTCGAGCGCTTCGTCCCAGTTGGAGCGAGAGATCGCGTGGCAAAACTTGCCCGTCTCGACGTTCCGGTGGTCGTACACTTTTCCTTTGTGGGAGCCTGGCAAGCATGCCATCGCGCCATTCTTCTCACTTGTCTCGTCGAGGAAAATTCCGAGAGTAAGAAAATCATCGTTTGTGTGGGGATAGAATGCCCAGTCCTGATGCCACTGGACTGGCGCGCCTGATGGCGGCTTGAAGTTGATTTTGCTATTGTGCAAACGGATGTTTTCGCCCAGGAAATGCCGAAGCAAATCGACGACTTTTTCCGACCTGACCAAAGAATCTATTGCATCGAAATAAAGGTGAGGATTCTCGACGCGACGCAGTAGCTTCGTCGTCTCGCCATTCTTCTTTTCGAACTGGTAAGTCTCATTGTCCGAAGCTACGCCAATAGCTCCCAATTCAATTTGCTTGACGTCTTCAAGAATCTTCGCTACTTCCTCCGCGGAGAAAAAGCTTTCAATCTTCGTATATCCCTTGTCGAGATATTCGCGTTGCTGCTCTGCAAACATGGTGATGCTCCGAGGTCTTCCAACGAATAATCGGGAGGGCAAACTGCGGCTCCTTCCGGCATGTTTGATTCGACTATGCAATCAATAAGTTACTTTGATCTACAGATCGATCATGAAAGGATGGTAGATCGTCGGTATGACATAGGCATGACAGCGGGACGCGGAATGCAACACAGAAGGATGGTCGCAGCGCCTGGTAAGCGCCGCCCGTGTCGCTTTCTGCCTACGTCACAATAGGCCTTTGCACGGTAATATCTGCAGTTCACCCCGCAAATGGCAGTGAACAACCCGCTGCCACCAAACTGGAGAGAGCTGAACCGCCCCGGCTTTCCCGGAGGCTCCAACTCTTGAGAGGATGGAGCCATGAAGACGACGACGAAGTACTCCCCGGAAGTCCGCGAGCGAGCGGTTCGACTGGTATTGGAGCATCAAGGCAACCACGAGTCGGAATGGGCAGCGATTTGCTCGATTTCTGCCAAGATCGGTTGTACCGCCGAAACACTGCGCCGTTGGGTACGCCAGGCCGAGCGCGATACTGGCAAACGTGAAGGCCAGACCAGCAGCGAACGCGAGCGGATCAAGGCGCTGGAACGTGAGGTGCGTGAGTTGCGCCAGGCCAACGAGATCCTGCGCAAGGCGTCCGCGTATTTTGCCCAGGCGGAGCTCGACCGCCGCTTCAAGCCATGAAGGCGTTCGTCGATGAGCATCGTGCGGTTTATGGAGTCGAGCCGATCTGCCGGGTACTGCCGATCGCTCCATCGACCTACTACGCCCATGCACATTGCCAGGCCGCTCCCGAGCGGCGTTCTCCGCGAACACGGCGTGACGAGGCACTGAGCGGGCATATCCAGCGGGTCTGGGAGGAGAACTTCCAGGTCTACGGCGTGCGCAAGGTCTGGCGGCAACTCAAGCGCGAAGGCGTAGTTGTGGCCCGCTGCACGGTGGAGCGACTGATGCGGCGACTGGGTCTACAAGGTGTCGTACGCGGCAAACCGGTCAAGACTACGATCAGCGACAAGGCCACCCCGTGCCCGCTGGACAAGGTCAATCGCCAGTTCCGCGCCGAGCGGCCAAACGTGTTGGCGCTGATGGAAAATTGACCCACCCTGCCGATTGAAATTTGACCCAGGGCGGATTGCTGATTTTGTTACCAGCAACTGTGGATAAGTCTACCAGCGCAGCTGCTGTTGCCCCCACTCCTTCGCTAGCCCAGTTCAGCTGTTGAAGACCTGCCACATGCAGCCATGCAGCAGGCCGTCGTCGCCATGAAATCAGAACGGCTCATCGTCCTCCGGTTCCTGGCCGCCCTTACGCTTTCGCTCCCGTGATTTGATCTTGGCCTGGGCCGCCAAGCTACTGTGTTGCAGGCGATAGGACTCGTTACCGGTTTCGACGATGTGGCAGTGGTGGGTCAGCCGATCCAGCAGGGCGGTGGTCATCTTGGCGTCGCCGAACACGCTCGACCATTCGGCGAAGCTCAGGTTGGTGGTGATCACCACGCTGGTGTGTTCGTACAGCTTGGACAGCAGGTGAAACAGCAACGCACCGCCAGTCTGGCTGAACGGCAGATAACCCAGTTCGTCGAGGATGACCAGATCCATGCGCAGCAGTGTCTGGGCGATCCGCCCGGCTTTGCCGTCGTGTTTTTCGCGCTCCAGCAGATTGACCAGATCGACCGTGGAGTAGAAGCGCACGCGCTTGCCATGCCGGGTGATGCCGGACACGGCCAGCGCGGTGGCTAGGTGGGTTTTACCGGTGCCTGGCCCACCGATCAGCACCACGTTCTGCGCGGTGTCGGTAAAGCTCAGGTTGGCCAGCTCGCTGATCAAGCGAGCGTCGGCGCTGGAGGCGCTGAAGTCGAAGCCGGCCAGATCGCGGTGCATCGGCAGCTTGGCCATGTTCATCTGGTGGCTCACCGAGCGCATGGCGCGATCTGTGTGCTCTTGTTCCAGCAGGTGTTCGAGCAGCCACTTGGACGAGGCTGTGTTCGACTCACCCTGTGCAGTTAACTCCGCCCAGGCCGTGGCCATGCCGTGCAGGCGCAGCTCCTTGAGTTCCGCCATCAAATCACGCAT